>JAFKLS010000001.1 GCA_017304675.1 Sphingobacteriia bacterium
ATTGATTTAAGTGACAGTTTAGAGAAGGTTGCCGTACAGGTTTTTTCGAATGTGCAAAAAGGTTCAGCTTATGTGGCGCAGCAAGTGGCAGAACTCATCCGGGAGAAACAACAAAAGGGGCTTGATTGTGTGTTGGGTTTGGCAACGGGCTCCACTCCTATTACCTTTTATGCGGAGCTGGTTCGCCTGCACAGGGAAGAAGGATTAAGTTTTAAGAATGTAATCACTTTTAATTTAGATGAATACTATCCGATAGAACGTAAAGCCGTTCAGAGCTATTGGAGCTTTATGCACCGCCACCTGTTCAACCATATTGATATACAGCCGGACAATATTCATATTCTCAATGGAGAGATTGCCAAGGAAGATATAAAAAAGCACTGTCTTAAATATGAGCAGTTAATAGATGCAGTGGGAGGAATAGACCTTCAGATACTGGGTATCGGCAACAATGGCCATATAGGTTTCAATGAGCCGGGATCGAGCATATTCTCCAAAACGAGGCTGGTATCATTAGATAACTCTACCCGTATAGCCAATACATACGAGTTTCAGAACATATCGCAGGTACCCCGCATGGCCATTACCATGGGCATCAGCACCATATTAAAAGCCAAAAAGATCCTGCTGATGGCCTGGGGCAATAAAGCGCCCATAATAGCCAGGAGTGCAGAAGGCCATGTAACGGAACAGGTTCCGGCCAGCATCCTGCAACAGCATAATGACTGTGTATTTGTGGTTGATGAAGCCGCTTCAGCCGAACTGACAAGGATCAAATCGCCCTGGTTAACAGGAGAAGTGGAATGGACCCCCTTAACGATTAAACGGGCGGTAGTAAGTATAGCCCTTAAAACGGGTAAACCCATACTAAGCCTTACCACACACGATTACAATGAGAATGGACTGGGAGATTTGCTGGTAGAAAAAGGGGAAGCTTCCGAGATCAATTTACAGGTATACTATATGCTCAGAGACAGTATTACGGGCTGGCCCGGCGGCAAACCCAATGCCATCATTCCGGCACACCCGGAAAGAAGTGCCCCGCATCCCAAAAAATGTTTGATTTTTTCACCGCATCCCGATGATGATATCATCAGCATGGGAGGAACTTTCATGCGTTTGCACGATCAGGGTCATGATGTTCATGTAGCCTACCAGACCAGCGGCAATATTGCTGTTACTGATGAATTTGTTACCCGTTTTTTAGATTTTGCAGTGGGTTTTGAAGAACAGTTCGGTATCGATAACCAGAAGAGCAAATCCATTTTATCCGATGCCGGGGAATACCTGTCTCAGAAAAAAGCCAATGATCCCGACACGGCCGAGATAAGGAATATCAAAGGGCTGATCAGGCGCTGCGAAGCCAAAGCCACCTGCAGGTATGTTGGATTGAAAGATGAGAATGCCCATTTTCTAAACCTGCCATTCTATGAAACAGGAGCCATACAGAAAAACCCGATGAGTGAGGCGGATATAGAAATAACGATGGCACTTTTAAAGAAGCTGCAGCCACACCAGGTATACTGTGCCGGAGACCTGGCCGATCCCCATGGCACCCATAAAGTGTGTTTGGATATTATTTTTGAAAGCCTAAGAAGGCTGAAAGCCTCCGGGGAACAATGGGTAAAAGATTGCTGGGTATGGCTGTATAAAGGAGCCTGGCAGGAATGGGATATAGCCGATATAGAAATGGCCATTCCCATGAGCCCCGACCAGGTGATGAAAAAAAGGTTTGGCATATTCATTCACCAGTCGCAAAAAGACATGGTGCCTTTCCAGGGAAGCGATAACAGGGAGTTCTGGCAAAGGGCTGAAGACAGAAATGCCAATACAGCCAAACTATATGCCTCGCTCGGCCTCACACAATATGCCGCCATGGAAGCTTTTGTTAGATGGATATTTTAAATATGA
>JAFKLS010000002.1 GCA_017304675.1 Sphingobacteriia bacterium
GAATTGACTAAGCAGCAACCAACAAAGCATTTCAGCAAAGTCGGCGGACGATAACGCAATTGCTCATCTCCTTTTCGCTATTCAACTTTTTCAATAATTTCAACAACATATTTCCAAATTCCGCCTCTGCTTAAATGCAGATACGTTGGTGGCAATTATTATAATATCATCTTTAATAAAAAGGAGTTAATCTTTCACAACTAAATAAAAAATTATGGTAAACGAATGGTCAGGCTCTGCTAAGAATTTGACACCAGAACAACTCCAGAAAAGAAAGTCAATCAACAAGAAAATTTTTAAATTCTTTTTCTTACCAATTATTTTATTAGTTATAATCATTGTTATATCGACAAACAGCAATGAAGACAAAAATCAAAAAGGTTTAAAAACAGTTAATATGGACAGTGTTTGTGAATCAATAAAGAAAGATAGCCTGTATAATGTGACGGATGTTTTTTATAACCAAGCCGACAGTAGCTTAAATATAGCTATTGAATATAAAAAAGATGACATTGTATTTGCAAATAATTTTTATGCCGAGTACCATTTAAACACATTTGACAATATCGAAGGTGTATATGTTTACAAGAAAGGAACTCAATTAAAAAATGCTGACAAAACAAAATCTCTTAATTATGTTAGTCGAAAACTAGCAGAAAGGATTAAAAAATTTGAAGACTCAGGTTTTGAATACAACATTAAATCATACTTAGAAAAAAATGTAAACGATCCGACTGGACTTGAAATATTAAGAAAGTGGATTATTAGAGAAAATGAAGATGGGACTTTTGCTGTCAAAGTTTCTTTTCGAGCAAAGAATGCTTTTGGTACTCTCATGATTCATACTTTAAACTGTGACATGGACATGGAAGGAAACGGGAAAAACATTGAGTTCGACAAGTAAACTGCCACCAACAAAGCATTTAAGCAAAGTCGGCGGACTGTAACGCAAATACTCATCTGTTTTTCGCTAATCAACTTTTTCAATAACTTCAGCAACATATTTCCAAATTCCGCCTCTGCTTAAATGCGAGAACGTCGTTGCCTGCAATCCAGCGCAAACATTCCAAGTTTGACAATGCGAAAATTGACTCCACAAGAACAGCAATCGGAACTCAAGCGACATAAAGAAATTTTGTTCGCAACAATTGACTATATACTTCAAAACGTCAAATCCGAAAACTTAGATAATGACGCTTTTAAAACTGTTGAAGATTATTATCGAAAACAAAAATTGACAATTGAAAAATATTTTCAAGAACATAAACTGGCACTGCTTAAACAACGACTTCAAACTTTAACAAAGATCCCACTCACCAAAGCAGATTTACACTTTAATAATCACATAAAACAAACCACTGGCTATGAAATAGACATTTTTCAAGAATTACAAACTAGAATACAAGAATTGATTAGGCAAAATAAAATCACAAACGAAAAGCAACTTAATGACGTAGCTATTAAGCTTGCGCTTGACAAACAAAAATCAAGCAAATCCCAAACGGTTGACATTTTAAAAAGTATGGTACTTAATTATGCGACAAAAGCAAAAACTTCAAAATAAACCAGGGCTGCAGGCAACATTGCATTTGTGTTATGTCGGCGGACTGAACGCAGGTGCTCAACTAATTGCATCATTTGGCTTTAGTTCCAGCTTGACGTTATAAATTAGGCAATAAATTTTATCATCAACATTTGTATTTTTAATCGGCACTTTTCCAGTAGACGTTTTTCAAATTCCGCTACAAACACAAATGCAGGAACGTTGCCTGCAATTTTAGTTAACATTACCACACAAATGAGACACATTATTTTACTGCTATTAGCGACTGTTAGTGTTATTACAATTTCATATTCGCAAAGTTATATTGACGCGACAAAAAAGACAGCAAAAGAAAGCTTAGAAAAT
>JAFKLS010000004.1 GCA_017304675.1 Sphingobacteriia bacterium
TTGACAAATTAAGCCAGCAGGCAACAAAGCATTTAAGCAAAGTCGGCGGACTGTAACGCAAGTGCTCATCTCCTTTTCGCTATTAAACTTTTTCAATAACTTCAATAACATAATTTCAAATTCCGCCTCTGCTTAAATGCGGATACGTTGTAAGCAATTAATTTAAAAAATCAAGTGAAAAAGACATTTATCTTTTACCATTGGGTACTGACATTAATTTTTTCACCATTGGTTTCTTCGTTTTTTTTGACAGGCAGAATTGACGAACTATTCAAAGATTACTTTTATCTCTTTATCCTTATTATTAGCATTATTTTTTCATTACCAACTTTACTCATTAATGCAATAATTTTTTACCTCTTGACAAAAAGTAATGTTGACTTTATTTCTTCTAAACTCATTTTAATTTTGACGACTATTATCGGAATTGTTTTGACATTTTATTTTATTTCTGATCACAGCAGAAAAACAGATTTTAGTATTATAATTGGGTATATAATTTCTTCTATTATTTTCGGACTTTCAGTTAAACTGGACAAACTAGAAATTAATGACAAAGAAAATATTAAATAAAAAATTGCTTACAACAAAGCATTTAAGCAAATTCGGCGGACGATAACGCAATTGCTCATCTCCTCTTCGCTAATCAACTTTTTCAATAATTTCAACAACATATTTTCAAATTCCGCCTCTGCTTAAATGCGGAATCGTTGCAAGCAATTTTAAAATGACACCACGTTTTTATATAAACATCTTGACAATAGCGTTTTGTTTGACAACTGCTTTTACTTCTTGCGGACAATCTCAAAATAAAAAGATTAGCCAGACAAATAAAAGTGTTCAAGTTGACACTTCTAGAATGGCAATTATACTATTTGACAAAAAAGGCAACTATCCTTTTGACAATTCATTTAATCCAACGACGATAACACTGGACGACATTCTTATTATTGACAGCTTATTTATTGCTTGTGTGACAGAATACAACAAATCGTTGGACAAAGACCACAAAGAATGGAGCATTGACTTAAAGAAATATAGTTATCACAAACAAATTATCGCAGTAACAAATAAAAATGGCGACAAAGAAGTTTGGGTTAACTGTTTTTGTCATACTTGGGACAACAATAATTGGAAGAAAGATATTTTAATGGTTCACGACGGCGGAACTTGTTACTTCAATTTCAAAATAAACTTGACAATAAAGAAATTTTACAACTTGACTGTAAATGGTGAGGCATAATTTTTTGCTATTTGGTTTTTAGTCACGGTGGATGAAAAACTGCTTGCAACATAAAGTTTGGCAATAGCGTGGCAGACGAATTAAGCATCATCATTTATACTACTATTTTCCTTTCGTCACGGGCTCGACAGAACGCTGTTCATCATTTATGCAATCAATCAACAACATCACTATATTTGGCTTCAGTTCAAGCGTGACGAAACGCAGCAGCCACGCCATCGCCAAGCCTTGAACGTTGTGTGCTATGCCAAGACAAGCCCTCTCCGATTTATTAGTTGTTAACAGAGAATTGCTATATTTTAATCAGATAATTTTTTAGGAATGAAAATAAGAATACAAGAAATTGAATTGGGTGTAAGTGACCCAGACAAAAGCAAACTGTTTTATAATTCTATTTTAGGACTTGACACTTCGGTTGACCAAGAAGCGTTAAAGGTATTCAGCTCGGGGATTGCAGGTGTAGACTTTAATACTTCGACACATTTCCCATCTAAGACCACAATGACAAGTTTTCTTACTGACAATTTACAAAACGTTATTGACAGACTATCGGCAAATGGCATTGTTTTTAGGGGGCCTCACGAATCGCATTTGGG
>JAFKLS010000005.1 GCA_017304675.1 Sphingobacteriia bacterium
AGAATATAAAAAAACAATTAAAAACGGGAAAATGGAAAAATAAAAACATGCAGGCAACAAGTGCATTTGTATTATGTCGGCGGACTGTAACGCAATCGTCAACTAATTGCATCGCTGAACTTTAGTTCCAGCTTGACATTATAAATTGGGCAATAAATTTTATCATCAACTTTTGTATTTTTAATCAGCATTTGTTCCGGCAGACTGAACGCTAATTCCGCCACAAACACAAATGCGTGTACGTTGCACGCCATTAAAGAACCTTACTTGAAAGATATTTTGACACTTTTTTTATTGACAATCTTTTGTTTTAGTTGCTCAGACATTGACACAACTTTGATTAAGACATCTGCAAATAATTCCAAAACAAAAAAAGTAGTTCTTTTAAACAGTGACGGAAATGCGACCGTTGACATTTCATATCAAATTTCAGTTTATGACTTTGAGTATAAATTAACTGGACATGAATTAGGAAACGTATTTGCCGTTGACAGAAATCACGGAGCAACTGGACTTGACACTTCATCAATTAATTTCAAATGGCTAAGTAATGACACAGTATTAATTGACTTTGACAAAAAATTAAGGACTTTTATCCAAGAAAATAAAATTAATGGAGTGACAATTTTATATCAACCAAGATAATTAATCACGGCGTGCAACACAAGCATTTGCTTTATGTCGGCGGACGACAAATTAAAACTCATCATCAATTCTTTATCAACTTTTATAATTTTATTTGAACAACATATTTTCAAATTCCGCCACAACGCAAATGCGGAAACGTTGCACGCTATTTTTTGACACACCTAAATAAATTAAAAAATGAAAAATATATTTTTAATTTTTAGTATTACCTTATTACTAACATCTTGCAGAAAATCTACGTTTGTTGCAGACCAGACAAATAACTTACTACCAGAATACTCTGAAAGTGGAAGAAATATTGCAGGTGCTTTAATAAATGACACAGCTTGGCGTTGTGAAATGCACCCTTGTTTCACTTGCTATATTTGGAGATTCTTTATTGGTTCAAGTTTAAGTGGCGACTCTACTACATTTAGGTTTGAAGGAGCCTATTCATCAAAGACTATTCAATTTGTAGACACAGCAAATAATAATATTGGTGCTGCATTTAAATTTGTTATTAAGGGACTTAAAATCGAAAATCAAGACAGTTTACTTAAACTTAATAATAGGACTTTTCAGCTTGACAGCATTAACAATTACGCATCAATTTCAAAATTCTTTCCTAATGACTATGGACATAAAGGAAAAGGGACTTTTACTGTAACACGAGTTCAAAAAGGCAATCAAGAGTATGGAGCAGGAACACCAAGCAATCCTGCAATTTATAAGTTTATAATAAGTGGACGTTTTAATTTTCAAACTTATGACGATAGACTTTACGATGTAAAAGATGGACGATTTGATATGGAAGTCTATTGGCAATCAAACTTGAGTATTAACTAAAACAGCGTGCAACAAATGGTTTGGCACTAGCGTGGCAGACGAATTAAGCATCAGCATCTGTAATTCTATTTTCCTTTCGTCACTAGCTCGACAGAACGCTGTTGAACAGTTGTGCAAATTCTCAACAACATCACTATATTTGGCTTCAGTTCAGGCGTGACGAAACGCAGAATGCCACGCCATCGCCAAGCCCTGAACGTTGCCTGCAATTTTAGTTAACATTACCACACAAATGAGACACATTATTTTACTGCTATTAGCGACTGTTAGTGTTATTACAATTTCATATTCGCAAAGTTATATTGACGCGACAAAAAAGACAGCAAAAGAAAGCTTAGAAAAT
>JAFKLS010000006.1 GCA_017304675.1 Sphingobacteriia bacterium
CATGACGACGCGGTCTTCGCCGAACCCGACGACGATCCGAAGAATCCCGGCGGCTGGCACCTGATCGTCGCCATCGCCGACGTGGCCCACTACGTCCGGCCCGGCTCGGCCCTCGATATCGAGGCCCGCGCCCGCGATTGTCTTGTTTTGCAACGCTTCCAGCAATGCATCTTCATCGACGATCGGCCCGCGCGCGGCGTTGACGAGATAGGCCGTCGGCTTCATGCGCGCGAGATCGTCTTTCGTGATGAGACCGCGCGTGCGCTTCGACAGCACGACATGGATGCTGATAATGTCAGCCTTGGCGAACAGTTCGTCCTTGGTCGCGTAGCCGACGCCGGCCTCGTCGCACTTTTCCTTTGTCAGATTCTGGCTCCACGCAATCACGTTCATGCCGAGCGCCTTGGCGATGTTCGCCACTTTCAGGCCGAGCTTGCCGAGGCCGACGATGCCGAGCGTCATGCCCTCGATGTCGCGGCCCATCGTGATCTGCCAGGTTTCTCCGGCATGCATGCGCGCATTCTCGCGGCCGATGTGCCGCGTCAGTTCCAGCATCAAGCCGATGGTCAATCCCGCCGTCGCGTTGCCGACACCGCCGGTGCCGCAGACCGTGACGCCGCGTTCTTTCGCGGCTTCCAGATCGAACGACGCGTTACGCATCCCCGACGTCATCAAGAGTTTCAGATTCGGCAGCGCCTCGATCACCGCGCGCGTGAACGGCGTGCGCTCGCGCATCGCGCAGACGATCTGGAAATCCTTCAGCGCGTTGATCGCGTTTTCGGCCGTGCCGAAATGCTTGTCGAACACCGTAATGTCGATTTTGTCTTTGAGCGGCGACCAGTCGGCGAATTTCAGACCGACATTCTGATAGTCGTCGAGGATCGCGCAGCGCAGTTTCGTCATGGATCGGCCCGGTCGAGGATGGGCGCGAACCATCGCCCGCATCGGCAAGCGATGCAAGCCAACTCAGATCACGGCAATGTCAGGCGTTGAGCGCGGCCTTGGCGGCGCAGGCGGGGCCGGGGCCGCGCATATAGTGCCGTTCGGGGTGATACGGATCGAACGCGAATTTCAGGAACGCGCGCTCGAAGTCCCGCAGCTTCATGATCCAGACGAGCGGCCCGAGCGACACCGGAGCGACGGTGCAGCGGCCTGTGAGCAGCGTGACAAGTGCGGTCATGGCGTCTTTGCGACTTTCTGTTCGTTGACGCCACGGCTTCTGTCGTGACGCTCTCCCCGTAAACTGAAGCCGTCACCATCGCGCGCCGCCGATTAACAAGTGCTTTTCGGACGTATGAGCCTGCGGATTCGTCGCCGTTAGGCTTTCCAAATGGTTGCCCTTTGCGGTTAGCGTCGCTACATCAGGCGGCAATTCCCCGCACAAATGCTCGATTCCAAGGACCGTGATGTCGCGCCAGTTCATCTATTTCATGCAGGGCCTGACCAAGGCTTATCCGACCCGCAAGGTGCTCGATAACATCCATCTCCAGTTTTATCCGGATGCCAAGATCGGCGTGCTCGGCGTCAACGGTTCGGGCAAATCGACGCTGCTCAAGATCATGGCCGGCCTCGACAAGGATTATAACGGCGAGGCGTGGGTCGCCGAGGGCGCGCGCGTCGGCTATCTCGAACAGGAGCCGCAGCTCGATCCGAAACTGTCGGTGCGCGAAAATGTCATGCTCGGCGTTGCCAAGCAGAAGGCGATTCTGGATCGCTACAACGAACTCGCGGTGAACTATTCCGACGAGAC
>JAFKLS010000007.1 GCA_017304675.1 Sphingobacteriia bacterium
TGTTAATGGAGGCGGTAGTGGTGGATTGGAGAGTAAGAGTTTAGGCGATGCGGTGGCAAAGCGTATGTATAACAAAGCGGTGAACAATCAGTTGGGAGCTGTTGATTATGGTAAATTGCCAAGCCCGCAAGTACAAACAGGAAATATCAGAACATTTGGTAGTGGCGGATTATTGAAATTATCAGATATACTGCCGGCGCAATTAACGAATAACAGCCTTCATTACACCTCATACATTACCACACCAACAGATATACCTTCTATTACCAATGCAACGGATGTATACTCGATAGACTACACATTAAACAATGAAGCCAAAGCGGTATCCTTTGCTACGTTAACGAGCGGGGGAGTATACGATCACACCAAAGCGATCTGTGACCGTTTAAAAGGCTCGGTATTAACAGACATGCAGAATATAATGGTGAATGGGATGAAGATGATATCCTACACACTAAAAACACCCCAGGGCAATACGGAATATGCGATGAGTTTTGTAGTAGGAGCCAAAAATGGCCGGAACAGCTATGTAGTACAATCCACCTGGCTCAATGAAGACTATACAAGTGATGAAACGATGTACAACATACAGCTATGGGCAATTTCTGCGGACATTGTAGCCAATATGGCATCACAAATACTGAGCAGGTTTGGATCAGACAAGCCTTTACAATTACAACCAGGCAAAGCCTTACCACAAACCTACATCACAGCCGGCAACAGAGACAAAACACAGTTGAACCTGTCGGTCAACAACAAACAAACGGTAACAAGCGGATACTTTATCATACAAGACAGGCTAAATGAAAATGCAGCAACCGTAACAAGCCGCACAGTACCATTCACGGTTACGGCCAATGGCCTTTCAAATATATCAGTACCGATGGGCGATACCTACGAATCAACAATATCCTTATACATCAACAACCAGTTACAAGATGAAGTATTCATGGCAGACGGTAGCTGGTCTTATGGCACAGGCCCCAACACCACTGTATACAACTTCAATGTAACGAACGATGCCTCCAGAACCTATACATCTGATGAATACCCGGTATTCAGGAATGTACAACTATTGGGTAACACGGCAGACTTCATTTCTGTATTCAAATTACTAAAAGGCGGGGGCAGCCCTGTAGACCTGAGTGGTTACAAGAGCCTTAAATTCACTTCTAATGCGGGAATGAATATACGCATCACGCTGGTGAAGAACTCAATAGCGAACTGGTCGGATCAATACACAACGGTAGTAACCGTAGATAAAGGGACAAAAGAATACACGGTACCAATAAGCGCATTCCAATCATCAGGCAGCAGCGACAAACTCAATGCCAACGACGTTACAACAGTAATGTTTGCCATGGAAAGTGGAACAGGCAGAAGCACGGCTGTGAATGCAGTACTACAATCAGTAAGCTTTACGAAGCAGGATGCAGGCGGTGGGTCATCATCATCATCGGTAGCAAAAGAAATCAGGCTGTACCCTAACCCGATAGTAGGCAGCAGCTTTAGCTGCACGTTCAGGAGTGATAAAGACATGCTACTAAATGTACGGGTACTGGAAGTGAGCACAGGCAAAGTAGCGGTAACGCAACAGGTAAAAGCGATAGTGGGAGACAACAAGATAACGGTAGATATGGGTAAAACCACCAGTGCCGGTGTATATGTACTGTCAATTGATGGTGATGGTGTGCAGTACAA
>JAFKLS010000009.1 GCA_017304675.1 Sphingobacteriia bacterium
GAACGTTGTGTGCAAATAACTAAGTACCCTATATGAAAAGATTTTTGATTGTTTTTTTCTTGACACTTACAAACCATTTTGGTTTTTGTCAACAATATTCAATTCAGACAAAAGATGTTACAAACAAACAATTTTATGTTGACATTGACTTTTTAAGCAGTGGAGAAATTAGTTGGACTAAAAAGAATCAAAATGAAGACATTGGACTTTCATGTAGACTTTTAATTGTGACTTCTGAAGTTTATGACAATTTAATCATAGAAAAAATTGCATACACCGGGAGTGAAGGTGCTAAAAAAATAATAAGCACAAAAATGGTTGACAGACAACAATTGGTTGACCAACTAAAACTGAAGGGTGAAAATATTGGACTTGAATTCAATGAATGGCTAACTTGGAATTCTGTTAAAGTTACTATTCAAAACAAAAAGTATATAATTAAAGACATCGACAAAAACACAATAAAGATTAACAAGTATTATTAAATCTGCACACAACAAAGCATTTCAGCAAAGTCGGCGGACGATAACGCAAATGCTCATCTCCTTTTCGCTAATCAACTTTTTTGAATAATTTCAACAACATATTTTCAAATTCCGCCTCTGCTTAAATGCGGATACGTTAGCTGCAACAAGATAAAAGTTATTCATGAACTTAAAAATAAATTTGTTGTAGATGATACAACCATAAGTAAGTTTATTGAACAGTTGGATAGCTCGGATTTGAAATCAAACATTGAACGATTTTTTAGAGGTTATACAGTCGAAGACAATTTCCATATTCTCTTTGCTGTTCTGCCGTGGACAAAGCTCGTTCATACCCTTGGACAGAATCAACTTCCTTCCCCATCTAAAATTTCATATCAAGTACCTGACTTTACTTTATTTTTTGAAACAAGTAAAAAAGAAATTAAACCTCTTTTAATTGAGACTAAATCTGTGAAAGGCGACAGCCAAAGTTTGGAAATAATGGAAAAACAACTTGACGCATGTGTTCACTACTCGGGAATTTTAGATATACCGTTTGTTTATGCAATCTATTGGGAGAAGTATCAGACTTGGACAATAAACGGCATTGAGAATTTTGAAAAAAAGACAAAAAAATATAAAATTCAAATATTTGATGCTATTAAAAACGACCTATCTGTAATTGTCGGCGACATAACTTTCTTTTTTAAGGAACCGCTTTATAGAAAAACTGTTTGCGACAGTAGTATTACTAATTCAAAAATGCCAAAGCATGAAAAATACGGAACTATAGTTCAAGACAATATTTCAATTGACAATAAAAACTACGTTGAGATAAATCCGCTTGAAACAGCGATTATTGACACGACAATGAAAATGAAAATACTCGAGAAAAAAGTGGAAGGGACTATCACAACATTTATTGAGTTTACTGAAACAAATTTTTTTGTCAAACTAAGTACTCTTGTTTTACGACATTTAACAATCTTTCAAGCAGAATTGAATGAGACTTATGCGGACAGCTCTAGAAGAATAATTATTGAATTTTTAAAGAAAATAAAGGCAGTTGACAGTTACTCAATTCCGAATACAAAAACAAAAATGTCAGACCTTTTATATAAACAAGCGTTTGAGGACACTTGGGTAATGAAAAAGTATTCTTCAAACGAATAATGGACTAGAATACTTATGTCTGCAGCTAACATAAGTATTGCCAAAAGCGGGGCAGACGGAAGATCAATCACCAGTAAATCGTTATTGTGCATCATCCGGGCTTGACGGAATTCTGCTCATCAATTTGTTGTTAACTTCAACTTTTTAAATCAATAATCGGCTGTAGTTCCGGGCAGGACAAGCAACAAATATCCCGTCTTCGGCAATACTCGGTCGTTGGCAGTAATGGTGCGACACTCTGAAAATTATCAATGACATATATCAAATCATTTTTCTTTTTGACATTTATTACATTAGCCTTAACAGCTTGTGGGCAAACAAAAAATGATCGAGTTATACTTGGAAAAACATATGCTGAACAAG
>JAFKLS010000013.1 GCA_017304675.1 Sphingobacteriia bacterium
AAAGAGTCCTAATTTCTCACGAATAAGTTTTGTTGCTTTAAAACAAATTACGATAAAGAATATGAAAAGTCCAATGTTTAATAAACCCCACAATAAATATGTCATAGTAGTTTAATTTTAATGTTCTGAAAAGCTTGCAGGCAACGTTCGAGTATTTGCGAAGGCAGGGAATTCATTGATTGTCCAGCCCGGTGCAAATGCCCATTTGAAAATATGCTGTTGAAGTTAAAAACTAAAATTGAAAATTGAACGTCGAGCCCGAACCGCTGTTGATGATTGCACATAGCTGATGTTCCATTGTCCAGCCCTGCTTTTGCAAATACTTTTGTTGGGCGTAGTTATTTTCTTGCTGCTCTTTTCTTTGGTGTAGCGTTAGTTTGGCCTTTTGGTTTATATTCTTTCAAGAACTCCTGAATTTTTATTTTTAATTCTTCAATTCCACTCCATGAGTTTTGATATAAAATAGTTCTTATGTTTCTTATATCAAAGGGTAAAAACTCCACAGATTGACTAATGATAATGTTAGGCTTTTCCAATGCAACTGCATAGCCTAACTCGAACATAACATTTGCATTATTTGATGAAACGTCAACAATTGCAATTTTACATTTACGAATACTTTCAATTATATCATCCGTTATATTGGATGATTTGTTAATCATGTCCACTCTTAGTGCTTTATAGCCTTCTGCTTTCGAAGCCTTTTCAATTGCGCCTTTCCAAACATCATTGAATTCTTTATTAAAAGGCATAATCACAAAAACCGTCGAAGCATCTTCAATGTCTATTTCCTCAATTGCAGTGCTGTCATCATCCATGTTTTTCTCAAATAACTGCTGCTCAAGTCTATCGATTTTTTCCTTTAAGGAGACCATTTGGTCTTCTTCAACAGTTGTGTATTCATCAAAAAATTTAGCCAATGTCACCAATTTTGCAATAGCAATTTCTTTAGGAGTTCGGTGTGCTATGTCAGAAGTTAATTCAATGATTTTTTCGGAAAGCATTAAATCCCCCGACATTCTAAAAATTGGAATTAGATCATGGCGCAATCGAGTGATACTGTAATATGTGTCGCCAATTGATTTTGTACTTCTTTCTCTTAGCTCCTTTAAAATTACATTTATTTGTTGGTTAGCATATAATGCAGCTCTATCTGTTTTCAAAAGTCCAGGGATTGTCCTGCCAAATCTTTTGTTGAAATATATTTCGTCCATAAGTATATAATTTTATAATTACGCCCAACGTATCTGCATTTAAGCAGAGGCGGAATTTGGAAATATGTTGTTGAAATTATTGAAAAAGTTGAATAGCGAAAAGGAGATGAGCAATTGCGTTATCGTCCGCCGACTTTGCTGAAATGCTTTGTTGGTTGCTGCTTAGTCAATTC
>JAFKLS010000014.1 GCA_017304675.1 Sphingobacteriia bacterium
CAATTGAATTTAATGACCCAGATGGATATTTAATTAGGGTTAATCAACCTACGGAAAAATCACCAACATGGCTCAAGGTTTAGACAAAGGACTTGTATTCTCAATATTTATATGACACAAATAAGTAAAAAGACAACGAGAACTAATATTATCATTAATAACCCCAGGCACAAGCACACAACATGTGCATTTGTGTTATGTCGGCGGACTGTATGCAGATGCTCAACTAATTGCATCATTTGGCTTTAGTTCAAACTCGACGTTATAAATTGGGTAATAAATTTTATCACTAACATTTGTATTTTTAATTGGCATTTTTTCCAGCAGACGTTTTTCAAATTCCGCCACAAACACAAATGCGAGAGCGTTGGCAGTAATTTTAGACAGACCTCACAATGACAATTGAAGAGTTACATAACAAACTTGTTGAACTTCAAATTCCACCAGATAAATATTATTTGCACGGACTTTATGGTTCTTCGGATGACAACGACAAAATTGCTTTGACAATTAAGAAAGGCAAATACACTATTGAGTATGAAACCTATTTTAAAGAACGTGGAGAAAAACATTCAATTAGAACTTTTACAGACGAGGATGAAGTTTCAAATTGGCTTCTAAAAAAATTGGTTGATGAACAAGAATTTTGGAAATCACAAAGACTAAAATAAATTGACACAAGACTTCGGCTTTTTCAAAACACAAATGCCTGACACAAGAAAAGCAGACTTTTATTTAGGCTGTCTTGACGGTTCTGTATTTATTGATTTCAACCAATCAAGTGACAGACTAATTTCTTTGTGTAGAATTTCATTTGATGGTTATGGTTGTTGCAACATAGGACACAAAGCCAATTCATTAAATTTTGAGACATCACAAAAATTTGTTGAAGAAGTAGAAAAGGACGAATTAGACCAGAATAAATTGGCACCATTAGTCAAGCAAGTTATTAGACTGAACAAAGAGTATATTTGGACAGATGCACTTGAAGAATATAACTTACTTGATTGACAAAAAACTACTGCCAACAGCGGTTTGCTGCTATGCCGGCAGACGGAAACCAGCATCAACTTTTATTCGCTTATCAACAGCAGTTTCGGCTGACCGAACACAGATGAACCGCAGAAATAAACATCAACTGTTGTACATTTATCAAATTCTGTTCTGGGCTGACAAACCATAGAATATCGGCACAGCAGCAAGCCGATAACCGTTGGCAGCAATAGTATGGTAAATCGTTTATCAATCTTATTAATTATTTTTTTCAATATTTTCTGTATTAACCTTTACTCGCAAGAAAAAGAGGAAAAATACTATTTCCAAACATCACCTTTCCTTGATTTGAAAAAATTTCCCTCAA
>JAFKLS010000019.1 GCA_017304675.1 Sphingobacteriia bacterium
CCCGTTGCCAAACCCAACACACAATCAAGCCCCTTTTGTTGTTTCTCCCGGATGAGTTCTGCCACTTGCTGCGCCACATAAGCTGAACCTTTTTGCACATTCGAAAAAACCTGTACGGCAACCTTCTCTAAACTGTCACTTAAATCAATGGATAATCTGGTGGATTTCATAATTGCGGCTTTTAGCGCATAAATGTAATGAATTATGCTACTTTTTGTCGGATTTTTAAGGAAACTTATTTTTAATTATTTGCTGTCTGATTGTTCAATATAAATAGGGTTATAATGTACTTTCCATAAATCATATCGTTTAAACTGTTCTTTCAGGCGGCCCTGAAAATCATCCCAGTTACGATCGTCTTTTTTTGACCAAAGAACTTCACTGAGCGCAGATATTCTTGGAAAGATCATAAATTCTACTTTGGTAGTATACTGCATATATTCTGTCCATACATTGCCTTGTGCGCCTATAACATATTTGGCTTCTTCGGGGCTTAATTTAGAAGATTGTGGTTCGTAACTGTATACTTTAGCCACCGAAGTGTAGCCACCTATAGTAATGGAGTCTTTGTTTTTGGTTTGATTATGGTCGAAATAACACCAGTCTCCGGGGGTCATAATCACCTGATGTTTTTGTTTGGCGGCAGCAATACCTCCTCCTTCGCCACGCCAACTCATAACAGTGGCATTAGGAGCAAGACCACCCTCCAAAATCTCATCCCAACCAATAATTTGCCTGCCTTTTGCGTTCAGGTATTTTTCTATTCTTTGAATGAAGTAGCTCTGCAAGCCGTGTTCGTCTTTTAAACCTTTTTCTTTTATAAGTTTCTGACAAAATTCCGAACGTTTCCAGTTTGCTTTGGGGCATTCGTCTCCGCCAATATGAATGTATTTGGATGGAAATAATTCCATCACTTCATTCAATACATCTTCTAAAAAATGAAAAGTATATTCACTTGGGCAAAATACATCATCAAAAACGCCCCAGGCCTGCTGTACCTGTTTACCGGTACTGTCTCCGCTCCAGGTGGTTCTTTTAGCCCTGGCAGTGGCTTCAGCAGGAAAACAGCTTAATTGCGGGTAAGCAGCAATGGCAGCAGAAGAATGGCCGGGCATTTCAATTTCGGGAATGATGGTTATATGCCTGTTTGCAGCATATTGTACAATCTCTTTTATTTCTTTTTGGGTATAATAACCGCCATATTTTGCATTGTCATTTCCTGTACCAGGGTAGTTGCCAATAATGGTTCCATTTCTGTATGCACCTACCTGGGTTAGTTTAGGATATTTTTTTATTTCTATTCTCCAGCCCTGGTCTTCTGTTAAGTGCCAGTGAAAAATATTCATTTTATGCAGGGCAATAAAGTCGATGTATCTTTTTACAAATTCAACATCAAAAAAATGGCGCCCAACATCTAAATGCATCCCTCTGTAAGCAAAGCGGGGTGCATCAGCAATTTCAACAAAAGGGATAGATAGTGCGGTGGCAGAAGCTGTGGGAAGCAATTGAATTAATGACTGAATGCCATAAAAAACACCCACATTGCTGTTGCCGCTAATATAAATTTTGTCTGCATCAACCACCAGGCAGTAAGCACCTTCGGTTGTGTTATTGATAGCGTTAAGGTTGAGAACGATAGCATTTTTCCAGCTATTGCCAGGCACATTTTTTTTATTGATATGGCTTTCTACTTTCAGTGCAAAGCCATAATATTTTTTCAAATAATCGTTCAAGAAGGCCGCCTCTTTCTCTGTATTTTTTTCGAGGAGTATTAGTTTAATATTCTCATTAATACTAAAGTTACCGTTGCCCACTTTTATATTATTGGGCTTGGGAATGATGTTTACATTTTGTGCGTGTGCATACATGTTGGCTGCAACGAGCATTGCAAAGAGCAGTTTTTTCATTGGTAAGCTACTTGGTCTTATGGTTATAAAATCAGTTCTTTAAAACTGGTAATAAAATTTTAGAATCGTTATGAAATATCCTGATGGTTGATTTTACGAAATCACTTTCCCGGGCGTGGTAAATATCTATAAATTGTTGAGGGTTTCTGTCTGCCAAAGGAAACCAACTGCTTTGAATCTGAACCATTATTCTATGGCCTTTTTTAAAAGTATGTGCCACATCGGGCAAAGCATATTTTACAATGGTAGGTTTGTTGGGAACGAAAGGCTCCGGCTTTTCGAAACTGTTTCTAAACCTTCCCCGCATAATTTCTCCGCGAACCAGCATCTGGTAGCTATTCATGATATAACCGTTCGGTTCTTTGTTCTCGAAGTCGTCTGGAAATACATCAATCAATTTCACTATGAAATCTGCATCGGTTGTAGAAGTACTTACTTTGAGGTT
Source organism: Sphingobacteriia bacterium (assembly GCA_017304675.1). Classification (GTDB taxonomy): domain Bacteria; phylum Bacteroidota; class Bacteroidia; order Chitinophagales; family Chitinophagaceae; genus CW01. The sequence continues at coordinate 2,353 of JAFKLS010000019.1, forward strand.
GGCAGTTACCGGGCCGGCAAGTGTAATGTCTTCCTGTAGGATATCTGTTTGAAAAACGAGCACATCAGGTCTTCTGGCAGCAAACCTCTGATCATCTGTCATATATTCCCTCGTTCTGTGAAAATGGATATCTTCTGTATAGGGCACAGGCTTGGCAGGGTCGCTTACATATTCATCGTATGTGGAGAGCGGTTGAACTGCAGGAGTGTTTTTAGTAAGATAGCCGCCCTTTGCCAAAACAAATGTTTCTGTTTGTATATTTTTTGGAGGCCATTGGTTGAATTGCTTCCACTGATTGGTGCCACTGAAAAAAACAGTTGCTTCGGCAAGGTTACTAATGTCGCCTTTTCCTTTTAAATAATATTGAAAGAATGGAATCTCAATGTTCTGGGCATACCATTCGCTTGTATTGCTGTTGAATTGAATGTTGCCTAAATGTGTACCATTGCCGCTTGCCCACTGGCCGTGATACCATGGGCCCATTACCAGCCTATTGTTGTTTTTTGCTTTTGCTTCAATGGCTTTGTACAGGTTCCAGGCTCCAAAGCAGTCTTCTGCATCAAACAACCCGCCTACCACCATAGTAGTGGTATTGGGCGAAATATTGTTAACAAAGTTCCGGGGGTTTCTTGCTTTCCACCATGCATCGTAGTTAGGATGGACATATAAATCTTTCCAGAAAGCGATACTGTCACCCATTAATTTTTCAAAATTTAAAAGACTGCCTGTTTTTAGGTAAAAGGCATAATTGTCTTTTGTAGGATATTGAAATCCTGATGGGCCGGTAGTAGTAGGTTTGGGCCTGGGCTTACCGAAACCTGAATAGAAAGCAAAGCCATCCATAAGAAAAAAAGCGCCGTTATGATGAAAGTCATCTCCCTGAAACCAGTCTGTAACAGGTGCCTGCGGGCTAACAGCTTTTAGGGCAGGGTGGTTGCATAATGCTGCCATTGTAGAGTAGAAACCAGGGTAGGAGATACCAAATACACCTACGTTGCCATTATTATTCTCCAGGTTTTTTACCAGCCAGTCAATTGTGTCATAGGTATCACTTGCTTCATCAATATCGGTATTGTTTTTTTTGTTGGTATTGTAAGGCCTTACATCTACAAAACTGCCTTCGCTCATCCATCTTCCGCGAACATCTTGTATAACCATTATATAATGCTCTTTCAGGTACTCCTTATAATGATTCTTCCAGAAATTTCTGAATGCATTTTCTCCATATGGAGCGCAGGAGTAAGGAGTTCTTGTCATTAAAACCGGGTGTTTCTCGGTATTGTTTTTAGGAATATATATTGATGTGAAGAGCTTTATTCCGTCTCTCATTTCAATATATATTTCTTTTTTTATATAATTGTTTACAATCCATGCAGAATCCTGGTTCTGCGCTTTCAGTTCAATAAACAGAAGAAACAGGGTACATGCAATAATGATCTTTTTCATGGGAGCTGTTTGAAGCCATGAAAATAAAAAAGTTCTGCCATTGGCAGAACTCTATTTAATAATGTGTGCCAAATACAATTATTGTACCTGGGTAATTTTTAAAACATTGGTTGGTAAATGTAAATGTACCGGCGTGCTGCCTGTATTCACCACTACATCTTTTTCTTTAATAAAGCCTCTTGTTTTTAGAATGTTGATCTGATCGAAGATGATGTTATCCAGGCTCTCTTCTTCGTTGTAATAAAAGGCTCTAACACCCCAGCTTAAACTTAGTTGATTTACCAGGGATTTTTCTTTTGTGAAAATATATAAAGGTGCTTTGGGCCTGTAGCTGCTTAACATAAAAGCTGTATAGCCGCTTTGTGTCATCCCAATCAGGGCATTGGCATTAACATCTGTTGCAATTTTGCAGGCATTGTAGCAAACAGCATCACTTAAGAAAGAGGGAGAATGAGGTAATGGTTTTAAATCTTCTTCGCGGTTGTACCTGTATTCCGTGTTCTCCACTTCCATAATAATTTTTCTCATGGTCTCTACAACCAGCGCAGGGTGCTGACCTGTTGCTGTTTCTCCGCTCAGCATAACTGCATCGGCACCTTCCAGTACTGCATTGGCCACATCGGTAATTTCACTTCTGTTAGGCTTTACCCGGTCTATCATACTTTCCATCATTTGCGTAGCCACAATAACGGGTTTGGCACGGTGAATACATTTTCTAATAATATCTCTTTGTGCCATGGGTACTTTTTCTACCGGCAGTTCTACGCCAAGGTCTCCACGAGCCACCATTATACCATCAGATTCTATTACAATATTCCGTAAATCAACCAGTGCAGAAGGCATTTCAATTTTAGCCATTACTTTTATTTTGCTCTGCTTTTCAATAACCCTTCTTTTAAGGTCGATGATATCTTCTGCTTTCCTTACAAAAGAGAGGGCAATCCAATCTAACTGCTGATCTATTATAAATTCAAAATCTATGATATCTTTTTCGGTCATGGCCGGTAGCGATATCTTTGTATCCGGAAGGTTAACTCCTTTTTTAGGATATAAGGTTCCTCCATACGTTACTTCTACTTTTACTTCTTCTGCAGGAGTGATCTCTTTTACAACCACTTCCAGCTTCCCATCGTCAATCAATATTTTGTTGCCAACTTCCACATCTGCATGGAGGTTAGGGTAAGAAACGTAGATCTTATTTTTATTACCAATCACTTTTTCTTTGGAAGTGAAGGTTAAAATATCACCTGGCTTAATTTCAAGAGATCCGTTTTCAATATCTCCAACCCTAAGTTTTGGGCCTTGTAAATCTCCGAGAATGGCAATATTGTAAGGTTGTGTTTTATTAATATTCCTGATATGTTCAATAATCCTGGCTTTGTCTTCGTGTGTACCATGAGAAAAGTTAAGGCGAAAAATGTTTACTCCTGTTTTTACAAGCTCCAATAATTTATCGTATGTATCGCAGGCAGGGCCAACGGTGGCAACAATTTTTGTTTTATGAAAAGCATGCTGCAGGCCAGCTTCTTTATCCATCTGTTGATGCAGATATTTGTCTACATGTTTACTCATATATTTTTTTTTCGATTGCTAAATATGATTGGTTCTTAGTTGGTTTGATTGGTTAACTGGCCAGTATTTTTACAATCCGCATCCATTCCTGCCCAATTCTCTGGTGCTTTTCTTTAATGGTATCGTTAAAAGGAGTGTACTGAATTTTATTGTTTAATACGCCCACCATAATATTCCTTCTGCCGAGTAATAAACTTTCTACGGCATAATACCCCATATGGCTGGCAATGAGCCTGTCTTGGCAGGTAGGGGAGCCACCTCTTTGAATATGCCCTAATATGCAAACCCTTGTATCGGCAGTTGGTATTCTTTCTTTAATAATCTCGGCAAGTTTATTGGCATCGCCATACTCCCCACCTTCGGCCACTACCACAAGGTTTACCAGTTTTTTTCTTTTTTCTTTTTCACACAAAGATCTTATAAGGTCTTCTATATCGGTTTTTGTTTCGGGAATAAGTATGTTTTCTGCACCGGTAGCAATGCCACTATGCAATGCAATATAACCTGCATCTCTGCCCATTACTTCTACAATAAACAGGCGGTCGTGAGCATCCATCGTATCCCTTATTTTATCTATGGCTTCAACGGCTGTGTTCACGGCGGTATCAAAACCTATGGTGTAATCTGTGCCGGCCATATCGCGGTCTATGGTTCCCGGGATACCGATACAGGGTATATCGAACTCGTTACTGAATTTCTGAGCGCCCCTGAAACTGCCATCTCCGCCAATTACCACCAGCCCGTCTATACCGAATTGTTTCAGATTTTCATAGGCAATAGCCCTGCCTTCCGGTTCCATAAATTCTTTGCTGCGGGCAGTTTTTAAAATGGTACCTCCCCGTTGAATGATATTGGCTACACTGCGGCTTTCCATACGAATAATATCGTTTTCAATCATTCCGGCATAGCCGCGCATAATGCCATATACTTCTAAATCGTTGTATAATCCTGTTCTAACCACCGCTCTAATGGCGGCATTCATTCCCGGTGCATCTCCGCCGGAAGTGAGTACTCCAATCTTAGTTACTTTTTTCGTGCTCATAATTAACGACAAATGAATGCAGTAAGCAAATTATTTACTGCTTTTGGTAAAATTGCTGCTCTAACACTAAGTTTCAAAAATAAGCATTTGAGAATAAAGTATCCGAAAGCATCGTTGTATTAATGTTTTTGTAATGTTGTGATATGAAAATTTTATTAACAGGGTGTAATGGATTTCTTGGGCAGCATTTAACAAAGTATTTAAGCACTAAAGGCTTAAGTATTACTGCCTTAGGAAGAGGAGATTGTAAAATAAGTGAAGAGCCAGGACTAAAATATCAATCGATTGAGTTAACAAATAGTGATGCCGTAAAAAAACTATTCTCAGAAGAATCATACGATGTAATTATTCATAATGCAGCCATGAGTAAACCAGACGAATGCGAATTGAATCGTGAAGCCTGCATTAACAACAATGTTCGTGTAACGGAATATCTTTTACAACATGCGGCACTAAATACACACTTTATATACATTTCTACAGACTTTGTTTTTGGAGAAGGCGGGCCTCACAGCGAAACAAGTGTGCCTGCGCCTCTTAATTTTTATGGAGAAAGTAAATTAATGGCTGAACAACTGGTACAACAATACATGCAACAATACACTATTGTTAGGCCTGTATTTATTTACGGCCCTACTAACGGAAGCATGAGGCCCAGTTTTTTGCACTGGGTGCAAAAAAACCTGAAAGAGGGGAAGTGCATTAAAGTGGTGAACGACCAATTAAGAACCCCCACTTTTGTTACAGATATATGCGCAGGTATTGCAACTATAATACAACAAAAATCAACCGGAATATTTCATTTGGCTGGTAAGGATATACTTTCACCATACCAGATGGCTTTAACAGTAGCCGATATGTTGAATCTGGATAAAGAATTAATTGAAGGAGTAGATGCCGTTACTTTTAAAGAGCCCGTACAAAGGGCTAAAAGGTCTGGGTTAACAATTGATCGTGCCAGAGAAGTATTGGGTTATTGCCCGTTAACTTTTGAAGAAGGTGTTCGCAGAACATTTATGCAGTAATAACTTTGTATTCATATTCATAACAATGCCAACGCTACTTTATGAACAGTATGTAAGGCGTAAAAGAAAGTTTGTACGTTTATTGCTTTGCTGTAATACCGGTGAGGAAGGCATACATGCCATAAGGCTAGAAGCAAAGAAAATTTTTGCACTGCTTCGGTTTATGCAAGAAATATTACCTCAAAAAAATATTGTGCTTAAAAAACTGAAACCTGTTTTCCATAAAGCAGGCGAAATAAGGGAAGAACAATTATTTATACAATGGTTGCAACAGCACGATTTGTTATTATTGGCTGATTTTTTTATAAAAAAGCAAAATCAACAAGCTGCCATACAGGCATTTAAAAAAAAGCTTAAATCTTTAATTAAAATTTTCGAACATCAATCATCCCCGGGCAAAAAAGATTTTAAAGAGGCAAACCAAAGTATTGCTTCTCAACAATATTTAATGGGTTGGCTTTTTAATAAGGCAATGGTATTAGTAAAAGAAAAAGAAGACACGGAGTATTGGCATAAATTAAGAAAAACAATTAAACAAATATTGTATGCCCAAGCATGGCTGCCGGCACAACAGCAATTGAGCAACTCTCTAACAAACAGCTTAAATAACCTGCAGGAATCTATTGGCAAATGGCACGATGCGCTGCTTATTTATAATCGATTATTGCAATATCCTATTTACCTTTCTGCCAACGATCTTTTAAGAAATGAATACAAAACGGCCCTCGGAAAACTTAGGAACATTATAGCTTATAGAGAACGAAAAGTGAAGGCGCTTTTCAGTAATCATCTTGTTAAAAACTTATACAAATATTTCGGCCATCATACACCTGGCACTTCCGCCACCATTGGTTTCAATAGTAGTCAGTGAACTGTGAATAATGGGATTGTAAGATTGTATAACTTCTATCTGGCTCTCGTTAAGACTCTCAAATGCCTGTGTGCTCATGATTAAAAACAATTGCCCGGTTTTATTTTTTACCTGTAACATGTTGCCTGCAAAATGATTCACCTGTTCCTGGCAGATAGCAATAACCTCTTTACCGGAATGGGTAATGGCTTGCAGTACCTGTTCTCTTTCTTCCTTGTCGGCTATGCATTCCGGGCATATAACAGCGTATCGATCAGCTATGCACATCATAACATTGGTATGATAGATCAATTTTTTATTTGAATCTGTTGCAATAAAAGAGCAGGCTGTATAATTCATTTCTAAACACCATTGTTCAAAAAGCAGTTTGTCGGTTCTTGGAGATAAGCAAGCGTAGGCTATTTTGTTGGTCCTGTCTAAAACCATGCTGCCTGTTCCTTCCAAAAAAATATTGCTATGCTCTTTGCCTGTAAAATCAATAACATGCTTTATACTGAATTTCTGTTGTAATGTTTTTAATACAGTTGCTTTTCGCTCCAGCCTCCTGTTCTCTGCAAACATGGGGTAAAGTATAATTGTACCCGGCTCGTGAAACGATATCCAATTATTGGGAAAAACAGAATCTGGTGTTGATGGTTCAGGGCTATCTTGTATAACGGTTACATTAATGCCTGCAGAAATTAGTTTCTGAACAAAATCATCAAACTCTTCAGCTGCCTTATAGGCAGTGCTACCATCTGTTGCAGCTACCTGAAAACTATTGTTTACTGCAGTTTGAGTATTGAAATAAAAATTGGCCGGCCTTATCATTAATAAGTGATCGGTTGTTTGCATAATAATTATTTTAAAGGTGCTCGTAATAAGGGCATACTCATGCAATGAGAACCTCCTCTTGCTCTCGACAATTCTGCAGAGGGCAACAAAATCAATGTATTTTCCATTTGCAGAGGATTGGTACCTGCATCAAACCTTGCGAAAGCTTCTTCTGTAGAAATTACTTCAAAACCAATTTTTTTAAATGCACCGGCTGTTTTATCGTTCCGGTCGTAACCAATTACTACGCCTTCTTTTAAAGCCACTACGTTACAAGCATCTGTCCATTGCTCCCTTTCGTCGTAAGGGAAATCGTTACCGCCACTGTAAATGATTTTTACATCGTTAGGGTTAACCTTAAAATCTTCAATACTTATTTGTGCTAACAACGATTCTATACCGGGAGGATTGTTGGTGCAACTATAGTCTTTATTTTTTTGGTAAGGCTCATTCATTGATTTTCGGAACCCGATAATCTCTACCTGCTCCATTTCCGATTTGCGTGGATTGTGCGATAACTTGTTGTAGTATGATTGTTTACTGTTGTTCTCTGCAGTTAATATTTTTTCAGAATAACGGCCATACAATACCCATACGTTTCTTTTCACTTGCGTGAAAATCGTATCTATATGCATTTGAGCACGTTTCTTAGGGATTTTTACAACTGATATCTTTTCAATACCAAGGTCTTCTCTGCTGAATATGGTATGCACAATTTCGTTTACTGCATTAGAAGAAGTCCGTTCACTGCAACCTACAATTAAATGTGTTGGATGCACCATCATGATATCGCCGCCTTCAATGGTGATGATTCTTTGTTTGCGTTCCTCTTCTTCATACAAAAAGAAATCGCTCTCTTCTATTACTTCTATTACTTTTTCAGGATTGTCTTTAAAAAAGAAATACAATGCAAGGAATTTGGTGATAAGTGATTCTCTTTTTCTTGCAGAGGTGGCCATTCTGCTTAACAGAATAGCGTCTTTAATAATAATGCCGATATCTCTTGTGAAAATAAAGTTTGGAATGGGAGGGAAGATAAACTGGTCTTCATCCGTTCCATTTTCAATGGCTGGGAATACACCTGTGATAAGGATTTTAGCCAACAAGGCAACATTGGAAATATTTTCTAATTTTTGTTGCGTTTGTAAACTCGATTCTTCATAACTGCATACAGCAGCAATTAAGCGAAGCTTTACTTTTTCATCTTCTAAAATTTTTTCAAGCAGCGACTGCGCTTCCAATACTTTGTCTGAATTAAAATATTCTTTCGTACCGGGAATAAAACATGCAGCCTGTTTGTTTTCTGTTGCAGCAGCTTCAAATTGTTTAATGTACTTTATTTTTTCAGGGTCTAAAAAATACAAGAGCAGTTTTACATAATGATTGTACTCTTTTTGCATTTTTTTTAAATGCACAATATCATCATACAGGTTATCTGCAAAAGTGCCGGGGATTATTTTCCCTATACCGGCATCGGGGCTATGTATTAAAATTTTTTTTAGCGCGCCTAATTCCGAATCAACATAATAATTATGGGTAGACATAAGTCAACTTTTTAAATGATCAGATTCTATGAATGGGTAGTAAGAAGAATGAGAATATTATATGCTCATCAGTAACCCGGCAAACCACAATCTGCAGAAGAAATGAGATTGAGAAAGATGGCTAACAAAAGTTTTTTTCTGATATGTTTTTTAGAAAACATAATACAATATTACAACATTTCGCATTAAGCCTTTTTAGGCACCTGTGAACTTTTAATGAACAAGGGCCTGAACCGTACAAACATTTCTTCTTTATACCAATTTTCTTTTCTTGTCTTTACTACCACTTCTTTGTGATTTTTCATTGTATAGGCAAAATTTTTCACAGCAGTTTTATTTTCCCAAATACTGAAAGTGCCATTTTTTATGAAAGGCAATTCGCCTATGCCTACTGAGCAAATAAAACCTTCTGCCTGCTTCATTTCTTCTGCAATATTGTGTACATGGCTCCAGAAGCGTATAAGTTTATTTGTTCTAATGGTTGCCCTGGTTAATATGGCAATGTTTCCATCATAATTACTTGTTGCCGGTAATGTGCCAAAACAATTTTTTTTATCCCAGGTGCCATGCCCTTCTATTGGCAATAAAATATATTCAGTGCTGTTACACCTGAACAGTTTTAAATAGTGCCTGATGAATAAGGGTAATTTAACTTCTTTTAATAATGCTGTTTCTTCCGTGTTGGTTGTTGCTTTGTTGAATACTGTTAGCATAGCCCATTGATTCCAATCGGGATGGGTATCAAAAGTTCCGTTCCTGCCACAACCCATTAACTTATAAAAGGAAATGTTTTTGTTGAAAGAAAGCGGAATTCTAAACAATACCATAGATAGTATTCCGAATATGCCAAAGCCTTTTGGGTATTTTGAAATAGTTAATCTGCAAAGCATGAATCGAAAATAGAAAGTTTATATTTGAACATGATTGTTATATGAAACAAATTATTGTCAACATACATCATTTGGTGAATGTGCGCGAGCAAAATGTATTGCTTAGGGGTACATCACTTTCAACATTACCGGTTATTCAAAATGCCTACCTGGTTATAGAGAACGGTTTAATCAGTTCTTACGGAACAATGGATACTATACCAGAGAACATGCTGTTGAATGCAGTGGTTACCGATGCGCAACATGCCACGGTATTGCCCTGCTGGTGCGATAGCCATACCCACCTTGTATTTGCTGCCACGAGAGAAGAAGAGTTTATAGACAAATTGCAAGGACTCAGTTATGCCGATATTGCCGCTAAAGGGGGCGGTATATTGAATTCTGCTAAAAAAATAGCGGCAATAAGTGAAGATGAATTGTTTGAAATATCTTATGAACGATTGTATAAGCTGATGCAATTGGGTACCGGCGCTATTGAAATTAAAAGCGGTTATGGTTTAACTGTTGAAGGTGAATTAAAAATGTTGCGGGTAATTAAAAGGCTGAAAAATAAAGTGCCTATACCCGTTAAAGCTACTTTTTTAGGAGCGCATACCTATCCACAGTTATTTAAGAATGATCATAAAGCGTATCTAAAGCTCATAACCGACGAGATGCTTCCTGCAATAGCCCGAGAAAACCTCGCAGATTATATTGATGTGTTTTGTGAAGAGGGCTTTTTTTCAGTAGCAGAAACGAAATACATCTGCGAAAAAGGTTTGCAATACGGGTTAAAGCCAAAAATTCATGCTAACCAATTATCGTTAAACGGTGGAGTAGAAGCAGGTGTAGAAATGCATGCTGTTTCTGTTGATCATTTAGAAACCATGGATGATAAGGCCATTGCAGCATTGGCTTTTTCCGATACAATTGGTACCATGTTACCAACTGCGGCATTCTTTTTGCGAATGCCTTACCAGCCTGCCCGTAAAATGATCGATGCCAACTGCGCCGTAGCATTGGCCAGCGATTATAATCCCGGTTCTTCGCCAAGCGGTAATATGAATTTTGTGGTAAGCATAAGCTGTATTCAAATGAAAATGCTTCCACAGGAAGCTATTAATGCAGCTACCATTAATGGAGCTTATGCTATGGGCTTGCAAAAAGAGGTTGGCTCTGTATGCGTGGGCAAAAAAGCAAACCTGATTTTTACCAGGCCTATACCCGCAATTGCTTACCTGCCTTATAGTTTTGGCGAAAACCTGATAGATAAAGTAATGCTGAACGGGCTTTTTCTTTAACCTAAAAAGTAAGTGTATGTTTAGTTATTCCGCAGAAATGATTTTGCTGGTTTTAAGTATTACCGTAATTGTTTCTTATATGTTTTCCATCTTATCTAAATATATAAGAATCCCCTCTGTACTCATGTTATTGGCATTGGGAATCGGATTAAGGTTTTGGACAGACACTTACCAAATAAAACCATTGATTCCGCCTGTTATAACAGAATTTCTAGGTATTGCCGGTTTGGTGATGATTATTTTAGAAGCAGGACTTGATTTGAAGCTGACAAAATCTAAAATACCTGTAATCAGTCAATCTTTCTTTTCTGCCTTAATTATTTTCTTTTTAGGGTTAACAGGTATTACCACCATTTTTTATTACTTCCTGCAAGAACCATTGTTGCAGTGCATCATTTATGCCATACCACTGTCTATTATGAGCAGTGCTATTGTTATACCCAGTTTACACCAGCTTACAGATGCCAAGAAAGAGTTTTTGGTATACGAGGCATCTTTTTCAGATATTATAGGTATACTGGTATTTAATTATTTCATTGAAGGGGAAATCTTGTCTGCAATATCTATAGGCGGCTTTTTTGTAAAAATTGTTATAGCTATCATATTGTCTGTTTTATTATCTGTACTCATGTTTGTTATATTGAACAAAGCAAGGCTTAACATTCGGTTCTTCCTGGTTTTTGCGCTGCTTATTGCTTTGTATGTGGGAGGAAAACTACTGCACCTTCCATCGCTTATTGTTATTCTTGTATTTGGGTTGTTAATGAATAACTGGCAACTGGTAGAAGGTAAATCTAAAAGGTTCGGGAAATATTTTTCTTCTAATGAAGTGGCAGAAACAACGCATTTCCTGCATTCCATTACAGCAGAGTCATCTTTTCTTTTGCGTACTTTCTTTTTCGTTATGTTCGGGTATTCTATTAACCTGCAATCGCTTGTTAACAACAATATACTGCTTGTTGGCTCATTAATTATTGTAGTGCTTTTGATAACCCGGTATGTGTATCTGAAATTTTTTGTAAAAGAAAGAGTATACCCCGAAGTGGTGTTTATTCCAAGAGGATTAATTACCGTACTGCTTTTTTATAAAATTCCCCAACAATATAAACTTCAAAACTTTGATGAAGGAATATTATTCTTTGTAATTCTTGCCAGTAGTCTTATCTTAATGATTGGAATGCTTTTCTATAAGCAGCCTTCATCTTCCATACAGGAAGAAAACTTATAACGATTCGATTATGCAATATTTCAAAACTTACAACAAGCAGGATATTCTTTCTGTAACCAGGATCAGGAAATTTGAAACCAAAGTAGGAGAGCGGATTCAGGTAGCCAAACGTACTGAAGATATTGCCACCTCTTTAAAAGAGTCTACCGCAAAATTTGTTCTAATCGGTATCCCTGAAGACATTGGTATAAAAGCCAATTACGGCACTGGTGGCGCCGATAGTTTATGGCTACCCTTCCTGCAGTCTTTTTTAAATATACAGAGTAATGATTTTTTTGACGGTAGCGAAGTGTTGTTATTAGGCCATTTCGATTTTTCTCCTATTGAAAAACTGATAGAAATAAATGCACATCAATATGAAGAGAGAATAGATGCATGGAGGCATGCCGTAAATACTGTGGATGATGCTGTTGAAAAAATGGTTCAGTTAATTACCCAGCATAAAAAAATGCCTGTTGTAATTGGTGGTGGCCACAACAATGCATATCCCTGTATTAAAGGTGCAGCCAAAGGGTGGCATAAAGCAGGTGTAATTGAACTGGCCCAGATAAATGCCATTAATGTAGATGCACATGCAGATTACAGGCCTGCAGAAGGCCGCCACAGTGGCAATGGTTTCAGGTACGCAGAAGAAGACGGATTTCTTGAAAAATATTGTGTGGTAGGCATTCATGAGAATTATATTCCGCAAAACGTTTGGATAGATATGGTGAATAACCCATTTATAGATTGCATTACTTATGAAGATATTTTTATTCATGAAAAGAGAAACTTTATGCAGGCTATTGGTCATGCCACCGCTTTTACTTCCGATACCTTAACAGGTATTGAGTTAGATATAGATTCTATAGAGCATGCACTTAGCAGCGCTTCAAGCCCTGTGGGTATTTCTGCCAACCATGCAAGACAATATCTCAATTATGTGAGTTACGACTCTAAACCGGCTTACCTGCATATTTGTGAAGGTGCAACCATGCTCTCTAATGGTAAGAAAGATGATTCTACCGGCAAACTAACGGCTTATCTTGTTTCAGATTTTGCCAAAGGAATTATGCAGCAACTGGCCGGGTGATATTATTTAAATTTTCGTATTTTCAAGGAGACTCTCCTTACAACTCGATGAAACAATTCAACCTTTCTTTGCTGCTTTGCTACCTGTTGAATTATTCTTTTGCACAATCTTTTATAGTAGACCCTCCCGGTAAAAAAAAACCGGATGAGTTTGCCCTGAATCTTGTTACGATTTTAAACGATGCACCGGTTAAATTCTCTCATATTAAGGGAAAATTGCTGGCTCAAACAGATACCATTCACTTGCAATCGCAGATTTACCAGGTAAAAACATTTATTCCGGGGTCTGTTATAGGCAGGATCGTTTTGGATAGCACCATTTATACCGAATATTTTTTTGGTGAATTTGAAAATGCAGAAGAAGCAAAAATACAGATGGAACTGCTGAGCAGTAAGATGAGTAAAGCATTGAATAGGCGAGTGGTTATTCTTAAAAAAGATAACGGGGCTGATGCCAATACTGTTTTAGAACATAAGTTTGCCTATACCTTTCATAACGGTTTTTTTCATTATAATTTTTCTCTGCAAGTAAATAAAGTATTGACAAGGGATACTTACAGAATTGTATTCCAGGTATTCAGCGGTAAACCTTCCTATTATAATTGGATCATGAAGAATGAACCTATCGGGAGTTTTAATTTTACCAAAGCCATTAAGAACAATATTGAAATTATTGATAAGCTGCCTTCTAAGAGCGGCTGCCCTGTTGAGGTGCCACCTTTTACCTGTGTGGGCATATCGGCCCGGAATGATACCTCTTTTATAGAATATAATAAGAAAGGTTTTGACGGACTGGTAAATGCGAAGAGCGAGTTTGATGCTTTCTTCGGGAGCATCAGGTCTGGGTTAAGTACTGAGTATGTTTATTTTAATCAGAATGCCAAAATACCCGTTTACAGAAAAGTGGCATTTGTTAAATTTGATGATATTGATAAACCGAAACGTAAAACAGTGTATTTAACGTTGCAGGAAAAAAGCCAGGGCAGCCAGTTGCCTAACGGAAAAAAAGAATACGAAGTGATATTAAGTTTCGGTTATTGATCAACTCTCGGCTTCCATCATTTTTTCAAAAAGGCCTTCATATACATTATTGGCTAAATTGTATTTTTCTGTTATTGCCGTATATTCTTTTTCTAATTGCTGAAACTGCTGAACATCTTTGTAAATATCCGGATGAGCCAACTTGTTTTCAACCTCTTGTTTCTTCTCTGTAAGTTTAGCCAATTCCTGTTCAGCTTTCTGAAATTGTTTTTTTAGCTTTTCGTGATCGTTGTTCTTATTCCTGTTATCTTTTTGTTTGGCAGGTTGTTCTATATTAGGAAGAGCAACCGGTTCTTTGCTGATAACGGTTTTTTCTGCTTTAATTTCTTTCTGCTTGCTCATTCTCTCGTTCCATTCTACCCATTCGGCATAAGTTCCTTTAAATTCTTTTACCTTACCTTCTGATATTTCCCATATTTTGTTAGCTGTTCTGGATATGAAATAACGATCGTGGCTTACCAGTATAAGGCTACCCTCATATTTATTCAAGGCATCTGCCAACAACTCAACACTGTGCATGTCTAAGTGATTGGTAGGCTCATCGAGCAGTAGAAAATTGCTCTTGCTTACAATTACTTTGGCAAGTGCAACCCTGGCTTTTTCCCCTCCGCTCAATACTTTTATTTTTTTATCTGCATCATCTCCACTGAATAGAAAACAGCCTAACAAACTTCTTAATTCCAGTTCTGTTTTATTGCTTCCGCATTCTTTCATTTCATCAAGAATGGTATTGTTAAGATTCAGAGATTCTAGTTGGTGTTGTGCATAAAAACTTTCTTCTACATTATGTCCCCAGTTTCTTGAGCCTTCAAAGGGTTCTGTTCCGGCAATCATTCGCAAAACGGTTGATTTTCCCTTACCGTTAGCGCCTATCAACGCAATTTTATCGCCTCTGTCTATTTCTGCATGGGCATTATCCAGTATTTTAACAGTAGGGAATTCTTTAGTAACATGTTTTAACTCACAGATGATTTTGCCGGGTTGTTTATCTACCTGAAAATTGATTTTAATATTAGGCCTTTCTATTTCAACCTGCTCAATTCTCTCCAGTTTATCTAAACGTTTCATGGCGCTTTGTGCGGCAGCAGCTTTGGTAGCTTTTGCCCTGAAACGTTCAATAAATCTTTCTTGTTGACGGATATAATCCTGCTGATTTTCGTATGCTTTCTGTTGTAGCTCAACCCTTATGGCTTTTTCTTCTTCATAAAATGCATAATTGCCGTTGTAAATATGTAATTGTTGCTGGTAAAGTTCCACTATTTTATTTACCATCCTGTTCAGGAAGAATTTATCGTGGCTAACAATTACTACGCTTCCCTGATAGTGTTGCAAATATTTTTCGAGCCATTCTATCGATGGCAGGTCTAAGTGGTTGGTAGGTTCATCCAATAATAAAACATCCGGCTGCTGCAATATCATTTTAGCCAGTAATACACGCATTCTCCATCCTCCGCTAAATTCTTTATAAGGTCTTTGGAGGTCTGTATTATTAAATCCCAATCCCTGTAATACTTCTTCCGTTTTATGGTGTATGGTATATCCACCTAATACTTCCAAATCGTGTAACTTGTTAGAATATTCCAACAAAAGTGCTTCATCAGAATTGTTTTCCAATTCTTTTCCCAAGGCTTCAATCTCTTTTTCCAGTTGCTTTACTTTTTCAAAAGCGCCCATGGCCACTTCTGTTATAGAATCATTCGTATCAAAACTTAAAAGGTCCTGGTGCAAATAGCCAATGGTAGTATCCCTTCCTTTTTCAACAGTGCCCTTACTTGGCAGGTATTCACCCACAAGCACTTTCAGTAAAGTAGATTTCCCTGTTCCGTTATAACCAATCAGGCCAATTCTCTCGCCCGGGTGAATATGCCATGTAGCTTCTTCTACAATTGCTCTTGCACCAAATTCAAATGTTACATTTTGTAAACCAATAAGCATATTCTTTAAAATTTTAAAATGGCAAAGGTAAAAGAGTAGCACTTAAAATAATTTACCTTTATTTAAATTGCTTTTATGAAACGGATTGGTTGGATTGTTCTTTCGGCTGTGGTATACTTCTCGTGCAATCAGCAGCAACAGGTTAATGATAACGGAAACCTGCGAAAGGCTTTGCCTGATAGTACGGATGTACTGAATGCTTCTGTTGAATTAATGCTGAACGATTATTATGCTGCAAAGATTGGTTTTGTTGAGCAAAACGACTCATTGATAATAAAAGCTGCAAGGCAATTGATGGCAAAAGCAGACAGCCTTCCTGTAAATTTATTACAGGGCGATTCGCTTCTTGTAAACAATGTTATTGTGTTAAAAGAAAGTTTCTCGGCAGAATTGAAAGGGCTGGCTGAGGAAAAGGATAGGGAAGAAATGAAAAGAGATTTTAATTCTGTTACCGAGCAATTACTCGATTTTCTTAAGGCCATCCGATACAAAAGAACAGCAGTATGGTATTTTTATTGTGAGCAGACCTTTAATAATGCAGGTGCCGGCTGGTTAGATTCTTCCCATAAGATAATTAATCCTTACAGCTCTTCTTCACAACCATTATGCGGTATTGTAAAAGATTCATTGTAATAAAAATAAAGTATGCCAATGGTATTAATGCACTTTAACACCTGATGGCTTATATTCAATGAGCACTTTTGCATTTCTTTTTTCATCCGATGCAATGGTTACCTCGTATCTTTTTTTACCTGCTGTAATTACCATTAATGCAGTATTGGGAGGAATATCCCCCAAATTATCAGCAACGGTAATCACCTCCTGTAACGGGTGGTTCTCGTCTAATTGCAAATGCAGGGTAATAGGGCTGTAAGTAAGTTTTTGTGAGTTGATTACTTTAATATTATTCAAATAAACGGTTATCGTATCGTTGTCTATTTGCCCATTGTCGTAGTAATCTATCTGTACATCTTTTACATCTACCTGTATGGTGTTTACAAGCCTGTTTTCTCTTTCCTGCAACACTTTTGGTATGATCGTAATTTTATTTACAGAAGCTTCCGGCAATTTAGGCAATGGCTTAGATACAGTATCTGCAGGCCTTGTTCTAAGAACAGTTTTAATGCTGTCTTTTGTTATAACTGGCTTTTGCACTTTAAACTCATCCAGGCCGGGTTTAGTTTTTAATGTGCCTGTTTTAAGGGCATTTGGGGTTGAATTTTGTACTGGCTGATTGTTTTTGCCTCCTGCTACATTGGGTGCTTTGGGCTTTACAGGAAGTGTAATGGCTTTAGAACCGGCAGCAGAATCTTTTTTCTGATTATTAACAACGGGTGGTTTATTCTTTTGAAGAAATGGCTCTAATTCAAAATCCGATTCCGGAACTCTTACAAGATAAATGGTTCCTTCTCCGCAATCTGTTTTTTTATCTGCATTTAAACTGGTATATGTTCCTGCCAATATTTCTTTTTTACCTTCTTTCCTGTAGTCCAGGTAACAGGTCATTAAACAAGGTTCAGTATTACTGGCAATCTTTAATTCAAGCATCTTGGTTTCTTTCACCAATAAATTTTTTGTAGAAGGGGTATAAATGCCTTTAAAAGAAGATTTACCATAAAAAACAGTTGTTTTATAAGAGTAGGTAACACCTTCCAGGGAATTATTGGGCAATTGATTAATCTGTATTTCGTACCTGTATTTATCTTCCATAAACTTTCCGGTGATCTGGTTAAATTCTTTCTGCACAAAATAACCTTGCCAGATACCCTTCAGTTTTTGAGCTTGAGTGGTTTGAGTAAATAGTAAAATAAAAAATGTACAAATCAATCTCATTATACAAAACTAATGGCCCTTGGTACAACAGCTTTATAAAGAAGCGTTAAGGTTTTTAACATTATTGCTCAAAATACAAAGCATTAGTTATTCTGTTTCTTTATTTTTGTGCCCTTTAATAGAATAGCAAGTAATATGATTAATATTAGTTTTCCTGATGGAGCCGTTAGGCAATACGAAAGCGGTGTTACTGCCTTAGATATTGCAAAAAGTATTAGCGAAGGGTTGGCAAGAAAGGTTTTGGCAGCTTCTGTAAATGGCGAAGTGTGGGATAGCACAAGGCCTATAACACAAGATACAGCTTTAAAACTCTTAACATGGGACGATACAGACGGGAAATCAACTTTCTGGCATTCTTCTGCACACTTAATGGCCGAAGCCGTTGAAAGTAAATTTCCGGGAGTTAAATTCTGGGTTGGCCCTGCTATTGATAAAGGATTTTATTATGATATTGATTTAGGAGATAGAAAACTTACGGAAGAAGACTTGGCAGAGCTGGAAAAGAAGATGGTTGAACTGGCGAAGCAGAAAAACCCATATGTACGTAAAGAAATGCCCAAAGCAGAAGCAGTACAGTATTTTACGGAGAAAGGAGACGAATACAAATTAGATCTGTTACAGAATTTAGAAGATGGCAAGATTACTTTTTACACACAAGGTAATTTTACAGATTTGTGCCGAGGCCCGCATATTCCAGATACAGGTTATATAAAAGCCATTAAACTTACCAGTATTGCCGGCGCCTACTGGAAAGGGGATGAAAAAAATAAAATGCTCACCAGGGTTTACGGTGTAACATTCCCTAACCAAAAAGAGCTGGATGAGTATTTATTGATGTTAGAAGAAGCGAAAAAAAGAGACCACCGTAAATTGGGTAAAGAACTGGGTATTTTTACAACCAATGATGATGTAGGTGCAGGATTGATTTTATGGATGCCAAACGGAACCGTAATCATTGAAGAGTTAGAGAAACTGGCAAAACAAACCGAAGAAGATGCCGGATACAAAAGGGTCGTAACGCCACATATTGCAAAAGAAAATTTATACTTAACCAGTGGCCATTTGCCCTATTACGCAGATAGTATGTTCCCTCCAATGGAAATGGATGGTGAGAAATATTATCTCAAAGCCATGAACTGCCCGCATCACCATAAAATTTTTGATGCAGAGCCAAAGAGCTATCGCGATATGCCTTACCGCATAGCCGAATACGGAACCTGTTACCGTTACGAGCAAAGTGGCGAGTTATTCGGATTAATGCGTGTTCGTTGCTTACACATGAACGACGCACATATTTATTGCACCAAAGAACAATTTGCTGCTGAGTTTAAAGCAGTGAACGATATGTATTTGAAATACTTTAAAATATTTGGTATTGAAAAATACGTAATGCGTTTAAGCTTGCATGACCCTGAAAAGCTTGGACAGAAATATGTGAATGAACCTGAATTGTGGAAAGAAACAGAAGAAATGGTTCGCGAGGTATTAGTAGAAGCCAATATTCCTTTTGTAGAGGTGAAAGGCGAAGGCGCTTTCTACGGGCCGAAGATTGATGTACAGATATGGAGTGCCATAGGCAGGGAATTTACACTGGCTACCAATCAGGTAGATTTTGCCCAACCAAGAAGATTTAAATTATCTTTCACCAATCATAATAATGAACCGGAAGTTCCATTAATCATTCATCGTGCACCATTAGGAACGCACGAAAGGTTTATCGGATTCCTGTTAGAACATTATGCCGGTAAGTTTCCAACATGGCTGGCACCTTTGCAGGTTAAAATACTGCCGATCAGTGAAAAATTCGCCGACTATGCCAACCAGGTTAAAACCAAACTCAGAAGTTATGGAGTAAGGGTTGACATAGATGAAAGAAATGAAAAAATAGGAAAAAAAATCCGCGAAGCTGAATTGAACAAAGTGCCTTATATGTTAGTGATTGGCGAAAAAGAGATGAACGAAAACAAACTTGCTGTTCGTCGCCAGGGGAAAGGAGATATAGGTGTATTTGAAGTAAATGCATTCATTCAAACCATCACAGAAGAAATTCGTGAAAGAAAATCGGGAGAATAATATATTTTTACAAAAATTTCATTTTTTAAACTTTAAAAAATTATTCACTAAACAAGTTTTAATGGCATTTCCTCCAAGGCCCGCAGGGGGCGGTAGATTTAACCCCAGATTTCAAAGGCAACAAGAACCGGAACATCGTATCAACGAAAGAATCAGAGTACCACAAGTTCGCTTGGTTGGCGATAATATTACAGTTGGTATTTATCCTACCCAGGAAGCTCTAAAAATAGCGAGAGATTTAGAACTGGATTTGGTTGAAATTTCACCGAATGCAGACCCTCCTGTTTGTAAGGTTATTGATTACAAGAAGTTCCTGTATGAAAAGAAGAAGAAGGAAAAGGAAATGAAAGCCAATGCCAAGCAAAGTGAGGTGAAAGAAATTCGGTTTACACCGGGTACAGATGACCACGATTTTGATTTTAAGGCAAAACATGCTGAAAAGTTTTTGCAGGAAGGCAATAAAGTAAAAGCGTACGTTCAGTTTAAAGGTCGTGCCATTCAATTCAAAGAAAGAGGGGAGTTGGTTTTGTTAAAATTTGCGGAAAGGCTGGCAGAAGCCGGGCAACCTGAAAGCTTACCAAAACTGGAAGGCAAAAGAATGCTGATGATTATTACGCCTAAATCAGCCAAAAAGAAATAATTTTTTGCAAAATAACTGTAAAAGAAAGGGCCTCGGAGAACCGAAGCCCTTTTTTTCAACCCTAAACTCTTAAAAACCATGATACAGTAAAGAAAAAACTGTGCCAATGTTTATTTTTTTAAAATCTTTCTAGTTTCGAGAAAAAGAAATCTCCTTCAATAACAGCATTTTCATCGCTATCACTTCCATGTACTGCATTTTCACCAACAGAAGCTGCGAATTGTTTACGAATAGTACCTTCTTCTGCCTGTGCAGGATTGGTAGCACCAATTAATTTTCTGAAATCTGCAACAGCATTTTCTTTCTCCAAGATAGCAGCTACGATTGGGCCACTGCTCATAAAATCAACCAGTTCTCCGTAAAACGGACGTTCTTTATGAATGGCATAAAATTCGCCTGCCTGCTCTTTTGTAAGTCTGGTCCATTTCATTGCTTTTACACTAAAACCGGCTTTAATGATCTGATCTAAAATAGCCCCTGTATAACCTTTGGCCGTTGCATCGGGCTTAATCATAGTAAATGTTCTGTTACTCATAACGCTGTCTAAATTTTCGCAAAAGTAAGGGAATAAAACTTGGTGGTGAATTTATAGGGTTGAGTAAACTATTATTACTATATTTTTGCCGCCATTGTTATGAAACCAATCAGCGATTTTTATACCCAACTCCATCAGCCCAAGAAAACTGTTATAACCACTCATCAGAAACCAGATGGTGATGCTATGGGGTCTTCTCTGGCATTGTATCATTTCCTGTTGCAGTTACAGTATACCGATGTTACGGTTGTATCGCCTACCAACTGGGCCGGTTTTTTAAATTGGATGCCCGGTGTAAAAACCGTTATTGATTATGAAGCAACGCAGCACAAGGCGCAGCAACTGATTAGCGAGGCGGAATTAATATTTTGCCTGGATTTTAATGTATTGCATCGCACCAAATACCTGGCAAAGCACATAGAACAATCGCCTGCGGTTAAAGTATTGATAGACCACCATGAAGAACCGCAAATAACGGCCTTTAATTACGGTATTAGTAATACCGCTAAAAGCTCTACCTGCGAAATGGTATACGATTTTATCATAGATTCCGGTTGGGGTTCCAAAATAAATTTAGATATTGCAACCTGTCTGTACACGGGTGTTATGACAGATACAGGTTCGTTCAAGTTCCCGTCAACAACCGTTTCTGTTCATAAAATGGTGGCTCATTTAAAAGAACTGGGTCTGCAACACACTATTATTCATGAAAATATTTATGATAATTTTCTTGAAAACAGATTAAGGTTTATTGGCCACGCATTGTTGAACAGAATGGATGTATTGTACGAATACAACACGGCAATAATGAGTATTTCTAAGTACGACCTGAAAAAATTTGATATTAAGACAGGCGATACAGAAGGGTTGGTAAATTATCTGCTAACGATAGAAGGCATTAAATTGGGAGCGATTGTGATAGATCGTGATGAGGAAAGAAAATGGAGCTTTAGAAGTAAAGGCAATTTTGATGTAAACACTTTTGCCAGGGCTCATTTTGAGGGAGGCGGGCATATGAATGCATCGGGAGGAAGAAGCAGTGATTCGTTGGAAAACACTACGAAGAAATTTTATGAAGTGATTAAACAGTATAAAGAACAATTACAATAAAAAACAAATGAAAATTAAATTCGCATCATTCATCGTTATGGCTTCTGCTGTTGTATTATTTAGCTGCCAGCAATACGATAAAACAAAAGACGGTTTAGTATATAAAATCACCAAAGGATCTGGAACCCAGAAATTAAAACAGGGTGATTTTATCAAGTTTAATCTTGAATTCAGGATAAAAGAAAAAGACACCGTATTAAATTCTACATACGGGCATGTTCCGGCTTTCTTAAAAGTAGATTCTACCCAATTGCCCAAATACGATTTCAGGGCTTTATTAACCAAATGTAGTGTTGGTGATAAATTAGAATTCGTAATTAATGTAGATACCCTGAAAAAAATGGGTATGATTATGGAATACAATAACATCTTTAAAAAAGGCGGTTTAATTAACGGTAAAGTGGAAATATTAAAATCGTATGCTACAGAACAGGATGTGAATGCCGATTTCATGAAAGAAATGGATGTAGAAAAACAAAGAGAGATAACAGACTTGGAAAAATACGTTAAAGGCAAGAATGTTACCACACAGAAAACAGCTTCCGGTGTATTGGTTGAAGTAACCAATGCAGGCGATGCTGCAGCAAAGGTAGATTCTGGCAAGCAAGTGTCTATTATTTATAAAGGAGCTTTAATGAATGGAAAAGTATTCGATTCAACTGCAAAAGGTGCACAGCCTTACTCTTTTGTAATTGGTGCACATAGTGTAATTCAGGGTTGGGATGATGGATTGAAACTATTTGGTAAAGGCGGAAAAGGAAAATTATATGTTCCTGCAATGCTTGCTTATGGCGCACAGGGAAACATGCCTGTAATTCCTCCGTATGCCAACCTGGTTTTTGATGTTGAAGTTGCTGATGTTACGGTTCCTGCTCCGCAGGCACCACAACCGGTTGCTCCGGCAGCTAATCCGCACGCAGGCCATTAATTTTATCTATACAATAAATTCATATAAAAGCAAAAGCCCTTCGTTTCTTCGGGGGCTTTTGCTTTTATAACTGTTCTCTCTCGTTACGCTGCTTTACGGTAGCCCGCAAGTAAGTTAAACTAACATTCAGTTCGAAACCAATTAACAGGATAAGCGAATTGAGATAAATCAGAAACATTAAAATTAATACGGTACCAATAGAACCGTATACTTTGTTGTAGCTGGCAAAATTTCTTACCCAAAAAGAGAAAAGAACGGTGGTAAGAATGGTTAACGTAGTGGCAAGTATAGAGCCCGGAGAAATAATGTCCCATCTTTTTTTAACAGAGGGGGCAAATTTGTATATGAAGGAAATACTGAAAAAAACAAGGCTTATAATAATTAGCCACCTGATAGTATTCCACCAGGGAAGGATTGCTTTTTTTTGCATATGAAAAACACTTTTCAACAGCCCAGATGCCTGTTCCTGGCCTACCAATACCAGTGTTGAACCAAATACAAGAAGGAATAGAACCAGGGTTAACCGTAACGACCGGATACGCTGGTGTAAAAAAAAGGCTTTCTTTTCGGAGATGGATTTATCGAATGTTCTGATAATGCCCAACGTAGCATTGGAAGAATAAAACATCAGCAACAGAAAACCCGATGAAAATAAACCTACCTGTTTTTTTAGTAACCCCTGAATTGTTAATTGAATGAATTTATATGTTCCTGAATTAGGAGAGAGGTCTTTAAACAAAGACATGATTTGCCCCTGAAAACTTGCCGAATCAGGCAGGTAAGGAATAATGGAAAAGATGAACAACAAAGCGGCTGGTAAAGCCATTACGAGATTGAATGAAATAGCAGCAGCTCTTTCATTCAACCCCACTTTGTTTATCTGCTGAAAAAAAAATCTGACTACATCAAAAACAGGCAGCCCTTTAAACCCGGGTATGGAAAGCTGCTTGCTTTTGCGAATAACATAAGCAACAGGTGGTAAGGTTAGTATAATTCGTTCTATTTTGGTCAATGGTTATTTATTTTCGTTAGCTTCTTTTTCCTGTTTACGAAGCATATACTCGTTTAATGCTTTCTGGTATTCCTTGGCGTATCGGTTATGCTCTGCATAATTGTTGCTGAAATGATGATAGCCACTGAAATCGCTTTTAGCAACAAAGAACAGGTAATCTGTTTTAGGGGCATTCAGCACAATATCTATGCATTTGGGAGATGGGGTACAAATAGGCCCTGGCGGTAAACCCTTTCTGCGATAAGTATTATAAGCAGATGGATTGAACAGGTATTTCTCATATATCCGTGTGAGCGAAAAATCCTTCATGGCATATTTAATGGTTGGGCAGGCTTGCAAAGGCATTTGTTTATTTAAACGATTAATATAAACACTGGCTATTTTGGCTCTGTCATCATCTTTATTAGTTTCTTCTTCTACAATAGAAGCTAAAATATATACTTCGGTAGGAGTGAAATGTATTTGGGCTGCCTTGTCCATCCTGTTATTCTGGCTCCAATAATTCAGAGAGGCATCGTATAACCGGTTAAAAATTTTTCGTAAAGAAGTGTTCCAGTAAAATGTATAAGTATCCTGAATAATGAATGTTAATGCAGTACTTGTATCTACTTTATAAGCTTGTAGGGAATCGTTGCTGTTCAGAAAGGTCATCACACTTGCAGAGTCTGACTGAAAATTTTTTGCAATCAGTTTGGCAAGATCTTCTTTAAGCCTTATTTTATTGATGACGAGGTTACTACTTGCCTGCCTGTTATTTTTTAGTTTTTTAATAACCGCAAGCAGGCTTTCTCCATGCTTTACCTCATATTTCCCGGGTTTAATATTATTCCAGATACCCAATGTTGTGGCAGTAACGCTAAACAACCACGGATGTTTAATGATATATTTTTTTTCTAATAATGCCGTAACCTCTTCTTTTGATGTTTTACCCTCTTCTATTACAAAATACTTTTTTGTATCCTGAAAGTCGGTAGCTGGTCCCAGCAATAACCATACAAGGCCTGCTGCTCCAGTAGTGATTAATATCAGCAATAATCGAAACGTTCTTTTCATTTGTTTAAATTAAATAAAAAACCCTGTTTGGAGCAATCAAACAGGGTAGTTGCATTGTATATAAACAATTATTTGTTAGTTGCAGGTTGTTGTAAAGGCACGGTATTGGCAGGTGCTGCCTGTTGAGGGGCAGGTGCACTTTGGGTGGTATTTACCT
Source organism: Sphingobacteriia bacterium (assembly GCA_017304675.1). Classification (GTDB taxonomy): domain Bacteria; phylum Bacteroidota; class Bacteroidia; order Chitinophagales; family Chitinophagaceae; genus CW01. Next base: position 27,452 of record JAFKLS010000019.1, read on the forward strand.
TATTTATAATAGAAGTATCGGGTCCTTTACTGCTGCCTTTAAAAATAAGGGTTGAAAACAGTGATAGTAAAACAATAATACCGGCAAACATCCAGGTACCTTTTTCTAAAACATCGGTGGTTTGTTTCACACCCATAAACTGGTTGCTGATGCCACCAACATTGCCGGCTAAACCACCGCCTTTAGGGTTTTGTACCAATACAATAAAACCTAAACCTACACAGGCCACCACAATTAAGATCACAAATAAGATAGTCATGTTATATTCCTTTTAATTCTTGAATTTTAGCGGCAAAGTAAGCAGATTTTTCAGGATCTAAAAAACTTAATTTAATGTATAACTGAACAGCTTTATCAACCTTACCTTGTTTAACAAAAACATCTGCCATGGTTTCTGTAATAATTTCTTTTGATTCGTTAGAAGTTTGCGCTATACCCTGAATGGCATTTTCTAATTCCGGATCGGTTCCAAGATCTGTTGGGTTAGAGCCGCTTTTCTTTAATATCTTCAACCAGTCTGTAAACTTCATTAATTGCTGGGTAAGCTTATCCTGCGGTTGTTTGGTATAATCAAATTTAATGCCCTGCGAAGCGAAATAATCAATTGTATATAATGGTTCCGATTCGTAATCCAGTTTTTCTGTTTGCTGAACCGGTTTTTTAAAATCTGCCATCTGGTTAGACAGTACAGACGATAATTTCTCAGCCTGCTTTTCCTCCAGTGCGGCAATATTGTCTGGATGATTAAAATGTTCTTCATCCGCCTCCTCTTCAGGTAACTCTTCCGGCGTATCGGGCTTATTATTAAAAAAAGAAGTGTAATTGGGCAGCGTGGTTCCTGCAGTAATAATATTCGAATTGTTTTTCGCAGCCGGAGCTGCATCAATTTTTTGTAATAATTCTTTTACAGATTCTACTGTAGGTATATCGTTAGGCTTTGTTGTAGAAGGGATTATTTCGGTAACAACAGGCGTTTGGCCTGTTATAGCTTCTGTTGCGGGCGAAACAACAGGCTGTTCACTAATTACAGGATTAACGGGTGTTGTTTCTATAAATGTAAAATGTGGTTCCTGCACTTTACCGTTGAGTAACCCATGTTCTATCCAAACAGGATTATTTGTATATAAAGCGGCTCTTTGAATTTGCTGTGCAGCCTGGTAACTGTTCTCTGATTTAAGTTTGGCAGCCAAAATAAATTGAACAGGGGAGAAGTAAGGGTATTTATTGGTGTAGGCTATAAGCGATTCTTCACTTACAGACTGTAAATCTTGCTGTTGTGTTAAATGATATAAAGACTTATATAATGCAGCATTCATTCTGTGAAAATAATAATTGCTTACCAGTTTGAAAAAATATGATTGAAAATTTCATCCGTTAAGTTACGAAGAATTTCATCTTCTAACTGCGTTTGCGCCTGATCTAAAGAAAGGCTGGCCGCAAAATCAAAATTTCGGGTAACATCAAATTCCTGTTCCTTGTTTTCTACATTATTTTTAATAATAACATGAACAGTTACCGTTAAACGGTTTGCCGTAGCCTGTTGAGTGGTAATAGCAGCGGTAGATACGGAATAATCAGTTATGGTGCTGTTTACTACAATATGAGCATCATCGCTGTTGGTTCTGATGAGTTTGGTAGAGCTGGCAATTTTTTGTTGCAATTTATCTGTAAGCTTGGGGCTCAGTTGCGGGTTAACGAACCTTGCTCTGTTTTCAACAAATTTTATATTAATTGTTTTGATCTTGGAATAATCTATCATAGTATCTCTGAAGGTATAGATGCCGCAAGATGAGTTGAACAGTACGAAGAGTATAAGGCAACACAAAAAACGAAAACTGAGAAAAGAGGAATCCCTCTCAAGGCTTTTTGTATATAATCGGGTTATCGTTAAACTTCTTTTCATTGGTAATTGTACATTGTTCATGATCATTTTCATTCTACAGATCTTCTATATCGTATTCTTTTAACTTCCTGTATAAAGTTCTTTCACTAATACCCAAATCAGCACTTGCATCTTTTCTTTTGCTTTTATGTTTCTTCAGTGCTTTAATGATCAGTTCTTTTTCTTTATCCATAATGTTTAAAGATTCTTCCACTTCTTCATGATGATGAATCTCATCATTATTCAATATCACCGGCTGGGCATTATGAACAGGATAATTCTGTATAATGGCAGGCTGTGTTGTATTGTTGTTATGGTGCATAACAGGGGCTTGTAATTCGTTTCCGTTTATTACCGCAAATTCATTTAGCAGCGATTCTTTTGTAAAATGAGCTGCATTGCCTGCAAGAGAGGGGTTTTGTAAAATTTCAAGAAACATTTTCTTTAATTCTGTAACGTCTTTCTTCATATCGAAGAATAGCTTATACAAAATTTCCCTTTCGTTGGCGAAATCACCGGAAGAATGTGTACCACCTGCTAAAACAGGCATTCTGTTAATATTGTTTTTTTCAGGTAAAAAAGCTTTTAACTGGGTTGCGTTTAAAACCGGGGTAGTGCTTAACACCGAGATTTGTTCTGCAAGGTTTTTCAGTTCACGTACATTGCCGGGGAAGGGATAGTTGATCAGAATATTTTTTGCTTCTTCCTCTAACTGTACGGGATTGGTTTTATAACGTTCTGAAAAATCTACCACAAATTTCCTGAATAATAATACAATGTCTTCTTTCCTGTCTCTTAAAGCAGGAACACGTATGGGAACAGTACTTAACCTATAATACAGATCTTCCCTGAACCTGCCTTTACCTGCAAATTCTATCAGTTCTTTATTGGTGGCGGCAATAACGCGAACATCTGTTTTCTGAACTTTAGATGATCCTACTCTTATAAACTCTCCTGTTTCTAACACGCGCAACAGGCGAGCCTGTGTACCTAATGGCATTTCTCCTATCTCATCTAAGAAAATGGTTCCGCCATTAACGGTTTCAAAATAACCTTTTCGGCTGTCAACAGCACCGGTAAATGCTCCTTTTTCATGGCCGAATAATTCAGAATCTATTGTGCCTTCGGGTATGGCTCCGCAGTTAACGGCTATAAACGGGTTATGTTTCCTGGCCGATAAGGAATGAATAATCTGAGAAAATACTTCTTTACCTACACCACTTTCACCAACGATTAAAACCGTTAAATCTGTGGCTGCTACCTGTACGGCGGTATTCAATGCATGATTTAATGCAGGAGAATTGCCAATTATGCCAAACCTGTTTTTTATACTCTGTAATTCCATCGTTCTGCCTCCTTATCTCTGTTCAAATTTTTTTACCTTTTTTGTAGGTTAATATGAAACGAAATAATTTTTAAAAAAGTGCTAAACAAACTTAGTTTATTATTTCTCCAATCAGAGTTGCCTGTGTGCAATCATTTACTTTTACCTGCACGTAATCTCCCGGTTGCAGTGTATAATCTTTTTTAGGAAAGATGATTACTTTGTTTTGAGAATTTCTTCCATACCAGTCAAACTCACTGCGTTTACTATTGCCTTCTATTAAAACTTTGAATGTTTTGCCCAGGTCTTTAAGGTTGCTTTCCTTAGACAGCTTGTTCTGCACTTCAATAATCTCCTGTAGTCTTCTTTTCTTAATATCTTCAGGTATATCGTCCTCGTACCTTCTTTCTGCCAGGGTACCCGGGCGCTCAGAGTAAAAAAACATATAACTCATATCGTATTTAGAATACTCCATAGCACTTAAAGTATCCCGGTGTTCTGCTTCTGTTTCTGTGCAAAAACCTGCAATAATATCGCTGCTGATGCCACAGTCGGGCATAATTTCCCTGATGCGGTCAACTTTAGCGAGGTACCATTCTCTTGTATAAGTACGATTCATTAACTGTAATACTCTTGTATTGCCACTCTGAATAGGCAGGTGAATATACCTGCAAATATTTTCATGTGCGGCCATCGTATGCAGTACTTCGTCTGTAATATCTTTAGGATGAGAAGTGCTGAAACGAACTCTCAGGGTAGGAGATACCAATGCAACTTTCTCTAATAATTTGGCAAAAGTTATCACTTCATCTTTTTGCTCATCTACCCAATAGTAGCTATCTACATTTTGCCCCAATAATGTAACTTCTTTAAAGCCCCTGCTAAATAAATCCTCTGCCTCTGCAAGAATGGAATAAGCATCTCTGCTTCTTTCCCTGCCCCTTGTAAAGGGAACAACACAAAAACTGCACATATTATTGCAACCTCGCATAATGGAAATAAAAGCAGTAATGCCATTACTGTCTAAACGAACAGGAGAAATATCTGCATACGTTTCGTCTCTGCTTAATAAAACATTCACGGCTTTCTGGCCTGTTTCTGCCTCTTCTATCAGCATCGGCAGGCTTCTGTATGCATCGGGGCCCACCACAAGGTCTACCAGTTTTTCTTCTTCCAGTAATTTGGCTTTTAAACGCTCCGCCATGCATCCCAGAACACCAATAAGCAGTCCGGGCTTACTTTCTTTAACTTTTCTGAATTCTGTTAAACGTTTACGTACTGTTTGTTCTGCTTTTTCCCGTATAGAGCAGGTATTTAACAATACCAGGTCTGCTTCCAGAAAATTCCTTGTTGCACCAAAGCCTTCGTTATTTAAAATAGAGGCTACAATTTCACTATCGCTAAAATTCATCTGGCACCCGTAGCTTTCAATATAAAAACGCTTTTTGTATTGATTGGGGTCGGCTTCAAAAGGAGCATAAGCTTCTCCCTGCCTTTTTTCGTCGTGTGTTTTATTGAGTAAGTCCTGCATTTCCATAAAATGTGTAAATCAGTCGGCAAAAGTAACTAAAATACTTTACTCTAGTGCCGTTTTGGCAGCAGTTAACTGTTCTTTTATGGAAAGATTGTAATCGTTTTAACTATTATCATTTAGCAGATTGGGCCAGCCAATCTAAAATAATTGTTTTAGCCACCGGCCATTGTGCGTTGATCTGTTGAAAATATTGCGGAATGATCTGCAGGTTTTGTTCATTACGGGCAAACAGTTCTATATCTCTTACTAACTCGTAGTGGTTATTTATTTTAATAACAGAAAGGCTCGATTTGGCAGAATGTGCCGCCTTATATACCATTTCCCAGTTTTTTTCATTCATTCCCTTTTCTATAGAAGCAATGGTATTGGGAAGGATATTTAAAAAAGTTTGAATTACGGGCTCATAATGGGTATAGTCTTCTCCCAATAATTCCTGCATAGGCGTAAAATCAACAGTAACATTGTCTTTTGAACAAATTAATTCCATTTTAAAATTTGTTTAACGGTAACTCCGTTTTTTAGGAGAGTGAATCTTTTTGTAAAAATTATCTTTGCAGCCGAAAAATAAGAAAAGATGCGCAAAAAACTATGTATGGCTTTATTGGCCGGGCTGGCTATAAGCAGTGCTTACGCTCAGGATCCTGTGGTAAGTTCTCTAAGAAAAGAAACAACCAAAGAAATTAAAAAAGAAGCCGATACCATTAAATATTTATGGAAAAGAGGAGGGTTAATTAATGCTAATTTTTCTCAGGGATCTTTAAGTAACTGGGCTGCAGGTGGAGATAATTTTTCCATGTCTATCACTTCTTATTTTAACTATTTTCTATACTATCAGAAAGACAGGCATTCGTGGGATAATAACCTGGATGTGAACCTTGGCTTTGTACAAACTACCAGCGGCGGAGGCAGAAAGAATGATGACCGGTTCGATTTTTTATCGAAATATGGATATAAATTAGATTCTTCCAAATGGTACCTTTCAGGGTTGTTTAACTTTCGTTCGCAGTTCTTTGACGGATACACCTATTCTTCAGGCAACCCGGATTTTGCATCTACTTTCCTGGCTCCGGCCTATTTAACAATGGCGGTTGGTTTTGATTATAAACCCAACCCCGATTTATCTATATTCACTTCTCCAATAACTTCAAGAACAGTGTTTGTTCTGAACGGTTATTTATCTAACAAAGGGGCTTACGGTGTTGATACAGGTCGTAATGTAAAGTTTGAACTGGGTGCGTACATGTCTGTAAACTATAAGAAAAATATTGCAACAGGCATTGTGTATAAAAGCAGGTTAGATATGTTCTCTAATTATTTAAAAGATCCGCAGAACATTAATTTTTATATGACCAATCTCCTGGCTTTTAAAATAAACAGGTATTTTTCCGCTACATATAGTCTCGATCTGATTTATGATGATAATGTAAGGCAATTCGGGCCTAATGGCACATCACCTGCTTTGCAAGCCAAAAGCATTATTGGGATAGGCTTTTTAAAACCTTTAGCTCCTGTACGAAGGTTAACAAAACCGATCAATACATAATTTTTAAATGAAAAGTGCAATGCTTAAATGGTGTTGCACTTTTTTTTGATGATTAATTTATTTTATCAGGCGCTCACTACTTTTAAAGTATGTTTTATTTTATTGGCTTTATGTTTAAGGTCTTGGTAGTCTTTGCTCATAATGGTTACATGCCCCATTTTTCTACCAGGTTTGGTTTGCTCTTTACCATATAAATGCACAAATGCATTTTCCATTTTCATTATTTCAGATAAACCCTCATATACCGCTTTCCCTGAATGGTTTTCGGCACCTAAAAGGTTTACAATGGCAGATGGTAAAATAGCCCCTGTATTACCTAATGGGTAATTAAGTATAACTCTCCAAAGCATATCATACTGGCTGCTGTAATTGGCTTCAATGGTGTGGTGGCCACTGTTATGTACCCGTGGGGCTGTTTCATTTACCAGTACTTCATCCTGTTCATCTAAAAACATTTCTACTGCAAAAAGACCGGGGCTTTGCATTTTTTTTACAACGGTTAAGGCAATGGCTTCTGCTTTCCATAAAATCTTTTCCGGGAGAATGGCAGGCGATAACTGGTAATCCAGCAAATTCAATATCGGATCAAACACCATCTCGGCAGGGGGATAAATGGCCGTTTCGCCTGTATTGTTCATGGCAACTATAAGAGCGATCTCTTTTTTAATATTCACCTTTTTTTCTAGTACCGACGGTGCATTGAAGGCTTTGGGAATATCCTGCTCAGATAATATTATCTGAACTCCTTTACCATCGTAACCGCCTTCTCCAATTTTATGAACAGCGGGTAAAAGATGCAACTGACCGTACAAAGCATCAATATTTTCTGTAATGCAAAAAGGGCTGGTAGGTATTTGGTGTTGTTTGTAAAACTCTTTTTGCAAGATCTTGTTCTTAATGATTCTTATGGCTGAGGGACTGGGGTAAATTTTTACTCCTTCTGCTTCCAGTTTTTCCAATGCATCTACATTTACATTTTCTATCTCAATGGTAAGCGCATCTACTTGTTTTCCGAAGCGATAAACGGTATCAAAGTCCCTGATATCACCTTTTATAAAGTGATGGCACAAATGAGCGGCAGGGCATTGATCATCATTTTCCAAAACATAGGTTTCAACAACGTAATTGGCTGCGGCCTGTAACAACATCCTTCCTAACTGCCCGCCTCCTAATATTCCTACTTTCATAATGTATAATATGGAACGAAGATAAACGGAAAGTAGAAAGTTATGTATTGAAAACGAAAAGTTGTTCATCTCATAACGCTACTAAGCAATACTGTAAAACATTTTAGCGCTCTTTTCTTATTTTTGTTATCTATGGTTCCGGATTATCCGCATAAAGTATTTTCTGACGAACGCTTCCACTTTTGCCTGTTGATGGAGGCATTGGCTATGGATTCGGTATACTGCTGATTTTTCTCAGTGTTAATAAACTTACTATTTACCGAATCAAATTATATTCTTATTATGCAAACATCAGCTGTTTCAAATTCAATCAACACCCTTCAAACAGATTTCCTGCCATTGCAGGGAACCGATTATGTGGAATTTTATGTAGGTAATGCCAAACAGGCGGCACATTTTTATAAAACAGCCTTTGGGTTTCAGAGCCTGGCATATGCAGGCCCCGAAACCGGCGTAAAAGGCAAAGCCAGCTATGCTATAAGACAAAATAAACTTACGTTCGTATTAACTACTCCTTTAACTACCGATAACGCAATTGCAGACCATGTGTACAAGCATGGCGACGGGGTTAAATTTCTGGCACTAAAAGTTGAGGACGCCACAGATGCCTGGCAGCAAACAACAAAACGGGGAGGCCGCAGCTATATGGAACCGCTTACAATGCAGGATGAGCATGGAGAGCTTGTTATGAGCGGCATTCATACCTATGGAGATACCGTACACTTGTTTATTGAGAGGAAAAATTATCAGGGGGTATTTATGCCTGGTTTTGTAAAATGGGAAAGCCAGTATAACCCTACAGAAACAGGGCTTTTATATGTAGACCATTGCGTTGGTAATGTTGGATGGAATCAAATGAACAAATGGGTTAAATTTTATGAGGATGTAATGGGCTTCAGGAATATTTTAAGTTTTGATGATAAAGATATTTCTACAGAATATTCTGCTTTAATGAGCAAGGTAATGAGCAACGGAAACGGTTATGTAAAATTTCCAATTAACGAACCGGCAGAAGGTAAAAAGAAAAGCCAGGTAGAAGAATACCTGGATTTTTATAATGGGGAAGGTGTGCAACATGTTGCTATTGCAACTCATAATATTATTGAAACTGTTTCTGAACTGCAAAGAAGAGGCGTTGAGTTTTTAAAAGTGCCGGGATCTTATTATGATACTGTTTTAGACAGGGTTGGGCAAATTGATGAAAACCTGCAGCCATTAAAAGAACTGGGCATATTAATAGACAGAGATGATGAAGGTTATCTCTTACAGATATTCAGTAAACCTTTAGAAGACAGACCCACATTATTTTTTGAAATTATTCAACGCAAGGGGGCCAAAAGTTTTGGTAAAGGTAATTTTAAAGCCCTGTTTGAGGCGTTGGAAAGGGAGCAGGCCATCAGGGGTAATTTATAAATAATAAGCCTTTTGTAAATGCTTAGAAAAAATATCCTCTTATCAGTACACATCTTTAAGTACATACTGATAATTGGATATTTTTGTTGTTATGAAGTATTTGCCTTTACTTTTCGTTGTAACAGGATTATGGAGCAATTGTTTTGCACAGAATTCTTTTATAGACCTGCAGAAATCGAATTCCAAAATAGCTTCAATCTTTAAAGCAAGGGAAGACAGCCTGCAAAAGCAATTTGCGGCCGAACAATTGCAATGGCCTCCGGCGCAATTGTACATACGTAGTTTTAAGTATGATAGCCAATTAGAGGTTTGGGTGCGTAATTCCAATGAGGAAAAATTCAGGTTGTTTAAAACATATAAAGTATGTGCATTAAGCGGTGGCTTAGGGCCAAAACGTATAGAGGGAGATTACCAGGTGCCTGAAGGGTTTTATTATATCAATATGTTTAACCCCAAAAGCAGTTACCACCTTTCACTCAGCTTAAATTACCCTAACCCCTCAGACGCTATTTTAAGTGATACCATAAAACCAGGTGGGGAAATCTACATACATGGCGGATGCGTAACGGTGGGTTGCATACCCATTAATGATAAACAGATAGAAGAATTGTATGTACTGGCTTCTTATGCCAAGAGTAGTGGAGAAGATTTTATTCCCGTACACATTTTCCCAATAAGGTTCAATAATCCCAAAAGCCTGGGATATTTTGCAAAAATTGCGAAAGACGATGATGAATACATTAAATTCGCTTCAAGAGTAAAGGAAGTGTATGATTATTTTGAGGCACATAAAAAACTTCCCTTAATCTCTGTTAATGCCAAAGGCGAGTATATTATTTTGTAAAATTTTGGTGTTAAGACTGGTACTTAAATAAACCTAATGGCTGTAAAACTCCTTCAATCCAAACTTAGTAAAGCTAACATTGGCTTACTCATTATTTGCTTCATTGTGGTGGCAATTATATTTGCCATTAATATCCTCAATTTTAAAAACCTCTCCAACCTTCAATCTTCATTAGATACGCTTTCTGCTCCAAGGCAGTCTGCCATAAAATTGGCAATGGCCAACGAGAACTTGTCTATTGCAGAAAACGAGTTCAGGGTATTCTTATTATCAGGAGATTCTGTTGCATGGAAAGGGTTTAACCACCAAATTGATAGCGCTATACTAAACCTGGAACAGATTCAAAAAACAGGAGACAGCTCTTTACTGGATTCGCTCATCTCTAATGTAAATGCAAAAGTTGAACTGGCCAAGAGTATTGCAGAGCTTAAGATGGGAACGGATTCTTTACGCAACTTTATTACAGCTACCAGAATAAAAGAACTGAGCCGAAAGCATATCACACTCAAGAAAATGAGTACCAAAATATTGCAGGATTTTTATGTTGTAGATACGCTTAAACAGGTAAAAACGAAGAAAACTTTTTTCAAAAAACTCGGAAGCCTTTTTTCCAATAAAGAAGAATCTGCCAATTATCAACTGGCGAAGGGTGATACCGTTAATGGGGGCAGTGACAGCTCTTCTGTGAAAGAGAACCCCAAAATGAAAATGTTGGCTGATTCTATTCAGAAATATTACCAGAAAAGCGTTGATGGCCAATTGAAGGGCATGAGCCTTTTAAACAATAAAGAAAAAAGACTTGCAGAAACCAATCTTGTTATCATTGGGCAAATGCACAATATATTACACGAACTGGTAGAAAAAGCAAAAGCAATTGATAAGAAAAGAACAATTGAAGCATACGAAACCGGTATCAATGCAAGGCAGTCTATCTATAAAATGTCATTCATTTCCCTCATCATCATTATTATTATTTCCGGGATTGTATTTTACAGTGCAAGCAAATCGGTGCAATACGAAGCTGCTATTATTGATGCTAAAACCAAGGCAGAAAAGCTGGCACATACAAAAGCCCGTTTTTTAAGTAATATGAGCCACGAAATAAGATCTCCTTTAACTGCTATCATTGGCTTTACAGAGCAGCTTGAAACACAGGAAACAGATGAAAATAAATTAAAGCAACTAAGGGCTATTCATTCTTCTTCAGACCATCTATTAAATACGGTAAACGAGATATTGGATTTTTCTAAACTGGATGCAGGTAAACTGCAGATTCAAAAAATCAATTTCAACCTTTCCAAAGAAATTGAAGAAACTTTTTACAGTTGCTCTGTATTGGCAGAAAAGAAAAAGCTGGCATTTAATCTTACCAAACAAATTGATGGTAATTTGTTTGTATATGGAGATGCCCACCGGTTGAGGCAGGTATTGTACAATTTAATAAGCAATGCGCTTAAGTTTACAGAAAAAGGAAGTGTTACTGTAGCAGCAGGTGTAATAAACACTAATGCTACAAATATTTTGCTGAAGATAGATGTTACAGATACGGGTGTTGGTATCCCTAAAGATCAACTGAATTTTATTTTTGAAGAATTTGCCCAGGCATCTACCAATAGAATTGATGGCAGAAAAGCAATTAAGGGAACAGGATTAGGATTAGCCATTTCTAAAATGCTGATGCACTTACAGGGCGGCGATATTAGTGTGAGCAGCGAAACAGGCAAGGGGTCTACTTTCAGTATTAAACTACCTTTGGAATTGGCAGACAATAAAACTGCGGCACCGGCCACTGCCTTGCCAAAAGAAACTCCGGGCAGTTATTACGCCAAAAAAGCATTGGTTATTGAAGACAATGAAATCAACATCATGCTTCTAACACTGCTGTTGCAAAAGCACAATATTGTTTTTGATGTGGCAAAAGATGGGGAAACCGGTTTACAATTGTTTAAGGACAATGTGTACGATATTGTACTTACAGATATTAATGTACCCAAATTAACCGGCGATCAGCTGGCGGCCGAAATACGAAAACATACCCATACGCAAAAAGCTTCCATACCAATTGTGGCGCTTACTGCCAGCATTATTTCAGATGATGTTGAATTGTACAGAAAAACCGGAATCAATGAAGTATTGATGAAGCCGTTTAAAGAATCAGAGTTTAAATTGATACTGGCTAAATATTTAGGATGATGATCAGTTGTTAACAACACACTGTATGGTAGTGGTTGTTTTTTGTTCAAGAACAATCTTTTTATCTTGGAGCATCTTGCTCATCACTTCCGCATTGTAATGCCTTATTGTAATGAGTGTTAAATTCTTTTCAACCTGTAAATCGAAAATATCTGAGACAGATGATGCGAGTTTCTGAATCTTATCGTCTTGTTCATCCATACATATAAAAATACTGATGGCGCCCGTTTGTAAAAGATTAGGCTTAATGTGCAACTGATTCAATACTGCATAAAGCCTGGCCATGGGAGCTTCACCAACAAAAGAAAAATCAATACTGCTTAACTGGAGTAGTGCCTGTTTCTCTTTCAAAACAATAATGGGAGGCAGCTTTTTTATTTTATGAGATTGAATAACCGTACCCGGTAGTGAGGGATCTATAAAAGATCGTACAAACAAAGGGATATGTTTGTTTTGAAGTGGCTTTATTGTTTTAGGGTGAATAACCTGTGCACCGTAATAAGCCATTTCAATTACCTCTTCAAAACTCAGTTCTTTTAGTAAAATGGCGCCAGCTGTTTTTTTGGGGTCTGCATTCATTACGCCGTCTACGTCTTTCCAGATGGTAAGGCTTTCAGCATTTAATGCATTGGCAAAAATGGCTGCAGTATAGTCGCTGCCTTCCCGGCCTAAGGTAGTACTTTCATTTTCGTCGGTAGAACCTATAAATCCCTGTGTGAGATAAATATTACCGGTGTTAGGTTGTATAACTGATAAGATATTTTTTTCTGTGCTGGTTACATCAACTGTAGCATCCCTGAAATTATTATCCGTTTTTAATACATCCCGAACATCTATCCAGGTATTGCTAATGCCCTGTTCGTTTAAATAGTGGCTGATGATGCAGGTACTCAACAATTCACCTATGCACACTATCTGGTCGTAATAATAATCATAATCCCTTACAGGATCATCATGCAATAACCATTCTATTTCTGTAAAAAAATCGGTTAGCTGTTGCAGGCATTTGTTAAAACAGGTAACCAGTAGATATTTGGCTGTAGTAATGTGTTGTTTTTTTATAACATCAAACAGTTGCAGGGCCTCTGTTTTCTGATGTTTATAAAATGTTTCTGCCACCTTTTCCAAAGCATTGGTGGTTTTGCCCATTGCAGATATAATGACCGTTAAAGGCTGTTCCTGGTACTGTTGTAAAATAACCGGTATGTTCTGTATCCTTTCTATATTGTTTACGCTGGCGCCGCCGAATTTAAATACTTTCATATGCACTAATTGCGGTTCCAAAGATAATGGGGGCGGTTGTATAAAATACTATCAATCGTCTAACAGGTTGGCTAATTCTATGAGCTCTTTTTGTTTATATTCCTGCGATGGACGTGTAAAACATTTGGCTATTTCTTCAATGAGCAACTGAATGGTTCTTTTGTGTGAAACCGGTTTAAAGAAACCGGCATTGGGTTGTATTGCCATTCTTTTAAAATAGTTTTCAATATCTTGATGCGAATAGGCATGCCCGTTCAATGCATCAACAAAAAAATGAATTTTTTCCTGTGGATGTCCTATGAAAGAAGAATGATCATAATCGGAATGATAAAAAGCCAGTATCATTTGCTTGGGTATGTTTACAATCCTGGCATTAATGTCTAACAACTCGCACATTACCTGGTAAATTATGCCATTGCTAATGGCATTGCCTTTTTTACTTTCTAATACTTTATGTATGAAAAAATCGTCCGGGTTATCGTAGTTAACTTCAATGCCTTTAAGGTTATAATAATTGTAAACAATGCTGGATAAAACATTTGCCTGTTCTAAAGGAGTAAGAAAGCTGTTCAGTTCTAACCAGATATTTCTTCTTATTTTTTCTATTTCCTGTAAAACAGGAGTTGTATGTAAATCGGGGTATTGAAATTTTGCAACCAGCAATGCGCCAAAAAGAAGATCGTGATAAGGGCTCTTTTCCCATTCGGTTAAATCTGTTACAAGGTCTTTATAATGTAAACGATGAATGAGCATTTCAATCCTGCTTTGCACCTCTTCGCTCAATGTATTTTCCCAAAGGTTTTCAAGGTTAGGTATAATGCCTTTGCCAAACTCGGTGATTTTGTCCGATACGGTTGTATAAACCTCTTCATCAGGGTCATCAATCAGCGTAAACAGGGCTGTTAATTCTTTGGTTTGTTGCATGGCTTGAGTTTTGAGTGATGCTAATCATTTCCTTTCTGTTTGGAGTATTGATTATCATTTCAAGCCCAAACTAAATTATTTTTATGTGAACCCGCAACTGAAAGTTATTCATGCCTGTGGAAAGATTAAACGTATACGGCACAATTAAAAATGAAATATGCCGTTCCATGCGTTTTCACACAAAAATTAACAACACATAACCCGAAAAAATCTTTTCTTTGCTTCCTATATTTTTTTCATGGCAATCAATTCAGGTATCCCCAAATTTCCCAGTTCAATCAATTCCCTTCATCTGGAATTAAGAAAAAGAGTACAACAGTATTTTGATGATAATAATATTTCCATCACGGGTAATATCAATCTCTTTTCAAAAGCCATTTTACTGGTAACTGCTTTTCTGGCTATTTATATACACCTGTTATTGTTTACTCCGGTATGGTATTGGGCTGTATTGGAATGTGTAATACTTGGCGGATTGATTGCGGCAATTGGCTTTAATGTGATGCACGATGGCAGCCACGGCAGTTTTAGCAAACGTAAATGGCAGAATAAACTGGCAGCATATTCTGTGAATATGCTTGGTGCCAACCATTTTATGTGGAATATGAAGCACAACATGATTCATCACAGTTTTACTAATGTAGACGGGGTGGATGATGATATTGAGGTTGGTTTTTTAATGCGCATGGCACCTACTCAAAAAAGGTATAAGCTTCACAAATTTCAACATTTATATTTTTGGGTATTGTATATGATGTTGTATGTGTTCTGGATATTTTTCAGTGATTACCATAAATATTTTACACAACGAATTGGTGAAGTGCCCTTGAAAAAAATGACCACTAAAGACCATATAGCTTTTTGGGCCATAAAAGTATATCACGGCTTTGTTTTTATTGTGTTACCCATTTTATTGGTGGGTTGGTTGTATTGGCTCGTTGGCTTCCTCATTTTTACGTTGGTAGCAGGATTTATATTAAGCATTGTATTTCAGTTGGCGCATACGGTTGAGCACACAGAGTTTCCGGTGGCTAGCTTGGATGAAAACAAACTGCCCGATGAGTTTGCAGCCCATCAGTTAAAAACAACTGCAAATTTTGCTACGAAAAATAAACTGATCAGTTGGCTGGTTGGCGGATTGAACTTTCAGATTGAACATCACCTGTTTCCTAAAATATCGCACGTACATTATCCTGCTATTAGTGAGATAGTGAGAAATGTTTGCAAAGAATATAAGCTACAATATATAGAATATCCTACCATGCGCAAAGCCATAGGCGCACACGTAAGATTCCTGAGACAAATGGGTAAGTACGATTAAGAAGATTCTCTTTAAATAAACAAGTAAATATAAAAGCCGCTTTTTTTGAGCGGCTTTTATATTAGTTCGATTCAACGAGGTTTATAAACCAAATAAATCCGAATTTAACTGTTGCAATACTTTCACTTTATAATCGTTGCCTACCAATAAAGAAATGTTATGTGGGCTACCGCCATAACTTACCATTCTTACAGGTATTCCCTCAATAGCATCGAATAATTTCTTTAAAACTTCTTTTGTTTCGGCAATCTCATTACCAACAATAGAAACAATGGTTTGTTGCTCATCTACTTCAACAGTTCCAAATGGTTCTAATTCTCTAATAATGTTTTTTAACTCTGTATTATTATCTATCGTTACAGAAACTGCTACTTCAGAAGTAGTGATCATATCAATAGGTGTTTTGTATTTTTCAAATACTTCAAACACTTTTCGTAAAAAGCCATAAGCCAGTAACATGCGACTACTTTTAATTTTAATGGCAGTAATACCATCTTTTGCAGCAACAGCTTTTACACCAACACTTCCGGCTTCTTCTGTAATAACAGTACCTTTTGCTTCCGGTTGCATGGTATTCAATAATTTAACCGGAACTTTTGTTTGTTGTGTTGGCCAAATACAAGTAGGATGTAATATTTTGGCTCCAAAATAGGCCAGCTCTGCGGCTTCATCAAAACTCAATTGCTCAATGGCAATGGTTTTATTTACAACACGCGGGTCGTTGTTGTGCATACCGTCAATATCTGTCCATATTTCACAAACAGATGCCTGAATAGCTGCAGCAATCAAAGAAGCGGTATAATCGCTGCCGCCACGCTTTAAATTATCTACTTCGCCTTTGGCGTTTCGGCAGATATATCCTTGCGTAATAAACAGTGCAGTATTGTTATGCTGTTGTAGCTGATCCTGTAGTTTTTTACTGATCAATGCTAATTGCGGTTCTTCATTTGCATCAATACTCATAAATTCAAGCGCAGGCAATAAAGCATGGTTTATATTCTTTTCGTCAAGATAGGCCGAGAATAACTTTGTACTCATTAACTCCCCTTGTGCCAAAACATCTTTATTCAGTGCTTCGCTGAAGGATATTTTTAAAATGATATTCAAGAACTCAAAATGTTCAGTAACTACTGCGTTGGCTTTTTGCCTGGCAGCATCTGTTTGCACCAACTCTAAAACAAACTTTCGGTAATGGGCTTCTAACTCATCAATCTTTTGCTTGGCGTTACTTTTATTACCTTGTGCCAAATAATCGCTAATAGCCACCAAAGTATTTGTTGTTCCGCTCAATGCACTTAACACCACTATCTTTGGCTCTGCATCTTTGGTAACTAACTCACATACCTGATGCATACGTTCCGGCTTACCAACACTGGTGCCTCCAAATTTCATTACTTTCATAAAAAATGTTTTCGGTGCTCAAAATTTTTGAGGTGCAAAAATATAGAAGCAATAAGTATGAACAGTTTTTTTTTAACTGCACAAAACCGCATAGAGCCTGCATTACAAACGTTTGTTAGCGTATAACAACTTCTGCAATTACCTTCTCTCCAAAAGATTCGTTAATGCGTTGAATGATGAGTGTTTTTTGATAGAGTAATTCATTCTTGAGCGGCCCTACACTGGTTTGAATGAATAAAGTGTGATTGATGATCTCTATTTTGTCGGTGTATTTGGCAATGGTTTTACCCATCAGTGCTTCCCATAATTCTTCTATCTGGATGGCTTTAAGACCATTATTAAGCCTGCTTTTTTGTAAAAAGGCTTTGAGTGCATCCTGCATGGAATATTGTGGCATAACGCCTCAAAGTAATGAGTAAAAAATGAAAGAATAAAGTTTAAATTTCTTCTTTGCTCAGGTCAATCATCTGGTAAGTAACCTGCAGTTGACGGAGGTGTTCAGCGAGTCTGCTTTTGTGTGTATCGGTAATAAACACCTGGCCTTTTTTTTCTACACAAACCTGTTGTAATAGTTTGTGCATTCTTACAGCATCTAATTTTTCAAAAACATCGTCCAACAGCAATATGGGAGTAATATTTTTTAGTTGCTCCAGTAAATTAAATTCAACCAGTTTTAAAGCAAACAGCAGGCTTTTTCTTTGTCCCTGGGATGCAATTGATTTAAAAGGCTGCCTGTTCAGCAAAATATTCAGATCGTCTTTATGTATACCGGTCGTGGTTCTCTGAAGATAAAGGTCTCTCTGCAGGTTATCTTGCAGTAATTGCCTGAAATTGTATTGGTGCAGGTCGCTTTCATAAACAATTTGTACAGGTTCCTGTTGCTCTGCAATATATTGGTATCTTTCTATGGTTTGCGGGATAAATTTTTCCATCAACATTTTTCTTTCAAGAAAAATAGAATTACCTCTTTGCACAAGTTGCTCATTCAGGATTTCTAATACGTCTGTGTTATAATTGCTTTGCTGGGCAGCATTTTTTAAAAAACTGTTGCGTTGCTGCAACAGCTTATTGTATTCAATAAGATTGTCTAAATATTTCTCGTTGAACTGTGATAAAATTACATCTATCAGTTTTCTTCTTTGTTCACTGGCACCTGTAATGATTTCTATATCATCTGGCGCAATCATTACACAAGGCAACAGGCCAATATGCTTTGAAAGCTTTTTATATTCTTCACTATTAAGGCTAAATTCTTTTCTGTTATTTTCCCTTAGTACCGAAGTTACCCGAAATGGGTTTTCATCTTTTTCAAAATCAACCTCCAGCCTGAATCCTTCATTACTCTTATGTGCAAGTATGCTGTCTGTTCTCTGGAAAAAACTTTTGGTAAAACAGGCATAATAAACAGCATCCAATAAATTGGTTTTGCCGCAACCATTCAGCCCGCAAATAGCAATAATCCTGCTATTAACGGGCAATTGCAGCTCTTCGTAATTCTTAAAATTATATAACGATATATTTTTTACCTGCAACATGGGCATGCAATGTAAATCAATGCAGATTAACTTGTAAACGAACAAACCTGTATTTTTATCAAAAAATTAAGGGTTTGAAAATCATCTTAGGCGAACAGCAGCTACAATTAACCATTAAAAGGCTTGCGCATCAGATTGCAGAAAACCATTTGCAATTGCAAAATACCGTAATCATTGGCCTGCAGCCGAGAGGGGTTTTTTTTAGCGATAAACTGGTGCATGAACTAAAACTATTGGTAGCTCCCAATAAAGTAGAGTATGGCAAACTCGATATTACTTTTTACCGTGATGATGTGCGGAAGAGCCTGCACGTTGCCAATAAAACAGATATTTTGTTCAGCATAGAAAACAAAAATGTGATATTGGTTGATGATGTATTGTTTACAGGAAGAACCATACGGGCTGCCTTTGATGCGATATTAGATTTTGGGAGGCCTCAAAAGGTAGCGCTTTGTGTATTGATTGATAGAAGATTCAGCCGCGAATTCCCTATACAGCCTACTTACACAGGAAGAGCAATAGATACATTCATTTCGGAGAAAGTAAAAGTTTACTGGAAAGACAAGGATGGCAGGGAAGAAGTAGAACTACAGTAAGGCATAGGATATAACAACGATTCAATTTTAAATCCTGCATTCACAATTTTTAATGGATTGCATTATCTTCGCACTTTAATGAAACTATCTACCAAACACCTTCTTGGTATTAAAGACCTCTGTAAAGAGGATATTCAGTTAATTTTAGATACAGCCGTTAATTTTAAAGAAGTATTACAAAGGCCGGTTAAAAAAGTGCCTTCGCTGAGAGATGTAACCATTGTAAATCTTTTTTACGAGAACTCTACCCGCACCAGAATATCTTTTGAATTGGCAGAAAAAAGATTGAGTGCAGACACCATTAATTTTACCGCCAGTGGTTCCAGTGCTGCAAAAGGAGAAACACTGTTAGATACAGTGAACAATATCCTGAGCATGAAGGTGGATATGGTGGTAATGCGCCATAGCGCCAGCGGCGCTCCGCATTTTTTGGCCAAACATATTCCTGCTGCTATTGTGAATGCCGGAGACGGCATCAACGAACATCCTACACAAGCTTTGCTTGATGCGTTTTCCATGAAAGAGAAGTTTGGCTCTTTAGAGGGATTGAAAGTGGCTATTATTGGAGACATTATGCACAGCCGTGTAGCTCTAAGTAATATTTACCTGTTAAGAAAAATGGGGGCGGAGATTATTGTAGCCGGGCCGCCAACACTTATACCAAAATACATTACAGAGGCTTTTAACATAAAGGTAGAATACAATCTTAAAAAAGCACTGCAATGGTGCGATGTAGCCAATGTGCTGCGTATACAGCTTGAAAGACAAAATCAACCATTATTCTCCTCTCTTCGGGAATACAATATTGCTTATGGTATCAGCAGAAGCATATTAGAGGGTCTCGGAAAGGAAATTACCATCATGCATCCGGGACCTATTAACAGGGGTGTAGAGTTGGATAGTGATGTGGCTGATGGGCCTTATTCAATCATTTTAAACCAGGTGGAAAATGGAGTGGCTGTAAGAATGGCTGTTCTGTATTTACTGGCAAACAGAGAAAACTGATAAAAGTTATGAGTGATAAGTTATACTTTTTTTGTAACTCTTCATTCATAATTCAAAACTCATAATTATCGCTATGCGTATTTGTTTATTTCCCGGAACTTTTGATCCTGTTACTTTAGGCCATATAGATATTATTAACAGGGCATTGCCTTTGTTTGATAAAATATATGTTGGCATTGGCGTAAATGCTGCTAAAAACCCAATGTTTTCTGCAGAACAACGGATGCAGTGGTTTCAGGAAATTTATAAAAATGATAAGAGGGTAGAAAGCGTGGTATTTGATGGCCTTACCATTAAATATTGCGAAAAGATAGGTGCTAAATTCATTTTAAGAGGTATCCGTTATGTAAGCGATTTTGAATACGAGAAAACTATTGCTGATGCCAATAGAACCTTAGATAGCAGTATTGAAACCATTTTCTTAACAGGCGAGCCCAAGTACACCTCGGTAGCTTCTACAATTGTTAGGGATATTTTGCGTAATGGAGGTAATGCCTCTCCATTTCTGCCACAGGCAGTTATTAATACTTTAGAGGCTGAATGAAGGCTGCCATTGCGAAATAATTTGTATAATGGAGGGGTAACTGTTTTGTAATGCTTGTTTTATTGCATTTTCATCCATCCATCGTATCTCCAGTATATCTTCTTCTGTTTGTGGGATAAGTGTTTCCGAAGAACTTGTCTCCATTTCATACCATACACTTTCCTTTAATACATCTGCCTTTAGCCATTGGTCAAAATATTCATGATGTGTTTTACCAATAAATTTTACTAAACGAACCTGGCCGATGCCAGTTTCTTCCTTTACTTCCCTGATAGCGCAGGCTTCAATGCTTTCTCCTTTATCCAGCTTGCCTTTTGGCAGGTCCCATTTACCCCTTCTGAAAATCATTAAAAGCTCCTTCTTTTCATTCACCACCAATCCGCCGGCAGCAATAATTGTTTTCTTTATCATAATGCAATTACATTATTTTTTTTCAATTGGGCATATTGGTTTTTATCGTTGTTATTAAATCGTGTAATCTGTATGAATGCGTATGCTGAAATGAAATTATCTTAGCGGCATGACAAATGAAAAAGCAGTTGCAGAGAAATTATTACAGGTTCAGGCGGTAAAATTAAACCCTGAAAAGCCATTTACCTGGGCAAGTGGCTGGAAAAGCCCTATTTATTGCGATAACAGGAAAGTATTGTCTTTTCCTTTTGTTAGGGATTTTATTAAAAGTGAACTATGCAATGTAATCTTTGAAAAATTTCCTGAAGCCGAAGCGCTGGCAGGAGTAGCCACAGCAGGCATAGCATGGGGTGCAATGGCTGCCGATCAACTAAAATTGCCTTTTGCTTATGTAAGGCCCAAACCCAAAGAGCATGGACTGGGTAACCAGATAGAAGGCAATTTGCAGGCTGGTGAAAAAGTACTGGTAATAGAAGACCTTATCTCTACCGGCAAAAGCAGCTTGGAAGTGGTAAACGTTTTAAAAAATACCGGGGTAGAAGTAGTAGGCATGGTTTCTATATTTACTTATGGATTTGATGTTGCTGCAAATGCTTTTGCTGCAACAGGAGTTAAATATCATTCACTCACCAATTATTCTACATTAATTGAATTAGCTGTATCAAAAGGAATTGTGGCTGCTGATGCCCAGGCCTTGCTTGAGAGCTGGAGAACAAACCCATCTGAATGGGGGTAAATAAATACCAACCATGAAAAAAACAGTATACACATTATTGGTTAGCATAATTATAACAACAGGGTTAAAAGCGCAGGTAATGACTTCTAAAATGCAATGGATAACCATTAAGAGCGCCAACCTTAAATGCTGGGAATGTAAAGAACGTTTAATGGGTTATTTAAAGCAGGAAAACGAAACCAATATGCAAAGCGGCATGACCGACTATCGCTTTAACTTGTTAAATGGAGAAATAAGAATATTCTATCATCCTGACCGGGTAACACCAGACGAAATCAGAACTGCTATTAATAATGCAGGCTTTGACGCTGATAGTACCAAAGCTGAACCTGATTCGTATAAAAAATTACCCCCGATTTGTAAAAGGGCTGAAGATGGCGGAGGCCCTGCAAAAGGCAAGCCCTGTCATTTACCTCCTTTATAAGAATTATTTAAACAGGTCTACAGAGTGCCTTGCTTCGTAATTAAAAGGAACGGTAACAAATATTCCCGCCTTACCTACCCGTGTATTTCCTTTTACAGTAACGAGAACTTCTTTGTTGAGCAGAAAATGAAAACTGTTTTTAAAAATATTCTTCATATCAACATTAATAGTAGAGGGGAGCGTAAACTCTGACTTTTTGGCAATGTGCATGGCGGTATCCAGAATGTATTTCCCCAGGTAATTATTATCTATGTAAACATCACAATCTACATGTTTTAGATCAACACCAAATTTATTTGGGTTATAATAAACCAGATCCATTTTTATGGCAGATTTATTAAAACCTAATTGTTGTATCTCTACATTTTTAATATCCCTATATTCAAACCCCTGAGGTTTTGAGCAGGACAGGAGGGTGGCAATAGCAGCGGAAAATATCCAGGTTTTTAAGTTAGGCATAGTGAGTTGCAAAGTAAAGGCAAGGAAAGACTACTTATGTAGCAAGCCCGTAAATTTATTGTATTTTTATGCTAAAACATTTAGAGAAATGGGTAAAAAAGAAATGTGAACTGAATACTTATTTTTTGAGATTATAAATATTTAAACAAAATATTCATAATCAATATATAATATCATTAAATTGATTTATAAATATCAAAATATTGAAACAGATTTTTAACTTATTTTATAGTTATTGAGAATTGCATAAAAAATAATATGAATAGTAAAATTTTAATTGAAAATCAGTATTTTGGGTGTATTTACTATTATTTAAGTTTATTCAAATATTCAAATATAGAAATTGAATCATGCGAATGGTATCAAAAAATGAGTTTTCGCAATCGTTGCATACTTTACGGCAGTAATGGGTTAATTACTCTAAGTGTGCCTTTAGAAGATGGGCGTAATCAGCGAAGGCTTATTAAGGATGTAAAAATTGATTACAGTGCCCCGTGGCATCAACGGCATTGGAAATCTATTCAATCCGTTTACGGCAAATCCCCTTTCTTTGAATATTATGCAAGCCCTTTGAAAGGGTTGCTGGAAAAAAAGCAAATATTTTTATTTGACCTGAATACCGAGATATTTTACTGGCTAAAAAAGATATTAAAAATTGAAGGAGAAATCAGCTTCTCTGAAACATATCAGAAAGACGTTTTGGCAGGCGTGGTTGATTACAGGAATAAGTGGTTGCCCAAAAATTTTCAGGAGGAAAAGAGCAGGTTTAATTATCCGCAACCATTTGAAGAACATTTGGGTTTTCAGCACAACCTGAGTATACTCGATTTTCTCTTTAATGAAGGTCCCTATTTATCTGCTTTAAGAGATTCATGATAACGATTGCATAATCTTAAGCAAGGTTTAATTAAAAAAGATTTTGTTAACATTGGTAATTGCTTAAATTGCTTTTAAGCCCCCAATTTGAAGATGAAAAAACTCTTTCTAGGTATTATTCTATTGCTTGGTATACAAACGATTTCAAGAGCACAGAACTTTTCTAATAAAGGAACTGATTTTTATATTACTTACCCTGCGCATATAGATGGCCCTTCATCTGCAATGGGTATTTATATAACCTCTGATGTTAATGCAACAGGTAAGATTGTAGTGGGCAATCAAACCATTCCTTTTACTGTTACAGCCAATAGTGTTACCAGGAAATTTATTGGGCCTAATGCAACAGGAGATGCGCCGAATACTTCTGTTTACCTTACACAGCAGGATGGTATTGCCACTGCGAGTGCTATTCATGTTACTTCAGACAATCCTGTTGTTGTGTATTCGCATATTATACGTAGTGCCAGATCCGGTGCTACCTTGGTATTGCCAACCAATGTTTGGGGTAACGAGTATATTGTTCCCAGCTATCCCAGTATTTCTTCTTCCGGAGCAGGTAATGGTGGGGTGGCAGGAGGTGTAGGTATTATAACCGTTGTGGCAGCAGAAGCAAATACTAGCATATCTATCACCCCTTCCGTTGCTTCTATTAACGGGGCCAGAACTGCCGGAACACCTTATCAGATTACTTTAGCCAACCCGGGTGATGTATACCAGATTCAATTTAGAACGCTTGCAGATATTTCAGGAACAGTGGTAAAATCGGCATCAAGCGGTTCGGGTGGATGTAAAAAAATTGCGGTTTTTTCAAGTACCAGTTGGAGTGCTTTTGACTGTACCAGTTCATCCGGTGGTGATAATTTATACCAACAGCTATTTCCCACAGGATCCTGGGGCAAAAACTTTATGACAGCTCCTTTTAAAAACAGGAACTATGATATTGTGAGGGTTTTTGTTAAAAATACGGGTACCAATGTGTACAAATTAGAAAACGGCATACAAACACAGTTAACGGGTCTCTCAGCGGTTGGCAGTTATTACGAATATAAAACAGCCAATCCTACGTTCATTACGGCCGACCAGCCTATTTCGGTTGTACAATACATTACATCAACTACCTGTAAAGCAGGCTGTACTACCACTTCTACCAATGTTGCATGTCTTGCAGATCCAGAAATGGTTGTGTTGAATCCTATTGAACAAACTATTAATAATATTACAGTATTTGCAGCGCATAAAAATTACGTGCCTACAGGCCAAAGTAATGTTACCAATTGTTTTTTAAATATTATTATACCCAGTAATGCTACTGCCAGCTTTAAAATAAATGGGTCTAACCCCAGTTCTGGTTTTATGGCAATACAGGGTACCAATTATTCTTATTTGCAGGAAGAAATAACAAGCCTGGCCCTAACAAACCCGGTACAAAATCTTACAGCAGATTCCAGCTTTATTGCCATCGCCTATGGTTTTGGAACAGTGGAAAGCTATGGTTACAATGCAGGAACCAACGTAAAAGATTTTACTCAATTGGCCACTTTTCAAACATCTCATGCCAGGATAGACTCGCCGGTTGCATGTATTAATACACCCTTCCAGTTTTCAGTACCTTTAAATTTTCAGCCCACATCTATACAGTGGGATTATAGCAAAGCACCCAATATTACTCCCAATACTACTGTAACCGTATCAAATCCTGCCACTGTTTTAGACAGCGTATCTGCAATAACGGGTTTAAAATATTATAGTACCAGGAATACGTATACGTTTATTGCCCCTAATACTACATCGGTAAGAGATACAATTAAAGTATATACTACTTCTGCTACGGCAGACGGTTGCGGGAGTACACAACAAACCTTTTCCATACCGGTTATTGTAAGCAATCTGCCTTCTGCTAATTTTACCACCATTAGCTCCGGCTGTGTTTCCGATCCTGTTCAGTTTAAAGACGCCACTAATGTAAATGGTACCAGTAAGGTAATTTACGGATTATGGAATTATGGTAATGGAACAAAAGACAGTGCTTACAATCCTATAAAAACATTTACTATTCCTCAAACCTATAATGTAAGGTATCAACCTGTTACCAACTATGGTTGCATTGGCGATACCACTATCCCTTTTTCAGTATCATCAGTGCCGGTGGCCGGGTTTACTTACAGCGACAGTTGTGTAAATAAAACAATTGTGTTAACAGATACATCAAAAATTTCGGTTGGAACGATTGTAAAATGGTATTGGGATTATGGCGATGGAACAAAAGATACTTTAACAACCAATATCTCCAGAACGAAAGTGTATAATACAGTAGGTACTTATGCTGTTAGCCTGATAGTGGAAAGCAATACAGGTTGTAAAAGCACCGCTTTTATTCAACCCATTACAATAAGGCCGCTACCCCTTACCAATTTTATTGTGCCCAATGTGGTTTGTTTACCGGTTGGGGCTGCATTGTTTTCAGATTCTTCAAAAGTTAATAACGGAACCATTGTTAAATGGAAATGGAATTTTGGTGATGGGGGGATTGATTCAGTTGCCAACCCCGTTCACAACTATTCTGCCATGGGCCCATTCACCGTTAAGTTAACAGCAATATCTAATTATGGTTGCGCCAAAGACAGCAGTAAGATAGTAACCAATATTTATGCTCAGCCTAAGGCACGTTTTGGTATGAATACTTTTATTTGTTTAAGAGACAGTGCTGTGTATTCAGACTCCAGCGATGGCAAGGGTAGTAATATTGTTAAATGGAGATGGAGTTTTGGTGATGGCGTAACCGATACCATTCAAAACACAAAACACGTATATGCAGCTTCGGGTATAGATTCTGTAAAACTGTTTGTGTATTCAGATAAGGGATGCATAAGCGATACAGCTATACAGGCCATTACCGTTAACCCATTGCCTTTGGCGGGCTTTTACACACAGGCAGCAAATAATTATTGCGAGAAAAGAGCTGTTAAATTTATAGATACTGCAATCAACCGATCCATCACCACGGCTTCTTTATCGCGCTGGTATTGGGATATGGGCAATGGAAAAACATTATCTCCAACAGGAGGGTTCAATACCGCTTTTAATCAGTATTACGATACGTTTGGTGTATATACTGTAAAAATGATGGTTGAAAATAATATTGGTTGTAAAAGCGATACGGTAATAAAGCAGGTTACCATTCACGGATTGCCTCAGGTTGGATTTACTTTGCCTGCAATATGTTTGGACGATGCAGAAGCGCATTTTACAGACTCTACCCGTTTCGCAGATATTGCAAGTACGGAAGCAGCTTACCTGTGGAATTACAATGGAGGTTCGCCACCTGTTAGCCCGGGGCCAACCAACAGTTCTTTTAATACACAAAATGGTTCTACCAGGTATAATACGGTAGGGAGTTACAAAGTGTCTTTTAAAGTAACGAGCAATTATGGATGCGATTCAACCCTAACACAGAGTATTACAGTGAACGGTTCTAAACCTCATGCGGATTTTGCCGTTTTAAATAGCAGTCATCTATGCAGTAACGATTCAATACGTATACAAGATAATTCTACTGTAGATTTTGGTACAACAACCCGTAACGAAATTTTCTGGGATATAGTGAATGTGCCCGTTATGGACAGTATAGATAATGCGCCTTACACTACTAAAAAATATGCTCATTTATATCCTAATTTTTCATCGCCTGCAAACAAAACCATTTCTATTAAACTTATTGCCCATTCGGGTAATTCTTCAGTATGCCAAAACAGTATAACCAAAACTTTTGTACTGAACCAAAGCCCCGTGGTGCAATTCACCACCGTTCCCGGCATATGTAATGATACTACTGCCAGGCAAATAACACAGGCAACAGAAATAGGAGGCGTGCCGGGTACATTTACATATTACGGAACCGGTGTTAACAATACAGGTTTATATACGCCGCAATCCGTTGCATCGGGAACCTATGCCGTTAAAGCTGTATACACTACTGCAATGACCTGTGCCGACTCTGCCACAAGAAATATTACAGTATGGCCCTCACCTGTAGCAAAGTGGGGTGTAAGTGCTCCTTTATGTGAAAAGAACAATATCACTTTTACAGATTCATCCGTGGCTAATTATAAAAACACTGCTGCACGTTATTGGGATTTTGGAGACGGCACCACTGCAGTATACAATAATACCACTACCTCTTTTATTAAAAAATATGCTGCAGGTAATAACTATACAGTTAGTTTGAGAGTTATGAGCGATAGCGGCTGCCGCAGTACTTATAATGTTAAAACATTAAATGTTCATTATTTACCGGTAGTGAATTTTGGATTGCCAAGCATTTGTTTGCCTGATGGGAATGGAGTATTTACAGATTCATCCGTTATTGCAGATAATTCTCAATCGTTATTTTCATACTTATGGAATTTTGGAGACCCTAATGATGCCACTCCTTCAACACTTAAAAATCCCTCACACAAGTATAGTGCACTGGGGCCGGTAAACGTGCAGTTGAAGGTAACCAGTAAAGATGCTTGTACGGATTCACTCACAAAACAGTTGAACAGCATTTATCCGCAACCTAAAGCCGGTTTTTCAATAACCCCTGATACGGTTTGTATAGGCGATTTTATTCGTTTTACAGATTTGAGCAATGGCATTACCGGAAAAGTTGTGAAATGGAATTGGGATTTATCGGGAGGAAGTGTTTCTTCCCTGCAAAATCCCACCAGGCGGTTTACAGATTCTGGCAATTTCAATATCAGTCTTTATATATATAACCAGCAAAACTGTATAAGCGATACCATGATTAAACAGGTGGTAGTATATCCTTATCCTAAATTAACTATGGGGCCAAATTTATTCATGCTGCAGGGAGGTATTGTTGTTATAAAGCCGGTATATATTTATGGAAACGGGCTACAATATTTGTGGACACCCGCTTCTTATTTAAGCAGTGATACGGCCCGTTACCCTACGGCTACACCACCGGATGATATTACGTATAAACTCACGCTTACAGGCTTGGGCAGTTGTGCCGTGAGCGATACGGTTTTTATAAAAGTACTTAAAGAGCCTTTAATACCGAATGCTTTTAGCCCTAACGGAGATGGTATTAACGATACATGGGTGATTAAATATTTGGAAAGCTATCCAGGTGCTACGGTTGATATATATAATCGTTACGGGCAAAATGTTTTTCATTCCGAAGGATATAGTGTGAACTGGGATGGAACACTTAAAGGGCAGCCTTTGCCTATTGGAACGTATTATTATATTGTAGATCCGAAAAATGGAAGACAGAAAATGCAGGGCTCGGTTACTATTATCAGGTAACGAACTATGTGTAACAGAATTAATAATTGAAGGTTAGCATAATTTATTTACTATTGCTGGCTATTATGTATACGATTAACACTTTTACTTGTATCTCGTGATGAAGAAACTCTTTGTATCGCTTATTCTTTTCCCTCTTGTTCTTTCGGTAATTGCCCAGCAACGGCCTTACTATACGCAGTATATTATGAACATGTATCTCATTAATCCTGCTGTTGCGGGGATTGAGAATTATACAGATGTTAAGCTCAGCCATAGAATGCAATGGGTGGGCTTACAAGATGCGCCTGTTACCACTTATGCAACATTACATGCCCCTTTAAAGAAAAGCGATTACGATAGGGAGACTGCAACTTCTTTTCATGCCCGTGGCGCCAATCCGCGGGGGCAGGCTTATTGGGAAGATTATACTGCAGCAGCACCTCATCAGGGCATAGGGCTTACAATATTGAATGATATCACCGGCCCGCTGAACCGTTTTGCAGCTTATGGTACTTATGCTTATCATTTTGGGATTGCTCCTAAAACAAGTTTATCTTTTGGCCTTTCTGCTGGCGTAACACAATTAAGCTTAAATGCAAGCAAATTAAACTTTGCAACTTCTGTTGATCCTGCGGTAAACGGAACCGGTATTATGAACCGTTTAAAACCAGATATCAGTGCTGGGGTATGGTTGTATTCCAGCAATTATTTTGCCGGCATATCTGTTCAGCAAATAGTACCGCAACAAGTATCTTTTAGCGATAATACAGTTGCTTTACAAAATGGAAAACTGGTACCGCATACTTTTGTTACTGCCGGTTTTAGAACACAATTGAATGAAGATGTAAGCATGCTTCCTTCCGTTATGTTTCGTTATATTAACCCTTTGCCGTTGGGTGTAGATGTGAATGTGAAATTTCAATACCAGGATATTGTTTGGGCAGGAGCATCTTTCAGAAACCAGGATGGCTATGCAATTATGTTAGGTGCTAATTTTAACCACTCACTTAATATTGGATACTCTTACGATATTACTACCTCGCAATTAAATACGGTAAGCAAAGGCACTCATGAAATATTGATTGGGTTTTTGCTGGGTAATAAATATGGAGACTGGTGCCCCAGGAATTTGTGGTAAGAAGGGATGATTTATTATTGATCAAATCTCCGGTAACGATAATCTTTTTCTTTTTGAATAAATCCTTATTGCAATAATGATGATAACACAACCCACTATGTTGGTTTCGTAGTTAAAAGTTGTTCGTTTTAAAAATATATATACTATACCCCCAATAGCACAGGCTGTGGCATAAAGCTCTCCGCGTTTTAATAAATTTGGCACTGCATTGCATAAAATATCGGCAAGCAATCCACCAAACGTAGCAGTAATTACACCCATTATTACCGAATAAATGTTGTTGATGCCTAATTGTAAACTTTTTTCAATGCCGGCTATTGTAAAAAGGCCCAATCCCATAGCATCTGTAAAAAACAAAACCTTTCTAAATTGAGAAGAACTCAGTTTAAATAAAGCAGCTACTATAATAGAGATAACAACTATTAATAATGCTATGTTATCATTTATCCAGTTAACAGGTCTTATCCCTATTAAAAGATCTCTTAATGTGCCACCGCCATAGGCGGTTGCGAACGCCAGAACGGAAGCGCCGAAAATATCCATTTTAGAAGCCCTTGCTTTAAAAGCTCCTGTAATGGCAAATACAAATGTGCCGGCGTAGGTGGTAAGGTCTAATAGGGTCATTCAATAAAATAAGGTTGTGCAATAAATAAGGTTATGACTTTGCGCCTAAAGCAATAGGTGTGGTTTCTATTAATTCTAAAGATTTTATCATATTTCCTGTAGCATTCTTATACTTTTTAAAATGCTCTGTTTGTATGTGTGATTGGTATGCTTCAGCATTTGCATAGACCTCCAGCACCGTGATAGAAGTTGGGCGGTTCTTTTCTGCTACCGCATAAAGTGTGAGTACGCCGAGTTCCAGGCGGATGGAGGTTTCTATTCCTTCCTGCAGAGCGGCCTTATATTTTTCCAGTTGGGAAGCATCTACTTCAATCCTAGCTATACGAACTATTTTATCATTCTGTTGTGCAGTTAAAGTGTTGTACAACAGAAGTAGCAGTATTAAAACAGGTAGTGATTTCATACGTGTTTATTTTATTGCAACATAAGTTGCAGGTTTATTTGGAAGAGCACAGCAATGTAACCCATAAGATAGCGGAATGCATTCTGTATTATATGCACGCAGTAAAATTAGTTATAATAAAATACCTCTTAAAAAAATAAGGGCAACAGAGAAATAAATAACGAGGCCGGTTACATCTACCAATGTGGCAACAAAAGGAGCTGAAGATACTGCCGGGTCTGCTCCCAGTTTCTTTAAGAACATAGGCAACATGCTGCCACTGAATGTGCCCCAAAGTACTACACCTACAAGGCTAACACCAACAGATAACCCTATTAAGAACCAATGATCGCCATAAATAGCAGGGGCGATGCTATGCCAAACGGCTATTCGTATAAAACCAATAATACCCAATACAGTGCCCAGCAATAAACCGCTTAATATTTCCCTGCGCATTACACGCCACCAATCGGCAATGGTAATTTCCCCAACGGCCATTGCCTGTATAATTAGCGTACTGGCTTGTGAACCGCTGTTACCTCCGCTGGAAATGATCAGCGGAACAAACAGTGCCAATACTACTGCTTTGGCAATTTCATCTTCAAAATAACTCATGGCCGTTGCAGTTAACATTTCTCCCAGAAACAATACTACCAGCCAGCCTATGCGTTTTCTAAAAAGTTTAAGCAAAGGAATATCCAGGTAAGGTTCATCCAATACTTCTGTACCTCCCATCTTTTGCATGTCTTCGCTAAACTCTTCATTGGCCACCCACAACATGTCGTCAATCGTAACAATGCCTAATAAAATATTATTATCGTCTACTACCGGCAGGGCTACCCGGTTGTTCATTTTAAAAACCTGGTTAGCATGTTCCTGGTCGTCATTTACGTTCAATGAAACAATTCTGCCATCAATAATCTCATCTACTCTCTTTTCCGGAGATGCAAGGATGATGTCTTTAATCTTCACATCATCTACCAGTTCTCCTTTTTCATTAATAATATAAATTACATCAACCGTTTCACTGTTCTTGGCAAATTTTCTAATGGTGGCAATTACCTCTTCAACGGTGTTATGGGCATATACATACACATAATCGGGTGTCATTAAACGGCCTACACTATCTTCCGGGTAACCCAATAAAGAAAGGGTTATTTTGCGTTCTTCGGGGTCTAACAGTTTAATAAGGTCGCGAATTACACTTTTAGGTAGTTCTTCTAAAAAGTCTGTGCGGTCATCAGCGGGCAGTTCATTCAGTAATTCGGCTGTTTTAGAATTGGGCAGTTCTTTAATAATATCTTTCTGTTGTGCAATATCCAGTATCTTAAATACACTGGCAGCTCTGTGTACAGCCATATTGCCAACTATCTGTGCTTCGTATTCGGGATATTTATTAATGAGTTCTGCTACATCGCTGATATTTTGATCGTTCAAGAAATCGCGAATGGCCAGTTTGTCTTCGCTTGCCAACAGTTGCTCAAACTGTTCTTCAATGCTCAATTGTTCCAACTCTAAACTCATGGGGTGCAAATTAATGAAATGCAATTTTGTAACAATAACAAGGGCTTAAGATTCCATTAGATTTAATACAGGAAGATAAAGTGTATTGGAATACAATACTCTATTATTTTTGCCACTGCTTATGATTTTACCTTGTTTAACCGTAACTGCATCCCTTAAGGGAGGGAGAGGGGTTTTTACCACAGAAAATATCCCTGCCAATACTGTAATTGAAATATCGCCCGTACTGGTATTGAGTGTTAAAGAAAGAGCTATTGCCGAAGAAACGAATTTGTATAATTACTTTTTTGAATGGGGGAAGAGTAGGAAAAAGGGAGCATTGGGAATGGGCAATATATCTATGTACAACCACGATTATAATGCCAATTGTATGTATGAAATGGATTATGATCATGAACTGATGACCATTACTACTGTTAGGGCTGTTAAGAAGGGCGAGGAACTTTGTATTAATTATAATGCCGAGCCTACCGATACCACACCGGTTTGGTTTGATGCAAAAAATTAATATGAACAGCCAGCTTTTGTAACAGTTTTAAAACAGAAGAATGCCAACAATTGCTGGCATTCTTCTTACCTGATCATTCATCAACTTAAAACACATACGTAGATTCTAACTGCTTCTCACCTTTGTTGAATTGAAGGAGTCTCAAAACGGAAGCAATTACAGAAGGTATTTGCGATTCTACATCTTTAGTTAGTTCTATGCCCTGTTGCTGAATAGACGCAATACTTACAACAACAAGATCTATAATAGGCATTTTATTCAGAAGCTGGAGTGCAGAAACAAGATCTTTTAATCCAATATCGTGGGTACTCATCGCTGCTGGAAAATCTTTAGCATAACGTGGCTTAATGGTTCTTATACTGCCTGGTTCCTGTTCATCCAGTGTGGCATCAATAAGGATCACATGTTCAAATTCTTCAAAATATTCTAAAAGATGAAAACCACCGGTACCCCCATCTAAAACAAACACATTGCCGGGCAGGTCCATCTGGCTCATTACATTGGCCACATGCACTCCAATACCTTCATCGCCCATGAGGTAATTTCCAATCCCCAGTATAAGCGTGGAAGGTTTAGCTACTTTATTTGTTTCGGTTAAAGCTTGCATTATTTGGTGTCTTTGGTGGGGTTAGGGGTTTGGTGATGATTTCTTTCGAATACTTCTTCTTCAATAAATTTCCATCCACCGCCCATACTGCTCATTTCTCCTCTACCTTCTACATAATCGTGGTAAAATACCAGGTATACATGCACAATGGCAAATAGGATAAAAAACCACATTGCCCAATGATGAATTTGTCTTGTAATAATATCTCCGCCGAATAAAGAAGGCACCCAGGCAAATAGTTTAGGAAACCACCAGGTACTCATTGCAGCATATAAGCCAAATCCGGTTAAGCATTGTACCAAAAAAGCAAGAAAGGTTAAAAAGTAAGTAAAACCTGCCATAGCATTATGCCCAATACTCATATGCTCTCTTCCTTTAAGCATTAAAATATCCATTCTTATTACATACCACATTTCTTTATAAAATTTTTTGGAAAAAGGAACAAACTGGCGCCAGTTGGCATATTTGTTACCTACAAAACCCCAGTAAATGCGGAACAAAAAATTGAAGAAGAAGATGTATGCTGCCACAAAGTGTACATACCTGAACCACCCCATAGTATAACGGTCAGACGCTTCTTTGGTACTTAGCTGGGCCAACGGGTTGCCAATGTAAAACCCCGTAATAATTAATGCTAACAATACTACCACATTCAACCAGTGATAAATGCGTACCGGCTTTTCCCATACATACACACGGCGGAGTTTATGAACGTGTAAATATTTTGTTGACATGAGAATATCTTTTTAATGTTTAATCTCCAAGTACAGAAACCCTGCTGATGGTTTTTCCCTCTTCATCGTACAAATGAACACTGCAGGCCATACATGGATCAAAACTGTGAATGGTTCTCAATATTTCCAATGGTTGGTTTTCTATGGCAACAGGCGTATCTATTAGAGCTGCTTCGTAAGCAGACATCTGCCCTTTATGGTCTCTTGGTGATGCATTCCACGTAGTAGGAACAACCAATTGATAGTTGGCGATTTTTTTATCTTCAATATTAATCCAGTGAGCCAATGCACCGCGTGGAGCTTCTGTATGTCCAACACCCATGGCCTGCTTGGGCCAGGTGGCAGGATCGAATTTGCTCATTTCTGCCATACGGGTATCGCCGTTTTTAATGTTAGCCAATAGCTGATTGTAAAACTCTATTCCCCATTCGGCTACCAGCGTGCTTTCTAAACCGCGGGCCGCTGTTCTGCCCAGTGTAGAGAACAGCGCTGTAATAGGTATGTTCAGGTCTTTCAGCGCTTTGTCAACTACTGCTTTAAAATCTTCTCTTCCCCTGGCATATCCCACCAATACTCTTGCGAGAGGGCCAACTTCCATAGCATGGCCTTTCCAGCGAGGTGTTTTTAGATAACTATATTCTTTGGTAGTATCTAAATGTTCGAATGGTGGTTTAGGACCAGTATAATTAATTTTACTTTCTCCTTTCCAGGGATGTAAGCCCTTATCTTTCCCTTCTTTGTATTCGTACCAGGAATGCGTAATAAATTCTTGCACTTCATCTTCTTTCTTCAGGTCTACCTCATACACTTTTGTGATGTCTTTATTTAAGATAGCGCCTGCCGGGAATTTATAACTTGAAAGGTCTCGGTATCCGTTGGTAGGCAGGTCTCCATAAACCAGGTAATTACCAAGCCCGCTACCAATGGCGCCCCAGTCTTTATAGAAAGAAGCTACGGCCATCAGGTCGGGTATATACACCTGTTCTACAAAATCTTTTCCATCTTTCAGTAATTGTCCAACATAAGCTAAACGTTCTGCATTAATCCCGCTTACATCATCAATGCCAATGGCACAGGCCATGCCCCCAACCAAATAATTCGGGTGTGGATTTTTGCCTCCGAAAATGGCATGTACTTTTACAATTTCCTTTTGCCATTCTAATGCTTCTAAATAGTGTGCAAGACCAATTAAATTTACTTCTGCAGGAAGTTTATATGCAGGATGCCCCCAATAGGCATTGGCAAAAATTCCTAATTGCCCGCTTTCTACAAATTTTTTTACTCTTGTTTGTATGTCGCTGAAATAACCAACAGAACTTTTAGGCCATTTAGAAATACTTTGAGCTAGCTCTGAAGTTTTCTTAGAATCTGCCTTTAATGCGTTGACCACATCTACCCAGTCCATAGCATGTAAATGATAAAAATGCACAACATGATCATGAATATATTGTGCACAAAACATAATGTTGCGTACAAGCTCTGCATTGGGTGGAACAACAATATCAAGCGCATCTTCAACACAACGTACAGATGTTAAGGAGTGAATGGAAGTACAAACACCACAAACCCTGCCAACAAAAGCCCATGCATCTTTAGGGTCTCTTCCTTTTAAAATCTCCTCCAGTAATCTTACCATGGTGCCGCTACTGTAGGCATCTTTAATTTTGCCGTTTTCTATATCGGCTTCCACGCGCAGGTGGCCTTCTATTCTTGTAATGGGGTCTACAACAATTCTTTTACTCATACAACAGGTTGAATATTTTAATTAATCATGATTCCAGTTCTTTCTCACTTTTCTGTCCTTCTTTTTCCAGTTCAAAAATTAATTTCTTTTTACGCACATTGGTAGCTATGGCATGAGCAGCTACTGCAACGCCCGTTGCTGCCAGAGCAGCCTTACCAATATTATCTGCTGTTGCTTCTATGCCAAAACCGGCGAAAGAAGAAGCACGTTCGTATAGTCTTCCGTTATCCCAATAATTCTCTTCACTGCATCCTATGCAGGGGTGGCCCGACTGAATAGGGTAGCTGGTACCATTGTTCCATTTCATTACACCACATGCATTGTAGGTAGAAGGACCTTTACAACCTACTTTATACAAACAATATCCTTTTTTTGCGTTCTCATCGTCAAAAGATTCTACAAATAAACCTGCATCATAAAAAGGTCTGCGATAGCAGGAGTCGTGAACCCGTTTACTATAAAATGCCTTAGGTCTTCCCAGTTTATCTAATTCGGGTATTCTGCCAAAAGTTAAATAGTGTACAATAACGCCGGCCATTACTTCTCCAATAGGCGGGCAACCCGGAACTTTTATCACTGGTTTTCCTTTTACCAGTTTATGTATGGGTGTTGCGGCAGTAGGGTTGGGCTTGGCAGCTTGTACGCAACCATTACTGGCACAGCTTCCCCAGGCAATAATAGCTGCTGCGCCTTCTGCAGCTTCTTCTAAAATTTGCAAAGATGTTTTACCTCCAATCATGCAATACACGCCGTCTGCCGCCATGGGTACACTGCCTTCCACACAAAGAATATATTGGCCTTTATATTTAGTCATAGTGTTTTTCATAGCCTGTTCTGCCTGTACACCGGAGGCGGCCATTAGTGTTTCCGTATAATCGAGCGATATTTTATCTAATAGGATATCTGCAACAATAGGGTGAGAAGAGCGGATAAAACTTTCGCTGCAACAGGTGCATTCCTGAAAGTGCAGCCAAATAACAGGCAGCCGTGGTTTTGTTTCTAAAGCTTTGGCAACATCTCCAATGGCAGAATTTTCTAAACCAATGAAGGCCGTCATCATACTTACAAATTTCATGAAATCACGGCGTGAGTAGCCTTTACGTTCTACCTCTTCGTAATAAGTAGGTTGTTTTACGGAAGCATCGTTCATGATGTTAGTTGTTTTAAAAATGAAACATTAAAAAACATCACTCTAATGTAGGCTGAGTTATTGCGGTAAAAGATGATAGGTATCATTTAACGTTATGATGATGATCATGTGTTACTCTTTTACATAGAACTAATATTGGTTATCTAAAAATATAGCTGTATGAAACGAATAGCTTCTTTGTTCATATTGTTACTGCTTGTAGCTCCATTCATAACATTGGCTCACCCGGGGCATGGCGATACCGATGGCTATACCATTATACATTATTTTGTAGAGCCTGCACATGCAATAACCACTTTTTCTATTATGGCTGCTGCTATAATTTATCTCATATATAAACGGTCGGTAAAACAACAGAAATAATTTATGCATGAATTAGCTGTTGTAATGAGCATTGTTGCTATTGCCGAGCAGGAAGCAGCAAAAGAAAATGCAAGCATAATAGAATTGATAGAACTGGATATTGGTGCATTGAGTGGTATAGAGATAGAGGCTTTGGAATTTGCATGGAAGCAGGGAGTAAAACATACCATGCTTGAAAAAGCCTTAAAAAAAATAAACTTTATTGAAGCTGTTGCAACATGTGCTGATTGTGCAACGGAGTTTATAATTGAACATTATTATGATAATTGCCCTGTTTGTGCCGGGCACCTGCTGCATATAAAAAAGGGGAAAGAGTTAAAAGTAAAATCCTTGGTTATTTCGTAGTTTAGTTTAATAGTAAGTTTGCGAGGCATCTTTTCCAAGATGCCTCTTTATTATCTACAAATATTTTCTAAGTTTTTATTTTTGATGAGTGTTATATTTTCCCTTTTCAACATAAAGCAAACTTTGTTATGTAGAAGGGTCTAATTGTTGTTGCTTGTTCACATTCTGTTGTTCCACAAATGCCCTATATAAAACAAATATTAAACAACTCCATCACTTATACATCATACTGATAAATATTGCCTGTATAAAAAAAGAGAGCTTATTTATAAGCTCTCTTTTGTAATGGTGTATAAAACAGTTATTTAAGCTATTTATTATTTACCAACGGTTGTTTCTGCTGAAACCGCCCTCTTTTCTTTCTTTTGCAATATCAACAGACATCGTTCTTCCTAAAACTTCTTTGTTGTTTAAGTTGCTCATTGCTTCTCTGGCTTCTGTTACTACGTCCATTTCAACAAAACCGAAACCACGGCTGCGGCCTGTTTCTCTGTCTGTTATAATTTTTGCAGAACTAACATTACCGAATTGACTAAAAAGGTTATTCAAGTCTTCTTCAGTTGTTTGAAAACTCAAATTGCTTACATACATGTTCATAAAAAACATTTTTAATAATGAATAAAATGTGATCAAAAAAATCGTCAGCAAAAGAGTGTGAGGAGAAAAATAATTACAAGAGAACGAAGTAACAATTAATGCAGATCAGAACTATAATGATGATGTGTTTTTTTAAAACACAATACAAATGTAATACATTTTTTTGAGAACGGCAGATTTATTATTTCGTACTCTTAAAACAAGGTATTATCAATTATTAAGCATACATTCGTTCATACTTACACAAATTGATAATCGACTTATCTTCTTTTTGTATCAATTATTTATCAGGCTCACGAATAATAATTAGCAATTTTACGCACGTTCTGTTCCTTATCAAATAATGTGTCTGTTTTGGGAAATCTGTTTAATAAACTTAAAAATTAAATATTGTATGGATGCTCGTGCTATTGAAAAATATGTAGAACATGAGGACAGGAAGAATAACATTATTACGATTTCTTTTAAAGATAGAAATAATGTAGCAGGGCTTTTTATTCAGCAGTTTGATTATGAAGAACTCAAGAAAAAAAATTTCTGGCGTATTGTAAGTTTCGCTAATCTGAAAGACTGGGAGAAAACAAATAATCCTAATCTGGCACGTATTTATAGCGGATCATCTTTTTCAAAATTAACAGAGCGTAAATAAAAAATCATTTTATGGCACAAACATGGAATAAAAGAGAGCGTGAACTTAAAAAGCAACAAAATAAAAAAGATAAAGAAGTTCGGAAATTAGAAAGAAAGAAAAACAGTGCGGAAGGAAATAAGGCTGATATGATTTTAGCTTATGTAGACGAGAATGGTAATTTAACTTCTACACCGCCCGATCCATCCAAACGAAAACTGATCAATGCGGAAGATATAGAGATTAAAGTTGTATATCAAAACAATGAAGATGAGGCGGATGCTGTTAAAACAGGTATTGTGTTGCATTTCAATAACCTGAAAGGATATGGTTTTATAAAAGACTTACAGTCTCAAAAAGAGTATTTCGTACATATAAATGGTTTGATAGACCGAGTATCAGAAAGATCAAAAGTTCATTTTGTATTGGAAGCAGGCCCGAAAGGCTGGTCTGCCACAAAAGTTACACTGGTAAAATAATGAAAGGAGAATGATAAATTGAGCGTATTAATGAATCAAGCATAAATGGTTAAGAAATTTATCTCCAATAATTGTATTCCTTCAGTTACCCATTTTATCATTCCATTACTCAATCTCTCCTTCAACAAGGTAATTGCCTATCTGCATTGCAGATAACTTGTTCAGATAGTTGCTCTTCAAATTCAAAGTAGTAGCCTTTAACGGCACAGGTATTAAAACTGGCATTCGTTAATCAATTCAGCAAAATCTTTCAACTTTTCAGCCCAGCCATTATCAGGCTGTTGTGTATAAAAAACGGTTACATTATTATATTTCTTTGCTTCAATGGTATTATAAATATAGTTAGCCACAACAGCATCGCCTCTCAATGCATTACCCAGACCTATGACGCAAATCATTTTTTTCTTGCTGTTTGTCATATTTTTTTACCATAGCGCTGTTAAATTGAATATTGAAATCATAAACCTCAATTATTATGTGTGCTACTTGTGGCTGTGGTGATTCTTCTCATCATCATAAAAACGAAAGAAAAATTGTTGACGTTGAAAAAGACGTGCTGTATGAAAACAATCTTTTAGCAGAAAGGAATAGAGGGTATTTGGAGGCCAAGAACATTTTTGCCATGAACCTGGTAAGCTCTCCCGGATCGGGTAAAACCACTTTACTGGAAAGAACATTAACAGATCTGAAAGAACAGTATGCTTTTGCAGTGATTGAAGGAGATCAGCAAACTACCAACGATGCAGACCGTATACATGCAACCGGAACAAAAGTTACACAAATTAATACTGGTAAAGGTTGCCACTTAGATGCACACATGGTTTTGCATGCAATGCAAGGTATGAAGCTGCAAGATCATTCTGTACTGTTTATTGAAAATGTGGGCAATCTTGTTTGCCCTGCTATGTTCGATCTTGGCGAAAAAGAACGTATTGTTATTATAAGTGTTACGGAAGGAGATGATAAGCCATTGAAATATCCTGATATGTTCAATTCCTCTACATTATGCATTATCAATAAAACAGATCTTCTCCCTTATGTTCCATTCAACATAGAAAAAGCTAAAGCCAATGCCCGGAAAGTAAATCCATCATTATCTATTATTGAACTTAGCTGCACTTCAGGACAGGGGTTAAACGAATGGTACGATTGGATCCACTCAAAAGTATCTGCCGATATTATTGTATAAATGCCATGCAAACCTATCATATACATATTAAAGGGTTGGTGCAGGGAGTTGGCTTCAGGCCCCATGTATACAGGTTAGCATTGCAGTATGGTGTACCAGGATGGGTATGTAATGCAATGGATGGTGTTCATATAGAATTTAATGCAAAATCTCTTGCAGCCAAAGCGTTTTTTCAGGATATTATTAATCTGGCTCCACAAAATGCAATGATTACACATAGTGATATGAAAAGCATTCAGCCTAAATCTTTTTCTTCTTTTCAAATTGTGGAAAGTGAGGATGATAAAGAGCCTGACTTATTGCTAACGCCCGATATTGCCCTGTGCGATGATTGCCGAAAAGACATGCAAACTGCTTCTGGCAGAAGGCATCAATATCCTTTTACCACCTGTTTAAATTGTGGGCCAAGATTTTCTATCATCAAACAATTACCCTACGATCGTCACACCACCACCATGCAACCTTTTACCATGTGTGAAGATTGTAAACAGGAATTTATTGATGTGAACGATAGAAGAAATCATAGTCAAACCAATTCCTGTACAGACTGTGCTGTTAAAATGCATTTGTTTACATCTAAGGAAAAAGAATTATTGTACAGCGAAGCGGATAAGATAGCCCATGTTGTTCAGTTTTTAAAGGAGGGTAAAATTGTTGCAGTAAAAGGTATAGGTGGCTACCTATTGCTGTGCGATGCTACCAGCGAGAAAGCTATTAATACTTTACGCGAACGAAAACAAAGGCCAGCCAAACCATTCGCAGTAATGTATCCTTCCATAGAAATGGCGGGTAAAGATGTTGTATTAACAGATGGTGAACGCCTTGCGCTGCAAAGCAATGGAGCCCCGGTTGTTTTATGCATATTACGAAAGCAAACAGCCAGTAGTATTTGCACACAATTAATTGCACCCGGTTTAGATAAGCTGGGGGTTATGTTATCTTATACACCGCTATTTTTTTTATTGGCCAATGCTTTTAATAAACCACTTATAGCCACAAGTGCCAATATCAGCGGATCGCCTGTTATTTATAAAGATGCTGTTGCCCTGGATAATCTTTTTGACGTGGCAGATTATATTCTAACCAATGAGAGAGAGATAGTAATGCCTCAAGATGACAGTGTGGTACAGTTTGCAGGCAGGCAGCAACAAATTGTTTTAAGGAGGAGCAGAGGTATGGCTCCGAATTGTTTCCCTAATCCGTTTTATATAGATAATGATATTGTTTTGGCAATGGGAGCAGAACTGAAAAGTGCATTTGCATTGGCCTGTTACGAACATATATACATTAGCCAATATCTTGGAGACCAGGCAAATCTTGAAGCACAGGAAAGCTACGGGCAAACCCTGCAGCATTTTTTAGATTTATTAAAAATAAGCCCAACAGTTATTGCAATAGATAAACATCCCGGTTATTCTGTATCGCAATATGGTAAAAAGATTGCAGGCTTACGCAACATTAATACTGTTATCTCTGTTCAGCACCATAAAGCACATTTCGCTGCAGTGCTGGCAGAAAATAAACTATTACAATTGAACGATAAGGTGTTGGGTTTTATTTGGGACGGCACCGGATATGGCGATGATGGGAATATATGGGGAAGCGAATTGTTTTTATTTGAAGAACAACAAATAAAAAGGATTGCAGGCTTACAGTATTTTACTCAATTGTTAGGAGATAAGATGAGCAAAGAGCCAAGGCTTTCCGCTTTAAGTTTATTAGAAACTTTTCCTGAAAGC
This sequence comes from Sphingobacteriia bacterium, assembly GCA_017304675.1. Taxonomy (GTDB): domain Bacteria; phylum Bacteroidota; class Bacteroidia; order Chitinophagales; family Chitinophagaceae; genus CW01. The sequence goes on from JAFKLS010000019.1 coordinate 69,916, forward strand.
AGGTACCTGCTACAACCATATTTTTCTGAACTTGAATGGAATTATTATCAAAAAATCCTTGAAAAGGGTACCGGTATTTTCACCAGCTCTATGGGGCGTTTTTTAGATGCTTTGGCATGCATAATTGGAGTTACAGCGTTTAATAGTTATGAAGGAGAAGCAACCATGCGTTTGGAAGCGTTGGCAAGAAATGCAATATACAAGCCTCTGCAACACTACCCATTGCCGCTTCATAATATGGAATTGGACTGGCATTTTTTTGTAAAAGAATTCTTGCACGATGTTAAATCCGGTAAAGATGCCGGAATGATTGCATGGAAAATATTTTATTCATTGGCAGTTGCTGTTTTGGATATAAGCAATCAACAAAAAATAACGAAGCTTGCTTTTAGCGGAGGTGTTTTTCAAAATGCATTATTGGTAGAGATTATTCAAAACCTTTTCAGTAGTTCTCATGAACTTTTTTTTCATAAGCAGGTAAGCCCAAACGATGAGTGTATTGGCTTGGGGCAAATAGCATATTATAAATTAATGCAGCAACAATACATTTCAGAAAGAAAAGAGCATTATTCTTCTTTACACCAACTTTAAATATAAGAACCATGTGTTTAGCAATTCCCGGTAAAATCATGAGCATATCTGCACAGTTAGATGAAACATTCAGAACAGGCCTGGTAACATTTGGCGGCATACAAAAAGAAGTGAATTTATGTATGGTACCTGAAGCGCAGGTGGGTAATTATGTACTGGTACATGTAGGGGTTGCTATTGGTGTTGTAGATGAAGAAGAGGCAATGAAGGTATTTAGTTATTTAAAAGAGATGGGTGAAGTGCATGAGCTGGAAGCAACCGTATCATAGTATTATACCATTATTCAAACAATTAATCCCTCTTCTCATGAAATACCTGTCAGAATACAGAGACCCTGAAATGGTAGAAGCTTTTTTAAAAGAGATACACCACATCACTACACGGCCCTGGACCTTAATGGAAATATGCGGAGGGCAAACGCACAGCCTTGTAAAGAACGGTATTCTGAACATGCTGCCTGCTAACATTACCATGGTTCACGGGCCGGGCTGTCCTGTATGTGTTACAAGTGTAAGTGTTATAGACGAAGCGATTTTTCTGGCAGAGCAACCTCATGTTATTTTCTGCTCTTTTGGTGATATGCTCCGGGTACCTGGCAGTAAAAAAAGCTTGCTGGAATGCAAAGCTTCAGGTGCCGATATACGCATACTTTATTCACCTTTAGAAGCCGTGCAATTGGCAAAAAATAATCCCGATAAACAAATTGTTTTTTTTGCTGTTGGATTTGAAACAACAGCACCTTCTAACGCATTAAGTGTTGTGCAGGCGGCTAAATTAGAATTGAATAATTATAGCATACTCGCTTCACATGTATTGGTTCCTCCGGCCATGGAGGCAATATTAAGCGATACAAACAATACAATAAATGCATTCCTTGCTGCAGGACATGTTTGCACAATTATGGGTATGGAAGAATACGAACCTGTTGCAGAAAAATACAAATGCCCGATTGTTATTACCGGCTTTGAGCCTGTTGATCTTTTGCAGGGAATTTTAATGGCCGTAAAACAATTGGAAAAAGGAGAGCATAAGGTGGAAAACCAATATACCCGTTATGTGCAGCGAGAAGGCAATAGAATGGCTGTTGATATTATTAATAGTGTTTTTGCGGTGAATGATAGGGTATGGCGTGGTATTGGCACAATACCCAATAGCGGATACGAGGTGAATGAGCAATATAAAAATTACAATGCACGTATAAAATTCAATATAGACATAGAAAAAGCAATGGAGAATAAAGATTGCATTAGCGGAGATATTATGAAAGGTTTGAAAAAACCAAAACAATGTCCCAACTTCGGCGCCAAATGTAAACCGGAACATCCTTTAGGTGCTCCCATGGTGAGCAGTGAAGGGGCCTGTGCAGCTTATTATCAGTATGCCGGTATTAACCATGTTTAGTATAGTTATGAGAAATATTGTATGTTTTTTATTGTGTATTAGCGTACATGCAGCCTATGGTCAGAAAATAATTAAAGGCATAGTGTTAGATGCCAAAACGAATTTGCCAATTGAAAATATTACGGTACAGCCGGCTCCGGCAGGAACACCGGTACACACAGACGGCAGGGGGCGGTTCATGTTTAAAAGTATTGAACCCCTAACAAGTGTTGCTTTTATATCTATAGGCTACGAAACAAAAGTTTTGCCTATTACTGAAATGCAGGACAATAAAGCAATCTATCTTCAACAACAAAAAATACAACTGGAAAATGTTGTTGTAACTGCAAAAGCGGGTAAAGAATACTCTATTATCAGCAAAACAGATATTAAAATGCGGGGCATTAACAATGCACAGGAAATTTTAAGAATGGTTCCGGGTTTGTTTATTGGCCAACACCAGGGAGGCGGTAAGGCAGAACAGATATTTATGCGGGGGTTTGATTGTGATCATGGTACTGATATTAATATTACTGCCGACGGGCTGCCGGTAAATATGGTATCGCATGCACATGGGCAGGGTTATGCCGATATGCATTTTATAATTCCGGAAACCATTGAGCAGGTAGATTTTCAGAAAGGCCCGTATACAACTTCAAAAGGAAATTTTACCACATCCGGTTATGTAGATGTACAAACTAAAAACGCGTTAACGGGTAATCTTGTAAAGCTTGAAGGCGGCATGTACGATACGTACAGGGCTTTAGGAATGTTTAATTTATTGAGTACAACGGCAAAAGCTAAACAGCAGTCGTGGTATGTGGCATCAGAATATGCGTACTCCAATGGTTACTTCGATCATCCGCAGGATTTTAAGCGAACTAATTTTTTTTCTAAATATAATGGCAAGATTACTGGGCAAACTTATTTAACTATCAGCGCTTCTTCATTTAGTAGTAAATGGAATGCCTCCGGCCAAATACCCGAAAGAGCAGTGAATAGTGGCCTTATCAGTTTTTATGGGGCTATAGATTCAACAGAGGGCGGACAAACTTCACGGTCTAATATCAATGCACAATTCATCACTACTTTAAAGAACGGTTCTTTAATTAAAAATCAATTTTATTATTCCAATTATTATTTCGATCTGCATTCAAACTTCACTTTCTATTTGAATGATTCGGTTAACGGAGATCAGCTTCGCCAGAAAGAGGCCCGGAATATATTGGGATATAATGGTGTATATCAGCATCAGTCCAATATCGGTTCTGTATTGTTTAATACCGAAATGGGAGCAGGAGTGCGATATGATAGGATTAATAATATTGAACTTTCGCATACTAAAGACAGGTACACATTATTAGACAAGATGGCTTATGGAAATATAGCAGAAACAAATCTATCGGCATACATCAGCGAAGCAATTCATCTCTCAGAAAAATTAAACGTGAATGCAGGATTAAGAGCCGATATGTTCCTTAATAACTATACCGATCATTTAAAAGCAGACAGCCTCTTTAAAGCAAATGCTGCCATTCTTAGCCCTAAGTTAGGAATTGCCTATCAATACAATAAAACAACACAGTTTTATATAAATATCGGTAAAGGCTTTCATTCCAACGATACAAGGGTTTGTGTTATGGAAAAAGGCAAACAGGTATTGCCACCTGCTTATGCTGCAGATTTGGGAACGGTTTTAAAACCGGTAAAAAACTTATTAATGCAATTTGCAGTATGGTATTTATGGTTAGATCAGGAATTTGTTTATAACGGAGATGACGGCACACCTTCTCCTTCCGGTAAAACACAAAGAAAAGGAGCTGATTTTTCTATTCGATACGAACCCTTGCATTCGCTTTACATAGATGCAGATGTAAATTATGCACATGGCAGGTTTATAGAAGAATTGAAAGGGCAGGACTATATTCCTCTGGCGCCGGTATGGAGCAGCACCGGTGGCATAACTTATAAAAATAAAAACGGGTTTAACGGCAGCTTAAGATATCGTTGGTTGGGCAACAGGCCTGCTAATGAAGATTATAGCCTTACTGCACAAGGGTATTTTGTGAATGATTTTGTTTTGAATTATACCGGGAAGAAATATGAAGTGGGATTAACCATTAACAATGTGTTTAATGTTAAATGGAAAGAAACACAGTTTGATACCATAAGCAGGTTAAAAAATGAAGTAGCGCCGGTAGAAGAGATCAACTTTACTGCCGGAACAAAACTGGCTGCCAAACTAAGCTTCTCCGTATATTTTTAAATAAAACACATGGATGAAAAGATTACTGTACAAATGAGTTGCCCTATGCCCAAATTTGATTTTGATGTAATCACTTTAGGGCATGGAAGCGGTGGGTTACTTACTCACCGTTTATTGCAGAGCGGGGTTTTTAACCTTTTTAGTAATGATCTTTTAGACCAGCAACACGATGGTGCAAGCTTTGAGTTGAATGGAAAAATTGCATTCAGCACAGATAGCTATGTTATTTCTCCCATATTCTTTCCCGGAGGCAATATTGGCGATGTGGCTGTTAACGGAACAGTGAACGATCTGGCCATGTGCGGCGCTGAAGCAAAGTATTTATCGCTCGGGTTTATTGTAGAAGAGGGTTTTGCCATGAATGAATTCTGGAAGGTACTTGTGAGCATTAAAACAGCAGCAGAAAAAGCAAATGTGAAAATTGTAACAGGCGATACCAAAGTGGTGGAAAAAGGTAAAGGAGATAAGTTGTTCATCAACACCTCCGGCATAGGCATCGTACATACTAATGCATTCATTCATCACCGGAATATTGAGGCTGGCGATGCAATTATCATCAGTGGTAATATAGCGGCTCATGGCATTGCCATTATGAGTTTGCGGGAAGGGTTAACGTTTGAAACAAGTATTCAGAGCGATACCACTAATCTTAATCATACGGTACTGGCGCTGGTTAGCAAATACGGAAAAGATATCAGGTTTCTCAGAGATCCAACCCGTGGAGGCCTTGCTTCTGTATTGAATGAGGTTGCAGAGCTAACTCAACTGGGTTTTCATATAGATCAAAAACTGATACCTGTACAGGAACAGGTGGAAAGCGCTTGCGAAATGCTGGGCTTAGATCCGTTATATGTTGCCAATGAGGGATTATTTGTAGCAATTGTAAAAAAAGAATCGGCTGGTGCTTTTTTAAACGACCTGCAAAAAGATTGTAACGGTATACATGCAGCCATTATTGGGGAAGTATTAGCTGATAACGGCGGAAAAGTGATTCTTAAAAGCAGGATAGGAGGCCGGCGTGTTGTTAATTATTTAACGGGAGAACAATTACCGAGAATTTGCTAAAAAAAAGAGTTGATGATATTCATCAACTCTTTTTTTATAACTCATAACTCATCTCTCTTTCTTATTCCTACCAATAAGTATATCCCATCAATTTCGCCAGGTCTACCTTAGATAAACATAATTGAAACTGATACTTTAATTCCATTAACTGTATTTTTTGAGTGGTGGTGGCAGCATTGGTTAATTCAAGATTGGTGCTTACGCCATTTTTAAACCTTGTGGCCGCAAGTTGCTGGGCATATTTGGCATCGTCAATTTGTTTTTGAGTGTACCTTATCCGCTCCATATTACTTTGAATGTCTGTTAGGGTTTGTTCAATATCCCTTTTGTAATTACTGTTCAATGTTTCTGCTGCCAGTTGATTTTGTTTTACAAATGTTTCTGCCAGTTTTGTTTGTTGTTTGGCTTTGCCGCCATTATAAATAGGAATAGATAAACCAATACCTGCCTGGTAATTGAAACGCATTTCCGTTACATCAGGCACATAACCGTTTTTATACCCTGTGTTTGCCTGAAGGCCAACAAAAGGTTTGTCTGCAGTCTTAGCGATTGTTACATCCGATTCTGCCTGTTTTATTTTATCTTTTATCAGTTGAAATTCTATGTTATTGGCTTTCGCTGTAGCCAGGGCGGCATCTGCATCTGTAAGGTTTACCTCAAAATCAAAATTCAGGCCTTTTTGTTGTTTAATGCCGGTTGTATATTCCAGCAAGATCTTTTGGCGATCTAAAAGGTTTTGAAGATCAACTTTCCTGTTTTGCTCTTCATTGATTTGCGTTTGAATATTCAGAACATCAATCTTCAGCGCATCACCATCTTTCAGCTTTGCTGCAACTAGTTTTAAATTGTCGGTTAAAAACAGAATAACGCTGTCTTGAATATCGATGGCTTTTTTCAGGTATACTATATTGTAATAAATCTGTGTAACCTGGTTGGCCAATTGCACCCTTGCATTGTCTGCATTGTGTTTGGCGAACTGAATATCATCTTTCGATTTTTGAACGGCAGCTTCAATTCTTCCAAAATCAAATAGGGTATAACTGGCATTTACGCCAGCGTTCATAGCATGAACAGGTGCAAATTGAAAATCTACCAGGCTGCCGCCGGGGCCTCCCGGAAAGGGAATGGTAATTTTGGGTTGTATATAGGCATAGCTTGCATTACCGGTTACTTCAGGTAGTTTGTTGATCTTTGTTAATGCCAGTTTCTCTTCGGAAGTTTTTACCATATTCTCCGCTTCTATTACTTTTGGGAAATAGGTAAAAGATTGTGTAATTAAAGATTTCAGTTCATTATTTACAGATACCTGCGCTTTTGCAAGAAAAACAGGTAAGCTTACCATAACTACTGCATAAAATTTCTTCATCGCTATAAGTTTAATGTTTTCAATATTAATGTGCTTCTGCCGCTGCTTTCATTGCTGCAGCCTGCTCTGTGGCCGATTTCTTTTTTACCCTTAAAAAAGTAACAAGTGGTATTACGAGCAAAAAGAAAATACCTATCAGCCTGAATGTATCAAGATATGAAAGGAAATAAGCCTGCCTGTCTACAGAACCATTCACTAATGCATAAGCTTTAGTAGTGGCATTAGCAACATCTCCTGTTTTGCTGATGATACCTTGTGATAGTGCATTTACTCTTTCACCGAGCTGTGCTGAACCATTCGGTATCAGGCTAACAAGATCGCTTCGGTGCTGGGCATAGCGTTGTGCTATATAATTATTGGCCATAGCAATACCGAATGCACCTCCTAACTGCCGGATCATATTGTTCAGCGAAATGCCGGAAGCATAATCTTTTGGCTGTAAACCTGCAACTGCCTGGTTAATTAAAGGAAGCTGGCACATAGAAATACCTACAGCTCTTATTACCAGTGGCAAAAAGAAACTCCATTTACCTACTTCCGGGCTTACACTTGCACTTAAATAAGCATATAATGCAAATAACAAAAAGCCTGTAACCACAAATGGAATGGGTGTAACACCCTTGCTCATGGTTTTACCAATAATTGGCATCATTACAACGGCTGCCATGGTAGGCGGCAGTAGCGAAACACCTGTTTCGTAAGCAGTAAAGCCAAGCACTCTCTGTGCAAGTACCGGGTACACGAATACCGAAGTAAATAGCCCGAACCCCGCAACGAAAGTGAAAATGGTGGTAAAAGCAAGATTCCTGTTTCCGAGTACTTTCAGGTTTACGGCAGGCTGCTCTATATTCAACTCGTAAATAATAAAAGCAATAAGGCCTACTACAGCAATCACGGAACAGATACGGATAGATTCGCTGCTAAACCAGTCGTCGCTTTCTCCTCTTTCCAAAACATATTGTAAACAACCGATGCCTGCCATGAGCAAAATAATGCCCGTATAGTCGATCGATATTTTATGTTTGTTCTTTCCTTCATCCGGCTTTTTCTCAATGAAATAAAATGATAATAATGTTGCTGCGATACCAATTGGAATATTGATCATGAAGATTAATGGCCATGATGCATGATCTATAAGATAACCTCCGAGAGTAGGGCCTAATGTTGGCCCCAGAACCAATCCCATTCCGAATAAACCAGAGGCGATTGGCCTGTCTTTGGGTTCGAATGCATCGAATAAAATGGCTTGAGAAGTAGATAATAATGCTCCTCCGCCAACACCTTGTACAAACCGCCATATAATGATCTCTACCAGTGTGGTAGATTGAGCACACATGTAAGATGCGGCAGTGAAGATGATCATAGACACAATGTAATAGTTCTTCCTTCCAAAATATTCTGCCAGGAAACTGGTGAGTGGAATGATGATTACATTGGCAATGGCGTAAGAAGTAATTACCCAGCTAATATCTTCAATATTTACTCCCAGGCTACCACTCATATCTGTTAAAGCAACGTTTACAATGGAAGTATCAATTAACTCCATTACGGCTGCAGTTACAGTGGTGATAACGATGATGGCTTTCGCAAAACCTTTGGGCGTTGCCATATGTTTAATTTAGTGATTGAATGATTGATTAGTTGTTAGAGGCAATAACGAAAACACTTAAGCCTGCTCTTAACATTGCTTGATATTTTTCAACATGGTCTATCCATATTTTTACCGGTATGCGTTGTGTTACTTTTACAAAGTTGCCACTGGCATTATCAGGAGGCAGCAATGCAAATTTTGCTCCTGTAGCCTCACTAAGGCTTGCAACTGTTCCGGTAATTTTTTCATCGGGGTAAGCATCAATTCTCAACTCTACTTTTTTCCCCGGTGTTAAAGCATGCAACTGGTTTTCTTTAAAGTTGGCTACCACCCAATAAGTTGTATCGTTCACAATAGAGAAAAGGGGAGTACCTGCCTGTACAAACTGGCCAACGCTTACATTTTTCTTACCTATTTTTCCGGTTACAGGCGCGGTAATTTTAGTGTAGGATATTTTTAATAACTGTTGGTCAATCTTCGCTTTTTTTACTTGCAGGGCGGCTTCTGCTTTTTTAACAGAAGCTTCCAGCACTGCTATTCTGCTCTCTGCAGAAGCCAGGTCGTTTTTATTATTGTCCAGTTGTTTTTGTGCTGTTTCCAAGCCAAATTTACTATCATCAAATTGTTTTTTGGTAATGGCTTCACCGGCATAAAGATTTTTATCGCGTTGATAATCTTCCTGGGCTTTTTGTAAACGAACATTGGCTATATCAATATTCCCTTTGTTCACTTTTAAAGAAACGAGCGCATTGTTCAAAGCGGCTTTTGCATTTACAATGTCTACTTCTGCCTGGTTGTAATCTGCTTGCATTTCCTGTAATTGGGTTTGCAGTTCTGCATCATCAATCTCTGCTACTAGTTGTTCGGCTTTAACACTGTCGTAATCTTTTACGCCAATAGATTTTACATAGCCGGAAACGCGAGGCAACACCGGTGTGATCTGGGTTTCAATCTGGGCATTGTCTGTTGTTTCATGTGTTAATGAAAAAGAGATTTTCTGGTAACCAAAATAAATGGCCACTGCCAGAACAATTCCCAGGATAATGATACGTAAAGGGGATTTTTTCTTTTGTTCGATTGCTTGTTCCATAATTTTTTACGATTGAATTAAAAGATGAGAATGAATCATTTGTTTTATATGGGTAACTAACCTTTTTTTAAACTGTTCGTCTTTGTAAGGATTATAGTTGTCGCCTTTCCCGGTAAATGTGTTGCAAACCTTACGTGATTTTAAAACCTGATTAATGGTGCCGATAATGCTGGCAAATACCAATGGTGGGTCTACTTTTTTAAATACTTTTTTCTTTATGCCTTTTTCAATAATGTTATTGAAATTTTTTGTGTTCTGAATGAAAGAGTCAATGGCTTTATCATGTAAAACCTCTCTGTTGGTAAACAGCATTTCCTGTTGCAATACCCTGTGAAATTCAGGCTGATCTAAGAAACGCTCTACATAAGATTCAATAATGATGTCCACTTTTTCCAGCTCGGTTAACTGTTTATCATCATTCAATTCGGCAATTCTCTCACGCATAAAAGATATCTTGTCTTCCACCAATTGCTGAAACAATCCTTCCTTAGAGCCGAAATAATAATTAATCATCGCCAAGTTTACATCAGCCCTTGTTGCGAGGTCTCTTACACTGGTCCCTTCAAAACCCTTTTCCGCAAAAAGCGCTATTGCTGTGTTGATGATGTGTTGTTTTTTGTCTGCTGACATATGTCATGGCTTTTGAAAACACAAAATTAAACAAATGTTTGATTTAAACAAACGTTTAATTAAATTTTATTTAAAAAAATAACATTCCGGTAATATTGAACGTTGAAACTTTGCTCAAAATCAATTGTTTGAGCTCTATTCTCTCATCATCTCAGTTCGGGAAAGATTTTAAATGGGGGGTGGCTATTTCTGCTGCTCAGAATGAAGGTGCCTATCTTACAGATGGCAGGGGACTTTCTGTTTGGGATACTTTTTCTAAACGAAACGGAAAAATAAAAGACAGCTCAAAACCTTCAGTATCCGTTGATTTTTACCACCGCTATAAAGATGATCTGATGCTTGTAAAAGCACTTGGGTTTACCGTTTTCCGTTTTTCCATTTCATGGAGCAGGATATTGCCCGATGGTATGGGCAGGGTGAACAAAGAGGGCATTGCTTTTTATCATAAGTTGATTGATGAGTGCCTTAAACTGGAGTTAACGCCCGTGATTACTTTATATCATTGGGATTTGCCACAGGCATTGGAAAAAGAAGGCGGGTGGACCAGCCATCAATTATTAAAATGGTTTAGCCGTTTTGTAACGGTATGTTGCGATGAATTTGGGCCAAAGGTGAAATATTGGATTGTATTAAACGAGCCGATGGGTTTTACCTCTCTTGGCTATGGCATTGGAAAACATGCGCCTGGTAAAACAGGGCTGAATAATTTTTTTGCAGCCGTTCACAATGCTGTATTGGCGCAGGCGGAAGGAGGGAGGCTTGTGAAAAAAATTGTAAAACATGCGCATGTAGGTACGGCATTCTCTTGCAGCGAGGTATTTCCTAAAACCAATGACGATGCAGATATTAAAGCAGCCAATCTTACAGATATTTTATTAAACAGGTTATTCATCGAGCCTTCTTTGGGAAGAGGCTATCCGCATGATGGGTTTGCTTTGATGGATAAACTGAATGTGTATACTAAGTCGTGGAAATACACAGACAGGATGCAGTTTAATTTCGATTTTATCGGGCTGCAAAATTATTTTGCATTAACCGTAAAACATAACCCCATCATACCATATATCGGTATCTCTGAAGTAACAGCAAAATCACGGAAAGTACCCCATACCGATATGGGTTGGGAAATTAACCCGCAAAGTTTTTACAGGATGATTAAAAGATTCTGGCATTATGGTGGCGTAAAAGAGTTATGGATTACAGAAGGAGGTGCCTGTTTTAAAGATGAATTGAAAAACGGGATAGTGGATGATGCAAGAAGAACAGCCTATTTTCAGCAGTATTTGCAAGCAGCTTTAAAGGCAAAACAGGAAGGAGTGAATTTAGGTGCTTACCTGGCATGGACCCTCACAGATAATTTTGAGTGGGCCGAAGGCTATAAAACCCGTTTTGGATTGGTACATGTTGATTTTAAAACACAATTACGCACAGTTAAAAACAGTGGTTATTGGTGGAGGGATTTTTTAAGTAAATAGTTTCATTATTTTACAGGATGCAAAAAATACTATTCTTCCTCAGCACCTGTTTTATTCTTAAGGTTTGTTCAGCGCAGCAGTCTTCATTTCTAAAAAAACTAAATATTTCCGATTCCGTTAAAGCCATTCAATATTACCAGGAATTATCTTTCAAACATAAAAGTACCAATCAACTTGTTTTAAAGGAACGGCATTTTGCTTTTGCATTTAAGCTGAAAAAAGCTAAAATGGTTATTCGTTTTTTTAATCCTGATAACGAAGACAAAGTGGTTACGCTTGCTAAAGGATTGAATGTGGATGATCGGGGAAACAACTTTGTTTTCAGATATCCTTTAAAAGATACTGCCACCTTTAAAATACTTACAACACTTATTGTAGATTCTGCTTCAAATACCACTTATTATACCGGATATGTTTTTTTGCCTGCAGAACAGAAATGGAAATTAATGGGTAGTTATAAATGTTCGGAAAGCCAGCATTATATTGGCGAAATAACTTTTCTGCGCAAGGGAAAACATCATATTGTTGCAGAGGCTAACAATGAAGCATGGCTTCAAAGGGAAAACAATAGCTGGAAAAATATTTCAGGAAGTGCATTACAACGCCCTTTAATTGATGTTACAAGGAATATAGATAGTGCCGCCACTTATAAAGCGGAGATCAACCTGCTTAACCAGGCCCTTGCAGCCAAACAAATAGATACCACCGGTTTTGTAGATGGTGTTTATTATAAGATAATTAAACAAGGAACGGGAGAAAAAGTACAAATTACGGATACCGTTTCCGTGTTGTACAAAGGATGGCTTTTTAACGACGGCTCTGTTTTCGATCAAACCAAAGAAAAGCCTGCTTCTTTTCCTTTGAAGCGGCTTATAAAAGGATGGCAGTTGGGGCTGCCGCAATGCAATATTGGTGGCATTATACGGTTATACATCCCATCTGCACTGGCCTATTCTATCAGGGCAAGAAGTAAATCCATCCCGCCGAACAGCATACTTGTTTTTGATGTGGAAGTAGTAGCAGCAAAGCATGGTGAATGATTAGTACACTTTACTTATTCAACTCTCAACTGGTTTTTGTATCTTTGCAATCTTTCATAAATCTATTCATGCCGTAACATGAAGTTTGCTGCCTCCCTCTGTATGGGCGGTAACCTAAATGTGGCAGGAGTCTAAAAAATCATTCGTCACATGAAATTGAGTCAATTCCGTTACGATCTCCCTTTAAATCTCATTGCACAACATCCTACTAAAAACCGGGAAGACAGTCGTTTGTTAGTGGTTAACCGCAAAACCGGTAACATGGAAAACAAGCACTTTAAAGATATTCTCGAATATTTTGAAGATAAAGATGTGTTTGTAGTGAACAATACCAAAGTATTTCCAGCACGTATGTATGGCCGTAAGGAAAAAACCGGTGCCAAGATTGAAGTGTTCTTGTTACGTGAGCTGAATAAACCCAATCGTTTATGGGATGTAATTGTTGATCCCGCAAGAAAAATCCGTGTAGGCAATAAGTTATATTTCGGTGACAATGAAGAATTGGTTGCAGAAGTGATTGACAACACTACCAGCCGTGGAAGAACCATTCGTTTTTTATGGGATGATGATGATACCAGTTTTAAAGAAATGCTGGAACAATTAGGTGAAACACCTTTACCACGTTACATTAAACGCAAGCCGGATGAAGAAGACAGGAAACGTTACCAAACTGTATATGCAAAATACGAAGGCGCTGTAGCTGCACCAACAGCAGGTTTGCATTTTAGCCCTGAGCTGATTAAACGTTGTGAAATACATGGTATTCGTTTTGCGGAAGTTACTTTACACACAGGTTTAGGAACTTTCAGACCTATTGAAGTGGAAGACCTGAGCAAGCATAAAATGGACGCTGAATATTTTCAGATTACCGAAGGCGCCTGCAATATTGTAAATAAAGCAAAGGAGAGAGGCCACAGAATCTGTTCAATCGGCACTACTACTATGCGTGCATTGGAAAGCAGCTTTACTGCACAAAAATTATTAAAACCTGCAGAAGGATGGACCAATCACTTTATTCATCCTCCTTATGAATTCAGTGTGGCAGATAGTTTGGTTACTAATTTTCATTTGCCTAAAACCAGTTTATTGATTATGACCTGTGCTTTTGCAGGCTACGATCTTGCAATGGAGGCTTACAAAAAGGCGATTAAAGATAAATACCGTTTCTTCAGTTATGGAGATGCCTTGTTGGTTATTTAATGGTGAGATTACTTACACGTATACAGATATTATAAACAAACGCCCCGCAATTTTGCGGGGCGTTTCCATTTGCACAGGTCTCACTGTTTCAGTTTAGGGCAATTCATCCTGTTTCTTGTAAACACGTAGGATACGCCAACTGTTAAGCTATAATAGCTATCGTTTTGGTATGGGTTAGCGGCATAACTGAAACCATCTATGTAATCAGAAAAGGTATAACGGTATAACACTTCTGCATGCATAAAAAAATTATCGGCAATTTTGTATTTAGCACCAATGCCAATAGGAATTACAGGCAAAGCTTTTGGTATTGCCCTGGTAGTATCAAATCCCAGCCCTTTTACTGTGGCAGATTTGGCGGGGAATACGTTGGTGTTCATTTTGCTCCAATCTCTATATCCCTGCATCAATGCAATACCTGCACCTGCCATTATATAGGTTTGTAATTTCTTGTCATTAAAACTATAGTTACTCTTCATAAAATTGTATACACCCAATAATGCCAGTTCCTGCGTTGAATTATGGAAGGAGAAATTTCTCTGTTGATGATAAGTAGGATTGTTGTAATCACTTTCGTTAGAAGCTAAATGCCCCAGCGCTGCATTGAATCGGATAGACCATGCATCTGTAATGGGTTTACTGAGATATAATGCATAAGCCATTCTTAATTGATGTATATCTCCGTAAAAAGGTTCTGATAGATCTCCCTGATACACCATGGTACCAATACTTGCACCAACTTCAAAACGCGGTGTAATTTGTGCATGTAATTGAAAAGATATGAATAGGCAAAAAAGTAAAGCTGTAATCGATTTTTTTAAAACAGTCATACTCCCAAATTTTCAGTGATGATTGAATGGAGTAGAAGTTTGTTATGAGCTACTGTTTTAAATGTTTGAAAAAATAAAACAATTATGAAGCCAGAAAATGATAAAGAAATGTGAAAAGGATTTTTAAAAACAAAACCCTGTCAGCTTTTAAAAAGGCTGACAGGGTTAATGGAAATTAATTCAAAACTTATTTCTTCGCTGCTTTTTTAGGTGCTGCTTTTGTTTTCTTTTTAAATGCATCGGGCATTTGCACTTCGATCATTTTTTTCACATCGTCCAAAGAAACAGTTGCCAATTCTTCAGCAGTATGTTTGGTATTGTCTTCTTTCTTTCCAAGTTTCAACATGTTTTTTCCAAAACGAATGAATGGGCCCCATCTTCCATTTTCAATAGATATTTTTTCTGCAGGCCATTGTTGAATATATCTGTTCGCTTCTTTCTCTACTTTGGTTTCAATCAATTCTTTGATATCATGCTCTGAAAGATTTTCAAAATCAAATCTCTTGGGAACATTGATGAACAAATCATTCCATTTAATGAACGGGCCGAATCTTCCTTTGCCTTTTGTTACCGGCTTATCTTCATAAAAACCAATAGGGGCATCTGCCTGATTTTTTTCGTTAATCAATTGAATGGCTCTGTCCATTTCCATTTCCAACAGATCTTCGCCACGGGGAATGGAAATAAATTGTTCTCCCAATTTTATATAAGGGCCAAATCGACCAACATTCACAGATAATTCCTGCCCTTCGTATTCACCAATTACTTTTGGAAGTTTGAATAGATCCATTGCTTCTTCCATAGTAATGGTTTCAATACTTTGAGTAGATTTTAGTTTTGCAAAACGTGGTTTCTCTTCATCATTCACGTCACCAATTTGTACCATCGGCCCAAACCTTCCCATTCTTGCAATTACTTTCTTGCCTGTTTCCGGATCGATGCCTAATTCTCTTTCACCTTTTGCTCTTTCGGCATTCTCCAAAGTATGTTCAATGGTTTCATGAAATGGTTTATAAAACTCATCAATCATGCTGCTCCATTGTGTTTTGCCTTCAGCAATTTCATCAAACTCTTCTTCAATATGGGCAGTGAAACTATAGTCCATTACTTTATTAAAGTGTTGCTTTAAAAAATCTGTCACCACCATTCCTAAATCAGTTGGGAATAATTTTCCTTTTTCTGCTCCGGTATTTTCCTGAATAATTTCTTTGGTGATATTTTGAGTTGAAGTAAGCGTAAGAATATTTGCATTTCTTTTCACCCCATCCTTATCTCTTTTCTCTACATAATTTCTTTTAACAATGGTTGAAATAGTAGGAGCGTAAGTTGATGGGCGACCAATACCTAACTCTTCTAATTTTTTTACAAGCGAAGCTTCCGTATATCTTGGTGCCGGTCTGCTGAATTTTTCAGAAGCTTTCATTTCTTTGAAATCCAGTTGCTGTGCAGCTTTCAAAGGTGGAAGCATTCCTTCTTCTTCGTTCTCATCATCATCGTCTTTGCCTTCCATGTATACTTTTAAAAACCCATCAAATTTCAATACTTCTCCTGTTGCGGTCAACTCTTCTTTGTTAGTAGAAATATTGATCTTGGCAATTGTTTTTTCAAACTCTGCATCGCTCATCTGACTGGCAATGGTTCTGCGCCAGATCAATTCATATAATTTTTTTGTATCAACATCAGCAACTGTTTTGTTGCTCATGTAAGTCGGGCGAATAGCTTCGTGTGCTTCCTGAGCACTTTCATTTTTATTCTTATAACGACGTTGTTGATAATAATTATCTCCGTAGGAAGAGATCACTTGCTTGTAAATATCTTCTCTCGCAGTTTCACTCAAGTTCACGCTATCCGTACGCATGTAGGTGATGTAACCGCTTTCGTATAATTTTTGTGCCAATAACATGGTTTTGCTAACACCGTAACCCAATTTTCTGGCAGCTTCCTGTTGTAAGGTAGATGTTGTGAAAGGTGCTGCCGGCGTACGTTTAGCAGGTTTTACCTGAACATCTGTAACGGTATAATTTGCGTTCTTGCAACTTTCTAAAAAACTTTGAGCATCGTTTAAGGTAGAAAGTTTATTAGGGCCTTCTGCTTTGAAATGAACGAGTCTGTTATTAAGATCAGGAGCCGCAAAAACGGCTTCAATTTTATAAGTACTTTCTGCAATAAAGTTGTTGATCTCTCTTTCTCTTTCAACAATCAAACGAACGGCAACACTCTGCACTCTTCCGGCGCTTAAACTACGTTGCATACCCACTTTACGCCATAATACCGGGCTCAATTCAAAACCCACAATTCTATCCAACACCCTTCTTGCCTGCTGCGCATTCACCAAATTCATATCGATGATTCTTGGAGAAGAAACCGCCTTTTTTATAGCAGGTGCAGTGATTTCGTGGAAAACAATTCTTTTAGTGGTTTTAGGATCTAATCCCAATACTTCGGCCAAATGCCAGCTAATGCTTTCCCCTTCACGGTCCTCATCCGATGCTAACCAAACTTCATCGGCTTTCTTGGCAAGTTTTTTTAATTCTGAAACAACTTTCTGCTTTTCATCAGGAACAATATACCTGGGCTGATATTTTTTGCCGATATCAATACCCATTTCATCTTTCTCCAAATCCCGTATATGCCCGTAACAGCTTTTTACTTCAAAATCTTTTCCTAAGATCTTTTCGATGGTTTTTGCTTTTGCAGGCGACTCTACAATTAATAAATTCTTGGCCATAATCTCTCTTCCTGTTGATGTTATGCTTAATTATTAAGCGGAAAAAGCGCAAATTAAATGCCGTTTCTTGCCGCTTAAAAAGTTTCCTCTTGTTGCAATATTAGTTCAAACAGATAAATACAAAAAAATCTTACTTGCTGTCAAAGTATGAAATAATATGCTGAAATACGTTTTCGTCTCTGTATATTTTATTATGCCCCAGGTGCCGGGTGATCATAAATTGCAAATCCGGGGGTGGGTTATTCAGTACAGGCTGTACATCTGTAATAGGGCAAATAAGATCGTTTTCATCATGCACCCATAGTATGGGTAATGCAATATTGTACACGGCTCTTGCAACAGAAAAAAAAGATGGTTTTTCCTGTGCATATTCTTCTATATGCCGCATAAAAGCTTTTTCTACCACAGGGGTTAATGGAATTACCTTCAGAAAATTTTGTATGGCAGTAATGGTTTCCGTTGCAGGAGCAATTAATACCAGTTTACCGGTTAATGCAGCAGATTCTGCAGCCAGCGATAAGGCCAGAGCACCTACGGAGTGCCCTATGGCCCCATAAAATGGCCCGTACTGCTGTATAATTTGTTGCAGCGCTTTTGCGTATGCAAGGGCTGTAAAATATTTGCCTTCACTGCATCCATGTGCAGGGGCATCAAAAGCATATACTTCAAACCCCCTTGTTTTTAAACCGATAATGTATTTTTCAAACTTGTAACTGCAACTATCAAATCCATGAACAACAAGTATTTTTTTTGCATTGGGTTGATGGCTTGCCCATCTCCAGCCTCTGATCGTTAATCCGTCTGACACAATACTGATTTTCTCTCCATGATGAAAAACAGGAGGGGCCTTACGTTTGGGTTTGCCGCTATAAGGGGTACAAAACAATAGAAAAGCCTGTTCGGCGGCTTTTTCAGCATTAACTAACCCCAACGCTTTAAATTTCGTTTTATAATATCCTACCGCAATTCGTTGCTTAAATTTTAACTTTATCATTTAATCAAAGATATGAGGCTTACTATAATAGGTTCCGGTAATGTAGCTACCATTTTGGCAAAACGTTTTTTTGAAAAAGGGATAAAGATTGTTGAAATATATGGCAGAGATATAACAAAAGCGCAGGCGCTGGCCAGTATCGTTCAGGCAAATGCTGTGAACAATCTTGAGCTTCTCTCGCAGGATACCGATGTGGTATTAATTGCTCTATCCGATAAAGCATTGAATCATATTGCGCTAAACTTATCATTCCCGGCTGCATTGGTGGTGCATACGGCCGGGTCTGTTTCCAAAGATGTATTGAATACAATATCAACAAGGCATGGCGTATTGTATCCTGTACAAAGCATCAGAAAAGAAATGCCGGCATCAACACCAATTCCATTTCTGATAGACGGTAGCTCAGGTACCGTTATTCAGGAAATAGAAACATTGGCATACTACCTCACAGATGATGTTAAACGGGGGGATGATGCAATGCGTTTAAAATTACATGTGGCTGCCATATTTGTTTGCAATTTTCCTAATTTCCTTTACCTGGAGGCCGCTTCTTTCTGCGAACAGCAACAAGTGCCTTTCTCTATTTTGCAAGACCTAATAGAAGAAACGGCTAACAGAATAAGGTATCAGCATCCTTCGGCGGTTTTTACAGGCCCGGCGGTGCGAGGGGATATGGAGACTATTAACAAACACTTGAACCTGTTACAGGATACACATGAGTTACAGCAATTATACAAGCAGTTAACAATGCATATTCTTGATTGGAAAAATAAATGCAATTAAAAAATAATCCCCGCAGGGCAAACCATGCAGGGATATTATGAGCAAGCAACCGAAATTTGTATAATCAAGTTGATTATAACGGAATCGTTTGCGCAAATTAAGATTTTTTTGAAATAATCAATGTTTTCGAAAAAAGATTATTTCATTTTCAGTTGATACAATTAAAATACTTTTGCAATAATCAACCAGCTATGTATACGATTAATATAAAGTTTGAACAAAAAGGAGTAGACCCCGTAACACTGCAAAATATTAAAGACGGCGATAGCCTTTTAGAAATCCTATTGGATCATGATATTGAATTACACCATAATTGCGGCGCTGTTTGTGCCTGCAGTACCTGTCATTTATATGTTGACAAAGGCATGGAGTTTTTAGAAGAATTGAACGATAAAGAGGAAGATTTTATAGACAGGGCTGTTAATCCACGCATTAATTCCCGTTTGGGTTGCCAATGTGTGTTACAGCCGGGTAGCGGCGAGATCAGCGTAACCTTGCCTGATCAAACACAATTCCTCGGAGAATAATTTAAGTATATTGCTTAAGATCAACTTATTCCTAACACCTTAAAAACCAAAATAAGATGGCTGCCAATTATCTTGATACCGTTAACATTTGGCTCAACGGTAATTATGATGCTGCAACAAAAGAAGCGATTCAACAATTACAAAAAGAAAATCCCACAGAGTTAGAAGAAAGTTTTTATAGAAGCCTTGAATTTGGTACAGGTGGATTACGTGGTATTATGGGTGTTGGTACCAACCGCATGAATAAATATACTGTTGGTATGGCCACACAAGGATTCGCTAATTATTTGAAGAAAAGTTTTCCGGCAGAAGATATTAAAGTGGCAATTGGCCACGATAGCCGAAACAATAGTCGCTTTTTTGCCGAAACAACCGCTAATGTATTTGCTGCAAATGGTATTAAAGTGTATTTGTTTGAAGCACTAAGGCCAACTCCTGAATTAAGTTTTGCCATTAGAACATTAGGTTGCCAGGGCGGCGTTGTATGTACGGCTTCTCACAACCCTAAAGAATACAACGGTTATAAAGCCTATTGGAATGATGGAGCACAACTGGTTCCTCCACACGATAAGAATGTAATTAAGGAGGTAGAAGCCATTCATAGTGTTGATGAAGTAAAATGGAGTGGAGGAGAGGCTAATATTGTTATTATGGGTAAAGACATGGATGATCAATACATTCAAATGGTAAAAGATTTGAGTGTTTATCCGGAAGTGATTGCCAAACAGCACGATTTGAAAATTGTGTACACGCCCATTCATGGCTCTGGCATTATGTTGGTACCGCCTGTTTTAAAAGCATATGGTTTTACCAATGTTACTGTTGTAGAAGAACAGGCAACACCTGATGGTAATTTTCCAACGGTTGCTTATCCTAATCCCGAGGAAAGAGAAACCATGAGTATTGGTTTGAAGAAAGCAAAAGCATTGGATGCAGATATTTTATTGGGAACTGATCCTGATGCAGACCGTGTGGGTATTGGTGTTAAAAATCATAAAGGGGAGTGGGTATTGATGAACGGAAATCAAACATTAATCCTTGCATTTGCCTATTTAATAGAAGCACGTAAAAAGAAAGGCATCGCCCAGCCAAATGATATTGCTGTTTCAACAATTGTTTCTACAGAAATGGCAAGAGTGTTGAGTGAACAAAACAATGTAAAATATTATTCTGTTCTCACCGGGTTTAAATGGATTGCGTCTTTAATTGCAGCAAAAGAAAGCACAGAGAATTATATCATTGGTGGTGAAGAAAGTTTTGGATTGATGATTGGCGACAAAGTGCGTGATAAAGATTCAGTAAGTGCCGTTGCATTATTGTGCGAAATGGCAGCATACGAAAAAGCCAATGGCAGAAGCCTGTTTGATAAGTTGATTGAATTATATATTCAATACGGATTCTATTATGAAAACCTCATCAGCATTACCAAGAAAGGAATGAACGGACAAAAAGAAATTGCTGAAATGATGGAAGGGTATCGTTCAAATCCGCCCTCTACAATCAATGGCTCCAGAGTGGCTGAGTTGTTGGATTATGAATTAAGCGTAGGTAAAAATTTAATTACCGGTGAATCTTGGAAAATAGAATTGCCCAAGAGTAATGTATTGCAATTTGTACTGGAAGATGGCAGTAAAATATCTGCACGCCCCTCCGGTACAGAACCAAAAATTAAATTCTATTTCAGTGTAAAAACCGATTTGCAGAACAAAGAGGAGTTTGATGAGAAATATACCTTACTGGAAGAAAAGATAAATGGAATTGTAGCCGATATGGGCTTGAGATAATATAAAAGCAAAAAGCCCCGTATTCACGGGGCTTTTTGTTAATATGTTTAAGAATAAGTTTTTCTGATGTGCTCAATAATGCCTGACGTAGAAAAACCTTCAATAATTTTATTAATCACCACCCGGCCTCCGTTGGCCAATACTTCTTTCGATCCTGCAATCTGTTCAACTGTATAATCTCCTCCTTTTACCAATACATCAGGTAATAAAGTTGCAATCAGTTGTTGCGGGGTATCTTCTTCAAATACAATTACAGCATCTACAAGAACAATGCTTGCCAACAATAAACTACGGCTGTGCTCATTATTTATCGGTCTGTCGTCACCCTTTAATTTTTTTACACTTTTATCAGCATTTACACCCACAATTAAAAAGTCTGCTTCTTTTGCGGCCTGAGATAAAGAGTAAATATGACCTTCATGCACAATATCAAAACAACCGTTGGTGAAGGCAATTGTTTTACCAATCATTTTTAAGCCATTTACAAGATGCGCAAGCTTATCTAAAGTATAAATCTTATTATTAATTGCATTAATGTTTTTCATGGGCAATTGTTTTATTATAAACCGGTAATAAACCAAGACAAATAAAGCCTACTCCTAAAACAATAATAGTTTGTGCAAACCATTGTAATGTGCCATTGGCAATACCTAATGCATAATCTACTCCGTTTTCTTCAAGCACTTTGGCTATTAAATAAGCATAGGCGCCTATACCACCCGGCGTAACAATCATGCCAATGCTGCCAAATGCCAAACAACTAACCGCCTCTTTAAAACCAAGGCCGGTGCCATTTGTAGCATAAAGGCCTATCCAGGTTCCTCCGATATAAAAAAGCCAGATTAAAACAGAATAGACTATAAATGTTTTTTTATGCTGCAGTTTGGAGGCGCTGATTAAACCTTCCCAGATACCAAGAATAATCTTTTTCACTTTTAAAAAAACGGGCTTCCATTTTTTAGAGAGAAACAGCCATAAAAGAACGGCAAACACAACTATGGCAATGATTATTAATACAATGGTTTTAACAGGCGAATGCTCCTTTGCCTGTGCCATAGCCTGTGCATGTGTAAGCGTTTTTACGTTTTGGTAACTGTTCATTACCACATCAAACTGAAATATCAATGCCATGATGAAGATAATACCCAGGCATAAAACATCAAATGCTCTTTCTGCTACAATAGTGCCTACAATTTTTTCTGCGGGTACTTTTTCGTATCGTGCAAGGATGGTGCATTTTAAAACTTCTCCCAACCTGGGAACAGCAAGGTTGGCCAAATAACCTATCATTACAGCAAAGAAAGTATTGGGCAAAGAAGGCATATAACCCATTGGCTCCATTAACAACCTCCATCTTAATGCTCTCACCACATGGCTTCCTGCCAGTATTAAAAATACGGGAACAATCATCCAGTAATGGGCAGAACGCAGTGCTTCTTTAAACTTTCCATATTCTTCATCCGGTATCTGGTGCAGGCTCCACCAGATCAGGAATATGCCCAGGCCTAAAAAGAAAACATATTTTAAAATGGTGTTTAACTTTTTCATATCAAGTTGCCAGGCAATTTACTTAACTAATTTATTAGCTGTATCAGGGAAAACAACAGATGGTTTAAATTGTTTTGCTTCTTCAAAATCCATGCTGGCATAAGACATGATGATGATCAGGTCGCCTGCAGCTGCTTTTCTGGCAGCAGCTCCGTTTAAGCAAATTACGCCACTGCCTCTTTTACCTTTAATAACATATGTTTCTAATCTTTCTCCGTTATTAATATTTACAACATGAATCTTTTCATTTTCAATCAGGTTGGCGGCATCCATCAGGTCTTCATCAATAGTAAGGCTGCCCACATAATTTAAATTGGCTTCCGTAATAGTGGCTCTGTGAATCTTAGACTTTAGTACTTCAATAATCATAGCGGCTGCAAAGTTAAGGCAGTGCTTATTACAGAATGGTTAAACTTCCGTATTCAGTAAAAGGTTATCAATTAACCTTACACCATTTATAAATGCTGCAATTAAGGCCACGTATTTTTTTTGCGGATTGAAGTGTAATTCCTCTCTAAGGTTTTCTGCATTTGCTATAACAACATAATCTATTTTATCAAAACCCGATTGTAAAAGGCTTTTTACAATCGTTTCTTCCAGGCTTGCAAAAGCTGTATGTTGTATATGGTTTTGTATTTGTTGAAGCGAGTTAAATATGGCAACGGCTTTTTGCCTGGCATCTTTGCTTAACCGCATGTTGCGGCTGCTCATGGCAAGGCCTGATGGCTCTCTTAATGTTGTACATATTACTAGTTCAATAGAGCCGGAGAAATGATCCTGTATTAGTTTTTTTATCACCATACATTGTTGATAATCCTTCTGGCCCAGGTACAATTTACCTGGCTGCACTATTTGCAACAATTTATCAACTATTCTGCAAACGCCCTGAAAATGCCCCGGCCTGTATTTCCCTTCCAGAACCTGTTCAAGGTAATTTAGTTCGTATACTTTAACCGGTTCATGTGCAGGATACATTTCTTCAGCATCCGGTAAAAAAAGAATATCGCAATCAGCTTTATTCAATAACAATATATCTTGTTCTGTTGTACGGGGATATTTTTCAAAATCTGCTTTGTCATTAAACTGTGTAGGGTTAACAAAAATGCTGCAAACAGTTATCGCATTATCCTGTTTGCTTTTTTCTATAAGTGAAAGATGCCCTTCATGTAAAGCGCCCATGGTAGGCACAAAACCTACTGAAGCATTTTTCTTAAATAACAGGTCTGCCAGTTTCTTCTTCTTGGTACAGATAATCATAAAAAATCTTAAGTAAATATGTTAAAATGCCGATTTCTGCTGTATTTTCTTACCTTTGCCACTCTTTTGTTCAATTTGCTATAAGAATTAATACTGATGTCAAAGAAAAGAATTTTATTTATTGCTACTGAAATGTCGCCTTATTTAGAGTTGACAGAATTTGCAGAGTTGGTGAATAAATTAGCAATAAAAAGTAATGATAGCGGTCTGGAGGTAAGATGTATCATGCCAAGGTTTGGTGTGATTAATGAACGCAGACACAGGCTGCATGAAGTAGTTCGGTTATCGGGCATCAATGTATCGGTAGACAATGACGATTATCCTTTGCAGATAAAAGTAGCTTCTTTACCCAATGCAAGGTTACAGGTATATTTTTTAGAGAATGAAGACTTCTTTAAAAGGAAACATATTTTTCATGATGAAAATGAAAAATGGTTTGATGATAACGGACTAAGAACCATCTTCTTTGCAAAAGGTGCATTGGAAACTGTAAAAAAATTCGGATGGCCTCCTGATATCATTCATTGCAGTGGTTGGATGACAGGCCTGATTCCTACTTACATAAAAACCGCATACAAAAGAGAGCCGGTTTTTTCTCATAGTAAAGTTGTATTCACTATAGGGCAAAATACATTCAAAGAGAAGCTTGGAGCAGATTTTACAAAAAAAGCATTGATCAATACGAATATTACCCCCAAAGATCTTGAGGTATATAAAGATGCTACCAACACTGCCTTATTCAGGGGTGGGGCTACCAATGCAGACGCCATTACTTTTGGTGCTGAAAAAATTGAAAAGAAACTGGTAGAGGAATTCTCTAAAGTAAGAGGTAAAAAAGTACTTCCTTTCAGCGGATGGGATACCGATTTAAGCGAATACATTGAATTGTATGAGGCTTTGTCAAAATAAATCCACATTTCTACTGAATTGGTAGACTAATTTATTTTTCTATTCTCCATAACAACTATATTTGCTACCATTAAATTTAAAAACATAAACATGCCTTATTTATTTACTTCTGAAAGTGTTTCTGAAGGACATCCGGATAAAGTAGCGGATCAGATTTCAGATGCGTTGATCGACAATTTTCTTGCCTTCGATCCGCAATCGAAAGTGGCTTGCGAAACACTTGTAACTACAGGACAGGTTGTTCTTGCTGGTGAAGTTAAAAGCAAAGCTTATTTAGATGTTCAGGAAATTGCACGCGGTGTGATCCGTAAAATCGGTTATACCAAGAGCGAATATATGTTTGAAGCCAATAGCTGTGGTATCTTATCAGCCATTCACGAACAATCTTCTGATATCAACCAGGGAGTTGATAAGAAGAAGAAAGAAGAGCAGGGGGCAGGCGATCAGGGAATGATGTTTGGTTATGCTTCCAACGAAACAGACGATTATATGCCGTTGGCTTTAGATCTTGCACACAAGATTTTAATTGAACTGGCTGCGTTGAGAAGAGAGAATAAACAAATTAAATACCTGAGGCCGGATGCAAAAAGCCAGGTTACGTTGGAATACGATGATAATAATAAACCTGTAAGAATAGATGCTATTGTTGTATCAACTCAGCACGATGACTTTGATACAGAAGCCAAAATGCAGGCAAAGATTAAAAAAGATATTATTGAAATTTTAATTCCCCGTGTAAAAGCGAAGTATAAAAAATATGCCAAGCTTTTTAACAACAATATTAAATACCATATTAACCCAACCGGTAAATTCGTGATCGGTGGACCGCATGGTGATACCGGTTTAACCGGCCGTAAAATCATAGTAGATACTTACGGTGGTAAAGGTGCTCATGGTGGTGGTGCTTTTAGCGGAAAAGATCCAAGTAAGGTTGATAGAAGCGCTGCTTATGCCACTCGCCATATTGCTAAAAACCTTGTAGCTGCCGGTGTTGCAGATGAGGTACTGGTGCAGGTTTCTTATGCTATTGGTGTTGCTCAGCCAACATCTATCAATGTAAATACTTTTGGCACTGCTAAAGTTGACCTGACAGATGGTGAAATAGGAAAGATTGTAGAAAGTGTTTTCGATATGCGCCCGTATTTTATTGAGCAACGTTTAAAATTGCGCAACCCTATTTACAGCGAAACTGCAGCCTATGGCCATATGGGGCGTAAGTCTGAAGTTGTTGAAAAAACATTTACTTCTCCTGATGGTAAAGTGAAAAAGGTAAAAGTGGAGTTGTTTACATGGGAAAAATTAGACCATGTAACGAAAGTGAAAAAAGCTTTCGGTATAAAATAAAAGAAGAGAGAATGATTTTATAAAGGGATTGAATTTTCAATCCCTTTTTTGTTGTTTCTTTAATAATTTTCCAATCCAAATATTATTTATGAGACAAACAAAACCCTTATCATTTCTTGCCTTATGTTTACTGGCGGCCTGCGCCCCCAAGCCTTATGCCGATACCAACAAAAGCTACAAAACACAATCACGTCAGTTTAGTAAAGAGCTGTTGGCACAACCTGTTGTTGATGTAAATGATACAATTAAACAACCTGCTTATTTTGTTGGTACCACCAATTTCAATATGCGTAAACCGAGTTATGTAATCATTCACCATACAGCGCAGAACAGTTGTGAACAAACTTTAAAAACATTTACCACACCGGCTTCTAAAGTAAGCGCTCACTATGTTATTTGTAAAGATGGAACCGTTCATCACATGTTAAACGATTACATGCGTGCATGGCATGCCGGCAATAGCCGATGGGGTAATCAATTAGATGTGAACTCTGCTTCAATTGGCATAGAACTGGATAATAACGGGTTTGAATCCTTTGATAGTTTACAGATAAACAGCCTGCTTAGCCTACTTACAAAACTTAAAAAAGAATATGGCATTCCTACAGCCAATTTCATTGGCCATGGAGATATTGCCCCAACGAGAAAAAATGATCCTAACTGGCGTTTTCCCTGGAAACTACTGGCCAATAAAGGTTTTGGCCTGTGGTATGATGAAGTAAGAGATACGCTTCCGGCAAACTTCAATCATATTACAGCTTTGCGAATTATGGGATACGATGTAAAAGACACCAGCGCAGCCATTCAG
The DNA here is from genome assembly GCA_017304675.1 of Sphingobacteriia bacterium. Taxonomy (GTDB): domain Bacteria; phylum Bacteroidota; class Bacteroidia; order Chitinophagales; family Chitinophagaceae; genus CW01. The sequence goes on from JAFKLS010000019.1 coordinate 97,122, forward strand.
GCATTTAAACGTCATTTTATGCAAGATAGCACCAGGCAAATAACCGATGCTGATAAAAACGTATTGAATAATTTGTACAGGAAGTATTTTTAAAATGGTTCGCAAAATAACTAACAACTGTTAGGTTTTATTATTTCTATCCCTATTTTTGCTGGACAAAATTTTACCATGCATTTTCAATTAACAGAAGAACATTTAATGATTCAGAAAGCGGCAAGAGATTTTGCTGTGAATGAGTGTTTGCCGGGCGTGATAGAAAGAGATGAACATCAGAAATTTCCTAAAGAACAGGTAATGAAATTGGCTGAACTGGGTTTTATGGGAATGATGGTGAACCCGGAATACGGCGGCAGCGGATTAGATACTGTGAGTTATGTATTGGCAATGGAAGAAATAAGTAAGATTGATGCCAGCACCAGCGTATGCATGAGTGTGAACAATAGTTTGGTTTGTTATGGTTTGGAAGCATTTGGAACAGAAGCACAAAAAAGAAAATATTTAACCCCTTTGGCACAAGGAATGAAAGATGGCGAATTGTACATAGGTGCTTTTTTGTTAAGCGAACCGGAAGCAGGAAGTGATGCAACATCGCAAAGAACCATAGCAGAAGACAAGGGAGATCATTATTTACTGAGTGGAACGAAAAACTGGATAACCAACGGATCTTCTGCAAGTGTTTATTTGGTAATTGCACAAACACATCCTGAAAAAGGCCCTAAAGGGATTAATGTTCTTATTGTTGATAAGAATTCACCCGGCGTTACTGTTGCAGCCAAAGAAAACAAGTTAGGAATTAGAGGGAGCGATACACATTCTATTTTATTTACAGATGTTAAAGTGCCGAAAGAAAATAGAATAGGCGACGATGGGTTTGGATTTACATTTGCCATGAAAACCCTTGCCGGTGGCAGAATAGGGATTGCTTCACAGGCATTGGGTATTGCCAGCGGCGCTTATGAGCTGTCTTTACAGTATTCAAAACAACGCAAAGCGTTTGGTAAAGAAATAGCACAGCACCAGGCCATTCAGTTTAAGCTGGCTGATATGGCTACAAAAATTGAAGCTGCCCGTTTATTGTGTTTAAAAGCTGCATGGCAAAAAGACTGCAAAATGAATTATGATCTTTCTTCTTCCATGGCCAAAGTGTTTGCAAGCGAAACAGCTATGTGGACAACTACCGAAGCCGTTCAAATACATGGTGGCTACGGCTTTGTTAAAGAATATCATGTAGAGCGTTTAATGCGTGATGCAAAAATTACCCAGATATATGAGGGCACCAGCGAAGTACAAAGAATTGTGATCAGCAGAAATATTCTTAAATAAGTGTTCATCGTATTAGCAAATGTGCAAATGAAGTAATTTCGTTTGCACATTTTTTATTGAATAGTATGGCTGTAAATAAAGAAGTTTATTGGCAATTGAAAAAGGAATTGGAACGTACCGGCACCGAATTGGTTGCAGTTAGCAAAACCAAGCCTGTAAGTGATGTTGAAGCTTTATATATGCTGGGACAAAGAGATTTCGGTGAAAATTATGTTCAGGAACTGGTGGAAAAAGAAACGCAGTTGCCTAAAGATATTCGCTGGCATTTTATTGGTCATTTACAAAGCAATAAAGTAAAATACATCGCTCCATTCGTTCATTTAATTCATGGTGTTGATAGTTTTAATTTGTTGAAAGAAATCAATAAGCAAGCTGCAAAAAATAACAGGATTATTAATTGCTTGCTGCAGGTGCATATTGCACAGGAAGAAACAAAGTTCGGGTTCTCATTTCACGAATTAAATGAATTAAGCGAGTTGAGTGAATTGAAAAATGTGAATGTTTGCGGATTAATGGGAATGGCAAGCTTTACGGAGGATATGGAGGCGGTGAGAAATGAGTTTAAAAATTTGAAAACGGCTTTCGATAAATTCTCAATTCGCAATTGTCAATTGTCAATTCTTTCGATGGGTATGACAACAGATTATAAAGTTGCTATTGAAGAAGGAAGCAATATGGTAAGAATTGGAAGTATGCTTTTTGGTGCAAGGGAGTATAGTAAATAACCTTGCACAAACCTGGTATTTAATCTTATTAGGTTATTGAAAAATTCCCTGAATTAATATTTACAATGTATTCATGCAGAGATTCCTCAATGCATTCCGGTAATAAAGCAAATTATTTTAAAACAAGCCAAACAACATGCCATCAACTTTATTAATAATATCGCCTAAATGTTCCTCATTCTCTGCAAACTTGTTTTTATCGCAATCAATAATCAATAACTGGCCCTCTTTATAATCATCAATCCACCTGTTATAATAATCATTCAGCTTCTTTAAGTAATCTAAGCGAATGTTTTCTTCGTATTCTCTGCCGCGTTTTTGTATTTGCGCTACTAAAGTTGGTACCGATGCTTTTAAATAAATCAATAAATCAGGTGGTTGAACCATTGTTTTCAATGTTTGGAAAAATTGAAAATAATTTTCAAAATCCCTTTTACTCATCAAACCCATATCGTGCAAATTGGGAGCAAAAATATTGGCATCTTCATAAATGGTTCTATCCTGAATAACGGTTTCTGTTCCCCGTTGAATATCGAGTAACTGATTCAACCTGCTGTTTAAAAAATAAATCTGAAGATTAAAGCTCCAGCGAGGCATATCCTCGTAAAAGTCCATCAGATAAGGGTTATGGTCAACGTCTTCAAATTGAGGGATCCATTTATAGTGTTTACTCAATAATTCTGTTAATGTGGTTTTACCGGCACCTATGTTTCCGGCAACTGCAACATGTTTTGGTTTCTTTAGCTTTGCCATCTAACGATTCTATTTGCGATAGTACAGTTTCTTAATTAAGTGAATGTAACGTTTCCTGCTAAACTTATCAACTTTTTGCTTGAGTAAGTTCACAATATTTTTATTAATAATTCATGCCAACAGCTTTCCTTACTTCTTGCAAAGTGGCAGCAGCACTTGCTCTAGCTTTATCTGCGCCTTGCTGAATGATTTTATGTAACAGGTTTTTATCCTGTTGTATATCGGCAGCTTTTTCCCTGATAGGTTTTATAAAGCTTACCATGTCTTCAGCCAATTGCTTTTTCATATCGCCATAGCGGATGGAACATTTATTAAAATCTTCTTCAAACTTATTATATGTATCGGCAGAACTGGTTATACGCATTAATGTAAAAATATTTTCAATGTAATCCGGTTTAACAGAGTTTGGTTCGGTAGGCCCACTATCTGTTTTTGCTTTCATGATTTTTTTTCTGATGGCATCATCTTCATCAGCCAGGTACAAGGTGCTCATTTGGTTTTCACTTTTGCTCATTTTGCCATTACCATCGAGGCTCATAATTTTTACCAGTTCACTTCCAAAGTTGAAGGCCTGTGGCGCAGGAAAAACATTACCGTAGCGGTAATTGAAGCGTTCTGCAAAATTTCTCGCCATTTCTAAATGTTGTTCCTGGTCTTTTCCAACAGGTACTTTAACGGCACGATGAATTAAAATATCTGAAGCCATTAGCACAGGATAAGTTAATAACCCCGCATTTACATTTTCAGGTTGTAACCTTACCTTTTCTTTAAAAGTGGTGGTTTTTTCCAGTTCGCCTTTATAAGCCAGCATATTCAGGTACAAATACAGTTCAGCTATTTCCGGAACATCGCTTTGTACATACAAAGCAACCTTATCAGGGTCTAACCCGCAGGCAACATTTTCTGCTATCACCCTGTGTACACTGTTCTGTAACTCTTTGGTATCGGGATGTGTTGTAAGAGAATGCCAGTTGGCCACAAAAAAATAACAATCATATTCATCCTGCATGCGAACGTAATTGCGCATGGCCCCAAAATAATTGCCCAGGTGTAAAAAACCGGTTGGGCGAATACCACTTAGAACAACCTCTTTTTTCATAAGCGGCGAAGATAAGCAATAGCTTATGAGTTATGAATTATGAATAACAAGTTATTCTTTTTTACACCCGATATTTGTAATTCATAACTCATAATTTATCACGCATAACTTGGGCATATTATCTTCTCCTATTGAATACCTTAAAGGTGTTGGACCTTTAAGAGCTGACATGCTTAAAAAGGAGCTGAATATTTTTACGTTCGAAGATTTATTGAATCATTTCCCCAACAGGCATGTAGATAAAACAAAAGTGAACACTATTGCGGAAATTAATCCGCAAACAGATTTTATTCAGGTGGCAGGAAGGCTATTAGGATATGAAATAATAGGAGAAAAAAGAAGCAAAAGACTGGTTGCGTTACTAAAAGATAAAACAGGGATACTTGAACTTACTTGGTTTCAGGGTATTAACTGGATGCAAAAGAATTTAACGGTTGGCGCCGATTATCTTGTATTTGGTAAAACGGGGTTCTTTAATGGCAAACCTCAGATAGTTCACCCGGAAATGGAAGCGATCAATCATCAAACAACAGAAATAAAAAGTTTCTTGGAGCCGGTTTACCCCACCACTGAAAAATTAAAGGCAAGGGGTTTGAATGGAAGGCAACTGGGAAAACTAACACAGGTACTGTTTCAGCAAATACTTGCAAAGGATATGGCAGAGAATTTACCCGCCGATCTGCTGCAAAGAAATAAATTAATCAATCGCTATCAGGCATATCTAAAAGTTCATTTCCCTTCAACAATAGATGAATATGAGCAAGCTTTGTACAGATTGAAGTTTGAAGAATTGTTCATTGCGCAAGTACGTTTGGGTTTAATTCGTTTGCAGCGGCATAGAGCAAGCCGAGGTGTTATTTTTGAAAAAGTAGGCAATTATTTTAATACTTTTTATAACCGGCATTTACCCTTTCAATTAACGAATGCACAAAAAAGAGTATTGAAAGAAATACGAACCGATACTGCAAGGGGGCACCAAATGAATCGGTTATTACAAGGCGATGTTGGGAGTGGAAAAACCATTGTTGCTTTATTGAGTATGTTGCTGGCAGCCGATAATGGTTATCAAAGTTGTTTGATGGCACCTACGGAGATTTTGGCACAACAGCATTTTCAAAGTCTCTCTTCCTTATTAAAAGAAATGAATGTTGAAATACGATTATTAACAGGTAGCACTAAAGCAGCAGAAAGAAGAGAGATATTACAAGATTTATTAGATGATACCATTCATTTTGTTGTAGGCACGCATGCTGTGATAGAGGAGGTGGTGCAATTTAAAAATTTAGGATTGGCTATTGTTGATGAACAACATCGTTTTGGTGTTGCCCAACGTGCCGCTTTATGGAAAAAGGCAATTATACCACCGCATATTTTGGTAATGACTGCAACACCTATTCCCCGTACATTGGCAATGACTGCCTACGGAGACCTTGATTATAGTGTTATGGATGAACTTCCCCCGGGTAGGCAACCAATAACCACCGTACACCGGTACGAACAAGCCAGGGCCAAAGTAATGGATTTTGTAAAAGAAGAAATTGCAAAAGGGAGGCAGGCTTATTTCATTTATCCCCTGATAGAAGAAAGCGAAAAACTAAGTTATGAAGACCTGATGCAAGGTTATGAGCAGGTAAAAAGTTTTTTCCCTGAATCAAAATATGGTATCAGCATGGTACATGGTAAAATGAATGCAGAACAAAAAGATACCAATATGCAGCGCTTTGCCAGAGGAGAAACCCATATTATGGTTGGCACTACTGTAATAGAAGTAGGTGTAAATGTGCCCAATGCAACAGTAATGGTGATAGAAAGTTCTGAAAAATTCGGGTTATCGCAATTGCACCAGCTCCGTGGCAGGGTAGGCCGTGGCAGAGAGAAAAGTTTTTGCATTCTCTTAACAGGTAGTAAGGTAAGCGAAGATGCCAAAGAACGTATCAAGATAATGTGTGCTACCAACGATGGATTTAAAATAGCAGAAAAAGATTTGGAATTAAGAGGCCCGGGCGATATTGAAGGCACAAGACAAAGCGGAGCATTGAACTTCAAACTGGCAAGTATTGTAAACGATAAAGTTTTATTGGAACTGGCCAAAGCCGAAGCCGACCGGTTGATTGAGGATGACGAATCTTTGCAGCAGGAGAAGAACATTCCTTTGGCAAATTTTTTGCATACACAAAAAGGCAAAACCATGTGGAGTAAGATATCGTAGGCAGCAGTCAGTGTTAAATTGGTATTATAGTCGTATCTTTTAATAGAATTAAAATCAATTGAATGAGGGGCGTTGTTAAAAAGGTAGGATATATTTTGTTGTTGTTGATTGTGCACTTTGTAAAGGCCCAGTCTAATCTTGAATTTGTAGAGAACAAAGGGCAATGGGATAAAACCATCAGTTTTAAAGGGGATTTAAATATAGGTTCATTTGCACTAAAGCCCGATGGAGGTTACAGGCTTTTGTTATATAACCAGGATGACCTTGCAGCCCTTAGCCCGCATCTCAGCAGGTTTTATTCTGCAAAAAAAACAGATTCCAAAACAAAAAAGATAAACGATACTGCCAACACAACCACACTCAGAGGGCACGTATATGAAGTTAAGTTTCTAAATGCCAACCCCAACCCTCAGGCAATACCCGACAAAGCATTAAAAACGTATAATAATTATTTTATCGGTAACGATTCAACCAAATGGGCATCTCATTGTAAAGTATACCAGGCGGTAACTTATAAAAATGTATACCCCAATATAGATGTTCGGTATTATACTGCCAATGGCTCTTTAAAGTATGATCTTATTGTTAATCCAGGCGGTAACCCGGATAATATTGCTTTGTATTTTGATGGGGCTGATAATCTTAAAGTAAAGAGCGGTGAGCTTTTAATTCAAACATCGGTTACTGAAATGAAAGAAGCCATACCGCAATCCTATATTCTGAACAATGCAACGAGAGATGAAGCAGAATGTAACTATCAGGTAAAAGGAAATATTGTTCGGTTCAAACTAAAAAACCAACACGATAAGAATACCACTCTGGTAATAGATCCGCAATTTGTATTTTGTTCTTTTAGCGGCAGCTCTGCAGATAATTGGGGGTTTACAGCTACTTATGACAATGGTGGTAATTTTTACCTTGGAGGAATTGTTTTCGGATCAGGTTTTCCGGTAAGTAATGGAGCATTTCAAACAAATTTTGCAGGCGGGTCTAATACCGGTGAAGGAAAATCTTTCGATATAGGAATCATTAAACTCGATCCTGGTGGAGTGAATCGGTTGTTTGCTACATATATTGGTGGCAGCAGCGGCAATGAATATCCCCACAGCCTGGTATGCGATGCAAACAATAATCTTATTCTTTCTGGCAGAACCAGTTCGTCTGATTATCCTGGTACGTTAAAAGGACCAGGTGGCGGCCTGGATATTATTCTTTCTAAATTTAGTTCCGATGGATCTGCTCTTACCGGCTCTCTGCGCATTGGAGGTAAGGGAGATGATGGCGTGAACATAAAAAATAAATATCCCACTAACACGCAAGGTTTTGTTGGTGCTGTTTCTACCAGAAGAAATTATGGAGATGATAGCAGGAGTGAAGTGATTGTAGATAATGCAGGAAATATTTACCTCGCATCCTGCACACAGTCAACCGATTTTCCCACAACTGCCAATGCCTTTCAAACGAGTAACGGTGGGCCTAATGCTTCGGGCAGAACACAGGATGGCGTATTTATTAAAACAGATCCATCCTTAACCAACCTCATATGCAGCACTTATTTAGGTGGCAGCGACGATGATGCGCCTTTTGTACTCGCAATCAATCCTTCCAACTCCAATATTTATATTGCCGGAGCTACAGCCAGCTCAGATTTACCCGGAAACAGGGGGGGTAGTTTATTTCAAAATAATCAGGGACAGGTAGATGGGTTTGTAAGCATTATTGCCAATAATACTTACCAGTTATTGCAAACGAGTTACTGGGGTACTTTGGGTATAGACATTATTTACGGTATTCAGTTCGATAAATTTGGCTTCCCTTACATTATGGGTACCACTACAGGCGCATGGCCTGTGGTAAATGCTGTTTATAATGTGGCAGGTGCAAAACAGTTTATCGCTAAGTTAAAGCCCGATTTATCGGGCTGGGTATATTCTACTACATTCGGAACTGCCAATTCTGTGGTGCCTAATATTTCTCCCACAGCTTTTTTGATAGATCGGTGTGAGCAGGCTTATGTTTCCGGTTGGGGAGGTTTGGCAGATAATGCAACTGAATTAGGTTATCCTAATGCAGGCACGAAAGGGTTACCTATTACACCAGATGCCACACAATCTACAACAGACGGAAGTGATTTTTATTTTTTTGTTTTAGGAAAAAATGCATCAGGACAAATATATGGCAGCTTCTTTGGCCAGAATGGAGGAAATTACCCCGATCATGTTGATGGAGGAACCAGTCGTTTCGATAAGAACGGAGTGATTTATCAAGGGGTTTGTGCCAATTGTGGTGGTGGCGCTGTATTTCCTACAGGGCCTCCCGGTGTTTGGTCGCCAACCAACAGAGCATTACCTTCTGGTTGCAATATGGCAGGAATAAAAATTGCATTCAATCTTGCGGGGCTTCAGGCAGAATTAAAATCACGGATAGAGGGCTCTACAAGAGATACTTCAGGATGCCTGCCCCTTATGGTTGCATTTAAAGATTCTATTGGAGATGGAAAACAATATATATGGAATTACGGTGACGGATCAAAGTATGATACCACCACCACTTCAAGTGTTACACATATTTTTAATTCTGTTGGCAGGTTTAAAGTAAGCATGATCGCTATAGACTCTAATACCTGTAATGTAAGAGACACTTCTTATGTAACTATTAAAGTGGGCAGTGATTCGGTATCCTTGAGCTTACAAAGTAAAAAACTACTGCCCTGTACGCAGTTGAATTATGCGTTTACCAATAATTCTTTTTTAGTAAACTCCTTAAAACAATTTGGTGATTCTTCTTTTGTAATAGACTTTGGAGATAAATCACCGCTTAAATACCTGAAGAAAGGTGAAACCGTTTTTACGCATGCTTTTCCTGCAGAGGGAACATACTATGTAAAACTAACATTGCTCGATACGAATTTTTGCAATTTTGATGATTATGTAATTGATACATTGAGAATAGCTTCCAATCTTAAAGCTGCGTTCACAACACCTGCAAAAGGATGTATACCTTATACGGCTGTGTTCAACAACCAGTCTAATGGAGGTCAGCAGTTTTTTTGGGATTTTGGTGATGGAAGCACATCTACTGTAAGTAATCCAACACATGTTTATAATAATGTTGGAACTTATTCTGTGAAATTGATAGCAATAGATTCAGGAACCTGTAACATAATAGATAGTGCCATTCAGGTAATTACCACTTCCGGTAAACCCACTGCTGCTTTTACGGCTACTCCGCAGCCACCGGTGGCCAATACAGCCATTAACTTTATTAATAATTCAACCGGCGGCACTTTGTTTAAATTCTTTTTCGGAGACCTGGACAGTGTTATTACAACAAGTGTTACACAACCTGTTTCTCATATCTATAACCAAACAAATACTTATAAAGCGTGTTTATATGCTTACAATGCTTCGGGTTGTTTTGATGTAACATGCCAATTGGTTTCAGCACTAATAAATCCTTTATTCGATGTGCCCAATGCTTTTTCACCCAATGGAGATGGTATTAACGATAAGATCTATGTAAGAGGTTATGGTATTGCTACAATGAAGTGGAGTATTTATAACCGGTGGGGAACATTGGTATACCAATCATCCGATAAATCATCCGGTTGGGATGGAACTTATTTAGGTAAGGTTCAGCCGCAAGATGTTTATCATTATGTATTGGAAGTAGAATTATCTGATGGGGGCAAATTCACTAAAAAAGGAGATATAACCTTGTTAAGATAAATGAACAGATATATATACATATTAACCATCTTTATCTTTACAACCTATTGCAATATCTATGCACAGGATTTGCATTTTTCTCAATATTTTAATGCGCCTTTATTAGTTAACCCGGCCAACACCGGTTTTATGCCCGACCACGATTATAGGTTGGGAATTAATTACAGGGATCAATGGGCCAATATTGGCAACGCCTATAAAACAATGAGTGCATGGGGCGATGTTCAGTTGTTTAACAGCAGGTTTGAGAACGGATGGGTGGGCTTGGGCGGCACTTTATTGAAAGATGATGCCGGCGGCGGAACATTAACAGCTACAAGGCTTTTTGTTTCAACTGCTTACCACCAGGTAATTAACGATAATGGATTATTAAGTGTAGGAGTGGGTATTGGTGGAGTGAACAAGCGTGTAGACCCATCGAAACTTACTTTTGATAACCAGTGGAACGGTAAGTTTTTTGATATCACCGTTCCCAATAACGAACCCTTTAATTATACATCGGTTTATTATCTGGATTTACAGTTAGGAGTGAATTATGCAGCTTTTTTAACAGATAATCTTTATGTAAATGCAGGCGCAAGTATTCAACATTTAAACCAGCCGTCCGAATCCTTCTTTGCATCTAATGCTATTACCAGCGGAAGACTGGCTCCCAGGTATACTTTTTTTGTAAATGCGCACATTAAATACGGTAACCTGGCAATCGTTAACCCTAATGTATACTATAGTAAAATGGGTACTGTAACGGAAACGGTTCTGGGTGCCAATGTTAATTATAACCTCAGTGGCGAAGGCGGTGCTAATCAATTAATATTAGGCTTGTACTACAGGGCGGGAGATGCCATTATTCCTATGATAGGATACCAGGTGAACGACTTGAAAATTACTTTTAATTACGATGCTACCACATCTGCATTAGGTGTATACAACGGAACACAGGGAGCTTACGAAGTATCTGTGATGAAAAATGGTATTTTCGGGGCAGACAAATCCATTAAATGCCCTAAAATGGTGCGTTTTTAAAACAGGGTTTGAACACCATTGTGTATCCTGAATTCGTGTTGCAGTAACCATTTTTTACGCCATAGTCCGCCGGAATAACCTACAAGACTTTTATCGCTTCCTATAACGCGGTGGCAGGGAACAATAATTGCAATTTTATTTTTACCATTCGTGCTGGCCACAGCCCTTATGGCTTTGGCATCGCCGAGGCGTTTAGAAAGGTCAAGATAACTTAGGGTTCTGCCAAAAGGAATCTCCAATAATTCACTCCATACCTTTTTTTGAAATTCTGTTCCTTCCTGGTGAACAGGTATATTAAACGTTTTTCTTCTGCCGGCAAAAAATTCTATCAACTCTTCGGTGCACTGATGCATCACTTCACTAATACCCGGTTCGCCATGCACTATCTGTTCCTTATTATCTACAAAACTTAATTCCGCAATATAGTTGTCTGTGGCGCCTATCTTCAACAGGCCAATTGGGCTTTCGTAATAAGTGTAGTAGAGTTCGTTCATTAACCAATGGGTTGTCCGTTATTAACTGGTTTATCAGGTTGTAATAAAATTACATTGTTATTGTTATCATACACGCCTAAAACCAAACATTCACTGAAAAAATTAGCAATTTGTTTTACGGGGAAATTTACTACCGCTATAACCTGTTTTCCAATAAGCTCCTGCTTGGAATAATGGTGCGTTATTTGAGCGGAAGACTTTTTAGTACCCAATTTGCCAAAATCGATGGTTAACTGGTAGGCAGGTTTTTTAGCCTGAGGAAAATCGGCCACTTCCATAATGGTTCCGCAACGCATTTCAATTTTGCTGAAATCATCCCAACTGATCATACTACAATTTTGTATAAAACGAAAAAAATAAAGAACTATTGTTTATTGCTTTTGTATAAAATCGCGGGAATTTGTTTAAAGATTCTTTTGTGTTTACCTATTCCTTTAGAAGGATTTCAATTTTCAACTTTTCACTATCCATAATTTTATTATTTTCATTTTCTAATAGAATTGCTATGAGAATAGTTCCGGCTTCCATTTGCGGTGTAATAACAGCAGCACTGGTTATTGCATTAAATACCCAGTTACCATCTGGAGATACTAAAACACCCAGACTCGGTTTTTTCCTTTCGCCCCAAAAAGGATTCTGGCAGAATGCGGAATCAGATAATGCATCTTTCAATGCAGAGATAAATATCAGGGGGCTAAAAAATAAGGCCGATGTTTATTTTGATGATAGGCTTGTGCCTCACATATATGCAGAAAATGATGCAGACGCTTATTTCGTGCAAGGATACTTGCATGCGAAGTTTCGTTTATGGCAAATGGAATTTCAAACATATTTGGCTGCAGGCAGATTAAGTGAAGTGGTGGGAGACAAAATGTTGAATACAGATAAATATTTTAGAAGGCTGGGTATGGCTTATGGTGCGGAGCAGTCTTTAAAACAAATTGAATCGAACCTTGAAACCAAAACAGCCGTTGACGCCTATACTGCCGGCATTAACTATTATATAGATCATTTAAAAGCGCATGAGATACCTGTAGAATACAAATTATTGGATTATAAGCCTGAACCGTGGACCAACCTGAAAACCGCTTTGTTTATGAAACTGATGGCATTTGATTTGTCTGGTGGTGGTGAAGAAGATTTTTATATGACGAATACTAAAAACTTTTTTGGTTACGATACTTTTAAAAAACTCTTCCCCGATAGGGCAGATTCATTGAATCCTATTGTTCCCAAAGGAACCCCATTTGAAAAACCGGGTATAGTTCCGGTAATTCCTGCATCTGTAGACTCCCTATATTATGCCAGAACCAATAATGATGAACGTTTTGAAGCACCTTATGTTCCCAATAAAAATAATGGTAGTAACAACTGGGCTGTGGCCGGCTCTAAAACAAAGAGCGGCAAGCCTATTCTTTGTAATGATCCACATTTGAGTTTAAACCTTCCTTCGCTTTGGTACGAAATGCAAATCACTACTCCAACACACAATTCGTATGGCGTTTCGTTTCCGGGTGCACCTTACGTGGTAATTGGGTTTAATGATAGCTGTGCCTGGGGCTTTACCAATAGTGGCAGAGACGTAAAAGATTTTTATGAAGTAAAGTTTAAAGATTCAACATTACAAGAATATCAATACAATGGCCATTGGGTAAAAGCAGAAACCAGGAAAGAAATAATTAAAGTGAAGGGAAAAGAAGAAGTGATAGATAATGTTGCCTATACGGTTTTCGGGCCTGTAATGTACGATCAGCATTACCAAAGTAAGAATAAAGATAATAAAACCTATGCCGTTAGCTGGATGGCACAAAAGGAAAGCAATGAACTTTTAATGTTTGAAAAACTAAAGCTGGCTAAAAATTTTAATGATTATGCAGCGGCTATAGATAACTTATTGTGCCCGGGCCAAAACCCGGTATTTGCTGCCGTTAATGGCGATATAGCCATAAGGCAGCAGGGAAAATTTATTGCCAAATGGAAACACCAGGGTGATTTTATCATGCCCGGAACAGACAGCTCTTATCAGTGGCAAGGCTTTATTAAGGCAACTGAAAACCCGCAAATGCATAATCCTGAGAGAGGGTTTGTTAGCAGTGCCAATCAAATGGCTGTAGATTCAACTTATCCATATTATCTGGGCAGGCTTGGTAACTTCCCTGTATACAGAGGTTATATCATTAACAGGAAGCTTACTGCTATGCACGATATTACTGTTGAAGATATGGAGCGGCTGCAAACAAATAATTACAATGTATTTGCCGAAATGGCCCGGCCGGCATTACTGAAATTATTAAACGAAGATAAACTGAATACCGAGGAGAAAAAATACTTGCAAATATTGAAAGATTGGAACCTGAATAATGATTATTCGGAAACAGGTGCCACTGTATTTCAATCGTTTTGGGATAGCACTTATCATATAGTATATGATGATGAATTCAGTAAAAGCAAATTGCCTCTATATTACCCCCAACAATCTACTTTACTGGAATCTTTATTAAGAAATGAACCTATTGTCTTTGCTGATAATATTAACACGCCAGATAAAATTGAAACAATAGCTGACGATGTATTGGCAGCCTTTCAAAAAGCATGTGCCTATCTTTCTCAACTTGAAAAAGCAAATAAGTTACAATGGGGTGTATATAAAGCAACTGCTGTAACACATTTATTAAAGATACCGGGGCTTAGCAGGACGGAGTTGCCAATTGGAGGTGGCACGAACGAAATTAATGCCACTACCAATAATCATGGCCCCAGCTGGCGTATGGTTGTACACTTAAAAGATAAGGTGGAAGCGTATGTTGCATACCCTGGCGGGCAAAGTGGTAATCCCGGAAGTAAGTATTACGATACTTTTATAGATTATTGGGCAGCAGGCAAATATTATCAGGTTTTATTTTTAAAGAAAGAAGAAGCAAAACAGAATAACAGGATTAAATGGCATATCAGTTTTATTAATGCTTAAACCAATTGTATGAAATTTTTAATTGCTACCGTATTAACAGTTTTATTAAGTTATGCTTTCGGGCTGTTCGATGCTGTGCCATGGTATAGTTTTGCATTTTGCTCACTTATTGTGGCGCTTACCATACATCAGAAACCGGTAAAAGCATTTTTATCAGGCTTTTTGGCATTGTTCTTTTTGTGGGGCATACTGGCTGCCATGATAGATACAGCCAACAACCATCTTTTATCTCACAGAATAGCATTGGTTTTACCTTTAAAAGGATCTTCCGTTGCATTAGTATTGTTAACTGCATTTATTGGCGGACTGGTATCCGGACTTGCAGCACTTACGGGCAGCTTTCTAAGAAAGAAGTAAAAATATAAATATTCATTGTTCTTAATGTATGGTTCATATTTAACAGTATGTTCAAACATTAATGCAATAAGTTTGTTATAACCTTCAGAAAATTATGACCAAACGAATTGCTATTATTCTTTTGCTTTGCCCTGTTCTTGTTAATGCACAAATGCTTTCGGGTAGTATTAAAAACGACAAAGGTGTTGTGCTTCCTTTTTCTTCTATTCTTATTAAAGGAACAACCAAAGGCACCACAGCCAATGCAAAAGGGCAATACTCCATCAATCTTGCAAAAGGCAATTATGTTTTGGTTTGCCAGCATGTAGGCTTTGCATCTGTTGAAAAAAAAATAAAAATATCCGAAGAACATACAATTGTAAATTTCGAGTTGGCTGAACAACAGTATAAACTGAATGATGTTGTTGTGAAAAGCGGTTCAGAAGATCCCGCTTATGAAATCATCCGCAAAACAATAGCCAAACGGGAAGAATATCTGAAAGAAATAAAAAAATTCTCTACCGAAGTATATATTAAAGGCGAGCTTCAGTTGAGAAATTATCCCAAAAGATTTTTAGGAGAAAAAGTGGATTTTGAAGATGGAGATACCAGTAAAAAGAAAATGATCTTTTTATCTGAAACTGTGGCTAATTATTCTGTAGACAATGATAAAAAAAAGATAGAAGTAGTAAGTACTAAAGTAAGCGGAAGAAGCGATGGATTTGGTTTCAGCAGCCCGCAGATAATTTCTTTTTACGAAAACAATATTACTCTCAGAGCTTTAAACCCCAGAGGCTTTATTTCTCCCATAAGTAACAATGCACTTAATTATTACCGCTACAAATTTGAAGGAACTTTTTTTGAGGGTGATAAACAAATTAGTAGGATAAAGGTTATTCCCAAAAGAAAATATGAGCCCTTATTTAGTGGGTACATGAATATTATTGAAGACGAATGGCGTATTTACAGCTTGCAACTGAATGTTTTTAAAGAACAGCAAATGCAGCTTTTAGATACATTAACCATTGAGCAATTGTATATGCCTTTAAAAAATACGTGGGTAATTAAGCAACAGGTAATGTATCCTGCAGGTAAATTTTTGGGGTTTGACTTTTTCGGGCATTTTATACAGGTATATGACAAATTTGATATTGCCCCCGATTTTAAACCCAAGTTTTTTAATAATACCTTGCTCAAGTTTTTTGATAGCAGTAACAAAAAAAGCCTGCAGTATTGGGATAGTATAAGGCCATTGCCTTTAACACAGGCCGAGGCAATTGATTACAAAAAGAAAGATAGCCTCGAGCAACTCAGGCAACAACCGCACTACCTGGATTCGTTAGATCAAAAAAGGAACAAGCTTACTTTTAATAAACTTTTCTTTACCGGATATAATTATAGCAAAGAAAAATATAAAACCAACTTTACCGCAGATCCGCTGATTAATGCTTTAGGCTTGTATTACAATCCCGCCGAAGGAAGGGTTAGTGTTTTTGGTGTTAATTATAACAAACGATTTGAGGGCCGGCAAAATTTAAATATCAAACCTTCTGTCAGGTACGGTTATGCCAGGCAAAACTTTAATGCCAAACTGAATACATCTTATTCATTTGGAAAGAAATATTTAAACAGTATTGCGTTGTCTTTTGGTTCAGATGTATTTCAGTTTAATAACGAAAACCCTGTTTCTGAAACCAACAATACTATCAGTACCTATTTCTGGCAACACAATCATATCAGATCTTATATGGCCAGTTTTTTTAAGGCCAATTATTCATTTGGTATTGGCGAGGGAATAACGATTGGAGTAGGGGTTAATTACCAGGATCGTACTCCGATGGATAATGTGATCAACAGTTTAAAAGACAATGTTTTTGCGCCAAATTATCCAACGGAAATAATGGTATCTAATATTGCAGCTCATAAAGCATTTTCGGCCCAGTTCACGGCAAGTTGGAGGCCAGGTGCCAGGTATATCGAATTTCCCGATAGAAAAGTAAACATCGGTTCTAAATACCCTATTTTGGGCATAAGCATTGTTCGGGGTATGCCAAATATTTTTGGCAGCGATGCAGATTATACCAAATGGAAACTAACTGTTTCAGATAATTTAAATATGAAGCTTGGCGGCATGCTGAGTTACAATGTAGAATCAGGTGGTTTTCTACAAGCCAATAAAGTATATGCTCCAGATTATAACCATTATTTAGGCAATCAAACTGCTTTGGCTAATACCTATTTACGAAGCTTTCAGTTATTGCCGTATTACGAGCTTAGTAATACGAAATCTTTATATGGTGCTGCACATATAGAATATCATCTAAATGGTTTGTTCACCAACAAAATACCCGGATTCAGGAAATTGAACTGGTTTTTGGTATTGGGAGCAAATGGACTGGCTATTGCAGAAAATAGTCGTTATAATTATACCGAGGTATTTATTTCGTTGGAAAATATTTTTAAAGTTGGCAGAATTGATTTTATTAAAGGGTATAAAATTGGTGCAGATCAACATAACAATACTATTTCTGGCATACGTTTTAGCATTCCTGTGATGAAGTAAACTGCTAAAAGCCTACTTTTGCATCGCATTTTGTCCGTCATGCAAACGGATTCATTGTAAATGAAATATTGGCTCAATTGAAGCCGATATCTAAAATCGATTTTTATGGCTTTATTACACAACAGAATCAGTAATGAGGAGTTGAAGCAACACCTCATGGAAGAAACAGAACCAAGAGTTACAGTAAGCTTTTACCAGTATTTTCCCATTCAAAATCCACAGGAATTCAGAGATTATTTGTACAAACATTTGTACGAACTGAAAGTTTTTGGCAGGATCTACGTGGCTTTTGAAGGTATTAATGCACAGGCAAGTGTACCGCAATCTAATTACAATGCTTTTGTACAATTTTTATATTCTATTAAGCCTTTAGAAGGGTTGCGTATTAATATAGCTGTTGAAGATGATGGTAAAAGTTTTTGGGTATTGAAAGTAAAAGTAAGAGATAAGATTGTTGCCGATGGAATTGAAGATTCAACTTTCAACATGCAAAATAAAGGCAGGTATGTAAATGCCGAACAAATGAATGATTTATTGCAAGATAAAGAAACGGTAGTGATAGATATGCGTAACCACTACGAGTATGAAGTAGGGCATTTTAACAATGCTATTGAGATTCCTTCAGATACATTCAGGGAGCAACTACCCATGGCTGCCGATATGATGAAAGGTAATGAAAACAAGAATATCATTATGTATTGCACAGGTGGTATACGTTGCGAAAAAGCCAGCGCCTACATGCTACACAGAGGATTTAATAATGTTTTTCACCTGGAAGGCGGGATCATCAATTATGCCAAGCAGATTAAAGAAAAGAATTTACCAAGCAGGTTTATTGGAAAGAACTTTGTATTTGATAACAGGCTGGGAGAGCGTATTACAGAGGATATAATTGCACATTGTCACCAATGTGGTAAGCCTTGTGATAGCCATACTAACTGTAAAAATGATGGTTGCCATTTGCTGTTCATTCAATGTAAAGAATGTGCAGAAAAATATGAAAACTGTTGTAGTACAGAATGTAAAGAAACCATTCATATGCCTGCAGAACGGCAAAAAGAGATTAGGCAGGGTGTTGATAAAGGGCAGAATATTTTCAATAAATCCAAAGCGAGAATCAGGCCAAGACTAAACGAAAGATAGTTGTCATTAAATTTACAGAAATAGCAGAGGCATTAATGAATTTGTTGCACGTCACTTACAATACATATTTTAAATTAAAAAATTTATGCCTAACGTAAAGTATGGATTTGATGCACCAGGTATCATGCGAAATTTAATTTTATTCGGCGTATTAATTATTACTATAAGTTCAATTATCTTCAAATTTTCAGGCAATTTAATTTTAAATTATATTAACTATTTAATCATACTCGTTGGTTTCATATTTTTCATTCTTGGTATTGCTATGTTAGCTTATGGACTAAAAGGTAAATACCGAACCAGAGATTTAATGCTCTCTAAAATTAATTGGACAGGGAAGGAAAATGTTTTAGACATCGGTACAGGGCAAGGACTTTTAATGAATGGTGCTGCAAAAAAACTGACAACAGGTAAATCCATTGGAATTGATATTTGGAGCAGTAAAGACCTTTCCGGTAATTCAATGAGCAAGACTCTTACAAATGCAGAGATAGAGGGAATTTTGGATAAAGTAGAAATAAGAAATGAAGATGCAAGAAACTTAAGCTTTGCAGATAATTCTTTTGATGTTGTTCTTTCATTGCTTTGTATACATAATATTGAAACTAAAGCAGCACAAGAAAAAGTATGTTGTGAAATAGCCCGTGTTTTAAAACCAAATGGAATAGCGTTAATTGGCGACTATATTCCAACAACTGATTATGCAAAAGCATTTGCCAAAGCAGGCTTAAAAGTAAAAAGCTCTAAGCCCTATTTTAAAACAGCATTAGCTTTAATGTGGATAGTTGAAGTAACAAAATAAACAACATACAATTCCGTAAGTACCCGGATAGCAATAAAAAGAATTACAGTAGACGATATTATTTTAGCTTTAGTGCCAAATAATAGTTTAAATGATCAGTACCAGACAATACTTATTTGCTGTTTGTTTAGTAGCAGCCATTATTAGTTCTTGTAACGGAGCAAAAAAAATAATCAACCTCAAAACACCTGTTGGAGAGGGGTTAAGCGGTGCGGCATTTTACCAGCAGGCAGCTGCGTTCAATTGGCAAAAAAGAGATTCATTGGCTGTAGAGGCGATTTTAAATGGCAATATCCCTTCCTTCCTTAAAATATTTACAGCTATTCATACCCGTATTGTTGATTCTGTACAACATAAAGAAATAAAAGCTACTTATTTTGTAGCGAAAGATTATTTGTCTGTTGGCAATGATAAAGATTGGGCAAGGATACCTTTAACACCAATGGCTGCACAAAAGATTGCAGACAGCCTGCATTGTTTTCTCCCGACAAAAAAAATGGTTGATGATATTTATAAAGCTGCTAAAGTTAAGCTGGCACCCATGCCAATGCTTGCTTTCAGAGATAGCACTGTTACCATGTGGCAACATCATTTAATTGTTGAAGGGCAAAGAAAGAATGCAAAGGGATTGATTGCCGGAATTAAGAAAGATGTTGTGTTATCGTCTAAAATAACTGAAAGCGGTAAACTTAACCACGAGGCAATATATGGTTGGCATAAGCCTGATGGAAAACCTATACAACCGTTATATGTTGGGCATATCAATTGGTGGGTTGATTATAGTCATGGTATCAGGTTAATCTATGAAAAAATTTGGGTTGACGGTAAACCGATGCAGTACACAGAAGTTTTATCAAACCCAAATCTTAAAAGATTACTTTGCGATGAAGCGGATTGCAGCTTTTACCGATACGCTTATTAATTTAAATATCTTTCTTCCAGAATTTTTTTATGATGAAGTATATGCCCGTAAATAATAAAACAAATTGCATTAACCGTTATTGCATTATTATTTCCCAATCCACTCAATAGCAATTGTTCTTCACTAAAACTTTGTAACAGTAGGTCAGTAGATTTTCTCACTGCAACAAATTCTTCTTTTAAAGAGGCGAATGTTCTTTCAGAAGCATGTGCATGTTCGGCAAATGCATTTTCGTCAAAACCAGGTAAATTGGTTTGGTCTTTCCTGGAAAAACGGAGCGCCCTGTAAGCGAAGATCCGTTCTGCATCAATAATGTGTTGAACAAGATCTTTAATCGTCCATTTCCCTTCAGCATAAGCATAATCGGCTTTTTCATCGGGAAGGCTTTGGAAGAAATTATTCAAAGGCAGGGCATAGCTTTCAATTAATTCTTTAACAGAATAGCCTTTTGCCATTTCAACATAATTATGATAAAAGGGAGCATAATCTCCTGTAGCTGGTCTTGCCATAGATCAATTCTTTTTTTTCTTGATGGAATTGTTTTTCTCATTTAAGCTGGCAGCCAAGGTATCAGCATATCGTATGGCATTGTAAGCGTTTGCAATACCGCCTGTTTTGCTTAATGTGCTAAAACTGATTTTATATTTATCACCCGAAACATTACCGTTCATGTCTGCCTCTACTTTTGTTCCCGGTTTCATACAGGGAATAGAGTCTGCTATTTTCATTACTGATTCTTCAATACACTTTTTAACCTGTTGTGCCGTTAAAGAAGGATAATAAGAACGTATTAATGCTGCAATGCCGGCCACTACAGGGCTGGCCATACTGGTTCCCTGCAGGTTTCCATATTGATTACCGCCGGGTAATGTTGAATAAATCTTTACCCCCGGTGCAAATACATCTACATTTTGTTTTCCATAATTGCTAAAATCTGCTGCGAGAGAATTAGGAGTAATATGCAAATCGCTGCTGGCGCCAACTGTAATAAAATTAGAAGCTTTTGTGGTTGAATTCAGGTAATCAGGGCAGGGGTAGTTATTTTTTTCATCTATATTATAAGATTCATTGCCCGCTGCATGTACCAATAAAACATCATGTTTTTCTGCATACCTAACGGCACTGTCTATCCAGTTTTTTCCTGGAGAATATGCTTTCCCGAAACTCATATTAATCACTTTGGCTCCGTTATCTACTGCATAAAAAATACCCAGTGCAATATCTTTATCGTATTCATCCCCATCGGGCACAGCCCTTACGGTTAATATTTTTACATTATCTGCAACACCATTCACACCTATATGATTGTTCCTGTCTGCGGCAATAATGCCGGAAACATGTGTGCCATGCATTGCATCTGGCCCCATTACATCTTTGTTGCCGTAATATTTATCGTTTATGTTTTTATCATCGTCTTTTACAATGTCGCTTCTGTAGCTGGGGGGCGGGGTTGTTTTAGCAGTGGCCAATGCTTTTTTATTTTCTATATAATCTTCTAATTCTTTAATGATGTTGGTGTTTTTCTCGTCTGAGTCTACACTTAACATTTTCATACCGCTTACATAAGCGTATTTAGCATCTTTGGCTTGCTTGGTTTTCGGTTCAAATTTTTCCAATTCTTCTAAGGTAAATTCTGACCGGCCAAATTCATCTCCAATAATTTTGCACTGCCTTTTAATGGCTTTAGCTGTTGCTTCCAGCATTAATGTTTCTACCTGATCGTCACCGTTTACACTTAATTCATCATTAGAGCGTTTCCACATAGAATACTGGTACTTTTCGGTTGTGGTTAGTTGTGAAGTGTCTATTTCTTTCCCTGCAAATTTCTCTTTGTATAAATGGTAAACCCTTGTTTTCTCATCACTTGCTTTTTTTACATTGCTGCCATCTTTGTTTCCCAAAAAATTCCATCCGTATACATCGTCTATATACCCGTTGTGATCATCATCAATACCATTATTGGCAATTTCTTTAGGGTTATGCCATAAAACGTTTTTCAGGTCTTCGTGACTGGTATCGATACCGCCATCTATCACCGCAACAATTATGGGGGTAGCTCTTTTATTTTTTTCTTTTAAAAAATCGTATGCTTTATTAAGGCTGATGCCGTAAAAACTGTCTTTTGCAAAATCCAGTAAATGCCATCCTTTTAATTTATCTGTTTGTGCATATGTATACGAACAGATAAATACGGTGAAAAGTATGCATGCAAACAACCTGTATAAAACCTTTGTAAAAATTTTCATAAGCAAATTTGAAAAAAACGAGGCCAATAATAAGAAATGTGCGATTATTTTAAGAAATCATTATCAAATTATAAACAACCTAAACGGCCTCCGTCAACCGGCAGGTTAATTCCGTTAATATAAGCTGCAGCCGGTGAAGCAAGAAAAGCCACTGCTGCACCAAATTCTGAGGGTTTACCTAATCGTTTTGCAGGAATGCTATCAATCGCCAATAATTTTTCATTTTCCAATGAAATATTCTTTTTAACTGCATTTTGTGAAAGCACGTACTCCAACCTTTCCGTTTCTGTAAAACCGGGCAGCACATTATTTACTGTTATGCCAAATGAGGCCAGTTCATTGGCAAGTGTTTTGGCCCAGCCGGCAACGGCTGCACGTATGGTATTGGATACACCCAACCCGTTAATGGGTTGCTTTACCGATGTTGAAATAATATTGATGATCCTGCCATACCCTTCTTTTTTCATGCCTTGTACAACTGCCTGTACCAGTAATTGACCGGCAATTATGTGCATTTGAAATGCTTTTTCAAACTGCTCCGCTGGTGCCAGAACAATTTCCCCGGCGGCAGGCCCACCGGTGTTGTTTATAAGGATATGCACTATTGGATTATGTTGAAAATAGGTACTTATTATTTTACGGAACGAATCAATATCGCTGTTATCAGCAATTAGATATTGGTGATGCTGCCCTTGTGTTGTATCTAACAAGGTTACTGCTTTTTTAAGTTTCTCTTCGTTCCGGGAAACAAGGGTAATATTGGCACCCAAAAGTGCGAGCTCAATCGCAGAGGCTAGTCCAAGCCCCTGAGAGCCGCCGCCTACCAGGGCATTTTTTCCTGTTAAGTTCAAATTCATCTCATCAAAGTTTTTGGTAATCTTCCCGTACCGGGGTAAATACATCCAGCAATTCGCAATCTGTAATAGCTATGCCTGAATGCCTGGCATTGGCAGGGATCACTACCAGTTCTCCATCTGTAAATTCAACCGGTACACCTTCAATTACCAGTTTAAAAACACCTTTCTGCACAATTGATACCTGTTCATGTGGATGACTGTGTTCTTTAATAGCATAACCAGCTTTTACCTGAATAAAAGAAAAGGTCATCTTTTCGCTATGTACAAGTTTGGCAAAATAACCCGTAGCAATTTCTTTGGATTGAATATTGTTGATGATAATGGCTTGCATATATTTTATGTTAAACGATCTTGCATTTAATAAATGCATCTTCATTAAAAGAATATACCGCACACATTCTATGATACCCGTCTGCGATAATTACAGATTTGGTACTCATGTCCCGTACCAGTAGTATAGGGGAGAGCTTTTTAGATTTTTTAATGGCTTTCCTGTCTTTTTCAACATGTGAATTGCTTACGCCCAATAAAGATAACCTGGATGCCCTGAAAATATCTTTGGCCTTAAACTCAGTAACCGAAACAGCTTTGAGTTTTTTTACAAAAAAATCTGTTTCTTCCGGCGGGAAAATAAGCATCAGGTAAGAGGCTGCTGCTGCATAATCATGTACTTCAGGTTTAGCAAGCCATTTTATTTCAATTGGTTTCATAGCATTCCTTTTTAAATATTGAATTGTATGCCTTGTGCCAGTGGTAACTGATCGCTCCAGTTAATAGTGTTTGTTTGCCTGCGCATATAAGCTTTCCATGCATCGCTGCCGCTTTCTCTTCCGCCACCTGTTTCTTTTTCGCCACCAAAAGCACCGCCAATCTCGGCCCCGCTGGTACCAATGTTTACATTAGCAATACCACAATCGCTGCCGGCGTGAGATAAAAATGTTTCTGCTTCTCTCATGTTTAATGTAAAAATAGATGATGACAACCCTTGCGGCACATTATTCTGCATAGCAATTGCTTCTTCTAAATTAGTATATTTTATGATATATAAAATAGGGGCGAACGTTTCGTGTTGAACAATCTGAAGTTCGTTTGTTACTTCAGCAATACAGGGTTGAACATAGCAACCGCTGGCATATTCATCGCCTTGCAATACATTCCCTTCTATTAAAAAGTTACCGCCCTGCTGTTTACATTGTTCTATGGCTCTGAGGTAAGTAGAAACGGCATCTTTATCAATTAAAGGGCCAACGTGGTTGCCGGCATGTAAAGGGTTGCCAATTTTTAGCTGATGGTAGGCTTTTACCAGTTTCTGCTTAAAGGTATCGTATACTTTTTCATGAATAATTAACCGCCTGGTAGTGGTGCATCTCTGGCCTGCCGTTCCTGCTGCACCAAATAAAGCACCAATCAAAGCCATATCCAGATCGGCGTGCTGTGAAATGATGATGGCATTGTTTCCTCCAAGCTCTAAAATGCTCTTACCCATTCTTTCTGCAACGGCAGTGCCCACTGCTTTGCCCATTCTTGTACTGCCGGTAGCACTAACAAGGGCAATATTTTTATCATGGCTTAGCCATTCTCCAATTTGCCTTTCACCCTGCACCAGGCAGCTTACACCTTCCGGTACACTATTTTTCTGCAATACTTCGCTAATGATATGCTGAACGGCAATGGCGCATAATGGTGTTTTTTCGCTCGGCTTCCATATACAAACGTTACCACAAACCCATGCCAGGGCTGCATTCCAGCTCCATACTGCAACAGGAAAGTTGAATGCGGAAATAATGCCAACAATGCCCAAAGGATGCCATTGTTCATACATTCTGTGTTTAGGCCTTTCACTGTGCATGGTTAAGCCGTATAATTGTCTTGATAAGCCTACCGCAAAATCACAGATATCAATCATTTCCTGTACTTCACCTAAACCTTCCTGCAAACTTTTACCCATTTCATAACTTACCAATCGCCCTAATGCTTCTTTATGCCTGCGAATGGCTTCGCCTACTTGGCGAACAACCTCACCTCTTTTTGGCGCCGGCCACATTCTCCATTCTAAAAATGCCTGAGATGCTGTATTGACAACGGTTTGATAAGCGGTTTGGTCTGTTGAAACCACCGAGCCTATTATTTTTCCATCAACAGGAGAGTGGCTAATGATCTCCGCTCCTGTGCTGCTGATCCATGTTAATCCTGTAGAAGTGCCTTTATTGTTCTGTTGAATCGTTAAGTCCGAAAGAAATTGCATAGCTAAAGTTTAGAAATGCAATGTAACTAAAAAAAAGAAGGTATTATCGATTGAGAACAATCATAATACCTTCCTAGTAACCCTGCATGAAAATTATTAAACTATATGCTAAATGCAGTGTGAAATTACATAACGGCTACCCGCAAATCAAACTCATTAGGTAAACGTGAAAAAAACATAGGTGAGCAATACTTATTGGCCCGAATGCTGTAATAATTTTTCATATGTATCGCTGTAACTGCTGCCAATCGGTATTTCTTTTCCTGCCACCGTTACCTTGTTTTTGCTGAATTTTTCAATTTTTTGAATGGGAATGATGTATGAACGATGCACCCTCGCAAATTCTTTTTCGGGCAACTTTTCCTGCATACTCTTTAAGGTCATTAAAGTTAGTACGGGCATGGGTTTTATGTGAATTTTAATGTAATCATCCAGTGCTTCAATCAAATCAATATCTTTCAAATTAATCTTCATCATTTCATAGTTCACCTTCACATAAATAGAACTTAATTGCAGTTCCTGCGAAGAAAGAAATTCCAAATATTCTTTGGCTTTGTAAATCGCTTTCAAAAAGCGATTGTATTCAAAAGGCTTTAAAAGATAGTCCACTGCATCTACATTAAATCCTTCTACTGCAAAATCTTTAAAAGCGGTAGTGAATATAACCAGTGGTTTTTCGGTAAGATTTTTATAAAACTGAATGCCGTTAATGTCTGGCATTTGAATATCTAAAAAAATAAGATCTACTTTATTCTGCGCAATGAATTGTACGGCTTCATCGGGGTTGGTAAAAACCCTATCGAGTTGCAAAAAAGGTATTTTCAAGCAATATTGTGAAATCAATTGCAATGCCAGGGGTTCATCATCTATCGCGATACATTTCATCATAAATTAATATCTAAGTTAACAGTAAATGTATTGTTTAGTTCTTTTACGGTTAGTGTGTGTTTGTTATTGTACAATAATTCCAATCTCCTTTTTACATTGTTAATACCAATACCTGTAGCATCGTGAATGGCATTTTCCGCCTTTACAATACTATTTGATATTTCAAAATGTATGGTTTGTTTGGTGGCTTTTAATTTTATTTCAATAGATGTTTTGTCTTTGGTACTGATACCATATTTAAAAGCGTTCTCTACAAATGGAATGAATAACAGAGGGGCAATAAGTTGTTCTTCCGTATTGCCTTGCACTACAAAATCTACATGCACTTTATCAGTAACCCTTACCAGTTGCAATTCTATGTAGTTCTTGATAAAGTCAATTTCGTTTTGCAGAGGCACTTTATCTTTTTGTGTCTCCGTTAAAATATAACGCATTATAGAGGACAATTGCAATACGGCAGGAGCAGTATGTTCGCTGCCAACTACGGCAAGCGAATAAATATTATTAAGCGTATTGAAGAAGAAGTGCGGGTTTACCTGCGATTTTAAGAACGACAGCTCCGTATTCAGTTTTTCTTTTTCAATTTCTTCCTTATTCTTTTCAAGGCTTCTCCATCGTTGCATTACAGAGAGGCAGGTGCCGATTGTAAATACAAGCAGGAATACTGCGTAAGGGCCAAAATATAACTTAAAGAAAGCATTATTCTTATAACTGGGCCTTCTTTGGTCTGGCCTGTTGTTCCTATTATTGGAGTCTGCACCATCATGCTTATAAAAAGGAGTGGTGTTGCCATGAAACCTGGGGTCTTTTGATTGCGCTGTTTGGTCGCTCTTTCTTTCAGATGGAGGCCCCCCGGGAGGGCCGGCTATCTGATCTACAATTGCTTTGGGCACATACATATACCCTATAAAAAAGATTACCGAAAGTAATATGTAAAAAAGCCATTTTGATTTGTAAAGGAATTTGGGAATAAAAAGCAGTGTATTTAAATAATAGAATGCAATGAGGTAGATAGATGATATGGAATGATAGGTGAGGATACGATTGCTCATTTTCTCCGGTAGCTCTTTAAAATCCTGGAAAAAGAAATAGGGGAGTAATAAAAAGCATACCCACAATGCGAAGTGGATAATGATGATGATCGTTTTCTTTGTCTTAATGTTTTTCATTCTAATAAACAGCCTGCTTCATTGAAGGATAGTTGTTTCATGAAAAGGCATATGTTTCCTGTAAGCAATTTTAAATAAAAACAAACTTGTAGAGAATGATTTATTGTCTTTTTGGGTGAATAAACTTCAACAATCGGTCAAGTGGTCCGAATTTAATAAGATTCGTTCTCGTTAGGGAAATCGCCACTTTTTACATCCTGTACATATTGGTTTACGGCATTTTTTATCTGGTCGTATAAGTTTAAGTATTGCCTTAAAAAGCGTGGTTTGAATTCTGTATTAATACCTAACATGTCGTGCATTACCAGTACCTGGCCATCGCATTTGTTACCGGCCCCAATGCCAATGGTAGGTATGCTTACCATTGTAGTAACTTCTTCCGCCAGTGAAGAGGGTATTTTTTCCAACACAATGCCGAAACAACCGGCCTGCTGTAACAACAAAATGTCTCGCTTTAATTTATCGGCCTCTTCTTCGCCGGTAGCCCTTACTGCATAAGTTCCAAATTTGTAAATGCTTTGAGGCATTAATCCTAAATGCCCCATTACCGGAATACCTGCTTTTACAATCTTTTGAACACTGTCTATCACTTCTTCACCACCTTCCAGCTTTACGGCATGTGCTCCTGTTTCTTTCATAATCCGTATGGCGGAAGCCAAGGCTATATCGCTGTTGGATTGATAAGTACCGAAGGGCAGATCTACCACCACGAGGCTTCTGCTAACGGCACGGATAACAGATGATGCATGATAAATCATCTGATCTAAAGTAATTGGTAATGTTGTTTCGTGGCCCGCCATTACATTACTGGCGCTATCTCCTACAAGTATTACATCAATACCTGATTTATCGAATATACCTGCAAAAGAATAGTCGTAAGCGGTGATCATTGAAATCTTTTCACCGTTTGCTTTCATTTTCTGCAAGGTATTGGTTGTTATTTTTCTGCTTTCTTTTTGCGTAGACATGTTATTTAATTTCTTCGTACAAACTTTGTATCAAACCATCTGCCAAACCAATCTTCGGAACATATATTTCATCTATGGCCGCCCAGCGCATTACATTTATATATATCTGTAAGGCAGGTATCAATACATCGGCACGGTCTTCTCTTAACTTGTACAACCGAATTCTTTCTTCCAGGCTAACACTGGATAATTCTTTATAATAATCTTTCAGCAGGTCTAACGATAGGGGTTTACCTTCCTTCTTTTTACTGAGCGAAAATACTTTATTAATGTTACCGCCGCTGCCAATGGCAATAATAGGGCGTAAGCTTTTGGTATTTTTTTTCAAATGGTCTTTTAATTCCTCCCATGCATCATTTTCCACATACTCTTTCAATAACCTTATTGTGCCAATATTAAACGACTCTTTATACTTCAGTTTTCCTTCGTCAAAAAAAGTGAGTTCGGTACTGCCTCCTCCAACATCTACATACAAATAGGAGTGTTCTTTGTCTAAATTCTCGGCTATATGGTTTTCGTAAATTAAAGTAGCTTCTTCATCTCCGCTAATGATTTTAATCTCTATACCTGTTTCCAGTTTTACTTTTCTAATAATTTCTTCGCTGTTTACTGCGTCTCT
This sequence comes from Sphingobacteriia bacterium, assembly GCA_017304675.1. GTDB lineage: Bacteria > Bacteroidota > Bacteroidia > Chitinophagales > Chitinophagaceae > CW01. Next base: position 126,202 of record JAFKLS010000019.1, read on the forward strand.
CATAGCACTGGTGGCACAGGCTTTTACATGGGTTACATCGTATACCTTTAAAAGATGGCTGTATGCCTTCATCGTTTGAAGGAGCATGCCTTTTTTTTGTTTAGATATTTCCCCTTTCTCAAAAACATCAAAACCCAAACGCAAAGGTATACGTATAAGGTTGAGCTTGTTGAAGAGCGGTTTTTCGTTCTTACTCTCAAGCACATCGGCAATTAGTAATCTTGCCGCATTACTACCAATATCAATGGCTGCTAATCTCAATGCAATGCTTATTTCTTTTGTAACAGGTACTGATACGTTTCTATTTGTGAACGTATTCTTTTTTTACCGGCGTAAGGTACATAGTTATTTTGCAGATCACTATCTAATACCCTTGCTTTTACGTTATCTCTTAATTGTATGTGGATAATATCTTTTAATTCTTGAATGATATTTTCATCGTTAACAGGAGTTGCCACTTCAACCCGGTGATCAAGGTTTCTAACCATCCAGTCGGCAGATGAAATAAATACCTTTTGTTTTCCGCCATTATGAAATACCATTACACGGGCATGTTCAAGATATTCATCTACAATACTGATAGCCGTTAGGTTTCCCGCCAATTTTTTATCGTTTATTTTGGCACAAAAGATACCCCTTACTACCATTTTAATAGTTACCCCTGCTTCGGCCGCTTCATACAATTTGTAAATGAGCTCCCTATCGCTGAGAGAGTTTATTTTAATCAGCATCTCCGCAGGTTTGCCGGCTTTTGCATTCCTGATTTCTTTGTTAATATAATTTACAATTTCTTTACGCATATTAATGGGGCAAACCAATAGGGTTTTACAGGTTCTTAAAAGAGCTGTTCCCGTTTTCCAGTTTTGCAGATAACTAAAAACTTTATTAATGTCTGCCATTATATTCCGGTTAGAAGTGAGCAGGCAATGGTCTCCATAAACCCTTGCCGTTTTTTCGTTCAGGTTGCCGGTGCTTACAAAACCATATTGAATGGTTTTGTTCTGTACTCTCTTTTTAATAACACATATTTTGGCGTGTATCTTCATTTCCGGAACACCTAATAAAACTTTTACACCTTCTTCTTCCAATATATTCTTCCACTCAAGATTGGCTTCTTCATCAAACCTTGCTTTTAATTCTAACATTACAATCACTTCTTTGCCATTGCGGGAAGCATTGATAAGTGCATTGATGATTTTGGAATTGGAGGCCAGCCGGTAAGCGGTTATTTTAATGCCATTTACATCCGGGTCTATGGCTGCTTCCCTGAGCAAATCTATCAGCGGATCGAATGCATGGTATGGAAAGTGCAACATTACATCTTTTTGCATAATCACATCCGTAACGCGGGAAGTGTTTCTAAATGCAGGATGAACCAATGCGTGCCTTCTTAAAGCAGAGTGATTGAATACGTCCGGGAAATCCATAAAATGCCTGAAATTATGTATTCTTCCACCGGGAATAATATTGCTTTTGCGTGTAAGGTTTAATCTTTTTATAAGATATTCCAGCATACTGGCGTTCATTTCCTTATCATACACGAAACGAACCGGCTTTCCCTTTCTTCTGTTTTTAAGGCCTTTCTGAATTTTTTCAACAAATGTGGTAGACACATCGTTATCAATATCTATCTCCGCATCTTTGGTTACTTTAAAAATATGCGCCTCAAAAGTGTCATATTCAAAATAAGAAAAAATATAGGGCAGGTTAAACCTGATAACGTCTTCTAATAAAATAATATGATGCTCCCCTGGTTTGGAAGGTAAGGAAACAAACCTTCCTATTGCTTTTGCCGGTACTTCAATCAAGGCGTATTTTTGTTGGTAAGCCGAATCTTTTTTACGCATTACCACGCCTAAGTAAATACTCTTTTCACGCAGATACGGCATTTGGGGAAGGCTTTCTATCATCAACGGAATCACATTCGACCTAACCTGCTCATCAAAAAAGGTTTTTACAAATTGCTGCTGCTCTTTTGATAAATGTTTTTCATCAATCAAAAATATTTTTTGCTTTTTAAGTTCTTTCAAAATATTATTCCATATGCGTGTAAATTCATTTTGTTGTTTCAGTACAATAATCTGTATCTCATCAAGAATTTTTTGCGGGCTTGCCTCCAGGTGCATATTTAGTTTCCTGCCTTTTTCAGCGTATTCTATCATGCGTTTTAACGTAGCCACCCTTACCCTGAAAAATTCATCCATATTGTTGGAGAAAATACCTAAAAAACGAATCCGCTCCCTTAACGGAACGGTATGATCGTTAGCTTCCTGCAAAACCCTTGCATTAAAACTTAACCAGCTTATATCTCTCGGAATTAGTTGCTTCTTATTCATGTTTATGCTTCTTGCCAAATATAAACCAACCATAAATCTAATGAAGTTAAGTTTACTTAATCTCATTTTTTTGTAACAGTATTTTCATTCAATTTTACGGCCATGAATAAGATCGTTATTGCTGTAGATGGCTTTTCCAGTTGTGGCAAAAGCACGCTGGCAAAGCAATTGGCTAAAACTCTTAACTATATTTTTGTAGATAGCGGTGCTATGTACAGGGCTATAACTTTATATTTTCTTGAAAATAATATCAGGTTCAACGATACTGTTGCCATTGAACGGGCATTAAAGAATATCCAGTTAAAATTTGAATATGTTGCTGAAACAGGAAAAAGCGATATGTTGTTAAACGGCGTAAATGTAGAACAGCAAATAAGGGAAATGCGTATAAGTGAAAATGTTAGCCCTGTTGCCACAATAGAAGCCGTTAGAACATTTGCCGTAGCGGCCCAGCAACAGATGGGAAAAGAAAAAGGATTGGTTATGGATGGAAGAGATATTGGCACCACTGTTTTCCCTGATGCTGAATTGAAAATATTTGTTACGGCCAATACTGATGTTCGTGTAGAACGCAGATGGCTTGAGTTACAGGCAAAAGGAGAGCAGGTAAGCAAAGATGAAGTGAAAAAGAACCTTTTGGAGCGAGACCATATTGATACAACAAGAGCCATTAGCCCGCTACAAAAAGCAGCAGATGCAATTGTATTAGATAATAGCAATCTTACCAGGGAACAACAACTGGCCCTTGCATTGCAATGGGCTAAGGAAAGAATGTAATAGCGGCAGGAGGCTTATTACAATGTTTTGCTGAGGGCTTTTATTTTCTTTTTAAAAGAAGACAGCTCTTTTTGTTGTAATTGTATAAAACTGTTTTCTTCTAAACTGCCAATAACCTTATTCATTTCTTCAGGCGATTCGTATACCATTTGCCTGAAAGGGTTTTCGTAATCTTTAGCCCTTGAATTAACAATGCTATCGGTAATCCATTCCTTTGTATTTAGCGCTTTATGCAGTAAAGAAACAATCGTTTCTTTACTGGCTTTTTTCAAGGAAATATTTTCAATTACGGATAAAGCATGCAAAGCATGCTGCATTTTTTGCAAGGGATACTTTTTACCTTCCTGAGCATAATAATCATGCACATCGTCCCAGGATTTTATGCTGCCGGAATGCACTTTGGTGCGAAGGTCGTTTACAGATTTTTCAGGCATTAATTGTCCGCCAATATTCAACCAGTTTTCATGCGTTGCATGTGCAGGGAGCTTCTTGGCTGCTTCACTCCACGAAGTGCCTTTGTGTACGTCTAAGAATTGTATCAGTTGTGTAATACCATAGTAAGCAATAAGCTGTTTATAAACAGGATAGGCTTTTGTTATCTTTGTAATCTTTACTTTGCGTTTGGTATTTTCAAAACCTTCTGCAAGAATGTCTAAAGTATCTACCAAAGGGTCAACGTTTTCAAGCAAAGCTTTTCCCTTTTCCATATATTGTTCCCTGGTGAATATTGTGTTTGAGGGAGCAGATCTATAGAAAGCTTTTCCTGTAAAGAGTTGCATATATTCAAGCGCCTCAAACATTTCGTTAATTGTATCGGGTGCAAAAGGCTCGTATTCTATTGTTTGAATTCGCTCTGTACGTTTATCCCTGTCAATATACTTCCAACTGTTTCTTGCCAAAGCGTACATGTTGTATAAGAACCAGTAACCCGGCATTACTAATAGTTCATCTTTACTAAGGTCGTTACTAACCAGTGAAAAGGGAATGGGTATGTTCAGTTCCGCAGGATAATCTCCTTTTGCTAAAATGGTATAACTGGCAAATTTTGAATTGTGCTTAATACTTACGCAAAGCCCCGGCCAAAAGCCCCGGCCCATGATAGCTTCTCCGTCTGCACCCCTGGAATTATGGTTAGAGCCTATCGTAGCACCCGCGGCAATATTGCTTTGCCCCATTAATAATGCAGCACATAAAAAAGAATTATTATGGTGCTGCTCGTGGGCAGGAAAAATAAGAGAGTTAAGTACCTCGCAACAGGAAATGGTTGCATTGTTGCCGAGGTAGGAATTAATAAGCCTGGCGCCATATTTTAATTGTGAATGCGAGGCCATAATAAAACGAACAGCTTTTACTCCATAGAATATTCTGCAACCAAAACCCACAATACCATTTACCAATTCGCAGCCTTCCCCGATTTGAGAACTGCCTTCAGGCCCTGAGTTGATGGTGATGTTTTTTAATTTATTAGCGCCTTTAATGTAGGCATCGCTTCCTATCCAAACATCTTTAATAATGGCTGTGTTCTTAATAACGGTTCTATGCCCCACTTTACCGTAATATCCCCGTTTGCCTGAAAATTGCTCCTGGGTAAACTGTTTAAATTTTTCCAGCAATGCATCGTCTGTTCTATACCTGCTCCATAGGTACGCATCTCCGGCAAGCATGCCATTGAATGGAATTACTTTTCTGCCGCCATTTTCATTGCATATTTCCAGCCATATCCTGATATTCTCGTCTTCATCTTCTTTTATCACTCCAACGCCAAATTTGGTATGATTGGTGGTAACCATTTCGTTTACATTGGTAATGATTACTTCGTTGCCAATAATAAAATGGGAGAGGTAGTTTACATTATCGATTACCACATTATCGCCCAGATCGCAACTGATGATGGTGGAGTTGTACAGGCCTACAGGTACTTTAAGATCACTGAATGTTAAATAATAAGGCTCCAGCTTGCCAATTCTTATTAGTCCATAAAATTTACAATTTTTAACCAATTCAGGGTTAAAAGCATCCGATACCATGATCTTGTTCCAATCGTCGCTTGTGTTGCGATTGCGTACCAATACTTCTATTTCAAAAGCGGTAAGGTGCCTGTATTGAATGCCTGTTCGATTCTGTGTATTTCGTAAATAATATTCGTCTTTCCCCTTAGGAATATATTCATTACCAATAAAGTTGTAGCCTAATGATGCTACTGAAGTTTTTATAATCTTGTTCTGCCCCATTACTGTGTTTTGAGTTTGAACGTTTTAACTGTACAATGCATGAACCTGTTTTTGAGCAGGCTGTTATTTATTCTACGGTTACGCTTTTAGCAAGGTTCCTGGGCTTATCCACGTCGTATCCTTTCATTACCCCTACATGATAGCTTAATAACTGCAGTGGTATAACGCTTAACAGTGGCGCAATAATCTCGTCTGTATCCGGAACAAAAAGGGTATCGTTGGCCATGCCTGGAATAATAGTATCGCCTTCTGTTGCTACTGCAATTACTTTTCCTTTTCTTGCTTTTATTTCCTGCACGTTGCTCACGATTTTTTCGTAATAGGAGTCTTTGGTAGCCACGAATACAACGGGTAAATTTTCATCAACCAACGCAATGGGGCCATGCTTCATTTCTGCTGCAGGATAACCTTCTGCATGTATATAGGAGATCTCTTTTAGCTTTAAAGCACCTTCCAGTGCAATAGGAAAATTGTAGCCCCGGCCTAAGTATAAAAAGTCATGTGCGTCTTTATACTTGTTGGCAATGGCTTTAATGTTATCGGTGTTTTGTAGAATTTGTTTTATTTTTTGCGGAACAGATTCCAGGTCTTTCATCAATTGCAGGTATCGTTCTTCTGTAATGGTACCTTTTGAATAACCTATTTTAAGTGCCATCATGATTAATACTGCCAACTGCCCGGTAAAAGCTTTGGTGCTGGCAACGCCTATTTCGTGGCCTGAGTGTGTGTAAGCACCGGCATGGCTAATGCGTGCAATACTGCTGCCCACTACATTTACCACACCAAAAATAAATGCGCCCTGTTCTTTGGCTTTTTCCAATGCTACCAGGGTATCAGCGGTTTCTCCGCTTTGCGAGATAGCAATAATTACATCTCCGTTATTAATAACGGGGTTTCTATACCTGAATTCGCTGGCATATTCTACCTCAACAGGTATACGGCATAATTCTTCAAAAACATATTCGGCCACCAGCCCTGCATGCCAGCTTGTGCCACAGGCAACCATAATAATGCGTGAGGCGTTTTGCAGCTTATCTAAATTATTCTCCACACCATTCATTACAATTTTCCCTTCGTTGGGTAATAATCTTCCCCGTAAACAATCGAAGATGCTCTCAGGTTGTTCATGTATTTCTTTCAGCATGAAGTGCTCGTACCCGCCTTTTTCAATCTCTGCCAGATCCATGTCTAACTTAGTAATAAAAGGAGTTTGTTTTTCGTTGCCCAGGTTCTTCAATACCAATTCATCTGCTTTTACAATGGCAATTTCATAGTCGTTAACATATACTACCTCTTTGGTATACTCAATTATAGGAGAGGCATCGCTGGCTAAGAAATGTTCTCCTTTGCCAATACCAATTACCAGGGGGCTGCCTTTGCGGGCTGCAATAATGGTAGAAGGATCTTGCTCATCTATTAACAAAATACAGTAAGCACCAACAATTCTTTTTAAAGCAATGCGCAGTGCTTCTTCCAATGAGCAATTGTTATTTAGCTTTATGTCTTCAATAAAATTCAGCAATACCTCTGTATCGGTATCACTTTTAAAAGAATAGCCTTTGCGCTGTAACTCATTTTTTATCTGTACATAGTTCTCTATAATTCCATTGTGTATCATGGCAAATTTGCCATTATTAGATACGTGCGGATGGGCATTGCGATCGCTTGGCTCTCCATGGGTGGCCCAACGGGTATGACCAATGCCAATTTTACCGGCAACGTCTTTAATATTTACAGATTCTTCCAGGTCGGCTACTTTTCCTTTCTTCTTAAATACTTTTAAGTGTTCATCTATTAAAGCAATGCCTGCGCTATCGTACCCCCTGTATTCCAATCTTTTTAACCCTTTTATCACCACCGGGTAAGCATCTCTGAATCCTATATAACCAACAATTCCGCACATAATTTTTTATTTTGGAAGCTGCAATATCATTTATTTTGATGAAATATTCGGTTCAATTCACTAAACAAATCGTTTTAAATGAGCTTTGATTTTTCGCACGATTATATCCTGCAAAATGAATGCGTTTTATTGCGATCATTAACAGAAAATGATTGCGATAATCTGCTTGAATTTTCCTTAAACGAGCCTGATACATGGAAGTACGGTTTGGTAAGCGCTGCTGGAAAAGAAAACCTTATACAATACATTCAGCAGGCAATGGCAGGAAGAATTGCTGAAAAAATGTATCCGTTTATCGTATGGGATAAACGAACCGGCGAATATGCAGGCAGTACCCGCCTTTATGATATTAACCTTCCCTTTAAAACCCTGCAATTAGGTTATACCTGGTATGGGGAACGTTTCAGGGGAACGGGCCTAAATAAACATTGCAAATATTTGTTACTTGAATTTGCTTTTGAAACAATGGATATGTTGCGGGTAGAATTCAGGGCAGATAATACCAACCTCAGAAGTATTGCTGCCATGAAATCGATTGGTTGTAAAGTAGAAGGGGTGTTGCGGCAGGATGTACCCAAAGTTACAGGTGGCAGGAGAGATAGTATTGTTCTGAGTATCTTAAAAGAAGAATGGTTGAATGAGGTAAAACATAATCTGAAAGCACAACTAAAATAAAATGACCCCTGAGAGAAGAAACAAATTGCTGAAAGTATTACAGCAACGCCAGGCCAATTTAACGGTGGTAATGGAAAATGTACAGGACCCGCACAACATTTCGGCGGTAATGCGTACTTGCGATGCAGTGGGAATTCAGGATATTTATATACTTAATACCAAAATACCAAGGCACAAAAAATTTGGAGCAAAAAGCAGCAGCAGCGCTGCCAAATGGTTAACAGTACACCAGTTTGATGATTTGGATGCCTGTATAACTGCATTGCGGCAGCAGTATAAAACTATTTTAACTACACACCTTTCTTCAGATGCGATTAGTTTACATGAGATAGATTTTACACAAAGTATTGCACTTGTTTTTGGCAATGAACACGAGGGTGTAAGCGATGCGTTAAGAAGAAAAGCAGATGGCAATTTTATCATTCCACAAATGGGTATTATACAGAGCCTCAATATTTCCGTAGCCTGTGCAGTAACCATTTATGAGGCAATGCGCCAAAAGAAAAATGCAGGGCATTATGCAAACCCGTCGCTTAGTATGGAGAGAACGGACTCATTAATGAATGAATGGGGATTTGAAGAGAATGAAAAATGAAAATAATTCCACAATGATTCGTAAAATCACGCTGGTAATTGTTACTGTTTTTTGTATACAATTATGCTTTTCTCAAAACATCAGAAAAATAAGGCTGGACGATATTGCTGCTTTGATGGATACTTCCACAACACCACTGATCATTAATTTTTGGGCAACCTGGTGCCAGCCCTGTGTACATGAAATACCCTGGTTTGAAAAAAATATAGAGGCTTTACAAGGCAAAAAAGTAAAGTTATTACTGGTGAACCTCGATTTTTTGCAGTATTATCCAAAAGCTATTGCTGCTTTTGCCAAAGAGCACGGGTATCATTCAGAAATTGTTTGGCTGGAAGATATGAACAGGGAAGATTTCATTAAAAAGATAAGTAATCGGTATAGCGGCACTATTCCCATCTCCATACTGGTTAATAATGCCAGGCATTACCGCCGTTATTTTGAACAGCAGTTACCGGAAGAACGATTTAAACAGGAATTACAGAAACTGATAGAAAACTAAATCAAACAAATAAGGCATTTTTTATTACATTTATTCTAAATATTTATGAATGAAACTTACTATAAACCGAATTTGTATAGTTGTTTCCATGCTGCCTGTTCTATTGGCTGCCTGTATATACAATAATATCAGGCAAGAGGTATATACCAAAATATCTGGCAGTAATGGCATGCTGGTTTCACGTAACGTATTTATGCTATTGCTCATTATATTGGCTTTTGCAGGATACTATTTTTCTTTTTGGGCAGCCGGAAAATTTGCAAGTATAAGCACTGTTATAAAACAACCCCTTTTAAGAGGGGTTATTAATGTGCTTTTTACTGTTTTATGCATCTGGCTTATTGTTAATAACCTGCAAAGCAATCTGTAAATGCTTTCAGCATTAATTGCAAACCATAGCATGAGCAGCATTAATACGTCATGTTAAACAAGAGTTGCATTACTTCAGATCGATCTTTTGCCAATTGTTCTTTTAACGCTTCCAGCCCGTTAAAATGCATATCGCCACGTGTATAGCCACATACCTGAACCTGCAAGTCTTCTCCGTAAATATCTTCTGTAAAATCAAAAATATTAATTTCAATTACCCTTCTTTTGCCATTTACTACCGGTCGACTCCCTATATACATCATGCCCTGTAAATCGTAAGCTGAAAGGGGGGCAGCAATATTATCATTCCCGTTATTGCTTTTTGTTTCAACCCTTTTTATTTTAACTGCATACACTCCGTCTCCCGGTACCAGTTTTTCAGGGTCGTTGAGTTGCAGATTGGCGGTGGGGTAACCAATGGTACGGCCTAACTGATCTCCCTTAATAACTCTTCCCTCAAAAAAATACGGATAGCCCAATAAACTGTTGGCTCCGGTTATATCGGCATGTAACAATGCTTTGCGTATGGCTGTAGAACTAATGGTGGTTTCTTTTATGATGGCCGCATCAATTTCTTTTACTTTAAAATTATACCGGTGACCCAGGTGCTCTAACAATTGGTAATTGCCGGTTCTGCCTTTTCCGAAACGATGATCGTAACCGATAATAATGGTATGAGGGTGAAATTTATTTACCAGAAAATCCTGTACATATGCTTCTGCACTCAACGATGCAAAAGTATCATCAAAAGGAATGGTCACTAAATGCTCTATACCATATTGCTCCAATAAGGCAGCTTTTTCCTGGGCGGTAGACAATAACAAAGTACCGCTTGTATCGCCAACAATTTTTCTGGGATGGGGATGAAAAGTAATTACTACGGTTTCTCCTTTTACAGCAATTGCTTCGGCTTTTAGTTGGCTGATGATTTTTTGATGGCCCAAATGCACCCCGTCGAACGTTCCAATGGTAATAACAGCATTGGTAAACCGGGGCAGGTTGTTCAAATCTTTATACACATTCATACAGGCGCAAAAATAAGCGAATGGTAAATAAGGTAGTGTTTGTTACTTTCGCAGCAAATCCATCAAATAATCATTCATGTCTTTATATTCCAAACGGGGCGTGTCGGCTCAGAAAGAAGAAGTACATGCTGCCATTCAAAATTTAGATGCAGGCTTATATCCGTATGCGTTTTGCAAAATGTACCCCGATTATTTGGGAGGAGATGAAGGGTATGTGAATATTTCTCATGCAGATGGTGCAGGCACCAAAAGCATTCTGGCTTATTTATACTGGAAAGAAACAGGCGATTTGTCTGCATGGAGAGGGATTGCACAGGACGCCATTGCAATGAATTTAGATGATCTGCTTTGTGTAGGAGTTTGCGATAATATACTCTTCTCTTCTACAATAGATAGGAATAAGAGTCTGATTAACGGGGATATTATTAAAGAAGTGATAGAAGGAACCCAGGCATTTTTTGATACCATGAAAGGCTTTGGTGTACACATTCATTATCTTGGAGGGGAAACAGCCGATGTGGGAGATGTGGTACGAACCATTGCTGTAAATGGTACCATGACAGCCCGCTGGAGAAAAGACCGGTTAATCACCAATGAAAAAATAAGAAGCGGTAATGTAATTGTTGGATTTGCTTCATACGGCAAAGCCAGTTATGAAACAGATTATAACAGCGGATTGGGCAGTAATGGCCTTACAAGTGCCCGCCACGATGTTTTGAACAAACACTATGCAAACCATTATAAAGAAACTTACGAAAATAGTTTAAGCAACGAAGTAGTGTATATTGGCAAGAACAGTATAACCGATACTTTGCATATTGATGGTACTACCCATACAATAGGTAAACTATTGCTTTCACCCACCAGAACCTATGCGCCGTTAATGAAGATATTACTTAATGAATATTTTGAAAATATTTATGGTGTAATTCATTGCAGCGGAGGCGGGCAAACCAAGTGTATGAAGTATTTGCCGGGGCCTTTTAAAATTGTGAAAGATAATTTATTTGAGATACCACCCGTATTTCAATTGATACAATCTAACTCAGGGGCCGACTATAAAGAAATGTACCAGGTATTTAACATGGGGCACCGGCTGGAAATTTTCACTGATGAAAAAACAGCCGATAAAATGATTGCAATAGCAGCTTCATTTAACATTGAAGCAAAAATAATTGGCAGGGTAGAAGCATCTGCAACAAAATCGCTCCAACTGAAGGGCAGTTTTGGTGAAGTTGTTTATTAAAAGTAAAAATCATAGAAGGCAATAAGATTTTTAGCAAAGCGTTCATACCTTTATTTATAAAACCAACGGATAAAATAAGAGTTATGGCAGAAGCAGTTGTATCACTTAAAAACGTAAATATTTATCAGGGCGCTAATCTGATACTGCAAAATGTAAACTTTACTGTTTCAAAAGGCGAGTTTGTATACCTTGTAGGTAAAACAGGAACAGGGAAAAGCAGCCTGCTAAAAACGCTTTATGGAGAATTGTCTTTAAAAGAAGGTACTGCTGCCGTGGTAGGTTTCGACCTGAAGGGGATGGATTGGAAAAAAGTACCCTTTTTAAGAAGAAACCTTGGTGTAGTATTCCAGGATTTTCAATTGCTTACAGACAGGAATGTGCATGAAAACCTGAAATTTGTTTTGAAAGCCACCGGCTGGAAAGATGAAAGGTTAATGGAAGAAAAAATAAACGATGTATTGGATAAAGTAGGCCTGAAGAGTAAAGGCTTTAAAATGCCCTTTGAAATGAGTGGCGGAGAACAGCAACGTGTAGATATTGCAAGGGCATTATTGAATTCTCCCAAACTGATCCTGGCCGACGAGCCTACTGGTAACCTTGATCCTGAAACAAGTGATGAAATCATGCAATTGCTCTTCCAGATATCCAAAGACTATGGAACCGCCGTTATTATGGCTACCCACGATTTTATAGTGATCAATCGTTATCCTTCACGCATGTTAAAAACTGAATTGGGAAAAGTAATAGATAGTGCAGCAGTTACGGAACAACATGAATATTAAACAACTGTTTATAGAAAACAGTAAGGAACTGGCAGTTCTTTGCAGGGAAACATTTATAGATACTTATGCAGCTTACAATACTGCAGAAGATATGCTACAATATATAGAAAGCCACTTTACCAATGAAACCATTGAACAAGAACTGCAACTGGCAGGAGTTTTATTTTATGGGATTTATGATGCAGGTGATCTCGTTGCGTATACAAAAATAAATACCAATTCTTTCTGTAAAACTGCGCCACAGCTTTTACTGGCAGAAGTGGCAAGATTGTATGTTAAACCATCTTTCCAACATAAAAAATTAGGCTCTGTACTTATTCAACATATATTTTCAATAACAAAGCAATTACAGAAGCAGGGTATCTGGTTAGGCGTATGGCAAAAAAATACCAGAGCCATTGCATTTTACGAGAAACACGGGTTTACAAAAAACGGCGTCACACAATTTTTATTAGGCGGAGATGTACAAGATGATTGGATTATGTTGAAGTTATTACCTTAGCAAACTATGCAGGCAGAAATAAACCCTTGGAAAATAATTGATGAAGCATTAGTGTATGATAATAAGTTTATATCATTAACACATTACAACATAATTAACCCTTCGGGAAATAAAGGCATTTATGGCAAAGTGCATTTTAAAAATATAGCAATGGGAATTATTCCCGTAGATACGGAAGGGAATACTTACCTCGTTGGCCAATATCGCTTTACATTAAACCAATATAGTTGGGAAATACCGGAAGGTGGTTGCCCTTTTAATGAAGAACCTTTGGAAGGCGCCAAAAGAGAGTTACTGGAAGAAACAGGATTGGTAGCTGCTCACTGGCATGTATTGGGGAAATCATATTTATCCAACTCTGTTTCAGACGAAATGGCCATTGCCTATGTAGCAACAGGTTTGTTGCAAATGCAGGCACAGCCTGAAGATACGGAGCAGTTACAAATAAAAAAGGTTTCTTTGGAAAAGGCGTTTGATATGGTAAACAGTGGAGAAATCAGCGATGCACTATCTGTAATGGCTTTACAAAAACTGCAACTGTTATTGTTGCAACATAAAATTAAATTCTAATGAAACCAGGATATCATCATAAATTCAAATCGAACAATGCGCCTGCAAAAAATAAAAACCTGATCATTGGCCGCCAGCCATTGATAGAGGCACTTCAATCGGGCAGAGCTATCGACAAAATATTATTGCAAAAAAATGCCGGCGGAGAAGTGATTGATGAGATACGAAGCCTGGCCAAACAATACCAGGTGCCGATACAGGTAGTGCCTGTAGAAAAACTGAACAGTCTTACTAAAGCTGCACACCAGGGCATTGTTGCATTTGCAGCATTAGTGCGTTACATGAATTTGCAGGAAGTGATAGATTTTGTGGTAAGCAAAGGACAAACACCTTTGTTTCTGTTGCTGGATGGTGTAACCGATGTACGCAATATTGGTGCCATTGCCAGAACTGCTGTTTGTACAGGAGCGCAGGCTTTGATTATACCCGATAAAGGAGTTGGTGCTTTAAACGAAGAAGCCATGAAAAGTAGTGCAGGAGCCCTTGAACACATCCATATTTGCAGGGTAAATAGTTTGATGAAAGCAGTTGACGAATTGCATCTTAACGGTATTAAGGTATTTGCCAGTGAAATGACTGCCACTACCAGGATATTTGAATTAAATCTTACCGAACCATGCGCTATTGTAATGGGCGGAGAAGAGAAAGGTGTTTATCCTGCCCTGATGAAAATATGCGACACTGCTTTTCAAATACCTATGCCTGGAAAATTTGAAAGCCTGAATGTTTCCGTTGCAGCGGGGATGATCTTGTATGAAACAATGAAACAGAGAACCTAAAACTATCCATATCTTTTCTATTACATATCTTCTTCAAAAATATTGGAACCTGTTTCTTTATTTACGATTAATTGATAATAGCACAACAATGTTTGAATAAAAAGATAAGACTTATACGGTAGTTTTTTTGTCGTGCAAAATCGTTTTATCTCTTCTGTTATTTCTTTAGGAATATCTACAAATCAAAAAAAAATAACCGCACAACAGATTCCTGCTGGCACAATTACCCAAAATAGTAAAACGTAAATTCCTTATCTTACTATACAATTGTGATATTGTTTAGTGTGATCTGTTAAATGTTTTTGTATGCCATTACAAACGCCACCAATAAGCAGCCGCATAAAATCTTTTATCCCCATTTTACAATGGATGCCTGCATACTCCGTTAATTTTTTAAAGTGGGATGTAGTTGCCGGCATAACACTTGCCTCATTTGTTTTGCCAGAATCTATGGCCTACGCTACGCTGGCCGGCGTACCTGCTTATTACGGCATTTATTGTTGTTTGGTTGGTGGACTTTTTTTTGCATTGTTCACTTCATCAAAACATGTGGCTATAGGGCCTACTTCTGCCATTTCGTTAATGATTGGCTCTACCGTGGCGGCAATGGCAGCAGGCGATACACATAAATGGCTATCTATCGTATCGCTGGTAACATTATCCTGCGCCGCTATTTATTTTATTGCTTTTTTATTCAGGCTTAGTTCATTGGTAAACTTTATCAGCGATAGTATTTTATTGGGTTTTAAGGCGGGGGCCGCTTTATCTATTATTTCAACACAATTACCCAAATTATTTGGTATTGAAGGGGGTGGTGGCGATTTTTTTAGCAGGATATGGAATATGGTACAGCACTTACCGCAAACGAATATCTATGTATTAGGTTTTGGTTTGCTCAGCCTGTTTTTATTGTTACTGGGAGACCGTTTATTTCCGGGTAAACCCATTTCTATTATAGTGGTTATTCTTTCAATTATAGTGTTATCTGTAACAGGCTGGTCTCAATTGGGCATACGTATAACAGGTGCTATACCCGGTGGACTTCCCTCTGTTCAATTACCCTCTTTCAACCTGCAGGAAATTAATGGTGTGCTGGAATTGGCTTTTGCCTGTTGCTTGATGGGATATATTGAAAGTATATCTGCAGCCAAAACATTTGCCAGCAAGAACGGTTATGATATTGATCCCAGGCAGGAACTTTTTTCTTTAAGTATGGCAAACATAGCAGCTACTTTCTTTAGTGCTTATGTGGTATCTGGCGGTTTATCGCAATCAACCGTAAATGAAAAATCAGGGGCAAAAACACCTATGTCGCTTATTGTGTGTTCATTTACGTTATGTATACTGCTTTTATGCTTTACAGGATTATTGCATAACCTGCCCGAAGTAATTCTTGCAGTAATTGTAGTGCATGCTGTTGCAGGTTTAATACGAATAAAAGAACTGAAGAGAATGTACTATCTCAGTAAGCTGGAGTTTGGTGTGGCATTGATTGCTGTAATAGGTGTGTTAACATTCGGTATTTTAAAGGGTGTAATGATTGCCGTAGTAGGTTCTCTTGTATTCCTGATCATCAGAATATCGAGGCCGCACGTAGCCGTTCTCGGCAGGATAGGGAATACGGATATTTTTTCTGATATTGAAAGGCATCCCGATAATACAACTATCCCCGGCATCCTCATACTTCGTATAGAAGCATCTATCCTTTATTTTAATGCAGAACATATTCAAGATCGTATAAAAGAAATTATGGAGCAGTATCCCGGTGAAATAAGGATGGTAATATTAGATCTTTCTCCATCTTTCTATGTAGATGTTTCCGGTTCAAGTATGCTGTTGCAGCTTTCTGAAAAATTAAAATTAAAAGGGATACCATTAAAAATAGTTGAAGCCTTGTCTACCGTAAGGGATATCTTGCGAAAGCAGGGGATGGAAGAGGTTATTGGAAAAATCAGCAGGAAGGTTTCTATACAGGATGCTATTGAAGCATTCAATCAATCAAATAAATCATTAGATTAAAACAACATATGAATATAAGGGTAAAATTTTTAGGTGCAGCAGGAGAGGTAACGGGTTCAAAATACCTTTTACAGATAGACGATTTTACATTGTTGCTTGATTGCGGTATGTTCCAGGGCAGAAAAGATCTGCGCAGATTGAACTGGGATACTTTCCCATTCGATGTTACCAGGATTAATGCGGTGATCATAACACATGCACATCTGGATCATACAGGATATCTTCCCAAGCTATTTAAAGAAGGGTATAAAGGGCCTGTATATTGTACTTCAGCTACGGCCGATCTTATGAATCTTGTACTTGTAGATTCGGCCAAACTGCAAATGGAGGAAGCAAATTATGCCAAGAAAAAAGGCTATTCCAAACATGAAAACCCGGAACCCTTGTATACCACTGAAGACGTGGTATTGATTGAAGACTTTATTCAAACAACCAGCTTCAGGCATCCGTTGCAGATTTCAGATAAAATAACAGCTACATTTCATAATGCGGGACATATTTTAGGTGCAGCTATTGTTGAATTAACCATAAAAGGAGATACACAAACAAAGAAAATCGTTTTCTCCGGCGACCTGGGCAGATATGAAGATCTGATACTGTTTCCTCCGGAAACAATAACACATGCCGATATACTGTTTGTTGAATCTACTTATGGCGATAGGGATAATAAACCCACCGATAAACAGGATGTGCTACATCTGATGAATGAAACCTTTGCGAATGATGGTAACCTGATTATACCGGCATTCTCAATTGGTAGAACACAAACCTTGTTAATGTACCTGAAAGACCTTTTGGAAACCAAGGCAATACCACCCGTACAAATTATCCTGGACAGCCCAATGGCCATTGCAGCTACTGCATTATACACCAAGTATAAAAGTTACCACAAATTAAAAGATGTTGATTTGCATGAAGATGAATCGTTCCTGAATTTGCGTAAATACCTTACTGTTGTAAGAACGCCTGAAGATTCCAAGAAAATTAATGATATAAAAAAAGATGCCATTATTATAGCTGCGAGTGGTATGATGACAGGGGGAAGAATATTACACCACCTTTATAACCGTTTACCCGATCCGAAAAACGTAGTACTTATTGCCGGTTACCAGGCAGAAGGTACAAGAGGTTGGCGATTGCAGCAAGGCGAAAAAACATTAAGAATATTTGGGCAGGAAGTAAATGTAAAAGCAAAAGTATATACCATGCATGGATTATCTGCTCATGCAGACAGGTCTGAATTGATTCGTTGGCTATCCGGTTTTAAAGAGGCCCCCAAACAAACCTTTGTAGTACATGGCGAAAAAACCAGCGCTACCGCTTTATGCAATACCATTAAAGAAAAAGGATGGAATGCCTATATACCTTCTTACATGGAAAGTATAGAACTTTTTACAAATATTTAAAAGAAACCTTGCATGTCTTATGATGATTGATGCAACTGTGCAACTGGTAGAATGCCCGAGAGATGCAATGCAGGGCTGGCCCCACTTTATTTCTGCGGAAAATAAAATACGCTACCTGAATAAATTGCTGAAAGTAGGTTTTGATACAATAGATTTTGGAAGCTTTGTTTCGCCGAAAGCCATACCACAAATGGCCGATACAAAAGAAGTATTAAAGAGATTAGAGCTTAATAAAGATGGCTCTAAACTTTTAGCAATAGTTGCCAATACACGTGGTGCAACAGAGGCGGTTGGGTATGATGAGATAACCTATCTTGGTTTCCCGTTTTCAGTTTCACCAACCTTTCAACTAAGAAACACCAATTCAACTATTGAAGAAAGCTTGCAACGGGTTGATGCAATTCAGGAATTATGTATTAAACATAACAAACAACTGGTTGTTTATTTAAGTATGGGGTTTGGCAATCCTTACGGCGATGAATACAATGAAAACATATTATTGTATTGGGCAAATGAAATGGTAAAAAGAAACATCCGTATTATTTCACTGGCCGATACTGTGGGTGTGGCTACACCGCAACAAATAGAATTGGCCTTAACAACCCTGATACCTAAATACAAGGAAGTAACATTTGGTGTACACCTTCATTCAACCAGTGCTAACTGGAAAGCAAAATTAGAAGCAGCACTAAATGCCGGATGTATAAGGTTTGATGGGGCATTGAAAGGTATTGGCGGCTGCCCGATGGCGCAGGATGAACTGATTGGAAATATGGATACGGAATTAATGATAACGTATTTTGAAGAGAAGAAAAGGCTTCTTGGGATTCAGAATAAATATTTAACGGAAGCGTTACAACTGGCTTCTGAAATTTTCATCTGATGTTGCAGGCATGTTATGTTGATTCAATTTACAAAACATACACATAAAAAGCATGTAATTAAATACATTAGGGATAACGGCACAATAACATGGATGCACGCCGATGATTTTTTTGTACAACACGATCTAAGCCATTTTGCATTAGAAAAAACATTGGGATACACTACTGCCTTCTGCGGTATGATTAATGCCGGCATGCAATTGAACGATTTTGAGAACAGGGCTGTTCGTACCAGCCTTCTCATTACAGAGCAGGCTGCTCATGCAGAGAATATGGCTAATTTATTTGTAACAGAATTAACGCAAGGAAATTTTGAAGATTTCAATGGCGTATTGCAGGCAGCTTATCATCACTTCAACCGGACTTTTAAAGCGCCTTTATTGAATGCAGAAACAATTGATGCAATTCGTAGCTATTTTTGCAGCCTGATTTACCGGTGGCATCAACTGGAAAGCGGAGACACATTAACTGTTGAATTTTAATTATGCAATTTCATTCAGAATTTCAAATAGATAAACTGGAACCTTCTATTCAGCACCAGCATCAATTAATGTTGGTAGGTAGTTGTTTTACTGAAAATATTGGAGAAAAACTTCGTAAACATAAATTCAGGGTATTAGAAAACCCCAATGGTATTGTGTTCAACCCGGTGAGTGTGGCGGAAACTGTGATCAATATCATTCAAAACAAACAATATACACATGATGATCTGTTCACTCTTAACGATGGATGGCATAGCTGGCAGCATCATAGCAGGTTTTCCGGCATCACTCCGGCTGAAACCATTCAAAAAATCAACGACTCTACTAAAACGGCACATGTATATTTAAAGAATGCAGATTATCTGTTAATCACACTTGGTTCTGCATGGGTATATACGTTTACCGAGAAAGCTGTTAATGCAAAATTAGGAACCGTGGCAGCCAACAACCACAAGGCACCTGCAAGTTGGTTCAGTAAGCATTTAATGAATGCAGGACAGGTAATGGCTGTATTGGGAACCATGTTAGATCAATTGGGTGGTTTTAACCCGCATATTAAAGTAATCTTTACAATCAGCCCGGTAAGGCATTTAAGAGAAGGGATGATTAACAATAACAGGAGCAAAGCGGTGTTGATACAGGCAGTGCACGATTTGATTGGCACGCTTCCTAAGCTACATTATTTTCCTGCATATGAGTTGGTGATAGATGACCTGCGGGATTATCGTTTTTATGCAGAAGATCTTGTGCATCCTAATTATGCGGCTACGAATTATGTTTGGGATAAATTTGTTGAGGCATGTATGAATGAAGAAACAAGGCAGTTGATGAAGAGAATAGCAGAGATTAATCTTGCTTACCAGCACAGGCCTTTTAACCCTTCATCAGAACAACATAAAAAATTCCTGCAATCGTTTCATCAGAAAACAAAACATTTGCAGGAACAACATAATTACTTGGATTTTGCAGCAGAACTGGAATTTTTTAACAAGTAGGCAATAGTGAGTAGTTAATAGGCAATTATTTCGCTTTTCACCTTTTTACTTTATCAACTACCTCTTGAACCACCAGTTTTTATAGGCTTCTTGGCAACTGTTACATTGCTGGTTGGCTTACTGATAAACTTAGAATTCTGATTGTTATTCTTTTGATTTTTATTACCGGGTAATCCTGGCTTTTTATTGTTAACGGGTAATGCCATAAAAATATTTTATATTCAAATATAGCAAGTAGAGAATAGTTAATGGCCAATATGTTATAAGTATTTTTCACTTTTCATTATTCATTGTTAATGAACTCTGTCTCCCCTCACTTCAAGGCCTTTAATCACACCTGCTTCATATTCCAGCCATTCATGCCATCTTGTTCTTACTTTTTCTTTGGGTAGGTAAGTTTCGGCAAGGTCAATAAACAGTGTATAATGTCCAGCTTCGCTTTCCATGAAGCGACGGTAAAATTTTCGCATATATTCATCATTCAAACCTTCGCTTAACCTTTTAAATCGTTCACAACTCCTGGCCTCTATCAGGGCCATCATTAATAACTGGTCAAGCAATCGCTCATTTGGGCTGCCACCTTTTTTCATAAAAGTAATTAGCCTGTTTACATACTCATCTTTTCTTTGTTTTCCTAATTGAAGGTTTCTTTTATGTAACTCTTGCAGCACCAATCTAAAATGCCCCCATTCTTCTGTAACAATAGGAGCCAGTTCTGTAACAATCTTTTCTTTATCGGCGAAGCCTTGTATTAACGAAATACAACTGGTGGCGGCTTTTTGTTCGCAATAGGCATGGTCGGTTAAAATATCTTTTAACGAAATACCTGCAAGATCCACCCAGCGCGGATCAGTTGGCAGATGCAGCCCTAAGATATTTTTTGTATCCTCTGAATACTCAAATTCATTTTCCATACTATGCAAAGATGCTTGAATACAGTTATTTTTGAAACATGTATCAGGATGATTTTTTAGAAAAGAAGTTGCAGGAGCGAAAAGAAAAAAATGCACTGCGTGTATTGCAGCTGAATAACGGGCTGATTGATTTTGCTTCGAACGATTATCTTGGACTTGCAAAAAACAAATTAACGGCCGTGGCTGAAAGTATGTTGGGCAGTACCGGCTCAAGGTTGCTTTCAGGTAATAATATTATGGCAGAAGAAACAGAAAAGATCATTGCAGCTTTTCATCAATGCCAGGCAGCATTACTATTTAATTCGGGATATGATGCTAATATTGGGCTGCTATCCTCTGTACCGCAACGGGGAGATACGATTATATATGATTACCTGTCGCATGCTTCTATACGAGATGGTATCAGGCTTTCTTATGCCAACAGCTTTTCTTTTGAACACAATAACCTGAATGCTTTAGAGCAGCGTTTACAAAAAGCGAAAGGGAATGTTTTTGTAGTTACAGAATCTGTTTTCAGCATGGATGGAGATATGGCTCCTTTGGCGGAGATATCAAATCTCTGTAACCAATATAATGCTCATTTAATTGTAGATGAAGCACATGCAACCGGTGTTATCGGAGAAAATGGCGAGGGGCTTTGCCAACAGTTAAATATCTGCGAACATCTTTTTGCAAGAGTACATACGTTTGGAAAAGCATGTGGCTGCCATGGCGCTGTTGTTTTGGGTTCTGACAGACTGAAATCGTACCTTATTAATTTTGCGAGAAGCCTTATGTATACCACTGCATTGCCTCCTCATGCGCTTCATAGCATACAATTCGCCTATGAACACTTTCCTAAAATGCATTTGGAAAGAAGGCATCTCGGGCGGTTAATCAACTTATTTCAGCGAACTGCTATTGCCTATGAAAAACTAAATTCAACAACACCTATCCAACCGGTAGTAGTGCCCGGTAATTATGTAGTAAAAACCTTATCTGATAAATTGAAACATCGCGGTTTTGATGTAAGGCCTATATTGTATCCTACCGTTCCTGAAGGAAAAGAGCGTTTGCGAATTGTTTTACACGCTTTTAATACCGAAAACGATTTGAATGAATTGCTTGAAATATTGAAAAAATAATCATGCTTCCGTATCAAAACTGGCGTGCAGATAGAAATTACTTGTAAAACGAATAGGAATGGCTTTAACATTAACCTTTCCTTATACTCCCACGTGCATAGCATTCTGTTTCTTTACAGAGTTTTCAACATCTTTATTTTTTGGCTATTTAAAAAATAAGTTTGTATGAACAATTTTGTGGTCATGGACGCTTCTTTTGAAAGAATTAAAAATATAAAGGCAACATTTTATACCGCTATTATTTGCGGGCTGCTTTTCTTTTTATTTTTCTTTCTGCAGTGGACCCTGCCACAAATACCTGTGCCTGCGGCAGACGAGGGTATTGAAGTAAATCTGGGAAACAGTGAAACAGGTCTTGGAAGTGTAGCTCCACAATTGCCGGGCGAGCCTACCGCCACCAATGAAACCAATATAGCACCTCCGGTGCCTGTAAAAGCTGCCCCCGTTCAACAAAACATCCAGGCTACAGATCATGCCAATAACGATGATGAAGCGGTGGCCGAGAAAGCGAATAAAGTAATTGCCAAAACCAATCATAAACCTGCTCCTGAAAGTAAAGCGCCTAAAAAAAATGTAGTAACGGCACCTGTTACAGTTGTAAAGCCTGCAAAACCAAAAGCTTTATACCAGGGAGGCAATGCCAGTGGCAATGGTGGCAATAATGCAGACAGTTATAACGGTGTAACCAATCAGGGTATTGCCGGAGGAAAAGGAGATCAGGGAAACCCTAACGGTAATCCGAACAGTGATAGCTATAAAGGTAATGCTGCTTCAGGCAACGGAAGTGGCATTGCTATTCCATCGCACTTAAAGAACAGGGGCGTACGCTTACCTTCTTTGCAGGACGATTTTAACGAGAACGCCAAAGTTGCGGTAGATATTACAGTAGATGCCAATGGGAATGTTAGTGCCGCAATGATACAACCAAGAGGAACCACTACCACCAATCCTTCTTTAAGAAATATTGCTATTACCAAGGCCAGGCAATTAAAATTTGGCAAATCTGCTAACGATAATGAAATTGGAACAATAGTATTCAACTTTAGAGTAACCAATTAATTGTATTTATTTTGCGTTGATGAACTACCAGGAAACCATTGATTTTTTATTTCATCAGTTGCCCATGTTCAGCAGAATTGGCGCTGCAGCATATAAAAAAGACCTGACCAATACTATTCGGTTATGCAACGCATTGAATAATCCGCAAGCCAGGTTTAAATCTGTTCATATTGCAGGCACTAATGGCAAAGGCAGCACCAGCCATATGTTGGCGGCAATATTGCAGGCAGCAGGTTATAAAACGGGTTTATATACCTCTCCGCATTTAAAAGATTTCAGAGAACGGATAAAAGTAAATGGCAATGTATGCGAAGAAACTTTTGTGGTTGAGTTTACAAAAAAAATAAAACCACTTATTGCAGAGATAGAGCCCTCTTTTTTTGAGATAACAGTAGCAATGGCGTTTGAATATTTTGCACAGCAGAATGTTGATATTGCTATAATAGAAGTAGGGCTGGGGGGCAGATTAGACAGCACAAATATCATTACTCCTGAATTGAGTATTATTACCAATATCGGGTTCGACCATATGAACCTTTTGGGAAATACATTAGATAAAATAGCTTTTGAAAAGGCGGGCATTATTAAACAGCATATTCCGGTGGTAGTGGGGGAATCGCTGCCTGTAACAAAACCTGTTTTTCTTCAGAAGGCCGAATTAATGATAGCGCCAATTGTATTTGCCCAGGAAAAAAGGTGGGTGGCAGACTGGCAACATAAACAAGAACATTTAGTGGTAGATGTGGTTACAGCCGGAACGGGGGAGCACCAGCGGTTTGAGTTAGATCTGATGGGCATATACCAGATGAAAAATTTACTAACTGTTTTAGAAGCTGTACATCAATTACAGATAAAGGGTTTTTCCATTAATCATGAGCAGATAAGTTATGGTTTAAGTCATTCTAAAAAAATAAATGGACTGCATGGCAGGTGGGAAATTCTTCACTATCAACCTAAAATTGTTTTAGATGTAGGCCATAACGAAGATGGCATGAAACAGATTGTTGAGCAGATAGAGAACACCACTTTCAGCCACCTGCATATCATTATAGGAATGGTGAAAGATAAGGAGATAGATAAAGTGTTGCAGCTATTGCCTAAATATGCCCTTTATTATTTTACACAGGCAAATATTCCAAGAGCATTGAATGCGGAAAGCTTAAGGCTGAAAGCACAAAGTTTGGGGTTGGAAGGAAAAACTTTTCTCAATGTAAATGAGGCCCTGGCTAATGCAAAACAGCATGCAAAAAGCAGTGATCTTATTGTAGTGTGTGGCAGCGTTTTTTTAGTAGGAGAGGTAGAAGCATAATAATATATCTATTTCCATTGTAGCCATCCGAGGCGTATCATAGACTCGTAAACTGCACCCAATTGCACACCATGTTGTAATTTGTTCTCAGCCAATAATTCCAGGAACGCTTCTTTTGAAAAACTAACAACATCAATATCTTCTAACTCATCCAAATGCTGCGAATGGTTCTTTACAGCATTCCTGGCAAGAAAATAATAAGCAGTATTATTCATTAATGCAGGATTAGCTGCGGCTTTAAAAAGGTATTCCATTTCATTGGAAACATAACCGGTTTCTTCCGTCATTTCTCTTAACGCAGCCTGCAAAGGATCTTCATTCTGTTCAATAACACCTCCTGCCAGTTCATAGGTTATTTTGCTAACGGGATAGCGATATTGTTTTACCAGTACAACTTTTTCTTCTTTTGTTACAATAAATATGTTACAGAAGTGAGGCACTTCTACAACAAAATAGGGTTCTATAATCCTGCCATCGGGCAATTCACATTTGTCGGCCCTGGCATGAAACCATTTGTTCTCATACACATACTCCTGCTTTAATGTTTTCCATTCCAGTTTTCGCATATACTTATCCTATTTTGATCTTGCCTAATTTTTGCAGTGCATAAAATATTGTTGTCAGTTGCATAGATTGAATAAACTTATTCTCTTTAACCATTTCAATAAATTCTTCCATTGAAACCAGAAATACCTCTACATCTTCATCCTTATCTAATTCGGCAGTTTTATCCAATACACCGCCGGTGGCCAAAAACATGTGCATTAGGTTGGTATTGGTTGTTGGGTTGGGTGAAGTAGTACCTAAGTATTCAATCTTATTAAAACGATAGCCTGTTTCTTCATGCAACTCTCTTGCAATGGCATCTTCTAAACTGTTATCGGTTTTGTCTACACATCCACCGGGCAATTCATTTGCAATAATGTTCAGCCCGTGGCGATAAATTTTTTCTAAAATAATGCGTCCATCATGTGTAATGGCCAAAGCAGTAGCATAATCAGGAAAACCATAAACATAAAAAGGTTCTACAATAACACCATCCGGTCTTTGGCATACATCGGCTCTAACATCCGTCCATTTATCTTTCAGTAATTGTGTAGAGGAAAGTGTTTTCCATTTTAAGTTTTTTTGCATTACCATTTTTTTTGTTCTCGTAATGCTGTGATATGCGCTACATGATGTTTTCCATGCCATGCATATAAACCCAATAATAACCATAAACTCATTAACCTGCCATGTTCAGGGTGCAGAACAGTTCTTTCAAACTGATCTTCTGTAAGGTCTTTAATAGCTGCATGCCAGCGTTCGTGCAAAGCGTACAAAAGCGTAATGGAAATATTAACCGGGGTTGACTGTACATCTGCCAGATCAGCCCATTTGTTTTCATCGTAAGGTTTAATGGTAGGATTATTTTCTGTTAGCCCTAATTTAAAACGGGCATAAGCATTCATGTGGCTGTCGGCAATATGGTGTACCAACTGTTTTACCGTCCATCCGCCGTCCCTGTAAGGAGTATTGAGCTGAAATTCGTCGAGGTTCTGAATGGCAAGCTCTAATTCCTGCGGAAGAAATTTTATTTGTAACAGCCATTCTTCTTTTTGTTTGTGTGAAAAAGGCTTGGCCTCATATTTTCCAATAGGGTAACGGGCATCCATACAATTAGTAATTAAAAATTATGAATTAAGAATTGAAAACATTAATCACTATTTATTGCCTTATTCTTCTCTGATCGATTTTCCTGTGAGGTGAATAAAAACATCTTCCAGGTTGGCTTTCTTTACTTCTTTCGGCCTTTCAAAACCGCTGTGCACCAGTTCGTCTATTAATTTATCAGGAGTATCAAGCGCAATAATTTTTCCGCTGTCAATAATTGCTACACGATCACACAATACTTCAGCTTCATCCATATAGTGTGTGGTAATAATTACCGTTGTTCCGTTATTTCTTATTTCCCTTATAAGATCCCACAAATTTCTTCTCGCCTGGGGGTCTAATCCGGTTGTAGGCTCATCTAAAAAAATGATGGTAGGTTTATTGATCAGTGTTGTTGCAATAGAAAATCTTTGCTTTTGTCCGCCGCTCAGTTCTTTAAATTTTGCTTTGGCTTTATCTTGTAAGTTTACTTTGGCAAGCAGTTGCATTGGGTTTACCACTTCATTATACAACCCCGAAAATAGTTGAATGAGTTCTGTTAAATTCAATAAAGGGTAATAGCCGCTTGTTTGCAATTGTACACCAATATGTTTTTTTATTTCATTGGGGTGTTCATCCAAATTAAATCCATTCACAATTATTTCGCCGCTTGTTTTTTCCCTTAAGGTTTCAATGATTTCCAATGTGGTTGATTTACCGGCACCGTTAGGCCCTAACAACCCAAATATTTCCCCTTTTTGTACATTAAAACTAATGCCCTTTACTGCCTCAAAATTGCCATAGCTTTTATGAAGATCTTTAACAGTGATAATGGGAGATGACGCTACTGACATATTTAAAATTTATACACAAAACCTATTTGTTGTTTTCCTGCACCCAAACCTAAGGATGCTTTATTGTATTTTTTATTGAACAGAATAACCGCTTTAATGAGATTTTTCTGCCCCTGCAAAAGTAAATAACTACCTGTTACCATTGAACCTATACCACCACCCAATAAAAGCCATCCTGTAGCTTTATTGTCTTGGGAAGAAACAAGAATAATACCTGCCGTACTGGCTATGAGGCCGGCAGTATTAAAAACATTACCCCATATTTTGTTTTCCTGGTGCTTATCGTATAAATGCCAAAGGGTTTTATCATCTGTTCTGTAAAATAATGCTTTGTATTCTTTAGCACCTTTATAAACAGTATCGTTATAAATAAGGCAGTTGGGGCGGTTGGTGTATACGAAATTCAGTTGGTCACCGTATAATTTCTGTTGGGCAGAAAGATGAAGCGATGCCATTAGTATGCCGATAATAATAAATATTTTTTTCATTGCTTGAATTACTAAACTTTAGAAAAATTTTCTAACTCTAACATCATTTCCTTGCTTCCGATAAACATGGGTGTTCTTTGATGGAGCTCTGTGGGTTGAATATCTAATATGCGTTGTGTGCCATTGGTGGCAGTACCGCCTGCCACTTCAATAATAAAAGCGAAGGGATTGCATTCATACATCAGCCTTAATTTTCCTTTCGGTTTATCAATGGTTCCGGGATACATAAAAATACCGCCTTTCAAAAGGTTCCTGTGTACATCTGCCACCATACTGCCAATATATCTTTGGGTATAAGGACCTCCGTTGGTTTTGTCTTTCTTCTGGCAGGCAGTAATATATTGTTGCACATTTTTTTCGTAGCTGAAAAAGTTACCATGATTAACGGAGTATATTTTACCTGAAGAAGGGCATTTAATATCTGGATGACTTAAGCAAAATTCGCCAATGGCCGGGTCTAACGTAAAACCATTAACGCCTCTTCTGGTAGCGTATACCAGCATGGTAGAGGAACCATATACTACGTAACCTGCTGCCACCTGCCTGTTACCGGGCTGTAGAAAATCTTCTTTGGTGCAAGGTGTACCAATAGGGCTAACTCTTCTGTAAATACCAAAAATGGTTCCTATAGAAATGTTTACATCAATATTGCCGCTACCGTCCAGCGGATCGAACATCACCACATACTTACTGTTATTGCTTACTTCATCATCAAATACCACTACTTCATCCAATTCCTCACTACCAATACCTGCACAACTGATGCCGTGTTTTAGTACACCCATAAACTGGTTATTGGCATAAACATCTAACTTTTTTACATCTTCACCCTGAACATTAACGGTTCCTGCATCGCCGAGTATATCTACCAATCCTGCTTTATTCACCTCTACATTAATTCTTTTGGAAGCAAGGCCAATATCTCTTAATAAAGAGCTTAATTCACCGGTGGCCTGAGGAAATTGTCTTAATTGCTGAATAGTAAACTCGTCTAACGTTAAAATGTTTCTGTTAATGATCATCATGCAATACAAAAGTTTTGATAAAGATAAAGATGCAAACCTAAGCTTAGAATTTTTATTAATAATTGTTTTATAAATATTGATGTACACTAAAAAGGTGCGGTAGTGCCGCACCTTGTAGTTAATTTTTAGGTTTTACATATTTTTCCAGCCACTGGTATTGCTCCCATAATAAATGAAGGAGGTTTTCTTTTCCTCTATACCCGTGTGCTTCGTAAGGCAGGTAAACAAACCTTACGGTTCCGCCATTTCCTTTTATGGCTGCAAATAATCGCTCACTGTTAATAGGGTAAGTGCCGGTATTGTCATCCATTTCACCATGTACCAGCAAAATGGGTGTTTTAAGTTTATCGGCATAACTGAAAGGGCTCATTTCATAATACAATTGCGGCGCCTGCCAGTAAGTTCTGTCTTCATTCTGAAAGCCGAAAGGAGTAAGTGTTCTGTTATAAGCACCGCTGCGTGCAATACCCGCCTTAAAAAGGGTTGTATGTGCCAATAAGTTAGCAGTCATAAAAGCGCCATAACTATGTCCGCCAACAGCTACACGGTTTTTATCTCCCACGCCCATATCCGATAATTTATTAATAGCAGCCTCTGCATTTAATTGTAGCTGATTTACAAAATCATCGTTTGGTTTTTTATCGGGAGCAGTAGATACAATAGGCATTTCTGCATTGTCGAAAACCGCATATCCCTGTGTAACATAAAAAATAGGAGAGCCCCAGCTTAATGTGGTAAATCTGTTTTGTGATCCTCTTACCTGTGCAGCATCTGCTGCAGAATTGAATTCTCTGGGATAAGCCCACATTAATACCGGCAAAGGCCCGTCTTTTTCTTTATTATACCCTTTGGGCAAATACAATTCGCCGGTTAAGTCAACGCCATCTTTTCTTTTATAAAAAATTTTCTCTTTAGTAACGCCTTCCAATTGAGGGTAAGGGTTTTTAAAACTGGTTATCTGCCTGTCTGCAATCCTTAACAACAAATCTTTTATGAAGTAGTTGGGCGTTTCTGTTTTGCTTTCTTTTCTTACCAGCAAGGTTAACTTGTCAGCATTCAATACATCAGATACATATTCGTACACATTTTCTCCGCAACGCCAAACAATTTCATTTTGCCTGGTGTTCAAATCAAACTTGGCAAGAAAAGGAAGATCGCCTTTAGGAGATGCTCCGGTAGTATTGTTCAGTAAAAGCTTGGTTCCTTTTTCAATTGTGATGATTACATCTCTGTTAAACTTGTTTTTACCGGTTACAGGGTTGCCGGGATTATTATAGGCATCGTTACTGCTTCTCTCGTATAACAGTTCAATTGTTTTGGTGGTACTATTGTACCGGCTCACCCTGTTCATTTGTTTGGTTCTGGAAATTTCTCTTACAAGCGCAATGGAAGAATCGCCCCATTGTGTGCCTGCATAACGCATTTTTGTTTTAAAGAGTTCTTTTGCTTCGCCGCTAAAAGGAGCAGCTAAAGCATATACAGCATCGTGGTATTCTACCTGTTTTTTTATCATGCCGCTATCCAATGGCATACACCATGTAATGGTAGCAGGTTCATCATCTCTCCAATCAAAACTCCTGGCAATATTTTGTGTATTATCGTATCCGCTAGGAGTGCCTTCAGAGGAGGGCAGTTCTGCAAGTGTTTTCACTACTTTGCCATTGATATCTATAATGTTTACAGTTGAAGGAAAGCCATAAGCTGTAACAAGATAAGAGAATGGCTTGTGCAATGTTTTGGTTAAAAAATATTTGTTATCGGGTGAGGTTTGAATGATGGAGTAAATAGCAGGCTTGCCAATTTTTGTTTCCACATTGTTTTTGTTGTGTATTAATTGGGCAGTTGCTAAAAATTCGAAGACCTGTTCGTCGTACGGAGACTTAATGAGGTCCTGAAAAGTAACCGCAGGAGCAGTTTTGCCAAGACTTTGTTGTACAGTTGGCCCTTTGGGGGTAATAGGTTTTCGCGGTAATGCATTGGCATTCTGAACAGCGATTTTATATACCAGGCTGTTATCATTCATCCAAAAATAAGCGCCGCCTATAACTGTGTTCAATGCATCTTTGTTTACTTTAATGGCTTTGGCTGCTGCAATATCTATTACATAAAGGTCAACCCCTGCTGAACTGTTGTTGGTAAAAGCAATTTTCTTTTCATCAGGGCTCCATGATACATTGCCTGCAAGCATTCCGGCAGGTAACCCGCTAATCACTGTTTCCTTATTGGTTTTTAAATTCTTTAAGGTGAAGTTGTTAATAAAGTTTTGCCTGCTTAAAGAAAAATTAGCAGGATTAATCCTTAAGCCCGCCACTTTTACTTCGGGTTGGCCCAATTCTTCAACTGTTGGGTAACTATTTCGTTCAATTAGTAACATCCATTCTCCTTTACTGTCAACATTCACATTCGGTGTAGGTTTGGCCAGCAGGAGGTCTGCAATTTCTTTTGGGGGAAGCTGGTAGCCAATAGCATCTTGTGCTTTCAGAACTGTTGTACCTGTTAGTATGAACAAGCAGGCAAAGAACAGTGAGTTAAGCTTTCTCATTTTGTAAGTGTTTATGGTTTATTTGTTTGTTGATAAATACGAACATAATCTATCAACATTTTTTGTGGAAATATTTTGTCATCTATCCCTTTTTGCCCGCCCCAATCTCCGCCTACGGCAATATTCAATAAAAGATGAAAAGGAGCATCAAAAGGCCAGGCTTGCTTGTTGGTATGTTCGTTGCTGAATGAAAAATATTTTCTGCCATCTACCATTATAGCAATGCTATCGGCATTCCATTCCATTGCATATACATGAAAAGCGGTATGGAAGTCTTCAACTTTTGTAATAGCTGTTTTTTGGGTGCCTATGGAGTGATAATATTTTTTGCAGTGGATAGATGCGTGCACATTACCCGGAGCATACCCTACATGTTCCATAATATCAATTTCTCCATCATCAGGCCAACGTAAAGGCGTTATAGAACCCAGCATCCAAATGGCAGGCCAGGTGCCAACACCTTCGGGTAATTGTGCCCTTACTTCAATTTTGCCGTACTGCCAGCTATACTTGCCTTTGGTACTTAACCTGGCAGAAGTATATTCCATGTTGTTATAAGATTCTTTTCTTGCCTCAATAATAAGATGGCCATTTTCCACCCGTGCATTTTCCGGCCTATTGGCAGTATAGAACTGTTTTTCATGGTTGCCCCAGCCATGGCCTCCCGTATCGTAGCGCCATTTTGTAGAGTCCGGCAACCCTGTATAATTAAATTCATCGCTCCAAACCAGTTTCCATGTTTGGGCTTCAACTTTTATAGTAAAAAACAAAATGATGAATACAAGGTGATTTTTTTTCATAATGGCGGAAATTAAATAATCTATACTAAAGCCCGAATATTTTTCGGTGGACACGAGTAAAAAAATTTTGATAGTACCATACATGACCTTTATCTTCGCAACGCAATGAAACAAAGCATACATACACATCATCACCATTACTTACCTAACAGGTAGGCTTTTGATGTTTGATATGTTTGTCAAATTATATTCAGGCTTACCAAGTGGTAAGCCTTTTTTATTTACCCCTAATGCTTGAAGGGGATAAAAAATTCAGGAAATAAATAAAAATATTAATGACTAAAATATGAGCAACAAATTATCAAACTCCCCTTTAGGGGCTGGGGGTAAACTTAAACTCGCTATTCAGAAAAGCGGCAGATTATCTGAAGATTCTATCAAGTTATTGAAAGATTGTGGTATTGATCTGCGCAACGTGAAAGACCGTTTGAAAACGGAAGCGGATAATTTTCCTTTGGAAGTTTTCTTTTTAAGAGATGATGATATTCCTCAGTATGTGGAGGATGGTGTTGCTGATATTGGTTTTGTTGGTGAAAATGTTTTATACGAAAAAAATAAAAAAGTAGCATCTGTAGAAAAACTCGGTTTTGGAAAATGCCGTTTAAGTGTTGCTGTAAAACGTAATGAAGAGTATAACGGCCCTGCTTTTTTACAAGGAAAAAGAATTGCCACCTCTTACCCTGTTTTGGTTCAGCAATTTTTAGATAAGAATCAAGTGCAGGCAGAAATACATGAAATAAGCGGAAGCGTAGAAATCGCTCCCGGCATAGGTTTGGCCGATGCAGTTTGCGATCTGGTAAGCAGTGGTTCTACTTTGTTCATGAATGGATTGAAAGAAGTGGAAGTTATTTTGCAATCGCAGGCTGTATTGATCAAGAATAAAAACTTGAGTGCCGATGCTCAATTATTGTTGAACAAACTATTGTTCAGAATTCAATCTGTAAAAAAAGCAAAGAATAATAAATATGTTTTATTGAATGCTCCTAATGAAAAATTAAAAGAAATTATTTCATTATTGCCCGGTATGAAAAGCCCAACCGTATTACCATTGGCAACAGAAGGCTGGAGCAGCGTACACAGCGTGATTAATGAAAGTGATTTTTGGAACATCATTGAAAAACTGAAAGAAGCAGGTGCACAAGGTATTTTGGTGGTTCCGATTGAAAAAATGATTGTGTGAGGAAATTGAAAATTGAAAATAAAAAATTAACATGAAAACATTTTTATTTCCTGATAAAAAAGATTGGAAAGCGTTATTAAAACGACCAACTTTTGATGCTTCTTCGCTGCAAGAAAAAGCAAGAATTGTTTTGAAAGATGTGCAATTGAATGGAGATGTAGCCGTAAAAAAATACACAGAACAATTTGACGGTGTTGTTATCAATGAATTGCAAGTTTCATCTGAAGAAATCAAAGAAGCAGAACAACTGTTGAGTGCTGATTTAAAACAGGCTATTCAAACTGCGGCAAATAATATCAGAACGTTTCATCAAAAACAAATTTCATCTCCTGAAATTATTGAAACCATGCCGGGCATTGAATGTTGGCGTAAAAGTGTTGGTATTGAAAAGGTAGGCATTTATATTCCCGGAGGAACAGCTCCATTATTTTCAACAGTTTTAATGTTAGGTATTCCGGCTGTTATTGCAGGTTGCAAAGAAATTATTTTGTGTTCGCCGCCAAATAAAGAAGGCAGATTGCATCCTGCCATAATTTATGCTGCTCATCTGGTTGGCATAACTAAAATGTTTAAAGTTGGCGGTGTGCAGGCAATCGGTGCATTGGCTTATGGCACAGAGACCATTCCCCAGGTATATAAAATTTTTGGGCCGGGTAATCAGTATGTAACACAAGCCAAACAATTAATACAGCAAGAAGGAGTGGCTATAGATATGCCTGCCGGGCCAAGTGAAGTTTGTGTAATGGCAGACGAAACTGCTGTTCCTGCTTTTGTTGCAGCAGATTTATTAAGCCAGGCCGAACATGGCGCCGATAGTCAAGTTGTATTGGTAAGTTTTTCAGAAGCAACAGTGAATGCAGTGAATGATGAAATGGAAAAACAATTGGAACTGTTGCCAAGAAAAGATATTGCGATGAAGGCATTGCATCACAGCAAAGCTATTATTGTAAAAAATATAGAGGAAGCCGTTGAATTGGTGAATGAATATGCTGCAGAACATTTAATTATTTCTTGTAACAATGCAGAGGCTATTGCTGAAAAAATTGTGAATGCGGGTTCTATTTTTATTGGAAACTATTCCCCTGAAAGTGTTGGAGATTATGCCAGCGGAACCAATCATACATTGCCAACAAACGGTTTTGCAAAAGCTTATAGTGGTGTGAGTGTTGATAGTTTTGTGAAAAAAATCACTTATCAAAAGCTTACGCAGAAAGGGTTACAACAAATTGCTCAAACAGTGGAAGTCATGGCAGCAGCAGAAGGGTTGGATGCTCACAAGAATGCGGTGAGAGTGAGAAGTGAAAAATGAAAAGTGAAAATCGGAAATTAAGTTTAATAAAACTTTGTGCACTCTGTGAATCACTCTGTGTACTCTGTGGTTAAATAAAATAGTATGTTCAATTTGAATTCCCTCCTTAGAGAAAATATCAAAAACTTAAAACCATATTCATCAGCAAGAGATGAATTTAAAGGTGAAGCATCTGTTTATCTGGATGCAAATGAAAACAGTTTGGGTTCTCCATTAACAAAATGGTATAACCGTTATCCTGATCCTTTGCAATGGAAAGTAAAAGAGGTTTTATCATCCATTAAAAAAGTAAATCCTGAAAATATTTTTTTAGGAAATGGTAGTGATGAATGCATTGATATTTTGTTTCGCTCCTTCTGTGAACCGAAAAAAGATAATGTGATCATTTGTCCGCCTACTTACGGCATGTATGAAGTGAGTGCCAATATTAACGATGTGGAAGTAAGAAAGGCTTCTTTAACGAGCGATTTTCAACTCGATTTAATTCACCTGGAAAATTTAGCAGATGCGAATACAAAAATCATTTGGATTTGTTCACCTAATAATCCTACCGGAAATTCTCTTAATAGAGCAGATATTGAAACGGTATTGAATAATTTCAACGGATTGGTTGTTGTTGATGAAGCTTACATCAACTTCGCCAAACAGAAATCATTTGTTCAGGAGTTGGCAGATTATCCGAATCTTATAATATTGCAAACACTCAGCAAAGCCTGGGGATTGGCAGCCTTACGATTAGGTATGGCATTTGCTTCCGCAGAAATTATTGCAGTAATGAATAAAGTAAAGCCGCCTTATAATATTAACCAGGCTACACAGGAGTTGGTTTTGAAAGCGTTGGAAGAAGTTGGACAAGTGAATGATATGATCAAAGAGTTGGTGGATATGCGTGATGCATTAATAGAAGTTTTTAAAGAAATCCCGATTGTTGAAAAAGTTTACCCATCCGATGCTAATTTTATCCTGGTAAAAATTAAGAACGCCCGTAAAGTGTACGAGTTTATGTTAACAAAAGGCATTGTACTGAGAGATAGAAGTAATGTAAAACTTTGTGAAGATTGTTTAAGAGTAACTGTAGGTACTGAAAAGGAAAATACTTTGCTGGTAGATGCAATTGTGCATTATATTCAACAATCCTGAGTGTAAATTGTTCTAAATAAAACATCAAAACAAACATTTTCATCATGAGAAAAAAAATTATTGCAGTTTGTTTATCTGCCTTAATTGGTGTGCTGCATATAAATGCACAAGTAGCTATTCAAAACATACGCGTGTCTTCTGAACAGGATAAAACCATTAAGCTGCCGGAAGGTTTTACAGCAAGCAAAATTGCTGATGGTTACGGTAGGGTTAGGCATATTGCCGTAACACCTCAAAACGGCATTTATGTGAAGCTCAGTAAACTCTACAACGGAAAAGGTATTTTGTATTTTAAAAATGCGGAAGGTTATGGCAAGTTTGAAGTTGCTGCATCGTTTGGTAATTATATTGGAACAGGAATTGCAGTAAAAGGAAATTATTTGTACGCCTCATCTGATGAAGAAATATTTCGTTATAAACTGAACGAAAAAGGAGAAGTGGTTAACCCGGAAAACCCTGAAAAAATTGTTACGGGACTGCTTAATCGGCATCAGCACGAATCCAAATCAATCACATTAGACAATGCAGGTAATATTTATGTGAATATTGGGGCATATTCCAATGCCTGCCAGGAGAAAGACAGAACAAAAGGTTCTCCCGGCATGAAACCTTGCCCCATCTTAGATTCTGCCGGTGGTATCTGGATGTTTAAAGCAGATAAACTGAATCAGAAATATGCAGAGGGCATTCGTTACGCAACAGGGCTGAGGAATGTTGTTGGGTTAGATTGGAATACAGAAACAAACAGTTTGTTTGTAATGCAGCATGGAAGAGATCAGTTGCACGATTTGTTTCCTGATTTGTACGATACAAAACAAAGTGCCGAACTGCCAAGTGAATGTTTGTACGAATTACACCAGGGCTCCAATTGTGGCTGGCCTTATATCTATTATGACCATTTAGTGAATAAAAAAATCATAGCACCGGAATTTGGTGGTGATGGAAAAAAATCTACCGACGACTACAATACTCCCATTGTGGCATTTCCGGGGCATTTAGCGCCAAACGGATTATTGTTTTATACAGGTAATCAGTTCCCTGAAAAATATAAGAACGGTGCATTCATTGCGTTTCACGGAAGTTGGAACAGGGCGCCCGAACCACAGGAAGGATATTATGTTGTATTTGTTCCGATGAAGAATGGAAAGCCAAATGGCAAATGGGAAATATTTGCAAATGGTTTTGCCGGAAAAGATATTTCACCAAGAGGGGCAGAACACCGCCCATGTGGATTGGCGCAAGGGCCAGATGGTTCCTTATATGTTACTGATGATACTAAAGGAACAATCTATAAAATCTCTTATAAGAAACCATAGCATGAAAAAAATAATTGCGGCATTCGTATTGGTATCGTCAACCAGCTTATTGGCACAAACTGGTTCTTTGAACGAATCTGTTAAAAGAGGGAAAATAGTGTACAATAAAGTTTGCTTAAGCTGCCATATGGCAGATGGTGGTGGCGTTCCACATTTAAATCCACCGCTTATTAAAACGAGTTATGTTTTGGGTGATAAAAAAATGTTGATAGGCATTGTATTGAATGGGATGACCGACAGGGTGCCGATTGAAGATGAATATTACAGCAATAATATGGCTCCTCATAACGATCTGAGCAATCAGCAAATTGCAGATGTTCTAACTTTTATAAGAAATAATTTTGGAAATAAGGCAAGCGCAGTAACAGTTGCAGAAGTGAATGCTGTGAGAAATAAGAAAAAATAGAAAGCAGAATTTAGAATACAGAAGATTGGAGATAGAAGTTAGAACATTGAAACAAAAATTCTATCTTCTGTATTCTATCTTCTAACTCCTTAAAATATGAAACGAATTTTGTTTATAGACAGGGATGGTACTTTAATAAAAGAGAAACCGCCAACATACCAAATAGATAGTTTTGAAAAACTGGAATTCTACCCGAATATGTTTCAATACATGGTTCGTATAGCAAAAGAATTTGATTACGAATTGGTGATGGTAACCAATCAGGATGGATTGGGAACAGCTTCTTTTCCTGAAGAAACATTCTGGCCTGTACAAAATTTCATCATGCAGAGTTTAGCAAGTGAAGGCATTCATTTTACTAAAGTACATATTGATAAAAGCTTTCCGCATGAAAATTTACCAACACGCAAACCTGATGTTGGTATGCTTACTGAATATTTAAATAACGATCAATACGATCTTGCCAACTCTTTTGTAATTGGAGATAGGATCACCGATGTTCAGCTCGCAAAAAATTTAGGTTGTAAAGCTATTTGGTTGAAAGAAGATGAAAACCTTGGTGGAGCAGAAGTGAAAGATTCATTGAATGATTTAAATTCAACCATTGCATTAACAACCTTGCAATGGGGAGAAATTTACACTTTTTTGAAA
Source organism: Sphingobacteriia bacterium (assembly GCA_017304675.1). Lineage (GTDB taxonomy): Bacteria > Bacteroidota > Bacteroidia > Chitinophagales > Chitinophagaceae > CW01. Next base: position 164,026 of record JAFKLS010000019.1, read on the forward strand.
TTAGGTTTGAGAAAAGTAATACATGAACGTAACACCAACGAAACAAAAATTAAAGTTGAATTAAATTTGGATGGAAGTGGCAAAGCCAATATTCATACGGGTTTGGGCTTCTTCGATCATATGTTAGACCAAATTGCCCGTCATGGTAAAATGGATCTGAACATTGAAACAAAAGGCGATCTGCATATTGATGAACACCATACCATTGAAGATACCGGTATTGCATTGGGTGAAGCATTTGCAAAAGCGTTAGCAGATAAAAGAGGAATGGAACGTTATGGTTTTGCTTTGCCAATGGATGAAGCCGAAGCAAAAGTGTTGATAGACTTCGGCGGAAGAAACTGGATGGTTTGGAATACAGAATTCAAAAGAGAAAAAATAGGCGAGATGCCAACAGAAATGTTTTTTCATTTCTTCAAATCCTTCAGTGATGCAGCAAAATGCAATTTGAATATTGAATGCAAAGGCGATAACGAGCATCATAAAATTGAAGCCATTTTCAAAGCATTTGCAAAAGCTATCAGAATGGCAGTAAAACGTGATCCTTTAAGCAATCATTTACCGAGTACAAAAGGTGTATTGTAAAAATTAAATTAACCGATATGTCGTTAAAAAATCAATTGCTAGCAGAAATTAAAGATGAAGGCACTAAAACAAAAAAGATGTTGTCTTCTGTTCCTTTCGATAAAGCAGATTGGAAGCCTCATGAAAAATCGATGACCCTTGGAAAGCTGGCTACACATATTGCCGAAAATTTGCGATGGGCCTGGTATATTTTGGAAAGCGATTTTGTTGATTTTGCAAACAGGCCGTTTGGAGCTTCATCTGTTACAAGCAACGAGGAATTGTTGACTGTTTTTAACGAACATTATACAAAGGCAATTGCTGCATTGGAAAAGGCTGCTGATGAAGACCTTGAAAAAATATGGATAGTTAAATCTGGCGATACCATATTTATGGAATTAAAAAAGAAAGTGGCCATCAGAGGTTGGGCGATGAGCCATAGTGTACATCATCGCGGACAATTGTCTGTTTATTTGAGACTATTGGATGTTCCGGTTCCGGGAATGTATGGACAAAGTGCTGATGAGAAATAATTTTTTTAAATTAATTTGGTTACAATTCAATCACTCCACTATATTTGTGCGATAATGGCAAAAACAATTCAAAATATTATTTGGTGGTGGCATACAAACCTCAATCGGGGATTGTAATGGCATGGCCAGTATAATTGAACTATATTAAACCCCGATAAGCAATTGTCGGGGTTTTTGTTTACCCCATCCCCTGAAGGGAGTGAGGTAATAAAAAGTTATTAAATCATTTTAAAAATTCCCCCTTTAGGGGTTAGGGGTATGAAGAAAATTACAATTGAAACTAAAGTGAAAAAAATGCTGGCAGATGTGTATACGCCTGTTGGTATTTATCTGCGAGTGAGAGATAGGTTTAGAGATACAGTGTTGTTAGAAAGCACCGACCACCATGTTGCGGAGAATAGTTACAGTTTTATTTGCATCAATGCCATTGCGGGAATGGAAATTACTTCTACAAAAAGTATTGAGTTTAAACTGCCTGCGCAAAAGCCCGAGAAAGTTGATATAAAAAATGTGCAGGAAGTGCCTGAATTATTGTGGCAGTTTATGCAAAATTTCGAAGTAAGTGATGACGGAAGTAAAGAATCAAAATTTGCTCAGGGTTTATATGGTTATGCAACTTATGATGCCATTCAATTTTTTGAAACCATCAAGCTGAAAGCAGATAGCAAAACGCTGAATGCAATACCGTTGATGCGTTACAGATTGTATCAGTATGTAATTGCCATCAATCATTTTAAAGATGAATTGTTCTTGTGTGAGAATGTGATCAAAGGTTTGGAAAGTGAATTACCTGTTGTTGAAAGTTTGATCAAGAGTAAAGATGTTCCGGTGTATCCTTTTGCTGTGAAAGGGGAGGAAACATCGAACATGAAAGATGAAGATTATGTGGAGATGGTGAAGAAAGGCATTCAGAGTTGTTTGCGTGGGGATGTTTTTCAGATTGTGTTAAGCAGAAGATTTCAGCAAACATTCACCGGAGATGAATTCAATGTGTACAGGGCTTTGCGTAGCGTAAATCCTTCGCCATATTTATTCTTTTTTGATTATGGTGATTATAAATTAATGGGATCTTCGCCGGAAAGTCAGCTCATCATCAAAAATAAAAAGGCAATCGTGCATCCTATTGCAGGCACATTTAAAAGAACAGGCGACGATGCCATTGATGAAAGAGAGACACAACGTTTATTGGAAGATGCAAAAGAAAATGCGGAGCATGTTATGTTGGTTGATTTAGCCCGCAACGATTTAAGTAGATTGTGTGATGAAGTAAAAGTGAATTATTATAAACAAGTGCATTATTACAGTCATGTTATTCATTTAGTGAGTGAAGTTGTTGGCAATGTTAGAACAGGAACAAATCCATTTTTATTATTAGCAAAAACCTTTCCTGCAGGCACTTTGAGCGGAGCTCCGAAATTCAAAGCAATGGAATTGATCGATGATTACGAGCCAACACCGAGAAGTTATTATGGAGGTGCTTTGGGTTTTATGGGATTTGATGGAAGTTGTAATCATGCAATCATGATCAGAACTTTTTTAAGTAAGAATAATACACTCACTTATCAGGCAGGTGCAGGTGTGGTGGCTGCAAGTAAACCCGAAAATGAGCTGCAGGAAGTAAACAACAAATTAGGAGCATTGAAAAAAGCGATTGCCATCGCAGAAACCATCTAAATCTCCCTAAAGGGAGGCTTGGAGAAGTATTTTAAAAAAATTATAAAACAAAAAATCCCCTTTAGGGGTATGGGGTATGAAAATATTGGTTTTCGATAATTACGATTCATTCACATACAATCTTGTGCATCTGGTAGAAAAAATTTTGCATGAGAAAGTAGAGGTTTTCAGGAATGATGAAATTCCTTTGGAGAAAGTAAAGACGTACGATAAAATTATTTTATCGCCCGGCCCCGGTATTCCGGAAGAAGCAGGATTATTGCTACCATTGATCAAAGAATATGCTTCAAGTAAATCGATACTGGGTGTGTGTTTGGGGCATCAGGCAATTGGGCAGGCTTTCGGCGGAACACTCACCAATCTTTCTACAGTTTATCACGGAGTGGCAACAGATTGTCAATTGTCAACTGTCAGTTGTCAATTATTTGAAGGCATGCCGTCAAACTTTGAAGTTGGACGCTATCATAGCTGGGTGGTTGATAAAAATAACTTCCCTGAAGAGTTGGAAATAACAGCAGAAGATGAACATGGTTACATCATGGCATTACAGCACAAAACCTATGATGTGCAAGGTGTGCAATTCCACCCTGAAAGTGTATTAACGCCAAGTGGGGAAACAATTTTAAAGAACTGGTTAAAGCGATAACTGATGAAAAAGATTTTACAATATTTGTTTGAACATAAAACATTATCAAAACAGCAGGCGTATGAGGTATTATTAAATATCTCTCGTGGAATGTATAACGATCATGAAATAACTTCTTTTACAACTGTTTTTTTAATGAGAAGTATTACTATTCAGGAATTGGAAGGTTTCAGAGATGCTTTGTTGGAATTATGTGTGAAAGCAATATTCAATAACGATGAAACAATGGATATTGTTGGCACTGGCGGAGATGGTAAAAATACTTTCAATATTTCAACACTAAGCTGTTTTGTAGTTGCCGGTGCAGGCATAAAAGTTACCAAGCATGGCAATTATGGGGCTTCTTCGGTTAGCGGTGCTTCCAATGTTATGGAAAACTTAGGTTATCAATTCAAAACCAATAACGATCAACTGAATAGGGAGTTGGATAGCGCCGGCATTTGTTTTCTTCATGCGCCTTTGTTTCATCCTGCATTAAAAACAGTAGGGCCTATCAGGAAGAACCTGGGGCTCCGTACTTTTTTTAACATGCTTGGCCCAATGGTCAATCCTGCTAATCCGAGTTATCAATTAGTGGGTGTTTACAATTTAGAAATGGCACGTATTTATAATTACTTGTTGCAGCAAACGGGCAAAGCATTCACAATCATTCATAGTTTGGATGGTTATGATGAGATATCTCTAACCAACGATACGAAAGTGATCACTAATAACGGAGAAAGTATTTTAACGCCGGAACAGGTTGGTAAAAGAATGGTAGCGCCTGAAGATATTTATGGGGGCAATACACCTGAGGAAGCATCAAAGATTTTTGTAAAGATTATAAAAGGAGAAGGCTCCTGGGCACAGAATGCAGTAGTGTTGGCTAATGCAGCCATGGCCTTATTTTGTACGGGAAAATTTAACAATTATGAAGATGCTTATGCAAAAGCTGTAGAAAGTTTAGAAAGTGGTAAAGCGTACCAATCATTACAGAATTTAATAGCGTTACAATAATCATATGAATATTTTAGATACTATAGTTGCCAATAAACAAAAAGAGGTTGCAGCCAGGAAAAAGCAGGTTACTGTTGCTGAACTGGAGAAAACCAAATTATTTGCCAATACAACACTGTCCCTAAAATCTTTTTTAACAGATCCTTCAAAAACGGGGATTATTGCAGAGTATAAAAGAAAATCACCTTCAAAAGGAATTATCAATGCTCATTCAGGTATACAGGAAATTACAAATGCTTATGTTGCCAATGGTGCATCGGGGCTTTCAGTGTTGACTGATGAGGTTTTTTTTGGCGGCACATTGAATGATCTGTTAGCAGTAACTGCCGGTGAGGTGCCCGTATTGAGAAAAGATTTTATGATTGATGAGTTTCAGATACTGGAAGCAAAAGCATACGGCGCATCTGTAATACTGTTGATTGCAGCCTGTTTAAATCCGAGGCAAGTACAGGCATTGGCCAAAACAGCAAGATCATTGGGATTAGAGGTATTGCTTGAAGTTCATAATGAAAAGGAATTGGAACATGTGTGCGATGAGGTAGATTTGATAGGGGTCAATAACCGCAACCTGAAGACTTTTGAAGTAAACATAGAAACCTCCTTGAAACTCATTCACAAAATACCAACAGGCAAGCCTGCTGTAACAGAAAGTGGTATTAATGATATTAATACAATCTTAACTTTACGCAATGCTGGCTTTAGTGGTTTTTTAATAGGCGAACGTTTTATGAAAGAACAAGACCCTGCGATTGCTTTTGCCGATTTTGTTCACCAACTTAAAACAAAAACGGTATGAGAATTAAGGTATGTGGTATAACCAATACGGAACAAGTACAGCTTTTAGATGAAATGGGTGTTGAGTTTTGCGGCTTCATCTACTATCCTAAAAGCCCGCGTTATGTATATAAACACATGCCTGCATCTCACATAAAGAAAATAAAAGGGAATATCAACAAGGTAGGGGTATTTGTAAATGCTTCAGAACAAGAGATATTAAAAGCGGTAGATGAATGTGGCTTGTACCTGGTGCAATTACATGGTGATGAAACCCCGAGGCAATGTGAAAAGATTGCCAATTATATTACCGTAGTGAAGGCTTTCAGGATCAGTGAAGCTGATAATATATTGTGGAAGATAAAAGATTATGTGGATGTAGTAGATATGTTTTTGTTTGATACAGAAGGGGTTGGCTATGGTGGAACAGGAAAAAAGTTTAACTGGAAAATGCTTGAGGGGTTGCAAATAGGAAAACCTTTTTTTCTAAGTGGGGGGATACAACCAGACGATGCACCCCAAATTGAAGCGTTTTCTAAAGATGTAGTGGCTAAGGATTTGTTTTCAATAGATATTAACAGCAAATTTGAAATTTCTCCGGGTATTAAGGATATGAAAACGGTAGAGAAATTCGTTAAAGAAATAAAAGATTTAAAATAAGCTATCATTGTTTTGAAGGTTAAGATCATCATATTAATAAACTGTTTTATAGCATTACTGGCCAGGGCACAGGTTAAACAGGATAGTGCAGGAGCAAGCTCAAAAGAGCGGTTCTATAAATCCTATTCTGAATATTTGGAAAAAAATAAACGGCAAAAGCCAAAAATTACGCCGGATAGCTCAGTACTACATGCACCCAGAACATCGGTTGTAAAAGATTCGGCGAAACATTTTACAAAAACTGCCGGAACGCATTCTACAGAAATAAAAGGAACACTTTCCGGAACAAAAAATACTGTTCTTATCATTCCGGGTAAACCTGTTGTTGCAGATAGCAGCAATGTGCAGAAAAAGAATATTCCCGCTGTCTCCGCAGTGGTGCAACCGGCTAAGCAACCAGTTCAGCATAATGCATCTTCTACTAATACGGTAACCAGAAAGAAACTGAACGAGTACCTGGCTATGCAACAACAGCAATCTTCAAAGATTACTCCTGATAGTTCGGTACACTTCGCATCGTCTAAACCCGTTAGTAAGGTGCCTACGGTTAAAACAGATAAGCATGGCCAGCTTATAAGCGGCACAATAGCACCGAATAAGCAGCATAGGGGAACAATTATAGAGCCCTTAGCGCCCCTATTAGAAGTAAAGACCGATAAGGTTGAAACGGCAGAAAATATAAAACCTCAGCAGCATTATACTAAACCTGTATTAAGAGTAGAACCTCAGGCAAAGAACCCGAGTGAAACACTTGATACAACGGTTATCGGGGCAAAAAAAATAATAGAGAAAGCAACCACTAACGCACATGCACAGGAAATAAAAGGAATAATATTACCTGATAAAAATGCTGCAAAAATCATTGCGCCTTCCACAGCAGATGCAGGCCATTCTCAGGATAATAATAAAAAAGAATCGGCTGCTAAGAAAAGCGTCAATACAAATGCTACACTGGAAACTGCTAAAACAAAAGACCCTTTAAGTGTTTATTCTGTACCATCAGCAGAAGAAGCGTACAAACCTTCCACTCCCACTACAGAAGTTACTTCTTCCACAGTATCAACTTCATCTTATTATGTTGAAGGAGATAGCAAAACAAACCAAACACCGGTAAAAGAAGAAACGGGCGACGATCCACTGAGAAAATATGCAGCACAGAATGTAAAAGCCAGCTACAAATCGCAGGTGTTGAGCCAGGAAATGATTGCTCAAAGAAAAAATCCAAAAATATTGGAACCCATTTCAATCGACTCAATTGCCAGAAAAATGAGAGAGGATAGCATGATGGCTGTGATGGCAGATTCAATTAGAAAAATGAACGAAGAGGCCATGCGTTCTATAGAAGATGAGCGTAATGCAGAAATGGCGGCAGCTTTAAAAGATCAATCACAAAATACCCGGTATAATTTTTATTTAATAAAGAATGGGCAATTTAGCGTGAGCTTTTCAAACGATAAATTTTACCTGAACGTGAATCAACGTGGTAAGATTGTTGATTTTGCTATTCTTACTAACGGATCCGTTACAGCCGGTAATTTGCAGAACAAGGTAACACAGGTTGGCAACGCCAAGATTGTTTACAATTACCGTGGTAATATAGATAGTATTGCAGGAATCCAGGTAACATATACATACGATGGTAAAGTGAACAAAGTGGGTAATTCTTTTATAACCTATAATTATGAAGGGGTAATAGAGAAAGTAGGAGAAATTCCCATTATCTATAATGGGAATGGAACTGTATTCAGGTTTGGCAATTTCAGTGTTGCCTACAATAACCAGGGAGTTGTTGCAGGTATTGACGATAGTAACGGGTTGGTTATATACCGGCCAATGAGTGATAAATAGTTTTAATTTTTTTAAGATGAGCGTAATGGAGCAAAAGCAACAACTAGTTCAATTTACAAAACCAAGTGAGCAGGGTTATTATGGCAAATTCGGTGGAGCTTACATTCCTGAAATGTTGCATAGGAACGTAGAAGAACTCAGGACCAATTATCTTGCTATTATTAACGACGAGACTTTTAAAAAAGAATTTAATCAGCTTTTAACAGATTATGTTGGCAGGCCTACACCTTTATTTTATGCAGAGCGTTTGAGTGCCTTGCATGGTACCAATATTTATTTGAAGAGAGAAGATCTCTGCCATACCGGAGCCCATAAAATTAATAACACAATCGGCCAGATATTATTGGCAAAACGTTTGGGGAAGAAAAGGATTATTGCAGAAACAGGTGCGGGGCAACATGGTGTGGCCACTGCAACAGTATGTGCTTTAAAAGGGATGGAATGTATAGTATACATGGGAGAAAAAGATATTGAAAGGCAGGCTCCTAATGTGGCAAGAATGAAAATGCTGGGTGCAACGGTTATCCCTGCAACAAGCGGAAGTAAAACATTGAAAGATGCAACGAACGAAGCGATAAGAGATTGGATCAATCACCCCAACAATACACATTATATTATTGGAAGTGTTGTGGGGCCGCATCCTTATCCTGATATGGTGGCAACATTTCAAAGTATTATCAGTAAAGAAATTCGTGAACAATTAAAAGAAAAAACGAACAACGAGTTGCCCCATTATGTTGTTGCCTGTGTTGGCGGCGGTAGTAATGCTGCAGGTGCATTTTATCATTTCCTGGATGAATTGAGTGTGAAGTTAGTGGCTGTTGAAGCAGCGGGCCATGGTGTTAAAAGTGGTATGAGTGCAGCAACAACACAGCTTGGAAAAATGGGAGTGTTGCATGGAAGCAAAAGTTTAGTGATGCAAACAGAAGATGGGCAGGTAGTAGAGCCTCATAGCATTTCAGCAGGATTGGATTATCCCGGCATTGGCCCATTACATGCAAATTTATTTGACAGCGGGAGAGGGATTTTCTTAAGTGCAACAGATGAAGAGGCGCTGAACGCAGCTTTTGAAACAACAAAATTAGAAGGAATTATTCCGGCATTGGAAAGCGCACATGCTTTTGCAGCTTTGCATCAAATGAAATTTAAAAAAGAGGATGTAGTGGTGGTTTGTTTAAGCGGAAGAGGCGATAAGGATCTGGCCACTTATATGAATGCCCTCTAAATCTCCCTAAAGGGAGACTTTTCAAAAGAACATATTATGAGCAGAATAAAAGAAGTTTTTCAAAAATCCCCTTTAGGGGATGGGGGTAAAAAAGTTTTAAATGTTTACTGTACTGCAGGTTTTCCTAAGTTGAACAGTACATTAACCGTTATAAAATCATTAGCAGAAAACGGTGCTGATATTATTGAATTAGGAATGCCTTACAGCGATCCTTTGGCAGATGGCCCAACCATTCAGGCCAGCAGCAGCAAGGCTTTGGCGAATGGTATGACTATAAAAGTTTTATTTGATCAATTAAAAGAACTTCGTTCAACAACTTCCGCTCCTGTTGTTTTAATGGGTTATATGAACCCGGTTTTGCAATATGGGTTTGAAAAGTTCTGTTCAGATGCAGCAGCGGTTGGTATTGATGGATTAATTCTTCCTGATTTGCCGGAATACGAATTTGAAAAGGAGTATGGAGCCATCATTAAAAAGTATAGATTGGATTTTATTTTCCTAGTTACTCCGGAAACAAGTGATGAACGCTTAAAAAAATTAGATGAATTAAGCTCAGGGTTTTTGTATGCAGTAAGCTCTTCTGCTACAACAGGCACAGAGAAAGATTTTGAAGCTGTAGAACAGTATTTGCAAAAACTTCAATCAAGAAAATTAAAGAATCCCGTATTGGTGGGCTTTGGTATTAAAGATAAATCAACATTTCAATCCGCTTCCAGGTATGCCAATGGAGCAATTATTGGAACTGCTTATATAAAAGCGCTTGAACAGGGAAATGATATTGAAACAACAACAGAAAGTTTTTTAAAAAGCATTTTGGAATAGAGCGGAAGACGGGGCTCGAACCCGCTACCTACAGCTTGGGAAGCTGTCGCTCTACCAGGTGAGCTACTTCCGCTAATGTCTTTTAAAGTTACTGCAAAATGAAATTAGTTATTATTAAATATAATGCCGGCAATATTCAAAGTGTATTATATGCTTTGGAAAGAATAGGGGCATCTGCTTTGGTTACAGATGATACAGAAGAGATCGGTAAAGCCGATAAAATAATTTTTCCGGGAGTAGGTGAAGCAAGCAGCGCCATGAAATATTTAACAGAAAGGAAACTGGATAAGGTAATCTGCAATCTACAGCAACCAGTATTGGGTATTTGCCTGGGTATGCAATTAATGTGTTCTTACAGTGAAGAAAATAATACTCCTTGCCTGAATATTTTTAATGAAACGGTAAAGCATTTTACAGCTCCACCGCAGTCTGGTATAAAAGTACCGCAAATAGGGTGGAATAATATTTACCACCTGAAAACAAACGTCTTTCAAGAGATAAAAGAAAATAGTTTTGCCTATTTTGTGCATGGATATTATGCAAATTTGGGAGAACATACTATTGCCACAACCCATTATATTCAACCCTATAGCGCTGCTTTACATAAAAAAAATTTTTACGGTGTTCAGTTCCATCCGGAAAAATCTGCTGATATTGGCGAACAAATACTGAAAAACTTTTTGACTTTATAAATGCAAATAAGGGAAATACACATAGACGAAGCTTTAATGATTAGGAAAGAAGTAATGTATCCTAATAAAGCGGTGAAATTTGCTAAGATTGAAAACGATGATGAAGGCAAACATTACGGCCTTTTCAACAACAATCAATTAATCTCAGTGGTTTCAATTTTTATAAAAAACAATGAATTGCAATTCAGAAAATTTGCCACTTTAAAACCTTATCAGAATAAAGGATTGGGTACCAAATTGCTGGAATTCGTTTTTCAATTTGCAATAGAACATCATTGTACCGCAATCTGGTGTAATGCCAGGAAAAATGCCATTGGTTTATATAAAAGATTTGGAATGCTGGAAATAGGGGAACCGTATCTGCAGAACGATATTGAATACATTCAAATGAAAAAGGAACTATAAATGCAAATAATCCCGGCAATTGATATTATAGAAGGTAAATGTGTTCGGCTAACAGAAGGAGATTACAACCAGAAAAAGGTGTACAACGAACATCCGTTAGAAGTAGCATTGGCATTTGAGGCAGAAGGGCTGCAAAGATTGCATCTTGTAGATCTAGATGGTGCTAAAGCTGGTGCTGTAAAGAATTGGAAAGTATTAGAAACCATTGCTGCTAAAACAAATCTCATAATAGACTTTGGAGGGGGTATTAAAGAGGAGGATGATGTAAGGATTGTTTTTAATTCAGGCGCTGCTTTGGCCACCATAGGAAGCCTGGCAGTGAAAAATGAAAACAAATTCATTGACTGGTTAACAATATACGGTGCTGAAAAGTTTTTGCTTGGTGCAGATGTTAAACAAAATAGAATAGCTGTTAGTGGCTGGCTGGAGCAAACAGATATAACAGTTTTTGATTTTATAGATCATTACCTGGAAAAAGGGATTACCCAGCTTTTTTGTACGGATGTTAGCAAAGATGGAAAACTGGAAGGCCCTTCAATTGAATTGTATACTACAATTATACAGCGGTTTCCCGAACTTTTCTTTATAGCCAGCGGCGGCGTAAGCTGCATGAACGATTTGTTGCAATTGAAAGAAATTGGCTGTAAAGGTGCTATTGTGGGTAAAGCAATCTATGAAGGAAGAATTACAATTGCCGATTTGAGCTCTTTAAACTCAACAGGAAATGCCACTTCATAAGTTGAAAAATTATCTCTATTAAAACCAATACGCATTACGGTATGTTATCAAACATCAAATTTCAAATCAGAAATGCTTACTAAAAGAATTATTCCCTGTTTGGATATAAAAGACGGCAGAACAGTTAAAGGAACCAATTTCATAGATCTTCGCGATGCAGGTGATCCGGTGGAATTGGGTGCGTTGTATGCTAAACAAGGCGCAGATGAGTTGGTGTTTTTAGATATTACAGCCACTCATGAAAAAAGAAAAACGTTGAGTGAGCTGGTGAATAAAATTGCTCATCATATCAATATTCCCTTTACTGTTGGTGGCGGTATTAGTAGTGTTGAAGATGTTTACATTCTTTTACAAAACGGTGCAGATAAAATTTCCGTAAATACATCAGCATTTAAACGCCCGGAATTAATTCGTGAATTAGAAAAAGATTTTGGCAGCCAATGTGTGGTACTGGCCATAGATACCAAACAAGAAGAAGATGGAGAATGGTATGTGTATTTAAATGGCGGAAGAGTGAAAACAGATATAAAATGCTTCGACTGGGCAAAGCAGGGTGTGGATTTGGGAGCCGGAGAAATATTATTAACGAGTATGGATCACGATGGAACCAAAGCAGGCTTTGCTTTAGAGATTACAAAACTGTTGGCAGAAAATCTTTCCGTTCCTGTAATTGCCAGTGGCGGCGGTGGAAAAACGGAACATTTTAAAGATGTTTTTAACAAAGCCAATGCAGATGCTGCTTTAGCTGCAAGTATTTTCCATTTTAAGGAAATAGATATTCCTGAATTAAAACAATATTTGCACTTGCAGCATATTAATGTACGTTTATAACCCTTATTGCTATTATTTACATGCCCCTTTTAATTATGGGGTTAATAACGAAACAATAAAAGTAAAAGGTAAATAAATTTGAAACCGGAAAGTAGAAATAGAAATAAATGAAAATTGATTTTCAAAAATACAATGATGGGTTGGTGCCTGCCATTATTCAGGATGCACAAACCGATAAAGTGTTAATGTTGGGGTTTATGAATGAAGAAGCCTGGCAAAAAACACAGGAGCTAAAGAAAGTAACCTTCTTTAGCCGATCGAAAAACAGGCTATGGACAAAAGGGGAAGAAAGTGGAAATTTCCTGGAATACAAATCTGCTGCAGTTGATTGTGATATGGATACTTTATTAATCAAAGTACATCCTTTAGGCCCGGTTTGCCATACCGGATCAGATACCTGCTGGAATGAAAAAAATGAAAGCAACGATTTTGTATATTACCTGGAGCAAATAATTGCTGCCCGCCGTAATACATCGCCTGATCAGTCTTATGTAGCCAGGCTCTTTGAAAAAGGTATCAATAAAATTGCACAGAAAGTAGGGGAGGAAGCGGTAGAATTGGTAATTGAAGCCAAAGACAATAACGAAGATCTATTCCTGAACGAAGCGGCGGATTTGCTTTTTCACTATTTGATATTATTAAATGCGAAAGGTTATGTCTTAAAAGATGTAACCTCAATTTTACAACAAAGACATACTAAATAAAAGTTATGAAGAAAATCTTACTTATTTTACTGGTTGCACCATTAATGATCAAAGCGCAGCAGGCCTTTACCATTAAAGGGGGTATTAAAGGGCTAAAAGACAGTACCCTTGTATACTTAACCAATCTTACCACTAATAGCCAGGTAGCACAGGATTATGCAAAGAACGGAAGCTTTGTTTTAAAAGGAAAATTAGAGTACCCGGGTATTTATAATATCAGCTTTATTGGTTACCCTTCAGAGCAAACGGTATTTATTGGAAATGAAAATATTGCCATTACCGGCGATGCTGTTAACCTGAAAAACTTAACAGTTACAGGCTCTAACCTTAATAATGACTTTGTACAGTATCAGAAAAATTTTGATCTGCAGAAAACGAAATTAGATGCGTTGGCTAAACAAATTACTGATGCAAAAGTTAAACAGCACAGAGATTCGTTAATTACGGTATATAAGCATATTATTTTAGCACAGATAGATAAATTTATTGCAGAACGTCCGGGCTCTCCCGTTGCTGCTTTTGGTTTGGCTGCATTAAATGAGATTTTCGATAATACCGATGAACTGGAAGTGCGCTATAACAAATTAAAAGGTGAAGCCAAAAAAGGGATGTATGCAGATTTTATTGAGAAAAAGATCAGTACCTCTAAAGTTGGAGCTATAGGTACTGTGGCGCCCGATTTTACGCAAAACGATACTGCCAGTCATCCTGTTTCACTTTCTTCTTTTAGGGGAAAATATGTATTGATAGATTTTTGGGCAAGCTGGTGCGGACCATGCAGGCGAGAAAACCCTAATGTGGTAAACGCCTACAATACTTATAAGTCAAAGAATTTTACAATCCTGGGAGTTTCCTTAGATCAGGAAAAGAATAATTGGTTACAAGCTATTGCCGATGATCATTTAACATGGACACATGTAAGCGATTTAAAATACTGGCAAAATGCAGTGGCACAGCTCTATGGCATACAAGCCATACCACAAAACCTTTTAATTGATCCCAATGGCAGAATTATCGGCAAAAACCTTCGTGGAGAAGAGTTGGAGCAAAAATTAAAAGAATTATTTCCTTAAACAAGCACACAAGTTTTCTCAGAAGATAGTATTTAATTGTTGTTCGTTAAAGCCAACAGCAATTATTTTTTTATCTTTCTCTATAATCGGCCTTTTAATAATACTGTTGGCCGCCAGCATTAATTGTATGGCGGCTTTTTCTGTAACAATAGTTTTTTGTTCTGTTAACGTTAATTCCCGCCAGGTGGTACTCCTTTTGTTCAATATGGTTTCCCAGCCCACTTGTTTACACCAGTTTTTTAGAATATACTCGGTAATGCCCTGTAATTTATAATCATGGAAAATGTATTCAATCCCCTTTTGTTTTAAATACTTCAAAAGCTTTTGGGTGGTATCGCAGTTTGCAATGCCATAAACAGTCATCATCTTTTTTTTACAAATAAACGATATCTATTTAAACATTTGCCTATTGTCGGTATTCTCAAATGCGTTATTTTGCTGTGTAATGATCATCAAAAGAATTGCAACCGTATTAATGCTGCTTTTACCTGCAACTTTGCTGGCTCAAACTATTTCTATAAAAGAAAAAGGAATTGTTTTGGGAATGATAACAGATGCGAAGGGTAATGTAATAGATGGTGCCACCGTAAAAATCTTTTTGCTGAATGAGAGTAAGGCTATTCAAACAACCTTCTCAGATAAATCCGGTAATTTTCAGTTCAACAACCTGCCGCTGAACTTTTGTAAAATTACCATTCAGGTTTTAAATGCTTCTCAAAAGATAATTGATAGCATTGCATTGAACAAAGACAGGCAGGAGATAGACCTTGGACAAATAACTGTTAGCCAACAGGCCAATAATTTATCAGAGGTAATTGTATACTCGGCCAGGCCATTGGTAGAGAACAAAGATGATAAGATAGTATTCAATATGTCTGAAAGCCCTCTTAGCAATGGATCTTCTACTGCTGAAATGATGAAAAACATGCCATTGATGAGTGTAGATCCTGATGGTACCATTAAACTTGCAGGGAAAGTACCATTGATACTGATGGATGAAAAACCGGTTAATGCCAATGGTCAGCAATTGCAGGATCTGTTAGAGAGCCTACCAGCCAATGTGGTGGAAAAAGTGGAAATTATGCAGAACCCGCCACCGGAATATGCTACATACGATGGCGGTGTTATCAATATTGTTACAAAAAAAGGAAAGATAGGTACGTACAAAAAAATAAGCGGCAGCTACGGCACTAAAGGAGAGGAGTCTTTAAACGGCAGCTATAGTTACAAAAATGCAAAGCTGGGTATAACAGGTTATGCAGGTTACACCATATCCAATACTATTGGAAACAGTTATACTAAAAGAAAAAACTATTATACCAATTCTGTAAATTATTTCTATACCAACTCCGGGTCTGAAACCAACAATAGAAGGCCCAGCATGCGTATACAAACCGATTATGATTTTTCCAAGCGAAGTATGTTGAGTGTGGTGTACCAGGGCGGGTTAAGTTTCTTTCATACCAAAAGCAATACATTGTATCAGAACCTTGATAGCAATTTAAATACGTATAAAGCCAGTACAAGAAAAAATGAATACGATGGAAATGGTTACTGGCAAGGTTTTTCAGCTTCTTATACCTGGAAAGGGATTAATCCGGTAGAAAAGCTCCAGATGGTGTTTAGTTTCAACGCATCAAAAAATGATAATGAAAGAGATTTTTACCAGCAATTTCTGTTGAATAATTTTATACCTTCCGGTAACGACTCCACACAGAACCAGTATTTCGATAATTTTTCCAGGACACTCTATTTTAAAGGAGATTATAACAGGCCGTTAAATGATACCGCTTCGCTTATTTTAACTACAGGTATCACTTATACTCAAAACAGGTATCATAACATTTTAAATACAAGTTATCTGAATAAAACGGATAGCAGTTTTATTGTAAATAACCTGTTAAGCAATGACTTTTATTTCACGCAATCCATTTTTACGGCAAGAGCAGGGCTTATTGTATTGCTACCACTCAATTTTAAGATCATTGGAGGGGTACAGGCTGAAAATACCACTACCGATTTTGAATTTATAAAAGGCATTGCACATAATGCAGGCAATTGTTACTGGACGCTGCTGCCCAATATTTCTCTGCGCAAACAATTCTCTAAAAAAATGAATGCAGGCCTGTATTTCAGGCAAACCATACGCAGGCCTGGTATTGTAGAGCTGAATCCCAGTATAGATTATAGCGATCCTTACAATATCCGTTTCGGTAACCCGCTTATTCAACCTGCCATTACAAATAACTACGATGCAAATATTTCTTATAACCTCCCGAAATTTAATATCGGGTTATCGGCAGGGTATAGTAAAATAAAAGATGTTTTCAACTCTATCAGAACGCTTACAGACAGTGGTAAAACAATCACCACTTATCAGAATATATCTGATCAGGAAGAATTTCATGCGAGTGTTTGGAGTGGCATAACCGTTAAAAAACTCAGGCTCAATATTAGCGGCGGATGGAATTATAATAAATACAGTGATCGTGAAAAGCAGTTGTATAAATTTGTAGATGGTGGTGGTTTTTATAGCGGATGTAATATCAGTTTTACACCAGACAATTTAACCAACCTGGAAGCCAATACCCGATATAGCAATTATGCCAGTCCGCAGGGGTCTGCAAGGAGCAATATTTCCATGTCGTTAGGTGTACAAAGAAAGTTTCTGAATAAACAATTAATTGTTGCTTTTAACGCAATTGATCCTTTTGGCTTGTTGCATTATCATGGATATACTTATGCTCCTAATTTTATAATTGAGAGTTATAGCTCGGTAAATTCTCAAAACTTCAGGCTTACTGTTAGTTACCAGATCAGTAAAATAAAATTGAGAAGCAACCTGAATGATAAAGACAAAAAACAGGCGCTGGAAAAGCTAAGTAATAAAGCTACTTAAGCAAACTTTGTAGAGATTTGTGGTTATTTATTTTATGCTTTTTCTAAGCTAAATTTTGTAGCCAGCCAAGATTGCCCAGCAGGGATGATCCATCTTGTTTCAAATTCCTGTTTGGTTTGTACAAGGTTATTAAAGTACAAAGTTTCCTTTGTAACAAAGCCGTTTTCTATAGCATAATTTAAATGCGAAAGCGGTAGTATTTCAACCTTTTCTTTAATGTAAAAGGCGAGAGCCAAACGATCTAATAAATGAAGTTGAAATTTGGTTTCAATCTCTTTTACAAATCTGGCAACACCATCTATGGCCCTTCCGCAAATCTTGGAATCTGTATCATCAGCAATAAAAACAATAAATCTACCGAAGAACAAATTAGCAAAACCTTTAACAGGCGCGCCATGGCTTTCCCATTCATTTACAAATGCTGTAAGAAGGGTTTCTAACTCAAAAACCTCATTCATTGAAAATAGCCTGCTGGATTGATAAACCCATACTTTTGATGCCGGATGCAGGTTTTGAGGAATGGCTGACAAATATTGCTGGTTCATGGCGTAAAAATACAAAATGAAACTTTGTAACAGCTAAACAGATTGTTCCTGTTTGTCTTTCTTTATTTTTTCGCTACTATAAAAATAAGCGCCTACCAGGGAGGCAAGTATTTTCCAGAACAAATTTTCAAAACCGAATATTGTTGCCCATGAAAATTGGGCAGGTCTGAAAATTTTATCTATTAATATATCTGCAACAACAATCAATACTAAAAAAATAACAATGGCAGATAGTATAAATTTTTTCCAGTGAATAATGTTTTTCATAATTAGCTTATGTGAAGGGATTGTTCAATCATTTCTGCAATATCTAAAACCTGCACTTCTGTTTCCTGCTCCCTTGTTTTTACGCCATCGGTCATCATTGTATTACAAAAAGGGCAGGCGGCTGCAATTACGGAAGCACCTGTTTCCAGGGCTTCGTCTGTTCTTTCTATGTTAATCCTTTTGCTTCCGGGCTCATCTTCCTTAAACATTTGAGCGCCACCGGCACCACAACAGAGTCCTTTTGTACGGCAACGTTTCATTTCAATCAATTCAGCATCCAGGGCTTCCAGTACTTTTCTTGGAGCTTCGTATATGTTATTGGCCCTGCCTAAATAACAACTATCGTGGTACACTATTTTTTTACCTTTAAACATACCACCTTCTTTCAGTTTTATTTTTCCTTCATCAATTAATTGTTGAAGGAATGTGGTATGATGTATCACTTCATAATGGCCGCCAAGTTCAGGATATTCGTTTTTAAGTGTATTAAAACAATGGGGACAGGTGGTAACTATTTTTTTTACATTATAACCATTCAGTATCTGAATATTATTATAAGCCATCATTTGAAAAAGAAATTCGTTACCAGCCCTTCTTGCAGGATCTCCGGTACAGGCTTCTTCTTTTCCCAGTATGGCATATTGAATACCAACCGTATTAAGAATGGTTGCGAACGCTTTGGTTATTTTTTGTGCCCTGGTATCAAAACTTCCTGCACAGCCTACCCAAAAAAGTATTTCTGGGCTTTCTCCATTCATGGCTAATGTAGCCATTGTATTTACGTTCATATCCAAACAATTTATACGAATGTAAACGAAAAAGGGTAATCAAATGTTTACAGAATACAAACTCACTTTTTTTTCTTCAGAAAGAATTTTTTGTTTAACCAATGGCTTAGTACTGCAGAGCCTGCACCTACTGCCGCACCTGCAAAAACGTCTGAAGGGTAGTGCTGCCCCAGATACATTCTTGAATAAGCTACGCTTATTCCCCATACACCTAATGGCACACCAATATACCATTTGGGATAATTAAGAAAAACAGAAGTGGCGCTTGAAAAAACCATTGAAACATGTGCTGAAGGGAACGAGTGGCCATAGTCATACGTATCCGGATGTATATCATTAGGATATGTTTCATACGGCCTGGGCCTATTGATAATATATTTTAAACCTCCTGTAGCTGCAATAGCAATGAGAACACTTGCACCCGTTTCATAAGCATTATACTCCAGTTTTTTATTTTCTGTAAGAAGACTTACAGCTGCCATACCAATAGGAATACTGATAGCCAGCGGTTCTGCCGTAGAAGAAACGGTTTTCCAGACTTGACTGTTGGGGTATTGCGGATTAATTTTTCGCAACCAGTCAATATCAAAATTTTGTGCACGACTACCGGCATATATTGTGCAAAGCAATATACACAGGCATATTAATCTTGAAAACATTTGCTTTGTAAAACAATTCATATTACAGGTTTTATAAAGCAGCCAAAGATTCTTCAATGGTTTTAATCCTTGCTTCTGCATCAGCTTGTTTTTTTCTTTCATTATCCACTACATCGGCTTTCGCGTTTTGTACAAAACGTTCGTTATTTAATTTTTTTAAAACAGACTCTAAGAATCCTTTTTGGTAGGCAAGGTCTTTTAATAAATCTTCTTTCAACCCTGCAGCATCAATTGCCTGTTCAGATTGAATGTAAAACTTGTCCTTTTCTACGGCTACCACAATGCTTCCGTTAATGGTGTCAGAAGTAAATGTAACATTGGGAGCATTTACTTGTTTGCTTAGAATGGAAAGTATTGTTTGATAAGCAGGCTCATCTGGCGATTGTATAAACAAGTTAATAGGGTCTTTGGGTTTTATCTGGTTCTTTACCCTTGCCTCGCGAAGAGCAGTGATTACCTGCTTCAATAACTCCCCTTGTTCTAAAACTTCTTTTAACGGTTCATTATTTGCTGCTGTTTGTTTTACACATAAATCATTGTCTCTCTCTTTTAATTGATGATAAACCTCTTCTGTAATAAATGGCAGGAATGGGTGTAGTAGAGCCATTAAATCCTCGAAAAAAAGCACTGTTTTATCATAGGTTGCGGCATCTATTGGTTGCTCAAAACCAGGTTTTACCCATTCTAAATACCAACTGCAAAAATCATCCCAGATGAGAGAATAAATTAATTTTAAAGCTTCACTAAGACGAAATTGTTTGATGAGTGTATCTACTTCCTGTTTAGCAGCATTCAACCTATTCTCAAACCAAACAGCAGGGAAATCTGAAAAATGCGAAAGGCTAATATTATTGCCATCGGGGTTCTGGTCTTTTTGTCTTTCTGCCTTTCTTGTTTCCCACATCTTTACCAATTTCAAGGCATTCCAAATCTTGTTAATAAAGTTGCGGCCTTGTTCATTGGTGCTTTCATCCCATAACAAGTCGTTCCCTGCAGGTGAGGCAATCATAATTCCGAATCGGACTGCATCAGCACCATAATGATCAATCATGGCTAACAGGTCAGGGGAATTGCCTAAACTCTTGCTCATCTTTCTTCCCTGTTTATCTCTTACAATACCTGTGAAATAAACATCTTTAAAAGGAAGCTCATTCATGTATTCGTATCCGGCCATAATCATTCTTGCTACCCAGAAAAAAATGATCTCCGGGGCTGTAACCAATGTGTTGGTAGGGTAATAATATTTTACTTCTGCATTACCCGGATTACTTAAACCTTTAAATACTTCAAACGGCCATAACCAAGATGAAAACCAGGTATCTAAGCAATCTTCATCCTGTGTAAGGTGAATGTTTAAAGCAGAAGGCTCAGGGCTGTTATTGGCTTTTAGCTTTTGGCTTTTTGCTTTCTGCAGAGCTTCTGCTTCTGTTGTAGCAACATATACATTTCCTTGCTCATCGTACCAGGCCGGAATCCTGTGGCCCCACCATAACTGGCGGCTGATGCACCAATCTTTAATATTGGCCATCCAATGATTGTAGAGGTTTTTAAATTTGGCAGGATGGAAATGAATGTCTCCGTTCATAACAGCCTCCAATGCGGGGCCATTTAATTTTTTCATATCCACCCACCATTGCAAACTTAATCTTGGTTCTACAACGGTATCGGTTCGTTCGCTATAACCTACTTCGCTTGTATAATCTTCAATTTTTGCAATAAAGCCTTTTGCCTCTAATTCGGCAACCACTTTTTTCCTCGCTTCAAACCTTTCTTCACCAATAAATATTTGCGCATCTGTACTTAATGTGCCATCATCATTTAAAACATCAATTATTTCTAAATTATGCTTTTGCCCCAGCTGATAATCATTCATATCGTGAGCAGGGGTTACTTTCAGTGCACCTGTTCCAAAATCCATCGTTACATAATCATCTGCAATAATGGGTATCCTGCGATTGATTAATGGTACAAAAGCAAATTTGCCATGCAGGTGTTTATAACGGGTATCTTCAGGGTGTACACATATAGCAGTATCACCCATAATGGTTTCAGGGCGAACGGTTGCAATAATGATCTGTTCATTGCTTCCATCAATACGGTATTTTAAATGGTAAAGCCTCTGATTGGTTTGTTTGCGTATAACCTCCTCATCACTTAATGCTGTTTTAGCTTTTACATCCCAATTGATCATTCTTTTACCGCGATAGATATATCCTTTATTGTGCAGGTCTACAAATACATTGATCACAGATTTATGATAAGCCTCATCCATGGTAAATGATGTTCTGTCCCAATCGAGGCTGCAGCCTAACTTTTTTAATTGTTGAAGAATAATGCCGCCATATTTTTCCTTCCATTCCCAGGCATATTTTAAAAATTCATCCCGACTGAGGGATGACTTGGAAATACCTTTTTCACGGAGCATTTGTACCACTTTTGCTTCAGTGGCAATAGAAGCATGATCGGTTCCGGGAACCCAACATGCATTTTTGCCCTGCATCCTGGCACGGCGTATCAATATATCCTGTATGGTGTTGTTTAAACAATGCCCCATATGCAGCACACCGGTTACATTAGGCGGGGGTATTACTATCGTATAAGGTTCTCTGGCATCAGGGGTGCTTTTAAAATATTGCTTATCTAACCAAAGTTGGTACCATTTTGCATCAGCTTCCTGATGATTAAAATTCTTACTCAGCTCACTCATAATGTTTAGTCAATTGAAAAGAGAAAATCTTTTACGAAAAAGAAGGCAAAAGTAAGAAAATAGATACCTCTTTATGCAGAAAATTAGGGTCTTCTGCAAGAAATATGGCAGCGGGGGATTTAACTAATTACTTTGTTTTATCCCAAATAACCGGCCCACTGCAAGTAAGAAACCAATGCTATGATCCCGAAAAATAAGATAACAAGCATGGTAATCCTAACATTTTCGTTAATGTGAAAGTGAGTGTTTTGCATAACAATGAGTTTTACTGGTTAAAAATCGCCTAGATTTTTCTTAGGATAGAAGGAAGTAACTGCAATCGTTCATCAATCTAAGGATGAATAAAACTCGCGTAAGTAAACTGTCTGTATCTGATAATCTTAATCCGGTATAAAAGTATAAAGATTTTTTCATTAGAAACCAATTTTTCGAACGTATTTTTAATGATTTTTGTCAGGCCCCATGTTCGCAATTGTTGATATTGAAACCACGGGAAGCCATGCTTCTGCCAACGGCATTACCGAAATTGCCGTCATTCTGCATAATGGAAAAGAAATTGAAGGCAGGTATTCCACCCTGGTAAATCCTCAGGCGCCTATTCAAAAATATGTACAGGCATTAACCGGTATTACAGATGCCATGGTAGCAGATGCCCCACTATTTTCTGCTGTGGCACAGCATGTTTTTAACCTGTTGAAAGACAGGATCTTTGTGGCACATAATGTGAATTTTGATTATTCATTCATAAAACATCACCTGCAAAAAGAAGGCTATACTTTAAACGTTCCCAAACTCTGTACTATTCGCCTGGCCCGGAAAATATTTCCCAAACTCCCAAAATACGGACTTGAAACCATTTGCCGGGAATTAGATATTGTTAATTACAATAAACACAGGGCAATGGGAGATGCACAGGCTACTGCCGAACTGTTTAACATGCTGCTTGCCAATGACAAAAGTGGTGAATTGAAGAAGATGATGAAAGGTAGAAATGCTGAACAATACCTGCCTCCAAACCTGGATATTAATAAAGTTGGTAACCTGCCTTTTGTGCCCGGGGTGTACTATTTCTATAACGAAAAAGGAAAGGTAATCTATGTGGGTAAAGCAAAAAACCTGAAAAAACGTGTTACGAGTCATTTCTCTAACAATAAACCTACCAAACAAAAACAGGAATTTTTAAAAGAGATCTACGATATTAAGTACGAAATGTGCAGCAGTGAATTTATTGCCGCTCTTTTTGAAAGTATTGAAATAAAAAGGCTTTGGCCAAAATATAATAAAAGTCAGAAAACCTTTGAGCACCGTTATGGCATTTATTTATATGAGGATGTAAAAGGGTATTTGCGTTTGGGAATTGATAAAAAAAGAAAATACCTGCAGCCATTAATGGCTTTCAATTATTTTGCCGATGCACACCGGGTGCTATGGCGACTGGTGAGGGAATTTGATTTGAAACCGGAGTTATGTTTTTTAAGCAAACAGGAACTGAAAGAATTCCCTGAAACAATTGCCTATAACCAGCAGGTACGTAATGCAGTTGAATCTTTGAAAACGGAATTGCAAACCTATTTGTTGCATGATGGTGAAAGCAATTATATTTTAATTGAAAATGGAACTTTCTACGGTATGGGCGTTATAGATGATGATGTGCTGAGCGGTGATCTTGAATTCATCAAATCACAGTTGCATCCTTTCCCGGAAAATGAACTGATCAGAACGGCTGTAAAAAATTATGCTGACCGTTATCCGGAACGGGTAAAAGTACTGAAGGCTTCCTAACTACTATTTTTACTTAAAAGGGCAGGAGATTTTTTCAACATTCAATAATCCAAATTTTTCTTTTCCATAACCACGATTATATTCGCTGCCCTAATTTTTAGAAATGGAAATCAATATTGTTATTGCGAATAAGTTAAACATCAAACCATCACAGGTTGATACGGTTTTAAGTTTATTGGAAGAAGGTGCAACTATTCCTTTCATAGCCCGATACAGAAAAGATAAAACAGGTGCTTTGGATGAGGTACAGATACAGCAGATACAAGACGAAGCAAAAGCCTTAAAAGAATTCAACGATAGAAAAACATTCATCGAAAAAACCATTACCGAGCAAGGTAAAATGACCGATGCTTTGCAAGCAAAGATCAATGCCGCAACAACATTGGCAACATTGGAAGATATTTATCTTCCTTACAAACCTAAGCGTAAAACGAAAGCACAGGCTGCCAAAGAAAACGGTTTGGAGCCTTTGGCTTTATTGGTATTGGAACAAACCAATATTGAGCTTGCTGCTGAAGCTGCCAAATACATTACCGAAAATGTAAAAGATGCAGATGCTGCTTTGCAGGGTGCAAGAGATATTATTGCAGAAACTATTAATGAAGATGCCACCATCAGAACCAAAATGCGTAAGCTGTTTGAAGATACTGCAACAGTTCAAAGTAAAGTGATGAGCGATAAAGAAGCAGAAGCCATTAAATACAAAGATTATTTCGATTTCAGTGAACCTGTTCATAAAATTCCTTCACACAGAATTCTCGCTGTGTTGCGTGGTTTTTTGGAAGGTTTTTTACGTGTAAGTATTGCTCCGCTTGAAGAAGAAGCTTTGGCATTGATTGAAGATGTGTATGTAAAAAACAGTTTGAATAGTTCTGTTGAGCAAGTGAAAAAAGCAGCGAAAGATGCTTATAGAAGATTGTTGCAACCAAGTTTGGAAAGTGAATTCAGAACCGCTTTAAAAACAAAAGGTGATGAAGAAGCTATTAATGTATTTGCAGAGAATTTAAAACAATTGTTGTTGAGTTCTCCTTTGGGAAGTAAAAGAACATTAGCAATTGATCCGGGTTACAGAACGGGTTGTAAAGTGGTTTGTTTGAATGAACAAGGTGATCTGTTGCATAACGATTTGATTTATGTACATGAAGCCAATAGAAAATATGATAGTGAATACAAGATAAAAGAACTGGTTGCCAAATATAATATTCAGGTATTTGCGATCGGTGATGGTACTGCAGGAAGAGAAACCGAGCAATTCATTAAAGGGTTGCAATTGAATCTGCCGATCTTTTTGGTGAACGAAGATGGTGCTTCTGTTTATTCTGCCAGCGAAACAGCAAGAGAAGAATTTCCTGATCACGATGTTACGGTTCGTGGTGCAGTAAGTATCGGAAGAAGATTGATGGATCCTTTGGCAGAGTTGGTGAAGATCGACCCGAAGAGTATTGGTGTGGGACAATACCAGCACGATGTCAATCAAACCAGACTAAAAGAAAAATTAGATGCTACTGTGGTTAGTTGTGTAAACCAGGTAGGAGTGAACGTAAATACTGCTTCCAAACATTTATTGAGTTATGTGAGTGGTATTGGTTCTACATTGGCAGAGAACATTATTAAATACAGAAACGAGATCGGCAAATTTTCTAATCGTTCACAATTATTGAAAGTTGCCCGTTTAGGCGGTAAGGCTTACGAGCAATGTGCAGGATTCTTAAGAATTAAAAATGGCGATAATCCTTTGGATGAAAGTGCTGTACATCCTGAAACTTATGTTATTGTTGAAAGAATTGCAACTGATTTGAATGTTGATGTGAAATCATTGATCGGTAATGAATCTTTGTTGAAAACAGTCGATGCAAAAAAATATGCCACAGAAGAAATTGGAACGTTAACCATTCAGGATATTTTGAAGGAGTTGAACAAACCTGGGTTAGATCCTCGTTCTGAATTAGAGCAATTTGAATTTGCGAATATTTATTCCATTGAAGATGTAAAAACAGGAATGATCGTTCCGGGTGTAGTGACCAACTTAACCCGTTTCGGAGCATTCGTTGATATTGGCGTGAAGCAAGACGGATTGGTGCATGTGAGTGAAATTGCACATCAGTACATCAGCGATCCATCAGAAGCTTTAAAGCTGAATGATAAAGTGCAAGTAAAAGTGTTGGAAGTAGATGTATTGCGTAAACGTATTGCTTTATCTATCAAGCAAACACAGGAATTTGATAGAGCGAAAAGTCAAAATTCAAAAGGAAAAAGTTTGAATAGAAAAGAAGAAAAAGATTTATCACAACTCAATATGAACGATGCGTTGAGTGCGTTGAAGAGTAAGTTTAAGAAGTGAAAAGTGAGTGGGAACAGTGAGTAGGCAATGGTGAATAATAATATTGTATAATGGAAATCCTATAGCTGAAATTACAGTAGTGCAAAAGCTCAGAAGAGAATCAAGAACGAATGGGATCTATATCATTCGCTCTTGATTTTTTGTTTCTCTTTATAAGGAAAAAAGAAAGGAAGATTATTCAATTTATTTCTTTGCTAATGCTTTAATGTCTTCTACTTCCAATACTTGCTTAGCATAACCTTTGGTAACAGTGTTTATCATGGCATCTGCAACTTCTGTAAGCGTTAAGGATTGTTTAGGAAAGAGTTTAGGATAAAATAATCCGAATATTTTAAAAATGCGTTTCACATTTTGTTGCCCTTCTACGGGTGCCATAAATCCGGGACGGAAATTATATTGTCCTCTGAAACCTAATTTCATCAGATCATTCTCTGTTTTGCCTTTCACTCTTGCCCACATCATTTTACTTGTTCCCGAACTATCAGTATATCTTCCAGTTACAAAATTGAAGACCATGTTTGGATTTAATAAAACTAACAGTTTAGCAACATGCATGGTTGTATCATAAGTAATATAACTGTAGTCTTTCTCATTCATGCCAATGGAACTAACGCCTGCACAATAAAAACAAGCATCATAGTTTTTTAATTGTTCAGCATATTCATTTAACTGAAAGAAATCTTTTACAAGCAATTCTTTCAATTTGGGGTGTTGATAGTTGTAATGTTTTCTACCGATGATTAAAACTTCTGATACATTGTTATTCTTTAAACATTCCAGTAAAATACCTTCTCCAACCATTCCTGTTGCACCTGTGATAATAATTCTCATCTTAACTATTTTGAATGATGGACGAATAAGTGAATAAGATATTGTAGTCTTTCTATTTTATTTGCACATCAGCATATTTACCCATTCGAAAATCATTTCTTATAAAACCGCCAACTCGTTGTAAAATTTTTAGTAAGTTTTTGATTGGTTAAAATAGCCCTTACCATTTCAATAGGCATATTGTTTTCTCTAATGATGGCATCGTTGAATTGTTTTAAGCCCATCTTTTTAGAATCAACCAATTCTTTTTTCAAAGAATAGAATTGTAATGCACCGATCATGTACGCTAATTGATACAAAGGCCCGTAACCACCCGTAAAAGATCTGCGTACTTCGCCTTCTGCATTCGCTCTTTCATGTCCAACCCTGTCAACCAAAAAATCAATACACTGTTGCGGAGTCCAATTGCCTAAATGATAATTCAAAGAGAAAATAATTCTTGCACAACGGTGCATTCTCCAAAACAACATACCGATTTTATCTTCTGCATTTCGTGGAAACTGATTATCCCACAAAAGAAACTCCCAGTATAAACTCCAACCTTCTGTCCAGAATGGTGTTCTGAAATTTCTGTATGGTTTGAAACGAGCACTCATGTATTGTTGTAAACCATGCCCAGCAATCAATTCATGATGCACGGTTGCTCTGCTGAAATGCGGATTGTTGCCACGCATGCTCATCATCTTTGCATCGTCGTTCATATCATTTGTTGGATAAGCAATGAGCAATGTTTCTCCGCCTAAAAAGAAAGGACTCACTAATTGTTGTTTCGGACTCATCATGATCATTCTCCAAGTTTCCTCCGCCAAAGGTGGAATGGTGATCATATCTTTTTGTTTGATGAAATTCACAGACTGATTATATAAGTCCATGATCATTTCCGGCTGATGGCCTTCAGGAACATAAGTTTGTTTTACTTTTTCCAAAGCTGCTTTCCAATTATCGCCAAAGCCCAATTCTTTCGATGCTTTCAACATTTCTGCATCGCACCATGCAAATTCTTTATTCGCAATCTCAACCAATTCTTCAGGCGAATAAGGAATGTATTCTAATTTGAGTTGACGAATCAATTCATCTCTTCCAATCGGGTTTCCGATGATGCCACTGCCATCATCTTTTTGTGCAGTTGTTTTAATGGATTTATTTTTTAATTGCGCTGCGTACACCGTTAAACTGCTATCGAATAGTTGATAAGGTTTTTGCCACCACCATGTAAAATTGGGATCGTAACTGAAATAAAAATCATTCACAGATTTTAACGCAACTTGTAAACCTTTCACAGTGTTCTCTGCTCTTGTCGCCAATGCCGGTTCTAGCTCCGGCTCTTGCTTAACTGTTTTTGAAAGTTGTTGTATTTGTTGATTGAATTGAAATAACTGGTGTGCAATTTGCTCGCTGTTTAAGTAAGCACCTCTTCTGCGTAATTGTTCATACTTATAAATACTGTCTGCAAACGGAATATATTTTTTAATGGCGTTGAACTCCGTTTCTTCTTTATTTAAAAACCACAGATCATTTTCGATATTTCTTTTGAACAAAAGATAATCAACCTGAGAAGACACGGTAAGTTTATCGAAGTTGAGTTTATTCAATTCATTTAAATAATCATTATCCAGTTTTTTAAAACGTTCCCGACGTTCGGGAGAATTAAGAATGCTGTAAAATCTTGTTAGGTTTCCTTTATCCGCATCATAATTTATTATCAAAGGAAGCAACTCGCTGCTCTGATAATAATTATCCAGGGCAGATTTTGTTTGTGCCATCCCTACAATAGAGAAAATTATAAATAAAAAGCTTAAAATAGTTCTCATGGCTAATTGTTTGGAACATGAATATAATTATTGTTGGGGAAGAATTTCTTAGTCATCCTGAAAATGCAAAGCATTATTCAGGATCTTATAGCGGAGGAGATTTCTAATACAGTACGGAATGGCAATTAAGTTCATTATTGCCTTATTTTTATTGCTTCAAACTATAAGCATGAAATTAGATATACTCGCTTTTGGTGTTCATCCCGATGATGTTGAATTAGGTTGTGCAGGCACAATCATGTCTGCAATTGCTGAAGGAAAAAAAGTAGGCATTGTTGATTTAACGCAAGGAGAACTGGGTACAAGAGGCACTGCCGAAACAAGAAAAGTGGAGGCTGCGAATGCTGCAAAAATTATGGGTGTAGAGATAAGAGAGAATTTAAAAATGGCCGACGGATTTTTTCAACATGATGAAGAGAACGTAAAAAAGATAGTTGCCGTAATAAGAAAATATCAACCCGAAATTATTTTGTGTACAGCCCCTGAGGACAGGCACCCTGATCATGGGAGAAGTTCTAAGCTTATTTCAGACGCAGCTTTTCTTTCAGGATTAAGAAAAATTGAAACATTCGATAATGAAATTGCACAAGCATCATGGCGCCCGGCTTATGTATTTCATTACATTCAGGACAGATTTATTCAGCCCTCTTTTGTAGTAGATATATCTGCTTACATGGATAAGAAAATTGAATCTGTTTTGGCCTATACAACGCAGTTCTATACTTCAAATGATCATTCAAATGAACCACAAACTTATATCTCCTCTCCACAGTTTTTAGAAACAGTAAAAGCAAGAGCCATGATGTTGGGCAAAAGAATAGGAGTGATGTATGCAGAAGGTTTTATTTCTGAAAAAGTATTGGGTATTAAAAGTTTAGATGCTTTTATACAAAATGTAACTTAAGCTTTATTACATCATGCTTTGTTTGGAAACAATAAAGGCAATGAGTTCATCAATATTTATTTCAGCCCTGCTGCAGGCATCTTCAATATCTTCTCTGGATACATTGGCTGCAAATGTTTTTTCTTTCAGTCGTTTCTTTACACCTTTTATATCCATGCCTTCATAGGCATTAGGGCGCATTAAAGAATAAGCATGAATTAAACCTGAAAGCTCATCAAAAGCATATAGCATTTTGTCCATCAGTGTTTCCGGTTCTACTCCAAAATGAGTATGGCCATGCGAGGCAATTGCCCTGATAATTTCGGGATCTATATTTCTTTGTTCCAGCTCCTCAATAATTTTTCTGCAATGAGTTTCCGGCCACTGATCCCAGTCAGCATCGTGTAATAATCCCGCCATTTCCCATTTCCATTGTTCAGCAGCATCTAAACCGGCTTTCTCAGCCCAGCATTTCATTAAAAAGCCAACCTGTTGCATATGCAATTTTAATCTTGGGTTCAGCACCCAACTATCTAACAATTGGTATGCTTCTTCCTTGCTTAAAACGTTTCCTTTGTTTGCCGGATTGCCAAATGATGTTCTGCCTAGTTGTAACGACATGTTTTTCTTTCAAATATAATTTAACTGATCAATTCTGTATAAACAGCAATAGCAATTCAACAAACTATTATCTTGCAGCTGTTAAATATTGCTTATGAAATACTTACCCTTAAATCAGGCCATCTTCATCAATAACCGTAAACGGTTTATTAAGCAAATGCAGCCTAATAGCATTGCCATTTTTGTGAGCAATGATGAATGGCCGCGTAATGGAGATGCTCTACATGAATTTAAACAAAACAGCGATTTGTTTTGGCTAAGCGGTATTGAACAGGAAGACAGTATGGTTATTTTATTTCCTGATAACCCGGATCCAAAGTACCGTGAAGTATTGGTATTAATTAGGCCCAATGAATTAAAGGAGAAGTGGGATGGAAAAAGGTTGCGTATAGCAGAAGCACAAGCCATTTCAGGCATACAAACTATAGTTTGGTTAGATAGTATAGACGCACTGCTGCAAACATGGGTGCATTTGGCAGATAATATTTACCTTGATTCGAATGAGAACGATAGGAAAGCTTCATTGATACAAAGCCGGGAATACCGTTTTATCGGGGAAATGAAGAATCGTTATCCTTTGCATCAGTATTTACGTGCAGCAAAAATCCTGAAAGAATTACGAGGTATAAAAACGAAAGAAGAAGTGGAAGTTCTTCAAAAAGCTATTGACATCACTGAAACTACTTTCAGAAAATTACTTGGTTTTATTAAGCCGGGAGTAATGGAATATGAGATAGAAGCAGAGATATACCATAGCTTTTTAAGCCAACGTGCTACAGGCCCTGCTTATCATAGCATTATTGCAAGTGGCGACAGTGCCAGAACCCTGCATTATGTTACTAATAATCTGGAATGTAAAGATGGTGATTTAGTGTTGATGGATTTTGGCGCTGAATACGGCAATTACTGTGCGGATTTAACCAGAACCGTTCCTGTAAACGGTAAATTCACGAAGCGACAAAAAGAAGTGTACAATGCCTGTTTGCATTTACACAATTATGCAAAAAGTTTATTAAAACCAGGTATTACAATTGTAGATTATACTGAAAAGGTGGGAGAGGAAGCTACAAAACAGTTTATTAAAATAGGGTTATTAAAGAAAGAAGATGTGAAGAATGAAGATAAAGAGAACAGGGCTTATCGCAAATACTTGTACCATGGCATTTCGCATCACTTAGGGATTGATGTACACGATTTAGGAACAAGAACAGCACCTTTGCAAGCCGGTATGGTGCTTACAGTAGAACCTGGTATTTATATTGAAGAAGAACAAATGGGAATAAGAATAGAGAATAATGTATGGATTACCAAGAGCGGTAATATTGATCTGATGAAAAATATTCCGATTTCTGTTGATGAAATTGAAGCGTTAATGAGAAAGAAATAAAGTCGATCGTCAACCGGCCAGTTTCTTTGGAGCTTGCAGATGAAATAGATACATTATCTAAAACTTCCCCAAGCATGAATTAATTCAATCAAAGATTAAAAACTATGGACTGTTGTCCATCGACTTAATATGAAACAGATCCCCAATATCTTCACTTTACTGAATTTATTCTTTGGTTGTTTGGCAATTGTTGCAGTTATGCAAACCGGATTAATGGCCACCACAGATGCTAATGGCATGCAACTTATAGAAATACCCGAAAAAATTTATTGGGCAAGTATTTTTATTGCTGTGGCTGCTGTTATTGATTTCTTAGATGGTTTTGTTGCCAGGCTTTTAAAAGCATCCTCAGAAATAGGCAGGCAGTTAGATAGCCTGGCAGATGTTGTAAGTTTTGGCGTAGCTCCCGGTATGATCATATACCAATTCCTGAGATTAAGTTTCGCCCAGCAGGAAAACGGATTAGAAATAAGTACAGCCTGGTTATTACCGTCATTTATTATACCCTGTGCCGGTGCTTACCGCCTGGCAAGATTTAATGTAGATACAACACAATCTACGGGTTTTAAAGGCGTGCCTATACCGGCTGCGGGCTTATTAATAGCTTCTTTTCCGCTGGTATATTGGTTTAGTAATTCGGTATGGCAGGTAGAACTGCTCAGGAACAAATGGTTTTGGTATTCCCTTATTGTAATGGTAAGTTATTTAATGGTTTCAACATTACCTATGCTGGCTTTAAAATTTGCTAAAGGAGATACTAAAAAGCTGTTGCCTTTTATTATACTTGTTGTTATTGCTGTGGTGTGTGCAATTTTATCTGGCTGGATGGCTGTTGCCATTACCTTTGCGGCTTATGTAATCATATCTTTGGTCTTTAATAAAAAATAATCATGGTATACAACGTTCAAATTAAAGTGATGCCTTTAAAGGATTTACTAGATCCGCAAGGAAAGGCTGTTTTAGGTGGGTTGAAAAATTTAGGGATTACACAAGTAGAAGATGTTAGGGTTGGTAAGCATATTACATTACAGATTCATGCTGCTTCAGAAGAAGCTGCAAAACAAATAGCCGATGAAACCGCAAAAAAATTATTGGCTAACCCTGTAATGGAATTCTACGAAATTGAAATGGTGAATTGATTTAGGAAAGATTATAGTAACAGATAAACTTCCTTTCAAATAAATCAAACATATTTTATTAGTTGAATAAGCATGCTGTACCTTGTTCCCACACCTTTAGGCAATTTAAAAGATATTACGCTTCGGGCAATAGAAACACTTAATGCCGTTGATGTAATCCTGTGCGAGGATACAAGAACTTCTTCCAAATTATTGCAGCACTATCAAATTCAAAAACCTTTATCTCCCTATCACCAGCATAACGAACACAAAGTAACTGCACATTTGGTTGAACAAATGCAGGCCGGAAAAACATTTGCGTTAATAACAGATGCCGGAACGCCAGGCATAAGCGATCCTGCATTTTTATTGGTAAGGGCCTGTGTTGAAGAAAATATTAAAGTAGAATGCCTGCCCGGCGCTACTGCTTTTGTGCCGGCCTTGGTTAATAGCGGCCTTCCCACCAATAGTTTTATATTTGAAGGGTTTCTTCCTTTAAAAAAAGGACGACAAACAAAATTAAAACAACTGGCAGCCGAAGAACGTACCATTGTTTTGTATGAAAGCCCCATGCGGCTACTAAAAACCCTGGAAGAACTAATAACCCATTTTGGGGAAAACAGAAAATGTTGTGTTAGCAGGGAGCTTACTAAAATGTTTGAGGAAAATAAAAGAGGAACTTTGAAAGAAGTATTGGAACATTTCAAATCAAAAACTGTAAAAGGAGAAATTGTGATAGTGGTTGAAGGAAAGGAGTGATGAACAATGTTATGATTAAACACTAATAATAAAAACCATAGACTAATTGCCAAATAGCACACATATGAAAAAACTACTCCTATTGTTTCTTATTTCTCATCTTTCATTTTACACGTTTGCACAGCCAGACAGATGGCAACAGCATATAAAATATAATATAGACGTTAAAATGGATGTTGTTACCAATAAGTTTTCAGGTATTGAGAAGATAGAGTACACCAACAATTCTCCCGATACTTTAGAACGAATTTTTTTACACTTGTATTGGAATGCTTTTCAGCCCAATAGTGAAATGGATGTTCGCAGCAGGGAACTGGGTAAAACCCTCCTTACAAATAGAAGAGGAGAACAAACACAGGATTGGGATGCCAGGGTAAAAGACCGCATTAGTAAGTTAGCTCCTGCAGAAATTGGTTACGATAGTGTGGCTGAAGTAAAAATTAATGGCATTGCACAAAAATTAGTATATCATGAAAGTATTTTAGAAGTACAGTTAAATAAGCCTGTATTACCCAAAAGCAAAATCATGCTGGATATTAATTTCTTTGCACAGGTGCCTGTGCAGATCAGAAGAAGTGGCAGAGACAATGCAGAAGGTGTTCGTTATAGTATGAGCCAGTGGTACCCGAAAATGGTAGAATACGATTACCAGGGCTGGAACCCTAACCCTTATGTAGCAAGGGAATTTTATGGTGTTTGGGGAGATTATGACGTGAAGATTACCATTGATAAAAATTATATGATTGCGGCAACCGGTGTACTGCAAAATGCTGCTGCCATAGGTTATGGATTTGAAGCACCCGGTACTAAAATTCCGGCAGCAACAGCAGCAACCCTAACCTGGAACTTTAAAGGAGAAAATATCCATGATTTTGTTTGGGCTGCCGATAATAATTTTAAACACCTCTCTAAAAAAGTAAGGCCTGATCTTACCCTGCATGTTTTTTACAAAGCCGGAGATTTGAAGCAAGACAGCGCCTGGAAAAATGTGTTATGGGCTGCAGAAAAAGCGTTGCCTTATATGGAAAGCCGTTTCGGCAAATACCCTTATCCGCAATATTCTTTTATACAGGGTGGCGATGGGGGTATGGAATATGCTATGGCTACCTTGTTAAAAGGCCCGGGCTTGGGAACTGTTTTTCATGAATGGATGCATAGCTGGTATCAACATATTCTAGGAACCAATGAAAGCCTTTTCCCGTGGATGGATGAAGGATTTACAAGTTATGCGGAATCGGAAGTGTCGGCATATTACGATGAACATTTTGCCTTACAATCTCCTTTTATAAACGAGGCAGAAAAAAATAAGATCAGGAAAACGAATGATGATAACAAACAGAAACTTCCTTTAAACCAGTATGGAAATTATGCAGGCTATATTTCCCTGGCAAAAAGCGGCCTGGAAGAACCTATGAGTACCCATAGTGATCATTACAACACTAATTTTGCTTATAGTGCCGCAGCTTATTCAAAAGGAGCCATATTCCTTGCACAGCTTGGTTATATTATCGGCGATAGCGTTCGCGACAAAGTGTTACTGGAATATTATAATCAGTGGAAGTTTAAACACCCCAATGCCAATGATTTTATCCGAATTGCTGAAAAAGTAAGCGGTATACAGCTTCAATGGTATAAAGAGTATTGGATGAACAGTACCAAAACCATTGATTATGCTGTAGGCGATATTAATATGAATGATGGCAAAACCACTATAACAATTAAACGATTGGGTAAAATGCCCATGCCGGTAGATGTATTGCTTACGTTTAAGGATGGGTCACAGGAAATACACTCCATTCCATTAGACCTGATGTTTGGAGCAAAACCCGCTGAAGATAAAACCCTGCGTTTTGTAGAAACAGAATGGCGTTGGACACACCCTGAATACACTTTTTCTACAACAAGAGGCATTAGAGAACTGAAGAGTATTGAAATAGATGCTTCGCAAAGATTGGCCGATACCAACAGGAACAACAATAAATTGGTTATTCCCGATTAAAAAATATTGAACTTCATTCAGTAAATAAGAGAGGCTGCTTTTTAAAAAGCAGCCTCTCTTATTTATACACTAGGAAATTGCATTAAAACTTATTCTTCCACATCATGCTTTCTACTGGTCTGTTCGGCTGGCCGCTATATTTGGCATTCGCTTTCTGATTGTATTTTATTTCAATTTCACCATCAACAGGAAAATAAATTAACTGACCAATAGGCATGCCTTTATATACTTTCACAGGTTGTTTAACAGATATTTCCAGTGTCCAGTTACCGCAAAAACCAACATCACCTTTTCCTGCCGTGGCATGAATGTCGATACCCAGCCTGCCTGTAGAAGATTTACCCTCTAAAAAAGGTACATGCACATGTGTTTCGGTATATTCCAGTGTAACACCCAGGTAAAAAATATGCGGGTACAATACAAAGCCATCATCGGGTATTTCAAAAGGCTCAATAAGGTTGTGCTTTTTAGCATCAATCATATGATCTTTATACGTGGCCAGCGTGCTGCCCAAATGTACATCGTAGCTATTGCTGCCAAGGCATTCGCGTTTAAACGGGGAGAGCACAATGGTGCCCTTTTCCATTTCTTCCAAAATCCTTTTATCAGATAAAATCATTTCAAATGCTATTTTATAAAGTACTTACTCAAAATTAATGTATGCCGGCTTTTGTAAAGAGAGCATCATTTGTTGCGTCGCACACTTGTACTTTTGTGTTATCATTTAACATTGCAAATAAATACATCTTCATTCATAAATCTAAAATCAGAAATTAGAGTATGGCTTTGTTTTATCAACAAAATATTAACGAAATAACCCGGTTGGCAATCTGGAAGATTGAAGAGCCTGAAGATTTTTATTTGCAAAAAGTACCAGACAATCCATCGGTACTTCACCCACATAAAAGATTACAGCACCTTGCAGGCAGGTATTTATTACAGCATCTTTTTGCAGATTTTCCTTACACCGAAATGGTTATTGCAGATACCAGGAAACCCTATCTGCCTTACGAACAATACCATTTTTCCATTTCTCATTGTGGAGATTATGCAGCAGCCATTGTAAGCAAGAATGAAAGGGTGGGCATAGATATAGAGATACCAACGGTAAAAGTATTAAAAGTAGCAGGTAAATTTCTAAGCAATGAAGAGCTTGTAAAATTTCAGTGGGCCAATACGAATATACAGTTAGCCACCATTTTGTGGTGCGCCAAAGAAGCCATGTATAAATGGTGGGGCTGGGGAGCCGTAGATTTTAAAGAAATGCTTCGGTTACATGCTTTTGAACCGGTAACTGCAGGCAGTACATTTAAGGCACGGTTTGCTCATCCTAAAATAGAGGAAGAGCTGGTAATGCAATACAGGATATTTGAAGGGCTTTGCCTGTGCTGGACGCACAAGTAACAATTAATCGGCTATCCTGATATTGGTTTTGGGAAGTAAGCGAAGGTTCTGCCTCAATTCCTGCTTTAACTGCAATTTTACTATTTGACCCATAGTATTGGCTTTTAAAAAAGCAGACTGGTTAAAATGTTCAGCCAGCTCTTTGCGCAGCTGGTCTATTTTATTTTCAGTAGAAATCTGTTCATCTTGCATAATGTCGAGCAGTTCTTTCATTCTATACTTTGCTGCTGATAAACGAAATGCCATAAGTGTTTTCTCTTCTGCCTGGTATTGCAATATTGATTCCCTGTTCAGATGCTTTAAAACAATATCTACAAAAGGTTTATTCTCCTTAAAAAACTGCGGCAGGTAAAGATTTTTCCTTCCTTCGTAGCTCTGTTGATCAAAATCAATGGCCCTGATGCGGTATTGAAAATCTGATACATCAGGCGTCATGCTCACTACAAAATTATAGCTTCGCATATCGCCTAATAAATGTGTAAAACATCTTTCATTAAACTTCACAAATTCTTTGGCTAAACGGATCTGGTTTGTTTCCGGCCTGTTCAGGTAATCCCTGATGAAAATATCTCCCGGAATGCCGGGAATATGTTCTTCCATCAGTGTATTTTCAAAAGTATGATATGTTATACGGTTAGGTGCCAATAAATGTTCCAGCTCTAAACCAAAAACCCTGCTTGCATCTGCCTGTTTAATATAATAGTGATCATAATTCTCGTTATAGCGGTTAATGATCTGTATCCTGAAAGGCTGGCTGTTGCCAAAATAACAAAAATCTATTCTTGCAACATCTAACTGGTTTACGAAACTGAGATCCCCCTTTGTTTTAAGGATAGCATAATTTTTAACCAGGTTTTCCCGCAGGTATTGCAGTTCCCTGGTATCGTATAAAACTTTTTCCCAGGAAGTATCTTTTCCATCGCTGGTTTTTAAGGGAACGGTATAGGTAAAGTTCATGAGGTCTTTATAAGTAGCAGGCAAGAATACTTCTCTGCCATATTGCTTCAGATAGCCTCTTAACTTATCTTTTACTGGAAAAATGGGCTTTTTCCTGCTGGGTTTATCAGTAAAATTATTATCGTTTACTTCTTGTATCATTCGCCTAATAATGTATCGGTGTCTTCCAATAAATTTAAGTTTACAGCATCAGAACCGGCTATTCCCTCAATAGATCCCTTAATATGAGCGGCATTCAGCAATACCTTCTCTAATTGTTTTTCTCTGGCCTTCCAAAGCTTTTCCATAGCCTCCCTTTCTTTTTGAATAGACAGCTTCATAGACATAAAACCTTCCCTTATTGCTTTCCATTGCTCACTAAATTCGTTGCCTATAAGGTAATCGTAGAGCATTACCATTTTGTCGCCCTTATTTTCCTGGCTCTTTCGGGTATCTGCTATTTTAAGAATTGCATTCCTTAATAACAGTACTACACTTCTTACTTCTGTAAAAGTGCATATATATATACCGTCTTTTTCACCAAAGCGCTCCATATCTTTTGGTAAAGATTGGGTAACAATCACCGCCACATCGGCTCCCAGCGTACGCATATCGGCTTTTAGTTTTTCAATCCATTCGTTCGAAAAATCTTTGGTGCGTTTACTTTCATAAATAATCCTGCCGGCTTCATTGCCAAACTGGTTTCTTACTGTTTGAATACAATCGGCCCCACGAACCCCTTTGCCAACTTCTTCTATTTTATCGAATGGGAAAGTGTTTCTCAAAATTTCTTCCAATAACAATTCCTGTACTTCTCCCTGTAACTGCATAGAGCCCTGTTCCTGCCTGCGTTTCATTTCTTCGGTTAGTTTTCTCTGATCATCCAGTTGCTTTTGTAATTCCCTCACCTGAAGAATGTGCTCCTGCTCTTTTAGCTGAATACGCTCTGTTTCTTCTTTTAATAATTGCTCTTTCAGTTTCTCTCTTTCAGAGAGTAATTGTTTTTGCAGGGTGATCTCCATTTCTTCTTCTTTAACTTTTAATACCTGCTCTTTTTGCAAGAACTCCAATTCTTTTCTTCTTGCTTCTTTTAATTTTTCTTCATTCTCTAAAGATGATTGTTGTAATAATTTTAATTGATTTTCATATTGGGCTGAAATGGATTTTTGCAAGTGTTGTTTTAACTCGGTTTCTAATTTTTGTTTTTCTTCAATTAATTTTTTATTCAACTCACTATCTTTTGCAGATAATTGTTGCAGGAGAGAAGTTTCTTTCTGTTTGTATTCTTCTTCTTTGCGTTGCTGCCATTCTTTGGCTTTATTATTCAGCTCTTTTTGAATTTCATCTCTTAAAGCGTCAGTAGGTTCGAATTGATGGCCACAGTTAGGACAAGTTATATTGAAAGCAGGCATGATAATATTTTTTACAAATTAAGTTGAATTATAGAAACAAAAAAGCCCGGATCATGTATAACGGGGCCTTGACAGATATGTATTGCAGAAAGGCGGATATTAAAAAAGCTTCATCTATCCGGAGATGAAGCTTTGTGCCCGGGACAAGATTCGAACTTGCACGCCCTTTCGGGCACCACCACCTCAAAGTGGCTTGTCTACCAATTTCAACACCCGGGCTTATACATTAATAATTAAAAGCAGGCAAATGTAAAATAAGTTACTTATTCATTGCTCATTTTTTTACATTCTTTCAGGTACTTTAATACCTAATAAATGCATTCCTGTTTTTAAAACATTGGCTGTTAATTGCGCCAATTGTAATCGCAGTATTTTTTTATTTTCTGTTTCAGCATTGCTTATAGAGTGCTCATTGTAAAATGAGTTGAATATTTTTGCCAGGTTAAATACATAAATGGCCAAAGTACTGGGATTGTGTTCTGCGGCCGCTTCTGCAATTATAGAAGGAAAGACTTCTAACTGGATACTCAGTTGTTTTTCAAGTGGCAATAGCGGAGTACTATCCTGCTTATGACCGGCGGCAAAAGATTCTGTGTTTTTCCTTAAAATACTTTTTATCCTTGCATGTGTATATTGAATAAAAGGGCCGGTAAATCCATGAAAGTCTATGCTTTCTTCCGGGTTAAAGATCATCTTCTTTTTGGGATCAACCCTAAGTAAGAAAAATTTCAATGCTCCCAAACCAATGGTATGATAAAGTTCTTTCAATTCATCATCCGAAAAATCTTTTACTTTCCCAAGCTCCTCGGTTTTCTGTTTGGCAATATGTATCATTTCTTCTACAAGATCATCTGCATCTACAACAGTTCCTTCGCGGCTTTTCATTTTACCGGTAGGTAATTCTACCATACCATAACTTAAATGATAAATGCCTTCTGCGGAGGGGAGTTGTAGTTTTTCGCAAATAAGCTTTAGCACTTTAAAATGATAATTCTGTTCATCACCCACCACATAAATGCTTTGCTGTGCATTAAACTCTTTTTGTTTTAATTCGGCCAGCCCAATATCCTGCGTTATGTAAACCGAAGTACCATCTTTTCTTCTCACCAGTTTTTCATCTAAGCCATCGGCAGTAAGGTCTATCCAAACACTTCCATCTTCTTTTTGAAAGAAAACTTTTTTCTGCAACCCGGACTCAACCAAATCTTTTCCTAATAAATAAGTGTCGCTTTCATAATATGTTTTCGCAAAATCGCTTCCAATTTGTTTGTATGTTTCATTAAATCCTTCATACACCCAGCCATTCATTGTTTTCCATAATTCAATCACATCGGGCTTTCCGGCTTCCCAATCAATTAACATTTGTTGGGTCGCTTTCATAATCGGAGCTTCTTTCTCTGCTTCATCTTTACTTATTCCGCCGGCAATCAATTCCTCGATTTGTTTTTTATACTCATCATTAAATTTCACATAATAATCACCTACAAAATGATCTCCTTTGGTATGGGTAGATGCCGGTGTAGCACCATTGGCAAACAATTGCCAGGCAATCATGCTTTTGCATATGTGTATGCCTCTGTCGTTAACGATGCAGGTTTTTACCACATCGTAGCCATTGGCTTTTAATATTTCTGCAATGCTCCATCCTAAAAAATTGTTACGCAGATGGCCTAAATGCAATGGCTTGTTTGTATTGGGTGAAGAGTATTCTACCATTACTTTTTCTCCGTTACCAGGTTGTACGCCAAAATCTGTATGATGGTATGATGAATGAATAAACTGTAACCAATATTCATTAGCTATGGTTACATTCAAAAAGCCCTTTATAATATTAAAGCCTGAAAAAAAAGAAGCATATTGTTGGGTAAAGTAATTACCCAGTTCATTGCCCAATGTATCAGGTGATTTTTTAAGAGGCTTTAACAGTGAGAATAAAACAATTGTATAATCTCCTTCAAACTCCGGTTTGGTTGCATTTATTAATACTTCTTCTGCTGGCAAATCGTAATTATATAAAGATTTTACTGCCAGAGAAGTAAACTGTTTTATTTGTTGAACAATGCTCATCAGACTTTAACATTTTGGGGTGCAAATCTAAATCATTATCAAGTACCTTCGCCGCCAATTATGATCAGGGTGCACAATTATATCAGGAATACGATTTTGGCGTTCATCGATTTCTTTTATCCGTTCTTTCAAAAAATAATGCCCCGGCAAACATTCAGGTATGCTGCCTGTGGAGGCGGCAATACTATTTTAGACATTCTTATTGCAACTACTGCATACAACTATTTTATAAATAAGGGTATTGCATTCGTTTTTCCTTCGTTAAATTTAACCGTTAGCCCTCATATAGCAGCTTTATCGCTTGGTATTTGTGTAACATTTCCCATTGGTTTTTATTTAAGCCGTTATGTTGTTTTTCAGGAAACAAGTGCAAGAAAACTTCATCAGCTTATAAAATATTTTCTGGTAGTAATGTTTTGCATTGTTCTGAACTATGGTTTTATGAAATTTTTTATTGAAGTATTGAAATGGAGGTTCTTTCCTTCTA
This sequence comes from Sphingobacteriia bacterium, assembly GCA_017304675.1. GTDB lineage: Bacteria > Bacteroidota > Bacteroidia > Chitinophagales > Chitinophagaceae > CW01. The sequence goes on from JAFKLS010000019.1 coordinate 205,914, forward strand.
AAATACTCACTACCTGTTTTGTGGTAATATTCAGCTATCTTTCTCAGAAGAATTTTACTTTTAAAAAAGAAAAAGCAGAAACATTCTCAGAATTGTAGTCTGAAACTTCCGAATACGGCAAAGTTTTCCTCGTTATTGGGTACGGTAGAGGTAGGGGGCACTACTAATGTAGGCGCAAAACGCCATACAAGATCTATCCTGAAAAATTTAAAAATATTATCAATACCGGTACCAACTTCAGTGTAAAATTCTTCGCGTAATCTTCTTAGCCTGTACCCTGAAAACTCTAAGCGGTTAAAGGCACGGTTTGCAGTTGTAAGGTCGCCCCAAACCGTTTTTACATTCCAAAACTGGCGCATTTTTGTTTTACGCATAAAAGGTAGGAGGTTGAACAGTTTTTTCTCAAAATTGTGTTCAATATTAACGCCAACAAAATGATCGCTTACAAACTCGAACCTATTCATTAAATTGAATGATTGCTTATTGTAATAATAGATCTCGTTGCCGGGGTGTACTTCTAATAACATGAATGGAATACTGTCTCCCCAATATTTTCCACCATAGATCATATAATCGAACTGGCCCAGCCTGGCAGAATGAATATGCTGGTTGATAAATAAATTAACCCGTTGATAATTGTAATCGCTTCTTATAAACCCGGAAAATGCAGAGGCATATTTTAATTCTATTACAGGTAAATTGGTTCTTAACCGTATGGTTTTTCTATTGGTGGTAATCTGTTTTTCTCCCGGTGCAAACCTTAACCGGAACTCAGCTTCTGAAGTAATTACCTTGTCTTCACCATTTCTTGTAAAAGTTGTTTGCGAAGGCAGGGGAGCATAGGTACTGTATTGCGTATTGGCAAAAGATACTTGTGCAGACCATTCGTTGTTTAGTTGTTTGCCAATACCCAATTTGGTTTCCTGTAGGCCCAAAAACTTTTGCCGGATATTTTGCCGCCTGATTACCTGACTAAATAAATTATCCGTAGTAGCATCTGTATTATCGTTGTATTTTATTCTTCCATTATCCAGGTCATCTAACGTATGCCCAAAAATGTTCCATGTTTCATGATGATTGAATTTATAATTGAAGCCAAATTTTCCTTTCCAGCGTGCATCCTGAAACCCATAGGCAAGATATCCGTACAATCTTAAATGATTACTGAACTGCGGTGTGGTGCCAAGATCGAACCTTAACCTCACTTTTTCAAGCTGGTTACCACTCAACCATTTGTACCAGGGGCCAATTTCAACAGCCCCATATTTTTTATGCCCGTCAAAAACAAACATAAATGCTTCGCTATACTTTTTAAACACAGGCATTTTTTGCAGCGTATCAATCATTACATAAACCTTGTTCTCATTCAAGCTCAATTGCTCATGCCTGCTGGTATCCCAAAACTGCCTGGAAAACTGTTGTGCATTTTGACTGACATTTACTTCATCTTTCGATTTATTGGTGGCGAGTTTGGCTTCAATGGCCGGATCATTGAAGTGAACATTTTTGTAAGTAGTTGTTTTTCTACCTATAAAACTCAGTTTTTGTTTTTTAAAAGGAGACAGGTCTGCAATGAATTTGTCTTTTACAAAAACCCATTGGTTGTTTTGCCTCGCAAACTCCTGTATTATTACAAGACGATGAACAAAATTAATAGCCGCATCTGCAGCCACATCTAAATTAATTTTTTGTATGCCCCAGCTACCGCTATGTATCCAGCAATCTCCCTTAAATGTATTAGTGCCCTCTCTTTTCGGACTGAAATAAAGATGAAAATATTTTTCCTGATTAATTGTTTGCGTATCAGTACCCTTAAAATTATAATATTTGTCGGCATAGCTGCTAAAAGGGCTAATAAGCTCTTTGCCAAATACGGTTATGGTATTTTCATAACAATTCACTCTCTGGTTTACCCCTCCTAAAAACTGTAAAACGGTTTCGTTCTTAATACCTGTTGTTTGCACGGCTTTAATATCTTCCCTCGTTTTATTACTGGTGTTGCTATAATAATAATCAGAAATAGTTTCTGTGAGGAAAAAAGGTAAAAAAGGTTTGGCTTCAGAAGTGCTATCTATATTCTCCAGTACAAAAGCAAATGGCTTGAGCATTTTTACAGATTCAAAATCGGATCTTTTAATATTATTAATATCAAGCTCCATTTTGTTATACAATTCGTAACTGTAGTTATTATGCCGAAAAGGGTCGTTCTCTTTTTTGTGTGCCATAACGGCTTTCCACCAACGCAACCCTTTATTGAATTTTGTTTTCACTTCAACGCCTGCAGACAACTTTAATTCGGGCAGTGTTATCAATATTTCGCCTGTATCTTTTTTGGCATTGTAGCCGCGGTAAACATCTTCAAAGCCAATATAACTTACAACCAGTGTATCTGGCAGAAGGTTGTTTTTTCTTACGGAAAATCTTCCGGTACTATCTGTAACTACGCCATTGCCTGCAATCTTCCATCTTACACTGCCAAAGGCAATAGGTTCATTGGTAAAATAATTAATCACTCTTCCCTTAACCATTATAGATTGTGCAGTGGTTGTGGTACTATAAAACAATAGCGTGGTTACTATTAATACCAACAATTTTTGGTACGGAGTGAAGCTATGCATCAGGGGGATATTCATTCAATCTTAAGCAATTCAATGAAGGATGCAATATAGTTGAAAACAGCTTTATAAAAGAGCTACGGGCTTTATTTTTTAGTATCTGCCATTTTTGCATTTTATTGGTCAGTGGCACGATGGTTGGGTATTATTATTCACTTAATAAATATTTTATGGGAAAGATTATAGGAATTGATTTAGGAACAACCAATAGTTGCGTTTCCGTAATGGAAGGGAACGAACCAGTTGTTATTGCAAACGATGAAGGACGCCGTACCACGCCTTCCGTGGTGGGCTTCTTGAAAAACGGCGAACGCAAAGTAGGTGACCCGGCTAAACGCCAGGCCATCACCAACCCACAAAACACTATTATGAGTGTTAAACGTTTTATGGGTAGAAAGTTTGATGAAGTAACAGAAGAAATAAGCCACTGGAGTTACAAAGTAACCAAAGGCGACAATAATACAGTGCGTGTTGACATTGATGGCAGATTATACACTCCACAGGAAATTTCTGCCATGGTGCTTCAGAAAATGAAGAAAACCGCAGAAGATTATTTAGGTCAGGAAGTAACCGAAGCGGTTATTACCGTTCCTGCTTACTTTAATGATGCCCAGCGTCAGGCTACAAAAGAAGCCGGGGAAATAGCAGGGTTAACAGTACGCCGTATTGTAAACGAGCCTACAGCTGCTGCCTTGGCTTACGGATTGGATAAGAAACACGCAGATCAAAAAATTGCCGTATTCGATCTCGGCGGTGGTACTTTCGATATTTCTGTATTGGAATTGGGTGATGGCGTTTTTGAAGTAAAATCTACCAATGGAGATACCCATTTAGGTGGAGATGATTTTGATAAAGTGATTATGGATTGGCTCGCTGATGAGTTTAAAAAAGAAGAAGCTATAGACCTTCGTAAAGATCCTATGGCATTGCAGCGCCTTAAAGAAGCAGCTGAAAAAGCTAAGATTGAATTGTCTTCTTCTTCAGAAACAGAGATTAATTTACCTTATATCACTGCTGTTGATGGCGTACCGAAACACCTGGTTAAAAAATTATCCCGTGCCAAATTTGAACGATTGGCAGATAATTTATTTGAACGTTGCTTAAAGCCTTGCGAGGCTGCTTTGAAAGATGCAGGTTACAGCACCTCTCAAATTGATGAAATAATTTTGGTGGGTGGCTCTACACGTATTCCTAAAGTGCAGGAAATTGTTGAAAAGTTCTTTGGTAAAAAACCTCACAAAGGTGTGAACCCGGACGAAGTGGTGGCGATAGGTGCTGCTGTTCAGGGTGCCGTACTAACAGGAGAAGTAAAGGATGTATTGTTATTAGATGTTACGCCATTAAGTCTTGGAATTGAAACAATGGGCGGTGTAATGACAACCATGATCTCTTCTAACACTACTATTCCAACCAAAAAAACAGAGATCTATTCAACTGCCAGCGATAACCAACCGGGCGTACAAATTCACGTATTGCAAGGTGAACGCCCAATGGCAAACCAGAATAAGAGTTTAGGTGTATTCAATTTGGATGGTATTCCACCGGCTCCACGTGGTGTTCCTCAAATTGAAGTAACATTCGATATTGATGCAAATGGTATCTTACACGTTACAGCAAAAGATAAAGGAACAGGCAAAGAACAAAAAATTACCATTCAGGGTGGTAGCGGCTTAAGTAAAGAAGAAGTGGAAAAAATGAAAGCGGAAGCCAAAGCACATGAAGCGGAAGATAAAATTGCCAAAGAAAAAGTTGAAAAAATCAATCAGGCAGATAGCATGATCTTCCAAACAGAAAAACAATTGAAAGAGTTTGGAGATAAAGTTCCTGCTGATAAAAAGGCACCGATCGAAGCTGCCTTGAACAAATTGAAAGAAGCGCACAAAGCCCAGGATATTGCAGGTATTGATGCTGCTTTAGCTGAAATGAATACTGCATGGACTGCAGCCAGCGAAGAAATTTACAAAGCTCAAGCAGCGGCTGGTGCACAACCCGGAGCTGAACAAGCACAAACAAATGCAGGTGGTCAGCAAAATGCCGGCGATCATGTAGAAGATGCTCAGTTTGAAGAAGTGAAGTAAGTATAAAAGTAAATACGGTTTATAAAAAGAATGCCTAAGTAGAGGGTTCGACTCCCTTCATCTCCACAAAAAATAAAACTTTGGGGATGTAGCTCAACGGAAGAGCAAGGCACTGAAATTAAAGCCCTTACAAGAATGTAAGGGCTTTTCGTATTTTAGCTTATAAAAACTGCGTTAGATTTTTGTAATGAATTAGGAATATCTTTTAAAAAACTCAAAGTTTTAATCTTTAAGTTATATGGTAAAAATGATTTAAAAGCAAATGATAAGATACCTTGGAATTTAACTTGTGAAATAATTCAGAATATTAAATTCGTTCATTTAGAATATGATGAAAGTCAATCGATTTATTATAATTTAAAAGGCGATAGAAGAGGAAAAATTTCTATAAGAGTAAAAAAACAATCTCCATTACCAAATAAAAAAAGAGTTGAGATACCAACACCTTTTGGAGGCAAAGTTTAAAAATTAGATTATCACCCTTCAAACACAAAATACATTCCCCAGCAAACGATAGATACGCCAATAAAAGTGAGTCCGTATAAAATAGGGCCGTACCATTGCGGGAACAATTCACTTAGTGTAAGCACACAACTTATAAATCCTAAGAAAGCGCCAAAGCCCATCATCACGAAACCTTTGAATTGCCTTTTGGAATAACGCTGTTTCTTTAACTCTTCCAGGTAAGATTGAATAGTAATTTCATCAATTCCTTTTGAAGAAAGTTCTTTAATAATGGCATCTGTAGAGGTGTTATTCAATAGCCAGTTTCTGATAAAAGAGCTGTTAACAACATTTTTCTGGTGCATGAACAATCGTTTAATATCCTAAAATAATAAACTTGTAATAACAACTGAAAAGCGTGCTGTAAAAATTCAAATCAGATTATTACTTATTTTCCCAAAATGAAACCATGGTACACATTGTTTTTCTTTTTACTTGTTGGTCATGATTTTTTGTTCTGCCAGCAGCTAAACCCTGATTATATTTATCATGATAACAGGGTTAACCCTGCTTTTGGCAGCGCTCAAACATTACAAGGCAAAACACATATCATTAATGTTTTTGTTTCTGATGATAGAAAAGGCTGGTCTGCAGAAGACAAGGCAGATATGCATTTCAAAGAAAAAGAAGGTTTAGGCTGGATCAACTGGCATGCAAAAAAATGGGGGATAGAAGGGATTACATTCTCTATTGCCGATCTTTCAGATAAGGATATAAAGGTTGATAAAATTGAATCTACTAATAATCTTAGACCGAAAAACCCGTTAAAATGGGTGCCCTTGGTGCTCAATCTTTCGGGCGTTACCAATATTCCTCATTTCTACGACTCGGTTAAAGAGGCCACCAAAGCGGATAATATAGTAGTAATGATTTTTGCCAAAAAATCAAGCAGAAGCTATGCGCAGCCGGCTCATTCAAATCAAAAAGAAAATGAGCGGTTTTTAGAAGGCGCTGTTGTATTCAAGAATTCTTATTACGATAAGGAAACAGGCGCTGCAACCATTATTCATGAAATGCTGCACCTGTTTGGCGCCAGGGATATTTATCCTGAAAGTAGCATGAATGCTGAGTTGGAAAGTAAAATGCAATCTGTTTTTCCCAATAGTATTATGCTAGGCACATTCAGGGATATTGGAAGTCTTCAAATAGAACAATTAACAGCCTGGTGTATCGGATGGACAAACAGTTATTATGGCTGGTATGACGCTTTTGGCGGTAAAAGAAGAGAGGGGCAATAAAATCATGAATAAGAAATTATTTCTTTTAAACGAATTGGCCACTAACACATTAGTTGCTTTAAAGCCATCACCGCTTCATGGTATTGGCGTTTTTGCGCTAACAGATATCCCTGCAGGTTGTACAACCATGTTCTCAAAAGAAGAAGGGGAATGGATTGAATTGAGTTTTGAAGAGGTAAATCAACTTCCAGCACACAGCAAAGCTTTAATTGAAAACTTTTGCTTATTCGATAATGAAAAATATTTTGTACCGGCGCAGGGTTTTAAAGCAATAGATCTTTCTCTTTTTCTGAACCATTCCTGCAATCCCAATATTGTTTCAGTGAATGAGGGGGCTTATTTTAAAGCCATAAAAAATATCCCAAAAGGGGAGGAGTTATTGGTAGATTATGGTACTCTAGTAGATTCTGAGGAGTAATTTTATTGATTATCAGTTGCTTTTTCTTAGCAAAGCATATGCTTTTGATGTATTTTCAATACAAAATCTATACATTTGCACCCCAAATTTCCCGTAAGGCCTAAACAAGTTCACACCCGGTGGTGTGGCGCCAGCAGGGAGTAATCTTTAAGATTATCATTCAAATGCCAAAAGTTAAAACAAACTCCAGCGCAAAAAAAAGGTTCAAAGTAACCGGTAGTGGAGAGATCACTTTCCAAAAGCCTTTTAAACGTCACATCCTTACCAAAAAATCTAAGACAAGAAAAAGAAACCTGAATAAAAAAGGGTTAGTAGCTGCGCCTAACAAAGATTTTGTAATGCGGTTATTACGTTTAAAATAATTTCAAATAAAATTCGAAAACACAAATTCGAATTTCATTGTTTGAAATTCGGGTTTACAAAATAATTAAACATGCCACGTTCAGTAAATGCAGTAGCCAGCAGGGCTCGCCGCAAAAGAATATTAAAAGCTGCCAAAGGTTTTTATGGCAAGCGTAAAAATGTTTACACCGTTGCTAAAAACGTTGTAGAAAAAGGTCAAACATATAGCTATGTTGGTCGTAAATTAAAGAAAAGAGAATACCGCCAGTTATGGATTGCCCGTATTAATGCGGCGGTGAGAGAAGAGGGGTTAACTTACAGCCAGTTCATTAACAAATTAGCTGTTAAAGGAATTGAATTGAACAGAAAAGTGTTGGCCGATTTAGCTATGAACAATCCTGAAAGCTTCAAATCTTTAGTTGTTTCTGTAAAATAATCTGGTCAGAAATTTTTTATAAAAGTCGGGGTAGTTTTACTCTGACTTTTTTTGTGCTTTTATTTTATTCAAACTATTACTTTTGCTACAATTAAACAATTCTTCTTCTAAAAGCTATAACTAACCTGTAAGAATGAACAATAGCTACACCTCATTGGTGAACCAAACATTCCACTTTCCACAAGAAGGTTTTACTGTAAATGACAGCGATTACTTAGAGTTTAATGGTTTAGATCTGAAACCATTAATAGAAAAGTATGGTACGCCCATGAAGCTTACCTATTTGCCCAAGATAGGAATGCAGATAAAGAAAGCAAAGTCAATGTTTGCCCATGCTTTTAAAAAGCATAAATACGAAGGCACCTATAATTACTGTTATTGCACTAAGAGTTCACATTTCTCTTTTGTGGTGGAGGAAGCATTGAAACACGATATTCATTTAGAAACTTCGTATGCCTACGATATCGAGATCATCAATCAACTTCATAAAAGAAGAAAGATCAATAAAGAAACATTCATTATCTGTAATGGTTTTAAACAAAAAGGCTATACTTCCAGAATAGCGAAGCTGATTAATACCGGGTTTAAAAATGTAATTCCGGTATTGGATAACAAAGAAGAATTGAAAGCCTATAAAAGAAGTGTAAAAGAACCTTTTAAATTAGGTATCCGTGTTGCAGCAGAAGAAGAGCCCAATTTTCCTTTCTATACTTCACGTTTAGGCATTAGAGCAAAAGATATCCTGGAATTTTATGTAGATGAAATAGAAGGGTATGAAGAAAAGTTTCAATTAAAGATGTTGCATATCTTTTTGAACAAAGGCATTAAAGATGATATTTATTATTGGAGTGAATTGAATAAGATCATCAATTTGTATTGCCAATTGAAAAAGATTTGCCCGGAGTTGGATTCTATTAATATTGGCGGTGGTTTCCCCATTAAACATTCCTTAGGGTTTGAATACGATTATCAGTTTATGATCAATGAGATCGTAAGTAACATCAAAAAGGCTTGTAAAAAAGCAAAAGTGCCCATGCCGCATATCTTTACCGAATTCGGTAGCTATACCGTAGGAGAGAGTATGGCGCATATTTACAGTGTTATCGGTGAAAAGCAACAGAACGATAGAGAAACCTGGTACATGATAGATTCTTCCTTCATTACAACATTGCCGGATACATGGGGGATAGGTGAGAAGTTCTTAATGTTACCGATTAATAAATGGGATAATGAGTATCATAGAGTCGTTTTAGGCGGCATTACCTGCGATAGCCACGATTATTACGATAGTGAAGAACATATTAATGAAGTTTTCTTACCGAAAATAAAAAGCAACGATCCAAGTGATGTAGAAAATAAAGATCCCTTATACGTTGGATTCTTTCATACAGGAGCTTACCAAGACCAGATCAGTGGTTACGGTGGCATCAAACATTGCTTGATTCCTTCTCCTAAGCACGTGATTGTTGAACATGATAAGAACGGAAAGCTGGTTGATTGGTTGTATGCAAAGGAACAATCTGCCCAAAGCATGTTAAAAATACTCGGATACCTGCGGTAATTTTTTATGTTGAAACAAGGTTTTTGTTATCCTGTTCGTAATAGGGTAACAAAAATTTCTTTTTGCAATAAGTTAAAATGTTTTAACTTGTAGCTGGTTTACTACTTTAAGTTGTGAACTTTCACTTCATCCTAAAACCAATATTCTATGGCTAATGTTACAGCACATAATTGTACTCATTATCTTAAATTCCTTGCTCAGGTACAATCTGCCGAGCTTTCGGGTACAGTTTCAAAAGCAATCTATCACCGTTTTTTCTCATCAAAATCTATTTCTCCTTTCAGAAAAAAAAGGAAGCGTGTATTATCAAGCCCATACACAATAAAATAATGCTGCTGTTCAACCCTGTTTAATAAATAACCATCCTTCATGAAAAACCTTTGCCAGTATTCTAATCGTTGTATTTTATTAACGGCTGCCCTGCTATACAGCTTATTTTCTTATGGATACCCTATCAGTCATTCATCTTTGGAAAATACAAATGCTGTTGTAGCATCGTTCACCGTAAACACGCCTATGCAATGCCTTGATGGCAATTATTTTATTTTAACCAATAATTCTACCAATGGGCCTGGTATAACTTATTTCTGGGATTTTGGAGATGGTACTTCCACTACAGAAGCCAATCCCGTTAAGATTTATAGCCGTACAGGTAATTTCAGGATTCATCTTGAAGTGCGGAGTGGGAACGATTTTGCTTTTGTTGAAAGGTTCATAGATGTTAAACCAAAACCGGTTGTAGATTTTAATATTTTAACACAAACATTAGATGGCCATGCTTTCACTTTTATCAGTTCATCTAAAATTGAAAACGGTGCCATGAATTATTTTTGGGATTTGGGAGATGGCACAATATCCACTCTCATTAATCCTACGCACAATTATTCTGTAGAGGAAGCTACCCATACAGTAAAACTGGTGGTTACAAGTGAAATTGGTTGTGGAGATAGTATTATTAAAGTGATCAATTATCGACCCGAAACCAAGTGCGCCTTACCCAATGCCTCTTTTGTAATGGATGGTAATTTTCAGTGTAATCCTAAAAACAACATATTTCAGTTTAACAATCTTTCTTCTATAGATATTGGCACACAAAGCTTTGCCTGGGCATTTGGTGATGGAACAACTGCCACTACTGTTAATCCCTCTAAACATTATACAAACAAAGGAGTATACACTATTAGCCTTAAAGCAACTAATAACAACATCAATGCCTGTAATACCACTGTTATTAAAACTGTAAAAATATCAGGGGTTGAATCTGGGTTTACTAACAATCCTGTTGCTCCGCAATGTTTAAATGGCAATAGAACCAATTTTACCAATACTACCAACAGTGATTATGCTAAAACGAATTATACCTGGAGGTTTGGCGATGGTGCATCTTCAACGGAAACCAACACTGCCCATTCATACAATGCAGCCGGTAATTTTTCTGTAAACCTTATAGCAAGTGTTGAAGGTTTGAATTGTGTAGACACGAGCAATATAAAAACAGTTACCATATGGGGAAGCCCAAAAGCTAATATTACAGTTACTCCCGCTTCTCTTTGTAACAATAAAACTTTTTCTTTTAAAGACACTGCGAATAATTCTTCTGTAGTGATTGCGACATATGCATGGAATTTTGGTGATGGAAGCATGGCGCAGGATATCAATCCATCCCATACCTATGCTGCCTATGGGCCTAAAACAGTAAGACTGCTATTAACTACAGACCATGGTTGTACCGATTCTGCGAGCCAGTCTGTTAAAACAAATGAAGTAGTTGCAGCTTTTACACTTGGTTCTGTTGCCCAGCAATGCGCTGCCGGTAACAGATTTGTATTTACCAACGCTTCGCATACCGAATCGCCTGCCTTAAATTATAGTTGGAGTTTTGGTGATGGAGGCAGCTCTTCTGCCACAAATACTTCTTATAGTTTTGCCAGCAATGGTACTTATACAGTTAAGCTGATTGCAAGAGTAACAGGAATGGATTGTACCGATTCTACTACTCAAACAGTAACTGTTTGGAAGATGCCAAAAGCCAATTTTGCGGTAAACCCTGCATCTGCCTGCAATAATAAAACCTTTGCTTTTAAAGACACTGCTAATAACTCCGGTGTAAACATATTAACTTATGCGTGGAGTTTTGGCGATGGAACAAGTGCTTCAGTAGCTGAACCATCACATACCTATACTACGTTTGGAACTAAAACCGTACAACTACTTGTTGTTTCAGATAAAGGATGTAAAGATTCAGTGGTACAAACAGTTGCCACCAATCAAACCGTTGCTGCATTTAATTACTTATCTGCTATAGCTCAATGTTTAAAAGGAAATCGTTTTCTCTTATCAAATACTTCTTTCTCAGAATCTGCTTCTCTAAGCTATAATTGGAATTTTGGCGACGGACAGATTTCTACACAACTTAACCCTGATCATGTGTATGCAACTGCGGGCAATTATACCATTCGCCTGATTGCAAAAGTGAACGGAACAGATTGTGCCGATACCATTGCCAAAGCTGTTTCGGTATATGCAAATCCGCAAGCTGCTATTAATGCAAATACAATAGGTAATTGCAACAACCGTAGTTTTAGATTTACAAGTGGCAATAATAGTAGCGATTTGATTTACGGATGGAATTTTGGTGATGGAACCGGCTCTTACGAAGCTAATCCTTCACATAGTTATACCAATTTCGGAAGCAATACGGTTACCCTTATCGTTACCAATAGCAATGGTTGTAAAGACACGGCAGTACAAACCATTACCACACAGCAGATACAGGCTTCTTTTGCAGTAAACCCATCTTCAATACAATGCGTTAAAAATAACCAATTCAGTTTTGTTAATACATCTACAGCTTCTGGTAGTAATGCAATGCTCTATAGCTGGAGCTTAGGAGAAAACGATCAGGCTACTACTGTTAACGTAAATAAAAGCTTTAAGCAGGCCGGTTCTTATGCGGTTCGTTTAATTGCAAAAATACCATCAAATGGTTGTGCTGATACGGTTACTAGAAATGTTACGGTATATCCTAATGTGTCAGAAATTAAATTCTCCTCACATTTATCCAATTATACCAATACTACCATTACGGTTAATTTTGAAAATGAATCTGAAATAGAGAATGGTTCCCTGAGTTATACATGGGATTTTGGTGATGGACAAACCTCTTCTGTTAAAAACCCTACGCATGTGTACCAGTCAAACAGTGCAACGCGTATTGTAAAACTTGTTACCATATCTAATCGCGGATGCGCCGATACGCTGAGTAAACTGATCTCACTGGTAGATGGCCAATCTCATGAGAGGGGAGATAAAAACAGCAGCAACAGTAATACAGGCAACAACAATACACCTGCAACAGATTCCAGAATGGATATTTATCCTAATCCTGCACAAAATGCGGTTCAGTTAAATATCCGTAACCAGCAGAATGTTATTCCGAATGGAGAAATGTATACGGTTAGGGTTGTTGATTTTAACGGGCATATAGCCATACAGAAAACACAACCTGCTGCCATGGGGGTAAATACGGTTTTTAATATCAATATTCAAAACCTTGTTCCGGGAAATTATTTTGTAGAAGTATTGAATGCACAAGGAGCGAAAATCGCTTCACACATACTCATAAAATCTCGATAAGATTTACGTATATCGTTGCAGTATAAGGTAAGACACATTAAAAAGGGCAATTAAGTTTGCCCTTTTTTAATATAAGAAACCCTGTATAAAAATACAGGGTCATTAACCAAAACCAACTGCTCTGTTTACTAACGATATTTATAATATATTATGCAATGACTATTTGTTTTGCTGAAATTTTTGTTTCGGTTTTTTTGGGTAATAGCACTCTTAAAATGCCATCTTCATATCTTGCCTGTATACCATCTGTATTTACCTGATCGTCTAAAGAAAAGCTTCTCTTAAAGCTGGTATAACTAAATTCCCTTCTCAGGGTTTTGTATTCAGTTTTTTCTGTTGCTTCTTTTTGCTCAAAGCTTATTGTAAGGGTTCCATTTTCTACGTTAATAGCAAAATCTTCTTTTTTTCTGCCGGGAGCATTCATTTCAAGGTGAAAAGCTTCTTTGTCTTCATGAACGTTCACTGCAGGTGTATGCCAAGCAGATTGAGCATCTTTCCCCCAATAAGAAGGAAAACCAAAAAAATCATCAAACAAACCATTCAGTGTTTTTGCATTGTTTTTTACGAGTGTCATATGTTACGTTTTTAATAGTTAAGTAATGCTATTGGGTACTCAATTAATATTCCAATACATTTTGTAAGCCATTTTTTCCTTTTAAAGCCCCTTTGTGAAGACATTTTGTCATTTTCGATAGTCGAAAAAAGGTCATTATGACCTGTTTGCTCCGTTTTTTATACGCATTCAATTTGTACATTTGTGGTCTAAAGAGAAAAATTATGTATCCAGAAGAATTAGTGGTGCCCATGAAGGCCGAACTTACAGATCATGGTTTTGATGAGTTGTTAACAGCTCAGGCGGTAGACCAAACATTGAAACAACAGGGTACCACCCTGGTAGTGATCAATTCTGTTTGCGGTTGTGCGGCAGGGGCATGCAGGCCGGGTGTATTGATGGCTGTGAACAATGCCAACAAAAAACCAGACAGGCTTACAACAAGCTTTGCAGGGTTTGATGTGGAAGCAGTAAACAAAGTACGTGAACATTTGTTGCCTTATCCACCATCTTCTCCATCTATTGCTTTGTTTAAAGATGGGAATTTGGTAAATTTGGTGGAAAGACACCAGATTGAAGGAAGACCGGCCCAAGTGATTGCTCAACATCTGATAAGTGTTTTTGAAGAATATTGCAGTTAAAATTTTTGGATGGGTTAGTTAGTACAAAGAGGTTTCATTTAGGAAACCTCTTTTTTGTTTTGTTACTATAAATTCAACTAACATTGCATCTTATTTACCACCCATATGTATCCAAACTTATATTACGCATTAAAAGATATTTTCGGTTTAGAAATAAGCGGCTTAAAACTGATTAATACATTTGGCTTTTTTGTTGCTACCGCTTTTATAGCTGCTGCATGGGTACTAACGAGTGAATTAAAACGTAAGCAGGGGAAAGGTTTATTAAGTTATACAGAACAAAAGGTTTCTATAGGAGCCCCCGCCAGCACTGGCGAACTGCTTACCAATTTTCTATTAGGCTTTTTATTAGGTTTTAAAATAATAGGTGCATTTACCATTCCCAATGCTTTAAACGATCCACAGGGTTTTATACTGTCTGCCAACGGTAACTGGCTAACAGGCTTATTGTTCGGAGCTTTTTTTGCCGGATTGAAATGGTGGGAGAAGAATAAACAAAAATTGGATAAGCCTGAAATGAGAATCATCAGGATATGGCCTCACGACAGGGTGGGAGACCTGGTAATTTATGCTGCCATATTCGGATTTTTAGGTGCCAAGATATTTCACAACCTGGAAAATTGGGACGATTTTATAAAAGATCCGATTAACGCATTAATCTCTTTCAGTGGCCTTACATTTTATGGTGGATTGATTTGTGCAGCATTGGCCATTTATTTTTATACTAAAAAGCATAATATTCCTTTTATTCATTTGGCTGATGCCGCAGCACCTGCCTTAATGCTGGCTTATGGTATTGGCAGAATAGGTTGCCAGGTGGCAGGAGATGGGGATTGGGGTATTTTAAATACGGCTTATATAAGCGATGGTAATGGCAAACTGGTTGAAGCACAGGCCAGCCAAATACCACAGATTGTTAATGCTTACCAGGGATATTTTATTAATCAGTTTGGATCATTAGATAAAATACATCAACTGCATGTGCCGGCAATGAAAGGATTACCAACATGGTTTTTCGCTTACAACTATCCGCATAATGTTATAAATGAGGGAGTGGCTTTTGCCGGATGTACAGATAATTTTTGCAGGTTTTTACCAATAGCTGTGTTTCCAACACCTTTTTACGAAACATTGATGGCGGGAATATTGTTTGCATTGCTTTGGTTGCTCAGAAACCGGATAAATATTGCAGGGCGCATGTTTGGCCTGTATTTAATGCTTAACGGAATAGAACGCTTCTTTATTGAGAAAATAAGGGTGAATACGAAATACAGTTTTCTGGGCATACATCCAACACAGGCTGAGCTAATTTCTGTTGGTTTATTTGTGGGTGGACTTATCTTATTCCTACTGGCGCCTAAGCTTAGAGTAAATAAACGATAGAACTCACAATTTATTAAATATTAATCATTTAACCCTTTCCCCGCCAATATTTGGTCTACATATTTTTCAATTCTAGATTCACGGGTTTTAGATTGTTTTGCTTGTGCAAAATAATGCAGGTAAGCCCTTTGCCGCCCGGGGCTTAAGGCATTAAAAGCTTTTTTAAGTGCAGGCATATTTTTCATTTTCCGGTGCAGCTCTTCCGGAACAGTAAAATCTTCGGTTTGTTTAAAATGTACTTTTAAGCCTGCTTTTTCTACCTCAATAGCCTCGTATACACAGGCTTTAATGGTGTGTTGTAAGGTATTTATTTCCTGAACGTTGGTAAACCTTATTTGGCGAGCAGCCTGCACGTTTTTTGTTTGTTGAATTAAAATACCGTCAGGATCTTTTAATAAGGCTCCTTTAAAAAAAAGCAAGGCACAATATTCTTTAAAGCCATGTATCAATACAATATTGGTACCCTGAAAAGTATAACATGGGTTGCCCCATTTTAATTCTTCCTGCAAGCCACAACTTAACAATAGTTTACGTAGTAACACAAATTCCTTCTGCCATTTAGTTGCATCGGAAAAAAAGAAGTCTACTTTTGGGTTCATGGTTTTACTTAATGGTAATCAGTTGTAATTTAAAAGTAAGTGAAAAAAACATATTTACGGTTGCCCGGCTGATTATAGAAATTACCTATAATGTTCTGCATTACGTTATAATACCATTTTGAAAGGAGGGGCACCTGAAGTGTGAGGGGGCGGTTGTGAACTATCCGGAAAATTTAGGGGGTTGTATTCGGGACAGGTTCAGGAAAAACCAAAAAATGAACACAGGCTTGCACGGTATTATGCGGGTTTTACTTTATTGTTTTTAGCGTAGGTATTTTATTCTATAGTTTTTCACAAGGTTAATGTCATATAAAGGCAATTATCGGGTAAATAGCCGATAACATAAATTATCGGTTAAATACCCGATATTATAAATTTTTAGATTTTCCCCTTCTTGTTATAGGATATCGGCTCTTAAGACGATATTATGAAATATCGGGAATAAAGCCGATATTAGCAGTATGACCAGTGTTATTACAGGCGATATTATTAATTCCAGGACTATTGCTAACCAACAGCAATGGCTTAAGCCTCTTAAGCAACTATTTCTAACCTTTGGGAAGTCTCCAAAAATATGGGAGATATACAGGGGGGACAGCTTCCAGATTGAAGTTAAAAGACCTGAAGCTGCCTTTCTTACAGCTCTGCAAATCAAAGCCTGTATTAAGTCAATTGCAGGACTGGATGTAAGAATGGTAATTGGCATCGGGGAAAAAAACTTTGATGCACCCAGAATTACAGAATCCAACGGAGAGGCTTTTATCAATTCAGGAGAAAAGTTTGAAAGCCTGAAAAGGTTGAAAAAGAATCTGGCTATTAAATCCCCCTGGCCGAAAGTTGATACTGACCTTAATTTAATGATTGATCTGGCATCTATTGCAATGGATAAATGGACACCTTCATCTGCCGAACTGATTGCCCTGTCATTGGCCAATCAGAGCCTATCGCAAAAAGAATTGGGTAAAGAGATTGGCAGGAAACAATCTTCTATCAGTGAAAGACAAAAAAGAGCACATTATGACGAGATCATTGCATTGGAGTTATTTTATCGAAATAAAATATTACAACAACTTAATTGATAATGATACTATTAATTCAACTTTTCTTAGCCCATATTGTCGGCGATTTTTTTCTGCAGCCTACCCAATGGGTTAAAGACAAAAAAGCAAAAAAATATAGATCCCGCTACCTTTACATACATACACTGATACATTTCCTGTTAATATTGGGCATTGTAGGAAGCATTGATTTTTGGAAACCTGCACTTCTCATTGCAATCATACATTTTAGTATAGACATTGTTAAGTTGCTTGCCCAAAAAGATAAAACAGAAAGAGACTGGTTCTTTATCGACCAAGGACTACATATTAGTGCCATATTATTTGTATGGTCATACAAACAAAATATGGTGATTGATTGGCACGCACTTTCTGATAAGAAAATCCTGTTTCCTGCAACAGCCGTATTATTTGTATTGAACCCTACTTCGTATATTGTTAAAACGATTATTTCCAAATGGACACCCAATACTCAAACGGCAGGAAATATTGGTACTCCCGCAGATGACTCACTCCAAAGTGCCGGCACAGTAATCGGTATGTTGGAAAGAATCTTGGTTTTGGTTTTTGTTTTTTTGGGAAAATGGGAGGGAGTAGGCTTTCTGCTTGCGGCCAAATCGGTATTCCGGTTTGGGGAATTAAAAGACGCAAAAAATATGAAGCTTACTGAATATGTGCTGATTGGCACCTTTTTAAGTTTTGGTGTAGCTGTTGCTACCGGCCTTATCACTATAAAATTGTTAGGAAAATAATAGCTGGTTCTTGCCAAGAAGCAATCAAAGGCTTACCAACATGGTTATTCGCTTATAATTATCCGCATAATGTATCATGTCCTTAGTTTTATTTGCATTTTTATGGATATTCAGAAATAAATTAGTTATGGCAGGGAGAATGTTCGCCGTTTATCTAATGGTGAACGGATTAGAACGCTTTTTAATTGAAAAAATCCGGGTGAATACAAAATATAGTTTCTGGGGTATCCATCCAACACAGGCAGAGTTGATTTCTGCTGGATTATTTGTAGGCGGGTTGATTCTTTTTGCAACGGCGCCTAAATTGAATATAAATAAGCGATAGATTTTATAACCCTTAAAATATCAACATGAAACGTTTGAATCTTTGGTATTGGATTGTTACAGGATTATTCGCAGCATTTATGCTTTTCTCTGCTATTCCCAACATTTTAAACACAAAGGAATCGGTTGACTTTGTAGCCACCGGATTGGGTTATCCCAAATACATGATCCCGTTTCTTGGCTGGGCCAAGGCTTTTGGTGTGATTGCCATTTTAATTCCGCAGTTCAGGAGACTTAAAGAATGGGCCTATGCAGGCTTGCTGTTCGATCTGCTCGGTGCTGTTTACTCTGTAGCTTCTGTAAACGGTATTCAGCCATCATTGGCCGTTATGATTTTGCCCATCAGCTTCCTGTTCATTTCGTACTATCTCTGGCATAAAAAGATTGCCTGATTGTCTCTTACATAGATTTTCATTTCATGAACTCCATACGGCTTATATAGGGCTTATGTACGGCTTTGGCAGGGAGGGAGGGGCAATGGACAATGAATAATTGACAATTGATAATGGAAATGCACATATGCAGATTTGAAGATGTGCAAATGGGGAAACAGCTAGTAGTAAATCGGTAGTGGCGAGTAGGGGATGGTTGATTGTCCACAGTCCATAGACTATGGTCGATATCCGGGAATTTTTAAGGGGTTGTATTCGGGACAGATTCGGAACAGCTTCGGGAACTGTTCGGGTGGGATCGAAAGTTGAATAAGTGCAAAACAGAAGATAGGAGACAGGAGAAAAAATGGTCGATAATCGTTATCCTAAAATTTCAGAGGGTTGTATTGCCGTTTTCGCAGAGTCCACCTGCTTGCTATACAGTTTGCCTAAGTGAGGCTCTGCGAAAACACAAAAGTTTTAGGTATAAATAAGAGAAGTCTTGAATTTTATTACCGTATTTGTCAGATTTCTAGCAAATAGGTCATTTTTTCGGCTTATTTGTCATATGTAAAAAATACACAATAACCGGTTTGTAGATATAAAACTATATAAAATTTGACATTTTTATGACAATTATACCTTTATTGACTTTGTGGCATAATTGCTGACCGAGTTAGGAAAAAATATCATAAGAACAAATAATAGACAAGAAGATTAATAGCACATAGGAAAGGCTACTTCGGAGGCTGTTCACCTCTCAAGATACGGTTATGCTCGACAGCACGAAAATATGAGTTTGTATTTACTAACCAAATTTTTCTTTAGCCCTATCAAACCTCGACGAGATGAGTTCAGCAGCGTTAGGAGTTTCCGAATGAACTCGTAATAATTTTTAATTAATAAAAATGGTAAAATTCACGAATCATTTTAAAATAAAAACAAGTATTGATTTTGTCGATATTCCAGTTGATGATAAAGATTTATTAGCCTTTATCTGCCCATTCTTAATAGAAAGCAACAAAGCAGATAAACTGATTTTGCAAATCAGCAATAGACTCAAAAACTTTCTTACAGAATTAAACACGACTTACATTAAAACAAATGACCATAAAAATGGAATACCATTTTTGGATCATTTACATGAACCGAATGAATATCATTTGGGGTATTCCTCGGTTAACCAAGGGAAGGCAGTTTCAAATTCCAAAGCTGAAGACATTTTTACAGCGCTAAGAAATAACCGTTTTGCTAAAAAAGGTTTTTCTATCACTAATGAAGCTCACAATGTTTTGCTTTTAGTTGATGGTATTGGACAGGATATAATGTCTGATATTATTGCGAATGTTTGCAGAGACATTTTTGCAGATTTTACAATAGCTGTTTGCAAGAAACATTCGATAACAACAAGACCAACTAATATTGAGTTCTATAATGACAAATCTAAAAAATGGGAGCAGAAAAGTGCCAATTTACCATTCAATATAGGACACATAATTTTAGTCCCAAGCAATCTCTTATCTGGCGGTAGAGCATACGCAAATCGGTATAACTGGTTTGTATCAAGCAATTATATTTCCAAAGAGGTTCTAAATCAAAAAAAGCCACTTAAAGGAATGGTTATTCAGATGAAAGACGGAACAAAAAAAGCTATAATCAAAGAGGTTTATAAACATTATAAGAAACCCAAAAAGGATTTAGTTGATTTTGTTATTCAGTATCCAGATTCGTTAGATAAGTTTATTGAATATGCAAAAATTCATTATCCAGAACTAAAACTTGATCATTTAAAAGATAAATAGTATTACGCTGAATATTGAAAGTAAAACCCTCTAGAAAAATTTAGAGGGTTTTTAAAAAAGACTACATTATTATCTAAAATATTATACCATGATTGCAAAAACAAACCACATAAAAACTTTAGCAAGAATATTTTTATTTCATGAACCTTATTATTGGATTAGTTATAGTTATGAAGAGTAAGAAGTAACAAGTTGTAAAAGATTACTGAGTTTATTCTTTATTATTGATGTATATTTAATAAAGACCTTATTTAACTAATTATCTTATTTAAAATGGATAAAAAGACTGAAGGATCTTGGCTAATTCATCACACCAACAAATTGCAAGGGGTGACAAGTCAATTTGGCTATGAAAAAATATTCTTAGCAGGCAAAGCTGGTATTCTCCTTTCTGCAATTTCAGAAAATCGAGAAGTTGCCATCAATAACGATAAATTATTTGTTTTAGCAAATGCTGCTAACATTAATACCACATTCGAACTACCTAAACTTATTGAAGTTTTAGAAAAGCAAGAATTAGTTGAAAAATCATCTAAAGGAATTGCTGTTTTGGGTGTGACAACTGCAGCTACGTTACAACATACATCCAACATATTTGAATCTCTTGAACCAAATTCGAAAGAGCTTGCATCCCTTGAACTCGCAGAACATGCCTCTTTAGCACCCGTATTAGACACAGAAGTTTCAGAAAAATTATCAGATGCCTATAGACTCTCATCTTCAGATACAATTCAGTTGCTTTTAGATTCAGAAACAATAGGTTTTGTTGATTCAGAAAAGATTTCAGATAAAAAGCTTTTGTTCAACGGTAATTTATTCCGCAGAGAATCTACCCAGAAAGTAAAAACAGTTCTTGATTCATTAAATTCTTTTGAACAAACGAAACTTAATGAGATGACTGAAATTCTTAAAAAATCAGCATGTGTAAGTGTTGATTTCGCCGAAAAATTTTTAGGATATACTCTTTTCCAGAAACTGACCGCAATAGGTTTGTTTGATGTAAGTGTAGTAAGTAATTCAAAAGAAGAGGTCGGTTTCTTAACATTGCCGTCAGCATTTTCGAAATTTAGTAATTCGATGGTAGATGATGCTTTTGATTTGGCAAAAGCCTTTGTTAGTTCCATAACCTATGGTATGACAAAAAGCTCTTATGAGCGTGGACAAATACAATTAGTAGATTTGTTATTGAGTGCTCTCGTACGAGGGGAAAGCGTTGGACCCGTAAAGGCAATTGGAGAAGATTATAAAATATTAGAGTTAAAAGGAGTTGTTGAAGTAAAACACGGTAGTAAAAAGGGGAGATCAGGACCAATGTTACGGCTTTTAAAAAAAGAAGTTGGAGAACTGGCTCTTCAAGCAATTAGACAAGGTGATGTAAGTGAACATTCTTTGAATGCATTGCCTTCTGCTGCTGTTACAAAGTTTAGCGGCCCAGAATTTAATCGAGAGAAAACTAGACGAAAACAGGTTAGTATGAATCCTAGAGCAACAAATGATATGTTATCAATTTTACGTACAGGAGGTAAGTTATGATGAATCAGGCCAAAAATTTAATGCCCAAAGGATATTATATGGAGGAATTGCTTCGAAATTATTTTCTTAGAGCAGGTTATTACGTTGTTCGAGGTGTACCATTTATTTATGAAGGATTTGATATAACAGATATTGACCTATGGCTCTATAGTAGGACATCATCAGTTGCACGAGAGATTACTTTGGTCGATTCTAAAAACAAAAAAACTCCTCAAGCGATAGAGAGAATTTTTTGGATTCAAGGTTTACGATTTGCAACCAAAGCAACAAATGCTATTGTTGCAACGACAGAGCGAAGACAAGAAGTCAAAAAATTTGGCAAAGAACTAGGCGTAGTCGTACTTGATGGGAGCTTTTTAAAAAAGCTGGTAGATTCGAATTCTGGTAGTAATAGAATATCTGATGAAGAACTCTACTCTCTAATAGCAAGTTATACTTTAAGTAAATTGGACGGTGATTGGAAGGGACGCTTAAAGTTTTCAAAAAGTTTATTAGCTTATCCACTTTCATTTGATTCATGTAATGAATGGTTGGAGCAAGGGAGATTTTTTGTTGAGCAATCTATAACGAATAAAAATCATAGAGAAGTTGCATTACGCTGCTTGTATTTGATTTGTTCTTTTATTGCGTTATCAGTGGATTACTGTATGAAAGAAATATCTTTTTATGAAACTTTAGAGAGAAGTAGATTGCTAAAGGAAGGCTTTACATATGGAAGTAAGGGGAATGAAGGAATCAACAATATCTTAAAGCTTGCTATAGGATTGATTGAAGAAAACATTAATGATGGTTCAGTTATTGCACGAAAGATAAAAATAAATGTAGAAAATCAACTAGCAAAATTAAATACTGATGTACTCGGAGAGTATTTTTCTAGCAATGAAGTAGCTAAAAATTTATTTTCTGTTGCTAAAGAATTTGAACAAATTGCCATGAATAAAGAATTTTCAACACATAATAATGCAAGCTTAGAGCTTCGAAGTATGTTATTTTGTTTGCTTGACTATTGGGGTATTAATCGAGTAGCGTTTTCACAATAAGTAAACCTAATTATAACACTTAAAAAAAGGATTTTAATTTTGGGATTTCTAATTCCTCTCAATTAATTTCTCCAATCTAGCCATCATCTCATCCTTCTCTTTCAGCATCCTTTCATACAACACAATCTTTTCTTCATGAAGTTTTAAGACTGCATCAACAGGATTAAAAACGGGATTATGTTGAACAACTGCTGCACTATCATTAAATGTACTTGAAATTATAGTTATCGCCTGTTCCTCATCAAAATTCTGAATGGCTTCCACAGGCACTTTTAATACAGCAGCTATTTGCTGGAGTAGGGGAGCATCAATGCTTTCCTTTTGTTCGAGTAAAGAAATTTTCTTCTGGTTCCAGTCATCTCCCAGTTCATGTGCCAAAGCCTCTTGTTTAATACCCAGCATTTCGCGAAAACGTTTCACATTGCGGCCTTCGTGTATCTTATGTTCCATTAGCTCATTTTTTTGTTAGCAGCCAAAGTTAACTTTTATTCTAATATAACATATTGTGCTTTTTCTTTTTTGCTCCTCCAAAAAAGAAACAAAAAAAGAGCCCCGAAATCGATTACAGCCCGATTTCGGGAGGGTTCCCTGATTAAGCTGTGATGCTACTGTGACTTCAACTACAGAACTCTGATATGTTGTGGTCAGCTATAGTCACCTTACTAAATTAGTTTCTAAGATACCCTTTAAATAGGAATAAAGTATCCCTACAGAAACTGGTTTATTCTTTTGGGCTTAATCAATTTTACTGTTATGAAGAAGCCCCAACAAACACAGAAAAAAAACGAAGAGTATAAGAACCTTGTAAACTCTTTACAAGATGCGCAATTTATTTTTCGAACACTATTTACAGACTACACCGAAGATACACTTACCAACGGTGTGCACTTATGGCTTGAAAAAACGGAAGACCCGGCTGCGCTTCGGTTGTTTTTAAACCTCCCTGAGCTAATAGAATTATATGGCATTGAGGATTTCCTGGATGGCAGGATTGATATACCGGAGGTTGATAATAAACAAAGTATGAGAAATGCCGGATTAGTTAGAATAAGTGATAAAAGATTCAAAAGCTGAAGTCACAGTAGCAAAAAGTTCTATCAAGGCTTCTTTCCGAAAACGTGCTGTATATCGTTTTCGGATGGCTTTTTGGTTACTTTTTTCCATAAAAAAGTAACAGAATAAGAACTTTTAAGCTGTAGCAATCTTTTGAGATTAAAATACCTAATAAGAAATCGCGTATGAAAAAACATCACTCTATCGGTCACTTTACCGGCAGGGAGCAACACGCTTTACTGCAATTAAAAAACAAGATTGTAACACTATACAAACCGCTTATTGTGTATTTAATCGGTTGTAGGAGTTCAAGTCAATTGAACAGGAATTGTATGGCTAAGCCGGGAACCGAAGAACAGTGGACTTTTTGTTGTGATGTATTGGTGGTGTTGCCTGAAGGAGCAAGCCTGCCGGAAAATGCAGTGCAGGAGTTGAAAACCATAAGCAAAGAATACGGGAATATTCAGCTGATGGCTCATGCTTTTGATTTTGTGGTAACACAATTGAAGGAAGGCTCTTTATTTTTTTGTTGGGTACAAAGCAGAGGGATTGTGTTGTACGAGAAAGACAATAGCTGTGCAAAGCTGCCGGAACCTGTTGTGAATCTGAAACAATACGAGAATCAGGTTCAGCAATTTTTTACAGGCAATCCAACTTACAAAGGGTATAATGAATTGAAAATATTTCCATTACAAAAGAATACGGTTAAAAAAGATCAAGCGATTACAGCTTGTGAACAGCATATTTTGAGTCCGGCCTTACAACAGAAAATGACTAATTTTCTGAAGGCACATGATGCCAGAGCAACGAATCTGCATTTGCGGGAAGCTATGTTTGAATATGTTACTAGTGTAACGGAATTGGGTATTTCGAACAACTTCAAAAACATAATATGGGTATTTGAAGACCTGATGCATTTTTTTGATCTGGCCGAAACGGAGTTGAGGAAAAAATAAAATACCCCATAATTTCTATGAGGTATTGAAGATATTAAATTGAACCGGTACAAGTTTATAGCAACTTGTAGATGGTTAAAGCAATGACCAGTTTGGTAATGGCTTTGATGAGCTTGATTAGGTTTTTGATGGCGATGTATTTAAAAGTGAAAAATTCATTATTACTTATAATTAATATTATGTTAAGTAATAAAAATTTGATTTTCAGCTTATTAATAGAAAGCCCCTGCTTATTTGGAATTATACATTGTATTTATGGACTGTCTGGCGAAATCAGAAAACCACTTCTTTCCACAAACATAAATCCCCCACAAACTGTGAGGGATTTATAAAATGCAATCATTTAAAGTTTATTGGTGCAAAGCATCATATTTTTTGTACTTGGCATCATAATCGTCATATGCTTTTTGGTCTTTGCCCCTGGCTTTATCTCTTTTATATTGGTATAAGTTGGCTAAAAAATCAACAGACTTGTTGGTTAGATTTTTTTCCTGCGTTGTTTTATTTTGCTTATCCTTTAAAATAGCATAACCTTTTTCAAACCAATCGATTGCTATATCTGCTACTTCACCTTCTTTTTTATCCAGTTCTGCACCTTTGGCTTTAATAGCATCTATTTCGGGTTTCAGTTTTGCAGACAATGCCTGTTTTTTCTTAGGATCTTTTTCATCTGCCATCTGCCTGTTCAATTCCTGTAACTTTTTAATATTCGCCCTTACTGCATCATCCCCATTTTCAAAATCGGTATAATACAATACACCTACGTTAAAAGCAGCAATATATTGCTGGTTATCTTTTTGGTAGGCTTTTTTAAACGCATCCCTTGCTTTGGCATGAAATTTTAATAACTGGGCGCTATCTAATTTTTCTTTATCTTCTTTAGAGATATTGTAGAAATTATCGCCAAATACCAGGTATTTGGTAGCGGTTAAAGTTCCTGCTGCATCTTCTTTATCGTACAGTTCGGCTTTATCTGCCAGTGTATAGTTTTTGTTGAAATAATCTAATTCATAATCTTCCCAATTTTCTGTAGGGTACAATTCTTTGGCAGTAGCCAGGTATTTATCAAAAGCGGTTTTATTCTTTTTATCGCTGTTAGCTACCAATACGAAACGATAGATATCAACATATTCCTTGTTGTTCAGCTTAGCATCGGCCAGCCTTGAATAATAGTTATAGGCCTGGTCTAATTTTTTTGCATTCTGGTAAGCATATGCTGCATATAGAATGGAAGTAGTATCGAAAGCCAGTGAATTTTTGGTCCATTTGTTTTTAATGATCACGTCTATGTATGTTACGGCTGTACCAAAATAGAAACCGGCGCTGTCCCATGATTTTGAATTAAAGGTTCTGATACCATTGTTAAAAGAAGTACCATATACATCAAAAGCAATATCAGTGCAGTTATTATCGCTGGCCAGTTTACAGGTAGGGTCTAATTGGATATATTTTTGAAAAGCTTCATCGGCTGTTTTCAATGCATCCGGGTATTTGGCTCTTAAAGCGTCGTTTTTATAAATGGCAGCATATACCCTTGCCTTCCACATATACGTTTCGGGTTTGCCTTGCATTTTGGGATCGCTGGCCAGTTTGTCCACATCAGCTTTTACGGTTTCCCAATTGCCGGTAGCTGCGGCCAGGGTTACTGCTCCCTGTAATTTTTTTAAATCCTGTGCTTTAACAGCTACGATAGCAAATCCAAAAGCTGCAAGCAATGCTAAACGCTTCATAATGTTAATTTTTTGATTATTGATTTTCTATTGATGGGTTTGTTTCGTTTTTATCTGTTGTATCATGGGTATCGTTTGTTTCCGTTGATACCTGTTCTTTACCTTCTTCTATGGTTTCTTCTCCATTTTCTTCCTGTTGCTCTTCTATTTTAGAAATGGCTGCAATGGCATCCTCTTCATCCAAGCGAATTAAAATAACGCCCTGCGTAGCCCTTCCCGCTTGTTTAATATTTGCCACAGAAGTACGGAGTGTAATCCCGGATTTGCAAGTTATGATTAAATCTTCTGTTTCCTTCACATCCAACATACCTACCAGGCCACCGGTTTTTTCGGTAACGTTAATGGTCTTTACTCCTTTTCCTCCACGATTGGTAATACGGTATACATCTTCACCATCTTCATCAATCAACGGTGTACGTTTGCCAAAACCTTTTTCACTTACCACTAAGACCGTTCTGGATTTATCTTCCCTGTTAATGCAAATCATTCCAATTACTTCATCTGTTGTGTCGGTTACTTCAATTCCGGCTACGCCGATAGCCCCTCTGCCTGTTGGGCG
Organism: Sphingobacteriia bacterium; assembly: GCA_017304675.1. Lineage (GTDB taxonomy): Bacteria > Bacteroidota > Bacteroidia > Chitinophagales > Chitinophagaceae > CW01. The sequence goes on from JAFKLS010000019.1 coordinate 233,096, forward strand.
AACTTTTTCTTCAGGGAAACGAATGGCTCTGCCGCTTTTCACAGCCATCATTATTTCGCAATTACCGTCTGTTAATTTGGCTTCCAGTAATTCATCTCCTTCTACAATAGTAATGGCATTTACACCTGTAGCGCGTGGACGGGAAAAATCTTCCAGTTCCGTTTTCTTTATAATTCCTTTCTTGGTACAAAGAACAATGAATCTATTTTCTAATGTTTCTTTTTTATCCAGGTCATTCACATTCAAAATGGCCCTGATTTTATCATCAGTCGGAATTTGAATGAGGTTCTGAACAGCTCTTCCTTTACTTTGTTTTTCTCCTTCCGGAATTTCGTACACTTTCAACCAGTAGCATCTTCCTTTTTCTGTGAAGAACAACATGGTATCGTGTGTAGAGGCTACAAACAAATGTTCTACATAATCTTCTTCTCTTGTTTTACTACCAATAGCTCCTCTTCCACCACGTTTTTGCTGACGGTATTCTGAAACAGATGTTCTCTTCGTATAACCTAAATGCGAAATGGTGATTACCACATCTTCCTCTTTCACAAAATCCAACATATTCACTTCTTCTGCTAAATATTGAATTTCACTCTTACGCGGATTGCCGAATCTTTCTTTTACTTCAAGCAATTCTGTTTTAATTAAATCGTAACGCAAGGTTTCACTTGCCAATAATTCTTTTAATCTGGCAATAGTGACCATTAATTCATTAAACTCTTCAATGATCTTTTCACGCTCCATTCCTGTTAAACGTTGTAAACGCAATTCAAGAATAGCCTGTGCTTGTTTCTCAGATAAGCCAACGCCTTGCTGATAATGTTTTTCGAATAATTCGTTGAATAGAGCAGCAGGTAAATGCCAGTTTTCTTCAATACTTTTTGCAATCAATGCTTTCTTCGCTTCATCCGGTGTTGCACTTGCTCTGATAATAGAAATGGCAGTATCGAGATGATCTTTATCGGCAATGATTTTTAAATAACCTTCTAATAAATGCGCTCTGTCTTCTGCTTTACGTAGTTCGAATTTGCTGCGGCGAATCACCACTTCCATTCTAAACTCAATAAACTCTGCAATCAGTTCTCTGATATTAAAAATTCGCGGACGGCCTTTACTGATAGCAACATTATTGATACCAAAACTGGTTTGCAGTTCTGTGTATTTATACAGTTGATTGATAATAACATTGGCAACACCATCTCGTTTCAAATCAACTACAATTCTTGTTCCTTCACGTTTATTACTTTCATTGTTAACGTGTGCAATTCCCTCAATTGTTTTATCATTTACAAGCTGACCGATCTTATCTGTCAATGCATCTAACCCAACCTGATAAGGAACTTCTGTAATAATAATCTGCTCTCTGCCACTGGGCTTTGTTTCAATCTGGCACTTACCTCTTACCACTACCCTTCCTCTTCCTGTAAGTAATCCTTGTCTAACACCTTCCATTCCGTAAATAATTCCACCTGTAGGAAAATCTGGTGCTTTTACGTATTGAATTAAATCTTCAGCGGTAATGTCTTTGTTGTCTACATATGCAATGCAACCATCAATCACTTCGTTCAAATTATGCGGCATCATGTTGGTAGCCATACCCACAGCAATACCGCTTGAACCATTAACCAGCAATTGAGGAATTTTTGTAGGCAGTACGGTTGGCTCGTAATATTCGTCGTTATAGTTTAATTGAAAATCCACCGTTTCTTTGTCGATGTCTTCCAACATTGCTTCAGCAAATTTTTGCAAACGAACTTCGGTGTAACGCATGGCTGCCGGCGGATCGCCATCTTGCGTACCAAAGTTACCCTGGCCATCTACCAATGTATGCCTCATGGTAAATTCCTGAGCCATACGAACAACGGTATCGTAAATGGCACTATCACCATGCGGGTGATATTTACCCATTACGTCTCCAACAATACGGGCTGCTTTTTTGTAGGGTTTATTGCTATTATTACCCATTTCGTTCATGCCATACAACACACGGCGGTGAACCGGTTTAAAACCATCCCTTACATCAGGCAAAGCCCTGCCTACTATTACCGACATTGAATAGTCGATATAGGCAGTTTTCATCTGTTCTTCTATGTTTACCTGGATAATTCTGTCGTTATCGTTTGTTTGTTCAGGGGTTAATTGCTCGTTGTTTTCCATCGTTCATTCTAATAATTAAATAGACCCTTTTTAGGTAGTTGGCGAAGATAATTTTTAACGGGGAAAATACCTTATAAAATACCTGTTTTTTCAGGTGTTTTATACACATTTTTAGCGTAATTGTTAAAAGAAAAACTACAAACCTCGTAAGCCGGATTCTGTTCCAATACTATCATTTATCTGGCTGCAGCATTACTGCTGCAATCTTGCTGCCTACCCTGAACCCTTTCCTTTGCAGGAATTGAGCGAGCAGCTCTCCAAGGGTTCTATACATGGCATTACAGTACCTAAGGTTTACCCGTAATTGTGTTACCATCAACTACTGTGAGCTTTTACCTCACATTTTCACCTTTTCCACTTGCGTGGTAGTTATTTTCTGTGGCACTTTCTTTCCGATAAATCGGAACCGGCCGTTAACCGGTAGGTTGCTCTGTACTGTCCGGACTTTCCTCATCATGCTCAACATGAAGCGATAGTTCGGGTTTGTAGCACTGCAAAGATAGGAAGTTGTAAGTGGTAAGTTATAGGTTTAAAGCGTTCAAAGACTTACAACTTAAAACCTACAACTTATAACTCGACTAATATTGAAAGAAAATTTCAGTGGCGCCATAGCCAAAACGGGGATCGTATTGATTGATAAAATACTTTACTTCCTTTCTGGTTTTTAAGAGATCATGAATTTCATCTCTCAATTTGCCGCTGCCCACACCATGTATTACAATAAAATTTTGTTTACGATTAGCTACAGCCAACTCGTACCATTTTTCAAATTCATTTAATTGGATACCGAGTATTTCGAGGCTAGATAATTTCTGCCAGTTATCAATCAACTTTTCCATATGCAGATCGATCAATTCCCTTGCAGGGGGAATATTTTGTTTTATTTTGGAGGCATCATATACCTTAAATCCTTTTGCAGCAAGACTTCCCAATTCAAATTTTTCTTCCTCAACTTTATCGGGATATTTTTCAAACAGTAAATAATTGATAGAAGGTTCATTTTTTTCTTTCAATTCTTCCACCCGTTTGAAAATCTGTTTGGGTTTTGTTTTGATGGAAGATTCAAAATGCGGGGCTTTATTTTTTTCTGCCGTAATCAAAGAAAATTCAAAGTTGAAAGATGGACTATCATTCATACTTGCAAAATCTACATCGTGCAAATAAAAATCGTGAAAAGATTGAACCTGACTGTTCAATTCAAAATTTGTATTACCTAAAAAATCTTGTTTGTATAAAAAGTTATAAGCTCGTTCTGTTCTGTTGATGAGATACACCTTAAACAATTCAACGATTTCATCATTGAAATCATCCAATGCAAATTTCGGAATGAATGACAGCCAAACACCATCAGCCGTTTTAAACTGGTTAGGTTTTATTTTTTCTTTCGGAATCTGATCTACAAAAACTTTAGCAGGTTTCTTCTTTTCTTCCTCAACCACTTTCTTTTTTGTAAAGCGATAGAAATAGGGGAAATCGATCTGATCCATATAAGCAGGAAACTTCACCCCTCTTACTTCTATCATCACCATTTTATCATTAATAATCTCCACAACTTTACCTTCTTCGTTACTGTGCAGCACAATAATATCATCACCCACCTGGTATTTCATAATAATTATTCCTTTGATAGTTTGCTATTCTTTTTACCGTATAAAAAATAAATAATCAGGCCTAAACTCATCCAGATAAAAAACCATAACCAACTGATGGCAGGTATTTCTATCATCAGGTACAAACAGCATAAAGCTCCTAAATTGGGGATTAAAGAATAGCTGCGTAAAAAGCTTAAAACGGCCACTAATATAGTAATAGCCACAAATACGATAAACAATACTTCCTGGTAACTTTCTGTGGAAATATTGGAGAATGCATCTTGTAAACGATCTTTAAAAAGCCAAATAAAGGCAGCTACAATTATGGGTAAGATATATTTACCATTAATATACGGTAGCCTGAACTTCCCCTTACTATTACCCGTTATTTTAGGTAATAACAGTACGCCAAAACATACCAGCACAAACGCGAAAAGAGTTCCTATACTTGTTAAATCCGTCATTAATGAACTGGGTACAAATAATGTTGGGATACCCACTAATAATCCTGTGATGATTGTTGCAAATGCAGGTGTATGAAATTTTGGATGGATGGAAGCGAATTTTTTGGGTAATAACCCATCTCTGCTCATACTCATCCAAATACGTGGCTGGCCCAGCTGAAATACCAACATAACACTGGTAGTGGCTACCACGGCGCTGATAGAAATAAAATAGCCAATCCACTTTAAATTCAATTTATCAAATACATAAGCAAGCGGATCAGTTACTTTTAACTCACTATAATGCACCATGCCGGTTAATACCAATGCAATTAAAATATACAATATGGTACAAATAATCAGAGAATAGATCATACCTCTGGGTAAATCCCGCTGGGGATTTTTACATTCTTCCGCCGTAGTGGAAATGGCATCAAAACCTATATAGGCATAAAATACGGCAGATACCCCTGCCAATACGCCTCCAAAACCATTGGGTAAAAAGGGGTTCCAATTAGCAGGTTTTACATAAAAAAATCCCAATATAATCACCAGGATAATCACGGCTATTTTAAAGATGACCATAAAATTGGTTGTCTTTTTACTTTCTTTAATGCCGATATATGCCAGGATAGTAATGAGGATAACGATAATAAAAGCCGGCAGGTTTAAAAAAATATGTTTGCCTGCTATTACCGGCGCACTTTCCCAGGCGGTTAATGCAGTACGCATTACATCTGTTAAAGGTTGTTGTGCATTATTAACGGCCAAGGCCTCCTCAAAATTTCTACTTGCCGTTACCGGGTCTGTTAACAACCAAGCAGGCAGGTGAATACCAAGGCCTTGCAAGAGGTTATTAAAATAACCACTCCAACTAATGGCTACCACAATATTGCCAATGGCATATTCCAGTATCAGTGCCCAGCCAATAATCCAGGCAATAAGCTCTCCAAAACTTACATATGCATAGGTATAAGCGCTTCCCGCAATTGGTACCCTGCTGGCAAACTCGGCATAACACAAAGCACTGAAACCGCAGGTGATGGCTGTAATAACAAATAGTAAAGAGATTCCGGGCCCCCCATTATATGCCGCAGTTCCAATGGTTGAAAAAATACCTGCACCTATCACTGCAGCAATGCCCATAAAAGTAAGGTCTCTTACCCCCAATACTTTATTGAGCGAGTGTGTATGCCCTTCGTCTGTAAGGGTTGGATCGTTTATAATTGCATTGATAGATTTTTTTCTAAAAAGCGACATGCAATGTGTTTTAATGAATGAATGTGATTGATTAAATGAATTGATTAGTAATCTCTCTGTATAAGAAAACCAGCTACTTCCAGCAATTGTTTTTTTCTGGAAGAAACCACTGCAATATCTTCCAAATGCTGCAATGCTGCATTAAAATATTTTTCCTTCAAGGCTTTAGCCCAGCTTTCTACATTACATTCTCTAAAAATAGCCAATACCTTTTCAACTTTATCCGCCGGGTTTTCTTGCATTAAACGTAAAAGCTCTTTACGTGTTTGCGGGGAAGCCACTTCCAGCGCATGCAGCAATAGAAAGGTTTTTTTGTTGTTCTTGATATCTCCACCTACATCTTTGCCAAATTTTTCAGGGTCGCCGAATGCATCTAAATAATCATCCTGTATCTGAAAAGCAATACCAAGATTTCTTCCAAATTCATATAGATGCTTGCAATTTCTTTCACTGGCTCCTCCCAAAACAGCTCCCATTTCAAGGCTTGCAGCTAACAGAACTGAAGTTTTTAAGGTAATCATTTCAATATACTCAGTCAACGTAACATCGTTCCTTCTTTCAAAATCCATATCCAATTGCTGGCCTTCGCATACTTCTCTTGCGGTTTTATTAAAAATATGAAGGATGTGTGGCAGCAATGCCGGCTGAATTGCATTCAGGTAATCGTAACACCGTATCAGCATTACATCGCCGGATAATAAGGCGGTGTTTAAGCTATATTTAGTATGTACCGTTTCCATTCCCCTTCGTAAGGGTGCAGCATCCATGATATCATCATGTATCAGTGTAAAATTATGGAACAGCTCTATGGCAACTGCTACTTTATAAGAATCATCAATAATCGCGTCAAACAACTCATTACCCATTAAACAAACAACCGGCCTGATACGTTTTCCGCCAATAGATAAAAAATAGTTGGCCGGGCTATACAATGTTTGGGGTGTTGCAGGGAAAAGCGACATCTCGAAATGCACATGAAACTTCTCTAATAACTCTTTGAATGAATGCATAAAACAAACATAAAAAGATTTTAGTAGCTTGTTAAGAATTTTTCATAAATCATAATTGGCACGATTTTGTAGGTTTATGTATAAAAGTTTGAAAGATGAAGAAAATAGTATTTGCATTAACCGTTTGTATGTGTTCTGTAATAGCAGTAAAAGCACAAAAAATTAATACCGGCAGCTCTTATGAAACGGCTGTAGGTGTTAAAGTGTTTGACGGAGGAGGTATTTCTTTAAAACATTTTTTTAAAGGCAACCAGGCAGGAGAAGGTATTTTATATTTCTGGGATAAAGGAATGAAATTAACCGGCCTGTACGAATTGCATGGGCCTTTAAATGATGTGGAAGGCTTTAAGTGGTATATAGGTGCCGGCGGCCATTTCGGTTTTTTTAACGATGCATATGGCGGCGGTGCATTTGTGGGCGTTGATGGCGTATTGGGCCTTGATTATAAAATAAAAGGAGCTCCGCTTAACTTGTCTATCGACTGGAATCCAAATGTAGATCTGGGCAGATATAATGGCTTCAATGCCGGATCAGGAGGTTTGGGTATCCGGTATACTTTTTAGAAGCAAACGGATAGTTTATTCTCTTTTATTTTAATGAGAATAAACTATCCACAAATTCATGTTTATCAAATATTAACAGATCATCAATCTTCTCTCCCACGCCAATAAATTTTACCGGAATTTTAAACTGATTGGCAATAGCCAGCACCACGCCGCCTTTTGCCGTACCATCTAATTTTGTAATAGTTAATGCACTTACTTCTGTAGCTGCAGTAAAGTGTTTTGCCTGTTCTACAGCATTCTGGCCAGTACTTCCGTCCAACACCAGCATCACTTCGTGTGGTGCATCGGGCATAACTTTCTTAATAACCCGCTTAATTTTGCTTAATTCTTCCATTAAATGCGCTTTATTGTGTAACCTGCCGGCTGTATCAATAATCACCACATCAGTTCCTTTGGCTACTGCGCTCTGTACAGTATCAAAAGCAACGGCGCTGGGATCACTACCCATAGCTTGTTTTACAATGGGTACTCCCACCCTTTCGCTCCAAATGGTTAACTGGTCTACTGCTGCAGCCCTAAACGTATCTGCAGCGCCCAGCATAACAGAATGCCCGGCTTTTTTATAATTATGCGCTAATTTCCCGATAGTTGTTGTTTTGCCAACACCATTTACACCCACAACTAAAATAACGTATGGTTTTTTGTTGGAGGGGATTTCAAAGTTTTTATACGAGCTATCATCTGCCTCTGCCAGTAAACTTTCAATTTCTTGCTGAATCAGTTTATTTAACTCTGTTGCATTGATATATTTATCCTGCTTCACTCTTTTTTCTAACCGCTCAATAATAGCCACCGTAGTATCAATACCCACATCGGCGGTTACCAGTGCTTCTTCAATATTATCCAATACCTCATCGTCTATAGAACTTTTTCCTGCAACAGCTTTAGCTATTTTAGTAAATAAGCCTTCTTTTGTTTTTTGCAGGCCTGTGTCTAAGCTTTCTTTTTCTTTTTTACCGAATAGTTTATCGAAAAACCCCATAGAAAAATATTGATTGGTCAAAATAAACGAAACTAAAAAAGCCATCACACAAAAAGTATGATAGCCTTTTAATATTGTAAAGAGCTGCCATTATTTTGCAGCTAAGAAATCTTTCACTTTGTCTTTGTGAATGATAGCTTCTTTAAAAGTGTAAGCCCCAGTTTTAGGACTGCGAACAGCTTTAATCACTTTTGTCCAGTTCTTAGCTTCTGCTGAAGCTTTAGCATCTTTTACTTTTGCGTTTTTTGAAGCTGCTTTTGCCATGATTATTTAATTTCTTTATGAACAGTTACTTTTTTCAAAATCGGATTGTATTTCTTCAACTCCATTCTCTCAGGAGTGTTCTTTTTGTTCTTAACAGTAATATAGCGACTTGTGCCGGGTAAACCGGTAGTCTTGTGCTCGGTGCACTCTAAAATTACCTGAACTCTGTTACCTTTTTTTGCCATTGTATTTAAATTTTGTTGCCTTCGGCTCTTAATTGTTTAATTACTGTGCTCAATCCGTTTTTATTGATCGTACGAATTGCTTCAGCAGAAACTTTTAGTGTTACCCAACGGTCTTCTTCAGCAAAGAAAAAGCGCTTGGTTTGCAAATTGGGTAAAAACCTACGTTTGGTTTTAATGTTTGAGTGAGAAACACTATGACCCGTTTGTGGTTTTTTTCCAGTAACCTGACATACTCTTGCCATGACTCTAAATTTTTATCCCTTTTTTTGGGACGGCAAAGGTAAGGATAAGGAACTAATTTGCAATAGAAAAAAAGAGTTTTTTACAGATTTTCTTCACACCTGTGAAAAAACCGGGCTTTGAAATTAGCCGAAGCCTGATTTTTAAACATTTATATACATTCACCCTTTTAGGCAACAGGCAAAATAATCCCTTTTTTGTTGTTCACAATTTATTGTATTCCACTTATGCTTATCTTGCCCTAGAATTGAAATATATCATGAAGTTTCTATGTCATAACCTCGATTTTTTAGACCATCCCTTTGGGTGGTAATGCTCCTTTTCGTTTGTACACTTTTTATTTCAATCAATTCAAAATTCATTTATCATGTTATCTACGCATACGCTTTCCGGGCGTGCTGCATATTTTCTTGATTTAGAAGAAAAATATGGCGCTCATAATTATCATCCTTTGCCAGTTGTTTTAGAAAAAGGCGATGGTGTTTTTGTTTATGATGTTGACGGTAAAAAATATTACGACTTTTTAAGTGGTTATTCTGCCGTTAACCAAGGGCACTGTCACCCTTTAATTTTACGTTCTTTCACAGAACAAGCTTATAAACTCACCTTAACCTCAAGAGCCTTTTACAATAATCTTTTAGGCGAATACGAGCAATACATCACCAAATTATTTGGTTATGATAAGGTTTTACCAATGAACACAGGTGTTGAGGCTGTAGAAACCGCTATCAAACTTGCACGGCGCTGGGGTTATGAAAACAAAGGCATTGAAGAAAACAAAGCCAAGATTGTTGTTTGTGCTGAAAACTTTCACGGCAGAACAAGTGCGGTGATATCTTTCAGTACCGATCCAAGCTCTTATGAAAAATTCGGTCCGTATATGCCGGGATTTGAAGTGGTTGAATACAATAACTTGTCTGCTATTGAAAAAGCTTTTCAGGATAAAGATGTTGCAGGTATTTTATTTGAACCTATTCAAGGTGAAGCAGGTGTTGTTGTTCCGACTGAAGGATATTTAACGGGCATCAGGAATTTATGTGATGAATACAATGTGTTGATGATGGCCGATGAAATTCAAACGGGTTTGGCAAGAACAGGAAAAATGCTGGCCTGTGATCATGAAAATGTTCGTCCGGATATTCTTATTCTCGGCAAGGCTTTGAGCGGCGGAACAATGCCGGTGAGTGCTGTTTTATGTGATGATGCTATTATGCTGAATATTAAACCCGGGCAGCATGGAAGTACCTATGGCGGTAATCCGGTTGCCTGTGCTGTTGCCATCACTTCTTTGCAAGTACTGCAAGATGAACACATGGTAGAGAATGCAGAGAAAATGGGTTTGCTGTTAAGAGAAGAATTATCGAAACTTCAATCACCTTTTATTAAAACGATTAGAGGGAAAGGTTTGTTGAATGCAATAGTTATTAATCATCATGATGAAAATGCCGCATGGAATTTGTGCCTGGAATTGAAAGAAAACGGGCTTCTTGCAAAACCTACACATGGCGATAAAATACGTTTTGCTCCGCCACTGATCATTACAAGAGAACAAATTTTGGACTGTGTGCAAATCATCAGTCAATCATTAAAAGTTTTGGAATAAATTTAATCCCGCCCAAAAGCGGGATTTTTAAAATAAAATTTATGGCAGCAGATACACATTTACATCACGAAGAACATTTACAAAGTTCAGATTTACTGACAGACATTGTTATAGGCATGAGCGACGGTTTAACCGTTCCTTTCGCTCTGGCAGCAGGTTTAAGTGGTGCTGTAGATTCTACAAGTGTGATTGTTATTGCAGGTATTGCAGAAATTGCAGCAGGTTCCATTGCAATGGGTTTAGGCGGTTATTTAGCAGGAAAAACAGAGCAAGATCATTATAGCAGCGAATTGAAAAAAGAATATTGGGAAATTGATAATAAAAGAGATGTAGAAATTGCTGAAGTAAAGCAGGTGTTTGCAGATTGGGGTTTGAGTGAGGATATACAACAACAAGCTACACAGGAAATAATTAAGGATAGGAAGAAATGGGTTGATTTTATGATGAAGTATGAGTTGGGTTTAGATGAGCCAGATCCGAAAAGGGCTCGGAGAAGTGCTTTTAACATAGGCGCTTCTTATATTATTGGCGGCCTTGTACCCTTGTCTCCCTACTTTTTTGTGCATAATTCTTTAGATGGACTTAAGATTTCTGTGATCATAACACTTATTTGCCTTTATGTATTTGGATATTTTAAAAGTAAGCTTACAGGTGTTAACCCATGGAATGGCGGTTTAAAAGTGATGTTAATTGGTGCTGCTGCAGCTGGGGCTGCTTTTGGTATTGCCAGGCTGATTGAGATGCATTAAAGTTTCCTTCATGCGTAAATTGTTTTTCCCGATTGCTGAGGGCAGATAGCATAGCCTTGAACATTTTTGTTCAAACTAAACATTATGATGAATAACTTTTTAAGTAACAGGAACTTAAGGGCATTACATAGGGATTTTGGTTATTTTTTTGCAGGGCTGATTATTGCATTCAGTATTTCGGGCATTGCACAAAATCATAGAAAACAATGGAAGCCCGACAAATATTCTTATGAATTTAAGACAGTAGCTACTTCTTTTCATTTTCCGAAAGAGTCTGTTAAAAAAGACAGCATTGAAGCATTCAGTAAAGCAAACGGGCTAACTGGTTTTAAGCAATTTGATTTCAGAAAAGACAGTGTGTTGGTAATTGCGTACAAAGATGCAGACGCCACCATAAAATTAGCTTCAGGTATTGCAGAAATTAATTTCTGGAGAAAGAAACCCTTGTTAGCACAAATGGTTTTCCTGCATAAATTTAATGGCAATAACTGGTGGATATGGTATTCAGATATTTTTGGCGCAGCACTCACATTCATTGTAATCAGCGGTATGTTTTTAATGAAAGGAAGGTATAGTTTTAGAAAACGAGGATGGTGGCTGGCTTTACTGGGAACTGTATTTCCGTTAATCGCTTTATATCTTTTTGCCTAATCTTCTTTAGGCAATTCAATTTTAGGCAAAAAAGTCATTACCTGTATTATAATTGCAAACACCACCAGCAGGTATAATGCAGGTTTTACAACAGGGCATTCTCCCTGCCTGCACATACTAAACAGTATATAATTTTTAAACGCCCACCCCATATTTACCAGTGCAATAAAAATATTAATGCGTTTGGCTAAAACCTTCGGAATTAAAAAGAAAATGCAGAGCAACACACAAAAAAAACTGTGCGATAATACCTGCTTGCCAAAACTCACATCTTTATTTACATACCCGTTTATGCCATTAAAAGTTTGTTGTAGAGAAGCTACTTCAATCCACGGGAAAAAACAAACCGTTATTAAACATATACAGGCAGCGATACCTATCAGTTGAGAATGTTTCATTGTAAAATAAAATCCCCTCCAATAAAGAGGGGTTATTTTTTGGAGGTCCCGAGCGGATTCGAACCGCTGTAGAAGCTTTTGCAGAGCTCTGCCTAGCCACTCGGCCACAGGACCTTTTGTTTTTTCAGGCTGCGAAAATAATGCAAATGATGTAATAAGCAAATTCTAATTCATTCATTTTCACAATTGCCTGATGTTGCATTTATCTACATTTATTTATTTTCACACTTTAAAACTATTTCATGAATAAGATTGCAGACAGTGAATTGATCATTAACAGCAGAGGAGCCATTTATCACATAGACCTTACACCCGAAGAACTGGCAGATACCGTTATTACTGTGGGAGACCCCGACAGGGTTGCCAAAGTAAGCAAGTATTTTGATAAGATTGAAGTACAGCGTCAACACAGGGAATTTGTATCGCATACCGGCTGGGTTGGCTCTAAAAGGATCACTGTTATTTCTACAGGTATTGGGCCCGATAATATTGATATTGTTCTAAATGAATTAGATGCTTTAAAAAATATAGACCTGCAAACAAGAACTGTAAAAGAAACATTATCTTCTCTTAACATCATTCGCCTGGGAACATCAGGGGCTTTACAACAACATATACCTGTAGATAGTTTGGTTGTAGGAACACATGGTTTGGGTTTAGACAATTTATTACATTATTATCAGTTGAGAAATAACGATGAAGAGCAGCAGATTCTACAACAGTTCATTGCACATACACAACTGAGCGGAAATATTCAACCTTATGTGGTAGGCTGTGGTGCCAGCATCATAAAACATTTTGTAGAGGGATTCCATCATGGCATTACCGTTACCTGTCCGGGTTTCTACGGGCCTCAGGGAAGGGTTTTACGTTTAGGTTTGGCCAACCCTTTATTGGTAGAAAGATTAAGCAGTTTCAGAATGGGGAATCATTTCATTAGTAATTTTGAAATGGAAACAAGCGCCATTTATGGCTTAGGAAGATTGCTGGGGCATCATTGTTTATCTATAAATGTAATTGTGGCCAATAGGGTAAGGAAAGAGTTTAGTAAAGATGGTAATGCGGCAGTTGAAGGGTTGATTCAAAAATGTTTGGGAATAATAGCATCCATTTAAATATTCATCGCCGGTTTTCAGAACATAAATAAATAGCGCTTATTATAATAAATATTCCAGCATCGTTTAACTATTTACGGAATGATATATACTTTTTATAAATACCAGGGTACCGGTAACGATTTTATCATATTAGATAACAGAAGCGGTTCCGTTGCCCTTACCACTGAGCAGATTAATTTTTTATGCAATAGGCGTTTCGGTATTGGTGCAGATGGTTTAATGCTATTGAATACAAAAAAAGGATATGATTTTGAAATGCTTTACTACAATGCAGATGGTAACGAAAGCAGCATGTGCGGCAATGGCGGACGCTGCTTAACACAATTTGCATTCGATAGAGGGATTCAACAAAAAGAATATAAATTTATTGCCATTGATGGAGAACACGATGCTTTTTTCGCTGCTAACCAATGGGTTCATCTTAAAATGAAAGATGTAAACACGGTAGAGCGGTATAACCAGGCAGATTATATTTTAAATACGGGCTCTCCGCATTATGTAAAACCCGTTCAACATGTTCAGCCACTTGATGTTTATAAAGAAGGGCATGCCATCAGATACAGTAAAGATTTTGAAGCCAAAGGCATTAATGTAAATTTTGTAGAGCAGTTAGGCAGCAGTAATATTTCTGTGCGCACCTATGAACGTGGTGTAGAGAACGAAACATTAAGTTGCGGTACAGGTGTAACAGCTTCTGCGTTGATATTTGCACCGAACAAAACCGGTTTTAACAGGGTTGAAGTAACTACCCTTGGTGGAAACCTGGCCGTTGAATTCAATAAAATAAGTGATACAACCTATAACAATATATGGCTTTGTGGCCCGGCCAGTTTTGTTTTCTGCGGGCAAATTGAACTTTAAGTTTAGAAAGAATGGCGGGCTATGAATAATGCCTTTACTATTTTGTTACTCATGGCTCATAAATCCTGATATTAAAATGATACAGTATTTTAAAAATATTGATGGGCAAACTGTTGAAATAGACAAAGCCGAAACCGGTGTATGGGTTAATCTTGTCCCCCCTTTTAAAGATGAGGAGTTTATTGAATTAAGCATGGCGCTGGATATACCTATAGAATTCCTGCGCGACTCTTTGGATATAGATGAACGCTCACGTTATGAATTGGAAGATGCTGTAAAATTCATTGTTATAAAAACTCCTACAGAGAACAATTCATTTAATGATAGCGATGCTTATTATATAACCATCCCTATCTGCATTATTTTAACACATGAACATATTATAACGGTCAATTCCTTCGACAATGGCGCTATTAAAAAATTCCTGAGCACTTTTATAAAACGCCATCCAGACAAGAGGAACATGATGGTGTTAAAAATATTTGAGAAAGTAGTACAAACTTATCTTGAAACATTAAAAGAAATTAACAGCAGGCGAAACCAATACGAGCAAAGTTTATATGCAGGCCATAATAACGGAGACCTGTTAAGGCTCATGCGTATACAAAAAAGCCTTGTACACATGGTAACGGCTTTACGCAGTAATGAGTTATTGATGATGAAGTTAGACCGTGCTAATATGCTTCAGCTAAATGATGAAGAGAAGGAGTTTTTGCAAGACCTGATTGTAGACACAAGCCAGGCTCTTGAAATGGCCAATACCTATACCAATATATTAAGCAGCACCTTAGATGCTTTTGCAAGTATGGTTAACAATAACCTGAATAAAGTAATGAAACTTTTAACCTCTATTGTTATCATCATATCGTTGCCGGCATTAGTGGTTGGAGCCTATGCAATAAATAATTCTGGCGCAGGGCCACATTTTTCTTTAACTGCTTATGCCGCCATCGGTTTTTCTTTAATTGTTTCCTGCGCAGTTGCATGGTATTTCATGAAAAAGAAATGGTTTTAGCGAATATGGAAGCACATCATCATAACCTATTAAACATGCATACCCCTGTTATTGATCATACACTTCCACTGCCAGGCAGGTTTACGGTTCGTGTATATGGACTATTATTAGATGAACGTAAAAGAATACTGGTAAGTGATGAATTTATTCGTGGAAACTATTTCACCAAATTTCCTGGTGGCGGATTAGAATTTGGTGAAGGAACAAGAGATTGCCTGCGCAGGGAATTTAAAGAAGAGACAGGGTTGGATATACTAGTTGGCGAACATTTTTATACAACAGATTTTTACCAGATATCTGCCTTCAATACAAAAGACCAAATAATTTCAATCTATTACTTTGTGCACGCAGCAGATGCAGAACATTTAGCCACACTGTCCGTAAAAGAAAACCCATTTGATTTTTCAGCGGAACAAACTTCAGATAAAAATGGGCAAGCGGAAGTTTTGCGCTGGATAGACTGGAATGACCTTACAGAGGAAAAAGTGCATCTCCCTATTGATAAGGTTGTTGTAAAAATGCTCAGAAATCACTGCAATTAAATCAAATCAATAATTATTATCCTGCGGTAGGAATATTCTCAAAACCGTCACTCTCCTGCCCCATTGCAGCAAGTTTCATTTTTACTGCAGTAGCGTGTCCAACATATTTTTCAATCCTCTTTTCCACTATTACAATTACCGGCGTTAAAGCAATGGCTACAATAAATTTGTAAATATAATTCATGGTGCCTACTGCAAATACCAATGGCCATGTCCAGTTACCGCCCAATTTAAAAGCAATTCCTAAAACAATATAACTATCAACTAATTGAGAAACCAGGGTAGATCCGGTTGCCCTTAACCATATTTTTTTATCACCTGTTATCTTTTTTATTTTATGAAAAATAAATACATCTACCAACTGGCTCACTAAAAAAGCGGTTAAGCTTCCCAAAATAATCCACATGCCCTGGCCAAAAATTGCATTAAAAGCGCTTTGCATATTTGGCACGCCGCTATCTCCTTTGGAAGCAATCCAGAAATTGGCCGGAGATATTTGTATGCTTCCGTAAAACATAACAAAAGCATAAGAGATTAACACCACAGCGGTGTAGCTTATTCGTTTTACTGCCTTAGGGCCGAAATATTCATTCACCAGATCGGTCATCACAAATTCAATAGGCCATAACAATACACCACAGGTAAGGTTAAAAGATAAACCATTTTGCCCAAAAAGGCTAAAGTTGGCAGGGGTTAAACCCAATGTTTTTTCTAGAGAAAATATTTTACCGCCTATACATTCTGCAATCAGCGCATTGGCGCAGAAAAAGGCGGTCATGCTGAGAAAGAGCTTGGTGGGCTTATCTTTTAGAATATTTTTTATCATTCGCAAATATTTTAAGCGTAAAAAATTATTTCCATAACCAGGAAAATAAAATTAGTAATGAGTAGCCATGAAGGCACAAGGAACTTTCTTTGGCTTAATAACAATATAACCTGCAATATGTTTAAGAACAGGTTAACAATAACTGCCACGAGGCCCAGTATAATGATATAACTATTAATATCCTTATTTTTAATAAAATCTCCTGTATAGCGAATAACCATGCTCAATGCGAAACAAAAATTACACAACAAGGTTACCCTGGCAAGAAATAATATCCAACGCATAAAAAAATTTAAAGTAAAATAGCATTAATTTGCTGCACTTATAAAAATGTGTTCATGAAAAATTTTAACTGGAAACAATTATTGCCCCATATAATAGCAATTGCCATTTTTTTAATAGTTGCTTTCGTTTATTGTAAACCGGCTTTTGAAGGAAAGGTTTTGCAGCAAGGCGATGTTACACAATGGAAAGGGATGGCACAAAATTCCTTTCTATACAAAGAGAAGCACGGACATTTCCCGTTATGGACAAACGGCATGTTCAGTGGAATGCCGGCTTATCAAATTACTGGCATAGGAGAAAATCCCATTGCTGTTGGCTATATCGGTAGCTTTTTAACGTTAGGTCTACCCAAGCCTGTTTATTTTTTCTTTCTGGCATGCATTTGTTTTTATTTCCTAACACAGGTTTTAAAAGTCAATCCTTACATAGGAATTATTACTGCATTAGGATATGCTTATGCAACATATAATCCTATTATTATTTCGGCCGGGCACGATACTAAAATGAATGCCATCGCCTACATGCCTGCCTTAATAGGCTCGTTGTTATTGCTCTATGAAAAAAAGTATTTATGGGGCGCCGCACTAACAGCTATTGCCACTGCATTAATTGTTGGAGCCAACCATATGCAGATAACCTATTATGCTTTTATTGTAGCTGGCATAATGAGTATTGCTTACATTGTAAGATGGGTGAAAGCTAAAGAATATAAACATGTATTAAAAGCTGTAAGCATTGCTGTAATGGCTGTTACTATTGGTATTTTAGTAAATGCAATAACATTATTTACTACTTACGAATATGCTAAAAAAACCATTCGTGGCGGAAGCGCTCTGGCAACAGGCAAAAGTAATTTAACAAAAACAGGCTTAAGCAGCGACTATGCATTAAGCTATAGTATGTATAAAACTGAGCCATTGGTAATGATGTTTCCAAGAATGTACGGTGGCAGCAGTTTTAATTTAGAGGTTGAACAAGATAAATCAAAAGCCATTGAAGCACTGCAACAAATGCCCCAGCAATTAGGGCAGCAAATTCAGGGTTACTTGCGTTTTTACTGGGGTGGTATTGATGGTGTTGGTACTGCAGGCCCTCCTTATGTGGGTGCTGTTATTTGCTTTTTGGCATTACTTGGTTTTGTATTGTTAGATGAAAAATATAAATGGTGGATTTTAACAACCATTGCCTTAACAACCTTAATGAGTTGGGGCAAATATTTTGCAGGATTTAATGAATTGCTGTTGAAATATTTACCTATGTATAACAAGTTTAGAGCACCAAGCATGATAATGGTTGTACCAACCTTTTTATTATGTATGATGGCTGCTTTAACTATTGATAAAATAATCACTGATACCAACACAGAAGAATTATGGAAGAAATATAAAAAAGGCCTGATGCTTGTAGGCAGTGTGTTTATATTGGTATTGCTGGTATACATTTCATCAGATTTTATGAGCGCTGCAGGCCAGCCAAGTGAAAAAGACCTATTAAACCAAATTAATCAAATCCCCGATGCGCAACAAAAAGCTGCCATATTAGAACCTGTAAAAACTTTTATTAATGGCTTGAAAGAAGATAGAAAAAGTTTGTTTTGGGGAGATTTTTTCCGTTCATTTTCTTTCATTGCCGTGGCCGGTATTGCATTGTGGTTATATATTAAGAAGAAAATAAACACCATTGTTGTATTGTCTGTAATAGGGTTATTTGCTTTTATTGATGTGATACTGATTGATGCTAAATATTTAAGCGAAGAACATTATCAGGAGCAGGCCGATTACGAAAACAATTTCTCTCCTTCTGCAATTGATAAACAAATATTGCAAGACACAAGTTACTATCGTGTTTTTGATGTGTCACATGGCATTAATAATGCGTTTAACGGAAGTGCATTAACAGCATACTTTCATAAATCAATTGGGGGTTATCATCCTGCCAAACTCAGTATCTATCAGGATTTAATTGATAGCCAATTATACAAATTCCCCAATTGCTTACCCGTAATAGATATGCTGAATACAAAGTATATCATTACACCCAATCAACAAGGCAATCAGGCAATGGTACAACAAAACCCCGGAGCTTTGGGTGCTGCATGGTTTGTAAAAGCCATTGAATATAAAAATACACCTGCAGAAATAATTCAATCATTAAGCAACTTCAATCCAAAAGACACTGCCATTCTTGATGCCGCTATAAAATCAAAAATTAATTTTTCAGGAAGTAAAGATTCAACTGCATCTATTCGTTTAATAAAAAATGATAACGACATAATTGAGTACGAGTCATCCTCAAACAGTAATGGCTTTGCAGTATTCAGCGAAGTATATTATGATGCCGGGTGGAAAGCTACTATTGATGGCAATGAAGCCCCGATCTATCAAACCAATTATGTTTTAAGAGGTTTGCAAGTGCCGCAAGGTAAACACAAAATTACATTTGAATTTAAGCCAGCATCATTCGTTATTGGTAGTAAATTGGCCATTGGCGCATCTGCCATAACATGGTTGTTATTGATAGCTGCTGTATTTCAATCATTCAGAAAAAGAAAAGAAACAACAGCTTAATGGTTGGTTTAAAAATATCAGTTGTTATCTGTACTTATAACAGAGCTGCTTACATTAGAGAGGCATTGCAGAGCCTATACGATCAAACACTCTCTAAAGAACTATTCGAAGTAATTATTGCCAACAACAATTCAACCGATAATACAAAAGAAGTTGTTCAACAATTCATAACACAACATTCAGGTACGCATTTTATTTATGTAGATGAATTTACACAAGGAGCTTCTTTCGCAAGAAACACAGGTGCAGCTTTAGCAAAAGCGCCGCTTTTATGTTTTATGGATGATGATGCTATTGCCAATGCGGATTATTTAGAACGGATTGTAAACTTTTTTGAACAATATAAAGATGCAGATGGTTTGGGTGGAAGAATTATTCCAAAATATATTCCTGAAGAACCAAAATGGATGAGTTTTTATGTTTCTTCTCTTGTTGGTAATTTTGATTACAGCAAAGAAGTTTGTGTATTTGCTGAAGGTAAATATCCCCTCGAATCAAATATGATCATTAAAACAGCAGACTTTAGAAATGTAAATGGTTTTAATACAGAATTGCCGGGTGTTGTAGGCACATTAAGGATTGGCGGCGAAGGAAAAGAGTTCTTTTATAAACTTCAATCTGCCGGAAAGAAAATCTATTACGATCCTAATATCATTGTTCAACATATTGTTGAAACAAAAAAACTTACCAAAGAATACATGTATCGTGTTGCAAGCGGTATTGGCAGAGGTGAAAGAAGAAGGGTTTTAACTATCGGGCAGTTTGCCTACATTAAAAAAAATATAGAGTATTTTATAAAATTAGGTGCTTCAATAATATTGGGCTTAAAATATTCTCTGCAAGGGAAACCGGCCAAAGCCTTTCCTGTGATACAATTCCGGATTGATGCGTGGAAAGGATTATTAGAAAAATAAGTAACATGAAACTAATTAAAAGGATTTACGTTTTCTTCTTTACAAGAAACCTTTTTTTTCCGATAAATAAATTTTTGTTTAAACATAGTTTATATGGGATGGGCATTTTAAATTTTGAAAATGATAAAGTAAGCGGTGAGTCTTTTTTTATTGACCTTTTTTTGAAAAACCAACCCAACAAAGTGATTTTTGATGTAGGCGCCAATGTAGGTAATTATTCTGCAACATTGAGGCAAAAAGGATATCTTGGACAAATATTTGCTTTTGAGCCTCACCCTACCACTTTTATACAATTAACAAAACTAGCCGAACAATTCAATTTTAATGCTATTAATTCAGGTTTAGGTAAATGCAAAGAAAAGGTTTTTATTTACGATTATGCTAACAATAAAGGATCTCAACACGCTAGTTTATATAAAGATGTAATTACGGAAATCCATCATAGTTCATACCAACAAACAGAAATTGAATTAACAACAGTTGACGACTTTATACTAGAAAACAAAATTAACAAGATTGACTTACTAAAAATTGATACAGAAGGTAACGAATTAAGTGTATTACAGGGTGCTCAACAGGCTATAGAAAAAGGAATGATACAGTTCATACAAATAGAGTTTAATGAGATGAATATTGTTTCTAAAACTTTCATGAAGGATATTTTTAAAATACTTCCTGGATATAAATTTTATCGTTTATTACCAACTGGATTACTTCCACTAAAAGATTTGCAGCCTGTGTTACTAGAGATATTTGCTTTTCAAAATATCATTGCCATAAAAAATAATTAATCGCTAAAAGTGTTCAATACCCCTATTCTATTTATTATTTTCAATCGCCCTAAACAAACCCGTATAGTATTTGATGTTATCAGGCAAATACAACCCAAATACCTGTTTGTTGCAGCAGATGGCCCCCGGGCAAACAATGATACTGACCAATTGAATTGTACGGAATGCAGGAAAATAGTAGAAACAATTGATTGGGATTGCGAAGTACAATTTTTATTCAGAGAAGAAAATGCTGGATGCAGGCTGGCTGTATCCGGTGCAATTAGTTGGTTTTTTAACAATATAGAGCTAGGAATTATTTTAGAAGATGATTGCCTGCCGAATAAAAGTTTCTTTTATTTCTGTGAAGAATTATTGTTGAAGTATAAAGAAGATAGCAGAATAATGCACATTGGAGGCGCAAACTTTCAAGCTGAACAAATGTGTGGGTTTAACAGTTATTATTTTTCAAAGATTGTTCATGTATGGGGCTGGGCAAGTTGGAAACGGGCTTGGAATGTATACGATATTGAAATGAGAGGCTTCTCTGCAAACCTTCTGAGACAGTGGTTTAAACAAAACAGTTTTCCGAAAACATCTCTCAGTTATTGGTTAGATGCACTAATAAAAACAAAAAATAATCTTATTGATACGTGGGATTATCAATGGGCATACAGCATTTGGAAGAATAAAGGGATTTGCATAACCCCTACTGTAAATCTTATTTCTAATATTGGTTTTGATAATAATGCTACACACACTTCCGGTAATTCAAACGCTTATGCCAACCTTCCTGTTTTTGACATCATTGAAATACATCATCCCGAACAAATAGAAATCAATAAAACAGCAGATAATTATATCTTTAACACTTGGTACAGGAAGAGAAATTTAATTGAGCGCATTTTAAGAAGAATAAAAAATTTGTTTGATTAGCATGCATTGTAAAATTTGCAATACTAAGGTTGATGAAATATTTAAAGCAAAAGTTTTAGGCAAATATCAGGTTGCTTATTATCAATGCCGGGAATGTTTATTCGTTCAAACAGAAGAACCCTATTGGTTGCAGGAAGCTTATACTTCGGCAATTACTGCGTTAGACATTGGTCTGGTTCAAAGGAACCTTGAATTATCAAATATTGTTGCCTGTATCATTCATTCCTGTTTTCACTTAAAACATAAATTCATTGATTTTGCCGGCGGTTACGGTTTGATGGTGAGATTATTAAGAGATAAAGGGCTAAACTTTTACAGGCAGGATAAATACTGCGAGAACCTTTTTGCAGGGAACTTCGATGTAAAAGACCTCACTGGAAATGAAAAATTTGAATTGTTAACCGCATTTGAAGTGTTTGAGCATCTACAAAATCCATTGCAGGAAATTGATGAAATGCTTTCTTACGCTGACTCTATTCTTTTTTCAACAAGATTGCAGCCTCATGCAGATATTCGACCTTATAACTGGTGGTATATTTCGCCTGAAATAGGCCAGCATATTGCATTTTATCATACTAAAACCCTTTCAAGAATAGCTGAGTTAAAAGGATTAAATTTATATACCAATCATCAAAACATTCACTTGTTAACAAAAAAGAAAATCAATCCTTTTTTATTCAAAATCATCACACGCACATTTACAGCTAAAGCAATTTCGTTACTATTGTACAGCAAAAAATCTTCTTTACAGCAAAAAGATTACAGCTTTATAAAAAATAAATTATTTAAATAAGAAACGATGAGCAATATCAGAAAACAAACTATCATTTCCAGTTTGTTGGTATATATTGGCTTTATAGTTGGTGCTGTTAATACTTATTTATATTCATCTAAAAGTGGTGCCTTTACATCCGAGCAATATGGCCTTACACAATTTTTTATTAGTGTTGGACAGAATATTTTCGTTATTTCAAATCTTGGATTAATCCCCGTTGTTTATAAATTTTACCCTTACTATAAATCGCATCTTGAAGACAGGAAGATTGACATAATGACCTGGGCATTGGGTGCTTCTTTAATTGGTTTTATAATAACATGTATTGGCGGCGTAATCATAAAACCGATGATTGTACAGGGTTATATGGAAAAATCATACCTGGTTGTTCAATATTATTATCTTCTTTTTCCGTTTTCATTGGGAATGTTATTATTCTTTTTATTTGAAGCATTTTGCTGGTCGATACATGAAACAGTAATTGCCAACTTTTTAAAAGAAACAGCACTCAGGATCATTACAAGTGTTTTTATTTTATTATACTACTTCAAGTTCATTTCTTTCAATACATTCATCTATTTGTTCTCCGCTATTTATCTATTTATTTTTATAATTCTGATAATCTATTTAAAGAGGATAAATCAACTGCATTTACCCTTTAAGCAAAGCAAAGTAACTAAGCGATTTAAAAAGCTCATGTTTAAAATGCAGGCTTATATTTTTGGCGGAACCATTATTAATACTTTAGCTACAACTATCGATGCCATTTTTATCGCACATTTTCTCAACCTTAAATCGGTAGCTGTTTTCAGCTTGGCGCAATATGTTGCCAATTTAGTACAGGTACCACAAAGAAGTATTCAAACTATTTCTCTAGGGTATTTGTCAAAAGCATGGAAACAAAAGAACTTTTCGGAGATCAACAGAATTTATTCGAGGTCATGCATCAACCTTTTATTATTATCACTTTTTATTTTCGGAAATATTTGGTTGAATGTAAAGCAAGGGATTTATGTTTTGCATATTAAACCGGAATTCTTGGAAGGATTAAACGTAGTTCTTATTTTGGGGTTTGCGAGAATCGTTGATGCTGGTACAGGCGTGAATGGAACTATTATTAATACATCTAGTTTGTGGAAATTTGATTTTTGGAGCGGGGTGATTTTATTAACCATTCGATTACCTTTTACCTGGCTGTTAATTAAATATTATGGAATTATTGGTTCCGCAATTGGAGAATTAGCATCATACACAGTCTATAATGCAGTCAGATATGAATTTTTAAGGCGCAGGTTTAAAATGCAACCGTTTAATATAAAAACATTAATTAGCATTGTGTTGGCTATCACCGCCTATTTTACTTGCTTTTATTCGTTTAAAAATTTAGATGGTTGGGCAGGTATTATAGCAAGATTTTTTTTGTTTTCGGGAATAATGATTACTGGTATAGTATATTTAAAATTGACACCTGATGCACATCAGTTAATAAATAGTTGGTCGAAAAATCGAAATGAAAAATAAATTATGACGTTCGATTATTTAAAAGGTATTGTATATAACATTATTGAGTTTTTTGTTATCCACAGAAAAAGGCATTCCGACAACAAAAAAAAAATACTAGTTATAAAAGTTGATGAAATTGGCGACTATATATTATTCAGAAAATTTTTAACGCCTATTATTCAAAGTGAAATTTGTGAAGGGGCAATAGTGCATTTCTGCGGTAATATTGCCTGGAAAACCCTGTTTGATATTGAATACCCTTCTGTTTTTGCAAAGCACTATTGGTTAAATAAAAAGCTGTTTAAATCAAATATCCTATACCGTTTTTCTTTCCTGAAGCGTATATACAACGAACAATATACAGTGATTATTAACCCAACATTCTCAAGGGCCAAAAGGGTTGATGATGCCATTGTTAAAGCAGCAAGGGCCGCCAATAATATTGGAATGGTTAGAAATAATGAAAATTATAAACCCTTTGAAATGTATTATGACAGAAAATTGTATACAACCTTATTTAAGGCGGGTGAAAAGCTACTATTTGAATTAGAAAGAAACAGGCAATTTGCAAGCTTTCTTTGTAAGAAAGAGTTGCCCTTGCAAATGAAATTTGACCTGTCTAAGATTAATCATTATGCTGTTGAAGGCTTACCTGAAAAGTTTATTGTGGTATTTCCGGGATCGAGAAGTGAGCATAGAATTTGGCCTGCAAAATATTTCGCAGAGATAAGTTCGTTTTTCCAGGAAAATTATCATACCACCGTTGTTGTTTGCGGCGCTGAAGCTGATGCAAAATATGCAACTGATTTTATAAATATTTATGCGGGGGATTGTATTAATTTAATTGGTAAAACAAGCTTACTTCAATTATTATATATTCTGTCAAAAGCTTATTGCCTTATTTCAGTAGATACCGGTTCAATACATTTAGCAGCTTCCGTTGGGTGTACTACGTTTGGTATTTTTAATGGTTCACAGTACGGTAGGTTTTCTCCTTACCCTAAAAATATTGAACAGAATGTTTATGCTATTTATCCGGACGAAGTAGATGAAGCGATCCTGAAAGGAGACCTCGGTATTTATGAATATGTTGTACCAATTCCTTACGATTCTGTTCCTCCAAAAAAAGTGATTGATATTATTCAACAACATTTTAAATTTCGCCATGAAATTTAAACCGGTTAAAGCACTAAAAGCTTTATTTGGGGATAAAACCGGAAGAATTGCTATTAAACTTTAAGCATTCTCTAACCCCATTTTCTTTTTAAGCTTGAATAGCCATTTGCCTAATGCCGTTTGTAGCAACAAGTAAAGGAATTTAAGACGTAGTTGCCATAACCTGCATTTAAATGAGAACCCAAAGTAAGATTCATACACTATAATATTCTCTTTAAGCGATTTAAGGTAATTTACACTGCTTACGCCTGTATCATCAAAAGTAGCCAGAGGGCAGTTAATAAACTCATAAGGCTCATTAGCAATGCGGCAGATTAAGTCGTAATCCATGGCTATTTTGTAATTCAAATTAAACAAGCCATTCCTGCTATAAATTCCCTTACGCAAGAACATGGTGGGGTGTGATACGCTCCGCATACCGCGGTATAGTTTAGATTTTTCAAATGGCTTGCCTATTTCTATCCAATGCCCTGCCCTACTAACATTAAGCTTACCACTCACCCATTGCACCTGTTTATTATCATCAAAAATATTTGATACTATAGACAGTGTTTTTTCGTTCACATAAATATCTCCCGAATTCAATAAATGTAGTATTTCGCCAGAGGCTAACCGTATCCCTTTATTAAAGGCATCCGCAATACCCGCATCCCTTTCATTTACCCATTTCCTGTAAGCAGGCTGCGGTTCATTGTGTAGCCATTCTTTTATTTCCGTACTGGTAGAGCCATCAATAATCCAGTGTTCAAGCGGATGAACATTTTGTGTATCAACCGAAGCGCACGTTTTCTGTAAATCACTTAGATTATTGAAACAAATGGTTATAACGGTAATGGAAGGCATTAGGATAGTTTAAACTTTTTCTATCAGGTTTAAAAATAGCTTTAACGCTTGCTTCTTTTTATCGGTTAGTTCGTAACTGATGTTCTCGGTATAATACTTTTTTAAATCATACATGCCATAATTTGTTTCCTGTAATACTGCATCCATATGCTGTACGCCAAAACCATTTGCCCTGTTAAAAGCGTCAAGAAAATCTTCAGGCAACTCTTTATTGGCTACCCATGCAGCAAAAACAAAAGGTAAACCTGTATAATCTTTCCATGCCAATCCCAAGTCGTAAACATATTTACTCATTTTTCTTTGCTCCAATGCCCTATCTCCTATTACAATGGCAGCAACAGTCCCGCTGATCTTGCTTCTAAAATCTGGCTGCGCCTCTTCAAAAACCACTTCTTTTTTCCAGTAATTTTTTAAAAGTACTTTGGCAAGATTAACAGATGTTCTGCTCTGATAATCGAGCATTACAGTTTGTACTTCATTTATTGGCACCTCGCTAAAAAGCGCAACAGAAGCCACCTCTCCTTCAGTACCAATACAAAAATCGGTAACAATATGATACGTTTTCAGCTTAGGAATAACCGCTACAGGCACCAGCCCTACATCAATCTCATTATTTAATAAACCCGCAGCAATTTTTGCAGGATAATCCTCTATCAGTTCAATACGTTTTAGTAGCCCGTCACTTAACCGTATCCCGTGCAATAAAGGTTTTGTGTTCAAATAACTTACAGCACCAACTTTTATCTTGTTCAATTCAACTAATTTTGTGTGCAAAGAAAAGAATTTTTGCGTAGCAAACTATTGTGCCTTCAGCAACGGTGTTGTGTCACACACTTGTACGTTCGGTTCTTTTCTAAGCAAACAATCGTCATTCATAACCTATTAATCTTTTCATGGAATTAAACCAACTTACTGCCATTTCACCTGTAGATGGCAGGTACAGAAAACAGTCTGCTTTTTTGGATGAATATTTTTCGGAATATGCTTTGATGAAATACAGGGTACTGATTGAAATAGAGTATTTTTTATTCCTGGCCGATAAAAAGTTTTTTAAGCTTCTGCCTAAAACAAAACAACAATTAAAACAGGTTGCAGAAACATTTGGCCTAAATGAGGCAGAACAGATTAAACAGATTGAAACAACTACCAATCACGATGTAAAGGCTGTTGAATATTTCATTAAAGAACAATTGCATAAACTGGGTATTGGTAACCTGAAAGAATGGGTTCATTTTGGCTTAACCTCTCAGGATGTGAACAACACTTCCATTCCGTTAAGTTGGAAAAATTGTATGGAGTATGAGTATTTGCCAGCCATCATCAACCTGCACAATCATATCGTAACATTAGCGCAGGCATGGAGAAATATTCCCATGTTGGCTAAAACACATGGTCAGCCTGCATCTCCAACTGTTTTAGGAAAAGAATTCATGGTGTTTGCAGAGAGGCTGCACAACCAGGTAATCTTATTATCACAGATTCCTTATGCTGCTAAATTTGGTGGTGCAACAGGCAATTTCAATGCACACCATATTGCGTTTCCGGAGAAAGACTGGGTGAAATTAGGTAATGAATTTGTAAACAATCGCCTGGGTTTACAACGTATGCAGTTTACCACCCAGATAGAACATTACGACAGCCTTGCAGCACATTTTGATGCCTTAAAAAGAATCAACACCATCCTTATTGATCTCAGCAGGGATATCTGGACTTACATCAGCATGGATTATTTTAAACAAAAAACAAAAAAAGGTGAAGTAGGTTCTTCTGCCATGCCGCATAAAGTAAATCCGATAGATTTTGAGAATGCTGAAGGTAACCTGGGCATTGCCAATGCATTGTTTGAACATTTATCTGCAAAACTTCCCGTTTCCAGGCTGCAAAGAGACTTAACCGACTCTACCGTGCTCAGAAATATTGGCGTACCGGTGGCACATACCATTATTGCCATTAAATCTATTCTGAAAGGGCTGGAAAAACTGGTATTAAATACTTCTAAGCTGCAGGAAGATCTTGAAAATAACTGGGCAGTGGTTTCAGAAGCCATACAAACCATTTTACGCAGAGAAAATTACCCCAATCCCTATGAAGCATTAAAAGAACTTACAAGAGGCAATCATGCAATTACAAAAGAGGCTATACATACATTTATTAATGGCCTAAACATAAGCGCCTCATTGAAAAAAGAATTAAAAGCCATTACGCCTCACAATTATACCGGTGTGCAGGCTAAGTATTAAAATAAAAGATCCCGCTTATAGCGGGATCTTTTTCTAAAAGAAAATGATTATTTTTTCTTTTCGTATCTCTTTTTGAATTTATCAATTCTTCCTGCAGTATCAACCAACATATTCTTACCGGTATAAAACGGGTGAGATGTATTTGATATCTCCAGTTTAATCAACGGATATTCATTTCCGTCTTCCCATTGAATGGTTTCTTTAGTAGCTGTTGTTGATTTGCTTAAAAAAGAATGACCGTTACTCATGTCTTTGAAAACCACTGTACGATAGCTTTCAGGATGGATACCTTGTTTCATTTTCTGAAATTTTTTAAAGGTCTGCACGGATTTTGCCGTACAATTAAACAATAATCCGAAATTTTCGGATGGCAAAGATACGGTTGGAAAATATCCCAGCCAAACTGAATTCACAATCAATTCAGCTCTTCATGTTCTCGTATTGCAAAGGCACACCAAAATCACCACCCTTACAAAGCGCTATAACTTCCTGAAGGTCATCAATTTTTTTAGCAGTAACCCTGATAATATTATCCATTATAGCCGGTTGCACTTTTAGGCCGCTATCTTTAATGGCTTTAACTATTTTTTTGGCATCCTCTTGCTTCAGGCCGTTTTTAACAGGTATTTCTTTTTTCACCACTTTGCCGCTTGGGTATGCATCTTTAGAAAAATCAAAGGCACTGCTATCAATTCCCTGTTTTATAGATCGGCTGATGATCACATCTATCACCTGCTTCATTTTCATATCACTTTCCACTTCCACATTTATCACAAACTCTTTTTTATTTAATTCTATTGAAACGGGCGAATCCCTGAAATCGAACCTGTTTTGTATTTCTTTCTTAACGGTGTTGATGGCATTATCTAAAGTTTGCAGATCAACTTTACTGGCAATATCAAAAGAAGGCATAGTGTTTTTTTTGTAAAGATAAAGTTATCAGGCAGTCATCATATTTATTCCTTATTTTGGTAACACATGCCTTAATTCTTACCTAACTTTAATAAAAAAGTATGTACAGCTACGATACTGTTTCAGAAGCACTGAATGCCTTGCGTAAACGCGGCTTTGATCATGATTTTAATATCAATCAGGAAGTGATTGAATGCAAACACCTAAATATCCGTTTAGAGCCTGATGCCTTTGAAATTGTAGAGCATTACCGGTTTGAGGGGGAAACAGACCCTGCCGACGAAAGTGTTGTGTATGCTATTCAATCTACAGATGCTTCTGTTAAAGGAACATTGGTAAGTGCTTATGGTGTTTACGCTGAAACGGCAAGTGAAACACTAATTCGAAAACTAACGCACAAATAGTATACATGCTTAGAAGAAAATTTTTGCAAATAGGCTCTTTAGGGTTGTCAGCTTTCAGCTTCTCTTCTTTTGTTAACCTGCAGGAAAAAAGAAAACCGTTGGTACTCTCAACATGGGATGCCGGTATTGAAGCCAATAAGGCAGCCTGGGAAGTATTAAAAACGGGCGGAAGAGCTCTTGATGCTGTAGAAAAAGGAGTAATGGTTACCGAAGCTTCTCAGAATTGTTGTGTAGGATTAGGCGCCAATCCAGATAGGGATGGTTTTGTAACATTAGATGCTTGCATCATGGATGAAAATTTTAATTGCGGCAGTGTTGCTTTTTTAGAAAGAATCAAACATCCCATCAGTGTAGCAAGAAGGGTAATGGAAAAAACGCCGCATGTTATGTTGGTAGGTAACGGGGCTCAACAATTTGCACTTGCGGAAGGGTTTCCGCTAGAAAAACAGGAATTGAGCGAGCCGGCAAAAAAATCTTACGAAAAATGGCTGAAAAAAAGTGAATACAACCCTGTTATCAATATCGAACGTTCTTCTTCCTCTGTTTACCAGATACCGCAAAAACTGGATAATGGAGATTGGAACCATGATACCATCGGTATGATCGCTTTGGATGCGAATGGCAATTTAAGCGGTAGTTGCACTACAAGCGGAATGGCTTTTAAAATGAGAGGAAGATTAGGAGACTCTCCTATTATAGGTGCGGGTTTATATGTAGATAATGAAGTTGGAGCAGCCGTTGCTACCGGCCAGGGAGAAGATGTTATAAGGGTTGCCGGTGCACATACTGTTATTGAATTTATGCGTGCAGGCCTTACTCCCGAAGATGCCTGCAGAAAAACAATTGAAAGAATTTTAAAAATAAAAGGGGCCAAGGCAAAAGATATTCAGGTAGGTATGCTGGCTATTGCCAAGAACGGAACTTACGGGGGCTATGCTTTGCAAAAAGGGTTTAATTACGCTGTTTGCTATGCAGATAATAAAAACAATTTACTTGACAGCAAATTTTTGATTGGGTGATGATAGAAATTTGTGTATTCAATATAGCTTCTGCAGTGGCAGCTGAAGCTGCAGGAGCAGACAGATTGGAACTGTGTGAAAATTATGCCAATGGTGGCACTACTCCATCTTATGGTTATTTAAAAGTTTGCCGTGAGAAAATAAATATCCCTGTTTTCCCAATGATCAGGCCAAGAGCCGGAGATTTTTGCTATTCAGACGAGGAATTTGATATCATCCAAAAAGATATTCTCCTCTGCAAAGAATTAGGCTTCGAAGGTGTTGTTATCGGTTTGCTGAATATTGATGGAAGTATTGCTCTTGAACGAACCAAAAAACTGGTAACGCTGGCTTATCCTTTAGAAGTTACTTTTCATCGTGCATTTGACAGATGCAAAGATCCTTTAAACGCCTTAGAAACAATTATTCAATGTGGTTGCCAAAGAATTTTAACCAGTGGGCAACAACCAACAGCCGCCGAAGGCAAAGAGTTGATAAAAGAACTAATAGAAATAGCAAATAGCAGGATTATCATTATGCCCGGAAGCGGTCTAAAAAGCAGTAATATAGCCGATATAAAGTGCTATACAGGAGCCTGTGAGTTTCATGCTTCGGCAAGAAAACGCATACCTACAACATCCCTATTTATCAATAGAAAAATATCAGAAGACCTTAATTCCGATTTTGTTGACACTACTGAAATAAAACAACTGAAAGCACAAGCGAATATAGCTTTTTAATAGCGGCTACCTGTTTACCCAGTAAAAGGCATAAAGAAATTGTGTTATATTTCATTCATTTATGCCTTTCAAGATTAAAGGTTATGCAGCTTTCTTTTTACATTCAGGGCCACAAACATGCCCCTTCTCGCCGTGTGCGTAAGCATGTTTACCGTTTTTGCAGGCAGCAGTGCATTTGTGTTCTTTTAAAGGCATTTCTTTTTTAGTATCTTTTTTATCTTGTGCTGTTAGCGGTCCTCCTATAAAAGCAAAGAATAGGGTTAAAACTGCAATAGTTTTTACTGTTTTCATGGTTTTTGTTTTGCTTAAACTACACAAAATCGCTTATACATGAAATAGCTTAAGTTATATTTAATGCCTACATTATTGCAAAACATCAGGTTAAAGAAAGATGAAAGGCCTTTTATGTTTAGAAAATAAAAAACGCCCGATGCAGATGTATCAGGCGTTTCTAAATTACCCCCAAAGTAATTAAGAGGTTATGAGAAAAACTAAACATATGTAAGGTATAAAAGTTTAAACGATATAAAAAAAAATCTTTAGCCCTTCAGAGTCCTTTTTTAAAAAATTAAGCACTATTTAATCATTATTTTTATTAAAATTAAGGTTGTGCTTAAAAGCAGATTAAAGCGTAAATGGCTTTAACACATTTTAAAGATAATTTAAATGTGTTTTACTGGCGGTACATATAATTTAAAGGCAACATATCTGCCAGGCCTAACCAATGCCAGTAGCCTAAAAAAAGAAGGCTGTTTTCCGGATAACAATTCCCATTTTTTTCAATTATAATATCCTTTTCTGAAGATTTTATTAGCAATGAAACAGTATAGTCTGATCTGATCAGGTTTACAAACCCAGGCGATGCGTTTGTATAATTTGCCGTTGGCGCCAATTTTCT
Organism: Sphingobacteriia bacterium; assembly: GCA_017304675.1. Lineage (GTDB taxonomy): Bacteria > Bacteroidota > Bacteroidia > Chitinophagales > Chitinophagaceae > CW01. The sequence continues at coordinate 265,519 of JAFKLS010000019.1, forward strand.
TTTATATACCACCCGCACCATTCTATTCTGCTGTAATAAAAGCTTATATCCGGCAGCGGAATCTTTCTGAATAATCAAGTCTTTCGGGGTTTTTATTATAAAAGGAACATCTATATAATTCACTTTCACTATATCTCCGTTCTCATTTTTTATAAAGCCAGTTCCCTTATTCTCCGCATTAACCAACATTTGTTTATAGTTGGCATCGTATTCATACAACCTATCGTAAACACTCACTTCAAATCCTTCCTGTTTCAATTTATCATTTATTGCACTACGAATAAAGTGCATGAAAGATCCCTGAAAAGTACTTTCCCTGTTGTATTTCCATTCTTCTTCGGTAACAGTGCTTTTCGTTGTTAAAGGTTTAAAGAACAAATGCCCGCTCCAGTGAGTGGAATTGTTTTTAAAATCAATCGTAAAATCATTCAAAAAACAATTGATCAGGTAGCCGGTGCTCTCATTAAAAATGAGGATAGGTTCGTAAGCTCTAACAGTTATTTTATTTTCCTTTGCAGAATAATCATAAACAATGGCCCCTGTATTTGCCACTTCACAAGCATATGCATTGTCTGACGAGCCCAGAAATTGTTTTAAAAAAATATCCTGCCATTGCTTTTTTTGTTTTGCAAGAGTGGAATCAGGTAAAGTCGCTATATCCTCCTGTTTATTTTTAGTAATGCTAAATTTTACGATTGTATTAGCAGCAAGCTTTGAAATAGCATACTCATACAATTGAAATGCTTTTTTATAACAAACAACGTTAACTGAAGCGCCGGGCAGGGAATCAAATTTAAAATTCCCGGTACTATCAGTATACACAAAACGGGTTGTTTGATGAATAAACACTACCGCTCCTTCAATAGGTTTACCGCTTACACTATCAATTACAGAGCCGCTGATAGAAAAAAACTGTGCGTTAGATTGTATAATGAATAGATGCGTTAAGGCAATCAGGATGTAAAAAAATTTCAAACAGTAAGATTTGTATAAATTTAGTACAACATTCTAACTTTAATGGTTTCTTTCACCTGTTTCAGCAATTCCAATGCTTTTTTAGAAAGTTTCTTATCTACATCGAGCACCACATAACCGATAGTATCGTTCGTTTTTAAATATTGGCCTACAATGTTAATATTGTTAGAAGACAAGCTTGAATTAATAGCACTCAATACGCCCGGAACATTGTTATGTATATGCAGTATGCGATGTGCACCTTCTACCGGCGGCAAGCTGATAGGCGGTACCGTATGAGAACCGTTAGTAATGCCTTTTTCCAAAAAATTAAATAACTTAATGCTTACATCTTCACCAATATTTTGCTGTGCTTCTTCAGTGCTTCCGCCAATATGAGGTGTTAATATAACATTGTTCAATCCTTGCAGAGGGCTATTGAATTTATCTCCATTTTTTTCAGGTTCCCATGGAAATACATCTATTGCTGCACCACTTAACTGCCCCTCCTGCAGGGCTTTTGCCAATGCATCCAGATCAACTACCTCTCCCCTTGCATAGTTAATTAATATGCTTCCAGGTTTAAAATTCCTGATAATGTTTTTATTGATAAGATTCTTTGTTTGAGGTGTTTCAGGAACATGTAAAGAAATAATATCAGCCTTACTTACCAGCTCTTTCAAAGATTTTGCTGCAACAGCATTGCCCAGAGGTAGCTTCGTTTCAACATCATAAAATAATACTTTCATACCCAGCCCTTCTGCCAGCACACTTACCTGAGAGCCTATATTGCCATATCCGATAATACCTAAAGTTTTGCCACGCAATTCAAAACTTCCTTTGGCATCTTTCAGCCAAACGCCTTCATGTGCTGCTTTGTTCTTATCGGGTATACGGCGAATAAGCATAATAGCCAATCCTATCACCAGTTCTGCAACACTTCTTGTATTACTGTATGGCGCATTAAACACAGTAATGCCTTGTTTGGTAGCAGCTTTTAAATTCACCTGGTTAACTCCAATGCAAAAACAACCTATTGCCTGCAATTTAGTGGCGGCTGCCAACACCTTTTCTGTAATTTGTGTTTTAGACCGAATACCTAACAGATGTACATCTTTTACTGCATTAATCAATTCCGCTTCACTTAATGCCCCACTTATTTTTTTTACATTGGTATATCCGTTTTGTTTGAACTGCTGAACAGCTTTATCACTTATATTTTCTAAAAAAAGAATATTGATCTTTTCTTTGGGGTAACTGGTTATCGCATTGCTCATGCTGCGAATTTAGTCTATAATTTTTATTAACTATCCCATGCAAAGATTTTATCCACGAATTCACATTCGTTGTTTATAAAAAACAGAAACAACTACATTTGCTGCTTTCCATTTTTTATTTTGAGCATGCAACGACTTCTTATTATTGTTCTGAATGTTTTTTTGTTCTCCTCCTGTCATTCACAAGATAGCAACCATTCTCAACCTGCTTCTGTTACTAAACCTTTTTTCAGGCCTTTAACGGAAACGGAAAAAAATAATTATGCAAATGCTATCGAGCCTTTTTATGACAAGTTGTTAAGGCGAAGCGGTTTTAACGGTGCCATACTGGTTGCAAAAAACGGTGAGGTAGTTTTTGAAGATTACAGAGGCTTCGTTAACTTAAAAACAAAAGAACCGATAACGGCAGAATCTTCCTTTCATTTGGCTTCCGTTTCCAAAACATTTACGGGGATGACCATCCTTAAACTGATAGAGCAGGGAAGACTAGGTTTGCAGGATGATGTAAGAAAATACCTGCCCGACTTTCCCTATCAGAATATTACAATTAAATTGTTATTAACCCATAGGAGCGGCTTGCCTAATTACCTCAATTTTGTAGATAACTCAAGAGTAGAATACTATCAGGTTAAAACGAAAAAAGGGAAAACAGTTACGAGAAAAAGAGTTGTTAAAGTAAAGTCGGACATTACCAGGTTGCTTACTAACGAAACACTTTATCAATACCTCGTTAATAAACGGCCCCCCATACAGTCTCAGCCAGACAGGTTATTCAATTACTGTAATACAAATTATGCTTTACTTGCTTATATCATTGAAAAGATTACCAAACAATCTTTTCCGGAATATATGAAAGACAGTGTATTTGTTCCATTAGGGATGAATCATACATATATTTTCAGCATTAAAGATTCAGCTGCCTATCAACCTACTTACAGAGGCAATAGCCCCTGGCCCATGGATAAGCTCGATTGCGTGTATGGCGATAAAAATGTTTACAGCACGGTAAGAGATATGCTGCTTTGGGATAAGGCCTTGTACCAAAACAAATTTGTTTCTGCCAACACTTTTAATATGGCTATTCAACCCTTTACATATGAAAGAAGGGCCGGGCATTATTATGGCTTAGGCTGGCACCTACTAAATACTCCGCCAGATCCCATCATTCCCTATCATAACGGTAAATGGCATGGTACTAACAGCGTTTTTAAAAGAATTATATCCGATTCGGCAACAATTATTGTAATTGGTAACAAGCTTAACAACAATATTTATAAAACGGGCCAATTAAGTATGATATTTACAGGAAAGGCGGATACCACAAAGCCTGAGGAATAAAAAAGATTCTATACATGGCCTGTATTAATGTGGCCTGAAAAAAGGCTTACTGCTAAACCTTAGGGTGTTTGCTGATTTTGAAAATTGTATTATCCTGCATTTCCCTATTTTTGCCGTCCTATAAAAAAACCAGGAAAATTTAAAAACTGTTTATGACCAACCTCCTTTTCTACTCGGTGCCTGCCATGGGTTTGTTAGGCCTGTTGTACACGTTAATTAAGTTTAATTGGGTTTCCAAGCAAGATGCTGGTAATGAAAGAATGAAAGAAATAAGCACTTATATAGCAGAAGGTGCTATGGCTTTTTTAAAAGCTGAATGGAAAATACTTTCTTACTTCGTTGTTGTTGTTGCCATTTTACTAGGGTTTATGGCTACCAAAAACCCCAACTCCGATTGGAGAATTGCTATTGCTTTTGTTATTGGAGCAGTAAGCAGCGCATTAGCCGGTTATATTGGGATGAAAGTAGCCACTAAAGCCAATGTGCGCACTGCCAATGCTGCCAGAACAAGTTTATCTAAAGCCTTATCTGTTTCTTTTACCGGAGGATCTGTAATGGGTTTAGGCGTTGCCGGCCTTGCTGTTTTAGGCTTGGGTGGATTGTATATAATTTTAAAAGAAATGTTTGCACCTGGTGCGGCTGCCAATTCTGAAGAAATGGTTAAAACCATTGAGGTACTCACTGGCTTTTCCCTAGGTGCGGAATCGATTGCGTTATTTGCACGCGTAGGTGGCGGTATTTATACAAAAGCTGCCGATGTAGGGGCCGATTTAGTGGGTAAAGTAGAAGCCGGTATTCCGGAAGATGACCCACGTAATCCTGCTACAATTGCAGACAATGTAGGCGATAATGTGGGTGATGTTGCCGGTATGGGAGCCGATTTATTCGGTTCGTATGTAGCCACTGTGTTGGCAACAATGGTATTAGGGCAGGAAACAAAATCTGTTGATCAGTTTGGTGGTTTTGCCCCTATTTTATTACCGATGTTAATTGCCGGTACAGGTATTATTTTCTCCATTATAGGCACTTTATTTGTTCGTGTAAGCGATGCAGCAGGCATTAATACTTCTAATGTGCAAAAAGCATTGAACTTGGGTAACTGGGGTTCTATTATTTTAACCGCTATTGCATGTGCTTTTTTGGTAAATTATCTATTGCCGGAAAATATGAGCCTGCGTGGTCATGATTTTACCAAATGGGGCGTGCTGGGTGCCATTGCAGTAGGCTTATTTGTAGGCACTTTAATGAGTATCATTACAGAATATTACACGGCTATGGGAAAACGCCCTGTATTATCCATCATACGTCAATCTTCCACAGGCCACGCTACTAATGTTATTGGCGGATTGGCTATTGGTATGGAATCTACCCTCTTACCAATTCTTGTTTTGGCAAGCGGTATATGGGGTTCTTTTGAATGTGCAGGTTTATATGGTGTGGCTATTGCCGCAGCGGGTATGATGGCTACTACTGCCATGCAACTGGCTATTGATGCTTTTGGCCCAATTGCAGATAATGCCGGCGGTATTGCAGAGATGAGCGAATTACCCAAAGAAGTTCGTGAAAAAACAGATGTATTAGACGCTGTTGGAAATACTACTGCTGCTACCGGAAAAGGTTTTGCCATTGCTTCGGCAGCCTTAACTGCACTGGCCCTGTTTGCAGCCTATGTGGGAGTAATTAATAACAACGGTTATACCATGGCAGGTATTGATATTTATAAAGCCAAAGTACTGGCAAGTTTATTTGTTGGTGCTATGATACCTTTTATATTTTCTTCTTTGGCTATTCGTGCAGTTGGACAAGCTGCCATGAGTATGGTAGAAGAAGTTCGCCGCCAGTTTAAAACAATTGCAGGCATTATGGAGGGAACTGCAAAACCTGAATATGATAAATGTGTTGCCATTTCTACAGAGGCTTCTATTAAGAAAATGATGGTTCCCGGTGCTATTGCCATTGTTTCGCCTATTCTTGTAGGCTTTGTTTTAGGGCCTGAAGCTTTGGGAGGCTTTTTAGCAGGTGCAACCGTAAGCGGCGTATTAATGGGTATGTTTCAGAATAATGCCGGCGGTGCATGGGATAACGCTAAAAAATCTTTCGAGAAAGGCGTAGAAATTAATGGTGAAACTTATTATAAAAAATCAGAGCCGCATAAAGCTTCTGTAACAGGCGATACTGTGGGAGATCCTTTTAAAGATACTTCTGGTCCTTCCATGAACATCTTAATCAAATTAATGTCTATCGTTTCTTTGGTTATTGCACCTACTTTAGCCCAAGTGCATAAAACTAGTATTGTGGTAAAAACTCCTGCAAAAAATATAGAGATAAAAGCGAACAATACCAGTATTTCTGCTGATCAAACTGCAGAGCTTGGTAATACAAAAACTTTAGATCTCACAAAGAAGTAAAGCCAGAAGCATAGTTTTTGCGGTGTTAACATGCCACAAAACACAATAAAAAGCCTGGCTGAAAAATAATTACAGTGAATCCCCTGTTAATCAGGGGATTTTTTATTATCTACATCTCTCATTGATATGATTGTTTAAAAACATTTGTTTTTGTAACGTTTTTTACTACTTTTACGTCATCCAATTACCTATAAACCAAATCCAATGTTCAGTAAATTAAAACTCAACTTAACAGTTGCTTTCACTGTACTTTCCCTAATTACCGTTGCCGCATTAGTACCAACTACCAACATGTTTGGTAAAAAATTCAACTCAAAACTGGATTTTTCCTGCTGTAAAGGAGATCAGTTGTATATCCATCATTTCTATACCAAACAGTTTTTTTGGGCCGAGGTTGGAAACGGTTATGTTATTGAACCTGTAGGCAGGCCTACGCCAGAGGGCTGCAATATTCAATGCGAAGATTAAACTCCTGTTCAGAGCAGGCTAAATTTAGTTTTTTTTAAGAATTGGTTTCGTTTGACTTTAGTATATTGCTACGAAATAAATCGTACCAATGACCGCAAGTTTTAATGTGAAACAGTTGGCATCTTCTAAACCTACGGAAAGTGAATTGGCCATACTTAATATATTATGGCTGAAAGAAGAAGCAACAGTACGGGAAGTACACGAAATATTAAGCGAACAAAAAGAAAGTGGCTACACCACCACGCTTAAGCTATTGCAAATTATGTTTGATAAAGGTTTGGTAAGCCGTAACGATAGCAGCAAAGTACATATTTACAAAGCCAATATATCTAAAGAATCTACACAGCACCAGTTTTTAGACAGGATGATTGATACATTATTTAATGGATCGTCTTCTCAGTTGGTTTTACAGGCTTTAGGCAATAAAGCACATTCAAAGGAAGAGTTGGAAGTAATTGAAAAATTAATCACCGATCTTAAATCTAAAGCATAATGCTTTCATTGCTTCATTCAACGTTCCTGAATGCAATTAGTATGTGTATACTTTGGAGTATATTACAAATGGCATTCATATGGTTTGTTTATGTAAGTATTATTAATACCGGTAAGATTTCTTTTAGAGGTAAATATTGCCTTTCCATTCTTTTCCTGTTAATCGGTTTTGCTGCAACAATTATTACCTTTTTCTTTTTTTATACACATACAAACTATCAATACAGTTCTCCTGTTGCTATCAATAGCTTGCAAATACGTATACCTGCGCTACAGCAGTTTACATTAATTGTTTCGTCTGTTGTAATGCCCGCCATTGCACTATTGTATTTTGTTTTATTGGTAAAGAACTTTATGGTTCTTTTATTTCAGTTATGGAGTATTAATGCAGCGCAGCCTGATTTTAGTTCAACTTTCGTCGTAAACAGACTGGAAGAGTTACAGCGGTTTGTACTAAGCCATACACGGTTGTTCGCTAAAAAAATACCTGTTAAGATTATTCTATCTTTTCAGGCTGTTACACCTTTCACATCAGGCATTTTAAAACCTGTTATTGTATTGCCTGTATCAATGTTCTCCTACCTAACTGCTGAACAAATAGAAGCTGTTGTGGTGCATGAATTGGCCCATATCAGGCGCAACGACTATCTTGTCAATTTTATTTTATATATCGTTGAAACAATTTTATTTTTCAATCCGTTTATAAAACGTTTGGGAGAGGAAATAAAGAATACGCGTGAAGCGATCTGCGATCAATATGTTATAGATCACCATTATCCTAAACTAGTGTATGCTGAAGCACTTTTACAAATTGCCAAGCAAAGAATAACCCCTGTTTCAAAGGTTATTGTTAATGCTGTTGATAACCGTTTTCATCTTTTAGAGCGTATTCAATTCATTGTTGCAGTTAACACAAAACAAAACTTTTCTTTAAAGTATATAAAAGGTTTAATGCCGGCGATATTAATTAGCGCTTTCTTAATTGCTATTACCAACCAATCACAGCCGGGCGGGTTAAGTCTGCAAAAAACGATTCCCCCAATATATAATAATCAAAAAGAACTGCTTAAAAAGCAATATGCTGTTATTAAAGAGCCTAAAAGATTATTGAATGAAACGGCGGGGGGGATTACGAAAAACCGTATAGCACCACCTCCGGAAGCTATTGTTATTTCAGATGCCAACCAATGGCAGCACGATGTTGAACAAAAACTATTGGCTTTGCAGGATGCATCTGTAAAAAACGATTTTAACAATCCTGTTTTATCAGAAATATTAAATGATGTACGCAATCAGCTGAACGATGCCCGGCTGCAACGCCAATTAAAAACAAATACGGTGTTGGCAGATTCTGTAAGAATGGTTCTGCAAGAAAAAATACTTAATAAACTGTATCCAAAATATCATTCACCTGATAATCCCGTTTTTGTTCAAACAGGTTCTATAAGAAAAACAGATACTCCGGCAATTAAAATGGTGAGTGATACTGTTCAACTCAATAACAAAAAAGAAATCATCAGCATTTACAGTAACAGTAAAAATGATCTCCTGATCAGTATCCAGCCGCTTTCAGATAAAAAATTCTATTGACAGATAGGAAGATGATTCTATACTTCTATTCCCAACCCGTAAGGATAAGTAAGAGATACCTGCCCATAGTTGAATGCAATACCTTTTGCAAAATCATCAGTTAACAATAAAGGGCCATCCATATCGGCATAATCTAACTGGGGGAAAAAATTAGCAATGGCTGCAGAACCCACAGAGCATTCATTCATACTACCCATCATTACCTGCAAACCTAAACTTCTAGCCTCTTTTATCATACGTAAAGCAGGTGTAATGCCACTGCATTTGGTGAGTTTTATATTAATACCGTGAAAACGATTTGTACATTTTTGTACATCCTGTTCTGAAACACAACTCTCATCAGCAAACAAAGGCAACACAGATTCTTTATATAATATCTCCATATCTCCCCAACTATCTTTTGCCAGAGGCTGTTCTATAAATTCCACATTAAGTGTTTTTAATTGAGGTATTTTATCCAATGCTTCTTCCAGGCTCCAGCCAGCATTGGCATCAATCCTGAAAACAGCATCAGTTTCTTCTCTCAAAGCTTTTATAATGGCAATATCTTCATCTGTGCCTAATTTTATTTTGTATACAGGCCATGGCTTTGCTTTCATTTTAGCCACCATTTTCGGAATACTGTCAATTCCTATCGTATAATCCGTAATGGTTGTATTGTTCCATTCTGTATGCCATAACTTATATAAATTTTGTTGGTGCATTTTACCATAAAGATCCCAGCCTGCCATATCCAATGCACATACCAGAAAGGGGTTAGCAGGTATTAAATGATGGAGAAAATGCCAAAAACGATCGGGTTCAGTAAAAGCAAATTTTTCAATATTCGGTTTATTTTTTTCCAAATCGGCAATCATTTCCTCTACCGAAATATTGTAATAAGTAATAGCCGGTGCTTCTCCATAACCTATCCAGTTACCAAGTTGTAATGCAACAATTAAAGATGGTTGGTGTGTTTTGGTTCTTCCGTTAGAAATGGTAAAAGGATATTGAAAAGGAAGATTTATTTGTTTGTAATGAATGTTTAACGCCATAGCTGAAGCAATATAATAAGGCCTGTAAAGTACATAAAGTTTTAACCTAAAAATAAACAGAATAAAAAAGCAGTGCTGCAACACACTGCTGTTATTAAGTATTATTGTACAGCATTTCACTTATCTTCCACTCGCTGTAAGATAACTTTTCAATTCATTGCTGAATGTATCATTGCTTAACAGTTCTTCCATGGTAACATGCATCCTGTATTTCCAATAATTTTTGGGATTGGCCGGAACATTAATGCGCTCATCGTTCGGATCATTTCGCCGTAACAGTTCATTCATTCCTAGCAGATCCTGCATTTGAAAAATGCTCCACATGGCAGGAGAATATAAATGCTGCAGCACAATAGCCTTGTTAATCCATGCTTCACAATAAAAGGGTGCTGTTCCCCATTGGCCTAATTCGTTGTTATAAAAACGTTGGATTTTCTCTTTATTTTCTTCCCACCAACCTCGGATAGTACTCATATCGTGGGTTGAAGGTGTAACAACACTTAAGTAAGGAGCATCATTCGGATGAAAAAATTCTTTCTTGGAATCTTTCGGCATTCGTTGAATTTCTAAGCTCAGCAGCCCGAGTTGTTTCATTACATCCGGCACACAGGCTGGCACCATACCCAGGTCTTCACCACAAACAAGCATATTGGTTACACGTTTTAATGCGGGAAGTTTTTGCATGGCTTCTTTCATCCAGAAATGATCCTGCCTGTGAAAGAAATAATCAACATACAATTCTTTTAATTGTTGTTTGGTGTCTGTTTCAAGGTACTTAAAAGAAAGTGTGTGTTCCATAGAAAAACGAAAATGGAATTCCTGGCCATTAGAATTTTCCACTTCAAAAAGTATTACATTACTAATCAGGTCGAACAATCCTTTTTTCAGTTTATCGGTATGGTTATCCTGGGTTTGCCCGGAAAAATATTCTTCTATTTTTCTCTGTGTATCAAATTCAGGCTTCAACCTGTAATGATCAAATCCATCATATACTAAAAAATTATTTTTTATATATTCATTATCGTATCCAAACAACTGCCATAACACATGCTCGTTAATATAAGGCTCTGTATAGCGTTTATGTTCAAACCAAATATGCCGGTGTTTAAATTCTTGAATATGGATTGGAATTGCAGGAACAAATTTTCCCATAATGCCTTGTACAGCATGTATAGGGATGCTCCATATTCTAAAAAAACCAAGAATATGATCAATCCTGAATGCATCAAAATAATGACTCATCTGTTCAAAACGCTGTTTCCACCAGGCAAACCCGTCTTCCAGCATTCTCTGCCAGTTATAGGTAGGAAATCCCCAGTTCTGCCCTTTCACAGCAAAATCATCCGGGGGTGCTCCTGCCTGCATATTCATATGGTATAAACCAGGCTGTTGCCATGCATCTGCACCATATCGGTATACTCCTATGGCAATATCGCCTTTAACAATAATGCCGTTATCGTGGGCATATTGTGTTGCTTCTTTTAATTGTAGATGAAGATGATATTGAACAAAACAGTAAAAAGCAATTTCATTAAAGTGTTCACTTTTTTCAGAAGAAAATTCCTGTACTAGTTCTGCGGAGCAATTTTTATAAAGGTTGGGCCATTGATTAAAATCTGATGTTTTGTAAGTATCCCTTAAAAAACAGAATATTGCATATGGTACCAGCCAATGATTGTTTTTAGTATAGAATTCTTTATATGATGCTGATGTAAATGTTTTTTGTTTTGAAGCAGTATACAGCTTCCTGAGAAATCGGGTTTTTATAGTTAAAACAGTTTCATAATCTACATCAGGCAACAGGTTAAGTTTTAGCCTTTCCGCTTCAAGTTGTGCAAGTTCTTTTTTTAATTTTCCGTTGGCAGCAGCTTTCAGGTTAATATATAAAGGATGTAAGGCAAAGGCTGATATGGCTGCATAAGGATAAGAATCGAGCCAACTATGAGTAGCCGTTGTATCGTTTACCGGTAATAATTGTATCAACTTTAAACCGATACGCTTGCTCCAATCAGTCAATAATTTAAGGTCTGCAAATTCACCGGTACCGAAACTATGCTGGGTTCTGACACTAAAAACGGGAATGGCAACTCCTGCCCCTTTCCAGCTATTGTGCTGCAGTTGAGCAAAACCATCGTTCAGGATAATGGTTTTATTTTCTGATGCAGCATCATAACTAATCCTGTTATTCCCTTCTTCATAATGCAAAAATTTTTTATTCTCAACATCAAAAACCCCATATTTATAAGCAATAGGCCAATCTTCTTTTCTCAAATCAAGCGAAACAGAAAAAAAATCTTCTCCTTCATGCCTGCTTAACAAAATAGGCTGATTGGTATCCCACTCTTTCAGCGTTTTTCCTGAACCTGTGATACACAAGGTTTGCCCTTTTAATAAAAGAGGGGCTTTTATTTTAAAAACATGTGTTGTTTTTTTAGGTGCTTTTTGCTTTACAGGAGTGTAATTATTTTTTAAAAGCACTTGCTGAAAAGGTTCCGTATAAAAAGCGTTCTCTATATAACCTGCAAAATTCCATGAATCTTTAATCTGTATTTCAGCTGTGGTGTAAAGTGAAGGTTGAATGAATTTGTCTTTTCCCCAATCGTAATGAACAGTTCCATCAGCATTTTTTAAAACATAGTTGTAATAAAATTGCCCAGTTAAAACTGTATGGTTTAATTCCAGTGTAGCAACCCATAGTTCATCGTTCAAATAATGCATCGGCATCGCTTCATCAATCATATTGTTGCCTAATGCTTCGTGGTTACCGGTAATAAATAAATTCTGCCCGAATTCTGTTTTGAATTTAAGCTGGAAAACAAGTTTTATTTTTTGTACGTTTTTTTCCTGCGCCTGCTTTCTGGAAGCAGGTGTTTTTTTTGTTGTAGTTTTTTTAACAGCAGGTGCACTTTTTTTGATGGAGGTTTTACTAATAGGTTTTATTTGTTTAGTTTTAGCAGTTTTAGTTGCTTCAGCTTCTATTAGTATATCTTGTTCGGCAGTTTTTACCATAATCTCAATCGTTAGTTTCTTTATTACGCCTAAGTTTTTCGGGTTAATTTAATGTGTAAAATTAACACATTAAATGTACATATTTAAATTTAGCTTCAAAAAATTATTTGCATTTGGGGCAAAATAAAAGTGCCTATTGTTTACAATGGCACTTTACATATTGTTTGTTCTGTTAACAAGGCTTTCGTATTATTTTGCTGGTGCAACCTGAGGTTTGGTAACTACTTCAACTTTTGGTTTTGCCTGGCCTCTATGGCAGGTATTGCACGTTACGGCCTGTACTTTAACCGAGTCTGCATGCGGTATTAAAGAAACATATTTTTTGTTGATGTCATCAGTCATTCTAATCATATCTCTTGCAATATCCTTTACTTTATTGTTATCACTGGCCATATCCATTTTTTTAGGATCTTCTTTTGAAGGGGCATGGCAATAATTACATTTAACACCCAACTCTACTTTAAACTCATCCATTAAATGATCTACCTGTTGATAGGTCCAGTCAGCCGGCAATACTTTAATATTAACAAGCTTTTTCGGCTTGGGTTGTTCTTTTTTATAGGTAAAAGATGATACTGTAATCACCCCCGCAACAACCAATGCAGACATCGTAATGATTTTTTTTAAATGATTTGCCATGCTGATAAATTTTAAGGATCGAAATATAATTAATATCCTTTATCAAATCTTTATTAATCGGCAGATTTTTATTAAATCTGGCTAAAAAAATTGCTGATGAAACGATGTTCATCAGCAATTGGTATTATAACTTAAAAATTAATTACACAAGGCCTTTTGCACTTAAATATCTTTCCGCATCTAATGCGGCCATACAACCACTACCGGCTGCAGTAACTGCCTGCCTGTATATTTTATCCTGTACATCGCCTGCTGCAAAAATACCCTCTAAATTGGTTTTTGAAGTACCTGGAAGGGTTTTAATATAACCGGTTTCATCCATATCCAGCCACTCTTTAAAAATATCACTATTGGGTTGATGACCTATTGCTACAAAAAAGCCGCTAACAGGTATCTCTGTAATAGAATCATTAATCACATTCTTTATTTTTACAGCCGTTACTTTATTCTCTCCAACCACCTCACTTGTTTCACTGTTCCAGTAAATCTTAATATTAGCTGTATTCAATACCCTGTCCTGCATTACTTTGCTGGCACGCATTTGTCCTTTCCGAACAATCATGTGTACAGTGGTGCATAATTTAGAAAGATACAATGCTTCTTCGGCAGCCGTATCACCCGCACCTACAATAGCTACCTCTTTTCCTTTAAAAAAGAAACCATCGCATACGGCACAGGCACTAACACCAAAGCCATTTAATCTTTGTTCACTGGGCAACCCTAACCATTTTGCCGATGCTCCTGTACTAATAATTACGGCATCTGCGGCAATCCATTTCTCTTCATCAATTTGCACTTTATAAGGTTGTTCGCTAAAATCTACTTTAGTGGCCAAACCATACCGTATATCTGCCCCCATTCTGGCAGCCTGTTTTTCAAAATGAACCATCATTTCAGGCCCTTGTATACCTTCGGGGTAACCGGGATAATTTTCTACTTCAGTTGTAATGGTTAATTGCCCGCCCGGTTGAATACCCTGGTACAATACCGGTTTCATATTAGCTCTGGCTGCATAAATAGCAGCAGTATATCCGGCTGGCCCACTCCCGATAATTAATACATGAACTTTTTCTGATACTACTATACTCATCGTTTAAATTTAAAAGACAAAAATATCGCTAAACAACACTTTGTGTATATGCTTTTACACATGTTTATTTCGTTTGTGGAAAATATACTTTAATCAGGTGAATAACAATAAGATTTCATTACGAATACCATAGAAGCATTTAACTATTTGTGTAGACAACCATTTAAAAATATTGGAATTACAGGAAAGGAAAATATGGTTTACCAGAATTGGCTGTTAGCAATGTGTGTACAGTAACAATTCGGTAACAAGGTAATCATAATTCTATAACTATTTGATAGCAGTTTGTACATCTATAAAGAAACAGACTGGAATATTTTTGAGATATCTCCTTCTAAATTCTCTATCTAACTTATGAAAGTAAACACTCTTAATTTTCCAAGCGTTTTCGAACCCTCATATGGCAATACAGAAAATACTGCAAATGACCTGATAACAGGAATTAAAATCAGGAACAATAATACCTGGTATGTAATTGGTGAGCTGGCTAAAAGAGATGGCCTTAACCCGCAGCGAATTGTAAATGCTTCTCCCGATGAAAGGGATTATGAACTATTATTTAAAGCAGCATTGCTTGGATTAATGGATAAAGTAGACCAGCCCATTACATTAACATTGGGCCTGCCTTTCTCTACTTTCAACATATACAGGCAGCCACTCTCAAAATTTTTGGAAAAGAAGTTCTTTTCTATAGAATACAATACGGAAACCTTCTCTTTAAACGGTTCTTCAAGAAGAACCAATTTTGAAGTTGGCCAATTTGATATTATTCCGGAACTGGTAGGCGGAGTTATTGGTATTAAAAGAATGTACTCAAGTCAGCAACCAAAAAACTTTGTTGTTATTAGTCTTGGTTACGGTACTGCAGAAGGTGGAATGGCAACAGACGATGGGCTTATACAAAGAACCTGTTTCAGCACACACGGTATACGGTATGTTGTAAACGGCCTTCAGAGAGAATTAAATAAGTTACATTATCTGGAACTAAAAAATGAATTCCAGATCAACGACTCCCTCATGAAGGGCGTGATGATAGCCAATAGAAAGAAGATTGAGTTAAGGGAACTAAGAAAAGATATTCTTACACAATATTACAAACAGGTAATATCACCATCTATTAAAAACCATATTTCAGATAGGGATTTTGAAAAATGTGAATGTATATATTTAATAGGCGGAGGTGTTTTTTATGATGATCTGAGAGAGGCTTTTTATGAAGAGTTTAAAGATTTTATGAAAGTGGAAGCGGTTATAGATTCGCAGAATGTGGCTAGTATTGGTTATTTATATAACTCATATGCGCTCTCGTCAACACATTCCAAGGGCTGTGTGGGTATAGATTTAGGTAATTCATCAACAATAATCTCTTATTTCAGTGCTTAAGAACAATTCATTTTCCCTGGCCAGGCTCTATTCTCAATTAGGCAGAAAAATGCCCGACATTCATGTCTTTTTTGTTCCCGAAGGAATGAAAGTAACGGGTGATATTGATGGCGAATGTAAAGGGAGGATTGATGGGGCATTCAACGGAAAAATACATATTTCCGACAAACTAATTATTGGCAAAACAGGGTTTATCAATGGCTATATCTTCGCCTCTGAGATTATGGTTTTTGGTGCTATTGAAGGTGAAATTTACTGCAAGGGAAAGGTAAGCATTATGAATGGTGCAGTTATTAACGGCGATGTATATGCCAATAATTTTTTAGTTGAGGAAAAGTCTGTGGTAGATGGCAGTTTAAAAAAGCAGAATATTGATGAGCTGGCTAAAATATTTGCTGCCAAATACAAACATTTAGGCATTAATACACAGTATGATCATGAATCTGTACAAGATGGAGAACTACTACTTTCTGTTCCCCATGCAATTAAACCAATACCCAATAGCGTAACCGAAACAGAAAGTTCCAAGCCCATAGCCAATACGTCAGCAGCAAAGTTTCAAAGAGTAAATAGCAGGTGGTTTTAAACAGTTAGCATATTATTATTACCCTATTGCTTTATAGCGTTATTTCGTTTAAGGGTATAAAAAAGCCCTCTGAAAATTTTCAGAGGGCTTTTTTCAACTTTACCTTTAATACCTTACTAACCTAAATATGCTTTTAAAGCGTTGCTATATCTCGCTTTTTGCAAACGCTTAATAGCCCTTTCTTTAATTTGACGGATACGTTCTTTGGTAAGATCGTATTTTTGCCCGATTTGTTCAATGGTAACACCGTTCTCTCCATCTAATCCAAAATAAGCATTAACAATTTCTGCCTCTCTTGGGCTTAAGGATTTTAACACACGGCGGATTTCTTCGCGAAGTGAATCCTTCATCACATCATCATCCGTATCATCACTTCCTTCTAAAAGATCTCCCATTGCTACATCTTCAGCTTCATGTACCGGTGCATCTAAAGAAGTATGGCGTGTATTGCTTTGGAAAATGTTATTAATTTCTGTTTCGCTCATTTCCAGAATTTCGCTCAATTCTTCCGTTGAAGGCTCCCGCTCATGCTCCTGTTCAAAAGCCATGTAAGCTTTATTGGCCTTGTTATAAGTACCGATTTTATTTTGTGGAAGACGAACTAATCTTCCTTGCTCTGCCAATGCCTGTAAGATAGACTGGCGAATCCACCATACGGCGTAAGAAATAAATTTAAACCCTTTGGTTTCATCAAAGCGTTGTGCCGCCTTTATAAGGCCGAGATTTCCCTCGTTGATGAGATCGCTTAACGATAAACCCTGATGTTGATACTGTTTTGCAACCGATACAACGAAACGCAAGTTAGCTTGCACCAACTTGTCTAACGCCCTCTGATTACCCATTTTGATCTTCTGAGCCAGTGTTGTTTCCTCTTCGGGAGTGATCATCGGAATTTTAGAAATTTCCTGCAGATACTTTTCTACGGCCTGAGAATCTCTGTTGGTAATCTGGGTTGCAATTTTGAGCTGCCTCATGTTTGTTTATTACTGTTGTATTACTGATTAAACGTTTATAGACCTTTAAAGTTGTAAAAAAGTTGCAATAAATTGGTTAAAACTTATCCCCCTTTTACTAAGGCGTGCAAAGTTACAATCTATTAACGGATTATCACAGCTTTTCTTGTGTTTATTCGGTAATAAATGGTTCTGTTGGTGTTTACAGTGGATAATTTGTTGGAGAATTAACAATTTTGCACCTTAAAAAAGCCTTTTTCTAAAATCTTATCTTCGCAAACATTATGCAAGCAATTATCGATTTCAGATCAGATACGGTAACCAAACCTACACCGCAAATGCTGGAGGCCATGTATAAGGCTAAAGTTGGAGATGATGTTTTTGGGGAAGATCCTACAGTGAATGCACTGGAAAACCTTGCCGCTGAAATGTTCAATAAAGAAGCAGCCCTATTTTGTGCAAGTGGTACTATGACCAATCAGATTGCCATTAAAGCCCATACACAACCGGGAGATGAAGTGATATGCGATAAATTATCGCATGTGTACCAGTACGAAGGCGGTGGCATTGCAGTTAATAGTGGATGCTCTGTACGTTTGCTTGAAGGCAACAGAGGCCGAATTAATGCAGATCAGGTAAGGGAAGCAATCAACCCCGATGATATTCATAAGCCGGTATCTACACTTGTTTCTCTAGAAAATACAGCAAACAGAGGTGGTGGAAGTTGTTATAATTTTACTGATTTCGAACAAATTAAGTCAGTTTGTTTGGAAAATAAGTTGAAACTGCATTTAGACGGCGCAAGACTGTTTAATGCTATTGTAGCTAATAAAGAGCCTGCTAAAGAATATGGTTCTGTTTTCGATACTATTTCCATTTGTTTAAGCAAAGGGCTTGGTGCCCCGGTTGGCAGTGTTTTAATAGGCAGCAATGCTTTTATAAAAAAATGTAAAAGAATTAGAAAGGTTTTAGGAGGCGGTATGCGGCAAGCAGGCTTTTTAGCCGCTGCCGGAATTTATGCCCTGGAAAACCATATTGACAGGCTGGCTATCGATCATTTTCATGCAAGGCAAATTGCTAATGCACTGCAGCAAAAAGATTTTGCAGGTACCCTGCTGCCGGTGGAAACCAATATTATTATTTGTGAAATCAAGGGCAGGTTTACAGCAAAAGAATTTGCCGATAAAATGAAAGAGATGGGTATTTTAATAATTGCTATCTCTCCCACACAGGTGCGAATGGTTTTACACCTTGATATTACTCCGGAAATGGTTCATAAAACCATTGATACAATCTCTCAACTCTAAATTATACAGCTTAGATGTTACCTAAAATTAACCCTACCAATACACAGGCCTGGATATTGTTAAAGAAACATTTTGAAGAAGAAATGAGCAGAAAACACATGAAAGATATGTTTGCTGCCGATGAAAAAAGATTTGAGAAATTTTCTCTTTCGTTTAACGATATTTTATTCGACTATTCTAAAAATATCATTAACCAGAAAACACTGCAACTTTTAAATCAGTTGGCAGAAGAATGCGGGCTTAAAGAAGCCATTCACTCAATGTTTGCAGGTATAAAAATCAATGAAACAGAGAACAGGTCTGTATTGCATGTAGCTTTAAGAAATTTTTCCGATTCAGCTATTCTTGTCGATGGAAAAGATGCGATGCCTTTAGTGAAGAAAGTTTTGAAACACATGAAATCTTTCTGCGAACAAATTCATTCCGGCAACTGGAAGGGTTATACCGGAAAGCCTATTAAATATATTGTAAACATAGGTATTGGTGGCAGCGACCTGGGGCCTGTAATGGTTACAGAAGCCCTGAAACCTTATTGGGTAGCGGGCATTCAATCTTTTTTTGTAAGCAATGTAGATGGTACTCATATTGCAGAAACTTTAAAAAAGGTAGATGCGGAAGAAACACTTTTCTTAATTGCCTCCAAAACATTTACCACACAAGAAACCATGACCAATGCGCATACCGCAAGAAAATGGTTTTTAGAATACGCAAAAGAAGAACAGCATATAGCAAAACATTTTGTAGCCTTAAGCACAAATGAAAAGGAAGTGGTAAGCTTTGGTATTGATAAAGCCAATATGTTTGAATTTTGGGATTGGGTTGGCGGAAGATATAGTTTGTGGAGCGCTATTGGATTGTCTATTGCTCTTACAATCGGCTTCAGCAATTTTAAAAAACTATTGAAAGGTGCATTTGCAGTTGATGAACATTTTAAAACAGAGAAATTTGAGAAAAATATTCCAGTTTTAATGGCATTAATAGGCATATGGTATACCAATTTTTTTGGTGCACAAAGTGAAGCAATATTGCCTTACGATCAATACTTACACAGGTTTGCGGCTTATTTTCAACAAGGGAATATGGAAAGCAATGGTAAGAGTGTTGACAGAAATGGTAATCTCGTTAGTTATAAAACAGGTCCGGTTATTTGGGGAGAACCGGGAACAAATGGGCAACATGCTTTTTATCAATTGATACATCAGGGAACTTTATTAATTCCCTGCGATTTTATTGCACCGGCTATTAGTCATAATCCTATTGGTGATCATCATGTAAAACTGTTATCAAACTTTTTTGCACAAACCGAAGCATTGATGAATGGCAAAACCGATAAAGTTGTAAAAGAAGAATTTATTAAAACCGGCAAGAAAGAAGAAGAGTTTAAAAAATTAATCCCATTCAAGGTATTTGAAGGGAATAAGCCAACCAATTCTTTTCTTGTTAAACAAATCACGCCAGAAACTTTAGGGAGTTTAATTGCGCTATATGAACATAAAATCTTTGTTCAGGGTGCTATCTGGAACATTTTCAGTTTCGATCAATGGGGGGTTGAATTAGGCAAACAACTTGCTACCAATATTTTACCCGAATTGCAAAGTCCTGACAAAATAACTACCCACGATTCTTCTACGAACGGGCTGATTAATGCTTTTAAACAAATGCAAAATGCTTGATAAAATCATCATACGGAACATCCAAGAAAAAGACAATCCTTATATCGCCAAAATCATTCGTACTGCTTTAGAAGAATTTGGAGCCAATAAGCCCGGCACGGTTTATTTTGATGATACAACAGATCATTTATACGAGCTATTCCATTCAAACCCTAAAAGCCATTATTTTATTGCTGAATTAAATGGTGAAATCGTAGGTGGGGGCGGTATATTTCCTACCCTTAATTTGCCGGAAGACACTTGTGAACTGGTGAAAATGTATTTAACCAAAGCCACCCGTGGTATGGGATTGGGGAAAAAACTAATTGAAAAGTGCTTATTTAAAGCTAAAGAAAACGGATACCGAAAAGTGTACCTTGAAACAATGCCTGAATTAAAGCAAGCAGTAACGGTATATGAAAAATTAGGTTTCCAGTACCTGCCATGTGCTATGGGTAACAGCGGGCATGACGGATGCGATTTGTGGATGCTAAAAGACCTGAATTAATATTTGTAAACACGCCTGTAGCCACCGTACGGAGTACTTGCTCCACTATTGTTAATACGGAAAGAAACGGTTATTTGAAAGCTGTAATAAACATCATTATGCTTAGGATCGCCTCTCGAACGGAGAATATTGTAGCCCGGATCTTCCGAATAGTTGGCCCTATAACTTAATTCAGCCGCTTTATTTTGCCCGTTTTGCCTGAATATTGCGGGATCCACATATCTAGAGCTGCTTACATCGTCTAAATAATCCGTAAAAAGATAACGGGTACACATTTCTAAACCTATGGCAAGATTATCGGAAGGCTCATACCGAATACCTATTCCAATTGGTATATTGATCTGTGTTCTTTTATATATTGAAGGAATACCTCCCAGCCTGGATTTAACGGAATCCGGCAAGTATTGACCTTCCGTACCAATATCGTGTAAATAAATTTTATTCCCCGAACTATCTATGGTAGTTGGGTTAAAATGAAAAACACCGAAACCTGTAAAAAAATAAGGCACAATGGCATAAATATCCCTGTTCACAAAATCGTATTCCAGCTTGGGCGATATTTCCCAAACACTGGACTTAAAATTCAGGTTTCTTGCTCTTATATCTGGCCTGTTAGAATATTTATCATCACCACTTACTCCAAGTAATGTAAAATCTAACCTTGCCCTTAATTTGGTACTCAGGTCGTATTTAGCGCCAATACTAAATGCCAGGTGGCTTTGCTGAAGGGACAAGAAATTGGTATTCTGCATCAAATCGCCAAAATATTTGGAATACCCCAAACCTGTGCTTATAGCCAATGGAGCATCCTGCCCGAACAGGGTTTTTCCCCCGGTACCAATCAGTACGAACGTTAAAACAAGAAGTTTACGCATGCACATAGTATCTGCAAAATATTAAAATTAATGAAACCAACAAAAACAGGAATGCAAATAAGACCGTAAAAAAATGAAATTTGTTGCTTTAATGGGGATGAATTGTTGTGAATACAGATTTCATCATCAAAAATTAATGTTAAGTTCAAGTATTTTTACCACCCTCCTTTTCATGCTCATAAATAGAATATCTACCTGTTTTCTTTTTCTGTTTACAGCACTAAAGGTACAAACCCTGCAAAATAATAATTACCGGTTCAAAATTTTGCAAGAGCCATTAACAACCACAAAACCATGCAGGTATTGGATATAAGAATTTTTTACGGAATACCAATCTAAGCCTATATAAGCAAGGTAAATTTGTTTGGGGAAAACAAGGCATCGTTACTGCCGAAGAAATCTTAAACGCATCATAGCATTCTGCCCCGCAATGTTTTTACTGCTATGGTTAGTTTAATGCTGCCAGCATTTCATTTTTACTATTAAAAATGCCCACCCCATTATAATTTACTTCCCAGGTAACAGGCATAATCTTTTTAAGCATATTGCTAACACCGCATATTTTTTCCTGTGAAAGCTGTATAATTTCGAATGCTGCATCCTTATCTTCTTCTTTTCCTTTTAATTCATATACCAAATGAACCGAAGTGTAGGTAATTGGAGGCAGCTTACTTATTTCGCCGCTTACTTTAACGGTAAAATCATTCAGCTCCCGGCCCTGCTTTCTTAATAATGCTACCACATCCATTCCGGTGCAGCCAGATAGAGCGGTTAATACAAGAGGTTTAGGGATGGTTCCGTTATCTTCTCCTCCTACTCTTTCCGGGGCATCCATAACAATTGTGTGCCCGTTCACTAAAGCGTTGAATTGCATTTTCCCCATCCATTGTGTTTCTACTTCGTGTATCATACAGTAATTCTTTAGATGATTATTTTGAATCCAAAATTATTGGAGCATGCATGTTCAAAATGTAACGAAAGTCACTTTTGCAAATTTTACGATTACCAATTATCATCAGATATTGCCTGGCCTCAAATACAAAAGAGCAATCAGAAATGATTGCTCTTTTGTATACAGATCGAATTGTTTTATATGCTTTTTGCAATGCCCATTTCCAACCCTCTTAATTCAGCCAATCCTCTCAAACGCCCAATTGCACTATAGCCTGGATACGTTTTTTTATTCAGGTCATCTAACATCTGGTGTCCATGGTCCGGCCTCATGGGAATACTTCTTTTTTCTTTACGCAATAATTCTACCACTTTCTTCATAACACCATACATATCAGTATCTCCATCTAAATGGTCTGCCTCAAAGAAATCGCCCAATGCATTTCTTTTTGTATTTCTCAGGTGCAGGAAATTAATTCTTTCTCCAAAATGTTCTACCATTTTTACAACATCATTATCGGGCCTGGCGCCTAAAGAGCCCGTGCAAAAGCATAACCCATTTGCTTTTGAATGTATGCAATCAACAATATCCTGCAAATCTTTTTGCGTACTAACAATCCTGGGCAAACCCAAAACAGGGTAAGGCGGATCGTCCGGGTGAATTGCCATTCTTACACCTACTGCTTCTGCCACCGGAATTACTTCGCGTAAGAAAGAAAATAGATTCTGCTTTAGTATAGCAGCATCTATATGATGATAAGTTGCCAAAGCTTCTTTTACCTGTTCAACCGTAAAAGCATCGTCACTGCCGGGCAAACCTAATAAGGCATTTCGTTTCAGCCTTTCTTTCTCTTCATTGCTCATTTGTGCAAATTTTTCAGTTGCTCTCGTAATTTCTTCTTCAGAATAATCTTTCTCAGCACCCGGCCTCTGTAAAAGAAACATATCGAACGCAACAAAAGCGGCACGGTCAAAAAACAAGGCCCTGCTTTTATCAGGCAATTCATATTCTATATCGGTACGTAACCAATCCAGAATAGGCATAAAATTATAAGTAACAACATAAACACCACAGGAAGCAACGTTTCTCAGGCTTTGTTTATAATTATCAATATATAGTTGAAACTGGCCGGATCTTTTTTTAATATCTTCATGAACGGGTAAACTTTCAATAACACTCCATTGCATACCAGTTGCTTCTATCATTTGTTTACGTTTCATGATTTCTTCAACGGTCCATACATCTCCTACAGGAATATGATGCAATGCTGTTACCACACCTGTGCAACCTGCCTGCCTGATATGCCACAGATCAACGGGGTCGTTTGGGCCATACCAGCGCATTGTTTGTTCTAAAGAATACATTGTTTTTATGATTGATTGTTTATAAATTTTTCTCAATACATCCATCCATTCGCGTTAAAAATAATAACAATAGCAGTACAATGTTGTAAAAATAAAAAGCAGCATATGGAAATATGCCGCTATACACTCTTATTTTAACAAACGAATACGCTTTTTACAAGGAACAAGAAAAGATTCTTAGAATTATTGTCCTTTTAAAGCCTGTAAAACACCGGAATAAGCCGGTTTACGTTTAAAGGTGCTATCGAATAATAAAGGATAATCCTGCCCTTTGTTATATAACCAACTAGTATTATCATTTACACCCCAAACTGTAATGCCATAACGTTGAGCTGCCGGCACGTTTTTCATATAGGAATTAACAATATACTTGTACATATCTGCTTGTGAGGCCAAAATAGTAGCAGGTACAGGCACCTGTGAAAAATTAGATTTATTCGCCGGATTTATCTTCACATCCAACTCTGAAATTCTAATTTTTAATCCTGTAGCTGCCAGTTTCTGGAACATTACATCAATGCCTGCGTAAGATCCAATGATACTAGTATGTAATTGTGTTCCAATACCATCTATTTGCGCACCTTTTCCTTTTAAATAGGTTATATAAGCAACCAATGAGTCCACTTTTGCTGAATTAGATTCTAAATTATAGTCATTAATAAACAATAACGCATTAGGGTCTGCAGCTTTGGCATACTGAAAAGCCTTTAATGCATAATCGCGCCCCATATAATCTGACCAAAAGAAAACATTGGTAGTACCTGGTGCAACTGAAGTATTGGTGCTCACTCTTAAAGCACCGCTTCCATCGGCCATAGGTTCATTTACCACATCCCAGGCTTTTATTTTTCCTGCATATCTTCCAACGGCGGCATTAATCCATAATTTCATCACAGAATCTACTCTATTAGCTACTGCAGAGGCAGAAGCCGCAGCTGCAGCAGCATTTGCAGCAGCAACATCAACCACATTAACATCGTCAATATAATAAGTGTTGGCAACCTGGCCCATGTCAAATAAAAATGAAGTAGAGGATAGAGTTGCTGTGATTGTCCAACTTACTTGTTGCCATGCAGTTCCGATAGTTTGATCTCCTTGATATTGTGCAGCGCTTGGCCCGGTGGAAAGCCTTATAGAACCTCCGGCAGAAGCAGCTTTTACCCAATAAGAAATTGTATATTGTTTGCCAGGCGTGGTTGTAAATGTAGCGCTGGATACCTGAACCTTCCATTGGTTGCCTGTTTGTGCTGTAGGGTTAACCACTTTCATATATCCATTACCACTATGGGCGTTAGCGGCATCGCCGGTAACAAAAGTAATGGTTGCACCATTTGTGTTGTAGATAGACCAATTTAAACTGCCTGATTCAAAACCTGCATTATTGCCGATGAGATTAGGTACAGAAGTAGAAGAGCCCCCTCCAACTATTGCATTCAGATAAGTAGCATTTTGTTGCTGATACCAAACTAAAGTATGGCCAAATACCTGCAAATTGGCATTAGCACATAGATTATAAAAATTATCAGCAGTTGCAAAATTGAAACTACCATCGTTCTGAACAACAGATCCATATTTTAACTCATTACCAAAAGTAATTGAACTTGCTTCGCGCTGCACAGTTGAGATATAAGCACTATTCCCATTCATTGAACTATAGTCTGCAGCCAGCCCAAATGCAAAACCATTACCTGATGCAACAGATTTGATTGATCCGGAAGTATCAGAATAATTGCCCGTATTAGTAATACCATTAACAGGCTCTTTTTTACAGCCAACAGCTAAAAGCAACACAATTGAAGCTGTAGCTGCCAAAGAAGTTTTTATATTAAGATTCATGTTATATTTTTTTATTTTTTAAGTAGCTGTGTTTATGATTACTAATATCCTGGATTTTGATACGCCGGATTTTTAGTTGTTACAGCGTCTAACTGGGATTGCGGTATTGGGCGTAGTGAATGAAAAGTTTGAATATTGGGTCCAGCATCCGGATTATGTGCTTGTACCCTACTAACCAGTTTTCCTCTCATCGCAAGATCGGCCCACCGTACACTTTCGCCACACAATTCCCTTGTGCGCTCATCAAGAATAAAATCTAATGTTATTTGTGCAGCGGTAACCTGCAAAGCTGCAGCCCGGGCTGTAACCTGAGCCGGCGTTAAAGTTGGACGATAAGCAGCTCTTGCTCTCAACACATTTATTAAGTTGGCCGCCTCTCCTGTTCCACCTCCGGCTCCTTGTAAACAGGCTTCTGCCGCTAACAAATACAATTCAGAGAGCTTCGCTACTTTAAAAGGCCTTCCGTCTACCACATCGTTAAAATTGCCTTTTGCACTGTCTGAGAATTTTTTCAGGTATGGATAAACATTTTGAGGATCATTGTTCTGCAAGGTCCAAAATTTGCTTGGTGGTACAATAGCAAAAGGCCTGTTCAATGATCTGAATGAATCTGCCTGAGCCTGTGTTTCTGCTAAAACAAAAGCAGTATCTCCATAATTGATAGGATTTCCGTTCACCCCTCCCTGCACCGTATACCACATCATTTGAAAGCTATTATGATAACGGCTATCATTGTACTTATCGGCATAACAGGTATCCCATAACCAACGAGTTGGTGCAAAGCGCCTATATGGTCTGCCCCATATTGCTTCGCGAGCTACTCCTGGAGCTTTAGCACCTGTTACTGCAGTATAGTTTGGCGCAAAAGCGATAGAAGCATTGTTACCTTTACCGGCAGTGTTAGTAGTTACAGGTGTTTCATTATCGTTTGGATCATTAGCTAATCTTTCAACAGCGTATAATATTTCAGGATTATAATCATTTCCCTGCCTGTTTACCTGTCCAAAATCTTGTTGAAGCGCCACTCCATATTTTGCCTGGTTATTAATTACCTCCATAGCCGCTGCATAGGCATTGGCAAAGTCTGTGTTTTGCTTAAGTTTCGAATAACCTCTATAGATATATACCCGGGACAACATCATATATGCCGCCGCTTTAGACAATCGAAATGCATTTACAGGCCTTTGATCCGGCAAGTTTTGCGAAGCATATGCGAAATCCGCAATCATGCCATTGTAATTTTTTACAAGCACTGAATCCTTCGTGCCATTGATAAGAATATTGAAACCTTGATAAGGAATGGTATTAAAAGCAAAATCTCCACTACCAAGATCAACAGGCACCGCACCGAACTGAGATACTAATGTTAAATAACATAAGCCTCTTAAAAACCTTGCTTCTGCTATATAAGTACTTTTTGTTTGGGCATCTATATTTACAGTGGGGGCAATGCTAACCACACCATTGGCCAGATTAATTAAAGAGAATACACTATTCCAAATATTCAATAAGGAGCCATCACTAGGTGATATAGGCGTACTACCTCCGTATAAAGCAAAAGAACGTACATATTGCCCACCTGTTGCGGCCAACACTTGATCTCCTCCTGTAAACTCATCTGTTCCCATTACCGTAATTGCTAAAGAAGGTTCAGGCCCATATATGTATCGCATGCCGGAATAAAGTGTAGTAACAGCACTTTGCAATCCGGTTGGTGTTTGAAAATAAGCAGTTGTGAAGGTGGTATACGGATGCTCCTCTAATTTTTTGGTACACCCAGCTATATAAACAGTAAGTATAACTACTACACTAAGTACAGCTATTTTTAATTTATTATTCATATAATATGATTTAATGCTTTTCATTGATTTTTTTAATTAGAAGGATACATTCATTCCAAAAATGAGTGTTCTTATTGGCGGAACCGATGCAGAGAGAGTAATCATATTATTGCCACCTGCATTTGTTCTTATATTACCAACTCCTCCCACACTCTGATCACCTGTACCGGTTCCCTCAGGATCAATACCAGTAAGCTTTTTATAAGGTGAGAATAATGTGGCTATATTGTCTATTGTTGCATAAATCTTTATGTGCTGCGCCCCAACTTTTTTTAACACCTGGCTTGAGAAATTATAACCCAGATTAATACTTCTGATTTTAACAAATGAGGCATCGTAATATCCTAAAGTAGTATAAGCGTTGGTTACCGGGCTTAATGTATTTGACGGGCTTGGAAACCAGTTAGTAGGGTTGGTTGGTGTCCAATAATCTACTTTTATTTGATTTCGGTCGCCATTCATATTCGTCAAATAAGTACCTGTGGGTTGATGTGTTTGACTAATTAATAGTCCGCCAAATCGTGCATATACAACAAACGATAAGTCTATACCTTTATAACTGAACCTATTGGTAATACCCCCCTGCAATTTAGCATCGGCATTGCCTATTACGTATTTGTCGCTGGCATCAATTTTACCATCATGGTTATGATCTTCTAATTTGAGTTGACCAGGAGAAGAGTTGTAAACAGCGGCCTGGGCAGCCTCATTTTTTTGCCAAATACCTGTTTTATTGTAATCATAAATAGATGTCATAGAATAACCAACAAACAATTGATTGGCTATATCCTGGGTTACACCATTGCTTAATGAAAGCAGTTTATTTTTATTAAAGAACAAATTAAGATCTGTTGTCCATGTAAAGCCGCTTCTTGCCTGAATATTGGTAGATGACAGTACGAACTCCATTCCCCAGTTTTGCATTTCTCCTACATTAGTAAAGAATGTATTACTGCTAATACCTGAAGTGGGAGGTATTTGTACGTTGTAAAGAATTTTATTGGTATGTTGATGATAATAATCTACGCTACCTGTAATCCTGTTTTTCAAAATAGCAAAATCAAGTCCTAGATTAGTTGTTTTAGTATATTCCCAATCCAATGTACTGTTGGGTAATGAACTTAAATTATAACCTACCAATACAGTAGGCCCGTAATTATACCTTATGGTACCTGCAGTACCTCCAAAACCATTGCTGTTGGAAACGCGACCCAATGCAGTATATGGGCTAATAGATTGGTTGGAGGTTTGACCAAACCCTGCCCTTAACTTCAGGTTACTGATCTTGGCTTTTTCGAAGAAATTGTGCAGGAACCGCTCATTAGAAATGTTCCATCCGGCAGAAACAGCCGGGTATTGATGCCATTTATGCCCCTCAGCCAATACAGAAGAACCATCATTCCTATAGGTTAATGTTAACATATACCTGTTATCATATACATAATTTAAACGAGCCATGTAAGAAAGCAATACCATAGAAGTTTCACTGCCACTAACAACCGGTGGATGTGTACTGTTAGCCTGCCCCAGATTATAGAACTGAACAAAATCTTGGTCTATAGAATCTTTAGAAACATTTGTATTGTGGCTATGTGCTTCCTGTATACTATATAATCCGGTAAAGTTGAACCTATGCTTATTCGCAATTGTTTTGTCGTAAGTAATAATATTTTCTGCTGTATAGCCCCAAGCCTCTGAATTGTTTACCGAAGCGCTATTCCCTTTCCCTGCGTTAAAATATTGTGGATTTTGTTTGGTATCTGCACCCCTGAACTGGTCATCTTCCTGACGCACATAGCTTAATCCCAAGTTAAACCGATATTTCAACCCTGTAATAATTTGGTATTCTGTATACAGGCTATTGAATGTTCTTATCCTTGTACTTCTATCAACCCAATTATTGTTATTGTTTTTTGCCAATAATGGATTGTATGTTAACACATCATTTGGGTTTCCT
Source organism: Sphingobacteriia bacterium (assembly GCA_017304675.1). Lineage (GTDB taxonomy): Bacteria > Bacteroidota > Bacteroidia > Chitinophagales > Chitinophagaceae > CW01. Next base: position 294,972 of record JAFKLS010000019.1, read on the forward strand.
GCCGGAGATATTACCAAAACGCCACTTGTATCTATAGGTGATAACGGGCTAAGTGTAAGCATTGGAAACATATACCCATACTGTACAAACTGTGTACCGTTAGAAACAGAAACATTGTTTAAAGTATTCAACCCTAATTTGAATCTTTTTCCTATTTTACTGTCAATTGTTGCCCTTAATGAGTACCTCGTAAAATTTTCACCGGGTAAAGCTGCAGTTTCATTGTAGTACCCAGCTCCCAGGGAATAAGTACTGCCATCCGTTGTACCCCCTGAAACAGATAAATTATGATCTGTTTTTCGAGCTGTTTGGTACATGGCATTTTGCCAATTGGTATTTAGTCCCGCAGCTAACCCTTTCAGTTCAATCGGCATATATCCCTGTGTCCAAGTAGATGCAGCACGCATTACCTGATACTCTGCTGCATTAAAAACCGGATATTTCCATGCCACATTCCCAAAACCATAATATCCGTTATATGTAACCCTGGTTAATCCTGCCTTTCCTTTCTTAGTACTTACCAATATTACTCCGTTAGCACCACGGGAGCCATATATTGCTGTTGCAGAAGCATCTTTAAGTACCTCAATAGAAGCTACTTCATCCGGGTTAATATCATTTAAACTACCATCATAAGGTATTCCGTCTAATACAAGCAAGGGAGCATTGGAACCGCTTATAGATCTGATACCACGAATTCTTATTTGCATATCGGCGCCAGGTGCAGTTCCGGTATTTTGTATTTCCAGCCCCGCGGCTTTTCCTTGTAAAGCTCCCTGTAAATTGGCAGACGGTACTTCTTTTAAAGCCTGCTCCGAAACTGAAGTAACAGAACCCGTTACATCTCTTTTTCGTTGTGTACCATAACCAATTACAATTACATTATCAAGATCTTTGGTTTGTGTATTCAGCTGAATATTGAGTGTTGTTATACCAGCTACCATTGTTATTTCTTTTGTTTCATAGCCAACAAATGAAATACTGAGAACTGAATTTGGTTTAGCAGAGAGAGTAAAGCTGCCTGACTGATCAGTCACCGTACCTGCTGTTGAACCTTTTATTTTAACAGAAACCCCTTCTAAAGCAGCCCCTTTTTCATCTGTTACCCTGCCTTTTAAGGTTATTGTTTGTGTAAAAGATGATAAGGGCAAAGCAATAAGTTGAAGAACTAAAAACAAGCCTACTGTCATCTTTTTTAACAGCAGTCTTGTTTGTGAATGCGATTTGCAAGTTTGTTTTTCCATAAAGTTTTTTGATTTCAATCGTTGATTAAAAAGATGGAGGATTCAGGTTTACAATAAAACCAGGCGGATGAATCAGGGCGATTTGCAACTGTTTTTATATAATGTTCTTTTCATAAGGCAGTTTATGTGGTTTGAATTTGGTTTAAGCAATAAGAATTTTCCCGGAAATGCATTCGGTTGCAAAAACAGGCAATAAAAAAAGAATTACTTAAAAGGAGAAAGCGATAATGCAGATATACTGAAAAGAAAATACCAATTCCGGTATATGAAATTTGTCCTGCAATCCTTATATTTCTTGCATTTCGATTCATGAAGCAGCTTTCGTTTTGTGGTATGGCTCACACAATTGGCAGAACGAATATAGGTTTTTTTCAAAAAAAATGCAACCGATTGCATTTTTTTTGAAAAATTTTCCTTCTTTGATTTCCTTACTTTTAAAAATGAGTACAGAAAAGGAAGTTACCATCTATGATATAGCTCAACAACTGGGCCTTTCAGCAGCTACCGTAAGCAGAGCATTAAAAGATCATCCGGCTATTAATAAGAATACAAAGAAAAAAATACAGCAGGCAGCAAAAGAACTGGGTTACAGGCATAATAATTTTGCAAGTAACCTTAGAAATAAAAAAACATTCACACTTGGTGTTATTGTTCCCCGGTTAAGCAGCTATTTTATGAGTACAATATTAGCCGGAATGGAATTGGCTGCCAGTAAAGCAGGTTATAATTTAATTATAGCGCAATCACTGGAAAGCGAAGAAAAAGAGGCTCAGAATATACAAACAATGTTTCACAAACGTGTTGATGGACTGTTGATATCGCTTGCTGCCACCACCCGTTCACTGAGTCATTTATTGCCTTTTACAAGCAAGAAAATTCCTATTGTTTTTTTCGACCGAACAGAAAACATTCCAGATACTACAAGTGTAACAATAGACAATTTTTTTTCAGCATACAATATCACCAAATATTTAACCAGCAAAGGGTTTAAAAGAATACTACATGTAAGTGGGAATAAGTTGCGCAACGTTTATTCTGAAAGAATCAGAGGATATAAACAAGCGTTGGCCGATGCAGGAATAAAGTTTGAAGAAGAGCTGCTTTTTATAGATGACATGAGTGAAGATACAGGTATCAGGGCTGCCGAAAAGATCTTAAAAATGAAAAAGAAGCCCGATGCGGTTTTTTCTTCTAACGATACCTGCGCAGCCTATTGCATGATGCATTTGAAAACAGCAGGAGTTAAAATACCAGAAGAGATTGCCTTTGCAGGATTTAACAACGATCCCATCAGTAAAGTAATAGAACCCAATCTTACCACCATTAATTATCCGGGATTTATTATGGGTGAAACGGCTGTGAATGTACTGATTGGATACTTGAATGAAGAACACATTACCAAAGTAACCAATAGTGTTGTTTTACGCTCCGAACTTGTTGTTCGCCAATCAACTGAAAAAAAATAAAATTTGTTATTTCAGAATTTTATTGAAAATTTGTTGCAACCGATTGCATATGAAGCCTAAGAAAGACGTTACTATTTATGATATAGCTCAACGGTTGTCTATTTCATCTACAACAGTAAGCAGGGCTTTAAAAGACCATCCGGCAATAAACAAGAATACAAAAAAGAAAATACAGGAAGCAGCAAAAGAACTGGGCTATAGGCATAATAATTTTGCCAGCAGTTTACGAAAACAAACCAGCAATACCATAGGCATACTGGTTCATGAATTGAATAGTAATTTCATTACTTCCGTTTTAGCAGGTGTAGAAAAAATAACTACTGAGGCCGGTTATGACTTGCTGATTGCTCACTCTTCTGAAAGTTTTGAAAAAGAAGCGGCCAATGCTTTGAACCTTTTTCATAAAAGAGTGGATGGATTAATCGCTTCGCTTTCTTTTGATACAAAGAACCTAAATCATTTCCTGCCTTTTGAAGAAAAGGGCATTCCAATGATTTTCTTTGATCGTGTTGAAGAAAATGCTGATTCAAGTAAGGTCATTATAGATAATTATAAATGTGGTTATCAGGCAACAGAACACTTAATTCAACAGGGATGCAAAAAGATTGTATTGGTAACAGCCAATTTGAACAGAAACGTTTATGCACAACGTTATAAGGGTTATGCCGATGCATTGTTTGATAATGGGATAAAACCTGATAAGGATCTTGTATTGATAAAAGACCTGAGTGAACAATGTGGTGTTGAAGCAGCATTGCAGATACTAAAAATGAAGCCAATGCCAGACGGTGCTTTTATTACAAACGATTTTTCAGCCGCTGTTTGCATGCAAACATTAAAAGAATACGGAGTGCGTATTCCGGAAGATATTGCAATCGTTGGTTTTAATAACGATGCCATTAGCAAAATTGTTGAACCAAAATTAACAACCATTCATTATCCCGGTATGGATATGGGTGAAATTGCCGCAAGGAACCTTATTAATCATTTAAAAGGTATTTCAAATATTAAACATACACAAAAAATTGTAGTACGATCTGAGTTGATCATCAGAGGCTCTTCATTAAAAAAGAAAAAATGATCCTGCATGAAATGTAAAAGCATCATAGTTTTTATGATCTTCTCCGTACAATTTCTTTTTGCGGAAAGCGGTTATAATCTATGGCTTAGATACGACAGGATTACCGATACCCAGTTACGAAAACACTATGAAAGAACCACCAAAACAATATTCTTTTCTACAAACTCAGCCATAACAGAAGCTATAAAAAAAGAATTCAATATTGCTTTAAACAAATTATTGAACCAACAAGCCGTTTTTTCAGATAAACAAGAAATGGCTGATATTGTTTGTATTGTTAACCCTAATGCAAATCTTTCATCAGAAGAAGGGTTCAGTATTCAGTCAATAAAAAATTCAACCCAACATTTGAAGATTACGATTACTGCCAAAAAAGGAATTGGCCTGTTATACGGAAGTTTTCATTTCCTGCGATTGCTTCAAATGCATGAAAATATTGACTCGCTTCATATCACGAGCACACCTTCCCTATCCATTAGGATTCTTAACCATTGGGATAATTTAAACCGTTATGTTGAAAGAGGGTATGCCGGTATATCTATTTTCAATTGGCATACACTTCCAAATTATATCGATCAACGTTATATTGATTATGCAAGAGCCAATGCATCTATCGGCATCAATGGTACTGTATTAACCAATGTAAATGCCAGCGCACAGGCCCTTACACATGATTATTTATTGAAGACAAAAGCATTGGCAGATGTTTTCAGACCCTATGGAATAAAAGTATATCTCACAGCACGGTTTTCTGCTCCAATTGAGATAGGAGGTTTACAAACAGCAGACCCGTTGAATAGTGATGTTCAATTGTGGTGGAAAAAGAAGGCGGATGAAATCTATTCCTTGATACCTGATTTTGGCGGTTTTTTGGTAAAAGCAAATAGTGAAGGGCAACCCGGCCCACAAAATTACCAGCGTACCCATGCAGATGGGGCCAATCTATTGGCTGAAGCTGTTGCTCCTTATAATGGTATTATTATTTGGCGTGCATTTGTATATAATAACGAAACACCGGAAGACAGGTTTAAACAAGCCTATAATGAATTCAAACCTTTAGATGGCAGTTTTAGAACAAATGTTTTATTGCAGGTAAAGAATGGGCCAATAGACTTTCAGCCAAGAGAACCCTTTCATCCATTGTTCGGAGCCATGCCTCAAACACCTGTAATGATGGAATTTCAGTTAACACAGGAGTACTTAGGTCAGGCCACACATCTGGTATTTGAGGCGCCAATGTTTAATGAAGTTTTAAATACAGACACTTATATAAAAGGAACGAACAGCACCGTTGCTTCTATAATTGACGGAAATTTATTTCAGCATAGAACAGTGAATGGCATGAGTGGTGTTGCCAATATTGGCAATGATATTAATTGGTGTGGACATCCATTTGCACAAGCAAACTGGTATGCTTTCGGGCGGCTTGCCTGGAATATAAATTTATCCGCAGAACAAGTTGCAGGTGAATGGATTAAACAAACATTCACCACAAATAAACAAACCGTTGCGATTATAAAAAATATAATGCTGCATTCTTATGAAGCAATGATAGAATATATGACCCCGCTTGGCCTGCACCATATTATGGGAAATGGGCATCACTATGGTCCTATGCCATGGGGAAATACCTTACCCAGAACAGATTGGAATCCGGTTTACTATCATAAAGCCGATAATTTTGGTATTGGTTTTAACAGAACCGTTACAGGCAGCAACGCACTTGTACAATATGCACCTCCCTTGCAAAAACAGTGGAGTGATAGCAATACCTGTGATGAAAAATATCTATTGTGGTTTCACCACATTAGCTGGAACCATATAATGCATAGTGGAAGGAATTTATGGTACGAGCTGTGTTACAAATACAATGAAGGTGTAGAAAAAGTTAAGCAAATAACAGAGCAATGGCAACTGGCCAAAGCGAATATTGATGCCGAACGGTTTCACCAGGTTGAACAGTTGCTTATTATTCAATTACAGGAAGCTGAATGGTGGAGAGATGCTTGCCTGTTATACTTTCAAACATTCAGCAAGCAACCCTTCCCTATTAATTACCCTAAAGCAAAATATAGTTTAGCATATTATCAATCATTACATTTCCCGTATGCTCCAGGCAACGGGCAATAACCAATTAAGTGTTATGAAGAAACAGCCTTTAGCAATTATTACTGGTGGTGGTTCTGGAATTGGTCTGGCTATCGCTACCACTTTCGTTGCGAATGATATTAAAACAATCATTATTGGAAGAGATGAAAAAAAACTTAGAGCTTCACAAAAGAAACTTGGTAAGCTTTGCGAAATAATTGTATGCGATTTAACACAACTGCATCAAATTCCTTCACTCATTCAACAAATTTATAGCACTCATGGGCACATAGACATTCTGGTAAATAACGCCGGCATTAACCTGAAAAAAGACTTTGCAGATGTTACTGACGATGATTTTGCCAACATTATGCTTACCAACGTGCAATCAGTCTTTACCATTTCAAGAGAAACGGTAAAAAAAATGCTGCTTAAAAAGAAAGGAGTTATTCTCAATATTAGTTCAATGGCCTCGCAATATGGTATACCTAAAGTAATAGCATATTCAGCTTCAAAAGGAGCCATTGAAGCCATGACAAGAGCAATGGCTGTTGAGCTTTCGCCTTTTGGTATCCGGATAAATTGTATTGCTCCTGGTTTTATTGCTACAGATATGAGTGCTAAGGCATTGGAGAATGATCCCGAGAGAAAAAATAAAGTGCTCAGCAGAACGCCCATTGGTCATCTGGGCGAACCCGAGGACATAGGCACAACAGCTTTATTTCTTGCAAGTGAAGCTGCCAAATATATTACCGGCATTATATTACCTGTTGATGGTGGTAATTCTATTGGTTTTTAAAACTCAAAAATTATTTATGCGAAAGCTGTTTGCCATTATATTATTATGCTGTGCTACAAAATACATGTATGCGCAGGGTATTATATCTGGCAAAACAACGCCTTTTAACATTATCAATGCACACATAGTAGTAGATACTACTGAATCTAAATTAGTGCAAAAGGCCGCCCTATTTTTACAATCCGATATTCAACGCATTACTGGCAAAAATATTCCTATTGAATATGAGGTAACGAATATCCAGAACAATAGCATTGTTATCGGAACAATTGGTCGGTCAAAATATTTGCTTCCATTCATTCGTCAAAAAAAAGTAGATGCTACCATAAAAAATAAATGGGAAGCTTATCACATAAGAGGCCTGCATATTGAATCATCAAAAAAAAATATTCTTGTTATTGCCGGAAGTGACAGGCGTGGCACTGCTTTTGGCATCTTCGAATTAAGCAAACAGATGGGTGTTTCACCCTGGTACTGGTGGGCAGATGTTGCCATACCACAGCAAAAAAATATTTTCATTAATACGAACGTCAATTTTATTGACTCCCCGGCAGTTCAATATAGAGGTATTTTTATTAATGATGAGGCCCCTGCCCTAAGCAACTGGAGCAAAGAAAAATTCGGCGGCTTCAATCATCTTTTCTATGAAAAAGTATTTGAACTTGTTCTTCGTTTAAAAGGTAATTATCTATGGCCTGCCATGTGGGGCAATGCATTTAATACTGATGATACACTTAACCCTATAATAGCCGATGAATATGGAATTATAATGGGCACATCTCATCATGAACCTATGCTTAGAGCGCAGCAGGAATGGAAGCTTTTTGGTAAAGGGCAATGGAATTACACTGAAAACAATACGGAGTTAAAAGCATTCTGGAGAAAAGGCATAGAAAATATGAAAAACCACGAAAGCCTTATTACAATTGGCATGCGTGGAGATGGAGATATGCCTATGACACAGGGAACAGCCATTACGCTGTTAGAAAAAATTGTTGCCGACCAGAGAAAAATTATTGAGACTGTAACAAAAAAACCGGCCCCACAAACACCGCAGCTATGGGCTTTGTATAAAGAAGTTCAGGATTATTACGATAAAGGTATGCGGGTACCAGATGATGTTACATTACTATTATGCGATGATAATTGGGGAAATCTTAGGCGGCTTCCTGCATTAACCGCACCAAAACGTAGCGGAGGTTATGGCATATATTATCATTTTGATTATGTAGGTGGTCCACGAAATTATAAATGGATCAACACCAATAACCTGGTGAGGGTTTGGGAACAAATGCATTTAGCATATGAATACAATGTAAAAAAAATATGGATTGTGAATGTAGGCGATATTAAGCCAATGGAAATGCCTATATCTTTTTTTCTGGAATATGCCTGGAAACCCTCAGCATGGAAGGAAAACAACATCAACCAATATTATACCCGGTGGAATCAACAACAATTTGGGAAACAACTTGCCGAAAGAATAGGAAATATTTCCCAACGCTATGCCCAATTAATTACGATTAGAAAACCAGAATTAATTGATGAACACTCTTTCTCGCCTCATCACTATAATGAACTTAATAATATTAAACAACAATGGGATGAATTATTGCAAGATGCCAACAATATAAGCATACCTGCTGAAAATAAGGATGCATACTACCAATTAATCCTGCATCCTATTAAGGCAATGGCCAATTTAATAAATATGTATGCAGCAGATGCATACAACAATATTGCTGCAGGTAACTACCAAAGCAATACCAATATGTTGGCTGATAGAGTTAAACAATATTTTATAAATGATTCGTTGATCTCGTTAGAATACCATACCGTTAATCATGGCAAATGGAACCATATGATGAGCCAGACACATATTGGTTATACTTATTGGCAACAGCCCTTATACAATCATATGCCTGAGGTAAAATATGTACCATTGGATTCTATACGGGAACCAATAACATTCATTAAGCCAAAAGATATTAGTGCAGAAAAAATGATACCAAACAATAGCCAAGGCAATATTTTTTATGAATTGAACGGCTATGTTTCCATGCAAGCCGCGCATTTCACTAAGATTACAACAGCCGGCAATCTGCAATTAAAAACATTAAAGCGTATTGGCAGAGATGGAGATGGCATTACAGTGTTTCCGGTAACTGCAACAACTAAAAAGCTTGCAGCCAATAATATTTCGGCCGAATACAGTTTTTATACTTACGATTCAGGCGCTATAAACATTAAACTTTATTATTCGCCTACTTTAAACCTTTTTCACTCAAAGAATGGGCTTCAATATTCGATTAGCATAGATAATGAAATACCACAATTATGCTCTTTAAACAAAGAAGATAACAATAATAAGATTTGGGAAGAATGGGTTGCAAACAATACCATACAAAAAAACACATTGCATTATTTAAAAACAGCCGGGAAGCATACACTTAAAATAAGATTCTACCATCCAGCTATCGTACTTCAAAAAATAGTAATAGATGCCGGAGGGTTGAAAGAAAGTTATTTAGGTCCTGCAGAAACCAGGTTACAACACCAATAATTCATTTAATTCTATTACAAACCAAAAGTAATATGCGTACAAAAATAAATATCGCTCCGCTACTTATTATCTCCGGCATTATTGCTATTAGTTGGTACTCAATAAAAAAAGTACCTTCTTTAAAAGAGGCTTATAAAAAAGATTTCTTAATTGGTACTGCATTAAATGCCGCACAAATTGAAGAAGAAAACCCTATTGCCAATGAATTGATTAAACAACAATTCAATGCCATTACACCAGAAAATATAATGAAAGCAGAGATTATCCATCCAAAATGGGATACATATAATTTTGAATTGGCTGATAAACTGGTTAACTATGGCAAAAAGTATAATATCCAGATCAACGCACACACACTAATATGGCATAGCCAATTGCCCTATTTTATGCATACAATAAAAGATGCAGACTCTGTAAAGCAGTATTTTGTTAATCATATTAATACAATCGCTTCAAGGTACGACGGCAAAATATTATCATGGGATGTAGTAAATGAAGCTTTGAATGAAGATGGCACACTCAGAAACTCTATCTTTTTACAAAAATTAGGTACAGACTATATTGTAGAAGCATTTAGGCTGGCACAAAAAGCAGCGCCTCATACAGAGTTATATTACAACGACTATAATATAGAAGAACCAAGAAAAAGAAAAGGCGCTATTGAATTAATAAAAAAAATACAAGCTGCCGGTGTTCGCATAGATGGTGTAGGCATCCAAGGGCATTGGAAAGCTTACAACATTCCTTTGAAAGATATAGAAGAAAGTATTGAACAATTCTCTGCTCTTGGTATTAAAATAATGTTCACTGAATTAGATTTAAGTGTATTGCCTAACCCATGGGATGGCAATGTTGCCGATGTTAACAAACATGAGGAAAATAACAATGCAGCAATGAACCCCTACTCTACAGGATTACCAGACAGCATGCAAAATAAACTCACTAAAGGTTATGAAGATTTATTTAAGTTATTCTTGAAGCATAAAACACAAATAAATCGTGTTACTTTTTGGGGTGTGAATGATGGCCAATCCTGGCTGAACGACTGGCCCATTAAGGGAAGAACCAATTATCCTTTAGTATTCGACAGACAGTTTAATCCTAAGCCAGCATTTTACAATATCATAAACCTAAAAAAATAAACTACGTTTCAAAACTGCCATAATGAATCAAACACAGAAAATTTCTATCACAGAAAAAATAGGATACAGTTTAGGAGACCTTGCCGCAAATCTGGTTTTCCAAACACTCATGACCTATCTCGCCTACTTTTATACGGATATTTATGGTTTGCAAACGCAACATGCTTCGGTAATTATGTTATCAGTGGGGCTTGTTGCTGCGTTTGGTTTTAATCCTGTTTTGGGCGCAATTGCAGATAGAACAGTTTCAAAATGGGGTAAATTCAGACCCTGGATATTATATACAGCCATACCACTTGGTATTATAGCACTATTGGCATTTACTACCCCTGATTTTTCTTATAAGGGAAAACTAATTTATGCAGTAGTAACATACACCTTATTATTGCTATTGTATGCAGCCAACAACCTGCCTTACTCTGCTTTAAGCGGTGTAATAACGGGGGATATGAAAGAACGGAATAGTTTATCTGCTTATCGTTTCGTGGCTGTAATGTTTGCCCAGTTCTTTGTTCAGGTGTTTATGTTATCCATTATTGAAACCGCAGGCAATGGCAATAAAGCTGCAGGTATTGAAAAAGTAATGACATGGCTTGCAATTATTGGCACCATCATGTTATTAATTACTTTCTTCACTACCAGGGAACGCATTGTTCCGAAACCTGAACAAAAGTCCAGCTTAAAAGAAGATCTGAGCGACCTGTTTAAAAATAAGCCATGGGTAATAATGCTGTTACTTACAACTTTAGTATTTATTACGCTTGCCATGAAAGGTGGGTCGTACGTATATTACTTCAAGAACTATGTTGATAAAGACAGTCTCACTGTTTTTGTAAAACCTATTTCATCGTTCCTCTCAAAATTCGGGCTTAATTTTTTTGGAGAAGACCCTGTATCAGCCGGGTTTGGCTTATTCAATGCCGGCGGGATTATATTTATGATCATTGGCATCACACTTTCAAAATCATTGGCAGACAAATATGGGAAACGGGATGTTTTTGGAGTCGCATTATTCATTTCCACGCTTTTTATACTGGCATTTTATTTTTTTCCATCAAAGTCTATAGGCGCCATATTCGCAGCACAAATATTACACGGCTTTTTTTACGGTATCACCATTCCTTTATTATGGGCAATGATAGCTGATGTGGCTGATTATAGTGAATGGAAAAATAACAGGCGGGCCACAGCCATCATCTTTTCTGCAATGATGGTAGGTTTGAAGACAGGCTTAAGTATCGGAAGCTCATTGTTAACTCTTATTTTAGGGTTATATCACTATATGCCCAATAGCGATTCCGTACAATCAGCTTCAGCCATCGCAGGCACAAAAATGCTGGTAAGTATATTTCCTTCTATTCCTTTTCTATTAGGAGTTGCTCTATTGTCGCGCTACTCCATCAATAAAAAAATGGAAACAAAAATTGAAACCGATCTGAAACAAAAAAGGAATTTATAATCCACATAATTTATATTCTATATGCCTGAACAATCTACTATCCATATTGATTTTGATGAATTGAACAGAAAAGCCATTTCTCAACCGTTGGTAAAGCATATATATACCGCAGATCCTTCTGCCCATATATTTAACGGTAAAATATATATTTATCCCTCACACGATATTGATGCCGGTGATGCATTTGATGACCTTGGAAGTCATTTTGCAATGGAAGATTATCATGTATTGTCCATGAATACTCCTTTTGATATAGAAGCTATTGATAATGGCGTGGCATTGCAAGTAACAAAAGTACCTTGGGCAGAAAAACAAATGTGGGCTCCGGATGCTGCCGAAAAAAACGGTACGTATTATTTGTATTTCCCTGCCAAGGATTATGATGGGGTTTTCAGAATTGGAGTTGCAACCGGCACAACGCCAACAGGCCCGTTTATACCACAACCATATGCTATAAAAAAAAGCTTCTCTATAGACCCGGCAGTATTTAAAGATGATGATGGAATTTATTACATGTATTTCGGAGGCATCTGGGGCGGGCAACTACAAAGATGGAGAACAGGTTTTTTTAAAAAAGAGCAGGCAGAGAGCCCATTTGCGTTTTTACCAGATAATAATGAACCTGCATTGTGTGCAAAAATTGCAAAGCTAACAGATGACCTTTTAGAATTTGCAGAAGACCCTAAAGATGTTAAGATTATAGATGATGAAGGAATACCTCTTCTGCAAGGTGATACAGAGAAAAGATTTTTTGAAGCATCATGGATGCACAAATACAATGGAAAATATTATTTTTCGTACAGCACCGGTGATACACATTATTTATGTTATGCCATAGGTGATAACCCTTATGGACCTTTTAAATATATGGGAAGGATATTAGAACCGGTGGTAGGATGGACATCACATCATTCTATCATAGAATTTAAGGGCCGGTGGTTCTTGTTTTACCATGATTCAAGTTTATCTAAAGGCATTACACATTTACGTTCAATAAAAGTTACTGAACTGTTTTATAACAAAGATGGTAGTATTCAAACTGTAAAACCTTATCACTAATGTTTACAAAAACATTTGTAAAACTACTAATAACGTTAGTAGTTATTTGTTGCTGTTTTAATTGCTATGCCGAAGTAAGGCTTCCAAAACTTATTAGAGACAGTATGGTTTTACAAAGAGACACTCCTGTAAAACTATGGGGCTGGGCAAAAGCCAATGAAAGAATTAGAATTACTTTTAATAACAAAATGTATAGTACCAATGCTGATATAAATGGCAGATGGAAGGTTGTATTACCTGAAACAAAAGCCGGCGGCCCTTATAATATAATCATTGCCGGCACTAATACTATAAAATTAAAGGATATATTATTTGGCGATGTATGGATTTGCAGTGGACAATCGAATATGGTGCATCAGATGGAATTACACAGTGTAAGATATGCTAACGATATTGCTACCGCAAATTACCCTCAGATAAGGCATTTTTGGATACCTCCACTGACCGACCTGCAACAACCACACGACGACCTACCTATTGGATATTGGAAAACGGCAACACCTGAAAACATTTTGCATTTCTCAGCAGTAGCTTACTTTTTTGCACAACAGGTATATGAAAAATATAAAATACCTATTGGCCTTATTAATGCCAGCGTTGGTGGCACACCTATCGAAGCGTGGATTAGTGAAGAAGGATTCAACAACTTCACCGACATTCAGAATATTATCAATAAAAACAAAGACACAACCTATTTAAACAGCCTGCAAACAATTCCAGAAGCTGTTAATACATTCAAACCATCACAAGAAGATAAAGGGCTTACTGAAAAGTGGTACCATAACAGCTACCTACCTAAAAACTGGCACAATATTAGCGTTCCGGGTTATTGGGAGGATCAGGGCATTAAAGACCTGGATGGCATTGTATGGTATAGGAAAACAATTACCATACCTCCTTCTTTCTCACAAGACCTGGTAAAACTTTTTCTTGGAAGAATTATTGACGCTGATCAGGTATATATTAACGGGAAGCTGATAGGCAATACTTCCTATCAATATCCACAAAGAAGGTACTCTGTTCCGCCAGGTATATTGCATGAAGGTGAAAATAATATTGTAGTACGTATACAGAATAACTCGGGCAAAGGTGGTTTTGTTCCAGATAAACCATATTATTTATTTTCTAGCAAAGACACCATTGATCTTAAAGGAGATTGGCAATATAAAGTTGGCCAGGTATTTACGCCACAAAAACAACCGGGAAGCGGTAAACCGTTACCACAGAACCAACCCACAGCATTATATAATGCAATGATAGCTCCTATAGTTAGCTATTCATGCAAAGGCTTTTTATGGTACCAGGGTGAGGCCAATACAGTCCATGCCTTAGAATATGAAAGACTCATGCGAGCATTGATAAACGACTGGAGAAACAAATGGCAAAATCCGTTAGCGCCTTTTCTCTATGTTCAATTGCCGGGCTACATGGACATGAACTATTTACCTTCCGAAAGCCAATGGGCTGCATTAAGAAATGCTCAATTAAAAACTTTATCTGTATCCAATACAGGAATGGCTATTACAATTGACCTTGGTGAATGGAATGATATTCATCCTGACAGAAAGAAAGAAGTAGGCCAGCGATTAGCACTGCTTGCAGAAAAGATTGTTTATGGCCAACAATCAATAATATGTTCCGGCCCCTTATACGACACCGCAATTATTGAAGGGAATAAAATTATTATTTCATTTAAATACTCAGGAAGCGGGTTAGGCACCACTGATGGGGAACCACTGAACTATTTTTCAATAGCCGGAACTGATAAAAAATTTGTTTGGGCTAAAGCAAGAATAGAGAACAATAAAATAATTGTTTGGAGCGAAAGCGTTTCCGATCCGTTATATGTACGTTATGCATGGGCGGATAATCCTGATGGGGCTAATCTATGCAATAAAGAAGGATTGCCTGCCTCCCCTTTCACAACAGAAAAATAGCGCTTTTGCTATACTTCAAATACGCTGTTATATAATTATTGAAAGTATGCAGTATATAATTTTTTATTTATGAAAACAAAGCTACTTCTCCTGCTTCTTCTAACAGAACTAATTGTTCATCATTCTCATGCTCAGGATAATGCACTATTATGGAATGGCAACAGAAAATGTGCTGTTGTTTTAACATACGATGATGCATTGAACGTTCACCTGAATAATGCAATTCCTGTTTTGGATACTTTTCACCTGAAAGCAACTTTTTATTTATCTGCTTTTATGCCGGGTTGCAAAAACAGGTTAAACGACTGGAAAATAGCTGCCGCTAAAGGGCATGAATTAGGAAATCATACTCTTTACCACCCATGCCTTAGCAATATTCCGGGTAGAGAATGGGTAAAAGGAGAACAAGATATGTCTAAATATTCTCTGCAAAGACTGGAAAATGAAATTAGGATGACGAATGTTTTTTTAGAAGCATTAGATGGTAAAAAACAAAGAACATTTGCATATACCTGCGGGGATATGAAAGTGGCAGATAGCTTTTTCATGAACGGAATGAAAAATGATTTTATAGCAGCGAGGGCTGTAAGATCAGAAATGCATCACATAACCGATGTAAATCTATATAACATTGACTGCTATGCTATAAATGGTGAAACTGGTGAGCAGCTAATAGAATTGGTAAAAAAAGCGGAACAAACCAACTCACTGCTTGTACTACTTTTTCATGGTGTTGGTGGGGAGCATTCATTAAATGTTTCCCTGAAAGCACACAGAGAACTTTTACAATACTTACACGAAAAAGAAAAAGATATTTGGGTTGCGCCAATGGCAGAAGTGGCAACCTATATTAAGAATCGGCAAAAAGCGTTTTCGTATATCAATCCAATATTGGCAGGGTTTTATCCAGATCCAAGTATATGCAGTACAGGTAACGACTATTATCTGATCAATTCTACATTTGTATACTATCCTGGCATCCCCATATTTCAGAGCAAAAACTTAATCAATTGGCAACAAATAGGCAATGCTATCAACAGGCCAAGCCAGGTTAATTTTGAAGGTGCTACTACCTCAAGAGGTTTATATGCACCTTCTATTAGTTATCATAAAGGCGTTTTTTATATTGTTTGTACACTTATTGATAAAGGTGGAAATTTTATTATTACAGCAAAAGATCCGGCAGGCCCGTGGAGCGATCCTTATTGGCTAAAAGAAATTGATGGTATTGACCCGTCTTTATTTTTTGATGATGATAAAGCATATATTGTTTATAACAGCATCCCACCAGAAAATAAAAGTTTGTGGGATGGTCACAGAACTATTCGAATAAGATCTTTTGATGTAGAGCATTTAAAAGTAATAAATGACGAAAGGATCATTATAAACGGAGGTGTAGATACTGCCAGGCATCCTGTGTGGATTGAAGGACCTCATATTTTTAAAAAAGAAGGGTACTATTATTTGATATGCGCAGAAGGAGGAACAGCTTACAATCATTCAGAAGTGGTATTCCGGACAAAAGATTTAACTACTCCGTTCATTCCTTTTGAACAAAATCCCATTCTAACCCAACGGCATTTAAATCCGGAAAGAAAAGACCCTATTACCACAACTGGCCATGCAGATTTTGTACAAGCAATTAATGGCAATTGGTATGCTGTATTTTTAGGATGCAGACCTTATGAGGGAGATCATTACAATACCGGGAGGGAAACATTTATGCTACCAGTACAATGGGAAAACGATTGGCCTGTTATTCTTAAAAACAACAACGAAGTGCCGTATCATGTGCCATCTCAACTCATTAATACAAACAGGAATATTTTTAGTGGTAATTATTTTTTCAAAGACGAATTCAACAGCCCGCATCTTGATAAAAGATATATGTTCTTAAGAGTTCCGCATAAGAAATGGTACAATTTAACAGAACAAAAGGGAAAACTATCTTTGCAAACCCTTCCGCAAACCTGTTCACAACTCACTAACCCTGCTTTTATCGGTTTTAGGCAGGCACACACTTCTTTTGAAGCTTCAACTTCTTTGGCTTTCAAAGCAAAAAAAGATTATGAAAAAGCAGGATTATTAATTTTCCAGAATGAGCATCATTTCTACTATTTATGCCAGTCAATAAAAAATAAAAGAACTGTTCTACAATTATACCAATCTACTGTAACAGACAGTTTAACGCTATTATCAGAACAGGAAATCAGTGTATCAAATACTTTACAATTAAAGGTAAAGTCAACAAAAAAAGGGTACTCATTCTATTATGCTGTTGAGAAAAACAAATGGGTATTGGTTAGTGCGAATATGGATAACAAATTTCTAAGCACCAAAACAGCGGGCGGCTTTATTGGCACCATGATAGCTATGTACGCCACAGCGAATGGTCATGCCTCCAATAATAAAGCCTTTTACGACAATTTCTATTACCAGGGTGATGATGAAGTATTCAGATAGGCGTAATCGTTGGGGTATAGCCAACACTTTTCATAAAAAGATTTTTACAGCAATCGTTTGCAAAGAACATATGTAGAATGCCCCTTTTATAACTAAGCGAGAAAGCTTATTTTAGACGTTAAACGATTTGTATGCCTCATTCCAAACCCAAGCTCACTTTCTCACAGATTATTCATATGAATGTAGGCTTCTTTGGCATACAATACAGTTTTGCCCTGCAGCAAAATGCAGTGAACCCTATTTATAAATTTTTAGGCGCAGAAAATGGAGATTTACCATTGTTACAGATTGCAGGGCCTATAACGGGGTTATTAATTCAACCTGTAATTGGCGCCATGAGCGATAAAACATGGCATCCTAAGTATGGAAGAAGAAAGCCTTATTTTCTGGCAGGGGCATTGTTGTGCAGCCTTTGCCTGTTCTTATTTCCGTTTAGCCAGGCACTTTGGATGGCCGTTGGGTTACTATGGCTGTTAGATGCCGCCAATAACACCGCTATGGAACCTTATAGGGCTTTTGTAGCAGACAAACTTTCACCCCAACAGCAACCTTTAGGTTTTCTGGCACAAAGTTTTTTCACCGGATTCGGGCAAACGCTTGGAACAATTTCCTTATTCCTTTTTCAATTAATCCCTTTATTCAACAAACAAAACGCCAACAACATTCCATATTGGGTATTTGCTTCGTTTTTCCTGGGTTCATTTTGCAGTATCGGAAGTGTATTGTGGAGCAATAGAACAACACCCGAAATACCCCCTACAGAAGAAGAACTGGCTGAATTAAGGCGTAAAAAAATTAATATATTCACCCCTTTCATAGAGATATTTCATGCCATTAAAGAAATGCCGGCAAATATGTGGAGGCTTTTCGGCGTATACTTATTTCAATGGTTTGCCATGAAGTGCTATTGGGATTATAAAGATCTCACAATTGCAAAAACCGTCTTTCATACAACAGATAGCTCGGCGGCGAATAAATTATACCAGGAAGCTGTTGGCTGGGGTGGATTGATTAGCGGGTGGACAAATATCATCACCTTCTTATCTGCATTTATACTCGTTTGGTTTGCAAGAAAAAAAGGTCCCAAACTCGTACACCTTATTTGCTTATTACTTGCAGCGCTTGCCATGTTCACTTTTCCGCAAATAAGCAATAAATATCTTGTATTCATTCCATTAATAGGATTCGGTATTGCCTGGGCCAGTATGATGGGTGTACCCTATCTGTTAATTGTTAACGATATTCCCAAAACAAGATATGGCGTATATATGGGTATTATTAATATGATGATCGTAATACCTATGCTTATTTATTCGTTGGTTTTTGGATCTATATTCAATAACCTGTTAGGAAAAGAGCCCACACATGCTATTTATTTTGCCGGATCTTTTTTAACTATTGCTGCAATAGCAACACTATTAATGAAGAATACTAAACCCAACGAAGAAACAGTGATACCAGCAGGTAGTGCGCATTGATTAAAATAAAACACATGAAAAAAATACTCTGCATAGGAGAAGCATTGATTGATATGATCTGTACAGATAAGAGTTCGCCCTTATCGGAAGGGAATCATTTTTTGAAAAAAGCCGGCGGTGCACCTACCAATGTTGCAGCAGCCATAGCAGCGCTGGGTGGAAAAGTAGACCTTGCCGCCAAAGTAGGCATAGATCCCTTTGGCAAATACCTGATACAAACCATGCAAGATTTTGGTGTTTCAACAAAATGGGTGTTACAAGACGAACAACATTTTACCACTTTTGCATTTGTTTCTTTGATGGAAAATGGTGAAAGGGATTTTTATTTTAACAGGGGTGCGGACGGGCAGCTATCTGAGCAGGATATTGATAGAATAAACCTAAGCGAATATGATATCATTCATTTTGGTTCCGCTACGGGCTTTTTAGAAGGGCCTTTACAAAAAGCCTACACATCATTACTTTCAAAAGCACTTGAACAAAAAATATTTATCAGCTTCGACCCCAATTACCGACAGCTATTATTTAAAAACAACCTGCTTTCCTTCATTCATCAATCATGGCATTTTTTAAAGCAATGCAACTTTTTTAAAGTGAGCGATGAAGAAGCCATGTTATTAACCAATACCCAAAGTATTGAAGATGCAACTCAGTCTCTGATTAATAAAACAAATTCATGCTTTGCAATTACTTTAGGTAAGAGCGGCACTTTATTACGGTATAAAAACGATCATTCTGTTATACCCAGTATTACAATTTCGCCTGTTGATACTACCGGTGCCGGAGATGCTTTTGTTGGTGCAGTATTGTATCAATTATCCGCCTTACATGGTAAAGCAAAAGATTTATTAACACAAACCGATTGGGAAAAGATCATTATTAATGCGAATAAGGCCGGTGCCAGAACTTGTGAATTTATGGGAGCCATGGAGGCCTTTAAACATTTAAGCAAAGATATTCTCAATTAATTTCTTCACTGTTTATGTATAAACATCAACTTCATCAATATATCAGCAATTTGTTATTGGAACAGAATTTAGATGTTATTGGAAAAGACAATAATTTTTACAATCGTTTCCTAACAAATATTAATTCCATAGAAGCTTTGTTTAATGAGCTATACGAGCAGCACCCCCAATCCCCTGAATTGTTCGATCAGGTGCTTACCCATATCATCAATGCTTATTTGGAGCGGTCCTGCATATTAAAACAAAAAGATATGCTGAAGCTTGAAAAACTCAACTGGTTTTTAAGCAATGAGATTACGGGCATGAGCCTATATGTAGACAGGTTTTGCGGTACTTTACAAGGTTTGCAGGGTAAAATAAATTATTTAAAAAATCTTGGTGTAAATCTTTTGCATTTAATGCCGCTTTTTCAAAGTCCGGAAGGGGAAAGTGATGGTGGTTATGCCGTTTCAAATTTCAGGGAAGTAGATACCCGTTTTGGTTCGCTCAACGATTTAAAAGAGTTAACGGAAACTTTGCAGAAAGAAGATATGTATTTAATGCTTGATATTGTATTGAACCATACTTCACATCAGCATGAATGGGCAACAAAAGCAAAATCGGGCAACAAAGAATACCAGGATTTTTTTTATATGTATCCTGATAGAAATATACCTGATGAATTTGAAAAAAATATGCCTGAAATTTTTCCTGAAGCCGCTCCCGGAAATTTTACATGGAACGAAGATTGCGGCAAGTGGGTAATGACTGTTTTTCACAATTATCAGTGGGATTTAAATTATACCAATCCAAAGGTATTTGCAGCCATGCTGGAAAACATTTTCTTCTATGCCAACCTTGGCGTAGATATTTTAAGAATAGATGCTCCTGCTTTTATTTGGAAAGAAAAAGGAACCAGTTGCCAGAATTTACCAAAAGCACATACAATTTTAAAGCTTATTAAACAATGTGTACAAACAGCCACACCCGGCATGGCTTTATTAGGTGAAGCCATTGTAGCGCCAAACGAGATTATGAAATATTTTGGTACAGATGCCTATATAGCAAGAGAATGCGATTTTGCTTATAATGCCACACATATGGCCTTACAATGGGATATGCTGGCAACAGGCGATACCCGCATAATGCTGGCAGCTCAACATGAATTATTAAAAAAACCATTCGGAACCACCTGGATAACCTACACACGTTGCCACGATGATATTGGCTTGGGTTACGACGACTGGATGATTGAAAAAGCAGGATTCAATCCTTATGAACATAGAAAATTTTTAAAAGAATATTATTCGGGAATATTAACATCATCACCGGCAAAAGGCGCACTGTTCTCAGTAAACCCTAAAACACAGGATGCACGCATAAGTGGCTCCCTGGCATCTTTATGCGGTTTAGAAAAAGCTATAGAGCAAAATAATGACTGGGGCATTAAGGAAGCGATTGATAAAATCGTATTAATGCAGGCGCATAGTTTTTTTATAGGTGGAGTGCCGATGATCTTTTATGGAGATGAAGTAGGTTATACCAACGATTATTCCTATCTGCAGGATAATAGCAGGTTTTACGATAACAGGTGGATGCACCGGCCTGTCATTAACTGGGAGAAAAATAAAAAGATAGAAATACAAGACTCAATTGAACAAAGAATCTTTGAAGCAACCCGTAAATTAATTGCATTAAGAAAAAAATTAGTACAATTTTCCGATTATAAGAATATTGTATGGATAAGCCCACACAATATTCACGTAGCAGGCTTTATAAGAACCTCTATTCAAAAAAACCTTTACTGCTTCTTTAATTTTCAAAACAAAACTTCCTTTATAACCTGGTACGCTTTTAAAGAAAACGGAGAGAAAAATTCACAATTGTTTGATCATTGGAGTGAAGAAAAATTTATAGTTGGTGCAGATAATGAATATTTCACTATGGCTCCTTATAGCTTTTGTATTATGGAAGAGTGCTAACTATTTTCTATACATGCTCATTAATTTCAGAAGCACCCCATTGGTCCATCCAAAACCATCCTGGCCGGGGTACTCCCCTCCTCCCGCCTCTAAATGAATATCTTCCACGTTGTATTTCTCCATTAGTTTTCCTGTTCTTTCATAAACAGCAATATTCAGGTCTATCCATCGCTCTGCAACATCGGCTGCCAATTCATCTAATCCATAATTTCTCAACCCCTTAATAGCCATATATTGCAATGGGGCCCACCCATTTGGCGCATCCCATTGTTGCCCGCTATTATTCAAAGTAGTTAGCAGCCCGCCTTCGCACAAAAAATCTTCCTGCAAAATACTGGCAATTTTCACAGCCTGTTCATGGGTAGCTATTTTAAAGAAGAGTGTACTTATGGCTGCCAGTGAGAATATTTTTTTTTGTTTTCGAGAAACAAAATCATAATCAAAATAAAACCCAAGCTCTTTGTTCCAGCAATATTGTTGTATGGCTACTTTCCGTTTCAATGCTTTATCATTCATTAGCTGTGCTGTAGACCTTTCGCCCAGTAAAAAATAAGTTTCCGCTAAAATTTCTTCGGCACATACCAGTAAACAATTGAGATCAACAGGGATGATATCAGTGGTATGAATAGAAGAAAAGGTGCCTTCCTCTTTAAACCACCTTGTACTGAAATCCCATCCTGATTCTGCAGCAGCTCTTATATTACGATACAATAGCTGCTTGTTATTACTATTATGCGCCAACTCAATATCTTCTTTAAAAGATTCAGGCCTTGGCGTATCGTTTTCATCCCAATACCTGTTTAAGGCAATTGATTGATCTACCATTGCCACATGGTGTGAGGCATTCGTTGTGTCATTTATAAATTGTAAACCTTTTTGCCAAAAAGCATATTCTTTCTCTAGCTGTGGTAAATATTTAATAAGTGTGTGTTTCCCTTTCTCTTCTGCCAGAAGTTGCACCATTAAAGGGAAAAAAGGTGGTTGAGATCTTCCTATATAATAAGTCCTGTTGCCATTGGGCACATAGCCAATAGTATCTATAAGGTATGCAAAATTGTTCACCATGTTTTCAATTAATGCTACCTGTTGCGATACCTGTAAACCAAGCATAGTGAAATAAGTATCCCAATAATAACCTTCCCTGAACCTGCCGCCGGGAACAATATAAGCATAAGGTAATTTTATTAAAGATGAGTTTTCATCAATCGGTTCCCGTTTTAAAACATTCCATAAAGTTTCAATATGCTCTTTTATATTATGGTTATGTGTATTGTTCACCGTATTATTGGCAGCTGTGGGCAGTTCAAAATTTTCAGTAACAAATTTTTTCAGATTAAAACCGTGCAGATGCTTTTCGCGATTGTATTTTTCCTGTATCAGCTCTAAGCTAAACCTGGGTTTACAATCGGGAAAAGTTTTTCCGTCGGCCAGCACAGCATGCATTTGTACTGCTTCAAATAATTCTTTTAAATCTGTTAGCTGCATAAAGCTGTTTTCAAATAATGAATTAAGAAGCTTTCGTTTCCTGTTTTTTCTGCAGTATTTTAAATAGCCAAAGGCATATCAGCAAAATGCTTATTGGTATGAGTGAAAAATAAAAAGCATTTTGCCCGCCACTGTTATGAAATAAAAAACCCATTATAATAGAACCCAATGTACCGCCAATAGCAGAGAATACAACAATTAAACCGCTCATAGCACCATGCAAATGTTTGGGTAAAGTATTTAAAATTACTGAATTGATTGTTGGATAAATAGGCGCAAGCAATAACCCTATTATTGGAAAAGCGAATGCCACTAACGGTGCATTATTCCAACCTGTAATAACTTCTCCGGAAACCTTATTTGCCAAAGGAACTGTTACCAATACCAGAATAGCTGCGGCAATTAAACAGGAAGCCAGTAAAACAAACCACTGTATTTTTCTAAGTACCATACCTGCAAAAAATCGGCCCAAAGCTGTAGAGGCAGCAAGAATACTGGCCATTTGAATGCTTAATGCTGTTGGTAGTTTTAGTACTTTATTGTTAAACGTAGGCAACCAGCTCATAATACTTTGCTCAATGAAAACGTAAAAAAAAGCACTGGCAATAAACATCAGTACAGTAGGCACGGCTATCAGTTTAATCATTGCAGCAAAATCTTTTGTAAGTGAAACTTTATCTTGTGCAGTATGAACGGAAGACTCATCTAACGGAGAAAAAGATAATAAAAGAAAGGCAACAAAAGAAATGGCCGACAAAACATAATATACTTTAAACCATTCTGTAGACTGAGGATTGGCATCATCAACAAAAGCACTGAAAATAAAATACCCGGACAATATACCGATCATAAAACAGGATTCAATGAAACTCATGAAACTGGCATGCTCCTGTTCGCTTTTGGTAACAAGGCCAATAGTGGCGAATACTGTTATTTTAATAAGTGCAAAACTTATTCCTGCCGTAATAAACAATAATTTAATCATTAAAAAACTGTTTAATGAAGGCATAAGAGCACATATAACGGTAACCAGCGCCAAAGCGATAAGCATTGTTTTCTTATACCCGATCTTTACAACATATGATGCTATAAGAAAAGAGGCTATGGCAATACTAAGATCTTTACAAGCTTCCAATACACTTGCAGCAGATTCGGTAATACCATAATTTTTTTGTACCTGTAATATCACTGTGCCAACACTGTTAAGCAACATGGCAAAAACAAAATAATTCAGGAATAAAGAAATCTTGATCCGTAAATTTTGCATACCCGCTTCGTTTTATGTAAATCAAAGTTGTTGTTATAAAGAACCGCCTTTTACTAAAATAGACTCTAAAAAAACTTCTTCTGCCGTTATTTCATCGCCCAGCCTCGACATCATTTGTTTAAACGAAAGTTTGCCCAATTTATGACCACTCGTTTCTACATAGGTAATCTTGGGATTATACAAAGTAGGCATTAACCCGTTACTGATACCGATCACCGATACATCTTCAGGAACTTTTAATTCCAGTTCATGAATGGCATACATCACTCCAATCAATATCATATCACCCATACAAAAAATTGCATCCGGTTTGTTTTTTTTGCCAAATGCTTTAAGTACTTCAATCCTGGAAGCTTCCATAAGTTCCGGCCAGGCCACCTGCAGGTTGGTTTCAGGAGCCAGCTCTCTGAATGTTTCTATAAATGAGGCATGGCGCAACTTACAAATACTTAAATGAGGGTGACCAAATAATGCAAGAACATTTTTTTTCTTTTTTTGAATGATGGCTTCGGCTGCCATACGTGCAGCAATTTCGTCTGACAAACAAACTTTATAAAAGCCATGCACTTCAGGTACCCTATCGAAAAAAACAATAGGAATACCCATTTCTTCCATTTTTTTGAAAGGCTCCATCTCAGAGGTTTCAATTGAAATGGAAGCGAATACACCAACAACCATATTCTTTCGGAAGATCTTTAAATTATTTTGTTCTACCTCTGAAAGATCTTTGGATTGCATGATTAACAACGAATAGCCGTTCAGCCTGGCTTCATGTTCTATTGCTGCAATAAATGAGTCGTAAAAAAAATTATCTACTGTTGGAACCATTACGCCCAATACATTACTCTGTTGAGTTCGCAATTGTACAGCATAGGGATTAGGTTCGTATTCCATAGCCGTAGCCAGTTCTCTTACTTTTTTCTTTGTTCTCTCCGAAATATCCGGATGATTCTTCAACGCCCTTGAAACAGTTGATATACTTAATCCAAGTGCTTCTGACAATTCTTTTAAAGTACTTTGACGCATCGTTAGTGTTGGGTAGTATTGCTGTAATAGATGTTTGAAATTAAGTTTTTTCGCTCATAAAAACCAAGCATATTTAAACAAAAAGACCTGCTTTTGATAAGCAGGCCTTTTAAAATCATATCAAACAACTAAGATATTATAAGTATAATCAGCTATTATTACTCAACCTTTAATTTTAAAGTTATATAATAGGTTCTTCCGTCTGCAGGCAATATGCCTGGGCCAGGATACATTGTTATCCGTCTACTAAAGTACTTTTCATTCAATAGGTTATTAATTCCTCCACCAAGAGAGCAATTACTATTGAAAGAAAAAGAGCAAGTAAGATCAAATAATTTATATGACGGGATCACTCCTATTACGCCATTACTGCTATATATTGTATTTAATGCATCATTATAATATTTGCTTACATAAGTATATTGTAACGAAGTATTTATTTTTTTAAAAATTACATTTAATCCTATTTTATTATTCCATTCTGGAGTATTCTCAATATAATTACCAGATAAACTTATATTACTTCCTGATTTATTAATTATTGCATTGGTATATCTACCATGAGTATAGGACAGTGAATTGAAAATAAGTATATCATTATTCTTTTTATTCAAGTTTAGCCATTTCGCAAAAGAAAATTCTATAAACGCTTCAAAACCTTTTGAAACTGCATCGCCAATATTGGTTGTTAATAAATTTACAGGGCTAGTTGGTGTATTAATAGAAATTAAACCTGTTCTATTTCCATAAAATACGTAAAAGAAATTGATATCAAATCGCGCTAAATTTCCAATACTACCTCTGTAGCCTAAATCAATATCATATCCTTTACTGTCTTTTAGATTTGTATCAATAGAATCAACCTGGCCAGAGGGGGTGTATGTAGCATACAAATTAGGTCTATATTCCTGAGAAATATTTGCATATAATTGATTATTTCCTTTTTGCGTATATTGTATGCCTATGCCTGTTAATAATAAATTTCTGTTTGTTAGGTAATATTCGTTAATGTTTCCCGTAATGAATCCACTCATTTCAGACCTTATAAATTCGTATCTGATTCCTGGTGTAATTGATACTTTAGAACTTATTTGGAATAAATTTTCTGCAAATAAAGCGGCGTTAACAGTCCTAAAATTTAAATTGATGGCATAAGGATTTATAATAGTCAAATCAAAATCACTACCAGTTGTTCCAATGCCTTTTTGCCTCCTTCTGGTTATTTCATCAAACAATCTAACTCCTGCCGCAAGCGAAGAAATTTGCTTGGCAAATTTGTATTGATGTAATAGCCTTGTTTCAATAGTAAGCCCCTGGTAATAATCTCTATCAACTTGTCTAGGATTATAAGAGCTTATACTTGTATTGAAAGTGTCCAGAATGTTGGGGTTATTAATAAATTGAACACTGTTACGTTGCCCAAAAAGAAAATGAGAAGTTATTTGCAATTGGGTGTAAGCTGACAGTGTATATTTAAATATAATAGCAGGGATATTTATTTCAGGATTGAAATAATTCCTTGAACGAAAAGATTGACAATTATTCTTTTGAAACTGATCATCAGTTAATCCACCTGCGATTTGTTGCACATAAGCCATTCTAGAGAATTGGAATGCAATGTTTATTTTTTTTGAAAAACTATATTTTAAGTCAGCATAATACGCATGATAATTAAATATAGAATTGCTCCTCCAACCATCACCGTGTTTATAATCAAAATATGAATAATAACTCAATTTGTCTTTTGTTCCACCCAAAGAAAAATAAGCATTAAAAAAATTATTAGAGCCTGCTGTTTGATCAATCTCTAAAGTAGGTGATTGCAAGGCATCCCCTGACTTCATAACATAATTCATCATCCCCCCAAATTGACTTCCATATTGTAAAGCAGCAGAACCCCGTATTAATTGTATACTTTGTATTGCTTGCATAGGTGGTGTATAGTGATCTTCAGGATAACCGAACATATCTGAATTAGTGTTATAACCATTTTGCCTCATATTCATTTCAATTGAACGATGAGAATCTGTTCCTCTTGAACCAATATTTATCTGAGTACCCGCTCCATCCATATCCCAAGTTGTTAGTCCTGGTATCTTGGCAAAGATCTGCCTTGTAAGAGCCTGAGACAAATTAGCATTTAACTGATTAACTTCAATATAATTTGTTTTTTTACCTGAATAAATATTAGCCCCTTCTGTATTTGGCAAAGTATAATTTTCTTTATTTAATCTTGTATAAACAGTGATCGTATCTACTTTCTTATTAAAGACAGTATCGTTATTTAATTTTTTAAAAAATTGAGCTTTACTCTCAAAAAATAATGAAACGAAAATAAATGCGCATATACATAATCTAAAAAACATATAATTAATTTATACTTATTTTTTAAAAATGCTTAACTCATATATCCTCTAAAGCCTAATATCCATTCCTGCATTTATGATAACCTTGAGTTAAGTTTTCCCTGAATAGCAATATCTATAGTATCTTGGTGATTGATCACTTCTGTTCCTAAATCTATTCTTTGCTTTTGTTCCGTTGTTCCCACAAAATGCCTGAATGATTTAAAATAACGGTTATTAATAGTTAATTGCCATTTTGAACTATCGGCAGAATGTTGCTTCATAAAATAAAATATACTACGCTAATAACAACGATGCATAGTATTTTTTTCATGATTATTTTTTATGCTTTTGCTCTTATCAATGCCTAATGTGCCCCATCTATTTTTGCTCTTGCTATTGCATATCCTCCAACATTTTGCCCTACCTGTAATCCAACACTGCAATCGCTCCTGTAATGTATACCACCGGCCAACCTGGAGAAAGATGCTTCTTGTGCCATTTGCATATATTTATTCGCATTTGCAGGAACAACAAAACTTAATAAGGCTGCAGCCGCACCACTGAATGTAGAATGCCCTGATATGTATGAAGGAAAATTGGGAACCCCTGTTAAAGTTTTAATGGCCGGGTTTAGTTGGCAAGGCCTTGGATTATAATAATAATATTTTGTGTTCCAGCAAACAATAGCCGCATCCATCAATGTAATGTTTAACAATGCCAGGTTATTGGCCCATCTTACTTCACTAAAGTTAAGATCAATAAAGTCTTCAGACGCAATTGCATTCCAATGGCCCGGCGGCGTATAAGTACCTGCGCCATCTGCCCAGAACTGAACAATTCTCATGTTCTCTCGAGACGGGTTCTTAACATAGTCATACACTTCCTGTACTTCTGTTTTCATTTGAACGCTGGAAGTAGAAGGTGGCGGCCCTGGCCGTAATGAAACAATGCTGGCAGAATCAATCAATAAAGATTTTACATTACCAAAAAGTGGTAGCATTGGCGGACGTTTAGGTGTTTCTAAACTATACCATGGAGTTTCTCCTTTCGAAATAGTATTGTTTTCTAAGTTTGCCCAATCGGTAGGTGTTCCAACAGCACTGCCCGCTTTATCTGTTCTTGCTTTAGCAATAAATACATCTGCAATTTGTCGTCCTAAAGATTCTCCTGCAAGAATATCGCTACGGGAAGCTGCACCACTCATTACTGCAGCCTGCTCCTGCTCTATTGCCAATTGCTGTACCGCAGATGTTTCGCCGGGAAAAAGCAGGATCATCATTTCTGCAGTAACACCAGCCAATACAGCAGCTTCAGACGGGTAAGAAGGTAAATTTGTTTTAGAAGCATAGGCTGTAATTGTAGTATCTGTTTTATACGGTGCCTGGCGATTGAATTTCGTTTTATAATACCAGCAAGCCACCAACGCATCGTACTGTGCGGCAGTAATGTAAGCATATGCCCTTGCAGCATACGGTGGATTGGCAAACGGGAATAAAGGATAGGCAAACGGATTTGCTGCACTTGGTATGGGATAAGTACCATCAGGGTTTTGATATGGTGGTAAATTATATTTCGCCACCAGTCCGCGTAGAATTTCATTCCAACGCAACACCCCACCGGCACTCCAATATTTAATTTTGTTTAGTTGATCTGAAGTAAGGTGCTTTTGATATCCTTTTATTTCATTAAGTTCTCCTATATAGTTTGGTGTTGTTGTTGCCGAAGGGGTGGCTACTGAAAAAGTATCGGGCCTGTTTAACAGAATCGTTTTCCAGGAGCCTGCATTAAGATCCAACGAAGCAGGATTCAATGCCGGAAGGTCTGCTGTTCTGTTGCTGATGCTTTTATTACAGGAATTTAATCCGTAAAAAGATAATATTAACAGCAACAACACAGGTATTGTATAAAATATTTTTTTCATAAGAAATTTAGTTTTTGTTAGAAGTGCTGTTAGTAGCTTTTGTTTTATGTATGAAAGAATTTGCATAAAAGCAACCAATTGTAAAAGAGGTTGCCTGCCCAACGTTTCGCCCTGCCAACACATAGTTTGCTACCCCTACAAATGATATATGTGTATTAGAAGGAAGTGTATACTTAATATTCACACCAATGCCGGTGCTATTCATTCTATTGCTGGGAAATGGCATATCATTCTTGCGCATATCAAATCCGCCAAGCGTAGTCATGTTATACAAAATCGCATCAGCCAATAAATATTTTTTATGAAGGCCAATGGCAAGGTTAAAATTGGCGGCATCAGGTATATTTACCTGATTAGAATACACAATTCCTGTTGTGTAGTATGAAGTTCTGTCTATGCTAATATTACTACGCCATACATAAGCGCCAGAGAGCCTTATATTCAAATAATTTTTTTGATAATTACTAATAAGTTTTGTTGAAAAATTGGTTGTGCCCAACCCGATTGATAATGGCAGAAAATCTGCTTCATAATTGGTGGCCGGAGTACTAAACTCCCCCACGCCAAATAAACTGAGTTTCCCTTTTATAAAAGGTATTGTAAGCGCTTTCCATTTTACAGCAAGGCTTACATCCTGTAGTCCTTTTTGGCCATGCAGTGTGCCGGCCGAGGCTTTGGTAACCATATAAGGTATACCTGCCATAATATTAACCGTATTCGAAATACCATAATTGCTCATGAACATTAAAGACTGGGTTGTAATACTGCCTATGTTGGCGTTATCTCTTTTAAAAGTTCCTTCCCAATATTCTTTCCATTGAGAAGATGTGTATGTTAACCCGTTGCACCATTGTTTTTTATTCATCATAATCACATCATCGGTGGTTTGTGCAATGGAAATTGAAGACAACAATAAGCCTATTACAGAAAGGCAGTTGCGCTTTATACTGTTTTTCATTGTAGTTTAATAGAAATAGTAAGCTGAAATAATAGAATAAAGGAAGCATTACAGCAAAAGAGTTCCTTTTGCCTAAAGCAATTGATTTTTTATTTGATGAACCAATGAAAAGGGATTATTTTTTCATCTGTAATTTTTGTACAATATACCCGCCAACTTTAGATCCCATTTCTGTACTCTTGATGCAGGAATTATGAAAGTGTATACCACCATAAAAACGAGCCCAGTTATTTTCCAGTGCGGCATCTCTGAATGATTTGAACGATCTGTTTTTAATACCAAACTCTAACTCTGTGCTGTCTGTATAAGCAAAATGATCTCCAAAAATACTTGTTAAAGCTTCAGCTGCCGATGCTGAAATGGTTGAATGCCCGCATGTATATTCAGGAAACGCCGGAGTTTGTAAATAAGGGCGCCAATTCATATCGAAATATTTATTAATAACGGTTTCAGGCCTAACAGTATTATAAGTATACTTAGCACTCCAGCATTCAATAAATGCATCGAATAAAGCAATACTGGTTTTAGCAAAAGCGTAAGTTGTGGCAGCAAAATCAAATTTCGCTTGCTTACAGGCTATTCCAATAACACTCATCCAATGGCCGGAGGGAGAGAATTTTTTGCTTGCAAACATAATATGGCCGCTAACATTCATCTTAAAAGGATTATCATCCCAAAACTCAGCAATATGTTTTTGTTCATCTGTTAAACTGTCTCCCGCATGCTTAATAGCCATTACTTCTTTGTAATAAACACTGTTTTTATCTGTTATATTATAAGTTGGCGGAGGGCCGGGAGCAAACAAATTCGCACTATCAATAACCATTGTTCTAATTTCCTTCCAGTGCGGCTCTGTAGCACTGGCATACATTGGCGGAGTAGGCACCCATCTTCCGGGTATATCCATTACCGTATATTTCTCAGCTCCTCTTGTTTGCAAATAATTATCTCCTTTGCTCCATTTAATAATAGCAGCACTAACAGAATCGGCAAAAGTTTTAGATGCTGTTTCAATAGCAGAGGGTAATCCTTTATTCCTGGCAATTTGTAAAATGCTGTCTCTGTATTGTTTCATACTTCCTTCGGGAAACGTAACTGCTTCCCCAACTTTAATATAACTCAGCAGAGAAGCCAGTTCAAAATCTATGGGTTTTGAATGATCGGGCTTAGACATTGCCGGTAACCCTTTTACCTGACCTGCCAGCGATTGATATTGCTCTGGGTACCCGGCAGCTATTACTTCATAAGCCGCAATAGCAGCATAGGTATAATTTCGTGCAGCAACCATTGGCGGAAAGTTATTCCCCATTACTACTGTATTTAACTCATGAACTGTATTGGTAAATAATAACGGATCGTGCAGATATATTTTAAAATCGGTCTTAGGCTTACAACTATACAAAAATGCCAATAAGAACAGGCATGATAAAATCCTTTTCATCAAGAATAAAAAATTAAATAACATTTAAGAAACCAAAAACTAAATCAATTGCTTGTTTATGAATGCAACGGTTTCCGGCGGCTGGTCTATTGCCTGCAAATATTGGCTTGCAATAGCTGAGGCTCTGTGAGGAAAATTAATCAAACTAAATGCTAATGCGATATAAGTATCTTCAAAACTATTTTGTTTAGTGAAATCATCAACAGAAAGTTTTACGGCTTTATGCTGATTGGTATTTGATGATTTTTTGGCTGTATTTAAACTAACAATATCGTTGGCCATTTTAAAAAATTCGTCCCTTGCATTTTTAATCCCGGTTTTTTCGTGATTGGGAATACAATAGAGTTCTAATGAATCTTTATAGAAACGACGTTTTACGTATTGATAACTGATACCATTGATATCCACCTCACCTTTTACTTTTTCAAACTTTTCTGAATTGGGCCCGTAAGGTAAACTGAGTGGAACTTTGATAGACACGAGATCTGATTCGTTATAATCATCCTTATCCAATATTGCCTGAAAAGCTTTTTCTGACCTGTTTTCGAAGTAGTTATAGATAAAACGGTAGCCAACCCAGTTAAAGAGTAATACTGCAAGTAATAATATGGCTACTATTTTCTTCACAAGCGTTAGTAATTGAAATTACGTATTAAAATGATATAAGTGTGTTTTTTACACAAAATTTTAATCACTTTTTTACTGCAAACGTTTGATGCATTTGTCCAACACCGGTAATCGTTAAACTCTTCCACTGTTTAGGCAATACAGATTTAACCTGAACAATTCCTTTCTCAGTAATATCCAATCCGCCAAAGCCCATTAAAACGCTTTGCAATACACCACCTGCTCCTGTTGCAAAGTAGGGGTTGGTTCCGCCTTTTGTTTCTGCAATTACGTTAAAAGGTTTTTTTTGATTGGATAAATAAGCATCCTTAAACCAATGCATTGCTTTATCAGCATTACCAAGCCTTGCATACAACAGGG
Organism: Sphingobacteriia bacterium; assembly: GCA_017304675.1. Lineage (GTDB taxonomy): Bacteria > Bacteroidota > Bacteroidia > Chitinophagales > Chitinophagaceae > CW01. The sequence continues at coordinate 328,113 of JAFKLS010000019.1, forward strand.
TAAAGATAGCCTGTGTCATGGCCGGTGTTCCTTCATTGGGTACGCGCTGTTCATAATATTCAAGGTCTTTTAAAATCTGTTTCGGATTGGTAATTTCTTTTAAAGGATATGCAAGCAAATTCACATCAGCTTGTTTAATTCCTTCACCTCTATACGATGCGTGTTCTTGTGTTACGCCATTATCCATTTTTAAAACAGGTATATTCTGTGCTACCAAATCCCAATCGTTATTGAGTGCAAGATTTAAAATGCCGGCAGCAGCATTGGCGTATTGCAACACGGCTTTGGCAGCGGCATTCGTCCATGCATTGTTATCTACATTCTCGGCCCATTCATCTGCAGCCACTACATTTTTTATTTCAAACTTTCCAGTACCATTCCGCTCTACCCTGCTTGCCCAAAAATCGGCCGTTTCTTTTAAGATAGGCCACCCCTTTTCCCTCAACCATTCTTTATCTTGTGTAACACAATAGTAATTCCATGCAGCAATACCCACGCATGCCGTAATATGATGCTCAAAAGGGCCACTCAAAGCCCATACAGGCGTTTCTTCTACACCGGAGGCAGCGCTTTCCCATGGAAACATTGCACCTTTATATCCATGGTTAAATGCATTACGCTTTGCTGCTTCCAATCGTTGATACCTATACTCGATCATACTTTTTGCCATTTCAGGATGCAATACAAGTATTGCCGGATACATCCATAATTCGGTATCCCAAAATACATGCCCGTTATAACCTAAGCCAGACAATCCCATAGGCGACGGACTTAAGGCCGTACCTTCTCTGGTGAAAGAATACAGATGATACAGCATACTATGAATATCCTGTTGCGACGAATCGTCTCCTTCTATTATAATATCGCTTTTCCATAAATTGTCCCACGCCTTATTGTGGAATTGAATTAACCTGTTACGGCCTTCCAGCTTTGCAAAGATGGTCATACGTTCCGCCTCATTTAAAGGATCATCATGATGAGCTGAAGTGATAGACGAGCCTGCAATACTATAAGCATAAGTTTCTCCCGCTTTCATTTTCTTAGAAAACTTCATTAAATGCATGTTATTATCCCACATTTCATGAATTACCCTTGGCTCCTGGCCATGCGGTTCGCTAAACAGGAATGTATTAGATGCACACATTAACAGTTTGCCGGTGGGGCTTTTAGCTGATGAGGTTAATAAACTAATCACTACATGCGGCCTGTCTATCTCATTGTAATAGTTTTGCACATCTTTCAAAGCATCGGGAGCTTCCATTACGCTGGCTGCGCTAATAGCAATATCTTTTTTAGCAATTACAGATACATCTATTAATACAGTAAAGGGCAATTGTCTTAAAGAATAATACGTGTAAGTAACAGAAGCTTTATCAGCATAATCGAACGATGCAGTGAAGCTTGCATGTTTCATATCCAGCTCTTGTTTAAAATTAGAAACATTTGCGGCTTCAACTCTTCTCCCGTCTATTTCAAGATAGCCATTCAACAAGTTGAAGCTTCGTAAAAAATTACTCACTCTTCCTCTACCATACAAATCATATGCACCTGCCAGCACTACATCTTTCACTTTAAAAGGTTCAGGAGAAGATACAATACCAATCATGCCATTAGCAACTGTAATACCATAATAATCTGCGGGATTGATATTATTTGCTTTTAGCTTCCACACATCAATCGTTTGCGAAAAGCTTATCTGAGCTATTAAAAGAAAGGCAACGGGTAGCAAGCATTTACGATACATGGCAATTATTTTTCGTGTATTGCTAAAATACAATTTATCGGCACAAATGTTTTTGAGCTTTACGTTTTTTTTGATGAACGTTTATGTATTTTGCAAATAGCAAAATTGATTGCCTTATGAAAAAATGGATAGGCTTACTGGTAATATTATTAATTCTTTTACTTGCGGGAGTATATGTGTTTATACCTGCAACACTCAAAGTGTCTTGTGTGCGATATGTAACCTGCTATCATGGATCCGTTCAGAAATTTATTACCGACCCGAAATGGTTTAACGATTTTTTACTGAAATCCACCAATACAAAAGAAAGTGATATTAACGGCAAAGATTTTTCTTATAAGTTAACCAACACCTTCTCTAACTTAACAGAAATTAACATACATGCTAACAATATTGATGTAATGAGCCACCTGTTATCGTTTAGTGTGTATCTCGATTCATCAGCTATACAATGGTCTGCCGAAATAAAAACCGGCAACAACCCTATTAGCAGGATCACTACCTATTACAAAGCTGTTTCTTTAAAGAAAAGTATGGAGGGTTTGATATCAACATTAAAAGAACAATTAGACAAGCCCGAGAATTTATACGGCATTCATGTAAAAGAGGTACAGTTTGCAGATACTGTTTTGATTACCTCAAAATTTACAACTGTGAATACGCCTCCCGACACGAGAAAACTCTATAGCATAGTAGCTTTATTAAAAACTTATGCCGGCAAAAATAATGCAGCAGTTGTAGACTCGCCGATGACTTTTACCCAAAGAAAGGATAGTATGTATTTTGAAACAATGGTTGGCCTGCCGATTAATAAGCTTATTATTGAAACAGGTGAATTTAAAATAAAACGTATCCCACATGCCGGCAACATGTTACAAACTGAAATAAAAGGCGGTTTGCATACTATAGACAAAGGTTTTGAAAAACTTACAGAATATTTTCTCGATTCTAAAAGACAAAGCCCTGCAATACCCTTTCAAATGCTGATAACAAACAGGCTTGCTGAAACAGATACAAGCAAATGGATTACGAAGATCTACTATCCTGTAATGTAATTTTATTTAAATTTTATTACCATCAGGCTGTCATTGTTTCTAACCAAAACAAAAGCCTGCCGGCCATGAATTTTTATTGGTTTAATATGCCTTACCTGCCCTTTAATAACCAGGCCGTTTAAACTTTCAGCACTCAGCTTGCCATTATTGTATTGCAATATTGTTCCAAAATCTGCATCATACCGTCCCATTTGTATATTGTTATCATAATAATTACCCGCCAACAAAATATCATTCCGGGAATTTGTAATAATACCATCCCTATACGGTGTAAATTGGGCCTGCCACGGCAAAGCATCTGTTTCAAATTTCATATTTCCTTTATTCATCAGTATGGCATTTGAAAAAAAGTTGGCAGTAAGTTTTTTGGCACTGTTTAGTTTTTCTTTCCCGAAAATGTCTGAAAGAGATGCTTTTGCAAAATCATCGGCGTATAAAAATTTCTTTTTTAAAATGGGTAATTGTTTTTGCAATTCGTCTTTATTAGCAAAACAAATTTCTTTGCCATTCAGGTAATATGTAAGTACTTGTTCTTTTTTCCCATTATCGTCAAAATCATTATAATATAAGTTAACTGGTTCTTTATCGCTGGCTTTCAGCCTTGAGTTCAACCCTAAATTCCCCGCAATCAAATCAATATTTCCATCATTATTAATATCAACCGGTAAAATAAAGTTCCACCATCCGCTTTTATCAGTTAATATTTTTTTTGTAAAAGTTCCTTTATTATTCATGAATGCATAAATGCCTCCCCATTCACAACAAATCAACAAATCCTTCTTCCCGTCTTTATCAATATCAAACCATAAGGCATTTGTTACCATTCCTATATTCTTTAATTCTTTAGCATATTTATCTGTAACATCAATAAACTTTCCATTACCATCATTCAACAACAAATAAGAAGATGGTGTTTTGCCGTATTCCCACGGCACTGCTCTGCCTCCAATAAATAAATCAGGGAACCCATCTCCATTAAAATCGTTCACAGCAACACATGATTGTGTTATATAAATATTCGGAAAAGCATTGTTCAGTTTTTTAAAGTTTGCTTTCCCATCATTTATATATATTCTGGGCAATAAATGTTCGTCTTCACCATAATATTCATTTCCTCCGCTTGCAATAATTAAATCAGGATAACCATCGTGATTGATATCTGCAAATTGAGCATCTACATCTTCGTACATGCTATCCAGTAAAATATCATGTTGCAATCGCTGTTCAAACCTGCCGTTGGCTGTTTGCAGGAAAATTGCGCTATGTTGTGTTTTGGATGCTCCAATAAAAACATCATCCAATCCATCGTGATTAATATCTGCAACAGCAAGAGCCGGGCCTTCAGTAGATAACATATGGGGGATAAGAAACTCTCTGTTAAATTCAATAAACGGGTTTTCTTTATGCAGGTAATATAATCCAGTTTGGGCTGTGATGTCTTCAACAGGATTGGTCACATTTGTATGATACATAGTGATCAGTTGGTAGTTGAATTTAGGCAGGCCTTTCTGGTATGTAAACACGAGATTATTTTTCTTTCCGGATAATTGAATTTTTTGGAATGAATTGTCTGGCCATATAAGAAATGCAGAATCAATTTTTGTATTGAACAAACCAACATGCATTGGTATTTCCATACTTGACTGAAAGCCTCTTGCCGGATTTTTTTCATATGTTCTAATGCCACCATTTGCAAACAATACCAATTTGGCTCCAATGGCATTCTTATTATTCACATCGCCTTTTAAACTAATCTCAACAAAAGGCCTTTCGTGTTTGTCGTTAGATTTATTCTGATAAACCAGAACAGGTTCATTTACATTGTTCACAACAATATCCAGGTCACCATCGTTGTCTAAATCTGCATAAACTGCACCGTTAGAAAATGTAGGAAGGTTATTAATAATAGCATCAGCTTTATCTTCAAACAACATGTTTCCTTTGTTTTGATAGAACTTATTAGGTATTTTAATCTCCGGAAATTTATCGGCCAACCCTAATGCTCTTTCATTGGTTGTATTGTTTTTTAATTCTTGCTGAATTTCTGTGTTTGAAATAAAGTTTACATAATCAATATCATTCATTCTTTTAGGAATGCCATTCGATATAAAAAGGTCTTTTAGTCCATCATTATCGAAATCCATCCATAAAGGGGCCCAGCTCCAATCAGTTGCATATACACCTGCATACAATCCTATTTCACTAAACATTCCATTCCTTCTATTAAACTGCAAATTATTCCTGGTATATTGATAGGAGTAGCCAACATTTATTTTATGGTAAAAAATATCATAATCATCTTCACCTAAAGACCTTTTTAACATATAAGGGTCTGATGGAAGCATATCCATAGAAATGATTTCAGGATAACCATCATTATTAGCATCTGCAACATCTACTCCCATTGAGAATTGACTTGTATGCATTAGCATGGTGGATGACTGCTCACTAAAAGTGCCATCATGATTGTTGATGTAGAGATAATCATTCTCATGAAAATCGTTACCAACGTACAGATCCGGCCATCCGTCTAAATTAATATCTGCCACAGCAACACCTAACCCATAACTAATTGCAGAACTATTAATGTTACTTTGCCTGGTTACATTTGTAAAATGGCCACCATCATTCCTAAACAATTGATCGCCTGACACCTCATTATAAGTGCCCAAAAAATTCTTTCTCGGCGCAAATGTGCCATTTTGATGAACAGAATGATTTAATAGGAACATATCCAAATCACCATCCATATCATAATCAAAGAAAACGGCTTGTGTACTAAACCCTGAAAAGTCTAATCCATATTTTTCAGCCTCGTCTTCATATACTGGCATACCATTCTTTATGCCCTTACAAATAAGTAATTGGTTTTTACTATGCAGCACTTCAAACTTCCCTACCCTGCAAACATAAATATCCAGTAATCCATCATTATTAATGTCTATTACAGATACACCAGTGCTCCAGCCACCATCTTGCGGAATATTTGCCTGTGCTGTTACATCTTTAAAATGCAAATCCCCTTCGTTAATGTATAAAGAATTACGCCCCTGGTTAGAAGCAAAAAATAAATCCGTTTTGCCATCATTATTAAAATCGCCAGCCGCAACACCTGCGCCATTATAGAAATACATATATTTAAACATATTGAACGAATCAGTCGGCGTTAATTTATTGGCAAATGCCAAACCGGTTTTTGATGCATCCAACGCTTCAAATAAGGTATCCTTCGGTTGAGCAGATTTACTACATCCAAATAATACTACATGTAATAACAACAAAGCATGTGATAATATTTTTTGAATCGACATGAAATAATTTATTTTTTTGAAATAGATTGTAACTGATACAATAAGGGCGTTTCATTATTTTGCAATATTAACAACGCGAGCTTCTTTTTATACGATAAAATAGCCATATCTCTTACCATTCCATCCAGCGAAAACCCGGCCCGGCTATTTTTTAATACTTGAAAATTGCCTTTGCCATTATTTATTAAAACCTGACCATGATTTGCATCTAACCGTCCTAGTTGTGGCTGAAAATTGAACTCGTTCCCACCAATAATCAGGTCTGTAAAACCATCATTATTAACATCAACAGCTACAATTGCTTTAGCAGAAGATAATTGAACGGAAACCGGTAATGCTGCTATTGTGAAGTGTCCTCCACCTTTATTTATGGCAACTATAGAAGACATGAAATTAACTTGTTTAACAGAAGTTTTTTTTATTTGTTCAGGCGTAAATAATTCCTGAACAGATTTTGTTGCATATTCCGCATGATGAAGGTTTTGTTTTTTTAAGCCTGGTAATTCATCCTGTACATCCCTTTTCATAAAAACAGGTTTATCTTTTCCATCAACTGTTTTAGTCATTATTTTATCAATCCTTCCATTTTCATCAAAGTCACCATACCATAATTTTAAAGGATTCTGCACGTTTGCATGAAGAGCGAAATTCTCTCCGATATTGCCTAATATCAAATCTTCTCTTCCATCGGCATTCACATCTGCCACAGCTACTGTTTGCCACCATCCCAGTAATCCATCAAGGTCGGTTTTCAGCTTAGTAAAATGATCTTCCTCAAATTTAAATACCAAAGGAGCCATCCATTCACCAACAATAACCAATTCTTTTTTCTTATCACCGTCTACATCACATAATACTGCTCCTTTAATCATCCCCGCATTATTAAGGCCTCCCATGGCTTGTTCCGGCAAATCTGCAAATACTGCTTTTCCTTTATTAATATATATATGGCTTATAGGTGTGCTGCCATATTCTTTAGATACTGCATCAGCACCAACAAACAGATCCATTTTTCCATCACCATTAAAATCGAAAGGGATAACAACACCAACATTGTCTTTATTCAAAGGGAAAGAATTAGGCGAGATAGTAAAATTGCCTTTACCATCGTTAATAAACAATCTATGCTGTAATTCTCTTGCGGCAGGAGTAATATTGTTACCACCAGCGCCTATAAATAAGTCCATATCGCCATCTCCATCTGCATCAAAAAAACAAACGGCAGCGTCTTCAAAACCTGCATACTGCAAAAGACCCGGAATACTTTTTTTCATAAACCCTTCAGGTGTTTGTAAATACAATTGCCCGGCATGTTCTGTTGTGCCTCCAATAAAAACATCTTGCAACCCATCTCCATTTACATCGGCGACTGCCGTTTTAGGACCTTGGTGCGAAAGCATTTCAGGAATGGCACGTTCATAATAAAAGTCGGTATAATCAGGTTGCAGATGCTTATCAAAAATTGTAGCCACCTGTTTAAATAATGGAGGCGGTTCTTCTTTTTTAATGGAAATTATTCCTGGCGCATCTTCAGGCTCTGTAATATTTAGAGTTGAATTAATTTTTGGCTGAACAATTTTTGTGTATTTGAGATCGGGCCAGTAAATAATAATTGAATCAATAATATTTTTTGTTCCTAATCCTATTACTTGTTTGTAATCAACCGAAGATTGAAAACCGCGGCTTGGAATAATCTCTTTTGAAAGTTTTTCATTGCCTATAAAAGCAACGATTTTTGAACCAATTGCAAAACGGTTTTTACTTTTCCCTTTAAGGTTGATGGAAATAAAATTATTATGATTTAATTCCCTGCTTTTATTTTTCAGAATCAGTGCAGGTTCGTTCACATTATTAATTACTAAATCTAAATCGCCATCCCCATCCAAATCTCCATATGCAGCGCCATTAGAAAAAGAATTTTGGGTAAAGCCCCATGAAGCTCCTACATCTTCAAATTTCAAATTCCCCAAATTTCTGAACATTTTGTTGGGAACAGCAATAGAAGGAATTTTATTCACCAATTCTTTTAAATCTTTCTTTCCTGTTGCAATCATTTTCTCTTTTATCTCGTTTGCATCAAAATCAAGGAAATCCTGGTTTGTAAGATCACGGTATATACCATTACACACATAAAGGTCTGTATTGCCGTCATTATCTGCATCAAACATTAAAGCGCCCCAACTCCATTCTGAAGCATTAACACCGCTATAATTGGCTATGTCCAAAAATTTTCCTTCCGTAGTATTGAGCTGTAAAGTGTTTTGTAAAAACTGATGATGAAAATCGTTACGTTCTTTTAAACGATACTGGTCAATATCATCAAAACTCAATGTTGTTTTTAACCGGTAATCATCGGCCGGCAGCATATCTGTAGTAAAAATATCCGGGTAACCATCGTTGTTAATGTCTCCAAAATCGGCCCCCATTGAAGCATAACTTGTATGCGAAACCCAAGTATCCAATTCATCTTTAAATGTTCCATTTTTTTGATTGATATACAAATAGTCTCTCTCAAAAAAATCATTAGAAACATAAATATCCGGATAGTGATCACCATTCACATCTCCAATGGTTACACCCAATCCAAAACTCATTAAAGAGCCATGAATACCTGCCGTTTGTGTTACTTCTACAAAATGTCCATTGTCATTTCTGTATAAATGATCACCTCCGCCTTTTAAATAATCTGGCACATTCCATTTTGCTGCAGGCAAATCCCTTTGATGCGGATAGCCTAAACTGTTTACAGGGACCGGGCTATTATTAATGATAAAGCAATCAAGATCACCATCCATATCGTAATCAAAAAAGCTTGCCTGGGTGCTATAACCGGAATCTGCCAACCCATATTCTTCTGCTCTTTCTGTAAAGGTTAAATCGTGGTTGTTAATGTATAATTGATTTTTTCGCAATGAAGCGTTATACATGTTACCAGCATTGCAAACATAAATATCCAGCCATCCATCATTATTTACATCTGCAAAAACAACACCTGTACTGTATTGTAATTTGTCTCCAAATCCAGCCTTAGCCGAGATATCTTCAAATTTAAAATTACCTTTATTCAGGTATAACTTATTTGGTCCCTGGTTGGCTGTAAAGAAAATATCTGGTAGCCCATCGTTATTAATATCACCAATAGCTACTCCGCCACCATTATAGAAATTACGATAATTAAGAATATTGATCGAGTCGTTATCTTCAACTTTATTTATAAATTGAATACCTGAATTATCTATTGCTTCAAATAAGTTATTTCTCTTCTGTTTTTGAGAACAGGCGATAAATATTAAGGTCGCCACAATTACTATCGTTAATTGATTCTTATACATTAAAATTGAAAACTTATTTTTTATAATTCGTTCTATTCATTTTAAAGAGAGCCGGGTATTCATTGTTTTGTAACACCAATAGCATATCCTGGTAATTTATTTTCAGCCACTTTAAATCCCTTACTTCACCTTTTAACCTCAACCCTGTGTTAATAGCATCAGCCCATTTAAACCTGCCTTTCCCATCATTCAAAAGTACATCTCCAAGGCTGGCATCCAGCCTTTCAAATTGTGGCATAAATCCAAACTGATTGCCACCACAGATAAGGTCTACATAACCATCATTATTAATATCTGTAAGTGCAAAAGCATTTATACAACTCATTTGTGAAAGCGGGGGCAATGCTTGAATTGTAAAGTTGCCATTACCATTATTAATGGCTACTACAGATGAACAATAATTAAACTTTTTTACAATGCTTTTATTTAATATTTCCGGAGGGAAAAGTTCCTGAATAGATTTAGTAGCATATTCAGCATTTCTTAAATTATTTTTTTTGATAGAGGGAAGCTGTTCCTCTAAACTTGATTTCACAACTACAGGCTTATCTTTTCCATCAACAGTATACGTGAGTATTTTATCTTTATTGCCATTTTGATCAAAATCGTTAACCCATAATTTCACAGGGTTTTCGGCATTAGGCTGCAAGTAAAAATTCTCACCAATATTACCAAGTATTAAATCCTGTTTCCCATCGTTATTAACATCTGCAACCGTTAGGGTTTGCCACCATCCGAACATGTTATTAAGGCTTGTTTTTTGTTCCTCGAAGTGATCCTGCACATAAGAAAATATTCGGGGAGTCATCCATTCTCCAACAATGATTAACTCTTTTTTAGAATCACCCATAATATCTGCCCATACTGCATTGGTAACCATTCCTATTTTAGATATCTCAGGATTTTTTGTAGCTGCCATATCTGTAAAATGTCCCTGTCCATCATTCACAAATAAAAAGCTGGTAGGGTTTTCGCCATACATCCTGGGGTAATTTCTAGCACCTATAAAAATATCAGGGTATCCATCACCGTTAAAGTCGTTAACAGCTGCAACAGAAATATTCATAGAAACATTAGGAAATGCATTTGCATCTAAAGTAAAGTTCCCTTTTCCATCGTTTTTAAACAACCTCAACTGCAACTCTCTTGCATAAACATCGCTGTTATTGCCTCCCGGACAAATCAATAAATCCAAATCACCATCGTGGTCGCAATCGAATAAAGCAACAGCTACATCTTCAAAAGTGGGAAATTGCATAAATGCTTTTTCTTCTTTCGTTATAAAAGTGCCATTTTTTAATTGAAGGTATAATTGTCCGGGATGATCCGGGGTGCCTCCAATAAAAACATCTTCCAACCCATCTCCGTTCACATCGCCAACAGCTGCTTTAGGGCCTTCTCGTGAAAGCAGCCTCGGTATATTTCGTTCCAAATAAAAATCCACTACCTCATTTTCAATATGTTTATCAAACGAAGATGTCATAGCTGTAAAAAGAGGCTGTTCTTTTGTTGTGGTTGGTTCATATTTTTTCGCTTTGCTAGTTTTTTTATCTACGTTGAGCGTTTGATTAACTGCAGGATGCATTATTAACTGCACAGATCTGTCTGGCCATATAATTTTCAAAGAGTCAACCAAAGTAGTTGTGCCTAACCCAAAAATTTGTTTATAATCTACCGAAGATTGAAAACCTCTGCTGGGAATAACTTCTCTAGTTAATATCTGGCTGCCTATAAAGAGTTGAATCTTGCTTCCTACTGCAAATGGATTGATGGAATCTCCTTTGAGCTTAACAGCCAAAAAATTATTCTTATTTAACTCCCTTGAATTGTTTTTATAAATAAATGCCGGTTGATTTTCATTATTGATGATCAGGTCAAGATCGCCATCTCCATCAAGGTCTCCATATGCTGCACCATTTGAAAATGTTGGCTGGGTAAAACCCCATTGTTCACCAATATCAATAAACCGTAAATCGTGATTGTTTCGATAAGCTTTATTTTTTAATGGTGTTACCGGTATTTTCTTAGCAACCTGTTCTATATCGTCTTTTTGCCCTGTAAGCACCATTTTCTGCACCACATCATTAGCAAAGAAGTTCATAAAATCAAGGTCCGTAACATCTCTGTTAACACCATTACAAACATAAATATCATTCCATCCATCATTATCCATATCAAACATTAAAGCACCCCAGCTCCAATCTGTTGCAGAAACTCCTGAATAGTTTGCTATATCTGTAAACATGCCTGATTTGCTATTCAGTTGTAAACAATTCTTAACGTAATGATAGTAAAATCCGGCTTTTACTTTTCTATTAAACATATCTATATCATCAAAAGCACCCGTGGTTTTTATTCTGTAGTCTGAAAGGGGAAGCATATCTGTTGTAAACAGATCAGATAAACCATCATTATTAATATCAGCAATATCTGTTCCCATTGATGAGAAACTGGTATGCTGCATTACATCTTCCAGTATATCTTTAAAAGTGCCGTTTTTTTGGTTAATGTATAAATAATCTCTTTCATAGGAATCGTTGGCAACATATACATCAGGATAGCCGTCGTTATTAATATCGCCAACAGAAACTCCCATGCCAAAAGCTATAAGTGTACCATGAATGCCGGCTTGCTGTGTAACTTCAACAAAATGGCCGTTATCGTTTCTAAATAAATGATCGCCCCCCCCTTTTACCATATCTTTCACAGGCCATTTGCTTTCTAAAAGATCTCTTTTATTAGCAAATTCTAATTGGTTAACAGGTATTGGGCTATTGTTAATCATAAAACAATCCAGATCACCATCCATGTCATAGTCAAAAAAAGAAACCTGTGTAGTATATGCAGATATATCTAATCCATACTTAGCGGCCGATTCAGTGAATGTATTGTTGTGGTTGTTAATGTATAGTTTATTCTTCCTATTTCCTGTTGGCATGTGCCCAGATGAACAAACATAAATATCCAGCCAGCCATCATTATTAACATCTGCAAAAACAACGCCGGTATTCCATTTATCATCTTCAATAATACCAGCAGATTTAGATATATCCTCAAATTGGAAATTGCCTTTGTTTAAATACAATTTATTGCTACCCATATTTGAGGTAAGGAATACATCCGGCAGGCCATCGTTATTAATGTCGCCTATAGCCACCCCACCACCGTTATAAAAATTCCTGAATAAAAAGCTATTCTCTTTGCGTTGATCTTCTACTTTATTAATAAAGTCTATTCCTGTATGTTCCATCAACTCAAATAAAGGCTTATCTTTTTTTGCAGTACAAGCGAATGAACCAATTAAGATGACGGATAAAACTATTTTTTGGCGCAGGTGCATCATGGCAATTAAAATCTTTCAATAAAAGAAGAAAGGTCAATTTAGATTGACCTTTCTCAAAAATAACTATAAACAATTAAAGAGCGTTTCTAATTAGTACCCAGGATTTTGTTTTAAGTTAGGGTTGGCAACAAGTTGTGTAGCCGGGATAGGGAATAATAAATATTTTGGATCGTCTGCGCTTTTTAAAGCCCAATTTTGCAAATAAACACCAAATCTGATTAAATCTTGTCTTCTCCAGCTTTCCCAATACAGTTCTTTTTGTCTTTCAGCTACTAATGTATTCGGATCATAGATGTTTGATTTATTTACCAAAGACAATGTAGTTAAAGGAGCTGCCTTTCTAGCCGAACGCACTTGATTAACCAATAGTAGTGCACCAGCATTATTATTAAGTTGTAATTGTGCTTCTGCTACCATTAATAATACATCGGAATACCTGAAAATTTGAAGCTGGTTACCTTGCTGACCACCGTTGTAATTCTGATAATCTGGCGGATATTTAATCACCCTTACACCGGTTGCTTCAAGTGTTAAAGGATTAGGTTCAATTAAATGAACTGCAGTATCGAAAAATAGCGGATTACCATTCCTATCCAATACTTTGCTACCATCCGCATTGTATTGCTGCCCGTATAACAAGCCTACTTTTAACCCTGAAGTATTAGTTACACCTGGATAATATGTATTTCCTTTTCGCATGGTGTCGCTTGCATCGAATGAATTATAGAAATCTGCTACAGTACTAAACCCATTCCATCCTGCACCACCTAATGCTTTATTCCATGAATTATAATGTAAGCCCATCATCCATCTGGCATTGATACCTGCACTGTTTATTCCGTTAACTTGCGAAACACCTTGTTGATTCGGAAAAGCAAATATTGCTTCGGTACCAGTTCCCCAACCGTAACCAGGAGCAGAGCCTCCGTTATTAGGTCCAAAGTTATCGAAGTAATGTGCCGTTAAGCTATATCTGCCACTATTAATAATGGCATTACCTAAAGCAACTACTTGTTGCATATCGGCAGATGACGGTGCTGCAGGCGTTTGCCTGTTTAAATAAACCTGTTTGTTCAATAATATTTTCATGAGCAGAAACCTTGCTGCATCTGGGCTTGCTGCATAAGGGCCATTAGGAAGCGCTGATATTATTGAGTTTAAATTATTCACCATTGTGTCTATTGCCTGAGATGCACTCATAACAGGCGATGCATCAATTGAATTGTATTTTGCTATTGTTCTGTAAGGTACTTGTCCAAACAAATCAACATAATAATACTGCGCTAAAGTGCGTAAGAAAGTAGCCTGTGCAGCAATACTTGATGATGGATTGGATGCCAATGTAGTGGTAGCATCGCTTTCTAATTTCCCTAAATTTAAAAAAACAGATTGAGCTTGAGAATGTGTACCATCCCAACTATGGGCATGTAATACCCTCCAAACACCATTATCATCCCAATCACCACCCCGAGTAGGTACTAAACATTCATCAGAAGTATTTTCTTCCAATGAGAAAATTTGATCCTGACTAGTTAATAACCCAAGCAAATCGTTATAAGTACCATTAAGCAACAGTTGTGAATTGGATGCCCCTCCTGACGTTCCGTTAATAATAGAATCATTTAAAGAAGAATCCAGTTTAGAACAGGCCGAAGCTAAAAGTAGTGTTCCAATTATTGATATAGATTTAAGTTTTTTCATTTCTTTTAATTTAAACGTATATGAATCCTAAGACAATTTTATTTGGTTATATTTTTAATATAAGCTAAAGTTTAGTCCAAATGTAAATGATCTTAAGGTTGGATATCCTACGTAATCAATTCCAATAGACGGAATACCTGTTGAGTTTTGGTCAAGTTTTGACACATTAACTTCAGGATCAAAACCAGGATATTTAGTAATTACAAACAAGTTGGCCGCAGTTAATGAGGCACTTAAATTTTTAATTACTTTTCCAACATTTCCTATTCTATACCTTAAAGTAACATTACTTAATTTCATAAAGTTACCACTATACATATATCTTGTTGAAGCAGAAACCGGGTTAGCAACACTTTCTGGCGTGCCTATCAAGGTTTTTGAAATATTACCACCATTATTTATAAAACTCAATCCTGTTACAGACTGAAGCGTATTATTATAAATAGAGTAATCAAAAGCTCCATGCATGTTTAAGAACAAACTAAATTTCTTATAATCAACAGTAGATGTAAAGCCTACTATATAATGTGGGTTAGGATCTCCGGCATAAGTTGCACCGGATGTAGTTATTGCAAAACCATTTTGATCAAATCCACTGAATTTTCTTAAGTAAAACACATCTATCGGTTGATTATTGGCAATTGCCTGAACATATGTTGCAGAAGTTCCTTTTCCGTTTAATTGTCCGGTTAATACTAATGGAGAATTACCAACAGCATCATAAATGAACTTGTTCTTTACATATGTTAAATTAATCCCCGCAGTCCAACTAAATGCTTTTTTCTCCACGATTGTTCCATTAATAGAAAATTCAAATCCCCTGTTAGTTATATAACCCGGAAGATTTTGCCACAGGGTTCCGGCAGGTGCTGGCGCAGGTAATGTTCCCGGAAATAACGGGTTTGTAGTCTTTTTAAAGAATACTTCAAAAGATCCATTAATTCTATTCCCTAAGAAACCGTAGTCCAATCCGAAATTACTAGACGTAACTGTTTCCCATTTTAAGTTTGGATTAGCAAAGTTAATAGCGTTAAGCGCCCCATTGCTTTGATATTGATACCTGTCTACCGCTGCTCCGGCAGGGAATTCCTGATTTCCTGTTTGCCCCCAGCCTGCTCTTAAATTCAGTGTGCTCACAGCAGCAACATTCTTCATAAAATCCTCATCCTTTATACTCCATCTGGCCGATATTGCAGGGAAATAAGCATATTTATTATTTGAACCGAATTTGCTAGATCCATCGGCTCTAAAAGAAGCGCTTAAACTGTATTTATCTTTATAGCCAATTTGAATTCTGGCAAAATAAGATTGTACGTCTACATTGGGGTCGTTGCTAGATGTACTTGATAAATTAGCTTTTTTGCCATCCTGCATATTGTCATAATAATGAATTCCAACTAAAGAGTTATAGTTCAAATTATAATCAAATCCATAAACAGATGTGTTTTGAGTTTGGTATTTAGTTGACCAATTTTCATAACCTCCCAAAGCAGTTAAAGAAATTTCATTAATTTTTTTAGTATATGTGAGGGTCTGTGTTATTGTTTGAGAAAATAACTGAGCAGAACCAACAGTTGCTAAACCTTGCCCATCGGCATTGCCTCCAGTGCCAGATATCCAGCCCTGCAATTCATTTTTTCTTATACCTGAACTATAATTAACTCCATAAGAAAATTTATATTCCAATTCAGGTATAATTTTATATCCCGCAGAAAAATTTCCTAACAAAGTAGTTATATTACTCTTGTCATTATATGCATCAGAAAATGCCAGAGGATTCACCTGCCCATTAGGATTTACAATATACCTGGAACCGCTTTTCATTAATAGTGTTGGGTTCCATTGCAAAGCATTAGAAACTATACTTCCGGTACTGCCCGGGTCGTTTGAAACTGGAGCAATTGTTTCACTAACGGATGCTGCAGTAACTCCGAAATTGATAGACAATTTCTTGTCCAACAATTTATAAGAACCATTAAAATTTGCAATGTATTTATCTAAACCAGATTTCCTAATAAGACCCGGGGTTGAAGAAGCCAAGAAAGATGCCCTATATCGACTGTTTTCACTAGAACCACCACTTAAAGCAATAGAATAATTCTGAGTAACATTATGTTGAATAATTTGATTAAATGGTTTGTAAGAAGCACCGGAATCAGATTTAGCTCCATATTTTGTTAATGCAGTTCTGTATTGACCTGCATCTAATACATCTGGTTGCTTCATAAGTCCACCAATAGACCATGATGAATTCACATCAACTTTTAAAGGACCTGAAGATCCGCTTCTCGTAGTAATTAAAATAACTCCATTCGCTCCTCTTGAACCGTAAATTGCAGATGCAGATGCATCTTTAAGTACTGAAATGTTTTCTATATCCGCAGGGTTTAAATAAGTTAAAGGATTAGCATCTGGTAAATTACCTAATCCACTTGTATTAAATCCCGGCCTGGCAGATCTGCCATCCAGCGGTACACCATCTACAACATATAGAGGATTGGTTCCAGCTCTGATTGAATTATTACCCCTGATTTTTACAGACGTAGCTGCTCCTGGTTGTCCGCTGGCCACAGTAACTTGTAACCCAGCTACTTTACCTTGCAATAACTGATCAGGAGTAGCAGATGGTATTTGATTAAAGTTTTTTGCAGAAACAGTAGCATAAGCTCCAGTCAACTCTTTTTTCTTTGCTGTTCCATAACCAATAACCACAACCTCATTTAAATTGTCGGATGTGGCAACGAGGCTTACATTAATGGACGATTGGCCGTTTAACGACACCTCAATTTTTTGATATCCCAAAGAGGTAATCACCAATTTGGTAGTAGATTCAGGGCATACCAATTTAAAGCTACCATCATTGGCAGTTTGCGTACCTGCTTTCGCAGTTCCGCCTGTTGCCAAAACAGAAGCACCGGAAATACCGGAACCATCCTTAGAATCAGTGATTTTTCCTGTAATGGTTTTGGTTTGAGCAAACGCCCATGAGGTGAAGATTGCCAGGCATAACATTAGCATTACACCCCGCTGAAGGTTTTTTACATTCATAGACAAGCATTTAGTTTGTTAAAGTGTTTAACTTACACAAATTGGAATAGACAAAAAATTTGTTAAAGTTCTACACTGATTTATTGACTAAAGTTATCTATCTTATGCTGCATCTTTGATATTAAAAAAAGCTAAAGATGAAAGCAAACGTTTGCGAAAATGTTTGCAGGGGATAAATAGTTTTAAAAAAGCACATATGACAGGAACCACTCTTAAAGAAATTTCGAAGGCTTTGGGGTTAAGTATCTCAACGGTATCCAGGGCATTAAAAAATCACCCTGATATTTCTGAAAAAACAAAGCAGAAAGTGGCGGAGCTTGCTCATACGCTTGATTATGAGCCTAATGCAAATGCAATTAGCTTAAGAACAAGGAATAACAGGCTTTTTGGTGTTATCGTTCCATCTATATCCAACTTCTTTTATGATTCATTTATTTCTGCAGTAGAAGAAGACAGCCGCCTGCACAATTATAATATTATGATCCTTCAATCCGGGGAAAATCCCCTTATAGAAGAGGAAAATTTAAAGCTATGCAGACAAAACAGGGTTTCCGGCGTTTTTGCTTGTATCACTTCACAAACAAAAGACATAACACCCTTTGTAAAATTGAAAGAACAAAAAGTACCACTTATCTTCTTTGATAAAGTGCCTCCATTTGAGGGGTATAATAAGGTTTGTATTGCAGATGCCGAGTCTGCAACCCTGGCGACAAATGCATTGATCCAATCCGGCCGAAAAAGCATTATCGCTTTATTTGGCAACGAAAATTTGTCTATCACCAATAAAAGAGTAAACGCCTTTAAAGAGGCTATACAAAACGTAGAAAGAAGGATAAATTACCAAGTAGTGTTTTGTAATACAACCAGCGATGCTTACACCTTAACAACAGATTTATTAAATAACTTGCCCAAGGCAGATGGTATTTTTTGCATGAGCGATGAAATACTTTGCGGCGCTATGAAAGCCGTTCAGCAAAAAAACAAGTCTATTCCAAAAGATATTGCCGTTATTGCACTTAGTAACGGCTTTTTCCCCGGCTTATATTTTCCGGAAATTACTTATGTTGAAACCAGCGGGTATAAATTGGGAAAGGCAGCTTTTGCAAGAATGCTGGAATGCTTAGAAGATAATTTTGAAACCAAAGAGTTAACAATAAATACCACTCTGGTGAAAGGACAATCCGTTTAATATGAGAATTTTATTTGTGTCAGTAGGTAAAGCGCATGAAGCTTATGTGAGAACCGGTATCGAGGATTTCTCTAAGAGAATTCAAAAATATTTTCCTGCTGACTGGCTTATGATTGCACCTCCAAAAAATGCAGCTTCGTTAAGTGAAAAAGACCTGAAAAAGGCCGAAGCTGTTTCGATTGAAAACGCACTACAAAAAGATGATTTTTTTATTTTATTAGATGAAAAAGGCAAACTGTTCTCCTCTGTTCAACTTGCGCAGTTTATTCAACAAAGAGCCAATGAAAGTTGTAAACGGATTGTTTTTGTAATAGGTGGTGCTTTTGGCACAGACGAATCTATTTATAAAAAAGCAAATCTTGTTTGGAGCCTCTCCCCGCTTGTTTTTCCGCACATGCTGGTAAGATTAATTTTAGCCGAGCAGGTGTACAGGGCCTGTACTATTATTAAAAACGAAAAATACCACCACCTTTAATTCCATAGTTTTATCTTCATTATATGTTAACCATTACCGTTGCCATTATTGCCATTACAAGTATCATTTCTTTTACGGCCTTTTCAAACAACAAAGTATTGAACGACCTCATTTTTTCTCCCATAGATATTACGTACCGCAAACAATGGTACCGCTTTTTTACATGCGGTTTTATTCATGCAGATATCATTCACCTTGCTTTTAACATGTACTCATTTTATTTGTTTGGCGATGCGATTGAACATTTTTTTGTTCAAATCTTCGGTACTGCCGGAAAATTCATTTTTTTACTATTGTATGTTAGTTCATTATTCTTTTGTTTAATTCCAACCTATATTCAAAATAAGCATAACGATGCTTATAGGAGTTTAGGGGCTTCAGGGGCTGTTTCGGCAGTTGTGTTTGCTTTTATTGTACTGGCGCCTACCATTCCGCTCGGCTTGATTATTATCCCGGGATTAGAGTTGCCCTCTTTTGTTTTTGGTTTAATCTATCTGGGCATTTCAGCTTACTTATCAAAAAAAGGCAATAGTTATGTAAATCATTCCGCTCATTTTTGGGGAGCTATGTATGGTATATTTTTTCTCCTGGTTGCCTGCTTATTGTTTAGCAAATTTAATCCTATCGAAAATTTCATTCAACAGGTTACGGCTTATTTGCATAAGTAATTTTTATACATTTAGCTGTGGAGGCGGCTATTTTAAAACGGTCGTCAATCCTATATCCAATCACCCAAAGAATAGATTTGTTTGCTTCCAATACCCAAACATTTTCTTTTTGTATGGATGATAACTTTTGATCTATCATAAACCGGCTGAGTTTCTTTTTTTTCTTCATGCCTAAAGGATAAAAATAATCCCCCTGTTTCCACTTTCTTAAAATCAGCGGATATTGAATAAGGTCAGCATCAAGCATCGCTATGTTTAAATCTGCACTAATGTTAATGTTTCCTTCCAGCAGCTCAAATTGTAAATTTCCTGAAGGGAAATGGATTTTAGCATCATGCTGTTCAATAATAACCAGAGAATGTTCTGTTGAAATGATGTCTGTAACAATCAACCATTTCCTGTTTTTAATCACTCTATGTGTTGCAGATTGTATATAGCTTGCATTTTCCGCATGCATTAATTTAAGGATCTCATTTATTTGAGCCGAAGAAAAGTTATATTCTTTAAATATTTCCCAGGTAATGGTATGTATTGCATTAGAACGCAACAATTTTAAAATGGGGATATGTATTTCTTTTCCCTTTTGCAATAACAGTTTTTCTTTTTGTTTTATAACTGCAGTTTGATACAATACATTCACTTCATGCAACCGCTCTATTGTAGCCGCAATATTCTCAGACGCAGTTGTATATTGTTGTTGTATTAAAGGAATGATCTGACGCCTGAAAAAATTTCTTGTATAATCTTCTTTTGTATTCGAAGAATCCTCCACCCAATTGATATGGTTACTTGCGGCATAAAGTAAAATATCTTTTCTGAAAGCAAATAATAAAGGGCGAATAATTCTTCTGTGCAAATTAATATTTTGAATACCTGTTAAACCCTGCAAACCTGTTCCCCTGGAAGCATTCATTAAAAAAGTTTCTACATTATCGTCTGCATTGTGAGCAGTAATTAAAAAGGAAGTTGTTGTTAATTCTTTAAACCAGTCATACCTTATTTTCCTTGCAGTTTCCTGAATTGCTGTTTTATTTTCTATTGCAATTTTATTTGTATCAAATCGCTTTAGGTGTAGTTTCCTATTATATTTATCCGCTAATGTTTTTACAAACAGTTCATCTCTTTCACTTTCCTCTCCCCGCAATTTAAAATTACAATGCGCCAGCTCAAAATCCATATCCAGGCAATGCATCAGGTGTACCAATACAGAACTGTCAATGCCACCGCTTACTGCCACCAGGTACTGTTGTTTGGTGATAGAAAGTGCTGCAAAATTCTGTTTCCAATAATCAACAAATCTTTCTAATAAATCCATAGTATCATATAAAGATAAAATGCTGAAGTGGTTCTTCAGCATTTCCTAATAAAGACAATTGTTTTTTATTTATTCGCTTTAGCCCAGGTATCTTTTAAAGTTACCGTTCTGTTGAAAATGAGTTTCTCTCCTGCACTATTCTTATCTAAACAGAAATAACCTTTACGCAAAAACTGAAACCTGTCTTGCATATTGGCGTTACGCAAATCCGGCTCAGCATAAGCATTTGCAATTACCTGCAGAGAGTTTTTATTAATATAGTCTTTAAACTCCCCCTCGGCGCCGTCAACATCTTCTACCGTAAATAAACGATCGTACAAATTAATTTGTACAGGTATTGCAGTGGTTGCATTTACCCAATGCAATGTGCCTTTTACATGAATGCCGCTGGTATCGCTTCCACTTTTACTTTCAGGGATATAAGTACATTTTAACTCTATCACATTGTCTTGCTCATCTTTCACCACTTCATCACATTTAATAATATAGGCGCTTTTCAAACGAACCATTTGGCCGGGAGCAAGGCGAAAGAATTTCTTTGGTGGATTCTCCATAAAATCTTCTCGCTCTATAAATAATTCTTTACCAAAAAGAATTTCCCTGCTTCCACTGTTAGCATCTTCCGGATTGTTTTCACTCAACACAACTTCCCCTTCTTTATCGTAATTGGTAATCACTATTTTCAGTGGGTCTAATACCACCATTCTTCTCAAAGCAATTTTATTAAGATCTTCACGAACGCAAAATTCCAATAAACCTACATCTACCAGGTTTTCTCTTTTGGCAACACCTATTTTATCGCAAAACTCCCGTATGCTTGCAGGAGTAAACCCTCTACGGCGCATTGCACTAATGGTAGGCATACGAGGATCGTCCCATCCATCTACAAAACCTTCATTCACTAACTGAAGCAGTTTACGTTTGCTCATTACCGTATAAGTTAAGTTCCTTCTGGCAAACTCATATTGATGAGACGGGTAGATATCCAATTCTTTAATAAGCCAATTGTACAATTCCCTGTGCGGAATAAATTCTAAAGTACAAATTGAATGGGTGATATTTTCTATGGAATCGCTTTGTCCGTGTGCAAAATCGTACATAGGATAAATGCACCAGTTATCTCCTGTTCTATGATGGTGTGCATGTTTGATGCGATACAAAATAGGGTCGCGCATTAACATGTTTGAAGAAGCCATATCTATCTTTGCTCTTAGCACTTTAGAACCATCTGCATATTTTCCTTCCCGCATTTGTACAAAAAGCTCCAGGTTGGTATCGATGCTTCTTTCTGCGTATTGATTTCTTCTTCCCGGCTGTGTGGGTGTTCCTTTCTGTTCGGCAATTTCTTCACTGGTACTATCATCTACATAAGCCAATCCTTTCTTTATCAATTTTACGGCAAAGGCATATAGTTGCTCAAAATAGTCACTGGCATACAATTCATGCTTCCATTCAAATCCCAACCATTTTACATCTTCTTTAATACTTTCTACATATTCTGTTTCTTCGGTAACAGGGTTCGTATCATCAAACCTTAGATTGGTGTATCCACCGTATTTTTTGGTTAACCCGAAGTTTAAGCAAATACTGGTGGCATGCCCCATATGTAAATAACCATTAGGCTCGGGAGGGAACCTGGTAATAATGTTTTTGTATTTTCCTGATGCCAGATCTTGTTCTACAATCTCTTCTATAAAATTTAGACTTTTTTCCTCACTCATACGCATTGTTGTAATTGCAAATGTAAGCAAATACCTGCTAAACACTTGATGCTAAAGCATTTGAAACTGTTTCTTTCAATTATTTTTTGAGATGTTCCCCCTTAAAACTCAAAGGCAATAATAAATTAGATTGCGGAACAATAACCACCTCTCCTTCTAACCCGCTAAGAATTAGTTTTACCGGTTGCTGTACCCGCCCTTCATATTCTAACAATGCCTGCCTGCACATTCCGCAAGGTGAAATCGGATGTGTACTGTTTGTATTTTGATTGAAGTTATGGTAGCTGATTGCCATGGTTTGAATAGGAATATTGGGATATAATGTACCGATGGCCGATAACAAAGCCCTTTCTGCACAAATACCTACCGGATAACTGGCATTTTCCTGATTGGTGCCTTTTACTATTTCTCCATTGGCAAGCAGCGCTGCAGCACCCACAGAAAAGTGTGAATAAGGCGCATAGGCAATATTGGTAACGGCCCTTGCCTGTTCTAACAAATTTGCATCTGCAGGTAACAAATCATTACTGCTATGATATACCTCAAACGAAAAACGATACTCCTCTTTATGCATAATTTTCATTTACCTAAAAACGTAAAATACAATCTCTTATTATATAAGCCGAAGCGACAAAAAAACCCCTTTCGGGGTTGCTTTATTTTATAAAACTAAATAATCTTTTCCATCTTGGTCCTCCGTCCCAGCTAAACCATATCATACTTGCTTTTCCTACTACATGCGTTTCAGGAACAAATCCCCAGAAACGGCTATCCTGGCTATTGTGCCTATTATCACCCATCATCCAGTAATAGTTATATGCAAAAGTGTATTGTGTAGTTGCTTTCCCATCAATAATAAACTGATCTCCTTTTTCTTCCAGCTTATGGTGTTCATAAACAGTAATCAGCCTCCTGTATTGGGCAATATTATTTTTACCGAGTGTTACAGTTGCGCCTTTTTGAGGTATGTATAAAGGCCCGTAATTATCTACACCCCAAGGCTTAGTACTATCGTAAGGGAAATAAGCCATATAGTATTGTGGATCGTTCGGAACAATGAATTCGTTTACAGAGACAACATTGGGTAATTTTTTTAAAACAGCCACATCAGATTCTGTTAAGGGCATTTGCTCATAGTAACCTTTTTTGGCATATTCTTCCTGCAACTGCTGATGAAACTCTTCCATCTTTTCATCATTCCGTATTTCAATACCGTATTCTGATTTTAGCTGATCGAAGTCTAAAGGAGATTTTGTTTTAACAGTATACTCTTTTTGTGAACCTGAAGGCACCACTGATGGTTTGCCATTTACAAAAAGCTTCCCGTTTATTACCTCAATGGTGTCTCCGCCAACAGCAACGCATCTTTTAATATAATTATCTGTTTTATCGTAAGGATGTACAATTATGTTATCTCCAAATTGTTGCCAAACAGCATCTCTTCCTAAAGCCCTTACAAAATCGTAATAAGGTTTTGCAGAACCATAACCGGGCAGGTTAATAATGGTATCTCCTGCAGGAAAATTAAACACTACCACATCATTTCTTTTCACTTCTGTAAAACCGTTTATTCTTTTATACGGAAGTTGTATTAATGTAGAATAAGAAGGAGTAGTTTCACTTAGCGGCATAGTGTTATGCACAAAGGGGAAAGACAAAGGTGTAGTAGGTATTCTTGGCCCATAGCTCACTTTGCTTACAAATAAAAAATCGTGCACCAATAATGTTTTTTCCATGCTTCCTGTTGGAATAACATATGCCTCAAATACAAATGTTCTGATGATGGTTGCAGCCACTACTGCAAATACACCTGCATCTATCCACTCCCTGGACACAGGTTTATGATAAAGTTTAAAAACTTTTTCCCCACCATATTTTACTTTATCTGAAAAACCCAGGTAAGGGAAATAGATAAAAGGAAAGAAAGTAGTTAAGGTATGGTCTATTAAATTAACCTTACCAAAATGCATTACATAAATAATCGTTATCCAAATAGTAATAAACTGACCTGCAATGGGTATCAATTGCAACCAAAACCATATTTTTTTAATTTTGGTTTCCTGTACAATAAGCCATGTGTTATAGAAAGGAATCAGCGCCTTCCAAGGGGTTAGCCCTGTTTTTTTAAACATTCCGTACATACCAATATGCCAGCCTAACGTTCCTATAATTAGTAAAACTATGCCCATAACATTTTTTTATGTATAAACAAAAATAGGGGGAATGCTATTGAAGTCAATATGTTTATCAGGTTAAATATCAATTCTATTTGTTAAAAAGATGACCTGCCTATTTTATTAACGAACATAATTCTCAACATCGTTTAGGGTTATTGTTTTGCCCGATAAAATCACCAGCCGTTCTACAACATTGCGCAATTCCCTTATATTTCCCGTCCAGTTATGTTGCTGTAAAGCAGTAATGGCTGCGGGTTCAATCGCTTTTTTTACTTGTCCGTATTCTTCTGCAATAAGACCTAAAAAATGCTCTACGAGCAGGGGAATATCGTCTATTCTATCGTTTAAGGAAGGCACGTGCAATAAAATAACGCCTAAACGATGATACAAATCGAGCCTGAAATTTTTATCCTCTACTTCCTTCAATAAATCTTTATTGGTTGCTGCCACTATCCTAACATCAACAGGTATTTCTTTTTCGCCTCCTACCCTTGTTATTTTTCCTTCCTGCAAGGCTCTTAATACTTTGGCTTGTGCGCTCAGGCTCATATCTCCTATCTCATCTAAAAAAAGTGTTCCTCCATTAGCCTGCTCAAATTTTCCGATACGTTGTTTAATGGCTGAAGTAAAAGCTCCTTTTTCGTGGCCAAACAATTCGCTTTCTATTAATTCTGATGGAATAGCCGCACAGTTTACTTCTATTAAAGGTGCACTGTTCCTATTACTCTTGGCATGCAGCCATCTTGCCACCAGCTCCTTACCACTTCCGTTGCCACCGGTAACCAATACTCTCGCATCGGTTGGTGCTACTTTTTCAATAGTTTGTTTAATTCTAACAAGGGCTTCGCTGTTTCCTATTATTTCCTGCACTTTACCTACTTTACGTTTTAATACCCTTGTTTCTTTTACAAGGTTATTTTTATCCATTGCATTACGAATGGTAATAAGCAACCTGTTCAGGTCTGGTGGTTTGGAAATATAATCGTATGCCCCTTTTTTTACAGCATCTACAGCCGTTTCTATGGTTCCGTGCCCACTGATCATAATAATAGGCACTTCATCGTTTATTGCATTTGCTTTTTCCAAAAATTCAATTCCATCTACTTTGGGCATTTTAATATCGCAAATAACCACATCGTAAGTGGTATCCGAAAATTTTTTAAGGGCTTCTTCACCATCTGCTGCTTCTTCTACCTTATATCCTTCATTCCCCAAAATATCTTTCAATACATTTCGTATAGAACGTTCATCATCTACAATTAAAACACTGGGCATATACTTAAGCTATTTATTGCTAAGATAAGCTTGTAGGCCGATTTGCGATCAGTCCTTCAACTTTAATTGGAATACTGCAAAGAATTGATCGCAGAAGACAAACAGGCAGGCTATGCCATTTTCTTATGGTTGTATAAATTAGGTTCTGCAATTAGCTGGGATACAAAAGAGATTATTGTAGCACATAAAAGAGTTTGTAAGAAAACCGGTAAAATAAACCTACACAAACAGGCAAAAAAAAATCCCGCAACGTTTATGATGCGGGATTGCTCCTGTTTTAAGAGAACAAATTATTTCGCTGCAAATAAGAATGTATGTACCTGCACATCGTTACTTAACATACCTGCACCATAGTTGATACCGAATAGAGTTCTGTCTAAATTAAAATCAGCCTGAACAAAAAGTTTTTTATCATCAATACTGCGTACTACTGCCTGAAATTTAACGTTGGCAGTAATACCCCTTAAGGTTAATTTACCGGTAACATCTGCAGTAGAAGCAGAAGTGTAAGCAACAGACGTAATTTCAAAAGTAGCTTCAGGGTTTTTAGCCACGTCAAAGAAATCAGGGCTTTTTAAATGACCATCAAGTTTTTCTGCATCTGTTTTAACAGAAGCCAGGTCGAACACAAACTTACCGCCTGAAATTTTACCGGCCTCTACAGCCACTACTCCACTTTTAATAGCCAAAGTACCATTATGGTAACCCGCTTTTTTAGAACCAATGAACTGAACTTTACTGTCGGTTGCATTTACGGTATAAGTATCCGCAAATTTTGCAGTTGTAAACGAAAAAATACCGGCAACAACTACTGCACCTGTAAGTGCTAACAATGTTTTTTTCATAATATTTTTTTACTTGTATGTACAAGCGAATATACAAAATATACATGTATATACATACATATTTACAAAAATTTCACATTCCGTAAATTATAAGTTTTGGAAAGTTGATTGGCTTATCTTCGCCCCACAAAATTTTTTCAGTAATGAACTTACATGAATATCAATCGAAAGAACTCTTAAAAAAGTACAATGTTCCCGTTCAGGAAGGCATAGCCGTAGATACGGTAATGGCAGCAGAAGAAGCCTATCGCCAGATTAAAAACCAGACCAATAACAATTTTGCAGTTGTTAAAGCGCAGATCCATGCCGGAGGCCGCGGTAAAGGAAAAATCGTTGGATCTGAACAAAGAGGCGTTGCTGTTGCTAAAAGCCTGGACGATGTAAGTGAAATTGCTAAAAATATTCTAGGCCACACCCTGGTTACCATTCAAACAGGACCTTCCGGTAAAAAAGTAAACAAAGTATTGGTTGCACAAGATGTTTACTACCCAGGCCCTAACCCGGTTAAAGAATTTTATTTAAGTATTTTATTAGACCGTGCTAAAGGGCAAAATGTGATCATGTACTCTACAGAAGGTGGAATGGACATAGAAGAGGTAGCACATAATACTCCCGAAAAAATATTTAAAGAATGGGTGCACCCAGGAGGCGGTTTACAGGGTTTCCAGGCCAGAAAAATTGCCTTTAATTTAGGTTTAAGCGGCGAAGCATTTAAAAACTGTGTAAAATTCGTAACCAACCTGTACAATGCTTATGTTGGTTTAGATGCAAGCATGTTAGAGATTAACCCTTTGTTTAAAACAAGTGATGAAAAAATTATTGCAGTAGACTGTAAGTTGAATCTTGACGATAACGCGTTAATGCGTCATCCAGACTTAGCAGCCATGAGAGATATTACAGAAGAAGATCCTACAGAAGTAGAAGCCGGCCAATACAATCTGAATTTTGTAAAGTTAGATGGCAATGTGGGTTGTATGGTGAATGGTGCCGGTTTGGCAATGGCCACCATGGATATGATTAAACTAAGCGGTGGCGAACCTGCTAATTTCTTAGATGTAGGCGGAACTGCCAATGCGCAAACCGTTGAAGCAGGTTTCAGGATTATTATGAAAGATCCTAATGTAAAAGCGATATTAATCAACATCTTTGGCGGTATTGTTCGTTGCGATCGTGTTGCTGCCGGTGTAATTGAAGCTTATAATAAATTAGGCAACATCAACATCCCGATCATTGTTCGTTTGCAGGGAACGAATGCAGAAGAAGCTAAAAAACTAATAGACGAAAGCGGATTAAAAGTAGAAAGCGCAATCTTATTAAGCGAAGCTGCTGAATTAGTGAAGAAAGCAGTAGCTTAAGAAGTTATAGGTTATAAGTACTAAGTTATAAGTAAGCCGTTAACAATGTTAGCGGCTTTTTTATGTAAATTCATCTATATTTGAATAGCAATAGCTTGTGTTATGAGCAATTTAGTTACCAATTTTACTAATGTAGTAGAATCCATCTACAACCTACCTCTTGAAGAAAAGCTGGAGTTAAAATCTTTATTAGAGCATAACATTGCAGAGACAAGAAGAAATGAAATTGCGGAGAATTACAAAAAAGCAACTGAAGAAAACAAGAAAAGCAAACTAAAGTTTTCTTCCAACATCAAAGACCTTAAAAAAATGTTGTGATGGAAGTTGCGTTCAGCCAATCTTTCAAAAAAGCATTTACCAAAAGAGTAAAAGGGCGAATTCCCGAAAAGGAATTTTGGAAAAGACTAGAACTCTTTATTGCAAATCCATTTGAGCCCCAATTAAAAACGCACAAATTATCCGGTAAACTAAAAGGACTTTCAAGTTTTTCAATTGAATACGATTTACGAGTCGTTTTTTACTTTACAAAAGACAAGCCAACAAAAGCAGTTTTGATTGATATTGGAACACACGATGAAGTGTACTAGGCAGCCCCCTTTTGCTCCAAAGCCGCAGGGCTTATCTTCTTGCCTTTCTTTTTTCTTGTCCACAGGACTCCTCTTCGGAGATAAAAAAGAAACAAAAAATCAAGAACGAATGAAATACAGCACATTCGCCTACTTGCTACTAGCGATTTACCACTTACGAAGTGATATAACCCAAGTTTAAGCCAAGTATAAGCCTAATATAAGTCAGATATAAGCCTCCCCTTTAAAGAGAAGACTTATATCTGCTTTAAAGTTGGTTTTAATAATAATTACAGTTGAATAAAAGTAAAAGATGGGTATTTATTGTTTCCGCAGAGTCTCACTACAGGATAAGAGCGTTTGCCGTGGACTCTGCGAGAACAAAGTCTTATAATTTAATTACTTTCCTTCCAATATTTTTTCCAGCCTTGCCATCATTTCATCTTTCTCCTTCAACATCCTTTCATATAGTGCAATCTTTTCGTCGTGCAGTTGAATAATCTTTTCTATTGGATTGATATGATAAGTTCCACCTGAATTTCCAATGAAAGCTTCATCATTGAAAGTATTTGAGATAATATTCATGGCTTGCTCCTCATCAAAATTTTGGAAAGCCTCCAGGGGTATTTTCAATACTGCAGATATTTGTTGGAGTAAGGGAGTATCAATGGTTTCTTTCTGTTCCAACAAGGATATTTTCTTTTGGTTCCAATCATCACCTAACTCAAGAGCCAGTCCTTCCTGTTTAATGCCCAGCATTTCACGAAAACGTTTTATGTTACGGCCCTGGTGTATTGTTTTTTCCATGATGCTATTGTTAGTACTACAAACATAATAAAAAAACAACAGGCATATGAGTATAAATTATTGGCCGTAATGGATAATATAGCTAACTTAAAGCAGCAGTTTAACTGCTACACAATTCCGAGATAAGAGACTGCAAGAACAGCTTCGAGAGCCTTCCGCAGAATTCCATGAACAGACTGACAGCAGAAAGGATGAGGGATGAGATTTCTCGGCAAGAACCTCGAAATGACGAAAATATTATTACCTGTTCATTATTCGTTATTGCCTGTTCACTATTCCTTCCTACTCGCTACTAACGATTCACTACTTGCTATCCACCATCTTAACTTCACTCAGCGGGCTAAAAGCATAAGTATGACCGGTTGCTATTTCAACACATTCAAACCTTTTTCTGCGTTTGGCAATTTTTTTAAACACTCTTCCATCTTCCATTGCAAACAAAGCCAATAAAGGCAACTCAGCAACAGTAGTATAACCTTCTTTCTTTGCAAGATTATATTTTCTTAGCACCAGTAACAGCTCCGTTTCTCCATTCGCTGTGGCTGCAGGATTAATAATGCTTTTCTGCAAAGCTTTTTCTATATCTGTTGGGAAAACCTTTTTATGTACAAAGTCTATCAGCAACCTGCTGTATAAACCTTTCCATTCTTTTCCATGCGCATCTACTTTATTCCCGAATTGCTCAAATGTTAACAGGTGTGCCAATTCGTGCAGAAGCGTAATGAGAAATTCGTATTTATTCAGGTTACCGTTTACAGATATTTTATGGTTGTTACCCCAATGGGCATTTCTAAAATCGCCTAAAACAGATTTTCTTTTTCGTGTAACTGTTAAATGTACTTTATAATGATGCAGGTACTGAACCACATGATTGAAGGAACCATCTGGTAAAAAATGACTCAAAGCCTGCATGGGATGCTCGGTAATTGGCATGGATATTACTCCTGTTTAGCTGATGCAATCCTTACTTCAAGAAAAGTGTACACAAAATACAATCCCATTGAAACAAATACTGCATAAATACTTCTGTGTTTACTAAGGGCTATATAAATAATAGCGGCGCTGCCCAATATCAGTAATTTCATTAATGTAGCTACCATTACACCCCGTAATGCCGCATTGGGATTCTTTTTATCTATGGAGCGTGTATGCATGATGAGTGTATAGGTACTTAAAATATACAACAAGGCATTGGCAGTAAATACTACTTTAGGGTCTATTCCTTTTGCAGAACACCAGTCCTGAAAATACAATGTTAAACTGGCAACGGTGATGAACAAAAAGAAAAGTGGCAGCATTTTTTTTGAAAGAGAATTACCCATGTTATTTTTTTGACGAAGTATCTTTAATGATTTTATAAATTGAAACAAAAATGGTTAATAAAGGTAAAATCCAAACCAATAAAGGGAAAGCAATGTTTATTTTCTTATCTAACCAATAACCGGCATAAACAGCAACGCCCAGGCTTACCAGTAATTGCGTAGTTAAGGCTGCATATTGCAGTAAAAAATTATTATCAGATTCTTTTTTCGGCATTTTCATTAGTCATTAGAAATCTCCTGTTTGGGTACCTCAATCAAAGCCGTATCTCTCTGGGTAGGCGTGGTACCGGACAATACTTTTTTTACACCGTTTAAATACAGTTCCCTGTTTTGAATGGTTTGTTCTAAAGAGTCGGTTCTTATTTTAAGCAATTGCAATTCCGTTCTGCTGTTACGGGAACCATAGCCTGGTATATAAAATTTCAGGGGTGTAAATACAATCAAAGCAATCGTAAAACCAATAAGCAATACAAAAGTAGTGCTCAGAGCAATGTACACACTTAGCCGGCTTAACTTAAAAGTAACCACCTCTTCATACGTATCGTCATTCATTATCACCAGCCTGTACGAATTTTGCAGTCTTTTAAGGTTACTATTTTCACTTATTTTAGCCATAGCTGTTAAATAGGTTTTAAAGGTAATGAACATTCATATTTAGTAACAAACAAATACTAAAATAACCGTACTTTTAACATTGATAATCATACACATAACCCAAGTGCATATAGGTTAAATTTTACAATGAAATTGTTTTCGGGAAAACTGCATCAGCCCTTGTTAAAGAACCTGACATTACTAATGATTAGTGTTGCATATCATTATGCGGCAGCACAACCCAACACTACCATTAATTTAGATGACTACAAATCTAAAAAGTATGAAGACAGGCAGCTTCGCTCAGAAAAAACCACAGAAGGAAAACTGGGTTTTACTAAAAAAACATACCAGAATACCGTTACACATTATAACTATTTTTTTAATGCCAATAACCGGTTGAAAGAACTTATTGTTAATGCAAAACAAACCTATAAAGACGATTATAGCAAGCCGATTGGCTTCTACAACTATTCGTTAGATGCCACTGCCCGCAACAAAGCCGAAATAGATTCTATACTGTATAAATGCAATGCAGGTGTTCTCTTACATGACCTCAGAAACGATTGGGTAGACGATCTGTACTTATTAATGGGTAAAGCATATTTATTCAGGAAAAATTTTGATTCTGCCGGATATGTATTTCAATACATTAATTATATCTATGCCCCAAAAGACGACGGCTACGATATTCCTCTTGGCAGCAATGCCAGTAATACAAACGGGCAATTTACCATAGCCACTAATGAGAAAAGGAATCTTTGGAAAAAGCTTACGGTAAAACCCATTACCCGTAATGAAAGTTTTATATGGCAGGTACGTAACATGATTGAAACCAATAAGCTGGCTGAAGCAGCGGGGTTAATAGCTATTTTAAAGATTGATCCTAACTTTCCTGAAAGGCTAAAGACAGACCTGTATGAGCAAATGGCTTACCTATACTATAAACAAGAAATTTATGATAGTGCCGCCAAATATATACAACTCGCTTTACCGAATGCAGAAAGTAAAAACGAAACTGCCAGATGGGAATACCTGGCAGCACAGCAATATGTTATGGCCGGCCGGCAAAGCCAGGCATCAAAACTGTTTGAAAAAGCTTTGAACCATACCATAGACCCATACCTGGAAGTTTATGCAACCCTTAATATTGTAGATCTTTCGGCAAACGATAAACAACCCGATGCCATTGCCAGTAAAATACAGGCGCTTACCAAAATGGCCAAAAAAGATCGTTACGATCGGTTCAGAGATATCATTTATTATGCCGTAGCACTGTTAGAGCTTAAAAAGAACAATGATCAGGCTGCTATAAAATACCTGGTAAACAGCACTGCTTCAAGCATAGATAATCCGGGACAGAAACAAAAAAGTTTTTTATTACTGGGAGATGTTTGTTACAAGAATGAATTGTATAAAGATGCATACAGGTTTTACGATAGCGCCAAAAACACAGCCGCCATCCCTGCAGACATTGCAAACTCCTTAGAACAAAAACAAAAATGGTTAAAGCAGGTTGTAGATAACATGAATGTGGTACACAGGCAAGACAGCCTTATGGCATTAGCCACTTTAAGTGAGGCCGATCGTATTGCCGCCGTAAAGAAATTGTATAAACAAATTAGAAAAGAGCAAGGGTTAAAAGAAGATAAAGACCTCGCTTTTGGTGGCGGTGCCGGTTTAGCAACAACCAACACCAATTTATTCGACCTCACTGCAAACAAATCCACCGACTTTTATTTTACCAATAATACACTACGAACACAGGGCCTAAGAGATTTTAAAATAAAATGGGGTGCCAGACCCAATGTTGATAATTGGAGAAGGCAGGCTGCTATTGTTGGCACTGCCAACCTTAATACGTTAAGTGTAACAGATGTAGACAATTTTAAAAATAAAACGGACGCAGATACGGCAAAAGCCACAACACCAGAAGGCATGTTGTTGAACATTCCACTTACAAAAGAAAAGAAAGATGCAGCAAATGATGCCATAAAAAAAGCATTGTATGCCAATGGAGATATTTTTCAAAACGACCTGGAAGAATATGTAGCCGCCATTAAATGCTATGAAGAATTAATAAGAAGATTCCCGTTTCCTGCAAACGATTATAATGAACAAACCTTATTTCGCCTGTACTATTGCTATAACAAAACAGGGCAGGCAACCAAAGCAGATTCTATAAAAAAAGTGATGAATGAACAACACCCCGATGGTAACCTTACTTATTCCTTAACAGATAAAAACAAACAAGAAACATTTGCCGCTACCAAACGCTACGAAGACATTTACAATCTTTTTATTGAGGGGAAGTTTGAAGAAGCAACACTGGCCAAACAAAAAGCAGACAATGCATACGGCACAGGTTACTGGACACCGCAGTTGTTGTATATTGAATCTATATATTATGTAAAACAACAAAAAGACAGTATAGCAATAAACCGGTTGAAAAGCCTGATCAGCCAGTTCCCTCATTCCAACCTAACAGAAAAGGCCAATACAATGATTGATGTGCTGAAAAGAAGAAGAGAAATAGAAACATATTTAACCAACCTGAGCATAGAAAATAAAGACGACATTACAGATAAGCCTGTTAATTTAAACGATACAAAAGTGGTAACACAGGTGCCTGCCCCCAAAAAAGAAATACCCGTTGTTAACACCCCTTCAGCCATTGTTCCCAATACTAAAATAGAACAAACCCCTGTTATAAACAATACCACTGCCACAGATAAAGGCTTTGTATTCAACCCGGCCGATGCACACTTTGTGATGCTGATTTTAAATAAAGTTGATGAGGTGTTTGTAACAGAAGCCAGGAATGCTTTTAACAGGTTTAACAGAGAAAGATACTACAATCTTAATCTGGGAACGAATACATCAAAGCTTACCGGTGAAAAAACATTGTTGCTCATTGGGCCGTTTAACAATGCAGGGGATGCCATTAATTATATAGACGTAGCCAGACCGCTATCTAAAACCCGCATTATTTCCTGGTTAAGTTCCGATAAATATCTTTACAGCATCATCAGTAATGCCAATCTAGATAAACTAAATGTTTTAAAAGATACCGATACATACACCAAATTTTTAAAAGATATTTTTCCAGACAAGTTCTAAAACAAATCATTTAGCCAATTAACTTTACCGCATGAGCAGAATAGTAAAAATATTTTGGAATGTTTTTTTTATAGGTATTGCTTCATTTATTTTATTTCTTTTCCTGTGTAACTGGGGCGTATTTGGCGAAATGCCCTCTATTTCCAACATACAAAATCCCTCAGCTTCTTTATCAAGCCAGGTATATGCACAAGACGGAACATTGATGGGTAAATTTTATTTGGAAGACAGGGTGAATGTAGAGTTCAAAGACATTAGCAAACATGTAATCAATGCATTGGTGGCCACAGAAGATGAACGCTTTTACGATCATAACGGTATAGACCTTCGCTCTATTCTCAGGGCTGTAAAAGGCCTTGGCAGAGATGGCGGAGCCAGTACCATTACCATGCAAACAGCAAAAAACCTGTTTACAGAATATAAGCGCAATGCATTCATAAGAATGGTGCAAAAATTTAAAGAAGGTATCATTGCCATAAAGCTGGAAAAATATTTCACCAAAGACGAAATCATTACCCTTTATCTCAACACCGTGCCTTTTGGAGATAATGTGTATGGCATTCGCAATGCTTCTAAAACCTTTTTTCAAAAAGAACCAGACAGGCTTAATGTAGAAGAAGCAGCAGTGCTTATAGGTATGCTTAAAGCCTCTTATACATACAATCCGAGAGCCAACCCCAAAAAAGCACTGGACAGGAGAAATACTGTTTTAGATCAGATGGTGCGCAATAAATTTCTTACTGAGCAGGAAGCTGCTACCTTAAAAGCCAAACCTATTGAATTGAACTATAAGAAATTAGACGAAACTGCCGGGCTTGGTCCTTATTTCAGAATGGTATTGGGAGAAGACATGAAAAAATGGTGCAAAGAGCACAAAAAAAGCAATGGTGAGAATTATGATCTGTACAGGGATGGTTTAAAAATATATACCACTATCAACCCCAAAATGCAACTCTATGCCGAAGAAGCTGTTGCCAAGCATATGAGCTATATACAAAAACTACTGAACCAGCAGGAAAATATAAAAAAAGGAACCGTTTGGAAAGGATTTGAAAATGTAGTGGAAGCAGCCATCAAACAATCTGACCGTTGGCGTAATTTAAGAAAAGAAGGAATAAGTGATGAGGAAATAAGAAAGAGTTTTGATGTTCCCGTTCAGATGAAAGTTTTTACATGGAACAATAACAGATCTAAAGATACTGTAATGACACCTTATGACTCTGTAAAATACACCAAACAAATGATGCAGGCAGGTTTCCTGGTACTTGATCCACTAAGTGGCGAAGTAAGAGCCTGGGTGGGGGGTATAGACTTTAAAACTTATAAATACGACCATGTTAACTACAACACTAAACGCCAGGTAGGTTCTACCATAAAACCTTTATTGTATAGCCTGGCCATAGAAGAAGCAGGTTTTACTCCCAATACTCCTGTAGAAGATGTGCAACAAAGTTTTGGAGCTTATGGTATGGTGCCTGCTACCAGCAAATCTTGCAGCGGCACAACTATGCCAATGGTAGAAGCTTTGGCTATGTCTCGCAACTGTGCTACCGCCTATATCATGAAATCGTTAGACCCAAAAGGGAATAATGCGGCCAAACGTTTTGTAGATTTTTTAAAAAACAAATGTGCCTTGCAAACCAAGATAGATCCGCATCCATCTATTGCCATAGGCTCCTGTGAAATATCGTTATACGAAATGATACAGGCTTACAGCATGTTTCCTGGAAGAGGCTTTAATGTTAAACCCTTATATATTACCCGCATTGAAGATAAGAACGGCAATACCTTAGAAAATTTTACTCCACTGAGAAAAGAAGTGATTAGTGATGTTACCGCCTACTCATTAATAAAAATGATGCAGGAAGTAACGGCACGAGGTACTGCCAGAAGAATATGGGATTATGGCGTACGTGGAGAGATAGCAGGTAAAACAGGAACTACGAATGATAACAGCGATGCCTGGTTTATGGGATATACTCCGCAATTATTAGGAGGTGTTTGGGTAGGCTGTGATGATAGGTTCATTCGTTTTAACAGTGCAGATTATCAAGGGCAGGGTGCCAGGGCAGCAATGCCCATATGGGCCTATTTTTACGAAAAAGTGCTGAACGACCCAAGCATTTTGGGTGTAGACCCCAATGCAACTTTCGTTAAACCGGATATTATGCAAAACGACATCCAGTTCGACTATATTAACAATACTCAAAACCTTCCTGCAGGCGATGAAGATATGGGCAACGGAAGAGAACAGGATTATGTACCAGCAGATGTAAAACCCGAAAATATTTCACCTGAATCAAAGATCATAACAGACGATGGTAAAAAGAATAATAACGGGTCTTCTCCTGCAAACAATAAACCCAACATTCCTGCTAAGCAACAAGACAATAAAAATAGTACGCAGCCGGCCAATAAACCACCTGAACCCAAAGCCATCATGCCGCCCAAAAAAAACGGTAACAATAAATAGTTATTCTCAATGTTGTGTTTTGCAGGATTTATTGTGCAGTCAATATAGATATTGTGCTGTATAAGTATTTTACATTTGCATTAAACAAGTATATGAATGAGAGAATTTTAGGTTTTCTTATTTATGCTGCAAAATGTGTAACGGGCATAATTATCGTTTCTACACTTTCCCGGTTATTGAATTACACTGAATTTGCGTGGTGCCTGATATCTGTTATACTCGTATTATCACCTGATGGAAAAGATTCCGTTTCCCTGGCGCTTAACAGAATCAAAGCCAATCTTGTTGGAGCTGGCACTGGCCTGCTTTGCCTCGTGTTTTTTACAAGCAATATATGGACTATGAGTATTGCGGTTACACTTGCTTTAGCATTTTGTTATTTGTTTAAGCTGGATACTGCTGCCAGGTCTGCATTGGCAGCCACAATTATTATTATGATGCACGAAGTGGGTAAACATGTTTGGGATACAGCTTTTGAAAGAGTATTGGCAGTGCTGTCAGGCTGTATACTAGGCCTCATTATTACATTTGTTTTTCATTTTAAAATAAGTAGTGGCTTTGCAAGAACAAATGATGAGGCGTGAACTTAGTTATTTAAATATGCCATCAGTCATTTTACAATATACTTAGATGACCAATACAAAGAACAAAACAGTTGCTGTTAACTTTTTAAGAATGTGTGTTGGCGGAAATGTACGCTCAGCTTACGAGCTATACACCACAGAAAACTTTATACATCATAACCCATATTTTAAGGGAGATAAAGCAGCTCTAATCTGTGCAATGGAAGAAAGTGCACAACAAGGGCCTAATAAAACCTTAGATGTAAAAAAGGTGCTGGAAGATGGAATGTATGTAGCCGTTCATTCACACATTACACTACCCAATAATGAACCGGGTATTGCGGTGGTGCATATTTGCAGGTTTGAAAACGAATACATAGCGGAACTATGGGATATTGCTATGATTATACCCGAAAACTCTCCCAACGAAAACGGTATATTTTAACAACAAAGGCAATCATCTAAAATCATCCTCTCTCTCCACATACATCAACGCATCTAGCAATACGCCAAAGCCTGTATTATATCTGCTAAAATATCTTCCCTGTGTTCAAGCCCAACACTAATGCGAATAAGCCCCGGTGTAATATTTACTTCCAACCGCTCTGCTTCCGATAGTTTTGCATGAGTTGTGCTTGCCGGATGCGATGCAATGGTTCTGGTATCGCCTAAATTGGCTGTAAGAGATAACATTTGTAAGTGATTAAGGAATTTTTTCCCTGCTTCCGATCCACCCTTTAATTCAAAACAAACAATTCCTCCCCCACTGCTCATTTGCGCTTTCGCAATAGCATATTGTGGATGAGAAGGGAGAAAAGGATATTTCAACCAACTGATTTTTTCGTGGTGCTGCAGTTGTTCTGCCAGATACAGAGCATTCGATGCATGGCGTTCCATTCTTACCTCAAGGGTTTCTAAACTCCTGCTTAATACCCATGCATTAAAAGGCGATAATGCGGGGCCGGAACTTCTGCAGAATAAATAAATATCATGAATCAGTTTTTCTTTGCCTACTACTACTCCGCCTAATACCCTTCCCTGTCCATCCAACCACTTAGTAGCAGAATGAATAACCAGATCTGCACCTAAAGCAATTGGCTGTTGAGCTATGGGTGTGGCAAAACAATTATCAACATTTAAAATGATATTTTTTTCTTTCGCAATTTTCGAAATCATGGCAATATCCAATACATCTAATCCCGGATTGGTAGGGGTTTCCAGGTAAATCATTTTCGTATTGGGCTTAATAGCAGCACGCCACGCTTCCTCTGTAGCAGCAGCTGATATATAAGTAGATTCAATTCCATATTTGGGTAAAAATTTAGAAACCACCGTATGTGTACTACCGAAAATAGCATTGCAACTTAATAAATGATCTCCCTGCTTCATTAATGCCATAAAACTTGCAAATACTGCCGCCATGCCAGAAGCAGTAGCATAACCATCTTCTGCGCCTTCTAATGCACACATCCTTTGTACAAACTCATCTACAGTAGGGTTGCTGAAGCGGCTGTAAATATTTACATCTATCTCATCAGCAAACGCAGCACGCATGGTCTCTGCATCATTATAACAAAAACTACTCGTTAAAAACATTGGAGAGGAATGCTCCATTTCGTTGGTTTGCGCTGCTCTTGTTCTGATGACTTTTGTAATAGGGTTCATTGTAGAATTAGAAATTAAAAATTAGTAATTAAGAATTGTTGCGGGTTGTTAGTTCTTTAAGCAAATTTCAACTTGCTTGTATGTTTTTCATTTTCAATTTTCCACTTTCAATTTTCAATTAAAATATCCCAACTGATTTCGCATCCTGCAGCTCGTAATGTTGCAGCAACGGAACAATATTTATCTATCGATAAAGCACAAGCTTTTCTTGCTTTATCTTCATCAACAGTTCCTTTGAATTTAAAAAGCACATCAATCTTTTTCCATAATGATGGTTCTTTTCCTTGCTCTCTTTCACCATGAATACTTATAGAAAAGTCTTTTACATCCTGGCGCTGTTTCTTCAGTATAGAAACAATATCAATACCGCTGCATCCGCCAAGGCTCATTAATAAAACCTGCATCGGCCTTACACCTGAATTATTTCCACCAATTTCAGCAGCTGCATCCATGCGTAAAGTGTGACCATTTGCATCTATTCCTTCAAACGCAAAAGCATCATCTTTTCTCTTTATCTCGACTGATATCATTTCAAAAATTTCCGACAAAAGTAAATGATACAGTCTTGTTTCTTATACGAGATGCAAAAACTTTATGTTGATATCTGTATATTTGATCCAAAATTGTCTATATGACCGATAGATTAATGTGTACCCCCGATAATTGTTGTTGCTGTTGTTATTAATACAGCTTTACACTATGGTCATTTCTTTCTTACAATTTTTCCAATTACAACTTAGGTTACATCATGAAGGTTTTTGAATATCAACAGGAGTTTACACTAGAAAACGGCACTACACTTCCTTCTCTGCAAATCGCTTATCATACATATGGCACACTGAACGCTGCTAAAGATAATGTAGTTTGGATATGCCATGCTTTAACTGCCAACTCAGATGTTGCAGATTGGTGGAAAGGTTTGGTTGGGGAGGGCTGGCTTATCAATCCTGAAAAATATTTCATTGTTTGTGCCAACATCTTAGGCTCTTGCTATGGTACAACAGGCCCTGTATCTAATAATCCGAAAACAAATGAGCCTTATTTTGCCACTTTCCCATCCGTTACCATTAGAGATATGGTACACGCACATATTCTATTGCGCAAACAGTTACAGATAGATTCTATTTATTTGTTAATGGGTGGAAGCATGGGTGGTTACCAGGCATTGGAATGGTGCGTGATGGAAAGAAATGTGATCAAGAATTTATTTTTGATAGCCACCTCACCTTCTGAAAGCGCCTGGGGTGTTTCAGTACACACAGCACAACGTTTAGCCATTGAAGCAGACCCTACCTGGAACGAACAGAGAGCAGGTGCCGGAGCAAAAGGGCTAAAAGCTGCAAGGGCAATCGGTATGCTCACTTATCGCAATTATAAAATATTACATGAAAAGCAAACAGATCCTGATCCTGAAAAGATAGACAACTTCAAAGCTTCTTCTTATATCAATTACCAGGGAGATAAATTGGTGAAACGTTTTAACGCTTACAGTTACTGGTTGTTAACAAAAAGTATGGATAGTCATCATTTAGGCAGAGGTCGTGGTGGTGATTTGATTAAAACATTACAATCTATTCAGCAACCAACATTGATCATCGGGATTGATAGCGATATTCTTTGTCCTTTAGATGAGCAGGAATTCATGGCAACACATATGCCTAATGCAGCATTGGTGGCAATTGGTTCTGCTTATGGGCACGATGGATTTATTATTGAAACAAAACAGATAACAGAGCACTTGGATAAATGGATAGGCGGCTTAGCGGATTAGCCAACTATTCAATTCATCAATCCTTACATTCGCAGTATGAATCGTATTGAGAAAATAAAAGAATTTCTTACTGCCAATCCGAAAGATAACTTTCTTCGGCATGCTTTGGCCCTTGAATATATTAAAGAAGGCAATGATGCCGATGCAAGGATCTTATTTGAAAACATTTTAACTGAGTTTCCGGACTATATCGGTTCTTATTATCATCTCGCGAAATTGTTAGAACGAAATGGCGACAATACTTCTGCCATCAGTTGGTACGAAAAAGGAATGGCTGCCGCAAAAGCGGCAAAGGATCAACATGCATATAATGAATTGCAGGCTGCTCATGAAGATTTAGTGTATTAAATTTATTTCCTCCTTTCACCTTTACCCAAAAAGCAGAACTAAAAAGCCAGGAATGAATGATGTACAGCCATTCGTTCTTTTGCTTTTCTCAACAGTAGTGCTACTGTGAATTTAATTTTAGAATTCTATCATACTCGGTTTTTAATTTTTGCTTTTTTCTTTCAAGAGAAAAGAAGAATAAATATTTATCTTGCTTTAATAACGCTCTACGAATTATTACTAATAACGATTGCCATGTTAACACAAACAACACACTACGATCCTGTTAAGTATAAAACACCAACAGGAACAACACTTCATTGTAAAGGATGGATACAGGAAGCAGCATTAAGAATGTTGCTGAACAATTTAAACCCCGAAGTAGCAGAAAGACCTGATGATTTAATTGTTTATGGCGGAAGAGGAAAAGCTGCCAGAAATTTTGAAGCATTGGATAACATTATTGCTGCATTGAAAATTTTAGAGAATGATGAATCACTTTTAATTCAAAGCGGGAAGCCTGTCGGTATTTTGAAAACGCATGAACATGCTCCCAGAGTATTAATCTCCAATTCACAACTCGTTCCCAAATGGGCAACATGGGAACATTTTGATGAACTGGAAAAGAAAGGTTTGATGATGTACGGACAAATGACTGCAGGCAGTTGGATATACATCGGCTCACAAGGAATTGTTCAGGGAACTTATGAAACTTACGCAGCCGTTGCAGACAAGCATTTCTCCCCTTCAGGGGATGGGGATGGCGGCACTTTAAAACATACACTCAATGTTACAGCGGGTTTAGGAGGAATGGGCGGTGCACAACCTTTAGCCATTACCATGAATGAAGGCGTTGCATTGATTGCTGAAGTAGAAGAATGGAGAATTGATAAAAGATTGGAAACAAAATATCTGGATGAAAAATTCATTGATATAGATGAAGCAATCGATAAAGCACTTGAATACAAAAAGCTTGGTATTGCAAAAAGTATTGGTGTGTTGTGTAATGCTGTTCATTTATTGGAAAAATTGATCGAAAGAAATATTATTCCCGATACGTTAACAGATCAAACTTCTGCACATGATCCATTGATCGGTTATTGGCCGCATGAAATTTCTTATGAGCAGGCAAAAGTATTGAGAACAGGGAACCCGCAACAATATATTCAATACAGTTATGCATCTATGTATAAGCATGTACAATTGATGATTGAATTGATGAATAAAGGTGCTATTACTTTTGATTACGGAAATAATATCAGAGCGAGAGCTGAGGAATTTGAATTAAAAATTAAGAATGAAGAATTAAGAATTAAAGACAACTCAGGCAATAACTTATCACTTATAACTCATAACTTCCCACTTGGGCGCTGCTTCTCCTTTCCCGGTTTTGTTCCGGCATATATTCGTCCGCTTTTCTGCGAAGGCAAGGGGCCATTCCGTTGGGCTGCATTGAGTGGTGATGCAAACGATATTGCTGTTACCGACGAACTCATCGCTAACATGTTTCCTGAAAATAAAAGTTTACAACGCTGGTTAAAATTGGCAAAAGAAAGAATTGCATTTCAGGGATTGCCAGCAAGAATTTGTTGGTTGGGACAAGGTGAAAGAGAAAAAGCAGGATTGGCATTTAATGAATTGGTAAGAACAGGAAAAGTAAAAGCGCCGATCGTTATTGGAAGAGATCACTTAGATACAGGCTCTGTTGCATCGCCTAACAGGGAAACAGAAGCGATGTTAGATGGCAGCGATGCCGTTGCAGACTGGCCTCTGTTGAATGCATTGGTGAACACAGCCGGCGGAGCCAGTTGGGTAAGCTTGCATCATGGTGGTGGTGTGGGTATGGGTTACAGTATTCATGCAGGAATGGTGATTGTTGCAGATGGCACAGATGCAGCAGCAGCAAGACTTTCAAGGGTATTGAGAAATGATCCGGGAATGGGTGTGATACGCCATGCAGATGCAGGTTATGATATTGCTAAAGAAACGTTGCAGAAAAACGATCTGGATTTTAAAGAAAGACTTTGATAAAGTAATAATGGAAAATGAAAACCCTGACAGGCTTGAAAGCGCTGTCGGGGTTTTGTTATATGGGATCTGTCATTTAGAGGTTCTTGCCGAGAAAT
Organism: Sphingobacteriia bacterium; assembly: GCA_017304675.1. GTDB lineage: Bacteria > Bacteroidota > Bacteroidia > Chitinophagales > Chitinophagaceae > CW01. Next base: position 372,001 of record JAFKLS010000019.1, read on the forward strand.
CTCTTGAGATATGATTGGAGAGATTTCTCACTACGTTCAAAATGACGTTTTTCTTTTTGGAGTCATTGTTAGCCCCCTAATCAACAATTAACAACATAATACTTCGATAAACTGTGCATGACAAAGAGATCCTGAATCAAGTTCAGGATGACCACAATTAAAAGATTCGAAGATATACTTTGTAAAAAGAACCTACTTACTACTTACTACTTACTACTTATTTATCCGCTACCGTTATCAAACTCATTTCTATTGGTGTTGGTAATAAAGAGGCAATGGGTTCTGCAACAATATGATTGGTAGTAAATTGAAACCCTAACAAAGAAGTGATGGTAGATGCAATTTGTTTCTGATACAATTGCATTGGAGTTTTTATTTCTCCAATCGGTTTAATATCCGGTCCAATGGCAGCCAACCATATTTGTCCGGACTCCGGTATCTCCTCTCCGTGGTCTTTCCAATTTTCTTTCACTGCATCTCCTCTCCCATGATCGCAAGTAATGATCAATGTTGTTTTGTTTGTGTATTGCGGTGTGGATTGTATATAATTCCACAGATCTGCGATCATCGCATCAATTGCATGTGCACTTTTTAAATATTGATCGTATTGTCCGCTGTGAGCAAAATCATCCGTTTCATCAAATCCAATAAACATCATTTTAGGATGATTGGCCTTCATGTATTCTCTCGCAGCGAAATAAGTGAACACATCTAATCGCACATCTAAAGGTTTTGCAGAGAGAGATTGCATTTCTTTGATAAGTGATAAGTTGGAATTATCGAATCCATCATTGTCCATACCTGCATTAATGTAGAAATGGCTTTCAGGTTTGTTTAAAATGTATGGAAATACATCCCATGTTGCAAACGCAGCCACTTGGTTTCGATAACCTTCTTGCTTGCTAACAAACTCTAAAATATTTTCATTAGGATTTAAAATCTTTTCATTCGAACTAACATTTGTATCAGGATAACCTGTAAGCAATTCATTGTAACCCGGATAAGAAAACTTATAGGGATTGGCATTATCTAATTTGTTGCTGAAATAACGATTGCCATAGAGTTGCCCTTGCCTGGCAACAATATTCCACAAAAAAGGAAATAAGATTTTTCTTCTTTCACTCACATTATCATCCCAAAAATCCTTGAAGGTTTCAACAGTATCTTTTGTAAAGCGAATATCTTTCAGTAATTGTTTATCAGCTCCCGAAAAAACTTCCTGCCAACGCATGCCATCCAATGTAACAATAATAACATTTTCTGTTTTCTGGGCTTGTAAACAAATGGTAACCATCAAACACAAAATCAATCCTGCTAAACTTTTCATACGAATGGTGTTTAGCAAAATTCAAACCTTTAAGTAAAGAGATTGTTGCGTTGATATTAATATTAGTTGAATGAATTATTAAGAAATTGTTTTCTCTTCTTATTTTCGGTGTATGGCTTTATTAGAGGTAAAGAATCTTTCTAAAAAGATCAATAACAATCTTGCGGTTGAGGATGTTTCTTTTGTTCAAACCGAATTACAAAAAATGGCCATTGTGGGTGCAACCGGCTCAGGTAAAACAACATTGTTGAAAATGATCGGCGGGTTGATTCAACCGGATAACGGTGTTATTTTGTTGAGTCAGCAAAAAGTGTTGGGGCCAGATTATAAACTATTGCCCGGCCATGAAAAGATTGCCTATGTTAGTCAATATTTTGAACTGAGAAGTAATTACAAAGTATTTGAAAGATTGGAAATGGCTAATAAAATGGAGGAAGCCGATGCAGAACACATTTATGAAGTGTGCAAAATTCAACATTTGCTGAAACGCAGAACAGATGAGCTTTCCGGAGGAGAAAGGCAAAGAATTGTTTTAGCATCCCTTCTTACAACAAAGCCCAGTTTACTATTGTTAGATGAACCTTTCTCCAATCTCGATAACATTCATAAACACATTATTAAAACAGTGATACACGATATAGGCGAACAATTGAACACTACCTGTATCCTTGTATCGCACGATGCAACAGACGTATTATCGTGGGCAGACAGGATTGTAGTAATGCATGAAGGGCATATTATTCAGGATGATACAACTGAAAAGGTTTATTACTACCCTTTTAATGAGTATGCTGCGGCTTTGTTAGGCCATTACAATATGATTTCTGAAGAATTAGCAGCAAGCCTGTTATCTGCAACAGGGCAAAAAATCATTCGCCCTGAACAATTCATTATTACAAATCAAGAGGCAGGCTCAATTACAGGCATCATAATTGGCATTCAGTTTTATGGCAATTATAAAATAGCCATTGTTAAAACGGCATTCCAAACAATACAGGTGCAATTACAACAAAACGCATTCATTGGCGATATTGTTTATATTCAGCTAAAAGAAAAATATATTTGATGTATGGAAAATATCGTATTCAGTAATAAGAACATAAGCATTGCGTTACAAAACGATGCTGGTAGCATTACTACTTTATTAAATAGTGCCTACAGAGGAGAAAGCTCAAAACAAGGCTGGACCACCGAAGCGCATTTAATTGCCGGAGAAGTAAGAACCGATGACCAAAATGTGTTAGATGTGATGCAACAACCCAATAGTGTTATTTTAAAATACAAAGACGATAATGACCAAATAATAGGTTGTGTAAACCTTCAAAAACATGGTGGCAGGATTTACCTGGGCATGTTTAGCGTTTCACCTTCACTTCAGGGAGGAGGCATAGGCAGGCAGTTGTTAAAAGCTGCAGAAGAATATACTTTACAGATGCAATGCCATTCAATTTACATGACGGTTATTTCTGTTAGAAAAGAACTGATAGATTGGTATAAAAGAAATGGCTATGCAGATACAGGCGAAAGAAAACCCTTTGCTGAAGATGACCTAACTGGCAAACACCTGCAATCTTTAGAGTTTATGGTATTGGAAAAAGAGTTGGCACACAACTGATCAGAACATCATTTTAACAACCAGCTCTTTTAACAGATCGGCATCTGAAGTACCTGCATCATGAATGCCGATACTTCTTAAGTTATATTGATGCAGCAACAATAATGTTTTTTCAACGCCTTCCTGTTTGTAATTCTTTGCAGCAAGTATATAGTCTTTAATAAAAAAAGGATGTATGCCAATACTGGCGGCAATAGACTTCTCGTCTCCTCCGGAAGAAGCCAGCACCATATATACTTTACTGAAAAAATTATATAAAGAAGGCAATACAAGTTGTATAGGTGCTGCCTTAGGGTTAGCTGCGAAATACTGAATAATCCTGATTGCTTTTGCAAGATCTCTCTTCACTAACGCATCCTGCAATTCAAACACATTAAACTCTTTGCTAACTCCTATATAATGTTCAATATCGTCTTCAGTTATATTCTTTCGTGTTCCAAGGTTAATAGAAAGTTTCTCTATTTCATTCTGTATCCTGCTCAAATCATTCCCAATATGGTCTACCAGCAACATCAATGCTTTCTGCGAAATGGTTAAGCCCATTCGCTGCACGGCCTGGTTTGCCCATTCCGGCAATTGATTATCGTATAATTTTTTGGTACTGAGTAACTCCCCTTTTTGTTTCAGGGTTTTAGCAAGTTTACTTCTGCCATCTACTTTTTTTTCTTTATAGCTTACTACAAAAACAGTAGAGGCCAGAGGGCTTTCTATATAGGCTTCCAGCTTCTCAATATCACGCATTTGCTGCGCTTCTTTAAGTAAAACAACCTGCCGCTCTGCAAACATCGGGTAACGCCTGCAGGCATTTACAACTGCCGCCCAATCGGCATCTTTTCCATAAAAGATTGTAAGGTTAAAACCAGCTTCATTTTCATTTAAAATATTATGCTCGGCAAAGCTCATCACCTCATCAATAAAAAACGGCTCTTCGCCCTCGAGCCAATACACTGGTTTGAACATTCCCTTCTTCCAATCTGAAATGATTTTTTCGGCAGACATATTGCAAATGAAGAATGAAAAATGAAAAGTGAAAAATGAATTTATACCCAATTATATTAAACGCTCAGGATACAATTGTAATATCTTTCTCCTGCAATAATGGGTATTGATGAAATTTGAGAATGATATTGGCAGTTACCGCTACATCTCTCTGGCAGTAATCTACAATTCTTTGTAAATCCTTCTCTTCGTAGTATACATGTTGCACCATACTGCCATCTATATCTGTTTTAGAAGTACCAATGCCTAAAACATTGGCCAGCAGATGAAGTGAAATATAATTTTTATTATCGCCGAATTTCCACCAGTTAAGTGTATCAAACATTTTAGTTTCCCAGGGCTTTTTATCATGTAGTTGCAGGTATTCAGGGAGGCGGAGGCCATTAACCAGTATCCTGCGGCAAATGAACGGCACATCAAATTCTTTAATATTGTGGCCGCCAAAAATAAATTGTTTATTATGCAGGTATACTTTATTGCATAAATCTATAAAAGCAGTCAACAATTCTTTTTCATTCTCCCCATAAATACTTTTTACTCTCAATTTGCATTCCCCGGGAGAAGCTTCTGTAAAAAAAGCCGTGGAAATACAAATAATTTTACCGAATTCTGCCATAATTCCGGCCCTTTTCAGGTACATCTCTGCCGAATCGCTATTTTCTGGCACAGTTTTGGAAATCTTATCTGTCCAAAGGTTCTTCCAATTATCATCTAACAAAGAATAATTTTGCTGAACCGGCACCGTTTCAATATCAATAATCAATAAGTCTTTCAACATAAAGTTTAAATTAGTAAAAAATAATAAAATGAACCAATCATCTACACCCCAACCTTCCAAGAACAACAGAAAAACCATAGAAGCCATTTTGGTGGCTGCATTAATATTAACCTGGGGCTATATTATTTACGATAAAAGCAAAACAAAAGAGATTGTAACACAAAAAGACAGCCAGATTGGGCAAATTACCAATGCTAAAGATTCTTTACAGGTTTTATTTAACAATGCTTCTGCCAGAATAGATTCTATTGCCGGCAGCAATGTTCAGTTACAGGGAGACCTTGCCACAAAGAATGCAGAGATTCTTACTCTAAAATCGAACATAAGAGGTATTCTTAACAAAAAGAACGCCAGTGATTCTGAACTGAAACAAGCAAAAAGTATGATTACGGAGTTAAATGGAAAAATTGATGACCTATATGTACAGATTAACCAGTTGAAAGAGGAAAACCAGCAATTAACCACCACCAATAAGCAACTCAATACAGAAAAAACACAATTAACAACCGACAAAAAGAATTTAGAGAGTGACCTCGCAACGACACAGACCGAAAACAAAAACCTGGCAGATAAAGTAGACGTGGCTTCTACTTTACATGCATCGAATATTGCTGTTGCAGCCATGAAAGTAAAAAGCAATGGCTCTGAAAGAGAAACAAGCAGTGCAAAAAAAGCAGACCTCTTTACTATTTCCTGTATACTGGATGAGAACAGGGTAACACCCAGTGGTAAAAAAACATTGTATGTATGTGTATCTGATCCTGATGGCAACCCTTCAGGAACAGAAGGTACGTTTACTACAAGAGAAGGAGATGTAAAATCTTACAGTAACAGGGTTGAAATTAATTACGAACAAGGCAAATCTTCCGTTGTAAGTTTTAACTGGAAGCCGGGAGATAAATTTAAAACCGGAGATTACAAAATAGAAATATACAATAACGGTTTTAAAATTGGTGAAGGACATAAAACTTTAAAGAAAGGCGGTTTTCTGGGACTATAATCCCTCTATCGAATAAACCCTTATGATAACTAAAAGCAGTTGCTCCTGTAGCCACTGCTTTTTTACATATAATAATTTATTAGCGCTTACCTTTAAGGCATGTGGCAACAATGGATGAACTGGAGAACAGCATTGGTAATGGTGGCCATTACCATTACTTGTGGTACCGTTATATATTCTAATTACTTATCGGAGAAGCTTAAAACAGAGCAACGGAAAAAAGTAGAGGCCTGGGTTGAAGCTCAAAAAACATTATTATACTCGGGAGATAAAATAAGTTTAAATCTTGCAGCCAAAATATCGGCAGATAACGATGATATTCCTATTATTGAGACTGATGAAAACAATATACCTACAGGCAATTACATTAACTTAGATAGCGCCAATATTATTGCAGACAAACAGTTTCTCGTACGTAAAATAACCCTATTCAGCCTGCATGCAAAACCAATAGAAGTGGTTATTAGCCGTGTGCCTTACCTAGTGAATAAATATTACTATGGAGAAAGCAGGCTACAACAGCAAATTCGTTTCTATCCAATTGTTCAGTTAGCTATTGTTACATTATTCATTATTATTTTAATTATTGCCCAAAGAAATAGTTATCAAAACACGCAAAACAAATTATGGGCAGGCATGGCCAAAGAAACAGCGCACCAGTTAGGAACACCGGTTAGCAGCCTGGAAGGATGGGTTGAAATTTTAAAAGAAAAATACAATAACGAACCCTTTGTGCATGAAATGGAAAAAGATGTAGATCGTTTGCTGTTGGTAACAGACAGGTTTGGAAAGATTGGCAGTAAGCCTACTACGGAAAAAAGAAATATTATCCGGCAGATTGAACAGATAATGGACTATATTAAAAAAAGAGCAGGTGGCAATGTGGAATTTATATTGGAAACCAATAAACCTGATGTTGAATTAAACATTTCGCCATCATTGTTCGATTGGGTTACAGAAAATTTATTGAAGAATGCTTTAGATGCTATGGAGGGGAAAGGCAGAATAGTAATAACCGTTATAGAAAGGGAAGCTGTTGTGGAAATTAATTTTTCCGATACGGGGAAAGGAATTCCCAAACAAAACTGGGGCAAGGTTTTTAAACCCGGCTTCAGTACCAAAAAAAGAGGCTGGGGTTTGGGGCTAACACTTACCAAGCGAATTATAGAAGAATACCATCATGGTAAAATCTATGTTTCGCATAGTGAGCAAGACAAAGGCACTACATTTTCAATAGCCTTAAAAAAGCAGCAGCAATAAAATCAATCCATTTCTTCCTGCCTGCAAACTACTTTTTGCTCTTGTTCCAGGCCAAAGCAGTTTACAACGGCAAACCATTGCTGCAAAGCCTGAGGAGTAGCCATATCGTTAAACAAGTCTGCCTCGCCGCAAAGGCTTAAAAGTTCATTACCATGTTTTAGCTTTTCCTGAGTACTTGCCTTTTCGTTGGACAACCTTTGAAAGCTTTGTCTGATACGGCTTAGTTTATCGTCCGATAAATGATCAAAAGCATGTTGCTGCATTAATTGCCCTGCTGCATTTACCAACATACTGTAAGTTGTGTTTTGCATAAGGTAAAATTTATGTTCGCAATTACTATATAAGACAATAATTTGCTGTTAAACGTTTATTAGCAAATTGTTACTGCAATAATTACGTGCATAACTTGGTAATAAGTATAGAGGTTGGAAACTAATCCAACCTCTATCAAAACATCCAACTATATTCAATAACATTATACTTATTTGCTCCTTTTCACTTCTCCTCCGCTGCTAACAGAAATATTTTTAATAACTCCATCTCCTTTGTATCTAACACCTCCTCCACTACTTGCTTTAGCAGATAATTCTTTATTTACGGTTACCTTAACGGTTCCGCCGCTGCTTGCTCTGGCAGTACAGATTTCTGTTATTAGATTATAGCCGGAAAATTCGGCGCCACTGCTGCTTTCCACACCCAGGCTCTTTACCGAACCATCAATTTTTATTTGTGCTCCGCTGGAAACATCCACATCTAACATATCTGTTTTCAGTGTACCGGAAATACTGCTGCCACTACTGGCGTGAAGACTGTTTAATGTTTTATAACTAACATACACTTTGGCATTCCAGTTTTTAAAATTCTTCCAGAAACTCCAGTCATTCTTTCTCGATATTTTTAAAATCCCTCCTTCCACAACGGTTTCAATCCTGCTGATAATATCATTATCTGATGCCGTTACAGCCAGCTCTTCTTTATCTGATTGAGTGATGAATACTTCAATACCGGCGGCAGAACTAATACCATGAAAAGAGCTCACTTTTCTCTTTTCTGCATTTTTTGCATCAATTGTATTTTGACTAAAAGAAGCTGTAGTTGCAAAAATAACAGCAAGCACTAAAAATAATTTTCTCATAAATAAACTTTCAGATGAAACGGGAAGGCCGAAAAAAAGTTACACCTCATTCTCTTTTTGGGATGAACGGTAGAAAATGGTTAAGGGTTATGAAGATGCGTTATGATTAGTGGATTCTCAGGTATTATAGTTTCGAGAGAAGGGGCAAATCTTGGCGAAGCAATTTCACTGCATTAATTATTATATATTACAGTTAATAAATTGTTGCGGTATATCTCTTGGTCTTTTTTCGTAGCCTTTGAACCGAAATACATTCTTACTACTTCAACACAACAGCACTTAGTGCCGGCAGGTGCACTTTTAATTTATACCACTTATCTTTTTTATTCATGCTTTCTGCACTAATCTCAGGATTATATACATCGCCGGTTCCCCAAAATTCTTTACGATCACTATTAAATATTTCTACCCATTTGCTTTTGCCATAAACATGTATTTCCCAGTTGTAATGCACAACAGGAGTTACATTTAAAATAACCAATACATCATCTTTCTCCTTTTTGCCTTTACGTTTATACACCATAACACTCTCGCTCCTGTGATTTAGATCTACCCATTCAAAGCCGCCCGGCTCAAATTGTTTTTCATATAAGGCAGGCTCATTTCTATATAGTTCATTTAATTTCTGAACACAGTATTTCATTCCGCCATGACTTACAAAATTCAACAATTCCCACTGCAACTCACTTTTATAGTTCCATTCGTTGGTAGCTCCAAACTCATTACCCATAAACAAAAGTTTAGCACCAGGATGTGTAAACATGTAAGTGTACAATAAACGGAGGTTGGCAAATTTTTGCCATTCGTCTCCGGGCATTTTATATAACATAGGGCTTTTGCCATGTACTACTTCATCGTGGCTTAATGGCAACATGAAGTTTTCATCGTAGAAATACATCATACTGAATGAAAACTTATCCTGATGGAATTGCCTGTACACAGTATCTAATTTAAAATAATCCAATGTATCATGCATCCAGCCCATCATCCATTTCATTCCAAAACCCAAGCCTCCTTCAAAAGTGGGTTTGCTTATTTTTGGCCAGTCTGTTGCTTCTTCTGCGATGGTTTGTATATCCGGAAAATCCCGGTATAATGTTTCGTTCAGGTCTTTTATAAAAGTAATGGCTTCTAAATTCCCGTTGCCTCCATATTCGTTCGGTTCCCACTGGCCTTCGTTTCTGCTATAATCTAATCGCAGCATGGAGCTTACTGCATCTACCCGCAACCCGTCTGCATGAAATTGTTCGCACCAAAATCTTGCATTGCTAATGAGAAAACTTTTTACCTCGCCCCTTTTATAATTAAAAATATATGAATTCCAATCCGGATGATACCCTTTACGCATATCTGCATATTCATAAGTATGCGTACCGTCGAACATAAACAAACCGTGAGCATCGTATGGGAAATGTGAAGGCACCCAGTCTAAAATTACCCCTATATTGTTTTGATGAAATTGATCAATTAAGTAAGCAAAATCCTGTGGATTACCAAACCTGGATGTGGGAGCAAAATAACCGGTGCCCTGGTAACCCCAGCTTCCATCGAAAGGGTGTTCCATAACAGGCATCAATTCCACATGTGTAAAACCCATTTCTTTTACATATGGCACCAATCTTTCTGCAATTTGCTGATAGGTGTTGTAAGATTCTTCATTGTTTTTATCGGGCCGCATCCAACTTGCCAAATGCACTTCGTAAACAGAATAAGGTGCATTCAACATATTATGCTTTTTTCTTTTTTTCATCCATCCCTCATCATTCCAGTCGTAATTTGTTTGCCATGTTATAGATGCTGTAAAAGGGCGCTTCTCCCAAAAGTGAGCAAAGGGATCTCCTTTATCCAACTTTATTCCTGCAAAACCATGAATATGATATTTATAAGCTTCTCCCACATGAACATTCGGAACAAAACCTTCCCAAATACCTGAATTATCTAAACGAACTTTTAAGGGGTGGGATACTTTATTCCATTGGTTAAAATAACCAGTAACAGTTACCATTGTTGCATTGGGAGCCCAAACAGCAAAATAAGTTCCCCATGTATTCAATACTTCAACCTGTTTATTTCCAAAGAATTTGTACAGGCTATAATGTGTTCCGTTCTGAAAATTTTTAATGTCTTCATCTGAAAACAATGAATAATTCCAAACAGCCTGGTTTGTATCGATAAAATGAACTTCTTCATATTTTTTAGCAGATCTAATATTATTTTTTTTAGAATGAACAGGGTTTGCCATGGAAAATATTCTTGTTGGTAAGATACTGATATTATCATAAACAATCCTTTAACGGTCCTCATAATTATACTTTCTCAATTAATTTGATTCATTAAACGCACAAAAAAGCCAAGCAGTATTGCTTGGCCTATTTGTTTGGTCTCTCACTTAAATATCCTGAACAATTATCTTTTAATCTGTGTATTAGGATTATAATTAGAATACCATTTACCAAGATCTGTAAGATTACCATAACCATCTACTAAAGCAGAAGACCATAATCTTGCACTGGTAGGTGAACCGGAAAACCAGGAATACCTCTGAACAAAACTCAATGCTTCCAGCTTAGGTAATAAACGTTGCATAAAACCTAATACCATGGCTGGCGAAAAAGGATTATCAGACATTTTAGTTGCATTGTTTGCAACCGTTGCAAATTCCGTAATCCATATAGGAAGCTTATATTTATTGTATAAATCCTGCAAGGTTTGTACAAAAGCGTTTTCATCGGTTCCAACGTACATATGCACACAGATAAAATCTACACGCCTTCCCTGTGCTTTACAACTATCCATAAAATCGTAAATCCATTGTCTTGTTGGCCAGGAAGCAGCCGGGCTTCCGAGAGGTAAACCAATTGATTCTAATTTTGGCCAAAGGCTTAAAGCCTGCGAAACAGTCATATTAGACTGGTCTGGCAAATCGGGCTCATTAAATCCTAATACATAATTGGCTCTTCCCTGTGCATGTAATTGTTGTACATAGGTAATGTTAGCATCTGTTACAGAAGAAGCTCCCCAAAACATAGGAACATACTCGCAGTTTTGTGGTGCCAATTCAACCGGCACATTTAATCCCCAGGTATAAAACCAATGAGCTTGCACATTAATCGTATTGCCCCACCAGGTTCCTGTTTTGGTGTTGGTACTAAAATCAGCCCCCTTTTTTCCCTGAACCACATAATTAATTACAGGTGTGGCAGCCGGCTTGTACTCATTGCTTTTAGCACAAGCTCCCAGTAAAAAAGCTGCTATTATTAATTGTAACATTATATTATTTTTTTTCATAACGCCTATTTAGGTTAGTGATAATTTATTTTGTGATGATGTTCTTTCTTATGGTATGATATAATTACCGTTATAACCCGCACTGCTTAATGTTGGATAACCATCTGTATCCATCTTCCAGATAGAACTGAAATTAAAACCAAGTGTATTTTGGAAGAACGACTGGTTAAAAGGCGAAGGTGTATTACCACCATCGGCACCTGTAGGACTATCGGTATATGTTCCTGCTGAGGTAGATACATTAGGCCCTACATAATTATTGGCAATAGATGCTACTGTTGAGTTAGCAGAGTTACCAAAAATTCTGAAAGCATAGGCAGGTGTAGATGCATTGATAACAGAATTGATAACAACACTATTGGCAACATAACCATTGTTTTGGAACGAACTTACAATACCTCCTAATTGTAGCGAGGCTGAACCTATACCTTGTATCGTTGAATTTTTTACGATGCAGGTAGTAAGCAAATTTTTATCAGTTCCTGCAATACCGCCGATTGAGCCTGTTGATGGCGTATTGTTAGATGTAAGTGTTGCACCATTTACCAAACAATTGGTAATATTAGATCCTACACCTGCAATACCTCCCATAGAGAACCCTGTGATTACTGTTCCGGTAAACATACATTGATCAATAGGAACAGTTCCTGCATTCTGATCAGCTCCGAAAATTCCACCTATCCCATTGGCGCTGGATGCTAGTGCATCTGTTGATTTAATCGTGGCTGACGAAGCACAATTGGTTACCTTACCACCTACGGTACCTGCAGTTCCGCCGCCTGCTCTTCCTAAAATACCGCCAATCCTGTTTTTAGCAGCAGTAATGGTAATACTCCCTTTGGTTGTACAATATGAAATAGTTGATAGAGGTGAACTTGCCGTTAAACAACCTACAATACCACCTACCATTCCCAAAGGAGTGGTAATGCTAATATTCGTACCACATTGTGTAATAGTTCCTCCGGAAGTTAAAGTTCCAACCACACCACCTAATGTGTCGGCAGCAGATGCACTTGTGGATGTAATAGTGCCTGTTACAATTGCATTTTGAATTAAGCCTCCCGTTTGAATACCGGCAATAATTCCAAAACCTGTAGAAGTGGTAGTGGCATTAACATTCAATAACTGAACATTTTTTATTGTACCGGAATGTTTACTGATAAAACCTCCATCTGGCCCCGTACTATTAATGATAAGGTTTGAAATTTTATATCCGCTACCATCAAAAGATCCGGAGAAGGCAGGGATAGTAGTCCACGGTGTATTACTCAATGCAATATCAGCCGCCAGTTGATAATATTTAGTAGGATCGTTAATGATAGCTCTTAAAGCAGCTTCTGTTGAAATTATGTAAGGGTTGGAAGAAGAACCATTACCCGCATCAAACAAAGCTCCCTGTGTTTTTGAATATAACATTACATTTCTTGTGCAGGAAAGTTTTCCGCTTTGTAAAGACAATTGCATGTTGCCTGAAATGAAACCGGCAGGGGGATTAAAAGTAATTGACTGCCCTGAAACAACGGTTCCCATTCCGGTTGGTGCAGACTTAACAGTAATTGTTCCGCCGGAAGGAGTAAATGCAAACGGTATGGTTTGTGTACTGGCAAGTCCGTATACTTCGGTTGGGAAAGAAGGAGTGGTAGACAATACCACATTTCCTGTTTGTGCAGAACCCGAATTGGTGTTACCTGCCAATGTTGCTATATAATTAGTTCCTGATACATTGGCATTAGATGCATCGCAAGATATGATGGAACCGAAATTGTTCCCTGCAAGGGCGGCAACATAATTATTACCTGCTATATTACCGGCAATGGTAACATTGTTAATAGTACCATTGTTTATACCTGCAAGGCCTCCTACATAATCTTTACCGCTAACAGACATATTGGTGAACGATAAATTCTTTACCGTTCCACTGGCACCTATGGCAGCCAAGAAACCAGAATTGTTAGTAGAAGAATTTAATGTGTAATTAGAAATAGTTTTTCCATTACCATCAATACTGCCCGTAAGTGTAACCCCGCTAAGTGTGGTTTTAGGGCCTGTGATATTTGCAATCAGTTGATAAGCTTTATCGGCTGCATACTGAATCCTGCTTAAACGCAATGTATCACCAACCTGAAACGGTTTTGCAACAGACCCGTCTCCACCGGAAAATGCGCTAACATGTATTTTACTGGTTAATACCGGAACATTCTTGAAAGTGGAAGTAATAACAACATCGCCACTTACAAATTGATTATCGGCATAAATAGTAAGTGTTCTGCTTTCTCTTGAATTATTGGTGATTTGTGCCGTAAGATGCGCAGGAACGGCAATACCAAAAGCGGTAGTATACGGTGTAATATTAAAATTAATCTTTGCCGAATCTATAACATCATTAACTGAAGTATCGGCAGGCAATGTAGAAGTGATTGCTGAATAATTCGGAAGATCAACATAAAATTCTTTGGTACATACATAAACAGCATCACTCAACTTTATTGTAACTGTTATATTGAATATACCATCTATAACGGGTGTTCCTGATAAAGGAAGTTTGATAGAATCTCCCGCCAAACTAACAGAACTGGATTTTATATACAATCCATTAATCGTATCAGAAGAAATGGTTGCAGCAGCTTTGGGTGTATTTTTGGTTACAAGTGTAAATGTATTGGCACTTGTAGTTGCCTGCCCCATAATCAGGTTTCCGTCTACAGAAGATTTAGGCACAATAACCTCAAATCTGCCAGGGGCATTGCCAGACTGGCTATCTTTTTTACATGCCTGCAACAAAGAGGCTGTAATTAAAATGAACGATAATATTTTTTTCATATGTGAAATTTTTACAGTTAGATGTTGGTTCAATAAAGTGTTAACGCACATAGCCTTTTCTCACCAAATAATATTTATCGTACCAACCAGATGCGGCTCTGGCAGAAGGAGATGTTTCAAAATGTGTTAATACCATTTCATTCTTATTGATAGATGATATCTGATACTCTATTCCTTCAGCACAACCACGGTAAAAAAGAACAAAAGCCCCGCCTTGCATTTGTAAATAGTGAACACCGTTTCTAATGGTCATCGTCCAGGTTTGTGGTGTATTGTTAGGCACATACGTACCATAAGGATCTCCTCCTACTGTTCCTGTTTGTGTAAATCTTCCATAAAGGGTATTTATTTCAGCTAACCTGGAACTATGGCACAAAGAATATCCTTTATTATCATACAGGCATTTGTTCCCCTGTAACCAAAATGTCCAGGAACTATTATACAAACCGGTGCCCAAATAATCTTTAGGCGTGTTACTTCCTGTATTTAAAATGTAAACAGGCACAGCAAGGGAGCCGTCTGCATTCTTACGGGTAGTATCTAACACCCATGTTTTCCCGTTAATAGAATCGAGGCCGCCGGTTAAACATGTATAAACAGAATCTAAGCCTACATTGTCTTTCTGAAAATTAACTTTTACAGAATCAACAACAGCCGTAACACCATTAAATACAGTAAGGGTCACTAAATAAGTACCTGCAAAAGGATAACGACCGTAAACCGTGTCGCCGGTAGCGGAAACACTATTTCCAAGATCCCAATTTGCTGTTGCCGTTTTACCAATTTGGGCATTGATAAACCTATACACATTAGGCGTATCTGTGGCCTGAACAATAATATTCACATTTTGTTTTGGTATAGGAGCTTCAAGTACTCCATCTTTTTTGGTGCAGGCAATGATTAGTAACCAAAAGCCTGCTATAACAAATAATATCTTTTTCATTGTATGATGATTTTATAATTGTATTTGTTTAACTAGTTATACCCCGGATTCTGAACCAAACTGTTATTAGTGAGTAATATTTCTGTGGCAGGTATTGGGAACAAACCTTTTGCAGCAGTATTAAAGCGGCTAATAATAGGCTCTCCTCTATTTATATTAATTCTTTTGGCAGCGTAATCCATTCCCCTGCGCATCAGATCCCAATAACGCACACCTTCTAATGCTAACTCCAAATCGCGTTCGTTATACAATACGTCTAATGTTACCACAGGAGGAACATAGGAAGAAGGTCTTGAACGGCGTGCTACTCTTTCAAAATATTGCTGGGCAGTGGCAGCACTTCCTCCATGTAATAAATGAAGTTCTGAAGCCATCAGCAACACATCTGAAAACCTGATAACAGAAAAATGGTTGGGATAATTTAATACGGGATCTCCTTTGGCTGAATTGTTCGCTTTTAGTGCCACCCATTTTTGAGGGAATACACCCATATCCTGATAGCCCAGCGTATAAGAAACACCAATATTTTTTGGAATTAAGAAAGTAACGGCTTTCCTGGCGTCAGTATTATCAAACTGGCTAACAAACGCTGAATCCACTGTTGCAAAAGACCAACCCGGCGCATATGGCGAACCTGAGTTTGGTGATCGCATAGACCAAAGCATGGTTGCCAGGTTTCCATTGGCGTTAATCCTGTTTGAATAATCGCCGCTATATGCCAAAGAAGAGTATTGCAATTCAAATACTGACTCTTTGTTGTTGTTATTATAAGGAGCAGTTAATACAAAGCAATCGGAAAATTTAGCCAATAAATCATGCCCGCTGTTTTTAATAAGCTCGTCTCCAATCTGTATAATAGCGGAAGCACTTACACCAGGCAATTCATTCTGCTGGTAGTAACCTGTATAATATAACCAAACCCGCATTAATAAGGCTCTGGCAGCATCTGATGTAACTCTCCCTAATTCCGAAGGTACCATTTGATTATAACGTGGAAGCACTCCAATAGCATCTGTAAGATCTTGCGCAATTTGTTTATATACATCTGCAGGCGCACTTTGTTTTTGATTGTACTCTGTTGGCCCTAATGGTTTCAGAATTAATGGTACGTTACCATATAACCTTACCAAATCAAAATAATAATAGGCTCGTAAAAACTTTGCCTCTGCAGTAAACCTTTGCTGAGCCCCGGGAGTAGTATAAGTAGCCCCGGGTAGTTTCTCTAATAAAAGATTACACCTATAAATACCAAAATAATATTTATACCACATGGCTGAAGCGGCTTTATCATTAGGGGTCATGGTGGCCCTGTCGATATTACCAATTGAGGCTTGTAAATCAGTAACGCTTGCTCCGCCAGTAAAACAATGGTCTGCCAATACCTCGCTTATTAAATGAAAAGGAGCATTCTGGTTTTGTGGTGCATCCCATAACAAAACATTATATGCTGCAGTAAGCCCTTGCAGGCAATCTGTTTCTGTTCTGTAAAAATTAGATTCTACAACGCTTGTTATAGGGTCTAGTTCTATGATTTTGGTACAACTAATTGTGCCAGTAAGGAAAAATAAAACAGGAACGTATTTTTTATATTGATTGATGAATTTCATTGCTGTTAGTTTTAAAAAGTTACACTTATACCACCTGTAAGAACACTGGGTTGCGGATATACACCTCTGTCAATTCCCAAGCCCAATGCCGAGCCAGCTACTTCGGGGTCGAATCCGCTATATTTTGTTAACACAAAAAGATTGGTGCCGCTAACATACAAGCGAAGACTTTGAATTTTGTATTTAAGCAGATTATTGAATGTGTACCCTAATGATATATTCTTTAACCTTAAATAGCTGCCATCTTCCAGGAACATGCTGGAAGGTTTTGTATAGTTTCCATTAAGATCGCCTGTTGCAACTCTGGGGCGGGAATTAGAGGTACCCTCACCATGCCATCTGTTTAATATGTCTGTTGTGTTATTAGCTGTTGGCAAATCCCATCTGTGGAGGATATTGAATATTTTATTTCCAGCCAATCCGCTAAAGAATATATTAAAATCAAATCCTTTATATTTTGCAGAAAAATTAATTCCGTAGTTGAAGGCAGGATGGGGTGAACCGGCATTGATACGATCATTATCATCAATTTTTCCATCGCCATTCACATCCCTGAACTTAACATCGCCCGGAACGGCATTCGGCTGAAGTAAATCGCCCGATTTTGAACGATAGTTATTGATCTCAGCCTGTGTTTGAAATATTCCGTCCATCTGGTATAAACAGAAATATCCTAAAGGTTGCCCAACAACCATTCGTGTAACATTTTTCATTTGGTTATTCGCATCAGGTCCTAACACAAAACCGTTTGCACCACCAACTTCTATTACATTGTTCTGATTATAGGCTCCATTTACATTCATTTCCAGGTATAACTTACCAAATATTTTGTGGTACCCTAACGCCAATTCTATACCCTTATTTATTACCGTACCTGCATTTGCAGGAGAAGAATTATTCCCTACAAGCAAAGGAATAGGTAATGAAGGCATTAACAAATCATATGTTTTCTTGCGATAGATATCTAATGTAACACTGAAGTCTTTAAACAAAATAGCGTCGGCACCTATGTTGGTTTGTTCAGTTGATTCCCACTTAACATTTGGGTTTGAAATGGCTGTTGGTACTGCACCCACTTGCTGTACATCATTACCCCAATAGTAATTATTATTAGCAAAACCTACTGTTGAAACAAAGCCGTATTGCGGAATTTTATAATTACCATTTACACCCCAGCTTGCCCTTAATTTTAAAGAATTCACCCAATTTATGTTTCGCATAAAATGTTCTTTATGCATATTCCATCCGACAGAAATAGAAGGAAAATAACCAAATTTATTAGCTGGTCCAAACCTATCAGATCCGTCTACTCTAAAAGCGCCTGTCAACAAATACTTGCTGGCAAAATCGTATGTAATACGGCCAAAATAAGAAAGCAAACCTTCATGCCCGGCCCCACCATTAGCACCAGCGCTATTGGGTGTTTTAGCCAAATCAAGGTATGCAAAATTAGGATCATCATATATCAATCCACTCTTAGAAGCAGATACATTGGTTAATTTAATGCTCATACTTGAAGTACCAGCCAGAACAGTAAAATTGTGCTCTTTTATTTTTTTTGTATACGAAATTATATTATCAAAATTCAGAGTATTAGTAACTGCGAAACTCTTACTTGTACCCGTATTCACCGTATAATTAGTAGCATTTAAATAATACAACGGCGTATAACCATTTGCTTCATCGTAATTGATGGTGTAGCCAATAGTACTGCGCAGAGCAAACCCTTTCAAAAACTTTAATTCACCATAAACTATGCCGTTTGCCCTGGTATAGCTGGAGCCCCCCTGTGTATAATAAATACGGGCTACTGGATTAACTACTTCCTGGTTTACATAACGCGAAATAGCGAAAGTGCCGTCATCATTCATAACAGGCGTTACCGGATCCATATTGATGGCGCTCATCAAAGGTCCTGCCGTTCCACTATTAGTGGAAATGGATGAACGATACACCTGTGTTACATTGATTGTCTGCCCCATCAACAAAGTTCCATCCAAAAATTTTTGATCAGAATTTACCCGGGCTGTATAACGTTGAAAATTAGATTTTCCTTTGGCAACAATGCCATCCTGGTTAAAATAAGAGAAAGAGCTGTTAAAGGTTACGTTATCAGAACCGCCAGACAGAGATATCTGATGCTGTTGAATTGGGGCATTGATATAAGAAATTTCTCTTTGCCAATCGGTTCCTGTCCCCATTTTAGCGATATCTTCCTCCGAAAACGGCAAATTCTGATTAGAATTAAAAAAAGCTTCGTTTTGAATACGGGCATATTGCTGTGCATTTAGTACCGGAAGTTTTCTTCTTAAATTTTGTGCTCCATAATAATAATCGTATAAAATTCTCATTTTACCTGCTTTCCCTTTTTTGGTGGTAATGATAATTACCCCATTTGCACCAGCAGCACCATATATTGCTGCCGAAGCGGCATCTTTTAACACCTGCATAGATTCTATATCGCGTGGATTCACTGATTCAAGACTGGGAACAATAAAACCATCCACTACGTAAGTGGGATCTGTATTGTTAAAAGTACCGGCTCCTCTAATTCGAATATTGGGACTGGTACCTGGCTGACCGCTATTCATCATAACAGTAACGCCGGCTGCCCTACCTTGCAAAGCTTCGTCAGCACGCATTAAACTGGTATTTTCCAAATCTTTTGTAGAAATAGAGGTTATTGCCCCTGAAACCACACTCCTTTTCTGTGTTCCGTAACCAATTACCACCACTTCATTTAATACATCTAAAGTTGGTTTTAACCAAACCTTTAATACGGAATTGGCAGTAAAAGATTGCTCAACATTTTCCATACCTACGCCGGAAAATACCAGGGTACCATTGTTCACCGGAACTTTTAATTTAAAATTCCCTAAAGAATCAGTTAAAGTAACAACGGTGCTGTGCCCTTTTAAATAAACAGTAATTGATTGCAGCCGTGAGCTATCGGCTTTACTTTTTACAGAACCGGTAATAATGTTGCCGGTTTGAGCTACGGAAACCATGCGGCACAAAAACAGGAAGGTTGTAATGAGTGCAATGCCGCTTTGCACAAGTTTTCTTTTTTTCTTCATACAGCAAATTTTAGTTTGGCAATAAACAAGAGCGTAAAACTACCTTAAACGATGCTTAAAATCAAAAAATATTTTTTATAAATAATTGATAATCAATTAATTGCAAATATTTTAATACGCTTTAACACCTGTTTATTTTGTTTAATGTAAATTGATATTCAGTATTTAAATTGCTTTCTTGAGGCTATTTGTTTTAAAATCGATACGTTTAAGCCCCATTATTTTAAGTTTGTTTAGCGCTTATTTTCAAAGCCGAGTGCCTGAATGTATCCTTGGTTTTGCAGGCAATTTTGGAAAAGACAGTTGTTTAACAGGTCGTCTAAAGCCTGCTTATATACCTGCCTGTTTGCGGGTGCTAGTTTTCTAATGTCTTTAAAACTGTTTTTGGGAGCCTCTGCATACTGGATAACAGAATCATAGTTTGCTGGCAATTGAATGGAAACGAGGTTCTTAGGGCTATCCATTTTCTTATAGGGCCAAAAATGCCAGCCTATATTATGTTCCTCCAGTAATTTCCTGAACGTTCCTACCCACTCGTCCGTATTCTCGCCGGTTTCTCCGGCATAAATGGGAACATTGTATTTTTCCCTGAAATCGATAAAGCGTTGAATAGACCCTAAGTTGGGTTGGTCTCCATACTTATGGAATGTATACACTACATTAGAATCGAAAGGGGTATTGAAGATTTTAAAATTGGTATTCCACTGTACTCCCCCTAAGAAAATGATGTGATTTTTATCAACGGAACGAATAGCTGCTGTAAGCTCTTTATAAAAAGGTTCAACTAATGGGTTAAGTATATTAGCATCGAAATAATGCGCTACCGGCTCGTTCAATAAATCGTACCCTATTACAGTTGTTTCGTTTTTATATTTTTTAGCTATTTGCTTCCATATATCAATTGTTAACTTACGATTATTTGCATTTTCGAATAAAAACGGATAACCGTAACTATCATCAATATTATCACCTGTTTGTCCGCCCGGTGCACAATGCATATCCAGTATTACATAAATGTTTTCTTTTTTACACCATGCAACAACCTTATCTAACAATTTAAGCCCTCTGCTTTCATCATTTACACCTAAATAATCTTCGGTAGTAAACAAACGATAATTAAAAGGAACACGTATAGAGTTTACGCCTATACTTTTTAAAAACTGAATATCAGCTTGCGTGATATAATTATCCTGAAATTTTTTCCAGAAATCTGCTGCGGCATCCGGACCAATTAACTGCGCAATAGTTTCATGAATCATTTTGGGCGAATTGGTGTTCTTAAATTTGAACATATAACCTTCCGGCACCAGCCAATTCCCTAAATTGGTTCCTTTTAAAAGAAAAGGCTTCCCATCGGGGGTTACAATTTCTTTTCCCTGTGTATGAACAAACTTGTTCTTCTGCGCATATAATTCTATACTGCTGCATGCCAGCAACAGCATAGATGCACCAACCAGCCATCGTTTCATTTGTACATTATTTTTAGTTCAACAAAATATTTAATGCATTCTTATAAAACACCTCTGTTATATAAGCTTATTTATACTGAATACGTCTATATAATTATTTATCGGATTGAATTCATTAAGAACTATGGATGCTTCTCCTGCATTTCAGTATAGTAATTTTTCAACACATAAAATGATTTCTTCTTCTCTCCTTTTTGATTTATCAATCCTTTGTTATTCCAGCCTTCCTGGTAAGTAGGATTATTTCTGCGTGGTGAACGAAAATCGGCAAGTATCCAGGGTGAAATACCTACAAAATTTGCAGGCATTCTTTTTAACATAGCAACTTGTTCTTTATAATACCATTCCTGGAATTCTTCACTCCAAAGCGTTAGTGAATCTGCATGATAGCCACCCAATGCCTCGGCACCGGTTTCGCTAATGAATAAAGGTTTGTTGTATTTTGTTCCCCATGTAGCGGCACGACAACTCTCAGGAGTACCACCATACCAACCAAGGTATTGGTTGAAGGCAACCACATCTACATATTCACCCAAAGGATCATCAATGGTTCTGGAATTATTTTCTGAATGATAATTCACTTCCAAAGCTGCAGATACAAGGCGAGTAGGGTCTTTCGCTTTGGCAGTTTCCAAAAGTGTTTTCATAAAATTGGTTCGCATTTCACTAACCGGGGTTTCATTACCTACCGACCATATAATAATACTGGCCCTGTTATGGTCGCGGGTAATCATTTCATCTAACTGCACTTTCGCTTTTTCCAATACTTCTTTATTAGAAAAATTAATCGTCCAGTAAACCGGTATTTCAGACCATACCAATAAGCCTAATGAATCGGCCAAGCGGGTCATGGTTTCATCATGAGGATAATGTGCTAAGCGTACCATATTACATCCCAACTCTTTTGCCCAGCCTAATAATTGCAAAGCGTCTTCATGACTGTAAGCCCTGCGAATTTGCTGCGGAATTTCTTCATGAATACTAATACCACGTAAAAAAACAGGTTTGCCATTCAACAACAATTGCCCACCGTTGGTGGTAACAGAACGAAAGCCAATTTTCTCTTCTACTTTATCTGTAGCAGTTGAAATGATTACGTTATAGCGTTTTGGCGTTTGTGGAGACCAGCTTTGAAAAGCCGGCAGTTTGAAATTAATCTTCACTAAAGCCTCTTTTACTACAAAGCTTTTCTTAATATTTAATTCAGGTATTTCTATTGTAACAGATTCGGAAGGTTTATGATTATTCAGTTTAACCCAACCATCAACTTCATTATTACCTGATGGCTTCAATTGAA
Organism: Sphingobacteriia bacterium; assembly: GCA_017304675.1. Classification (GTDB taxonomy): domain Bacteria; phylum Bacteroidota; class Bacteroidia; order Chitinophagales; family Chitinophagaceae; genus CW01. Next base: position 394,616 of record JAFKLS010000019.1, read on the forward strand.
CCAGGTAATCATCAATCGCTCCGTTCCGGGGCATCTCTACCAATTTCACATCGCGGGTAATTCCGCCATAATTCCACCAGTCGGTATTTAAAGTAGGAATTTCATCCGCATGACGTTTGTTATCTACACGTACTACTAAATAATTATTACTTGCACGCAGCACAGAATCAGGAATCTCAAAATTAAAAGGTGTGAATCCTCCTTTATGAGAACCTAACTTCTTCCCATTTAAATAAACATCGGTTCTATAATTAGCAGAACCAAAGTATAAATACACTTTATTGGAAGGGTTGGATTTTTTATAATCAAAAGATTTTTTATACCATACCGAACCTTCATAGTATAGCAGCTTTTCTTGCTGTGAATTCCAATCGCCCGGCACATTCAAAACGTATTTATCAATATACCCATGTTCTTTCCTATCAGTTTTGTTATCGGGCTTATCACTATTCCAATAAGCTTCCCGATCATTTTCTTTTCTTTCCTTGTACCTATAATCATAAAACCCTGTTTCATACTGGTCTATAATATATTGCCATTTGCCATTTAAGCTGGTAGTATTGCGAGCAGGGATATTGGTAATTAAATTGGTTTGTGCATTAAGCTCTAATTCTCCTGTTGTAAAAGCCAAGCATACCATTGCCTTTAAAAAGAAACTACTTTGTTGCATTATTAATGTAATTAATTATCGAATGTGAATGTGTCTGTTAAGTCTTTGATTTGAATTTTAAACGTACCGGGCTCTGTTACTTTTTTATTTTCCGCATTTATAAAAGCAACATCATCTGCCGTAATAGAAAAACTAATAGTTCTTTTTTCTCCCGGTTCTAAACTTATTTTCTGAAACCCTCTTAATCGTTTTACATCGGGTGTTATACTAGCTACCAAATCACTGGTGTATAACTGAATAACCTCTTTACCCTCGCGATGGCCAGTATTCGCTACATCAATGGTAATGAGTAAAGATTCTTTACCTTTTAGCTGATGAGTACTTAATTTTAAATTACTGTATTGAAAAGTGGTATAGCTTAACCCCTCGCCAAACTTATATTGAGGATTATAATCCGCATCATAATCATATACTCCTTCAGCTTTTGTTCTTTCTTCCGATGGCTTATGATAATAGGTGATAATAGCATTGGGATAACGGGGATAGGTATAAGGTAATTTGCCTGATGGATTTACATCTCCAAACAGTATATCAGCTAACGCAACGCCACCGAAATTGCCGGGTAAGTAAGCCTGAACAACTGCCTGCATTTTGTCTTCAAATTTGCTGATGCAGCGTGGGCGTCCTTCATTTAACACCAGTATAACCGGCTTTCCTGTAGCTGCCAGTTTTTGAGCAAGCTCTGTTTGTAAATCTGAAAGATATAAATCGTTCAGGTTACCGGGTGTTTCAGTATAAGTGTTTTCTCCTAAGCAAAGTATTATCGCATCAGCGTTTTTAGCCGCTTCAATTGTGCCATTCATATCTGCTTCTATCTCCTCATAATATTTACCATTCGTTTTATAGCTAACTCCAGGCTTATATATCACATTTGCTTTCCCAATTTTATCTTCTACAGCTTTTACAATTGTTGAATAGGCCGTTGCAAACTCTTCTACTTTTTCACCCTGCCATGAATATGTCCACGCACCGTTCAATGTACGCATGGAATTAGCATTCGGCCCTGCCACCAATATTTTCATCTCTTTTTTTAAAGGAAGAATGCTGTTATTGTTTTTCAATAACGTAATTGATTCAGCGGCAATATCATAAGAAACTTTCTCAAACTCCTTGCTGCCAAACTTTGGATAATCCTTAAAATTCGTTACGGGCTTTTCAAACAAATTCAATGCATATTTTACACGTAATATTCTTCTAACGGCATCGTTAATTCTTTCTTCTTTTACTTTTCCTTCTTTAACCAACGCAACCAGGTTGCTGCAAAACACTTCATAATTATAAGCAACCATCGACATATCAATTCCCGCATTTACGGCAATCATTATGGCATCCTTATCGTCTTTTGCAATATGGTCTCTGTGATATAGGTTTTCAATGTCGCCCCAATCAGTTACTACCAATCCTTTAAAGCCCAATTCATTTTTTAAAAGATCCGTGAGGATTTTTTTATTTGAATGAACAGGAATGCCATTAACAATACCCGAATTAACCATTATAGTATGAGCACCTGCATCAATGGCCGCTTTGAAGGAAGGCAAATGATATTCTCGCAAAGCCTGATCGGATATATAGGCCGGCGTTCTGTCTTTACCGGATAAAGGCGTTTGATAGCCCAAAAAATGTTTTAAGCAGGAAGCTACTTTTTCAGGGTTGCTAGTTGCATTTTTATCACCTTCATATCCTTTAATCATTTCTTTACCCAGTTCCGTTACCAGGTACGGATCTTCTCCAAAACTTTCCCACTGCCGTGGGAAACGAGGATCGGCTCCCAGATCAAGGATAGGAGAAAAATTCCAGGGAATACCACTGGCACGGGTTTCATAAGCTGTAATAGCTGCAGCTTTTTGAACAAAACTTCTATTAAATGTAGCGGCTTGTGCAATCTGCTGAGGGAACATCGTTGCACCTGCTGTATAAGTAACACCATGAACAGCATCCACACCATATATTACCGGAATTGCCAGTCGTGTTTCTTTTACGGCAATATTTTGAATACCATTAATGATATTAAACCAGGCTTCCGTAGTTCTTGCCCTGTTATTGGCGGTATTTAAAACAGAGCCTACTTTATAAGTAACCAATGCTTTGCGAGCAGCTGCTGTATCTAATGAAAAGGGTTCAAAACTCGCAAACCGGTTTTTACCTTTTCCAATAACATCTAATGTTATTTGTGCCATTTGCCCAACTTTTTCTTCCAATGTCATTTTGCGAAGCAATGCATCTATTCTTATATCATCTTTGTTCTGTGCATTCACATTTGCCAGGCCACCAATAAGAAAAATGCACAACAATTTGCAAGTGCAAGCAGTAATCTTTTTTTTCATTCCAATAAAAAATGTCATCTACAATGATTTATATTAGTTAATAACCATTCTTGTTCTTAGTAAACTGAGTGCTATTCTTGTTCTTTCTCATTCTTTTAATTCCATACCCAACACCCGATGCTATCAATAAACTTAAACCACCATCAACCGGTGCATCAATCTCAGAGGGGCCATCCGGACCGGCATACGCCATAGGTATTCCAACTCCCATAAATAATATTAAAAATGCGAGCATCAGCAATTTTGTTGATCTTGATTTATTATTATGTTGTACTATTTTCATATTCTTAATTTTTAATGCTATACAAATAGTTCAATCTATTTTACAATAACCTTTTCTGTTTTACCGCCATTTGCACCTAAAGTGCGTACAAAGTATACGCCTGCCGACATATTTTGTAAGGGTATAGAAATAGAACCAGGAGATGTTGCTATTATTTCTTTTTTAAATAATACGTTTCCATTTATATCAGTCAAACTAACGGTAAGCATGCCACCGTTTTTCTCTGCCGGATAATTCACCAGTATTTTTTCAGAGGCTGGGTTGGGATAAATCTTTATATTAACTGAACCATCCGCGCTTTCATTCAGTGTAAGTGCCTTGGAAGCTGGTTTCAGCAACAGTTCAAAGCGATCATCCCCTTTAGTAACGCTGTCTTTGGTGATTGAAAAAGTATAATTATCTCCTGTTTGTTTTAATGGAGTTAGAATGTTGAATAGTTTATCACGTAAAAAAACTTCCATATCTTCTAATGCAGGACTATTTAATCTGATGGTAAAATCATCTTCCAAGTTGGTATAAATACCCAAAGGAATAACCTGTGTTGTTAATGCATTATTTCTGCTATCAATGCAAAGTTTTTTCTTATCAGAAGAAATACTGTAAAAATCCAATGCATTATTGTTCATTTTTATTCCATCATACCTATCATTGGCCTGCGCTGTACTGTTTTCTTCCATTCTTATCGTTAAATCATCCCATTTACCGGTGGCAGTAGCAATCTCCAATTGCAAAAGATGCGTATTTTTTTGCCCACCGAATAAGGCTAGTGCAGTTGATGTACTTTTAATTGTTTCATCAAATTTCAAAACTTGCGAAGCAGCAGATGGCTGAACAAAAAATGCGCCAAGCATAGGTATAATAATATCTGTATTTCCATCATTTGTGTAACTATCATATCCTCCGGCGGCAATGGATGTAGAAGAAGCTCCTCCTTTATTAGGATTGTATACATAAATTGTAGCACTAATATTGCTATTGCTGCTTAAAGCAACACTCCCGTTACTTTTCAATAGTTTTATGTTGATTGGCGATGGAAAAGGATTACCAATGAGGTTATAATTATTAGCCCCTGCATTATAACTAAGTGGTACATCAGCCAATGTTCCGCTATTTACAGTGCCGTTAACGCCTAAAATAAAAGCACTGGGTAAACCACCCGAACAATTACTACAATTAGTATAATCAAAATTAATGCCCTGGTTGCCTTTTCCTCTTACCAATGCCAGTATACCTTTATTGAGTTGCCAGTTATTAGCATTTATATCGGTAATACCTTGCAAAGCAGAACCAGGAGCAGCAGTAGGGTTGTAATTAAAAGCAGAACTTGGATTGGTAGTTATGGTAAATGCATTAGATAACTGTGTTAAAGGCTGATCGGTAGTGAATGGATGCCCCAATGCCCTGTACCCTCTTTGGGCTGTAATATATTGCTGAACAGTTACCGAACCGGTAATATAATTACCTGAACCGGCAGCTATGGAACCAGCACCCCCTGCATTACTGCCAATCGTTAATTTATAAGGATCAGTATTTAAAGTAATACCAGATGCAATATTTAGTGTTCCACCGATATACCAGTTGGCATCTAAATTTACAGTGCCACTTGTATTGGCAAGATTATAAGTATTGTTATGCACATTAAAACTGGATGGTGCAGAACCGCTACCATCAGTATTGCTACCCCAATTAGCCAAACTAGTAATACTACCGCTCCCTTTATAATAGTAGTTACCGGCAGCGGGTATTGTAGCGGTTGCCGTAACAGTAAGATCGTCTATACGCCAATTTGCACCTACAGAATTAGCCGTATTAGTAACCTGCGAAGCATAAATTCTTACAGTTACTGCACCATTCAACCCGGCAGTAACATTTGTAATCCCATTATTGAATGATGGAGATATCCAGTACCATTTTGAGTCTGTAGGCGTTACAAAATTACCATTAGCAAGGCTGCTTGCATTATTCGTCAGATCATTATTGCCGTAATTATCGATACTGGTTCTAATATGATAGCTGCCCGGGCCACCATTTAATCCGCTATTCTGTGCTGTAGAACGACACCCGAATTGAATAGCAGTAAGATTTACCTGATATCCCACGGCAGGAGTAAGCGTAAATTCCACATACGTTGCAGAATACAAATTTGCAAGCGACACCCCTGTTACAGCAGTTGTGGCTAATGCATAATTACCACTTGCTCCTGAATATGACGGAGCAGTAGTTGATGGTTGTGAATTGTCTAAAAAAAAAGGCTTGGTAGCTCCTGTGTAATAATTACCAACAGTTACCGCACTTACAGTAACATTAGCAGGAATTGTACTGGAAACAGGGAGACGGGTTGAATCAGAGGTGGTTGAACCGAAATTCCATTTTATTTGGGCGTTAGTGTTAGAAAATGCCAAAAAGACTGGCAATAGAAAAAGCAATACCCTTTTAGAAAAAAATTCCTTTTTCATGGCAGCAATTTTTAGTTAGTAGTTTAAATGACAACGTAAAATACTGCCGTATTTTTTTAAAAAACAAATATTTTTTTACATAAAAAATTGATTATCAATCATTTATAATAAAAATAATACGCTTTACCCACATAAGAAATTCTATATTTTTCCTTGATTATCAAGACTCAAAAAAAAACTGGCTGGCAGTTAGCAAGAAAAGCAATACGCTTTAAAAACAAATGGAGGTGTTGAAAAATTATTCAATTACCAGTTTACTCCACCCCCTTTCGCCGGCATTTTTTAACTCCCTTCGCCTTTCCTCCATCAGTTTTTTTACTTTACTGGTATAAGACCAACAGGTGCTTTGCCGGATAGACAATATTTCGGATAGTTTATAAGATGAGATTTTACCCTTTGTGGTATACACCATATAGGCCATATAAAAGGCTTTATTCAGCGGGATATGTGCATTCTGGAAAATAGTATTGGCTGTTGCCGACTCTTCGTAAGAACACTTTGTACAACGCCTGCTATACGGAATATGCCCGTTAAAATAAGTTTCGTTACTACATTTTTTGCACTGATATTTTTTCTCCCATTTTAATTCTGCGAGGAATTTAAAACAAGCAGCATCATCCGGGTAAATTAGTGTGAATTCGTTGAAGTTCATTTCTGCGGACAAAACCCTTGCCTGCGTAACTTTTTTAATGTCCACTTTCAATACCTGGTTATCCTGCGCCAGCATCTCGTTCATCCGGAAAATTTCTTCTGCCTGTTGTTTCAGTAAATCATTTGCCCCCAATAGCTCTTCATTCTGCTGTTCAATGATCTTTGATTTTTCCACCACTTCTCTTGTTCTTTCCTGTACCTGCTTTTCCAGTTCTTTATTCAGGTTATCCTTCAATTCCTGGTTAATCCGCATTTCTTCAATCATTCTTTTCTGCGCCATTTCTTTTTTCTTTCTTAACCATTTAACCTTATCGCCTATAGCAAAAGACACAAACAACATTTCCATAAAAAAACAAAAACTAAGGCTGTAAAAGTTAAGAGGGCCAAAAGGGAAATTACCCGAAGCAATGGTTTTTAGTACCCTGATGATAAACCCCAACAACAAAAAGGAATAGCCTGCCACAAAAAAACGGGCAGAATGGTATCCTTTTCGCAATACATAAATTCCGGAATAAAAAGCCACCAAAAGCGGTATGGCATCTATAAATTTATAAACAAACCAATGATGGTTTATAAAAGCGCAGGCAAGAAAAAATACTGTACGGAATACGAGTAACCATAAAACAAGCCTGTTTAAACCAGGAGCTTTAACCGGCAATTGCAAGAATTCTCTGGTAAATAACAACGAACAACTGCTCGCCATATATAAAGCCACTCCATATGCTATTTCGTTCCAATGCGGGGCAAAAGGCCATAAATATTGGTAAGCAAACCCGTTAGAACTCATTTCAAAAAGCCCAATGCTTAAATTGTAGATAATATAATAGAGGTACTGTTTTTGGCGAAAAGCAATAAACATAACCAAGTTGTACAGGCAAAAAACCAGGATCATTCCATAAAAAAGTCCGGAAAGAAAATATTCTTTTAACCCGTATTGAACAAACCAGTTCATATTCTTAAGAACAATCATCACATTAGCCGGTTGTTCTGAGCGGATGGCAATATAGTATACTTGTTCGCCCTTTAAATCATCATCTAACTGAAAAGTAAAATTCTTGTGATTAAACAATCTTTTCCCGAAAGGAAGAGATGCACCCATTATACTTTCTTTAAACCCGCCATTACCATCAGGTGCATATACTTTTATCTCATCGATTGTTTGATCATAAAATTCAAGAACCCAATCTTTCTTACTTTCCGGCTTATTCCCGATTTTTATTTTAAACCAATACCTGCTTTTATAATGATAGCTTTTAGGAATGAATTCGTTATTCTTTTTAAACTGTGTTGCTAATGCGGGGCTACTTATATCAGCAATAGTATAAGCATCATTTTTATCTTCAAACAATTCAATTTCCTGGTAAGAAAAAATATGCTGCTTCTGCAATTCGTTAAGGTAAACGGTTTTCTGTGCACAGGATTTTATCGGAGTATTAATGCATAATATAATAGTGGCAGCTAATGCAGCCAGCTGTAAGAATCGTTTTCTCATTTCCTCTTTTTTATAACCTTTACGTAATTAAACAACAGCTTTTTAACCATTATTTAATGCTCAAATATACAAGGCAATAAAAAAAAGTGTTTTTTACACGGAATCTATTTTGAATATTTTACACTGTACCTCCCCCGGTTAGCGTTTTAATTCTAATACCCACATTGTTTGAGCGGGAATATTAAATTGTTTTTGTAGTTTATTTTCGGTGGTTATTTCTATAGCGGTATTGAATTCTTTTGTTCTTTCATCGTAATTATTAAGATCAATAGCCCTATTTGTATCAGTTGTGTTCATTACACACATAATCGTTTTAGCATCATCGTACCTGAAATAAACATATAATCCATCAGAAGGAACATATTGCATCAGCTTTCCTGTTCGCAGGGCCGGTGTTTGCCTGCGATAATTTGCCAGCAACTTTGTATAGTGCTGTATATCTCTTTCATCTTTTGTTAATCCTTCTCCCGTAAAAGCATTTTTTTTATCGTCTTTCCATCCTCCGGGAAAATCTAACCGCACATTCCCGTCGTACGGATAGCTCTTTCCACTCATTAAGACCTCTGTGCCATAATATAACTGGGGAATACCGCGTGTAGTAAATAGCCATGCCAAGCCTATTTTTTGTTTGGCCACATTGCTGTCTACCACCGAGAAAAACCTTGTCATATCATGATTGTCTAGAAATACCAAATTAGTTAGCGGATGTTGGTATAAAAAATCCAAACTCATGGTCTGGTATAACTTATTAACACCGTTTTGTTGTGTTAATGCCGGCTGAATACCGTTGAATAAAAGCTCAAAATCTATTGCCCCGGTTAAATTACTTTTAAATGCCGTATTCATGTTATTGTATGTAAAGTAGGCCTGGTTTACAGGACCTTCGCACCAATTCTCACCTACCATGGTCATTTCAGGATATTCATCGGTTAATGCTTTATTACAGGCATTCATAAATGCCAGGTCTACATATTTATAAGTATCAATTCTCCAGCCATCAATACCAAATGTTTCCACACACCAAATTGCATGCTGTATTAAAAAGTTCGCTACATAAGGATTTGATTGGTTTACATCGGGCATTTCATTTGTAAACCAACCATTGGCCATTTGTTTTTTATCTTTTTGAGATGCATAGGGATCAAAAAAAACCTGCTCTTTATAATTAGGCTGTGTAAAGCGGGGCCATTGATGTATCCAGTCTTTTGCAGGTGGATCCTGCATCATCCAATGCCAGAGGCCTACATGATTATACACAGCATCTTGCATTAGCTTCATGCCTCTTTTATGTAACGCATCACTCAGTTTACGGTAAGCACTTTCTCCACCCAGTCTTTTGTCTATTTTATAATGATCTGTAAATGCATATCCATGTTCGGTTCTGTTGGGCATATCATTTTCAATCACCGGTGTTAACCAAACTGCGGTTGCACCAAGATCCTGAATATAATCCAGGTGATTGATAATACCCTGTATATCCCCACCGTGGCGCAGGTAAATAGAGTCTCTATTAAGGCTCTGATCTTTATATCCTGCAATTTTATCATTGCTTTCATCACCATTACTAAACCTGTCGGGCATCATAAAATATACAAAATCGTTTGAATTAATACCTTGTGCAAACTGCTTTCCCCTGCCATTTCTTTTCTCTTGCAAGAACCATTGCACAGTATGCGTTTTAGTACCATTTACGAACGCTATATTCACTTTACCAGGCCGGGCAGTTGACAAAATATCAATATCAACCGCTACATATTTTCCATTTTCAAATGCATGAATTTTTTTAACAACAATACCCGGGTAGTTAATCTCTATCTTCTCATTCCTTAACCCGTTATTTTCCCCTTTTATTAATAATTGAATTTGATGATGCCGCATACCTGCCCACCAGTTTGATGGATAAACAGTTGCATATTTAGCCTGTACAGCGTAATGAAAGGCTACCAATAAAAGGGTATAAAACACTTTTTTCATAGTAATGTTTTTTTTGAGACAAGCTTTCGCATTTCAATTGTGCATTGTTGCGTCGCACACTGCTGCTGTAATAATTCTTTTAAGCTTTTTTTATTTTTATACTTGCCGGATCGTATACATAAATTACACTTACTGCAGCACACAACATAAATACACCTGCCATAAAAATGGCATATATGGGTTGGCCGTTATAAATATGTTTTACAATAGAGCCTCCTACCAGCCCGTTAATGATCTGCGGCAATGTGATAAAGAAATTAAAAATCCCCATGTAAATACCCAGTTTCCCTGCCGGAATAGAAGAAGACAGAATTACATAAGGCATTGCCAGGATAGAGGCCCATGCCAGTCCAACACCTACCATACAATAATTTAAATACACAGGGTCTTTTACAAAATAAATACTAATAAGCCCTATTCCTCCGGCCATTAGCGAAAAAGCATGCGTTAACTTTCTGCCAATAAATTTTGCAATTACAGGAAGTAATAAGGCATAAAACATTGCTACAAGATTATATACGCCAAAAGCAGTGCCCACTTTATTGCCCGCTTCATTGTATAATACGTTTTTTGCATAGTCTCCTTTTAAACCATATACATGAGTAGCTACTGCATCTGTAGTAAATACCCACATACTAAACAAGGCAAACCAGCTAAAAAACTGTACCAACCCCAATTGGCGCATTGTTTTGGGCATTTTTTTAAAATCTGAAAAGATCTCAGACAGGCCTGCCTTCTTTTCTTCTTCAGCAACAGCACCATGATATTGCCGGTATACGGCAGGTGCATATTCTTTAGCAAAAAAAACAGTGATCATGATGGCAATCATAAATACCGCAGCACCAATATAGAAAGCATATTTAATATTATCAGCCACACCATCTTTACCCGCTACCATAGAAAACCCATTTTTAGATAATAGTTCAGGTAAAGCGCTGCCTCCTACAGCACCTAACCCTATTAAAAAGGTTTGAATACTAAACCCTAATGTTCTCTGGCTATCCGGTAAATTATCTGCCACCAATGCCCTAAAAGGCTCCATCGCAATGTTGAAAGAAGCATCCATAATCATAACCATTCCGGCGCCTACCCATAAAGCAGGAATAATGCTGGAAATACCCGCAGAATTGGGCAGAAAGATGAGTGCGATTGATGAAAGTATGGCCCCTGTTAGAAAATAAGGCTTTCTTCTGCCAAGCCTGTTCCATGTTCTATCGCTGTAATGACCAATTATGGGTTGAACAATCATACCCACCAGCGGAGCCACTATCCAAAACATGGGCAATTGCTCTACATCTGCACCAAAAGAACGTAATATCCTGCTCGTATTTCCATTCTGAAGTGCAAAACCAAACTGTATTCCTAAAAAACCAAAACTTAAAGTAAAAATTTGCCAAATAGATAGTTTTGGCTTAATATTCAATGTTTTATCACTTGAACTAATTGAAGTTGAAGCAGGCATTGCAATCGTTTTGATTAATAAGTGTGTATTTTTTACACAATTTCAAAAATAACATAAAAAAACATCTTTCAACAAAGAAGATGTTTTGGGTATTTTAAACAACAAAACCGTCGTGTAATATGGCGCCTTTTTTTACCACAACAATTCCATCTTTAACAGTATAAAGTGCATGATCGGTATTGGTAAGGTGTTCACCGCCATTAATACGCACATCATTGCCTATCCTGCAATTCTTATCAATGATCGCATTTTTAATATAACATCGTTCACCTATACCAATCTTAGGAATTCCCTTGGCAACATTCTCTGCCATAACTTCCAGCGTTTCGTAATAATCGTTTCCCATAATGTAAGCATCCACTACCGTAGTGCCGTGGCCAATTCTTGCCCGTATTCCTACCACGCTTTTTTCAATGCGACTGGCATTGATAATGGACCCCTCTGCAATAATGGTTCTTTCTAATGTGGTACCGCTAATTTTAGCAGGCGGCAGCATCCTGGCCCTGGTATAAACGGTTTTAGTATTATCAAACAGGTTAAAAGCGGGGATCTCCTGCGTAAGCTCAAGGTTGGCTTCATAAAAAGAATAGATATTACCAATATCCGTCCAATAGCCTTCATACTGATAGCTTGTTACTTTATAGTTGGAGATGGAATTGGGGATAATTTCTTTACCAAAATCAGTTGCTTCGGGATATTCTTCTTTTAGTAATTTGTATAAGGTTTGCCTATTGAAGATATAAATACCCATTGATGCAAGAAATACCCTTCCCTGTCTTTTCATTTCTTCACCAGTATCGCTTACCCATTCGTCTAAAATACTTGCCTTAGGTTTTTCCGTAAAACTGGTAATAATATTTTCTTTATTGGCTTTTAAAATACCAAATTCGCTGGCATCCCTTGCAACAACAGGAATAGTGGCAATAGAAATATCGGCACCACTGCTGGTATGCGCTTCCATCATTTCACTAAAATCCATTTGATACAACTGGTCTCCGCTGAGAATTAAAATATATTCAAATTCTAAGTTGGAAATATGGCGCAATGATTGCCTAACAGCATCAGCGGTTCCCTGAAACCAACCTGCATTATCCGGTGTTTGTTCTGCAGCAAGTATGTCTACAAAACCGGTACTGAAAGCACTGAAATGATATGTATTCTTGATGTGTTTGTTTAAAGAGGCAGAATTAAACTGCGTTAATACAAACATTCTATTGATATTGCTATTAATACAATTACTGATAGGGATATCTACCAACCTGTATTTACCCGCAATGGGTACGGCCGGCTTAGACCTGGAAGCTGTTAAGGGATATAACCTTGTTCCTGCACCACCACCTAAAATAACCGCCATCACAGACTTTGAGAGAGTCATCATACTTAGTTTTTTTACACTTAAATGTAAGTTTCTTTTTTACCTAAATAAAATTTTTTTAACGGCTTATTGCCTCTTTACAGATTCGTATAAAGTAGTGTAATCATTTACTGTTTTTTCCCAGCTATGATCTATTTGCATCATATGCTGCCGCATTTTTTGCATATGCTTATCGTCTTTATAAACGCTTAGTGCCCTGCTAACGGAATAATGTATATCGCTTACAGAAGCATTATTAAACCGGATACCAAAACCATCTGTTTCGCCCATATCCATTACAGTATCTTGCAGCCCCCCTGTGCTCCTTACCATCGGCACCGTTCCATAACGCATGGCATACATTTGATTTAAGCCACAGGGCTCTACCCTGCTGGGCATTAAAAGAAAATCGGCCCCTGCATACATTTGGTGTGATAAGGTTTCGTTATACCCAATTTCAATATGGTAATAGCCCGGGTACTTTCCGTTCATATCACCCAATTGCCATTCTACATGAGGTTCTCCGCTGCCTAACAACAGGAAACTAACCTGGTGCTTTAAGTTATTAAGAGATACCGTAATACTATCTGGCAAAATATCTGCAGCTTTCTCTCCTACTAACCTGCCGATGAAAACAATCAATGGCACTTCTTTATTTAAGCCGAACTGTTCGCACAAAATATTTTTATTTTTTTGCTTGCCTGCTGTTACGGTTGCAGGTTTATAATGATGTTGTATCATTGCATCAGTTGCAGTATCCCAAACTTCTGTATCAATTCCGTTTAAAATACCAATACATTTTCCTTTTTCGTATTCAAACAAAGCTTCTAATCCGTTACTATTGTGTTTTAGCTCGTTCATATAGCTTTGGCTAACTGTGGTTACTTTCCATGCACATTTTACGGCACTGGCCAATGGATTGATGGTATTGTTCCAATCTAACTGCCCGCTCTTCCACGAATCCCATTCCGGCAATAAAACACTTTTATCCCATCCCATCCATCCCTGGTATTGCGCATTGTGTATGGTAAAAATGGTAACAATATGTTGCAGGTGTTTAAATGCAAGGCAATGTTTTAGCATGAAAGGGATAAGCCCTGCATGATGGTCGTGGCAGTGTACAATATCGGGCTGATGCTGCCAGCTGCTTAACCAGCTTACAACAGCTATTTGGAATGCAACAAACCGGTCGGTGTCATCATCATACCCATAAATTTTTTCCCTATCAAGCAGGCCGTTAATATCAACCAGGTATAAATCGAAACCGAGTTTATTAGTGGTTTCTTTAATAATGGTAAACTCAAAATGATAATTGCCCAGGTAGGCCGAACCTTTATAATCTACGCTCCAATTGTTGTTATACAAAAACTTTGTTCTATACATGGGCATCACTACTTTGGCAATATGCCCGGCCTTGTTTTGATATTTAGGTAGAGCCCCTACTACATCACCCAATCCACCAGCTTTTGCAACAGGATAACATTCTGCACTAACATGCAATATTTCCATAATCAATATTTTGCTAAATGTACTTCAAGCAATTTCCAAAAAAAATTCGGAAGCTTGTTTTTACAAAAAATTTTTACTTAAAATATCATTACTTTGGCATTCAATTAAACTAATTAACCGGCTTGTCATGAATCAACCAAACAAAACCAACAGTGGCGCATTAGCAACCCTGGTAATTGTATTTTTCTTCTGGGGTTTTATTGCCGCTTCCAACAGCATTTTTATTCCTTTCTGTAAATCTCATTTTCATTTAACACAATTCGAATCTCAATTAATTGGTTCTGCTTTTTATGCAGCATATTATGTTGGTTCGCTTATTTTGTACCTTATATCAAGTTTATTGGGATACGACATCTTAAACAAGATAGGTTATAAACGTGGTATTATTTATGGCTTACTCATATCCGTTGTGGGTGCTTTATTAATTATTCCTTCCACCAATGCCAATTCGTTTGCAGCAATACTCGTATCTTTTTTTATTGTTGCGCTGGGATTTTCCCTGCAGCAAACGGCAGCACAGCCTTTCGCCATTTTATTAGGCGATCCTTCTACCGGCTCTCACCGGTTAAACCTTGCTGGCGGTGTTAACTCATTGGGTACTACTTTGGGCCCTATTATTGTTAGCTTCTTTCTATTTGGATCTGTAGGATCTTCAGCCGTAGAGGTTACTGTTACCAATGTAAACAATTTATATTTAATTGTTGCCGGTGTATTTGCTGCGGTGGCCATTTTCTTTTTCTTGTCTAAAAAATTACCCGATGGAAAGAACGATGAGAAGTTTGAAGCATCGTCCAACGCTTCAAAATCTTTACTCATGATTACGGGGCTCATTATTTTCATCATCATCATCGGTCAGCTTACCAATATAGATAAAGTGCCTTTATTAATTGCAACGTTGGCAGTAGTGGCAGGCACTTTATTTTATGCCAATTCAAGCGCCATTAAAAACAATAACGGTTGGGGTGCAATGAAATACCCGCAACTGATTTACGGCATGCTGGGCATATTTGTATATGTGGGTGTAGAAGTAACTATTGATAATAATTTTGGTGCGCTGCTAAAAACCCCGGGTTATTTAACAGATGCCGGACTGGATGAAAGCAAGATATCCAAATTCGTTTCTTTGTATTGGGGCAGTTTAATGATTGGCCGCTGGACAGGAGCTATCAGTGTATTCAATTTATCTAAAACAGGTAAAAAGATTGCTACGTTCATTGTTCCGTTTATTGCTTTTGCAGTAGTATTATTTGTAAACCATTTGTATGGAAACGATATTAAAGACCTGTTACCATATGCTGCCTGCATAGTAATAGCTATTGCCGCATTTTTCTTTGGCCAGGAAAAACCGGTTAAAACATTGCTTACATTATCGTTATTGGCTACCATTGCCATGCTGGTGGGCGTGTTCACCAAAGGAATGGTTTCTGTATTTGCCATTATTAGCGGAGGGCTTTGCTGCTCTATTATGTGGCCGTGTATTTTCTCTTTGGGCATTGCCGGTCTGGGAAAGTATACCAGCCAGGGATCTGCCTTTTTAATTATGATGATCCTCGGCGGGGCAGTAATACCACCGTTGCAGGGAGCCGTGGGAGATTCTACACATAATATGCATAATTCATATATGGTTGCCGCTTTATGTTTCGCCTTCCTTGCTTTTTTAGCTTTGAAATTAAAATCGGTATTAAAAGCACAAGGATTAGATTTTGATTCACAAATTGAAAGCAGCCATTAATACATAATATTTTATCATGAGCACAGTTCCCGTTTCACAGCAATTAGCAATAGGCATAGATATTGGTGGCACCAACACCGTTTTTGGTATCGTAGATCACAGGGGTGATATTTTATACAGAGGTGCCATTTCAACCAAAAAACACAACAATGTAGAATCATATATAAATGAGTTATACGAGGCCGTATTACCTGCTATAGAGCATGTAGGCGGAACAGATTATATAAAAGGTATTGGCATTGGTGCACCTAATGGTAATTATTATAATGGCACTATTGAATATGCCCCTAACCTTCCCTGGAAAGGAATTGTTCCTCTCTGCATGTTGATTAATACCAAGTTTAATTTACCGGCCGCCTTAACCAACGATGCCAATGCCGCCGCCGTTGGAGAAATGATGTATGGCGCAGCCAAAGGAATGAAAGACTTTATTATGATCACGCTGGGTACGGGTGTTGGCAGCGGTATTGTAGCTAACGGGCAATTAATATATGGCCACGATGGTTTTGCCGGTGAACTGGGGCATACCATCATTATCCCCGATGGCAGGTTGCACCATGGAACGGGAGCCAAAGGAAGCCTGGAAGTGTATTGTTCTGCCACCGGTGTTCGGTTAACTGCTTTAGAAATGCTGGAAAATAACCCTGCAAAAACATCTCTGCTCAGAAATTACCCTGTAGATGAAATAGATAGCCGCATTGTGTATGAATGCGCAATGGAGGGAGATGAAATTGCAAATGAAGTATATGCATTCACAGGAAAAATATTGGGAATGTCGTTAGCCAATTTTGTAATGTTTTCCTCTCCTGAGTCCATCATTTTATTTGGAGGCTTGTGCAAGGCCGGAGACCTGTTATTAAAACCAACCCGCCAGCATATGGAGGCCAACCTATTACCCATTTTCAGAGATAAGGTTAAACTTATTTTCAGTGAACTGAAAGAGGCCGATGCAGCTATATTAGGCGCCAGCGCTTTGGTTTGGGAATTGAAATAATCATGTCACACATTAATCTGTTTTATACAAAATGTAAACCCGGGGTGTAGCGAGTACAAGTAAACTTGGTTTTCACTTTTTAACACTTTAACTCCTATATTTGCCCCTCAAAATTTTGAGCAGTGCCCACTAAATTTTCTAAAGAAACTTATCTCTATTGGTACGAGTTAATGCAACTCATACGACAATTTGAATTAAAGGCGGAAGAAATGTATAAAATGGCCGGAAAAATTCGCGGCTTTTTTCACGCTTATATTGGTCAGGAAGCTATTGCAGCCGGTTGTATGACAGCTACACAGCAGGGAGACCCCTTTATTACCGGTTACCGGGATCACGGCTTGGCCCTTGCCAAAGGAACCACACCAAATGCTTGCATGGCCGAATTATACGGTAAAGCCACAGGATGCGCCAAAGGTAAAGGCGGCAGTATGCACTTTTTTGATGTACAGAACAGGTTTTTCGGAGGCCACGGAATTGTTGGTGCCCAAATAGGCACAGGAACAGGTTTGGCTTTTGCAGAACAATATAACAATACCGGCAATGTTGCACTTTGCTTTTTTGGTGACGGAGCAGCACGCCAGGGTATTTTACACGAATCGTTCAACCTGGCCATGCTATGGAAGTTACCGGTAATCTACATCTGCGAAAACAATAACTACGCAATGGGTACCTCCGTTGAAAGAACATCTAATGTAATTGATATCTATAAACTGGCTGATGCTTACGAAATGCCGGCCGATAAAGTAGATGGCATGACTGCCGAATCAGTGCACGAAAGTGTTGCAAGGGCCGTAAAACGCGCCAGGGAAGGCGGTGGCCCAACTTTGATTGAAATGAAGACCTACCGTTACAAAGGACACTCCATTTCCGATCCGCAAAAATACCGTTCTAAAGAAGAGGTAGATGAATACAAGCAACAGGACCCGATAGAAAAAGTATTGCATACCATTCTTGAAAACAAATTTGCTACGCAGGAAGAATTAGATGCCATTGATGCAAGGATTAATAACGTGGTAGAAGAAAGCGTAAAGTTTGCTGAAGAAAGCCCATGGCCAGACGACAGTGAAGTATATAAAGATGTTTATGTTGGTGATAAAGTTCCTTTTGATGTAGACTAATTCAACCCCATTTACAATTAAAATAATAAAATAAGAACATGAGCGAACACAAACACGCTGAAGTTGTAGAACACGATGTGTTAAGAACGGCACAAAGTTTTTGGGCTAAGAACGGTAAGCCTGTATTAATTGCTGCAGTGGCTATTGTGGTAATAGCGGGCGGCTGGTATGGATACGAGCAATATTTTGTAAAACCAAAAGAAGAAAAAGCCACAGAAGCTATTGCAAAAGCACAACAATATTTTTTGGCAGATTCATCCCGCAAAGTATTGGATGGTGACGGGTTAAACAAAGGTGTGCTCTACATTATTAAAACCTATAGCGGTACAAAAACTGCCAATCTTGCACATTATTATGCAGGTATCAGTTATCTGAAACTGGGAGAATTTCAAAGTGCAGTAGACCAGTTAAAACAATTCAGTACCGATGCCAAACAAGTACAAATGGCTGCCTATGGCGCTTTGGCCGATGCGTATTCGGAACTGAATAAAAAAACAGAGGCTGTTGAATTTTATCAGAAAGCAGGGTCTACCTTTGAAAAAGACGAATTCAGCTCATCAGAATATTTATTTCGTGCAGCTTTATTAAACGAAACTTTGGGCAAAACAAAAGAAGCTTTAGAAATTTATAAAACCATCAAAGCCAAATATCCTAAAACAGATAAAGGTTTTCAGGCAGATAAATATATCTATCGCTTAAGTATTGAAAAAAATGATTTGAGTGTAAACTAATGGCAACTAAAGGAAATACATCATTGCATAAAGGCATCCCCTCGGTAAAGGATGCCTTTATCGTTATTGTAAAAACAGAATGGAATGCCGCCATTGTTAATAAGCTGGAGGCCGGCTGCAAAAAGATATTCAAAGAAAATAAAATTGGTTATAAAACACTCATCGTTCCCGGAGCGGTAGAAATACCCTTTGCAGTAAAACAACATTACACACATACCGGGCAACTACCTGATGCATATATAACATTGGGAACTGTTATAAGAGGCGATACCCCCCATTTTGATTATGTATGTAAAACCGTTACCGATGGTGTTTTGCAATTAAACCTGGCATTGGAAGTGCCTGTTATATTCGGTGTTTTAACTGTTGAAAACGAAATGCAGGCTACGGAAAGAATTGGCGGAAAACATGGTCATAAAGGCGAAGAAGCAGCCATTACTGCTTTAAAAATGATAGCTTTAAACCGAAAACTGATTTCAAAAAAATAAAACCCTTTAATGGGTATGACTGTTTCTATTTTTATTCCCTGTTTTATTGACCAGCTTTATCCTCAGGTAGGATTTAATATGGTAAAGGTTTTAGAGAAAGCCGGATGTGTGGTTAAATACAATACTAACCAAACCTGTTGTGGTCAGCCTGCATTTAATGCAGGCTTTCGCGGAGAAGCCAAAGAAGTATGCAGCAAATTCATCAAAGACTTTTCAGATGCTGAATATATAGTGGCACCCAGTGCAAGTTGTGTTGGTTTCATCAGAAATTATTATCCTTCTCTTTTTAATAACTCCTCTGTACACAACAATGTAAAAGCATTAGCAGAAAGAACATTTGAGTTGAGTGAATTTCTGGTGAATGTGTTACAGGTTGATGATCTTGGAGCGAGCTTTCCCGCAAAAGCAACCTATCACGATAGCTGTGCCGCTCTAAGAGAATGCAAAATAAAAAATGAACCAAGACAATTGCTAAGTAAAGTGAAAGGATTAGAACTGGTGGAAATGAATGACAATGAAACCTGTTGTGGTTTTGGCGGTACTTTCGCAGTTAAATTTGATACCATCAGCGTAGCCATGGCCGATCAGAAAATTACAAATGCAGCCACCACAAATGCTGAATATATTATCAGCACAGACATGAGTTGCCTGATGCATTTGGAAGGCTGTATAAAACATAAAGGAAGCGGGTTAAAGGTATTGCACCTGGCAGATGTATTGGCAAGTAATTTGTAACCCCCAACCCCTAAAGGGGAGTATAAAATAATTTTATATGAGTAAGTCACACAAGAAGACAATTGCTAATTCCCCTTCAGGGGATAGGGGTATGAACTATTGGTTAGTGAAATCAGAGCCGTTTAAATATAGTTGGGAACAATTTGAGAAAGAGGGTCAGACTTTTTGGGATGGAGTACGAAACTATGCCGCCAGGAATAATTTAAAAGCCATGAAAAAAGGTGATCTTGTTTTATGGTATCACAGCAACGAAGGATTGGAAATTGTAGGCATTGCCAAAGTGAGTAAAGAAGCTTATCAAGATCCCACAACGGAAGACGATGCATGGGTAGTAGTAGATCTGAAGCCCTATAAGAAATTAAAACTACCGGTTACACTCTCACAAATAAAAAAAGATAAACGTTTGCAACAGATGGACCTGGTAAGGCTGGGCAGATTATCTGTTCAAACAGTTAAACCCGAAGAATGGGAGATCGTATTAGAATTAAGCAATACAAAAGTTTGATTTACTAATTCAGAAAATCATCCTACTAAATTAGTAGATTTTACTATTTTCGCCCTACAACAAAATTGAGATGCGAAAAATTAGTATTGTACTGTTTCTTATTTCCTCATTTTTTACAAAAAACATTTTTGCACAGCATGCAAGCATTGCGTACGAAAAAGAAATTGCTGAATGGCATAGCAGGCGCCTTAATTCTTTAAAATCGGAATATGGCTGGTTAAATCTTGTTGGTTTAATATGGCTTCAGGAAGGTAAAAACAGCTTTGGCAGCGGCAATAACGTTAAAGCAAAGTTCCCTGCAGAAAGCATTAGCGAGGAAGCAGGTTATTTTGAACTGAATAAAAATGTTGTTACCCTGCATATAAACGCTTCTACTGCTATAAAAATTAATAGCGATCTAAAAAAAGAAGCCATTGTGTTTCATCCGGACTCTGCTCACCAACCTGTCTGCAGCTATGGTAGCTTAAGGTGGAGTATCATTCAGCGTGATGATAAAATTGGTATTCGCTTAAGAGACTTGAATAGTGCTACAGTAAAGAACTTTAAAGGAATAGAACGTTTTGCAGTTGACAGTAATTATAAGGTAAAAGCTTATCTGCAAAAAAACACCATCCCCTCCTCTATTTCTATTACAAATGTTATTGGCCAAACCAATGCACAAAAGTCTCCGGGAAAACTTCTATTCACACTACAGGGTAAGCAATATGCTTTAGATGCACTGGAAGAAGAAGGGAAACTATTTATCGTTTTTGGCGATGCTACCAGTGGTAAAGAAACTTATGCCGCGGGAAGGTTTGTATATGCAGACATGCCGGATGCAAAAGGGTTGACCACTATCGACTTTAATAAAGCCTACAATCCGCCCTGTGCTTTCACCCCTTATGCCACCTGCCCCCTTCCACCTAAGCAAAATATTTTACCAATAGCTATTATAGCCGGAGAAAAAAATTACAAAGGTT
This sequence comes from Sphingobacteriia bacterium, assembly GCA_017304675.1. GTDB lineage: Bacteria > Bacteroidota > Bacteroidia > Chitinophagales > Chitinophagaceae > CW01. The sequence continues at coordinate 416,053 of JAFKLS010000019.1, forward strand.
ACGATCACTAAATATTTACTATATGCCTGTACAAATAGAATGCCCGGTAGATTTTGTTGTGACAAACGAGAATAAAGTAAGATTAAACGCTTTGTGGGTGTTGATTTTATCTATAGTTTATTTATTCACTAATTGGTGGATCATTCCTGCTTTTTTATCAGTTGATTTTTATTGCAGAGGTTTTGGTAAAGCTAAGTTGAGTTTGATTTCTTTATTAAGCGAAACAACTATTAAAACATTGAAGATTGCCCATAAACCCATTGATCAGGCTCCAAAAATTTTCGCTGCAAAAGTTGGATTTTTATTCAGCATTGTAGCTGCTGTTACGCAAATAATTGGATTTTCTACAGCAGCATTGGTATCAATTGCAGTAATGAGTTTTTTTGCATTCTTAGAGTCTGTTTTTAAAATTTGTGCAGGATGTTATGTGTATACCTTCTATATAAAATTCATTCAACACTAATCACACAAAATTTTAACTGATATGAAAAAGATAGTTTTATTATTACTGCTTGTATCATCATTTCAATTGATAAATGCACAGTCAAAAACATCTTCAGAATATTTTACGGTAGAAAATTATTATAAAGTAAAATGGGGATATGCAGAAGAATTCATTCACCTGTGGACAATCAATCACTACCCGCTTTTAAAGAAAGCAATTGAGAAAGGAGATATTATTAGTGTTACACCTTCTAAACCCAAACTGCATAGCGGAGAAGATACCCGATGGGATTTTAGAGTAACAATTGTTTTTAAAAATGCAGCATTGGCTTTTGATGAAAACTTAACGGCTCCTTACAAAAAAGCATTATATCCGGATTTGGATAAACTCTCAAAAGATGAGCAACACAGATTTGAATTATTAATTGCACATTGGGATATTGAAACAGAAAATATTTCTCCAAAACCCTAATAATAAATATCTTTTAAAAGAGCCGATGGTAAAATAACCTCGGCTTTTTTGTTTGTACAAAAAATGAATTCTGTTCTATCTTTATTTCATGCCTAAGAAAAAAGTTGTTGTATTAACAGGTGCCGGCATTAGTGCAGAAAGCGGATTAAAAACTTTTCGTGACAGTGATGGTTTATGGGAAGGTTACAATGTGTATGAAGTGGCAACGCCAAGAGGCTTCGCTGCCAATCCGCAATTGGTCTTAGATTTCTACAACATGCGAAGAAAAGATGTTGCCAACGCAAATCCTAATGCTGCTCATATTGGTTTGGCAGAATTGCAAAACGACTTTGACGTGGAGATCATTACTCAAAATATTGATGACCTGCATGAAAGAGCCGGCAGTAAAAAAGTGTTGCATTTGCACGGAGAGATTTTTAAAATGAGAAGTGTTTTTGATGAATACACTACTTATGAAATAAAAGGAGATATTCATGTTGGCGATGTAGCTCCTGATGGATTTCAGCTGCGGCCATATATTGTTTGGTTTGAAGAACCGGTTCCTAAAATTGAAGAAGCTGCAGCTATCACCATGCAGGCAGATATTTTTGTAGTGATCGGGACTTCCTTGCAGGTTTATCCTGCTGCTGGATTGGTGAACTACGCTCCTGCTGCTTCCCCAAAAATCATTATCGACAAAAAAATACCTGATACTATTTCAGTTAGGAACCTCACCAGCATTGAATCTACTGCTGTTGAAGGAATCAGCAAGCTGAAAGAACTGCTCTACACCAAGTTTTCATAAAAAATTATGCCATTGCCCTTACTTTTGCGGCTTATTTGGAGTTTAAGGTTTAATGTTTAAAGTCAGACAATTTCTTTACATAACCTTAAACTTAAAACTTTAAACGCACAACTTTTAAGTATGGCTTTACAAGCAGGAATTGTGGGATTACCGAACGTGGGTAAATCAACTTTATTTAATGCCGTTAGTAACAGTGCAAAAGCACAGGCAAGCAATTATCGTTTCTGTACCATTGAACCGAATGTTGGTTTGGTAGATGTTCCTGATAATCGTTTAAACAAATTGGCGGAATTGGTTGTTCCGAACAGAGTTGTGCCAACGCAGTTAGAGATTGTTGATATTGCCGGATTGGTTCGCGGTGCAAGTAAGGGTGAAGGTTTGGGAAATAAATTCTTAGGAAATATTCGTGAAGTAGATGCCATTATTCATGTGATCAGATGTTTTGAAGATGAAAACGTTTTACGTGAAGAAGGTGCTATCAATCCGATTGGCGATAAAGAAATCATTGATACAGAGTTGCAATTGAAAGATCTGGATAGCGTTGAAAAGAAAATGCAACGTGCAGAAAAAATGGCGAAAACAGATCCAAAAGCGAAAGTTGAATTGGAAGTGTTGAAAGCTTGTAAAGAGCATTTGGAGAAAGGAAAAAACATTCGTTCTTTAAGTCTATCTAAAGAAGAAAAAGTTGCTATTGCTGATTTGTTTTTGCTTACAGACAAATCCGTTTTATATGTTGCCAATGTTGATGAAGCCAGCATGCACACCGGAAATAAATATTCTCAAATGTTGATCGATGGTGTGAAAGATGAAAATGCTGAAGTAATTGTAATGTGCAACAACATTGAAGCACAGATTGCTGAAATGGAATCTGAAGAAGACAAGCAAATGTTCATGGAAGAATATAAAATGACGGAACCTGCATTAAGCAGATTAATCCGCAGCACTTATAAATTATTGAATCTTGAAACTTATTTCACTGCAGGTGTTCAGGAGGTAAGGGCATGGACCATTCATAAAGGATGGAAAGCACCGCAGGCTGCAAGTGTTATCCATACTGACTTTGAAAAAGGTTTCATTAAAGCAGAGGTTATTGCTTACAACGATTTTATTACTTTAGGAAGTGAAGCTGCCTGCAGAGAAGCCGGCAAATTAAGAATTGAAGGAAAAGAATATTTGGTGCAGGATGGAGATATCATGCATTTCCGTTTCAATGTTTAATATTTAACAAAAATGTTTGAGCGCAAGCCTTATTTTTAAGTAATCAATCATTCATGAAAAAAATCGTTCCTTTTTCTTTAATAGCTCTTGCGTTTACGGCATGTATTAACAATAATCGGTCTTCTGAAGAAAATGCACCTGAAAATATTTATGCAACGCCGCCTGCAAATATTGCGTATACAATTACGAATGTTTACCCGCATGATACCAGCTCTTTTATAGAAGGATTAGAATTTCATGGCGGAAGGTTGCTGGAAAGTACGGGAGATCCCGATTATACCGGTAAAAGCAAACTGGCTTTTATAGACTTAAAAACAGGAAAAGATATTCAGAAAATAAATTTAGACAAGCAATATTTTGGAGAAGGGTGTACCCTATTGAATGGAAAAATTTACCAGCTTACCTATAAAGAGCAAAAATGTTTTGTGTACGACGCTCAAACTTTTAAAAAGATAAACGAATTCACTTATGATGGTGAGGGTTGGGGAATGACCAATGATGGAAAACAGATTATTATGGACAATGGTTCTAACAACCTTTATTACCGGGACCCTGAAACTTTTAAAATTACGAAAACGGTTGGCGTGATCGACAACAATGGCGCTGTAGCCAATATTAATGAATTAGAATATGTGGGAGGATATATTTATGCCAGCATGTATAAAACAGAATACGACAAGGTTATTAAAATAGATCCTGAAACCGGCAAAGTAATTGGAACCCTAGATTTTACAGGCCTTTTGGCACAATATGCCCAACCAGAAGAAATGAAAAGCAGGGATGTTTGTAACGGTATTGCTTACGACAGTACTTCAAAAAAATTTTATATTACGGGTAAAAACTGGCCTAAATTATTTGAGTTTATAATTAAATAATCCACATTAAGATTTCCACAATTTCGCAAATAGGCGCAGTACAATCGGTTTAATTCTTTATTTTCATTTAGAAGTATTTATACCATTTGGGTATACTTCGCTTCCAAAACCGAAAAACCTAGATGCCACGTTATCATAACTGCAGCACCCTTCTCTTAAAACAGATGTTGCTAACCATAGCAGCATTGCTATTCTTTTCCCTTAACAGCAACGCTCAAAAAGCCAATAAATATCATAAAGAGGCAGATAAACTTTACAATAAAGGTCTTTATGAAAAAGCAGCCTACAAGTACTTACAGGCTTTGGCGGTAGACCCAAACAACGATAACATAATTGCTGCTTTTATTCCGCCCGGGCATAAACATTCACCCAAAAAAGCAGATGAAAATCCCGCTTATCTTACTTACCAGCTAGCAGAATCTTTCAGGCAACTGAAAGATTATATCAATGCCCAAAAAATGTATGAGCAGTTCTTTGCTTTTAAAATGGATAATTTTTATCCAATGGCGAGGTTTTGGTATGCACAATGCTTAAAAGCCAATAACCAGCCGGAGGCAGCAGAAAAACAATTCACCACTTTTTTAGCTGTACATAAGGAGAATGACAAATATTCTGAAGACGCCAAAACACTGGCAATAGAATGCCGCGATCTTACAGCAACCAATAAACAGAACCCTGACCAGATTATTATAACGAAAATGCCCTGGCCTATTAACGGCAACGATAATAGTTTCGCCTTTCAGAGGATGGACGACAGTACATTTATTTTTAGTGGCATCAGGCCAGAAGCAGGCGAAAAAAAGACCAAATTCCCTATTCGTATTTACTCAGGTAAACTGAACCAGCCACCTGCTGTAGAAAAAATATCAATGAAAGGAGAACCTATGGATATGGCTGCTGCTTCCATCTCTCCAGACAGGCTTACCATTTATTTTACAGCCTGGAAAACCAAAATAAAAAATACCATCTTTATGGCCACCAGGAAATCTGTTAACGACAGTTGGGATATTCCGGTAGAAATGGACAGGCCCGTTAATGAAAAAAAATATAGTTCTAAACATCCGTTTATAACCGGCGATGGCAAATACCTTTTATTCTCATCAGACAGGCCGGGAGGTAAAGGTGGTTTTGATATATGGTATGTTCAGTTGAAAGATGGTAAAATAATAGGCGATGCTAAAAATGCAGGTAGCCTTATTAATACCAGGTTTGAAGAAGTATCTCCGTTTTATGATACAGCCCAGAACGTTTTATATTTCGCTTCTGACAGGAAAGGAGGTATAGGCGGAATGGATATTTATAGCAGTAAAGGAGCTTTAGAAACCAACGCGTGGGATGATCCTGTTTGCCTTCCCTACCCCATTAACTCAGCTAAAGACGAAACACATTACAGGAGATATGGCAATACAGATACCGCCTACTTAAGCTCTAACAGAGATTATGAAATGAACCTGGAAATATTTAGTGTTGTAAACTTTAAACGGCCTCCTTACCAGGGTATATTGGTACAAACAACTGATAAAAAAGAAGAACAACCTGCTGCTGCCCAGCCTAACAAAAACAATAACCCAACTGTAGTGCAGGTAATACCTGTTGCACCAGATAAATCTGTATTGGAATCTACCATAGATTCTATGAACCAGACCGTTGAACACAGATACAACACACATTTCGATTTCAACAGTAGTAAAATAAGAGATGAAGACAGATCTGTGTTGGATAATGTAATCTCTATGTTAAGCAGCGATCCTTCTTTAAATGTGGTGGCAGCAAGCTTTACAGATTGTAAAGGTACTTTAAATGCCAACAAACGGGTGGCAAGAAGAAGGGCAAGGGCTATAAGAAGGTATCTTGTAAGAAATGGCATAGATCCTTCAAGAATTATAGTTGACTATCATGCGGCAGAACATTATGTAACACCTTGTAAGGATGATAATACATACAATGTAGATAAGCAGATTGTAAACAGAAGGTCTGATATACTTTTAACAAAAGAAGAAGAGCCGAAATGGCTTCCTTCAGGCAAGGAAATAGATGCTGATAAGATTGTTGAATCTTTAAAAGAAAATAACAGCAGGGAAAAAACAAGCAGGCGCAGTGAAAGAAGGGCCAGAAGATTAAGTGCTGCCGCTGCAAAAGAAAGAATGACCAAGAGCAAAAAAGCTTCAGGACTTAACAGTACTAACAAAAAGAACAAGTCTTCCAGAGAGAAAGTAGCAGACAACAATTATAACAATGGCAATACTTCCTGGAATGAAGGCAAAGTATGGAGTCTTAGCGATATGCTTCAAAGACCCATGAAACCTGCCATAGAAGTTTATACTTTATCGGATTCAGTAACTGTTGATTTTTATGATAACGGAGTGGTTGATAATGATAGCGTTTCTATTATTTACAATAACCGTTTACTGGTGCGCAAAGAAATGTTGCAGGCAAGTACACCCATTCACTTAACATTGAAAATATCTGCCAATCAGCAAGAAAACAGCCTGATTGTTTTTGCGGACAATCTGGGCAAAGAACCACCTAATTCTGCCCTTGTAGTAATTACTGATAGTAAAGGGAAACGTACAGAAGTAAGTGTATTCAGCGATTTAGAACACAATGCTGTGATCAGGTTTATTAAGGGTGTAAAAAAATAAAGCCCGGATGATTATTGTTTCCTGGCAATATAAATAACCGAACTGCAATGCTGTGCATTTGCTAAACAATTAATGTTAGATGATGTTCCATTCGCAAATGCTTTTATGAGGCTGCCTTTATGATTCTTGTATTGTTCACTAAGCATACTTACATAAAAACTATCGAACCACATTTGTTTATAACTCTCAATAACCAAACCATGCGCCTGCATAAGCTGCTGCATGCTGCCGGGAGAAAAATGATACAAATGCCTGGGCACATCGTAAGCGGCCCAATATTCTCTATATATAGCCGCATCTTTACTGGTATAATTGGGTACCGCAACAATAAGCCGCCCATCATTCTTTAAAATGCTTTTACAGCATTCAATATATCCGTGCAAATCGTGTACATGTTCCAATACATGCCACATTGTAATAGCATCAAAATTATTTTCAGGTAATTCGTAAAGGGTTGAGGGTAATTGTAATTGAATGCCATATTTGTTTAAAGCATTTTGCCGGGCAGTGGCATCCGGCTCAAGCCCCGTAATCTCCCACCCCGCCAGTTTCATCATATTCACAAAAGCACCGGTTCCTGCACCAATATCTAATAAAGAACCTTTGCTTTTTCGGGATACCTGTTCTATTAATTTTCTTTTAGATTGTAGCGTATAATTCCGAACAATATGATAAAGTTTATTAATCACCCCTTCCTGTGTATCTGAATGCGATACATAAGTTGCAGATTGATAATATTTGCCAATATCTTCAATGTCCGGTATGTTTTGTGTGAACCTGAAACTGCATTGATTGCAATGCCATACTTCAAAAAATTCTTTACTTACCGTATAATCCTTTACATTAAAAACCGAATGAATATCTGTTGAATGACACAACGGGCATTGCTGATAATTAATCGAAGACATTTATTTACCTGGATTCTTTTAAAAACTAAATATAGTAATACAATAGAGCGCCTAAACCCATCACAGCAAGGATTATGGCATATACCCACCAGTAATCTTCTTTGTCTGTTGTTTCTATTTTAGTTTCTGGTGGCGCATTTTCGCTTTGCTTAATAATTCGTGCATTTCCGGCATCATACAAATCAACCAGGTTGGCCCCCGAAGCAATGGAGTGACGCAGGTTAATATTGGGCAATACGGATAAAATATTGTGCTTGGGAACAAAATAAACTTCATCTGCCGAAGACTTTTGCAAACTGCCAATACCCGGCAATTCAATTCCGCCATTCAATGCATTGTCTTTAACTTTTTGTGCAAATTGATTTAATTGGTTGCCTGCTTCCTGTTCGCTTACCTTCAACTCTTTAGAAAGGTAAAAGAAAAACTGTTTATCAATAACAGAATGATTGGCATTAAAGACAATTTTTTGAGCAGGTGCCGATAAAGACTGTGTAACAAAATCTAATTTGGCAGGAACATTTTCAATACTAAAACTTCCCAGGCCCGGTAATACCGCTTTATGGTTAACCAAAAGATAGTTATAAAACAAATCGTACATCTATTCAAAAAAGTTTAACGAAACGAATATACGATTCCTCCTAAAACATTAAAGCCTAAAACCTCATATTGATTCCATCGTTGATAACGATTATTGAAAATATTGCTCATTTGCACCCAAAGATTCAGGTGTTTAACAATGGTAAACTCTGCTCCCAAACTCAAATCGGCAGCGGGATTTAGCTTATAATTAGCTCCGTCTGATGGATTTTTATAATAAGTTCCATCCCAGAAAAACACATCCCCTTTCACCAGAAAATCTTTTGTAACCCTGTATTTTAAATATCCTGTAAGTTCAAGTGGTAAAAAACCCCATGTTTTTGCATAGAGCTGCTGATTGGAATAGTTGGTGAAATTTAAAGCAGCCCCGCCAAAAAAATTATCCTGTACTGTATAATTTAATTCTGCATGTAACTTAAACCCTTTTAATTCCGGTTCAAATAATGTAATAAAAGTTTGCCGGTTGGCAAGAACCGTATCGTTTACAAACAAAGGAAGGTTATTGGTTTTAAGCAGGGAAAACCGCGCATTAAAACTTAATTGCTTACTAATGGCCGTTTTAATACCAACATATTGTTCAATGTTTTTGGTATTGAATAAAGCGCCGGGCTGAGCTATATAAGGGTTTATGACAGACAGCGACTGGTATGTGTTTTTATTAAAATATCCAAGCCAGCCAACTTCTAAGGTTACATTGGTTTCGCTCAAACGGGCTTCAGCAGTAATATTTGGTAAGAGTGCAAATCGAGAATTATCCCACGATGGATCAAACCCCGCCTTTAATTTCACATTAGGCGTAATAAAGTGTAAAGAAGGTTTTATTGTATAAAGATTGTTAGACACATTATTATATGCGGCAATAGCTTGTGGCTGTTTAAGGCCGGTAAGGCTTGCATTCAAGCCCAGATCGAAAGACAAAGCATTAGTGAAAGATTTATTAACAGATCCGTTAAACTGAAAAGTGAACTCACTTCCTCCACGATTATCTGAAAAATAAGATGCCCCCAGTTCCGGGCGGTAAGTAATGCCTAAACTATCTATGGCTTTTGTTTCAATACCAACATTTAATCCAACAAGATTGAATTGTTGCAATAAATTATCTTTTGGAACAGTTACTCCTGCAGCAGTTCCGTATTTATATTGTGTTGAATGATTATAGTATAACTTAGAAAAGAGATTTAGCCTGTTTGAAACAGAATAATTTCCTCTTCCCTCAATATTGGCCTTATAAAATTCCTGGTAAGGCAGGTTGCCTTTGGAAGAAATATACTTGCCGTGCAAGCTGGTTATATCAGAAGGATTATTGCCAAATGTTATTCCACTCTCTATATAAGGAGAAGAAAAATTACCAAAACCTGCTTTTATAAAATTATCGTTTTGCCAGGCAAGAGCCGAATCGGTTTCAAGCATTAATGGTTTTACAGCTACCGGTGCATAATTAAAGAAAAGGTTCTGTGCAGGTATCTGGTACGATACGGCAATTCTTGATGAATCAATCACCGGTGTTGCCGCCGTAAAATTAATCTTGGCTGCTGTTTTTAAAAAGGGTTTAAACACAGATGTTACCGTTACTGTTTTGGGCACAGTGGTATCTGCCGTTTTTTGTTGCTGTTCGGCTAAGCGTAAAGTAGCTCCCATAGGGTTTGCCGCATTATTCTGCTCCGATTTTTTATTGGCTACCGTTTTCTTTCTTGCATTTTTTTTCTTTACGCCAGTGTTTTTGCGGGCAGTAGTTTGTGTTTTATTCTTTTTCCTGGACGATTTTTGCGCATCAATCACAGAAAAAGGCAATAGTGCCAACAAACAAAAGCATAATATATTCTTCAACAGTTTCATTGCAAATTCTTTTTCTTATTGTTCAACTTTTTCTGTTTTATTCTTTTCGTTCAATGTTTGGGCAAGTTTATCAACAGCCTCTTTTTTTAATTCGGCATTTGAAGCGTTGTCTGCCACACTTTTGTATGTTGCCTCAGCATTAAACCAATCTTTCTCCTTAAAATAAACATCTCCTAATAAAAGATAACTTCTGGTTACCCATATATCGTAAGAACCGTATTTTTTTATAGTTTCAAAGCCGGCCTTTTCCGCATCGGCCAGTTTGTTTTGTTGTAACAATATATAAGCAATGGTATATTGCGCTTCTGCACTAAATTCAGACTTACCCAAAAGACAAACCTGCTTATATGCATTGATAGCGGCATCAGCCTGATTGTCTAACTGTGCAGATTTGGCAACAATCATATTGGCCATCATTTTATCGTCGGTAGCGGCAGCCTTTTCCTGTAACAACTCCTGAGCATTGGCCAAAGCCTCTTTCCACTGCTGCGATTTATACTGGCAGCGCAGTAAACCACGCATCGCTTCCAGCCTATTCTCCTGTTGGGTAGCAACTAATTTCAATTGCTGGTAATATACTATTGCATTATTATAATCTTTTTTATCGAAATAATAAATCCTTGCTGCCTGCAAAGCACTTCTTTCTGCATATTTGTTTGGCGATTTCTGCGCAACTGCTTTATAATATTCCAAAGCGGTTTCCGGTTTTTTATTAAACAGATAGATTTCTGCAGTAAAATAATTTGCTTCTACTGCATATTTGCCCTCAGGATACTCCTGAATATATTCCAGGTAACCATTCAATGCATTGTTATAATCTTTCGATTCATATTTTAACTGTGCCGATTTATATGTAAGTGAATCACCTTCAGAATAAGAAACAGGTTTGCCGTTCTGTTTCATGAAATTGATGAAAGCAGTTGGCTGTTGCTGCTCTATAAAAATATTCCTGATGTATTCTATTGCTTCGTCGCTTTCAGGTGAATTAGGATAGGTTGATACCAGTTTGGTAAAATTGCTCAGTGCATCACTGTTTTTATCCATATTAAAATAAGCAACTCCCGATTTTAAATAAGCCTTAGGATGCCATACGGTTGCATTCTTGTTGTTGATGATCTGTTGCAATGGATTAATGGCTTCGGCAAAATTTTCGTTGGCCATGTATGTGTTAGCTATTTCCATGTTGGCATCGGGCACCAATGAAGAAGATGGGTATAATCTTATAAGATCCTGAAGCTGCACAATTTTATCGTTCAATTTGCCCGTAGCTCCTGCTATGATAGCTTTTTGATACAAGGCATAATCACTGCTTTTAGCATTAGCAGCTATTATATTGTTATACATTTGAAGAGATTGCTTAAAATTCTTTTGCATAAAATAACAATCTGCACTCCTGGTATAAGCATCCTGTTCAATATTACTTGCATAGCTGTTAATTACCGGAGCCACCTGCTGAAAATAGGGTAAAGCATTTGCATACTGTTCTTTCTTAAGCAAAGCATATGCTAAAGTATACTTGGCATTGGTAGCGTTCACTTCACCATTTATCAGTGGGCTTTTTAAATAGTTCACGAGGTATTGTATTGCCTCATCTGTATTGCCATTCCTGTAAGCAATTTCTCCTTTCCAGAAAGAGGCCAGTTGTATGAGGCGCTCATTATAAGGTGCAGCAATAAGTTTGTCTAAAAGCTCTTCTGCTTTATCCAATCTCTGATCATTAATAAACTCAACTGCTCTTCCATATAAAATTCTGGGATAAATCTTTTTAATAGCATCGCTTTTGGTAGGGAGGGCTTCAAACAAAACCAGCGCATCTTTATAGTTACTGGTATTGGTAAGTACACTTATGCTTAATTCCTTAGCTTCTTGCAACGAAGATGATGAGGGATAATTCTGAATGAATTTTTGCAACTCACGCAATGCAATATCCGTATACCCTAATTCGTAGCTAAGTTTTGCATAATTAAAAGAAGATGCTTCTTTTTGTAAAGCATTGCTGTTGTTGTTGGCGCAAAAAAGAAAAGCGTTGCGTGCATTGGCCTTATCGTTTGTTTTTAAATAAGCATCGGCCAGTAAATACATGCTGTTCTGCGCCAGTGAATCTTCTTTCCCTCCCAATTGTTTAAACCCGTTGATAGACTCTTGCCAATTACCGGCAGCATAATAACAATAGCTTAACTCATACAGTTCTTCCCTTTTAACCTTATCACTTTTCTTAACATACTCCTGTAAATACGGGTAAGCTTTCGCATACTCTTTCTTATCAAACCACAAATGGCCTGCTAATTGTTTTAATTGCAGTTCATAATATTGCCCACCTTCCCTTATTTTTTGTTCCGCATATTGAAGGGCTTTATTATGTTCCCCTGAAAAATAGTATATCTCGGCTATGTAAAAAGGTACTATTTGCTTGTATTCATTTTTCTTTTCTGCAATTTGAAAAGATAGCAATGCCTGTTCATATTTTTTTTGATTGAAAACGATAAAGCCATAATAATAATTGGCATCGGCATAGTTAGAATCTTTTACAAGCTGCCTCACTTCATCCAAAAGAGGCAGGGCTTCATCAAACCTTTGCATAGTGAACAATACATAACCTTTATGAAATTTCATATTGGCTATTTCTGTATTGGTAAGTTGTGCGATATCAGTTTTGTTATAATAAGTAAGCGCATTGGCTAGGTCTTTTTTCCTGACATAATACTCAGCCAAATGATAGCTTAGCAATTGTGTTCTTACAAGGTCTGGCTCCGTTTCAATGAACAATCTGGCAGCAGCATCGGCCCCATCCTGGTTTACCTGTAATGCAGAAAGCAGGTAATAATATTTTATTTCCGAACCTGAAAAAGCGGTGTAATAAGTATACTGCGGGTGTTGATACAAATCCTTAAATACTGAAAAGGCAAGCTGGTATTGCCCTTTTTGCCAATACTCTTTTGCCTGTTTAAAATTCTCGTCGGGGTCAGTATTAACCTTGGTGCCCTGTGCTTGTACGATATTTGCAAACAGTAAAGAGGCGGAGAAAGAAAAAATATGGATATAAGGCTTCATAAACAATAGGTAACGGCATTTCAACAAAGATTGATGTTTACTTCTTAACAAAAAGTAAAATCGATTTTAAAATTACTCACTTGCTTATTTTACAAATATTATTCCATCTTTTGTGGATAAAGAAACCGGCCCTGTAACTTTACCAACAAATTAAGCTTTACATGTTTGAAACATCAACACAAATAAGGGTTCGTTATGCAGAAACAGACCAAATGAACGTGGTTTATTATGGTAATTATGCACAATATTTTGAAGTGGCAAGAGCAGAAAGCATTAGAGAACTGGGTATTACTTACAAGGATATGGAAGCAATGGGTATTATAATGCCTGTTGTGGAAATGCATTGCAAATTCCTCCGCTCTGCCCAATACGATGATCTTTTAACAGTTAAAACATGGTTAAAAGAATTACCTGCTGGCCATAAGATAGAATTTCATCACGAAGTGTATAATGAAAAGAACAAACTGCTTACTTCCGGAAAAGTGATCTTGTATTTCATTCATGCGCAAACAAAAGAAAAAACACAGATGCCTCTTGTTTTGCAGGAAAAGCTGCAGCCTTTCTTCAATCATTCATCATAACCAAACAATAGAAAAAATTAATGGAAAACATTTCTACAACCTACGCAAGTATTATTACGATTGGCGATGAACTGTTGATTGGGCAGGTAATTGATACCAACAGCGCCTGGATGGCGCAAACTTTAAACACAATTGGCGTACTTGTAAAAAGAAGAATAGCAGTAGGTGATGACTGGCAGGAAATATGGGCTGCTTTAGACGAGGAAAGCAATCATTCCGATATTATTTTAATAACAGGCGGCCTTGGCCCAACAGCCGATGATATTACCAAACCACTGCTTTGTAAATACTTTGGCGGAACAATGATCATGCACCAACCAACACTGGAACATGTTACCTACCTTTTTGAACATGTTTTTAAAAGGCCCATGCCTTTGCTGGAAAGAAACAGGAAACAGGCAGAAGTGCCAGACGTATGTACCGTTTTAAAGAATGAAAGAGGTACAGCACCAGGCATGCTTTTTGAAAAAAAAGGAAAAATATTTATTTCAATGCCTGGCGTACCGCATGAAATGAAATGGATCATGAACCATCATGTGCTGCAAATCATTCAACAGAAATATAAAACAGGCTTTATACAATTCAGAACATTGTTAACGGCAGGAATAGGCGAATCTTTTCTTGCCGAAAAAATTAAACCGTTTGAAGAGGCACTACCCTCTTACATAAAACTGGCTTACCTGCCTAATTATGGCATGGTAAGATTACGTTTAAGTGGCTATGCAGCATCAAACCCCGGGCAACTGGTTAATGAAATTGATCAGCAGTTTACACTTCTCAAAACATATGTAAGCGATGTAATGGTGATTGATGAAGACCTGCCCATGCAGGCAGTAATTGGTAAATTATTGCAAGAAAAAAAACAAACTGTTGCTACGGCAGAAAGCTGTACTGGAGGCTATATAGCACACCTGATCACTTCTGTTGCAGGCAGTTCTGCCTATTATGAAGGAAGCATTGTAAGCTATTCTTATAATATTAAAGAAAGGGTTTTACAGGTGCCCGATGAAGTATTGAATACTTATGGAGCGGTAAGCGAAGAAACCGTTTGTTTAATGGTAAAAAACGCGAGGGAGCTGATGCAAACCGATTATGCCGTGGCCGTAAGTGGTATTATGGGGCCTGATGGCGGCACACCCGAAAAACCCGTTGGCACTGTTTGGATGGCAGTAGCCGACAAAAACAAAATCATTTCGCAAAAATTTCATTTCCGGTTTGACAGGGCAAGAAATATTGAAGTAACAGCCTTAACTGCGCTAAACCTGTTAAGAAAGTTAATTGTGGATAACCATTGAATAACTTTCCACAGCTAAAAATTAATTTTGACGAGTCGGAAAGCATTGCTTGTTACACAATGAAAATAAAAAGTCTGATTTAGAGGAAGTTTTGAATGTATTATAATAATTAGGCTGCTCATTAAGTTGTGTGCAAAACATAGTTTTCAATGGATTGGTAAGATAGGTTGAATTAACCCATTAAATTAGTAATTTTCAGTATGGCAATAGTTGAATTGGTAATGCCCAAAATGGGTGAAAGCATCATGGAAGCAACAGTGTTACGCTGGCATAAAAAAGTTGGCGATACTGTTAAGTTAGACGAAACAGTTTTAGACATTGCAACCGATAAAGTAGACAGCGAAGTGCCTTCTACCGCCAACGGCATTATTACCGAATTATTATACAAGGAGAATGATGTAGTACCTGTTGGAGCAGTTATTGCCAAAATAGAATCGGCAGCCGCTACAATTGGCAATATTATTCAACCAGCACCTCCTGCTATTCAGGAATTGCCGGTTTCGGCTCCTGTTCCTACACAACCGGTTTCTTCTCAGCCTGAAATGGTACCCTATACCCCACAACCTGTACAACAAATTATTAAGCCTGCCGGCAATAATAAATTCTTCTCCCCGCTTGTATTAAATATTGCCAACAGTGAAGGCATAAGCCTGAGTGAATTGGAAAGAATACAAGGCACCGGGGCCGATGGTCGTGTTTCTAAGAGAGATGTTTTACAATACATAGCAGACAAGAAAGCAGGCAAAGCGCCAGTTTTTGTACCGCAACAACAGCCCGTTTATAATCCGCCACCCGTTGTAGCAGCCGCTACTCCCGTACCGCCTGCTACACAACAATCCACTGCTGCCATTCAACAGGCACCAAGATTTGAAGCTCCAAAACAGCAACAACCTGTTTATACAGCACCAGAGCCTGTTGTACCGGTTCAGCAGCCGCAGCAACAAGTATATTTTCCTGCAGCCCCTTTGCAACAAGAGCAGCAGCAGCCTCAACAGCCAATCGCATCAACTGTTACACAGGCAGCCGCTCCGTCTGTTGTAAAACAAGACAACCCTGCTTCTGTAACAACACCTGTTGCCCAGTCGGCTCCTCTTTCAATAGAAACAGCTAAGCAGTCTGTTGAGATTATTGAGATGGACAGAATGCGTAAGCTGATTGCCAAACACATGGTAGACAGTAAACAAACCAGTCCGCATGTAACCAGTTTTGTTGAAGCAGATGTTACCAACATGGTAATGTGGCGCAACAAAAAGAAAGACGATTTTGAAAAAAGAACGGGTACCAAAATCACTTTCACACCAATGTTTATTGAGTGTATCATGAAAGTGATGAAAAAGTATCCGATCATAAACAGTTCTGTTGAGGGAGATAAAATAATTGTAAAAAATTATTTCAATATTGGAATGGCCACAGCATTACCTAACAACAACCTGATTGTTCCGGTTATTAAAAATGCAGAACAATTAGGGCTGGTTGGCTTGGCAAGAGCAGTAAATACCCTGGCAGATAATGCAAGGAACAACAAGCTGAAACCCGAAGATATTCAGGGAGGCACATTTACACTAACTAATGTAGGCAGTTTCGGAAGCCTGATGGGTACGCCCATTATTAATCAACCGCAGGTAGCTATTCTTGCAGTTGGTGTTATTAAAAAGAAGCCTGTTGTAATTGAAACCGAGCATGGCGATTTTATAGGTATAAGACACATGATGTATTTATCTATGAGTTACGATCACAGGATTATAGATGGCAGCGTTGGAGCCCGTTTTTTAACAGATGTTGCCAAAGAATTTGAAAGCTGGGATGCAAACAGAGAATTGAAATTAGTAGTTCAGGAACAATATGTAGATTAATTTTTTAATGTATTAAGCTTAATAAAAGCCATCGAACAATACTGTTTGATGGCTTTTATTTTAACATTCTGTGAATAAACAAAGCATTGTTTTAAACATCTAATGTTTTAAATTAATCTTTAAAACATCTGCTATGAAAACATTGTCTCAAACCTGGTTTGCCGATGGATACATAGACTTTGAACTAAAGAAGTATACTTTGCTTGCCTATCTTCAGGAAATAAACAAATACTTTTCTCAAAACAAATTGTACCCTCAACTGGCAGACGTAGTTTTTCATTACAATAACCTTATTGCATTTAAAGAGAATAAAAAAATATTGCAGGAACAATTCCCCAAAAAGTTCA
Organism: Sphingobacteriia bacterium; assembly: GCA_017304675.1. Taxonomy (GTDB): domain Bacteria; phylum Bacteroidota; class Bacteroidia; order Chitinophagales; family Chitinophagaceae; genus CW01. The sequence goes on from JAFKLS010000019.1 coordinate 432,956, forward strand.
CAGGAATACAAATACAAAAATTACAATTATTGTATGAGGCGATGATTGAAGATGATGAGCTAATGAAGGAATTGGAAGACATCATCAACTACTCTGTTCAGGAGATAAAAAGCACCATTGAAAACGGCACGGAGATATACGAGTTTGTTGAACATAAAATACATATTCAACCAGTTGGTATCGTACCACTCCATCAACAGGAAGGCTATTTTTTATTGTGTGAAGGAAGTACCAAAAACACATGGGTTTACCAGTACCGGTTAAGTTTTTTTGAAAAACACAATGAAAAGTACAGGAGTATTATAACTCAGTTTATAGATGTTTGGCAAAGAACTATTGTTAATAGTTATGAAAACATAAAAACAGAACTGATAAAGAACAGAAGCGAGTTACCCAACCCGGCGGTATATGCATTAGAAACAGATTATTCATTCCCTATTGAAGAAACGTTGCTCCCCATTGCTAAGAGAAGCCTTGTAAAATACATCAGCGATGAAATGAAGGGCTAAGCAGTAAAGGAAAAGGCTAAAGCAAAAAAACTGTTTGCTTCAACGCTGTTCATCTTCTATGAATAACTTCTTATTTACATTTCATGCGAATATTTATCTTTATCCGCTAAAAGAAAATCTATGTTGAAAGTTGGCATCTTCGGAGTAGGGCATTTAGGTAAATTTCATTTAAATAACTGGAAGGAAATAGAGGGTGTTAAACTGGTAGGCTTTTTCGATCCTGATAACAACAACGCCAAACAGGCAATAGCAGATTATGGATTGAAACGCTTTAGTGATGAAGAAAAATTGATTGATGCCTGCGATATTATTGATGTAGTTGTACCGACAGATAAACATTTTGATATATGCATGGCTGCCGTAAGAAAAGGCAAGCATGTTTTTGTAGAAAAACCATTAACACATACTATAGAAGAAGCCAAACAATTGGTGGATATGGTAAAAGAGGCAAATGTAAAAATGCAGGTTGGCCATGTAGAACGCTTTAACCCGGCCTATCTTGCTATTAAAAACCTTCCTTTAAACCCAATGTTTATAGAAGTACATCGTTTGGCTCAATTCAACCCGCGGGGTACGGAGGTAAGTGTGATCCTTGATCTGATGATCCATGATATTGATATTGTATTAAGCCTTGTTAAAAGCGACGTAAAAAATATTTCGGCCAGCGGTGTAGCTGTAATGACAGATACGCCAGACATTGCAAATGTTCGCATAGAATTTAACAACGGCTGCGTTGCCAACCTAACAAGCAGCAGGATCAGTATGAAAAAAATGCGTAAAACAAGATTGTTTCAGAAAGATTCTTATATAGGTATAGATTTTCTTGAAAAGAAAACAGAGATTATTAAACTAAAAGAGCCTTCTGATAGTAACGTATTTTCTTTTGACCTTGAAACGCCATCCGGCACCAAAACCATTGCAGTAGCCAACCCTGAGATAACACCTACTAATGCCATTAAAGCAGAGTTAGAAAGTTTTGTACACGCCATTACGAATAATACTCCTGTTGCAGTAAGTGAATTAGATGGTTTATTGGCCATGCAGGTTGCTCACCAAATATTGGCGAAGATTAACAACAGAAGCTTTAATAAAGCATAAGATTAAGGCTGCAATATTTGTTCTGCTATAATAAGATCAACAGGTCGTGTAATTTTAATATTACTGTATTCTCCTTCAACCAAGAAAACTTCCCGGCCTGTTGATTCCACCACAGTAGCCTCATCAGTAAAACACTCGTTAAAGGTTTGTTGAAAGGCTGGCAATAAGATATCCGAAAGAAATGTTTGCGGTGTTTGAATAATCCGAACATCGTCTCTGCTTACCACAGCATGTTTTCCTGCGTGTATTACCCGCATACTATCAGTTGCAGCAATGGCAGGTATGGCACTTCCTTTTTCAACAGCCTGCTCATAACATTTTTTAATTAATTGTTCCGACACCAGGCAACGAACAGCATCATGCACAAATACAACCGCTTCTGCAGTAATAAGAGACAACCCGTTTTTTACCGAATCAAACCTGGTATTGCCACCTGCCGTTACCTGAACAGGAACGCCCGGAAATTCAGTTGTTATCTCTTTTCCATATTTCAAATACTTTTCAGGAAGCACCAATATGATTTCAATATCCGGGTAAGCTTTTACAAAAGCCATAATGCTATGCCATAAAAGAGGCTTGCCTTGTAAGGCCATAAACTGCTTCGGCATTGAGCTACCCATTCTACTACCATTTCCCCCGGCAACAATAACTGCGATCTTTTTCATGATGAAAGATAAAGGTGCAAATATTTTTCGAAAAAATGCGGCCAATCATAAAGAGGCAATTTCATCTAACCTTACTTTTGCAAAAACTTCAACCATTGGTTCGGCAACTCCTGATAGTATGTTTATTGCTTGCTTTTGCAATACAAACCTTTAACAGGGTGGCCATTGTGTTTGATTATTACACCAACCAATCTGTCTTTATCAAAAATTGTGAGAACAAAAGTAAACCACAGCTTCATTGTAACGGTCGATGCCAGATGATGAAGAAATTAAAGCATGAAGACAACAAAGACCAACAAAATCCGGACGGAAGGAGCAATACAAAAGAAGAGGTAATCTCTTCCAAATCGTTCTTCATTACAACAATCTTACCTATTAGTTTTTCTGAAAAGGTCTATTATCCGCAATTATCTTTTTCATTAAGCAAGTTCTCTACTGATTTTTTTCATCCTCCAGGCGTTTAAGACCGCAATAGGCCTGCATTTTAATAACAATTCAACAAAATAAGTTGCCATTGTTATTGCCATTGCGTGTAATAGCATTAAGCCTATTCCGGTTTAACATTATGTATTTGCATTGTATAAATAATGCTGAATATTTCTGCTTTAAAAAGCACATATGCTACTAGATTGTCATTCAGTATTGTGTTTTCCAACATTATTCTTTTTGCTTATTTATTATATAAAAAAAGCTTATGAAAAAAATTATTTCTTTTTACATATTCATACTCATTGCCTGCCCGGCCTTTACCCAACAACCAACTGTTATTTCAGGTAAAATATTTGATGCTATCAGTAAAGAGCCTTTACAAGGGGTTTTGGTTTCAGATACAAGGAACAAAGCCACTCTTACAGATGCCAACGGGAAATTCATTTTAAAAACAGAAGATAAAGCGATCACAGTGAGTGCCGTTGGTTTTGATAAACAAATTACACCGGTATCAAACAAGTTAATGGCTATTGCATTACAACCTTCCAGTAAACAGTTACAGGAGGTGGTTGTATCTGCCAATAAAACATTTGAAAAAAGAACAGAATCGCCTGTTGCTATTTCCATTATCAATAAACAAACCATTGAAGATGCCAAAGCCCAACGTTTAGATTACCTGCTTAATAAAGCAAGTGGTGTTTTCATGGTAACCCTTGGAAATGAACAACACGAAATGAGTATTCGCCAGCCAATGACCACCAGTAGCCGGTTCCTGTATATGGAAGATGGAATACCCTTACGTACCACAGGTGTTTACAACCACAATGCTTTACTGGAAATGAATTTACCTGCTGCAAAAAGCATAGAGATTATTAAAGGCCCGTCTTCTGCCTTATACGGAGGGGAAGCCATTGGCGGTGCCGTAAATGTTATTACCCAGGCTGCTCCTGCATTTACAAGCGGAAGCATTAGTGCACAAATGAACAATACGGGGTATCAAAGAGCCGATGCTCAAATTGGCAGCAGCTTTGGCAAGCTTGGTATACTGGCAAGTGGCTATTATGCCAGCAGGTATAACGGCCCTGTAGAGCATAGCGATTTTCACAAATCAGCCTTTACCGTTAGAGCAGATTATAAAATAAACAACCATTTAACATGGGTAAACAACCTTAGTTATGTTGATTACTATAGTGATATGACCGGGGCATTAGACAGTATAAAATTTGCACAGAATAACTTAAGCTCTTTGCAAACATTCACTTACCGCACCGTTTATGCCTTACGCTATAAATCTGCTTTAACGCAACAATGGAACAGTAACAGTACTACCAGTCTTGCTTTTTTATACAGGAGTAATTCAGTGATACAAAATCCTTCTTATTCTATTGCCAGCACTAACGATCCAACAAAATATAAGGGGCAGATAAACGACAATGCGTTTAACACCTATGCCCTCTTTTTACAGCATACTCAAAAATTCAACTGGATGAATAGTAAACTAATTGCAGGTGCCAATATAGATATAAGCCCGCAGGCCTATTACGCCAAGTTTATATGGATAAATAAAGACCTAACCAGTGGAAAATATGTTAGCTATACTTCTCCTACACCCGACTCTTTGCTAAGTAATTATAAAACCAACATTAGCAATACAGCCGCTTTTGCCGACTTTGAATTTAGTCCCGCCAAAGGGTTAAGAGTAGTTGCAGCATTGCGTTACGATGTATTCAGGTATAATTTTCAGAACTACCTGCCGCCGTCTGCTTCATCCGGAGCACCCTCTTCTGTTACAACCTTTAACAGGCTTACGCCAAAAGTTGGGTTTACATACAACAAAAAAGGAATTGGTTTCTATGCAAACTATAGTGAAGGTTATGTTCCGCCACAAATCACAGAACTATTCAATAGTGTAAAAGTTCCTTACCTGCAACCGCAAACTTTTTTCAATTATGAAATAGGCGGATGGCTGTCAATCCTTCAAAATAAACTATATGCAGACTGGAGTATTTATTTACTCAATGGCACTAACGAGATCATTTCTGTAAAGCTGGCCGATGGCAGTACTGCCAATCAAAATGCAGGCAAAACACAGCACTATGGAATTGAATATGGTGTTACATATAAACCCACAAACGAATGGAGTATAAGAGTAAGCGCCACCAATGCCAAACATGTATATATTGAAAATGTTGTAAAAGGAGTTGATTATAGTGGTTACGAAATAAGCGGTGCTCCAAGATTTTTCTCTAATACAGAGATTACATTTAAACCTAAAGCTGTAAAAGGTTTACGGATAAGTACTGAATGGCAACACCAAAGCAAATATTTTATGGACGACCTGAACAAATACACATATAACGGATTTGATGTAGTACACTTCAGGATGGGTTATCAACTAAAAAGCTTTGAAATATGGATGAATGTATTAAATGCGTTTAACCAGTATTATTCAACACTTGCCACCAAAAGCAGTACCAGCAGCGGCAACTCTTCCTACTCTTATAACCTGGGAGACTCACGGGAGATTACCCTTGGCATTGCTTACAAATTCGGAAAAAAGTAAAATAAAAGTGCTACCGGCGGCAGTAACAATACGGAGCTGCCGTTGCGTCGCACACTTCAACTTATTATTCATTACTCATCTAAAGCATGAAAAAAAATATTTATAAATGGCATAGAACATCATCTTTAATCATTGCCATTCCTGTTCTGTTATGGGCAATCAGCGGCTTCATGCATCCCATCATGACAAACGTACGTCCGCAATTAAGCACCCAGTTCATGCCACCAACGGTTATAGACAGCAGTAAACTAAAAATACCCTTACAAGATGCATTGTCCATAAACCATATAGATTCCTTTCAATCGTTTAGAATAGTGCATATTGATACCAACTGGTTTTACCAGATAAAAATGCTGCAGCAGGATGAACTATTGTATATAAGTACCCAAACAGGTAAAACTTTGAAAAAAGGAGACTGGATATATGCACAATACCTTGCAAGGTATTTTTTAGAAGGGGGTAAGAGTAAAAACACACCAGGTACACATGCCATCAACAGCAAACAGGAAGAGCCAAGACACCCTGATTGCTGCGATGCTGCCGCAGCATTTGTTTTAAAGCCAACACAGGGTGCAAAAATTACAACCATTCACTCATTAAAGAATTTCGACAATGAATATAAAAGCATCAACAAGCTGCTTCCTGTTTACAAAGTTTCTTTTGAGAGAAAAGATGGTATCCGAATCTATGTTGAAACCGGGCAGGACAGGTTTGCTTTTGCCATAGACAATAAACGGGCTTTGTTCTCAACATTGTTCGCATGGTTTCATACTTGGGAATGGCTTCAGTTTTTAGGGAAAGGCAGAGTGTTTTTTGAGCTGTTTTTCACAGGCCTTGCTTTTATTACTTCATTAATGGGTATATATATTTTCTTCATTACGAAAACAAAAAAAAGTAGTAACAACGGGCTGGTAAAAGCGAGAAAAAATCACAGAATTGTTTCTATGGTTGCAGTATTGTTTACACTTATGTTTAGTTTAAGTGGTTTTTATCATGCCACCACTAAACTGAAAGAAGAACAATACAATATTCGCCTGCAACAAAACTATGCCACAAAAGATATACGGTTTAATCCCAGTGAAATATTACAATCCGTTAAGCAGCCTGTTACCAATATTCAGCTGGCAACTATTAACCATATTGCTTACTGGCAGGTGTTTATAAAAAAGAATACTTTTAAAGAAGCAGGCAAACCATCTAAAGACCTGATGAAGGAAATGGGTGTAACGCCTCCAATTGTACAATACGTCAATACAAAAGATTACAGTATTCTTACAGATGGCGAGAGAATATATGCACATTCTTTAGCTAATACTTTCAGTCATCATACTTCCTCAAATATTCTGTCAGATTCTGTTATTTCAAAGTTTGCGGGAGAATACGGGTTTATTAATAAACGCCTTCCAGTATGGCGTATTAACTACAATACAAACAAGCAGGAGCGTTACTATATAGAAACAACTTCAGCAACTCTTGCAACTATTATTAATGATGATGATCTGAAAGAAGCTTATTCATTCAACTTCCTGCATAAACACCATTTTATGGACTTTGCAGGAAAAGGATGGCGGGATTTCAGCACTATGTTTTGGGCTGCCGCCCAGGTTGCTATGGTTATTATTGGATTGATCCTGTATTTTAAAGCAAAAGCAAGAAAAATGTAATAAAATAAACCATGCACATTAAAGGTATTCTTACTAAGAATGCCTTTAATGTTTTTATATGTTTTGAAGTAATGTGGTTCAAATAAACACGTAAAAGCCCTGATTAATACAATTACAGATTATTTGTTTTCAGGATCAACAGGTGCTACAGTAAACATCCATTTTACGGGGTTTTGCCAGTCTTTCCCCTTAAAACTTCCTACCGGAAGTTTCACCACAATCTCATTCCATCCTTTCTTTAACGGAATTAATAAAGGCTCCCTATACTCATACCCTTCATCAATCAGGGGTACTTCAAGGTCGCCCTTCAATGAAGCATGTTGCCATTGGGGAGGCAATATTAATTTACCATTTACCCAAATACAGCTATGCTTATCATCCCTGGTAAGTGCATCGGGACTATCTGTAGCAGTAGAACGAGACATATTATTAAACCCTATCCAGAATGGTTGCAGCCCATTATCATCGCTCCAAATTTTTCTCAAAGCATACCAGGTGGTGTTTTCTTCGGGCTTTGCGAGTATGCCGCTAATCATTGGGTACCACCAATGTTTTAAGATAATGGTGTTGCCCCTTGCTATGAGATCAGGTTTATTGTAAGTAGAATCAAAATTTTTTGTTTCAGGAGTAAACCGCATAGTTAAATTTCCTTTGTTAAAGAAAGGCCCAGCAAGATGCCAATAAGACGAAGCCTGTTCACTATAAGGAAAAGAGCTGTTATGAAAATATAATTTTTTATGTTCCAGTAATTTTCTTTCAAAGAGCATAAAGTTTTCCTGCTCTTGAGGAGTGAGTTCACTCAACCCTGAAACATATTGATTACTGCCATTGCCATTCCATACTTTTTCTGCAAAAGCAAGCATAGATGGATATACAGGGTTCAATTTTACTATATCTTCTTCATTGGCTACTCTCCTGTCGTTCCATAAGCAAAGTTCAGCCCCAAGTACATTTTGCGTTTGTGTATTAACGCCGCCTACTTTCCTGTTAAAAATAGTTACCACACTTTCAAACGGGTCAAAATGATTGATATAGAAATGCCTTGAATCAATATATTTTTTTGAAGTGGTTGGTTGTTCGTTCCCCATCCATAATTGCATGATGGTGCCGTCTCTGAAATTACCGCCGGGTTTCCAACCAATCGTTGTAATATGATTATTATTCATACGTTTCTCCATAGCCGGCAAAAAAGCGGTGTCGGTAATTTTCACTTCATCTCCACCTATATGAAAATACTTTAGTTGATACGTAGCTGATATCTCATCAAGAATATCGTACAATATTTTCTTACCCTTTTCAGATTGCATACTGCACCCCATGGCCCTTTCAAAAGCTTTGCTATGCCCGGGCATATCCAGTTCAGGAACAAACTCTATATACCGCTCTTTACAATATGCTATCAATTCCTTTAATTCATCTATCGAATAATACATGCCTTTATCTCTTAGCATATATCCGGCATTTGTTAATTGCGGGTAGCATTTAACCTGCCAGCGCCAGGCAATATCTTCTGTACAATGAAAATGAAATACATTTAATTTATAGGTGCTCATCCTATCAATTTGTTGTTTTAATAAATTGATAGATTCATAATTTCTGCCTGCATCAACCATGTAAGCCCTCCAGGAAAAAGAGGGCCAGTCTTGTATATCACACCCATCTATAACAGCGCCATCTCTCCGTAATTGCTTAAATGTTTGCAATGCATAAAAAATCCCTTTCAATGAATTGGCTTTTAGCTCTGCCTGCAAAGAATCAATATGAATGGAATAAGCTTCATCATTTAACGCAGGCACCCCTTCTTTTGATAGTATTATTTTTATGATGGGTTTATTTAAGGGAGTATTCACAGCATTAAACAAAGAATCGATTGGTCTTCCCAGGAAATATTGCAGATTCATTTTTGCAATGCCGGTATCGCTAATATAAACGGTACCGGTTTTCCATAATGGGAACAGAGTATTGTTCCATTCTATTTTTTTGGGGTAAGGGATTAAAGACGGTTTTGTTTCTACATTATATAAATAAGGAAACAGCACATGTTTCCATAACATATAGGCATTTCCTTTTAAATGCAATCCATCATTGGTATAGGCTGTATCTAATTTACCGGCATCATTACAAAAATGAGGGAACAGATCAATAAAAGTATATTTCAATTCTTTTTGCCTGTTCCGAAGCAGGGTATTGAGTTCCTTTATTTGTTCTGATTTATTGGTATGGCCTGTAAATTTTTTAAAATAATCATTAACAGGCAAAATACTTTGAACATATACCTGGGTAGCTGCAGCATGATGATGCACATACGATACAATTGTTGCAATGTTTCTGAAAACGCTATCGGCACTTACCCCTCTTGCCAGGTCGTTAATACCTATCAGTAAAAAAATCTTTATCGGTTTACCGGAAACAATATTACTCAACCGGTGCATCACGCCCGTAGTCATATCTCCGCTAATGCCCCTGTTCTTAATATGCACATCATTAAATAATTCTACCCATTCAGCGCCATCCGTAATACTATTGCCTAAGAATACAATGTCTTCTCTGCTGGCAGGCAAAGTATTAAAATGCGAAACCCTTTGGTGATAATAAGTAGAAAAAAGAGTATCGCTAAAAACAGGTAATTGTTGGGCAAAAGAATATTGCAGGTTGAAAAAGCATACAACAACACACCACACTTTGTTCATAACAATAGTTTTAAAATGCTATCTATCGAGAATATCAATTAAAAAAGTAGATGCAGGCAACATTTCTTCATTTACCAGGTTCCCTTTAGAAAAAGGTTGCCAGGCATAATACAAATGAAGTGGCTTTTGCTTAACAGGTATCTGTACCGTGTTATTTTTAATTGTTGCGGCAACAGTGGTTATACCGTCTAGCGAAAAGCCTTGCACCGGTTGATGATCGGATGTTTGCAGTTGATGGGAATATGTAAAATATACCACTACCGTATCTTGTACAAGTACCGCTTTCAGAGGCAAAGGGCCGCTGGCAATGATAGCTTCTTTGTATACATTATGCAATGCCCATCTTGCCAATCTTTCGCCAACAACTTTTTTGTTGGCAGGGTGTACATCTGTTTTGGAGCCTACATCGCTGGAAACGGCCATTCCTCCAAAAGGTATCTCGTTCATTAATTTTCTTTGTTCATTTCTAAACAATGGCCAGTATTGAGATTTATAAGTTAATGTATCTATGGAAGATAACTGCACCCAAAAGAAAGGAAGTTGCGGCTCTTTCCATTGTAACCTGTAATCGGAGATGAGTAATTTTAAAAGATCCTTATATTCCTGTGCCCTGTTCAATTCTAAAGAATTGCTTTCGCCCTGGTACCAAAGTATACCTGTAATGGCAAAAGGCAACAAGGGTTTGATGCCACATTCAAAAGCAAAGCCCGGTTTATATGCATGATTCAATCCTGATTCATCCCCAAACCCATTTTTATTGCCACCAACATTTTGAAAACCTCTTTCCTTTATCCACTTAGGTAAATCGGGATTCGTAAGCCAATTGCTTTGCGCTTTATTGGCAAAATTGCCGCTTTGCAATAAAGCTTCTTTGCGAATGAATGTTTCAATAGGCGCTCCGCTAATAGATAAGTTAATCATACCAACCGGTATCTTTTCCCTGGCAGTTATTTGTTTGGCAAAATAATATGCCACAGCGCTCATACTTGCAAAAGAATTACTGTCGCAAACATGCCAGCCATTCCATAAGTAAAAACTATCTTTTGTAAGCCTCCTGTTTAAAGAATCTGTGAAAGCAGTGCCATAAATAAACCTTCCTGCAGGTGGCGGATTACATAAGCGAACAAGCGGCAGGTATGCTTGTTGCTTTTCTTCTGTAAAATGCATTTCTCGATGCATAGGAAATTCCATATTGGATTGACCAGAGCATACCCAAACATCTCCTATCAAGACATTATGTATTTGTATGGTTTGGCCGGAAGAGGCAACCAATACAGACAAGGGACGGGTTGTTGCTTTTTTCTTTGGGAAAGAAATACGCCAGGAAGCGTTTTGCCCTGCAACCACTTTTCTGTTCTTACCGGCAAAGCGAATGGATACAATATCTCCGGGTATTGCTTTACCCCAAAAACAAATGGGTTTGCCTCTTTGCAAAACCATATTATCGCCAAACACTTCTGCCAGTTTTAATTGCGCCCGTATTGTTTGTATAGTTGTGCCAAACAATAACAAGCACAAGCCGTATTTTTTAAGCAGATGCATATTACCTGTTTTTACTATTCATCTCCTTTAATATTTTTGCGCAATACCACTCCTGCCTGGGTAAATGAAACGGCCCTTTAAACAGATTTCCTTTTGCGGTTTGTGCAATACTGCCATCTCTGTGTAAATAACCAAACCATTCGCCATATTTTGCATCGTGAAATTTTGCATATGCATAATCGTGCACCATTTTATGCCATTGCGCATACCGTTTTTCTCCGGTAAGCAGGTATGCCAATAAAGTTGCAATGATAGTTTCGTTATGCGGCCACCAGAACTTCATATCTTGCCAGTATTCCTGAACCGGTTTGTTATAAACATCTCTGAAATATAAGATGCCGCCATACTCTTTATCCCATCCTCTCTCCCACATATAATCAATCATCTTGCAACCTAAACCAATTAATTTTTGATCGTAGTTGCGATGAACGGCTTCATGTAAAATAAACCATGCACCTTCTATAGCATGGCCGGGATTTAAGGTTCTGCCATCAATATGATTGATAATGCTGCCATCGGGCGCAACCTGCTCCATTACACACTGCAGTTCATCTTTCACAAAATAGGTTTCTATTTCATGTATCCACTCTTCAATTAAAGCATCACAACGTACATCGCCAATTGTTTCTCTTAACTGCTGTGCAGTATTGATCATAATCATAGGCGGCCCAATACTTTTTGCAACACGTGTATTGGTAAATTTGGGTGTTAATTTTTTTTCGCCATGCATATAGGCGAGGCAATTACCAAATACTTTCCTGGCATTTTCAGCAGCTTCTTCGTTTCCTGATGCTTTTGCATAAGCTGCTGCGGCTATTACATAGAATGTTTCGGAAAAAAAATACCTTCTTTTCCGAATGGGGCTTCCATTCCTTGTTACATGAAAAAACATTTGCCCGTCTGTATCAAAACAGTGTTTATTTAAAAAATCATATCCAAGCCTGGCGCCTTCCAGCCACTCCTGCCGTGCTTCAATAGTGTTGTACAAAGTGGCCAGTAACCAGGTGGCTCTTCCCTGTATCCATACAGCTTTATCATCATCAATCAAACTGCCATCAGCATCACGCATCAATAAGAAACCGCCATACTCGCTATCGAAAGATGAAGGGAACCAGAAAGGAACAGTATTGGTAAGCAGTTGTGTTTCGTAAAATTGTTGTAAACGGTTTAATGCTTCCTGTGAATATGACATAACAATTATTTTATAATATCTTTTACAGGTATCTGAACAAAATAAATTTCTTTTACTCCTTCATATAAAAGGCCAATGGTATTATCGTCAATTTTAGTTAAAGAAGAATAGCCATAACAATTTCTTTCATCTATTAGTAATTGGTTAACGGGCAACCAGGTTTGCCCCATATCAAGGCTTGCTTTTACCGTAATATTATACCTGCCAGAACTGGTATTTGGATTACTGAAAAACAAAACATCTTGCAAACCATTACCCGTATTCACCCTGGCTTTTATAAAACTTCCCTGGCAAACAGGATCGGTTAAAGTATTGTAAGAAGTAATATGTTCCTGCCATGCATCGCCCATGTTTGCAGTAGTGGCAACACTTCTAAAGCTGCCTCTGTTATCTCGCATATTCAACATTAAATTACCTGCAGTAGTTTCTACCACCTGGCATTCTGTTGTATTGGATTTTGCGCCGCTGCCACCTCTTTTCCAGCTAAGCCCTTTATCATTGCTATATACAATAGAAGAATAGGGTATTCCTGAAGCATCCCAATATTGTGCAGGGAAAACAATTGTTCCGTTTTGCATTACGATGCCACTACCCGGGCCCTGGAACATTATCTTCCAGGCAGGATCTTTTACCTGGGGAGTAATGCTTGTTGGTGTTAACCAGGTTAACCCATCATCACTGCTGTTTGCCAGCATAAACTGCCCGGTTTGCTCCGGCAATAATCCTGGCCCGGAGCCAGCTATTGAATGATTGCCTTTACTCCATAAAGCAGCCACCCATATTTTTTTTGTTTGCGCATCAAATAAAATACAGGGGTCGCCAATACCACTATTATCATTTGGGCCTCCCATACTCATAATCACTTTCATGCTTTGCCATGTTCTGCCACTGTCTGTGCTCCTGCTCATTCCTATATTGATGTAACCTGGCAAATCTGCACTATTGTTGTATCGTATATCGTAAACAGCAATCAGTGTTCCTTTATCGGTTGTTATGATTCCCGGTATGCGAAAAGTATTCACACCATCATCTCCTGCCCTTCTTACAGCAAAGCCTGATAATTTTGCAAAAGGTGAAATTGTTTCAACAACACTCGAAGCATTTCCTGCATCATCTGTTAATTGCGTGCAATGCACTTCTATTTTTTTATTTACGGCTGCACCATCTTTTAAAACAGCACTTAGCCAAATAAAAGAAACACCCGGTTGCACCGTTAAGTTTACAGGTATATCAAAGGAAGATGATAACTGGCTACAAGATGTTAGTAAATTATCTGTTGCAAAAGCGGTGTTGCCTGTTTGGTATACATCAATCTTTTGAATATCGCCTACAGATGCTGCATTAATATTGCAATGTATTCTTTGATACTTCTTGTTGGAAATGGTTGCAGGTACATCAATCGTTAATCTTATCAACGGATTGGCAGCAAGTCCTTTTAAAACGGGGTTGGAAGATGCTATAGACCTTACGGTAACAGTATCTTTAACAGATATGCCTGAAGGCAGGTTATTTTTAGTACAGGCGAGTGTACTTGCCCATAAACAACAAAAGAAGCCATACCCGATAGCAATTTTTTTCATACTATATTTTTTTAGTGATCATACAATCAATTCAATTGTTTACCCTTAACAGGGCGAAGAAATAATAACTGAATACAAAGTGCCCCTAATACCACAAAAGCCAGCTTTGCGAGGTCGGCTCCAAGGCTGCCGTTATCACTTGATTTTCCAAGAAAGCTGGTGATCAGTGCACCGGAAAAAACACCCACCATATTCATTAGTCCATAGGCAGTAGCTCTATACCTGCTTCCCACAAACTGGCAAAGTATAGGCATGTTATTGGCATCGAACATGCCGTATCCTATTCCAAAACAAAATGCTGCAGATAGTACATATACAAAAGAATGTGCCAGCCCTAACAATAATAAAGAAGGAATAGTAAGCGCAATACCAATTGCACTGGTATAAATTCTGCCCCTGATGTTTTGTTCAATCCATTTATCAGATAACAAACCGCCCAGTAATACACCCAGCAAAGATGATGCAGCCGTTACAATGGTAGCCAGAGGCCCTGCAAGGTTCATATCAATCTTCAGGTTTTCTGCAAATAAAGTAGGTACCCAGTTTTTAATAGCCCACCCCGGTAAACTTGGTACTGCAAAATATAGTAGTATCAATAAAAAGGGAAAATTAGACAATAAGGCCATTATACTTCTAACAACAGAAACCGGTTGATGCCTTAACAATTCACTGGCCTGGATAGTAATGTTCTTCTGTGTTGCTCTCTTTTCTTTCAGGAACAATATTAACACAAGCGAATAACCTACCCCAACAACACCCAGCATATGAAAAGCCGTTTGCCAGGAATAAGAGGAAGATATCATTGCACCAAATCCACCGAGTGCCTGGCCAACATAAAGGCCTGTCATATGCACTCCTATTGCCAATGATCTTGTTTTATCTGAATGATAGTCGATGATCATAGACAATGCAGCAGGTATATATAAAGCCTCACTGATACCCATGATAGCCCTTAAAATATATAGTTGAGTAAATGTTGATGCAAAGCCCATAAAAAAAGTAACGGCAGACCATACAAACAGGCTACCCACTATTAGCCACTTCCTGTTTATACGGTCTGCAATAAGGCCAGAAACAGGACTCATCAATCCATATATCCATAGAAAAACAGACATTAGATAGCCGAAGTTGGATGCCATTTTCAGTTCAGCAATATCTGCCTGCATGGCTGGCCTCATGGTAGAAAGCATTTGCCTGTCCATATAATTCAGTAAAGCAACAACCCACAACAGGCTTACCACCATCCACGAATATTTGGAAGAAGATTTCATCAGCAAATAATTGTTAATAAATGATATGGCCCATTAAAACAGATTTTGTTCTTGTTCCCGGTTTTATTTCCCCTGCAGGAATCAGAATATCATTACCCCACCTTACTGCCATAGTAGTAACTGGTGAGTAAGGCATGTCTGACAATCGTTTCCAGGAATGATTAATCGTGTTGTATAGCCAAACACTTTTATCAAAGCCCTTATGTTCATCAATAAGTTCCATCTTTTCCCGGTTATATTTATTTTTTTCTGCAGCATCTTTTGCATGCAGAATATCAAAGTTCAGTTTTTCAATTTTAGAGAAGGTAATTCCGTTATCTCCACCCAATACAATAATCTTATCATGGTCTACCGCCACACCGCATGTTGCTGAAAGAAATGCATGACTGGTGTTGCTGGCAAGTTCAGAACAGGCAACCCAACAATTTTTTGAAGGGATATAACAATAAACAACACCATGCAGATTGCTGATGCCTGCAACAGCTTTACTTCTTCCGCCAATTACAAAAACACATTCTTCCTGTCCGTTAGATTGTGTAAGAACAGTTGTATGTGATAATGCAACAGGCAGTGGTGGTAAGTTTTGCCATTCTAATTTACCTGCATTTAGTGTAAGCTTTAAAAAAACGGAAAATGTTTGCATAGTATCTTCCCCACCAACAAGGAATATATTGTTGCCGATTGAACAAACGGCAGCATTTGTAATGGCAAAAGGCAAAGAAGGTAATGTTTGCTGAATAACAGCTTCTTTCTTTGCATCCCAATTCATTAAAAACACATTCTTACTAATGCCTGTTTTATTCTCTCCCCCTATGCAAATTATTCCGTGCAAAGTGGTAGTGCTGGCACTGTAAGCCAGTGGCTCTGGCAGCGTATCTTTTAACAATCTTGTTGTATAACGGCCACTATCTTTTTCAATAGCGTAAATAGTATTCCAGTATTTTTTTTCACCTCCTTTCCAAGGCATGCCATTGGGAAAATTGGAGCCACCTGCAACCAACAATACACTATTGCTTACGCCACCGAATACGCCAGCCAGCCCCAATTGTTGTTCTCCGGGCAATGCCGTTACCACTTTCCAGCTAATATCTTTTATCATATTATTTTGTGCAAAAGAATACCTGACCGGTAGAAAAAATAACCAATAAAAAATAAAGTATTTTTTTATATCATATGAACGAAGCATCAGAAAACCCAATATTAATTAAGCTTCGATTTAAAGCTGTGAAAAGATACGGCTTCAGCATCTGCTGAAAACTGTTTGAATGCTTCGTCATCCATGTTTTTTACGGGTAGCCTGAACGCCCCGCAATCTAATCCTGCCAGTTTCATATATGCTTTACCTGTTGCAATACCACCATATTTACCAAGCAGCCCGATCATATCAATAGATTGTTGTTGCAATGTTCTGGCAAGAGCAAGCTCTCCAATATTAAAGGCATCCATCATTTTTAAATAAAGAGGGGCTGC
The DNA here is from genome assembly GCA_017304675.1 of Sphingobacteriia bacterium. Lineage (GTDB taxonomy): Bacteria > Bacteroidota > Bacteroidia > Chitinophagales > Chitinophagaceae > CW01. The sequence continues at coordinate 449,629 of JAFKLS010000019.1, forward strand.
ATAATTAAAAGTACTGCCCACTGCACCTTTTGCGCCGAGAGCCAGTGCCGCCAGCATGTTCTCGTCTCTACCCCAAAGCATATCGTACTTGCCTTGATTGAAATGAAGACAGGAGAGAAAATCCATAAAATCTTCATGTGTATATTTTATTCCGGCAAGGTTGGGCATTTTTCCATCCAGCGCTTTTAATAACCCGATCATTGGAAAAAAAACTCCATTCAACACCGGTATATGATAATAATAAAAAGGCATATCAGGAACGGCTGAAGCAATTTCAATACATACTTCAGCAAGTATATCTACCGTAAGCGGTTTAAAATAAAAAGGCGCCGTAAAAGAAATAGCATGTAATTTAAGCATTCGGGCATGTTGTGCCAGTTCTATACAATCTTTTATGCAGGTGCCTCCCAGTAATGTCATGATTTTAAAATCAGGATCATTAGCTGCTGCATTGGCCCATGCCTCTGCTACTGCTTTTTTTTCCTGCATAGATAAAGAAACACCTTCGCCGGTTGATCCGCAAATAAATGCGCCCTTTACATTATTCTGCTTTAAAAAATTATAGTACGCAGGTATTAAAGAAAGATTCAGTTCTCCGTTAAAATGCATGGGCGTAAATGGTGCGGCAATTAACCCTTGTAAATGAGTAATATTCATTTTCTATTCAATTCTATGTTCTGAAATAAGCAGGCCACTAAGGCCTGCTGTTGATTATAAACTAAACTTGCCTTAAACCTAAAAACTTGAGTAACCTGCTGTTTGTACCAATAACCTGTTATTGGTTAAAGAACTCCTGTCTATTGGCCATAATAATCTTCCGGCCGGATCTGTATTAAGAAAATTTGCAGCAGGCATTACATATTTGTATACGTAAGATCCATTGGGATCAAGCCTTACAAGATCGTACCAACGCTTTCCTTCAAAAATAAATTCGTACAATCTTTCCTGTAAAAGCGCATCTTTAGGGCTGGCATCTATTAACTGGTTAGGATAACCATATGTAGCAGTGTTGTAATTGGCACCGAAAGCTCTTGCCCTTACAAGATTTATTTCAGTTGCTGGGCTTTGCCCTAATGCTATTTCTGCTTCTGCTTTAAACAGTAACAATTCTGCATACCTGTATATGGGATAATCGTTGGTAATAACCCTGTTGCCATTCTGAAATTCTCCCTGATATTTGTTAGCAAAACATCCGGCAATAACATACTTGCCTGCAACCAGATTATAAGCCGGTTGAATAGAGGACAGAGCTCTTGAATCTTTAGGATCAAATTGCCTGAAACTGGCAATTTTAACAGGTGCCCTTAACAGTCCACCCCAGTTTCCTGTTGTATTGGGATTGAATTTTGCATTGTTTACAGAATCATAAAAATTAGAGATCAGGGAAGTTTGTGGTACAAAGCTGTTTGTAACGAAATTCATGTTGGCTTCGTTATACAAATACCGTGAAGCAAAAATGATTTCTGCATTGGCACGGTTAGTGGTAGCAAAAACATTGGGAAAGCTACTTACCAGCGATAGCCCTGCAACATTTGTTTGAATATCGTTTACTGCATTTAATGCCGTTGTAGCATCGGTTGTTCCGCCTCCTCTATAGCTTGTCCACAAATACACATCGGCTTTTAACATTAAAGTAGCAGCTTTAGACCAGAAATATTTTCCGTTACCGGCATCAAAAGAATAATTGGTTCCATAATTTGCAACAGAACTATCAATATCCGCTTTTATCAAACTTATTGTTTGAGACAAACTGTTGGAAGCTTTTGCCAGGTTTGAAATATCGAACCCTACAACAGGATCTGTTTGCAGTACCACTCCACCCCAGGATTTTAGCAGGTGATAATAATAATAAGCCCTCATTCCGTAGGCCAAACCCAGGTATTGATTCTTTTTAGCCTGTGTTAAGAGCGATGTATTTCTAAGCTGACTGATAAATAAATTTATCTGCACTATATTATAATAAAAGCCACTGAAATTTCCCTGCCCGAATACATTATCCAAATTCATACTATTCAGCCAGGTTCTTTCTGCTCCCTGTGTGGCCTCACCTGTAAAGGATCCAGAATTACCGGGATCTGTACCAAAAATATCCGACCTCATTTCACCCAATACCTGAAAATTGGCATTGTCTGTTCTGAAACGAGTATGCAGGCCTGTAGCAAATGCATCGAAAGAGCTTGCGGCTGTCCAATAATTGGCATTACTGATAGTACTAACCGGAGAAAGATCTAATTGCTTTGAACAGGAAACCAGGATCATTAGCAATACCGCTAATAAATTAAGGGGCAATATTTTTCTTTTCATATAATTATTTTAATTTATTTTAAAAAGACACCTGTGCACCCACTACAAATGTTTTAGGCGTTGGATATGTACCCTGGTAAACTCCGTAGGTGGTATTGGCAATAGGCGGTTCAGGTGTTAACCCGCTAAAATGTGTGAGATAGAATAAATTATTGGCACTTACATACACTCTTGCCTGCGATAGAATCCTGAATTTGTTCAACTGCTTCTTATCAAAATTATACGCCAGGGTAATTTCTCTGCAGGCAACATAATCTCCTTTCTCATAAAACAAAGAATTATTGCCATTCAATACTGCCGAAGCATTATTGGCCCTTGTATAATTTTGTTTCCCCGCACCTGCCACCTGGTCTGCATAATATACTTTAGAAATATTAGTAACTGTATTAGTAGGAGACCATGCCTGTTTTTGTAAAGTAGTATAGTTCAGTGTTCCCTGATAGTTTCCTAAAGTTCTTGCTATGGCATCATTATAAATGGTATGGCCAAATGCATAATCGAACCTTGCAAAGAAGGAGAAATTTTTATACGACAGGCTTGTAGAAAAGCCGCCTGTGTATTTCGGGTAAACATTGCCCAGGTACACCTGATCGCGGGAATCTATGGTATCATTTTTAGCTACATCCAGCCAGTTTACATCGCCTGGTCCAATATGGCCTCCGTTTGTGCCTGGTCCGGCAGGTAAATTAGGCCCGGTTATATTGGCTATTCTATCTACCCTGTTTCCTGCAATGGCTGCCACTTCTGCTGCATCTTTAAATATAGATACCTGTTTGTAACCATAAATATCACCAAGGGTATGCCCTTCCTGTAAACCGCCCACCCATACCAATTGTTTTGTATTGGGATCCCATACCTGTAAACCTCCCTGACGATTATTTTGATTGCCATTATAAGGCAATTGAAGTATCTTATTCTTAACAAACGAAACATTACCGGCAACATCCCAGGTTAAACCATTGGCAAGTTGTAAAACTTTAGCACTAACCGATACCTCATATCCCTTGTTCTGTAAAGTACCCAGGTTAGTAGTTACAGAAGAAAAGCCAACGTAACTGGGCAGGGTAAGAGATGTTAACAGATTGGTTGTTTTCCTGTTAAAATAATCAAAGGCAATAGTAACCCTGTTTTTAAGAATACCTATATCAGCACCTATATCTGTTGTTTTACTTTGCTCCCATGTAAGGTTAGAGTTTACCACCCCGGTATTTAAGTATCCGCCAATGCCATTATAATTTCCCTGCGAACCAAATACACCTTGTACATCGTAAGGCCCTATATTGGTAATATTACCATTAACACCATAGCCTATTTTGGGTTTGATTAAATTAATGTAGTTAGATATTTTGCTTTCTTTAAAAAACTTTTCGTTATGTATGTTCCAACCCGCAGACATGCCCGGGAAAAAGCCCCATCTTGTTGAAGGTGCAAGGTTAGATACTCCATCCAGCCTGGTAGCAATATTAACCACATAGCGGTTATCGTAATCGTACACAATTCTTCCCAAACCTGAAACAATTGAGCTTTTGGTAATAGTACTGTAATTACTTCCCGCAGCAAAAGTTGTACTTGCATTAGCAGTAGAAATTAAATCTGTAGAGGCACCTGTTCCTGCAACCTGCATCGTAAAATTCTTCTGCCCGAAAAACTCTGTACCCACCATTGCATTAAGATGGTGTTTAGTCCAAAAAGTTTTAATATAGTTAATGGTAGCACTATACTGCTGCTGAAATGTTCTTGTATAATAATCTGTTGCCGGCCTAGTAGTTGTATAAGTAGGTGGTGATGAAAACATTTGCGCATAAGTTTGTGTTGCTGCAGTAAACGATTGCTGAAGGTTTTCAAAATAGTATACAGATGCCGTAGCCTTAATAAACAGGTTGGGCAGTATATCATATTTTACAGAAGCATTACCGGTAATCCTGTTGGTTTCATTAATTCGCTGCATCTTAGATAGCAGGTATAACGGGTTACCATCGCTGGTACCATTGCCCGGGTTAGGAATTGTTTTTGCAGAATCAACCCATGGATTAAATGTTGGCCAAAGTGCAAGGCTTCTGTAAATGGTATTGATCTCCGATGCTGCTGCAGTGCCCAGCTGGTTAGATGTTGAGAAAGTACCCCCTGTGGTTATTTCAAGATTAGGCTTTACTTTATAGGAATAATTAATATTTCCTGTATACCTTTTGTAAGAAGATCCTACAATAATCCCGTCTTCGTTGTAATAATCAAAACTTCCAAATACCCTGGCTTTTTCGTTGCCTGCATTTAGGCTTACATAATGGTCTTGTGTTAAAGTATTTCTAAACACAAGGTCTCTCATTTCACCGCCATGATCTTTAAAGATAATGATGCCTGCACCGTAAGGATCAGTAACCGTATCCCATCCTTTATTCAACAAAAACTCGTTTCCGGTATACGAGCGTATGTCGAAAGAAGCAAGGTTGGCCGGGTCTGTGAGCAATCCATAGCCCCTCGTTGCATTTACCTGCGCCAAAGTTCTACCGGAATTAAGGTTCCCTAAACGATTGTAATAAATATAATCTTTGGCATCTAAATAATCCCATCCTTTTCTTTGCTTGTTAAATCCTTCCGTAAACTTATAAGATAATGTTGCTTTGCCGCTCTGCCCCTGTTTGGTAGTAATTAAGATTACACCGTTATTGGCCCTTGCACCATAAATAGCAGTTGCAGAAGCATCTCTTAGCAAATCTATAGAAGCTATATCTTCCGGCGCTATATCGTTTAATGAACGTATAATGCCATCCACCACAACCAAGGGTGCCGTTGGTGAGTTAATAGAAGCACCTCCCCTCAATAAAATGTAGGGTGTGGCACCTGGCGAACCACTGGTGTTTACCACCTGAACACCTGCCACTGCACCTTGTAAAGCTGTTCCAACATTGGCTCTTGGAGCAGTTTCCAATACCTGGTTATCTATACGCCCCATTGATCCCGTGATATTTCTTTTAGACTGGGTGCCATAACCCACTACCACCACTTCATTCATTTTATCAGTTGTGGCTTTCAATGATACTTCAATGGCATTTTGCCCTTTCACAGGAATTTCCTGTGCAGCATAACCAATGTAACTGATGAGCAAAACATCGGTCTCTGATACATTAATTGAGAAAGAGCCATCTTTAGAAGATTCCGTTCCCGATGATTTTCCTTTTACGAGAATGGTGGCCCCTGATAACGGTTTATTGTCTTCACCGTAAACTTTACCCAAAATTTTTCGGATCTGAGAAAAAGAAGATATACTCAATAAACTGAATATTCCCCATACCAAAACCCGATAGCAAGCAATTTTTTTCATAATCTTCGTTTTAGTATTATGTATTACATAACAAATATAAATAGAATTAACAATTCTCCAACTTTTTCTTTTAGTAGTTCCTAAAATTAATTTTAATTAATTGATAATCAACTAATTGAAATGAAATAAAGTAATATGTTTAAATTATGTATTTTTGCCAAGCCAGTTTACACTTTCTATTAAGTACTACATATTACTGTTATGAGTGAGATTAATTTTAAAGAAAGCTTTAAAGAGATTGACACCAGTTCTTTAGTTGATAAAGTAGAGCTGAAGCTGGTTTCATTATTAAAAGAGCGCAAGTTGAATGTTGGTGATTCTATACCTAAAGAAATAGAGCTTGCCGAGATATTAGGAGTAAGCAGAACAGTTATTAGGGAAGCATTAACCCGTTTGAGGATATTGGGATTAATTGAGTCTAAGAAAAAGAAAGGCGCCGTAATTACCAGTCCCGATTTGTTTGCCAATATGAGCAAAAGTATGAACCCCCATATCCTGGATCAGGATACCCTAAAAGGAATGTTTGAAATAAGGCTTGTATTAGAAATAGGTATGGCCGATTTTCTTTTTGAAAGAATAAAGCCGGAAGATATAGACGAGTTATATGAGATTGTTAGCAACGAACCGCCGGTTACGCAATATCATTTATTTAATATTGATCATGAAATAGCTTTTCATGGAAAGCTTTACGAAATAACGGGCAACAACACTTTAAAAAAATTTCAAAAATTATTGTTGCCCATTTTCGATTATGTACATCACAGTGGGCTGTTAAAAAAACAAGCAAGCCTGAAAACATTTGTTTCGCACAAGGCATTGGTTGATATTTTAAAAACAGGAACACCTGAAATATTCAGGAATGCCATGCGCAATCATTTTGAGAACCATTTTGCCAGAATCTTTCACCGGCAAGAATTGCCGTTAATACCCGATACCAATCATATTTAAAATATCCATCTAACAAAAGCTTCCATGGCGGCATATTGTGTGAGGCCGAGCGAGGCATATAGTTTGGCTGTATTGGCATTTCTGTCTTCAGCCCTTTGCCAGAACTCCCTGTTATCGCTTCCCTGGAAAGGCACCATGT
>JAFKLS010000008.1 GCA_017304675.1 Sphingobacteriia bacterium
TTCGCTTATCATCATCAGTTTCCACTGACCGAACGCAGATGGACAGCAGAAATAAACATCAACTTTTGTACATTTATCAGCAACAGTTCGGGGCTTGACAGAACATGGAATACCGCTACTGCACAAAGCCCTGTACGTTAGCACCAATTAAAAAATAATCAATGAGTTTTTTTAGAAGACTTTTTAATCGCTATAATTCAAATAGCATAGCCAAGACATCTCAAATGTTAAATGAAGATTACTTTTGGAAAATCATAGATGACAGCTTATCTAAAACAAATGACCAAGATGAGCAAAAAGAATATTTCATTAAATATTTGAAAACGTTGACACCTGCTGAAATTGTTGGTTTTAGACTCCGAACAGACAAATTATTGTATGATACATATAATTCAGAAATGTGGTGTGCTGGTTATATTATGAATGGAGGTTGCTCCGATGACAGCTTTCAATATTTCAGAAATTGGGTTATTTCAAGAGGCAAAGGTGTGTACTACAAAGCCAAACAAAATCCAGATTCTTTAATAGCGGAAATTAACGAGGATACAGAATTTTATGACTTTGAAGATTTTTGGTACGTTGCACTAGATGCTTTTAAAAATAAAACAGGGAAAGACTTGTATGACTTCATTGACGAAGAAAAATTCAAATTTGGAGAAGGGAATTATCTCAATTTTGACTTTACTTGGGAGGAAGAGAATCCAGATAGCATGAGAGCTATATGTCCAAAATTGTTTGCTAAAATGTGGAAATAAACTGTGGCTAACAAAGCATTTAAGCAAAGTCGGCGGACGACAACGCAATTACTCATCTGTTTTTCGCTAATCAACTTTTTCAATAATTTCATCAACATATTTCCAAATTCCGCCTCTGCTTAAATGCGGAATCGTTGGTTGCTACTTAAAGACATTTAAAAATGGATATTAAATATTTTAATTTATTTGACGGCTCATTAGAATTCCATTCCGACAAAATAATAATTTTCGACAAAGCAAAACGCAATAGAATATTTCTTTTGGTTGGTGTAATTTCTGGGCTAATTTATTCGACTACGACACTACTTAGAGGATATAGGCAAAACGATAATTTACTTATATTATTTGGACTCATCTTGACTATTTCTTGGACAATAACTTCAATTTTAAGGCGTAAAGAATTTCAAAAAG
>JAFKLS010000022.1 GCA_017304675.1 Sphingobacteriia bacterium
TGATATTTCCTGTTTGTACTTGCGGGCTTGGCAATTTACCATAATCAACAGCTCCCAACTGATTGTTCACCGCTTTGTTATACATACGCTTTGCCACCGCATCGCCTAAACTCTTACTCTCCAATCCACCACTACCGCCTCCATTAACAATACCATTAGCATTGCATACGCCAATAGTGAGATAGAAGTATGCAGTTCCGCAATTAGGATTATTGCTTACTTTATAAGTGATAATTGCAGTACCAGAGCCGGTACCTTTTAATGAACCATTTATGCTATCTATTTTACCCAACGTTGTATCGTTAATATACCATTTACCACCAGGCGTTGAAATAGAAAGTTTAAGTGTAGAATCAACACACAAATAAGGTTTATTACTGCTAATTGTTCCTAATGGTGCAGGATTGATAATGGAATCAACCAATGTTTTTGAACATCCGATAGAATCGGTAACAACAACGGAATAATTACCTGCTGCAAGGAATTGCCTGTCTTTAGTGGTTGTTCCGTCATTCCATAAATAACTAACGGCACCTTTATTTCCTGTTACACTTAACGTTATTTGGCCATCATTATAATTATTACAGGAAATATTGTTTTTGTTTTTGCTGGCATTTAATGTACAAATAATATATCCTGCATCAATAGTGGGATTGTCTTTATTTAAACCGGTAGATAAAGCATCAATATGTACCAATTCACTGTATCCTGTTGTTCTGTTTGCATCTGAATTACCATCTACTTTATCTGTTTGATCTGCTTTGGTAAACACCATTCCCGGTATTGACGGGAATTTCACATAATAATCTCCCGTAGGCAAATTTGTAAATGTGTAATAACCGGGTCTTCCGTTAAAATCGTTAGCAGTAAAAGTTGAATCAAGCAATACCTGATCAGATCCGCCAACAACATTAGAAGGCCCTGGCTTATATAGATAAATTTTCAAACCATTAATACCGGCTGCTACTGCTTCATCCTGCAAACCATTTGCATTAGAATCTACCCATGCATAATTTCCTAAAGAACCTAATGGGCTGATACAATCTGTTACCATTCCTACTTTATTTGGTGTAGCCGGTAATAATTGTGCAGCGTTATCTGTTCTGCGTAACTGATAAGTATATGAATTATACATTACAATATTAGAGGGCACTCCTACCGGTAAAATCATAGGCCAGGTATACACAAGGCTGTCTAAAGGCGCCAAGGTTGCTGAACGTGTTATTTTAATAGCTTTTACAGAAGTAATATCTGCAGGCGGTATTTTACTCCAGTTGGCAGTTTTACAACCTGCGGGATTAGATGCCGGGTTAAATTCAGGCATGCAAGGATTAGATACTGTATCGTAATAAACAGTAGAAGAAGGATCGTTGAAAGAAATAGGTGCAGATAAATTGGCAAAGTATTGAGATCCCCTGGAGTCTCCGATATAAGGGAATACATCAATCAAAGTAATACTATTACCCCCTACATTACCTGTATTCTTTAATACTGCCTTGTATTGTATTTTACCCTGCGGTGTAGCATGTGCATTCTCCGGGTAATAAACAAAATGAGAAGTATCGCAACCTGTTTGCCCTAATTTAGAAGTATAGGCAGCAGCGCTTACTACCGTAATAGAAGGACTATTCGTGTTAGGGTTACCTGCATTAATATATGAGTTAGTACTTGCCAATGTTGCTTTATTTGTAATGGTTGATGGCGCTGTGCCATCTGCAATCATTACACTGAATTTTACGAATACCTGGCTTCCGGAATCAACAGGATCTAATTTAAAGGTGAGTGTTTGGCCAGATACCACAACATTAGATGCCGGCATAGGTGCATAAGTGCCACTGCTGTTTAACTTAAATTGTGCACTACCCGGAATAAAGGTTAAACGAGAATCTAACACATCTGTCCAAGTTACATTTTGAGCTGTACCGATACCCAGTTGTTTCGCAGATATTTCATAATCTACCTGTTGCGCAGGGCCAAAAGATGTACCGTTTGCAGCAGACTTGCTGAGGCTCGAAAATACCGGAGCCTGGCCTACAATTTTTGAATTGCCGCAAGAAGGGTTGGCAGTAAGAGCATTAGCGCCATTAGCCTGTGCTGCCAAAGTATAGCAATTGTTTATTTGTGTACCTGCACTGGTTACTGAGCAGGAGCCGGGGTTATTACTTCCCTGAACAATAGTACCACCACCGTTTGCACCCTGAGTTGCTGTTCTGATAGTACCTGTGTAAGTAAGATCTTGTGAAAAATAAGGCCCTATAGCATCTGCACCTGGCTGCACTCTTATTTTAACCCTGGTAATATATTGTCCTGCACTTAGAGTTACAGGATAAGAAGAAGCAAGACTTGTATTGTTGAAAGGCGATCCGCTTACAGGAACAAAAACACCCGGATTCGTATTCAATTCATAATATTCGTATACCAACAAATCCGGTGTTGAAGCGCCGGGAACAGGATTACTTACTTTCTTGGCATAAACAGCCGTTACATCTATGTTAGGATCGATATTTGAAATTACTTCCACATAATCTAGGTTGGTATTTCCCGAATTGGTCCAGCCGGTTTTAAAATTAGCAGAACTTCCTGCCATTACCGTTCCCGGGCACAGACCAGGAATATTACTTGTTACGCCAGATCCGCTGTTATTAATGGTACTCTTATTAGAAATCAAATGGCCGCTGGCACAAGCTCTAATAGCCGGAGCATCAGCCAGGCTGGCTGTTCCGCTAACAAATGGCATTACCGGTATCTTACCTATTAAAGTAGCACAATTATTAAATGAAGAAGTGGTATCATATGTTGGAGAAGTGTATTTAACAGTAATACTGGCTGAGCCGGAACCTGTTAAGGCAGTAGAGCCAAAGTTCCATGTAACAATGGTTCCCACTCCGGCAACTACTGTTGCAGTTGGTGCAATGCTTCCAAATTTTGTAGCACCCACAAAAACCACTCCCACAGGCAACGTATCTACAATAGATGCATTATAAAAATTAAGATTGCCTTCCGAACCACCTGAATTAGAATAAGCAATATCGTAGGTAAAAGGCCCATCTACAGTAGGATTGGTAGCATAGCTATGGGCTGTTTTTGTTAAGGCAATACTATTAGATGCCTGGGCTACAATATCGGTAGTATCAGAAACAGGAGATTTTGTAGCATTGGTAGCAGCAATGGTGGTAATAATGTTGGGATTATATCCGTTAGGTGTAGAACCATTGGTATAATACATAGATATCTGCATTTGCCCGGTACTACCTGCCGGTAAAGGATTAATGCAGGTAGCAGTAATAACCCCGTTACTGTTGGTAACAGAACTAATCTGGCTACGATCGTAAGCAATAGAAGTACTTCCACTGGCCACATTCAGATTAGGAGGCAATTGCACTTTAATCACTACATTATTCCCATTCTGTGTTAAAGACGACACGCTGTAATCAATAACAAAAATGAAATTCTTACCTGTTTTAATTGAATCGAGCTTCAGATTGCCATCAGAAGTAGGTTCGGTAGTAACCAAAAGGTCTACCTGAGCATGTACTTTGGATGTAACAGAAAAGGAAACGAGGAAGAAAATAAGTAAAAACTTTACAAAAAAACTGCTTTTTACAACAAGCGTTCTCAAGAGTTTATACGTTGACACACAAGCACTTAAAACATTTTGGTTTTCCATGATTTGTGATATTAGATCTTAGAATTTTGAATTATTTTGTAACAAATAACACTACAAAGTAACAGGAAAATAGCTAAAAACCAAAGATTTTGTTAAGAAGAGGGTAAAAACACCCGATTTTGCGAGTAGTTGGTTTACGATAAGTATCATATTTTACATGATATACAAACAGTGATATACTCTTTAAAAAATTAGCGGTACAACTACATATATTCATGGAAGTGAGTAAGAAGTTTTTCCTGCATCTTTGAAAAATGATGAACTGGATACTATTAATTGTAGCGGGCCTTTTTGAAACAGGCTTCGCAACCTGCCTGGGAAAAGCCAAAGAAACCAGTGGAACAATAGCTGCCTGGTGGATTACAGGTTTCTTTGTTTGCTTGTCTGTGAGCATGCTATTGCTGTATAAAGCCACTCAAACCCTCCCTATTGGTACAGCGTATGCAGTATGGACGGGTATTGGAGCCGTAGGTACAGTTGTAGTGGGGATTCTTTTCTTTAAAGAACCGGCAGATTTATGGAGGCTATTTTTCATCATCACTTTAATTGGCTCTATTATTGGCTTAAAAGCAGTATCACATTAAGTAAGGCTTATTTTTTTAGGATACAGCTACTCTTAACTGTATTCAAAAAAAGAAAATAGAAATTGAATAGGGTATCCAGGTATATGAAACTTCAGGCTGCAAGAGTTTTGCATGTTTGAAACGTCCATCTATAGATGACCTATCATTTAAAAGCAACGGCAAATTAGCTTTACGAGCGGAAGCTGATTAGAACAAGTGCCAATTATTTTTGCAAAAAAATAAGCATGAAACAATTGGCAGTTTTTTTTCTTTCACTGTTACTCTATACTGCAACAGCTCAAACTAAAAATACTTCTGCAAAACTACCTGACGAATTACTGAATTTTTTTATTGGCAACTGGTCTGGCGAAGGAGCATTTTATAACGGTAAGAAAATAGCAGCCGACCTTTCGTTCAGGCTTACATTAGATAGCAGCTGGATCATTTATGATCATACAGATAAGCAACCCAGCAGATATAAATCTACTTCCATGTGGAGTATTGATGCTAAAAGCGGAGAGTTCACAGCCTATATGTTCGATAACTCTTTCGGGCATAGAAAATTTATCAGTGATGGATGGAAGGATGGAAAATTAATTTTAACGTCGATCGATTATGCACAAACAAGAGGCGTATTGTTTCAACACCTGATTTATGAAAAACAGTCTGACACTTCTTTTAAAATGACTTACGAAACAAGTAAAGATGGTCTTGTTTGGAGACTTGGAGATTACTTGCTTTTTACTAAAAGAAATCAGTGAGCATTTTGCATCAATACAGATTGTCCTTTGTTCTCTCCATCCGGTAAAGTTATACGGTTAATTTTTTGTTCACTTCCGTTATGTATTGTTATCTGCACCTCGGTTTGTTTTTGTGAGGGGTCGGCTACCCATATTTCCGGGTTACGGCTATGAATATTTTTCATCATCAACACACATGGTTTGTCTACCGTTATTTTTATCTGCCCATAACTAAGCATTCCCTGCTCATAAAAACAAGCCTGCAATATGTTGAGAGATTGATGCGCTACAGCCTGCACTGCATTGTTGTTATCAATCACTTTAATATCATTAGCAGGATAAGAACGCATTTCATTCAAAGAAATACCAGGCAATACACAATATGCATAACTTGTATTTACCGGTTTTGCACCGTGATCTATAAAAAGTTTAAATACGTTTCCCTGTAATTCTTTTGCAGAATAAGTATCGTTTATTTTTTTCCAGCTTCCTTTTTGTACTGCAGTACTTACGAAAGCTGTACCGGCCTGCAAGAAACAATACCCAATACTGTCGTGCCAAACCCATGATGGCGCCGTTAGCACCTCTGTTTCATTCGCTTTTCTTTCCTTGCCTCCAACCTTAACACTTACACCTCCTCTCAGCCAACACTGATTTAATGTTGTTAGAACATTTTCATTCTCTGTGCAGGCAATGCCTGCACCAAGGCATACGATTTCTTTATCAAAAAAGAACCAGGTTTTTTTGGCAAACACATGATCGTATTGCATATCATAAACAGAACAACCATATACGCCATCGCTTACACCGCCTACAAATTCAGTGCTGCCCGGTTCACCCCATTGCTCTGTTGCAGGCTGATCATTTTTAAAATTCCTGCATGTAATTCCGGGTATTTTATTCCATTCCCATACAGGCATTATATTATAATATTCATCTCCTGCACGTTGAATATTGGTAGACCCATCAGGCAAAAATTTGCCATACAGGTTTTCTTTATTTCCTGTTTCAGTTCTTTTCGTTCTAACAGAAACAGTTCTTACATTAAATGTATATTCCTTTCTTAAATGCAATGTATAATCTGCTTTATAAAAATATTTGTGATAAGGCTTTATAGCATAATCAGGCGTTTGTATTCCCTGTATTCTTGCAATCGCTTCACTAATCTCAAGTGTATCTGCCGGGTTCACTTTTTTTGCAAGTACAAGAGGTGTATTTGCATTGTCTGAATAGCCGGCCTGTATGTTTGTTCTTTTATCTAAAACATTAGGCCTTGATATTCCTCTTCCTTCTACATTAAAATCAATATAATGCCCCCTGATGGTTTTTAAATATGTTTTTGTAAGATAGGTTTGCAGTATATTTATTTTTTCTGCCTGCAGTGCAAAACCTGTATTCAACAGCCATGAAGCCACTTTGTATTCTCCCATCAGGAATACTGCACCGTAACTGGACAATTGCAGCTGGCGACCATGCTGTAAATAAGAATAATCGTATTGTAAACCTTCTTTTGTAGTAAAGCTAATCGGCTCAAAAGCCTGCTGTACCGCAGAATCCATTAAAGCACTATTTTTAGTGGCACAGGCCCGGTATAAGTAATGAATAGCAATATCTAACTTATTGGCACCGGTTTGTACATAGGGATTACCTTTTTTCATTGAAGCAATCAACGAGTCTTTTAATGATACAGGATAAACAGTTTTAGTTTCTTCCAGCAACAATAAGATTTCCCCCATGGTTTGAGGTGTTGCGATTTCGTTGTGCCACCAGTTTTTGCTTTTAGGCGACACGCTAAGCCAGAAACGTAGCCCTGAAAGAATATTTTCTTTTAAGCAACAATCCTGCACGAGATTGAGATGAAGACAATAATTTTTTATTCTTTGCAAATGCCTGATAGGCTCCCAGGCCGTAATTGCTGAGTCAGTATAACGAATATCGCTCCAACTGCCATTAGCCTGCTGTTGCTTTTGAATGACTCCAATATTATTCTCAACTTGTTTTGCCTGATGCAACAGGCCATTAACAATATTTTTTCTAATCACATCAAATTCATCTTGTGCCGTCGTAGCGATAGGTAACAGTAAAATGATCATTATGCAATTGATCCATTTCAAAAACCTTTTCATATACATTCAGTTTACAGAGTATTTTATTTTTTTTGTTTGATGATCTTATCCAGTAATTCAGCAAGTTCTTTTACTTTTTCAGGATATTTCTCAGCAAGGTTATTTTGCTCGCCTATATCGTTTTTAAGATGATACAATTGCGGAACAGGGGCACAACCTGTTTCAATTCCAACCAGTTTGTTATAAGGTTCTCCCGCCGAAGGTGTAATGTATTTCCATTCCTTTTGTATAATGGCCAGTGGGCCACCCTGCTCTACTAAAATCGTTCTTCCCTGTTTTGTTTTACCCAATAAAGCATCTAAACAATTTTCACTATCAATATCTTCCTGCTGCGCAATATCTATGTTAAGCAATGCAGCAAAAGAAGCCATCAAATCCATCTGGCACAATAAAGCATCGGATACAAGCGGTTTAATTGTATGTGGCCATTTTGCAATGAACGGAATACGTGTACCAGCTTCGTAAGAGCTGTACTTGCCACCACGCATTGGGGCAGAGGGGTTATGGCCGTTCGCTTTCGTCACTGCATCATCCTGGTAACCATCATCCAGAACAGGCCCGTTATCGCTGCTGAAAACAATCATCGTGTTATCAGCAATACCGGCATCTTCTACTGCCTTCATTATTTCACCTACTGTCCAATCCAATTGCAAAATTGCATCACCCCTAAACCCTAAACCACTTTTACCTTTAAATATAGTTGCCGGCATACGCGGCACATGTGGTTCCGTTACAGCCAGGTATAAAAAAAAGGGAGTTGTTTTATTACCTGCAATTACTTCTTTGGCTTTGTTGAGAAATGTAAAAGACAATTCCTCATCTGTCCAACGGGCAGTTTTGCCACCATCCATAAAACCGATACGGCCTATTCCGTTTATGATAGTGTTATCGTGCCCCTGACCCGGAGATGATTTCATTTTCAACAATTCAGGGTTTTCTTTACCAGTAGGTTCATTCCCTATTTTTTTATGATAGTTAACACGAATGGTATCGCCAGGTTCAAGAGCCACTACTTTTTCGTTCTCCAGAAAAATGGCAGGCACCCTGTCTGCAGTTGCGGGGAAAATAAATGAATAATCAAACCCCACTTCATTAGGGCCGGGTCGTACATCTGTATTCCAGTTTTTTTCTATAGTGGTTCCCAAACCCAGATGCCACTTACCTATCATTGCTGTTGTATAGCCGGCTTTTTTAAATAATGAGGGTAATGTTGTTTTATGGGTGGGAATGATCAGAGCCGCATCACCGGGCAGAATATCAGTACCGCTTTGCCTCCAGGGGTACTTACCCGTCATAATCGCAAACCTTGATGGCGTGCAGGTTGCAGACGTTGCATGAGCATTTGTGAACCTGACACCCTGCATAGCCAGCCTGTCTATATTGGGTGTATGCAATTTGGTTGCACCATAACAGCTTAGATCGCCATAACCAAGATCATCGGCAAGAATGAATATTATATTGGGTTTCTGTTGTGCATTTGCAGAAAGAATTGTTCCGCATAACAACAGGAAAGTAAATCGTTTTATAAAGGCACCCTGGTTCATCATATGTTGTTCAATATTACATTCATCATCATTTAATTGAAAGAGGACTTTGCATAAGATCGGCCTGCTGTTCCAGAAAAATCCTAACTTTTTGTTTGTCTGTAAAATGCTTATCGGTTAATTGCCATAATGAGAAGAAACTGTATGTTACAGGTATGCCTGATTCCATGCTTTGATGAAAAAGATAGGCATTACTGATATCAGAATATTCTTCCTGTGCCTTATTCACTTTGATAAAATTTTTTGATGGTGCCATTACAGCCAGCGTAAGTGTATCGTTATGCTCTGATTGCCTGCCAAAACTATAGAGCAGTGCAAATGACTTTTTCTGAACAACATCAACAGAGCAATTGTAAAAATCGGGAATACCGGTAACCAGTTCGGCGCCATTAGGAGCATTCTTAATTTCCACTTCATTCTTATAAAAATACTGACCGCCCCAAATACTTATTTTTTCAACAACCGTTACCGGCTCTATACCGGCAGCCACATTACAATCGCTGTAAGTTATAGTAAACATTGCCCGTACGGGGCCATCTGCCAAAGAATGATAAATAATTTTTCGGGTATTATTGCCCAAACGCAATAAGGTATCTTTTTTTCTATCTTTTAAAGGTATCCTTAATGCAATTGCGCCGGCCCCCAAAGATCTCCCCACTTTTAAAATATCCATTCCCCACCAGCTTAAATGATGGTATACACTATCGGGGTTAGCCCCTACAAAATCCATCACCATTTTATCGGTTGTTTTACCCCACAGATCGTTAGCATTACGAACATCAAAATATTTTCTAAATCCTACTTTATCATTTTCCCATGCGGGGCCTTCCGTTAAATATGGTGGTAATTTTTGCCTGGTAAAATCAGTTGGCTGGTTGTTATAGGGCATCGTGTCGGTTATAACATTTTCTCCAAAACTATTATCGTTCAACTTGTGCTTATGTCTTACATGTGCTTTTACAACTGCTTTTATCGCAGCAGGTTTATCGGATACAACAACAGCAAAATTTACTGTTTCAAACGGTTTAAAAGTATATAAAAAAACAGCTTCGTCCCAAATGCCGTCGTTGTTCAAATCATCGTATTGAACAACCAATGGCTGCCCATGGTGCTTTATAAGCACAAAGTTTTTTGTTGAAAGTTCTTTTATTTTTTTTTGAAGAAATGCTCTTTTTAAAATAACCAGTTCCTCTATCCTGTTAAGGCCGGAATTGTTTTTTACCGTTACACGATACGGCGGCATGGCTTGTACACTTACAGCACAAACCAGCAATAACAGCAATAACCCACTGCGGCTAACCGTTTTTATTGCCTGTGTGCATTTTACAGGGCTTTGTATTAATTGAGTATACACGAAAAATTTATTTTACAGTTTGTTTAATTCTATATCAATCACATCTCCGTTCACCGATCTTATATGTGATGGTATTTCTATATTTACAGATCCATTATTTATAACATATTTCAGTTCTTCTTCTTTACCTAAAATCCTGATATGTTTAACTGTTCTGCCGGTTTTAAAAGTAATGGTTAAACTTTCAGAAGGCAATACCGTTTTAAATTTATTGGTAACACTAGGCATGGCAAACAAATAACGATGCTCTCCTGAAGCAGTTGCAGGCACCGAAGCCAACTCATCATCACTTAATGCATTAGATCCTGATATTGCAGGTTTATTGCTTTTCATCCAAACGGCTATCTCCTTTAAACGGCTAATCATTTCATCAGAGAAAGCGCCTTCTTTTGTTGGCCCAAAATTCAATAGGAAGTTGGTATTGTTAGAGCGACAAACGGCCAGTTGGTTCAATACATAAGCCGTAGATTTTAAAAGTGCACGGGTATAACCCCAGCCGGGATCGGCAATCGTAGCACACAATTCGGCCCAGTCGTTTTGCTTCGTTGTAGGCAAGGATTTATCACCTTCCAAAGTTTTGTAATCACCATAACCAAAAAATCTCGGACTAACAACAATGCCGGGTTGTAATTGATGAATACGTTCCATTGTAATGGTATGCTCCCTCGCAATATTTCCTTTAGGAATATCCGGGCCGCCATCAAACCATATCATATCAATCTTACCATAATTGGTTAACAATTCTTCTACTTGTCCTTTCAAATAAGCAGCTACATCTTCGTAATGTTTTTGTTTCTCTGCTTCAGTTTTTGCAGTGTTTCTAACATGATGATCCGCATCTATGGAAGGGATATTAACATAATCTCTTCCTACTCCATAATACAAAAAGCTTTGATAGTCTTTATTAAAGTGCCAATCAGGCCCTGAATAATACAACCCTATTTTCATTCCGTATTTTCTGCAGGCTGTTACAAATTCTTTTACAAAATCTCTTCCTCCTAAATAATTTTTTGTATTGAAATTTCCATACTTGCTTGGCCACATTGCAAAACCATCATGATGTCTTGTAGTGAATACAACGTACTCCATTCCCGCTTCTTTGGCCAACTTCACCCATGTTTCAGGGTTGCATGATTTTGGGTTGAAGTCTTTAGCCAATTCCCAATATTGGTTAGGAGTGATACAGGTGTTATTTACTTTGCAACGGTGGCCTGCAAAAAAATCGTCATTTGCAATAAATTTATTGATTGAATCCTGCGAAGGTTTTTTGACACTCCATCCTATTTGTGTTCCGGCCATCATAGGCCAGGAAAGATCCAGTTCTTTTACAGATGAAATGCTCCAATGTATGAACATTCCAAAACCTGCCTGAGGAAACCATTGTGCTCCCGGGTTTGCAGTATGCTTATATAATTGTACCTGGCTATCATCTATGCCAATCTGGGCATGTTCTATCTTTATTCTGTCGGCTTCTTTCTGCGTTGGATTTTGTGCAAATAAATTGCAAGTAATGCCACAACAAACAATTAGTGCATAGACGCTATTCATTCATTAAATGTTTTATTTATTTATCAATACTCCACATGATAATCTTTCTTAAAAGGCTTCCCGCCCCATGCCTGTTTCGATGTCCATTCTGCAGGTTTGGCCTTCCAAAATTCATCGTCGCCCGGCAAGCCTAATGCAATAAACCCTAAAGAACATATGTACAGGCTGCCCGTGCATGTATAGTAATCGGCTATGTTAGGCTGATGGCCTACGAAACCTAATAACAACCATCCTTTTTCGTCAAAGTTGCTAATATGTTCAAATTGATTTTTCATTACTGCCGTAATGCCGCACCTCACCTGTGCAGGTTGAATAGCAGGGGGCAACTGATGCATTAAGGCTGTTTGTTCTAAGGCATGAAAAATGCCTATTCTATAGGTAATAGACCTGCCAAACGGGGGATAATACCCTTCGGGAGAAATCATTCTTTCTAAAAATTCTGAGTACCGTACCATTCTCTGCATGGCTTGTTCGTATTCATCTGAAGGCAATATTTTTTTCTGAACCAATTCCTTCAACATTAATACCATCATCGGGTGCATTACATAAGAATTATAATAATCCATTGCAAAACTGTTCCCGTCTTTATACCATCCGTCTCCCACATACCATTCTTTTAATTTACGCCAGGCGATATCAATTCTAAACGGATCATATTGTTCATTCACAGAGAGCAGAAAAGTTTCTACCATGCCGGAGAATAGCAGCCAATTATTATAAATGGTTTTTATTCTTCGTAAAGCTTTAAATTCTGTTATAAATCTCTGTTTTGTAAGTGAATCCAATGGCTCCCATAACTGCTGCCTTGCCTGCATAAAAGCTTGCGCAACATAAGCTGCATCTACCAAAGGCTGGTTTTGTGTTCTGAAGTTTAAGTAGTCGGGGCTTTTCGGATTTACCATATTCACGAGGCCCTTCAATACCTGTTTTCTTAACTCTTTCCGCAATTTTCCTTCAGCAGTGGTATCATCCGGCAAACTCAACCATGGTGCTATGCCCGCCAATGTTCTGCCAACAGCTTCTAAATATGCTACATTATGAGAATGAAATCCTGAATCATATGTTGGAGATTCTACAACAGGCATTTCTTTTTTTAGTGTTTCATCTGCCAGATGATAAATAACGGGTGAAACAATCTTCTGCATCAACTTTACCCAATAAGCCCTGTCTTGAAACCCGCTCAACGAAGTATCTGTAACAGATAAAGGAGTTAAAATTGTTTTTGCCTGTGCTTGCCCGCCAACATTAGAATGAATGATTAGAAACAAGGCAATTGCCAATAGCGTACGCATAAATTAGTTGTTGAAGTTGAGTGTATATTGATACAGAGGATATAAATCGATTTTTTTAAGCCGTGCCTCCGAATACAAAACCGGGGTTTTCAATCCCGGAAGATCAGGAATATATATATCACTATTTGCAGGCAAGGGCAATAACTGCATCAACAAATCTTTCCCCTCATTTTTTAAAAGATCGTTGATACGAAATTTACAGATGCCATTATAATTGAATTGATCATACACTATTTTATTTTGATGATACATTGCCAGCACATCGCCATTATAATTAACAACAGCCTCCCATTGAGTAACACAGGCTGATGGCTTATAGTTAAACTGCAATTGGTATACCGACTGATTCGGCAGTGCATGAAATTGTGTTTGATAAAGCGGCCCGGTTTGTAATTTATTAAAGTTGGCGCTTTCCTGATATTTGCGAATAACAGAGTCTCTAAATAACGATGCTTGCAGCAGGTTAGCATTCATAACACGCGAATATGTTACAGAAGGTTTATTAATGGTACCCGGGGCAATTTCGAATGTGCTGAATATTTTATTATAACTTATTTGTTTGCAGGTAAAAGTATTTGAAGCTTTATCCGGTTTTATTGACGGAAAAAACTGCAGGCGTATTTTCCCTTCTCTATTCTTTGTTTCAATACAAATACCGGTATCGTTCTGCCGCAAAACACCATCCAATATCGCTATCGCTTCATTACCCTTTGGTGTTTTAATCTTGTTGGAAAGCAATGCCTGCTCTTTTGTTAAAACAAGAAAATTTACCTGCCTGCCATTTTTATTTTTTATTTCCAGGTAAAATGCTTTATCCATAGCATCTCCAACAATCTGATTGCTGTCGGCATAATCTTTATGGCATCCGTTAATAAGCTTTACAGATCGTATACTTTGATGATCTAACAATATCTGTGGCAATATTGAATCACTAAAAAAAACATAAGTATTCGCTTCCGTGCGATGCAGGATGTAAAGAGGCTGAACGGTAGCATACTTCACTTTCACATCATCCAACACAAGGTTATAAGGCCAAACAGCATAATGGTTTGAAGGAAATGTTACAGGTTGATGAGGAACAAGTTCTTTCTTTTCATCATCAAATACCTGCAATTGAAAATGATTCACAGAAGGCATATGCGCCAATCGCTGATAGTTGGAAAGGAAAATAAATCCGGCCCCTTCTTTTGCACGAACAGAACATTGCACTGTATCTGATGAAAACATATTTTCTTTCTTTTTCTTAGGAAAATAAGACAAATCCGTTGCCAGCCAACTCCCGTAATCCTGTAAGAAAAAGTTCAGGAGTTTTAATTCATTAAATGCCGGGGATTGTATGCCCATTGAACCTAAAGGTGCCTGAAAATCGTAATTGATTAATGGTACATCATTAGGATAGCCCGATACCCTGGATTCTTGTAATGCAACATTATTCACGGTATCAACAGGGTTAATACCGCCATGATACATATAGTACCCTAACCCATTTAACCCGGAAGCAATTTTTACAAAAGCATTTGCAGCCACATCTTTTGCAGAAACCATTACCCTTCTGTGGTATGTTACCTGCATGCCACCGCCTATTTCTGCCGAAAGCAATGGAAAGTAGTTTTTAACATTCACATCAAGCTTCCCTAACAAGTCTGTTCCAATATCAGCATCCGATTGTAATGGGCGTATAAAATAAACCGGCTTAAATAATTTTTTCGTGGAATTACTCCATGGGCTATCAGGATAACTTCCTATCATATATAAAAAATCATCCTGGCTATCTGGCCCTTTTGCAAAAGCAGAATAATAAGGCACATCCATGCCTTCATTTATTATCATTTGCTTCAATGTTTTCATGTGCAAAAAAGCAGGCCCTCCCGTATACTGTAATTCATTTTCTATCTGGATACCAATAACGGGGCCTCCTTGTTTAAAGTAATAGCCGCGGCACTGCTGGGCTATTTCATGAAAGAATATTTTTACATATTGCAAATACACAGAATCATTACTACGCAAACCGATCTTTTTTCGCATCAGCCAATCCGGGAATCCACCGTTCCTAACTTCAGCATGTACCCAGGGGCCGGGGCGCAGCCATACATACATTCCATGTTTTTTACAAAGCGACAGGAAATGCGATAAATTCCTGTTTCCTTCCCAATTGAAAAAACCTTCTTTCATTTCATGGTGAATCCAGATAATATAAGTGGAGATTATTTGAATGCCTCCTGCTTTCATTGCCAGGATTTCTTTTTCCCAGTCTTGTTCCCTGCAACGCGAGAAATGCATTTCACCCATTACGGGAAGCCATGCTTTTTCATTATGCAAAAGATATTTATCGGTATAACCGAAACTTTCGCCATCTGCTTTGCCAGTGGTTCCCGTATTAAGCCTCGGCGTTCTTATTGCGGGATAACTCTTCTTTATTTGAACACTGTATTGTAAGGCCTCCTGCGCCTGAAGCAGGTGCAACCGAAAACAAATTAAACAAGCAAGAATGAAGATGCGTTTAAAAGAACACATGCTTTTTATTTTAACCTGATATTTTTATAAAGTAGTAGTTAATACAAATGGATCGTTTGTTTTCTTTAACCACTCCTCCAATTTCATTCGCATTTCTTTTACTTTTTTATCTGATGGATTATATAGGTTATTTAACTCAAAAGGATCTTTTTTCAGGTCGAACAAATAGGGCTCTACCTTTTCTTTTTTATTTACAAAAGCCAGTTTGTACTCTTTTGTTCTGATACCACGAAAGCCTGAATTCAACCTGGCGTTATTGCTGTAGATAGCCCCCATGATATATTGCTCTGCCGGCATTTCGCCTTTCCCGTTTTTGAAATATGCAGCGAAGCTTTTCCCATCAACTGAAGCAGGTGTTTTATCTTTTAGCCCCATTAATTCCAGCAAGGTAGGATACAGATCAGGAACACTTCCCAAAAAAGTGGTATCATACCTGGGTGCAATATGCCCCTTCCACGATACGATCATCGGTATACGTAAAGACTCTTCATACATGTTGTTTTTCGAAATCTCATCGTGTTTGCCTAAACAGTTTCCATGATCGGCCATAAAAACCACGATTGTATTATTTTCCAGTCCCTGCTCTTTCAGTCCATCCAGTATCCTGCCTATTTGCTCGTCTACACCGGTAATACATGCATAATAATATTTTATATTGTTTCTGTATTCATCTCCCATGGGTGTACCTGCCGGTGGAATGTTGGGATCTTTCACCAAAGAATCTAAAGGAACATCTTTATAAATACTTACATATTTAGCCGGAACCTGTTTGTAATTAGAGTGTGGCGGATTCATAGAAATAACAAGGGAAAACGGTTTGTTGGCTTCCCGTTCATTGTGTTCGTTTTTAAAATACGCCAATGCTTTATCTGCTTCGTGCAGAGGGCCCCACTCGTTTACATAATGAAAATTGTCTCTTGATGCATTATTGTCCCAATACATTGGTTTCATATGTTCATCGTACGTGCCATAAGCATACCAATAATCAAATCCATGTCGTCTTTGCGGCGGAGTCCACTCATTCCATGCCACTTTTTTATCATTATTGGAAGTGGGTATATAAGGTTCGTGGGGTGAATCTAAATGCCATTTACCAATATAACCGTTTGAGTAGCCATTTGCTTTTAATACATCGGACCAACACATTACTGAGGCAGGCAATTCAATACCAAAAGGCGCTGATGCCGAATTTACATTACTATATACATGATTTTTTAAGGGGTATTGCCCTGAAAAAAGCATTGCACGTGCCGGAGAGCAAACCGGATAATTGCTTACCATTTGGTTAAGCACCAGGCTTTGGGCCGACAGTTTATCTAACACAGGTGTTTTAACAGGTTCTTTTTTCTCAAAGCCCTGTGCCTGTGCCCTCCACTGATCTACTATAATTACTACCAGGTTAGGATGCTGGTTACGAGCCGGAATACTGTCGGAAATATTTCCCATTATTTTGCCCGTTGCAATAAGCAACATGAAGAGTACAATATGTTTTTTTTTCATAATCATAACATTGTAAGCGCAACTATTTTGTCAGTTCTTTATGCAATCAGATTACCAGCTACTCAATACGAACATGTGTTGTTAGCGGGTTGTTGTTATAAATTGTTTTTTAAACTTTGTATCCAGTCAGGTAACTTTTTTAGCCTTAATTGAAGTTGTGCTTCATATAAGGAATAAGGCGCTACTGGCTGATCCATAGATTCTATATATCCTGCCTGTTCTTTTTTAAACGTTGTGCCTTTGCCCTGAAAGCCTGCTATTACCGGATTTGGTATTTTCCAATACAGATATCCCGAAGGCCAAAACTCAAATTCCTTTACAGGCTCATTGGTTTGTATATAATTCCACAGTACCAGCCCTTTCATATGATTAGGCATATTCTCAATAGCACCGCCTCCGCGGTTTTGCATTAAACCGCCTGTAACATTATCTAACAAAGTATTGCGGGGCTGACTGGCATGAGATTCAAAACAAGTAGTGGCAGGATATGTACAATGCCAGATTACCGTATTCATAGCGCCATGCGAAGAACCAAAAGAGTGCCATTGAGAAGCTTCGTCTTTTAGATTAGCCATTAATACATTGGTAGAACCATTAGAGCAAACGGCTTCATGCCCACCGTTGCCGGTAACAGAACAATTGAGTACCGTAACATTAGCGCTTTGCAGTATAACAGCCGCCACACTGCAATCTGTAAACCTGCAATCCTTTATCCAGGAATCTGTGCAACGCGAGAGATTGAAAAGCGTAAATCCGCTATCATCTTTCCACGAACGGTGGTGTACAAATTTATCTTTCCAATTCCCCACAAATGCAATGTTTTCTATTCCTACTTCTTCTGCATGTGCAAATTGAAATACTTCCCATTTGTACCTGCTATCTATATCATAACTAAGCGGACTGGTTAAGGTAACAAAACCATTAGCTACTTCTTTTACCTGATAATATACTTTTATATCTACTCCTTTTTTTACAAGATAAGTCCAACTTGTATCTGCTGCATGAGGTGCCAGTTCTGCATTAATCAATGCAGGATCGTTGTTTAACATTCGCAATACAATCCAATCGCCGGGGGCCAGTGTGCCGGTTGTATTTAACCTAATATCGAATGTACCAATTTTCGCATCTTTTACTACGTCTCCGATTTTTTTATCAGCGCCACCGCTTGTAAATAAAAACATGGGAGGGCAAGTCCACATCTGCTGCGGGTTGGCAGGAGGCAATGAGTTCTTCATATATAACTCCGTGCCACCTGAGCCAGAACCGCTTCCCCTGAAAATAATTTTACTTCCTTTGGAAACAATGCTTTTAGGTATATCATTTTCTTCATTCACAAGAAACCGGCCTTTTGGAAAAAAAACAATGCCCGATCCGTGCATATTCGCCATCCTGATAGCTGTTTGAATAGCTTCTCTGTCAGAGATCGTATCATCGGGTATCGCTCCAAAATCTGTAACATTAAATACCTTATACCCTTTTCCATCGGGAATAGGTTTTTCCCCGTTTTTATACCCCGCATAAGAGAAATCGGGTAGAACAGATTGGGCTTTATTCTTTTTATAATTTTCAAACAATACAGATTGCTGTTCTTTTTGGCCATATGCCAATATGCTGCCCATACTGCATGCAGCAATAACAGTAATTTGTAAGAATCTTTTTTTCATGTATTCAATATTTTCATTAATTAAGAATCGCTATTGTTTAATCACTTGTTTACTAATGCTTCCCCGGGTGTCTGTTAAACGAATTGTATACATTCCTTTAGGATATCTTGTACCATCAATATGCAAGGTTCGGGTATTAGGTGCAACAATTATCTTATCCATAATAATTCCTGCTGCAGAAACAATTTGAACAACTGTGTTTTCGCCCGCACTTTTAATAGCTATATGCAACCCGGTAGCATTGGTAAAAGGTGTGGGATATGCAATCATAGACAATGATGGTTCAACATTATCTGCATGCATACCTATCACCGGCTTATTACTGTATAACAATAAGGTAAACCTGTTACCATTCGCGTCAGCGCTATCTCTTGCTTCTCCTGTAAAAAAATAGGCTGTATGATTGTTCAATATTTTATCAGTGCCTGTTTTATTATCCCTAAGCAATATGATCATACTATCCGGAAGGTGATGCCCACTTTTAATTGTAATGGAGAAGCTATCGGGTACAGCACTATTAACACTCAATTTTATTGCAGTAGTATCCGTTACACGAAGCGGTCTCGTATCCATTGCCAGCCTTTTATTATCAGGGGTGATGGAAGACAAATCAAGATAAGCATTGCTAAACTTATTCCAATCCGTAATATCTATTCCGTTTTCAGAAGATGATTTATTGAAACGAAGCAATAATTGATCGGTGTATAAATGGCCTGTACTTTTTATTTCCAACGTTACTGAAGTATCTGTTGTTTCAGGCATTCCTAAAAGATTGATTGGCGATACAGATATGTTTTTAACAGACTCTGTAAAATTTAATGAAGTGGCCTGCCCTGATGCATTTTTAATAAAGAAACCTCCAAAAGCCGGAATAACAACAGGCGCATTTGTTATATCTTGAACAACATATTGCCCCCCGGCTGATGCTTTATAAGGTGCTTGTTGGTATGGCTGCCACAAGTATACGGCGTTAGCGTTGCCAGCCACTATACCCAGGTTGCCGATCTTGGTTATGTCAATCGGAGCAGGGTACGGGTTACCTACAAAATTCCAGGTAGCATTACTGCCTGTAGTATAATTAACATTGCCTGTATTTATTTTACCTGTAAGGTTTAATGTTATGGCAGAAGGGCCGTTAGATGCTGAATAGGCATCTGCATTTTCAGGCCCGCTCAAACCTTCTCCTTTATTTCCTCTTACAAACAAAAGCAACCCTTGTAACTTATTCCAGTTTTGCAATGTACTCGTATAAGCTGCCCACTGATCTGTAGTATTGTCGTAATAATATGCAGAAGGTGTATTGTTGGTGCTTGTTGTAAACCCGTTAACAACACCGCCGCTACCGGTAATATCTACAGAACCTGTAAGATTGGTTAAAGGCATATTACTATTAAAAGGATGCCCCAATGTTCTGAATCCTCTTTGTGAAGAGATATAACATTGCATGCTAACATTGCCCCAATTGTTTACTATGCCGGCCACTACATCTATTGCACCTGCTCCCTGGCTGTTAGATAAAATACTAATATTAGTATTGTTGAAATTTACCGTTCCATTGCCCGGTATACTAAGCACACCACTTGCCGATATGATAGTTTTTGCTCTTGTTGCCAATGTCAGGTTTCCTGAATTAGCGTTACCATCTCC
Organism: Sphingobacteriia bacterium; assembly: GCA_017304675.1. Lineage (GTDB taxonomy): Bacteria > Bacteroidota > Bacteroidia > Chitinophagales > Chitinophagaceae > CW01. The sequence goes on from JAFKLS010000022.1 coordinate 20,160, forward strand.
TATCATGAGCTTACCATTATTTATCGTAAGCAGATCATTAACTGTGCTTGTACCTGTTACAATGCAGGTGGCAGGATTATCTATTATAAGATTACTGTACACTGCCGAAGGTATTACCTGGGTTATGTTGTTACCCGTAAAATCTACCGTACTGCCTGTATAAAGATTGCCGAAAGATGGATTAATGGTATTGGCAATATTAAGCGTGGCATTTTTTTGTACATCTATGATGCCTGTAATTTTTGCATTGGCAGGAATGTTAACTGTAACAGGATTGCTGCCATCTCCCACTACTATTTTTGATCCATTACCCGATACCACCCAATCATTACTCATATTGGGGTTGCCAGCCGTGATGTAAAAGGTTTGGTAATCGTTCGTAAAGTTTAAAGGGTTGCCTCCACTGCCATCGGTATTTGTACCCCAATTGTTAATGTCATTCAACTCTCCTGATCCGGCATAATAAAAACTGGGCACCGGAACATAAGCCACTCCTCTGTATTGTGAATTGCCCGGAGAAGAAACACTCCATATAGCAGTTGCATTCATGGTGCCGTTATATCCACTCGCATCAGTTAGTTTAATAACATTATTGGTAGCTGTTCCTGAAGATATGGCTCCGCAACTTACATAAAGGGTAACTGTTGACCCGGAAAAAGAACCTGTTATTCCCAGATAAGAACCTTGTCCCGCTGGTGCTGCAGTTGTATTGCCATAACTACCATAAGGCTGCCATTGCCCATTAGCATCTTTGCAATATTTTAAAATCCCGGCTGTATTGGTTGAGCCATTGTTTGAGATATACATAACATCTGCTCCCGGTATAGATGCGTTCATATCCAACATCAATACCTGATTGGGCGATGCATTATTAATATCCGGCCCATTAATATTTAATGTTGTCATGGTATTGCCAGTAGTGGTAGGTATCCCTCCGCCAGCGGCAACTGTGCCAATACGAATACCGCCGGCAGCAACAAAATACAAATCGTTCCCAAAAATGCTTACGGAACGGTTAGAAGTATTGGTGGCTGCAACAAAAGTTGCGCCGGATGTTGTTCCGGTAGTGGTATAAGCAATCCCGTTTGTTTGTGCAGCAGCCAGCCATATATTAGTACCATCGGTGGTAACTGCACTACCCGTAGTTGCTGCAGTGCCATTTGTAGGATAGTCTGTTAAGGAAGTGCTCGTATTTACAGAACCATCATATTTAATAAGTGCCACTGTTCTGGGAGAAGTAGAAGAACCGGCGCCGTAAATAGTACCTGAAGAAGGTTTAGCAGAATAACCAAATGAAGAAATATATTGCCCGTTAGGTGATGAGGTTAATAATCCTTCCGTTGTGGAAACGCTGTTATAGTAAGCTTTATTCAGTCCATTAACTACCTGCGGAAGATCTGTGCGGCTTACTACATTGCCGGTAGCGGCATCCAATTCATCAATATGAACAAAAGCCCCTGCACTGGCGGGGTTACCTCCGTTGCTGCCATCTTTATTTAAACCACCAATACGCAATACTGCAATATTGCCCGGTGTGAACGCAGGTGTTGCAGGCGAATAAGAAATGGCTGAAGAATAAGTGCTGGTGCCCGTACGACTTACCGCCTGCACACGATAATAGACTTTGCCGCTGGCTGCAGTGTTATCAGTAAATGTATACGTATTCAGCGTATAGTAAGACCCCGAAAAAGGAATATTGCCGGATACTGATGAATAAGTAACCCCATCATTGCTCCGCTGCAGAATAAAATAATTAGTTGTAGTATCGTTAGAAGTAGCCCATTGCAATTGAATATTGGGAGATGTTTGTGCTACATAAAACTTATCGAACACCAATGGCGGAACCAAACCGTTTGTTACCATAAAACTTTTAGTGGCCAACCACCAAGGCATGTTCTCATTCCAGTTTATAATATTCCCATTAGCATCTTTATTGCTTGTCCATATCACACAACCATTGGTTCTGCTCTTAAGAATTTTTAATTGAAATTTCCATGAAACGGTGTCTATGAACTGAAGGTTATAAGCAGACCCATCGTGATATTGCGGCCATATATAAGCATAAATAGGTTTGGTGGCGCCATAATATCTCTTTACAGCAGATACGGTACTGTCTACCATTTTTCGCCAGGCCGAAGTATCTGTATCATAAGCATAAAAAGAGGGGAAAATAATATCCACTTTATTGGCAACCGGTGCATATGCTTTATTTATATTATCCCAAGAACTATAACCCGATGGATTATTCACAGGATCGATCTTACTCCATTGATACGCAACATTAGGCACTACACCATAATAACCGATTTGTGTTGTTGGATTGATTTTTTTAAAACTATCCACCACGTTCTTGTACCAGATAATTGACCGGTTCATAGTACTTGTTGGATAATAAGGCCATACTTCAATATCCAATGTGGCAATAGGTGTGTTCGCTGTTTTAAGAGAACTAGCCAGGCTGTCAACTGCAGGATAATTGGGAAGATTATCAGTTGGGCCGGCATTGGTTGTAACATAAGGAGAAACCAGCGCAGACTGACTGGTAACTACAATAGGGCTCATGTAAGCTTTGTTCGAAGGCGTATTATTATAACGAATAGAATTAAACAAAGTAAACCCTTGCGATCTCACAACAAATGCAACCAATATAAAACAGTAAGAAAGTATTATCCTTTTATGCATACAAATAATTACACGCTCTTTTAGTAGTACTAATTAACAATGCTTTTATCCATATTTTTCATTTTATGTTTCTTTTATTGTTTTTGCGCAATTGTTTAGCTCCATAACCTATACCGGCGGCCACCAACAGGCTTAGGCCACCGTCTACCGGTGCATTAGACACATCAGGATCCCCTACCGGCAAGCCCGGCAACTGCGCATGAAGCATTCCTGTATAGCATAAACACAAAACAGTTAACAACAATATTTTTTGTATGGCTTTCATATTATTTTTTTTAATTTTTTATAATTTTAGCAATCGATCTTTTGCCGGCGTTTAGTACATGCACCACATATAGGCCTTTTGGCAGCTCTGCTATTGCTATTTTAAGAGTTCCTCCGTTTTGGCTGGTTGTAATTTCTTTTACCAGCTTTCCATCAATTGAAAACATTTTAATGGTAGTAGAAACAGGAGCAGGATAAGCAGGCAATTGAAGAAGTATATGATCACGTGCAGGATTCGGCATAACATTTAGCAGCGCATCACCAGTATTGTTCTGGCCATCGCTAACAACAGCCGTTACAGATGAACGAGCATAAATTAAAAAGCGGCCCATTCCTTCTGAAGCGGCATCTGCCGTTACCGTAAAGCTGTAAGATGTTCCCTTCTTTAATTCGGTTGTAGTATGAGCATAATTATCTTTCAATTCTAACACAATATCATCGGGTAAAGAATAATTGCCTATTTGTAATTTATATTCCTGCTGGTTATTAATAAATGCTCCCATCTTAACGGTATCCGTTAAAAAAGATTTGCGGGCATCAATAGCCAATTGCTTGTTATCGCTGCTGAACAGGCACAGGTATTGCTTACTCATGGTAAGTTTAGGTAAATCCCAGTGATCGTTTCCTAAAGAGGTGCTGCCGGCATCCTGCATAAGTTCAGCCCTGTCTAATGCATTATTATCCTTATCGGTAAGTAATAATTCTGCTACCCGGTAATCGGTATTGGTACCAAACAATCTTTGATCACCACCAGATGCTTTTGCAGCTTCGGTAAACTGAACCGTTTGTGAGGCAGCTTGCGTTTGTATAAAAAAGGCGCCGAAAGAAGGAATAATAAAATCAGTAGAGCTGCCCAATGTTACAAAATCGTAATCTCCATCGGCCAGTGAAGCATTAGTAGCACCGGTATTTTTATTCGGATTGAAAACATATATACTTTGGTTGATGCCCGCATTATTGTAAATACCTGTTAGATTTTTTACACTTACGGGTGATGGGTAAGGATTCACTACAACATTCCACTGCGCATTAGTATTTACAGCATCGTATGTTAAAGATTGTGCAGCTTGTGTACCAGAAACCAAACTGCCGGTTGCAGACAATGTAACATTACTGGGCGTATAAGAGCCTCCGCCAACGCCTTCAGCAGATTTACCTCTTACAAAAAGTAACAATCCTTTATTGGCAGCCCATGTAGCTCCTGCAGCCACCCAGGGTGATGCCGGTGCTATTTTTGTTCCGTCATAAGTATATGCTGTGGCTGCGCTTTGCGTACCATTATTTAAATCAATATTGCTATTGGTGGCAAAAGTACTGAGTGTTAACGATGCTCCTGTTGGATTACCGAGAAAACGCCAGCCCCTTTTTGCGCTCAGGTATTGTTGAATGGTAACATTTGTGGCATTAGATAAGGTACCGGAAATTGTATTGATGTGCCCTGTTCCTGAAGCAGTAGACTGAATAGTTACAGGCCTGTTATTAAAATCAACCGTACCACCTGAACTTATAGTTAATGCAGCAGTACTTCCAATAACTGCTGATGCTGAAGAACCCAAACTTAACCCAAAACTATTGGTGGTAAATGTTCCTGCGCTTTGCGTAAAAATTCCGTTTACACTTACATTTGAATTTAATGATGCGCTTGCGCCTAATGTAATATTATTAAGTGCACTGCCATCAGTTGCTATTGTTGCCGAACCGCTTGTAACAATGCTTCCCGGAGAAGTATTTTTAAATAGAACATTTGCCACTGCTCCGTTAATACTTCCACATGATAAGCTATGCCCGTTCAGATCGGTATAAATACCTGATTGGTTAAAATAAAACTGCGGTGTAAACCCAGATGCAGAAATTGTTAAGTCTGACTGAAGAACAACAGGAGCATTTAAAGTTACACCACATAAAGTACCTGTAAAGTTTACGTTGATTGCCAGTCCGCTTACAGAACCCAACGTTAACCTTGTACCGATAGCACCTGTTGTAATAGTACCAGATCCTGTTAATGTTGAAGATGCTGATGCGCTTGTTTTTACAGTGAATGTATTCGCTCCGCAATTAAATGTTCCATCCACTTTAAGCGTACCGCTGGCAACAGTTGATGCTGCCCCACCCAATGAATAAGTTGAACCCGATGCAATGGTGAGGCTTCCGAAAGATGCTGCCGGCACCGTTCCGCTGCTATAAGAATAAATAGTAGTAGAAGTAGTGCTGAAAACAATACCGGCAGCAATAACAGATTCGTTTGCAGAAGTATTGTGTTGGTAAATATTGGTATTTAAAGTAAGCTTGTTTGTTGTTGAAAAGCTACCTGCCAGTCCGTTGAACACAATTGTAGCACTTTTAGATGCCAGGCTCAATGCCGATGCATTGTCCCATGTATCTGCAGATAATATGGTTACTTTACCATTAGTACCTACCTGGTGGGTGCCAGCGGTAAAAGGTGCTGCCGTAGCCGCCTGCCAGGCAGTGCCATCCCAGTACTGCCAGTTGTTAGCACTGCTAAGATCTACATGTACACCGGTGCCAGAACTTTGATAATCATTTACGTTCTGCCCCAATACATGAGCAGTAGAAATAATACAAATAAGCATTACAAGCATTATTTGTTTTTTGAAAGCGTAGCGTTTATTTCCCATACAACAATAGTTTTAGTATTTACTGATGAAAGTTTTATTTCACGATATACTGTAGAAAGCTCAGTTCTGTGAACACCTTAACAGGTAAAACAAAATATAATGGAAACAATGAACCCATATGCCAAACACCTGCCCAGACTATGATTTTCGTTAGTATATAGCTTGAAAAAAAATGAATATTATTTTCTTAACATGCTCTTCCCGAAATTAACCTGCCACCTGAAAAAGGTGGGGTGAAGAAAGGCTTCGTTTAGGGTGAATTTTGTAAAAGATTGTGTATTCAGGCAAGGGATTATTCATACATTTTCCACTGCAACTAAAAGAGTGAATACTACTATACTCAGCATCAAAAAAAAGTGTAACTCTACGAAAAAGCCCGGCCATCATAAGGCCGGGCCGATGTATTGACTGCTCTTAATAAAAATTATCTGATCACGATAGGAATAGTTCTAACGACAGAGTCTGTTGAGAACTGCGTATTATTGGTTGCCAAGAACGCAGCAGTATAATTGCCTTTTGCAGTATATAAATATTGATATGCCGCAGGTAATGATGATATACCTTTTACAGACACTCCCATATCGGGAGATACTTTTGTTAAATCTATAGATCCCATAATAGCCCACGACTCAGAATTGATTGTTGATGCCGCATTGGTAGAATCTATTATTAACGAACTTGTAGATACAGTCCATTTTTTTGTATTACTGGGGGTATAAGCTACCCAGCCCGGACTATAGGTATTGGTGCCGTAATTTATAATAGCTGTTGACGGCGTGTTTAGGTTTGCAATCGTATATACAGTGTTATCGCTAAGAGAATTGGTTAAATTAACATTGGTGATCGTCCATTTATTTTGCACAGAACCAGATTGCGCAGTATACTTGAACGCAATAAACACAGCTTTACCCGCACTGGCATAACTGGTAAGATCAATGGTATCTGTAACTGCTGTTGCATTATTGGCCAAAACTGCCGGCGTAATATCTTTCCAGCTTGCAGCCGTTATATTAGCAATTGTAGTGGTGGTATCTCCTGCCACTACTCCTTTAAAATCAGTGGACAGCATTACATGCAAGGTATTTTGTTGTGTACCCACATTCAATGCATTTGTAAAAATAAATTTTGCAATGCCTTGTGCCGATGTTCTATTCCTGTAAATATACTTATGACCAAGTTCTCCTGAAAAGAAGCTGATGGTAAAAGGGTTACCTGAAAAATTAAAGGTAGACTTGGCACCTAATGTATAATAAGCCGTATCCGCCGGTGTTTTACTACTGTCTGCCATTACAGCAAAATCGCTAACAGTACCCTGATTAACCACCTGCTGTTTGCAAGCTAATGTTACAACACATAGTGCAATAAAAGGGTAAATATTTTTAAATGAATGCATAATTTAAATTTTTAATTTTTTATCATACCATCAAGTTGCCTTATTATTACCATCCCGGGTTTTGAGTAATCTTTTTATTTACACTCATTTCTGATGAAGGTATAGGCATGAGTAAATGTTTAGGCGCTACATTGTTATAACCTGTAAGAATGAGTGATTGGGTGTTAACAGAAAAAGTAGACCAATTGCTTACCTGGGTTTTCACGGCATTCATTGCAGGCAGAAAAATATTCCAGCGGATAAGGTCTGGCACCCTCAATGTTTCGAAACATAACTCCCTTGCCCTTTCATCCTGGATATCCTGCATACTAACACTTGTTAAATCAACATCGGCCTTTGTTAATAAAGTACCGCTTGCTGTAGCGGCAATACCTGCATAAGTAAACACGGCGCCTGTTACAGATGCAGAAGAGGCACCAGTCGTTTGTGTTGGTGGTGTTGCAGTTGATGTACCTGCTGTGGTGACGGTATATAAATTACCATTATAGATCACTTGTTGATTAAGTGCATAAATTGTATTGGCGGCCCACATATTTCCCAGATAGATAGTACCGGAAGATGCTGTAGTAAATCCTGATCCGCCTGAAGTTAAAGTAACGGCAGTTACTTTACCACCAGAAATAGTTGAAGAAAATGCCAAACCATTTCCCAGATTAGCGTTGCCAACACTCGCATTATTATATCCGTTGAATGTATTGGTAAGGTAGCCAGAACCCTGATTGGTAATGGTTAAAGATTTGAGTGGAGCACTATTTGCTGTTATTCCATAGCCACGTTCCCTTACAGCGTTAATTGCATTTAACCCCGCAGGAGAAATTGTTCCGCTATTCGCATTCAGGTCTGCTTCAGCCAGCATTAATAACACATCGGCATACCTTAACAGCGGAAAATTAATAGGCGTATAATTTTTATTTTTAGGTTTAACCACTTCATAATTCCTCCTCCATTTTGCACAGGTTCTGTTATAAGCAAACGCAGTGGTATTGCTCAGTGGTGTTCGGGTAATTACCGGTGGCGTTGGTGTTGCGTTTACGGTGTAATTAAAGTTTTGAATGGCCCAATCTCTTCTTGAGTCGTATGGGGCATATAAGTTATATAATTTTTGAGTGGCAAAAATATAACCATAGCTATACCCTGAATCAAGATAAATATAATCGGTAGATCCGGTTACATTACTATACGTTGCTGCCGAAGTAAAAGTGATGCCGTTTAAGTTTCCATTGCGACCTCCTGCCTGTATGTTAGACAAATTATTTCCCCCAAACTCTGCTTCCCACATACACTCTTTTGTATCGTATACATCTGCCGCTTCATTAATAAATACCTGGCTATAACTTGGGTTCAGGCTGTGCAAACCTGAATTCACCACTTTCTGCGCATACACAAGTGCACTATCATATTGTGCCAGCGCTCCCGGCGTTCCACCGTTTAACGGATAACCCGCCATAAATAAATATACTCTTGCCAGCATACCATCAACGGTGGTTTTAGATACTCTTCCGCTAAAGCCTAATTGTGCTGCAGTGTATACTTTAGATTCTGCCAGCTTCATATCTTTTACAACCTGGTTATATACTGTTTCAATTGGTGAGCGTTCAATATTCAAATCATCGGGAGTAATTGTTGGTGTAAGTTTTAAAGGGATCGCTCCAAAATTACTAACCAACAAAAAATGATAATATGCTCTTAAAAACAGCGCCTCTCCATAAGCTGCCTGCACCGCAGAAGAAGAATCTTTCAAATTAATGTTTGCAATTAATTGATTGGCTCTTTCAATACCACTATAGGCGCTTGACCAGATGCCATTTACATTTAAGCTTGTAAAATCGTAGTTATAAGTTGCAGAAAACCCATTACTCACCGAAGGCACCCTGCCCGAACCACCCCAAAAACTTTCATCATTACACATACCGGTTCCGGATATGAGTTCGTTACCAAATAATGAGCTTTGTGCCAACGGATCATATACTCCCGCCAAAGCATTAATTAAATTAGCACCGGTATAATATTGAGCTGGCGCTAGAAAACTAGTGGGAGTAGTATTTAAAAATTTCTGACAGCTTGTTAAAGCCACCAATGAAAAAAGTATATAATAAATTCGTTTCATTCATTTACCGTTTTAAAGTTTAGAAAGTAACATTTAAACCGAAGGTGATGGTTCTCGCTTTCGGATAAGAAGAATAATCGAACCCGCCGGTGAGCACAGAACCATAAGTATTCACTTCCGGATCCTGCCCTGTATACTTCGTCCAGGTTAATACATTCTGCATAGAAGTATATGCCCTTATCTTGCTTATTTTTAAGTATTTTAATATTGAAGCAGGGAAGTTATATCCTAATGAAACTGTTTTTAACCTCAAGTAAGACCCATCTTCAACAGTATAAGAAGAATAACCGCCACCAATAAAGCCACCAGCCCTTACTATGTTAGAGTTGGCGTTGTTGGGTGTCCACCTGTTTGCATAGCTTGCAAATTGATTCAGGTTTGTTTTAGATAAAAAGTTTCCATTGAATACCATGTTATTGGCGTTTTGAATATCGTTACCATAACTCCATTGAAAGAAAATATTCAGATCGAAATTCTTATAAGTGAAATTATTGGTGAAGCCTCCAATATGTATCGGCAAACTATGGCCAATTATGGTATAATCATTGGCATCAATCACACCATCACCATTAATATCCCTGTATTTAATATCTCCCGGTTGAATATTGGCTCTTGAAGCATTTCCATTACCTACAATACCATTCTTTAAAATGTATCCGCCCGAAGTTGTTCTGTCAAAATCACTGTAATGATATACACCATCACAAACAAAACCATACATTAAACCTAAAGGTTGCCCTACTTTGGCAATGTATGCCGGCGTAGAGGTCCATCCATTATCCCAGGAAACCGAACTTGTTAAAGCATCCTGCCCCTGCGAAAGTTCTAACACTTTACTTTTATTGAAGGAAATATTAAAACTGGTAGTCCAACTGAATCTTTTTGTTCTGATATTATTTGTATTGATCACAAACTCGAAGCCTTCGTTTTGTACACTTCCAATGTTTTTGTAAACGAACGTATAACCAGATGATGAAGGCACTGCTGCATTTAATAACAGATTAGAAGTTTTTTTCCTGTAATAATCTACACTAAGATTTATGATGCCTTTTAACAGTCCCAGGTCTAAACCAAAGTTAACCTGTGAAGTGGTTTCCCATTTTAAATTGCGATTGCCAATTGTAGTAGGCACAGCTCCTGCTATAAGATTGTTATTGAACGTATATACGTTTATTCCTGTATAATTATTTTGGGTAAATCCTAAATTACCGGGAGTTTGGCTATAAACAGGCAGGTATGCAAAATCAGATACCTTGTTGTTGCCCGTTTTTCCATAAGACAATCTTAGCTTGCCATCGGTGATGATATTTTGAAACCTGCTCATGAATTTCTCCTGCATAAATTTCCAGCCGAATGCAGCAGAAGGAAAATATGCCCAATGATTGGCAGATGAGAATTTAGAAGAACCATCAGCACGATACGATGCCGTGAACAAATATTTGGATTTATAGGTATAGTTAACCCGTCCTAAAAAAGAAACGGAAGTATTGAAAGAAGAGGTTGAGATATTAGACAATGGCGTTCCCTGAGAAAGCGCATTAATACCCAACGCTTCATTAGGTACATTAATAGCAGAAAAGCCATAAGAAGAAGTATTTACCTGCTGCTCCGTCATACCCGCCATTACATTTAACGTATGGCCTTTCTTAAAACTTTTATTGTAGGTTAAGTAATTTTCATTCAGCCAAGAACTGAAATCGTTATTGGTGATAGAACCATTTACACCCTGTGTGTTTACTATACCACTACCGGCAGTTGTTTGAGAATTATAAAATTGTTGATTGATAAGTAATCTGCTGTTGATACCTCCTGTAATTCTTAGGGTAAGATTAGGTACAATTGTATAATCCAGGTATGCATTTGCCATTAAGTCTTTTGTAATGTTGTTGTTCACTACATTGTTTAAATTCTTTACCGGGTTAAACCTATAATCATTCGTGCTGGAAACAGTTGGGTCTGTTAAAGATTCGTCTGTTATAACATTGCTGGTACCGCCATTGGCTGCAAGGCTTGCCGCGCTTGGATTAACAGGCCTGAACCCCCATACACTGTACATTACATTGGTTGTTGCACTATTGGTGCTGTTGCTAACAATCGTTCCGCTTTGTGTTAAGTAACTGTAATTAACATTAATGCCCACCTTTAATTTTTTATTTACTGCCTGATCTAAAACAAACCTTCCCTGGTAACGTTTATATCCTGAATTGATAATAACTCCCTGCTGATCGAAAATGTTTCCAGAGAACATGTATTTCGTTTGAGCATTACCGCCACTTACAGAAATAGAATTGTTATACATTGGAGCCCTGCGAAAAATAAGGCTTTGGTAATCTATAAATTGGGCCGTATCCTGATAATAATTCATTGTAGTTCCCCCGCTGAGATAAAACAATGAAGGAGGAATAATACCGCCAGGCGTAGGTGGCGTAGTACTTGGGTTTAATTCTATTTGGTATTTAATAAAATCGGAGGGGCTCATTACAGGAACTTTATGCGCCACTGTTTGAGATCCGTAGTATCCATTGTACGTTACCACAGGATCTCCGGATTTTCCCTTTTTAGTTGTAATAATAATTACTCCGTTAGCACCACGGGCTCCATAAATAGCGGTTGCAGATGCATCTTTCAACACATCTATCGATTCTATATCGTCAGGATTAATTGTATTATTATTGGGATTTTCTATCGGAAACCCATCAATAACATATAAAGGCGAGTTTGATTGAGATACGGAGTTGGCTCCTCTTATTACAATATTGATTGAAGAACCCGGTTGTCCATCGCTCGCTGTTACCTGCACACCGGCAATACGTCCGGCCAATGCCTGGTCGAAAGAAGGTACCGGTGCTTTAAGCATATCTGCTATAGGCGCTTTGGCTACTGAGCCGGTTACATCTTTTCTTTTTTGAGTGCCGTAACCTACTACCACTACATCGTTTAGCACATTGGCATTATCGCCCAATATCACCGGATTAGGTAATGCTGTAACAGGAATTTCCCTGATTTCATACCCTATAAAATTAAATACCAATACCGCCTTATTATTAGGCACTTTTACAGAGAAACTACCATCTGTATTGGTTTGGGTATAAGTTTGTGTTCCTTTCACCATTACCGTTACACCCGGCAATGGTTTTTTATCGGAAGAAACAACCTTGCCCTGAACACTGGTTTGCGCCTTTGAGGAAATAATCCACCCGAAAAGGAGCATTAATAATAGCAATCGTTTTTTCATGAGTTGCAGTTTTCGGTTTACTACCTGTTGTTTTTATTTGAGAACTTTTTTATTAGAATATCTTAACAATGCTTCCAGAAAATAGTAATCGGCATATACCAACGGCACGTCTATTTCAGTTCCGTGCGGGAAGCTTCCTACAGAATGCTTCAGTAAAAAATGGCCATTGGTGCCCGGCTTAGCCAAATAAGCAGGCGAGCTTAGTGAACCTAAAGTTTCAACAGCAAAATCGTAATATTTTTTTCCTTCTGCTCCCAGATAGCTGCTTAACTCAAAAAGAGCAGAGCTCACTATTGCGGCAGCCGATGCATCTCTTGGAATATAATCAAGCTTATTGTTTTGATAATTCCACTGGGGTGTAAACCCTTTTTGATTTACGTTAAAATCCCAGTAAGGAATTTTGTCGGAAGGAAGGTTAGAACTATTCATATAAAAATCGGCCATTTTTTTAGCCGTTAACAGAAAGCGTTTATCGCCTGTTTCGCGATAAACCATTGTAAACCCATAAATACCCCAGGCCTGGCCTCTTGCCCATGTGGAGTTATCAGCAAAACCCTGGCAGGTTTGCTGGTTTAATACATTTCCTGTTGCAGAATCATAATTTACAACATGGTAAGAACTATAATCGTTTCTTATATGATTCTTCATTGTTGTTTCCGCATGCCTGATTGCTATATTTCTATATGCTGAATCACCGGTGATCTTCGATGCGAAGAATAATAATTCCAGGTTCATCATGTTATCAATGATAACCGGATATGTCCATAAAGTTTTACCATCCCACGACATCCTGGAGTTCCATGATTTGATACAACCAACACGGGGGTTATACCTGCTAACAAGAGATTTGGCTGACTGGATTAATATTGCTTTATACTTTTCTTCTTTGGTAATTCTATAAGCATTGCCATAACTGCAATACATCATAAAACCAAGATCATGGTGAGCAGTATTGTACTGATTACTTTCTAAACTCTCCGTCCATTTAATGGCGGCATCTTCCCATTTTTTTTCTTTGTTATATTCGTACACATACCAAAGATCACCTGGCCAGAAACCTCCTGTCCAATCGCCAATTGAAACATATTGTATCTGCCCTTTCTGATTTGTAGTTCTTGGATACTGGTTTAAGCTGGTTGCATTTAGCAACATATTTCCATACTGTTGTTCTGCCACCTGAAAAACATCTTTTACCAAATCGTTGTTCTTGCGAAGCTTATGAGAGAAAGCGAATACCATTGCAATGGTTGCCAGTAAAACAAAAGACACAAGGCCTGTAAATAGAAATCCTTTTTTGCGCATATCGTTATTAAAGATTAATCAGAATAAAATAAAACTGATTAACAAATCTCTTTCTAAGAAACCATTACAGAGGGGTAGGTATATATTAAAAAGGGGGTGGTTTTATTTTTTATGAAGGCCCATTTTATTTCCCGATAGATTCTAGGTATTCTGATGGGGATTTTCCAAAGTATTTTTTAAACTCCTTACTAAAATATTTTCTATCGTTAAACCCCACTTCCCAAGCCACTTCTGAAATATTGAAGCTATCGTTTGTTAAAAGCATAGCTGCTTTTTTCAGTTTGAGTGTTTTAATAAATTCACCAATGGGTATATGTACCAATGCATTGAACTTTTTATACAATACGGCTTTGCTCATGCCAATTTGTTTAGATAATTCCGAAATACCAAATTCAGGATCGCTGATCTTTTCTTCAATAATGCACATGAGCCTTTCCATAAATTTTTTGTCAACAGTACCCACTTCAACAGAAGATGGTTCTAAAAAAATTTTCTGGCTGTAATGCTGGCGTTGAAATTCTTTATTCTTTAAAAGTGTTTTTACATATGATTGCAACACCTGTATGCTGAAAGGTTTGGTAAGATAGATATCGGCCCCATTCTCTAACCCCTCTATCTGATGTTCTACAGCCACTTTTGCCGTTAACATAATTACAGGAATATGGCTGGTTCTTTCATCCTGTTTCAGATTCCTGCACAACTCGTTTCCATCCATTTCCGGCATCATCACATCCGTAATAATCAAGTCCGGCAAAACAGTAACCGCATGCTCCCATCCTTCCTTGCCGTTACCGGCAGTAAGAATAGTATAATTAGTAGCGAGGCATAATTGCACAAAGTCCTTTACTTCTTCATTATCTTCAATGATCAGTATTTTATTCTCTTTCATAACAGTACGCTGAAGGGGTGGATACTAAGTTAGGCTACAATTGTATTATTTGTATCAAAATGGTTTTGCCCAAGCTTTAGTGAAACAATAAAACAGGTTTCGAATGTGTTGGTAACCGTGTTTTTAAGACTTGTAAAATTAATGGTGCCTTTATGAAGCTCTATTAAGGTTTTGGTAAATGCCAGGCCAATGCCGGAGCCCATTTTTCTGTTGTCGTCTCTTTTAACCTGATAGAAGCCTGTAAATATTTTACTATGGTCTTCCTCAGGAATACCTTCCCCGTTATCAGTTACACAAATTTGTACTTCCTGGCCCATACGTAATATTTGCATGCTTACCTTTCCTCCGCCGGCAGTAAACTTAAGTGCATTCGAAAGCAGGTTAGAAAATACAATCTCCATGTGCTCCGCATCAAAATACACAGGCAATTCCTCTTCAGCAGTAATTAGTTCGTATTGAATATTTTTATGCAAAGCTTCTCCTGCAAATTTTTCGAAAACACTTTTGCAAAATGTTACTATATCGCGGCATTCAATTTTTAATTGCAAGTATCCTGAATCGGCTTTTCTAAAAGCAAGCAGATCGTTGGTAAGCTTTAAAAGCCTTTCTGCATTACTCTTAACAGAGGTAAGCATTTTTTTAGTTACAGAGATCGGTAAAGACTGTTCCAGTAACATTTCTGTTGGCCCCACAATAAGGGTTAAGGGTGTTCTGATTTCATGAGAAATGTGAGTAAAAAAATCCATCTTCATCTGGTGTAATTCTTTTTGTTGCAGGTTAATGGCATGCTCATACTGCAATTTTCTCTTAAGGTCTTCCCTGGAGTTGAAGAAATGAAACACGCTAACGGCAATCAACAAAAAGATAATCAGATACGAAGCATAGGCCCACCATGTTTTCCAGAAAGGAGGGCTTACCACTATGGTGAGGTAAGGCAACGCATCACTCCAATAACCATCATTGTTGCACCCTTTAATAAAAAGCGTATACCTGCCCGGAGGCAGGTTTGTAAACGTTGCAGATGAGTTTTGTGAAGGCATCCAGTCTTTATCGTACCCAACCAGTTTATATACCGATCTGTTTTTTCCCGGCTTAATAAAGTTGAGTACACTCCAGTTGATTGAGATGATATTTTGATTATATGCCAGCTCTATATTTTGTGTTGCAGATATATCCTGAAAAAGAATTTTGGTGCTGTCTCTTGCAGTAACCTGTTGACCATTTACAAATAATGAAGTGAGCAATAACCTGGGCGCAGCCTGGTTTAATTGAATTTGTTTAGGATTAAATTCTACAAAACCATTATATCCCCCGAAAAAAATATGTCCTTTGCTGTCTTTACAGAATGAGTTGTAATTAAAAACATCTCCGGGCAGGCCATCAATTTTATTGTATGTATTCAATACTGTTCTTGTTGAGTCTATCCGTGTAATGCCATTATTGGTGCTAACCCACAAATTATTATCATCATCCAGTATAATACCAAAAATTTTATTGCCTGTTAAAGCATTAAAAACATCTAACTTATCCAACTTTCTTGTATAAGGGTTATAGATAGAGATACCAGCATTCGTTCCTAATAATATATTGCCTTTCCTATCTTCCGCAATGCAATTAACATAATCTGATTGTAGCCCGTTTTGGTATTCTTCTTTATAAATCCTTTTCAAAGAGTTCTCAGGGCCTTCCAGTACATTCACTCCTTTTTTGGTGCCTATCCAAAGATTTCGCCTGCTATCCTGAAATAAAAAAGTGATTGCATTGCTGCTTAATTTTTGGTTACCAAAGAGTTCTTCAAATTTTTTTACCTGATGCAGTTCTTTATTGAATATGTATAAACCCTGTTGCACTTTGCCAATCCATATATTACCGAGATCGTCTTCTGCAAGAGAAGTGATATCTTCCGAATCCAACTCCGTTTGTTCTTCTCCTATTTTAAAATGCTCGAATGCTTTGCCGTTATCAATAATTTTTTCAAGCATGCCGTTATGCAAGCCAACCCAGATATTGTTTTTTTTATCTTTCAATATAATTTTTACCAGGTTTGAGCTGATGGAAGTTGTATTTCTAAGATCATTCTTATAAGTATAAATTTTTTTCAGCTTCCTGTTAAAATACATTAGCCCTTCTGCCTCTGTGCCTATCCAAAGATTGTTTTTACTATCTTCAACTATAGAGCTAATAACATTGCTACTGATATTATTCTTGCTGTCTTCGTTTTTGTATATTTCAAATTTAGTAGCGGCCGCTTCAACAATATTCACCCCGCCAAAATATGTTCCCACCCATACATTCCCTTGTGTATCTTCAACCATATCGTGAATGGAATTGTAGTTTAAAGAGTTGTATTCGCCTGGTTTGTGTAAATACTTTTCAAATAAATGTTTTCGCGGATCGTAGATGTTTAGGCCTTTCAGAGTGCCTATCCAAACCCTTCCTTCTTTATCAACAATTATTTTACGAATAATATTGCTGGTTAAGACTGCACCTTTATCATTCTCCGACCTGTAACTTCTTACATTATAATACCGGGTATTTACTTTATAAATACCAGAATTATGAGTACCTATCCAAAAATTATTGTCAAGATCTTTCGCAATGGAAGTAATATTTGTACCGGAAAATAGTTCAATAAGTTTTTTATGATTATCGGTTATGGTTGAACCTATACAAGCCACTCCTCTATCCGTTCCTACCCATATATTCTGTTCATCATCCTGGTAGATTGACTGGATGTTATTGGATATCGCTTTTGCATTGCCGGTATTCAGCTTTATGTGCTCGAAGCTTATGCCAGAGCCATTATTTTTTTTTACCAGGTTTAAACCGTTTTCTGTTCCCACCCATATATTACCGGCTTTATCTTTATACAATGCTCTTATATTGTTATTGCTTATGCTGCCGGCATTATTAGTATTGTTATAAAACACCCGGAAAGAATCTAGTTTTGAATTGTAGAGGTATAGGCCATTATTGGTGCCTACCCAAACATTAAAATTCTGATCAGCCACAAGCCTGGTTATTTTAATACTTGCCGCCAATGGATTATCATTATAAAAAGACCTGTACACTTTCACCCGTTTACCATCGAACCTGTTTAACCCATCCATCGTACCCACCCAAATAAAACCATTGGCATCTTGTGTTACGGATAAAACCGATCCATGAGACAACCCATCTTCTACCGTTAAATGTGTAAAAGCAAGTTCGTTTTGTGCCTGCACACGAGTAAGCAGGCAGCAGAGAAAAAACAGGATTATATTAAAAAGCCTCATCCGCATAAATATTTAATATTAACACATAGCATAATCATTGCAGGCTTTTTCTTGTACCGAATGTAGTAATAGAATGGAAAGTTTTATCGGGCATCAATATTAAAATTATTTTCCCAGGTTATATCACATTCTATCCTTCATAAAATTAAAGCGCTCCAAACAATCGGCAGAAATCTACTATGCCGGGGTTAATTCTGCCCGAAAAGTATATCGCCAAAATATTCAGGCAAATGAAAATTGGGTGTTTCGGAAATAATGTCGGACCATGATACATAATGAGGAATTTCCATCCTGTCTCCACACTTATAAAAATTTCCGCTTGCACGAAGCCCGTGAAAGTTTTTAATGGAATGGTAACAAAACAAGCTTGCAGGTATTACCACAGTCAACTCCCAATAAGAGGTTCCTGTAAAACTGAGTTGCTCTTTGTTTACAACATATTTTATTTTCTCAATTTCGCTCACCGGCAGCAATACCCTATCGTATTTATGTTTCCCAAAACCAACAAGAGCCGTACCTATACAATTGAATTCGAGATTATAATATCCAGTATTTCCAAACATTACAAAAAACTCAACACAACTATCTTCGTATACCAGTGTATTACTGTTTTTATTAACAGCCCTGCTCATTTGTTCAGAAACATAGAATTTAAGGTATATCTCACTTTCAGCATATCCCACTGCAACATGTACCAAAGGCTTATATGAATGCGTTTTCCATGGTGTGTGTTCAAGTGTTATTTTCTGAAGATTATCCATAATACCCGACAAGGCAGATAAAGACGAGTCATTTATTTCCCGATTTAAAAAAGGAACAATCAGTATTGGCATAAAGCAATTTTAAATAAGGCGATTAACGCAATCAATTTTCAGTGAAAGACAGGCAACCGCTTTGCTGGTTTTAGAATCGATTACTAATCTCTTTATAAAAAGCCAATATATTTTACGCAACCGTTTGATTGTTCTATTTAAATAATATGATAGTAAAATGCAGTTAAATCTTAACGTAAACGATATGCCCCAAAAAGTAATCTTCAGAAGCATTCCTCCCATCATCATCATGTCTATACTTTTCTTTTCATTTGGCTTTGTTACATGGCTTAATGGAACGCTCATCCCTTTTTTAAGAATCGTATGTGAATTAAAGACAGATACGCAATCATTCCTGGTTACTTTTTCTTTTTATATGGCCTATTTTTTTCTTGCACTCCCATCATCTGTTATTCTAAAAAGAACGGGCTACAAGAATGGTATTGGTTTAGGGCTTGTGATTATTGGTGTAGGCTCTTTATTGTTTATACCCGCATCTTACAGCAGAAGTTTTTCACTTTTCCTTGTTGGCTTATTTGTGCAGGGAGCCGGGCTGGCATTGTTACAAACTGCTTCTAACCCATATATTACAATGATAGGGCCAATGGAGAGTGCTGCAAAAAGAATCAGCATTATGGGCATCTGTAATAAAACGGCAGGCATCATCAGCCCCATTATACTTGCATCAACAATCTTAAAAAATGCCGGCACTTTAGAAACACAAATCAATCATGTTGCAGGCAACAGCATAGAAAAAGAACAACTTCTTGCAGCACTTTCTGCAAGAATCATCTTCCCTTATATTATCATAAGCATCATACTCGTACTTACGGCAGTAATGATTTGGCTGTCTGGGCTTCCGGATATTGACCAGGAAAAAGAGGTTACTTCTACACGCACCGTTCCTAACTCTAAAAAATCTATTTTTCAATATCCGCATTTGTGGTTGGGCATAATATGTTTGTTTTTATATGTTGGCGTAGAAGTAATGGCGGGTGATGCGATTGGAACTTACGGAAAAGCAATCGGGCTGCCTTTGAATGAAACCAAATATTTCACTTCATTTACTTTACTGGCTATGCTTGTTGGGTATGCTCTGGGTATAATTTTTATTCCGAAATACCTTACACAACAAACTTGCCTGACGATATCGGCCATAACAGGCATCTTGTTTTCTATCTGTATTTTCATTACAAGTGGATATGTAGCCATAACATTTATTGCTTTATTAGGTTTATCTAACGCACTAATGTGGCCTGCAATTTTTCCGTTAGCTATTAATGGCTTAGGCAAGTATACCAAAACAGCATCTGCCTTATTGGTAATGAGCATTGCAGGAGGGGCGATTATTCCACTGGTCTATAGTTGGCTAAAAGACCACTTACATATTCCCAATCATGCAGCATTCTTTATATGTATCGCTCCAAGCTATTTATACATTCTCTTTTATTCTGTGAAAGGATACAGGTTCAGTAAATAATATTGTACCAATCATGTATTGTTTTTACATGTAACTACAACGGGGGGCTAACTTAATTCTTTTAAGGTTGTTTCAAAGATTGTTTTCATGCCATTTATTTGCCGAACGGCCCATTGCTAAATGAATGGTGGTATGAAAATAATATCATACTATGGAGAATTTAAAACAGAAATTTTTTATGTTTCAAAAGAAAGGCTAATTGGATGCTACGCAACGAAAGCCGGTATTTTCCAATCCGGTATCAGGAGACGATTTCATTCTGCTGGCAACCCTGTATCCTTTACAATAAGATGCATTACATAAAAAAGAGCCGCCACGCACAACCCTTTTAGGAACGGTTGGTTCATCCGGATCAAAACTATTATCAGGCCCTTGCGGATTTACAACCATTTTATTCTTTAGCTCATTATAATAATCCGGCCGGTACCAATCTGAACACCACTCCCAAACATTGCCAGACATATCATATAATCCATAACCATTAGGATAGAACGTTTTAACAGGTGCAGCTCTTTCGTAGCCATCCCATCCTGTATTATTAACGGGAAAGCTCCCCTGCCATGTATTTGCTTTCGGTTTACCTGCTTCAACATCTTCATTCCCCCATGCATAGCGGTTTTGCCGCCCCCCTCTTGCTGCATATTCCCATTCTGCTTCTGTTGGCAGGCGTTTGCCTGCCCATTTGCAATAAGCCAATGCATCTTCGTACGCCACTTGAGTTACAGGATAATTCTCCTTCCCTATTATATTACTGTTTGGCCCTTGCGGATGTTTCCAACTGGCCCCTTTTACCCATCTCCACCATTGAGCAACATTATCTAAAGAAACATTGTGCGCAGGCGGAACAAATACCAATGATGCAGGCATTAATAAACTATCTGCAGGCTTTGGCGTGCCGGGCGGCAGTTGTTTTTTTATCTCTTCCCAATCGGGCTTTTTTTCTGCAACGGTAATATAGCCGGTAGCTTCTACAAATTTCTTAAACTGTGCATTGGTAACTTCTGTAGCATCCATCCAAAAACCCGTTACATTTACCTTGTGTTGAGGGTACTCATCGTTCCTGCCTTCATTATCGTCTGACCCCATCATAAATTCACCTCCATTAATCCAAACCATTCCTTCATGCGAGACTGAGCCTTTTTTTATATTACAAGTATCATGGGCTTCTACAGCAAAACGGCCAGGTATATTTTGTCCGCAATGTTGTATTTCTGTTTCCGGTAAGGATGTGGAATTGTTGTTACAGGAACAACATAATATCAGTCCCGGAAGAACGCCTGCCAGCCACCTGTTATTTTTTTTATTTATAAAAATGCTATCCATGTTACACAATATCTTTTTGTTCATCCATCGTTATCATCTACTCCCTGCAATTTTTTTATTGACAGTGAAATTACTTCTCCATTACCAGATCTTCAATAAAGGAGTAAAATAATAAACCCTCGTACAAGGCAAATGGCAAAAAAGTATTAAAAAGGGTGCGAAAATATCTTCTTTAAATTTCAATGGTACACAACGAAGCAATCAGAACAATACAAGGTTAAACTTTTACGGGTGTTTATTTTATAATGATGACAGCAACCACAGAGAACTATTGCAGTAGTTTTTGTAAAACAGGGTCTGTATAATCGTTTACAAAAGCAATAATATTATCTAAATAACCGAACTCGTTTTCTTTATGATATGTTTTTATTACCACCGCTTTCATACCTGCATTTTTTGCAGTTTCCACCCCTTTTGGGGTATCCTCAAATACAATGCATTGTTCTTTGGCAATATTTAGTAATTGGGCGCATTGAAGAAAAGTTTCGGGATGCGGCTTGCTTAACACTACATCATCAGCACTTACAATAGCAGTAAAATATTTCTGCAATTGCAGCCCCTGAAGAATATAATTCACATTAAACATTATTGCGGCAGTACCAAGCCCCATTGGAATTTGCAGTTCATATGCTTTCTCAAAAAAAGCTCCTAACCCTTTTATCAGTTTCCTGTGTGGCAAGAATTCTTCCTGGTATCTTTTTTCTTTTTTCATGGAAAGTGCATGCATCTGCTCCGGAGTAAAATAACCTTCTCCGAAGATCCTTACAAGCAATTCTTCATTCTTTCCATATAACTGTTGTTTAACTGCTGCAGGAGTGAGTTGTGCTCCCAGTTCATTCACAATAATATTGTACCATGCCCGTGCATGGTATTCCATATCATCTATGATCGTACCATTCAAATCAAAAATAAAAGCCCTTTGCATGATGCCGTGCAATTAATGTTTATGCTGTTAACGTATATTAACTTGATTATTGCAATTGAAGTTTACCAGTAAATGGTATAAAGCGCTGCTAAAATACCACATACGAGTAAAGCCCCTACCGCGAAACCGGCAGAAGTTTTGAACATGCGTTTATCTATTTCAAGCCCTTTTACAATTACTCCTTTTTTCTGATCGATTATACTGATAATGATCATGCCAGCTACGGCAATAAGAAATACAAAACCCATTCTGTCTAAGAAAGGAATTTCATACAACATAGACCCGTTTTTTTGCTGAACCTTTGTAGCAAAACCTGTAGAGCTTAAAAAAGAAAGATCGACAAACCTTGGCATTAGTTTGAACAGAACAGACATGGCAAAACCTGCAACTGTAGCAAACATGGCAGCGTTAGAACTTGTTTTTTTCCAAAAGAATCCTAAAATAAACATGGCAAAAATACCCGGACTTACAAAGCCGGTGTATTCCTGTATAAACTCAAAGCCTCCTTTCTTATCTATGCCTAACATAGGTGCAATAATTACGGCTATCAACATGGCGGCAATTACTGTTACCCGTCCAACCCACACCATTTTTTTCTCATCGGCTTCAGTATTCAGTTTCTTTTTATAAATATCTAAAGTAAAAATAGTGGCAATACTGTTGGCTTTACCGGCAAGCGAAGCTACTACTGCCGCCGTTAATGCTGCAAACGATAGGCCTTTTAAACCTTCTGGCAAAAGGTTTAACAATACGGGGTAGGCCCTATCAGGGTTTAGTTCGCCATTTTGCAACATTTCTGTTTGAAAATTGCCTTCTTTATATAAAACGAAGGCAGCTATTCCGGGAAGCACTACAATAACAGGCATCAGAAGTTTTAAGCAGGCTGCAAATAAAAGACCGCTTCTTGCCGTTTTTAAATCTGCCCCCAAAGCTCTTTGTGTAATGTATTGATTGCAGCCCCAGTAATTCAGGTTCACAATCCACATTCCCCCTATCAATACGGTTAACCCGGGTAAGCTGGGATAATTTTCATTGCCTTGTTTAAAGATCATATGAAAATGGTTATCTGCATGGTGCATCATTAATGTAAAACCTTTCAACACACCCTCGCTGCCATAATGTTTCGATACCATATTTAAAGCGAGATAAGTAGTAACCAATCCCCCGAGAATAAGAAAGAATACCTGTATAACATCTGTGTAGCCAATTACTTTCATACCACCGAGCGTAATAAAAATGGCAAACAGGGCCAACATATACATGCAAAGTGTAAGATTTAAACCCGATACGCTACTAATGGCCAATGCGCCTAAATAAAGAATAGATGTAAGGTTAACCACTACATATAATAACAACCAGAAAACAGCCATTACCATGGCTACAGTTGAATTGTAACGTTCATTTAAAAACTGAGGCATTGTGTATATCTTATTTTTAAGATATACGGGGATGAAAAATATGGCCACTATCAATAACGTTGCAGCAGCCATCCACTCGTAAGTGGAAATAGCAAGCCCCATTTTAAAACCATTGCCACTCATACCTATGAACTGTTCTGCGGAAATATTTGAAGCGATTAATGATGCGCCAATGGCCCACCATGTTAAAGACCCTTCAGCCAGAAAATAATCGTGTGATGCCGTAACCGATGCTTTCTTTTTTCTGTAATAAATATAAAGCCCATAAGAAGCAACAATAATGAAATAAAACAAAAAAACAATATAGTCTTTCGTTTGCAGGCTATTCATAATGGCGTTGGCGGTTAGATGAGTTGTTAAATAAAAATTGGAGCAGATGAATATAATAACAATATTCATTACTCCAACCTTTTAAGAGGGAATTAAATTATATGTACTGATTGATAATATTCTCTAAGAGTTCCTGTTTACCGCTTTTGGTTGCTGGTTCGCCAATCTCTGCAGCATAATTACGCAAGTCTGCCAAAGTAAGTTTTCCCTCTTCAAATTCTTTTCCTTTACCGGTATTGAAAGAGGCATAACGCTCTGTGCGTATTTTTTTATAATCAGATTTTTGCAGAACGGCGTCAGCAATTATCAATGCCCTTGCAAAACAATCCATTCCCCCGATATGTGCATAGAAGAGGTCTTCCATATCTGTAGAATTGCGCCTTCTCTTCGCATCAAAATTAATACCGCCACCGGAAAAACCGCCCGCTTCCATAATGACAAGCATGGCTTCTGCTAGTTCATAAATATTGTTGGGAAACTGGTCTGTATCCCAGCCATTCTGGTAATCTCCCCTGTTTGCATCCATACTTCCAAGTGTGTTGGTATCTGCAGCTACCTGTAATTCATGCTGAAAAGTATGCCCTGCCAGCGTTGCATGGTTTACTTCTATATTCAGTTTAAAATCGTTCAATAAATCATGTTCCCGTAAAAAGCCAATTACTGTTTCACTATCGTAATCATACTGGTGTTTACTGGGTTCACAAGGCTTGGGCTCAATAAAAAAAGTACCTTTAAACCCATTGGCTCTTGCATAATCTTTAGCAAGATGCAAGAATTTTGCGAGGTGTTCTTTTTCTCTTTTCATATCGGTGTTCAACAAGCTCATATACCCTTCTCGTCCACCCCAAAACACATAATTTTCACCATTCAGTTTAATGGTAGCATCTAAAGCTGCTTTCACCTGTGCAGCGCCGTGTGCAAGCACAGCAAAATCGGGATTGGTAGCTGCTCCATTCATATATTTTTTATTGCTGAACAAGTTTGCCGTACCCCATAATAGTTTTACACCGCTTTGTTTTTGTTTTTCTAATAGATAGTCTGTTATGGCGTGCAATCTTTTTTCATTGTCTGCAACATCATTGGTAAAATCAACCACATCAACATCATGGAAACAATAGTACGGTAAACTTAGTTTGGTGATAAATTCAAAAGCCGCATCCGCCTTATCTTTTGCCCTGCTTATGGTATCGTTGTGCTGATTCCATGCATATAAATGTGTGGGCTCTCCAAAAGGATCTGCTCCATTGCCACAGAAGCTATGCCAATACGCACAGGCAAAGCGTAACCATTCTTTCATGCTTTTACCAGCTACTGTTTTATTCTCATCATACCATTTAAAAGCAAGTGGATTGGTTGATTCTTTCCCTTCGTATTGTATTTGTCCAATACCTTTAAAATATTCTTTGTTTCCGACTAATACTGACATATGTTTTATTTTAATTTATTATCGATTGTTCAACATAATTTGCTGCAGATCTTTTTTCCAACTTTGATACAATGCCTCAGAAGCATGCACTTCATCCGGTTCAATAATGCTGATAGCTCTTTGATGAATGAATGCCTCGGAAAAGTTTTTATAAAATTGTACCCCGATGGCTGCCCCAATAGCAGCACCAACACTTCCGTCTGCATGGTATAATTCAACAGGCACCTGGGTAAGGTTCACAAAGCTTTGCGCAAAAACAGTGCTTAAAAACATATTGGCATGCCCTGCCCTGATTATTGTTGGATGTATATTGTTTTCACGCATTATATCCAGGCCATAACGCATAGCACAGGCTATACCTTCTTGTGTTGCCCTAAAAATATGCGATGGTTTGTGCTGGTTTAAATTAATATGCAATAAATGAGCTCCCACCAATTTATTATCCAACATGCGTTCAACACCATTCCCAAAAGGAATTACCCTTAACCCTTCACTACCAATGGCAATACCCGAAGCCTCTGCATTTATCTGTTGATAAGATAATTGGCCGGCTATGGTTTGCCTTGCCCAACGATTAACACTTCCTGTTCCATTAATACACAACAATACACCTGTACGTATGTTTTCGCCGGTATGGTTTACATGGGCAAAACTGTTAACCCGGCTTGCATGATCGTATGTTAAGTGATCACTAACAGCATATATAACTCCTGAAGTGCCTGCTGTTGCAGCCACTTCGCCGGGCTGCAGAACGTTTAACGATAAAGCATTGTTAGGCTGGTCTCCTGCTTTGTAGCTAATAACAACATCATCTGCAAACATTAATTTATTAGCTACTCCGGGAGTTATGATACCATGTACCTGAAAAACATTTTTGATTTCAGGGAAACAAGCAGTGGAAAAATGAAAATGATTTAATACCTCTTTACTAAGGGAGGCTGTTTTAAAATCCCAGAATATACCTTCCGATAAAGCCGAAGCTGTTGTAGTTATAGCACCTGTTAACCGCATGGCAATAAAATCTCCGGGCAACAATACCTTATCAATGCTTTCATATATTTCAGGCTCAAAAGTTTTTACCCAGGCCAGCTTGGAAGCTGTAAAATTTCCGGGAGAATTCAGCAAGTGTGATAAACAGGTTTCTTTGCCTATTGCTTCAAAAGCTCTATTGCCTATTTCTACAGCACGGCTATCGCACCAGATAATACTGTTACGCAATACTTTTTGTTCTTTATCTACTAATACCAGTCCATGCATTTGATAGGCAATGCCAATTGCCTTAATGTCTAATGGGTTGTATAATTGTGTAGCATGAGATATATGTATGGCTGACTGAACATCGCTCCACCACTGATCAGGATCTTGCTCTGCCCAACCCGGTTTTACAGAAATAACAGGCGATTCTGTTTCCGGGTATTGAACGGAAGAAATGGTTTTTCCTGAATGGCCGTCTATTACTGAAACCTTAACAGACGATGTACCTAAATCTATTCCTAAAAACAGCATGACAGAATCGTTAAAAATAAAACAAATGTAATTGTGGTTTGCAGGTTTCATCAACTGCTATCTTTTAAAAAAAATATGTTATCTTATCAAATTACTTTATTTTCATTGCCAATAATTAATAAAATAACAGTTTTAGTGAAAACGCTCATTCAGAAAATACATATTGAAGAACAATTTTCTTTTGCCTGTCGAACGTATAAAACCCCTCATTTTGAAACCAGTTGGCACAAACATGAAGAATGTGAACTGATATTGATTACCGAAGGGCATGGCACTGCCCTGATAGGCGATTATGTGGGCAATTATAATAGTGGCGATGTTTTTTTTCTAACAAGTAACTTACCGCATTGGTTTAGGAAATCGCATCATAAAATGATTGGCAGTGCACTGGTGATACATTTCACCAATCATTTTTTGGGAGAGCCGTTCCTTCAACTGCCGGAGGTAAAAAGCATTGAAACTTTATTGTCAGGAGAACAGGGCTTACTGTTAAATACGCATAGCAGAAAAAAAATAGCCCCTTTAATGAAAGAAATTGAAAAAGGAAATGGTCTTGAACGCATCTTCAAATTGTTGTTATGTTTACAGGAAATCAGCAAGAGAAAGTCGGGTTCTATTCTAACACATGGGCTGCATCAAAACAATAAACAGGAAGACAATTCCATCATTAAAGATATTATTGATTATACCTTCAACAATTATTTAAAGAAAATAACATTACAGCAGTTGGCCGATTTAAGTGGAATGAGCATTCCTACTTTTTGCAGGTTCTTTAAAAAGAATATCAAAAAGAGTTATTTCGACTTTTTGAAAGAAGTGCGCATAGGTCACGCCTGCAAACTGTTGCATACCACCGAACAATCTGTTTTAGACGTTTGTTACAACAGTGGCTACAATAGCTGGGCGCATTTCAGTAAACAGTTTAAAGAAGTTAAAAAAATAACACCATCGCTTTACAGAAAACAGTATGAACTGATAAAAGAGTAATACATAAAAATTATGAATGATGCGCCATGATTTATCACTTACCAGCAAAGTGCGATCATATTTATGACCATCATTCATAATTAAACTCATTATTCAACATTCAATCCCCAGTCTTTTCCTTTCATTATTGCAGGAACACCATCTGTAATCCATTTGGCAGGTTTATCACCTTTCAGCAGCCAGTCGAAATATTGTTGTTCCCGTATGGAAATATCTTTCCTGTTCTTTCTTTCTACAAGGTTATGTTGTTCACCATTATACACCAATAGCCATACAGGTTTATTCAGCCTCCGCATATCGGTAAAAAATTCAATTCCCTGGTACCAGGGTACAGCACCATCTGCATCGTTACTCATTATTACCAGCGGGGTTTTAATATTCGGTAAATGAAATAGAGGCGAATTCTCAATGTATAATTCTCTTTTTTCCCAGGGTGTTGCTCCTATCCTGCTTTGTGAGTGTTCGTATTGAAACTGCCTGCTGATACCGCTTTCCCAACGTATACCGCCATAGGCGCTAAACATATTCACTACAGGAGCTCCGGCCCATGCTGCTGCAAACAAATTGGTTTTTGTAATAACGTATGCCGTTTGATAACCACCCCAACTTTGCCCTTGTATACCCAGTTTTGTGCTGTCTACAAAACCTTCTTTAATTAAAGCCCTTGTACCGCTTACAATATAATTGTAAGCATCGTTCCCGGGATGCCCGGTGGTATACCATATATCCGGCACAAATACAATATACCCCCTGCTTACAAAAAACGGAATGTTTAAACGGGAAGGAGTTGGCGCAGGTACCGCATAATTATGCAATGTGTTGTTATTTCTTTCATAGAAATAAACAATCATAGGATATTTTTTCTTTGGATCGAAGTTCTCCGGTTTATACAATACACCTTCTGTTAATTTACCGGTATATGCCTTCCATTTGTATATTTCTGCACTGCCCCACAGGTATTGAGATTGTTGAGGGTTGATGGAAGATAATTTCTGAAGCGTGTTGTTCTCATTAAAAAAATAGAGGTCTGGCGATAAACTGAATGATTCAATGGTTGCAACAAAATCTTTTGATGCGGCGCTTTTTACTACGTTGCTTACTAAAAAATTACTTTTCAATAAAGGTTTTACGCCTATAGCATTCAAAGAATCTTTTTTATAAATACTGGTTGACTTATCTAAGCGGTTGTATCCCTTTATAACCATTAAAGAGCCGGAAGAAAAATACTTTTCGGTAGTATCTGCATTAACAATACGGTATTCAATTTGTTCTTTCCTGCCGTTAACAGTAATATTTACACTTTTGCCAATTCCTGCAGGATCTATTTTCCAAATATCAAACCGGTCATAGATCAGTACATTTTTATCTTCTTGTATCCATTTCGAAGTACCATAAGCGGCAGGATATTCCGGCATATCGTATTCTTCATCGTACAGAGGATAAGGTATATCTTTTGCAACGGCATTTAATTTATTTTGCCGGCTATCATAACATAAATATCCTTTTTTATCAGAAGCATACATCAGTAAAAAAGCCCCGTTATACGAGGCATTGAGGGTGCCTTTAAAATTTTTTACAATACTGTTTTTTTCCCCCGTAAGCGGGTTCAAAGTATATACATCAGTTAAAGAGTAACCCTGCCATTGTTTGGCAATACGTTTCCCAAAATCTGTAGAAGCATAAAATATGTTGCCATCCCCTTCTGCAGTTGGTATTACTCTTTCCAATTGCGGGCTGGCCAGTTGAATGATTGAATGCTGATCGAAATCGTATCTTGCCAAATAACTTTTTTTAAGGTCTTTATCAAGATTGAATAATTGAACCGGCATCAGGTCATCATCTTTATAATTCCATACATCTAGTCCTGCTTTTTCAAAATCCGGAACAGTAGTGTCTTTTGGCGGAATAACAGGCGCTGTACCGAAAAAAAGCCTCTTTCCTGATTTACTGAAACTGATTGCAGAGAATTCACTGATTGCCCATTTAGAAGGTAGCCCTTTTGTATTTCTGTCTGCTATCAATTGAGCACTATCATACCCGTTTGTATAATAATATAATTTATAAAACTTCTGCAAGGCTTTCGCAGCGCTGTCTCTCTCTGCAACAAATGCTAATTGACGGGCATCTTCATCCAATGCAAAATTTTTAGCATCATTCAAGCCGCTTAACACAAGATCAACAGTGCCGTTTTGTATATTAAATTTTTGTACAGTAGCTTTAAGAGACTTATCAGTATTCGATCTCGTTGTTTTAAAAACCAAAACATTGCCATTCTTACTTAAAACATAATCGTTTACCAGTTTAAAACTTTTTCTGGTGTTATCATTTAACTGAAGCACTATCAACTCTGTTCCTTCCTCAACCGGTTCGTCGTTTGTTTTGGCCTGTGGCCTTACATTACCCTGCAATATATTAATGCCTTTTTGTTGTACTTCCGCCAGCCGGTTCTTAATACTGTCAGCTGCTTTTAATAAACTATCTGCCAGTTTGCTGAGGTTTCTCACCCTTGTAAGGGAATCCATTTCAGGTTTTTTTTGTTCGGCAATTTGTTTTTCCATCAGGTATACCAACACATTGGCATTCTTATCAGCTATTTTAAAGCTTTTTACTCTTGCAATTTTTTCAAGTGTTCCTTTTT
Organism: Sphingobacteriia bacterium; assembly: GCA_017304675.1. Taxonomy (GTDB): domain Bacteria; phylum Bacteroidota; class Bacteroidia; order Chitinophagales; family Chitinophagaceae; genus CW01. The sequence continues at coordinate 50,788 of JAFKLS010000022.1, forward strand.
CTACATTGTAAATACCCAAACTATCTTTAGGCATATCTGCAGGAGATTTCTTTTGTATTCTGGCCGTTCTGCTTTGCTGAAATGTTGGTTTAATTTTAAAAATGACAAACCTGCTGTCGTCCGTTATTCTTGCAGCGTAGGCTCTTTCTACCTCTTTAAGTTTATTTCCCGTGGAAGATTGTATTACCAGTTGACCATCTCCTTCCTGCGGTAAAATAGTATACACAATTACTTTGCCGTTATTGCTGATTAGTTTTTCACCAATAGATTGCCATCCATCGTATACCGAATGATCTAAAGGTTTTTTCTGAGCAGAAACTTGCATGCAAGCAACAATAAATGCCAGGACAATAAAGATTTTTCTCATAATTTAAATTTACACTTGACCGAAATTAATTAGCCTTATTTTTTTTCAACGTTACAATTCTAAACATTTGCAGTGCTACCGAAACAGCTATTAAACAAAGCCCCAGATAAAAGCTAACAGGTAGATTTTTACCTTCATTAAATACAATAAAAGCCATTGAAATACCATAAACAGGCTCTAGGTTTAATGTGAGGTTCTGGGTAAAGGCAGAAACCTTTTTCAGGGCCTGCAACATAAGGTTCATTGCCAAAACTGTACACAACAAAGCCAGCAACAGCAACCAAAATAAGTCTGTTAAAGAAGGAATCCATTTTTCTTCTGGGAAATAGTATAACCAAATCGGCAAAAGCAGTGTTAATAGTAATAAACCGCCGCTTAATTGGAAGAACATGAGTTGTTTTGAGGCTATATGGTGCACATTCTTCTTTGTTAAAACAGAAAAAAGCGCAGACAATATAGCAGAAATGATTCCTAAAAAAATACCAAGCCTGTATTGCGCATCAAAATGGAAGATCAGATAAATTCCCGCCAGGCTTAAAAGACCTAACAGAAGGTCTGTTCTCTTGAAAGCAGATCGTACAATTAGTGGCTCTAACAACGCTGTAAACAAACTGGTAGAAGCAAAACAAACCAAAGCAACGGATACATTGGCATATTTTATACTGGCATAAAAGAACACCCAATGCAATGCTATTATAAAACCTATGCAGCCCAAATTGAACATTTGTTTTACAGGTATGCGCAAAGATTTTTTTGAAAAAATAAATGTCAAGGAAAGGAAAACAACTGTAAAAAATATGCGGTACCAAACCAATAATACAGCATTCAATTCTATTAATCTGCCCAAAATGGCTGTAAAACCTGCAAGAAAAACACCTATATGTAATTTAACCAGTGCCTGCTTCATAGGATAAAGAAACAGAAAAAGTTTTTCCTGTGCTAATTGCCATTATCTGCAACAAACGAGTTAGTGGTTATTTTAGAATTTACTTTTCTGCGATAGTTTTTAAACATACTGTCCCATTGAATTTTCAGAACACCAAATACACCTTCTTTAATAATTCCTTTACTCATTTTGCTTACACCAATTTTCCTGTCTACAAAAGTAATAGGCACTTCTACAATTTTAAATCCGAGCTTCCATGCAGCAAATTTCATTTCAATCTGAAATGCATATCCAACAAAATTAATCGCATCGAAATTAATTGTATCCAACACTTTTCTTGAATAACACATAAAGCCGGCAGTAGGGTCGTTAACAGGCATCCATGTAATTAATCTTGTATATATAGAGCCGCCTTTAGAATACAGATGCCTGTCTAAAGGCCAATTCTCCACTTTGCCACCGCTTACATACCTGCTACCTATGGCAACATCTGCAAGCCTGTCTTTACAGGCCATATAAAGCCTTTCAAGGTCTAACGGGTTATGTGAAAAATCAGCATCCATTTCAAAAATATATTCGTACCTGTTTTGTAATGCCCATTTAAATCCGTGTATATAAGCGGTTCCCAACCCTTGCTTGCCCATTCTTTCTTCAAGGAAAAGCTGGTTAGGATAATGGCTGATCAATTGCTTAACAATAGCCGCAGTGCCATCTGGAGAACTATCATCTATGACCAGAACATGATAATTCAGCTTAAGATTAAATACAGCTTCTATAATAGAAGCAATATTATCTTTTTCATTATAGGTTGGTATGATAACGAGTTTTTCCAAAATGCCGGTAAGGGGGTAATGATGTACGAAATTACCCGTTTACTAAATTAAAATAATTATAAATTTTGTTTGAAAGAAAATTATAATGTTTTTTTAACCAGGGTTCGGTTCAATATTTCAGTGAGTTTTTGTTTGGTATTCATTGGAAAATCGCCCTTCATCATCCAATCATAATATTGAGGTTCTTCTTTTAATACCTGTAATACCGGCTTTCCTTTGTGTTTACCGAAATTAAATACCTCTACACCGTTATCTTTAACAAAGCGCCTGGCAAAATCTACAATATCATCTTCTCCGGTAAACTTTACTATTGCCTCAACCGTATTACCAATTTGCGGGTATTTTTCTACTTGTGCATCTAACACTTCCCAAGTAGCATTGGCATCTGCTTCCGCACTATGTGCATCGTTTAAATCTTTATTGCAATAAAATTTGTACGCAGCGCTTAAGGTTCTTTGTTCCATTATATGAAATACTTTCTGCGCATCTACCATACATCTTCCTTCTGTGCTGAAATCAATACCTGCTCTCAGGAATTCTTCTATGAGCATAGGTATATCAAACCGGTTACTATTATATCCTCCCAAATCGCAGTTATGCATAAACTGTTTTACTTCGTTGGCCACTTGTTTAAATGAGGGTGCATCTTTTACCATTTCATCTGTAATGCCATGCACATTACTGGCAGCAGAAGGAATAGGCATTTGAGGGTTAATGAGTTTTCTTTTTACCTGTTTAGAGCCATCGGGCATTATTTTTACAATAGCGATCTCAACAATTTTATCTGTACCAATATTTATTCCTGTTGTTTCAAGATCAATAAAAGCGATGGGTCTTGTTAGCTGAAGGTTCATTAATAAAAAATTGAAAAATTAAATATCAGGTTTGAATGAAATGCGAAACTAAGGTTCAATTATTTCTTGTGCAAGATGAATTAAATCCATGCCATCATAATTGCCGCTACTCATGAGTAATAAGTTAGTTTGGGCATATTGAAATTCACGCATAAGCTTATGCAATTCAGCTTTATCGTTTATAATCAATAACCCTTCTTTGTTAAAACCCTGCAATACTGCCTCACCTGGCAGTGGCGGCATTCTTTTCAGTTCCAAAGCATGGGTTGCATAAAAAACGATGGCAGTATCTGCTTTATCCATCGCGCCATTATATTCTTTCATAAAATCAGCATTCAGGCTGCTATACGTATGCAATTCTAATACTGCTACCAGTTTCCTATCGGGAAACTGTTGTTTAACAGCATCAATGGTTGCTTTTACTTTGCTCGGCGCATGGGCAAAATCTCTGAATACAATTGTTTCATTGTTCTTTGCCAAAATCTCCAACCTTTTTGCTGCTCCGCTAAAGCTGGTAATAGCCGAAATAAATTGATGCGCATTCAAACCTATTTCCCTACACACATACCACGCTGCATTAATGTTTAACAGGTTATGCTCTCCAAAAACATTCAATGCACCCGATGCGTTTTCAATTGTTATAGATGTAATTCCATGCTCAACCTTATGTTCAGGCAATCCATAAGGCTGGTACCTGATATCTTCCCTCTTGTTTGTGTTAACAATTTCATTCAACACTGTATCCGTTTTATTATAGATCAAAATACCGCCCGGTTCTATTTTGTTGATAAAAATGGTGAATTGTTCTTTATAAATTTCAAAACTCGGAAATACATTAATGTGATCCCAGGCTATTCCTGTAATAACAGCAATATGAGGGAATAAAAAATGAAACTTAGGTTTTCTTTCAATTATACTGGCAGGGTATTCATCTGCTTCGCAAACAATTAAAGGTGCATTGGTAATACGCACACTTTGCTCGAAGCCTTGCAGTTTTGCTCCTACCAAATAATCAAATTGTGTATCATTCAGTTTCAACACATGCATCACCATGCTGGTAGTGGTAGTTTTACCATGGCTACCGCCTATGGCAATTCTCTGTTTGGCAATGCTTTCCTGGTAAATATATTCCGGGAACGAATAAATTTTTAATCCCATTGCCTGCGCTTTCTGAAGCTCGGGATTGTCGGCCTTTGCATGCATACCCAGAATTACTGCATCTATCTCTGCAGTAACCAGGTTGGGTTGCCAGCCGGTTTGTTCAGGAAGAATGCCTGCCGCTTTTAAATTAGACAAGGCTGGTTCAAAAATTTCGTCATCTGTTCCTGTAACAGTATAACCTTTTCGTTTTAAAGCAATTGCAAGCTGGTGCATTACGCTGCCGCCGATAGATATAAAATGGACTTTCATTGGTGGGTTAGAAATTCTGGCTGCCAATGTAAATGTTTTTACAAAATAAATCTTTAAAAGCATCATTTTTCTGTTAACCCTTATCTTTGAAACCAATTCTTAAAAATTTCCTAATGAAAAAAATACTTTTTGGAATTGTTTTAATCTTTTTGACACTAACAGTTTTTCAATCTTGTGCTCCGGCCAGGGGGAAAGGATGCCCTACAACAAATCCACACTATTTTAAACCATAAGCTCCATAATTTTTTAATATGAATTGGAAAGAAATTTCCTCAGAGGAAGATATTGAATCCATCATCAAAACATCCTACCATAAACCACAGCTACTTTTTAAACACAGCACCCGTTGCAATATTAGCAGTGTTGTAAAGAACCGTTTGGAAAATGTAACTGATAGGGAAACCTTGGATTTTAATTATTTGGACTTAATAAAATACAGAGGTATATCTAACCTCATTGCAGATAAGTTTAGTGTTCATCATGAGTCGCCACAAGTATTGTTAATACAAAATGGTAACTGTATTTTTGATGAAAGTCATTATGCCATTCTGCCTGATGAAATTTTCCAGGCATTACAATAACACTATTTAATAAAAAAGAGCCGGTTTTAAACTGGCTCTTTTTCTCTCATACACTTAACTGTGCTAATTAATATGTTCAATGCTTTGTTCAGTAAGTTCTCCATTAGAATGCGCCACCAATAGAGTTCCCTGCACATATTTTTCATTATGCTGGGAAGCATCCAACCCTATTTCTTCTTCTTCTGAACTCACCCGGATAGGAAGTATAAAGTTGATGAATTTAAAAATAAGGAAAGAAACAGTAAAGCTGTATGCTACCACCAGCACCAAAGCTTTTAACTGTGTAAAAAAGAAAGAGAAATTGCCATACAATAATCCGTCATTACCACCTGCATTTACTGTTTTGGTAGCAAAAATTCCAGTCATCAGCATTCCTACCATACCACCAATACCATGACAAGGAAATACATCCAGCGTATCATCCAATGTAGATTTAGATTTGATATGAACAGCAAAATTGGAGATAATTGCAGCAATGGTACCTATAAAAATACTTTGAGGTATAGCAACATAACCGGCTGCAGGAGTAATGGCCACCAGCCCAACAACCGCGCCAATGCAAAATCCGAGAACAGAAGGTTTTTTACCCCGCATGATATCAAAAAACATCCAAGACAATCCGGCAGCGGCAGCGGCAGTATTGGTAGTTGCAAACACTGATACCGCAAGAGAATTAGCAGCCAGGGCCGAGCCGGCATTAAAACCAAACCATCCAAACCATAATAACCCTGTGCCAATTAATACATATGGAATATTTGCAGGCGGTATTTCCTTTTGTTCTATATGCGCTTTTCTTCTCTTTAAAACAATAGCGCCTGCCAGAGCCGCACAACCTGCAGAAATATGCACTACCGTTCCGCCGGCAAAATCCAATACACCCATTTTTGCAAGAAATCCATCTGGATGCCAGGTCCAGTGCGCAATAGGAGCATAAACTAACAAACTAAAAAGCACAATAAATAATGCATATGCCGAGAATTTGATTCTTTCAGCCACAGCTCCTACCACTAACCCAGGTGTAATAATGGCAAACATTAATTGAAAAAGAGAGAACAACAATAAAGGTATGGTGGGTGCCAAACTCCACGGTGCACCGGAGCCTACTCCTTTAAAAAACAAAAAAGTAGTAGGGTTTCCAATCAACCCTCCGACAGACTTGCCGAAACATAAGCTGTAGCCTACCACTATCCAAACAATACTTACTATACCTGCCGCCACAACACTTTTAATCATGGTTGAAAGAACATTTTTACGGTGTACCATTCCTCCATAAAAAAAGGCGAGGCCAGGCGTCATTAAAAAAACCAAAGCGGTTGCTACTAATATCCATGCTATATCAGCATAATTATAAATTTTTCCTTTGTCATCAAAAGTTGTGCTAGAAGGGATGAAAATGGCTAAAAAGGAAACAAGTACCAATAATACAAACGGGCTAAAATTTCTTAAATAATGCTTACTCATGGCCTATTTTTTATTTGTTAAAGAAAAAAAGGATCATTTTTTTAACTAAACTATCATTTATTTATAAAAAATAATGAAAAAATATTGTATTTATAATTTTATAATTTATAATGATCTAATTATCAAATTTGCGAGTAATTTACATTATATTATAGATTATAATATTTGTATTTAATGAAGACATTTTTATATTTTTTTTATATTTTCATTTAAATGTAATTAGATATTTAAATTTTATATATTTAATGATATTTAAAATTTATGATGCTTGCCAGACGCTTCAAAGCAGTTTTTTGCTTTAAAGCATCTGAGAAATTTTTACGCAAACACCAACTAAAACAAGCATTATGAAAAAAACACTAAAAAAAACCCTGGTATTTACTCTTCTCGGGTTATCGCATGTAAAAGCACAGACTGATTCTTCTAAGAAAAATTCTACAAGTTTTATCTTTTCCGCTGATGCCTATTATCGGTTGGATTTCACCGGGCAATCCGCAAACAATAAAACAAGCTTTACCAATTCAAATAATGCTGTGGAGCTAGGAATGGCATCAATTCGTATCGAGCAAAATCTAGGTAAAATTACCGGCACAATCGATTTAGGATTTGGACGAAGGGCTGATGATTTTTCTTATAACGACACTGCAACATTAAAGAACCTTAAACAGGTTTATCTAACCTATGCTGCATCACCAAAAATAAAATTCACAATTGGTAAATGGGCTACACATATCGGGTATGAATCAGTAGATGCTTATGCCAATAGAAATTATAGTATGAGCTATGGTTTTTCTTATGGCCCTTTTTTTAATACAGGAATTAAAACAGATATTTCTTTAGGGAATAGCTCGGCCATTATGTTAGGTATAACTAATCCTACAGATTACTCTACTACAACCTCATCACAAAAAGTATTTATTGCTCAGTTTAGTACAGCAACTAAAGATAATGCATTGAAAGGTTTTTTAAACTATCAGGGATCTGCCGGTAAATCGCAATTCGATCTCGTACTAAGCGGAACCCTCAGTACAAAACTTTCCCTTTGTTATGATGGAACTGTTTCATATATAGAAAAACAAAACTGGAACAGCAATGTTATTTATTTGAACTATGATCCAAATAAAAGATTCGGCCTAACCCTTAGAGAGGAAATTTTTAGCGATAAGAAAAATATTACAGGAATTGGCACTTCCGTATTTTCCTCCACACTTTCCGGGCAAATTCATTTAGAAAATCTTACAATTATTCCTGAAATACGCTTCGATAACTCGCAAAATCAAATTTTCATAAAACAACCAAGTATACCTGCAAAATGTGCTGGCAATATATTGATAGCAGCTGTTTATAAATTCTAATCTTATAATCCCGCAATACATTATTTCGGTATTATAGAATTTTATCAAACTATGAAAGGGGCCTTGAAGGCGGACTAATATGGGATTTGGTGGTGTATGGGCAAAAAAAACCGCCTCAGAGTTATTAAACAATGAGGCGGTATAATAAATATGGCAGCTACCTACTCTCCCAGGATTGAACCAAGTACCA
>JAFKLS010000016.1 GCA_017304675.1 Sphingobacteriia bacterium
CGGGTACTGGAAGTGAGCACAGGCAAAGTAGCGGTAACGCAACAGGTAAAAGCGATAGTGGGAGACAACAAGATAACGGTAGATATGGGTAAAACCACCAGTGCCGGTGTATATGTACTGTCAATTGATGGTGATGGTGTGCAGTACAACCCAACTAGGTTTGTTTTGGGTACATCTAATAAATAGTTACACAAACCCGAAAATATAATTGTGATAAATGTAGTATAAGGCTTCCGGTAAGGAGGCCTTATCTTTTACAACAAGAACTTTATAAAACCAACTGATTATTGAGCATTAATTGAGGCTCTATGATAGCTTTAACAGGTTGCATTGTTTTTTCCTGGATAATATTCAGTAAGATCTCCATAGCCTTCTCGCCCTGCTCGTACGGAAACTGTTCAATAGATGCCAATGGAGGATATGCCATATAGTGATTAACAGGAAGGTTGGCATAACTTACAAAGAAAATATCCCTGTTAACAATAATGCCTTTAGATCTTGCATATTGCACTGCATCAAGCGTAACATAATCGTTAAAAGCAACAATGGCAGATGGTTTGCGTTTATATGCCAGCAATTCAAACATAGCCTGTTCAGTGCCTGCAGGAGTAAGATCGGTATTAACAATAAGTTGCGGATCGAACTTAAGCCTGTTTTTTTGCATAGCTATTTTATAACCCTGTAACCTTTGCTGGCTGGCTGGCAGTTTGGCCGGCCCGTTGATAAAACCAATAACCTTGTGTTTTTTCTTAATCAAAAAATTAATGGCCTTAACTGTTCCATCAATCATATCACATTCAACAGCATCAATGTTCGGCGTATCAGGAATGCAATCAAAAAAAACAACGGGAATATTATATTTTTTCAGTGCTTCAAAATGGCTGTATTGAAAAGTGTTTTTCGCCACTGAAACAATAATACCATCAACCCGATGATCTTTCATTGTTTCTATAATCTTTTTTTCTTTCTCAAAATTATTATGAGACTGGCCAACAAGCACTGTGTATTTGTGTTTGGCTGCAAAATCTTCAATGCCTGATATGGCCTCAGAAAAAAATGCTTCTGATAATTTGGGTAGGATAACACCAATTGTAAATGTTTTTCTTTTCTGAAAAAAAATGGCTGTTTGGTTAGGCTCGTATCCTAATTCTTTGGCCAGTGAAACAACTTTCTCTTTGGTGCTTATGCCAATACTGGGATGGTTATGTAATGCCCTTGATACGGATGAAGGAGAAATGTTCAAACGCTTTGCAATTTCTTTAATGGTAGGTAATTTTTCTGGCATACGCTAAGAATCGGAAAACAAGATACAACACTTGCAGCATAAGCCTGTTTTCAGTCAAACGATTGCATAAGGTAAGAAAGATGAGATTGTGTAAGTTCATAGAATCGTTCCTGAAAGAAATGTAGTAATACTTATGCGTAAACTTTTTTACATAATTATTTTTATTGCAAGCTGTTTAACAGGCTATGCACAGCCTCACAGTTTTGAAATTAAAAATGGCCGTTTTTTATTAGACAATAAGATTTTTACAATCAGGGCGGGGGAAATGCACTATGCAAGAATTCCCAAAGCATATTGGAAGCAGCGTTTGCTGATGTTGAAAGCAATGGGCTTAAACACAGTATCTACCTATGTATTCTGGAATTATCATCACCCCACACCTGCATCCTGGGATTTTACAACAGATAATCACGATATACGAGGGTTTCTTTCCCTGGCAAAAGAATTGGGCCTGTATGTTATTTTAAGGCCGGGCCCATATGTTTGTGCTGAATGGGAGTTTGGCGGGTTTCCCTGGTGGTTGAGCAGTGTAAAAGGGTTGGAAATAAGAACCAATAACAAAGCTTTTTTAGATTCCTGTAAAATTTATTTTCAACAACTTTCAACACAAATAAAAGGCATGCATATTTCCGAAGGCGGGCCTGTTATTTTAACACAGGTAGAAAACGAATTCGGTTCTTATGCGGTACAACGAAAAGATATACCCTTGGCAACACATTTGCAGTATATACAATCTATCAAATCAATGTTAGATGCAACAGGTTTTAAACCTCCTTTTTATACTGCAGATGGCCGTACCCTATTTGCCGGAGGGCATGTACAAGGTGTATTGCCTGCTGCTAACGGCGAAGACAATATTGATAGTTTAAAAGCATCAGTAAATAAATTCAATGGTGGTAATGGCCCGTATTTTATTGGTGAGTTTTATCCGGGCTGGTTAGACCATTGGGCGGAACCGTTTGAAAAAGTAAGTACGGCAAAAGTGGTTGCCCAAACAGAAAAATATTTGAAAGATAGTATAAGCTTTAGTTTTTATATGGCACACGGAGGCACCAACTTTGCATATACTGCGGGAGCTAACTATACAAGAGAACATCCAATTCAACCAGATATTACCAGTTACGATTATGATGCTCCTGTTTCTGAAGCAGGCTGGGCAACCGATAAGTATATTGCTATCAGGAACCTGATGCAACAATATATGAAAGAACCTTTGCCGGCCATACCCAATCATGAAAAAACAATAACGATTAATCCTGTTGCAGTTGATAAAACAATAGATCTTTTTGAATGGAAAAAAAGCATTCGCCCTGTATTGGCAGAGAAACCACTGAGCTTTGAAGAATTGCATCAGGGTTACGGATATGTATTGTACTCTATTAAGATGGATAAAGCAGCAGAAGGTGTTTTAAAAATAAATGGACTGAGAGATTTTGCTACAATTTATGTTAATGGGAAACGGGTTGCAGAATTAGATTATTATTTTAATCGCATGCAGGCTACTATTTCCATACCGCAGAATGCAACATTAGATATATTGGTAGAGAATATGGGCCGAATTAATTATGGTGCCAAAATAACGGAGAGCCTTAAAGGTATCCTGTCTCCGGTTTTCATAAACGAAGCGCCTGTAAAGGGAGTATGGCATATGTACAAAATGCCACTTGAAACACCGCCTAAGCTATCAAATTATGCATCAAAGATTGTTGCAACAGGCAGCCCTGTATTTTATACAGCCAGCTTTCCACTAACAGAAACAGGGGATATGTTTATGAACATGCAATATTGGGGAAAAGGAATTGTGTTCGTTAATGGGCACCATTTGGGAAGGTTTTGGAACGTAGGGCCACAGCAAACTTTATATGTACCCGGGTGCTGGCTGAAAAAAGGAAGAAATGAAATAATTGTTTTTGATCAGCTGAACGATACAATACAACAATACCTGAGTTTTAAAGATCACCCTGTTTTAGATAGCCTGCATAAATGATCAATCAGGGTAGTTATTGACGCAAAAAAGGGCACTTCATCAAAATGCCCTTTTGTTAATTGCGTATGTATTATTTATATACCTGTGCTAATATTCATCATTCAATGCAAAAACCGGTTTCCTGTACATCCATTGCCCGCCTGTAAAATCAGGGAATTCTATAGTTTGATGCCCCAGCTCAATAGATTGTTCACTTAGCGGAGTAATGGCACTCCATGTGGCAGCATCATACACATCTAATGGTGTTGCCGTTTTTCTCTTTATAGATTCTATAAAAGCATGAACTACAAAAAAGTCCATACCGCCATGCCCTGCACCTGCTGTTTCTTTACTCCACCTGGCCCATAAGGAATGGTCATATTTCTCCAGCCACAATTTAGCTTCATCCCATACATCGTTCTTCGCAGATTTATCCTGTATATAAATGCTTTTATTTACATCCATCCATAAACCTTCTGTTCCCTGTACTCTAAAGCCAAGGGAATAAGGCCTTGGTAAATTAGTATCATGCTGCAATAAAATGGTTTCTCCGTTTACGCAATTAATCTGTGTTGTAACAATATCGCCTAACTTAAAATTCACTTTTGCGTTGGCATGGTTTTCTCCGCCATTTTTTACAATATGATTGTGCAAACCTCTCGATTTGGTAGCAAAAGAACAAAGGCTTAAGAAACGGTTACCCCTGTTGATATTAATGTAGTTGGCAATAGGCCCTATACCATGTGTTGGATATAGATCTCCATTTCTGTAAACTGAATGATTGGTTCTCCATTTTGCTTCAGAGAAACCTTTCTCACCAAATTCAACACCATGACCGTAAGGGTGTACCCCATCATTAAACTTTACTTCACGCAGGTCGTGTTGGTAGCCTCCTTGTAAATGAATTAACTCTCCAAACAAACCTTGCCTAACCATGTTTAGAACGGCCATTACATCTCTTCTGTAGCAAACATTCTCCAACATCATTACCTGTGCATTGTATTGTTCGGCAGCATGTACCACATCCCAATGGTCTTGTAAGGTTATGCCAAGTATTACTTCTGTTCCAACATATTTAATGCCTGCCTGCAGAGCACCAATGATCATTGGTTTATGCCATTCCCATGGTGTGGCTATCATTACTGCATCGAGGTTTTTTATTTCCAGTAATTTTTTCCAGGCATTTGCATCACCGGTAAAAATTTTGGGCATGGGCTTGCCACTATCCTGTATTTGTTTAGTGGCAGTTTGCAGCATTTTTTCCTCTACATCGCAAATAGCAACCAGTTCTACATCTGCTCTTTTTAATAAAAGATCCAAATGGTTTTGGCCACGAAGCCCTGTTCCTATTAAGCCAATCCTTACTTTATCGGCAAGAGGGTTCATGAACAGGTTTTGTTTGCTGATAAAGGGTATGCCGGCAGCGGTTAAGCTGGTGTTTCTCACAAAATCTCTCCTGGAAATAGACATACTTTTTAGATTTAAGGTTATATAAATGGTATTAAAGATGATGAAATTATTGCGCAATTATTTTGATCAAACGTTTGCATAACCTGCTTCCTGCCTAACAATTTGCTCCAAGATACTTTCTTTCTTAATCAATTCTTTTAATAACCGTAACTGATTTAAGGCCCGGTTTAAATTATGTTGTTCGTACTGCCTGCCATAATAAATATCGTTGTTTAAATAATCTGTTAGGAAACGTAAAGACTGCATGTAAATCATAAACTTGCCGGCATAAATAAAATGGGCCAACTCTGTTGGCGTTAATTCATAACGCATTTCTTTTAAATAGCCTGAAACAATGGCCCTGAAATAATCTTCTCTGATTACGATCTTATCAAAATCTGTTTCTTCTTCATTAACAGGGCAAACATAGGTTCTAAGCATATCTCCAACATCACTAATAAAATATCCGGGCATTACGGTATCTAAATCAATCACACAGATTCCTTTTTCATCTGCATTGAAAAGCACGTTACTGATTTTTGTATCGTGATGCATTACTCTTTTCTTAAAAGAAGCATCTTGCTGTAACTGAACAAACAGATTAGCAATAGGCTGATGCTCATACAATGCATCAATATATTTTGCCGAGGCGGTTATTCTTTGCGGGTTGCCATTTTTTATAGCTGTTTCAAATTCGGTAAACCTGTATTGCAGGTTATGAAAGTGTGGAATTGTTTCTTTAAGCTGTTCTTGGAGAAAACCGGATAGCAGCCTGGTAAATTTTGCGAATTGTGCGGCAGCCTCAAATGCAAGCCGGGTAGTATTTACAGTAGTGAATGTAAATGAATTTTGAACAAAGGTAAATAGCCTGAAGTATTCTCCTTCAACAGAACGGAAAAGGGAATGGCCGGATTTGTTTTGTAAGGGAGATAAAAAAAGGTAATCTGGAAAATGTTGCTGCAAAAAAGTATTGATATGGTTAATGTTCCGATCTATATATTCAGGATGTTTAAATACATGATGATTGATTTTTTGCAAGATGTATGCTTCGTTGTTTGTTTCAATTTTCCATGTATGATTAATGAGGCCGTTACCAATAGGGGTTATTTCGCATTCGCCAACATGAATACCCAGTGCATCTAGAATAGTAGTGTTCATTACAATTAAATAAAATTCAATTTAAGCAAGCTTAACTGTTCTGCAAACAGGCAAACGTTTGCACATGCTTGTACGGCATAAAAAAAGCAGGGTATGTATCATACCCTGCTTTTGTATAAAATATGTTTGGTTATACTTTCTGAGGAACCATTCTGCCAATAATGCCTGCCTTATCGTATGCATGGTCATCGCCTCCTTCTTCACCTCTGTTGCCACCTTCATGATATTCTGCATCTTCATTTACGTTCCATATATCATAAATCTCTTGCCCTGCAATAATATTTTTCGCAGCTAACATAGCTGTCATCATACTATGGTCCTGGTTGTTATACTTATGCATACCATTTCTTCCAACCAGATACAAACCGGGATATTCTTTTAGCGTATTTTTAATTACATCAACATTCTCTTTATAGGAATGATCATAAACAGGATACGCTTTTGGCTGGCGTACAACATAACCATCTACAATAGATGCCTGGGTTGTTAAGCCAATTTTTTCTATTTCTTTTTTACCTAAAGCAATCAGTTCTTCATTAGTGCTTGTCCACATGCCATCTCCTTCAAAACAAAAATATTCCAAACCATAACAGGCCATGTTTGGATCGGGTACCATATAAGGGCTCCAGCTTTTAAAATTCTGTATACGGCCTACTTTTACATTGGGATCATGAATATATATCCAGTTATCACTAAAAGCATCTGCATCATTACAGATCAATACAACTGTAATAAAATCCCTGTAGCTTAATTGTTGTGCCGCATTGCGTGCCACTTCCGGAAGTTGGGGATAGGTATTGGCAATTAATTCTCTCATAGGTGCAGACGAAAGAACATAATCAAAACCTTCCAGTTTATTTCCATCACTTGTTTCCACACTCCATGACTGGCCATTGAAATGAATACTGTTTACACCACAATTCATTTTTATATCTACGCCAAGTGCTTTGCTTTTTTCAACGCATCTTTCCCACATCATACCAGGGCCCCTTTTGGGATAACGGAAGCTATCGATCAGTGTTTTAATCACTTTATCTTTATCTCCTCCCGAATTTTTTTTGGGAAATAATGCATTCCAAATAGCGCTGCTAAGACTTAAGCCTTTTATACGTTGTGCAGCCCAGTCTGCAGATATTTCATTACAGGGAATACCCCAAACTTTTTCTGTATAGGTTTTAAAAAAAATATTGAATAGCCTTCTGCCAAATTGGTTAACAACCCAGTCTTCAAAATTCGTAGGATTTTTTACCGGAAAAATTTTTGCATACAAATAGCTCAGCACACACAAAGCACTTTCAATTACCCCCAATTTCTTTAAAGCATCCATTGCCACCAGTGGGTAAGAAAAAAATTGCTTGTTATAATAGATGCGGCTGCTGCGGGGCCGTTCCAGCATCTCATCGCCCAAAATCTCTGTCCAGAAATCTTCTACTTCTTTACTCTTGCTAAAAAACCTGTGCCCGCCTATATCGAAGCTATATCCTTTATAAGTCTCTGTTCTTGAGATACCGCCTACATATTGCGGATCTTTTTCAAAAACAGTTACCTGCTGGCTGGCTTTGCCCAATAAATAGGCTGCTGTTAATCCTGCAGGGCCTGCTCCAATAATTGCTACTTTTTTACTCATGCTTAAAATTTCAATAATGAAAGTGGGCAAAGTTGCGAAATAAATACGGTTTTTCCAATGTACAGCAGATTATAATAGATTTGGCTTTTGTTAAATTACTGACACAAGTTAAATATGCTGAATTGGACCATTAAGAAGTTTGAAGAACTTACTCCGTTTGAATTGTATGCACTTCTGCGTTTGCGCAGCGAAGTGTTTGTAGTGGAACAAAACTGTGTTTTTTTAGATATGGATAATAAAGACCAGTTCAGCCACCATATATTGGGGTGGGATGGAGCTATTTTAGCTGCAAGCACCAGGCTTATAGCGCCAGGTAAAGTTTACAAGGAAATGAGTATTGGCAGGGTGGTTACTTCTCCGGCCAGAAGAAATGCCGGTTACGGTAAAGCTTTAATGCTGTTTTCTATTGACGCCTGTTATCGTTTATTTGGAGAAGGGCCTATTAGAATTGGCGCCCAGCTATATCTTAAAAAATTTTATGAATCATTAGGATTTATTGTGTGTGGCGATGTGTATGATGAAGATGGTATAGACCATGTTGAAATGATCAGGCCTTAAAAATAAAACTCCGGCACAGCATCTGCGCCGGAACATTGCATATGAGTATGTGATGTTTATTCTACAATGATTCTTTGATTAGAGCCGATGGATAGGCAGAACGCATATCAGGAACAGTTGCAAACAATGGTCTTACTGTAGTTAACGCTAAATCGAAAATTTCTTTTAAAGATTTTGTTTTACTGCTAAACACCAATTCTCCAATCGGTAACGAAGATGCATCTAAACGTATAACTATAGTTTAATGTGTAAAACAATATTAATGGTTCACCATAATTTGTTTGGTGGTATATTTTGTTCCATCAGCCCCTTCAAGCACAATAAAATATTGGTGTAATCCATTACCATCAATAAAAGCAGGTACATTGTTTATGCCTTTACCGGCGGTAATGGTTTTGGTTCCCATGATTCTTCCGGTACCACTTTCAATTAATTTATAGGTAAATAACCCGTCGTTATCAGCTTTAAAGCTAATGGTTACATTTCCATGTGAAGGGTTGGGATAAACCTGTATATCGTGTATGTTATTATTAGCGTTGCCGGTATAGGCACCTGCATCTTTCTTGCTGAAAAATACGTTGCTGATAGCTACATTAACACTTGCAGTTTTACCATCAGGTGTTTGTATGGCAAAGATGATTTCTACAATATCGTTAGGGTTGATATTGTCGGCCGTACCTGCTGCTTTAAAATTATTAAGGCTAACAATATAATTTTTATTGTCTTTACCGAGCGGAACTGAATAGCTGTATTGTTTGGCAAAATCGGTAATGCTGTTTTTAACGAGGTAAACCGTTAGAACGGTATTGTTACCAGAAGCTGTGAACAGCAGGTTTTTAAAACCTGTAAGATCTTTGGCAACTGCTCCGCCCTGCAGTAACTTATAAATGCCTATATAATCTGAAAATGTTGCACCAGCTTTTATATTCCTGAATAATGGAAACTCATTTTGCATATCATAATCTACCATGCTATCATTATTTACAATAAAACTTCTGTTATCCAGCGCTGCATGGTTGTAATCTATACCCCAGGAACCATCGCTTGTAAACAACATATCTTTTAACTGGTTATTGCTATACAGGTAAATGCTGGATTCCAGTACATCTTTTTCGGGTATGCTTATAGTTGTTGTACCATTGGCATTGATGCTGAAAGGAATTGTTCTCTGCAATAATACATTGCTGCTTTCGTTTTTCTTATCAGCCAGAACAAAATAACCCGAAGTAAGGCTTGTATTATTTTTAACGGTTAAATCAATATTAAGTCCATTCCTTTTTCCAGAGGTGATATAAATATTCGGAAGCGGCGCATTGGGCTTTATTTGTTGTACAGGTTGTACTGCAGTAAAGTTTGCAATAATATTCAGGGCCAAATCTATGCAATAATATGGAGCAGCCCCCCATACCTGAAAGTTGTACAAAGTATCTTCTGTTGCATAATCGTTAAGCAGCCAGTTAGACTGGAAAGAATATGTATTTCTTTTAGCAGATTTACCTATGGAGAAACTTGTTACATATTCAATATTGCCGTTTGCCTGCTGTAATGTATAAGTTAAATAATTCAGTTTATTAATGGTAATGCTGTCTATGTTCAATAGCCTGGCATCTTTTAGCCTGTCGCAAACAGCTTTGGTATGCGAATACACTTCGTTTACGGTAGTGGTTGCAAATACTGTTGCACGACAGTTATTGTTTTTTGTAAAATCAACAGCATATACATCAATAGCATTGGTAATGGCCGTAATATCTGCAGGGGTGCTTAAATAAGCCACATAACCGGGGTCGGGCAGATTCTTGGGTACAACATTGCTTAGTTTTAAACCACCGGCTGTAACGTTTGCCCCCGCACCTAATTCACGTATATTACCAGAACCAGTATTTAGTTGTGGTGCTTTGGCATAATTAATATCGCCAAGCGTACTATTCATTGTTTTATTGTATATTCTTTTAGATAAAGCATCTCCTATACTTTTGCTTTCTAAGCCGCCAGCATAACCTGAAAATGAAATATGGCCATCGGGAGTCAGATCAGGAATGCTGTCTAATTTCTGAATGCAGTTTAAAGGGTTGGCAGTTACATAAAAGAGTACATCGTTAAAATCCTGGTCGCTGCCACTGTCACGCCGCACATCTTCAAATCCTATAACAATTCTGTTGGTAGCAGTATCGTGTAACAAAACCGTATGTTTTCTTAAAGAAGGATCGGTTTCGGGGTTAAATTTTGAATCTGAATATAATACCCATTTGGCAGAAGCACCTATTTGGTTTGCATTTCCATTCCATCCATCTGCCAATAGCACAAACCCTATGGAAGTATTGGGTGGAAAATTGCCGAGATATACTTTATCTCCGGGGTTTAAAGAACCGCCAGAACCGCTTTTAGATGCATTGGGGAAAATAATTGTGATCTGCGATGGTGATGGTGCCGCCGTTAAAGGGGCATTGGTAGGATAGGTATAGTAGCCCAATACGTTTAAGAAACTGGCACCTTCATCTACAAAGGTTACCCATATGTCTGTGTTGCAGTTAGTATTTAATGTTTCTGTTCTTCCATCTGCAATTAAACGTGGGTTATAGAGGGGTACAGACCTGTATTCAGGTAATGTAGCAGTAATATCGTCTCTGAAAGACTGGGTTAAATTATCACCGGGAATAACAAGGTAATTTGGTTTGCCATCCGAAGAAAAACTGCCCATTAAGCGGTATTGAGCTTTTGCTGAGGAACAAGCCAGCACCATTATTACGATAAATTGTGCAACTTTTTTCATGTATTTTAGGTATTGCTGAATTGATAATTGTAAAAGCAACCGAAATCAATTCAACAGCAAGCTATACTCTATTATAAGAGTAGCACGACCTCTTCCTGCGAAAGGAGTAAAATTCCCTGCTAAAGGATAAAAAATCAGGCCAGCTCTGTGGCCAGGAAACGGGCTGTGTGGCTTTGTTTATAACCAATCATTTCTTCAGGCGTTCCTTCAAATAAAATTTGGCCGCCGCCATCGCCTCCCTCAGGGCCAAGATCTATAATGTGATCGGCCATTTTAATAACATCCAGGTTGTGCTCAATAATTAAAACGGTATTGCCCCTGTCTACCAGTTTATTCACCACCTCCATCAACAATTTAATATCCTGAAAATGCAGGCCTGTTGTTGGCTCGTCTAAAATATAAAAGGTTTTGCCTGTATCTTTTTTGCCTAGCTCTGTTGAGAGTTTTACCCGTTGTGCTTCTCCGCCGCTTAGGGTTGTTGCAGATTGCCCCAAAGTAATATAACCCAAGCCAACATCTTGCAATACTTTTATTTTTCTGTACAGCCAGGGAACGGCATTAAAAAAATCACAGGCCTCATCAACAGTCATATCCAATACATCGCTTATAGATTTTCCTTTATAACGTATTTCTAAGGTTTCCCTGTTATAACGTTTGCCATTGCATTTTTCACAATGCACGTATACATCGGGCAAAAAATTCATTTCAATTACCCGCATACCGCCTCCTTCACAAACATCGCATCTTCCTGTTTTTACATTGAATGAAAACCTGCCTGCATTGTAACCACGAATTTTTGCTTCGGGTACACTGGCAAACAGTGTTCTTATTTCCGTAAAAAAACCACAATAGGTTGCAGGATTGCTCCTTGGTGTTCTGCCGATAGGCGATTGATCTATTTCAATCACTTTATCAATATACTCTAAACCTTTTACAGATTTAAACTCCATTGAAGGCATCTTGCTGCCGTATGCATGTTTTGAAAGAATGGGGTATAACGTTTCGTTAATGAGCGTAGATTTCCCACTGCCGCTAACGCCGCTTACAACAATTAATTTTCCTAAAGGGAATATTGCATTAACGTTTTTCAGGTTATTTCCCTTTACACCTTTCAGTTCAATCAATTTTCCATTACCGGCCCTTCTTTCCTTTGGCACTTCAATTTTCTTCTTACCACTTAAAAAATCTGCTGTTTCAGAATGTATTTTCAAAACTTCTTCCGGTGTTCCTGCGGCTACTATTTGCCCGCCGTATTTTCCAGCTTTTGGCCCTATATCTACCAAGTGGTCTGCAGCAAGCATAATATCTTTATCATGTTCTACTACCAGTACGCTGTTGCCTATATCTCTCAGGTTTTTCAAAGCTTCTATCAATCGATGATTATCTCTTTGGTGTAAGCCTATGCTTGGCTCATCTAAGATGTATGTAATGCCCTGCAATTGCGAACCTATTTGTGTAGCCAGGCGGATTCGTTGAGATTCTCCGCCACTGAGTGTTTTGGTAGGCCTGTTAAGTGAAAGATATGTTAGGCCAACATTCAGTAAAAATTGCAATCGTTCCCTTATTTCTTTTAGAACATCTTTCGCAATGGTGTTTTGTTTGTTGCTGATTCTTTTTTCAATATCCTTAAACCATAGCATCAATTTATCTAAATTATAATTGCTCAGTTCGGCAATATTTTTTTCATCAATCTTAAACCAAAGGCTTTCTTTTTTTAACCTTGCGCCATTACAGGTTGGGCAGGTACTCAGTTCCATATACTTTTCAACCCATGCTCTTAAAACTTCTGTACTGTTAGGAGAAATAAACCAACGCTTCAGCATAGGTATAATACCTTCATAACTTCCGGTATATTCTAATGGAATTGTTTCATCGTCCATGTTTATTTCTAAAGAGGGAGATATGTTTTTATCACCATGTAACAGCAGGTTCAAATGCTCTTGCGGCAGGTCTTTTATCGGTTTATCAAGATTTATTTTGTGCTTTTTAGCAAATGCGCTTACCTGCTGAAAAACACTGGCTTCTCTTTCTTCTCCTAAAGCTGCAATACCACCTTCTTTAACAGATTTAGCGCTATCGGGTATAACCGATAACATATTTATGGTGTATACATTGCCCAGGCCTTTACAAGTACCGCAAGCGCCGTAAGGAGAGTTAAACGAAAATGAATTGGGGCTTGGCTCTTCGTAAGAAATACTTGTATCGAGGCACATTAATTGTTTAGAATATTGTACAATTTTATGGCTATCGTTCAGCAAAATAAACATCAGGTCTTTACCCATTTTTAAACTTTGCTGAACACTTTGGCTAAGCCTAACTTTCATATCGGTTGTAACGGCAAGCCTGTCTATTACAATTTCTATATCGTGTATTTTATAACGATCCAGTTGCATTTTAGGAGTAATATCCTTTACTTCACCATCAACCCTTACCTTAACAAATCCTTTTTTCCTGATCTCTTCGAATAATTCCCTGTAATGTCCTTTTCTGCCTCTTACAACAGGCGCCAACAACGATATTTTCTGATTTTTATATTTTTCAAAAATGTTTTCTACAATTTCTTCTTCACTAAACTTCACCATTTTTTTTCCTGTATTATAACTATAAGCCTCGCCAATTCTTGCAAAAAGTAATCTCAGAAAATCGTATACTTCTGTTACGGTTCCAACTGTTGAACGGGGATTTCTATTGGTTGTTTTCTGTTCTATGGAAATAACGGGAGAAAGTCCTGTAATCTTATCTACATCAGGCCGCTCCATGTCGCCGATAAATTGCCTGGCATATGCACTGAAGCTTTCCATATAACGGCGTTGCCCTTCGTTGTAAATGGTATCAAAGGCTAATGAAGATTTACCGCTGCCGCTAACACCTGTAAAAACCACCAATTTGTTTTTTGGGATGGAGATATCAATATCTTTTAAGTTGTGCTCCCTTGCCCCAAAAATTTCAATGGTATCTTCCTGAAAAGACGGTGCTGTATTTTTTCCCCTTTTTTGTTTAGCCATAAGTGAAAGTAAACATTTAAACAAGCCTGCAAATAAAAGGTTGTATGGATGTGTAATGATTTTGTAAAAAATAAATTTCTTTTGGAAGTATGGCCATCCTAACATTACTTTTGCGCCAGTTCTTTTTAAAGCTTATCAAGAAAGGCAGAGGGATTGGCCCTTTGAAGCCTTTGCAACCCTGTTAAACTACTCATTTAGCAGAAGGTGCAAATTCCATTCCGGTAACTTCCCGGAAGAAGATAAGTCAGAGTAGCTTACACATAAACAACTTTTTTATATAAGCCTGCCTGATTTACCGGCAGGCTTTTTTGTTTGCTATTTAAGGAATAAATCGAAGGATGGATTAAATAGAAATATCATCCTATTAGTTTTGTAGAATATTTATTAAATATTGATTTATGCATAGCGACAAGCAATTGAGAATTGGTTTATTCGGTTTTGGTGTGGTAGGCGAAGGGCTTTATAAAGTGCTTCAACAAACTCCTTCTTTAAAAGCAAATATTGAAAAGGTTTGTATTAAAAACGCAGATAAAAAAAGAAATGCGCCTGCTTCTTTGTTTACAACTGATAGAAATGAATTGTTGTTTAACGAAAACATTAATGTGATTGTGGAAGTGATTGATGATGCCAATGCTGCATTTGAAATTGTTACCACAGCACTAAAAAATGGTAAATCTGTTGTTAGCTCCAGTAAGAAAATGATTGCCGAACATTTACCTGAATTGTTACACCTGCAGCAGGAAACGGATTTACCTTTTCTGTATGAAAGTTCTGCCTGTGCTTCCATTCCGGTAATCAGGAATTTGGAAGAATATTACGATAACGATCTGTTGCATTCCATTAAAGCCATTGTAAATGGTTCAACCAATTTCATTCTTACAAAGATTATTGAAGAAAACCTTTCCTTCACAGAAGCATTATTGCTTGCACAGCAGTTAGGCTTTGCAGAAAGCAACCCTAAGCTGGATGTAGAAGGTTTTGATGCAGTGAATAAATGGACTATACTGTTAAACCATGCTTACGGTATTGTAGAGCATCCTTCCAATATTCTTTTTAACGGTATTCAGAATATACAATTGAGTGATGCTGTAGTGGCCAAAGAAAGGCATTATGAAATAAAACTGGTGGCGCAAGCTAAAAAATTGCATGATGGTAAAGTGGCTGCCTTTGTGTTGCCACAATTTGTAAAACAAGAAGATCATCTGGCATTTGTAAAAAACGAGTACAACGGCGTAGTTATTGAAAGTGGCTTTGCCGATAAACAGTTTTTTTATGGTAAAGGGGCAGGAAGCTTTCCAACAGCCTCTGCTGTATTAAGTGACATTGCAGCATTGCGCTACGATTATCAGTACGAATACAAAAAACTTTATTTTCATGAGCCACATGTATTAAGCAACGATTATTACCTGAAGGTTTATGTAAGTTTTGAGGATAAAAAATATATTCCGAAAGACGAATTTGAATGGATAGAAGAATGGCATGCCGGTGAGGGAAGGAATTATTTAGTGGGTGTAATACATATATCTGCCATTACAGGTAAAGCTTGGTGGCGTGATAATAATACTTCTCTTATTTTACTACCCGAACCAATTATTGAAAATGTAGAGATTGTAAAATTGAAAAAGCGTAGTTTGGAATTAGCCGGAGTATTATAAATAATTTAAAGCCCGTACATAAACGGGCTTTTTGTTTGAATGGATATATTTTTACAATATGGATAAAGCCGGTATTACTTATATAAAAGCACTTAAGTTAACAGCCATTGGTGGCATTTTACTATTCATTATTAATTATATAATTGGTACCAATAATTTTTTCCTGCAGTTAAATGCAGATGGCGGTTACTGGGCAGACCATCTCTTTCATTACCTCACTTATTTGGGAGATGGTATTATGTGGGTACCGCTAATGCTATACGTTTTGTTCAGAAAAAAAGATCAGGCAATTTTTGTTCTTGCTGCTATTATGATTTCTACCCTTATTACCCATTTATTTAAAGACATACTTATACCTAACGAAGCCAGGCCAACAAAAGCTATTGCAGATATAAACCTTATACATATTGTAAAAGGAGTAAGTGTGCATACCATTGGCAGCTTTCCTTCGGGACATACTACAACCGCTTTTTGTATTTACCTCATTGTATGCCGGTTATTTAATAACGAAAAACTACTTATTCCGCTTTTCGTGCTTGCTTTAGCAGTAGGCTATTCAAGAGTTTACCTGGCACAACATTTTCCCAGGGATGTTGCAGGAGGAATGCTTGCAGCAGTATTCACACTCATTTTTTCTCAATGGACAGAAAAAGCAGTTCGCAGGAAAAAAGTATACCCTCACCCCTTAAATAAGTAGTTTTACCCAAAAAAATTTTGTAGTTCAAATACTACAATTATCTTTGTGCTGTAAATATCCAATCATCCTAAAATCTAATAAGATGAAAAACCAAGCTACAAAAAGTGGTATTGCGGTAAAACGTACAAAAAGCCGTTCAATTGTAATCTTCGAAATCATCGTTTACACATTAGCCATCGCTTTCTGGTTTCAATTTTTAAAGCATCTATAGTACTACAGGAGTAGTATAATCACTACGCTGTTGTATATCACCGATTAGCAAGTGCAATACTTACTATAATAGTAAGGCGATTAAGTCTTGTTTTTTGGTTCGTATACAAACTTGTTCACAGATTTTTATATCCTTTCTGCTGAAGGGATACTTTATAAAATTTTAGGCTGCTAAATATCTGGCGGCCTATTTTTGTTGAAATTATTTGCCATGTACCAGACTATTATAACCGATTTACAAAATCATATTTTAACGATAACCATTAACCGCCCCGATAAACTTAATGCACTTAATAAAACCGTTTTAAGTGAATTGGATATGGTATTAAACGAAGTATATGAGAACACAGAGATCAGATCAGTTATCATAACAGGGTCAGGTGCCAAATCATTTGTTGCGGGAGCTGATATTGCGGAGTTCAGCGGGTTGTCTATGGAAGAAGGAATGGAGCTGGCAATAAAAGGGCAAAACATTTTTTTTAAGATAGAAAATGCGCCCAAGCCTGTTGTTGCCTGTGTGAATGGTTTTGCGTTAGGCGGAGGATGCGAACTGGCTATGAGTTGCCACTTTAGAGTAGCCAGCGAAAACGCAAAATTTGGGCAACCGGAAGTAAATTTAGGATTGATTCCAGGCTATGGCGGCACACAACGTTTAGTGCAACTGGTAGGAAAAGGAAGAGCTATAGAATTGTTAACCAGTGCAGTAATGATTGATGCAAATACGGCCTTGCAATATGGGCTGGTTAACCATGTTGTGCCCCAGGAAGAATTGCTTCAAAAAGCGAAATCGATTCTAGACCTTATCAATAGCAAAGCGCCTCTGGCTGTAGCCGGCTGCATTACTGCAGCCAATGCTGTGTTTAACGAAAGGCAAAATGGTTTTGAAATTGAGGTGAACGAATTTGGCAAATGTTTTGGAACAAGCGATATGCAAGAAGGCACACAAGCTTTTTTAGAGAAAAGAAAGGCAATCTTTACCGGCAAATAGGAAACAATTCCTTAATGCAGGTCTTTTTCCATAACATAATGTGGTATGGTTACTTCTTCAAACCTGTTGCCAACAATAGAATAACCCAGTTTTTCATAAAAGCCCAAGGCTGTGTCACGGGCGTGCATGGTAAGCTTTTTATAGCCTGCATCTCTTGCTACGTTTTCGGCAAAAGCCATAATTACCCTGCCAATGCCTTTTCCCTGTAGCCCGGCAGAAACGGCCATTTGCCTGAGCCTTACCGTTCCTGGTGCTGTTTCTGTTAAAATACAACAGCCTTCTAATTTGTCATCATCAAAACAACCTATTAAAATATCGTTTTTTTCTTTTTCCAGGTCTTCCGCAGTAAAAGTAAGACCCAATGGTTTACGCAGGATCTGGTAACGCAGATCAACCATTTTTTTATAGTCTTCGGAGTTATGATCAATAATTTGTAATGCCATTTCAATTAAGTTATGCTGAAGATAATCATCAATCCTGAAAAAATCGGCTAAATATTACTTTTTATCTGTGTACAATATCCGCAATACAGCTTGGGTAATTATCTTTAAAACTTCAATTCAATTATCATGAGAAGATTTTTTTTGCTGGCTGTTACAATAGCATTAGGGAATATTATATATGCCCAAACCACAATTAACAGAGATAAAGAAATAGAACAAATGGTTAAAGAGATAAATGCAGATTCTCTTCAATGGTATATAAAAACAATGGTAAGTTTTGGCACAAGAAATACTTTGAGTACACAAAGTGATGCAAGAAGAGGTATTGGCGCTGCAAGAAATTGGGTATTGAACAAGTTTAATGAGTTTGCCAAACAAAGTAACGGAAGGCTAACCGCTTTTATAGATACGGTAACGTATAAAGCCGATAAGAGAAGGGTTGACAGGGATATTATTCTTGGTAATGTGGTAGCAACCTTAAAAGGAACCGATCCCAATGATAACAGGATATTTATCATCAGCGGTCATTTGGATAACATGAGAACCAATGTAATGGATAGTACGCTGGATGCACCCGGTGCAAATGATGATGGTAGCGGAAGTGCTGCTGTTATTGAATGTGCAAGGGTTATGAGCAAACATAATTTTCCTGCAACCATCGTTTTTGTAACTGTTAGCGGTGAAGAGCAAGGCTTGCTGGGTGCCAATTATATGGCTGCAAAAGCAAAAAAAGAAAACTGGAACATTGAGGCTGTATTGAATAACGATATTATGGGCAGCAATAATACCAGCGAAACAAACATTATTGATAATACAAGAGTGAGGGTTTTTAGCGAGGGACTACCTTCTTATGAAACAGAGAAAAACGCAAAGCAAATAAGGCAGTATGGTTGGGAAAACGATGGCAGGGCCCGCCAGTTGGCACGCTACGTAAAAGAAGTTGGTGAACGATACGTAGAAAATCTAGAAGTAGTGATGGTATACAGGAACGACAGGTTTTTACGTGGAGGCGATCATACGCCTTATGTTGACAATGGTTATGCTGCAGTTCGTATTACAGAAATGAATGAAAACTATTTTCATCAGCACCAGGATGTAAGAAAAGAGAACGGCATTCAATACGGGGATTTACCGGAATTTATGGACTTTGAATATTTAAGGAAAAACACCGCTGTAAACCTTTCTAATCTTGCCAATTTAGCCAAAGCGCCGGCCATGCCGGAAGAAGTGAAAATAGAAACAAAGAAATTAAGCAACTATACTCAGTTAAATTGGAAAGCCCCTAAAACAGGGAAGGTGAAAGGTTATTATGTATTGATAAGAGAAACCACCAGTGCATTCTGGCAAAAGAAATTTTTTACAAGCGAGATAGAAATAAAACTGCCTTATAGTAAAGACAATTATTTTTTCGCAGTGCAAAGTGTTAATGAAACAGGTAATGAAAGCTTAGCAGTAGTGCCAACTGTGGCAGGTAGAAATTAATATATTATGACGAAGAAAGAACGTTATCATTTTATTATAGATTACTTTCAGCAACATGCACCCAATGCTGAAACAGAATTGATATATGATAGCCCTTATGAATTATTGGTGGCGGTTATTCTATCTGCTCAATGTACAGATGTTCGTGTTAATCAAACAACCCCGGCTATTTTCAGACGGTATCCTAACCCGCAAAAATTAGCCAAAGCAACGTTTGATGAATTGTTTCCACTCATAAAAAGTATTTCCTATCCTAATAATAAAACAAAGCATTTAATAGGTATGGCCAATATGCTGTTAGAAAAGTTTAACGGCGAAGTACCTATGACTGTTGATGAATTAATACAGTTACCTGGTGTTGGAAGAAAAACAGCCAATGTAGTTACCAGCGTGATAGATAAACAACCCAATATGGCTGTAGATACGCATGTATTTAGGGTAAGCGCCAGGTTGGGATTAACAACCAACGCCACAACACCATTGGCAGCGGAAAAGCAATTGATACAGTATATACCGGAAGAATTGGTGCACAAAGCCCATCATTGGTTAATATTGCATGGCAGGTATACCTGTTTGGCAAGGAATCCTAAATGCGGGGAATGCGGGCTCACCGAAATTTGTAAATATTATAAACAAAAGGAGAAATAAATGTTATTTCGCCGAACACAATAAAACAAGCTTTGTGATTTAAATAAAAAATTTGCCGGTGCAATTAAGAAACCGGCAAATTTATTTTCTTCAAAATAATATAATAAGTATTAACCGTATAACTCTAAGTGAATATCTTTCTTATCGTAACCCAGGGCAAGTATTCTTTGTTTGGCCTCATCAATCATATTCTTCCAGCCACACAAATAAAAATGTGCTGCTCTTTTTTCAGTACTTAGTAATTGCTCGTATACCTGGTGTACATAACCCTTATACTGCCCTTCTGCAACAACTTCTTCCCGCGAAAAAGCAGGATGATAAAAGAAATTAAGTTCTTTGGTTTGTAATGCTTTTAATTCGGCAGGATACAAGGCATCCTGAAATTTTCTGCATCCGAAAATGAGATGAATATTTTGGTGAGCTATTTTTTGTTGATGGATAAATGTAGACATGGCCCTGAAGGGCGCAATACCCGTGCCTGTACAAATAAAATACAGGTCTTTATCAATAATATCCGGTAATGTAAATTTACCCTGAGGCCCGCGTAAAGTTAGTTCGCTGCCAACAGAAACGTTGTTGAACAAGTAAGTAGTGCCCAATCCGCCTTCCAGCAAAACAATAATGAGTTCAACTACATTGGTTCCATCGGGAGCAGAAGCAATGGAATAACTTCTCCATCTTTTATTTTTTTGTTCATGAATAGGCAGGTCAAGCGTTATAAATTGCCCGGCTTCAAACTTAAAATTATCCGTTCCCTGTACTTCTATCCAAAATCTTTTGGTAGAAGGGGTTTCATCTTTTATATCAATTACTTTACCGGTGGTCCATTCTAGCATAAAAGAAAATTTTGCTAATATACTAATGCAAAGCAAGATTTCTAGCGATCAAAATTAAAAAGCCACGCATTCGATTGCGTGGCTAACAGATTATAATTTAGTGATTGGTATGATTAACCATGCTCTTATTTATTTAGCAACCAGGATTTTTTTCCTGTATATTTTATTACCGCTCTGCACTTTTAAAATATAAGTATCGCTTGCCAGTTCTGTAACAGCATATTGCTTATTGAATTTACCAACAAAGGCGGTATACGATTCACTAAATGCTTTTTGTCCGTTACTGCCAATCAATTCTACATTAATATCGGCCTTGGTATTAATTGTGAAACTTACATTAAGTACACTGGATGCCGGGTTGGGCGAGGTGATCAGTCCTATTTCCGAATCATTGGCAACCACAACAGCAGTAACCGTGAATACAGAATTATTAGAAGCTTGCTGGCAACCATAAGTGTCTGTGGCAATAGTATAATAAGTACCAGATGCAGTTGGTGTGTAAGTTGCATTTGTTGCGCCGTTAATGGCCGTACCTCCATTTGTATACCATTGTATGGTTGAGCCGGGTGGTATAGTACTGGTTAATGTATTTCCGGACTGTGTAACAACAGGTGCAGTTGCTGTTGTTGGGGTAATTGCAGCTTTAGCGCTTAAACAATCTGAAGACACAATTTGCATATCATATAAATAGTAATAGAAATTTTGATAATAATTAGGATCGGTAGTTGAAGTGGCGCTGTTTCCAGTAATTTGAAAAATACCTGATGGGCCAAATGGATACGGACTGCCGGTTACACTATTGTTCCTGAAAATAGTTGCACTGCCATCTGTTATCACAATAATAGAATGTGAGCCTGCCGGTAGTAACAGGTTAATGTTAAACACACGACCTGTATCGGTAAGATCGTTTCCTGTTTGGGCTCCTGGTAATGGATTGGCGTTTGTTGAATAAACATCAATCGTTGTACTGGCTAATGCAGTATAGCTGTACGAACCATCGCTGTTAACGGTGCCAATATCGGCAGCTATGAATGTTACTTTACCGGGAAACCTTGTATACAATCTTGCAGATTTCAAAACCACATCAAATGCAGCATTATACTTCATAAAATTTCCACCATTAGCCTGGTAACCGCCGCCATTGGGGAATAGCGCTTTATTTGCCAGGCCAACTTTGGTTTGAAAACCACTTTGTAAATAATATGTTCCGGCACTACCGGAAACAGACGCCGAAGTGCCATAAGCAATAGGCGAGGTGGAAGTGCTGCTATTGTACCAAAAATATTTACCCGTTGCAGAAGGAGTTGTTACCGATAGAAGTGTATTATTACCGCATATCCTGGCAGTACCTGCAGGCGCATTTGGTGTTGCAGCAATGGTAATAGTAGATGAGTAAGTATTGTCTGAAGTATCCTGGTCGCCAACTAAAGTAGCTGTAGTGGTTATTGTATAACTTGTTCCTGCAGTTGTAGCTACCGGTGTTTGAAATGGATATACAAAATAAGTTCCTGCGGAAAGTGTGCCGTTAAAGGTTTCATTAAGTGTAGCAATTGTAGTGGTTCCGCTTTTAATTACTGCTGTTAACGGAATATTTGTTTTGTCTACGCTTCCTTTATTTTGCAGGGTAACACTTATGTATTGTAAATTATTAGCACAATCGCCGCTAATTGGAGAGCTTAGTCCTGAAACTGCAATATTATTGCTTGGGGCAACAACTTTTACTCTGTAATCTTCAGTTTCGCCTACCGCGTAATTACCACATGCATTAATGTCTGAAGGGTTGCTGGTTTCCTGAACAATTACCCTCATCAGCATATAATTGCCAACAGTAATGGTACTAATGTCCGGAGTAGTAATATTGGTGCTGAATGTACCGGTACTGCCATTAATCATACCGGTAGCTACCAATTCGTTGGCATCAAAAACATTATTATTGTTATAATCTATAAATACTTTAATAATTCTTGGATTAGCGGAGCCATCGCGGGTATTGGTACTAATTCTGATAGGAATTGTTTGTGTTGGCTCTATGCTGGCCGTGTATTTGGTATAATCATTATAGCCTGCTGTGGAAACATTTTTATTGGTAATACCGGCAAATGCAATGCTATCAATTTTAGCTCCTGCTGTGGTGGTATTACCTGAAGAGGTACAAAAAGCAGTGCCTCCTATATTACCTCCGCTGATTACTAACGAGTAATTCTGTTTTCCTGAGTTTCCAATAATGGTTCCCTTGTTAGAAACAGTAATAGTATAGGTTTGCCCGGGAACAATGCTATCCACGTTCACTTTTTCAACATTATCTAATTTATTGTCTCCTTTTGTTGCTGCAGCACTTGGATTAGTCCCATCTAATACCCAGGGATAATAAGTAGAACTTCCTTTAGTAACTCTTAAATCCAAATCGTTTACCAGTTTAGGTGTTGGATCGTTTAAATATTTTGACGGATCTGTTTGTACGCTGCCTGCGGGATCAGACCAGGCCAGTGTAGCCATTAGCTGCCCCTTACCAGTAGCTACTACCGTAACAGTATTGGGTGTGCCACTGGTTAACTGTTGTTCAAGAATAAGATGATTATTGAGGTTGTTGGATTTAATAACATCTGTTGCTCTTTTAATATTCAATAACCCCCAGCCAAATTGATAATCTGGTCCATCGGAAGGTCCTGCTTCGTCTGCTGTGTGAATGGCAAGAGCTTTTAATGTAGAAGACCACATAAACGAACCGCTGTGTACCTGATTATAATACTCCTGTAATAAAAGCAAAGATCCCGTTGCACTGGGAGAAGCCATAGAAGTACCGCTGAAAGAAGAATAAGCTGTATTGGAAGTAGAAACGGAAGATGTTACGTTTACCCCATCTGCAACAACATCGGGTTTTATCCGTCCATCATCTGTCGGACCCCAAGCGCTGAAGGCAGTCATCACCACATCAGAAGCTTTGGAATAACCATAAGGTAAAGGGTTTACAGCGCCTACTGTTAAAATATTTTTGGCATTGGCATAAGTGGCTATTGTGTTATACGAATCGTTATTACTAATACCTGCAGGCCTGTTACCGGAAGCAACCATCTGGTAATTGCTGTTGTATCGGTAGTAAGGTTGCCCAACAGCAGGGCCGTTCTCGTTCCTAGGATTACCGGCAGCAAATACCGGCAGGTAACCCGGATTTTTTGTTAAGGTTGAATCTAAAAGAGCGGCGTTGTTATCATAATAGCCGAATTTATAATCTTCAGTGGCGCCGGGATCACCATACCACTCCCATCTGGGTGTTGCCACACTGGTATTGTAATACCAGCCTGCAATAGTGCCATAAGAGTGGTTAGAGACCAAAAGATTAGGAGCTTCAGACATGATCTCAGAAACATGGTTATTAAAGTTATAAGCAATAAGCTGTTGTGCTCCATTGGCCATTCCTTTTGCAACTGGGTTCACACCACTGGCAATCATAGTGCCTGCAACATGTGTAGGGTGGTCTGTAACATTTTGTGCTTCTGCATCCTTCCACAAAATCCTGCCTGTTAATTCTACGTGTGTGGTTAATGGGGTGCCGCCATCCCAAATAGCTATTTTTCCTTTAACGCTATTTGATGAACCTGTAAGGTTTAACCCTGTACTGCCACCTGGCCATAAATTATTTGTGCCGATAGTAGCAGCAGAAATGGTGTTATTATAAGTTCTGAAATAAATAGGTTTACCAAAAATATCTGTACCAACCAATCTGGCACGGGTATTGTCTCGCCCTGAAAATTCTAATGCCCAGCCTTTAGACCTTGCCAGGGTGAGGGCATGATTGTAGTTTGAAGATTCTTTTTTAAAATACTCTTTAGCCGCCTGTTCTGATAAAATCTTGTTATTGGCATTTTGTGCAAATACCAATTGGGCCACCAATAGAAATAGAGGAGCCAATGCCTTTTTTTTCGTCATAATCAAAATTTTGCCTTATCAATTTTCATTAAATTTAGATACTTTCAAGATTCAAATTGTGGCATGCTTAAAAAACTTTTAATATTGTTTATAGGAGCCCCAATAATCGTTGGTTGCGTACACAGCAAAAACTTTCAGGAACCCGGCGCCCCAAAGCAGGGGGTTACAGGCATAGTTAAAGAGGTTTATGGCAACCAGATGCCTTCACCAGGAATGCCTTTGCCTCAGCCAAGGCCTATTAAAACAACGGTTTATATTTATACACTAACCCATATTTCCGAAACACGGCAGCAAGGGCTTGAGCCTTTTTTCAGTAAGATAAATACAAGGTTTATTGACTCGGTGGTTACAGACACGGGTGGATATTTTAGAAAAGAGTTGCCTGTTGGCAAATATTCTCTCTTTTTAAAAGTGAACGGGCTGTTCTTCGCCAACAGTTACGATATTGAAAACAATATTCAACCCGTAGAAATTGAAGCAAGGAAATGGACGGAGGTAAAAATTTCTTTAAATCATAAAGCAGTTTATTAATGGCTGCTTTCTAAATCGTTTTTCTGCGTTTATATTTGCGCCTCTTTTATGAACCTGGGTTTGTTGTTAGAAAAATATCAGCAAGATACCCGCCTTTTCCAGTTGGCGGACAGGCTATCCTTTGCCAGGGGTTTACAGGAAAATGATGCTCAAAAAATTTATCTGAAAAACTTGTTAGGCAGCAGCACAGAGTTTGTTGTAGCATCTGTTTTCAATCATCCATCCGCAAAAGAAATAAATCACCTGGTAGTGTTAAACGATGCTGAAGAAGCGGCCTATTTTCATAATACCCTTGAAAACCTCACTTCAGCCCTTGATCTTTTTTATTTTCCTTCCTCATTCAAAAACAGGAAAAATTTTCGTTTACTCAACTCTTCGCATGTAATGCTGCGTACAGAAATGTTAACCAAACTTTCTATTGGCGGTAATCGGAAAATAATCATCACTTACCCTGAAGCGCTGTTTGAGAAAGTGGTATTGCCAAGAACGTTGAGCAGCAATATTATTCAGATTAAAACAAACGATACAATTAACCTGGACAGTTTGATGGAGTTGTTTGTGATGTATGGATTTGAGAGAACAGATTTTGTGTATGAACCGGGGCAGTTTGCTTTACGTGGCGGCATACTGGATATTTATTCTTTTGGGAACGAGAAACCATATAGGGTTGAGTTGTTTGGCAATGAAGTAGACAGCATCAGGATATTTGATCCGGAAACACAACTGAGCGAAAGAAAATTGTTGCAGGTTTCTATCATTCCGAATGTGGAAACGCAATTTGAAAGTGGGGAGAAAGTAACGTTGTTAGAATTTCTTCCGGAGAATACTATTGTATGGTTGAAAGATTGGGATGTGATCAAAGAAAAAATTGAAGTACAGGAAGAAGATCTGGGAATGTTTTTGGAACGGTCAACAGTCAATGGTCAACAGTCAACAGAAGAAGATGAGGAAGACGATACAAAAATTTTAAAAGAAGTTTCGTTACAGGACTTTGTTCCTGCTGCAACGATTCAACGACAAATTCAACAACGACATTTAATTGAATTCGGTTACAAATCTCATTTATCCAATGTTGAAATTGAGTTCAAAACAAAATCGCAACCTTCATTCAACAGGCAGTTCGATTTATTGATAAAAGACCTGAAAGCTCATGAGGCTGCAGGCTTCAGCATTTTTATTTTCGCTGAACAATCAAGGCAATTGGAAAGATTGTATTCCATCTTTAAAGACCTGAATACAGAAATTCAATTCACACAAATTGCAACATCTATTCACGAAGGTTTTATTGATGATGACCTGAAAATTGTTTGTTATACTGATCATCAGATATTTCAGCGTTATCACAAATACAGAGTTAAGCAGGCATACAATAAAAACAAAGCACTTACTTTAAAAACATTGCGTGATTTACAGCCGGGAGATTTTGTAACGCATCTTGATCATGGTGTTGGAAGATACAGCGGTTTGCAAAAATTAGAAGTGAATGGCAAGTTGCAGGAAGCAGTAAGAATTATTTATAAAGACAGCGATATTTTATATGTTAATATCAATTCGCTGCATAAGATTTCTAAATACACCGGTAAAGACGGAACGGAACCCAAGATTAATAAATTAGGTAGTGATGTTTGGAATAAACTGAAAGAGAAAACCAAAACCAAAGTAAAAGAAATTGCTTTCGATTTAATTAAACTGTACGCTCAACGAAAGGCACAACAAGGCTTTCAGCACATGCCGGATAATTATTTGCAAACAGAATTGGAAGCAAGTTTTATTTATGAAGACACTCCCGATCAAAGCAAAGCAACTGCCGATGTGAAGAAAGACATGGAATCTCCTTCGCCAATGGATAGGCTGGTTTGCGGGGATGTTGGTTTTGGTAAAACAGAAATTGCTATTCGTGCAGCCTTCAAAACCTGTTGCGATGGTAAACAGGCTGCGGTGCTTGTTCCAACAACAATTTTGGCGTATCAACATTATCAAACTTTTAAAAACAGGCTAAGAGATTTTCCAATTACGGTAGATTATATCAACCGGTTCAAATCGTCTAAAGAAAAAAAAGAAACACTTCAAAAATTATCGGAAGGTAAAATTGATATCATAGTTGGAACACATGGCTTATTGGGAAAAGATGTGAAGTTTAAAGATTTGGGTTTGATGGTAATTGATGAAGAACAAAAATTTGGTGTTGCACATAAAGAAAAACTGAAACTCTTAAAAACAAATGTTGATTCGCTAACGCTTACGGCTACCCCAATTCCCAGAACATTACAATTTAGTTTAATGGGTGCAAGGGACCTGAGTATTATTAATACGCCGCCGCCTAATCGCCAACCCATTCAAACGGAAGTGAATGTTTTTAACGATGATTTTATTAGAGATGCCATTTATTTTGAAACAGAAAGAGGCGGGCAGGTTTTCTTTATTCACAATCGTGTGCAGGGCCTGCAGGAAATGTGTGGCTTAATTCAAGCCTTATGCCCTGATTTAAGTATCTCTTATGCCCACGGGCAAATGGATGGAGACCAACTGGAAGAAAGGATTTTAGATTTTATTGATAAAAAATATGATGTATTGGTTTGTACCAATATTGTTGAAAGCGGAGTAGATATTCCGAACGTAAATACCATCATTGTTAATAATGCACATCAGTTTGGGCTGAGCGATCTGCACCAATTACGTGGAAGAGTAGGAAGAAGTAATAAAAAAGCATTCTGTTATTTGTTGGCGCCACCCATGAGTACATTACCCACAGACTCCAGGAAACGCCTGCAAACATTGGAACAGTTCAGCGATTTGGGAAGTGGCTTCCAGATTGCCATGCGAGACCTGGACATTCGCGGTGCCGGAAATATGTTGGGAGGCGAGCAAAGTGGTTTTATGGCAGAAATTGGTTTTGAAATGTACCAGAAAATATTAGACGAAGCCATCAGGGAACTGAAACGTACTGCTTTTAAAGACCTCTTTCAGGAAGAAATATCTAAGCAGGACGATTTTGTGAGTGATTGTACAATTGATACCGATCTGGAAATACTGATTCCCGATAGTTATGTAGAGAGTATAACAGAACGGTTATCGCTCTATACGCGTTTAGATAATTGTGAGAATGAAAAAACATTACAAGATTTTCACGAAGAATTGATTGACCGCTTTGGGCCGATTCCGCAGGAAGTAGAAGATCTCTTTACTACTGTAAAATGCCGCTGGGCTGCAGTGGAGCTGGGCTTTGAAAAAATGGCACTGAAAGAGGAAACACTAAGATGTTATTTCATTAATAAAAACGACTCTCCGTATTTTGAAAGCAACCTGTTTAAAAACATTCTTCAATACCTGCAAACAGGTACTAACAAAGCCAGGTTAAAACAGGTGGCCAAAAACTTTTTATTGGTAGTGGATGATATTAAGGATATGGAAGCTATGCTACGGTTCCTGCAACGCATGCGGGAGCATGTTTGTACGCCTAAATAGTTGAAGTGTATTGCTGTTGAAGGCGGTTCAGCAAACAATTTTTCTTTAAAAGAAAGTTCTTTTCCATTTAAATTTTTTGCAGTATTTATTATTTTTTTGCTAATATGTTTTTATCAGCAGAATACAATTTGACCTTTTTGTAGGACTCATCTAGGTTTTTTTGCTATTTTAATAACTAGTGGGTATTAAAAATAAGTATTGTTCAAGTGAGGGCGATAATTTATG
The DNA here is from genome assembly GCA_017304675.1 of Sphingobacteriia bacterium. GTDB lineage: Bacteria > Bacteroidota > Bacteroidia > Chitinophagales > Chitinophagaceae > CW01. The sequence continues at coordinate 28,926 of JAFKLS010000016.1, forward strand.
TAATAGTTAAATTAATTAACAATAAGTTTTTTCCATATTCCCATGTGTTAGTACAATAGCATGGTTTATCCTGAAATCGATGATGTGAAATATTATTCTCTCCATCCTGTAATGAAAAATAATGTTTTCTTGTTGTGACTATAATGATAGTTAAATCATTTATTGCATGTAACTAAGTTATGTCTACCATATCTGGTAGACATAACTTAAAGCAGTTTATTTTACTCTAATAAGCTTGCTTCTCATATCTTCCGGAACGTTGGCAATGTCAATGATTTTGAGTATTGGTGTTTCTGTTGATGTAGTTGATTTATTTGATTTATTTAATTTTATATTAATAGGTGGTGTACTTAATTTCCACATTGCACCAGTTATAGGGTCAATAATTAACATTCCTAAGGCTCCTCCAATTATGAGATTGCCAAAGTACCATCCATTTAATCTGTAATTGACAGGAACAATCTGCTCTGCATAACCTGGTGAGGTGATCTTTACTTGGTATTCTGCTTTAGAAAAAAAACCAGCTCCGGATTTTAATTCTACTGTTGCAGGGCTTTGCCCTTTAAAAATTTCTTTACCTTTCTTATCGGTAATGTTTATAGTAGCACCTGATGGATTACTATTAATTGATACTGGATAAGAACTGTGTCCTAAAATCGTTGCACAACTTGAAAAAAATGTTGAAAGTACAACTACAAACACTGTTACTTTAAAAGGAGCTCTTCGCATAAATATGTAATTTTATTGATGCCTACTCTATAGACGGTTTTCGGCTTCCCCGTTAAATTGTTTATAAAGTTGTTATCGGGAAAAAATAAAGAGTGGAGTGTTTAGTAATTGCATACAATTACCAGATTTGTGTTAGTTTAGTTTTAAAGTTTATAACCTTATTTTTTTTCAAATAAATAGTATTTTTAAATATTAAGCAAATTTTAATTCAATCGTCAATAAAAATTATTCACTACTTTAATTTAAAAAAATGTCAAATATTCTTGGAACAGATTATATACCTGATTACACGCCTACGCAAGATGAGAAGAATATCGCTATGTTGTCTCATCTCTTAACGTTTATCGCGCCTATCATTGCTCCCTTAATTATTTATGTATTGAAGAAAAATGAGTCTCCTTTCATAGAAGCTCATGCAAAAGAGTCATTAAACTTTCACTTAACGGCAACTCTTTTTTTTATTGTGAGCATTATTCTTATAATCGTGCTGGTGGGCATACTGTTATTATGCGTAATAGGCCTTGCAACCACGGTTTTGGCTATAGTTGCCACCATTAGGGCCAGTGAAGGGCGGATTTACCAATACCCTTTTACCATTCGATTTGTGAAATAAAAAAATCCTCCGAACCTTCGGAGGATTTTTTCTATAAAGATCATTTTTATTAATGGTGATGATGATGCAATTTGCTTGCGAAGTCTTCCGCACTAATGCTTTCTTCTTTTGCTTTTACACTGGTTTCTAATGCTGCAAACATTTTTTCTGTGCTGATGCGGTGATAGCTATCCTCTACAAATTTTTTGTCTTGCATCATTCTGTTAGCATAATCTTCAACCCAACTTTGGTTTTCGTCTAACATCTGTCCGCCCATATATTGAAACAATTGTTGTTTGGCGAAGTTTTTAATGTCTTCTGGTAAAACCTCAATATTGTTATCGGCAATTAGTTTGCTGCTAATGAGAGTCCACCTCAACTGGTCGGCAAAAGAAGGGAATTCCTGTTCTGCTTCTTCCTGGGTTTTTGGTTTTTCACCCCCTGTTTGCAACCAGCGTTTCAGGAAGCTTTCAGGAAAATCCATTTTCACATTATCCAGCAAATAATGATAAATCTGATCGTGAACCTGGTTTTTGCTTTGGGCAGAATAATAGGCTTCAATTTCAGCTTTTACAGCAGCTTTGAAATCTTCTGCAGTTTTGATTTCTTTATTCGGATATACGGCAACAAACAATTCTTCATTCAACTCTGCTTTATTTACCAAACCAACTTTTGTAATAGTGATGGTGAAATATTTATCAGCAACTTTCTTTTCCTCTTTGTTTAACCCCAAATCGCTCAGGATAAAATCCAATTCTTTTTCCTCAAAAGCCTTCTTTAACTGAAATGTAACAACATCATTGTTCTTTTTGCCTATTAAATTCTTTCTGAATTTTTCAGCAAAATATTTCACTAATAAAGAGTTGTCTTTTGTAATACCACCTTCAACAGCATTGCCTTCCTTATCACTTTCTGTGAACTTTACGTTCAATAAATTATCGTCTCCGGTAACTTCTTCGGGTTCTGTCATTTTACCATGGCGGGTTTGCAAACGGTCTACCTCTTCATTTACCATTTCATCTGTTACTGTTACAGCATAACGGGTTACGTTAATGTTTTTTGCATCAATCTCAAAAGAAGGTTTTAAACCAATTTCAAATGCAAAAGCATAATCTTTAGGGTTGTTCATATCCAAGGCCCTGGCATCAACATCTAAAGGTAAAGGTTGCGCAAAAATGTCTATTTGTTCTTTTTGTAAATAATCGGTTAAAGATTTTTCAACATTGCGTAGCACTTCATCAGTAAATACACTTTGCCCGTACATTTTTTTTACTAAGCCTGCAGGTACCATTCCCTTTCTGAAACCAGGAATATTAGCTGTTTTTGCGTACTTTTTCAGGCTTTGTTCAAAGCTTGAAAAATAATCTTCTTTAGAAAGTGAAACGGTTAATTTGTCGTTTAATAAACCGATGTTTTCTCTTGTAACTGTAGCCATAAGCCCCAACCCCAAAAGGGGATTTTTGTTTAAATGAATGAATCTTGCTTCCCCAATTAAAAAGTCCCGTTTTTTAAACGGGATTTTGAGAAATTAGTGCGGGTGATAGGAATCGAACCTACATGGATTGCTCCGCTAGATCCTAAGTCTAGTGCGTCTGCCAGTTTCGCCACACCCGCAGAAAGTTTAAATGTTTAAAGCTGAATGGTTGTTGGTTGATTTTTAGGTAATCAAAAACATTAAACCTGCAACCTTAAACTTTAACCGGGTTGCAAAAGTAGGGGATTTAGATAAAAGAACGAATATGAATTATGCTTTTACAGGAACACTGTGTATGGCATGACTCATTTCTTTAATTAAAGACGGGTCTTTTTCAATAGCATTACCTACTACAATAATGTCTGCACCTGATTTACAATTTAAATATGCTTTTTCCGGATTGGTGATACCCCCTCCGATAATAAGTGGTACATCTATGTGTTTTGCTACTTTTTCTATCATGCTTTCCGTAATAGGCCTTTTGGCTCCGCTGCCGGCATCCATATAAATCAGTTTCATGCCCAGCATTTCGCCTGCCATAGCAGTACACATGGCTATATCATTCTTGTCGGCCGGCATTGGCGTGGCATTGGAAATATAAGATACGGTAGTAGGAGCACCTCCATCTATTACCATGTAACCGGTAGGCATAATTTCTAAACCGCTTTTTTTAACAAAAGGGGCACTAACAACGTGTTGGCCTATTAGCAATTCAGGATTTCTGCCCGAAATAAGTGAGAGGTATAATAACGCATCTGCATAACGGCTTACCTGCGATGGTGAACCGGGAAAAAGAATAACAGGAATAGGGCAGGATGTTTTGATCTGGCGGATACAATCATCCAAATAATTGGAGATTACCAAGCTGCCTCCTACAAAAAAATAATCTATCTGTGCATCTACACCCAAACCAACCAATTGTTCAATGGACGCGTTATCAACCTTATCGGGGTCAATTAATACAGCAAAAGACTTTTTACCTGCCTTTTTCCTTTGTTCGATAAGATGATAAATATTTTGCCTCATTCAACTTGATTATTCGCTGTTGCAAAAATGCAATTTTATTTATTAATAACCGCAATATAGTTTGTTTAGATAAATGATTGCATTATTCATTGATATGTTTTTTTGATGTTTTTGCTGTATTGCCATTGTTATTAAGATACGCTATTCCCTGAAAATGTTTGCTCATTTTTTTGCAGTGTAAACAAAAAAGTTGAATACTGTTTTTTCTTCGAATTTTTTGCCTGCAGCAGCACTATAATTTTTCAACAGTTTTAAGGATTAATGTGAACATTTCAGCAAATGCAATATGGATTTGAGGAATATAGGAATTCACATTCCTTTTCCACAATCTGTGGATTTAATAGGCATTGAATTATCAAAAGCAAAAAATATTTTCGTTAACCGCTCATCCAAAAATGTCCGGGGCCTGAAAAATCATCAATTCACTATAAATTTTATCGTTCACCATGGCTAACCCAAAAACAAACAAAGGCTTACAGTTCGCCCGTCGCTTTACCAAAGAAGGTGTAAGCGTTTTCGATTTGTTCGATTACGATTACAGAACCAGTATTATTAAAAACCCAACGGGGGAAACTGTGTTTGAAATGAATAATGTAGAAGTGCCCAAACAATGGAGCCAGATAGCTACAGATATTCTTGCACAAAAATATTTTCGTAAAGCCGGCGTACCACAACCCGATGGCAGTTTGGGAAGAGAAACCTCGGTTAAACAGGTAGCACACCGTATGGCTAATTGCTGGAGGGTTTGGGGTGAACGTTACGAATATTTTGCTTCACCTAAAGATGCGCAGGTTTTTTACGATGAATTGGTATATAGCATACTAAACCAATCCTGTGTTCCCAATTCTCCGCAATGGTTTAATACAGGCCTGCACGAAAGCTATGGTATTACCGGTAAACCTCAAGGCCATTATTATGTTGATCCGGTAGATGGTGAACTGAAAAAATCTAAAAATGCATATGAGCGCCCTCAACCACATGCATGTTTTATTTTAAGTGTGAATGATGATTTGGTGAACGAAGGCGGTATCATGGATCTTTGGGTTAGAGAGGCCAGGATATTTAAATATGGAAGTGGTGTGGGAACCAACTTTTCACAAATACGCGGTACCGGTGAAAAATTGAGTGGAGGCGGATCGTCTAGCGGATTGATGAGTTTCTTAAAAATAGGAGATAGGGCAGCCGGAGCGATTAAATCTGGTGGTACTACCCGCCGTGCAGCCAAAATGGTTTGTCTTGATTTAGACCATCCAGAAGTAATGGAATTCATTAACTGGAAAGTGGAAGAAGAAAAGAAAGTAGGCGCATTAATTGCTGCCGGTTATGATTCTCATTATGAAGGTGAAGCTTATTTAACGGTATCTGGCCAAAATTCAAATAACTCCGTTCGTATTCCTAATTCATTTTTTGAGAAACTGGAAAAAAATGAAGATTGGGAATTAAAAGCAAGAACAGATGGCAGAGTAATGAAAAAAATCCCGGCACGAGAAGTATGGAAACAAATTTCTTATGCGGCCTGGCGTTGTGCAGATCCGGGAACACAATACGATACTACTATTAATGAATGGCATACCTGTCCGAAAGGAGGTCGCATCAATGCATCTAATCCGTGCAGCGAATATATGTTCCTGGATAATACTGCCTGCAACCTGGCTTCTATTAATCTGCGCAAATTCTTCAATGAAGAAACTAATCTGTTAGATGTGGAAGGGTTGGAATACATCAGCCGTTTATGGACCACTGTTTTAGAAATAAGCGTATTAATGGCTCAATTTCCTTCAAAAGAAGTTGCACAATTAAGTTACGATTACAGAACACTGGGTTTGGGCTTTGCCAATCTTGGTACTATTTTAATGTTAAGCGGTATTTCTTACGATAGTGAAGAGGCACGTGGTATTGCAGGTGCCGTTAGTGCGATAATGACCGGAGTGGCATATAAAACATCTGCGGAAATGGCCTCATTTCTTGGAGCGTTCCCCAGGTACGAAGAAAATAAAGAAGATATGTTGCGTGTAATGCGTAACCACCGTGCTGCTGCTTATGATGCAGAAGAGGCTTATGTTGGATTGAGTGTGAAACCCGTAGGTATTAAAGCAAAATACTGCCCCGATTTTTTATTGAAGGCCGCAACCAAAGCATGGGACGATGCCGTGAAACTTGGAGAAAAATACGGTTATAGAAATGCACAAACAACTGTAATTGCACCAACCGGAACCATTGGCTTGGTAATGGATTGTGATACAACAGGTGTTGAGCCGGACTTTGCTTTGGTGAAATTTAAAAAATTAAGTGGTGGCGGTTATTTCAAAATCATCAATGGGGCTGTTCCTAATGCGCTAAAAACATTAGGGTACAAACAAAATGAAATTGATGCAATTGAAAAATATGCAGTAGGTGCTGCAAATTTTGAAGGCGCTCCATTCATTAATCCAAGCTCACTAAGTGAAAAAGGATTTACTGCTGAAGAGATAGCCAAATTAAATGCTGCTGCAAAGACAGCCTTCGAAATTGGCTTTGTGTTCAACAGGTTTATTTTGGGTGAAGCTTGTTTACAACGTTTAGGATTTACAGAGGAAGAATACACAGACTGGAGCTTTAATATGTTAGAAGCTTTAGGTTTTACTGAAGAACAGATTGAAGCTGCAAATGATTATGTGTGTGGAACCATGACCGTTGAAGGTGCTCCTTATTTGAAAGAAGAACATTTACCTGTTTTTGATTGTGCTAATAAATGCGGCAAGAAAGGAGAAAGGTATATTCATGCACATGGCCATATTAAAATGATGGCAGCCTGCCAGCCTTTTTTAAGTGGCGCTATTTCTAAAACGATTAATCTTCCGCATGAAGCTTCTATTGAAGAAATTGAAGATAGTTACATGCTTAGCTGGCAATTAGGATTGAAAGCTTGTGCATTGTATAGAGACGGATCTAAACTTTCTCAGCCATTGAGCAACAAATCCGATAAAAAGAAAAAATCTGCTGAAGATAGCCAACAGACAATAGAAGAAAATAAAACAACAGAAGAGCATGAGGCAGTAACCTCTTCAGAAAGCAATATAGTAGACCTCAGTAAAATATCTGTAGAAGATTTATTGGAAGAAGTGAACAGAAGAATGGCAGCTTCTACGGATACAACATTTAAAAGGCAACTATCTCGTATTGTAGAAAGAAAATCTTTACCTGCAAAACGAAGAGGTTTTACACAGAAAGCGAAAATAAATGGCCAGGTATTGTTCTTAAGAACGGGCGAATACGGAGACGGAACATTGGGAGAGATCTTTATAGACCTTGCTAAAGAAGGCTCTACTGTAAGAAGCCTGATGAACTGTTTTGCAATTGCCATTTCTGTAGGATTGCAATATGGTGTGCCTTTGGAAGAGTTTGTTGAGAAATTTGTGTTTACCCGTTTTGAACCTGCCGGAATGGTAGATCACCCGAATATTAAAACAACCACTTCTTTGGTAGATTTTGTTTTCCGTGCATTAGCTTACGAATATTTGGGAAGAACAGATTTGGTACATGTATTAGACAAACCAGAAATAGGCAATACTGGCAATGACGATGGTGAAATAAGTTATTTAGGCGGCACACCGGAATTAAGCAGTATACATGTTACGGCAAGCGCCAATACAACGCCTGCTGCTACTACACAGCCGCAAAAATTACAAAGAGCTTCCGTTAAAACAGAAAGCGGGCTGGATATGGTAAATGCAGCTGCCAAAAACATGCAAAGCGATGCGCCAGCCTGTAATACCTGTGGCCATATTACCATTCGCAGCGGTACTTGTTACAAATGCTTAAACTGCGGTAACAGTATGGGATGCAGTTAATAATCCATTACAGTATTTTTTTAGAGAACCATCTTTGTTCTAAAAACTTCATAGGTAAAAATTAGAACACACCGCTCCGGATTACCGGAGCGGTTTTTTATTACAGGAATAAGAACATAAAAAAGGTATTTCTAATTTAAGAAATACCTAATAACAAAACAATCGATAGAGGTTTGCTTATTTAATAACGCATTGCGATAATTTAATCTCATCCATCAGGTCATCATAGCCTACTACAAGTCCTTGAATTTTTACTTTGCTGCCGGGCTTAAAATCTTTAAGCATGGTTATTTGGGTAGAGTCCATATTACAGGCAACATGGTCCAGTGAAACAGTAACACCTTCTACTGCCGAAACAGCACCCTCTACCAATACGCTTTTATTAATATATTTTTTATTTGCCTCATCTTTATTGGCAGTAAACGATTTAGATAACTCATCGGAGCTTAATGTAAAAGCAGCCTGTTCTTTACTAATATCACGGTGTTGCATAGACGAAGTCATTTTCATACCAAGGTCCATAAAAAAACCAAAGTTGGTAACAACAACGATTACACCAATAATTACAAGGGCTACAACGGTAATTATGATTTTCTTTTTCATGAGAATAACGTTAAAATATTTATCCAAAACTATTTTAAACAGTAGGAGAAATTATGATATAAATCATACAAATGAATGATGATAGTCAGGTGACAATTCTATGACCGAAATTAGTTTTACGCCGTAAAAAAATAAAAGTACTTACAGCACTTAATCTTGTTAGAGAGCCATTAAAGTTTACAAAGAAGCATCCATACTGCCTTTTTAACATCTAAGTCTGCAATACAAGCTTTACAGAATCATCGAAAAATTTTGCTTATGAAACGATTAGTCACTTCCCCAAAATGGCCTTTGGCTGGTGTATTGCTTGTGCTGATAACCATTTTATCTGTACAATGTACCAAAGTAGGAACCAATGCTTCTCAAGTATCAAGAAATCTTGTAACGCAGCCAGACTCTGCGATCTTTTCACCCTTTTACGATTCTACCAAAGCACAATACGGCGATGTAAATGCCGATGTGAATGATGTGATTGTGGCGAAAAGTGTTTCTACAATTATTAAAAGTAATTGCGTGTCTGCTTCCTGTCATGGAGGTAATGTACAACCCACATTAGATAGCTATGCCAAAATAAAAGCGATGGTGGTTCCGGGTAATCCTGCGGCCAGCCGCCTTTATCAGTTAATCACTACAAGCGATTTAAAAACAGCTATGCCGCCAATTAGTTTTGGAGTGGATCTGAGCACTACCGAAAAAGCAATTATTTATAACTGGATTAATAACGGGGCAAAAGAATTTCCGGATGTACAGGATTTCAGGCCGGCAGCAGTTGCCATTATTACCAGTGGTTGCTCTTCAGGAAACTGCCATAACCAGGCCACTGCTACAGGCGGTTGGGCTAAGAGCGGCTATTTGGCACCGCTTGCGGCAACCGATACAATTTCCTTTATTTATACTAACCCTAATACAAGCGCACAAACCTATTATACACAATTAAAAGACCCCAAGCTTTCCCAAATATGGCAGGCATATAAAGACAGTGTAAGAAAGTTTTATACCGATACCGTAGCGTACGCTTCTTACAGGCCTTGGAAATACTTTAGTACACGTGGCCCATTGAATAAATACGATGATATTATGTTAGATGTGTTCTATCCTAAATCTGTTAGAAGTTCTGCCAATGCTTATGCTGTAAGTGGAACCAAAGTGAACTGTAAAGGTGATTACCTGAATGCCACCAGCTCGCTATTATCTAGGGTAGATTCCAGCATTTTACTGGCCAACCCGAGAACTAAAGTTTGGGCTGTTAATAATCAGGGCGGTATGGCTTATGTAGATGGCGGTTTAAAATCAAGCGAAGTTGCTTTAATTAAAGCATGGTATTTCGCCGACTCTAATATACCTGATGTATGGAAGTTTGGAACAGACGGATCAGGCATTTTTAAATACAGAAAATCTGGAAATATTATCGTAAAAAAATAAACCGAACAGTTTCATTCTAAAACGACTTTTATGAATAAATTATTAATATATCTGGCAATATTTGGTGGTATCTTTTCACTCGGCGCCTGTTATAACAATAAGAAAGACATTAGCAGTACAACGCTTTCTAATATTAATTCCGTTTCTTTTAGAGACGATGTGGTGCCGATTATGATTTCCGGTGCCTGCGGGTGCCACAACAACGGAACTACTACTGCCGTACAATTCTCTCATGGCGATACCATTTTCTATTCAACCATTCAGGCCAGGGCAGGTATTTACCAGCAAATGATTAATGGTGGCGGCCACCCAGGAGAAGGCGGTATATTCTTTACTCCTGCACAGGCGGCTGTAATTCAGAAATGGATATCACAAGGTGCAAAAGATAATTATGTGCCTCCTCCAATAACAGGCCCCGTTACTTACACCATTAATATTGTACCTATTTACAAAACAGATTGTAAAGGTGGCAGTTGCCATGGCGGATTATCTAAAACATTAGACTATGCAACACTGGTAGCAGACCAGTCAATACTTCAAAAAATGATGTCTACAGGCGGTGCAACAGGGCACCCCGGCGGAACACTTAGTTTAAGTGCAACCACCACACAAACATTTCTTGCATGGATTGCACAGGGCTTACCCAATTAACACAATACCGATTCATTTCATCTGAAAAAAATTAAAACACATTACCCAACCCAATAAAATAATTGCATCATGAAAACTTTAGTCTTAACCGCATGTTCTCTGTTATTAGCCGCTACTACGATAAATGCTCAAACCTATAAAGCGAGAGATGGATATATTTATTTTAACCCTAACAAAGATCAGGGTAACAAAGAATATCAGGCTGCCAGCAAAGAAGCCAGTGCTGTATTAAAAGTAGAAACAGCTGAAGTGGCATTATTGGTGGCTATGAAAACATTTCACTTTAATAATGCATTATTAGAAGAACATTTCAATGAAAACTACTTGCAATCAGATAAATATCCTAATGCTACCTATAAAGGCAAACTCATTGGTTTTACAAAAGATATGCTTAGCAAAGATGGTGTATACACAATTGCTTCTGAAGGGCAGGTAACTATGCATGGTGTAACTAAAAACTTTAAATCACCTGTAAAATTGGAGGTAAAAGGCAAAACAGCAACTTTCAATTGTGAATTTAAAATTGCTGCGGCTGATTATAATATTGAAATACCTTCTTTGGTGAAATCTAAACTGTTGGAAGAAACACCGTTGAAAGCTGCTATCAAATTCGATTTAAATTAATGTATTCGACTAATTCATTTTTTATGAAAAAAATATTTTCACTAACTGTTTTATCATTCTGCTTCATTGCAAAAGCAATTGCTCAGGATGATCTTTTGGCCGACCTGCAAAAAGAAGATGCTGCTAAACCCAAACAGAATATAACCAGCGCCACTTTTAAATCAACTAGAATAATTAATATGCAGAGTGTTGAAATGACCGGTGTTGGGAATTTGCAATTCATGATTTCGCATAAATTCGGGTACATATGGGATGATACAAAAGGTTCACAGAATTTTTCTAATCTCTTTGGATTGAATTCAGGTTATGCCAATGCATATTTATCATTCGACTATTCTCCCAAATGGTGGTTAAATATAGGTGCGGCATTGGCCAACCAGGGAGTTTATGAAGGTTGGGCTAAGTTTAAAATACTAAGGCAGCAAACAGGTATAAAAGATGTTCCTGTAAGTGTGGTTTGGGTATCTCTCTTTAGAGCCGATGCTACCGCAGGGCCAAGCCCTGATGATCTTGCATGGAACAGGTTTTCTTTCCTTAATCAGTTATTGGTGGCAAGAAAATTCAACGAAAACCTGTCTCTTCAACTGAATGGTTCTCTTATTCACAATAACTATGTTCCTTATGGATACAAAAACACCAACAATGTTTTTAACGTAGGGCTTAGCGGCAGGTATAAAATAGCGGCTAAAAAAGCGATTACTTTTGAATATACCCATCAAATTAACGGATGGAAATACCAAACAGACGAATCCGGTACTGTATTTAACTATGTTCCAGACCTGATTGCTATTGGCTATGATTGGGATACCGGCGGACACATTTTCCAATTCTATGTTAGCAATACAACAGAATCTTCTAATGTTAAGCAACTTTCAACCAATATGGGAAACTGGAAAAAAGGAAATTTTGCACTGGGCTTTACCATTAACAGGAGCTACTCTGTAAAAAAAGTTGTAAAAGCTGATGCCCATTAGTTCTATGAACCGTACACTCAAAACGTTCCGGAAATTCCTTTTCGGAACGTTTTAATTTATACTACTTTCGGGTTCTATGCAATTTGAGATCAGTTATAATAAAAAGAAGGTACTTCAGGCACTACGCTATCATTTTATTTCTGCCAAAGAAATAAGGATTATGATCGTTTTGGTAAATGTATTTGCCATTATAGCTGCTATTTTATTTTACATGAAAAAAATAAGACCCGAACCTTTTTTGCTGGGTACTTTTATCTGGCTTTTAATGATGGTAAGTGTTTGGTATATACTGCCCCGGGTTATTTATAGAAAGTCTCCCACTTTTAAAGATAAGTTCCGTATTCATTTCAGGGAAACGGAAATTTATTTGAGTAATGAAAGAGGTGCGGTTACCTGGCAATGGAAAGATTTTGGAAAATATTTCGAAAGCCCCCATTTCTTCCATTTATATTTCAATACAAAGTCGTTTTTTATCATTCCAAAAGAAGGGATGACACAAGAAGAATTACACGATATAAGAGGGCTGTTGAAAAAAAATATTGTATAATATTAAGTAATGAAAGTGAAGAAACTACTTTTCGTTTTCAACCAGGTTCTCTTCTATTAGGTATCCTTCAGTATCTAACAATTCCGGCTTGCCTTTGGCATTGGTTATTACCAGCGCTATCTCTGTTGCTTCCGTTCTTGTAAATGTAATAATTCGCTTGTGCCCAACAGTGGTAATGGGTATGGTATGCACCACTTCGCCATTATTAATAACCAGGATATTCATTTTCTTAATCAATTGCCCGTTCCTGATATTCTCTCTTAATACAAGACAGTTTATTAAAACCGGTTTTTTTAACTGTAAATGAATACCTACTTCTCTTTTAAAATCTGTTTTGTTCGTATGCACTTTGTTAATTATCATGGCTTGTTTTAAAAGATTGGTTTTAAAACAGCTTTCTTTTAGTTTTTTAAATTCAACAAGCGATGCTGAATCTGCAGCACTTATTAAACCTTTATCATTAGGTGGAACATTCAGTAATAAATTGGCACCACGGCCTACACTTTTTAAATAGAGACCAAATAATTGTTGAGGGGTTTTAACAGTGGCATCTTCATCGTTGTGGTAAAACCAACCCTTCCTGATGCTAACATCACATTCTGCAGGAATCCAGTTTTTACCATAAATATTCCCGGTATTTAATGTATCGGCAGAAGGTGCGCCTGCACCGGGTGTAAACCCGGCAGTATCTAATAAATTCCAATTTGTAAAACCGGCTATCCCTTTTTCATTTCCGGTCCATCTTATATGCGGGCCAATATCGCTAAACACCAATGTATTGGGCGATAGTTCCGCAACTGTTCTTTTAAACCTGTCCCAATCATAAACCTGTTTTTTGCCATTAGGGCCTTCGCCATTTGCACCGTCCCACCATAGTTCATAAATGGGGCCATAACGCTGAAACAATTCTTTTAGCATACCTACAAATACATCATTGTATGCCGCTGTTCCGTATTGAGGATGATTCCTGTCCCACGGGGAAATATATACACCGAACTTTAGCCCGTTTTGTTTACAGGCTTCACTCAGTTCTTTCAAAACATCGCCTTTCCCGTTGCGCCATTTACTTTCTTTTACGGTATGTGTAGAAAATTTACTGGGCCATAAACAAAAGCCATCATGATGCTTTGCAGTAATGATAATACCCCTGGCACCTGCAGCTTTCGCAATATTGCACCATTGGCTGCAGTTTAACTGTGTTGGGTTAAAAACATCTTCCGGCTCATTTCCCAATCCCCATTCTTTATTCGTAAAAGTGTTAGGCCCAAAATGTACAAACAAATAAAATTCCATATCGTGCCATACCAATTGAGTATTGGAGGGGAGCGGATGGTTAATACTGTTCTGGGCAAATAGGTTATAGTAGCAGCATATACAAAAAAGTGCAATGATTTTCTTCATCATGCAATAAAAGTAATAAAAACGTAGAAGCATTTTTAGTTTACTGTTATGCCTACACCCGTAACTTTGCGGCAAAATTTAACCATATGGATTACAGAATAGAGAAAGATACCATGGGTGAAGTAAAAGTACCTGCTCATGTGTATTGGGGTGCTCAAACACAACGTAGTATTGAAAATTTTAAAATTGCTCAAGACATTAACAAAATGCCCAAACCAATTATTGAGGCATTTGCATATTTAAAGAAATCGGCTGCCATTACCAATTTTGAATTGGGTGTTTTACCGGAAGAAAAGAAAAACCTAATTGCACAGGTTTGTGATGAGATACTCAATCACCAGTTAGATGATCAGTTCCCGTTGGTGGTATGGCAAACAGGTAGTGGTACACAGAGTAATATGAATGTAAACGAAGTTGTAGCTTATAGGGCACACGTTATTAAAGGCGGGGCGCTGGCCGATAAGGATAAGTTCATTCATCCTAATGATGATGTAAATAAATCACAATCATCTAATGATACATTCCCAACGGCCATGCATATAGCAGCGTATAAAATGTTAATGGAGGTAACCATTCCGGGGATAGAAAAATTAAGAGACACGCTTGCTCAAAAAAGCAACGCTTTTATGAATGTGGTGAAAATAGGGAGAACCCATTTTATGGATGCAACACCACTAACACTGGGACAGGAATTCAGTGGTTATGTTGCCCAGTTGAATCACGGTATTAAAGCCATAAAAAATACTTTAGGGCACTTAAGCGAGCTGGCCCTTGGGGGAACCGCAGTAGGTACAGGCATAAATACACCTAAAGGATATGCAGAACTGGTTGCCAAACATATTGCTGCATTAACGGGACTTCCTTTTGTAACGGCTGAGAATAAATTTGAAGCATTGGCTGCACACGATGCTATAGTTGAAGCGCATGGTGCTTTAAAAACCATTGCCGTAAGTTTAATGAAAATAGCCAACGATATAAGAATGCTGTCATCAGGCCCGCGCAGTGGTATTGGCGAAATATTCATTCCTGATAACGAACCGGGTTCTTCTATCATGCCCGGAAAAGTAAACCCTACACAATGTGAGGCACTGACTATGATAGCAGCGCAGGTAATGGGTAACGATGTTGCAATTAATATTGGCGGAGCTACCGGCCACTTTGAACTGAATGTGTTTAAACCTGTAATGATCTATAATTTCCTGCACAGCGCCAGACTGATTGGCGAAGGATGTATTTCTTTTAACGACAAATGTGCTGCCGGTATAGAACCACTGGAAGAAAACATTAAAAAACATGTAGATAACAGTTTAATGCTGGTAACTGCGTTGAATACCAAAATAGGATATTACAATGCTGCAGCCATTGCACAAGATGCTCATAAACGTGGTATTACTTTAAAACAGGCCGCATTGGAATACAAACTGAAAGGGCTGGATTTTGAACATATGACTGCAGAGCAGTTTGATGAGTGGGTAATACCAGCAAATATGGTTGGAGAATTAAAATAAGAAAAGAATATACTATTTTTTTAAAAAGCTGTTTCCCAAAAAGGAGCAGCTTTTTAAGTACTTTTAATACATGAAAATTACTTTTTTTTCTACGCAGCCTTACGATAGAAAATTTTTTAATGCATGTAATGAATCTTTTGGATTTGAATTAGAGTATTTTGAAACACATCTTGGCCCGCATATTGTAAATGCTATAGAACACACAGACGTTGTTTGTGTATTTGTGAACGATAAAGTGAACGCAGCTGTGATAGAAGTACTTGCTCAAAAGCAAGTAAAAATAATTGCATTACGCTGCGCCGGATTTAATAATGTAGATATTGAAGCTGCAAAAAAATACAATATTCATGTTTGCCGGGTACCGGCCTATTCTCCCGAAGCAGTAGCAGAACATGCGGTAACTATGATGCTTGCTTTAAACAGGAAGATACACAAAGCATATAACAGGGTAAGAGAACAGAACTTCTCTTTAAATGGCTTATTGGGTTTTGATGTACATGGCAAAACCATTGGTGTGATTGGCACAGGGAATATTGGCAAAGCTTTTTGCAAAATAATGTTAGGCTTTGGTTGTAAGGTATTGGCTTTTGATGTGATTGCCAATAAAGAAATTGAAGCATTGGGTATAACATATCTGCCGCTGATAGATGTATTAAAACAATCTGATATAATTTCTCTTCACTGCCCATTGAACGACCTCACAAAACATCTGGTTAACGAACAAACCATTGCCTTAATGAAAAAAGGGGTGATGCTTATCAATACAAGCCGTGGTGGATTGATAGATACCAAAGCCGTAATTGATGCGTTAAAAAACGGCCAGATAGGTTACCTTGGAATTGACGTATATGAGCAGGAGGAAAAATTATTCTTTAAAGACCTTTCAGCAGACATTATTCCGGACGATACCATTCAACGGTTAATGAGTTTTCCCAATGTACTCCTAACAGCGCATCAGGCTTTTTTTACACAAGAAGCGCTTAGCCAGATTGCCTCCATAACCCTTAATAATATTAAAGAAATAAGCGAGGGCAAAAAGCCTGCTCACCAAGCAGCATTATTAGCATAATTTTAATCTGATTATTCTATAACTTCATTGCCAACTACAAATAATTGCATGTTTAGTAAGTTCCGTTCAATAATAGCCGGGTTCGTAATCGTTTTATTTTTTTGGGGATGTAATAAAGAAACAAGTTACGAATCTCCCACAGGCCTGGGAGGGCTGGCGGTAGGCACATTAAAAGATACGGCCGGTAATTGCCAGGATATTGTGATCAAGGGAAATTATAAGGTAGATTCTGTACTTACTGATAGCAACTATATTCAAGTAAAAGTGAACATCAGTTCGGTTGGCATCTACAAAATTACCACAGACACAATTAATGGTTACTGGTTTAGTGATTCAAGTTATGTGTTATTTACCGGGGCTCAAACCATAAAACTAAAAGGCCATGGCAAACCAATTTTGCCTATCAACTCTATTTTTACAGTTAGTTTCAGTGGTACTCGATGCCAATTCATTTCGAGTGTTTTTGGATCATCGGCATCAGATTATTTTCCCACTTCTGTTAATAGTAGCTGGACGTATAACGATAGTTTTTTGAACGATACAGTAAGGGTTTGGTCAACAGGTATTAATGCTATTTCTGGTTCTGTTATTTATTCTGTATTCGCAGATAATTACCAGGATACCATGTTTTACCGGAAAGATGGATTGGGAAACTATTATCAATACACTGTATTTGCAGACAGCACGAATCCTGTTGAAGCTATTTTTTTAAAAGACACTGTGCCGGTTAACACCACTTGGGATTCTCCTGAAGCTGCTTCTACCATGACGGGCATAAGCAAAGTGAAAACCACTTACACCATTGCAGGCAAGGGTATATCCTGGGCTGTTAACAGCACTACTTTTAATAATGTAATTAAGGTGCAGGAAGATTTGAAGTTTTATAAGAATGGTAGCTATCAATTAGTATATACGGGTTATTCCTATTATGCCCAGGGTATTGGGCTGATAGATTATGAAATACCTAATATATCCAGTCCGTATTCTTACAGGATAAAATCGTATAGAGTATATTAAGCTTGATTATTGATTATTTTCTTCCGCAACAACGTTAGTTTCTGTTATTGGTGCTTGTTGTGCATGATGGTCTTTTGCAAAAAATTTATTCTGAAAAATAAGCAATGCTATTACACCGCAGGAAATAGATGCATCTGCTATATTGAATACAGGCTCAAAAAATTCAAAATCCTGTCCGCCTTTAAAAGGCACCCATGATGGGTAGTGTGCGCTTCTGATAATTGGAAAATAAAGCATATCAACTACTTTGCCATGTAAAAAACTTGTGTAGCCATGGCCAAAAGGAACCAGCTTGGCAACATTCTGTGTAAAAATATCACTGTTCTCAAATATCAATCCATAAAACATACTATCCAGTAAATTGCCCAATGCTCCGGCATAAATTAATGCTGCACAGCTAATAAAACCTTTGTGATATTTTTTTCTTATAAAATCTCTGAGCAGGAAACTTCCCCAGATCACTGCAACCAGCCTGAAAAGTGTTAATGCTATTTTGCCTACGCCGCCGCCAAATTTCCAGCCCCAGGCCATCCCTTCATTTTCTACAAAATGTAACCTGAACCATTCGCCTAATATTTTATGCTCTTCTCCGGCAAAAAAATTCAGCTTAATATAAAATTTCAGGAGCTGGTCTGCAACAATAATACATAGTATAAGCAGTACAACATTTCTAACTTTCACTGTAAATAGTTTGTGGGCAAATATAGTTGAAATGAAAGAAGTGAGGTTGTTAATAAATTACCTGATATAGCGGCCAATAAAAGGTAATTTTTGAAACTCTTTTCTCTCTATTCTAAAAATGAACAAGGCATAAATTGTAAGCAGCAACGTGGCTTCTGCGGTATTTACCCAGCGATTGGCATACAACATTTCCAAGCCTTTATTGATGAAAAATATCATTACCGCAATTACCATATACGCCACCAGTTTTTTCCAGGCATAAGGTATGCGGTAAACTTTCTGCCCCCAAATAAAACTCACTACCATCATACTGGCATAACAGGTAAATGTAGCCCATGCGCAGGCCATATAACTGAAATACGGTATAAAGAAAAAATTAATAACAATGGTAATGGCAGTGCCTATTAATGTAATAGCTGCTCCTGCCATTGTTTTATGGCTTACTTTATACCAAATGCTAAGGTTGTAATAAATACCCAGGAACATATTAGCCAGTAAAAGAACCGGAACAACTGCCAGGCCAGCCCAGTGTTTAGACGCAATAAAATATTTCCAAACAGGAATATATAAACTCACCACTAAAAACATGAATGAAATAATGATCACAAAAAACTTCATTACTCTCGCATAAACTTTTTGCGGATTCTCTCCTTGTGCCTGTTTAAAGAAAAAAGGCTCGGCCCCCATTCTAAAGGCCTGAATGAATAGGGTAATAAGAATAGATAATTTATAGCAGGCATTATAAATGCCTCTTTGCTCATCAAAATCATAAGAAGAAGGCAGCCACCAGCCAAGCATAAGCCTGTCGAATGTTTCGTTTACCATTCCGCCCAAACCGGCTACCAGCATAGGTAAGGCGTAAATCATCATCTCCTTCCATAAGGCAAAATCAAATTTCCATTTTTTAGGTAGCAACCATTTGCTTAATAGCAATAAAGTAAAAGCAGATTGCAGCACGTTGGCAATTAAAATATAAGTAACCGGGTTTTCTCCGGGCGAATACACCAGGTTTATAAATGTTCCTGAATGTTGCCTGCAATAACTTAAATAGAAAATAGTGATAATAATATTGATGATGATACCTGCAATTTTTATAAAAGCAAAAAGCAGAGGCCTCCCTTCGTTTCTTAACCTGGCAAATGGAATGGTGGATAAAGCATCTAATGCAATAATGATAATGCTTAGTTGAATAAGTTGCGGGAATTCTTTTAAAGAAGCAATTTCAGCTAAGGCCAACTGGTTAAACCAGGCAAGCACAAACAATAAAAGCGTACTGCATAAGAGAGAGATAGTAATGGTATTATTAATATCTTCCGTCTTGTTTTTTTTATGAATGAAACGGAAATAGGCTGTTTCCATACCATAAGTGAAAACAATATTAAACAACGGGATCATAGAATACACAGCACCCATTTTACCATAATCTTGTTTTGTAAGCACTACCGTTAAATAAGGTGTTAGCAGGTAATTAATAAACCTGGCTGCAATACTGCTTAAGCCATAATAAATGGTTTGCCCTGCTAATTTTTTTATTCCGCTCAAATCAATGAATAGTTAACAGTTAAAAATGAACAACGAATAAAGCGCAATTTAAGAAAACGAATTAATGATTATGAATGAATATAGGTGTTATCTCATAGCCCGCCGGAGCCAATGCCGGGTTCCTTAAAAAAGAAGAGTCTGTTAAAGTGTACAAAAAAGCAGTAAGCTGCCCTATTTCAAAATTAGATAACAGTAGTTTGTTTTTTACTAAACTGTCGGTATACTTGTCTGGTTTCATGTTCTTCCTGTAATGTTCAAATACATTATACAAACTAAAAAACCTGCCATCATGCCCATACGGGGCTGATACCGCCACATTTCTAAGGCTGGGTACCCTAAACTTCAGAGAATCGCTTGCAAGCCCTGTTATCTTTTTTCTGCCTTCATCTTTCAGGTAATCATCAACAGGCATACCAATATTCCTGTAACTGAAATCTGTAAAAAAAGGTTCGGGATGGCAACTGGAACACTTCTTTTTAAAAATATCGTAACCCAGTTGTTCGGGCAAAATAAAACTGGCCTGCCCACGCATTACTTTATCGTATTTGCTATTGGCGCTTACCAGTGTAAGCATAAACTGGCTAAGTGCTTTCATGATCTTTTGTGTGTTGATCTCTTCATTACCAAATGCTGCTTTAAACATTTTTTTATAGGCAGCATCGGTTTTTAGCTTTGCAATTACACTATCCAGGTTTTCGCCCATTTCGTGTTCGTTGGTAATAGGTGCAATAGGCTGTACATCTAAATGATTAATGCCTCCGTCTTGCATAAACTCTTTCACCCATGCCAGGTTTTGCAGTGCAGGGGCATTGCGGCTGGTAAGCGAGTTGTTATAACCGTGGCTTAAATTATGCTCATATGTAGAAAATGCTGCAAACTGCTGGTGGCAGGATGCGCATGAAAAATTTCCATCTTTACTTAACCTTCCATCATAAAACAATTGTTTGCCCAATTCAATCCCTTCTTCGGTTAAAGGATTGCGTTTAAAATCATATATGGGCTGTGGCCATTCTTTGGGAATAAAAAACTTTACCGGTTTAGGTTTGAACGAATAATTCGTCCAACTGATAAAAACAGTAACAAGAACAACAAGGAATGTTATAATGAATAATTTTTTCACTGCTGGATAGAAAACATTTGAGAATAATTGTCCGCAATTTGCATGGCCAGTTTTCCGGGAACATGGCAAACAGGGCTTTCGTTTATTTTCAATTTTAAATTACCATCGAACCATTTTAAAAGATCAACATTAATTGAAAAAGTGTTTGACCATTCTCTATTCATTATTGAGAAATTGATTTTTCGTATTGCATTCTCATTCGGTTTATAGCCCCCAATATGATATGTGAAATAATGAGAGGCTATATGCGATGAATCGCTCTGCCCCTCCAGCTTTGCAAAAACATAACCTGTATTCCATGTCCAGAACATTCCCTTTGCGGGATCTAAATTACCGGTTTGTACACCACTTACATTTTTAATACTATCAACACCAAGCGCAAATTCAATTTGTTTGATCCGATTATTGGGAACAGAGAGTTTTATTGTTTTAGAATTACTGTCTGCTTCATCAATCAGGTAATATTGATCAATCACAGTTTTTTTATTATTGATGTCTGTAACATGTATGTTCGATACATAATACCGGAACCTGTTTACAATAAAAGGTTCGCCAAAGCTGTTGCTATAGCTGCGTTCCATCAATTGTAAAACTTCATTACCAACTTTATGATTAAAATAAATGGTGAAGGGTTGTTGGGCAAATGTGCCGAATGTTAAAAGCGAAAAGCTTAAGGCCAAAAATAAATTGATTGTTTTATTCATTCTTCAATTCGTTAATTCGCAAATCTCTAAGAAGATGATTAATAATCTTTCGGATTGATCTTTCTTCTTCCTTCTTTATGAAATGCTTTCTGTTTTTTAGATTCAATCCTTTTTTCTTTCGATGCTTTTGTTGGCTTACTGGCAATTCTTATTTTCTTTTTTTGCAAACTTTTATCAATCAGTTCATTCATCTTTTTAATCACCAACTCTTTGTTGCCAAGCTGCGTTCTGCTTTCCTGTGATTTTACCAGCAAAAAGCCATCGTCTGTTATCCTGTTTGCCAGCTTCTTACTGATCAGCTCTTTTTGTTCATCTGTTACCAGTGTGCTTTCATTTACATTCCATCTTCCTTCCACCATGGTTTCTACCTTGTTTACATGTTGCCCGCCTTTACCACCGCTGCGTGCAGTTTTAAATACAATTTCCTTTGTAATCTCTATCTTCATTTCATAAAATTAATCAATCGTTATGAGAGTGGTGATACAAAGGGTAAACGAAGCTTCCGTAAAGATAAATGAAGAAATTGCCGGCATAATACAAAAAGGATTATTGGTATTGTTGGGTATTGAAGATGCAGATACCGATGAAGATATTGTTTGGTTAAGCAACAAAATTGTGAACCTTAGAATTTTTAATGATGAAAACGAGGTAATGAATAAAAGTATATTGGAGGTAGGGGGAGATATTTTATTAGTAAGCCAGTTTACCCTGCATGCTTCTACTAAAAAAGGTAACAGACCTTCTTATATTAGGGCAAGTAAACCTGAGGTTGCTATTCCGTTATATGAAAAAATGATTGCCTGCCTGGAGATGGATTTGCATAAAAAAATTGCTACGGGAATTTTTGGTGCAGACATGAAGGTGAGTTTATTAAACGATGGCCCCGTTACAATTGTAATGGATACAAAGAATAAAGAATAATTACGAATTAAAAATATGATTTATGAGTGAAGTAAGCGATTTAACAATTTCTGATGCTCAGAGACAAGTAGACAATTGGATAAAAACCGTTGGGGTCCGTTATTTTAATGAGCTTACCAACCTTGGTATTTTAATGGAAGAAGTAGGCGAGTTGTCTCGTTTGATGGTTCGTACGTATGGTGAACAATCTTTCAAAGAATCTGATAAAGGAAAAGATATTGCCGATGAAATGGCCGATGTATTGTGGGTATTGATTTGTTTGGCCAATCAAACAGGTGTTGATTTAACCACAGCCTTAGAGAAAAACTTTGAAAAAAAGAATATTCGGGATGCTGAACGCCACAAAAACAATGATAAATTATAACCCCTTTAGGGGATTGGGGTTTATATTTGCAGCCTTATGAGTACGCAACAGGAAAACAGATTTCAGGCAATTATTGCTCACGCAAAAGAATACGGTTTTGTATTTCAATCCAGCGAAATTTATGATGGATTAAGTGCGGTGTACGATTACGGTCCGTACGGAAGTGAATTGAAAAAAAATATCCGCGATTATTGGTGGAAGAGCATGACGCAAATGCATGAGAATATTGTTGGTATTGATGCTGCCATCTTCATGCATCCTACAACCTGGAAAGCAAGCGGACACGTTGATAATTTCAGCGATCCAATGATCGATAATAAAGACAGTAAAAAACGTTATCGCGTAGATCATTTGATTGAAGGGTTTGCTGATACTTTAATTGCTAAAGGTGAAACGCAAAAAGCGGAAAGCCTGTTGCAAGAAATGGAAGCTCTATTAGCAAAAGAAGATTTTGTTGCTTTGAAACAATTGATCCTCGATAATAAAATTTCTTGCAGCATTAGCGGAACAACTAACTGGACAGACATTCGTCAGTTCAATTTAATGTTCAAAACAGAATTCGGTGCTGTTGCTTCCGATAATCCTGATGACAATATTGTTTACTTAAGACCGGAGACAGCTCAAGGTATTTTCGTAAATTTTTTGAATGTTCAAAAAACAGCGAGAATGAAAGTGCCTTTCGGTATTGCGCAAACCGGTAAAGCATTTCGTAATGAAATCGTTGCCCGTCAATTCATTTTCAGAATGAGAGAATTCGAGCAAATGGAAATGCAATTCTTCGTTCGCCCAGGCACAGAAGGTGAGTGGTATAAATATTGGAAAGAAGCCCGTTTGCAATGGCATTTGAGTTTGGGCATAGATGCTTCTAAATATCGTTATCATGATCACGTTAAATTGGCTCACTACGCCAAAGAAGCTTGTGATATTGAATTTGAATTTCCCATTGGGTTTAAAGAAGTAGAGGGTATTCACTCCAGAAGTGATTTCGATTTAAGTCAGCATCAGTTGTATAGCAAAAAGAAACAACAGTATTACGATGCAGATGTTGATCCTTCAACAGGAAAACCTTATGGCAACTATATTCCATACGTTATTGAAACATCCATCGGTTTGGATAGAATGTTCTTGTTAATTCTTTCCAATGCTTATGATGAAGAAATAATCAATAAAGAAGATGGAACAACTGATAGTAGGGCAGTGTTGCGTATTCCTGCAAAAATTGCCCCGGTTAAATTAGCAGTGTTGCCGTTAACCAAAAAAGACGGATTACCTGAATTAGCAAGAGAATTGATGGATGAATGCAAACCTTTTTTCCATTGTTTTTATGAAGAGAAAGATGCCATTGGTAAACGTTACAGGAGGCAGGATGCAATTGGTACACCCTTCTGTGTAACAATAGATCATCAAACAAAAGAAGATGGAACTGTTACCATTCGTTACAGAGATACGATGCAGCAAGAAAGAATTTTGATGAGTAAAGTAAGAGAATTGGTAATGGAAGCGATGATGTAATAAGCTATCGTCATTCCGTACTTGATACGGCATCTCAGAATGAATATTCTTTAATGCAGGTCGCGTTTGGCCTGCATTTTTGTTTTACTGTTTTGTTGGTCTGCAATTAGCAAAATCTAAAATACTGAATCAAGTTCAGCATGACGGAGTAATAAGAAACAAAAAAGCATCAACCAATTGGCTGATGCTTTTCTATATTGAACTCACAAAACTTTTTAAACAGCGAAGCTCTCACCACAACCGCAACTTCTGCTGGCATTAGGATTGTTGAAATAAAACCCTTTGCCATTCAATCCATCACTGAAATCTAATTCTGTATTCACCAGGTATAAAAAACTTTTTAAGTCGGTAACAACTTTCACGCCGTTATCTTCAAAAGCCTGGTCCATTGGTTTTTGTTCGTTGTCAAAATCCAATTTATAACTCAAACCACTGCAACCACCGCCAACAACACCAACTCTTAAAAAATAAGCCGGATCATTAGCAATGCCTGCTTCTTCCATCAGTTGTTTAACCTTGGCTTTTGCTTTATCACTTACCAAAATGCTATTATCTGTTGCTACCATAAACCCCTAACCCCTAAAGGGGGATTTTGTTTTAAATTATTTATCATTTCATTAAACCACTTATAGCCCCCTTTAGGGGATGGGGGTTAATGTATCCTTTCTTCAAACACCAATTCTTCTAAACCATTTTTCTTGCGGTAATCGTTTATGGCAGCTTTAATTGCATCTTCAGCTAATACAGAACAGTGGATTTTTACCGGAGGAAGATTTAATTCTTCAACGATATCCATATTGTCTATTTTAACTGCTTCGTCAACAGATTTACCTTTCAACCATTCTGTTGCCAAAGAAGAAGAAGCAATGGCAGAGCCACAACCGAATGTTTTAAATTTTGCATCAGTGATAACGCCTGTAGCATCATCAACTTCAATTTGCAAACGCATTACGTCTCCACATTCAGGAGCACCAACTAAACCGGTACCAACCGATTTCTTTGATTTATCAAGCGTTCCAACATTTTTTGGATTGCTGTAGTGATCAATTACTTTTTCAGAGTATGCCATAAAAAAATTATTAGTTGTTAATTATAAATTATTAATTGACTTAGTGATGTGCCCACTCAATAGTGTTCAAATCAATTCCTTCTTTGAACATTTCCCAAAGCGGGCTCATTTCTCTTAGTTTTAAAACTGTATTGGTAATTTGTTCTATTGTATAATCAATTTGTTCTTCTGTTGTAAAACGACTTAATCCGAAACGTAAACTGCTATGTGCTAAATCATCACCTAATCCTAATGCTTTCAATACATAGCTTGGTTCCAATGAAGCAGAGGTACAAGCAGAACCGGAGCTTAATGCAATGTTTTTGTTGAAGCCCATCATTAAACCTTCGCCTTCCACATATTTAAAAGAAATATTGGCAACATGAGGTAAACGATGTTCTTTGCTTCCGTTCACATAAGCTTCTTCCAATTTCAATAATGCAGTTTCTAATTTATCGCGAAGCTGACTTGTATGTGCCGCATCTTTTTCCATTTCTAAACGGCATAATTCGCAGGCTTTACCAAAACCAACAATACCCGGAACATTCAAAGTACCGCTACGCATACCTCTTTCGTGGCCACCGCCATCCATTTGTGCAGTAACTTTTACACGGGGATTTTTACGGCGAACATATAATGCACCAACACCTTTTGGTCCGTACATTTTATGCCCTGTGAAGGTCATCAGATCAATACCATCTTTTTGAACATCAACAGGAATTTTTCCTACTGCCTGTGTTGCATCGGTAAAGAATAACACGCCATGCTTTTTGGCTATGGCCGATATTTC
The DNA here is from genome assembly GCA_017304675.1 of Sphingobacteriia bacterium. Taxonomy (GTDB): domain Bacteria; phylum Bacteroidota; class Bacteroidia; order Chitinophagales; family Chitinophagaceae; genus CW01. Next base: position 55,075 of record JAFKLS010000016.1, read on the forward strand.
TTTTACGGGTTGAATGGTTCCGATCTCATTATTAGCATACATGATTGCAATTAAAACAGTTGTAGGCTTAATGGCAGCTTCCAACTCTTTCAAATCAATCAAGCCTTCTACATTTACGGGAAGATAAGTTACTTCACCGCCTGATTTTTCAATATGCTTACAAGTATCTAAAACAGCTTTATGTTCTGTAACGGCTGTAATAATATGGTTACCTTTTGATGCGTACATTTCAAATACACCCTTAATAGCCAGGTTATCTCCTTCGGTAGCTCCGCTGGTGAAGATGATCTCTTTAGGATCTGCACCTACCAATTTAGCCACTTGTTCACGGGCATAATCTACTGCTTCTTCAGCTTCCCATCCAAAGGGGTGGTTACGGCTGGCAGCATTACCAAAATGTTCGGTAAAGAAGGGAATCATGGCCTCCAAAACCCTGGGGTCCATTGGCGTGGTAGCATTATTGTCCAAATAAATCGGAAGCTTCAACATAAATTTTAATCTTTAAGCACAAAAATACACCAACAAGGGTAATTTTTTTGCGATAATAGCGTTGTAGAAATGATTTTCCATGAATCGTAACCCTATAGAAACAATAAAGTGTAATGCAAAAGGTTGAACATATTGGGATTGCCGTTAAAAACTTTGCAGAAGCTATTCCCCTTTACGAGCAATTGCTGCAAACAAATTGCTATAAAACAGAGGCTGTACAAACTGAAAATGTAAATACTGCGTTTTTTAAGGTAGGAGATAGTAAAATAGAGTTATTGGAGAGTACCGATGCAGAAGGCACTATTGCCCGGTTTATAGAAAAAAAAGGAGAAGGCATTCATCATATTGCCTTTGAAGTGAACAATATTTACGCTGAAATGGAAAGGCTAAAGGCTGCAGGATTTGTTTTATTGAATGAGCAACCTAAGAAAGGCGCAGACAATAAATTAATTTGTTTTATCCACCCTAAAAGCACTAATGGTGTATTGATTGAAATATGTCAAGAAATCATCTAAAACTTGCAGGATATATTATATGCATTGCTTTGTTTGCAGCCTGTAAAAAAGAGACTGCCGCAGATCAGTCACCAAACGTAAACCCTTCGGGCACTGATATTAATTTGTCTAAAGGCATTAACCTCTCTAACTGGTTTAACGATTATAGCGATCCTGCCCAGTTTCCCAACAGGTTTACAACAGCACATTTTCAAAAAATAAAACAACTTGGTTTCACATTTGTACGCATACCTATTGGCAGCACTATCCTGTTTCAGTCTAATAACCCATCAGTATTAAATCCGTATAACCTTGCCTTGGTAGATGCTGCTGTGAAAAGGGCTACGGATCAGGGTTTGGCTGTTATTATCAATTTTCATCCATACACAGAAGATTTTGAAACAAAACTGATGCAAAGCACTAATGCTGTAGCTGATTTTACTGCTTACTGGAAGTCTCTTGTAAACTATTTTAAAAAGTATTCTCCGGCACAGGTATGCTTCGAAATATTCAATGAACCACACCTTGATATTAATTATACTGCAGGCAATAGCTGGTGGTGGGGAACACAAAAACAAATAATAAACGGCATCAGGTCTATAGATTCTGCACATTATATTATTGCAGGCGGAGAAGACTGGAATAGTATTGCAGGTTTGGCTGCATTGCAACCATATGCTCAAAAGAATATTGTGTATAATTTTCATTTTTACGACCCCTTTACGTTTACACACCAGGGGGCAAGCTGGGCAGGAGCCCCATACGATAGCCTGAAAAATATTCCTTACCCTTCATCGCCACAAAGCATAGCACCTATATTGAGAAACTATAACGATCCGGATATTTTAAAGTTATTAAACTGGTATGGCGATTGTAAATTTAACGGCGACTCGTTAAGCAGCCATATTATGCAGGCTGTTGGTTGGGCTAACAGCAATAATGTAAGATTAATGTGCAATGAATTTGGGTCTTATAAAGTGTATGCGCCTGCAAATGCCAGGGTAAAATTCATTAATGATGTGAGGGCAATTTTGGAAAAAAACAATATAGGTTGGGCAATGTGGGAGTGCGACGAAGGTTTTGGTTTTATGAGCTATCCCAATACTTCGGACAGGAATATTTTTATTACAGATAACGATGTGTTGAAGGCACTGGGATTATTATAATCCTAACTTTTCAATGGCTGTTTGTGCTGCTGTTTGGCTGGCATCTTTTTTATTAAAGCCTTTGCCTTCTGCAATAATTTCCCCGTCTAAAACTGCATGTATGGTAAAGAGCCTCCGGCCATTTTCTATTTTTTCTTCTGCTACATCAAACGCAAGGGTTTTTCCGTTTTTGCTGGCCCAGCCAATTAATTTGTTCTTTAGGTTAATATCAATGGTTTCAAGATCATCTACAAACATATGGGGTATAACAATCTGCTTTAGTACCCATTTTTGTGTTTGTGCGTAACCTTTATCTAAATAAACGGCACCAACAATAGCTTCCAGCGTATTACCGAATATCTGGCTGCTTCTTAAAGCATTATCGAATTTATTGTAGAATGCAAGTTTTTTCAAACCCATTTTAATGGCAATATCGTTTAATTGTTGCCGGTTAACCATTTTGCTTCGCATTTCGGTTAAAAAACCTTCTCCTTTATAAGGATAGCGTTTAAAAAGATAATCGGCAACAATTGCACTTAATACTGCATCGCCCAAATATTCCAGGCGTTCATTATTTTCTTCGGGTGTGTCTTTTACAGATCTGTGGCTTAGTGCGGTTCTGTATAATGTGGTGTTTTTTGGAAATATACCAAGTACATTGAAAATATTTTTTTCAAAGGATTTTGTAGTCGATGATTTAAAAATATTTTTCAGTATCTGCACAATATTAAGCTACGTATTTTTTCACAATCACACAGGCATTATGCCCACCGAATCCGAAAGTATTGCTTAAGGCTGCATTCACTGTTCTTTTTTGTGCTGTATTGAAAGTGAAATTTAAACGGGGGTCTAAGTCTGGGTCGTCTGTAAAATGATTGATGGTTGGTGGAATAATATCGTGTACAACACTTTTAATACAGGCAATAGCTTCTATAGCGCCGGCAGCACCAAGGCAATGGCCTGTCATAGATTTGGTTGCACTGATGTTTAATTTATAAGCATGTTCGCCAAACACATTTACAATAGCTTTTACTTCTGCTCCGTCTCCCAGTGGGGTAGATGTTCCGTGTGTATTGATATAATCGATTTCTTCCGGTTTCATCCCTGCATCTTCCAATGCGGCAAACATAACGTTCTTGGCTCCTAATCCTTCGGGATGCGGTGCTGTAATATGGTGGGCATCTGCGGTAGCTCCGGTGCCTGCCAGTTCACAATAAATTTTTGCACCTCTTGCCAAAGCATGTTCTAATGTTTCTAAAACAATCATCCCTGCAGCTTCGCCCATTACAAAACCATCTCTGTCTTTGTCGTATGGCCTTGATGCTGTTTTAGGATCATCATTTCTTTCACTCATGGCTTTCATGGCATTAAAACCACCAACACCGGCTTCTGAAATAACGGCTTCACTTCCTCCGGTTAAAATAATATCGGCTTTTCCTAAACGTAGCAGGTTGTAGGCTTCCATGACTGCATTGGTACTGCTGGCACAGGCGCTTACTACGGCAAAGTTTGGCCCGCGTAAATTATGGCGCATAGAGATTTGGCCTGCGGCTATATCCAAAATCATTTTGGGAATGAAGAATGGGTTGAATCTTGGTGTACCATCTCCTTTGGCAAAATCTATCACTTCATTTTGAAATGTAATTAGCCCGCCAATACCGCTGGCAAAAACCACACCCACACGGTCTGGGTTAATATTGTCTTTATTTAAACCCGCATCAGCCATTGCCTGGTCGCTTACAACCAATGCAAACTGGGTGAAGCGATCTATTTTCCTGGCTTCTTTTTTATCTAAAAATTGTGTGGGATCGAAGTTTTTCACCTCGCAGGCAAATTTTGTTCTGAATTTGCTGGCATCGAAATGAGTAATCATATCTGCACCGGAAACTCCGTTGATCAATCCATTCCAATATTCATCAATAGTATTTCCCAATGGGGTTAAAGCGCCTAATCCGGTAACAACTACTCTTTTGAGTTCCATAAAGTTTTGTTTTATAAAAAATAATAAGTAGCAAATGCGAATTTCAGTAAAACTTGTTATAAAAAATGCATTATATAACTTATTATATCTACCTTTTTTTAATTGAAATCCGCCTTACTTACGGCTAATGTTACCAAAGGAAGGCGGATTAAATTATTCCATTAAAGGATTGTACACAAATTATTTGGCATGTTCTTCCAAATAAGTAATAGCCTGACCAACTGTAGTAATGGTTTCAGCTTGCTCATCGGGAATAGAGATGTTGAATTCTTTTTCAAATTCCATGATTAGTTCAACGGTATCCAAAGAATCGGCACCGAGGTCGTTAGTAAAAGAAGCTTCATTAGTTACTTCAGCCTCATCAACGCCTAACTTGTCAACAATAATTTTTTTTACCCTTGTAGCGATGTCTGACATTTTAAAAAGTTTTGTTACGGCTGCAAAAATATAGTTTTTAGTAAAAAAGCAATGATTTAGTCAATTTTTGTTTCCACAATACTGAAAATGAGGTGGCAAGGCAAAAAACAATGCCTGAAGTCTAATAATTATATTTGTTTTTCCATCTTTCTTTCAAGAATTTTCTCAATTCCATTTCCCTTGCATTATTGCCAGGATTATACAGCCTGGTACCTTTTATTGCTTCGGGGAGGTATTCCTGCTCTATAAAATTATTTTCTCCTAAATGGCTATACTGGTAATCTTTACCATAATCAAGGTTTTTCATGAGTTGGGTAGGAGCATTGCGAATATGTAACGGTACCTGAAGATCGCCGGTTTTTTCAATAATACTAAAAGCATTACCAATGGCTTCGTATGCGGCATTACTTTTAGGCGAAGAAGCTAAGTAGGTAGCGCATTGCGATAGAATAATCCTGGCTTCGGGATAACCGATTTTGTTTACCGCATCAAAAGTAGCATTGGCCAATAATAGGGCATTGGGGTTGGCATTGCCAATATCTTCACTGGCCAATATAACCATTCTCCTTGCAATAAACTTTACGTCTTCTCCGCCGGCAATCATTCTTGCCAGCCAGTAAACGGCGGCATTGGGGTCGCTGCCCCGTATGCTTTTAATGAATGCAGAGATAATATCGTAATGCAGCTCTCCATTTTTATCATATAGTGCCACTTTTTGCTGTGCAGCATTCAGTACAATGGCATCGGTAATGATAATGGGGGAATAATGGGTATTGTTGTTAACCACCAGTTCAAACAAATTCAATAATTTTCTGGCATCACCGCCACTAACAGCCATTAAAGCTTCTGTTTCTTTTAATTCAATTTGTTTGGTTTGTAAAACTTCATCTCTTGCAATGGCATCGTTCAATAATTCAATCAGGCTTTCTTTTTGTAAAGGTTTCAAAACAAAAACCTGGCAGCGACTTAACAACGCTGCATTCACTTCGAATGATGGGTTTTCTGTTGTTGCACCTATTAATGTTACAATGCCTTTTTCAACAGCATTCAACAATGCATCTTGCTGCCCTTTATTAAAGCGATGAATTTCATCTATAAACAAAACTGCTTTATCGGTATGCTTTGCAGTGTCTATTACTTCTCTCACATCTTTAACACCGCTGCTGATAGCGCTTAATTGAAAAAAGGGGAATTGAAGGGTGGAGGCAATAATGTTGGCAATGGTTGTTTTACCAACACCAGGCGGGCCCCATAAAATCATGGATGGGATTTTACCATTCTCAATACTTGTTCTTAAAATACTGCCTTTACCTGTTAAGTGTTCCTGCCCTTTCAGATCTTCTAATGAAGAAGGGCGAAGCCTTTCCGCTAAAGGAGCATTCGATTTCATTATTAAAAATTATAGTTGTTGCTCTTCAGAAAACAAATGAGCGTATTGTTTTAAAAACTTGAATGTTTCGTATACATGAATAAGCATAGTTGCTGCCCCAAAAGCCATAATGTACATGGTTATTTTTACTACTTTATGAAACAGGTCTGGCGAATAAGGCGTAGCAGTATGCAAACTGTTTTTTTGTAAACTAAGCATCTGATCTATAGACTCGTTAATAGCAGCAGGATGGTATAACCCCGAAATGATTTGAAAAAGATTCATAACGGCAAAGAATAAAACCACATAGGCAGTTCTTCTTATATTACGTTCCAACCTTGGCTTTAGCTTTTTTCCTGCAATAATGCCTCTTTGTAAAAAGATGAAAGACGAAATAATATAAGTAACAATGAAAGCAATAAGCAAGAAAGTAAATAACAGAACAGGGCTCGCCAATGCAAACATTAAAACCAGTAAACCACTCAATGTAAAAATAAAGGCAAAGAATAAAAGTATGTAGGAAATGATTTTATATGGAATGATTGAATTCATTTTATTGTATGGTCTTGTTTTGAGGGAAAATGATCCATCCTTTCAGAACAATTTCGAAAGGATGGATGCATGCTATTTCAAATCTAATTGAATCTGCAATTCATTGAATTGTTTTTGATCGATGGTTGCCGGTGCATCTAACATTACATCTCTTCCTGAGTTGTTTTTAGGGAAAGCAATGAAATCCCTGATGCTTTCACTTCCGCCGAGAATAGCACACAACCTGTCGAAACCGAATGCCAGTCCACCATGTGGCGGAGCGCCATATTCAAATGCACCTAATAAGAAACCGAATTTATGTTGTTGTTCATGTTCATCCATTCCTAACGCTTCAAACATTTTCTGCTGTAATTCTTTTTGATAAATTCTGATAGAACCGCCACCGATTTCATTTCCATTCAATACCAGATCATAAGCATTGGCTTTAATATTGGCGTACGGATGCTCTAAATATTTATCTAAATCTTCAACTTTGGGGTTATTGTTGATCATAATATTGATATGATCAGGTTTAGGACTTGTAAACGGATGATGCCTTGCAACCCAACGGCCTGCACCACCGCCATCCTGATCTTCCAATGCAAATTCAAACAATGGAAAATCTAATACCCACAATAACTTAAACTCATTTTCCTTTCTGAAGCCTAAACGCTTTCCCATTTCCAAGCGTAGTTCGCTTATGGCTTTCCTGGTTCTTTCTTCAGTACCTGCAAGCATTAAAATCAAGTCGCCTGCTTTTGCATTCGCTGCATTTGCAATGGCTTTTAATTTTTCTTCGCTGTAAAATTTATCTACACTGCTTTTGTAAGTACCATCTGTATTGCATTTAATGAACACTAAACCTTTCATGCCAATTTGCGGACGCTTAACCCATTCTGTAATTTCATCGGTTTGCTTTCGGGAATACTCACTGCAACCAGGAACAGCAATGGCTAAAACAGTTTCGGCTTCATCAAACACTTTAAAATCTGCACCATTAATTAATTCCGGCTGATCTTTTTTATTGATGTAAACTGAAGAGGGCTTTTTAAGATTCAACAATTGCATGCCAAAACGAATATCCGGCTTGTCGTTACCATAATGCCACATAGCATCTTCCCAGGTCATTCTTTCAACCTTCTCCGTATAATCAATATTTTTTACATCTTTAAAAATCCGTTTCACCAAACCTTCAAACATGTTCAAAATATCGTTTTGTTCTACAAAACTCATTTCACAGTCTATTTGTGTAAACTCAGGCTGGCGGTCTGCTCTCAGATCTTCATCCCTAAAACATTTTACAATTTGATAGTAACGATCATAACCACTTACCATCAACAATTGTTTGAATGTTTGCGGAGATTGCGGCAATGCATAAAACTGTCCGGGATTCATTCTTGAAGGAACCACAAAATCTCTTGCACCTTCAGGGGTTGATTTAATTAAGAAAGGCGTTTCAATATCCATGAAATTATTTTCATGCAAATAATTCCTGGTAGAACGGCTTACTGCATAACGCAATTCCAAATTTTTCTTTACTGCATTTCTGCGCAAATCCAAATAGCGGTATTTCATTCTTAAATCATCGCCACCATCCGTTTCATCTGTTATGGTGAACGGAGGCACTTCTGATTTATTTAGGATTGAAAATTCGTTCACTAAAATTTCAATATCGCCAGTTGCAATATTTTTATTCTTGTTGCTTCTTTCACTAACAGTTCCTTTTACTTGCAATACAAATTCTCTTCCCAACGGATTTTCATCCAATTGTTTATTCAATTCTTCGCCGAATAATAATTGTGTAATGCCATAACGGTCGCGCAAATCAACAAACGTAATACTGCCAAATTTTCTAATGGTTTGCACCCAGCCTGCTAAGGTTACGGCCTGTTGTACGTGTTCAATTCTTAACTCTCCACAAGTATGCGTACGATACATTTCTATTTATGATTTACTTTTTACGAATTATAATTTGGATGAAATAAAGATGAATGAATAATGATCATATTTTCAATTTTCCACTTTCAACTTTTCATTTCACAATGGGCAGCAAATATAAGCCTATTGCGTTTTGGGCGGGTAAATGAATAGCGATTGCCACGATTATTGCATCTTTGCAAAGGAATGAGCAATATTATACCACCAGCCTCTTTAACCAGGAGCAGAATAGCCGTAGGGGTTTTCTTTTTTATTTCAGGATTACGTTTTGCCACTTGGGCCAGCCGCATACCCGATATACAAAACCATTTGCATTTAAGCGATGCGGGGCTTGGAACGGTATTGTTTGCCCTGCCGGCAGGCTCTATGGCCGGGTTACCAGTTTCAGGGTATCTTGTTTCTAAATATGGCAGCAGAATTATTTTGTACATATCTGCAATGGTTTTCCCGCTTTTTATTTTAGGTATTGGTTTGGCTGGTACCCCCTGGCTGTTGGCATTAAACCTGTTTTTCTTTGGTTTTTCAAGTAACCTGCTCAATATATCTGTAAATACACAGGCTGTTGCATTAGAACAACTCTATGGCAAAAGTATTATGGCCTCTTTTCATGGTCTGTGGAGTTTAGGAGGCTTCTGTGGAGCAGCATTCGGCACATTAATGGTAGCAGAACATATAGGGGTATTCTATCATTTTATAATTGTAGCTGCTTTAAGTGTTTTTGTTACACAGTTTGCATTTTCCAATACTGTAAAACAAACCAAAGCACAACATAAAAACACCTCTCTTTTTGTTAAACCAGACCGCTATTTACTAACCTTGGGCATTATTGCTTTTAGTACAATGGCTACTGAGGGAACCATGTTTGACTGGAGTGGTGTTTATTTTAAAAAAATAGTGCTTGCGCCGGCGCAGCTTACCACTTTAGGTTATGTTGCTTTTATGCTTACCATGGCAGGTGGAAGATTTTTAGGCGATAGGCTTATTACCAATTACGGAGCAAAGCAGGTACTAAGGTTTAGCGGTGCCATTATTTTTGTGGGGTTAATGACTGCCGTTTTATTGCCCAATATTATCGCCGCCACTTTGGGATTCTTATTTGTGGGTTTTGGTGTTGCTTCCGTAGTGCCGTTGTGCTATGCATTGGCAGGCAAATCTGCCACCATGCAGCCGGGTATGGCTATTGCAGCGGTATCGAGCATTGGTTTTCTTGGTTTTTTAATGGGGCCGCCCCTGATTGGATATATAGCACAGGCTTTTAGCTTAAGAATTTCTTTTGCTTTAATTGCTGTATTTGGCGGAATGATGAGTGTAATGGCCGGAAAAGTAAAAACATGATTATACAAACGCTGTATCATCTTCATCCCTGTGGGTTGGCTTCCATAATAAATAATAAAAGCCTAAAATAACAAGCCCTATTGAAAAAGGGATTAATGCCAGGTGTTTAAAAGTGAAACCTGCGAACACTGTTTTTTCATCAAAATGTAAAAATTCACTGATCATCCAGTAACTGTTAGCGAATATCCAAACTGTGATGGCTAAATTATGGCAGAGCTCGCTCATGTATTGCCTTGTTCTCCATGCTATGATGATAGATATAATTAAAGTTGGAAAGATCATAGCAATGCCCAAAGGCTTCCAGATCATGCACCATGATACATCTTTAAATAACCAGAAAACAATGTGCAGGTTCTCCATTTTTCGATACCGTAACGGAATGGTATAACTGCTTTCAGATGTTGAAGAAGTAGCATTTGAATTGTTTAAAATATTGCTATTGCTCAATGATGTTTTTTTAGAGATACAATATTAATTTTTTGTAATCAATCTATCTACTCAAAATCCTGGTAAACCTTTGTACATCGGCCAATGGTTGAATGGGTGTTTGCTGTGTTAAGCAATTAACTAACTGGTTGGCAAAGAATGGCCCCAATGTACAGCCTTTGGTACCCATTCCATTAAGAATGCCAATAGCAGGATAAAGCGGATGCAAACCTGCAAATGGCCTGCGCTCCATATTGGCAGGCCGCAAAGATGCCCAATGTTCCATAATGGTATAATCCAACTTTAACCAGTGTTTCAATTGTGCTTCTACTTTAAGCCTGAATGCATCGGTTGGATTGATGTTTTCAAAATCCCAATCGTAAGTGGAGCCTATCCAAAACAGGTCTTTTTCCCATGGAACCAATACAATTCCTTGCTTGTAAATATTGGTATCAGGTAGTTTTTCTATCCTTGCAATAATGGCTTCCCCTTTATTTTGAGCATAAGGGAGTTTATTAAAAAACAGGTTGTTTATTCCTGCTGCGCCATCGCAGAATATGATCTTCTCTGCCTTGATATTATTATACAGGATATAATTCCTGTTAGCATAATTCAGCGCATCAATCTCAAAATGTTCCTCTATTAAACGATTATTTGTGTGTAATTGATTACGCCATACGGTTAGCAAAGCTCTGAGATCAACAAGGTAACAAGGGTTGGTTTCTCCTATGCTGAAAGGGTAGTTGAAATAGGCGTTCCACTGTTGCTGGTTTTGGGGCAAACGCAAATAAGATTCTTCTTTCAGGCGTTCATTAAAGGCCAATTGCATTTGAGCAGTGGGATGAAAATCTAATATATTACATTGCTTTACCAGTTGCACATTATATTGGCTGCCTATCTCTGTATAAACATTTACCGCAAAAGGCATTACTTCTTCAATCATCCAGGTTCTTACAATCCTTCTTCCGGTAACGGGATTAATAACACCACTGGCAACTTTACTGGCCGTATGGGGTTTTGATTCGTCTATCACTAAATATTCTTTTCCTGCTTTTTGCAGGTAATAACTTAAGAAAGTTCCGCAAATACCCTGGCCAATAATTAAATATTCGGTGTGTATTGCGGCGCTCATTTTACAGTAATGATTTGTGAAATGGAATCTTTTACATTACCGCAAATGGCTTTAATGACGATTCTGATATTGCCTTTGTATTCTCCGGGAACAGTAAAAGGAAAAGTGGTAGTGAATGTTTTTTGAGGTGTTGCTGTAAAATATTGGAAAGGAAAAACGTTGAGGAACCATCCGTCTACACTAATGTTTTTGTCGGCATTGAATATTTCAAAAGTAAGATGCCCTGTGGATTCTTTAGTAAAACTATTGCCAACACTCACTTTTAATTCTTTGTATTCAGTTTGTTTTAATACAGCCGGAAAATCGCACTGAATATGCAAAGACTTCTTTTGTGCAAAAAGAAATGTATTGCCGGCTATGAACAATACAGCAAAAAACAGTTTTTTCATGTAATACGGTATTGGTTGTATAAAAGGAGATGTACAAACAAAAATAAAGCCCTGAGATTAATTCAGGGCCTTTATCATATAAGAAGATGATTGTTTTATTTTTTTATGGCAGCGGCCATTGTTTTACCAATGTCTGCAGGGCTGGCCACTACATGAATACCGCATTCTTCCATGATCTTCATTTTAGCTGCTGCTGTATCGTCTGCACCGCCAATAATGGCGCCGGCATGGCCCATTCTTCTGCCGGGAGGAGCAGTTTGGCCTGCAATAAAACCTACTACCGGTTTGGTGGCGTTTTCTTTTATCCAGCGTGCTGCATCAGCTTCCATGCTGCCGCCAATTTCCCCAATCATAATAATACCTTCTGTTTCGGCATCTGCCATCAGTAATTTCACTGCTTCAACAGTTGGGGTGCCTATAATAGGATCTCCACCAATACCAATTGCAGTACTAATACCCAAACCAGCTTTCACTACCTGATCTGCAGCTTCGTAAGTTAAAGTACCTGACTTAGATACAATACCTATTTTACCTTTCCTGAAAATAAAACCAGGCATAATACCCACTTTTGCTTCTTCTGCTGTAATAACGCCGGGGCAATTAGGCCCTATAAGTCTTGTGTTTTTACCTGCTAAATAATTCTTTACTTTAACCATGTCTTGTACAGGTATACCTTCTGTAATACATACCACCAGGGCAATTCCTGCTTCAGCAGCTTCCATAATGGCGTCTGCCGCAAAAGCCGGCGGAACAAAAATGATACTTACATCGGCACCCGTAGCTTTTACCGCATCTGCCACCGTATTAAACACAGGCCGCTCTAGATGCGTTGTTCCCCCTTTATTAGGTGTTACACCGCCTACAACATTGGTTCCGTATTCTATCATTTGGGTAGCATGAAATGTACCTTCTGTTCCGGTAAAACCCTGAACAATTATTTTTGAATTTTTATTCACTAAAACTGACATGGAAAAAATTTTGTGGGGCAAAAATAGGAGAAAGAATATATCTAAATTGCAATTCTGATATTTCTCATGCAAAGGATTGCGGAATTTGATCGGGCATTACGAATCTTTAAAGTTTCCGCAAACGATGCCGAACATATGTTCCATTACCTTAAATTCGCATCTTTATTTTGATTATTCAACATTAAACCCTATTACAATGAGCACCGTAAAAGTTGCAATCAATGGTTTTGGACGAATTGGCCGTTTGGTATATCGTCAGATTTTTAACATGGAAGGTATTGAAGTTGTAGCCATTAACGATTTAACTTCTCCTAAAACATTGGCGCATTTATTAAAATACGATAGTGCACAGGGAAGATTTAATGAAGAAGTGACCGCTACTGAAAATGCTATCTTGGTAAACGGCCACGAAGTTAAAATATACGCCCAGAAAGACCCCGCCCAAATACCATGGGGTAACCATGGGGTAGATGTGGTGATTGAATCAACAGGCTTTTTCACCGATAAAGAAAAAGCAGAAGCCCACCTTAAAGCCGGTGCAAAACGTGTTGTTATTTCTGCTCCTGCCACAGGCGATCTGAAAACGGTTGTATTCAACGTTAATCATAATATTTTAGATGGCAGCGAAACCATTATCTCCTGTGCATCTTGTACTACCAATTGTTTGGCTCCGATGGCAAAAGCATTACACGATGCATTTACTATTGAAGTGGGAAGCATGACAACCGTTCACGCTTATACAAACGACCAAAATACTTTAGATGCCCCACACCCTAAAGGCGATTTAAGAAGGGCCCGTGCCGCTGCTGCCAATATTGTTCCCAACTCTACCGGCGCTGCTAAAGCAATTGGCCTGGTATTACCGGAATTGAAAGGTAAATTAGATGGCGGTGCACAACGTGTTCCCACTATTACGGGCTCATTAACAGAATTAGTAGCTGTTGTAGCCAAGAAAGTGAGTGTTGAAGAAGTAAATGCTACAATGAAAGCTGCCAGCAACGAAAGCTTTGGTTATACAGAAGACGAAATTGTAAGCAGTGATATTGTTGGCATGCACTTTGGTTCTTTGTTCGATTCAACTCAAACAAAAGTGATCACTGTTGGCGATAAACAATTAGTAAAAGTAGTTAGCTGGTACGATAACGAAATGAGCTATGTTTCACAATTAGTTCGCTCAGTTAAATATTTTGCAGAACTAATCAGCAAATAATTTTGTTCGATTCAACTGAAGCGCTGTTCCCGGCTTCGTTGCGTCGCACACTTGTACCGAATAACAATATTCTTCAAAAGTCAAAAGGAAAAAGTCAAAAACAAAAAATACGTTTTGGGTTTTCACTTTTGACTTTTTTAATTAACTATTATGAGCAAATTTTCATCTTACAATTTCGCTGGTCAAAAAGCACTTATCCGCGTAGATTTTAATGTACCGTTAGATAAACAAACTTTTGCCATTACAGACGATACCAGAATGAAGGCAACCATTCCTACCATTAAAAAAATTTTGAAAGATGGTGGTAGTGTTATTCTAATGAGTCACCTGGGAAGACCGAAAGAAGGCCCTGAAGAAAAATATTCTTTAAAACATTTGGTAAAACATTTAAGTGAATTGCTTGGCGGCATTACTGTAAAATTTGCAACTGATTGTATTGGTGCAGATGCTTCAGAATTAGCAGCAGGCTTGCAGCCGGGTGAAGTGTTGTTGTTAGAAAATCTTCGGTTTTATAAACAGGAAGAAAAAGGCGATGAAGCTTTTGCAGAAAAATTATCAAAACTTGGAGATGTTTGGGTAAATGATGCTTTTGGTACTGCACACAGGGCGCATGCATCAACAGCGGTCATCGCAAAATTTTTCGCACCTGAAAAAAGATTGTTCGGTTATGTAATGGAAGGAGAAGTAAATGCTGCCGAACAGGTATTGCACAATGCACAAAAACCTTTTGTTGCCATTATTGGCGGTGCAAAAGTTTCTGATAAGATATTGATTATTGAAAACTTGTTGGAACGAGCTACCGATATTATTATTGGCGGTGGCATGGCCTACACTTTCTTTAAAGCACAAAACGGACAGATTGGTAAATCTCTTTGCGAGGAAGACAGGTTTGAAACGGCATTAAGCCTTTTAAAGAAAGCAGAAGCAAAAGGAGTATGTATTCACCTGCCAAGCGATAGTGTAATTGCAGATAATTTTGCTGCAGATGCAAACACTTCAACAGCGCCTTCCAACAATATCCCCGATGGATGGATGGGATTAGACATAGCCGAAAATGCATGTGGCCAATTCATTAACGTTATTAAACAAAGTAAAACCATTTTGTGGAACGGGCCAATGGGCGTTTTTGAAATGGAAAAATTTCAGCATGGTACAAAAGCCATTGCTACTGCAGTTGCAGAAGCAACGCAAAATGGTGCATTTAGTTTAGTGGGCGGCGGCGATAGTGTGGCGGCAGTGAATCAATTTGGTTTTGCAGACAAAGTGAGTTATGTAAGTACCGGGGGTGGTGCCATGTTAGAGTATTTTGAAGGGAAGGAATTGCCGGGCATTGCTGCTGTAAAAGGATAAATAAGTAAAAGTTGAAAATTGAACATAAAATCCATTTCATTTTGAGATGGATTTTTTAATATCCCTATATTTTAATGGAGATGTTATAGTCATTGGCAAACAATTTTCTATTTGCCGTTGAAATATTTCTGTTGCCAATCCGTCATATTTAGTATAAAGGGTATTCCCTTTGCTGTATATTTAACCATAAATTTTCAAACAATGAAAACAAGCAATGTAGTTTTAATTATTATTGGTGTTGTTGTTTTATTCCTGGGCTTTTCAGGCTGTAACGGTTATAATGGATTAGTTAAGCAGGATGAGGGTGTAAGTAATGCATGGAATAAAGTACAAAGCGATTATCAGCGCAGGGCAGATCTTATTCCTAACCTTGTAAATACAGTTAAGGGAGAGGCAAATTTTGAGCAAACAACCTTGCAAAACGTTATCGCCGCAAGGGCCAGCGCTACGCAGATAAAAGTAGATGCTAAAGATTTAACTCCTGAAAAATTACAACAATTTCAGGCAGCACAGGGGCAGTTATCTCAGGCTTTGGGAAGGCTGTTAATGGTAAGTGAGAACTATCCTAACTTAAAAGCCAATGAAGCTTTCAGAGGTTTACAGGCGCAACTGGAAGGTACAGAAAACAGAATCAAAGTTGCACGTAACGACTTTAACGATGCCGTACAGTCTTATAATGTAAAAGTTCGTTCATTCCCTATGAATATTTTTGCGGGCATGTTTGGGTTCAAAACAAAAGAAGGTTTCAAAGCTGAAGCAGGTGCGGAAAAAGCTCCTGAAGTAAAATTTTAAAACCACTACATGTTTTCATTCTTTCGCAAAAAGAGCAGCTCATTTTTTTCTGAAGAAGAAAAACAAATCATCACTTCCGCCATTCAACATGCAGAACAGCAAACGAGTGGCGAAGTGAGGGTTTTTATTGAAAGTAAATGCAGTTATGTGAATGCCATAGATAGGGCCATTGAATTATTTGGCAAGCTAAATATGCATCAAACAAAGCAGCGCAATGGTGTATTGGTATATGTGGCTGTGAAAGACAGGCAACTCGCTGTTTTTGGAGATGTGGGCATTCACGAAAAAGTAGGAAATGAGTTTTGGAACAATGCTGTTCAGCAAATGATTCAGCACTTTAACAAGAGCAATTATGCCCTCGGTATTGCACAAACAGTTACTGCAGTTGGCGAAGCATTGAAAAATCATTTCCCTTACGATGCAGCAACAGATATTAATGAATTGCCAGATGATATTGTGTTTGGAAAATAAAACAATCCTCCCGTCATTCCCTGCTTCACACGGAATCTAAATTATTGCTAAAAGATCCTGAATGATGTTCAGAATGACGGTTATCAACTAATGAAAAAGTTTCTCTCCATATTTTTTTTATGTTTTTCTGTTCATCTTATTGCACAGAAAAGCATTCCCAAGCCCAATCCTCCCAGGTTAGTAGTAGATAATGCCGGTGTGTTGAATGATTACGATGAACGGCTATTAGAAAGAAAGCTGGTGTCTTTAGACGATAGCAGTTCTAACCAGATAGCGGTCGTTATTGTAAATTCTTTGAACGACCAGCCTATTGAAGATGTGGCCACCGCTACATTTAGAGATTGGGGAATTGGTAATAAAAAAACAAACAATGGAGTATTGATCCTGATAGCGGTACAGGATAGAAAAATAAGAATAGAGGTTGGTTACGGATTAGAGGGAGCCATACCGGATATTGTTGCAAATGACATCATTCAAAAAGATATTAAACCGGCCTTCAGGCAGGGGAATTATATTGGCGGATTGAATACAGCGATAGACGACCTGAGTAAAGCAGCCGTTGGCGAGTATAAAGTACAACGTGAACATAAGGAAAGGGGTAATAGCAAAGGGTCGGGTATTTTATTTGTAATCATTGTTTTTGTTGTAATTATGATTGTGGCAAGAGGTGGCCGGGGTGGCGGTAATAGCAGCGGCGGAGATTGGATTACACCCATGATTATTGGCAGCATGATTGGCCGTTCGGGCCGAGGAGGTGGCTGGTCTTCAGGCGGAGGCGATTGGGGCGGCGGCGGTTTCGGAGGTTTTGGTGGCGGCAGCAGCGGTGGCGGTGGCGCCAGTGGCAGCTGGTAAAGATACTTTTCTCCTTTTTTCTAACAATCGGCTAACTGTTAAAATAAAAACAGGGCAATAGAAAAGTAAACTTACCCAAACTAAGAAATGGTAATTTCTAAGCAGGTAAGAGCGTAAGGAAAAATCTTCGGCATATTGTTTTCCTTTAAAAAGGGTGATGCTTTTTTTAACAAACATTCCCAGTACAGGCACTTTTCCCCAATTGGTATAACGGGCATCGGCATACGAATAAACAAGAGGGTAATCCGGGGGAACCTGTAATTTATAATAATCCCAATTAGCACTAACTTCTTTAAAAGAGGCAAGGTGCCCATTCGGTTTTTTAAAGTAAACTTTAAACAGGGCATCCAGTACAATCCAACCCTCATTTTTCTTTACTTCTGTAACAATATGGCCGCCATAATTACCATTAACTTTCATTTGAGGCAAGCGAACCTGGTAATTATTGGCTTTTAATATCCTTGCCAATACGGCACTTGCACTTCCGCAAGACCCTTCACCGGTTAAAAGATCATCGGCAGCTGAATGAAAAAGACTCATTTTCAGCCCTTCTGTTTTATGCTTGCCAAAAATAGGTAATCGCCTTTCCTGCATTCTGTTGGCCAGAGACATGGCTGCCAAAAAAAAGGAATCCTGGTTGGTTCTTGCTGCAGGATGATTTTCTAAAATATTGATAGAAAGAGTATTAAACACATTTCGTTCAAAAACATCTTCTATTCTAAAATAAAAAATAGACACTAAAAAGGCCCCGTTCAAAAAGAATAAAACAGGTAAAGAGGTAATAGCTCTGAATATTTTCTGTAACAGCACTTATTTAGTTTTTCTTTTTTTGACTGTTGAATTTTAAAAAAGATACATCAATCTCTTTTTTTGATGCATCTAATCATAAAACAAGTTCTTCAAAGGCCAATCAGGTAACAGGCAATCTTCTTTTCTGCCAAACCATTTATATCTGTTCCTGGCAATAAAATTATAAAAATAATCTCTAATAAAAGGAGGCACAATAATGAAGGTATAGAACAATGGCCATATACCATCTAATTGTCTGGCTATTTTTAATACTGCTGCAGACCGGGTAAAAACAATGCCTTTTTCCAGCAATATAATTGAATCCGGAGTAGTAGCCGTATGCAGTGGCAGGTGGTTATCGAGTACCTGTTTGGCAAAAGTACTTTGTAGGGCTGCAAACCGGAAACGATGCTTCTTATCGTGCCGTATTACCCAATTTATTGCTCCATTGCACAAATTACAAACACCATCAAACAATATTACCGGATGTTCTGTATTCATGGGTTTAAAATTAAAAACAAATGGCTGCCAATTGGCAGCCATTTGTTTTTAAGGGCATCTTACCCCATATTATGAAATACTTTGCTAACATCATCGTCCTGCTCTAATTTTTCAATCAGTTTACTAATGTCGTCTGCCTGGGCATCTGTAACCGGCACTGTAGTAGTGGGTATCCATTCCAGTTCAGCACTAATGGGGTTTATATTTTTATCTTCCAATGCCTTTTGCAGTTTTCCAAAATCTACAAAGGCGCTTCTTAAAACAATAATGGGATTACCATTATCGTCGGCACTTTCTCCCATTTCTTCCAAACCAAAATCAATCAACTCAAACTCCAGTTCTTCAATATTCAAGCCCTCAGGTTTCAATTTAAATACGCCCATTTTTTTGAACTGAAAACTTACGCTGCCGCTGTTACCCAAAGCACCACCACCTTTATTAAAATGGCTTTTTACATTGGCTACTGTTCTTACGTGATTATCGGTTGCAGTTTCCACCAAAACAGCAACACCATGCGGACCGTATCCTTCGTAAAGAATTTCTTCATAGTTGTCCATTTCCTTGCCCATAGCCCTTTTAATGGCTGCTTCTACACGGTCTTTAGGCATGTTAACGCTTTTGGCGTTTTGAAAACAACGCCGTAACGCCGGATTGGTATTCGGATCAGGGCCACCGGATTTTACAGCAATGGCAATCTCTTTTCCAATACGGGTAAACTGTTTAGCCATTCTGTCCCAACGGGCAAACATGGTTGCTTTTCTAACTTCAAAAATCCTTCCCATAATTAATTTTCAGGTTTCTTATTCGAAATTTTTTTTGCTGATGCCACCGGCTGTTGAATAATTTTCAACTGTGTTGCGTCGCACCCTTATACGCTTTGTTCATTATTCGGCATAAGCGGTTGCAAATTTAGCAGATTGATTTCTACCAACAAAAAACCTTGCAATATGCAAGGTTTGTAATGAGTGTTAAATTTCTTGATTTTTCTTTTTTTGCTTGGCTTTCAATCTTTTTACACCATAGCCTACGCCTCCGGCTATTAATAAACTTAAGCCGCCGTCTATAGGTGCATTGCTATCAGGGTCAATAGCACCCGGGTCATCTATTTGAGCATATAAGAATGCAGGCAGTAAAAGGGCAATTAAAATTATTATTGTTTTTTTATTTAATATATTTTTCATTTTTAATGATAATTTTTTAAGTAGTTTTTGTTTTAGAATTTCATTATTTTTTTTGTTACCCTATTGCCTTTTGTATCGGTAATTTGTATCAACATCATTCCGTTTGTATTATTTTCTAAGCCTATATACTGTATGCCATTTACTGCCGAGGTGTTTTTAACTTGTTTACCACTTATATCAAACACTTTTACATTTACAGTACCTGTAGCACCGCTTACGCTTAAACCAATTAAGTTGCTATTGGTAATATTTCCTAAAACCTCTGCTTTAAATCCATCATTAATTGTTTGATCTTGTAGGGCTGTTATTTTATTGCTGTTAAACATTAACAGAAATCTTTCTTCTCCATAAGTTGCTTTATCTGCTGTTACAGAAAAACTATATGCTTCATTTAATTTTAATGCTGTTTGAGTGTTGGTAAAATTGTCTTTTAATATTACAGTAGTGCCTTCGGGCAAACTGTTTGTAGTTAATTTAAAACTATAATTACCTGCTGTATTGGTATTAAACACTAAAGGAATGGTGGTTAAACAATTTCTAGAATCAATAGCAAGGGGTTTACCATCTTCTGCTTTAGCATAAAAATTAACCGATTCGTTGTATAGTTTAGCTAAATCGTTTTGGTCGTTACTTTTCCCTGTTGCATTTACATCTAATCTTACAAATATTTTATCGGCATAGTTTCCATTGTGTTCTGCAATAATTTCTGCAGTAGCAATAGGCGGTTTGATGCCAAATAAATTATTTGCAGGTGCATCTAATAAATTAATATCTGAAGTTTTTATATTATAATTACCTGCGGTTTTTAGTGCAATAACACCCAATGCAGGAACAGGAGTTACACCATCTGCATTGGTAACCGGAACCCATCCGCCTGCTTTTGTTTGTGCATTGATTACATTTTGATTAATCTTATATATATAATACGGGTTAGCACCGCCTGCCAGTGCTATGCTATTTACAGGTGCTGTATAAGGGTTGCCCACTAAACTAAAGTTTGCACCGGTTGCTGCAGGTACTGTATAAGATGAACTATTTAAGTTGCTTCCGCTTACGGTATATGTAAATGCCGAAGGGCCTGTGGTGTAATTTAAGCCCGTTATATTATCTGTAGCTGCACCGCGTATAAAACAAGCATAAGCCTGATTGGCGGCTATGTTTACACTACTGTAACCAGTACCGGCAGAAACCCAAGAACTTGTTGCATTGTTGTAGGTTTTTACATCATTTTCCGTAGTGGTAGTAGCATTTAATCCTGTATAGCTTAAAGTGGTTAGTGCAGATGTAAACGGATTAGCAAACATGCGATATCCGCGTTGCCCTGTAATTGCTGTTTGTATATTAACTTGGTTGTATATAGTTATATTATCACTGCTTCCAATTAGTGCTGCGTTTGGATTAACGGTAATGGTGCCAACAGAAAGAGCAGATGCACCCGCCGATGGGGATACGGTTAACTTTGCATTTGATTGAATGGTAATGGAATTGGCATTTTTCCCTCCGGTAGAAATAGTGGGTTGATTGGTTGGGGCTGACGGTATAATTACATCGGTAGCTGAAGTTGGCACTAAAGCTGCACTCCAGTTGGTTGTTGTTGCCCAATCTGTACTGGTGGCTCCCGTCCAATAATTTGGTATGTAAACTCGTTTAAATTTGTTATTGCCTTGGTCTGCAACCAATAAATTACCTGTGGCTTCAAAACTAATACCGGTTATATTCGAAAATTGTCCGGCTGCATAAGTAGCAATTACAGTACCTGAGCTGTTTAATTTTTTTACTGATTCAGTGCCTCTATCTGCAACATGCAAATAACCCGCTGCATCAAAAGATAAACCACAAGGATTGGTAAAGCCTGTGTAAGTAGCAATTACAGTACCTGAGCTGTTCAGTTTTTTAACGGAGCCACTACCAAATTCTGATATATAAATATTTCCTGATGCATCTACAGTTATACCGGTAATATGATTAAACCCCGATGCAAGTGTAGTTACACCGGTTCCATCGTTATTCATTTTAACTACATTGCCGGTTGAACCTACCCCGTTTGTCCATTGTCCGATGTATACTTTTTGGTTTGCATCTACCGCAATACAAAAAGGATTTCCAATTAACAGTGATGAGTAAGTTCCGGTAGATGATAATGAAGAATTATATTTCCTAATATTAATTCCATCTCCATCAACTACCCAAACATCTCCATTTACAGGGTCTGCTGCTATTCCTGATCCATTATTGGACATTGATGCTGATGATCCGAGAAGAACATCTGTATTGCTAAATGCCCATACGCGGTCTGTTAATCTAAGATACGTTCCGTTAGGTAAACCTACAACCGCCAAAACAGAAGATGCCGAATAATATTCGGGAAATGCAGTAACTGTTTGAGCATAATTTAAAGAACTGAATAATAAAAGAAAAAATGTAAGTACAAAAGATGTAAATTTTAATTTCATAGAAAATGATTAGAGTTGAAAAATGAGTAATTAAAAAATTTCTCAAAGGTCATTTTCTATTTTGCGTTGAGCAATACCTGATATCAGGTATTTTTTATTTGATTTTTTTTTAATGAAAAACAAAACTTTATTTTCATATCTACATTTTACATAAGTTTTAATATGGATTAATGAGAAAAAGGTATTTGCTGCAACTATTATTTATTGCCTTTTATGCTAATGCTGTATTTAGCCAACCGGCATTTGAGCTTGGTAATATTAGTGCTGCCAGTGTACCCGTACATCAATACACAGCTGTATATAAAGAACATAATGTTACTATTAACGATATTGAAAAAATAAAAGCAGCCCCCGATTCGTGTTTCTATTTAAACCAAAGTATTCAAGAAATTAATTATGGTTTTTACAGGCCTTTCAGTTGGTGTAAATTCATTTTAAAAAACAATTCAGATTTTACGGATTGGATCATAAAAATACACCAAGGGAAAGTTGATTCGGTACAATTATATGTACAACGAAGTAATGGAGAGCTTACAAAATATAAGTTAATTGGCAGGTTTGAGAGCCTTAAAAATAAATCCTTTTTTTCTGCTGATTATGCCAATTTAGTTTCTTTGGCACCTAACGAAAAAGTTACTTGCTATTTATATACCAGCAGAAAATTTAGCCGGCATGCGGCAATTATTACCATAGAAAAAGAACAAGATTTTAATGGGTACAATAAGCTATTTAATATTGGAATATGGGCATTGTTTGGCATTATTTTTTTGGTGAGTTGTATTGGCTTTGTGTTAAATTTTTTCATTAATGGAAGAATTTATATTTTTTATAGCATATACACTTTTTCGTTTTTACTTTTACTTCTTTCAGAAACGGGTTTTTTAAATGCCTTTATATTTAAAGCTCGGCTTGAAGATATTATTTACAGCTTTAACATAAGCACTTATTATTGTTTTTTAGCTTGGCATATTTTGTTTACAGTAGAATTATTGGGTTTAAATAAACGAACAGATAAGCGTGGATATTGGTTAGGCTATACTTTAGGCATAACTTTTTGCATAATTGCGTTTTTGTTGTTAATTCCAATTCCTGATATACTTCGTTGGTGGTTATGTTATGCATCATATTATGTAGCTTTTTTGGTAGATGCTTTTATTATTTATGTTATTATTGCTTCAATTAAAAAACGAAAACTTGTAGTAGTTATTTATTTAATCGGGTTTTTATATACAACGATTGTTGGCACAATACTTACACTTGCCGATTTGCAAATTATTGACAATATAAATCACCATATTGATATTTTTTATATTACCCCCCTTGTAGAAATTATTTGCATGGTAATAAGTTTAAGTTTTATTTTTTCAAACACCATCAAAGAAAAAATTAATTCTCAAATTCAACTTAACGAAATTCAGAGAGATATCATAAATGTTCAAGAAGAAGAACGTAAACGTATTGCTCAAGATTTACATGATGAGGTTGGAAATTCTTTAGCGGCATTAAAAAATATTATTGCATATAGTAACAATAAATACAATATTGAAGAAGAAATTGAACACATTATTAATGAGGTTAGAAATATATCGCACAACCTTATGCCTATTGATTTTAATGAGTATGCATTGACCGATATAGTTAGGCAAACAATAGATAAATTTAAAGAACATCCTATCATAAAATTTGAATATATACAAACAGGCAATAACAAAAAACTCCAGCCGGTTACCGAACTAATTATTTATAGAATATTGAATGAACTTATCTCAAACATTACCAAACACGCTAATGCTACCAAAGCTTTAGTTCAATTAACTTATCAAGAAAACAGTTTAATACTTTCTGTTGAAGATGATGGCATAGGTATTACCAACAATATTAATGAAACAGTAAAAAAAGGGTTAGGTCTAAAAAATATAAAACATAGAGTAGGATACATTAATGCTATGCTTACAATAGAAACAAATTCTAAAGGAACGTTAATAATAATTGAAATACCTTATGCAAACAATCAACAATAAACCAATAAGTATTGTTATTATAGACGACCATCAATTGTTTAATGATGGCTTATTTGCCATGCTTTCAATTGAAAAAAAAGTGCAAGTAATTAAGCAGGTTTATGATAGTAGAAATGCTATGGAAATTATATCTAAATTAAATCCGGACATGGTTTTAATGGACTTTAATATGCCTCATATTAACGGAATTGAATTAACAAAATTATTAAGAGACAGTAACCCTAAAATTAAAATTATTGTGCTTAGTATGTATAGTGATGAAAGATTTATTGAGCTGTTTAAAAAGAATGATGCAAACGGCTATTTGCCAAAAACAGTTTCAGCCCAAAAACTAATTAGCGTAATACATGAAGTTACTAATGGCAAAAATTATTTTCCGCAATTGCAAGCTACCAATAATCATAATGAAGATGCTTTTCTTAAAAAGCTAACACTATCAAATAGAGAGCTTGAGGTAGTTAATTTAATTAAACAGGGTATGCAAACAAAAGAAATAGCAAAACAGTTAAACATATCGTACTATACCGCAGAAACACATAGAAAAAATATTAAATTAAAAATAGGTGTAAAAGGAGAAACTGAATTTTTAAAATTTATTTACGAAATGCATTAATGCCTTTTGTATAGAGTTGGCTGTTGAGGAGTGAATAATAAAAAGTAAAAAAGAGAATATTCATGTGGTAGAATATTCTCTTTTAATTAAACGTGTAATGAAAATGTTACCGTCTAACTATTTTATTCAAAATCAGATGCTTTAGGAATAATATCTGATGGATTACGCAGTTTACTGTTTTTACGGCTATAAGCAAAGTAAACAATCAATCCTACTGCCATCCAGCCAAATGCAACAGTTAAGGTTTGGCGGTCTAATCCAACAATCATTGCCAGGCAAATTAAGGCACCAAGGGTTGATACTACGGGCGCAGCCGGTGCTTTAAACGGACGTTGCAATTCAGGGGATTTCATTCGCAAAATCCATACACCAATACTTACCAATACAAAAGCAAATAAAGTACCAAAACTTGTTAAATCACCAGCCACATGCCCCGGTACAAAAGCAGCAAAAGCGCCTACAAAAACAAATAAAATCCAGTTGGCTTTATAAGGGGTTTTAAATTTAGGATGCAGGTCGCCAAAAGCTTTAGGAATCAGCCCATCGTTACTCATAGTATAAAAAATACGACTTTGCCCCATTAACATTACCAAAATAACAGAAGAAAACCCAGCAAGAATAGCAACTGTAACTGCTGTGGCCAACCAGCCGTAGCCAGACATGTAAGTAGAAATGGCATAGGCTACAGAAGCTTCTCTTCCTTTTTCCGGATCAACAAAATCTTTCCAGTTGGCTACACCTGTTAAAACGTGTCCAAATAAAATGTATAAAATGGTACAAATAACAAGTGAACCTAAAATACCAATAGGCATATCGCGTTTGGGATTTTTAGCTTCCTGTGCAGCAGTACTCACTGCATCAAAGCCAATGAATGCAAAAAATACAATAGCGGCACCACCCAATATACCACCTAAACCATGCTTGTTCCATCCGCTGTAATCTGCAATTATTTTTCCTGCACTATCTTTTACAGGGGCCGTTCCTTCCGGAATTAAATACGGTGTGTGGTTAGCAGGGTTAATAAATTTCCATCCTATAAAAATAAATAATATAACAATGGCCACTTTAATAAAAACAATAACGGCATTTACAATAGCACTTTCCTGAGTACCTTTTATTAATAATAAAGTAAGCAACAATAAAATAACCAATGCTGGCGCATTTATTATACCACTGTGTAAAACACCGGCACTATCTGTAAAACTCTCAAATGGCGAGTGACACCACTCGTAAGGTATCTGCCCTCCAAAAAGTTTATTCAGGTATTCACTCCAGGCAATTGAAACGGTGGCAGCACCCAGCGCATATTCCATTATTAAAGCCCAACCGATAATCCATGCAACCAATTCTCCCATTGTTACATAAGAATAAGCATAAGCGCTACCGGCAATAGGTATCATGGCTGCAAATTCTGCGTAACATAACCCTGCAAAAGCACAACCAACAGCTGCTACGATGAATGATAAAGTAACACCCGGGCCGGCAGCCTGCCCGGCAGCAGCGGCAGTTCTTACAAATAAACCGGCGCCAATAATGGCTCCTATTCCCAGTGCAATTAAGTTACCTGCACCCAGCGTACGTTTTAATCCTTTTTCAGAATCTTCAGCCTGAGATAGCAAGACAGATAATGATTTTTTTCTGAATAAACTCATATTCGTAGTTTAAGTTTTCCCAAATTGGGTGCGGAAAAATAATGATTTAATCATTTCAGCAGCACAAAACTTTAAAGATTGCATTTTACAGCGGTGAAAAGTTTATTGACTATATTGCCGCCCTAACAATTGTGTATGAAGTCTAATAAGCTAACCCTGTATATACTGATTGCTATGTTTTTGGGCATTGTGGTAGGATATTATGTTCATGTAAAAGCATCGGCAGAATTCATTAAATCATTTTCAACCAATATCAAATTATTAACCACCGTTTTTTTGCGGTGTGTACAAATGATTATTGCACCACTGGTTTTTTGTACGTTAGTGGTTGGTATTGCCAAACTGGGAGATATTAAAACTGTTGGAAGGGTAGGCGGAAAAGCCATGTTATGGTTTATTACCGCCTCGCTGGTAAGCTTATTAATTGGCCTGGTTTTGGTAAATATTTTTCAACCGGGAAAGGGGATTGAGTTAACCGGTGCGGTAGATGCTTCCGGCGCCAAAGACCTTATTGGCAAAACACAGGAATTCTCTCTGGTAAAATTTGTAGAGCATGTATTCCCCAAAAGCATTTTTGAAGCCTTAACCAATAATGAAGTATTACAGATAGTAATCTTCTCTGTGTTTTTTGGTGTAGCGGCTTCTACTTTTGGCGAAAAAGCCCGGAATGTTGTAAAAGCACTGGATACTGCCGCTCATATTATTTTAAAAATGGTAACCTATGTAATGAACCTTGCTCCTTTGGGCGTATTTGGCGCTATTGCTGCCGTAATTGCTACCAAAGGGTTGGAAGTGTTTAAATTTTACGGGTTTTATTTATTATACTTTCTGCTGGGTATTACAGTATTATGGATTGTATTGTTATTGGTAGGATTGATGGTATTGAAGAAAAGGTTGCCCGAGTTATTAAGAACAATACTACAGCCTTTAATTGTAGCATTCAGTACCACCAGCAGTGAAGCCGTTTTTCCTAAACTAACGGAAGAACTGGAAAAATTCGGCTGTAAAGACAAGATTGTTTCTTTTATTCTTCCGCTAGGCTATTCTTTTAATTTAGATGGCAGCATGATGTATATGACTTTTGCCAGCATGGCTATTGCACAGGCTTCAGGTGTACATTTAGATCTTGGAACGCAAATAACCATGTTATTGGTTTTAATGTTAACCAGCAAAGGAATTGCAGGCGTGCCAAGAGCCTCGCTGGTAGTGGTTACCGCTACTTGTGCCATGTTTAACATTCCGCCGGAAGGTATTGCCCTTATTTTGCCAATAGACCATTTTTGCGATATGTTCCGCACCATGACCAATGTTTTGGGTAATGCCCTGGCTACTACGGTAGTAAGCAAATGGGAAGGATCATTGGAAAATAGTACTCAACCCGTTTAATCAATATCATGCAATCTTTATTTCTACTTTCTTTTCAGTGGCATCAATTATTACAACCACAATTTTATATAGATAATGGCGGTTTGTGGCTTCTGTTGGTTATTGTATTTGCCGAAACAGGGTTGTTTGTTGGATTCTTTTTACCGGGAGACAGTCTGTTATTTATTGCCGGCATATTCAGTAATAAACTGGCTGCTTATTTAATGGAAACCAATAGCGACCTGTTGAATTTATTGCTTATTGCTTCTCTTGTTTCTGTTGCGGGAATATTAGGTAATGCAACCGGATATTGGTTTGGCAGGAAGGTTGGCCCAACCATGTATCACTGGAAAGACAATCTTTTATTTAAAAAACATTACCTGGAACAAGCACATGAATTTTACGAAAAACATGGCGGCGGGGCCATTGTATTTGCAAGATTCATTCCTATTGTAAGAACTTTTGCGCCTATTGTGGCAGGTATTGTGGAGATGGATAAAAAGAAATTTACTTATTACAATATTGTAGGCTGTATTGCGTGGGTGGTTACCATGCTGGCAGCAGGGCATTATCTTGACAAATTCTTCCTTCAGCATTATGGGTTTGATCTTAAAAAACATTTAGAAGTAATTGTGCTGGGCATTGTACTTATTACAACAGCGCCTGTAATAATTAAACTGGTATTCAGCAAAAAGAAAACCTCCTAAACGTTGTACATGCAACCCCTTCAACAAAAACAATATTCCGTTTTCTCTTTACCTGTTATTGTAGGTGCTTTGGGTTTTTTTGTTGATATCTACGATCTTTTATTATTTTCCATCGTTAGAAAAAAAAGTCTTCAGGATTTAAAAGTACCCGAAAACCTTGCCAAAGAGTTTGGTGAAAATATTATTAGCTGGCAAATGCTGGGGTTGGTGGTAGGCGGCATTATTTGGGGGATGCTTGGTGATAAGAAAGGGCGTAAAAGTGTTTTATTCGGGTCCATACTTTTATATTCCCTGGCAACCATTGCCAATGGATTGGTACAAAATGTAGAAATATATACCTGGCTTAGGTTTATTGCTGCATTAGGCCTCGCCGGCGAATTGGGTGCCAGCATTACACTTGTCAACGAAATGCTTAGCAAAGAAAAAAGAGGTATTGGCTCTGCTATTATTGCTACAAGCGGTGTGTTTGGAACAATTGCTGCTTATATTGTTTACAATATAAGTAATGAAGACTGGCGTTTATGTTATTTTATAGGAGGGGGTATGGGCATAGCATTACTTTTTTTACGAATGGGTGTTTTGGAAAGCACCATGTACGATCGTGCAAAACATACAGATGTGGAGCTGGGTAACTTTTTCATGTTTCTAAATAACAGGGAACGTTTTTTCAGGTACCTGCGTGCAACATTAATAGGGCTGCCTGTATGGTATGTAATTGGTATAATGATCAGCTTCAGCGATGAGTTTGCAAAACGATTCGGTATAGATCATTTCGATCAGCCAAAATCGCTGATGCTGCAATATGTGGCCTTAGCATTTGGTGATATGTTTGCAGGATTTTTTAGCAATTACATTAAAAGCAGAAAACGCACATTGATTCTTTATTATTTCATTCTCGCCTTTTTTATCTTTCTGTTTTTTGCATTGAAAGGGGGTGGCTCTGCTACCAATATGTACCTGATTTGTATGGGCTTGGGCTTTGGGTCGGGCATCTCTGTACTGTATATTACCATGAGTGCTGAACAGTTCGGCACCAATCTCAGGGCAACAGCAGCTATTTCTGTTCCTAATTTGGTAAGAGGTTTTTTACCATTGATTATTTTATTGTTTAAATTTTTAAGAAGCGATAACGTTTTGAACGATTATGTTACAGCTGCCTGGATTGTTGGTGTTATTGTTTTAATCACGGGATTTATTTCTGTTCTGTATACAAAAGAAACTTTCGGAAAGGATTTAGATTTTATAGAAAAGAATTAACCATGATTAAAAGATTAATGGACTATCATGATAAAAGTTTCATCAAGTAATTCCTTCTTATCATTTTAATCAAGGTTCATTATCTTCAACTTCTAACATTTGCTCATGAGTCAACATCAAAAACATTACGGCATTCTTTCTATTCCTGTTATCGTTGCTGCACTTGGCTATTTTGTAGATATATACGACCTGCTGTTGTTTACCATTGTAAAAAAATCGAGCATGCTTGGTGTTGGAGCTACAGATGCCACCCTGCTTGCAGATAGTACCAGGGTAATTAACTGGCAAATGGTAGGATTGCTTATCGGCGGAATTGTATGGGGTGTTTTGGGCGATAAAAAAGGCAGGCTAAGTGTACTGTTCGGTTCTATTATTTTATACTCTGTGGCCAATTTTATTACGGGCTTTATTACAACTGTTGATCAATATGCATGGTGTAGGTTTGTGGCTGGACTGGGTTTGGCCGGGGAACTGGGTGCAGGTATTACGTTGGTAAGTGAGTTGTTGCCGAAAGATAAAAGAGGTATTGGCACTTCTATGGTTGCCGGCATTGGCTTAAGCGGTGCTGTATTGGCCTATTTCATTTACCAGTTTACAAAAGATTGGAGATTGTGTTATAAGATAGGAGGAGGCTTAGGTATATTGTTATTATTTCTCAGAATATCAGTTGCAGAGAGCGGTATGTTTAAAGAAGCTAAAGAACAAAAAGTGGCAAGGGGTAATTTCCTTATGTTTTTTACCAATGCCCAAAGATTTAAAAAATATGTATTGGCTATTTTAATAGGATTACCTACATGGTACGTAATAGGTATATTGGTTAATCAAAGCGATCGCTTTGCAAAAGCCATGTACGGAAGTACTAGTTTAGATTCCGGGCGTTCTATCATGTTTGCATATGCTGCCATTTCCATTGGCGACATGTTTGTTGGGCTGGTAGCGCAGTTTTTTAAAAGCCGTAAAAAAGCATTGCTTTTGTATTATATGCTGTGTATACTTTGCTTGATCTTGTTCTTCAGTTCTTATAATAACAGCGATATCTCAATGTACTCCATTTGCGCGTTGCTAGGATTCAGCACCGGCTTTTGGGCTATCTTTATTACTATGGGTGCAGAACAGTTTGGTACCAATCTCCGGGCTACTGCTGCAACCACCATTCCCAATATGGTTCGTGGGGCATTACCTTTAATTAATATGCTGTTTTTAGATATATTCCAGAAAAGTTGGGGTTACAGCATTATTAAAAGTGGTATGATTACAGGAACTATTGTTATGTGTATAACACTGGTGGCTTATTATTTTACGGAAGAAACATTTCATAAAGATTTGAATTATTTAGAAGCATAATTCGTGTAAGTTGTTTTAATTCGTGCAATGAAAATCCTGATCATTCGTTTTTCATCTATCGGCGATATTGTTTTAACAACACCTGTAATACGATGTTTGAAGCAGCAGCTTGCTCATGCAGAGATTCATTTTCTTACAAAATATTCGTTCAGAGATATCCTTGAAGCCAATCCTTATATTGATAAACTTATTCTGCTGCGTACAGACTGGGCTGCAACGATGCATGAATTGAAGAATGAACATTATGATGTGGTGATAGACCTTCATCATAATCTTAGAACACTTCGTGTAAAAAGAACTTTAAAGGTTAAACAAACCTTTTCTTTTAATAAACTGAATACACAAAAATGGTTGTTAACTGCATTAAAAGTGAACAGGCTTCCTAAGATGCACATTGTTGACAGGTATCTTGATGCTGTTAAGAAACTGGGAGTACAAAATGATGGGAAGGGGCTTGATTATTTTATTCCGGAAAAAGATAAAGTTGCCTTGCAAGATATTCCTACAACACACCAATTTGGCTTTATTGGTATTGTAATTGGGGCGGCATTGGCCACTAAAAGAATGCCATTGCATAAGCTTAAAACATTGTGTGAACAAATAAGCTACCCAATTATTTTATTAGGCGGACCTGAAGATAAAAAAGATGGCGATGCGATTGCTTCAGCAGATAACATAAAAATTTATAATGCCTGTGGGAAGTTTAGCCTTAATGAAAGCGCAGACCTGGTACAACAATCAAAGCTCATCATTACACACGATACCGGGTTAATGCATATTGCGGCTGCATTGCAAAAAAAAATAATTTCCATATGGGGAAATACTGTTCCTGAATTTGGTATGGGGGCTTATTATGGTAATAAAGAAACCCGGGATCTGCAATTTGAAGTTTTAAATTTATCCTGTCGCCCCTGTTCTAAAATAGGGTATAAGCAGTGCCCCAAAAAGCATTTTAAATGTATGGAGCTGCAAAATGTTGAAGCTATTGCAAATGAAGCAATTCGCCTCATTCAATAAATGCGTATCAATAATAAGAAATCCCCTGTAACTTATTTACAGGGGATTGGCTTTGTTATAGGATGAATAATTTTATTTGATACGTTTAGATTCACTTTCTAAACCGGTTTGTCTCTGGCGGGCAGATTTTATTTGGTTACTTCCAAACCTGTAACTAAAACTTACTCTAAAGGTTCTGCTTTCCCAATTGCCATTACCCCTTATATATAATCCGCCAAAATCGCTCTCTGCATGCCATGGACTGGTATAGAAAATATCTGTCATGGAAAGCTTTAATGTTGCTTTTTTGTTCAATAATAATTTTTGTAAACCAATATCCATACCACCCTGCGGTTTTGTTTTCCAGGTAGCACCCCAAACACTTGGGCCATTATACCATCCACTGGCTTCGGCAGTATAATTTTTGCCTAAAGAAAATGTTTGTTGCAGGTAGGCACCATACATTGGTATCTGAAGGCTAACACTTTTATCGTTTACTTTTCCGTTAAAGAACTGGTAGTTGTACCAGATATTAACATAACCGTTCCACCATTTTTTTATAGGCGTTGGAGAACCAATGTTAAAGCTGATGATTTGTTGTGTTGCCAGGTTTTGTTGTTGTACATAAGTAGCATTATTTAAAGTATCTGTAACCTGTGTAGCATAATCTTTTACATGGCTGTACCCAACTGTTGTATTAACCATGCCTAAGAAAGTATGGGTTACTTCAACATTATCTGTGTATTGCGGGCGAAGAAAAGCATTTCCTTTTTGATATGTTAATTCATCTAATTTGTTTTCAAAGGGATTAAGGTCTTGGTAAGTAGGCCTGTCAATTCTCCTGCTATATGTTAATCCCAAAGTATTCTTTTTATCTATATTCCAGGAGATAGCCGTACTTGGAAAAAAGTTTAAATAATTTCTTTGCACATCATTATCCGGCTGTATGATTCCATCAGCTCTTGTTAATAAGCCTTCACTGTTTGTTTGTTCCATACGTAAACCCGCCTGTAAGCTCCATTTTGCACTTAATTGCCTGTTGTAATTAATATAAGCTGCGTTTACATTTTCTTTATATGAGAACTGGTTGCTTTTATTTAAAACCTTTACGGGTGTACCGTTTTGTACCTGATAAAAATCAAAAGTATTATTGGTTTTTACATAAGAGAATTTAGCGCCATAACCTAATTTGCCTTTAAACATTTTATGCTCTACATCTACTTTTGCCGTATAAATATCTATGTTAATGGGAGTGTTGTTCTGATAGATTGAAGATACCAGCAGGCTTTGTGATGGATCGTAATAATAGTTAGGTTGGTAGCTGTTGCTCCTGCCTCTGAAAATACCATAATCTGCATCAAAATTCACTTCGGTACCACTGGTATCGGCATAACGATAATTCATATTAAAATTACCATTATTTCTGTTACCGGGCATTGAATTGGTTGCTTTCAATTGTTTAATGTATTGCATGGTAGGGTTGTAGTAAATATTGGTTACACTATTATTGCTCCACTGGTAATTAGAGAAATTGGTAGTTGCAATAAAACCTACGGTATTTTTTGAATTGAGGAACAGATCGGCTCCCACTTTTGTATTGATACCACCATTAGTGTGCTCTATGTTAACACTTTTCTGATCGTACAAAGTATCTTTCTGTATCCTGTATAAGTTCAACTCATTTTGGCGATCTCCAATGCTGCTTCCAACATTGCCGAATATGTTTATTTTTTTATCCCTGTAATTTAGGTTTACCGAAGCATTGCCTTTTGGCGTAACACCCTGAATAAAAGTGCTGCTTATTGCTCCATTGGTTCCGTATTTTTTATTTTTCTTCAGTTTAATATTAATAATGCCGGCATTACCACTTGCATCAAACTTCGCACTTGGGTTGCTGATCATTTCAATGGATTCAACATCGCTGCTTTGCAGGCTTCTTAGAAAGTCTGCTAAATTTTTACTATCTAACTGTACCAGTTTACCATCAATATAGATTTTGGTACCCGTTTTTCCTTTCATGGAAATATTATCGTTATTATCTACTTGTATGCCCGGGCTTTTTTGCAGTAATTCCAATACATTGCTTCCTGTAGCCGTAATACTGTTTTCTACATTGAACACAATCTTATCTGCCTTTACTTCTATCATCGGTTTTTTAGAAACCACTGTAACATCCTGAAGTTTTTTTGCTTCTTCTGTTAAGACTGTTTTTGGAACGGTAAAGTTTTTATTTTCTTCTACAGTAAAACGGTCGGAATATTTTTTTGCATAGCCAACAAGGGTATAGCTTAACAGATAATTACCGGGGTTGGCAGATAGCTCATAATTTCCTTCATTGTTACTTACATCGGCCTTTACCAGGCTGCTGTCTTTTGCCTTTAAAAGCGATACGGTTACAGCGGCAATTGCTTTGCCTGATTTATCGTTTACTGTTCCGTTGATTTTTGATTTTGTGGTTTGGCTGAAGGCGGAAAACGTAAATGCCAAACAGGTTGCTAAGGGTAAAATATATTTTTTCATATCAATTAGTTCGTGTTTAATCTTAGTTTTTGCTGATTGCTTTGACAAAGTTTGGTACTTTGCTTTGCATAATACTATGTATTTTAAATGAGTGGTGATTTTTCAGGATGAAAGGTTACTAATTGATACGATGCCGGCTTAAATAGGTTACATTATTTTATGGCAATAAGGCTTAGCGGTAAATAGTTGGGATGAATGGAAGTTATAAAAAAACCCGGCCAAAGTAGCCGGGTTACAAGTATTGATTGAATACGCTTTTTATAAGGTCTTTAAAACATCGTTCATATTTCTTACGGCATCTGCGCTTTTATTGAAAGCTGCCTGTTCTTCAGCAGACAGTTTAAAGTCTACTATCTTTTCCCAGCCGTTTCTTCCTAATACAACGGGAACAACCAAAGAAATATCAGATTGGCCATATTCACCTTCCAGGTAAACACCACAAGAGATCAATTTCTTCTCATCGCGTAAAATGCTTTCAACCATAGCGGCAGTACCTGCACCCGGCGCATACCAGGCAGAAGTACCGATTAATTTAGTTAAAGTAGCACCACCCACCATTGTATCGGCAACAACTTTTGCTTGTTGCTCTTCGGTTAAGAAATGCGTTACAGGCGTACTGTTCCATGTTGCGTGTTTAATTAATGGAATCATCGTTGTATCGCCATGACCACCAATAACCACTGCATTCAAATCAGCAGGAGAACAATTCAAAGCCTGACTTAAATAATACCTGAAACGGGCAGAATCTAATGCACCACCCATTCCTAAAATCCTGTTTTTAGGTAAGCCTGAAGTTTTCAGTGTTAAATAGTTCATTGTATCCATTGGATTAGACACAACGATAATGATGGTGTTAGGCGAATGTTTTAAGATGTTTTCAGTAACGCTTTTTACAATGCCGGCATTTACACCAATCAATTCTTCACGTGTCATGCCCGGTTTGCGGGGTAGTCCTGAAGTGATCACTACCACGTCTGAATTTTCTGTAGCTGCATAATCGTTGGTAACGCCTTTAATTTTTGTATCGAAGCCCAGTAATGCTGCAGTTTGCATCATATCTATCGATTTGCCTTCTGCAACACCTTCTTTAATGTCTAATAAAACCAGTTCGGTACATAATTCTTTACGGGCAATATTATCGGCACAAGTGGCTCCTACAGCTCCTGCACCTACTACGGTAACTTTCATAAAAGAAAAATTTATGTGAGTGTTATTAAATGTTTGCGGTGGCAAAAGTAAATGAACTTAGCCGTATGCTTCTGCGAATTTTACCAAAAAAAGACAAAAACTGTTTATTGGATAAGTGAGATGAGTTCAGTGGCTTTTGCACCTTCTCTAAATTCTTTTATAAAAACACCCTGGGCGTTGTATACTGCAATAAAAGGTGTAAACTCTACACGAAAAAAAGCCGGGATAAAATATTTAGGATCTCTTCCGGCAATACAGTTGGTTAATTCTTTCAAATGGTATTTTTCGTAAAAAGCAAGTATTTCTTCTACCGGATGGTAGCTTACCCAAATAATATTTGCGTTGTTTAAACTGTCTTTTGCTTTTACCAATTCTTTGGCTTCAAACTGGCAATGCCCGCAATCGGGGCTGAAGTATATAATAATGCTCGCTTTCCCTTTCTGAAGATTGTTGTTGGTAACCCAAACCGTGTCTGTTTGATTAACGGATTGAATTAATTTAAAAGGGGGGATCTGTAAGTTTTTAAGATAAGGTAAGGAAGAATCTTTAGGTTGCGTTTGTGCAAAAGCAAACAAACAAAAGCAAAAACTTATTGTTAGCAAACATGTTTTCATAACTATTCTTTTTTACTGGCTTCTGCTTCTATCATGCGCATTTGTTTGGCATCCTGTAAAAACTCAGAAGCAAATATGAAATTATTGAGTAGCTGATCTTTACTGAAAATAATGTCTTTATTGGTTCCTTCCCATTGTTTTTTACCCTGGTGCAGGTAAACAATATGATCTCCTATTTCCATAACACTATTCATATCGTGTGTTACAACAATGGTAGTAATCTGGTAATCGGTTGTGATTTCTTTAATAAGCTTGTCTATCAATAAAGAAGTTTGCGGGTCTAAGCCGCTATTGGGCTCATCGCAAAAAAGGTATTTGGGATTTAATACAATAGCCCTGGCAATACCTACACGTTTTTTCATGCCACCGCTTATTTCTGCAGGGTATTTTTTATTGGCGTCTTTCAGGTTTACCCGATCCAGTACTTCGTTTACCCTTTGCTTTTTTTGTTGATAATTCCATTTGGTAAACATATCTAACGGAAACATTACGTTTTGTTCAACCGTCATGCTATCAAACAAAGCACTTCCCTGAAACAGCATACCTATTTGTTGGCGCAACTGTTTCCTCTCGTCTTCATTCATCTGCAGCATATTGGTACCGTTGTACAGTATTTCGCCCTCATCAGGAGTAAATAATCCTACCATGCATTTGGTTAAAACGGTTTTACCGCTACCGCTGGTACCAATAACGAGATTGCATTTGCCGGTTTCCAGCACTGCTGAAATATTTTCCAGGATAACCTTT
Source organism: Sphingobacteriia bacterium (assembly GCA_017304675.1). Lineage (GTDB taxonomy): Bacteria > Bacteroidota > Bacteroidia > Chitinophagales > Chitinophagaceae > CW01. Next base: position 92,312 of record JAFKLS010000016.1, read on the forward strand.
TCGCCAAAAGATTTTTTTATGTTGGTGATCTGAATCATACCCCTAACCCCTAAAGGGGAATATTTTGTTTTATAATGATGATAATTCTATTTGATTTTTCAACAAATCTTCAAACACATCTCTCTTTCGTATTAAATGTAATTCATTATTTTTCACCAGTACTTCTGCCGGTTTAAATCTGCTGTTAAAGTTGCTGCTCATTTCAAACCCGTAAGCGCCGGCATTGTAAAAAACAAGATAATCGCCTTCTCTTACTTCATTCAGTTTTCTATCCCAAGCAAAAGTGTCTGTTTCGCAGATATTGCCTACAACCGCATAGTGTTTTTCTTCACCGCCGGGGTTGCTGATATTTTGAATGCGGTGATAAGAATCGTAAAACATGGGGCGTATTAAATGATTAAACCCACTGTTTATGCCTGCAAAAGTAATGGCCTCTGTTTCTTTAATAACATTTACCTGTGTAAGCAGGTAACCACATTCGCTTACCATGAATTTACCTGGCTCGAACCAAACCTGTAAAGGCCGGTGATACGGGTGGCTGTTGAAAGCTTCTTTTACTTTTTCTGCAAGCAGTTCAATATCGGTAGAGGCGTCGCCTTTTTTATAGGGCACTTTAAATCCCCCGCCCAGGTCTACAAATTCAAGTTCTTTAAAATGTGGAATAATATCAAACAACACTTCAATGCCTTTTACAAATACTTCCACGTCTTTTATTTCACTTCCCGTATGAATGTGCAGGTCTTTAATATGCAAATTGTTTTGTTCAACCAGTTTTAAAATTTCCGGCAATTGATCTACAGGGATACCGAATTTACTTTTATCGTGCCCGGTTGAGATCTTTAAATTACCTCCTGCCATAATATTGGGGCGAAGGCGTATGCCAACAGGATAATCATGCCCGAATTTTTTACCGAATTTTTCCAAGTTAGAAAGGCTGTCTATGTTGATATGCACACCCAGGTTTTTGGCTTCTTCAATCTCTTCAAATGCTATTCCGTTAGAAGTATACAAAACATTAGAGGGAGGGAACCCTGCATGCAAAGCAAGTTTCACTTCATTAATAGAACTGCAATCAACATTGGCGCCAATGGTTTTAATATGCTTTAAGATATTAATATTTGTTAGAGCCTTACATGCATAAAAAAACTTAACATCCGATTTGGAAAATGCAGCTGTTAAACGATTGAATTGTTCCGTTATTTTTTCGGCATGATACACATATAAGGGTGTACCGAATTGTTGTGCAGCTTGTAATAATATTTCGTTGCTCAATTGTTCTGACATGCTGCGAAGATAATGAACAGGGAATAATGAACAGGCAATAGGCAATGAACAATGAACAATTAAGAATTAATAATGAATAACAGGCAATAGGCAAATTTGGAAATGATGAACCCAGTACTGGCCACTACCTACTCCCCACTCGCGATTTATCTACTTTCCATTATCCATTCTCAATTCCTTGTTCCTTCCTTTTCATGAACTCTATACGGCTTATGTAGGACTTTAGTAGGGAGGATGGGGGAAGAGACAATAATCTTCTTCATGGCATTTATCACCGCAAAAATAGATGCATAAATACTGTTATAAATTGGGTATGCCTGCAAAGAATTGTTTTAGGTTCATACTGCAATTGCGCAGGATATGCCGAAAACCTGTAGAAAAGAGTAGGCATCAATTTTTATGTATTAAAAGCTTTTATTGCTTTTCAAGATTGCAAAAGCATACTAGTTTATGAAGAAATTCAAATGGCTTTTAAGTGCAATTATTATTCTGGCTGCTGCGGCATTTACTTATGCTTTTACACCTGCAAAACATGCAGTGCCAAAACAAAAATTTAACCAGCATTGGCAATTCAATGGTACGACAGTTGGGGAAGAAAGTGACCCCTCTAAATACAGCCTTATTATCGGATCAGATCCTGGATGTGATGGTTTTGGGCTGTATTGTGTAATAGATGCACCAGCTGACCCTGATAATGAGAACCAACCCGATCTCAGCCAGTTTTCTGTAGTAGCAACAAGAACACCGTAGTTCAAAATGGAGATTCTTAAAGAGAGCCGCAAATAAATTTTGCGGCTCTTAACTACTAATAGGGGTTTTGCTCTATGCCTGTTATATTGATTACATTAACAGGGATTTGCATAACGTAATGAAGATCATTAGGCAACAAAGTATAAGTTGAGCCATTAATGAATTTAGTGATTGTAGTTGCCCATTGAAGCTCTTGATTTAATCTTCTCAAGTCAGTCCATCTTAATCCACGCATTAATAATTCCTTTCTTCTTTCAGTTAATATTTTAGATAAAGCATCTGTTGCATCTGTAGCTGTAACTGGAATGAATGTCCCAGTTTTCCATCTTTTAATGAGTAATGTATTCAGATCGGTTAACGCAGCATTGGTATTGCCGCTTCTTGCAAAACATTCTGCTCTGATTAAATACATTTCATCCGTTGCCAACCCATTATATTTATCACCATTGCCATCGTATGTTCCTTTAAAAGCATAGGTACCATTGCCATTGTCTTTGAAGAAAATCGTTTTCCTCAGATCATTTGCAGAGTAAGATCTGTATAATCCACTATCCATTTTAGCTAATGATTGACCAATGGCTCCTGCTCCATTCAGTGCACAATGAAAAAGGTCTTCAACATTAAAGCTTGCAATAGGTGTTGTTGCAGAAGCATTCAATGTATTGTAATCCATGAGTGTATTATTCAGCTGTAAAGAACTATCTGCATACAACCACGCATTAGAATAATCACGCATCGACAGATATATTCTTGACAATAATGCATAGGCCGCTCCTTTGGAAGGCCTTGTTTTGTATAATTGATTTACGGGTAGTAAACCAATTGCTTTTTTCAGATCAGTGATTACCTGTTGATAGCATACTTCTATATTATTCCTGATGGTTGGTGTATTGATATCAGGTGATAGTTTTAAAGGAATGCCTGCTTGCAATGCAGCACTATCTTTTTTATACGGTTTTGCAAACACTTGCAACAGCTCATAAAAAGAAAAAGAGCGAAAAAACAATGCCTGCCCTTTTACATTATCGGTACCATTAATATTGTTCACATGATCCAATACCACATTGGCATAATAAGTAACAATATAGGGTAATGACCAATCGTTTTGATCAATATCGCTGTAGACATCTTTGCCCCAGATATAGATATTTTTTTCAGTAGTAGTTCTACCATTATAGTCAGCAGTTAATAAGTAAATATTATCTGCGGCCAGTTCTGTTGCAAAAGGGTAACAACGACTCATTCTCGTAGTATTATCCAATATTGCCTGTAAGTCCTGAACAGTAGAAGGTACAACAAGGCTAGTATCCGGTTTGGTATCAAGGTATTTTTCACAGCTGCAGCAGGTGATGCATAACAGCAGGTAAATGATTGTTTTTTTCATGTTATGATTTTTATTAATTATTTTTTTTTGTTTGTCATTCTGAACTTGATTCAGAATCTCCTTTTGATTTAGTTTTTTACTGATAGCCTTAAGGCATCTTTTTTCCTTTTTTTTCTTTTTCGCTCATAGCCGCGGGGCAATTTTCTTTACTTTCTTTTTTCTTGATAAAAAAGAAACAAAAAATCAAGACTGCTGAAAAGTTTTGATAAAGACTACTGCTTACTGCGCTAAGAAAATAAACTCGTCGCTTCGCTCCTCAAACAGCATTTTCTTTATCGCTCCGTTCGCATTGCTTTATAGCAAAACTTTTCAGAGGTCAGTTGTTTGAATCGTCATTTCGAACGAAGTGAGAAATCTCTCGCCCATAGTAGATGCTAATAGAGATTTCTCAGTCGTTACACTCCTTTGAAATGACGTTATTGATTGAGATAAAAGCATTTTTGACTATTGTTCTTTGATTTCATTAAAACTGAATTCTGCAACCAATTGCTACAGTTTTGGGTAAAGGGAAACCTGCAGAAGGATAATCAGGGTCTAAACCTGATCGATTTGCTTTCCATAATAAACCAAGGTTATTTAAGTATGCATATAGCTGAACGCTTTTGAAAAGTTTGTTTGCAGCAAGCATTTTTGAATCAAATTGGTATGATACTGAAATATCCTGTAATCTGATATGGTCTCCTTTTTCCACCAATACGGAAGAATAATTGTAAAATGTTTCCCTATTGCTATTGCTTATTGGATAAATGAATGACGGCACCTGCGTAAAAGATTCGTCGCCCGGTTGCTGCCAGCGTTTGTTATAATCCGGATGTCCTCTCCATTGAGAAAGCAGTGTTGAATAATTAATGGAAGAACGCAGGAAATAATAATCCAATTTAAAAGCGATATTGAAAGACAGGCTCCACTGTTTATAACTAAAACTGTTGCGTACTGACCCAAAATATAGCGGTGTGGCAGAACCATGATAGTTTAGTTGATCTACAGATGCATTTACGATATTGGTATAGTCTTTACTGATCTGGCCATTTAAATAGCCTCTGGGATCACCAGTTAATGAGTCAAGACCTGCCCAGCGATAACTATATACTGCATACAGAGGTCTGCCCACTACGGGATTTACCAATGTGCCGCTGCCAACATAAGAGGCGGCTGTTGTAGCCGATGCATTGTATTGAGTAACCTTGCTGCTGTTATAATTAAAGATAACTGTAGTATTCCAACCGAAACGGCCTCTTAGGTTTTGAGTAGTGATATTGATATCAATTCCTTTTCCACTCATATTGGCCACATTGCCTTTGTAAGCAAAAGCTGTTTGTGCAGGATTGAGCACGCCCAAAGTAGGATCTAAAGCTGCCTGACCAATAAGGTCATAACCGTTTTTTAAATAATAATCGGCCGAACCGCTAATGCGACCACTTAGAATTGCAAAATCAATACCGGCATTAAATACAGCTGTTTTCTCCCATCGGAGGTCATTATTAGGCGGATTCTGTAAAACACCATAAGGCAAACCCGTGTAGGGTGCATTATTGCTGTATTTGAAAGTGCTTACCGCAGCTACCGTATTATCAACGTTTCCATTATAGCCGTATGTAATTCTCAGTTTCAGAAGGGGTACTGATGCATTGTGAAAAAAATGCTCCTTATTAATATTCCAAGCTATTCCGGCAGACCACAAGGGTACTGCTTTTTGATTGCTGCTCACACCAAATAAATTGGAAGCATCCTTCCTTGCACTAATAGATAACAGATATTTTTTCTGATAGCTGAATGCCGCATTAAAATAGCCCGATACATATCTCAGTTGAGTTTCTGAGAAACTACCCGGATTAGGGATCAGTTGAGATGCAGATATGTTGCCATATATCGGCTGCAAGTCAACCCAGTTTACATTGCCATAAGTCAGCGTTCCCGCATTATAACCATAGGTTCTGTATAAGCTGCTGTTATTTTTAACTTCTTTTACTTCAAAACCTCCCAACATCGTCAGTTCCTGTTCTTTTCTCCATGCCTGATGATAGTTCATCTGTGCTCTGCCTGATTGTGAAAGCATTTCAGTGAAAGTTGCATCCAGTATGCTACCCTGCGGTACTGCATATTTTACCTGGCCAGCACTAATTTGGGAAAAGAGATTAATCAAATTTCTGGAGAGATAAGTATTGGCGTTATACAGATTCCTTGTATTACCGTTTTGTTTTTCATATCTATATAAAACAGAGATATTGAAATGCTGGTTTATCCTGTAGTTTAATCCTGCCTGTAGCATTAAATCATTTTGTTTATACCGATTATTGGCCATATTAATCTCATCCAGAACACGATATTTCCAATCTAATAATTTACCGCCACCGGCAGTGTCAAGATAAGCTTGCCTGTAATCTTTTGGCGTGGCCAATGCTATGCCGTTAGAGTCTGCCAACTGTGCATAAGGATATAAATTTTTCCCCGTAGGGTTGCCCATACTGCTACCGCTATTATTATTATCCTTCTGTATTTGTGCCCATCCCAACTGCATTGCAAATTCCAGTCCTTTGGCTATCATAAAACTGTTGTTTAGCTGAAGACTGATACGTTGAGATCCATTTCTTACTAAATAATCAGTATTACGGTCATAGCCCGCAGAAAGAGCATAATGATACTTTTCTGCGCCACCACTATAACGTAAAGAGAACTGACGGTTAACTGAATTTCGATATACATATTTCTCAAAATCATTTCTTACATCATTTTTCTTTAATGCTTCTATTTGTGCATCTGCTACAGAAGCTGGTATGCTTCCTGCTTTTTTAGCTGCTAATAATTCTACTACGGGTGACAGTACCGGGCGATTAGTGGTATTGTTAATGGCAGAATTATAATAGCCTTTATCGAAAGCAAATTGCTCAACAGCAATAAAATCTTCTGAGCGCAAAAAAGGTGCATAATATAAGTTAGGTTTGCTGCCTACTGTAATATTTGCGTTGAGTTCAACTACTGGTTTCTTATTGTATTGCCCCTTTTTGGTTGTAATAACAATAACGCCGTTAGCAGCCCGAACGCCCCAAATTGAAGCGGCAGCCGCATCTTTTAATATGGTGATATTCTCTACATCGTTGGGATTGATATTATTTATATCGCCATCGTAAGGAAAATTGTCCAGCACAATCAGCGGTGCGGCATTTGCATAAATCGTTGAAAGCCCATGTATGCTAATAGATTGGTTATTGTTTCTCCTGTCAAAATACACACTGCTTATATTTTCCAATCGGGATAAGATATCTGAGCTTACTCTGTTATTCAGTAATTTCTGATCTATTTTTTCAAAACTACCTGTTACTCTTTCTTTAGGAATGGTTTGATAACCTGTATTGACCGTTACATTCTGAAGCGTTGTGGTTTGTGGTGTTAGAAGAATATGTATTTCCTTTTGCCTGTTTAATGTGGGTTTCAATAAAATCTTTAATGGAGCATATCCGAAAGCATTGATCGATAAAGTGTCTTTTGGTGCCGTTACTTCAATGGTAAACATGCCTTTTGCATTACTTACAGCCTTTGCTTTAGAGTTCAATAATTGTATAGTGGCTGCTTCAATTGCTTTATGTGAAATCACATCTTCTACATAACCTTTTACAACAGCCGGCAAGGGTAATGTATCTGTGAAATCATTCTTCTGATACATTGCAGGTAATGCCCCGTTTAACCATGCGGTAACATTTGCTTTTGTAACTTCTTCACCACCTGTAATGGAAACCAGTCCCCCTTTTTCTATCCATACATAATGCGGCAGGCTTTGATGCGGAAAATATTGTTTAAGGGTGCTGCCATCCGTAACAAACGGAATAATAAAAGATGGATGATCTGTTCTGTATTGTATACAAAAATCCTGCAACTTTTCTTTGGTATCTGTTGAGTTGGGTGAATTGACCAATAGTATTTGTAAGCTTTCTTTATTGGCCTTTTGTAATTCATTCAGTTCATCAAAATGTTTGATACAGGAAGTGCACCATGTTGCCCAGAAATCGATCAATACATATTTGTTTTTCAGAGAGGATAAGGATAGAGATGAAACGGGACTGTTGAGGATTTGCCTGAATTCCATTTGAGGAATAGTATCACCAATGGATAATGGTTTGATGGGTTGTGCTTTAGCAATGTTGAGCAATAAGCAGAAAGCTAACAGCTGATAGCCGATGGCTGATAGTCTTTTTCGCTCATAGCCGCGGGGCTTTGTTTCTGCAACAGCACAGCAGTCTTCGAGTGCCTCAAACTGACGATAAGAATTAGCGATGATATTTTTCTTATTCGCTCTAAGGCCGCTGGGCCTCATCATTGCAACGCTACTTCTGCGGCTTCTTTCGAACAAGTTGCACAAGTTCGAATTCCGATTGCATCGAAACCGAACCCGCAAAGGCAGCTTATGCAATGATTGGTGTTGATTATTTTGTTTATCATGCGGAGTATATGGAAGCATCTTTTTTTCTTCGTCATTCTGAACTTGATTCAGAATCTTATTGTCATACTGAGCCTGTCGAAATATCTCTTTCGTATTAGTATGTAGCGATGCTATTAATGAGCAGCAGTTTTGTTTTTGTTCAGGCAATAGAATAGCCATTACGCCTGTTAAGCGTTTTCTCATGTGTAATGTTTTGGTGTGAGATAATTAAGCTGATAGCTGTTGGCTATTAGCTGATAAAATAAAGGCAGTTAAAAATTATAGGTAAACGGTTGTGTTTTTACTTATAACTCATAACCTATAACTTATTACTCATTACACCGGATTCTTAGGTTTCTTGGCGTATTGGGATTGCAGTTTGGCGAGGGCATTGCCTTTTGCTTGTTGTTTGTTGAGGGAGTTTGCTTCTCTGATCTTATGGAGTACTAAAGACCATAATAGTTTATCCATTAATGATTTGCCTAATACTTCTGAAGAGTTTTGGCAATTTTGATTATTGGTATGTTGTTTTGTCTGCTTCACTACAAACACTTACAAAAGAGTTTTTGTAAGATGAGGCAAAAAATATAGGACGGGCCCCGTCTTACTGTAAAGAGGCACCGCGAAGAGCCTGAACCAGTAAGCTGATAGAGGCCCGTCCTATACGCATATAGAACAGGCGTTCACTACCATCTCGGTTCATTGAAAATTCGCGGTTTTCTTTACGAGATTTTAGTGTGTCCTACCAATCTTGTAATTGTAGTGACACAAAAATAGTTTTAGAAATGCAATATATTAAATTAATTCAATTAATTGTCAAAAATGACAATTTTATTTTTTAGAACAATTCGACTTTCATTTCGTGAAAGTTAGAAATCAGAAATATTTAACTGCTTTTGGAGAAAATTTAAAACAGCTAATCGATCAGAAGAAGAAAACTCCTGAAGATGTAGCTGCTTTGGGGAATATTGAAACCAAACAAGTATATAGAGTAATCAACGGAGAACATAGTGCTACATTATCGATTATAATTGCAATAGCCACAGGCTTAGAAGTCCACCCCAAAAAATTATTTGATTTTGATATAGATTGACATAGTTAATTGCTACTGCAACACAAAAAAACATTTATTTATATACAATTATTTTTACTTTATAATTCTCATCAGCGTTAAAATATGAGTTGAGGGTTATTGAAACTATCTATTAGATATTAGTGATTTTAAATATTTTTTTATAGTGATTAAAAATTTTAGCCTTTACAATTAAATTTGTGCTATGCCAAATGATTCATTATTTGAGAATATAAAACATACCAATGAAATTGGTCAAGAGTATTGGAAAGCAAGAGAACTTTTTAAGGCGCTTGATTATATAAAGTGGGATAAGTTTTTGAATGTAATAAACAAAGCTAAAGAAGCCTGTAAAAACAGTGGCTTCGAGGTTCTGGATCATTTTCCCCGTGTAGAGAAATTGATAGATTTGCCAAAGGGTGCAAAGAGAGATGTTGGCGATTTACACCTTACGAGATATGCTTGTTATTTGATAGTTCAAAATGCTAACCCAAGTAAAGAAATTGTTGCTTTAGGACAAACTTATTTTGCTATACAAACAAGAAAACAAGAAATACAGGAAGATGAGTTTAATAAACTTGGTAGCGAAGATGCAAAGCGTATTTTTTTGCGTAAAGAAATGGCAGAGCATAATAAAAAGTTAGCCGATGCTGCAAAACAAGCTGGTGTTATTTTACCACAGGAATACGCTATTTTTCAGAATCATGGATATATGGGTTTATATAATGAAATGGGTGCAAAGGAAATTCATAAGAAAAAGGGATTGAAAAAGAGTGAGAATATTCTTGACCATATGGGAAGCACTGAACTCGCAGCCAATTTGTTTAGGGCTACACAAACAGAAGAAAAGCTTAAACGAGATAATGTGAAAGGTAAAGCCAATGCTAACAAAACTCATTATGAGGTTGGCAAAAAAGTAAGAAAAACAATTGAAGAATTAGGTGGTACAATGCCGGAAGATTTGCCAACGGCAGAGAGTATAAAAAAACTGGAAACTAAAAAAGAACCTGAAATATTACCAGAGAAATCAAAGAAAAGAAAAAGCTGAAAGCGTTAAAAAGCCTGAATCATACAAGGCAAAAATGCAACAAAAGAAAGCTGTTAGAATTCCAGCTAAAAAGAAATGAAATCAGCTAACAAAAATATTTACAAAAAAGGGCTCACCATAGTTGAAGATGTAAGTTGCTCAGCTCGCAAAGGAAAACTTGATTGGGTCCAATCAAAGTGATTGATCATACTGCTTCTCTGTGTGTTTATTGGATTAAAAGGATTCGTTGTAATTTGTTGAGTTGGATTGCATTCTGTTTGCTAAAATGCAAAGATTGGGGCAAACGAAAGCAGCAAGAGTAATTTACTCAGCATAGGTTTAAGGTTATTTAAAGATGAAATATTACAAAATTGTTATAAGCATCAAATTCTTCTTCCCCGAAAAAAGTGCCATCTCGGTATGGTATCACCGGGTGCGGGCATAGCATTATTGTAACCGTAATGTTTTATGAATATCGAGTCATTCGTTTTATTCAAATAACCATAACCCTTAAAGTCAGAAGACTTAAGACATGGATAAGAATCTTTTAAATTGAAATTTTTATATCCCCAGCATATTAAATAACCGGTGCCTGGTGGTATTGGAAGATTCCAATATAGATAATCACCTGTGCAACCTTTAACATAGTTATACAAATAATAATCTCCTAATGCATCTCCCGCAAGTTTAAAATAGTTAATAGAGATTGTAAACGTATCGGCGGGCCTGGTATCAAGAAAACCTCTGTAAGACCCTTCAAACGCCGATGTATGGTTTATCAATGGTACTATTGTTAGTTTTTTTATAACTGTATCTGAAAATAATTTTCTGTTGTCGCAATCACTACGGGGTGTGTACGTAATAATCAATTGTACAGTATATGTACCGGGGTCTTTAAATGCCAGCGAAAAGGATTTTGCCCCAGTAGTATAACTGCCATTATTAATATTCCATGCAATTGAATAAATATTGGTGGATATGGGGTAAGGTTGGATAAACCTAAAGCCTACAAAGCTTCCGACATAGGCAGTATCCGGAATAGTAAATGATGAATCAAGAAGTGATTCTAATACTTCAATCTTGGTTTTATTGGTGGAGAAATCATAATTCGCACAAGGATTTTGCGGCTCTGATTTTCGACATGATATAGCTGTAATCAGTAAAAAAAATAGGATAGTTCTTTTTTGCATAAGGTATTATTGGAATTAATTCTTATGCAATTTAATTTTATATGTTACAAACTATTTGATTCTTATGTTTTATAATTGTTAAGTGTTGATTGATTCGATGAAGATAGAAGAGGGAATCAATTGAAGATTTTTTGGCAAAAAATCAATTTGATAACTCGGAATTTAAAGGACGTTTATTATTTTAATTTTGGAAAATAGTTATTCAATATTTAACTTTCAGAAAAAAAAATATCTTATTTATTGATGATTTATAAACTGTACAAAAATTAATTTATTTATATACAATAAATTATTATTTTAAAACTTACCCTCTTTTATTCTTTTATTGATAATCCAAGTATAGTAATATGCTTAATGTGTAAATCGTCATCAGAAAGTGTACCAGTAAATAGTTAAATTTAGAGAGTGTTTCCATTATCTCATCATTAAAAAAAACAATTATGGAAACAAAGCACAAAAACCAATCAGCAGAGAACTTTATTAAGGAAGTAAGAAGGCGGCACATCGTTTATTTTCTTCTGAACAAAAAATCACTATAGTGGTAGAAGCACTGCGTGGAGAAAACTCTGTAGCAGAAATCTGTCGTAGGTATGCTATCACTCAAGCACTGTTTTACAAGTGGAATAAAGAGTTTATGGAAGCGGGTAAGAAAAGATTAAATGGTGACACTACCAGAGAAGCAACAAGTGATGAGGTATCAGAATTGCGCAAGGAAAATCAGCGGTTAAAAGAGATGGCGGCAGATTTAATGCTTCGCTATGATATTGTAAAAAAAAGCTTGAGTATGCTGGATTAAACGATAAATACCATAAGTATATACGATTAACGGCAGCAGAAAAAGAAGGGATTGTTCTTTTGGTAGACAGATCAGAATTGGGAGTGAATAAAACATTACAGCAATTAGGCATTCATAAAAGCCCATTTTACAATTGGTATCGGTTATGTCAGCAAGAGGGAATAAAAGGGTTATATTCTAAAAAGTCCAGCAGCCAAAGCTGAAATAATAAGCTATAAATATTGTGCTAATACGAAACAATTCATTGCAAGAATTAGGTATACATTGCATGATGATTTTGGGTTAGATGTTGGTGATGTTCTGCGACAAAATAGTTTAGTAAGAGGTTATTTTAAAAGTTGGTATATTTTACAGCATTATTATTGTTATCACCCTTTTTTAACTGAAGTAATAATAGAAAGAGATGTTTCTGGAAAAATTAACTAATAAGAGCTGGTTTAGAAGAATTGCTTTTGTAGTATTGATTGTATTGTTGGGTATGTATATACGATATAGGCTTATACCTGTTAAGATATATCCGCTGTCTCCTTCTACTACATCAAGGATGGATATAGATCGTCAAAAAGACAGTATTTCTTTGCATGTGTATCAGGCATTAGAAGATACTATCATTTATCAAACTTATCTTATTGACGGTTACTTAGGAAGCGACACATCTTCCATCAAGAAAGCTATATTGTCTTTTTTAAAACTGATGCCGCCTACAAAAGTTCAATGCTATAAGAATGATTTTAAATATCCTAATTCTGCTCAAATTGATTCTGCAGAGATTAGCCTTAGCCGTAAAACGGTAAAGTATTATTTTAGCTTTTATAAATCATCCTGGGGCTTAGATAAAAATTATGTTGAAACTGATCCTGAATATGATAATTTAGGAAAATTTAGTGACCAGATAATAGCAAATGTTCAGTGGGAGTACGGAAAATTGTCTAGTATCACATTTTTGAAAAATGGGCTTATAACGTACTCTGAATATTATGTTAGAAGATCTGGCAATTGGGTGCGTGTTAAATTTAAAGATGGAGTAGAAATAAGTCAAGACGAATATACTCCAAACGGTATTATTCATGAGGATCTTTCAGAGGAATGGAAAGAAAGTATGAAACAAAGAAGATAATTTTTTGTTAAGGCTGTCTAAAAGGGCAGCCTTAACTTTTAAAGTGATTATTTAGTTACACTGCTGCAAATATTTTCGCAGGAATGACAATCATTGCTTATTATTAATGATCGGTAACAAACAAAAAAGCCCCACAATGTGAGGCTTTTAATATTTTCAAGAACGATTATGCTTTTGGTTCTTTATGGTCGGGATATTCTGTATCAGGTTTTTCTGAATTTGGTTCTTCCGGATTTTGCTCTTCGGTATTTGTCTCTTCTGTCGCTTCATCAGTTTCTTCAACTTCAACAGTTGGTTCTATTAATTTACCTTCTTCATTTATGGTCATGGTATTTTCTGAAGCGGTTGTTTCTTCATCGGCAACATATTCCTGTTTGCTGGCAAAATCTTCCGGATTGATAATGGTGCCTTCAACAAGCTGGTCGGCCAGTACTTCTTTAATTTTAGGCAGGTCGGCAGTGGTGTTAATGCCAAAATAATCCATAAAATTTTTAGAAGTAGAATACACCAGCGGGTGCCCCGGCAGGGCTTCATTTCTTCCGGTAATCACAATCAGTTCTTTTTCCAGGAGTTTCTGTACACTATAATCACTGTTTACGCCCCTGATAGCTTCTATTTCCCCTTTAGTGATGGGTTGTTTATAAGCAACAATGGCCAGTGTTTCCAATGCAGCGGTAGATAAACGTTTTAAGAATTTATCGCCATTTAGCTGAGCCAGTGTTTTATGATAATCTTTCTTGGTTAAGAATTGCAGGCCGCCACCGCTTTCTCTTATTTCAAAAGGATAAAATTCTGAAGCATATTTTTCCTTAATACCTTCTATACAACTCTCCACCTGGTCTAATGTTACCCTTTCTTCCAGAAAAGCGAAAGCGTTATTAATCAACTCAACAATATCCAGTGCAGTCAGCGGTTTGTCGCTTGCAAATATTAATGCTTCAATATGCGGTATAATTGTACTTAGCTCCATGTACCCCTATCCCCTGAAGGGGAATTTTTTTGTTAAAAATTTAAATATATCAATTTTTACGCATACCCCTTTAGAGGATGGGGGGTATTTATCCCTGCAGGGCCGCAGCGCCACTAACAATCTCTGTAAGTTCGGTAGTAATGGCAGCCTGCCTTGCGCGGTTATAAGATATTTTCAATGATTTTAATAGTTCATTGGCGTTTTCACTTGCTTTGTCCATAGCCGTCATCCTTGCCCCATGCTCGCTGGCATTACCGTCTAATACGGCTTTATACAACTGTGTATTCAAGATCTTAGGCATCAGTTCGGCAATCAATTCTTCTTTATTGGGGTCGAAAATAAAATCAGCTTTCTTAGCGGCAGGTTTATTTGTATTAACAGCCGGTATAACTTTTGGAATTGGCAGAAACTGCTCCGCAATAAAACTTTGGGTAGCTGCATTTTTAAATTCACTGTAAATAACTTCAACCACATCGAATTCTTTCGCTTCAAAAGCTTTTACAGCTGCCTGTGCAACTTTCTGAACATTATCGAAATTTAAATGCAGGAAAATATCCTTATAAGTAGCATCAGTTTTATAGCCTGCCTTGCTTAAGGATTCCCACCCTTTTTTACCGATATTCCAAATGGTAACATTGCCCTTTTGTTGTTGTGCAGCATATTTTTCTGCAACAACGGCTTTGGTAAGTTTAATAAGGTTGGAATTGTAGGCTCCGCACAATCCGCGATCGCTGGTAATGGTGATAATTAAAACTTTTTCAATGGCCCTTTCTTCCGCCAGTTTCAGGCCACTGCTGCTTTCGGTATTGCTAACAATATTGCTTAGCATTTCCTGCAATTTTTTGGCATACGGCCTCATTTGAATAATGGCATCCTGTGCTCTTCTTAATTTGGCAGCACTTACCATTTTCATTGCCTTTGTAATTTGTTGTGTACTCTGTACACTCTTAATTCTGTTACGTACTTCTTTTAACTGTCCCGCCATGCTTCGGTTTTAATTGGCTGCAAAAGTAGCAGAATTGATGTTAACAGCAAAGACCTACCGGATTGTTGTACTATTATTGCAATATAAAGGCCGGACTTATAACAGGTAAGCTATACCCGCACCGGTGGGAGTGAACTGAAAATTGAATTTTTGCAGGTTTTTTCCATTGTTGCGGTGCTCAAAATATTGTATCAGGTCAAAAACCAATAAAAAACCGCCCTGCAAGATCAGGCTGCTGCCATAACCCTCTGTTTTTTCATTGGCCAATCTTTTACCTCTTTCATTAAGATATAAGCCGCCCATAATATAAGCTGCATCTAAACCTGTATTTAGCAGCAGGATTTTTTCAATGGTATTTTGTTTGCGGTAATTTTCGGAGTCGCTTAGTTTCCTGGTCATCTCTTTTTTTACTGCATATAATCCATAGCCGCTTACGGCAAGGTTTACTGCATTGAAATAAGCATTCATATTCCAGAAATATTTATTGCTTCCTTTACTATTGGTAGCCGCCAGGCTACCCTGAACAATATTGGCTCCTGCCCAGGATGCTAAAATGATGGCATTATTCTTATTGAGTTGGTTTCTTCTCATAATAACAGAATCTGCACTGATTTGCTGGGCTGAGCATTGTATAAAAAAGGCAGCGCTTATTAAAGTAATAATGGATTTCATGCATGCAAATAAAAGACGGTTTCGTTAACTATTTGATAAAGCTTAGATAAAAACCTGATTGTGTAGATGCTTAATTCAAATTCTTTACCTTTGGCCGCTTCAGGAATTGTGCCAATTTGTCTATTGCCAATCTGGTGCAGGGTTTTTGAAGAATAAAATCATTTACATCTATAATTGATATATAATCATGTTGAAGTTTTTAGGAAAATTATTGGGAGGAAATAAAAGCGAAAAAGATGTTGCTAAAATCCTGCCTGTTGTACAAAAGATCAATCAGCATTTCCAGGAATATCAAAGTTTATCGAACGATGCCTTGCGTAATAAAACTGCTGAATTCAAACAACGAATTGCATTGCATTTAAGAGAAATTGATGATCAGATTGCTGCAAAAAAGGCCGATGCAGACCAGTTGCCGGCAGAAGATATTCATGGGAAAGATGCTATTTACCATGAAATAGACAAACTTAAAAAAGACAGGGATCAGCAGATTGAAGATGTATTGAAACAAATTTTACCTGAAGCTTTCGCTGTAGTAAAAGAAACGGCTCGCCGTTTTAAGGAAACCGCTGAAATGGTTTCTACTGCTACTGATTTAGACAGAGACCTTTGCGTTACAAAGGATTATATCTCTATTCAGGGAAATCAGAGCATTTTTAAAAATACATGGACGGCTGCCGGCGGAACCGTTACCTGGAACATGGTACATTACGATGTGCAGCTGATAGGTGGTACGGTGTTGCATGAAGGTAAAATATCGGAAATGGCCACCGGTGAAGGTAAAACGCTTGTTTCCACTTTGCCTTCTTATTTGAATGCATTGGCCGGTGAAGGTGTTCACGTAGTTACAGTGAATGATTATTTGGCGAGACGTGATAGCGAATGGAACGGGCCGATATTCGAGTGGTTGGGATTGCGGGTGGATTGTATAGATAAACATCAGCCTAACAGTGCAGAAAGGCGTAATGCTTACCTGGCCGATATTACATATGGCACCAACAACGAATTCGGTTTCGATTATTTAAGAGATAATATGGTGCACAGCCCGGATGAAATGGTGCAAAGAAAACACCATTTTGCAATGGTGGATGAAGTAGATAGTGTATTGATTGATGATGCAAGAACGCCGTTGATCATTTCCGGCCCAATTGGTAAGCAAGATAATATTGAACAATTCTTTGAATTAAAACCCAGAATTGAAAAATTAGTGGAAGCTCAAAAAAGAGCCACCAATCAATTCTTAAATGAAGCCAAGAAAAAAATTGCTGAAGGCAACGATGATCCTAAAGATGGCGGACTGGCTTTATTCAGGGCACACAGAGGATTACCCAAAAACTCTGCATTAATCAAATATTTGAGTGAACCGGGTATGCGAGTAAAACTGCAGAAATCTGAAAACTATTATCTCGCAGATCAGCAAAGAGAAATGCCTAAGGCCGATGAAGAATTATTTTTCTACATCGACGAAAAAAATAACAGTGTTGAGTTAACAGATAAAGGCATTCAGTTAATTACGAAGGCAGGAGAAGATCAAAACTTCTTTGTATTGCCGGATATAAGCGTAACACTTGCACAGGTAGATAATGATGCTTCTTTAGATGCGGAACATAAATTACATAAGAAAGAAAGCATTATCAACGAGTATGCAGTTAAAGCAGACAGAATTCACACCGTTCAACAATTATTGAAAGCATATACTTTATTTGATAAAGATGTAGAATATGTGGTGATGGATGGCTCCGTGAAAATTGTTGATGAACAAACAGGACGTATTCTCGATGGCCGCCGTTATTCTGATGGTTTGCACCAGGCAATTGAGGCAAAAGAAAATGTGAAGATTGAAGCAACTACACAAACCTATGCTACGGTTACGTTGCAGAACTATTTCAGAATGTATCACAAACTTTGCGGTATGACAGGTACTGCCGAAACAGAAGCTGCAGAATTGTGGGATATATATAAATTGGATGTGGTTACCATTCCAACCAATATTCAATGCATCAGAAAAGACCAGGAAGATTTGGTATACAAAACCAAACGTGAAAAATACAAAGCGGTTATTGATGAGATTGAAAAACTGCGTAACGAAGGAAGACCTGTTCTTGTTGGTACCACTTCGGTTGAAGTGAGTGAATTGCTGAGCAGAATGCTCCGCCAGAAACAAATTCCGCACAATGTATTGAATGCAAAACAACATGCCCGTGAAGCGCAAATTGTTGCTGAAGCAGGTTTGGCAGGTGCTATCACAATTGCAACGAATATGGCCGGCCGTGGTACCGATATTAAATTAGGTGCCGGGGTAAAAGAGGCCGGTGGTTTAGCGATTTTAGGTACAGAGCGTCACGAATCCCGCCGTGTGGATAGACAGCTTCGTGGTCGTGCCGGTCGTCAGGGTGATCCGGGTTCTTCTCAATTCTTTGTGTCACTCGAAGATGATTTGATGAGAATGTTTGGAAGCGAACGTATTGCGAAAGTGATGGACTTTGCAGGATACAAAGAGGGTGAAGTAATTCAACACAGCATGATCACCAAATCAATTGAACGTGCCCAAAGAAAAGTGGAAGAAAATAATTTTGGTATCCGTAAGCGTTTGTTGGAATATGATGACGTAATGAACAAACAGCGTACGGTAATTTACACAAAACGTAACCATGCCCTGTTTGGCGACAGGCTGGCACTTGATTTGGATAATGCATATTATACCGTTGCTGAAAGTTTGGTTTCTTCTTTTAAAGAGCAGAATGATTTTGAAGGATTGAAATTGGCAAGCATCATTCATTTTGGTGTAGATACTACCATTACACCCGATGAATTGCAAAAAGCTTCCAATCAGGAGTTAGCAGAAAAATTGTATTCAGAAGCCATCACTGCCTATCAACGGAAAAAAGAAGAAATGGCAAAGCAGGCATTACCTGTATTCAAAAACATCCGTACACAACAAGGCAGCCATATTGAAAATGTAATTGTTCCGTTTCATGATGGAAGAAAGGGAATGCAGGTGTTGGCAAATATGCAGGCTACTTTAGATAGTGAGGGAAAAGAGTTGGCCAATGCTTTGGAACGTAATGTTACTTTAGGTTTGATAGACGAAGCCTGGAAAGAGCATTTACGTGCAATGGATGATTTGAAACAAAGTGTTCAAACTGCAACGTATGAGCAAAAAGATCCATTGGTTATTTATAAAGTAGAAGCTTTCAATTTATTCAAGAACATGGATGCTGAAGTGAATAAAAATATTGTTCAGTTCCTATGCCATGCTTCTATCCCTACAGAAAGCGAGGAGGCTGTAAGAGAGGGAAGACAAGAAAAAACAGACCTAAGCAAAATGCGTACTCAGAAAGATGAACTGGATGCATCGGGCCACGACAATAACTACATAGACCCAAGTCAACCTAAACAGGAGCCGGTAACAGTGGGGCCTAAAATAGGCAGGAACGACCCCTGCCCTTGTGGTAGCGGCAAAAAGTACAAACAATGCCACGGTAAAGATGTATAATTATATTTTTTCGTTATATGGTTGTTGATCTCTGTAAGATTGACAACCATATTCTTTTTAAGTACATTTACAACAATAATCACATAGCATGGGCGCTTTATTACAAATACCTGATTTTAAACATACTCCAACAATAGATCATATTGGTGTTGAAGAAAGAGCTTCGAGGTTTACAAAAAGAAGTATTAAGGCCGAAACAAAAGTCAATGGTTTGAAATTGACTTTAAATATGATTGACCTTACAACACTCGAAGGAAAAGATACAGATGGAAAAGTGAAACAGCTTTGTTACAAGGCAGCACACTTGCATGATGCCTATCCCGGTTTGCCAACTGTTGCTGCTGTTTGTGTGTATCCATCGATGGTGGCTGTTGCTAAAAAAGCATTGGAAGGAACCGGTGTAAATGTTGCATCTGTAGCAACAGCATTTCCGAGCGGACAAGCGCCACGTGATGTAAAAATCCGTGATACAAAATTTGCAGTGAGCAATGGCGCCGATGAAGTGGATATGGTAATTAGCAGAGGAAAGTTTTTACAAGGCGAATACAATTTTGTGTTCGATGAAATCGCTGCTATTAAAGAAGTTTGCGGAAAAGCAAGATTGAAAGTGATTTTAGAAACTGGTGAATTGGTTACGTACGATAAAGTGAGAAGAGCCAGCGATATTGCCATGTATGCCGGAGCAGATTTTATTAAAACATCAACAGGAAAAATACAGCCTGCTGCAACAATGCCTGTTACTTTAGTGATGCTGGAAGCAATCAGGGATTTTTATTATAAAACAGGAAAGATGATTGCTATGAAACCTGCAGGTGGCATATCAAAATCAAAAGCGGCGTTACATTATTTAGTGATGTTGCAAGAAACATTAGGCGAAGCCTGGATGAATAATGAATGGTTTAGATTTGGAGCAAGCAGTTTGGCAAATGATGTATTGATGCAATTAGAAAAAGAAAGAACAGGCGTATATCAATCAGCAAATTATTTTTCTGTTGATTAAAACTTAACCACAGAGTTACACAAAGAAATCTCTGTTCTCTCTGTGAAAAAACTTTGTGAACTCTGTGGTAAAACAAAAGCTGAATAAAGAACAAAGCGTTGAAGTGAGTGACACAACAATGTTTAATTGAAATACAAAAGTTGGTTACTAAAAAATAAAACTAACACAATGGCGAAAGCAGCAAAGAACAATACGTCGAAATTGAAATTTGATACGATCAACTATGCACCGGCTCCTGAAAGTAAGAGCAGTGCAAAGATTGAAGCACAGTACGATTTATTCATCAACGGAAAATTTGAAAAGCCTTCGAGCAAAAAATATTTTGATACGATCAATCCTGCAACCGAAGAAAAATTATCAAGTGTTGCAGA
The DNA here is from genome assembly GCA_017304675.1 of Sphingobacteriia bacterium. Taxonomy (GTDB): domain Bacteria; phylum Bacteroidota; class Bacteroidia; order Chitinophagales; family Chitinophagaceae; genus CW01. The sequence continues at coordinate 112,837 of JAFKLS010000016.1, forward strand.
TGCCAATGCTGCAGATGTTGATAAAGCAGTGAAGGCGGCGAGAACGGCATACGATAAAGTGTGGAGTAAAATGCCTGCTAAAGAAAGGGCAAAATACATTTACAGAATTGCAAGAATGATTCAGGAACGTGCCAGAGAATTTGCGGTGATTGAAACATTGGATGGCGGAAAACCCATTAGAGAAAGCAGGGATATTGATGTACCGTTGGTTGCAAATCATTTTTTTTATTATGCAGGTTGGGCAGATAAATTGGAATATGCTTTTCCAAATCGTAGCCCAAAATCTTTGGGCGTTGCGGGGCAAATTATACCGTGGAATTTTCCTTTGTTAATGGCTGCATGGAAAATTGCACCGGCATTGGCAACAGGAAATACGGTTGTGTTGAAACCCGCAGAAACCACGCCACTAACGGCTTTAAAGCTTGCTGAAATTATTCAGGAAAGTGATTTGCCTCCCGGAGTGGTGAATATTATCACTGGTGCAGGTGCAACCGGTGCTGCGATTGTGAATCATCCTGATATTAATAAAATTGCATTCACCGGTTCAACAGAAGTTGGAAAATTAATTCAACGTGCAGTTGCCGGAACTGATAAAAAAGTTACACTTGAATTAGGTGGCAAAGCTGCGAACATCATTTTTGAAGATGCTCCGATTGATCAAGCTGTAGAAGGAATCATTAATGGAATTTATTTTAACCAGGGTCATGTTTGTTGTGCCGGCTCCAGATTGTTTGTGCAGGAATCCGTGTACAAAGAAGTGATGAGAAAGTTGAAAGACAGAATTGCAACATTGATTGTTGGTGATCCGATGGATAAGAATACAGATGTTGGTGCCATCAATTCAAAACAACAATTAGAAACCATTCATAAATACATCAATATTGGTAAAAAAGAAGGATTGGAAATTTTTGAGAGCAGTTGTGCATTACCCAAAAAAGGTTTCTTCTGCAGGCCAACATTGTTTACCAATGTGGCACAAAGCAGTCGCATTGCACAGGAAGAAATTTTCGGTCCTGTGTTAGCTATTCAAACCTTCAGAACAGATGATGAAGTAATTGAAAAAGCCAATAATACACCATTTGGTTTAAGTGCAGGCGTATGGACTGATAAGGGTTCTAAGATTTTTAATTTAACAACCAAATTGAGAGCCGGTGTTATTTGGGCAAATACGTATAACAAGTTCGACCCAACCTCTCCGTTTGGTGGTTATAAAGAAAGTGGTTTTGGAAGAGAAGGTGGCTTGCATGGATTGGGAGCATATTTAAATGTTTAAGGTTTGAAGTTTAATGTTTAATGTTATATAGCATGGCAACAGTTCAAAAATTTGAAGACCTTGAAGTATGGCAATTAAGCAGGCAACTTTGTAATCTTATCGGTAAAATAATTGATGAAGGAAATTTTCAAAATAACTATAGAATTATTGGACAAATAGAAGGGTCATCAGGTTCAATCATGGATAATGTAGCTGAAGGATTTGAAAGAGGAACAAAGGCTGAGTTTATACAATTCTTAGGTTATGCAAAAGGTAGTTGCGGAGAATTTCGTTCTCAGCTTTATAGAGCATTAGATAGAAATTATATCAGTAAAATACAGTTTGAAGAATTAGTTGATTTAGCAAAAATGATTAGTTCAAAAATTCAGGTTTTTATAAAATATCTTCAAAACACTTCTATTGAAGGTGTTCGGAAAAAGAAAAATCAACTTTAGACTTTAGACTTTAAACTTTAAACTATGGAACGACTTGAAGTTTTAAAAACATACAAAATTTATATAGGCGGACAATTTCCAAGAACGGAAAGCGGCAGGTATTATAAAGCCAAAAATGCAAAAGGCGAATTGCTTGCCAACATGTGTTTAAGTTCAAGAAAAGATTTTCGTGATGCAGTGGTGGCAGCTCGTGGCGCATTTGGTGGATGGAGTGGAAGAGCAGCATTCAATCGTTCACAAATATTATATCGCATTGCAGAAATGTTGGAAGGAAGAAGAGCGCAATTTGCTGATGAATTAATAAAGCAAGGTTCATCATCTGCAGATGCAGAAAAAGAAATCAATCTATCCATCGATAGGTTAATTTATTACGCAGGATGGTGCGATAAGTTTCAGCAAGTATTCAGTGCTGTGAATCCTGTTGCGTCCTCTCATTTTAATTTTTCTGTCCCTGAGCCAACAGGTGTTGTTGCAATTATTGCTCCGCAAGATTCTTCATTGATTGGTTTGGTTTCCGTTATCGCTCCGGTGATTGCCGGCGGAAACACTTGTGTGGTGCTGGCTTCAGAAGAAAAGCCTTTATGCTCTGTAACATTTGCAGAAGTAATTAATAGCAGTGATGTTCCCGGTGGTGTGGTGAATATTTTAACAGGAAAGCCAAGCGAATTGGTAAAATATTTTGCTGATCATATGGATGTGAATGCAGTTGTGTATTGCGAAAAAAATGATACAGATAAAAAACTCATTCAGGAAAAAGCATCATTGAATGTAAAACGTGTTTTGTTGTATGATAAAGTGAATTGGTTGAATGAAAATGAAAGTCAATCGCCATATTTTATTATGGATACACAAGAAATTAAAACAACATGGCATCCGATTGAAAATGTTGCAGGTGGAAAAGCGGGATATTAAATTGAGAATTAAAAATTAATAATTAAAAATTGAAGAGGCTTCTATTTTTCTGTTTCATTGTGTTTGCAAAAATTTCTTTTGCAAACGATACTATCATTGTAAATAAAGATGCACGTATTGATATGCTTTCGCAAAAGCAAGTTCAGCAGAATAAGCGGGCGGCTATACTCACGAGTGGAGGGCAATACAAAGGTTTTCGTTTGCAGGTGATTAGTACCAATAACAGAGAAGAAGCTTTTAGAATAAAAGCAGATTTGCTAACGAAGTTCCCTGAACAGAAAACATATGCTTTATTCCAATCACCTAACTTCAAAATACGTATTGGCAATTTTTTAAGGAGGGAGGAAGCGGAAAAATTCAGGGCGCAGGTAGCAAAATTTTATCCGGATGGAGTTTATATAGTGGAAGATGCTATTGAGTATACACCAACAGATGATGATGTGAATAATCAGTAAAGAAAACAAGGAACAGAACAAACTTCAGGCTGCAATCATTCGTATAACCAGGTAAATTTTTATATAAAATGCTTCAGGAAAGAATTAAAAGTTTAGCGAAAAGATATTCAAATGAATTTATTGAAGTTAGACATCATATTCATTCTCATCCTGAATTAAGTTACCAGGAATTTCAAACCTCTAAATTCATTCAATCAAAATTAACATCCTTTGGAATTGAGTTTGAAGTAAAAGCAAATACGGGTGTAGTTGGAATGATTAAAGGAAAAAACCCTGAAAGCCGCTGTATTGCTTTACGAGCAGATATTGATGCACTGCCTATTACAGAGGAAAATCAAGTAGATTATAAATCGAAGAATATTGGTGTAATGCATGCATGCGGACATGATGTTCATACAACTATTTTATTGGGTGCTTCAAAAATCTTGAATGAGTTGAAAAATGATTTTGAAGGTACAATCAAATTGATTTTTCAACCCGGTGAAGAAAGAAATCCCGGAGGCGCAAGTTTATTGATTAAGGAAGGTGTTTTAGAAAATCCGAAACCACAAGGCATTATTGGTTTGCATGTTCACCCGGGATTGAATGTTGGTAAATTAAGTTTCAGAAACGGAAGGGTGATGGCGAGTGCAGATGAAATCTATATTACCATTAAAGGCCCCGGCGGGCATGCAGCAGCGCCTCATTTAACAGTAGATACATTACTAATTGCTTCGCATTTGATCATCGCATTGCAGCAAATTATTTCAAGAAATAAAAACCCGTTATCTCCATCTGTATTAAGTATTTGTTCTGTACAGGGCGGACATACAACAAATGTTATTCCAAGTGAAGTAAAGTTGATGGGAACATTCAGGGCAATGGATGAACAATGGCGTTATAGAGCGCACGAGCTGATTAAGAAAACAGCAATCGAGCTGGTGCATAGCATGGGCGGCGAAATTGATTTGCATATTGATATAGGTTATCCCTGTGTAGATAATGATGCTGTACTAACCAATAGATCCTGGAAGCTTGCAGATGAGTACATGGGTAAAGAAAATGTGGAAGAAACAGAAATAAGAATGGGTGCAGAAGATTTCGGCTATTATACACAACAAATTCCCGGATGCTTTTTTAGATTGGGTGTAAGAAATGAAGAGAAAGGAATTGTTCATCAAGTGCACACACCGAAATTTAATATTGATGAAAGTGCTATTGAAACAGGAATGGGTATGATGGCCTGGTTAGGAGCAACTGTGTAGATGTAAGTAAGTAAAAATTCAAAAGTAAAAAGTGTCAAAACCCAAAAGTATAGTAGCTACTTGCCCAATGAAATCCTCACGTTGTTGTATTTTTCGGCTCCCCACCATTGCTGTTTGTCCAGGTTTAAAAAAGCAATTTGAATTTGTGAATATGTATTATCTGATGCGGCTTTTGTAAATTTTCTTAAATCCTTTACCTGCTTTTTATTTCCATAGTTTAGAGCAAAGGGAAGAATTAAAAAATAATCACTTGTTGAATCAAAAGGAATGTTTGCTTTAGTTCCAGTGGTAGTATATATAATGCTATTAACCTCGTTAAATGTAGGAGGAGGTGAGTTCTGGCTTTTCCAGGTTTTGTTTAATGTAGATGATGAACTTAAAGTGTCCGGCTTTAAATTTTGAATATATGATGCCAAATCTTTTAGGCAGGCGTCAGACGTACAACCATTGAACAACACAACTTCTTTTCTGGAATTTATAAGCAGAGGTGATAAACCATAACTCATATTTACCTGAAGGAAATCTTCAAAAGCAGTGGTATAAGTATAAAACTTAACTGCAGGCTTGTTAGACATGATAGGCCTGTTTTTTATAATCCATGCAAAAATTGAGCTATCTGTTTCTACTTTACCTTCATTACCTCTAATTCCTAATACCCATTTTTTAACAGTCAGGCAACCGCTACCGGTAATTAATAAAAGTAATAATGAGGACAGAATAGTTGTTTTTATTAATTTTTTTGCATGCATTAGGAATTAATTTAATTACAATGTAATATAATATAATAATTACAATTCTTCCTTAAATTTCTTATTTAAGCAGTATGCGTAAATAACTTCATAGTGTAACTGCACTCGTAAACTGATAAACATACACAATAGCCCTTACAGCAAATATTACTGCAAGGATTGGTCATAATTTATTACCTTAATTTTTTCAAAGTATTTTTACTCCATGTCTCACGAACACCACCACCATCATCATCATTCAGAAGAACTGACGAATGTAAACCGTGCATTTTATATAGGTATTTCACTCAACTTTTTGTTTGTGTTGATTGAAGTGATTGTAGGCTTGAATATTCATTCTTTGTCTTTGCTTTCCGATGCAGGACATAATCTCGCCGATGTTGCCAGTCTTGCATTGTCGTTACTGGCATTTCGTTTGGTAAAAGTGAAGCCCAACGAAAAATATACGTACGGTTATCGTAAAACTACCATCCTGGTGGCTTTATTTAATGCTGTGGTATTGCTGGTGTCCATTGGTGCTATTGGCTACGAAGCGTTGCATCGTTTCATTAGTCCCGAACCATTACAAGGTGTTACCATTGCGTGGGTAGCAGGAGTAGGCATTGTAATAAACGGGGTTACTGCTTTGCTGTTTTTACGGGAGAAAGAAAAAGATATCAATATAAAATCGGCTTATCTGCATTTGTTATCCGATGCGTTGGTGTCATTTGCATTGGTAATAGGAGGCATTGTTATTGTTTATACACATTGGTATTGGATAGATGCTTTGTTAAGTTTAATAGTGGCAGTTGTTATTTTATACAGCACCTGGAGTTTGTTGAGAAGCAGTTTGCGTTTATCGTTAGATGGGGTTCCTGAAAATGTGAATATGGACACTATAAAAAAACAAATTAAAGCTATTGATGGCGTAAAGGATATTCATCATATTCATGTTTGGGGATTAAGTACCACCACCAATGCCTTAACGGCGCATATTTTAGTAGATGCACACATGAGTATTTTACAGGCCGATGCACTAAAAAAGAAAATAAAACACGAGTTGGAACATTTGAATATTCATCATGCCACATTGGAGTTTGAAGAAAGTATGCGTAATTGTGCTAATGATGAATTGTAGGTGTTTGTTTGCTTTGTAAAGACATCACTGTGAGTAAACAGCAACAAAAAATACTGATTTATGGTGGTTCTTGCTGTATTTTCGCAGCCTGACCGCAAGTAATTGCAGGCAGGCTGCGCCTCTTGCTTAAAAGAGATTGGAACGTACAAGAGTGCGACGCAACGGAAGCTAAATAGTATTGTTGCAATTGGTTACCAAAAAAAACAACATGAGCAAACAAAACGATTTACGAAGGGAGCAGGCGTTGGAATATCATGCCATGGGCCGTCCCGGAAAAATTGAAGTAATTCCTACCAAAGAAGCAAAAACACAAAGAGATCTCAGCTTAGCATATAGCCCCGGTGTGGCAGTTCCCTGCCTGGAAATTGCCAAGAACCCTGAAGACGTTTATAAATACACAGCCAAAGGAAATTTAATAGGTGTTATCAGCAATGGTACGGCTGTATTGGGTTTGGGCAATATAGGGCCGGAAGCGGGGAAACCTGTGATGGAAGGTAAAGGTGTATTGTTTAAAATATTTGCAGATATTGATGTGTTTGATATTGAGATTAACGAAACAGATCCTGAAAAATTTGTGCAGATAGTAAAAGCACTGGAGCCAACTTTCGGTGGAATTAACTTAGAAGACATCAAAGCGCCGGAATGTTTTTATATAGAACAGGAATTGCGTAAGCAAATGAAAATTCCTGTAATGCACGACGATCAGCATGGAACAGCCATTATTAGCGGGGCTGCTTTGTTAAATGCATTAGAGCTTCAAAAGAAAAAAATTGAAAAAGTAAAACTGGTGGTAAATGGTGCCGGTGCAGCGGCAATGGCCTGTTGCCAGTTGTATGTAGCATTAGGAGCCAAATACGAAAATTTTATTTTGTTTGATAAAGATGGTGTTTTGCATGAAGGCAGGAATGACTTGGATGAGATTAAAAAGAAATTCGCTGTAAAAAAAGCAGACTTTACATTAGCAAAAGCTTTAAAAGATAGTGATGTGTTTCTTGGATTAAGTGTTGGAAACGTAGTAACGCAGGAAATGGTAAAGAGCATGGCTAAAAACCCTATTGTGTTTGCAATGGCCAACCCCGATCCGGAAATTACTTATGAAGACGCCATTGCTGCAAGAAAAGACATCATCATGGCAACGGGACGAAGCGATTATCCCAATCAGGTGAACAATGTATTGGGGTTCCCTTATATCTTCAGAGGGGCTTTGGATGTGAGAGCCACACAAATAAATGAAGCCATGAAACTGGCTGCTGTAAAAGCATTGGCAGAAATGGCCAGAACTCCGGTGCCGGATATTGTGAATATGGCTTATAACCAAAAGAATATGAGTTTTGGCCCAGATTATATTATTCCCAAGCCGGTAGACCCACGCCTGCTGTCTACCGTTGCACCTGCAGTGGCCAAAGCTGCCATGGAAAGCGGCGTTGCCCAAAAACAGATAACCGATTGGGATGCTTACATTATGGAGCTAAACAAAAGGTTAGGATTAGATAATCAATTAATAGGTGTTATAAGCAATAAGGCAAGAAGAGATCCTAAAAGACTGGTATTTGCTGAAGCAGATAATCTTAAGATTATTAAAGCTGCCAGTATTGTATATGATGAGGGGATTGCATACCCGATATTATTGGGAGAAGAAGAAAAAATTAAACGCATTGCGGGCGCCAACAATATAGATATTTCAGATATCCCGATCATCGATCCGAGGTCTGATGAATATGAAGCCAAGCGTGAATTTTACGGAGAGCTTTTCTTCCGTAAAAGGCAACGTAAAGGATACAATCATTATGAGAGCATCAAGGCAATGAAAGATCGTAATAATTTTGGTTGTATGATGGTGGAAACAGGTGATGCCGATGCTATGATTAGCGGACTAACAAGAAATTATGCCGATGCTATCCGCCCTGCATTACAAATTATTGGTGTGGAAGAAGGAGTGAAAAAAATAGCGGGTATGTATTTACTGCTAACCAAAAAAGGTCCGCTGTTTCTGGCAGATACCACCGTTAATTTCAATCCAACAGCCAACGAACTGGCCGATATTACATTAATGGTGGCAAAAGAAGTGCGAAACTTTAACCTTACACCAAGAATTGCGATGCTCAGCTATAGCAATTTTGGCAGCAGTGATTCTGCCGAAGCAAAACTGGTTGCAGAAGCGGTGAAAATTGTAAAACAAAAAAACCCTTCGCTGATTGTTGATGGTGAAATGCAGGGTAGTGTAGCGTTTAACAATGAGATACTGAAAGACAATTATCCGTTTAGCAGCCTGGTAGACGAAAATGTGAATGTGTTGATCTTCCCTAATTTAACTGCAGGTAATGTTGCTTATAACCTTTTAAGAGAAATTGGCGGAGCTGATGCAATAGGCCCTATTTTGTTAGGGTTGAAAAAACCGGTACATGTATTGCAATTGGGCAGTACGGTAAGGAGCATTATTAATATGGCTTTAATTGCTGTTGTAGATGCACAATTGAAATGCAAGTTGGATACCAATGCCGAAGTAGGGCGTAGCAAATGGTGGCAACGATTAAAGAAAAAGAAGAAATAAACGGATTATACGAAACTAAATTAGTTATGAAACCATTCACACATTTTGGCGCTTTTTTAATCATGCTTAAAGGCATGTTTAAAAAGCCGGAGAATTACAAAATGTATTGGAAAGAGTTGATGCACCAGTGCTCTGAAATCGGCATTGGATCACTTCCCATTGTTGTGATTATTTCTTTATTTCTTGGCGCCGTAACAACAGTGCAAACAGCATATCAGCTGGTGAGCCCTTTAGTGCCGGCATCTACCATTGCACAGATTGTTAGAGACAGTATGATACTGGAACTGTCACCCACAGTATTGAGTATTGTGTTGGCAGGTGTTGTTGGGAGTAAGATAGCCAGCGAACTGGGAAACATGCGGGTTTCAGAACAAATAGATGCTTTGGAAATAATGGGTATTAACACCAGGAGCTATTTGGTGATGCCTAAGATATTGGGAGCTTTAATTGTTGTGCCCGCATTAATTACCATATCTGCAGTACTGGGTATTTGGGGCGGAAGAATGGCCGGGTCTATGACCGGTATATTGGCGCCTGATATTTATGATATTGGGTTAAGACAAAACCTGAATACCTACAATATTATTTTTGCCTTTTACAAAGCATATACATTCGCATTCATCATTAGCAGTGTACCTGCTTATTATGGTTATAATGTAAAAGGCGGCGCCTTGGAAATTGGCAGGGCCAGTACCAGCGCAGTGGTTATTAGCTGTATTTTAATTTTGTTTGCAGATTATGCTTTGGCTGCTATCTTTTTATAGGTTATATAATTGCTGTATGGTTTCAACAGGATTAGCAGAATTGAATACGGTGCTTCCTGCAACCAATACGGTAGCCCCTGTATGAATAAGCGCAGTTGCATTATCTAAAGTAACACCGCCATCTATCTCAATTAAAGGATTGGCATTTCTTTCATGCATTAATTTTCTTAAGGCACGGATTTTATTAATAGTATTCGGTATGAATTGCTGACCGCCAAAACCAGGGTTTACACTCATCAAACACACAAGGTCTATATCTTCAATAATATCTTCCAGGAAACGAACAGGAGTATGAGGGTTAAGTGCCACACCAGCTTTCATTCCCAAATGTTTAATCTGCTGAATGTTTCGATGCAAATGATTACAGGCTTCTATATGTACTGTTAAAATATCGGCTCCGGCCTTTTTAAAAGCTTCGGCATATTTTTCCGGTTCCTCAATCATTAAATGAACATCTAATACCTTTTGTGTTGTTTTTCTAATATGCTCTACAATGGGTAAACCAAAACTAAGATTGGGCACAAATCTTCCATCCATAATATCTAAATGAAACCATTCTGCTTTGCTGGAATTAATCATTTCACATTCTTTTTCCAGTTGAAGAAAGTTACAAGCCAGGAGAGACGGTGCAATAATTGCCATTATAAAGTAAGTTTATTGTTGTAATGAATCGGATGCAAAGCTACACTATTTCAAACGATCAATAGCCTGGGCAGCCTCTTTTAACTGGCCATCTATCTTGAAGGCCAGCTGATAGTTTTTTACTGCATCTTCTTTTTTATTCAAGGCCTCATAACATTTGGCTTGCCAGTAATAAGCATCTGCATAAGTATTATTAATATTTGCAGCCATTATAAAAATCTTTAAGGCCGCTTCCGTTTTCTTTGCATCGTAATAAATAAAGCCTTTTTCCATATAAGCTTCCATGTAAGTATAATTCTCTTTAATACAGTTTTCAAAATTTTCCAGAGCCTCGGTTGTTTTGCCAACTCGTGCAAAATATACACCACTTATAAAATAGCAATGAGCATTATATTCCCTGCCTAGCTTCAGGTGCATCACTGCCTGTGCTATTTTTAAAGCCTCACTGTTCTTTGTTTCGGCATAAAGGTTACCGAGTGATAAAAGTGCATCTGGTGCGGGATATATTTTTGCTGCATAAGTAAAAGACCGTATTGCGGCAGGCGTGTCTCCTACGGTGCTCAGGAGCTGCCCTTTTCTAAACCAGAAACCATAATTTAAACTGTCTTTTTTTAGAAGTATGTTTATTTGACTGATGGCTTCTTTATAGTTTTTAGCACTGTCGAAAGCATTAACCAGCGCTAAACGGAGCCCGGCACTGTCTGGCTTTTTATTTACCTGCTCTTGCAAACCGGTAATGGCTGTTACTAACTGTTTGTTTTTTTGTTCATTAGTACTGTTCTTGCAAGACAATAGCAAAACAACAATACAGGTGAAACAAAAGGTGGTCTTTTTCATCTGGCAAAGTTAGCCATACAGAAGCATTTTACTTTTGTAACAAACCAATTTATGTATCTGCCCTTAAATTTGTTGAATTAATATATACTCATGAGAAAATATTTTTTTCTTTTATTGATGATTGGAGTGGTACTATTTTCTTTTGCTTTTATGCAAAAGGCAAATACTATAGAAGCCCCATTGCAAGACAGCATACATTATACAGCCGAAAAACATTTTAAGAATGTAAGACAACTAACTTTTGGCGGAGACAATGCCGAAGCCTATTGGAGCTATGATGGGAAGTATATCATCTTTCAACGTACCAATCCCAAAGAAGGTTTGAGCTGTGATCAGATATTCATTGGAAAAGTACCCACTTCTCCCAATGAAAAATTTACATACAAATTGGTGAGTACCGGAAAAGGAAGAGCAACCTGCGCTTTTTTTCTTCCTGATGGCAAACACTTTATATATGGCTCCACCCATTTAAACGCCGATACTTGCCCGCCGGCTGTTGACAGGGCCAAGTATGGTAACAAGTATATCTGGCCTATTTATGATAGTTACGATATTTTTCTTGCAGATACCTCCGGCAAAATTATTAAACAACTTACTTCTGAAAAAGGATATGATGCTGAAGGCACTCTATCCCCCGATGGCAAAAAAATGATTTTCACTTCAGTTAGAGATGGTGATCTTGATTTGTATGTAATGGATATGAAAACATATAAGGTAACCCGAATTACCAATACACTGGGCTACGATGGTGGTGCCTGGTTTAGCCCCGACGGTAAAAAAATTGTTTGGCGCGCCAGTCGTCCTAAAACAAAGGAAGAGATAGAAGAATATACGAGCCTGTTAAAAGAAAACCTTGTTGCACCTACGCATATGGAAGTATTTGTGGCCAACGCCGATGGCTCCGATGCCCATCAGATAACATTTTTAGAGCAGGCTAACTGGGCGCCTAATTTTACACCAGACAGCAAAAGAATTATTTTTTGCAGCAATCACGAATACAAAAGAGGCTTTCCTTTCAATATGTATTTAACCGATATTAATGGAAAAGGGTTAGAGAAAATTAGCCGCGATAAAGGTTTTGATGCGTTCCCCATGTTTAGTCCAGACGGTAAGAAAATAATGTTTTCATCAAACAGAAATAATGGAGGCACACACGATACCAATCTGTTTATGGCCGATTGGGTAGAATAATTGCATGCAAATAAACAGTATTAGGTACTTTTGCAAATACAGGAAACGAATACAGAACAACAGATTAATTACTTTAAACCATACACTTTATGTACGCAGGATTATTAGGTTTACACAGCTTATTGCGCTGGATTATTTTAATATTGTTGATAGTGAATATTATTAACAGTTTAGTAGAGGCAAACGAGCCTTATACCATTAAAGACAAAAAATGGAACCTTCGCTTATTAATAGTGATGCACATTAATTTCTTAATCGGGCTATACCAATACTTCTTTGGTCCTAAAGGGTTTATTTTTTTCAGAGACAAGGTAAACTTTCCCGATACGGCAACAATTATGCATACGCCTTATTATCGTTTCTGGGGGGTAGAGCATATTACAGGAATGCTTATAGCTGTGGTATTAATTACCATTAGCAGAAGGGTTGCCAAAAACGATCAGCTTGCGGCAGGTGTAAAAAATAAAAAACTGGCATGGCTTTATATTTTATCTCTTATCATTATCCTGGCAAGTATTCCCTGGCCTTTCAGAGAGTTGGGTGCGCCGTGGTTTAGAAGCTTCTTAAGTTAAAAAATTAAGTCTCGTAATTTCTGCGAGACTTTTTTATTTTTATGATGAATTCTGATTGTTATGCCACTTCACAGAAATTTTACATACTGGATTGATAAGCGCAAATGGAAATACATTTTTCTGCTTGCTACTTTGGAAATGTCAATTGGTTAATAGTTAATGCAAATAGCAAACTACTATTTTGAATTTTTCATTTTCAATTTTTTTTATGCCTCATTATACATCTTTAGGATCTATTCCACATAAACGCCATACCCAGTTCAGGAAACCAAATGGAGAACTCCATTCCGAGCAGCTTTTTTCAACAGAAGGATTCAGTAACGATTATTCGTTGCTGTATCATTTTCATCCGCCTACACAAATCATTAAAACCGATACACCTGTAAATGTTGCACCCACCATTGCAGAAGAAAAAATGTTGCAACACAGAAGCTTTGAAGGTTTTAATATTCAACCTAAAAAAGATTTTCTTCAAAGTAGAAAACCTGTTTTGGTAAACAATGATTGTCATATTGTTTTAGCCGCGCCGCAAGAAAGCATGAAAGATTATTTCTATAAAAATGCAGATGCAGATGAAATGATTTTTATACATGAAGGAAGCGGAAAGCTACACACTCAATATGGTACACTGGCGTTTGCTTACGGAGATTACCTGGTAATTCCGAGAGGCACAATTTACCAGATACATTTCACTACCGATAAAAACAGGTTGTTTATTGTAGAATCGTTCAGCCCTATCCGGTATCCTAAAAGATACATGAGTAAATACGGGCAATTGCTGGAGCATGCACCGTTTTGTGAAAGAGATATTCGTACACCGAAAGATTTAAAAACATTTGATGAGGCAGGAGATTTTGTAATTCAAACAAAAAAGAAATCTGTATTGTACGGGTTGCATTATGCACACCATCCCTTCGATGTAGTGGGCTGGGATGGGTGTTGTTACCCTTTTGCATTCAGTATTCACGATTTTGAACCCATTACCGGAAGGGTGCATCAACCACCACCGGTGCACCAGACTTTTGAGGCCAATAATTTTGTGGTATGCAGTTTTGTGCCTCGTTTGTACGATTATCATCCACAGGCTATTCCTGCTCCCTACAATCATTCAAACATAGACAGTGATGAAGTATTGTATTATGTTGATGGTGATTTTATGAGTAGAAAAAATGTAACCCGTGGTATGATTACCCTGCATCCTGCAGGCATTCCACATGGGCCGCACCCGGGGGCTGTTGAAAGAAGTATTGGAGCAAAAGAAACCAAAGAACTGGCCGTAATGGTTGATACCTTTCACCCCCTGATGCTCACTAAAGAGGCCTTGGAAATAGAAAATAAAGGATACACCATGAGTTGGGCAGAATAGCATTATAAATTATGTGTTAAGCATTGCGTGGATTATAAAAAAATCAATACTTATAATTCATAACTCATAATTCTTTTGTACCTTATCATTCTAAAACAATTGCCATATGATTAAATTCAGCAACATTCAAGTGGGAGACTATTTAATGGGTGAATACAATGGAAAATTGTGGGAAGGGGAAGTAACCCGATTAAATGGAGATGAAAAACAGGTTTGCCTGCAAACCGATGTGCAGGAATTTTGGTTTGCTACAAACCATCTGCAGGGAATTTCTTTGAGCGACGAACAGCTGCTGAAGCTGAATTTTACCAAAGAAAAACTTGATGATGGTACGGTAAAATATAAGAAAGGCGCTTTCAGGGTGGTAACTGCTTCCGATAAAGATTTTTCTTCAGTAGAGATTTGGTACAGAGAAGACAGACGGCGTAACCCCGATATCCAATTCGTACACGAACTGCAAAATCATTACTATCAAATGACGAAAGTTCATTTAACAAAAGAAATGGTGTAAGGATATGTTCTTTTTTGAAGCCCAAAAAAGAACCAAAAAAGATTTCAGAAAAACGATATTCAACACGTTTTTCTGTCTAGCACTGATTAAGCTGTGATGTTGTTACTGAGACTTGTACAATAGTAATTCTACTGTTCAGATTTCTTTGTAATGAAGTTGAAGAGAATGCAAAGACAAAAAGTGCTGAATATCTTTTTGTCTTGATTTTTTGCTCCACTTTTGTATCAAGACAAAAGTGGAAAAAGAAATAAAACGTCAGCGAAAAATAAATAATAATCAGGCAGCCATTTGGGCTGCTTTTTTTCTTTCGTTACATTCACCATCAATTCAAACGTCAATATGAGAAAATTTGTTTTTTTAGCTTTAAGCTTTTGGCTTTTAGTTTCCGGCATCAAAGCACAAACCGTTCAAAGTCCTGAACAATTTTTAGGGTATAAAATTGGAACGAAGTTTACCCGCCATCATCGTATTGCAGAATATTTTAAATATGTGGCTGCAGCAAAACCAGATATGGTAAAGATTGAAAAATATGGAGAAACAAATGAAGGGCGGGAATTACTGGTTGCGTTTATAGCAACACCTGAGAATCTGAAAAACCTGGATAATATTAGAAAGAATAACCTGCGTTTGGCAGGGGTTGAAAAAGATAAAGCCGGCGATGCAAATGCTCCTGCTGTTGTTTGGTTAAGTTACAACGTACATGGTAACGAACCGGCCAGTAGCGAAGCGGCATTACTAACATTATACTCATTGATAGACCCGTTAAACGCTAAAACAAAAGAATGGTTAAAAAATACCGTGGTTGTAATAGACCCCTGTATTAACCCCGATGGTAGAGACAGGTATGTGAATTGGTATAACATGAGTGTTGGAAAAAATATGAATGTAGATGCACAGGCGAGAGAACATAGCGAGCCCTGGCCACAGGGAAGAACCAATCACTACAATTTTGATTTGAACAGAGATTGGGCATGGCAAACACAAATTGAATCTCAACAGCGATTAAAAAAATACAACGAATGGTTGCCGCAAGTGCATGTAGATTTTCATGAGCAGGGATTTAACCAGCCTTATTATTTCGCTCCTGCAGCGGAACCTTTTCATGAAGTAATCACGCAGTGGCAAAGAGATTTTCAGGTGATGATTGGAAAAAACAATGCAAAATATTTTGATGAGAACGGATGGTTATACTTTACCAAAGAAAGATTCGATTTGTTTTATCCTTCTTATGGAGATACTTACCCAATTTACAATGGCGCTATCGGGATGACCTTTGAGCAAGGCGGCATCAGGGCAGGATTAGGTGTTATTAATGATGATGGAGATACGTTAACCTTGGTTGATAGAGCAACGCATCATTTCACAACGAGTTTATCAACTATTGAAACGGCTTCTAACAATGCACAGAAATTATTGAATGAATTTAAAAGATATTTTGACAACAACAGAAACGCAGCTAACCAGGATTATAAAACCTATGTGTTAACAAGCACAGATGAAAACAAGATTAATGCTGTTAGAAAATTGCTGGAAAGAAACGGTATTGAGTATGGCAGTGTTACAGGAAAAATAAAAGGCTATCGTTATTTTACCAGTAAAGAAGAAGAGGTAGATTTAAAGAATTATACATTGGCTGTTTCTATGTATCAATCTAAAAGTAGTTTGGCCAAAGTATTGTTTGAACAAAAGAGCAAACTGAGTGATAGTGCCACTTACGATATTACTGCCTGGAGCATTCCTTATGGTTATGGCATAGAATGTTATGCGTTGAAAGAAAAATTATCCATTCAGCCGTATGCAACAAAAGAAATAGTAAAACCTGTAAGCAGTGCTTACGGTTATTTATTGCCTTATACTTCGTTGAACAGTGCAGAATGGATGGCATACCTGGTGAAGAACAATGTTAAAGTTCGTTATGCAACGAAACCGTTTTCTTATAACAACAAAAATTACGATAGAGGAACTTTAATTGTTATTAAAACAAGTAATGCTACCGTTAACTGGAATAAAATTGTTGCAGAGGCTTCTGAAAAATATCATGTAAGTCCGGATGCAGTTGCCACTGGCTTTGTAGACAAAGGTGCAGATTTTGGAAGCCCGGATGTTAGAACAATAGAAAAACCAAAAATTGCATTAATTACAGGAGAGCAGGTTTCTGCTTCAGACGCAGGAGAGGTATGGAATTTATTTGATCAAACACTGGATTACCCTATCACCCAAATTTTAGCAAACGATCTGGGAAGGGTGAATTTGAAAAACTATAATGTGGTGGTGTTGCCAGACGGGAATTACAAAGCATTGAACGATAAAGCGATTGTTGATAAGCTGAAGGATTTTGTGCGTAGCGGCGGAAAGATCATTGCTATTCAAAACGCCATGGCACAATTGGCAGGGAAAGATTTCGGTATAAAATTGAGGGAAGATAAAACTGACGATAAAAAAGATGAATATAATGCTTTGTATAAATATGCCGACAGAGAAAAAGATTATTTGCCAAACAGCATTCCCGGCGCTATTTACAAAGTAGAATTAGATAATACCCACCCGCTGGCCTTTGGCTATCCTGAATTTTATTATACCCTGAAACAAGATGCCAATGTGTATGAATTTATGAAAGAAGGATGGAATGTAGGCGTAATTAAGAAAGACAATTATGTAACCGGTTTCAGCGGGTATAAAGTAAAAAATAAATTGAAAGATGGGTTATTGTTCGGCGTGGAAGAATTGGGTGGCGGGCAAATTGTGTACATGGCCGATAATCCATTGTTCAGAATGTTCTGGGAGAACGGGAAATTGTTATTTTGTAATGCCGTGTTTTTAGTGGGGCAGTAACCAGGATTAATTTGGTTAATGCGCTTGGTAAATTAAACTTCAATTGTTATTCCGAAGAAACTGTGAATTTTTTGTAAAGGCTCGTGTATTCACGAGCCTTTTTTTGTCATCCTGTCAGCCTAATAAGCTTTGGTATTGATTTTGAAAACTGTTGCCATGCTTGTTGCCGTACAAGTGTGCGACGCAACAGCAGCTCAATTATTTAATTAAAGCCGGTTTAAAATTTATATTATGCAAAAAGGACAGATCAGGGTTCAAACCGAGAACATTTTCCCAATCATTAAAAAATTCTTATACAGCGATCACGAAATTTTTCTTCGTGAATTGGTAAGCAATGCAACCGATGCTACTCAAAAACTGAAAACGCTTTCTTCTATTGGCGAGGCTAAAGGAGAGTTGGGCGATTTAAGAATTGATGTGGTGTTGAACGCTAAAGAAAAAACATTGACCATTGAAGATCGTGGAGTGGGCATGAGCAGGGAAGAAGTTGACAAGTATTTGAACCAGGTGGCTTTTAGCGGTGCTGAAGAGTTTTTAAGCAAGTATAAAGATGCCAACATTATTGGCCATTTTGGTTTGGGTTTTTATAGTGCATTTATGGTGGCTGAAAAAGTGGAGGTAATAACGCAAAGCTACAATGCAGATGCTGCAACGGTTTACTGGAGTTGCGATGGAAGCCCTGAGTTTGAATTGTATGAAGTAGAGAAAAAACAACGCGGTACGAAAATTATTTTGCATGTTAATGAAGAAAGCAAAGAATTTTTAGAAGCAGGCAGGATAAAATCTATTTTAGAAAAGTTCTGTAAGTTTTTACCTATTCCTATTTTCTTTACAGATGTTGCTGAAGAAAAGAAAAAAGAGGAAGAAGAAAAATCAATCAACAATACCAATCCAATCTGGGTTAAAAAGCCGAGTGAATTAACCAAAGAAGATTACGAAAAATTCTACAGGGAATTATATCCTTTTGGCGAAACACCTTTGTTCTGGATTCATTTGAATGTTGATTACCCGTTCAACTTAACCGGAATTTTATATTTCCCGAAAATTAAACAGAGCTACGAAATTCAGAAAGATAAAATCCAGTTGTACAGCAATCAGGTTTTTGTAACGGATGAAGTGAAAGATATTGTTCCGGAGTTTTTAATGTTGTTGCATGGTGTGATCGATAGTCCGGATATTCCTTTGAACGTGAGCAGAAGCTATTTGCAAGGTGATCCGAATGTGAGAAAAATTAACAATCATATCACCAAAAAAGTAGCGGATAAACTGGAAGAAATTTTCCGAAACGAGAGAACTGAGTTTGAACAAAAATGGGAAAGCTTAGGATTGTTTGTGAAGTACGGAATGATGACCGACGAAAAATTCCTTGAAAAAGCGAATAAGTTTTTGGTGATGGAAGATGCAGTAAATAAAACTTCTACAACCATAACAAAAGAAGATGGTACAACAGAAGAAAAATCAACTGCTAAGTTCTATACTTTTGAAGAGTATAAAACTGCAACAGAAGCATTGCAGAAAAATAAAGAAGGTAAACATGTAATTGTTTATACAACAGATCCTGTTCAGCAAGATGCTTACATTCAGGCAGCGCATGCCAAAGGATATGTTGTGGTGAAGATGGAGACTTTAGTGGATGCAGCTTTCATCAACAATATGGAAATGAAATGGGAGAATGTTCATTTTGTAAGAGTGGATGCTGATATTGTTGATAATTTGATTGACAAACAGGAAAATAATGATAGTGTTCTCAGTAAAAACGAAAGTGAAGAATTGAAAAAATTATTTGAATTCCCTGTTAACGATTTACATGTAACCGTTGAAGTAAAAGGATTGAATAATGATGCACCTCCTGTGGTGGCAACTCGTCCGGAATTTATGAGAAGGATGAAAGATATGGGTGCTGTAGGTGGCGGCATGGCTGCATTCTACGCTACCATGCCTGATGAAGTTACTTTAACAGTGAATGGTAATCATAACATTTATCAAACATTGTTGAAAGAGTCAGATATTGAAAAGAAAGAAAAACAAATCAGAAACCTTGCAGACCTGGCATTACTTTCTCAAGGATTATTGAAGGGAGCGGAGTTAACAAACTTCATTAACAGAAGTGTTGATCTGATGAAATAAATAAGTGAGAGGTGAAAAGTGAATTGTAAAAGGGTAACAGTTTTGTTGCCCTTTTATTTTTTTTGAGCAGCATGTTTCAAACGATGAATTACGATGTGCTTTTTGGCAACTGAATAAATAATTGAATAATGTTTTGAGATAAGTGTTTTTCTGAACTTTGAATGCGATGAACTTTTGACTCCGATGTTTGGATGCGATTGCAATAATTTTATTTTCAGTTGCAACCGTTTATAAAATTTATCAAGAACTTCTGAAGGCCAATTTTCTTTGAGATACGTTACAATATTCCAAAAATCAGCTTTGCTAACTTTTGTCCATACTATTTCTTTTTCCATGCTTCAAATTCCTGCATTAATGTAGAATGGGTTGTGAAATTCCCTTTGTTGTATTCAGTTTCAGATTCGTTCAATAAATTTTTGTCTTCATCAGTTAATTCATCCCACCAATCTTTTTCTACTTGCAAAAGTTCTTTTGCTTCCTGAAGCAAAATTTCGTCGTTACAATCATCAACTAATTTTAAAACTTCTTTTTTTAGTTGTGTTTCCATTAAAAAACGTTTGTATGAAATTACTGATTTTAGTTTTAACCCGCTAATCTCAAATCAATCATTTTTAATTGAACTGATTTTTCTCCATTCCATTCGTTCAGGTCAAGTGTAAAAACAATATCTAATGGAGCATTCATTTGTAGCAAATGAAATTTGTTAGCCATGTTAAAGCCAATACCCGTAATGCTTTGTTTGTTTTGCTGAATTACAAAACGGATATGTTGTTCTTTCACAATTTTAGAAAAACCTGTATCGTACACTTTTTTTGCAATGAAAACCGGTCGCATGTTCTCCGGCCCAAATGGTTCCATCTGCGAAAGAATATTGTAAAAATTCAAATTGATTTCCGGGATTGTTATTTCTGCATCAATTATAATTTCAGGAATCAATAATTCCGGTGTTATTTGCTCTGTAACAACTTTTTCAAATGCATTTGTAAAAGCTTCTAAATTTTCTTCAGCTAATGTTAATCCTGCTGCAGCAAAATGCCCGCCATATCCCAATAAATGTTCTCTGCAAGCATGAATAGCTTCATATAAATTAAAGCCAGCAACACTTCTGGCACTGCCTGCAATTACTTCGCCACTTTTGGTAAGCACTACGGTTGGCCTGTAGTAAGTTTCAATCAGGCGGCTGGCCACAATACCTACAACACCTTTGTGCCAATGCGGCTGATATACTACTGTTGTTTTTTTGCGAACTAATTCTTCATCACTTTCAATTATGGACAGGGCTTCTTCTGTAATTGTGGCATCAGCCTCTTTTCGGTCGCTGTTATCGCTGTGCAACATTTTGGCGAATTCAAGTGCTTGCGTAAAATCTTTTTCAATAAATAGCTGAACAGCTTTTTTTGCATCGTCCATTCTGCCTGCTGCGTTTACACGCGGGGCAATGATAAAAACCAAATTCGTGATATACATTTCTTTTTGTACACCTGCCAAATGCATTAATGCTTTAATGCCTGTACTTGGATTATCATTTACTTTTTTCAATCCATAAAAGGCTAGTATTCGGTTTTCGCCCGTTATTGGAACGATGTCTGCAGCTATCGCAGTTGCAACAAGGTCTAAATATTGCAAATAACTATCTTCATTTAATTGCAATGTCTCTGTAAGTGCCTGCATTAATTTAAAACCAACACCGCAGCCGCATAATTCCTTGTATGGGTAAGTGCAATCTTGTTGTTTCGCATTTAAAATAGCAACAGCATTCGGCAAAACAGAATCGGGCAGATGGTGGTCACAAACGATAAAATCAATCCCAATACTTTGCGCATAATCTATTAATTCAACACTTTTAATACCACAGTCCAACGAAATAATTAATGTTATCTCATTTTCTTTGGCAAAATCAATTCCTATTTTACTTATGCCGTACCCTTCCTTGTATCTGTGCGGGATATAAAAATCAACCTTGCTATAAATACTTTTTAAAAATTGAAACATTGCAGCAACACTGGTGGTGCCATCAACATCATAATCACCGAACACTAAAATTTTTTCTTTGTTGTTGATAGCTGAAATAATTCGCTCTACTGCTTTGTGCATGTCTTTCATCAACCAGGGCGAATGAAGATCGGAGAGTTGCGGTCTAAAAAAATGTTTAGCTTCTTCAAAAGTATTCAAACCCCTTTGTGCAAGCAGTTTGCACAATAAACGATTTATTTTTAGTTCATTTTGTAATGCAGTTACAGTATCGTTATTGGCTTGTAATAATTTCCAACGTTTTTGCATGTTGTTTGTAGGCTTTAGAATAAGCATGAAGCAATGGTTGCGTCGCACACTTGTACTGCAACAAAATAATCATCAATTAATTGAAAATACAGATTAATATGTTCTGTCTGTTGTAAATCTCACCAGCTCTTCCAGAGCATCTCTGGTTTCTGATACCGGGAATTCGTGTAGAATATTTAAGGCTTCATCTCTGAAAGCAAACATTTTTTCTGTTGCATATTGAATACCGCCTGCTTTGTTCACTTCATCAATCACATACCTAACCTTATCTTTTTGTTCATTCTCGTTTTTAACCGTATAAATAATTTTTCTTTTGGTAGCGGCATCGCAATTATTTAACGTATAAATGAGTGGAAGGGTTAATTTTTTTTCTCTGATATCATTGCCGGTTGGTTTGCCCACATCGGCGGTGCCATAATCAAAAAGATCATCTTTTATTTGAAAAGCCATACCGGTTTTTTCACCAAACATTTTTAATTTTTGAACGAGAGCATCGTCTGTAAAAGTAGAACAGGCACCGGAAGCACAGGCACCGGCCAATAAAGAAGCTGTTTTACCTTTAATAATATCGTAGTAAATATCTTCCTTCAGGTTAAGGCTCCTGGATTTTTCCATTTGCAATAACTCGCCTTCGCTCATTTCTTTTACGGCGGTTGCCAATATTTGAAGGATTCTGTATTCTTCTTTATCTAAAGAAAGCAGTAAGGCTTTCATCAACATATAATCGCCTACTAGAACGGCTATTTTATTTTTCCATAGTGCATTGATAGAAAAAAAACCCCTTCTTTCCATGGAATCATCCACAACATCATCATGTACGAGTGATGCTGTATGTAATAATTCAACCAATGAAGCTGCCCTATACGAAGAAAGGTTTACTTCCCCGCCAAGCTTTGCGGCAAGCAATACAAACATGGGCCTTAACTGTTTGCCTTTTCTTTTTACAATATATTTCATAATGCGGTCTAACAGCCCAACATTACTTTTTACGGCATTGCTAAAATGCTCTTCAAATTCTATTAATTCTTTTTGTAGTATTTTCTGGGCCTGCATCATAAATAAGGTGCAATATAAATAGGGTAAAGCATTAAAAGGCGAAATGCAACGTTTAATGTTTTTTTAGTGTCTTGATAAATAAGTTTTTTTATAACTTTGCGGGAATTCGATAATTTTGAATTCCAAACTTAAATAACCTTAAATGAAAGCTATGGCAAGCACAAAGAACAAAATCGCGTTAGTGGCACTGCTGGTTGTATTAGTACAGACAATCGGTGTGGCGCAGTCTACAAACACATGGGGATGGAACTGGAAAGATAGCTCATTGGTTCCTACCAATAAAAAAGCTCAGTATTATGAGTTTTTAAACAATCAATACCCTTACCCTCCTAAACCTAGAAATCAATGGGAACTCGGCGTTAGTGTTGGCAACTCTTATATCATTGGCGACAGAGCTTTAGGTTCTGGTTACAACGGTGGTATTGCAGGAAGTTTGTCTTTAAGAAAAGCTTTGGATCATACTTTCTCTTTAAGAGGTAGCTACACCGGTTCTATCATCTCTATCCCTCACAGTAACGATGGTACAGTTGTTGCCGCTAAAAATTACACACATGCCTTAGGAGCAGATGTAATTGTTTCTTTAAATGCTGCCAGCCATTACAGGGGTAATCCTAAAACCAATTTTTATGTTTTAGGCGGTTACAGCCTTATTGCAACTAAAGTGTTAACTAAACAAGGAAGTGACTATCATATTTTATACTTCCCTCAGAACAATTTAATTGGTACATCTGGCGGGGCTACTGTAAAAGGTAGACAAGGCTGGTCTTGGTTGCATGCCTACAATGTTGGTTTTGGCGCTGCCTTAAAAATCAGCACTAAAGTTAACTTGGGTGTAGAGCAAAAATTCATTGTTCCTGTTTTCGGAAATGATTATTTAGATGGTACAAAAACTGGTAACACGAATGACATTTACAGCATTTCATCAATTCGCTTAAACATTAACCTGTAATTAATTCTGTTCCTTAAAAAATCCTTAACCATTCAAATAAAAAATTTATGATTAATAAAAAATATATACTGATCTTAGGCTTAGTTAGCTTGATTAGTACCGTATCAATTGCTCAAAAAAAGAAAAATAGGGTAGAGCCTTTGTGGTGGATTAACCCTAATAACTACGTTTATAACGAATTAAACGAGCCTAAGCACATGAAAATGCCTAAAGTGGTATTACCTGATGCTGATGGCGATGGTGTAACTGATCAGTTCGATTTAGAACCTAATACACCTGCTGGTGCTCCCGTAGATAGTCATGGTAGGGCAAAAGACACAGACGGAGACGGTGTTCCTGATTACAGAGATAAAGAATTATTAACACCTCAAAGCTGTTTCCCTGTTGATGCTGATGGCGTTGGTAAATGCCCAGAGCCAGCTTGTTGCAAAGAGTTAAGAGATGCTATTGCCAACTGGAAGCCAGTTGCTACTATTTCTTGTAATGTTGGTGATTTGCCAAGCATTAGCTTTAAAACCGGTTCTAAATTAACAGCCGACGGCACTAAGCTATTAGATGCTGCTGCAGTAAAAATTAAAGCTAATCCTGATTGTAAAGTAAAATTAGTAGGTCACCCAACTGCAAGTAAAGCTTCTCAACAGGCTGCTTACGATAAAGTGGATGCAATCAGAAAATATTTGATTGAAAAACAAGGAATTGCAGAAAATAGAATCATTTTTGATTACAATGGCGGTGCCGGTGATGCCAATACTATTGATTTAGTGGGTACTACTGAAGATGGTCCAAATACTGTTCCTGCTCCTCATCCGAACTTAAAATCAAAGAAATAATCTGAATAAATCATATTCAATTCGTAAAAAGCCCCTAAAAGGGGCTTTTTATATTAATCTTAACGTAATAAAATGGGGTTGGAATTATTCCCTTTATAATTTGCCGTAAATCTTTACCTTTGTCCGCTTTTATGAAGAGAATTTTATTGTTTTTAGCCTTGGTTTCTGCTTTTTCAGCCTGTTCTCACAAAACAAAGAAGGTTCAAAAAAGCAGTTCATTAAACAGAATATTGAAAAGCAAGGATTACGAGTACAAATACAAAATGGCAGAACAGTATTACACTGAAAAGAAATACAGTTATGCCCAACAGTTGTATGAGGACTTGTTTCCTTACATAAAGGGTACAGACCGGTACGAGGAAATGTTTTATAAAGTGGCATACTGTTACTATTATCAAAAAGATTACCCTAATGCCGAGAACTATTTTAAAACATTCACGGAAACTTTTCCGGGAAGTAAGAGAACTGAAGAGTGCGATTATATGAGGGCATATACTTACCTGAAACAATCGCCCAAAGTGGAATTAGACCAAACTAATACCACCAAAGCTTTGAGCCTGATGCAGGCTTTTATTAATACGCATCCCGGCTCACCAAGGGTAAAAGATGCTTCTGAGATTATAGATCAGTGCAGGGAAAAATTAGAAGAAAAAGAATTTAAAAGTGCATCTCTGTATTATAACCTGGCGTACTTCAAAGCTGCGGCCATTGCTTATAATAATTTAATGGAGAATTACCCTGATTCTAAGAAAAGCGATGAATATAAACTTTTGGCAATAAAATCTTTTTACAGGTATGCTGAAATGAGTTATGAAGACAAACAGCAGGAACGTTTTGAGAAAATTGTTGCCGACTGTTCTGATTTTAATGAAAGGTTCACCGACAGTAAATACGCCGGCGAAATTTCAAAACTAAAAAACCAATCGTTGGAATACTTAAAAAAATTTAAAAAATGAGCAAATTAAGAAGACAACTTAGCGCCAATACTCCAAGCGTGGTAGAAACAAAAAGCCTGATTGATATTAAAGCGCAAACAGGTAATTTGTATGAGTCTATCGCAATCATTGCCAAAAGGGCTAATCAGATCAATATATCATTGAAAGAAGAATTGCATAATAAGCTGGAAGAGTTTGCAAGCCATACAGATAGCCTGGAAGAGGTGCATGAAAATAAAGAACAAATAGAAATTTCCAGGGCATATGAAAAAATGCCTAACCCTGCTATTCTTGCAACACAAGAATTCATGGAAGGAAAAGTGTACCATAGAAAAAATGCAGACAACGATTTATTCCGTTAAGGTGTTGCAACTAAATTATTTGAAAACGACAGTATTTAGCACTGTCGTTTTTTATTTTATACCTAATTTTAAATATGCTTTCCGGCAAAAAAATATTAGTTGGTATTTCAGCCAGCATTGCGGCATATAAATCCATATACTTAATAAGACTGTTGGTAAAAGAAGGAGCCAGTGTTAAAGTAGTAATGACACCTGCTGCAAAAGACTTTGTTTCCCCTCTTGTACTCTCCACACTGTCTAAAAATAAAATAGCCGTTGCATTAAGCAACGAAGAATATGAATGGGAGAACCATGTGCAAATGGGGCGATGGGCTGATATAATGATAATAGCGCCGCTCTCCTGTAATACGTTGGCAAAAATGGCAGGTGGTATATGTGATAATTTGCTGATGGCTTCTTACCTGTCTGCCACATGCCCGGTTGTTGTAGCACCGGCAATGGATGAAGATATGTGGAAGCATGCGGCCACTAAAAAAAATATAGAGCAGCTAATTGCCTATGGAAACACGATCATTAATGTAGAAAAAGGCGAATTGGCCAGTGGTTTATTTGGCGAAGGAAGAATGGCCGAGCCGGAAGATATTGTTACATATATAAAAGAGCACTTCTTTAGAACGAATGAATTGCGGCATAAAAAAATATTAATTACTGCCGGCCCCACACAAGAAGCATTAGACCCTGTGAGGTATATAACCAATCATTCATCCGGTAAAATGGGCTATGCTCTGGCAGAGGTGCTATACCAGCGGGGAGCAGAAGTAATATTAATCAGCGGGCCTGTTAATATTCAACCCGCATTTAAAGGCATTCAACAAATTAAAGTACTAACAGCAGATGAAATGTTTAATAGTGTATTGGAGCATTTTCAGTTATGCGATATTGCTATAATGAGTGCTGCTGTGGCGGATTATACACCAATAACGGTGGCAGATCATAAAATAAAAAAGAAAGAGATGGAGTGGTTGCTGCCATTGGCAAAAACAAAAGATATTTTGCAAACAATAGGTACGCTTAAAACGAAACAATATGTAGTGGGGTTTGCTTTAGAAACAGATCACGAAAAGGAATATGCCATGCAAAAACTCGTAGCCAAGAATGCAGACTGCATTGTCTTGAATAGTTTACAAGATGATCAGTCAGGCTTTGGGTTCGATACCAATAAAATTACGATTATAGACAAATCGGGGATAACGAAACAATTTGAATTAAAATCGAAACAGGCGGTTGCTAAAGATATTGCAGACTTTATAATCAGTAAGATACATGCTTAACAAATATTTATCGCTTCTAATACTGGTGCTCTTAAATGGTACGGTGAAGGCACAGGAATTAAGTGCCCGCATTATCATAAACTCTAGCAGGGTGGCATCTACTGTAGATAAAAAGATATTTACTACTCTTCAAACACAGTTAACAGATTTTGTAAATAGTCGTAAATGGACGAGTCAGCAGTATAACGAAAGTGAGAGAATACAATGCAGTTTTTACCTGAACCTTGAATCCGGATCAGACCAGGACATCTATAAAGGGGCACTGATAGTTCAGGCAGCAAGGCCTGTATACAATACAAGTTACCAAACTGCCGTTATTAACTTTCAAGACCAGGATATTACGTTTAAATACCAGGAATACCAGCCCATAGAATTTAATGATAACAGGGTGCAGGGAATAGATCCGTTAAAATCTAATCTTACTGCTACCATAGCCTATTATGTTTATTTGATACTGGGAATGGATTATGATTCGTTTGCTCCCAAAGGCGGAGAGATTTATTTTCAAAAAGCACAGAATATTGTTAACAATGCGCCTGAGGGAGCCGGTATTAGCGGCTGGCGCTCTTTTGATGGATTGAGGAACAGGTATTGGTTATCTGAAAATTTAAGTAATAGCAGAAACAATATTATTCACGATATTATTTATTCTTACTATCGTTCCGGTTTAGATAAAATGTACGACAAAGAAGAAGAGGCGAGAAACAATATTATTCAATCGCTTGTGCAATTGCAGGCTTTTAACAGAGAATATCCCAACTCTATGATTGTACAATTCTTAATGCAAACCAAATCAGATGAACTGGCAGGCATTTTTAAAAATGGGTCTGCAGAAACAAAAACAAAAGCGCTTGATGTATTAAGCACTTTAGATGCAGCAAATATTACTAAGTATAAAGATGCAATAAAACCATGAAAAGAAGCACGGTGCTAATGATGATGATCTGTTCTAGTATGGCCCTGGCATATTGCAGGCAGAAAGACCCAAAAGAGATTATTCCGGCAGATGAAATGAAACTGATACTGATAGATCTTACGGCAGCTACAGAATGGAATAATGTTTTAATGGCAAAAGATACAGCGTTAAAAAATGTAAAACTGAACTTACAGTTTTATGAAGGCGTTTTTGAGAAACACCATATTTCTAAAGAACAATTTTACAATAGTTACAACTATTACAATGCAAGGCCCGATAAAATGAAGGCTTTGCTTGATTCTACTTATGCTTATAGCGAGAAGATGAAAAACCAGTTGATCAAGAAAAAAAGATAGATTTTAAAAATTGCCTATGAACAAAGTATTTGCTTCTGCTGATGAAGCAATCTCAGACATCTCATCCGGTGCCACTCTTATGCTGGGGGGCTTTGGCTTAAACGGGATTCCAGAAAATGCTATTGCAGCATTGGTACGCAAAAACATTCAACAGTTAACCTGTATATCTAACAATGCGGGTGTAGATGATTTCGGTTTGGGGTTGCTGTTAAAAACAAAACAGATTAAAAAAATGATCAGCAGTTATGTTGGAGAGAATGCAGAATTTGAAAGGCAATTGCTTAGCGGAGAATTGGAGGTAGAACTTATTCCGCAAGGCACATTGGCAACACGCATTCAAATGGCGGGTATGGGTATTCCGGCATTTTACACACCGGCAGGCTATGGTACCGAAATAGCAGTAGGAAAAGAAATCAGGGATTTTAATGGAAAGCATTATTTAATGGAGCATGCCCTGCATGCCGATTTTGCTATTGTAAAAGCCTGGAAGGGCGATACACTCGGTAACCTTGTATTTAGAAAAACAACCAGAAATTTTTCTACCTCAATGGCAAAAGCTGGCACCATTACTATTGCAGAAGTAGAAGAATTGGTAACTCCGGGTGAAATTGACCCGGATGCAGTTGATGTTGCAGGAGTATATGTACACAGGATTTTTGAAGGCAAACATTATGAAAAAAGAATAGAACGAAGAACAGTGCGACTTGAAAAATAAAAGTTGCACCGTGAATAAGCAGTACAAGTGTGCGACGCAACGAGGCTTGTAACAGTGTAAAAGCTGGTTTAATAAAATTATTAAGTTTAAAATTTTGCATTTTATGGCACTTGATAAATATGGAATTGCCAAACGTATTGCACAGGAGTTGAGGGATGGGATGTATGTTAATCTTGGCATTGGCATTCCTACATTGGTTTCTAATTTTGTTCCTGAAGGGATGACCGTTATTTTTCAGAGCGAAAACGGTATACTTGGTATGGGGCCTTACCCCGTGGAAGAAGAAGTGGATGCAGATTTAATTAATGCCGGAAAAGAAACAGTTACTCTTATTAAAGGCGCCGCTTTATTTGACAGCGCAGAAAGTTTTGGAATGATACGTGCCGGAAAAATTGATCTGACGGTTTTGGGTGCAATGGAAGTGAGTGAACATGGAGATATTGCCAACTGGAAAATACCCGGCAAAATGGTAAAAGGAATGGGCGGTGCTATGGACCTGGTAGCGGGTGCTAAAAATATTATTGTGGCCATGATGCATACTAATCCAAAAGGTGAAAGTAAATTATTGCCGCAATGCAGTTTGCCTTTAACAGGCTTGGGCTGCGTTAAAAAAGTGGTAACGGAACTTGCTGTTCTGGCAATAAAAGACGGTTGTTTTCATTTGCTGGAACGGGCACCGGGTGTAGGTGTTGAAGAAATTGTACAAAAAACTGCAGGTAAACTGATTGTTCCTGAATTTGTGCCGGAAATGCAAATTAATTAAGCTGAGGGTCAATAGGGTAATGTACCATTTGTGCATACTCACCGCCAAGGTCTTTTAATGAATCTCGCCATATTTGCGAAGGGTATTTATGAAAAACCAACTGCTTGCTGGATAGCCTTATTATCCAGCTTTTTTCTTTTAGTTCGCCTTCTAACTGCCCATCGCTCCAACCGCTGTAACCGATATAAAAACGAATATCGTTTTTACTGATCGTATTGTTATGAATATGGGTTAATGCCTGTTCAAAATTGCCTCCCCAGAAAATACCATTGGTAATCTCAATACCATCGTTAATAAGATCGTTCCTTGTATGTAAAAAATGAAGTGTGTTTTCATGTACCGGCCCGCCAAAAAAAACAGGTATATCTGTTCTGTTAATATCAGTAATAAGATCATGGAGCTTTCTATCGTACAGCTTGTTCAATACAAAGCCTATACTTCCCGCTTCATCGTGTTCACAAATCAGTACAACTGTCCTGGCAAAATTCGGGTCTTTTAAAAACGGGTCGGAAATCAATAATTGACCTGTAAGTTTCAAATCCATAGTTCAAATTAAATATTTTGTTTTATTCAAAGCAAACTATTTTAAAGGCTGGTTAAATATGAAAGAGAATCGGCAATTGGCTGATGCGTATTATTATATTTGTAAGAATGAAGAAAACTTTACCCCTGATCGTTATATTGATCTCTCTGTCTTTGATAGGGCTCATCATGCTACAGGCATCGTGGTTGAAAAACCTCTTGGCTTTACGCAGTGAACAGATCATTCACAAGACGGGAGATGTTGCCATTGTGGTTGCCACAGATATTAGAAAAGCCATTTATAACGGACCCACCATTAGAATACCTAAAAGGCCCGGACTGAGGATGACAGACTTTTTGAAGATTACAAGACCTATAAGTATTGCAGACCGTTATTCGAGAGAAGATATTTATAAAAAGATACGCGATGCTTTTGATAAAGAAAACCTTTCGCGACTAAATTTTGAATTTGCTGTTACAGATAATAACGATGAGATTGAATTACAATCAGGATCATTCACCAAAGAATATTGGGATACGGTAAATAACAAACAGGTATTGATTCCTATTATTCCTGAAAGCGGAACAGACTTTGAAGGTATTGGCCCTTATGAGCATTTGATTATTGTGGTGCCTGATATTAAAAAGCAGGCATGGGATTCTTTGCGATGGATTATTGCAGGCGCCGTATTGTTTATGATCATTATTCTGGCGGCATTTTTTGTAACTGTAAGAACATTACTGAATCAGAAAAAACTGAGTGAGATAAAGAGTGATTTCATTAATAATATGACGCATGAGTTTAAAACACCGCTGGCCACTATATCGCTTGCCATTGACGCTATACGAACAGAAAAAGTACAGCAGCAAAAAGATAAAATGGATTACTTCAGCGGTATTATTAAAGAAGAGAATAAGCGGATGAACAAACATGTTGAAACAATTTTGCAGGCTGCTTTAATGGAAAAGCAGGAATTGCAACTGAACTTTCAGCCACTGTTTGCACATGCCGTTATAACAAAAGTGATGGAGAATTTTGATTTACAGTTGAAGGAGAAAAATGTAAACGTAAACTTATCTCTTGCAGCAGACAACGATAAAATAGAGGCAGATGAAGTACATTTTACCAACCTGGTTTCGAACCTGGTTGACAATGCCATAAAATATTCTAAAGAAAACCCTGTACTTATTGTAAGCACCGGCAATAATCAGAAGTATTTAACAATAAAAGTTGAAGACAATGGTATTGGAATGAGCAAGGAATCTGTAAAAAGAATTTTTGAAAAATTTTACAGAGCCCATACAGGAAATGTACACAACGTAAAAGGCTTTGGGTTAGGAATGAGCTATGTGAAAACAGTGGTAGATGCACACAAAGGGAAAATTAAAGTAGACAGCACCCTTGGTAAAGGAACAAGCTTTATTGTTGAAATGCCTTTAGCAAAAGATTAATGCTTCCACAACAAACAGCCATCTCCATAGCTTAAAAACCTGAAATCATTTTCAAGAGCATAGTTGTAAATTTTCTTCCATTGTTCGCCTACAAAAGAACTGATCAATAAAAGCAAAGTTGACTGTGGTTGATGAAAATTAGTAACAATTCCATCTGCAATTTTTAATTGATAGTGTGAAGTAATAATGATTTGTGTTTTAGTAATTAACCTGTGTACCTTATTTTCTTTCATCCAACCTGACAATATTCTCAAAGCATCAATTGCACTTATTTCAGATTGCATTTGATATACATCCCATTGATGAATTGAAATATCATCAATTTTTTTAGGCCATTGACCATTGACCATTGACCATTGGCTAAGTTTAACGCCCATCCAGTAAAGTGTTTCTATAGTTCTTAATGATGTTGTTCCAACACAAACTATTTTTCTTTGCTGTTGAATAGTTTCTATTAACTGCTGAATAAATTCTATTGAAACATCAATGAACTCGGCATGCATTTCATGATGCTCAATGGTTTCTGTTTTTACAGGTTTAAATGTTCCGGCCCCTACATGCAGTGTTACATAATGCGGCAGGATATTTTTTGTTGCCAGAGATGCAAATAAGGAGCCGGTAAAGTGCAAACCTGCTGTTGGCGCTGCAACAGAGCCATCATATTTTGCATAAATGGTTTGATAGGTTTCTTTGTCTTTTACTTCAGCATCTCTTTGTAAATAAGGTGGTAAAGGAATTATACCGGCATAATGCAATATTTCTGCAAAAGATAAGTGCTCATTATTCCAATTAAATTCTATCAAAAAATATTCATTCGTTTTTTTTATTTTTTTAGCTGTTAATGTTATTAAACTGCCGTTAGCTTTTTCAAAGACCAATTGGGTTTGATGCTTTAAATCAATTTCTTTAATCAATAATTCTTCTTTCCATTTTTTTGCACCCCCAACTAAACATTTCCATAACACTTTGGTTTTAGTTGCCATTGCCGTAGTAATGTCTGCATACATTTCATCCGGTTCCAGGCAAAATATTTCAATCATACTTCCCGTGTTTTTTTTAAACAACAAACGGGCCTCCACAACTTTTGTATTATTAAAAATCAGGAAAGTATTATCCGGTAAATGATGTGCAAGATTAAAATACCTGTCCTCCGCAATCTCCTCATTTTTATAAATCAATAATTTACTTTCATCTCTTTTTGGCAAAGGATATTTAGCAATTTTTTCTTCAGGCAATTCGTAATTAAAGTCTGCTATCTGTATTTTTTTTACATCCATCTGCTTGAATTTTACTTAAATCACAGTTTATCCACAGCTATTCACACTTAATAAGGCGTTTATTACTGTTAAAAATGCTGTAATTCAATACAGTAAAGTGTTTGCGCCCTGTTTTGTACAGTGGATAAATACAAAGCTCCCAAATTTGCTTTAAAAGTGGGAAAAAGTGTTATTTTGTGTAAATAAATGGTAATCCTAATCAATAATCCCAACAAATGAATGGTTTTCACGGCGAATACGAGGCTACAGTAGATGCGAAAGGTCGCTTCTTATTGCCTGGTGGCTTGAAAAAGCAGTTGCCGGAGGGGGAAACGCGTTTCATACTCAGCAGAGGTTTTGAAAAATGTTTAACCCTTTATCCATTCAAGAGCTGGGAAATCATTATTGCTAAGATCAGCCAGTTAAATGATTTCGACCCGAAGGTAAGGCAATTCCGCCGCCAGTTTCTGGGAGGCGCTACAGAAGTAGAATTAGATACTGTCGGAAGGATGCTGTTACCTGGCTCTCTAAAAGAGTATGCCGGTTTGGGTAAAGACATAGTGCTTGCCGCAGCATTAGACCGGTTCGAGATCTGGGATTCTGGTAAATACAAACAGCTCTTTGAAGATTTTTCACCTGAAGCATTCAGCGATCTGGCCAAGGAAGTGATGGCCGGAATTGGTAACTGATAAAAGAAGATTATGAAACAACTCCCGAACCCAGACTATCATGTTCCGGTATTGTTTACTGAAACGTTAGACGGACTGAACATACGGCCCGATGGTGTTTATGTAGATTGCACATTTGGTGGTGGTGGTCATAGCAAAGGGATACTGCAAAGATTGGGTGAGAACGGAAAATTAATTGCATTCGACCAGGATGTGGATGCAAAACAAAATGTACCCGATGATAAAAGAATTCTTTTCGTTCCACACAATTTTCGCCACCTGCATCGGTTTCTTAAGCTGCATCATATACCTAAGGTAGATGGCCTGATGGCAGACCTCGGTGTTAGTTCGCATCAGTTTGATGAGGGCGAACGCGGTTTCTCCATCCGTTTCGATGGCCCTCTGGATATGCGTATGAATGTTCAGCAGGCCTTAACTGCTGAGAACATTGTTACCACTTATTCCGAACAACAGCTTCACCTGCTTTTTGAACAATACGGTGAGGTAAGCAATGCTAAAACCCTTGCCCGGCATATTGTTCAAAACAGAACCCAGATGCCTGCTCAAACCATTCTTCAGTTCAAGGCATTGATTTCTCCGGTAGTAAAAGGCAATCCAAATAAATATTTGGCGCAGGTGTTTCAGGCATTGAGAATAGAAGTGAATGATGAGTTGGGTGCATTGAAAGATCTGTTGCAGCAAGTGTTGGAAACATTGTTACCTGGTGGACGTGCAGCTATCATTACGTTTCATTCTCTGGAAGACAGGATGGTAAAAAATTTTTTTAGAGGAGGCGAAGAAGATGATGAACAGGAAAACCCTTTTCTGCCAAACAAAAAAGAAAAACAATTCCGCCTGGTGAATAAAAAGCCAATCACTGCTTCGCAGGATGAACTGAAAAAAAATCCACGCAGCAGAAGTGCGAAACTCAGAATTGCGGAGAAAATATAATAGAAAAATATTGTATGGCTGTAAACACAAACGATAGTGCTGTTAAAAAACCATTTAGAAAATTTTTTAGTGCTCAATGGATTAATAAGAACATGAATTTCTTTTTGTTCCTGAGTGTGTTGGCGGTAATATATATAGCTAACGGGCATGTGGCAGACAGAACCATCAGGAATATTAACAAAACACAAAACGAATTAAAAGAACTGCAGTTTCAGTATAAAACGGTGAAGAGTGAAGTGATGTATAAAAGTGAAGAATCTCAAATTATAAAAGCGGCAGAGCCTTTGGGGCTGAAGATAAGCAATGAGGTGCCGCAAAGATTACGAATGATTAAAAGATGATGGATGTAAAACGCGACATATTATGGAGAGTATACCTAAGCTACATTGTTGTGGTGCTGATTGGTGTTACCATTTTTGTAAAAGCGATATATATACAACAGGTGGAAGGTGGTAAGTGGAGAAGCATGAGTGATAGCCTGCACCAGAAAATAGAAGAAACAGAGGCGGAGAGGGGAACAATTTACAGTGAGGATGGGCAGATGTTAAGTACCAGCATTCCCCAGTTCGATATCTATATAGATTTTGGTGCAGAGGGATTGCAGGAGAAGAATGGAAAGAGGTTTAAAGAAAACCTGGATTCCTTAAGTATAGGCTTGGCAGCGCTTTTTAAAGAGTATACTGCTGCTGAATATAAAAAGATACTTGTGTCGGGCTTTAAATCGAAAGACAGATACTATTCATTGAAGAAAAAAATATCTTATCAGCAATACCAGTTATTAAAAGCATTGCCTCTTGTTAGGCTTGGAAAAAATAAAAGCGGGTTTATTGCAGAAGACAGGAACATTAGGCTTAACCCTTACAAAATGCTTGCATTTAGAACGATTGGTTTGGCAAGAGACTCTTTCAAAGTGGGATTAGAGCTAACCTACGATTCTGTATTGCGAGGAAGGAGTGGTAGTAGGTTGGTGCGTTATATAGCAGGTGGGGTAAGCGTTCCGGTAGAAGATGGAATTGAAACCGAGTCTGAAAATGGTAAAGATATTGTTACATCTATCGATGTGTTTATGCAGGAGGTAACAGAAAATGCTTTGATGAAGATGATGGTAAATAACGAAGCCGAGCATGGTTGTGCCATTGTAATGGAAACTTCAACCGGTAAAATAAAAGCCATTGCCAATTTAGGAAGAAGAAATGATGGCTCTTATTTCGAAGATTTCAATTACGCCATTAATCCTTCTGAGCCTGGCTCAACATTCAAACTTGCAACTATGATGAGCTTATTGGAAGACAAAAAAATTAGTTTGAATAATACGGTGAATCTTGAAGGTGGTGTTTGGAACATTAATGGCAGAACCGTTTACGATAGCGAGCAACATGGCAAACACGATGTAACGGTACAGGAGGCTTTTGAGTTGAGTAGTAATGTAGGTATGGCAAAATTGGCGTGGACTTACTATGGTAATACACCCTCACAATTCATACGGCATTTGCATAATATGAAAATGGATACAGCCACAGGATTAGACCTAGTGGGTGAAAGAAATCCTGTAATTATTAAACCGGGTACCAGGTCATGGAGTGCTACAACCTTACCATGGATGTCGTTCGGATATAATATAGCTATTACACCCTTGCAAACACTAACATTATATAATGCTGTAGCTAATAATGGTATAATGATGAAACCTTACCTGGTAACAGCTATAAAAGAAGAAGGGGAAATATATAAAGAGTTTGAACCCGAAATATTGAAAGAGAAAGTTTGCTCCGATGCAACCCTTATTCAATTAAAAAAATGTTTGGAAGGTGTGTGTACTAATGGAACGGCTAAAAGCCTGTTTAAGAATACACGCTTTAAAGTTGCCGGCAAAACAGGAACTGCATTGGTTGCAAATAACAACAAGGGGTATGCCGATAAAATTTATCAATCATCATTCGCCGGCTATTTTCCTGCGGATAACCCTCAATATACTTGCCTTGTTGTAATTAAGAACAAGCCGTTTGCAACTAAATTCTATGGCGCAGATGTTGCCGGACCGGTATTTAAAGAAATAGCGGAAAGGCTTTATACCACCAGTGTACACCAGAATAAGAATTACGATAGGTATGATTATAAAAAAGATAGCACCTATTATACTTATGTTGGATTAACAAAAGAAATGAAACAGTTGTTGAGCGATATAAAAGTTGGGTTCAGGGATTCTACCTCTGTTACTAACGATTGGGGCTCGGTACAATCGCAAAAGGGGAATACGGTAATTCGTTCTTTACAAATTCATCCGAATAAAATGCCCCAGTTAAAAGGCATGGGTTTAAAAGATGCAGTTGCTATTTGCGAAGAACTTGGTTTAAAAACAGTAATAAAGGGAAGAGGAAAAGTGGCGGAACAATCAATTATAGTGGGGCAATCTATTGCTAAAGGGCAAACAATAAACATAGCATTAAACTAATTTGAAACAGTTAAAAGACATATTGTACAAAGTTCATCTGAAAGAAATAACAGGTAATACTGGTATTGAAATTACAGATGTACAAATTGATTCCAGAAAGGTTTCTAAAGGCTCTTTGTTTGTAGCTATCAGGGGTGAGTTATCAGATGGGCATGCCTTTATTAGCAAAGCAATAGAAAAAGGAGCAGTTGCTATTGTATGCGAGTTAATGCCGGCAGAGAAGGCAGAACATGTTGTGTATATATTGGTAAATAATTCGCACGAAGCAGTGGCATACATTGCCAGCAACTTTTATAACGAACCTTCTGCTAAACTAAAACTGGTAGGTGTAACCGGCACCAATGGCAAAACAACCATTGCAACGGTATTATTTAAGTTGTTTACGCAATTAGGATATACATGCGGTTTAATCAGTACAGTACAGAACCAGATTGCCGATGAAATCATTCCTTCAACACATACCACTCCCGATGCAATTAGCTTAAACGCTTTACTGCAGAAAATGGTTGAAAGCAAATGCTCTCATGTGTTTATGGAATGCAGCAGCCATGCTATTCATCAACATCGCATAACGGGTTTACAATTTACCGGCGCTTTGTTTAGCAACATTACACACGATCACCTGGATTATCATAAAACCTTCGATGAATATATCAGGGTAAAGAAAAGTTTTTTCGATCATCTTTCATCATCTGCTTTTGCTATTTCTAATAAAGATGATAAAAGAGGAGAGATTATGCTGCAAAATACGCATGCAAAAAAATATTATTATTCATTAAAAACCGTAGCAGAATTTAAAGGCAAAATATTAGACAATTCATTAACAGGCTTGCAAATGCTGATGAATGATAAAGAAGTGCATTTCAGATTGATTGGAGAGTTTAATGCATATAACCTGATGGCGGTTTATGGGGCAGCGATTTGTTTGGGCGAAGAAAGCGATACCGTTTTAACTGCTTTGAGTTTGTTAAGCGGTGCAGAAGGAAGGTTCGACTATATTATCAGCAATCAGTTGATTATTGGCATTGTTGATTATGCTCATACCCCGGATGCTTTGGAAAATGTATTAATAACAATTAAGAAATTGAGAAAAGGCCATGAACAAATTATAACAGTAGTGGGTTGTGGTGGTGATAGAGACAAAACAAAAAGGCCGATTATGGCACAAACGGCTTGCGATTTAAGCGATAAAGTGATCCTTACAAGTGATAACCCGAGAACAGAAGACCCCTTATCTATTTTAAACGACATGGAGGCAGGATTGAACAGTGCAGCGAAAAGGAAATATATAGCTATTGCAGATAGGAAGGAAGCAATTAAAACAGCAGTGAGCCTGGCTAAAAGCGAAGACATCATTTTAGTGGCCGGGAAGGGGCATGAAAAATACCAGGATATTAAAGGAGTGAAATATCCTTTTGACGATAAGAATGTATTACAGGAAATGTTTAACCTATTAAATAAATAACAATGAAAAATGATTAATGCAGAATAGATAAATGTGTATTGGCATTATTCATTATTCACCATTCGTTTTTTATGCTTTATCATTTATTCACATGGCTGAGCAAAGAGTTTCACTTAAGTGGAGCGGGTTTGTTTCAGTATTTAACTTTTCGCATTGCAATGGCAGTATTGCTGTCTTTGTTAATAGCAACAGTTTATGGTAAACGCATAATCCTTTTCCTACAGAGAAAACAAATAGGAGAAAGTGTTAGGGATCTTGGGCTGGAGGGGCAGATACAAAAGAAAGGTACACCTACCATGGGTGGCATTATTATTCTTCTGAGTATTTTAATTCCAACATTACTATTTGCTAACCTTGATAAAGTATATATAAGGTTGATGATTCTTTGCACTGTTTGGTTAGGTATGATTGGTTTTTTGGATGATTATTTTAAGATTAAAGCGCGAAAAGCTGCCAGAGAAAGGGGTGAAGCCTATAAGAAAAAAGACAGCGATGGATTGGCCGGCATTAGTAAGATTATTGGCCAGATTGGCTTAGGCATTATTATAGGTACAACGCTTTACTTTAGCAATGCTGTTACGGTTGAGCGTGAAATATACAATAACCAGCCGAAAGCTTTTCTACAACGAGGCGAGCACCTTGCTAAAGATTCAAATATCATCATCAGGAATATAGATGGTGAAGAAAGAAAATTTGTAAAAGTAAAAACGCCTATTACTTCTATTCCCTTTGTAAAAAACCATGAGTTCAATTACAGTAAGTTAATTACATGGATTAGTGCAGATGCAGAAAAATATACCTGGATTATTTATATACTGATTGTTACACTAATTATTACGGCTGTAAGCAATGGGGCAAATTTAACAGATGGTATTGATGGATTGGCAGGTGGTGTAAGCGCCATTATTGCCGGAGGTTTAGGAGTGTTTGTATACATAAGTGGTAACTACAAATTCGCAGAATATCTGAATGTAATGTACATCCCAAATCTGGGTGAACTTTCCATTTTTGTTGGTGCATTTGTTGGAGCATGTGTTGGCTTCTTGTGGTACAATACTTATCCGGCGCAGGTTTTCATGGGTGATACCGGAAGCCTTGCATTAGGCGGCATCATTGCATCTCTTGCCATCATTGTAAGAAAAGAATTGTTGATCCCTATTTTCTGCTCTGTGTTTTTAGTAGAGAACCTGAGTGTGATTATTCAGGTAAGCTATTTCAAATACACAAAGAAAAAATATGGCGAGGGAAGAAGAGTTTTTTTGATGAGCCCTTTACATCATCATTATCAGAAGAAAGGTTTTCATGAAAATAAAATCACCATGCGTTTTTGGATCATCACTTTAATCTGTGTGGTGTTAAGTATTGTAACATTAAAGATCAGATAAAGCATGGCACATCGTTTAATAATTCTTGGTGCGGGAGAAAGTGGCGTTGGCTGCGCTTTGCTGGGTAAACAAAAAGGATACGATGTTTTTGTAAGTGATGGCGGAACGATAAAAGAAAAATATAAACAAGAGCTCATTGACAATAAAATAGATTTTGAAGAAGGTGGTCATACCGTTGAAAAAATATTGAATGCAGATGAAGTGATGAAAAGTCCGGGTATCCCTGAGAAAAATGAAATGGTAAAACAGATCAGAGCAAAAGGAATTGAAGTGATCAGTGAATTTGAATTGGCTTATCGTTTTAAAGGGGAAAGCAAAATTATTGGCATTACAGGGAGTAACGGAAAAAGCACCACTACAGCATTGATTTATCATATCTGTAAAAAAGCTGGATTGGATTGTGCACTGGTTGGAAACATTGGTTATTCCATTGCAAAGCAAATGGCTGAAGATCCGAAAGCATGGTATGTGGCAGAGATCAGTTCTTTTCAGTTGGATGACATTAAAACTTTCAGACCGGATGTTGCTGTGCTGTTGAATATTACCGAAGATCATTTGGATAGATACAATTATCAGTTTGAGAATTACATCAACAGCAAGTTTAAGATCATAGAAAACCAGACTTCTTCCGACTACTTTATTTATTGTGATGACGATGATATAATAACAAAAAAAATAGAACAACTAACCATTCATACTAACCCATTACCATTCTCTATGAAACATGAAGTAAAAAAAGGCGGTTACATTAAAGGCGATCAGATGATGTTAAGAATCCAGGAAGAAAGAGTAAGCATGAGTATTTACGACTTTGCTTTAAAAGGAAAACACAACAACTACAACACCATGGCCGCATGTATCGCTGCAACTACCGTAGGTATCCGCAAAGAAAAAATCCGCGAAGCAGTTAAAGATTTCCAAAGCCTCGAGCATCGCATGGAATTCGTAGCAACTGTTAGAGGTGTTGAATTTATCAACGACAGTAAGGCGACTAATGTGAACAGCACCTGGTTTGCTTTGGAGAGCATGACCAAGCCCGTTGTTCTTGTTCTTGGCGGAACCGATAAAGGGAATGATTACTCATTAATT
The DNA here is from genome assembly GCA_017304675.1 of Sphingobacteriia bacterium. Lineage (GTDB taxonomy): Bacteria > Bacteroidota > Bacteroidia > Chitinophagales > Chitinophagaceae > CW01. Next base: position 154,087 of record JAFKLS010000016.1, read on the forward strand.
GCAGACTTGGTGAAGGAAAAAGTAAAAGCAATTGTTTGCCTTGGAGTGGATAATAAAAAAATTATTGCTGCCTTTAAAGACATAGTACCTACTATAATAGAAACGCAAAGCGCTAAACAATGTGTGAATGCAAGCTTTAAACTGGCTGCTAAGGGTGATGTGGTATTGTTAAGTCCGGCTTGTGCAAGCTTCGATCTTTTTAAAAATTATGAAGACAGGGGTACACAGTTTAAAGAAGCTGTAAAAGAATTATAAACTATAGCTTTTGTTAAGTATGCTATCAAAACAAACAACAGATAAATTATTTGCAGAATTGGATATACCCACCCCGCAGGAAGTGAGGGGTGGCATATTGCAACGTACCCGTGGAGATAAATACATATGGGGTATTGTATTGTTGCTTGCATTAATCTCTGTATTGGTAGTGTATAGTGCAACAGGATCGCTGGCCTATAAAATGAATCGTGGAAATAACGAAGTGTATTTGTTTAAACAGGTTGCTTTTATGATAATGGGTTTGTTGGTTATTTACTTTTTACACAGAGTTAATTACACGATCTATTCAAGAGTGGCTACTGTTCTGTTTTTAATCTCTATTCCGTTGTTGATTTATACTTTATTCTTTGGAGCTAAGATTAATGAAGGTAGCCGGTGGATTAAACTGCCTATTATTAATATGACTTTTCAAACGAGCGATTTTGCAAAACTCGCATTGTTCATGTACTTGTCAAAAGTGCTGAGCAAAAAGCAGGAAGTGATCAAAGATTTTAAGAAAGGATTTATTCCGGCAGTAACACCTGTTTTAATTATTTGTGCATTGATCATGCCGGCAAATCTTTCCAATGCTTTGCTTACCGGGGCTACTTCTCTCGTGTTAATGTTTATTGGGCGGGTAAGTATTAAACATATGTTGTTGTTGGTTTTAATAGCATTGATACCTGTTGCTATTATTGTTTCAGTAGCAATGATGACCTATCATCCGGTAAAAAAAGAGGTAGCTGTTGCTGAAAAAACAATCTCTTTCGGAAGGTTTGGAACATGGGTTAAAAGGGTGCAGGACTTTGTTTATGCAAAAGATAAAGAAACACCTTACCAGGTTCAGCAGGCTAAAATTGCCATAGCGAACGGTAGTGTTGTGGTTGGACTGGGGCCCGGAAACAGCAGGCAAAGGAACTTTCTGCCGCAGGCATACAACGATTTTATTTATTCAATCATTATTGAAGAGTACGGTTTGTTGGGTGGAGCGTTCATTATATTCATATACCTTTTGTTTTTGTTCAGAGGTATTAGCATCTTCAGAAGATGCCCTTATGCATTTGGTGCTTTCCTCGCATTGGGGTTAAGCTTTACACTGGCTATTCAGGCAATAGCCAACATGGCTGTAAATGTTAACCTTGTTCCGGTAACAGGTGTAACATTACCATTGGTAAGCATGGGCGGTAGCTCTTTCTTATTTACCTGTGCAGCCATTGGAATTATTTTAAGTGTTGCAAGAAATGTTGAACAATTAGAAGGTAAGGATGAGATTGCTTCAGCAGGCTTACCCAATAACGATTCTCAAACACCAAAACCTGTTACAGCATGAGCAAAAAAATAATTATAGCAGGTGGTGGAACAGGAGGGCATATTTTTCCTGCGATTGCTATTGCCAATGCATTAAAGGCAATGGACAATACCATTGAGTTTTTATTCATTGGTGCAAAAGGGAAAATGGAAATGGAAAAAGTGCCTAAAGCTGGTTATGCTATCAAAGGCTTAACCATTGCAGGCTTCAACAGAGCATCATTGTTAAAAAATATCACACTCCCATTCAAATTGATTCAAAGTTTTTTTGAAGTGAGCACCATCTTCAAATCATTCAGGCCCAATGCAGTAATTGGTGTTGGAGGGTATTCCAGTTTCCCTGTGTTGCGATATGCCCAATCAAAGAATATTCCAACATTCATTCACGAGAGTAATTCTTTTGCCGGAAGATCAAATATCATGCTGGGTAAAAAAGCAACAAAAATTTTTGTTGCAGTAGATGGAATGGAAAAGTTTTTTCCCAAAGAAAAAATATTGGTATCAGGTAATCCTGTTCGTCAATCTATTGCTCATGCAACAGTAAATAAACAACAGGCATTAATGGCTTTCGGCCTGTTACCTGATTTGAAAACAATTTTAATTGTGGGAGGCAGTTTAGGTGCAAAATCAATCAACGAAGTAATTCAAAATAATTTACCTGTTTTTGCAAACCATCAAATTCAGCTTATATGGCAAACGGGTAAAACCAATGCAGAAGCATATCAACAAGCGGCTGCAAACTTTAGAAATGTTTCTGTAAATGTGTTTATAGATAATATGGAAATGGCATATGCCGCTGCAGATGTTGTAATCAGCAGGTCGGGGGCAATGGCAGTAACGGAATTATGTGTGTTGAATAAAGCAGTAGTATTTGTTCCGTATCCTCATGCCGCTGAAGACCATCAAACAGCCAATGCAATGTATTTGGTAAATAAACAGGCAGCATTAATTGTAAAAGATATTGAAGTGAAAAATGAATTGATTTCAACTTCATTGGAATTGGTGAAGAGTGAACAAAAACAAAATGAACTGAAACAGAATATTGCTGCATTGGCAAAAACAGATGCAGATATTTTCATAGCAAAAGAAATTTTAAAAATATTGGCTTGAGTAAGTTATCAACCATACAAAATATTTATTTCATCGGCATTGGCGGTATTGGTATGAGTGCATTGGCAAGATATTTTAAATTCAAAGGCTGCATGGTGGGTGGTTATGATAAAACATTAACAACACTTACACAGCAATTAGAAGCAGAAGGTATAGCCATTCATTATGAAGATAATGTTGATCTGGTTCCAAAAAATGTTGATGCAGTTGTGTACACGCCGGCTATCCCGAAAGACCATAAAGAATTAAATTTTTATAGAGATAACGGTTATGAAGTTGTAAAGAGAAGCGATGTGTTGCAATGGATATCTGAGGCTTCTTTTAATATTTGTATTGCAGGTACACATGGCAAAACAACTATAACCACCATGGTGGCGCATATTTTGCGAGATACAGGTTTTGGCTGCAATGCTTTTTTAGGCGGCATATCTGCAAACTACCAAACCAATTTCTGGGCTAATGAGAATAATGTGGTAGTGGTTGAAGCAGATGAATACGACAGAAGTTTTTTAAAACTTTCTCCAAACATCGCCATCATCACAGCAATGGATGCAGACCATTTAGATATTTATGGAACAGCAGAAGAAGTAGAGAATGCATTCATTCAATTTTCTCAAAAAGTAAAAGATGGTGGTTGTTTAATTACACGTTATGGTTTAAAAAGAGCAATGGATTTTTCTGTGCCTGATCGTTGTACTTATAGTTTCAATAACGAGTTAGCCAATATTTATGCAACCGATATTAAGGTAGAAGATGCCTCTTACCGGTTTAACGTGGTAAACGATTGTTGGGTTATAAATGATATCGTATTAAACATGGGAGGCTTACACAATATTGAGAATGTGTTGGCGGCAATTGCTGTTGCGAAATATTTAAAGATTGATGATGAAAAGATCAAAGCAGCTGTGGCTTCTTTTAAAGGAGTGAAAAGAAGATTTGAATACATTGTTAAACGGGATGATATGGTATTGATAGACGACTATGCTCATCACCCCGAAGAATTGAAGGCATTGATCACGGGTGTTAGAAGTTTATATCCGAAACAAAAGATGACAGTTGTTTTTCAACCGCATCTTTTCAGCAGAACAAAAGATCTATTCAAAGAATTTGCAACAAGCTTGGATTTGGCAGATGATGTTTTATTGTTACCGATTTATCCTGCAAGAGAATTACCAATGGAGGGTGTAACAAGCAATCTGATTTTGAATGAAATGAAATTGAAAGAGAAACAAATTGTAGAAAAGACTGATCTCGTTTCAACATTAAAAAATAAAAAAGCAGAATTAATTGTAATGGCCGGCGCAGGGGATATTGATGTATTGGTATTCGATGTTAAAAAAAGTATTGAGCAATAACTTATGCAAAAGTGGAATTGGAAACATATTGCTGTACAAACTTTTTGGGTACTTCTGGGAGTATCGGGAATAGTATTGTTGGGGGCTGCTATGCAAAAAAAAGAACAACAAACCTGCAAAGAAGTACATATTGAAATTGAAGGACCACAACAGCAAGTGTTTATTGATGAAAAAGATGTATTGCAATTGATTAATAGTACCGGAAATATTGAGACAAAGAAATTAGCGCAGATAGATTTGAAATCATTAGAAACTGCTTTGGGAAAAAACCTCTGGATTAAAAATGCAGAACTGTTTTTAGACAATAAAAATGTATTGAACGTACGCATTACAGAAAGAGAACCTGTAGCCAGGGTATTTACGGCAGACGGAGAATCTTTTTATGTTGACTCAAATGCATTGCGGTTGCCCTTGAGCGATAAACTGGCAGCAAGAGTGCCGGTGTTTACCAATTTTTCGGGCAATAAACAACAAATGTCAATTGCCGATAGTGCAGTGTTAAAGGAAGTAGTGGCAATGGGTAATTATATTATGAAAGATAGTTTTTGGATGGCGCAGGTATCACAAATTTATATCACTCCAGGCGCAACCTTTGAAATAGTGCCCACATTGGGAGATGAACTGATAGAGTTTGGCAGTACTGAAGACCTTGAAAAAAAATTTAATAAACTATACTCTTTTTACAAACAGGCCTGGCTGCAGAACGGTATAAATCGGTATGAAAAAATAAACTTACAATATAAAGATCAGGTAGTGGCCGTTTTAAAAGGGTCTGTAAGAATAAAAACAGATACCACAAAAGCTTCTCTTTTGTTGGATAACACCAACATACTTGGAAGCATAGAGCCTGCCAGGAACAATAAAACCCTTGCAGATAGTAGCTTGAAGCTGAATAAAAAATTGATTGACAATAAACAAAATAAAAAAGTAAATAAAACGTTATCAAATAGTCGTGGCGGAAAAGAGCAGCATCAAACTGCACCTCCTGCCACAATACCCAAAAAACAACCCAAAGCTGTAATGCTTAAACAGTAAGCCTTACAGAAGAAAGTTGATAGAATCCGAGACCCTTGATAAACGCAAAACCGAACCAGATATGACAAACAATGAAGCACCCATTATTGTAGGATTGGATATTGGCACTACAAAGATTGCTGCCATTGCCGGAAGAAAAAACGAGCATGGTAAATTAGAAATCCTTGGTTTCGGCAGGGCCAATAGCAGTGGTGTTCAGCATGGGCAGGTGCTGAATATAGATCAAACCATTAAAGCCATACATCAGGCACTTCAAAATTGCTACGATAGTAATCCCGATTTAGAGATCAATGAAGTATATGTTGGTATTGCAGGCCATCACATTAAAAGCCTGCAAACCCGTGGAGATATTGTTCGCCAGGACCCTGAAAATGAAATACAGCGTTTTGAGATCGATCAGTTAATGGACAACCAGCGCAAAACTTTTATTCCGGCCGGAGACCAGATCATAGATGTTATTCCCCAGGAATTTTATGTAGATAATATTCAAAACATTAAAGACCCCGTTGGATACAATGGTGTGAAGGTTGGTGCCAACTTTCATATTATTACCGGCGACAGGAATGCTATCAGAAATATCAATCGCGCTGTTGAAAGAAGCGGGCTTAAAACAAAAGACCTTGTACTGCAACCACTGGCATCTGCATCTGCCGTAATGAGCGATATTGATATGGAAGCCGGTGTTGCAATTTTAGATATTGGCGGTGGAACCAGTGATCTCGCTGTTTTCTACGAAGGTATTCTAAAGCATACTGCTGTTATTCCCTTTGGAGGAGAGAATATTACCAACGATATCCGAATGGGCTTGGGCGTGTTAAAACAACAGGCAGAAGCTATGAAAGTACAGTTTGGCAGTGCCCTTGCAGATGAAGCGAAAACAAATGCATTCATTACCATACCTGGTTTAAAAGGCATGCCGGCCAAAGAAATTAGCGTTAAAAACCTGGCACAGATTATCCAGGCAAGAATGAGTGAGATACTAGATTTTGTTTCTTATCATTTAAAACAGGTAGGCTTAGATAGCCGCGCATTGAACGGCGGTATCATTCTTACCGGCGGTGGATCGCAGTTAAAGCATTTAATTCAACTTACAGAATATACAACAGGGTTGAATGCCCGTATCGGATTGCCTAACGAACATTTAGCCCCCAATCATATAGAAGAACTGAAGAAGCCAATGTATGCCACTTGTTTGGGCTTGATATTAAAAGGCTATAGCGATTATGAACACAGGAACAAACAGTTTACAGATACTTTTAAAAGAGTAGAAGTACCCAAAAAATTAACTGTTGAAAAAGAACAGATAGCAGAAATGCCTGCCGAACCTGTAATGGTTGATGTGAAAGAAAGAGGCAGGAAAATAAAATTCTGGGATAAGTTTAAAGATAACCTGATAGATCTGTTCAAAGAAGAAGAAGACCAAGTAATAAAATAAGTTTCAAGTTGCATGTTTAAGGTTTCAAGTTATAAAAAAGCAAGAACCTTAAACTTGAAACTTTGAACTTCAAACATAATTAATCCAAACCTAGTTAAACCGGTACATCTACTTACTAACCGTTAAACCGTAGTCTATGATTCATTTTGATCTTCCAAAGCAAAAATCATCCATCATTAAAGTATTAGGAGTTGGTGGTGGTGGAAGCAATGCTGTAAATTTTATGCATGCTCAGAATATTGAGGGTGTTGATTTTATTATTTGCAACACAGATGCTAAAGCTATTGAGCAAAGCAATATTCCCAATAAAATACAATTAGGCCCACACCTTACGCAGGGGTTAGGCGCTGGTGCTAATCCGGAAGTAGGAAAAGCTGCCACAGAAGAATCCCTGCAAGAAATAAAAAGTATTTTAGAAGTTAATACAAAAATGGCCTTTATAACTGCAGGCATGGGTGGCGGAACCGGTACAGGTGGCGCTCCTATTGTTGCACAGCTGTGTAAAGAAATGGGCATTTTAACGGTTGGTATCATTACTACTCCGTTTGCATTCGAAGGGCCTCGCCGTATGCAGCAGGCCGAAGAAGGTATCAGGGCCTTAAAACCTTATGTTGATACATTGCTCGTAATCAGCAATGATAAATTGCGTATGCAATACGGTAATTTGAAAATGAAAGAGGCTTTCGGAAAAGCAGATAATGTTTTAGCTACAGCAGCCAAGTGTATTACAGATATCATTAACAGCCGCGGCCACATTATTGTAGACTTTGCCGATGTATGCACTGTTATGAAGAGTGGTGGCGTAGCCATTTTAGGCAAAGCTGAGGTAGAAGGAGAAAACAGGGCACAGCAAGCTATAGAAGAAGCACTGAACTCCCCATTACTGAATGATAACGACATAAGAGGAGCTAAATGGATATTGATCAATATCAACAGTGCCGAAGGTGAACATGAATGCACGATGGATGAATTGGAAATAATTAATAATTACCTGCGCTTACAGGCCGGTGAGAATGCGGATGTAATTGTAGGGATGGGTTACGACAATTCACTCGACAGGAAGATAGGCATTACCTTAATTGCTACCGGTTTTGAACACAAAGATCCTTTTAATAAACCTGCAACAACAAAACAGCCGGAAGTTAAACAGGAAAAAATTGTGATGACGCTGAACCTGGAGGCTGAAGAAAAAAAGGCTGAAGAGAAGCCTGCTTTACAACAACAAGCCATACCGTTTGAAGAGCACGATCCGTATGCGCCATCTATTAATCATGCGATAATGGAGGAAGAAAGTATCTCTTTGTTTGAACAGCATGAGCTGAGTTTTTCTCTTACAGAAGAAGATAGAGAAGCAATGCTGGATGCAAGAGAAACAGAAATTGTTCATTATGAATTAAGCACTTCTTTCGAGGCGGAATCTGTGATAGAACAGGCAAAAGAAGAAAAGCCGGAAGAAGCGAAAAAAGAGGAAGTAAACCCTTTAATAGATTTTGTAGTAAATGAAAGGCCGGCAACACCTGCCAATAACTTTTTAAGCAAACCGTTAAATATATATGCAAGTGCTGAAGAAGAATCGCTAAGCACACCTATTGCAAAAGCTGAAGCGTTGGAAGATAAGAAACCTGATTTTGAGTGGGAACATAAAAAAGAAGAAGAGCAGGAAGAAAAGGCTATTCAATTTGAAGTAAAAGAGAAGCAAGATGAAATAGAAGTGCCTGTAGCCCAAATGAACAAGCAGGAAGCAATTATTGATGAAGGTTTGGAAGAACAACGCAAAAAAGCTGCAGAACGGTTACAGAAATTAAGAAATCTTTCTTTTAATATGAACAATGCAGACCCCAATAACGAGTTCGATAGTGTTCCGGCATATATCCGAAGGAACATGGAGTTATTCGGTAATACACTTACATCTGTTGAAAATTTTTATAGCAAATATACCGTGGGGAAAGACGAGAATGATAACACTCAGATTTCCACACTCAATACATTTTTAGAAGGCAAAAAGCCGGATTAAACTTTTAATGAAGGGTGTTTTTAGATGTATCCCCTCCGACCTGGTCGGAGGGTTTTTTTGTTATATATATTAACTGAATATTGTTTCTTTATTAAAATATCCTTAAATTGCCAAAATTGAGATTTAACCAAACACTGCTTGACCAATATGAACTATTGTTCATTTTATTAATAATTGCTTATGAGTTGGCAAATGCAAAATGCAGAGGATCTGGCTCTTATTAAACTTTTAAATGCAGGGGATGAGGCTGCATTTGATAGAGTCTACACAAAATATTGGGGAGAGTTATTTGGTGCTGCATATAATATTCTTCAGGATAAGGGCATTTGTGAAGATATAGTGCATGATGCTTTTTTACAATTATGGAAGAATAGGGTTACCATCAATATAAAAACTTCGCTCCGGGCCTATTTACATGCTATTGCACGCTATGCGGTATTTAAAACTATTAAAGCAGGGAAAATACGAAACAGCCTTTTTAATGAAATTGAACATGGCGCACATATAGAGGCTTCCCCGGAAGATTTGTTGTTTCAAAAAAATATCAATGAACAAATTGCAGGTATCATAGCTTCCTTACCAGATAAATGCAGAACAGTTTACCAGCTTAGTCGGGAAGAGCAGCTTTCACATAAAGAAATAGCTTCACAATTAAATATTTCTACGAAAACGGTAGAGAACCATTTAACTATTGCCTTAAAAAGATTGCGATTGGTAATGAATGAAATGGGCATCTTCTTATAACCATTCATGCTCTTCTATTAAACTATTTCAAAAATTTTTTTTTTTCGATTAGGGGATTTTAACCTTTTTTAACTCTTCATATAAACTCAACAAAATAAAGTGAGTAAACACACATTTTTGCTACTGATTGATAAGTTCTTGTCAGGAAAAACAACTGATGAAGAAAATAACTTATTAGAGCAATATTACCAGAATGCCCGGAAAAAGAGTAATGCATGGGAGGAGTTGCCTTTACACGAAAAAGAAGCAGTAGAAATTAGAATAAGACAAAGATTAAATAAATCAATTCATAGAGAAGAGCTACCTGCTGCCCGTTTTACCCAGGCAATACCTTTAAAAAGAATAATATCAATAGCAGCTGTTTTTATATTGATAATTGGTAGTGGGTATTTATTTAGAAATGAAATAGAAACTTATTTATGGCCTGCACACCAAATAAATGTTGTTACGGCCAATAGTGAAAGAAAAATAGTGCATTTGCCTGATGGATCAATCGTATGGATAGAACCGGGCAGCTCTTTTAAATACCCGGATAAGTTCGCATCCGCAACAAGGGAAGTTGAGCTAACGGGAGAAGCTTTTTTTGAAGTAGCAAAAAATAAAGACAAGCCATTTCTTATTCATACCAATAAAATAACCACAAAAGTATTGGGTACAAGTTTTAATGTTAAAGCATATGACTCAACACTTGCAAAAGTAGTTGTGGTAACAGGAAGGGTAGAAGTTAACATTAATGGGAATAGAGATGAGGATAAGGTTGTATTAACACCAAATCAATCGGCTACTTATGTTGCTAAAACAAATACGTTATTGCAAACTAAGATTAACAACACAGCTTTTTTTTCTGAGCGACAAAATGGCCATTTCGTATACCGCGGTGAATCGGTTGAAAATGTGGTGAGCGATATAGAAAAAAATTACAATGTAACTATCCTGTTAAAAGGAAACATAAAGCAATGCACTTTTTATGGCGACTTTAACATGCAACAGGAAATAGAAAAAGTATTGGCTTTATTGGGAGCTGCACTAAATGCAACTGTTGAAAAAAATGCTCATACAAACACCTATACAATAACCGGAAAAGGCTGCTAAACTTTAAAATATGAAACTGAAAAAAACACCACCTAAATAACACCTATAAACAAAAAGCCCTCTGCGGCAACAGAGAGCTACAATACTGTTAATTTATTTACGAACACACAAGGCAAACAGATGTAATCTGCTGCTTTGTATTTTAAAACTAACGCTATAAAGGTATGCAAAAAAGAGTACAATTAATATCCCTGATTGAAAAAGCTACTTTGTTTATGAAATTCTCAGTGTTTGTTTTTTCTATTATTTGTGTAACTATCATGGACCTGAAGGCATCAGATGCCAATGCTCAGGCTGTACTTGATAAGCGTATTACGCTTAACATTAAACAGAGACCATTAAACGATGTTTTTGAAGAAATAAGCGCTCTTGCAAAAGTATCGTTTACCTACTCAGGTAATTCGGTTAACACTGATAATAAAATAAGCATTGCAGTAAAAAATGCAAAGATCAGTTACATACTGAATAAAATATTAGCCCCGTTATCTATATCTTATGTAGTGATTGATGAAAAAATAGTTATTAGATCATCAACCAATCAGCCTAAAGCACTGCCAGAAACCATTACAAAAACGGAAGACAACAAAGATCCCGTTTATTCATCGGAGATTAACATAACTGGTATAATAAAAAATGCCAAAGGGGAAGTGCTAAAAGGCGCTACCGTTTCGGTGAAAGGCTCCAGCCAAAAAACCACTACTGATGATAAGGGCGAATTTGAACTGAAAGGCGTAAAAGATGGAGCTACTTTAATTATATCAATGATCGGGTATAAAACAATAGAAGTTAAAGCCAAACAAAATTTATCAATCGAATTGTTAGACCAGGTATCTGTTCTGGATGAAGTAGTCGTTACGGGTTATCAAAATATCGATAAAAAGAAGTTCACCGGAGCTGCAGTTACTTTAAAGGCAGATAGCATTAAGATAGACGGTGTAACAGATTTGAGCAGAATGCTGGAAGGACGTGCTGCCGGCGTTTCTATTCAAAACGTATCAGGCACATTTGGAGCTGCACCTAAAGTACGTATTCGCGGTGCTACTTCTATTACGGGAGAAAATAAACCACTTTGGGTAATTGATGGTGTTGTTCTTGAAGATATTGTTAATATCAGTAACGATCAACTTTCTAATGGAGATCCCAGTACCATGTTAGGATCTGCCGTAGCCGGTTTAAATGTTAATGATATAGAAACTTTTGATATTTTAAAAGACGCAGCGGCAGCAGCCCTATATGGTGCAAGAGCAATGAATGGTGTAATTGTAATCACCACCAAAAAAGGGAAAATTGGTAAACCTGTAGTGTCTTATACCGGAAATTTCGGTGTGCAAATAAAACCTTCTTATGCCAATTATGATATTATGAATGCAGCAGATCAGATGTCTGTTTATGCAGAAATAGAGCGTAAAGGGTATTTGCGTTATTCCGATTTGGTAAATGCAAGAAACTCCGGCGTATATGGTAAGCTGGCAAAGCTCTTGCAATACCCAGACGATAATGGAAATTTTGCAGTGTTGAATACAGCAGAGGCAAGACAGGCATGGCTTATGCAATATGCAAATGCCAATACCAATTGGTTTAATATACTGTTTAAAAACTCACTTACCCAAGAACATACATTAAGTATTTCTACAGGAACAGACAAACATCAGTCATACTTTTCTGCAAGCTTTTACAATGATGAAGGGTGGACGATTGCCGATAATGTAAAACGTTATACCGTAAATGCCAGAAATAATTATGTTATTACAAATAAACTCTCTTTTGGCTTTTTGGCCAACGGATCGGTTCGCCAGCAACGTGCACCAGGCACTGAAGACAGAAAGTCAAACCCGGTAGAAGGTTCATACAGCAGAGACTTTGATATCAATCCATTCAGTTATGCTCTCAATACAAGCAGGGTACTTACAGCTTACGATAAAAAGGGCAACCTGGAGTATTTTACAAGAGATTTTGCACCATTTAATATTATCAACGAGATTCAAAATAACTACCTGAAGTTAAGTGTGGTAGATGTAAAATTACAAGCAAACCTATCGTATAAAATCACACCATCAATAAATTACGAGTTTGTTGGTGCATTGCGATATGCAAAAACGGCTGAAGAGCATCAGGTACTGGAAAGCTCAAATGAGGCAAACGCTTACAGAGCTGCAGGCACTTCTATCATTAAAGAAGCCAACCCTTTTTTATACAGAGATCCAACAGATCCGAGTACCTTGCCGGTAACGGTTTTACCTTATGGAGGCTTTTACAAAACAAAAGACAGGCAACTCTTAAACTATACGTTTAGGAATGTATTCACTTTTAATAAATCTTTCTCAGGTAAAGATCATGTAATTAGTGCATTGGTTGGCCAGGAAGTAAAATCTGCTGATAGGCAGCTCGCAAATAATATAGGAATAGGATATCAATACAATAATGGAGGCATACCTTATATAGATTACAGGTTTATAAAGAAGATGACCGAAAACAATGAACCCTATTATGGATTAAGCACAGAGAGAGACCGGTTTATTGCCTTTTTTGCCAATGCTTCTTATACATATAAAAGCAGGTATACTTTTTCTGGTACTGTAAGAGAAGACGGATCTAATAGATTGGGTAGCTCTCCACAAGCCAGATGGCTGCCAACCTGGACTGTTTCAGGTGTATGGAATGTTGATAGGGAAAATTTTATGCAAAATGTTAGGGCAATCAGCCACCTGATGCTGAAATCTAGCTATGGTTTAAATGCAAGTATTGGCGATGCAACGAATACTACTGCTATTTTAAGAACAGAAATTACCAATCGCCATTATTTAACCGATCAACAAACTGCTATTAGTATTAAAAACCTTGAGAATGCCGACTTAACCTGGGAAAAGAAATATGAGTTAAACATAGGAACTGATATTGGATTGTTTAATGAAAGGTTGGGGTTGGTTTTTGATTGGTACAAGAGAAGCAGTTTTGATCTGATTCATACATTTAAAACATCGGGCATAGGCGGTGAGATTTATAAGGCGGCCAATTATGCCGACATGAAATCACATGGTGTGGATATTGCTATTACCGGAAAAATAATCACTAAGAAAAACTGGAGCTGGACAGCATCGTTGGTATTTGGATATAACATAACCAAAATAACCAATGCCAAAAATCAACCGATGATTTTTGATCTGGTAAAACAAGAAGGCGGAACAAAAGAGGGATATGTACAAAGAGGGTTGTATTCTGTTCAAAATGCAGGGCTGGAACCAAACGCTAAATTTAGCGGAGTTCCCCTTTTCATCGACCAAAACGGGGTTGCAGATACCACAGTTTATGCACAAAGCACGAATACCTCATTTTTAAAATATGAAGGCTCTGTAGACCCTTTGTATACAGGTGGGTTTAATCACACTATCCGTTATAAAAACTTTACACTATCAGCATTATTTACTTACCAGGCTGGCAATAAAATAAGACTTACACCGGCATATAGTGTAAACTATTCAGATTTGAGTGCACTGCCTGGTGAATTTAGAAGAAGATATACTTTGCCTGGTGATGAAACACTCACCAATATTCCTTCTGTAGCAATGTTATTTGTAAATAACGATTTGGTGAATAATACGCAATATCCGTACAATACCTACAATTATTCAGGTGATAGGGTAGCTGACGGTGGTTTTGTAAGATTAAAAGTTGTCAGCCTTCAATATGCATTGCCCAATTCTTTTGCTAGCAGAATAGGAATGAAAACAGCTTCATTAACTGTTGTGGGTAACAATTTGTGGTTAATCTATTCAGATCCAAGATTGCATGGCCAGGATCCGGAATTCTTTAATACCGGAGGGGTGGCATTACCTATTAACAGACAAGTAACTTTTTCATTAAAACTAGGCTTATAAATTATTAATATATGAAAAGAAAATTATTATATATAAATATTTTTTTAATCATCATTCTGTGTGCCGGATGTAAAAAGTTTTTAGAAACCTTGCCAGATAACAGAACGGTTATTACCACTCCGGAGCAGGTTACACAGCTGTTGGTGAGCGCTTATCCGAAAAGAAATTACATTCCTTTTTGCGAAGCTATGAGCGATAATGCTGAAGACAAAGGCAATGCAACATTGTATGCAGATCCCAATAGCAATGCGGTGAATGCACAATCATTCAAGTTTCAGGATGTACAATTTCAGGACCAGGATTCTCCCGAAGGGTATTTTCATGCATGTTATAATGCAATAGCAGCCGCTAATCAGGCATTGGAATATTGTAATGGGCCCGATTCTGCAAACTACAATGCCCAAAAAGGGGAGGCATTGGTTGCAAGGGCTTATGCTCATTTCATGTTGGTAACGCTTTTTGCCAAAGCATACGACCCAGCCACTGCAGCTACAGATCCTGGTATACCTTATGTTACCGCAGTTGAAAAACATGCTACTGTTAAATACTCAAGGGGAACTGTAAAATCAGTATATGATAATATAGAAGCTGATTTGAACAGAGGATTACCATTGATTAATGAAAAAATTTATGGTGATGCACCGAAATTCCATTTTTCAAAACAGGCTGCTCATGCATTTGCAGCAAGATTTTATTTATTTAAAAAAGATTACGATCAGGTTATTAGCCATGCAGCGCAAACTTTTGGAACCACACCAGTTGCCAGTTTAATTAGGAATTGGAACGGAACTTCTGCCACCTCAAGCCCTGTTGGCTATAGTGCCACCTCTTTAGGCTTTTTTGGGTTACAGGCTATTTATACAAAAGCAACAGAAAACTCAAACATCCTTTTACAGGAAGCAAATACTGTATGGGGAAGCAGTTACGCCTATTATCGTTATGGTTATGGCAATAATCTGTTTTCGGAGTTTTATTTAAATGCAAATGTTAGCGGAGGCACTTTGTCTATTCCTTATTGGACGTATGGGTCCAGCCCACAGTATTATAATGTTCCGAAGTTCTATGAAAATGCAGCAAACTACGATGTAATTCCTTTGTTCAGCATGGAAGAGGTATTGTTTAATAGGGCAGAAGCTTACATCGCTCAAAAAAATTATACAGCAGCAATTGCAGATCTGGTTACCTGGGAAAGTAAGAATGTAAGAAGCTATTCGGCAGCCACACACAATATTACTGCTGCAAAAGCAATTGCATTTTACGCTCCGGGAACAACCGACACGGCAGGTTCTTTATTAAAAGCCACCCTGTTTTTTAAGAAAGTAAGTTATATACATGAGGGCTTAAGATGGTTTGATATCCTGAGACTAAAAATACCGGTTACACATACTTATTTAACCGGAGGGTCAGATGTATTGGGGCCTGATGATAAAAGAAGGCTTTTGCAATTGCCGCAGGAATCAATTCAATCTGGTTTACAATTAAACCCTAGATAATAAGTACCAATAACTAACAAAGTAAATAAAACAGTTATGAAGAAAATTTTTCAAATAGTTGTAGCCGTAGCACTTCTTTCTTCTTTATTTATATCTTGTAAAAAAGACGAAAATGGCAGCTTATCTACCCCTCCATTAGGTTTAGGAGGAGATACCTGGTTTGCAACCAGTATAGATAAATGGGTATACGATTCTCTTACAGTACCTTTCAATATTGCTGCAAAATATAGATGGGATGCCTGGGAACTTGCTCTGGATAAAACCTTGGTTCCGCCGGATACTTCTAAAGTGATAGATGTACTGGGAGGCGTAAAACGAGTTGGCCTTCAACCGTACATAGATCAAACCGGCAGCCCAATGCTTATTAAAAAATATGCGCCTAAAAATTTTGTACTGGTAGGTAGCCCGGAATACAATTATAATGGAACAATAACATTAGGCCAGGCAGAAGGAGGAACAAAAATTACATTATACCTTATTAACTATTTCACAAGGCTTAAAAAGGATAGTGCCAACTTTAAACAAATGCTGCACACCATTCACCATGAGTTTGGCCATATTCTGCATCAAAACGTTATGTTCACTACCGCATATAAGAATATTACCGGCGGTTATACTGCTACCTGGTTTAATGTTGCAGATGCTGATGCAAGAAAACAAGGATTTATTACAGCATATGCAATGGCTGCGCCCGAAGAAGATTTTGTAGAAATGGTTAGCTCAATGCTTATTGGCGCTTCTAATGGCCCTACCGGTTATGATAATTATGATAAATTATTAACACAGGCCGGTTCTACTACTTCTGCAGGCTACCTGGCAATTAAGGCAAAAGAAGCCATTGTGGTAGATTATTTTGCTAAAACATGGGGAATTGATTTTTACGGTTTGCAAACAAAATGCAGGGCCGCATTAGCAGGGTACTTGCAATAAAACAAAAGAATCTGTATTTATAATATTGATTATTTATTAAATAAAAATCATGAAAAAAATATTTAATTTATCTGTGGTGTTGCTCTTTGTAATGGCTGGCTGCCAAAAGAAAGATGAATACCTTTTAAATAGAACGCCAGATGAAAGGCTTACTGATGCTTTGGCGCAATACCAAAACATATTAACATCTGCACAATATGGATGGAAAGTGATTGTATATCCTAAAGGGTTAGAAGGCGTATACGGAATAAAATCAGCCTTTTCCTATTTTATGCAATTTAAAGATGCCAATACGGTAACACAGCTTTCTGATTTCGATACAACAACCGCTTCTGTGCCCAAAACAAGCGGTTACAGGCTAAAAGCTTTGCAAAGACCATCAATTGAATTTGATACTTATGGCTACATTCATTTACCCTGTGATCCTGACCCCGCAATTTCTAAAAGCCCTGTTGCAAGCGAAGGCGGTGGATACGGATGGGGTTCAGATTTTGATTTTGCATTTGCCGACAATAAGGCCCCTGCACAATTAGGAGATACAATTCGCCTGGTTGGAAATTTTAATAGCAGCCCAGCTATTATGGTTAGAGCTACCAAAGCAGAATACGATGCCTTTTATGCACAAGGACTAAAAAATGCAATGGTGCTTGACAAAATATTGAACTACTTTAAAAAAATTACAGTAGGCAGTACTGTATTTGAAAGTACTCCCGGAGGATATAGAACAATTACTTTCAAATACCTTGATGGATCAAACAACTTAAATACCATTGTATCTCCGCCTTACTATCTAACACCCAACAGCATTTCTTTTGTATCGCCCTTTACCGTAAATGGACTCGTTATTAAAAGTATAGATAATCTGAGCTTTAACGCTGCCACAAACACTGCAACATGTACCATTAATGGAGTTACAAGTACAATTGCCGGAGCCATTGCCTCTATTAAGACAGATCTTACAGCCCCTCAAAGATGGTTTGCTGCTTTGCCAACAAACTTTAATAAAGCATGGCGTTCCGATGCAGGTTTTCATGTTAACGGGGTAGATGATGCATATGGTGTTAAAACCATTCCAAGTTTTTATCAATACTGGTATTGGTATAATGCAATAAGCTCAACAGTAGATTATTTTGGGCCAATGGTTATATCCGGGGGATCGCTGGCCAATGCTACTTATTATTCAAGAGTTAAGTCGGGCCCTACATTTACCGTAGATGGTAGAGCCATATTTGCCCTTAGTGCCAACACCGGGACATTTCCAACATCAGTTACCAACACCACAAACCTTTTTTACAATACAACCGGATTCTATTTTGTTCAGGTAGATAATGTTACTTACGATATGGTTAGCGCTACTGATGCAAAATCCTGGATAAGGTGGTGGCATAATTAATTTAATATTATTATAAACGCTTAGTGTGTTAAGGTCCGACATTTATTTGTTGGGCCTTAATTTTTTATACAGAGTACCTGCCTTCTTGCTATGGGTTAATGAATCGCCTACTCAACCAAAAGCAATATGTTTTGTTATTTAAAAAAGCAGGTATTCATTTGCTTTAAAATAACAGGTTTAATACTGTAATTATATGGCTACTGTTTTAATCACCGGAGGCACAGGAACTATAGGAAAACAATTAACGAAATTATTATTAAAAAGAGGATATGCTGTAACCGTTCTTACAAGGCATCCAGAGAAATATTTGAGCAATCATCCGCAACTCAGCTATGCAGCCTGGAAAGTGGATGAGGATTTTATTAATGAAGAAGCTATTGAGGAGGCCGATTATATTATTCATCTTGCAGGAGAGAATGTAGCTGCAAAAAAATGGAGTGAACAGAGAAAAAAAGAGATTGTAGAAAGCCGTGTGCATAGCAGCGCCCTGTTAATAAAAGCTTTGCGAACATATAAGCACCATGTTAAGGCAGTGATTAGCGCTTCTGCAATTGGCTGGTACGGTGCAGATGTACAACAAGGTAAAATGTTCACTGAAACAGATCTTCCTGCAAAAAATTTCCTTGGAGAAACTTGCAGGTTATGGGAGGAAAGTATCTCGCCCGTTGAAGACATGGGTATTCGTTTGGTGAAATTAAGAACAGGAATTGTTTTAAGCAAAACAAGCGGGGCATTAGCTGAGTTTAAAAAACCACTCCGGTTTGGAATCGCCACAATCATAGGTAATGGAGAGCAGATGATTAGCTGGATACATGAAGAAGATATTTGTAACATGTATTTATTTGCTATACAAAATGAGGTTAAAGGTATTTTTAATGCAGTGGCACCTGGCCCCGTAAGCAATCAACTTTTAATAAAAACACTGGCCCGAAAAATGCGAAAACACTTTTTTGTTACAATGCATGTTCCTGCTTTGTTGCTGAAAATAGTGCTTGGAGAGATGAGTATAGAAGTATTGAAAAGCACCACTGTAAATGCTCAAAAAATAACAGATCATGGTTTTTCATTTAAATACCCAACCATTAATGCTGCGCTGGATGATTTAGCCTGACGATATTTACAGGTCTTTCCGGTTATGAAGCTTATAACATAAAAACCATATTAATGCTGTAAAAATAACTGTATAAATAATTTGCTCGGGTATGGCATCCAAAGCTTTTTCGTAAGCGTCTTTCAGGTCTTTACCAAATTTTGAGATAAAAGCAGGCTTAGGAATAATTCTGTCGCTCATTTCAAAAGGTAAAAATTTTGCCGCCTCAATTTTGTTCCAGCTTAAATAACCCACCAAGATATTTTCCAGGATAAGCGAGTAAAAAAAGTATACACCTAAAGCAATAAAAGCTTTTTTAATAAGATAGCCGGTTAAAAACGCAATTGATAATTGTGAAAAGGTTTGAATGAAAAAGTAAGGTATATATTGAAGTTGCTCTGCCCAACGGTTTAGGTGCCCATCATCAAAATAAATACCCAATGCCAGCGCTACCAATGCATAAAGTAGGGTAGACAATAGGGAAACGATGATTACATCCATCAACTTACCTGTAATGAATTCATTACGGCTCCACCCGTCTATAATATTCTGCCTGTGTGTTTTGTAATTATATTCATTGGTGGCAAGCATAATAACCAATATTGCCGGTATCATTACAAAAAAAGAAGAAAAGTAGGCTATGGTATGCCAGGTTTCAGGAAAGGCAAAGGGGTTTCCTAACAGGAACTTGGCCAATTGTGCCACCTGGTTCTTGGTATTGTTTACAACATTTTGATTATAGGCCCTGCCAATAATATAATTAAGTCCGGGATACGAAAGTGTAACAATGGCTATCATTCCCCAAAAGGCCGGGTATCTTTTTATTTTTAACCATTCAATTTTAATCAATTGAAACATACGGTAATTTTTAAGAGAATTAGTTATTGGTAAGTTCAAAGAATTTTGTTTCCAGGCTTTTCTTTTTCTGGCTGAGAGAATTTAACACCACTCCACTATTAAAACAATGCTGATTGATCAGTTCCGGGGTAGCAGTACCTTTTGGAAAGAACAATTGTAAAACATTTGCTTCTTCTTTTAACCTTGTATACCCGTGTATGTTTTGTACGGCCCGTTTTAATGCATCCATATCAGATGCTGCTATTTCAATAATATCTTCATTTGCCAAAACCTCATCAACAGCACCGGCGGTAAGTAGTATGCCTTTTTTTAAAATGGCCACATGCGTACAAACTTTTTCCACTTCATCTAATAAATGACTGGCCATAATAATGGTTTTACCCTCTGCTGCCAATTGTTTAATAAGTATCCTTATTTCAGCAATACCTACGGGGTCTAAGCCATTGGTGGGCTCATCGAGCACCAATACATCCGGGCTACCGAGTAATGCAGCACCAATGGCAAGCCTTTGTTTCATGCCCAGGCTATAGCTGCTGAACCGGCTGTTTTTTCTTTGAGCAAGATTTACTTTCTCCAAAACATCATCAATATCCTTTTCTGTTCCACGCTGGCTAATGGCTTGTGTAATTTTTAGATTATTAACAGCAGACAGGTAATGATAAAAATTAGGTGTTTCTAATAAAGAGCCTATCTTCTTTCTTACCTGATAATTTTCTTTTTGTCCAAACCATACATAATGGCCGTTATTGGCTTTCAATATATCCAAAATAATTCCAAGCAAAGTTGTTTTACCACTTCCGTTAGGGCCAAGAACGCCAAATACACAGCCTCTCGGAACTTCGAAAGAAACATCTTGCAAAGCCTGAACGGTGCTATATTTTTTACTGATGTTGTGAATTGAAAGAACAGGGTGCATAAGCGGTAGTTATGCCTTGAAGATAGTTAAATGATTCTCTAACTGTATATAAGTTTTATGCAGAAGGTTATTCAGAAGGTTGAAATGAAAATACAACGGATAATCAGTAGTAAGAACTTAACTGTGTTTTATCCATTTCCTTACCGGTTTAATGGGTTTGCCATTGGGTTTGGTTACAGTAAATTTTTGATCGTAATCCCACAACATAGCTGCAATGCCGTTGCTGTTAAGTATATTGGTAACATCTTTAAGATAGCGTTCCCTGTCGGCATTTCTAACATTACCTATTACCCCGGTTTCTGTACAAATCAATATCATATTATTCAAATTGCACCAATGCAATGCCGAGGTAATTTTGTTGGAAAGATATTCCTGCGTGCCTTCTGTTTTATACTTATTAAAATTTTCTTCTACGTCTGTTCCTCTTGCTTTTTTGGGCAGGGGAGGCATGGTACTTTGTTTATAAGGATAAGGTATGCCTGTAATGTACGTTTTATCTGCTTCCCATTCTGCCCCCTGGTGTGTAAAAATAAACGGCTCATAAAAATGAAAAGTGTAAAGGGTTCTGTTATCATTAATCCTACCCAGGGTTCTCAGCTCCTCTATATTATTATAATTGGTTCCTCCAACAATATAAACCCGGTCTTTATCTTCGTATCTCAGGTATCTAATCAGTGTTTCAGCCATACTTTTCCATAAACCGGCATTAATGGTAGGCTCATTATATAATTCAAAAAAGAGGGTTTCATAGCCTTCCCCGGTAAACCTGCGCTGCACTTGTTTCCATATCCATGAAACCTTTTCCTGTTCACTGAAAGAATTGTAATCGGTTAACTTTCCGTAGTGGTATGTAAAAACAAGGTTTAGGTTTAAAGCTTTGCAATTGGTATAAATTTCCTGCATCTTCAGCAATATCTCCGGCATAAGGTTGGTAGAATTGGGTTGCAGAAACATATCGAAGGCAATAGGGAAACGTACTGTTTTAAAATGTGCTTTTTTTATTTTTTTTAGTTTGGTAAGATAATCTTCCTGCCATATTTGCTGGGGAGTAGACCAGTTGTGTTCAAACAAAGAAATGTTAATGCCGGCGCCTAATTGTTTAACCAATTCGGTTAAAGGTTGTGAACCGGTTAGTTTTGCACTAAATGTGGATAGTGAGAGTGTACAAATGAAAGTTATCAAGATTATCTGTCTTATCATTGTAAAAGTTATGTAATAATTATTTTCACACAATATTGTTACTTAGTCCGTTACCCATATGCTCACTAACCAAAGCTTTTCTTATGTAAATATAAATAAGGAAGCATTAGCAGAACAGTTGAATGCGAAAGGAACTTATTATGCTAATGTTGTAATGTGGACTATTATCTTCTCCCTACCTTTAAGTTGGCTCTTAGATTATTTGTTTGCAAGCTCAGATTGGAGTTTTCTTTTCATGTTGAGGCTCCTCGTAGCAGGCATTTCTTATGGCATTTACACTTATGGGTACCGGTTAGACTGGCCCTACGAAAAAACAATCGCCTTATTTATTGGAGTTAATGTATTCATGCATGCTTATGTATGTGGGCATGTAAGTTTTTACGATGTTACTGCTTACTTCCTGTTATTCTCGGTATTTATTTTTTTAGTAAACATTACCCTTTTCTGGAAGCCTATTTATCCTGTAGTGCTGTGTTTGTTCTCTTATGCAGTGATAGGAGTTACTTACTATTTCAGAACCAGTGGAGAAAATGTTCAATACCTTATTTCAAGAGGCGGTACGGTATATCTGGTACTGTCTTCATTCTCCTGCCTGGCATCGTACAACCGTTACTTAATCCTGAAGAGAGATCTTGCTAAAAATATTTTGATAGAAGAGGCCAATAACCGTTTGTTGTCTCAAAACGAAAGAATCAGTGATCAAAAATATATTATTGAAGAATCTAACAGGCAGTTGAAAGTGCTGAACGATTATAAGAATGATACGATGAATATCATGATGCATGATTTCAGGAATTTCAATGGGTCTATTAAGATGTCGCTGGATCTCTTGTTGGCTAAACAAGACAATCTTACCGCCGAACAAAAAGAGATTGTTCAGTATATTGGTGCAAGCAACGAAAAGCTGGGATATTTATCCGAAAAACTGGGAGGTACAGCCGATAAGAATGAAGCCAAAATTGATTTTAATTATGAAATTTTCGATATTGGCCCTGTTGTAGAAAAGGCTGTGATAGGTATTGCCTCCGATGCAGCCCAAATGAAGCAGATTAACCTTCAGTTGCATTTGTCTCCAACAGTTATGAAAGTGTATTTAGACAAATTGTTCCTGAATCAGTTATTGTTTAAACTCCTCTCTAACACCATACGCTATGCACAAAGCGGTTCTATCATCACAGTTCATACCAACGAAATAAACGATAAGTGCATAATAGAAGTGGTAAACGTTGGCAAGTTGATAGGAAAACAAAAAATGGACGAATTGTTTAGTAAACTACAGCCGCACAAAAATGTTAAAGACGCTTTGAATTCAGATGATGATCTGGGCCTGGCAGTAGCAAAAAAATTAACCGAAACCATGGGTGGTACCTTTGCCTATAACAGCGAAGAAAAAACAGGCAATTACTACCGTATAGAATTTGCAAGTACCCATTAAACTTTAAGATATGAAACTTAGAATTTTAGTTGTTCTTTCCTCATTACTTGTGTTTGTACAGGCAAGTAATGCACAATTGTTTCAAAGAAGAGACTCTTCAATTCTCAATAAAGAAAGACAAAAATTC
Organism: Sphingobacteriia bacterium; assembly: GCA_017304675.1. Classification (GTDB taxonomy): domain Bacteria; phylum Bacteroidota; class Bacteroidia; order Chitinophagales; family Chitinophagaceae; genus CW01. Next base: position 177,752 of record JAFKLS010000016.1, read on the forward strand.
CGCATTAATACCGAATCGAAATATGTTGAGAGATCCTTAGAGTATATGGGGTATGATGATGCGTTTATTACTGGCTTAACAGGTTCTTTAACTTATTTTGTTAAGATAAAGCCCAACGATGACCTGGAGAATTGTACATTGGTAATGCAAATAAGGGCCTCGCAAGTACTGAACCCGAGAACCTCGTTCCTCGTATTGTATTTAAAAGATGTACCTATTCTTACGCAACCAATCAATGTTAATGGGGTTGATTCGGTTATTACCATGAAAGCTTACCTGGCAAAGAAATACTTGCAGCCTGATGGCAGGTTTATTAAAGTAAAAATAGCTGCGAGAATGAGTGTTACCGACGAACCTTGTAAAGACGTTGATAATATTGCCTGCTGGGTACGTGTAAAAAATTCATCTTATCTGGCCATTTATAAAAATGAAACCCCCCTTTATCAGCGTTCTTTAAAAGAATGGTTTCAGGATTGCAACCAGGTATACACACCTGCAACCAACGACCTGGATGATTTAACAGCGGGAGGGCTGGCTTACACACTTTTAAAACAAAGCGGCTTAAAAGAAGTACCTGCCGAAACATATAGAGCGGAAGAGACAATACCCGACGGAGCTGTTGTTTGTGGCTTACCGGAAAAATTACCTGCCAGTGTACGCCAGGAGCTGCCTTCTCTGGCTGCAGGCCAGGGATATATTGGTGTTATAAAAGGCAGCCTTTATTCAGGTCACTCCTGTATAGTAGTAACGGGTGGTGATGCTGCCGGTTATAAAAAAGCCATTAATACAATGGCCAACAATAAAAAAATGAGCAGTACTTTTAGCGATAAATTGTTAATTCAGGAAGCTGTTCCAAGTAATGTTGCCCTGGATAACGCATCGGCTCTTGTTACTACATTAGAAGATCTGGGTGGTACATCGGCCTTAATGGAAGGCATAGGCGCTTTACAACAGAAATATGCCTTTTCGCTTACAGAGTTCAATGCCATTCCCAATAAATTAACCTTTCACCTGGAAAGTAATTTTTCAATCTTGAAAGAAGGAGATCGTGGATTTGTTAATATTTACCTTAATGAAAACCTCATTTATAACGCCTCTTTACAAGACAGAACAGAGTTTAAAGAAAACATAGATCTTAAACCATACTTGTTAACCAAATTTAACTCCCTGATGGTAGAATTCAGGTTTTACCCGGGTAACAATATTTGTAAAGATGGCTTCAGTAATTTTTATGCTTTTGTAAATCCTAAACTTTCTACTTTAACTTTTTCCGGTGAAAGAGAGAATAAGTTTTACAGCTTTTTTAATTTCCCTGCAGAGTTTAGAAAAGTGCCTACCAAAGTGGTGGTATCTCCAGGCCTGTTCGGTTCTAACATAGCTTCTGCAGTAGGTGAACTGTTTTACCAGTTAAATGCACCGATTAAGCCCGATTATAACAAACTGATTGTTCCGCAACTTGTTGCTGCCGATAAAACAAGCTTAGATGATTTAAAAGGCTTTAACATAATTGCCATGGTGAAACGAAACGATGCTTTTGCAAAGAATTTTTCAAGCATGCCGGTTAAGTTCGATAAGGATTTTCAGATTTATAAAGACAATACGGAAAAAACCACTTACAGTATTAACGATTTCTCAAACAGTGGTATGGCGCAAATATTCAGGGAAAGCGGTAGAACAGTTTTAATGATTACTTCACTTGGCGATAGTTTAACTAAAAATGCTTTTGAAAGCGTGGTGAAAAATTTCAGTTTGCAGATTACCGAAATACAAAGCAATGTTTGCGTGGCCAATAGCGGTGGTGTAAGCCGTTATTTCTTTAAAATACCGGAAGATAGCGGCCTTGTTACTTACAGAGATGATAGCAGCGGTTGGAGCGAATTACTTTCAAAATACAAGTTTATTATTCTTGGTGTTTTATTAATCGCTTTATTAATTGCTTTCTACCTGGTAAGAGGAAGAGTGAAAAAATCACAGGAGATTGTATAAATCAAGTCATACGTTAGCAATATAATATGAGCCGTTGTTCTTTACACCATATGGTAGCAAATGGTTCTTTTAAACAAGAGAACCTGGAAGCCATTCTGCGAATTGCGGAAACGTATAACTATGCACCTATTAAAGCAGCACTGATCTTCGGCTTTTTGGTAAGAAGAGATTATTCTAATTTTTTAAAATCTAAAGGGTTCCCTTTTATTAATATCAGGGAAGAAGAATTTGATGAAGAGTATATTGGGCAGTGCGATATTCAACATCTCAACTCATTCTTGTATTTCCCTCTCAGAAAAGAGGCTGATGGTGCTTTGCTGGTAGCTGCTGCCGATCCTTTTGATGAGAAATTAGAAAAGAGTTTGATTGTAAAATTCAGGTGTAACATAAGGCTTGTTGCTGCATCGGATCTGGATATTACATGGCTGGCTCATAAAACAAGAGGGGAGTTTTATGTAAAAGAAGCAGTATTCAGCCTGATGCGTAAAGACCCCTCTTCTTCAGGCTTGGTAACATTTACAGATGCCCAGCTCATATCTATTTTCGGAGCTATAGGTTTGGTATTTGTTGTAATGACATTTTATCTTATTCCAACGGCCATTATCTTAAATCTGCTTGCAAGTTTCTTCTTCTTATTTGCTATTTCGTTCAAACTATATCTTTCGCTGAAAGGCTCTATGAGCGAACTGCACGAAGTGGTAACCAAAGCAGATACCAAAAAAGTAGAGAATAAAACATTGCCGGTATATACCATCTTATTACCCGTTTATAAAGAAGATAAATTAATCAGGAAACTGATATGGAATCTCCGAAGCCTGGATTACCCGAAAGACAAATTAGATGTGAAATTATTGATTGAAGAAGACGATGATAAAACATTGAATGCCGTTAGGGAACTGGATTTTCCGGCCAACTTTGAAGTAATTGTTGTGCCTTTTCACATGCCTAAAACCAAACCCAAAGCATGTAATTACGGGCTGCACTTTTCGCGAGGTGAATACCTTACTATTTACGATGCAGAAGATGTGCCAGATTCTGATCAATTAAAAAAAGTAGTAATCCTCTTCAGGAGGCTGCCCGAAGATTTTGTTTGTATACAAGGAGCGTTAAACTACTTCAATAAGAATGAGAACTTCTTAACAAAGATGTTCACTTTAGAATATTCTTATTGGTTCGATTATATGTTACCCGGTTTGGAAACCTTAGATGTACCTATTCCGTTAGGCGGTACCAGCAATCATTTTAAGCTGGACAGGTTGATTGAGCTTGGGGCATGGGACCCTTTCAATGTAACGGAAGATGCAGATTTAGGGGTGAGGGTTTACAGTAAGAATTATAAGATTGGTGTAGTGAACAGTTCCACTTTTGAAGAAGCCAATAACGAACCCTTTAACTGGATACGGCAACGTTCAAGATGGATCAAGGGATATATGCAAACCTATTTGGTACATATGCGTAATCCCGCAAAGCTGATCAGGAAAATCGGTTGGGGCGGTTTCTTCGGTTTCAACTTCTTTATCGGTGGTACGGCATTTACATTCCTGCTTTATCCAATTTTATTATCGTTCTTTATTTTATACATCATTTTCAAATTCCAGTTTGTAAATAAACTTTTTACCGACTGGATATTGTATATATCTATTTTCAACTTTATTGCCGGAAATGTATTGATGATCTTTGTGAATATGATTGCAGTATTTAAAAGAAGGTATTACGAACTGATACTATATTCGGCAATGAACCCGGTATACTGGTTAATGCATTCTATTGCAGCATATAAAGGGTTGTGGCAATTGATTACTAAACCTTTTTATTGGGAAAAAACCAATCACGGGTTAACCAAATTAACATCAACAGGTGTTAAACACCACGATACCGTTCAAACACAAGAAGAAGTAGAAGCAGCCTGATAAAATATGAGAGCATTCATAAAAAAACATATTTGCGAATTAACGTTCATATTCATGTTGTGCTATTATATAGTACTATCGTGGATTGTGCATCGCACAGGCTATGAACATTCAGAAGCGCTCTTTCATGCAGAGAAAATAAAAGTGCTTTTCGAAGTACAGGAAAATACCTTATTAACTCTTGGTACAACCTTTCCGAGCATTATCTATATATCTTCTATTTTCTTTACTCCCTTCGGTTACCCATATGCACCGGTATTGGCTTCCATTGTATTTACAACATTGTTGTTCTATACAGTATTAATAGATTTTGAAAAATCATCTGTTCCAAGAAGGGTATATGTGCCCATGATATTTTTATTGTTTGTTTTCCATCCCGGCCTTTTGTATGCAGCCATTTCCGGTAGAGGGGTTGGCGCAGTATTGTTATTCTTTTATTTAATATTCAGAAGCCTTTTTAAATATTACAGATCGCAAACCACATTTTATTTATCGTTGGCTAGTATTTATTTGTCGTTACTGGTGTTTTGCGATATGAACTTTATCTGGCTCATCTTTGCTTTTTTTCCTTTTATTTTCATGGTTTCTATAGATGGCTTAAAGATTAACAGAGACCAGCCTCCTGTTATTCAATACATGGAAACACTGAACAATGTTTCGCAACGCAGAAAACTTGCCAACAGAACTTTTGCCATTTACATTATTATATTTCTATTGCCGTTTATTGCGTTGTACTTATTCAGAACCCTTAATTTTTATCATGCCGGTAATGCTACACACTTTTTAACGAGCCAATATGCTAACTGGAGAGTTACCGGTAATCCTACAATAGGGCAACTGATAAAAGCAGGAAGAATATTGCAGGCCATTCCATGGCAAACGCAGATTATTTACCAGGGGTTTGTTTTATTGCTAACACCCATGCTTATATTGGTATTCTTTATTTTTAAAGGGAAGATTTATGAGTTACTCACGCTGTTAGCACCGTTCATATTAATGTCTGTTCTGTTGATAGATGTGCAGCGTTATGTAATGATTGAATATTACCTTATGTTTCTTGTATTGGCCATTGTGGGTATGCGTGTATACATTCCGAGGAACAGATACGGAACAAAAATCTATCCTGTAATGATGTTGGCTGTTCTATTGAATATTGGAGCAGGCATTGTTTATTTTAAAGTAACAAAAGACCAGGAAGAAATTGCCTTTTTTGAAGCGCTGAAAAGCAAAAGTAAATGGGGAAACGAAAGAGGGCATTCTGAAGAATACCTGTTGGCGGGTTATATTTCGGATATTACGGATGATTCGCATAAAATTTTGATGGATGATGGTGCTGCTTACAAAGTAATGGCGCATTTAAGAACGCTTAAATCTGTTATATTACCTATAAACGATAATTATCTTACAATTACAGATAACCCAAGAATCGGGGCTAAATATATCTGTATAGCAAAAGACAGTAATCCACTGCAATCTTTTACTGCGCTCAACCAGTATAACTTTAATAAAATGCTCAGCCAGGGTATTATTGCAGAGCCCAAACTAATGTTTGAAACAGAAAATTGGGCAGTATATAAAATTGTTAGCTAATTATAAAGCTGCTTTCAACATCCTGAAATTGGCATTGATGTCTTTCCTGAGTTCTGTAGTATAACCTTTGGAATCAAAAAGCCTTTTTGTTTCAATACCTAAAGACTGGTTCAATTCTACATAAATTAAGCCTCCTTTTTCAAGATGAGTTAATCCAAAATTGGCGATATTATCATAAAATACGAGTGGTTCGTGATCGGCTACAAATAAAGCGGTATGCGGCTCGTATTGAATAACATGATCTTCCATAAAAGATTTCTCAGTATTGGTAATATATGGGGGGTTGCTAACAATAAGATTGTATGTACCAAAAGCCGGCCATTGCTGCTGCTGCAAAAAATCTGCCTGCAGGAAAGTTATTTCCACTTCATTTTGTATGGCATTCTCTTTTGCAGTTTGTAAAGCATCAATACTTATGTCAATCGCCGTAATATCAAAATTTGGTTGATGCTTTTTTAGCGCAATAGGTATGCAACCGCTTCCCGTTCCTATATCTATCAACTTCTTGGGTGTGTATATGCCGGCATGGTCTTTCAATATCCATTCAACCAATTCTTCCGTTTCCGGCCTCGGTATTAAAACAAATGGGTTTACTTTTAATAAAAGGCTGTAAAACCAGGCTTCACCGGTTACATATTGAATAGGTTTTTTGGCTAACAATTGCAATACATAATTTTCCAGCATTTTTTCCTGCCCTGCAGATAATATTAATTGGTGTTTAATAAGCCTGTCTACTCTCTTTAAACCACTTATTTTTTCAATTGCAATATCTGCAATTACATGAGCTTCTTCCGGCCCGTATAGGGCAGAAAGTGATGAAAAAAGTTGCCGGTATGCCTGTTGGATAAACATGGTGCAATGATAGTATTGTTTCAGTTACTTTTGCAGGATAGGCATGAACAATTCACTTTCGTTTGATGAGCTGATGATGAAGCGTTGTTTGCAATTGGCAGAACAAGGCAAATATTATGCACCACCTAACCCCTTGGTGGGGGCTGTATTGGTATATAACGGAACCATCATTGGAGAAGGCTACCACCAGCAATTTGGCGGCCCGCATGCAGAAGTAAATTGTATAAATAGTGTAAAGGAACAAGATAAGCATTGCATTGCTTACTCCACTTTATATGTTTCTTTAGAACCTTGTGCACATTATGGTAAAACACCACCTTGTACAAACCTGATTATTCAATACCATATCCCAAATGTTGTAATTGGTTGCAGAGATAGTTTTACGGAAGTGAATGGTAAAGGAATAGAAAAGCTGCAACAGGCAGGTGTTAAGGTTTGTATTGGTGTTTTAGAAAAAGAATGCAAAGAGATCAATAGGAAATTTTTTGTGTTGAATGATGAAAAAAGACCTTACATTATTTTAAAATGGGCACAAACAGTTAATGGTATTATGGGCAATAAAGGAAAAGAGCGCCTGATGATCTCTAATGATGCTGTTAACAGGTGGGTACATGCCTGGCGTGCAGAATGTAGTGCCATCCTGGTAGGAACAACCACTGTTTTGCAAGATAACCCGCAACTGAATAATCGTTTTGCATCCGGCAAAAGCCCCGTGCGGCTTGTTATTGATAAACATCTTGCTTTACCCGTTTCATGGCATGTATTAGATAATAGTGTTCGCACAATTGTATTCAATTTTTTGAAAAATGAAGTGCGTGGTCAAACAGAATGGGTACAATGCAATATAACCGACGATCTTACTATTCAAATCGTCGAATATTGCTTAAAGGCCGGCCTGCAAAGCATTTTGGTAGAAGGTGGCGCCAGGTTATTAAACTCTTTCATCAAAAACAATATGTGGGATGAATCCAGGGTAATTACAGCCAGCCACTTGGCTGTTGCGGAAGGAGTTAGTGCACCGCATTTAACAGGCTGCAGCCAATTTAGAACACATCATATTTTAAACAACCGTGTAGACTTTTTCAAGCGTTTATCATAATGCAGGAGATTAACTTTTATCAAACCGTTTTGCAGGGCAGTGTAGCCGAATTTAAAGATCGGGGCAGTAAATTTATTGCGTATAGTTTTCCTGTTATCACCAAAGAAGATTTTAAGAACAGGTTGGATGAATTGAAAAAAGAACATCCAAAAGCGGTACACCATTGTTTTGCTTACAGGCTTGGTATAGAAGGAAATGATTTTAGAGTGGGGGATGATGGCGAACCATCCGGTACAGCCGGAAAACCTATTCTGGGGCAGATTGATAGTAAGAAGGTAACTAATACAGCCATTGTGGTAGTACGCTATTTTGGCGGCACGCTGTTAGGTGTTCCGGGGTTGATAAATGCATATAAAACAGCATCTGCACTGGCTTTGCAGTTAACCCCCATTGTTCAGAAACCAATTGAAGTAAATTACGCATTAGAGTTTGATTATACTATGATGAATGAAATAATGATGCTTGTAAAGCAATATAATTGCACCATCATAGATCAACAAACACAGTTATTTTGTTTGCTTAAAATGGGTATACCCAAACAAAGACTTGAAGAAGTATTGTATAAATTAAAAGGCTTGCACACCGTATCGGTACAGAAAATATAAACTAAATTTTTCCGGATAATTTATAGACGTAATAGCCCACCATTTCCTTAATAATGAATTGCCATTCTGTTAATAATTGCGGATCGGGAAAATAATAAGAAAAATCTTTTGCCGATTTATAACCGATATAATTACAGGGAAGGTTTACAGTGGCAATATTAGATTTCTTAAATACAGCTGCTGCTCTTGGCATATGTAATGCTGAAGTAATTAAAACATAAGGCCCTTTCACTTTTAACGAATCAAGGATTTTTTTAGTAAAAAGCGCATTCTCAAATGTATTTCTCGATGCGGTTTCAATAATAATATCTTCCTCCTTTACACCGCATGCCGTTAGCTCTTTTTTAATTGCAGTAGCTTCATCTGGTTCTTTAGCAAAATTTAAACTGCCCACACCACCGGTTACAACAATTTTATTGATTGCTTTGGTATGGTATAGTTTTTCGGTTTGAATAAACCTATCGGCTGCAAAACCAAAATTCCAGTTAGAATCGGTATCAAAACCTCCCATACCGCAAAGCAAAATGGCGGCAGTATATTGCTGTTTTGCTATAACTGTTCTTTCAGGTTGATAAGCTTTTACTACCCATTGGTATAAAAAATTATTGCTGAACACAATGCCCACCGCAATTGCAATGAATAACATTTTCTTTTTAACATGTTTATTCCTGCTTAAAGCAGACGCAGTTAAAAGCATAGCCATCCACCAGAAAGGCGATAATAAAAAAAGTAAAAGCTTTGAAAAAAGAAAAAACATGCGCTTATTGTTTAAAGCGATTGCTTACAACAAGTTCTTTACTTCCGGAAGTATATTGATAAAAACCTTCACCGCTTTTAACACCTAATTTTCCGGCAGCAACCATATTTACCAGGAGCGGGCAAGGGGCATACTTAGTATTGCCATAACCATTATACAGCACATTTAATATGCTCAGGCAAACATCTAACCCTATAAAATCTGCGAGCTGTAAAGGCCCCATCGGATGGGCCATTCCCAGTTTCATAATGGTATCAATTTCTTCAACTCCGGCAATGCCTTCATATAAACTGCAGATTGCTTCGTTAATCATGGGCATTAATATTTTATTGGCAATAAACCCAGGATAATCGTTAACGGTACAAGGCACTTTGCCTAACTGCTTGCTTAAGTTTACAATGGCATCCGTTACTTCTTTTGCTGTAGCATAGCCATTGATAATTTCAACAAGCTTCATTACAGGTACCGGGTTCATAAAATGCATACCTATAACCTTATCGGGCCGGTTAGTGGCTGCTGCAATTTTTGTAATGGAAATAGAAGATGTGTTAGATGCAAGAATAGTGTGTTGTGGCGCCGCCTCGTCTAATTGTTTAAATATTTTCAGTTTAAGATCTGTGTTTTCTGTAGCAGCTTCAACAATCAGGTCGGCAGCAGATGCAGCAAAAGCAATATCTGTAGCAGTGGTTAAATTATTCAATGTATCCTGCTTTTGCACTTCACTAAGCGTTTGTTTGGCTATTTGCCTGTCAAGGTTTTTTGTAATAGTGGCTATTGCTCGTTCTAATTGGGTAGCATTAATATCGGCAAGTATAACTTTAAAGCCATTTTGTGCAAATACATGGGCAATACCGTTTCCCATGGTTCCTGCTCCCACAATCGTTATATTTTTTAGCATAAGTAATGTTTGATTGAAACTGTTAAGTTCAATAAAATAATTACAAATGTAACCGAATAATGTGTTTGCTTAAGGATTAGAATAAGAAGACGAACTTGATGATGTGTTTTTATTTTTAAAGTCTCCGCGTTTCCAGGCTTTAATAAAATCTGCCCATGCAGCAGGATTAAATATATTCATAGGAGGTAACTGCCCGCTGTAATAATATTTGTTAGCCTGTTGGCGTAGCTGATAGCTTACAGCTTCACGGCCATCTTGCGGCATAGATGCGAGTAAGGCTCTTCTTTTTTGTTCATCCAGGTTCTGCCTTGCTATTTCATACGAATCATCAGCCATACGGGTATTGGCAAAATCTCTCTCAAATTGTTCCCTCGTTGGTCTTGGTTTTAAAATGGTAGCGGGCAGGTAATTGGTATCGGAAACCAGTAATTGAATCACGTTTAATTCATTACCTTTTAAATTTCTGGGAATATCTACCGTAATATCTTTAAAACCAATAGAAGAAAACGTAATCTTATCTCCCTTTAAAACCACAATTGAAAAAATACCTTCGTTATTGGTAATGGTTCCCCTTCCTTTATTTAATACAATTACACTTGCGGCAGGTACACCTCTCAGGCTATCGGCAGTCATTACAACTCCGTACAACTGTACTACAGAATCTTTTGGTGCATTTTGTTGTGCCCTTACAACGGAAGAGACCAAAAAAGAGGCTGCAATAAAAGTATATAGTAACAGTTTCTTCATTCACTCAAATATAATTCAAGTCTTTCAACATCATTTTCTATTTTTCGAAAAGAGGATGTTGTTTAGATTATAACAAAGTAAAGAAGGCAATGGTTAACTTTGCGTTTTAATTTCTTTTTTAACAAAAACTTTCGTGATGACAGAAGCGGATATTTTAAAGGCATTAAGCAATGTACAGGAGCCTGATTTAGGGAAAGATCTTGTTACACTGAACATGGTAAAAGAAGTGGTTATTGATGGCAATAATGTTTCATTTACAATAGTTTTAACCACTCCTGCCTGCCCAATGAAAGATATGATGCGTACGGCCTGCGAGAATGCCATAAAATTGCTGGTAAATAAAGCCGCCAATGTTTTGGTACATTTTACAGCCAATACTTCGTCTAATAGAAAAGACCCCCAACAGATATTAACAGGCGTAAAAAATATCATTACCGTAGTAAGTGGTAAAGGGGGAGTAGGAAAAAGTACGGTTTCAGCCAATTTAGCATTGGCCCTGGCCGAAGGTGGTGCTACTGTAGGTTTAATGGATGCCGATATTTATGGCCCAAGTGTTCCTATTATGTTTGGTGTAAGAGGCGAAAGACCTTTAATGCGGGAAGTGAACGGTAAGGGAATGATTGTTCCGCTGGAGAAATTCGGTATTAAATTAATGAGTATTGGTTTGTTGGTTGATGAAAAAAATGCTGTGGTATGGAGAGGGCCTATGGCCAGCAGCGCTATCAGGCAATTTGTTACAGAAGTTGATTGGGGAGAACTTGATTATTTAGTAATTGATATGCCACCAGGTACCGGTGATATTCATTTAACATTGATGCAAACAGTACCGGTTACTGGTGTTATAATTGTAACTACGCCGCAAAATGTGGCACTTGCTGATGCTAAAAAAGGAATTGCAATGTTTGGCCAGGCACAGGTAAATGTGCCAATCATTGGCCTGATTGAAAATATGGCCTATTTTACACCTGCTGAGTTGCCCGGTAACAAATATTATTTGTTCGGGAAAGAAGGAGGTAAAAAACTGGCAGAGGAATACGAACTGAACTTTTTGGGGCAGATACCGTTAGTGCAAAGCATTAGAGAAGGGGGAGATGAGGGAGTACCGGCAATGATTGGTAATGACGACCTTTCTAAAAAGGCATTCCGAAATTTTGCCTCTACTGCAGTAAGATATATTGCTATGCGTAACGCAAATATTGCAAAAACAAAACCAATTGAAATAGTTGGTTAATGTAAACGCTTTAATAAGAAGATGTGTTAATAAAAAAGCCCTGTTGTAACAGGGCTTTTTATATGTTGTTAGATGCTGTTATTTTTTGTTTTGAATGCTTGGATAATGATCAATCGTTTCAAATACATTTCTCGGATCTTGTTTTAACAGGCTGATAAATCTTGTTAAAGAGTCAGCAAACTGTTTCTTCTCAAACAACCTGTCGTGCGATAGAATAACGATCATGTTTTGCTCATTCGTCATGCCATCTTCAAACTTTTGATTAATCCTCGCCACCATTTCTGTAGCGCTTTCTCTGGGCTCCTTTAGCTTTCCATTCTGGCCCCATTCAATATCCCATCCCACAATTTTATAACCGGCAGAATCTAACCGCTTTACCAAAGGGTTTTCTGCTTTTTGCCCATGTATGTTACCATTAGAGGCCCAGGTATTGTTACCGGGTAAGCGGATAATCTTAACCGGTACCTGCAATTCTTTTTCATTTTTCATAAAATCATTATAAGCACTATCGGGCATAGCATAAAACTTGCTATACTTATCGTTAAACCCGTGCGAAAAACTATGATTGGCCAATAAGAATTGTGGGTAACTGTTTCTGATAGAATCTATAAGCCTTTTTTTAAAAGGGCCTACCTGGTTAAAACCTACCGAAAAGAAAGTTGCTTTTACGCCTTCAGTTTTAAAGACATTTTTACAATTGGTGGTTCCCGGAGGTTGAGGTGAATCATCCCAGGTAAGGAAAATATATCGTTTAGAACTGTCGTATCGAATAGGTGTGCCGGGCAATGCTTTTTGAACGACTGCAATTTTCGAGGAATCAACTACGGACTTATTGTCGGCAGGTTTGTTATTGCATGCTGTAAAAGCAATAGCATATAAGGCAAGGGGTACAGTATAGATTTTTTTCATGCGATTATTTGGTTCAAAAGTAGATAATGAAACCACCGGAAAGTTTTTTTATTTATTCATCTTATGTTAATAATTGCAATAAAAAACCTCTCACAGGGAGAGGTTTGCGTATAATATGAATTACCATCTTCCCCGGCGATAATGCGGATAATAATATCTTGGCCTAATAACAACAGGTGCATAATAAGGATAAGCTATTACCGGTGCACCTATTACTACCTGCGGCTGCACTATTATATTGGGAGCAACCTGCGGAACAGGTGCTGCTACAGCATCTGGCGGTAATACTTGTGGTGCCGGTGGCTGTGCTACAACTACAGGCGGTGGAGCTATCATAACAGTGCTCAAAGGATACATGGGGCGATAATAACGGTAAGGGTAACCAAATCCTAAATTCACTCCTATAGATACCTGAGATTTTGCTGTTACCATTGCTATGCTTACAACTGCTAACAATATTATCTTTTTCATATACTTTGCTTTAATGAGTATGAAAATGAATCTGCGATAAAATTATAAATGATTTGATAATTAGAATGAAAACAAAATGCTAAAGCTGCCTTAAAAACGTATGAAATTCGGTGAACTGGATATAGGGCAAGCCGGGCCAAACAATATTTTTTTGAATGGGTAAAACCTATCTTCGTTGGAATATTGTATGCAACTATCCACTGTTTTCAGAAAAAATACAGACTCAGCCGTTGCGGCCATTATTGGATATGTTATTGTATTGCTCTTAACCAGGCATGGGGGAGTAGGTATTTCCCCTGATTCTGTTACTTATATTGCTGCTGCAAGAAATTTATTGGAAGGAAAATTCCTGATAGGGCATGATAATACGCCTGTGGTATTATTTCCTGCTGTGTACCCGTTTTTTTTAAGTGGTATGATGAAAATTACGGGTGCTGATATATTGCAATTTGCCTGTGTATTGAATGGTGGTTTGTTCGCTTTGTTAATTTTTTTATGCGGAACTATTATGCAGCATTTTATGGCTGCATCCACATGGTATAAAAGAACCCTGCTTTTTTGTTTATGTTTTAGCCCTTCTTTATTAGAAGTGTTTACCATGCTATGGTCCGAAACATTGTTTATTGTTTGGATATTGATTTTCATTATTGTAATGTTTCGGTTTTATCAAACATCTTCTTCTTACAGGCTTATTATATTGCTGTTTGTAGTGGCCATAGCTCCTGTTATTCGTTATGCAGGTGTTAGTATTGTTGTAACGGCTTGTATGTTTTTATTAATACAACGAAACATTAGTGCCGGCAAAAAAGCGCTTAATATTTTTTTTACATTACTTGCCGGGTGCAGTTTGCTGGCATTTAATTTATACAGAAATCTGTTGGTTGCAGGAACTGTAACAGGCTTAAGACAAAAAGGGATAACATCTTTATTTACCAATATAAAATATGTTGGCCTGGTATTTTGCGATTGGCTGCCTTTTATTAAAAGCAATCAGGCGTTTGCTGTTGGGTTAACTCTTTTTTTCCTGGCTGCAGCAACAGCAATATTTGCTTACCGGTATTTCAGTAACCAGGATACAAAGTCGTATGAGTTTATTATAACCGGTTTTTTCCTGGCCTATTGTATATTCATTATTGTAATTGCTACAATATCAAGATTTGAAACGCTGAATAACAGGATCATCTCCCCACTGTATATTTGCTGGCTTTGGTGTTTTACTTGTTTTATCCCCTCCGTCATACGCATCATTGAAAAGCGGAGTAAAAAAATATTGACTATAAGTATATTGTTTGTATTGGTCTTTCTTTTTCAACTCAACCAACTGTTAACTGTATATGGCTGGTACAAAGTAAATAATGAGGCGGGCATTGGCGGATATGCAGAAGATATTTGGGATGATTCGCCTACTCTTTATTTCGTTAAACAGAACAGTAATTTTTTCCCGGGGAAAAGTATTGTTTACTCTAATGCCAACGAAGCGGTGTACTTGTTTTCCGGGAAAGCAGTGCAGTCTTTGCCGGAAAGGGTGCATGTAAAAATAGTTGAGCAGTTTTTAAATCAAAAAACATTTTATGTAATCTGGTTAAACCTTTCTGGCAACCCTGATTTTATAAATATGGAAGAGATTGGCCGTTTCAAAAAGATAAAACCCATTATTACGTTTAATGATGGGGTTATTTACCGCTGCAGCACTTTGTAATTCAATTATAAAGTAATCACTTTTTTCTCTTCGCTGCTTTTAAAAGCTGCTTCAATTACAGCAATCACGTTTTTCCCATCTTCAGCAGTTACCGGCATCGGTGCATTTTGAGTTAATGCATTGTAAACTTCATCGTAGAAGTAATAATAATTCCCGTTGGGCGCAGTGATCATCTCTTTTATAAAGGTGCCATTCTTTTGAGCATGTAAAATTCCTTTCGCATTATCAGGTTCTATACCCCATTCCGTTGTATTGGGTATAGCGCCTTGCAGCAATAATGTTTCCTGCACATCGGCTCTTGGTTTTAAATAAGAGCCTCCGGTACCATGTACAATAAAAGAAGGCAGGGCCTCTTTTACTATATAACCTGCTTTTAATCTAACCCTGTATGTGGGGTAGTACAACAATATCTCGAAACAATCATCTACAACTGATTCTTCTCTGGTAATCCTTATGTCGGCAAAAACAGCTTGTGGCAAACCAAATAAAAACAAAGCCTGGTCAATCAAATGCGGCCCAAGGTCTTTCACAATACCTGCTCCTGCATTGGGAGCTTCTTTATGTTGTTTAGGGCTTAGTTGTAAGTTGAACCTGTCAAAATGTATTTCTACCTCACATAACGATCCTAAAACACCACTCTGTATTATTTGTTTCACAGATTGAAAATCGCTGTCCCATCTTCTGTTTTGGTATACAGCTATTTTTTTGCCGGTATGCAGAGATATATCAATCAGCTCCTGTGCTTCCTCAACAGTGGTAGTAAAAGCTTTTTCTACCACTATGTGTTTTCCGGCCAGTAAACTTTTTTTTGCATACTCGTAATGCGTGTAGGTGGGTGTATTTACAATAACCAATTCAATAGCATCATCTGTTAATATGCTTTCTAAGCTGTTGTAAGATTTAGCGGTAGGGTATATAGAATTAATTGTTTGCTTACTTCTTTCCCAGGCTCCTGCCAGTTCAAACCCATGATGTAGTTGAATAAAAGGAGCATGAAAAACCTTTCCACTCATGCCGTAGGATAACAAAGCTGTTTTGATTGGTTGCATACTATACCCCGAATTGTTGTAAATGATGATCAAAATGTTTCCATTGGCTAAAGCCCCATTCAGCCGCTGTCAGTTTGCCGAATATAGGATGCTTTCTTCCTTCTGCAGCATTTTCGCCATCATTAATGAATTGCTGAAAAGTGATTAAAAGATGCTGTTTTTCTGCAGCAAAAACCCTGCTGTCTGCTACTACAAAACTCGGCGCTGTTGGTAAATTTTGTTTATAAGGCTTTTCATTTAATACCATACGTTTTATCCACGGGCCTAAAACAATACCTATCAGATTCGGTTTAAAACTTTTATCGCCGGTTGCAAGTTGTAGTACGGTATTCAAATGTGCTAACATCTGAGCAACATTCATTTTACCCCACCGGGCAGTACTTTCCGGGGTTAGCTGTTCAATTCTCTGACGTATAGATTGATTTACCTGCGGATCGAATAATGAAGGCATACTTACTTTTTATACTTACACAAAGTAATTCAATAATAAATTGAAAATGCTTTTAATTTTAAAACTCTTTTTGAACTTTATTTCTTTGAATATTGATTAAATTTAATAAGATGAAATTATTTATGACCCTGATTGGTTGCAAACCTGAAGGAAGACACACCGAACAGCACGATGTTTATTTTGGTATTGCAAATGAGCTGAAAGACCTTGTTCCGCAGCTTATTGCATTTTGGCCAGAAGCCAAAGCCAAAATGCATATTGATGGTTGGCAAACAATAACCAGTGTAGAAGGATATTCGGTAGAAGTAGTAGAGAAAGGAAATGAAGAGGCAACGGACAAAAAACTTTTTTTTATTAATCTCGGTGGATATAAAAAAAATGTGTTTGATGAATTTCATTACAAAGTGTTAACGGTTGCCGTCAATAAAGGAGAAGCGATTCAGCAGGCCAAACAAACGGCTTTTTACCGGCACACAGGTTTTGAAGGTGCCCCTTCTCATATTGATGATAAATATGGTATTGATGTAGATGATCTCTATGAGATTACTGATATTCTAACGTCTGAGTTGAAAGAGAAATATTCCATTATTGTAAAACCTTCTGCAACAGAAAAAAGTGCAGATGAACTGCACCTGGGTTATTTTCCGTTAGATAAAATTTAGAGGAAGTTATGTAATGGCTAAAAAAACAACATGCATATCAATACTGCCGATATTGCACAAATCAGGTCAACCAATAACATGGTGGATAGTGTATACCTTGTATTTTTTATTTTAATACTTCCAAAGTAAACGGCAATAACATAAAAAGTGGTTTCTGCAGCACATTGAAATACACATGCCAGTCTTCCGGTAAAAGAATCTGCTCCGTAAGTTCGCATGGCATCAATCAGAAATCCCCTGGAGCCGGCAGCATTAAAAGGCCTTAGAATTGCTATGGGCAATGCATCAACAATATCTTTTTTCACGCCAACAGCAAGAAATATTTTGGCAAGAAAACCTGCCAGCATTTCAAAAACGCCACTGTTCCTGAACAAAGAAATGGCTACGAGCATACCTAATATATAAGGGAAAATCGTTTGGCCTGTTTTTAAACCGCCATATGCGCCTTCTACAAACGATGAAAAAATATTCTTTCCATTTGCTTCAAACTGTTTCTCCTTGGTAAAAGAGTAAATAAGAATAACAAAGATGATTCCTAATAATAAAATATTTGAGATATTGCCGGTGAAGTGATTTTTTTGAATCAGGTCTAACCGGGTGATATAAAATAACAGCCCCCCTATAATACCAATAATTACACCAATGCTTACCATTAGCGAGGCGCTCTTCAGGTTAATTTTTTGCCTTATGCCAACAATGATCAGCGCTGCAAGAGTGCCTACAAATGAAGTGATGATACAGGGCAACATTACGTCTGCCGGGTTTTGTGCACTTTGTGCCGCTCTATAGCCGATAATAGAAGTTGGAATTAATGTTAATCCTGCAGCATGCAAACACATAAACATGATCTGGCTGTTGCTGGCCTTGTCTTTTTCTGTATTAAGCTCCTGCAAGCTTTCCATGGCTTTTAATCCGAAAGGCGTAGCCGCAGAATCTAATCCTAAAAAATTGGCTGCAAAATTCAACATCATATATGAAATAGATGGGTGGTTGGCCGGTACCTCAGGGAATACCTTTACAAAAACCGGACTTAATAATTTTGCCAATTTCTCAGATGCGCCGGAATCAATCAATAACTGTAAAATGCCACAAAAGAAAGACAGGTAAGCTATCAGTGGTAAAAGGAGATCCAGTATTGTATTTTTACAGGTTGGCAAAATACCATCTGTTGCTTGTTTGCCAACTGCTACCTTCACAACAGTGTTATCTAAAATGTATAAAGAGTCTTTATTTGTATAACGATGGTCTTTTGCTTTTGCAAGTGTATCCTGCAAAAAAGCAGGTACGTTTTTTAAATATAGCTCCTTTTTAATAATGGGGTCGTCTTTCTTTCCATTTACAATATGATCTATGGAGTAACTGTTACCGGTAAATAAAAGAGCCAGTATATAGGTAATTGAAACAATAATGATAATGAGCCAAAATCTGCTTAGAGCCATGGTGTTGATTTACTCAGGCAATTTATTTATTGTTGATGAGAATGGAAAGAGTTTTTTAATACTGTTTATAAACCTTGAGGTTGATATAGTGTATAATAATGGTGATTATTTTCTTCTCTAAATTCAAAGATTAGCTTTCTTGGATTTCCTTTGGGATAAATATGCAGGTTGTTAAATAAAATCCAGCTATCAATTTCGTTTGAACGAATTTTTCCATGATTAATGTAGGTGTCTAAGGCATTATTAATTTCAATCTCAGTTCCTGTTAAATTGATGAACAAGTTGGTTACATTATTTCTATTATTCGCATTTGTTTCGATTAAAAGGCTGAAATATAAATATTGGTCGTTTGATGAATTGCCTTGAGGGCTTACGGTTAGAATTTGATATGACATAAAATATTATTCACAAATTGTTTATTTCTGTTTGAGTTAAAACTCCGTTCCAAATCTTTAGGTTTTTTAGAAGTTTTTAAACAATAAAAAAATCCCCACGAGTTATCGCGGGGATTTTTTATTAAGTGAGATTCTGATTTTCATCAGAATGACGATTGATTATTTGCCTGCAACCTGTTTGCGAATAATGTTTAATGCAGCACCTGCTTTAAACCATTCGATTTGTTGTTCGTTATAAGTATGGTTAGCAACAATTTCATCTTTGCTGCCATCTTTATGATTCAACACCAATGTTAAAGATTTACCAGGAGTAAAATCCGTTAAACCAATTACATCAATGCTATCATCTTCCTGAATCTTATCGTAATCTTCTTTGTTAGCAAATGTTAATGCCAACATACCTTGTTTTTTTAAATTGGTTTCGTGAATACGGGCAAATGATTTTGTTAGCACCACACGAACACCTAAATGACGAGGTTCCATTGCGGCATGTTCTCTTGAAGAACCTTCACCATAGTTTTCATCGCCTACCACAATACTTCCAATACCGGCAGCTTTATAAGCACGTTGTGTTGCAGGTACGGGGCCATATTCGCCTGTTAATTGATTCTTTACATTATCTGTTTTTTCGTTGAAGAAATTAACAGCACCAATTAACAAGTTGTTTGAAATGTTATCTAAATGCCCACGGAATTTTAACCATGGTCCGGCCATTGAAATATGATCGGTTGTACATTTTCCTTTGGCTTTAATTAATAATTTCAGGCCTTTTAAATCGGTTCCTTCCCAAGGTGCAAAAGGATCTAACAATTGTAAACGGTTAGACGTAGGAGAAACTTCCACTATTACGTTACTCCCATCTGTTGCCGGGGCTTGATAACCCGGATCATCTACTGCAAAACCTTTTATTGGTAATTCGTAGCCCGTTGGCGGATCTAGTTTTACCTGTTCTCCTTTTTCATTGGTTAAAGTATCTGTAATAGGGTTAAACGTTAAGTCTCCTGCAATTGCTAAAGCAGTTACCAGTTCCGGGCTTGCAACAAACGCATAGGTATTGGGGTTACCATCGGCACGTTTGGCAAAGTTCCTGTTGAATGAATGAACGATGGTATTTTTCTCTTTTTTCTCTGCACCAACTCTAGCCCACATACCAATACAAGGGCCGCAGGCATTGGCAAATACTTTCGCACCGATCTGATCAAATGTATCTAAGAAGCCATCCCTTTCAATAGTATAGCGAACTTGTTCTGAACCGGGCGTAATGGTAAATTCGGCTTTTGTTTTCAATCCTTTTTCGCTTACCTGTTTTGCCAGGCTAACTGCACGGGAAATATCTTCGTAAGAAGAGTTGGTGCAGGAGCCAATTAAACCCACTTCTACTTTTGTAGGCCATCCGTTAGCGGCGGCAGCTTCTCTCATTTTAGAAATAGGTGTTGCCAGATCGGGAGTGAATGGCCCGTTTAAATGTGGTTCCAATTCACTTAAATTAATTTCAATCACCTGATCAAAATATTTTTCAGGATCTGCATATACTTCAGCATCGGCAGTTAAATATTCTTTTATGGTATCTGCTGCTGCGGCAATTTCTTCTCTGCCTGTTGCTTTCAGGTAACGGCTCATGCTATCATCGTAACCAAATGTAGAAGTTGTGGCACCAATTTCGGCACCCATATTGCAAATGGTTCCTTTACCGGTACAACTCATACTGGTAGCGCCTTCGCCAAAATATTCAACAATAGCACCGGTACCACCTTTTACGGTTAATATGCCGGCAACTTTTAAAATAACGTCTTTCGGTGCAGTCCATCCGCTTAATTTGCCGGTAAGTTTTACACCTATTAATTTGGGCCACTTTAATTCCCATGGTAAACCTGCCATTACATCGCAGGCATCGGCGCCACCTACACCAATGGCAATCATTCCTAAACCACCGGCATTTACAGTATGCGAATCGGTTCCTATCATCATTCCTCCGGGAAAAGCATAGTTTTCTAAAACAACCTGGTGAATAATACCGGCACCGGGTTTCCAAAATCCAATGCCATATTTATTGGAAACAGAGGCCAAGAAATCGTATACTTCTTTGCTTTCTGTTGTGGCAACCTGTAAATCTTGTTTAGCTTCTATTTTTGCGGTAATCAGGTGATCGCAATGCACTGTTGAAGGAACAGCCACTTTAGGCCTGCCTGCCTGCATAAACTGCAACAATGCCATTTGCGCTGTTGCATCCTGCATAGCCACACGGTCTGGTGCAAAATCTACATAACTCTTGCCACGTTCAAAATTGGCAAGTTGCATATCGCTATGTAAGTGTGCGAATAAAATTTTCTCAGCAAGTGTTAAAGGCCTGCCCAGGTTTTTTTTTGCTGCATCTATTTTTGCAGGCATTTGGGCGTACACCTTTTTGATCATTTCAATGTCGAAAGCCATAGAATTACTTTATTAAAGTGAGGAATGCTGTTAAATGTGCGGCGAATTTACGTTAAAAAAAGATGGGGTTACCTTGTTTTAGTTTTAAACTTTTATTAGGCAGGATTGTTCTAATTTTGCAACAAGCCCCCACAAAACATTTTTGAAAATGGAAAAAATAAGAACTTTTTTCGAGATGCGGGCATTTGGTGTATGTGCCGCCATTGGTGAGAAACTGGGCATAGCAACCTCCAGGATTAGGATGTGGTTTATTTACATTTCGTTCCTAACATTCGGGTCGCCAGTAATTATCTATATGATCCTTGCTTTCTGGCTGAAAGTAAAAGAATATATTCTAGCGGCAAAGAGAAACCCGCTGAGATATTTATAGAAGTGAAAAATAAAAACTCAAAATCTAAAAGTGTTTTATTGTTTTCTCAAACTCAATGAATCAAATAACCTGAATCCTTCGACATTGGGATAATACTTGCTCTCTTTTATGAGCTTCCCGTTTGTGGTTAATGTTTTTTGGGTGAGAAGAACTGTATCTTTTTTATGTTCAGATCGTTCAACTTCTAATGAAAACAGTAAAATGTATTTACCGTTTTTGTAGATATAAATACCATTTCCGAAATATCCCGCACCTCCTTTCCAGTTTGAGTAAATTAACTTTTTGCTATAATCAAATTCAGGCGAAGTAATGTTTTCCAATTGTTCACATTCTTCAAACTTATTTTTGGCAGGATTGTAGAGCCAAACTAAATACGTACTATTAATGCCTTTACCATATTGATACAACATAATATCGTTAAAGCCATCAAAGTTTGCGTCTTGCACAAGAAAATTTTTGCCAAACCATCGAGTTACACCTTGCTCTTTAGGTTTAATTTCCTGAACAACTTTATTATTTTTTAAACGAGTGATGATTATTTGCTTAACAACAGAATCATGTTCATTCATATAATCAGCAGAGAAGATAGAATCCCGGATTACTGTATATCCAAAGTTTTTATCTGAATACTTGATAATTCTTTGAGCATCCGTTTTGTTTTGGTGGAGAAGGAAAAACAAAATGAACGCAATCAAATATTTCTTTCCTGCTACAAGCATTGTGTATGATATTATACAACTGATTTTCTCAGTTTCACTAATTGCTCCAGCAACCCTTCCAGTAAATCTAACTGCAGCATATTGGCGCCATCGCTCAAAGCTTTTGCAGGGTTGGGGTGTGTTTCAATAAACAAACCATCTGCACCTGTTGCAATAGCTGCTTTGGCAATGGTTCCAATCAACTGCGGGTTGCCGCCTGTTACACCTGTTGTTTGGTTGGGTTGTTGCAAAGCATGTGTGCAATCCATAATTACCGGCACATTCATTTCTTTCATCCAGGGAATATTTCTATAATCAACAACCAAATCCTGGTATCCAAAAGTGGTACCTCTTTCCGTAAGCATTATTTTATCATTCCCTGCTTTTTTAATTTTCTCTACGGCAAATTTCATGGAAGGTCCGCTTAAAAACTGGCCTTTTTTCACATTAACAATCTTGCCTGTTATGGCTGCAGCCTGTAAGAGATCTGTTTGCCTGCAAAGAAAAGCAGGTATCTGTAATACATCAATATATTTTGCTGCTTCTGCACACTCATCATGTGCATGCACATCAGATGTTGTGGGAAGTTGTAAGGTATCACCTACCTTCTTAATAAGGTCTAATCCAATACTATCACCTAAGCCTGTAAAAGAAGTGGCACTTGTTCTATTGGCTTTTCTATAACTGGCTTTAAAAATATAAGGGATTTCTAAACGGCTGCAAATGGCAGATACTTTGTGAGCTACTTCCATTACCAGTTCTTCACTTTCCACAACACAAGGTCCTGCTATCAGAAAAAAATGATCTGGATTATATGATTGATGTTTAAACAGATCTTTTAAAAAGGATGGCAACATTTGTAACAGAAAATTATAGGTTAAGAATTAAATTAGGATGCGAACTTACAATGCTTTTTGCTTTCTTTGCGCTAACAATTGTTAGTTATTTTAATAGTACGAATTAATTGAGTTATAGTGCATTGATGGCCTGCATAGTTTAATTTATTCGTTTAATGAGTGAATATGGCAAAAGAAAAAATTTTAGTGATTGGTGCCAGCGGGCAAATTGGTGTTGAGTTAACCCTGGCCCTGAGAAAAATATATGGTAACCAGAATGTAATAGCTTCAGATTTGAGAGAACAAAATCCCTTACTTGAAGGAACAGGACCTTATGTAAGCTTGGATGTAATGAATAAGGAAATGTTGCATGTGCAGGTAATTCGCCAGAATATTACACAGGTGTATTTGCTTGCGGCTATTTTAAGCGCAACAGGAGAGAAGAATCCTAACCTGGCCTGGCATTTGAATATGCAGGGGTTATTGAATGTGTTGGATATTGCCCGTGAAGAAAAACTAAATAAAATATACTGGCCAAGCTCTATTGCTGTATTTGGCCCTACCTCGCCCAAACAAAATTGCCCGCAACAAACTATTATAGAGCCTACAACTGTTTATGGCATTAGTAAATATGCAGGCGAGTTTTGGTGTAATTATTATCACCAGCGTTACGGGGTAGATGTAAGAAGCTTGCGTTATCCGGGGTTGATCAGCTATAAATCGGCACCAGGAGGTGGCACTACTGACTATGCGGTAGAGATTTTTCACGAAGCTTTGGAACATCATGCTTATCAGTGTTTTCTCGAAGAAGATACGTACCTGCCCATGATGTATATGCCCGATGCTATTAGGGCAACCATTGAACTAATGGAAGCCCCCAAAGAAAACATAGGTATAAGAACTTCGTACAATATTGGTGCAATGAGTTTTTCGCCGAAAGAAATTGCAACGGCTATACAACAACATATACCAGACTTCAGAATGCTATATAAACCAGATTCCAGACAATCTATTGCCAATAGCTGGCCGCAGAGTATTGATGACAGTGTAGCTCAACAGCACTGGCAATGGAAACCTGAATATGATTTAGAGGCAATGGTGACCGATATGCTTAAAAATTTAAAAGCGAAACCCAACATTTAACCCTAATCCTCTCAAGCCAATCCAGGGGCCCGATGCATTTAAGGTTGCAAAAGAACCTGAAGCATCTACTTTACCCGTAATAGAAAAAGGCTTGGCATTAATGTTATTAATTGCTTTTTGTAAAGACTGTTGCTCGGAATCGTATCCCGGAGCAGGGGGATTGTTAGATAAAGGAGGATTGAAGGTTGCAATAGCATCACCATTGCTATTACCATAATGTGCGCCAATTAACCAAATATCCAATACAACTTGTTTGGCCAAATTGTATTGCATGCCAAACATAATTCCACCGCTAAAAGCATTAATGTTGCCGCTAAAGGGCGCTGTTTTACTAACTGTTTGTGGCGGATTAGGCGGCGCTACAACAGTAGTGGTATATGTTACAGGTGTATTTACATCAAAGTGCGTATAACGGGCATAAGGGGCAATATAAAAACCTCTCATATCTTTTCGCTTACTTAAATAGAAACGCAACTCAGGTGTAATGGCATAACCACCCATTTTAAAGTTGCCTATATCAAAACTACCCAGGTCGAACGA
Source organism: Sphingobacteriia bacterium (assembly GCA_017304675.1). Taxonomy (GTDB): domain Bacteria; phylum Bacteroidota; class Bacteroidia; order Chitinophagales; family Chitinophagaceae; genus CW01. Next base: position 202,519 of record JAFKLS010000016.1, read on the forward strand.
GCTTTTTAGCTGATCTTGATAAGGAAGATTGGCATTGGGCATGTACCTGTAACCAAGAGATAAGGAAATATGTTTTCCCAATTGCCTTTCGAAAGTAAAATGATAGTTATTCAATGCCAGGGAACTAAGGTTCATCTTCAAGATGTTTTTCCCATGGTTATTGGTTACAGCAGCTACTTTTTTATTAGTGCTTAACGAATCTTTGTTTTCCTGAGCTTTTAGCAATAAAGGAAATAAAACTATTAACAGCGATATTTTTTTCATTTGGCAAAGGTTTAAGGTTAGAAAAAGGGTTATTTAATATTTGCAATATCTGCAACCGTTTTATTTTCTAATATGGCCAGGGCAGAGTCTCGCACGAGGATCATGGTTTTATTCAGGCCACATACTTTTTCATCACAGTTCTTACATTTTTCATAAAAATTTAAACTAACGCAAGGTAATAACGCAATGGGCCCATCTATTAATCTCATTACTTTTGCCAGCGGAACTTTTGAGGGATCTACTTTAAAGAAATAGCCGCCGCCTTTTCCTTTTTTGCTATCCAGTATATTGGCTTTTTTTAATTCAAGCAGAATATTTTCCAAAAACTTTAGGGGAATTTTTTTCTTTTTAGATATCTCAGCAATTAATACGGGGCCATCAATGTTTTTTTCAGCTAAATACATCAGCGCTTTAAAAGCATATTGTGTTTTTTTAGATAACATAATTTATCTTTAGTCTATTAAATTTATCGTATGTCTAAAATACTTAAAATTTCAAGTATTCTTTGGTTGTTCATTGTTTTTTCTTTGTCGGCACAATCTCAAATAGTAAAGCTTCCCAAAGTTCTGATATTTGGTAATGGTACATATGCTTCACCATCTGGGAATTTTGCTAATTTGTACGACACGGGTCTTGGTTTTGAAATTGGTGGTGGCTTGGGTTTAGGAAGAAATCTTTTGTATGCATCTACAGGGTATATTAGTTATCATTCAATATCGTCTAACACTGCTGGTAAAATGAACGTTGCTCCTGTAAAGATTGGCCTGAGGCATTATATTTTAGGAGGTTTATTTGTAAACGGAGCAGTAGGTACTGCTGTGCAGAATTTTGATAATGCAAGTAATAACGGTAGTTCTTTTTTATACGAAGTAGGAGCAGGGTTTAAAGTATTGGGTTTAATTGAATTGGGTGCAGCTTACCAGGGATATAAATTATCAGGCACTTCTGTTAATGCAAATGCACTGTTACTTAAAGCGGGCCTGGCATTAAAATTATAAGCCCAGCACTTCTTTCATAGAAAAAATACCTTTCTTATTGTGCAGGAATTCTGCTGCTAATACAGCACCGCCTGCAAAGCCTTTCCTGTTATGGGCTGTATGAATAATCTCAATATCATCAATAGCAGATAGGTACTTAATTTTATGTGTTCCAGGTGCAGGATCTACTCTTTCTGATATGATCTCCAGGTCTTCTGTATTGCTGCTGCTATGGTTAACCCACTGCTTTTTTGCAGGAATATTGGCCAATACCTGTTCTGCAAGCGTGATGGCAGTGCCACTTGGGGCATCTTTTTTTTGTGTATGGTGTATCTCTTCAAGCATCACTGCATATTCAGAGTGTTTGCTCATTAGTTTTGCCAGGTAAGTATTCAGCTCAAAAAAAAGATTTACGCCAATGCTATAATTGCTTGCATAAACCAACGCTCCGTTTTTCTGGGTGCATAATTTTTTAATTTCTTCCCATTGCGCCAACCATCCTGTAGAGCCGCAAACCACCGGTATATTAAATTCAAAACACTTCTTTAAATTATCTACGGCACTATGCGGACTGGTAAATTCTATTGCCACATCTGCTTTACTCATATTTTCCTGTGTAAAATCTTCAGCATTGTTAAGGTCTATTCTCAAAACAATGGTATGGCCTTTTTCTACTGCAATTTCTTCTATGGCTTTGCCCATTTTACCGTAGCCTAATAATGCAATGTTCATATCAATAGGTTTATTGTGTTTTGTTTGAAAAGTTACCTGGCAATTTCTTTTATTTTTTTAGGCTGGCTTTTAAAAGTAAACGTTAAGCCTAATCCAGGTGCATTGTACATACTGTTGAATTTTGGTTCTACATGCATGCTCAGGTCTTTGCTAACATTAAAATCTTTTAGATGACCCGATACGGTGGCATCTACCACATTTAATCCCCACAACAAGAAAAACCAGAATACGGAATAATCCCTGTCTCTTCTGTAAGCATTCCTGGCATTTTGCAATGTGGCCAAATCTATGGTGCCGGCATTGATGCCTTTTAATATTTCAGCATTTACACTTAACAGCGGAATAGAATCTGCATGCGACGGAGGAGTTCCTGCCGTACTTCCAAAAGTGGCCTGGTACAATGCATCGTAAGCGTAAGATGTTTTTTGAAACCAGTTATTGTTAAAAATAAAAGTGGCAGTAGGAACGGCCAAGAGGCCATATACCAAAGGTATTTTCCAGTATTGTTTATTATATGCCTGGCCCCATCCGGGAATTATGGCCGATTTTCTGGTAGCTTTCCTGGGGTCGTGTGGTATAAAGGGTTTAGGCTGAATGTTTTTTTGCCCCTCTGCCGGTTTGCCGGGTTGGTGTAAGGTATCTGCTGTATTATTATTTAGCAAAGAAGTATTGGCCAATACCTGCTTTTCAGTTTGGGCCTTACCTGTAAAAGAAAAAAAAAGAAAAAAACAAATTATGGTATAAAAAAATCTCATTGTTTAGCTGATGGTAACATTCATCTGGTCTAAAATCTTGTTCAATTCCTGCAAAGAATAATATTCAACGGTGATACTTCCATAACCCTTTTTATTATGCGCCAGTTTCACTTTTGTATCAAAATGCGAAGCTAAAGTATCTTCAATTTTTTTATAGGCAGGTGGCAAATTGTCTTTTACAGAAGATTTAACAGCGGCGGCTTTATCACCTTTATAAAGATTTCTCACCAACTCTTCAGTTTGCCTAACGCTCAATTGTTTATTTTTTATTTCATTAAAAACAAACAATTGTTTATCTACTGTATCAATATTAATCAATGCCCTGGCATGCCCCATGCTAATGGTTGCATTACGAACAGCCAGTTGAATATCCGGTGGTAATTTTAATAAGCGAATATAGTTGGTAACAGTGCTGCGTTCTTTGCCCATTCTTTCCGCTACCTGTTCCTGCGTATAATTCAGTTCATCCATCATACGCTTATAACTCAGGCCAATTTCAATAGCATTTAAATCTTCTCTCTGTAAGTTTTCCAGTAATGCCAGCTCTAATAATTCTGCATCGTTTACCTGGCGAATATATACCGGCACATCTTTTAAACCTGCCAGTTTAGAGGCTCTAAACCTTCTTTCTCCTGAAATAAGCTGGTACTTGCCACTGCTTAATTTTGAAACGGTTAAAGGCTGAATGATATCATGTATCTTAATAGATGCTGCCAACTCGCTGAGCGCATATTCATCAAAATCTTTACGCGGTTGTTTAGGGTTGATCTGTATATCTTCCAGCAATACCCTAACAGAAGCAGTTGCCTTTTCTACTACTTCGTTTTTTAAATTACCTGAAGTTGTTTTTAAATCCTGATCAATATTTTGTAGCAGGCTTCTTAAACCTTTACCTATTAAATCTTTATTTTGTTTGGGATTGGTCATTTAAGTAATAAGTTTTAAGTGATATGTTGTAAGGCGGTTCTTGTACTTAGAACTTAATACTTACAACCTATAACTTTCTTTATTCAATGATTCTTTCTTCGTTGGTCATTTTGGTCATATCATTTTTCTGTAAAATCTCCTTGGCAAGGTTCAGATAGTTTACAGATCCTTTGCTTTCTGCATCGTATAATATAGCAGGTTTACCAACGCTTGGAGCTTCGCTCAGCCTGGTGTTTCTATGAATAATGGTAGAGAAAACAATATCATCAAAATGTCTTCTTACTTCGCTTACCACCTGGTTACATAAACGTAGGCGGCCATCGTACATGGTCATTAAAATACCTTCTATTTGCAGGTCTGGGTTTAACCTGCTTTGCACAATTTTTACAGTATTTAATAATTTACCCAATCCTTCCAATGCAAAAAACTCGCATTGTACCGGTACTATAACACTGTTAGAGGCCACCAGTGAATTCACCGTAATTAAGCCAAGAGAAGGAGAGCAATCTATAACAATAAAATCGTATTTATCTTTTACGGCGTCTAAAACATTTTTCATCACATTTTCCCGGTTGGGATAGTTGATCATTTCAATTTCTGCACCCACAAGGTCAATGTGTGAAGGAAGAACATCTAAATGTGGCATTTCGCTTTTTAAGATCACATCTTCTGCTTTGGCATTATTTACCATGCAATCGTATAAACTGCTGGTAATATTGTGCAGATCGAAGCCCACACCGGTAGTACTGTTGGCCTGGGGGTCTGCATCTACCAATAATGTATTGTATTCCAATACGGCAAAACTTGCTGCCAGGTTAATTGCCGTTGTTGTTTTACCTACGCCTCCCTTTTGATTTGCTATGCCTATTATTCTTGCCATATGCTTGTAACAGCTTTTCTGTTATGATTAAATATTAATTGTTTCGCCAATTGCCGGAAGCAACAATGTTTTAGCTGCTCTTTCAAATGTTTTTTGTGCTGCTGCCGTATTTATTTTAATGAAACCGAATGTGTTGTAATGAACGCCAATTATTTTATTGCACTGCACAAATTCTGCTGCTTTAACGGCATCTGTAATATCCATGGTAAAATTGTCTCCAATAGGCAACACAGAAAAATCCAGTTTGGCCCATAGCGGAATCAGTTGCATATCCATTGTTAAAGCTGTATCTCCGCTATAATAAAAATTGCCTTCTTCTGTGGTAAAAACAAAGCCCATAGGGTTGCCGCCATAGCTTCCATCGGGCAGGCCGCTGCTGTGTTGTGCCACCACGCATTTTACCGTTCCAAAATCAAACTGCCACTTTCCGCCGGTATTCATAGGGTGGGTTTGGGTATATCCTTGCTTATTAACCCATTCATGCACTTCAAAACTTGCTATAATGGTGGCATTTGTTCTCCTGGCAATAGGCAAGGCATCTGCAATATGGTCTGCATGCCCGTGGCTAATGAAGATATAATCTGCCTCAATACTATTTACATCAATGTTTTTTGCCAGTTCATTGTAAGTAATAAAAGGATCGAAAAGGATTTTCTTTCCTTTTATGGTAACTGAAAAACAGGAATGACCATAATATGTAAGTTGCATAGAATAAAAAATTCAAGGCGGCAAAAATACGGCTTAGGCTCATCTATCCCAACAATATTAGCTAATTGCTGTTGGTATTGGAAAGCAAGTTTTCAACAATCAGCAGCTATTTTCAGTTTTTTGCGTGGGTTATTACAATTTTGGCAACAGCTAATCGTCTTTTGCCAATAAAGTTTTAGGTTTAAACAAGAAAATTTGAATACATGAGAAATGCAAATACCTGGTGGATTATTGCTGCCATAATGTTATTGCTGGATTGGTATGTTTTTCAGGCAGTGAAACTGGTTACTGCAAATGTTACTGAAAAAACAAGGTTGTTTATTACGGTTCTTTATTGGATGGTTTCTGCATTGTCTGTTTTTTTCCTGTTATCGTTTCCCTATGTGCAGGCTTTACAGGTATCTAAAATTTTTAGAAACTATGTTTTTGCCATTATTGCGGGCTTATTTTTTGCAAAACTGATCGGTTCTGTTTTTTTTGTGATAGATGATTTGCGCAGGCTGTTTATGTGGATAGGTAGTAAAATATTCCCTGATACAGGGGCTCATTTTGCAGATGAAGGCGGGTCTATTTCCCGTTCTGTTTTTTTTAGCTGGTTGGGCTTGGGTTTGGGAGGTACTTTATTTTCAACACTTTTATATGGCTTTAGCAATAAATATCATTATGAATTAAGAAAGGTTAAACTCGCTTTTAACAATTTGCCAGCAGGGTTTAAGGGGTTGAAAATTGTTCATATAAGCGATATTCATAGCGGAAGTTTTCAAAATAAAAAAGCTGTACAGCACGGGGTAGATATGATCATGCAGCAAAAAGCCGATCTGATATTATTTACCGGCGACCTGGTGAATGACCGTCACGAGGAAATGAATGATTACATGGGTATATTTAATCAGCTCTCTGCACCTATGGGAGTGTTTAGCACTTTAGGTAACCATGATTATGGAGATTATGTTAGCTGGCCCAGCGCAGAAGCTAAAAGAAAGAATTTGGAAGAACTAAAAAAAGTACATGCAAGGCTGGGCTGGCGATTATTAATGAATGAACATATTCCTCTATCGAAAGGAGATGATAAGATTGCATTGATAGGTATTGAAAACTGGGGTGCAAAAGGAAGGTTCCCTAAATATGGTAAAATGAATGAAGCTTACCCCGGAGCAGAACAATATCCTTTTAAAATATTACTCAGCCACGATCCCAGCCATTGGGATGCAGAGGTAAAACCCAAATACCCCGATATAGATTTAATGTTAAGCGGGCATACACACGGGTTTCAGTTTGGTATAGAGAATCCTTATTTTAAATGGAGCCCAGTACAATGGATGTACAAACAATGGGCCGGTTTGTATGAAGATGGTAGCCAGAAACTATATGTTAACAGGGGCTTTGGGTTCATAGGCTATCCCGGCAGGGTAGGTATTTTACCGGAAATTACGGTTATAGAATTAGGTTAAATAAATTGTGCATATTGTTATTATATGCCAAATCATATATGAATATTATTGAGCCTGTTAACTGTTTATGGCAATAACTTTCATAAAACAAACACCTTGTTATAGGCACTGAATTTTATTTTTGGCATAATGATTGAATTGATTAGGAAAAATGTATTGTATGAAAAAAATATGCTCATTTGTTGTCATTACACTATTGGTAGCCAATATGGCTCATGCACAAGCCGCATTCAGGCTGGGTATTAAAGGTGGCACCAACTTAACCAAATTAGACGGGCAATCTTTTAACAACGGCTTTAAGGCCGGCTACCAGCTGGGTGGTTTTATAGAATTAGATTTTGATAAATCAATTGGTATACAACCTGAAGTCTTATTTAGTGAATCTAATGGCAGAACATCTTCTAACCTGGGATCTGTTTTAACAAACCTCAATAGCAATCAGGATGTTAAATTAAACTATCTGTCCATTCCCATTTTATTAAGAATTAATGCAAATAAAATGCTCACATTCCTGGTTGGCCCCCAATACAGTATTCTTATTAATCCTCATGAAACAACTTTGCAAAACGGGCAGGATGCATTTAAAAAGGGAGATTTTGCTATGTTGGGCGGATTGCAGATAAACCTGTCTGCACTCAGAATATATGGGCGATATGGTATTGGCCTTAATAACCTTAATGATGTATCTAATCAGGATAAATGGACAAGCCAGCAAATTCAACTGGGCATCGGTATAAAACTTTAGGAGAAACCATACAAAGGCAAGTGCCGTCCGGAAATTATTAACCCGGGCGGCTTTTTTGCGCCATTTTGTACTTGTTTGTACCTTACCGGGCACATGGCATTAATATTGCCACATAAGTATCCTCATTTTTTAACAGAACGGTTATTTGTAGATAGTGACATTTTGACCCTAACAGAAGCGTATGATGAATAAACAACAATTTTTCCTGGCCGATGACGAATCGGACTTTGTGCCCATTATCCCTATTAATGAAAGTGATGAAGACCAGGGCGACCTGGTAATAGCCGATAAGCTTCCTATTCTTCCTTTAAGAAATACTGTTTTGTTTCCGGGAGTGGTTTTACCCATAACCGTTGGAAGAGACAAAAGCATAAAAGCCGTAAATGATGCTTATAAAACCGATAAGCTTATTGGTGTAGTTGCACAGAAAGATACCAATGTGGAAGATCCGGAGGTAAAAGATCTTTGCTCAATCGGTACTGTGGCTAAGATTGTGAAATTGATAAAAATGCCCGATGGCGGTACTACCATTATCATCCAGGGCAAAAAAAGATTTCAGTTATTAGCTGTGGTAGAAGAAGAACCATATTTTAAAGCATCCATTAAACTGTTGGAAGAAGAGGGTGGCAAAGTAAACGATGAAGACAAAAATTTTGAGGCGTATATCAGTTCTATAAAAGACCTGGCAGCAAAAATTATTCAATTGTCTCCTAACCTGCCTACAGAAGCATCCATCATTTTAAAAAGTATTGAAAGCCCTTCTTTTCTCATCAATTTTGTTAGCAGCAATTTAAATAGTGATATTGATGAGAAACAAACTTTGCTGGAAATTAATGATGTTAAGAGCCGTTCAGAAAAACTGATTGGTATTTTACAACGCGAATTACAGTTTGCTGAATTAAAAGATAAGGTTACCAATAAAACCAGAACCGAGATAGACAAGCAGCAGCGTGAGTATTTTCTGCAGCAACAGTTAAAAAGTATTAAAGAAGAATTGGGAGGAGATGTTAACGAGAAAGAAATTGCGGAACTGAAGAAAAAGGCCGAAACAAAAAAATGGCCTGAAACCGCAAAAACATTATTCGAAAATAATATTGCCAAGTTGGAAAGAATGCACCCGAGTACACCAGATTATTCGGTTGTATACAACCACCTTGAACTATTGCTCGATTTGCCCTGGCACGAATATACCAGCGATAATTACGATTTAAAAAATGCTAAAAAAGTATTAGATGCCGATCATTACGGGATGCAAAAAATTAAAAATCGAATTATAGAATACCTGGCTGTACTGAAATTGAAAGGAGATATGAAAAGCCCCATACTATGTTTTGTAGGCCCTCCGGGTATTGGTAAAACATCGTTGGGAAGAAGCATAGCCCATGCAGTTGGAAGAAAATACGTTCGGGTAAGCTTAGGTGGTTTGCACGACGAAAGCGAAATAAGGGGACACAGGAAAACATATATTGGCGCCATGCCCGGCAGGATATTACAGAATATTAGAAAAGTAAAATCTTCTAACCCCGTGATGATACTCGATGAAATTGATAAAATAGGGAACGATCACAGGGGAGATCCATCTTCTGCATTATTAGAAGTGTTAGATCCTGAACAAAATAATAATTTCTACGATAATTATCTTGAACTGGATTATGATCTTAGCAAAGTATTGTTTATTGCCACAGCCAACAATATTCAAAATATTCAACCTGCATTGAGAGACCGGTTAGAGATTATAGATCTCAGTGGTTATGCTATTGAAGAAAAAATAGAGATTGCCAAACGCCATTTAGTGCCTAAACAAAAAGAAGCCCATGGGTTAAATAAATCTCCTTTTAAAATAGCCGATTCGGTGATTGAAAAAATAATTGAGAATTATACAAGAGAAAGTGGTGTGAGGGAGTTAGACAGGCAGTTAGCATCCATCATGCGTTACCAGGCCAAAGAACTCGCTCTTAAAAATAAATTAAAACCAACATTAACGGGTACTGATGTAGCCAAAATATTGGGGCAGCCACGTTATAGCAACGAAATTTATAAAACAGCCAATATGCCCGGCGTGGCCGTTGGCCTGGCATGGACTTATGTTGGAGGAGATATTCTATTTATTGAAGTAGCATTGAGCGAAGGTAAAGGAGAACTGAAACTTACCGGCAACTTGGGTAATGTAATGAAAGAAAGTGTTAGTACTGCTTTTACCTATATACAAACACACGCAAAAAAATATGGAATAGAGCTATCTGACTTTAGCAATAAAACGATACATGTGCATGTGCCCGAAGGTGCAACTCCTAAAGACGGGCCCAGTGCAGGTATAACCATGCTAACAGCATTAACATCTGCATTTACGGGTAGAAAAGTGAAACCTTATTTGGCTATGACCGGCGAAATTACTTTGCGTGGACAGGTGTTACCTGTTGGGGGTATTAAAGAAAAAGTATTGGCTGCAAAAAGAGCCGGGTTAAAGGAAATTATTATGTGCTGGCAGAATGAAAAAGATGTGCAGGAAATAGACAGCGACTTTATTAAAGGCCTCAAGTTTCATTATGTTAAAAATATGCAGCAAGTATTAGATATAGCACTTGTATAAACTTGCTGTTAGAAAATATTTCAAACAAACTTTGCAGTTAATAATAGCATAGATTAGAACATATTTTATGTTGATTGCTTTAAGAATTTATGATCCTCCATGTTTTATGGAGGATTCTTTTTTATTTGTTATCTACGCTAAGGTTTGTGTCCTCACAAACCTTTTTCAATATTTTAAAATACTTTGCAAAGCCCGAAGGCAAAGCAATTGATTTTGGTTCCAAAATGATTTACTTTCATTGCTGAATGAAGAAAATAATCAGTTTATTGTTTGTACTTCTCTCTTGTAAATGTTTTACTCAAAACCTCGGTGGTAATACCGTATTCAATTTTCTGGCGCAGCCTTTCTCTCCACAGGTATCTGCATTGGGCGGATTAAATATTTCTAATATTTCGAATGATGTTTCTCTTGTTTCACAAAACCCGGCTTTGTTAAGAGAAAATATGAACGGGCAAATCAATACAGCTTTCAACAGTTTCCTGGCTGGTATTAAAAATTATTCATTAACAGGGGCCTGGCGCAATGAAAAGGCCGGCGCTAATTTTGCATTAGGTGTGAACTATTTCAATTATGGCAGTATCACACAAACAGATGCTGCGGGTAATATTTTGGGAGAATTTAAGCCAAATGATTATGTATTGCAGTTTACCGTATCTAAAAAATACCTCGACAAATGGTTTTATGGAGCCAATATAAAATTTGCAGTAAGTAATTACGGGTTGTATAAAAGCTCGGCAGTAGCTGCAGATATAGGTGTAAATTACTATGATGCAGATAATCATTTTCAGGCAGGTATTACATTCAAAAACATAGGAACACAGTTAAAGGCTTACGAAGGGGCTTCTAAAGAAGAATTGCCTTTCGATCTTGAAATAGGCGTAACGAAAAGATTGAAAAATGCACCTTTACAATTCTCTTTAACAGCACATCATCTGCAGGCATTCAATATTTATTATAACGATACGGCTTTTAATGCTTCACAGGGAGATGACAGTTATCTCAGCAATAAATTCACTTTACAAAAAATATTCTCTCACCTGATCTTTTCAACACAATTATTTATTGGTGAAAAATTAGAAGTAACAGCCGGTTATAATTTTCTTCGCCGTTTCGATTTGAATGCGTACAATATTGCCAATGGACTGAATGGGTTTACTTTTGGTGTTGGTGCGTTATTCAGCAAATTACATATCCGTTATGCAATGGGCTTTTACCAAAAAAACCTGTTTCATCAATTTGGATTGAATTTTAATTTAACTGGGAGCGATTTGTAGTATTGTTTTTCTTTACCAGCATTAACTCATTTATGCCTTCTATTTTCATCCTGTACCCGTCATTCGTTCTATAAACAATGGTTTTAGGCCTGTATAGGTTTTTCATTATTACAGCTCCGGATTCATCTTGTATCCACTCATCTCCGTTATCTAATTTTACAGATGTATTTCCGTTCCAACCGGAGAATGTTCCTGCTATATAACTTTCTAATACATCATCTTCTCTGTGGCATCTTAAAGACTTATCGGTGCCTTGTATGGTAATGAAAATTTTTTTTCCGTTTTTGGATATCACAATTTCAGGGTTTGCAATATTCACTTTAACCAATGCCTTTTCGTCTATTATATAATAACGCGAAGCCGATGTTTTAATCAGGAAGCCTTCGGTAAGGGTTGCATTTAATACACCATTATATTTTGATCTTTCAATTACAGGGAACGCCTCTTTTTTAGTGGTATCAGTTAATTGAGAAAAAGTTGCAGATGCTATAAAAAAAGATAATGCCATGAGCATTATCTTTTTAGAATATGTATGTTTTCTCATGTGGTTTATAGAAGTTTAAGCTTCTACTACTTCGTGAAGGTATTGTTTTTCTTCTTTGAAAGCTTTTCTTGGAATTAAACCCAACATTTCAAACATCTGATGGTCTTCATCAAAACTTGGGTTAGGTGTGGTTAATAGTTTGTCGCCTGCAAAAATGCTGTTGGCGCCTGCCATAAAACACAATGCCTGTTCTGCAATACTCATTTCATTTCTTCCGGCGCTTAAACGTACCATAGCCTGTGGCATTAATATTCTTGCAGTAGCAATCATCCTCACCATATCCCAAATATCTACTTTAGAATTATTTTCTAATGGTGTTCCTTTAACGGGAACCAATGAATTGATAGGCACACTTTCAGGATGGGTTGGCATGGTGGCTAAAGTGTGTAACATTTTAATCCTGTCTTCATGTGTTTCGCCTAAGCCGATAATACCACCGCAACAAACAGAGACACCTGCTTTACGAACATTATTCAATGTTTTTAACCTGTCATCATAAGTTCTGGTAGTGATGATGTCGTGATAATGGTCTTCGCTTGTATCTAAATTGTGGTTATAAGCATACAATCCTGCTTCTGCCAATTTTTGGGCCTGTTCTTCAGTAAGCATTCCTAAAGTGCAACAAACTTCCATACCCATTTCGTTTACACCTTTTACCATCTCTAAAACCCTGTCGAAATCTTTGTTATCTCTCACTTCTCTCCATGCTGCACCCATACAAAATCTTGTACTGCCGGCATCTTTTGCTTTTTGGGCATATTCCAACACTTCTTCTTTCTTCATTAATGCCTGAACGTTTACACCGGTGCTGTAACGTGCCGCCTGTGGGCAATAAGCACAATCTTCGCTGCATCCACCTGTTTTAATGCTCAGTAATGTACAAACCTGTACTTCCGCAGTGTCATTGTATTTTCTATGTAAAGTAGCGGCTCTGAAAACGAGTTCTAATAAAGGGGTGTTGTAAATATTTTTTATTTCTTCAAGGCTCCAGTTATGTTTTATCTCCATATTCATAATCGTATCAATTAATTTTTGATGAGCAAAGTAAAGCAGTTATTGTAAATTTTTGTGCAAAACGTATCTTCTCCATTTTTCAATCACATTTTGCATGTCGTTTGGCAGCTCTGAGTTGAAGAAGATCTCCTCGTTTGTTTTCGGGTGAATGAACCCCAGCGTTTGCGCATGTAAAGCGCAACGGGGGCAAATGTCAAAACAATTCTCTACAAACTGCTTGTATTTGGTATAGATGGTTCCTTTTAAAATTTTATCTCCGCCATATTCCCAATCATTAAACAGGGTGTGGCCAATATGTTTCATGTGTACACGTATCTGGTGGGTTCTTCCCGTTTCCAGCACACATTCTACCAGTGTAACATAATTAAATCTCTCCAATACTTTATAGTGTGTAATGGCATGTTTGCCCGTATCTCCTTCCGGGTAAGCGGCAAATTGTTTCCTGTGCTGTTGGTGGCGGGCAATATGTGCTTCAATAGTACCGCTGTCTTCTTCCACATCACCCCATACCAAAGCAGTATACTTTCTTTTTACGGTATGATTTGAAAACTGTTTGGCTAAATGTGCTGCAGCATCCGGAGTTTTGGCCAATACGAGCAGGCCGGTAGTATTTTTATCTATGCGGTGCACCAGCCCGTAACGTGGTAATTCATCATCGCTAATGTGTGGATTTTGTTGCTTTAAATAATATACCACCCCATTTAATAATGTTCCTGTATAATTACCCACTCCCGGGTGCACTACCATATTGGGCGGTTTATTAATTACCAATATTTCATCATCCTCATACACTATGTTTAAAGGAATGTTTTCGGGTTTTATCTCTGTATATTCCGGGTTTACAAGGCTCATTAATAACAGTTCATCTCCCGGCTTTACTTTATAATTGCTTTTAACGGTTTTACCGTTTACCGTTAAGAAACCTGCATCAATGCCTTGCTGTATCTTATTCCTGCTGGCATTTTCTAAACGAATTTGCAGCCATTTATCTATACGCATAGGTTCCTGCCCGCGATCAATGGTAAAACTTCTTCGCTCGTACAACTCTTCAGGCTGGTCGTTCAGTTCAATATCGTTTACTTCATTCATGCGGCAAAAATACAGTTTCAAAATTTGTGGGCTAACAGAGCCATAATGCATTGTATTTTTACACTATGATACAGGAAGTTTTTTTCAAAGATCTGGGCCTTCGTTCTTATAAAGAAGTATGGGACCTGCAGGAGGTTTTATTGAAACAGAATGTTGAGAAAAAATCAAAACAGGAAACCAGGGAGCACACTATTCATCATTTGTTGTTTGTTGAGCATAAGCCTGTATATACTTTAGGAAAGAGCGGTAAAAAAGAACATGTGTTGATAAATGATGCCACGCTTCAGGAAAAAGGGATTGAGTATTTTCATATCAACAGGGGAGGAGATATTACTTTTCACGGGCCGCAACAAATCGTTGGTTACCCTGTTTTAGACCTTGATAAGTTTAAAACAGATCTGGGTTGGTATTTAAGAAGCCTGGAAGAAGTAATTATTTTAACAATGGCCGAATATGGATTGAAAGGAGAGCGAAGTGAGGGAGAAACCGGGGTTTGGTTAGACCCGCATATTAAAGGAAAAGAAAGAAAAATTTGCGCTATGGGCATTAAATGCAGCCGTTGGATAACCATGCATGGCTGGGCTTTTAATGTAAATACCGATTTAACTTATTTCGATTTCATTGTTCCGTGCGGCATTCAGAATAAACAGGTTACTTCCCTGCAGAAAGAGTTAGGGTATGCGTTGAATTATGATGAAGTGAAAAATAAGGTTAAACATAATTTTGAAAAAGTGTTCAATGCAAAGCTTATTTAAAAATCCCTGCCTATAAAGAATTTGTTTTTCTCTTTCAGTTTTTCGTTTTCATATAATTCAAAATAAAACCAGCCGGAATGAAAGAAATTGGCTTTATCCAACGTTAATGTATCTTCTTTCAGGTGTTTTATTTCAAAAATTGGTTTTTGATTCTCTTCAAAAAACTTAATACTGTAATGTGCCTGTTTAAAAGAAGGTAATGCAATTTTCACCCATCCTTTTTCTGTTGTAAAAATATAAGTTGAAGGCTTCCATACGGGTTTGGGAATAAAAGGCTTCCATATAAACTCGTCTGATGAGAAACTGAATAATGTATCTTTTGTTTTGTAGCTGATGGAGTCTTTGAATTTTTTGTATAAACTCACTTCAATGGTTCGCAGAATGGTATCGGTGGTTTGTTTGTACACTGTAATAAACTTTTTCTTTACTTCTTCCTTACCCATTTTAGAAGGGGTTAAGGGTTTGCCATTATTATCGTTGGGAAGATTGTTGGTTAAGTTGTCGGTAGTTGTTATAACAGTCTTTTGAACAGTTTTTTTATTAATGGAAGAAACTGATTTGGTGAAAAAATAATTGCCTCCTTCCAGTACATAAAATATCCTGTAGAAAGCTTTTACTCCCGGAGCCACTTCTTTATCAATAAACCCATTTTGAGGTAATGCCGGCGATTGTGCAGAAAAGATGCTAACAAAAAAGCGTGTACTATCGTAAGATCTTTGCACCACTAACTCTGAGCAGTTTGTAAAAGGGTTTATCCAACTAATCTGCACTTTATCTTTTGCCAGTTCCAGTACCGAAAAATTGGGTAATGTATCTTGTGCCTTAACCAGTGTTAATATTAAAAGGCAAAATAACAGTGTGCAAATTTTTTTCATTCTCACAAATATAAGTACTGCTTAAAAATGTAAAATACCATTGGGTAAGGAGTAATTGCCTTGCAGCCCGCCGGAATGTATAACTATTAATTTACTGTGTTCCGTAAAAAAATCTTGCGCTACCAAATGGTTAACGGCATAAAATAATTTACCCGTATAAACGATATCGCTCGGTATAGACGTTGCTTTCCAAAACAGGTTCATAAAATCTATCAATTCTTTTGGGTGTTTGGCATATCCTCCGAAATGGTATTCATGGAGCATACTATACTTTTTTAATTGCTCCTCCTTGGTTAGCAGGTTGTTTATTTCATTAATAATAGAAGTATTCCCTTTCAAAACATTAATACCTATAACGGTTTGGTGCGGCAATGCCTTTTTAATAAGCCCTGCAAATGTGGTGCCTGTTCCGGTTGCACAGATAATATGTGTGTTGTGCGGGTTTATATAATCGTGTAAGGTAGATGCACCGTTGGCGCCTTCAATACCGTAACCACCCTCATTTATCCAGAACCAATTTTTGCTTCGATAAGCTTGTTTAATAACTTCTTTGCCTTCAAAATCTTTTCTGCTAACGAAGATGAGCTGCATACCCAGTGCTTTTGCCTGTAACAAGCTCGGCGAATAAACAGAAGGCTCTTCTCCTCTAACAATGCAAATACCTTTTAAGCCATACATATTACATGCTGCTGCTGTTGCTACCATATGATTAGAGTATGCACCTCCGAAAGTGGCAATTGCTGAAAAGGTTTTTGCCTGCTCTATATAAAAGCGAAGTTTAAACCATTTATTACCACTTATGATAGGGTGAAGCAAATCTGCCCGAAGAACAGAAACAGATAGTTTTCTTTTTCCGCCTACGGGTAAATCTATACTTTCGATTGAAATATTTTTAAAATTTATATCAATCATTTAAAACAAAAATATTGTTTAACGTATTATCAACCAGTACTTTTACATCTTAATTAAAGTCTATGAAACCAACATTGGTAATTTTAGCGGCCGGTATGGCCAGCAGGTACGGATCTATGAAACAAGTAGAAGGGTTTGGACCGGAAGGAGAAACCATTATGGATTATTCTATTTATGATGCAATAAGAGCAGGTTTTGGCAAAGTAGTATTTATCATCAGGGAAGAGTTTGCAGAAGCATTTAAAAATATATTTGAACCCAAATTAAAAGGCAAAATTGAAACAGCTTATGTGTACCAGTCGTTAGAAAAATTTGCTAATGGTAAAATAATCCCGGCAGACAGGAAAAAACCCTGGGGCACTGCTCATGCGGTTTTGTGTTGTAAAGGAACAGTAAATGAACCTTTCGCTGTGATTAATGCAGATGATTTTTACGGACAAGATGGATTTGTAAAAGCTGCTACTTTTTTAAATAACGATGTTACCGAACATATTTACTCCATTATAGGATACGAATTGAAAAAAACCCTAAGCGATAACGGTAGCGTAAGCAGAGGCGTTTGTGCTGTTGATGCAAATGGCAATATGACCAGTATAAATGAAAGAACAAAAATATACAGGAATAACGAAGGGATTATTACTTATGAAGATGAGAACGGGTTACATGAAGTTAGCGAGAATGCAAGTGTTAGTATGAATTTCTGGTGTTTTCATCCAAGTGTTTTCAACTTTAGCGAACAATTATTCAGTGATTTTTTAGATAAAGAAATGAATAACCCCAAGAGTGAGTTTTTTATACCTATTGTAGCCGATGAATTTATTAAGGCGGGTAAAGGTGTAATTAAAGTGATCCCTACATCTGCCCAATGGTTTGGCGTTACTTACAAAGAAGATGCACCGGTGGTAAAAGAGAGCCTGCATAAACTTATTAATGCCGGCGAGTACCCGCTTAGTTTGTGGAAATAAAATATTTGTTGAAAGTACTTCAATAAAAAACCTCTCCAGTAAGGAGAGGTTTTTTTATTTTAACCAAAACCAATTGAGTTTTTTTATTTTTTATTGAAAGCCTGTACTAAGAATACATAGTTTTCAATTTTTTTAATCTGATCTTTTCTGTCAATCCCTTTTATAGATGAATTATTAGAGGGCAGTTTAATATTTTCTGTAGAGTCGTCTGTATTTTTCAATTCGTCTACAAGCTTATAGATATTGTTACTTTTTACGGCGAAAGCAACACCTTCTGATAGTTTTTCGCGGGTACTGATAATGCCGATAACCTCGCCATTCTTATTTAATACCGGGCCACCACTGTTGCCGGGGTTGGCACTCATTTGTAATTGGCAGGTAGTGGAGTCGCCATTATAACCATTCCTTGAGCTTAAATAACCCACATTGTATACAACTTCATTTTTAGGGTACCCTAATGTAAATATTTCTTCACCCAGGTCTACGGATGTTTTTTTAATGGAATAAGGTATGTTTTTTAAAGGCTTAAAATCCTTATCATCTATTTTAAGCATGGCAAGGTCTTTGGCTTCGTCTTTAAAAACAATCTTTGCTTTATACTCTTCGCCATTATTGTTGATAACCGTAGCAAATGCAGAGCCTGTTAAAACGTGTGCGTTGGTAATAATGTAGCCTTTGTTATCAATCAAAAAGCCGGTTCCTCCACCTGTTAAAATAGCGCCTTTGGGCATTTTAGATTCTACTTCGCTTAATTTAGAGCCCTGGTATTGCTGGTTTCTTTTCACATACTCCACATCGCGTTTCAATTGTTGTATCTGGCTGTTGTTAACCGGAGCAAGATAGGTAACCAATCCACTGATCACTAAGGCGATAATACCTCCTGCACAAGCTGCAATAGCTGTAACACGGCGGTATTTATTCCACATTTGAACCACTTTCCCCTTTGCTGAAGGTTCATTCCCTTCATTAATGTCGCCGAGGCTCAGTAATTTGGTATGAATGTCGTGCAGGTTATGTTTTAATGTTCTGGTGCCTGCATAAAAATCCATCTGATGTAAAAACATACTGTGTTCTACTACCATTTGGTCTATTTCGGGAGTGTTTTTACGCAGCTCTTCAAAATAGGCTTTTTCGGCAGGTAACATAGATCCTTCCAAATAACGTTCAATTGCCTGTAATAGTAAAATATCTTCCATGATTTTATTCTCCAATATTATATTGCGCAAAGAATAGTTTTTTTAAACGTATCAAACATTTGTATTTCTGGTTCTTTGCATTGTCTGCATTGGTGTATCCAAACATTTGGGCCAGCTGCTGCATATCCAATTTCTTCAAATAATATCCTTCCAGTAAGCTTTTGCAAGGTTCTCCCAGGCTATTCAGTGCCCGGTCCATTATTGCAAATTCAGCGTTCCTTTTTTCATGAATTTCCAGGTCTTCTTCCACAGGAACAGTCTCCTCAAGGCTGTCAATTTGGTTAGAATATCTTCCAAGTTGTTGAAGCCGTTTGAACCAGAGCCTCCTGCATATGGAATATACATAGGTGTTAATTTTTGAGGTTAAGACAAACGAATCGCTCCGTGCTTTTTCATACAGGGCAATCATCGCTTCCTGAAAAATATCCCTAGCCTCGTCATAAGAACCGTTATTGTTCAAAATAAAGGCCTGTACCATACTAAAATTCTCCTTATACAGGGTCTCAATGGCCTTTGAATCATTATTTGCCAATCCTTTCAGTAATGCTTGTTCGTTTAACTCGGCTTTCACTATGCTGTTTTTAATACGAATGGTTTATTAAAAGTAACCCATTTTAAACCTAAAATTTTTTTTCAAATTTTTTAAAAGGCGGGTTACCTTTTATAATAATCGGGTATTAATCTAAAATTAACTCACAAAAAAAGCTCAACAAAATGAAAAAAGTATTTGCCATTTTAGCAATCGCTGGTTTCGTAGCTTGTAACAGCGGCGAAAACAAACCTGCTACAACTGATTCTCCAAAAGCTACAGTAGATACTGCTGCTAAAGCTGTTGATACAGCGAAAAAAGCTGCTGACACTGCTGTTAAAGCTGCTGCTGATACAACTAAAAAATAATTTAGTTAAAGTAGTTTGAGCATTGTTTTACCGTTTGCCGGAACAATGTTTTTTGAAAAGTTTTTCATATGGCAAGCAATCGTTAGAGGCCGTTCCGTTTCCACGGAAGGGCTTTTTTATTTTCCCCATCTGAATGAGGATATATTAAGGCCTGCCAGATCCAGCATCCTGTCTGCCACGGTTGCTGCAAGGTCTTCAATTGTTTGAGGGTTTGAATAAAACGAAGGTGTGGCAGGACAAATAATTCCCCCGGCCAGGGTAACCGTTTCCATATTTTTAATATGAATGAGATTATAAGGTGTTTCCCTAATTGCCAGAATAAGCTTTCTTCTTTCCTTTAAAATTACGTCTGCAGCCCTCGTAATCAGGTCATCACTAACACCCGAAGCAATTCTGCCCAATGTACCCATGCTGCAGGGAACCACGAGCATGATATTGTATTTTGCCGAACCAGATGCAAAGGGTGCTGAAAAATCTTGCTTTTGAAAATATTTCGCTGTATAATGTTTGTAAGCGTCATTCCCCAGCTCTGTTTGCCAAACTTCTTTTGCATTGTTGCTCATAACAATACTTAACTCTTCCCATTGATCGGATAGTGCAGTGAGTTTATCTAATAAAACCTTTGCATAAACAGAGCCGCTGGCGCCGGTAATGGCAACTATAATTTTGTTGGGTATTTGCATAGCTGAAAACAAAATAACACCAAAAAGGATAGAAAGTTATAAGAAATGATTATAAAAAAGCCCCGCATTGTTTGCAGGGCTTATACGGTTCAGTAAAATCTATTTATACATGATTTCGTAATATTCGTGTGCCATCCTATTACTATCGAACTGAAAACGAACATCCCTCATTCCGTTTTTAATAATCTGTCTCCAGGTATCGTAATTATTGTAATACATTGGTATAATCTGGTTTTCCAATATCTCATACATTTTATTCAGGTCGTACTCATCCTGATCGTGTACGGTCATATGCTCATAATCTGCTTTCGGCACTACAAAGCCATTGTTGCCATGATTTACAAATTCAGGTATCCATCCATCATCCGTTGAAAAATTAACGGCACCGTTCATGGCGGCAGTCATACCGCTGGTTCCACTGGCTTCTCTTGGTACTCTTGGATTATTTAACCATATGTCGGCCGCCTGTTTTAAACGTTTACTCAATGCCAATTCGTAACCAATTAATACAGCTACGTTTTTGTAATTCTTGCTTAAATGAACCAGGTTATTGAACTGGCTGATAGCCGGATAATCTACCGGGTAAGGTTTGCCGGCCCAAATGATCTGCACAGGTTTGTCTATACTGTTGATCATTTTTTCAAAACGTTCCAGATCGGTGGTTAAAAAATCGGCACGTTTGTATCCCGCAAATCTTCGGGCCCAAACGATTGTTAATACATTTGGATCGAATAATTTTCCTGTTTGGTCTGCCACTATTTCGAAGGCACGTTTCTTTAAATATACTTTTCTATCGTCAAAGGCAAGGTCATTACCTTCTTCCATATAGCGATACATTTGTTTATCTGCCCAATAACGCCAGTTTTGTGCATTGGTAATAGAGGCTATTTCGCAAATACCTTCGTATTTTTCCCACATTTTCCTGCTCACCCTTCCGTGCAAAGCACTAACGCCATTTGCTTTGCGGGCAAATCTTAAAGCGGCTAAACTATGATTGAACTGGTCGTCTGTAATACCTGTAAGTTTTCTTACTTCATCTAAAGTTAGTCCGCAGAAGTAGCTCATTTTATGACAGAGATAAATATCGTGCTTTTCATTACCGGCTTCTTCGGGAGTATGTGTTGTAAATACAAGATGTTCCTTTACTTTTTCTGCACTTTTAAATTTATTCAATAAATAAAAAGCTGAAGAAATACCATGCGCTTCATTTAAATGATAAACATCCGGATTAAAACCTAATTCGTCTATCAGTTTGGCACCACCAACCCCCAGTAGAATAAACTGAGCAACTTTTGTAGCAACATTCGCATCGTATAAACGATGTGTAATGGTTTGAGAAACATAATCGTTTTCCGGTATATCGGTACTCAATAAAAAAAGAGGAGCACTGTTAAATGTTTCTGGTTTCAGGTATAAGGCTTTTACCCAAACCGGATGATCGTGAATGAGAATTTGAAATTTAATACCGGTATCTTCCAGGAAGGAATAAATTTTTTCCATCCAGAAAGGTTGCAGGGTTTGATCCTGGTTGCGGGCCTGATCGTAATACCCGTATTTCCATAAAATACCAATTCCTATCAGGTTTTGTTTTAGCTCGTATGCACTGCGCAAATGGGAGCCTGCAAGGAAACCAAGGCCGCCACTATATATTTTAAGAGGCTGGTGTATAGCAAACTCCATAGAGAAGTAAGCTACTTTTTTAGAGTACTCCTCGTTAATAGTATAAGGCACATGGTAGTTTCTAAAATTCATAAATAAGTGTTTCGTTTATAATGTTGTTGCAAGATAGTGTTTTTGAATTAAAGTGTATTTTATACACATTAAATCATTTATACCGGAATGAATATAAATAAGAACTCAATTCAACAGGCATTACTCAATAAAGCAAACGTTTGTAGTGAAAATAAACTACTGAACAATGGTACTACTTTTTCTTTTTAACAACCTCTTTCTTTTTGGTATAGCTATCATCGAACAGGCAGTCTAAACCTCTTCTATTGCCACAACTGCCTTTTTCCTTAACAACGATCTCGTTGCCACTTATTGTAAAGTTAATTACACAGGGATCGCCTCCTTCTGCATAAATAGCGTTTGTGGCATCTTTCAGTTTTAGGTTACCTTTCAGTTCACCACTGCAGTTGCCTTCCTTTTTTTCAAAGTGAATAAAGAAAATATAATTATTGGCGTCTCTGCCGTCTCGTATAGAGATGAAGTTTTTGCTGTCTTTAATATAATTGCCACTCCACTTATTTTTCTTTGGTAAAGTATCTATAGGGTTAATAACCACTTCTTTCTTGGGATCTTCATTCCCATCATTAATAACTACCATAAACTTTTTGCCGTTGCTGCTGTATACCCATCCAACCCTGGTAAAACGCAGTTGTTTATTTTCATCTGTTTTTTCCTTGCTGATAAGAAAGGTGGGCTCTTTGTTAATAGATACAAATCTGTGGTAAGCATCGTTTTTATTATCGTCTGTAAGTAACTGTTTAGAAACAATAAATTGGTTTTTCTCATCAAAAACAAAAACCAGCAATTGTGTTTTTTTAAATGTTGTGCCGGTAAGTAGTAAATAATATTCTTTTTGTTTTTTAATAATGCCTACCGGGTGCAATAAAACTTTTTTATAGTTGGGAATATGATTTTGCAAAACACTATCGGCAACAAACTGCCTGATGGCATCAATGCCTATAATAGTGGTATCGGCAATTTTTGTAAGATTGGTATCTGCAGCCGTAAAAGGTAAATTTAACGGAGCAAATGCACCCGTAAAATCTTTAATGTTTAGTTTATCTTCTCCTGCAAGGCTTGGTTTTTTAGACTTACAGCCAGCCATACACAATATCAATAAAGCGAATAAGCTTAATCGCATATTTAAGAATTAGGGTTTAAAAGTAGTAGTTCTTATTATTAGCATAAAATTTTATGCTGCAGTATTATGGTTAAATTTGTTTCAGTATGAGTATAGTAACCAACAGATCAACCGCTACGCAATCTTTAAGCGAGGTGCATGAAAGTATTGATACAACAATACAAAAGAAAGGATGGCGAAGATTTGCTGCTTATATAGGGCCTGCTTACCTGGTAAGCGTTGGGTATATGGATCCCGGTAATTGGGCAACAGACCTGCAGGGTGGCGCACAGTTCGGATATAAACTTATCTGGGTTTTGTTAATGAGCAATCTTATGGCGCTGCTATTGCAGGGTTTAAGCGCAAGATTAGGCATTGTTCGCAGAAGAGACCTGGCACAGGCAAACAGGGAGGCCTATCCGCCGCTTATTAATTTTTGTTTATATATTCTTGCAGAAATAGCTATTGCCGCCTGTGATCTTGCTGAGGTATTGGGTATGGCTTTGGGGATTCATCTGTTAACAGGCCTGCCTCTCATATGGGGAGTTGGCATTACAATATTAGACACGCTTCTTTTATTATGGCTACAGAATTACGGTATCAGAAAACTGGAAGCATTTATTATTGCGCTGGTTATTATTATTGGGCTGAGTTTTTTAGTTGAAATATTTCTTGCAAAGCCAAGTGTGGGGGAAATGCTTACAGGCTTCATTCCCTCTAACCTGAGCGATACCGAACTCTATATAGCTGTTGGTATTATAGGGGCAACAGTTATGCCTCATAACCTGTACCTGCATTCTGCTTTGGTACAAACAAGAAAAATAAAAAATGATGACGAAAGCATCAGGCGTGCCATTAAATTTAATATACTCGATAGTACCATAGCCCTGAATGCAGCCTTTTTTGTAAATGCAGCCATCCTTGTATTGGCAGCGTCGGTGTTCTTTAAAACGGGTAATACACAAGTTGCCAGGATTGAAGATGCACATGAATTGTTGAAACCGTTATTGGGTACCAAAGTAGCTCCTGTTTTATTTTCCATTGCATTAATTGCAGCCGGGCAAAGCAGTACCGTTACCGGAACACTGGCAGGGCAAATTGTAATGGAAGGATATTTAAAACTAAGGATCAATCCGTGGTTAAGGCGATTGCTTACCAGGTTAATAGCTATTGTGCCAGCCATGTTAACCATTCTTATTTATGGCGATGCCAAAGTTGATACCCTGCTTATTTTAAGCCAGGTTATTTTAAGTGTTCAACTGGGCTTTGCAGTAATACCATTGATACATTTTGTAAGCGATAAACAAACGATGGGCAGGTTTGCCATTTCCATTAAAACAAAAATATTGGCATGGGCCATTGCTGCCATATTGATTTATCTTAATGTTAAAATGGTAGCAGAAGAAACAATGGACCTATTTAAAGCAGAAGGGCATTTGTTCTGGAAAATAATTGTAATAATTGCAATTGCTATTTTTTGCTGGTTGTTTTGTATGATGACGTTTTTACCTCTTTATAAAAAGAAAAAG
Organism: Sphingobacteriia bacterium; assembly: GCA_017304675.1. Classification (GTDB taxonomy): domain Bacteria; phylum Bacteroidota; class Bacteroidia; order Chitinophagales; family Chitinophagaceae; genus CW01. The sequence goes on from JAFKLS010000016.1 coordinate 227,132, forward strand.
AATATTAATGCAGCAGGTCTTCACCGGGAAGAGACATTATTACAGAACTTTTCAGTGAAAGAAGTTAATCGTATTGCAATAGCTCTTGACTTCGGTATTCATGATGAAAAGTTAATTGCCAATGCATTGGCACAAGGCAAACAAGGTGCTACTTATATTTTATTACACGTAGTTGAAAGCGCTTCAGCCAGCTATTCTGGCAAGGATAGCGATGATGAGGAAAGTAGAAAAGACCTGCAAAGGTTAGAATTTTATGCCCGGCAATTACAAGACAAAGGGTATACTGTTGAGTTTGACCTGGGTTTTGGCCATCGGGTAAAATCTATAGTAGCAATGGTTAAGAAAACCAATGCAGATCTATTGGTAATGGGTGCACACAAACATGCTGGGTTGAAAGACTATTTGTTTGGCGAAACCATTGAATCGGTTCGCCATGCTTTAAACATATCCGTATTAATTATAAACGTGTAATAAAAATACATTTGGAGTATAACCGCAAGACGATTGAAAAGAATAAAACTTAATACATATTTGTATGCAGCTATTTAATTACTGTTTGTTCAAGGTTTTTTAAATAATTATCATCTACATTGGCACCAATACCTGGTGTTGTATTCAATACTAATTTCATACCATTATACTGTACTCCTCCAATAACAGGATCAATTTTATGACCCAGTAAACAGGTATCCAAATCATAGAATCGGATATTGTTTTTGGCCATTGCAAAATGTACTTTAGCGGTTAAGGCAACCCTGCTTTCTAACATACCGCCCATCATGCAGGCGATATTATTTTCTTCTGCAACTGCATTTATTTTCAAGGCTTCATTAATACCGCCACTCTTTGCAAACTTAATGTTAATGTATGCTGCGGCATTATTCCTGATAATACTTTCGGCATCGTAATGTGTAAATACACTTTCATCTGCCATGATTTTTACAGGAGAAAGTTTGCATAGTTGCGGTAGCAGATGATCGTTGTGTTTACGCATGGGTTGTTCACAAAACTGAATGTTGTATTTACTAATTTCTGTTAAGGCGAACAAAGCATCATCATAGCTCCAGCCCTGGTTAGCATCTATTCTTAAGATAGTTTTATCTCCAATGGCTTCTCTTATACGTTGCATTCTTTCTACATCTTCCCTCGCATTTTTACCAAGCTTAACTTTAATCATATTCACACCCCGTTGCACAAAATCAATAGCTGTTTGGGCCATGTTTTCAGGAGTATCAATCCCAATAGTCAGATCACTTTCAATCTCCTTCTGTTCACCGCCCAAATATTGGTAAAGTGGTTGGTTTGCATGCTTTGCGACAATATCATACAAGGCAAGGTCAAAAGCGCTTTTGCAAGTGAAATTGCCGGCAATCATTAAATGCAGTTCATTCATTCTTGCATCAATATCCAATGCATTCTTACCCACCCACATTTTTGCAAAATCTTTCGACAATTCATAACAGGTGTTTTGTGTTTCCCCTGCAATCATGGGAAAGGCAGAGCATTCTCCCACACCAATAACCCCTTCGCGGGTATGCACCCGTATAAAAATATTCTGCGCAAAGTGCATGGTGCCTGTGGCAATGGTAAAGGGCACCATGGGAATACTATATTTATAGATCTCAATAAACGAAATTTTCATAAGCCGCAACTATTTGTTTGTGTACGCAAAATACTTACTTAACCATTACAACAAATTTCAACTCCTTAATATTGGGCTGGTTTTTATTGACAACAATTTCTGAATAACAATTTTGTGTATTTGCTTCAGCAGGAAATTTTAATTGTAATAAAGAATAGTAAGCATCAATAACGGAATTGAACATGAAAGGGTTAAAAAGAACTGGCTGTGTAAATGTTTTGTTCTTTCCCTTTTTATAAATGATAAGCTTTCCATCGAGGCTTTCTGCTTTCAATTGTTTTTCATAAACCGCAACGATTAACAACTGCTTGCCTGAATAGCATTTCACTTGCAGGGTAAGCTCTTTCTTATCTTCCAGACTTGAAAAAACTTCGAGGAAATGGTATCCTTCTCTCGAATAAATATCAATAACATGTGCTACCAGTTGAGAGCTGTCTGTAATAACATTTTTTTGAGCAAGAAGCGGAGCTGAAAATAAACAGCCTATGATTGCTAAATATAATGTTTTCATAGATAGATAAAGGCAACTATTAGTGACTGTCTACCGCAACAACAGGAGTGGCACCTAATTTTTTAATTACCTGCATTACTTTAATGGCAGTGCCTAAATGCGAAGTGCTGTCGCCGTTAATCACTACAGAAGGTTTATCTGTTTCTTTAGATAGATAATCTTTTAATTCGGGCTCTAATTGTTCAAATTGAATTTGTTTTTGGCCAATATATATCTGCTGATCTTTATTAACTGTTACAACAACTGTTTGTTTGGATTTTGCATCACTTTTTGCCTTTGGATTAGAAACCTTAATAACGTTAGGGTTTGCCAAAGTAGAAACAATCAGAAAGAATAAGAGCAATATGAATAAAATATCATTCAATGCACCGGTATGCATTTCCGGATGAGCTCTTAATCTTTTTCTGATGTTCATTTTTTTGAATTATGAATTAAGAATTATGAGTTATGCATTTCAACTTATAACTCATCACTTATAACTTAAAACTATCTCGTTGGCTCTTGTAGAATATCTATAAATTCTGCACTTGCCGCTTCCATTTTATTGGCTGTTTTATCAATTTGAGTTGATAGAAAATTGTGCCCAACATAAGCTATAAGGCCAATAATTAAACCGGTTGCACTGGTAACCATTTTTGTATAAATACCGCCGGCAATAGTATTCAGCGTGTATTCGCCTGTTGAGGCAATACCATAAAACAATTGTACCATGCCAACAATTGTTCCCAAAAAACCAAACATTGGTGCAATTCCTGCAATTAAGGAAAGGATATTTAGGTTTCTTTCCATCTTATACATTTCCAGCTTACCTACATTCTCCATGCTCTTTTCAATGGCATCAATCGGTTTGCCTACACGCTGCAATCCTTTATCAATCATTCTGGCTACAGGATTATTGGTGTTTTTGGCAAAACTTCTTGCTGCAGAAATATTACTGCTCATAATATTGTCTCTGATGATGTTCATGAAATTGTCATCAATCTTAGAAGCTTTGCTAATGGCCAGCAACCTTTCTATAAAAACAAAAATGGCAAACGCCAGTAATAAATATAAAGGGTACATGATCCAGCCGCCTTTTTGTAATAAATCCCACATAGAGATTTTTTCGGCAGCAACAGTAGTATTAACTGCTTTATGTAATGTATCTGTAACGTTAGCAACGGTGGCTTGCAGTAAATAAAACATAGCATGTAATTTGGGTGAAACTAAAGTAGCAACAGTTACAAAGCAACAATGTTGTTGTGAATAAAAAAGGATAAAAGCTTTTTTTAGGAAAGCTTTTGCACATGGGTAGCGCTAATTTTTTATCATGAGCAAAAAATGCCGTAGTAGCTATTGCTACAACTGATTTCATGATTTGTTAATATTTCTTATTGAATCCATATTTTATTTTTAGCAAATGTTTAACTCCTTTTAAATCAATACCCCCATCCCATGCCTTTATTTAAACCCTGGTTCAAGCAAGAGCCTTTTTGCATAAAACTTAAGCAGGCGCAAACATTGTTGCATCTTGTTGAAGAAAAGCTGATTGCCAAAGCCGACCTTACAGATATTAAATGTTCTAAAGAAAACGAACACCTGTACTGGAATTATTGGATGTTGAAGAAAAGAGTAATGATTAAAGCATTTTGGGTAGATTATTCGGCAGCGGGTAGCTCTAACGACCGTTATGTAAAAAACCTGATAAGGGCTTTGCCGGATGGAGTATTGTTTGATAATGACGCTGAGAAAAGTGTTTTAAACTAATTATTGCACATTTGTTTTTCTCATACCATAGCAAGGATGACCGGTTCAATCCTAAGAAAAGCCTTCATCTCCATGAAGGCTCTTTTGTTAAAATCTTAAACTTGTTTCGGAGTTGTACTTTCTTACTTTTGCGGCATGATGGATATTACCGTTACAACCGCCCAGGAACTTCGCCTTACGGCAGAGGAATTTGAAATGATAAGGCAAAAATTAGGTCGTACTCCCAACTTTACAGAATTGTGTGCATTCAGCGGAATGTGGAGTGAACATTGCAGTTATAAAAACTCAATCAAATGGCTAAAAACCTTGCCTCGCAGCGGTGGGAAAATGTTGGTTGCAGCAGGAGAGGAAAATGCAGGATTAATGGATATGGGCAACGGATGGGGTGTTGTATTTAAGATTGAAAGCCATAATCACCCCAGCGCTATTGAGCCTTTTCAAGGTGCAGCAACCGGTGTTGGGGGTATTCAGAGAGATATTTTTACAATGGGTGCAAGACCAATTGCTTCTTTAAACAGTCTTCGTTTCGGTAATTTGAAGGATAAAAAAACACAACGCTTATTAAGCGGTGTGGTAAAAGGCATTGGCCATTATGGCAACTGTTTTGGTGTACCAACAGTTGGCGGTGAGGTTTATTTTGAAGACTGTTATCATACCAATCCTTTGGTAAATGCCATGAGTGTTGGTATTATGAAAGCCGATAAAATGGTGAGCGCTACGGCAAAAGGAACAGGAAATCCTGTTATTTATGTAGGTAGTGCTACCGGAAAAGACGGAATTGGCGGTGCAAGTTTTGCATCTGCAAATATTACCGAAGAGAGTACGGAAGAATTACCGGCAGTGCAGGTGGGTGACCCCTTTCAAGAGAAAAAATTACTGGAAGCCTGTTTAGAAGTGATTGAAACAGGAGCAGTAGTAGGTATGCAAGACATGGGTGCCGCCGGAATTATTTGCTCTACTGCAGAAATGAGTGCTAAAGGTGAGGTGGGAATGAGAATTGACTTGGAAAAGGTTCCGATGCGCCAGAAAAATATGAAAGCATGGGAATTGTTGTTGAGTGAAAGCCAGGAAAGAATGTTGATGGTAGTGGAGAAAGGAAGAGAGCAGGAAGTGATTAATGTATTTGAAAAATGGGATTTAAGTTGCAGTACAATAGGAGAAGTTACAGATGATGGTTTATTGAAGTTCTATATGAACGGAGAATTGGAAGCAGAACTTCCGGCACATGAATTAGTATTAGGTGGTGGCGCTCCGCAATACACAAGAGAATATACCGAACCAAAATATTTTGCACAGATTGCTGATTTTAAAATGTCTGATGTTAAGGATATTGATGATGTAAAATCTGTTGCGGAACAGCTTATTCAAATTCCAAACATTGCCAGTAAACGTTGGATTTATACGCAATACGATAGTATGGTGGGGGCTGCCAATGCAAGCACCAATGCACCAAGTGATGCTGCAATAGTGTTGGCAAAAGGTACTGGTAAAGCATTGGCTGTAACAACAGACTGTAACAGTAAATATGTTTTTGCCAATCCATATGTTGGCGGAATGATCGCTGTTGCAGAAGCCGCCAGAAATATTGTATGCAGTGGCGGAGAACCTTTGGGCGTTACCAACTGTTTAAACTTTGGTAATCCTTATAATCCTGAAGTATATTATCAGTTTGTAAAAGCGGTAACAGGAATGGGCGATGCATGTAAAAAATTCAATACACCGGTAACCGGCGGTAATGTTAGTTTTTATAACCAGGGGCCCGAAGGCGCTGTTTACCCTACGCCAACCATTGGCATGGTAGGAGTGATAGATGATTTTGAAAATAGAATGACACTCGATTATAAAGAAGAGGGAGATGTGATTGTGTTATTGGGTAAACAACAAAACGATATCGGTTCAAGTGAATATTTACACAAGTTGAAAGGAGTTGAATATTCTCCTGCTCCACATTTTGATATTGAGGAAGAGTTTCAATTACAACAATTCGTTTCAAATATCATCAAAGAAAAATTAATTGTAAGTGCTCACGATATCAGCGAAGGTGGATTAGTCATTACGTTAATTGAAAAAGGATTCAATAGAAATCTTGGATTCGATGTAACTGTTGATACGGCTGCATTTCGTAAAGATGCATTCTGGTTTGGCGAAGCGCAAAGCAGGGTGGTGGTAACATGCTCAAGGCAAAAAGCAGAAAGCCTGAAGCAAAAGGCAATAAGTAATAATATTAATGTTACTGAATTGGGAACCGTTACTTCCGGTACGCTTAAAGTGAATGGAGAAAACTGGGGCGATATGAAAAACTGGAAAGAAAAATACGACACCGCTATCGAAAAAATAATAAACCCCTAAAAGGAAGCTAAAGGAATTTTTTATGACTGGTATAATGCATCAAAATAAACTTAATACGCCTGCAGGGAATGGGAGCAAAATTATATTAACAGGAGCGGCGGGTTTTATTGGCAGTTGTATGTTACAATTGTTGAACGATAATGGCTTTGAAAATATTATTATCGTTGATGATTTTGGGGTGGAAGAAAAAAGAAAGAACTGGGAAGGTAAAATTTTTTCAGATGTTATTGAACGCTATAACTTGTTCGACTGGCTGGCAAAAGAAAAACCTGTTATTAATTGCTTTATTCATATAGGTGCAAGAACAGATACTACCGAATTCAACTATGCTGTTCACGAAGAATTGAATGTTCAATATTCTAAAGATGCGTGGCATTATTGTGTTGAAAACAATGTTCCGTTTATTTATGCATCATCGGCTGCAACTTACGGTGGTGGCGAATTTGGTTATGATGACAACCACGAACTTCCATTCAAATTAAATCCTCTGAACCCATACGGAAAAAGCAAAAATGAATTTGATAAATGGGCTTTGCAAGAAGAAACACATCCTCCGTTTTGGACCGGCCTAAAATTCTTCAATGTGTATGGCCCTAACGAATATCATAAAGGAAGAATGGCCAGTGTAATCTGGCATTCATTCAACCAGATAAAAAAAGATGGTATTGTAAAACTCTTCAAATCTCATAGGCCAGATTTTAAAGATGGTCAGCAATTGCGCGACTTTGTTTATGTGAAAGATCTGATTTCTGTTATTTACTGGATGTTTCAAACAATGATCAATGGTCAATGGCCAATGGTGAATAATGGGTTATATAATTTAGGTACAGGCTCTGCCAGAAGTTTTGAAGATTTGGTGAAAGCCACTTTTGCAGGATTAGATCTGCCACCGAATATCATTTATATAGATATGCCGGAAGATATTAGGGATAAATACCAATATTTTACTGAGGCAAATATGCAAAAACTGAAACAGGCGGGTTATACAAAAACATTCTATACTCTGGAACAAGGGGTTGATGATTATGTTCGCAACTATTTAAAAGTGTTGAAGACCTTTTAAACCACACTGATAGAAAGCACTTTTTTCATTTTTAGTATCTTGTTTGCTTAAAGGATTAGTATGAGCAGGAAAATAGCCATTATAGGTGGGGGAAATTTAGGTACGGCCATAGCCGAAGGATTAATCGGTAGCAATTTTATTGCTCCGGGTAATATTATTGTTACCAAACGAAACATAGCTACACTTGGCAGTCTTCAGGAAAAGGGGGTTAACATTACCGGCGATAATATTGCTGCGGCAGAACAAGCCGATTGCATAGTGCTTGCTATTAAGCCTTTTCAATTTAAAGAAGTATTGTTACAAATTAAACCTGCTTTAAAACCCGGCAAACACGTATTGATTAGTGTTGTTACAGGTATTTGGATGAAGGAAATGCAGGAGCTTATTGGTACAGCCTTCCCTTTATTCAGGGCAATGCCTAATACTGCTATTGCCATTCGCCAAAGTATGACGTGTATTGCTTCTCAAAATGCATCTGCCGAACAGAACCAATATGTTTTAGATCTCTTTAATCAGTTAGGTAAAAGCGTAATTATAGAAGAAAAACTAATGGATGCGGCAACTGTACTGGGCGCTTGTGGCACTGCTTATGCTATGCGTTACATAAGGGCCAATATACAAGGCGGTATTGAAATTGGTTTTAGCGCTCCTATTGCCTCTTTAATAGCAGCCCAAACCGTAAAAGGTGCAGCTGAACTACTATTGCAAAAAAATACTCACCCTGAGCAGGAGATAGATAAGGTTACTACTCCAAAGGGATGCACCATTGCAGGGTTAAACGAAATGGAGCACCAGGGGTTTAGTTCTTCCTTAATTAAAGGTGTAGTTACGAGCTATAGAAAAATCGTCGATGATATGTAAGTAATCACATATTATTTTTCTTTCTTAATTACGAATCACTTTAATTTGCAACAAAAAACTACACTTCTGTTTACAAACGCTCTAAAAATAGTTATCGCGCTTTTATTAAGTAGTACTTGTTTATTGGTAACGGCACAACATACCGGAGATTCATCTGCTACAGATACAACAAAGCCTAAAATTATAAAGAGATTAACTGATAAAGATATTATAGATGTACTGCATCACTGGTCTCATAAAGATAGCCATCCGCATGCGGCAGAAAGGCAAATAAAGGCTAATAAATACAATCTTTCATTCGTTCCCGCTGTTGGATATACATTACAAACAGGGTTTGCTGGTATTGCCAGCGTTAATGTAGGTTATTATAATGATGAAGGGCCCAACGCCAAAATATCTTCCTTATCAACCAGCATTACTTACTCTCAATACAACCAGGTAATTGTTCCGCTATTTGTAGATATATGGTCTAAAGGAGAAAAATATAACCTGGTATCAGATAACAGGTTTATTTCCTACCCTTCAGATATTTATGGTTTGGGTGGAAGAACAGACCCTAACAGGGGGCATACGATAGACTTCAACTCTATTAAATTGCATGAAACCTTTTTAATTAAACTAACAAAAAACTTGTACGGCGGGGTAGGTATTTATTACGATCAGTTTTGGAATATTAAAGCCATCAATCCCAATACAAGAAGAATAGACAGCATTATTCAGAGAGAGCTTGGAAACAAAGAATTTGCTGTGGGGCCTACGGTAAAGCTTTTATACGATTCAAGAACCAATCAGATCAATCCGGATAAAGGCACTTTCTTTAATGTAGTGTTTAGAAACAGCTCAGACTTTTTTGGCAGCGATGCCAATTGGAGTTCTGTGGTAATAGATGCCCGTACTTATTTTCCCTTTCCCCGAAGATCGAAAAATACCTTTGCTTTTTGGAGTTATAACTGGTTAACAGCTCATGGTAATCCTCCATATTTGTTGTTGCCGAGCACTGGATGGGATGATCAGTACAATACAGGCAGAGGGTATATACAAAGCCGTTTCAGGGGAAAACAAATGGTGTACCTTGAGAGTGAGTACAGGTTCAGGGTTACGCACAACGGGCTTATTGGTGGGGTGGTATTTTTAAATATGCAAAACTTTTCTGGCGAACTTTCACAAACATACGATGCCATATTACCTGGATACGGATTGGGCATTAGAGTAAAGTTAAACAAACACTCCGGAGCCAATCTTTGTTTAGATTATGGCTTTGGAAACAATGGCAGTGGTGGCTTTTATGTAAATTTAGGAGAGGTTTTTTAATTAACTTAAAATATATCATTATTGCGTTTGTTTAAAAAAATTGCAATCTTCTTCTTCATATCTTGCTATGTACACATTTTGTATGCACAAGACTCAGCAACATTAACATACACAAATCGGCACATTGCCGCCAATGCAGACACTGTAATTAAAAATGAACGAGATTTTATAGATGTGTTCAGGAAAATATTTGTTAAGCATGCCGCTCCACGAAAAGATACAAGTAATGTAAAAACCGGTAAACTGCATGCTTCTTTGTTGCCTGCCGCACAATATACATTACAAACGGGATTTGTATTTTCTGCCGTGGCCAATGCCGCATTTTATACCGGCAACGATAGCGCTGCTAATATTTCAAGTGTTTTAATGAGTGCCAATTATACACAGAAAAGCCAGTTCTTTATGCCAATCCAGGGTAACTTCTGGACCAAAGGCAATAAGATTAACATTTTAACAGACTGGCATTTTGAAAAATTTCCACAACCAACCTATGGCTTAGGCGGGTACACTAAAAATGCCGACGGGTATACCATTAACTATACCTACATTAGAATGTACCAGGCTTTTATGAAAACGATTTATCCTGATATATATGCTGGCCTTGGTTATAACCTGGATTATTACTGGAACATTGAAGAAGTAGATCCTCCTGCAGGAGTGATAACAGATTTTCAAAAATACGGGTTAACAAAAAGCGCTGTTGCCTCCGGCCTTACATTCAATTTTTTATTAGATAACAGGAGAAATTCAATTAACCCCGATAAAGGTGAATATGTAAATATCAGCCTGAGAGAGAACTTTACATTTCTTGGAAGTGATAATAACTGGAGTTCTTTGTTAATAGATGCAAGAAAGTTTATTCGTTTTCCGAATGCACATGCTAATAGTATTTTAGCTTTTTGGACTTACGACTGGTTTTCATTAAGTGGCAAACCTCCATACCTAAATTTAGCCAATACGGCCTGCGATACCTATTTAAATATGGGAAGAGGTTATATACAGGGAAGGTACAGGGGGCAAAACCTTCTGTATTTCGAGTCTGAATTCAGGTTTAAAATATTACACAACGACTTAATAGGCGGTGTTGTTTTTGCAAATGCCCAAAGTTATACCGAACCAATTTCTAACCGGTTCGAAACCATATCACCGGCCTGTGGCATTGGCTTACGGTTTAAATTGAATAAATTTTCCAAAACCAATATTGCTTTCGACTGGGGATATGGTAAAGATGGGCTTGTTGGGCCTTTTTTTAATTTGGGTGAAGTATTCTAATGTGCTTTTAAAAAGGCAATGGTTTTTGCATGAGCATCTTCTGTTGCTTCTTTATTGAAAGCCGGGTTGCTTGGATTGGCAAAACCATGTCCGGCTTCATATTTATTGATGCTGATATTCTTTCCTGCATCTTTCATGTTCTTTTCAAAAGCATCAACAGCTTCAATTTTAATGCCCTGATCTTTAGTTCCAAAAAAACCGATTACATCGCAATTGATCAATTTTAATTTATTCATATCGGTTTCTGGCCTACCATAATACATTACACAACCAGCGGCTTGTTTGCCGGCCAGAATAGTTGCTTGTAAACTCCAGCCACCGCCAAAACACCAACCCACTGTATAAATTTTTGCATCAGTACCCGCATAAGCAATGCCCGCTTTTACAATGGCTTCTAATCTGTCTGCTTTTGCATTACGCATGTAAGCCATTGCACTATCCGGAACAGCGGCAACTTTGCCATCGTACATATCTAACGCTAAAACATTTACATCACCCAATTCTGAATAAAATTTATCTGCCTCGTTTTTAATGTTATCATTCAATCCCCACCATTCCTGAATAACCAATAACCATTTGTTAGTTTTCTTTTTTGCTTTTATAAAATATCCCTGAGCGTTACTGCCATCAGCCGCTTTAAACTGTATCATTGAACCTAAAGGGTTTATAAAACTGATTTTTTTGGGATATGGATGCAGTGCTGCGAAACCGGGCTTGGCGGCATCGAGCTGAATCAGGTCTCTTGTTTCGGCATTAAAACAACTGATATAACAATCAGCCGTTAAGGGTTTGGGTTCAGGCCGCTTGAATGTATAACTTAGTAAGGCAGCCGTGCAAAAAGCAGCGGCGGATAATAACAATAGTTTTTTCATATTTATGTGTTTAAGTTTTGGAGATGTACACCCTAAATTAACACAAATGATTGCTGTTTGTTTGAACTTGCTTCAATGATTTTTTTGAAACAAAAAATTGCTGTACGTTTGTACGACCTCCGAAAGTTATTCATCATTTACTCTTTCACGGGTCAAAAAAAAAGCTTGATACTTATTGGTTAATTTGGATGCAATACAGCACAGGTGTACAAGTGTGCGACGCAACGAGGTTTAATAGTAGTAATTCAGCTTGGCAAACGATAAAATTTGTAAACGATAAACACACGAGTTTATGGCTAAGTATATTTTTGTTACAGGTGGTGTAACCAGTAGTTTGGGTAAGGGAATTATAGCCGCTAGCCTTGCAAAACTATTGCAGGCAAGAGGTTTTAAAGTTACTATTCAAAAATTTGATCCGTACATCAACGTTGATCCGGGAACATTAAACCCTTATGAGCACGGAGAATGTTATGTTACCGAAGATGGTGCAGAAACAGATCTGGATCTGGGGCATTATGAAAGATTTTTAAACATTTTTACTTCTCAGGCAAATAATGTTACCACCGGAAGAATTTATCAAACTGTAATTAATAAAGAACGTGCAGGAGATTTTTTAGGAAAAACTGTTCAGGTGGTTCCGCATATAACAGATGAGATCAAAAGAAGAATGTTACTGTTGGGTGCAGAAAAAAAGTTTGATATCGTCATCACAGAAATTGGTGGAACAGTTGGCGATATTGAGAGTTTACCCTTCATAGAAGCTGTTCGCCAATTGCAATGGGAATTACCCGATGATGATGTTGCGGTGGTACATTTAACGTTGATACCCTATCTAAAGGCCGCAAAAGAATTGAAAACAAAACCCACGCAGCATAGCGTAAAAATGTTGAGTGAAACAGGTGTGCATCCCGATGTAATTGTATGCAGAACAGAGGAACCTTTGAGCAATGAGATCAGAAGAAAAATCGCTTTGTTCTGTAACGTAAAACAAGAGGCTGTAATTGAAGCTATGGATGCCAGCACTATTTACGAAGTTCCTTTATTAATGCTTCGGGAAAAACTGGATGTGATCTGTATGCGTAAATTGGGCATCAGTATATTTCCTGAACCTGATTTGGAAAACTGGAAGGTATTTTTAGATAAATTAAAATATCCTAAGAGCAAAGTTTCCATAGGACTGATCGGAAAATATATTGAATTGCAAGATGCCTATAAATCAATCTTAGAAAGTTTTATTCATGCAGGTGCCATGAATGAGGTGAAAGTGAGTGTAGTGAATGTGCATAGCGAGTTTATTACCGAAGATAATGTTGCAGAAAAACTGGCAGGTTTGGACGGATTGCTTGTTGCGCCAGGTTTTGGGCATAGAGGCACAGAAGGAAAAATTACTGCTGTAAAATATGCAAGGGAAAACGATCTGCCATTCTTTGGTATTTGCCTGGGCATGCAAATGGCGGTGATAGAATTTGCAAGAAATGTATTGGGATTGAAAGATGCGCATTCAACCGAAATGGAGCCAAATACGCCCAACGCCGTTATTAATATGATGGAAGAACAGAAAAAAATTAAAATGATGGGAGGCACAATGCGTTTGGGGTCTTATCCATGCGAAATTGTACAAGGTTCACTGGCCGAAAAAATTTATGGGAACACACATATTACGGAACGCCACAGGCATAGGTACGAATTCAATAATCAGTATTTGGAACAGTTTGAAGAAAATGGTATGAAGGCAAGTGGAACTAATCCTGACACGGGCCTGGTAGAAATTATGGAAGTGCCATCTCATCCGTTCTTTATAGGTGTTCAGTACCATCCTGAATTAAAGAGTACCGTAGAAAGCCCGGCTCCATTGTTTGTAAAATTTATTGCTGCGGCAAAAAAATATAACGAAACAAAAGGCAACCTTATTAGTGCATTACTGAAAAAAGAAACAGTATAATTCTTAAAAATATCTTCAGGTTTATAGCTATTTTCATTCAGTAAAATTTTACAAAAATGAAAATAGCTTTCTTGTTTTTGGCTGTATGTGCCGTTTCAATATCATTGAATGCACAATTGCCTCACAGCACTTATTGGACAAAAGATGGCAATGGTTACTATGCTTTAGAAAACAATGAAATTGTACTGTATCAACTTCCTGCATTAACTAAAAAAACAATTGTTTCTCAAAAACAATTAACGCCATCAGGAGCAGATAAATCACTTGCTGTAAAACGGTTTTTCTTCAGCGATGATTTTAAAAAGTTATTAATCTATACCAATGCTAAAAAGGTTTGGCGCTACGAAACAAAAGGAGATTACTGGGTATTGAATGTAGAGAACAACAATTTGCAAAAACTTGGAAAAGATAAACCTGCATCTTCATTAATGTTCGCAAAATTTTCTCCTGATGGTAACAATATTGCCTATGTAAGCAATTATAATATTTATGTAGAAAACCTTGCAACACAAAAGATCACACCAATTACAACAAACGGAAACAGGCAATTGATCAACGGGACTTTTGATTGGGCTTATGAAGAAGAATTTTTTTGCAGAGATGGTTTTCGCTGGAGCCCGGACGGGAAGCGAATTGCGTATTGGCAAATCACAGCCAACAATACCAAAGATTATATAATGTTGAATACAACAGATTCAATTTATCCGAAAGTAATTCCTGTTGAATATCCGGTAGCTGGTGAAAAACCATCGTCATTCAAAATTGGTGTTGCCGATATTACTACCGCCAAAACAAAGTGGATGAGCGTTCCCACTGATTCTGTTTGGGGTTCTTATGTGCCCAGAATGGAATGGGCTGCAAACAATTCGCAACTCATTATTCAACATTTAAATCGCAAACAAAACGTAAGCGATATTATGTTGTGCGATGTTGCAAGCGGAAATTCAAAAACAATTTATTATGAAACAGATGAGGCATGGATTGATATATTGCCTTTATGGGATGATGATTATACTTATGGCAGCTGGGATTGGTTGAATAAAGGAAAAGAATTTGTTTGGGCAAGTGAGAAAGATGGATGGAGGCATTTGTACAGAATAAGTGCAGACGGGAAAAGCGAAACATTGATTACAAAGGGTAATTATGATGTAATGCGTATTGAATTGATTGATGAAAAAAACAATTATGTTTATTTCGATGCATCTCCCGAAAATGCTACACAGAAATATTTATATAGAACAAAATTAGATGGAACCGGTAGCTTAGAACGCTTATCTCCATTGAATCAGAGAGGAACACATGAATATCATTTATCTCCCAATGCTGCTTTTGCAGAACATGGCTTCTCTAATTACTTTACACCCAATGTTTCAGAATGGGTAAGCTTGCCTGGCCACGAAGCATTAAACGGGCACAAAGTGTATAAAGCGGTTGAGAGCGCAGATTCAACGAAATCGAATATTCAGTTCTTTACTGTAAAAACAAGTGAAGGCATAGAAATGGATGGCTGGATAGTAAAGCCGAATAATTTTGACCCGAATAAAAAATACCCGGTTGTTTTTTATGTATATACAGAGCCATGGGGGCAAATGGTTAAAGATGAGTTTGGTGCAGGGTATAATTATTTATACAAAGGCGATATGGCTAACGACGGGTATGTTTATATTTCTATAGATAACAGGGGAACGCCTGTGCCGAAAGGAAGGGCCTGGCGTAAATCTGTACATAAAAAAATAGGGCTCGTGAATATTAAAGACCAGGCAATGGCTGCAAAGGAAATATTAAAATGGAATTTCATTGATACAAGCAGGGTGGCTGTTTGGGGATGGAGTGGTGGTGGTTCGGCCACTTTGAATTTAATGTTTCAATATCCCGAGATATATAAAACGGGTATTGCTGTTGCGGCGGTGGGTAACCAGTTAACATATGATAACATTTATCAGGAACGTTACATGGGGTTACCGCAAGAAAATAAACAAGATTTCGTAAATGGCTCACCTATTACGTATGCAAAAAACCTGAAAGGGAATTTATTGTACATACATGGAACAGGCGATGATAATGTGCATTATTCCAATGCCGAAATGTTGATTAATGAATTGATAAAATATAATAAACAATTTCAACTGATGAGTTATCCGAATAGAACACACAGCATTAGTGAAGGTGCCGGAACATTTAATCACTTGTCAACTTTATACACTAATTATTTAAAACAATATTGCCCGCCTGGAGCAAAATAAATTTTGCTTGATGGAATGACCCCGACAACGGTTATCAACCTCGTCGGCGGTTACTCCATCATTAAATCTTTTTTCAACAAATTCCACAATTCCTTTTTACTGATATTTTGTTGTTTCCAGTTTTGAATAAGATCGTTTGATTTTTCTTTTGAAAGTGTTTCGGTATTGGCAAAGTATTCTTTCGAAATAGAACTATCCGCTTCAAAAGCAAGCTGGCTCTTTAATTGATGCAATTTTAATTGTTGATTAAAGAGTTGCTTTATCAATAATTTTTCATTTTGTTCAGTCAATGCAATCCTTTGTTCGTAACTGCCACTCGGTAAAAATGTTTTGCTAAGCACTGGTAACAATTCAATCAACACCAAAATTATTATCAGTAAGTAATACCTGAATTGCAAAGCATTGTTATGGGCTGTTAAATTGTTTAAAGCTTCAATCCTGGTTAAAAACCCATCGTGCAACAATTGCTCAAATTGTTTTTGTTCCAGTAGCGATTGTTGCTGAATAATATTTAATAAACTATCTTTTTGTTGTATTTGCGGAAGCACCGATTTTGCCATTGTACTATATTCTGCATCAAGCTTCAGGTAAGCATCTTGCTTTGCTTTGGCAATATCTTTCAAACCAATTTTTTTACTGCCGCCAGTACCATCTGTTTCTGCAATAAAACTATTTCTTGCAGCAGTTACCTGTGTATGCAGCTCATTCAATTGCGCTTGCAGCCTGTTTCTTTCGGTTTGTAAACCTGTTACAACAACCGCATTGGCATTAGCAAGCTCAACCGCTTTTTGCTTTTTCTTCTGTTCATTATCTATAGAAATCTGTGTATGAATTTCTTTGTCGAATAAATACAACAAAGCAGGTTGCGCCATAAAAGTTCCTATGGTTAAAGCCAATGCGATTCTAAACGTGAGTGGAAATATTTTTCTTTTGTTAGAAGAGCTGATGCCTTTGATTAATGCACGATCAATCATTAAAATCATCCCACCCATGAAAATGCCCAATAGTATAGCTACTAAAACATTTGATACAACCGTACTGAAAAAATAGCTCCAGGCCAATGTTGCAAACAGCCATGTTGCTGCAACACAATAACCAACAATAGTATATCTACCTCGGTCTACTGCACAATCTTTTAAAATAGTGGTATCGGCGGTGGCCATCCACCAACTTATTCTTTCCCAACGTGTAGGTACATAGCTTTCCGCTGAAAGCAAACTCATGTTCTGCTCCATAAAATGGTATTAAAAATTGGTTGGTAGAAGTGGGGAACCTGGTTGAAATTGGGAATGTGTAAAGGAACAACAAATCTTTAAAACTGAGGCATTCTAATAAGCTATTTCTGTTACCATCTCGTTAATTTCTGCCTAATTTTAACCGATTGCCCCTGAAAATGGGCACTCACATTCAGTTGCCGTTCCCTACCTTTGCGGCTCATTATTTTTTGAGTTAGTATGAACAATAAGTTAGATAAGAATACGGTGATTGGAATGGTATTGCTGGCCGTTATGTTTTTTGCTTTCTTTTGGTACAATAATAAGCAGCAACAATTTTACCAGCAGCAGGAAAAACACAAAAAGGATTCCATAGATGCTGTAAATGCCTTATTAAGAAAGCCTGTTGATACCATTGCAGCAAGATTGGATTCTTTAAGAAAAGATTCTGCATACAAAGTACAGGCTGCCGGAAACTTTACAGCCGCAGCTATGGCTTCTGAAACATTTACTGCTGTTGAGAACGATGTGATGAAGATTGTGTTTACCAATAAAGGAGGTAAAATAAAATCTGTTCTATTAAAGAAGTACACTTCTTTTGATGGCAAACCTGTTGTATTGGGAAGCGATAAAGATATCCTTGCTTATACTGTAAATACCGGTACCAATGCTACTGCTAAAACAGACCAGTTGTATTTTAAAGCATCTGAGATTCAGAAAAATCAGGATGGCAGCCAAACATTACAATACAGTATTGAAGATTCGGTAAGCGGCAAATCTATTCACCATAATTATACCGTTAAACCAAACGATTATTTACTAGATTGGAATATTGAACTAAACGGTGCAAGCCAGTTGTTAAGCAGCAATGCCTTGAATTTTGACTTTAAGGTGGTTCCGCAGCAACATGAAAAATCTGCGCAGTACGAAAAGCAAATGAGTAATGTAGTGTTTTCTGAAAACAACTCTTTTGATTATATCTCTGCAAAAAAAGAACATGATTTTGAAAAGCCAACCCAATGGGTAGGGGCCTCTCAGCAGTTTTTTAATACCACCTTAATTGCAAAGAACAATTTTAGTACAGGAAAGGTAGAGTGGCAACGTAATACGGAAGATTCTGCCAAAGATTTGGGTATTGTTCAGGCAATAATGCAGGCAAAAACGAATGGCAGCAATGCAGTAACAGTGCCGATGCAATTATATTTCGGTCCGAATGATTATTATATTTTAAAAAGTGCTGCCCCGCAAATGGATGGTATTGTTAACCTGGGCAGGGATATGTATTCATTTGTTCGCCCGGTGAACAAATACATTATTCTTCCTGTATTCAAATTCATATCAGGTTTTGTAACAAGTTATGGCTGGGTAATTCTTTTGCTAACCGTATTTATCAGGCTAATTACAGCGCCATTAACTTATGGTAGTTACAAAAGCGGCGCTAAAATGAAGGTATTAAAACCAGAATTAGATGAACTAAAGAAAAAATTTGGAAGCGATCAGCAGGGTTTTGCCATGGAACAAATGAAGTTTTACAGGGAAGCCGGTGTTAATCCGTTAGGCGGTTGTATACCCGCATTAGTGCAATTACCCATCTTCGTTGCATTGTATAGCTTCTTTAACTCTAATATCGCGGTTCGTGGCCAGGCTTTTTTGTGGAGCAGCGATTTATCTGTATACGATAGTATAGCCCATTTGCCTTTTAATATTCCGGGTGTTGGAGATCATATAAGCCTGTTTACATTAACAGCAGTTGCCGGACAGTTCATTATCTCTATTTATAATTTAGCATCCACCCCTACGCAGGATAATCCTGCCATGAAATACATGCCGTATATTTTCCCTGTAATGATGTTTTTTATCTTTAATCGTTTACCGGCGGCATTAACATGGTACTATACTGTTTCTAACGTTCTAACATTATTGATACAACTGATTATGCAAAAATATTTTATTGATCACGATAAGATATTGGCAACTATCGAAGCAAAACGTAAAAACCCAAAAGCAAAACCTAAAAGTAAATGGCAGGAGCGCTACGAACAGGTAATGGAATCGCAGAAAAAGGTTCAGGAATTAAAAAATAAATCTCAAAATAAAAAGTAATGCTAAAGCCTCATTTTAAATGAGGCTTTTTTGTTAATCTTGTTGTTATAATCAGGCGTATGAAATCAGGCTTTGGAATAATGTTTTTTCTGGTGTTCTCCATACATGGCTTTGCACAACAAAGAACGGTGGCAGAGTGTACGGTTGAGTATGATATTACAACAGACTCTGTTAAATATAAAGACGCTTTTGATGCATTGAAAAATGGTAAAAAAGTACTTTTGATTAAAGGGATTCAAAGCCGGTCTGATTTCTTTAATGGCTCATTCTTACAATCTACTTTCATTAAAAAAGATACTGGCAATATTTATGTGTATCGTGAAATAGGTGACAATAAAATATTAACAGTAATAGATAGAACAAACTGGCAGATAATGAACAGTGCATTCGATTCTGCTGAACTTATCAATTCCGCAGAACGTAAAAGGGTACTCAACTTCGATTGTAAACATGTGATTTTAAAACTAAAAAACGGAGATGAATATTCTGTTTACTATGCACCTACAATAATGCCTTCCATTAAAGAGTATGAGTATGCCTTTAGTAAAATACCCGGATTGGTATTGGAATACAATATCAAAAAGAACAACGAACCGGAAATAAAATACGTTGCAAAAAAAATAAATTTCAATCCTGTTCCCTCGGCAAAGATGGAGTTGCCTAAATCAGGTTACAGAATATACAATGAATACCAATAAACTGGGCTGGATTTTAATGATTATTATCCGGGGTTGGGGTTTTAAACTTGGGTAAAGGTATTCTCACTTTATACTTATAAGGCAGTACATAAGTAGAATTACCCAAATCGTATTGCATGGTTGCCGAAACACCGGAACCATTAATTGCAGGTTGTGCCACTAAGGAACTTCTATTGTATTGAAGGCTTGTTTTAATGTGAGAAATAGTAAAAGCCTTATTGCTTAAACTACCTACATTCTTTAAAGAATATTTACTATTCTTGGTGTTTTCATCGGTAATACCGGTGAAAGATAAAGAGGCAAAAGCCACATTCATTGCAAACACAAGCAGTGCAGCAATAAGCAGTCTTTTATTATGGCTATTTTTCCTCATTTCAAGCAAAAATATGTTTTTTTTACAAAACTTTAAATATTTGCATCATTAAAATAACGTTAGCAACACAAAAATGTTACAATATTACTTGGAAATCTTACAAAATCAGTTTAGTTTAGGTAAACCGTAACCCGATGAGAGAACATTCTTACCGAGAAGACCGCGAGAATTTAAAAGAGCTTCTAACACAGTACGAAAATCTCAAAAGCGGCCGTTCCCACAGTTTTTTAGAGGAAGAGGCTTTCGAAACGATTATAGAGTATTATGACCAACAGGATAACCTGGCAGAAGCCATGAATGCTGTTGAGATAGCTTTGGAGCAATTCCCTTATTCTTCCGCTTTAATGATTAAAAAAGCCGACCTTTTACTGGCCCAGAGAAAATACGTGCAGGCTTTGGAAATCCTGGATAAAGCTTCCCTTTTTGATGCAAACGATATTAACCTGTATATACTTAAAACAGATGCATACCTGGCTTTAGACCAGCAACCTGTGGCAGTAGAACTGCTGGAAGATGCCTTAAGATTATTTGAAGGTGAAGAAAGAATTGAATTGCTATTTGAATTGGCAGATGTTTATGATGATTACGAAGAATTTGACAAGGTTTTCGATTGCCTCAGAATAATTTTAGAAGATGAACCCAATAACGAAGAAGCTTTATACAAAATATGTTTCTGGGCAGATTTTACAGGTAGATACGAAGAGAGTATAGCGGTTCATAAAAAAATCATTGACGATTTTCCCTACAATGAAATTGCGTGGTTTAACCTTGCGGCAGCTTATCAGGGACTGAAATTATATGAAAAAGCTATTGATGCCTATCAATATGCAATTGCAATAGATGAAAAATTCGATTACGCTTACCGCAATATGGGAGACGCCTATTTAAGGTTAAGAAAATACAAAGAAGCTATTGAAGTGCTAGAAAAAGTTTTGGAGCTTTCCCGACCGGAAGACGTGATCTATGAAGCAATAGGGCACTGTTATCATCGTCTCAATAATTATGCACAGGCCCGGTTTCATTATAAAAAAGCAGTGCACCTGAACCCGGACGATAGCAAGCTGTATTATAAAATAGCCACCACTTACATGCAGGAAGAACAATGGCCCAGTGCAATTAAACAATTAGAAAATGCCATGCGTATTCATAGAAATATGGCTGAATACAACTTGGCAATGGGCGAATGCAAAATGCAGTTAAAGCAATATAAAGAAGCAATCGTTTATTTTGGAAATGTGGTTCGCAACAAACCCAAATCGGTTACCGGCTGGGAAGCATTGGTACGGTGTTTATTACAAGCCCGGTTTTTTGAGGAAGCTTCAGAACAGTGCCTGGGAGCTTTAAAAGCCACTGAAAACAAACCTATTTTCATTTATTATTACAGCTTGGTTCTGTTTGCAACGGGAAAAACCAAAGAAGCCTTATTGTTCCTGGAGAATGCAATGACCAAAGCGCCTAAACTGGTTAAAAAATTTATTGCATTAAACCCTTCTATACTGCAAAACAATCAGGTGGTAGATATTGTAGCAAGGTATAAAAAGGGTAAACGCATTTAACAAACTCTGCTGATAATCGTCAACAATTCAATCCGTTGTTTTCCTTTACTTTTGCGCTGAAATTTTTTGTGCATGAACTTTCATTTAACGCAAATACCGGAACGTACCGGCAAACCCAGAGTAAGTGGATTAACCATGGTAATGGATAAAGGCCTTAGCATTCAGGAAGTACATAATTTTTTAGATGTAGCAGGGCCGCATGTAGATATTGTGAAGCTTGGTTTTGGAACATCTTTTGTTACCCCTAACTTAAGAGAAAAAATAGATGTTTACCGTGCTTACGGAATGCCTATTTATTTTGGAGGCACACTGTTTGAAGCTTTTTTGGTTAGAAATCAGTTTGATGATTATATTAACGTTTGTAAAGACTATGGTATAGAATATATGGAAGTGAGCGATGGATCTATCAATATACCGCATGCTGAAAAATGCGGTTACATAGAAAAGCTAACCAAACATGGCACCGTATTGAGCGAAGTAGGCAGTAAAGATGCTGCACATATTATTCCTCCGTATAAATGGATTGAATTAATGCGTGCCGAATTAGAAGCAGGTTCCAGCTATGTAATTGCGGAAGCAAGGGAAGCCGGTAATGTAGGCATTTACAGAGGTACCGGTGAAGTAAGGGAAGGGCTGGTGCAAGAGATACTAACACAAATACCTGCAGAGAAAATAATTTGGGAAGCTCCGCAAAAAGCACAGCAATTGTATTTCCTGGAATTGATTGATTGCAATGTTAATCTTGGGAATATCGCACCCAATGAGGTACTGCCCTTAGAAGCTATGCGTGTAGGGCTTAGGGGAGATACCTTTATGTTGTATCTGAACAAGTAAACATTCTTTTTATTAGAAGCCATCGGCAAATAATTGAAAGTAATTAATTTTAACTTTCAATAGTTACCTGTATTATATGAGATTATACGGCTTAATAGGCTATCCGCTAACACACTCGTTCTCAAAAAAATATTTTGAAGAAAAGTTTGCAAGGGAAAACATTACCAATGTTGTTTTCGAAAACTTCTCTATTGAATATATCTCAATGTTATCTGAAATAATTCAGAAAAACATCTCGGTTTTACAAGGGCTGGCTGTTACGATACCTTACAAAAAAAGGGTAATTGATTTTTTAGACGAAGCAGATGATGTTGTGAAGCAGATCAATGCCTGCAATTGCATTGTATTTAAGGAAGGAAGATTGAAAGGATATAACACCGATGTAATAGGATTTGAAAAATCTTTTGTGGAATTATTGCAACCTCACCACAAAAAGGCCCTGATATTAGGCACCGGCGGAGCGGCGGCCGCAGTGGCTTTTGTAATGCGCGAATTAAGCATAGAATACAAATTTGTTTCCCGCAGTAAAGGCGAAAATACTGTTAGCTACAACGATGTAGATGAAGAAATGATGCAGGCCTACCCGGTTATCATTAACACTACTCCGTTAGGCACAACACCTAACGTACAGGAATGCCCGCCTATTTTTTACGAAGCATTAACCGGTAATCATTATTTATTCGATCTTATATACAATCCTTTACAAACAAAGTTTTTATACCTGGGAAAAAAACAGGGGGCGGTTACCAAGAATGGTTATGATATGCTTGCCTTCCAGGCAGAAGAAAACTGGAAAATATGGAACGGGCTTTCTTAAAATTTTAACCTGCCATATTTTTATCAGGATTATATGGGTTTAATTACACCTGAAAAACTCCTGTTTTAAATTCTTCTATCACCGCATTATTATTAGCTGCTTTAATGCCTTCTGAAATAACGGATCTTGTTTGTAACGGATGAATGATATTGTCTACCCACAAACGTGATGCCGCATAATAGGGCGTTGTTTGTTTTTCATAACGAGATTTTATAGAATGAAGCAACTCGTTTTCTTCCGTAGCAGTAAGTATTTTCCCTTCGGCTTTTAAAGATGCTGTTTGAATTTGTAACAGGGTTTTGGCAGCCTGGTCTCCACCCATTACTGCAATCTTTGCACTGGGCCATGCATAAATAAACCTTGGATCATATGCTTTGCCACACATGGCATAATTTCCTGCTCCAAAAGAATTGCCGATAATAATAGTAATTTTAGGAACTACCGAGTTGGCCACTGCATTTACCAGTTTTGCCCCGTCTTTAATAATGCCGCTATGTTCGCTTCTGCTGCCAACCATAAAACCGGTAACATCCTGTAAAAAGATTAATGGAATTTTTTTCTGGTTACAATTCATAATAAACCTTGCAGCTTTATCTGCGCTATCGTTATAAATAACACCGCCCATTTGCATTTCGCCTTTGCCGGTTTTTACCATTAATCTTTGATTGGCTACAATTCCCACGGCCCAGCCATCTATTCTGGCGTAGCCGCAAACAATGGTTTTTCCATAATCTTTTTTAAATTCATCAAATTCAGAATTATCTGTAAGGCATTCAATTATATCTATAATATTATAAGGTTTGGCATTGTGTTTATGTATTACCTGTAATATTTCTTCACTATTTTTTTTTGGAATTTTTGCCTCAACCCTGTTAAAGTTGCTTGTAGAATTTTCACCGGTTTTAGATATTATCTTTTTAACATGATCAAGGCATTCCTGCTCTGTTTTAAATTTATAATCTGCAATACCGCTTATTTCTGTATGGGTAACAGCACCACCCAATGTTTCATTATCAATATTTTCTCCTATAGCAGCTTTTACCAGGTAACTGCCGGCTAAGAAAATACTTCCATTATTTTCAACCATCAGTGTTTCATCGCTCATAATAGGAAGGTAAGCGCCACCTGCAACACAGGCTCCCATAACGGCAGCAATTTGTGTAATACCTGCTGCACTCATTTTTGCATTATTTCTGAATATTCTGCCGAAATGCTCTTTATCAGGAAAAATTTCATCCTGCATGGGCAAATACACGCCTGCACTATCTACGAGGTAAATAACAGGTAGCCTGTTTTCCATAGCAATTTCCTGCAGGCGTAAGTTCTTTTTACCTGTAATAGGAAACCATGCCCCGGCTTTTACAGTTTGATCGTTGGCAACAATTACGCATTGCCTGCCGCTTATATAACCAATACCGCCTACTGTTCCACCGGCAGGGCAACCGCCTTCGGCCTCATACATCCCGAACCCGGCAAAAGTGCCTATTTCCGTAAAAACAGAATCTTTATCAATTAAATAAGCAATCCTTTCCCTTGGAGTAAGTTTATTTTTTTCTTTTTGCCGCTCTATTGCTTTTTTTCCGCCGCCGGATTTTATTTTGTCCAGCTTCTGTTGCATATCTGCACATAATTGCTTCATCCAGTCTTCATCCATATTTTTTTCTATCTCTATCATACGAACAAGTGTTAGTTTTATAAAGATAAGTCAGTAGTGTTATGAACAAAGAATTCCGGATGATTAATTACCGACTTTAATAAATCATCATTTTCATTCCTGCTTAATGGGTATGATCTAATTTAATCACTCCATACAAAATCTTCTGATTTTGGTATTTGCTGAAACACTTCTATAAAATTTTGCGGTGGTATTGCAAGTTTTCTTATGTGTGTATCCATCCATGCACCATCCAGGTGAATGATGGCACTAAGGGTGGTACTATTTTTAATGATCTCATGTTTCATACTCCAACGGCTAAGATCTTTTTTACAGGATGCGAGGAAAAGTTTTACTTCTACGGCATCTCCAAAATGTATCTCCCTTTTAAAAATGGCTTCTTCCCTGAAAATAATCGGCCCAAAATGATGCTGCATCATTACTGCCGGAGTAAGCCCGTGCTCAGTTAAAAAACACATCCGCACATAAGCGCCCCAATCGTAATACACGCTATGGCGTAAATGAAAATTAGGATCAAGATCGCTCCATCTTATTTCAACTTGCTTAGAATAAATTTCCATGCTCTATTTTTATGAAGATTATTTTATGAATGTAAAAAAGATATTTTTGAACCATGTTCGATTTTGAGAATGATATAGAAAATTGTTTGCAGGTTCTGCGAAGCGGTGGTATTATTTTATATCCAACCGATACTATTTGGGGTTTGGGATGTGATGCCACCAATGAAGCTGCCGTAGAAAAAATTATTGAATTGAAAAACCGCCCTCCTGAAAAAAGTTTTGTGGTACTTGTTGCCACAGAAAGAGAGGTGTTAAAATACGCTGCTTCGGTGGATTTAAGTTTATTTGACTTTTTAGAACAACAACAAAATCCTACTACCGTAATTTACGACCATGCATTGGGGCTGGCTGCCAATGTTATTGCTCCTAACGGCTCTGTTGCCATGCGTATTTGTAGGGATAATTTTTGTAAACACCTTATTAAAAGATTTCAAAAACCCATTGTTAGCACTTCCGCTAATATCAGCGGAGAAACAGCTCCGAAGTTTTTTTCTGAAATCACTGACCCTGTTAAACTGGGAGTAGATTATATGGTGCATTACAGGCAACAAGATAATCTGCCTAAAATGCCCTCTTCTATTATTAAGTGGCATAAGGGAGAGGTAATTAAGATCAGATAAATGTGAATAAGCGGCTCCTATTCCTGCTTTTATTGTTTATAACTATAGAGTTATTCAGGTTTAAAGACAGTTTTTAAAATTTCGGCGAAAAATTTGCATACCCAACATTTTTGAAGTACTTTTTTATTGCAATGACTAGAATTATATTGGACGTGCCCGCAGAAAAAATGCGGTCCTTTATCCAACTAATCATGAAGTTAGGCTTGGACAAACATGCTATTAGCAGTTCTGAAGGCGAAACATCTTTATCTACAGGCCTTCAACACCGCCGCAGGCGCGGTTCCCGATTTATGAAAACTTTCCATTCTAAATTCTTATTATTCGATTGGGAATTCTTTAGCAATGAACTGGAGTTTGAATAAAATAAAATTCCTGTTCGCTATTGTTTAGTTTTGCCTGATGCAAAAAATACTGATTGTTCAAACTGCTTTTATTGGAGATGTGGTTTTAGCCACAGGATTGTTGGAAAAATTGCATGCCACTTATCCTTCTGCAGCCATAGATTTTCTTGTTAGGAAAGGCAATGAATCCTTATTCATAGAACATCCTTTTTTACATGAAGTATTGGTATGGGATAAAAAACAAAGCAAATACAAACAGCTCTTTCGTATCATTTTACTTGTTAGAAAAAAAAAATACGACCTGTTGATCAACGTACAACGTTTTGCTGCAACAGGGTTGCTCACTATATTATCTAATGCAAAGCAAACTGTTGGGTTTAACAAAAACCCTTTCAGCTTCTTTTTTAATAAAAGTATAAAACATATAGTGAGTAATGGTAAAACGGTGATGCATGAAATAGAACGCAATCATTTGCTTATAAAAGATATTACCGATGATTTTGCAGCGAGGCCAAAATTGTACCCTACAATAGCAGATACAGCATTTGTACAGCAATATAAACAGCAACCCTATATTTGTATAGCACCTGCCTCTGTTTGGTTTACCAAACAATTTGCCGTACACAAATGGATTGAACTCATTAATGCATTGCCAGGTAAAAGAATCGTTTATCTTTTAGGGGCGCCTTCAGACAAAGCACTATGCGCTACTATTCAAAATGCATGCGTAGATGCCCATATTGAAGATCTTAGTGGTAAACTCAGTTTCTTGCAATCTGCAGCGTTAATGAAAGATGCGTTTATGAATTACGTTAACGATTCCGCACCCATGCACTTTGCTTCTGCGGTAAATGCACCTGTTACAGCCATATATTGTTCTACGCTTCCGGCATTCGGTTTTGGGCCTTTAAGTGATAGAAGTTTTATTATTGAAGTACAGGAAAAACTAGATTGCCGCCCTTGTGGTTTGCATGGTAAAAAAGCTTGCCCCCGGGGGCATTTTAACTGTGCCAATAAAATTACCAACGAACAATTATTAAAACCAATTGCAAACAATTAAAGCAGGTTATTAAAAGCTTTGCATTTTGGTTTAACTCTCTGTAGCATCCAACAATCATCTTGGTTAATTTTAGCCCTGCTTATATTTGCTGCTCATGTATATTGAATTGAACGATAAGGAACTGGAATTTTTTAAAAAAATAGGTATGGCAGCAACACAACTGCAATTACCCGTTTTTTTAATTGGCGGATTTGTAAGAGATAAGATTATTGGAAGGGCAACAAAAGATGCTGATATAGTTTGTTTAGGTGATGGCATAGCACTTGCTCATGCCGTGGCCAAACAATTTAAACCCAAACCCAATGTGGCTTACTTTAAAAATTTTGGAACAGCGCAGATAAAACTGAGCGATGGTTTTGAAATTGAATTTGTTGGGGCCAGGAAAGAAAGTTACCGTGCTAACAGTAGAAAGCCTGAAGTTATGCCCGGTACTTTGGAAGATGATCAGAACAGACGAGACTTTACCATTAATGCTTTGGCCATTAGTTTAAATGAAGCAGATTTTGGAAGATTAATAGACCCTTTTAATGGAGAAGAACATATAGCACAACGGATTATTAAAACGCCGTTAGCACCTTCGGAAACATTTAGCGATGATCCCCTGAGAATGATGCGGGCCATACGCTTTGCCACGCAGTTACAGTTTACTATAGCCGATGAAACTTTTACAGCAATTCAGCAAAATGCTGAAAGAATAAAAATTGTTTCGCAAGAAAGGATAACAGACGAACTGAATAAAATAATGCTCAGTGCCAGGCCTTCCATTGGTTTAGATCTGCTCAGCAGAAGCGGTTTGTTACAAATCATTTTCCCGCAAATGATGGCTTTGCACGGAGCAGAATATGTGGAAGGCAAAGGGCATAAAGACAATTTTTATCATACTTTACAAGTGATTGATAATATAGCAAGGCATACAAATGATTTGTGGATGCGCTGGGCAGCTTTACTGCACGATATTGGCAAGCCAGCCACAAAAAGATTTGAAGAAGGACATGGCTTTACATTTCATGGGCATGAAGTGGTAGGCGAGAGAATGGTACCCAAAATCTTTAACAGGCTGAAACTGCCGTTAAATGAAAAAATGAGGTTTGTGCAAAAACTGGTGGCCTTGCATTTGAGGCCTATCAGTTTAACCAGGGAAAATATTACAGACAGTGCAATTAGAAGACTATTGTTTGATGCAGGGGAGGATATAGAGGCCCTGATGATGCTCTGCGAGGCAGATATTACCAGCAAAAACAAACAAAAAGTAGTACGGTATTTACAAAACTTCGAAATGGTAAGAGAGCGGATGAAAGAGGTGGAGGAAAAAGACCATTTACGAAACTGGCAACCGCCTATTTCCGGCGAATTAATTATGGAAACATTTGGATTAGGCCCCTCTAAACAGGTGGGCATTATTAAAGATGCTATAAGAGAGGCAATATTAGACGGCGTTATTGAAAACACATATGAAAGCGCCTATACTTTTATGCTGCAAAAAGCAGGTGAATTGAATTTGCAACCCATCTAATAAATTGTATTTTCGTTTTTTATAAGGGTGCAGAACCACATATTGAAGTGTGTATCACAACAAATCGTGGAACCAGATAAAGCTATACATAACCTGCCTCTTAAATTAATAAACTATATATAGAATGGCCGTTTTAAAATTCAGAGTGTATTTGGAAGAAGATGAAGCTGTATACCGAGATGTAGCAATTAAGCATACACAAAACTTTGCCGATCTGCATGCCGCCATTTTAAAAGGGTATGAATTTGACAGTAAGCATCAGGCAACTTTTTACAGGAGTAACGATTATTGGCAGCGAGGCCGCGAAATCAGTTTTGCACTATACGATAAGAAATATGCTGCCCCTCCTTTATTAATGGCCGAAACAACCATCGGAAGCGAAATAAGAGATACCAACCAGAAATTTATTTACGAATACGATTTTGTAAAAGGCTGGGTATTTTTAGTTGAACTGATTAACATAAGCAAAGAAGAAAACCCTAAAATAACATACCCATCCATTACAAGAGTGGAAGGTATTGGCCCTCAGCAATATGGTACTAAAAGCTTGTTGGGCGATAAATTTGCAGACATTGAAGAAAAATACGATCTGAATGAAGCTGCCGAAGGATTTGGTGAAGAAGGAGAGGCAGAAGAAAGTACTGGCGAAGAAGGGAGCGATGAATTTTAAGGTTTAAACAATCTTTCCAATTTATAACTTAAGCATATAACTCACAAACCCAATACAGTTATTATAATTGCAGGCCCTACAGCAGTAGGCAAAACAGCATTGGCTGTTGAATTAGCCAGTGCATTGCATACGGAAATTATTTCAGCCGATTCCCGGCAATGTTACCGTGAACTAAATATTGGTGTTGCCAAACCGGGAAAGGAAGAATTGGAAAAAGTGCATCACTATTTTATTAATTCGCACAGCATTCACGAAGAAGTAACCGCTGCGGGTTTTGAACAATATGCGTTGAAGGCATGCAAAGAAATTTTCAAAAAAAATGAGTATGCGGTAATGGTTGGCGGCACAGGATTGTACCTTAAGGCTTTTTGTGAAGGGTTAGACAATATGCCTGAAATAGATAAACAGATTAGAGAAGCAATCATTCAGGAATACACCGTAAAAGGGTTGGCATGGCTTCAAAAAGAAGTGGCAGAAAAAGATCCGGATTTTTGGCATACAGCCGAACAGCAGAACCCTCACCGCTTAATGAGGGCATTAGAAGTATTGTTGCAAACAGGAAAATCTATTGCCTCTTTTAGAACGAATCATAAAACCGAAAGACCATTTAATATCAAAAAAATTGCACTTACCCTGCCTAAAAACATTTTACACCAGCGTATTAATGATAGAGTAGACACAATGATTGAACAGGGTTTGGTAGAAGAGGTAAAAAGTTTAATTCCTTTCCAGGATATAAATGCCTTGCAAACTGTAGGTTACAAAGAACTGTTTGCGTATTTAAATGGCACCGTTACTTTAAGCACTGCCATAGAACAAATAAAAACAAATACCCGCCGTTATGCCAAAAGGCAGGTTACCTGGTTTAAAAAAGACGATTCTATAAAATGGTTAGAATCCTCTGCCGAGGCTTTGCCGGCTATTATTACCGATATAAAACCACCCATCAAATAACCATTAATTATGATTATATAATACAGAATTCATTTATTTTTAGTACCGGTAAGGCCAAGCCTTATCTGAACACTAAAAATTAATTCTGTATGAAAAGATGGATGCTATTTGCATTGCCGACTGTATTTGTTTCATTACAAGCCTCGGCACAAACACCAAAAATTAAATTTGAAAAGTACACACTACCAAACGGATTAACAGTTATCCTGCACCAGGATAATTCGGCGCCTGTAGTAGCCGTATCTGCGTTATACCATGTGGGCTCTAAAAATGAAGACACATCGAAAACGGGATTTGCGCATTTTTTTGAACACCTTATGTTTGAAGGAAGCAATAATGTAAAACGTGGGGAGTTTGATAAATATGTTTCCAACGCAGGCGGGTATAATAATGCCAATACCACGCAAGACAGAACATACTATTATGAACTGTTCCCGAGTAACCAGTATGCCATTGGCTTATGGCTGGAAAGCGAAAGAATGCTGCATGCCAAAATTGAAGACGTAGGTGTTAATACACAAAAGGAAGTAGTAAAAGAAGAAAAACGTCAAAGGATAGATAATCAACCTTACGGAACCATTATCGGCGAAATTTTTAAGAGGGCATTTAAAGAGCATCCTTACCGTTGGCAACCAATTGGAAGTTATGAGCATTTAAGCCGTGCCAAACTAGATGACTTTAAAGATTTTTATAAAACATTTTATGTTCCCAACAACTGTGTATTGTCTGTAGCGGGAGACATTAATATTACTGAAGTAAAACAAAAGATACAGGAGTATTTCACAAGTATACCTAAAAGCTCTAAACCAATACCAAGGCCTTCTATTGTAGAACCACCTTTAAATGGTGAGGTGAGAGATGTTATAGAAGACAATATTCAATTGCCGGCAGTAGTGCAGGCTTATCGTGCCCCCAAGCAGGGCGGAGATGAATATTACGCTTTCAATGTATTGAGCACCATATTATCTGGAGGTAATTCTTCCCGTTTAAATAAAACCATTGTAGATGAAAAACAACTTGCCGTTGCTTCAGGCGCTTTTAATTATGCGCTGGAAGATGCAGGATTGTTCATTACCTATGGTATAGCAAATGCCGGCGTAAAACCCGAAGCCCTGGAAACAAATATAGATTCGGTGATTAACAATTTAAAAATTAAGCTGGTTGAAGAAAAAGAATTTCAGAAAGTTAAGAACCAGATTACCACTGAATTTGTAACCAGGAATTCAACAATGGAAGGCATTGCAGAAACCCTTGCCAATTACGAAGTTTATTTTGGCGATGCCAATCTTATTAATACAGAAATAGAAAAATTTAATAAAGTAACAAGAGAAGATGTATTGAATGTTGCTCAAAAATACCTGAATAAAGATAACAGAGTGGTGTTGTATTATGTACCGAAAGGAAGCAAAAACAAACAAAATTAATAATGCCGGAAAGGTATCGTTTCGTGCAAAATGAGAAACCTCAAAAAATAAAATCATTCAAAATGAAAAAAATAATTCTTTATACATTATTCATGGTTCCTGTTGCTTTGTTGGCGCAGGTAGATAGGACCAAAGCACCTAAACCGGGGCCGGCACCTGCTATTAAAATAGGCGAGCCTGCAACATTTGTTTTACCCAATGGACTAAAAGTATTTGTGCTGCAAAATAGCAAATTGCCAAGGGTTTCAGCAACATTAACCGTAGACAGGGAAGCCGTTTTAGAAGGAGATAAAGCGGGATTAACAGATTTGGCCGGCCAGCTCTTAAGAAGAGGAACCACCACGCTTAAAAAAGCAGATCTGGATGAGGCCATAGACTATTTGGGCGCAACCATCAATACTTCTGCCACAAGTATTAGCGCCAGTTCGCTGGTGAACAATTTTGAAAAAACCATTTCTCTGATGGCAGATATTATGTTACACCCTGCACTTTCTGCAGATGAACTTGAGAAAATACGTAAGCAAACTTTGTCTGGGCTGGCACAGGCAAAAGATGATCCCAAGATTATTGCAGAGAATGTAACCAACAAACTAATGTATGGTAAAACGCATCCTTATGGTGAGATAGAAACAGAAGCTACTGTAAAAAATATAAACGTTTCAGATATTCAAAAATATTTTGCCACTTATTGGAAACCGAATATTTCTTATTTAATTTTTGTTGGTGATATAACAGTGGAGCAGGCAAAAAAATTAGCAGAAGCAAATTTTGGCAAATGGCAAAGAGGCGAGGTAATTAAGCCTGTGTACACAACACCACTACCGGCTTCTAAAACATATATTGCATTAATAGACCGGCCATCTTCTGTGCAAAGCACTATCAATTTAGTAGCACCTGTTCAGTTAAAGCCCGGTGCTCCTGATGTAATACCGGCAAAGCTTATGGCTAATTTATTGGGAGGTGGGGCATCTGCACGGCTTTATAAAACTCTTAGAGAAAAATACGGGTTTACATATGGAGCCTATGCGCAGGTAACCAGCGATAAACTGGTTGGGAATTTTACTGCAAATGCTTCTGTAAGAAACGAGAAAACAGATAGTGCTATAGGACAATTTATAGCAGAGTTTAAAAAAATAAGAAACGAACCTGCTACTGCAGAAGAAGTAAACCTGATAAAAAATGAAACCGCTGGTTCTTTTGCCCGCAGTCTTGAAAACCCTTCTACCATTGCTAACTTTGCATTAAATATTGCACGTTATAATTTGCCCAGGGATTATTACCAGTCTTATTTAAAAAACCTGGCAGCAGCAGACGCTGTGAAAGTGAAAGAAATGGCCGGTAAATATATTCCCGTGAATAACCTGCTGATTGTTGTGGTAGGTAATTTAAAAGAAGTGTCAAAAGGATTGGAAAAATATGGTGAGTTGAAATATTTCGATGTGGATGGAAATGAAATAAAAGCACCTGTAGAGAAAAAAATAGATGCTTCAGTTACTGCAAATTCAATCATTAAAAAATGTGCTGAAGCTACCGGCGCTGCAGCTTTGGCAACAATAAAAGATATAGAAGTAATAGGCTCTGCTTCTGTAATGGGGCAATCTTTAAGCTTTTCACAGAAATATGTTTTACCTGATAATTTTTACCAAAGTATTTCGTTTGGCGCAATGGTGGTACAAAAACAAATGGCTAAAAAAGGTGTTTACTCAGTAGCGCAACAAGGCATGGAACAACCGTTAAAGGATGAAGATAAAGAAGAGTTAGATGAAGAAGCAGCACTAATTCATGAGGTATATTATCAACAACACCAGGGATATTCGTTTACTTTAAAAGGAATAGAACAGGTGAATGGAAAAGATGCATATGCTATTGCCGTAAAATCTCCTAAGGGAGCAGAATACACAAATTATTACAGTGTTGCTACTGCTCTAAAAGTGAAAAAAACAACCATGCAGGATGTGGGCAACGGTCAGAAAATAGCTATTTCCACTTATTACCAGGAATATAAAAACTATAACGGAGTTCAGATTCCTGTAAATATGTTAATAGATCAGGGGCAGGTAAAAATAAATATTACGGTTACTGATGCTAAAGTGAACCAGGGATTAAAAACAGATGACTGGAAATGATTCCATTCACCTGTTATCAATATGAATAATGAAAGGGGCGGTTTTAAACTGCCCCTTATTTATGTGTAGATAAAAAAATACTTTTAGCTTTATAAACAATGAAACAATCTCTTTACATACTATGGGGGCTTATTTTTAACGGGGCAGGGATATTTGCACAACAACGTGCAGCAGATATGGGTATTCATATTGGTGTGCTTGCTTCAGGAAAACTAAATACTATTACCGATGTGCCGGGTGTATGTGTTGGGCAAACAACTATATTAAAAGGAGATTCAGTTAAAACAGGCGTAACAGTTATCCTTCCACACCAGAAAAATATTTTTCAAAATAAAGTTCCGGCAGGTGTTTATATAGGCAACGGTTTTGGCAAACTAACCGGTAGTACTCAAATAAAAGAATTGGGCAATATAGAAACACCCATTGTTTTAACCAATACATTAAGCGTAAGTACGGCCATGAAGGCATTGGTACATTATACCATTCACCAAAAGGGTAACGAAAATATTCAGTCTGTAAATGCTGTAGTGGGCGAAACAAATGATAGTTATTTGAATGATATAAGAGGAATGCATGTTACGGAGGCAGACGTTTTAAGTGCTATTGCCAATGCCGTAAGCGATAAAGTAGAAGAAGGCAATGTTGGTGCAGGCACTGGCACTGTTTGTTTCGGCTTTAAAGGAGGTATAGGAACCGCATCGAGGATATTGCCTAAAAAATTAGGTGGCTATACAATTGGCGTTCTGGTACAAACAAATTTTGGAGGTGTATTAAATATTAACGGGGCTCCTGTTGGCAAAGAATTGAAAAAATATTATTTGAGTGATATATTGAATGAAAATGCCGATGGCAGTTGCATGGTAGTGGTGGCAACAGATGCACCTTTAGATGCAAGAAACCTCGAAAGGCTTGCCAAAAGAGCTTTTATGGGCATTGCTAAAACGGGAGGCATTGCCAGTAATGGCAGTGGAGATTATGTAATTGCTTTTTCAACTGATAGCACTTTGTTTGTTCCGTACAATGCACCAGACGTTTTAAAACAAACCGTATTAAGCAATGATGCGGTATCTCCTTTATTCATGGCTGCTATTGAAGCTACTGAAGAAGCAATCATTAATTCTTTATTGGCAGCCAAAACAACACAAACAAAGAACGGTAAAATAGTAGAAACCCTGCCTAAAGATA
Source organism: Sphingobacteriia bacterium (assembly GCA_017304675.1). Classification (GTDB taxonomy): domain Bacteria; phylum Bacteroidota; class Bacteroidia; order Chitinophagales; family Chitinophagaceae; genus CW01. The sequence goes on from JAFKLS010000016.1 coordinate 262,667, forward strand.
TACTGAAAGAGTTATTAATAAAGTACCATCTTTTTAATTAAACCATATGCCTGCTTTTATAAATAATGATTTTGTAGATAGTAAGAATGCATTGTTGCATATTAGCGACCTTTCTATACAAAGAGGGTATGCAATATTCGACTTTTTCAGAACAGTGAACGGAAAGCCTTTGTTCATGGAAGACCATCTTGATCGATTCTATCATTCGGCAGAAAAAATGTTTTTGCAGATTGATAAGAACAGGGAAGAGCTGATATTCATCATTCGAACATTAATAGAAAAATCCGAGATAACAGAGGCTGGTATAAGAATGATGCTAACGGGTGGTTATTCACCAGATGGTTATAATATTACCCAATCTAACCTGGTAATTACATGCAACCCGGTAAGAATAAGCTCTGAAGAAGAGTTTGAAAAAGGTATAAAAATTATTACGTATAAATATCAAAGAACACTGCCGCATATTAAATCGATCGATTATCAGATGGCTGTTTGGTTACAATCATTATTGAAAGAAAAAAAAGCTGCAGATGTTCTATATTATAATCAGGATAGTATAACAGAGTTTCCCAGATCCAATGTTTTTATCGTAACCAAAAAGGGAATATTGGTTACACCGGAAGAAAATATTCTAATGGGCGTAACAAGAAAAAAAATTCTATCACTTGCTCCCACTATTATGCCTGTTGAAGAACGCAACATTACGCCTGATGAGTTGTTAAATGCTTCAGAAGTTTTTTTAACAAGCACTACAAAAAAAATAATGCCCGTTACTGTAATAGGAGATAAGGTTATTGGCAACCAGGCTCCCGGCGATTATACCCGAAAACTTTACCGTGCTTTCCTGGATGCAGAACAACTTTCTTAATTAGAACTTAATTCCAAATGTAATCATCAGCTGCTGGCGGTTACTGGTTTGTACTGCAAACGTATTGGCCTTATCATTTAGCATATAAGGGAAGTTAACATCTTTTGTAAGGGTATAAGCATAACCAAGATCGATAAAAAAGCCATGATTTCTATAACCCACCCCACCACTCGGAATAAGTTTATTGGCTTTTAAATTTGCATCAGCATAAGGGCTGCCGTAATAAGCAAAGCCTAAACGAAACATCCACGGATCAAACTTTAACTCTCCGCCAATCTTAAAATTAAAATTGGATTTATAATATTCTTTAATGGTATTGTTAAGCATAGAATAATAATCTTTCAACGTTTGATCGTTATTGTCTGATGATGTAGCGCCAAACCTTGCTCCCCTGTAGTTTACATATTCTATATCTGCACTAATATAACCACGCTGTTTTTTAGTGTCTTTAATTTCTCTGATAACATAAGAAGCGCTGGCAATGGCTCTCCAGGGAGAAAGCAGATTATATTCTCTTGTTCCGGGTTTATTGCCGTTCAGGTTATCGCTGCTCTCGCTAACGGTACCTGCATAGCTTTCGGTATTGGTAGTCATCCAGGCTCTTATTTCATCTTTAAAGTTTATCCATTGCGGTGTATGTATTGCAAAACCTAAACGCCAGTATTGGGCCGGTTTATAAATAATGCCCATCTTTAAGCCAAGACCCCACCCAGTAGACTTAGTTTTTTCGTGATAATTGAAATATGCAAATTCATTATTAGGGTTATTGGTAGCGTCTTTTTCTGAATAATAAAAATCTTTTTGGTATGAAATAATGGGTATGGTTAAACTTCCGCCCAGATAAAACTTGTCTTGCATATTGCTGGCATAACCAATAGCAATTTCATGATACCCGCCTTTAGTGGTGGCATCGTAATACTGTTTAACACCTGTAGAGATAGGTACCAGGCTCTGGTAGCCGGCAACAGTGCCACCGGGCCCCGATAAGGTATCAATCAGGTATGTTCTAAAAGCTAGTGAAGAGCCGAAAATGTAATTGCTTAGTGCTGCATTGGTATCGGCCCTGTCTCTTATCAGTTCTTCTAAATATTGCTCTGAAAAAGAACTGTAATTATTAAATCCGCTATACTGTACATGATTATTATAACTGGCCAACTGGTTTACAGAGAGCGAAAAAGCAGAACTTACCCATTTACTTCCAGTAGTATTAATGCCACCCAGTATGATACCACTGGTACCATATTGAAAATTGTTTTTGTTCAGAGAAGTGTCAGAGCCTCTGTAGGCAAATTTATTGTTGAGCAGGTTGAAGCCCGGCGATACAACGAATTCGCAGGTTTTATACAATCCTATTCCTGCAGGATTAATATGATTGGCAGAAATGTCTCCACCCAAAGAAGTCATTACGCCACCTATGGCAATATTACGGGCAGTTCCATTTTGCGAGAACCAGGCGGTTCTTAATGCATCTTCCGGCAATTGGGCAATTGCTTTACCGGTAGTGAGTATTATGAAAAGTATAAATATTTTACGCATATTGAATAGTTTATTGTAATGAATGATATTACATCATTCATCAACGAGAGATCATACTTATTTTAAACACTTAATTCCGGGTAGTTCGCCCTCCGGATGAGGTACTGCCGGAACTACTGTACCCACCGCTTCTTCCACCTGCGCTGCTACTTGGAGCAGAAGATGCACTGCCTGAAGTAGTGTTGGTAGATGGTGTAAAGGTTCTGGCCGGCCTGTCCCAGCTTATGCTGTTATTATTTGAGCCGGTATTGGTAGGGGTAAATATTCTGCGGATAGTGGTGCCTATTCCGTTGCTATTAGAAGATTGTTGAAATGATGACCCTTTAACAGCACTGGAATAATTACTGTTATTGTATACTTTGTTCTTATAAGCACTTAAATAACTGCCGGAATTGGAAGTAACTATACTGTTAGCATTTTTATAACCTATTACATAATAAATAGGGCTATAACCATACCAGTATGGGTTATAGCCGTACCGGTAATTAAAATAAGCCATGCTTCCATAATAATTGAAGTAAGGATTGGCATAATAACTGCCGCAACCGCAGCCTGTTTTTGAATAAAAGCTATAATACCTCGGGTAGCAGGAATAAAAATCGTACCGGCTATCATTCCAGTAAGTATAATCATCAAGAGAGTTCCATAAATAATAATTGTGCACTTTCATTTGTAAAAACCTGTCTTCCGTATAGCTTAAATTCTGCTGATACCGATCGTCTTGTTTTTGTGTAACTAGTTCTTCAGGAATTGCCTTTGCCGGAGAATAATATACATCGTCAGGGGTTTGGCTCAATTTATATTCAGGCGAGCAGCCAATAGCCAGCACCACCAATGCAAATAAGGGTAAAAATGTTCTTTTCATGCCTATCAGGTTTATAGGTTAGATAATGTGAAGTTACATACATTTGCCACTCTTTGGCAGCGCTTTATTTGTACGGCAAAAACTCTGCCGTATAACGTACTAACGCTTGTAAGTATGTTAATGATTTTATAAAAGAATTTAAAAAAATAATAATGGGAAAAGAAATCACTTCTCGGTCGCAAGATTATGCTCAATGGTATAATGATCTTATTCTTAAATCCGGGCTGGCAGATTATAGTGCAGTGAGAGGTTGTATGGTAATTAAACCGTATGGTTTTGCCTTATGGGAGAATATGCGGGATGAATTAGACAGGATGTTTAAAGATACAGGGCATGTAAACGCATACTTCCCTTTATTCGTTCCCAAAAGCCTGTTTGAAGCAGAAGAAAAAAATGCTGAAGGTTTTGCGAAAGAATGCGCTGTTGTTACCCATTACCGCTTAAAAACAGACCCTGAAAATAAAGGTAAATTAATTGTAGACCCTGAAGCAAAATTGGAAGAAGAGCTGGTGGTACGCCCTACCAGTGAAGCTATCATATGGAACACTTACAAAGGCTGGATACAATCTTATAGAGACCTGCCCATATTGGTTAATCAATGGGCCAATGTAGTAAGATGGGAGATGCGTACACGCCTTTTCCTGCGTACTGCAGAATTTTTATGGCAAGAAGGCCATACAGCGCATGCTACCAAAGAAGAAGCAATTATTGAGGCGGAAAAAATGTTGGAAGTATATGCCGACTTTGCCGAAAATTTTATGGCCGTACCTGTTATTAAAGGATTGAAAACTGCCAATGAACGTTTTGCCGGAGCGGAAGAAACTTATTGTATAGAAGCATTGATGCAGGATGGTAAAGCATTGCAGGCTGGTACATCGCATTTTCTTGGCCAAAACTTCGCAAAAGCTTTTGACGTAAAGTTTAGCGACAAGACCAATACATTAGACTATGTATGGGCAACGAGTTGGGGAGTGAGTACCCGTTTAATTGGCGGCCTCGTAATGGCGCACAGTGACGATGATGGCCTGATTCTCCCTCCAAAGATTGCACCATTACAAGTGGTAATTGTACCTATTTATAAAAATGATGTTGAAAAGGGTGCTATTGCAAACAAAGTGCATCAACTGGTTTCAGAATTTAAACAACTGGGTATTCGCATAAAGTTTGATGACACCGATAATGCAAGACCAGGCTGGAAATTTGCCGAATATGAAATGAAAGGTGTGCCTGTAAGAGTGGCTATTGGCCCCAGGGATTTAGCCAACAATATGGCAGAAGTGGCCAGAAGAGATACTAAAGAAAAACTATCTGTATCACTCGATAACCTGCCTTATTATATTAAAACACTCTTAGACGAAATTCAATTAAACCTTTTTACTAAAGCAAAACAGTTCAGGGATGAGCATATTACAAAAGCAGATACCTGGGATGATTTTGTAAAACTATTGGATGAAAAAGGAGGCTTTGTTGCAGCACATTGGGATGGTACGGGAGAAACGGAGGATAAGATAAAAGAACTTACCAAAGCAACCATACGTTGCATACCCCTTGATAACAAGCAGGAAGATGGTACCTGTATTTTAACAGGTAAACCCTCAATACAAAGGGTATTGTTTGCAAGGGCTTATTGATCTGATTGCAAAAAGGGAGATAATTGGGGAAATAATTTTAATTATTTCCCTTTTTTAATTGATAGATATGATTTATTTTCTAAATAAACTTTATTGTATGCAATCAAATATGCAAGGGCAACCGATACAACCCAAAAACTGGTTGGTAGAGTCTACACTGGTAACCATTTTTTGTTGTTTGCCTTTTGGAATAGCAGGCATTGTGTTTGCTTCACAAGTAAACACCAAATACCAGGCAGGAGATTATGAAGGAGCATTACAAGCTTCTAAAGATGCAGCAAAATGGACCAAAATAGGTTTCTGGATAGGGTTGGCTGGTTTGCTTATATATCTTATTGCTTTCTTCTTTTTTGGGGTAGCTGCTATTTGGGGAAGCAGGCATTTTTAGTAGCAATAAATCACTGTTTTGAAAACGAGATTTTTTATACCCTTAATTTGGTGTATACTGGTTGTCGGGATACTATTACTTTACTCTTTGTTTGATGCCAGGTATGTAGAATGGTTTCCCCGTTGCCCTTTTTATATGCTTACAAAATTATATTGCCCTGGTTGCGGCTCTCAAAGGGCATTATCAGCATTGCTTCACGGAGATTTTTTTCAATCTATAAAATATAATTTTCTTGCAATAATAGTATTGCCCTTTTTGTTATATGCAGGTGTGGTTAATGGTTTAAACCTGTTGGGTAAGAGAAACGTACCGCTGCACATTTTTTATGCGCCTGCTTTTTCCTGGGCTGTATTAATTATGGTTATGGTATTTACTTTGGTAAGAAACATTCCGGTCTACCCGTTTAACATGCTTGCACCTTAGCCTATAGTTTACTGGCAAGATAATTATAATCGTTTAAAACGGTTTGTAAAAAAGGGGCGGGATCTTGTTTACTTTTTATGGTAAGCAATGCTTCAAGTTTGCGCATGAGTTCCAGTGCAAGCATGGTATTCCCTGTTTTACGAACATTCATTAATACCTCTTTTACCAGCCTTATATCCTTATCTTTTAAATGAATCACTTCCGCATAAGTAACATCATAATCCGGATTATGGTTCAAAGACAATAAGGTTTGTGATAAACTTGTTTTAGAGTTTGTTTTAATAAGAGTGGTTCCGGCAATAATATCGCCAATTCTTTGGTGCTTAGCGCTGGCAGCTACCATAATTACGCCAAGTGTATAACTGGTTATCCAAATATCGAGCAGCCTGAACAACCAGCGAATAATGTATTGACCTATGGATGGGGTTTCTCCAACTAAACTCACCACTTTTATTTTCATCACTTTCTTGCCAACAGTTTGTCCATTCATCAGTAATTCGGAAATAAGTGAATAAAAAGCTACCGGCATAAATAAAATAACCAGTACCCATGTGTTGGCATGATTGGAATAACGGGTAAATAAAATATCCTGAAGAAAAAAAATCAATATCCAATACCCTATAATAATGGAAAGGTCAATCAGGCCGGCAAGCATTCTTTCGCCTAAGCCCGCCAACTCATATTCAACCTCAATATTATGTGCTGTGGTAATTTGTATGGAAGCCATACTTTAAAAATAGGGTAAAATAAATTTTCATTAATCATTAATTATATTCAACCTTATGTTATTTTAGTAAGGTATTAGTTTATGAGAGAAGCACAATTCTTACAGCGTAATGCCGACAAATGGAAACAGTTTGAAACAGAAACCGCAATGAAAACGGATGTTGATAAACTTGCCGCTTATTTCATAGATATATCGGATGATCTCTCTTATGCAAAAACTTTTTTTCCGGACAGTAATACAACAAAATACCTGAATGGCCTGGCCACTCAGTTACACCAGAAAATTTATCAGAATAAAAAAGAAAAGAAAGGCAGGCTTATTTGGTTCTGGCAATTTGAGCTACCGGTATTGTTTAAGCAATATCATCGGCAATTCTTATATGCATTTTTATTTTTTATTGTTTTTTGCCTGGTTGGTGCTATCAGTGCAAAGTATGATGACAATTTTATACGCCTTATCCTCGGTGATGCTTATGTGAACATGACCAATGAAAACATTGATAAAGGAAATCCTTTTGGTATTTACCAGGGTGCCTCGCAAATAAGCATGTTTTTTCAGATTGCATACAATAACATTCAGGTTGCTTTTGTTACCTATATGTTAGGTGTGTTCGTATCGGTAGGCTCTGTTTGGATGCTCATGCGTAATGCATTAATGTTAGGCTCTTTTCAATATTTTTTTATAGCAAAGGGGCTTGGGGTTAAATTTATTACAGTGGTTTTTTTACATGGCACATTAGAAATATGGAGCATTATTATTGCCGGAGCTGCGGGAATGATTTTAGGTAACAGTATTCTCTTTCCAAAAACATATAGCAGGAAATTGTCTTGCTTAAAAGGTGGAAAAGATGGGCTAAAGATTGTTGTAGGTCTGGTACCTTTTTTTCTTGTTGCCGCTTTTATTGAAAGTTTTATTACGCGTTATGCTAATATGCCCCTTATATGTAGTTTGTTAATACTGCTTTCATCTGCAGGAATTATTATTTGGTATTTTATAGTTTACCCGATTCTGCTCAATAAAAAAATTGATTCTGCTCTGGCAGAACCGGATCTTAACCATCACTCTATAAACCTTAATGCATGGCTCAACAAAAAATTGAACTCAGAAAAATAAGAGACTTTGGCGAAAATATCAGCGACAGCTTGCAATTTATACGGCAGGAGTTTAAGCCTTTGCTTACCTGCTTTATTGCATTTGCCGGAATATTTCTTTTAGCATATGGAATATACAACGGATTATACCAATCGCACTTTTGGAGAGCATTCCTGCACCAAACATCAGCCGATACATCGGAATCCTTTCAGAGATTTAATCGTGATTCTTTTGCAAAAAACCTGCTACTCAATTATATTGTATTATTCTTTTTTGTGACTTTGAACTATACGGCCATGTCTATGAGCATTGCAAGCTATTTTAAGGTGTACGATATAAAACAAAACGGCCCTCCAACATTGGAAGAAGTATGGCAATATTTTAAAAAATATTTTTTAAAAGCTTACCTGTACGCTCTTATTCTATCCTTACTGGTAATATTAGGTTGCCTTTTCTGTTTATTGCCGGGTATTTATTTCTGGGTAATATTAGCGCCGTTTAATATGGTATTGGTGATGGAAGATTTTTCGTTTAGCGCTGCTTTTAATAAATGCTTCAGAATGATTAAAGATAATTTCTGGCAATCTTTGGGTATTTATTTCATTGCCTACCTTATCTATGCTTTTAGTGGTGGTATTATCGGATTAATTATAGGAGCAATTACCGGTGTTGGCTCTTATTTAACCACCAAAAATGTTAGTCAAACAGCCGGGCTTGTGAGTGGAATATTAGGGGTTACTTCTCATCTTTTTTACCTTGTATTCTTTACTTGTATTGGTTTTAATTATTTTTCTTTAACAGAAAAAACAGACGCAGAAGGCTTAATGCGGAAGATAGAAAATATGGGTAACGATACAGAAACCACAACAGAGGAACAATATTAATGCGCTACTTTTTAGCCATATTACTTTTATTATACTTTAATGCTTTAACTGCAAGGCGGCCATTGCAAAAAGATTCCTCGCTTGTTAACGTGCGAAATATATCTGTAACCTATTATCAACAACAGGAAAAATTTCAGTACAAGCCACGCATACCTGAAGCCAGAAGTTTATGGGATAGGTTGTTAGCTGTCTTTTGGGATTTTGTAAACGCAATGTTTAGAACCGAAAGTGGCAAAACCACATTAAAAACCACTGTTCTGATCTTAAGCTTTGCAGTAATTGTTTTTTTTATAGTGAAGGTGAATGGCATGAACCGGCAAATTCTTTTCGCCAACACCAATACGGCAGTTTCATATAAGGTGTCTGATGGAAATATTCATGCAATAGATTTTAACCTTGAAATAAATAACGCAATTGAACAAGTACAGTATACGTTTGCCATACGTTTATTATACCTGCAAACATTGAAAATACTAAACGACAGGGCCCTGATTAACTGGCTGCCTGAAAAAACCAATACTGCGTATATAAAAGAAATGAACAATCAATCTTGCGGTGCTTCTTTCAGGGAACTTACAGTAATATTTGAAGAAGCCTGGTACGGCCAACAGAATATTACTGAACCCGAGTTTGCAAAAATCTATTCTTCTTTCAAACAATTTCATCAACTGCTATAAAGTGAAAAGCTATAAAATATTTATTGGAATAAGTATTGCTGTCCTCATTTTATTTGTGGTGATGGAAATAGGCGCTCCTCCAAAAAAAGAATGGAATTTTACTTTAAGCAATACAGACAAAGAACCATTCGGCACTTTTATTCTATACTCCGAAATGAAAAAAATTTTCCCTTCCGGCAGTGTAGAAAGTTATAGAGAACCGGCCTACAATTTATTACACAACAAACAACTTGTTAATACGGCTTATATATGTATCTCAGGTTCTTTCCCTGTTACCAGATACGATTTAAATGAAATTATCAGGTATGTAAAAAGGGGCAATTATTTCTTTGTTTCCGCCAATCATTTTTCCAGATTATTTCAGGATACAATGGGCTTCAAAAAAAGCACTGTTTTATTCAGTGTTGCAAAAGATTCGCAATCGGTTAATTTTGTTAACCCTAATCTTTATACCCATAAAAATTACATTAGCAGTACTAATCTCATTCCTTTTTATCGCAACCAGGGTTTTAGGGAATTAAAGAATCTTGATACAATCGTTGCATTGGGCAAAAACAGCGAATCATCTGTGAACTTTATAAAACTGCCGTTGGGTAAAGGCGCCATTTTCATACATGCAGACCCATTATGCTTCAGTAATTATTTTGTTTTGAAAAACAATAATGTTGAGTATACAGCGGGGGCTTTATCTTATATACCTGCAACCGTTACCAGTATTATGTGGGATGAATATTATAAACTTGGCCGAAGCGGCGCCGCAACGCCTTTGCGTTTTCTCTTAAGCAATACATCACTGCGTTGGGCTTTTTGGATGGCATTAACCGGTATTGTTTTATTCATGTTTTTTGAGAGCAAACGCAAACAGAGAATAATCCCTGTAATAGAACCGTTAAAAAACTCAAGCCTCGATTTTATTAAAACGGTTGCCGGTGTTTATTTTCAACAGAAAGATAACCGGGCAATAGCGCAAAAGAAAATTCAATACTGGTTAGATTATATAAGGACACGCTTATTTATTTCTACCAATGAAACCTGCGCTTTTTTTATTAAAACAGTATCCCAGAAAAGTACAGTGCCGGAAAATAATATCGCAGCAATTCTTCAATATTCAAATAAACTCAATGATCATTATTCATTCAGCGATACTGATTTGGTTAACCTGAACGAACTGATAGATGCATTTTATAAAGCCGTTAAATAAACTGTAACATGGAAAACAGAATAAATATTCACCGCATACAGCAAAGTGTTCTTGGCATGAAAGAATCAATAGCCAGGGTATTAGTAGGGCAGGAGCAAATGGTAGACCTGCTGATTGCCGCAATTTTAGCTGAAGGGCATGTATTGATTGAAGGGGTACCCGGGGTTGCCAAAACACTTGCAGCAAAACTGGTGGCAAGATGTATAGATGTTCCTTTCAGCCGTATTCAGTTTACACCCGATCTAATGCCGAGCGATGTAATCGGCACCAATATATTTAACCCTCAAAATGGCCAGTTTAACTTTAAAAGAGGACCTGTTTTCAGCAATGTTGTATTGATAGATGAAATCAATCGTTCACCCGCTAAAACACAGGCGGCATTGTTTGAAGTGATGGAAGAAAAACAGATTACCAACGATGGTGTTACTCATAAAATGAGCGAGCCTTTTCTGGTGCTTGCAACACAAAACCCTGTAGAGCAGGAAGGCACTTATCGTTTACCCGAAGCACAGTTAGACCGTTTTCTTTTTAAGATTGAAGTGCCTTATCCTCAGTTGCAGGAAGAGATACTTATTCTTCAAAAAACAAATGAAGGTATAACCTCACATTTTATTGAAGAAGTACAACCTGTTATTGGAGCAAACGATATTATTGAATTCAGAAAGCTGTTGCAAGCTGTATTTATTGAAGAAAAAGTGCTACAATACATTGCGCAACTGGTGTTGGAAACAAGGAACAATAAATCACTTTTCCTCGGTGCTTCGCCAAGGGCAAGTGTGGCATTGTTAAAGGCTTCTAAAGCTTTTGCGGCTATTGCCGGAAGAGATTTTGTAACACCGGATGATGTAATAAAAGTGTTGCATCCTGTACTGTGCCACAGAATTATTTTAACACCCGAGAAAGAAATGGAAGGCAGTACTGCGGCAGATATTATTAATACCATTATTAAAAAAGTAGAAGTGCCAAGGTAAATAGTGAGCATAAAAAAACGATCCTTGAAAGTTGTTAAAACATATATTGCCCCATTATTTTTTACAGACAGGTTTTTTGGTAGCCTGGCAATTTTGTCTGTATTATTTGTATTGTCTTTTTTCTTTGAAAGCCTTGTATTGATTCCTTTTGTTGCATTGCTGGTATTGGTAATTACCTGTATAATTGATTATTGGTTGCTGTTTGGAAAAATCAATCCACTGATTGCAAACAGATCGGTTGCAGAGAGATTAAGCAATGGAGATGAGAATGATATTTCCATTAGCGTATACAACACTTATGCCGTACCGGTTTATCTTGAGATCATAGATGAAATACCTTTTCAGTTTCAGAAAAGAAATGTTTCGTTTAAGATTTTTTTAAAGCCGGGGGAGCATAAGTCTATTAAATATCAACTAAGGCCGGTTAAACGCGGAGTGTACAATTTTGGAAACATCAATATCATTGCTTCCACCGGGTTTGGGTTATTAAGAAAGAAGTTTGTATTGGGCATACCGTTAGATGTTCCGGTGTATCCATCATACCTTCAAATGCGTAAATACCAGATATTGGCCATTAGCAATCGTTTAAGTGAGATAGGAGTAAAAAAGATTAGAAAGTTTGGGCATAGTATGGAATTTGAGCAGATAAAAGAATATGTATTGGGCGATGATTACAGAACACTTAACTGGAATGCAACTGCAAGAAGAGGTGTGCTGATGGTGAATAATTACAGTGATGAAAAAAGCCAGCAGATTTATTGTGTTATAGATAAGGGCCGGGTAATGAAAATGCCTTTTGAAGGCTTGAGTTTATTAGATTATGCTATTAATACCTCTCTTGTATTAAGCAACATTGCATTGCTAAAACAAGATAAGGCCGGTATCATTTCTTTTTCAGATAAGATTGGATCGGTGTTGAAGGCAGACAGGAAAACCTTGCAAATGCAATGGATACAAGAAATACTCTATAACCAGAAAACACGTTACCTGGAAAGCGATTTCGAAAAGTTATACAGTCTGGTGAAAACAAAGATCACGCAAAGAAGCTTATTGATATTGTTCACCAATTTTGAATCTGTTTCAGGTATGAGAAGGCAATTACCATATTTACGGCAATTGGCATCTTTACATTTACTGGTGGTGGTTTTTTTTGAAAATACAGAAATCACTTCCCTGTTAAGAGAACCTGCCGAAAATATTCAGCAGGTTTACACCAAAGTTGTAGCGGAAAAATTTGTTCATGAGAAAAAACAAATCGTAAAAGAACTACAACAAAACGGAATACTTTCAATCTTGTCTGCTCCCCATAACTTAACTGCAAGCACCCTTAATAAATATCTTGAAATTAAAGCCAGAGGCGTATTATAGAAGTCTTCATTATTGTCAGCACCTTGTATTTTATTATAAGTGCTGTATTCTACTTAGTTTGCTTTCTCTTGAATAAGGATAAAGGGATCTTAGTATCAATCGAAATAAGTTGTTTGAAATATTCTTTCCCGTTAAAACGGTATAACGGTGTTAATGGATATTCTATTAGTGAAAAAATTTCTGTATTGTTTTTTAATATAACTCCCAAGCCGCTATGCAGATTAATTTGAACGTTTCGCATTAATGAAGAGTTATAGAAATAAAAAGAATTGGTGTCGTCAGGTATCAGCCATTTGTTTAAGAAAATATACTCCGCATCAATACCGCCACTAACTACTATTTTGGTAGTATTATTTGGGTTTAAACATAAGTTATAGGTAAGAGGTATTTTTATTGAATGGGCATAATTTGTTATACTATTACTGCTGCCAGGCTTATAATAGTAGTGCCCGGTACCTACTGAAGAATCAACCTTTGCGCCAGCAACCTGTTTAGCTTGCTGGTAATTGTATTTAATGCCAATTGTATAACTCCAGCGTTTATTAATGGTATGTTTCAGTACTGCTCCTGCGGTAACATGAAATCCATTGTTTTCGTTAGTAATAACAGGATTAGTAGGCAAATTGATTGAGCCATTTGAGGAATTGTTTCCAGAGGATAGTGGTGAGGCAAAAGCAGTGTTATTGGTAGCTAACAGGCCTATGCCTGCTGAAAATAGCCATTGATTCTTTGGACTGATAAAGGCACTTTTATCGCTTGGTTTTTTGAAATTCGTTTTTGCTTTGTTTGTTAAACTATCTGAAAGCTTAATACTATCGTTTATAGTATATACCGTATTTTTTGAAACAGGTATTGCATCACTTTCAACAATACCGGGTAAGCTGTGCTGTAATAATGGTAGGGCTTCCGTAAATTCACTTTGTGCTTTATTTACATCATCGATTTGCAATATTTTTTTTGCTTTGAAAGCATGAATTGCATTGCCTCCTACTTCATGTGATTCAACCTTTTTAAAAATAAACTCCTTTTTAATTTGTATAATGGGCGAAAGCGTATTTTGCTTATTTATAGTATTGGGATTAATAAGAGTTTCTCTGTATTTTTTTTTATAACCTGATATGGGGTATTTCAATTCTAACCCTTTGTTTAGCTCCTGAATAGATAATAATATTATAAATGCTGTTAACGGAAGCCACCACCATATTATTACTTTCTTTCTTTTATCTCGTGTGTGTAATGCTTCTTCAACATCTTCCCAAACAGATGGTGATGGCTCAATAGAAAAGCCACTGAGTGCTTCCTTTACCTGTTGTTCAAATTTCGCCGGCATGATTCTTAATTATATTTGATTCTTTTTTTCGCAGCAGTTCTATCAGAATTGCCCTGGCCCTATTATATTGGCTTCTTGCTGTATTTAAATTCATGTTCAGCAATACGCATATTTCAGAATATTCATATCCCTCAACAGCTACGAGATTAAAAATTAATTGATAATGGCTTGGAATTTGCCTGATCGTTTCAACAATGTCTTTCACATCTAATCCGATTTCCGGATTTTCTTCACTTACCGGGTGCAAAACAATGTTATCAATCAATATATCCTTCTTGTATCGGTTATGCTTCTTAATGTAGGTTATGGCTGTATTAACCATTATTTTTCTGATCCATGCACCCAGTTCTCCTTTATTTCTGAACTGGTGCAGGTTGCAAAACACTTTTATGAATCCTTCCTGAAGAATATCTTCTGCATCTTCTATGTCTTTTACATAGCGATAGCATACGCCTAACATCTGTGCAGCATATTGCTTGTACAACAGATGTTGGGCTTGTTTATTTCCTTTGATACAAAGAGTAAGCAGTTCCTGATTGTTCATTATTTCGCGCTACATATTATGTATGACTCAACTATCATCATTTTCATTGCAGCAGCTACAAAAAAAGTTATATATCTGTTGTTATGTACATTTGCAGCATGATAAGTAATCAGGAATTTGCAGAAGGAAAAGTGTTGTTGATAGATAAGCCCCTGGAATGGACCTCCTTTGATGCTGTGAAGAAAATAAGAACGCTGATTAAGATACCTAAAGTAGGGCATGCCGGAACTTTAGACCCGCTGGCAACCGGCTTATTGATCATTTGCACAGGTAAGTTTACCAAAATGATCAATGAATATATGGGAATGGAAAAGGAATATACCGGAACTTTCACCATTGGTGCAATAACACCTACATATGACCTGGAAAGTGAGCCGAAAGATTTTAAAGCCTATGATCATTTAACTACTGAAGATCTTTTTAAGGCAACGAAAATATTTATTGGAGATATATTGCAAATGCCGCCCCAGCATTCTGCTATTAAAAAAGATGGTAAGCCCTTGTATGTTTCTGCCAGAAAAGGGATTGAAGTGAAGGTAGACCCAAGGCCCGTTACCATTAAAGAGTTTGAATTAACCGGAATAGAATTGCCTGTTGTTCATTTTAGAGTTGTTTGCTCAACAGGAACATATATCAGAAGCCTGGCTAATGATTTTGGTGCAGAATTGGGGGTAGGCGCATATTTAAGCAGCCTTCGCAGAACGAGAATCGGTAATTTTTCTGTTACTGATGCCCAAACCATAGAACACTTTGTAGAGTCAGTTAAGCGTTAGAAAATATTAATGTGTTGAGGTTCCGTGTCAAACACGGAATCTCACTAATCAAACAAACCTTCTAACTTCTGTATTCCCAAATTAATATCCTGTAGCACCGTCTCTAACCTTTGTTTTTTTCTTACTATTTTTCTTTTCCCAGTCAATCATTTCTTTTGTTTTGGCCGGGGTTTTAGGTTGTTGCGGTAATGTATCTTTTGCTGTTACCGGTGTACCGTTAGCTGTAGGATTGGCTTTATCTAATTTTTCAGGTATGGGTGTATATAAAGAATCAAAAACATAAGTTTCCGTTCTTGTTAAAGACATTGAACCGGGTTTATAGTATTTCCAAACACCATGTTTTAATGCATAAGCACTTACTTTAATAATTTTCTTTTCAACCTTATACGGATCAATTACATCTGGCACTTCAATGGTATCATACTTTTTTTTAGGATCAACTGCCAGCCAACTTTCTTCATGTTCCAATGAATTCATGTAAAAATATTGTTGAATGCCGTTTTTATTACCCCACTGATAATTTTCTACTGCTGTTAAGTCGCCCATTAAATTATAGCGCCGCCATCTGCCCTCTTTTTTATCATCTTTATAAATACCTTCTTCTTCAAAGCCGGGTTCGCCTCTTAATTGTTCTATACGTATTGTCCATTTACCTTGTTTCAAATTATTCTTGTCTTTGCAATTCAGGGTGTCTCCGCTATCGGTTAAACGGTAGGTAACACATTGCGCAAATGTTTTAAAACAACAGCACAACGAAAAAATGACTACTATTTTTTTCATGCACTAAAATTAAAATTTAGTATGCAGCAAAACCCAAATGCCTGATTAGTTCTTCGGGCAGTGTAGGTAATTTTTTTCTCTCTATAAGGTATGTTGAAAGCCCGGCCAGGTCTTTGTATACATAATGTTTACTCAATGCGCCTTCCAAATAACCGGCACCACTGGTATTACCTGTTCCAATCCTCATGCCGATCATTCTTCTCACCATAATGAAATGATTGTGCCTCCAGCTGCTCATCGCATGATCTATTTCTATCAATGTATTTAATATTTGATAGGATGAATGAAACACCGGAAAATCCCTGTACAACATGATGAACAAAGCTGCTCTCATGGCTTTTGGTGAAAAATTACTTCTTAATGAACTAGTTTGCTCGACAGATAATTGAGGATGCGGTTGCTCAAAGAAAACAAAATCGAAGTCATGAATTTTTGCTGCTTCTCTTTCAGTTAAGCCATGTATATAAATGTTCCTGTAGTTAAACCAGAAAGGGTGTTCTGCAAAAGAAGCATCTTTTTTATCTGGCCAAAATCTTTCATCAAAAAATGGCATTCTTTCCAGCCAATCATTCACTAATTGCAACAAAGTTTTTTGTTCTTCTGTTGAAGAGATATCGTTATAATCTTTTTGAGTAAAGCCGCCTTCATTGGTTCGTTTATAATAATCTGCCTGGTGCCTTTTTTCTAATTGTAATCCAAGCGTAGCCTCTATTTGCCTGAATTGTTTGCTTTGAAAACCGGAAGAAGGTATTAACAGGTTTCTGAATTCTAAAAAGTCCAATGGGGTCATTGTATCTAAAATGCCAACCTGCTGGTTCAGTAATTGCATTATACTGATTACCCTGTGTAAGCGATGGCGCACAAGATTCAGATCTTCCGAATTATCGTTGATCTTTTCTTTGGAGAAAATAGATTTGGCGTAATCTAATTCAAACAATATTTGTTTAAACCATAGTTCATATGCCTGGTGTATTATTATAAACAACATCTCATCATGTGCCGGCTCATTGCCTTTTTCAAAACTTACCGGATGTTGTGCATCTAAAACTTTTTCCAGTTGCAGGTAAGTACCGTAATACATTGCATCTTTCATATGGCTGTGTTGTGTTGCAAAGAAATGTGAATTGCGGATAACATTTTAATTTCTGTTTGAATTTTGATGTGTTAATTTTACACATTATAAAACAAACCAAAAACGATTGTTATGCGCTTTTTTTTCGCATTCTTCTGCTGTATTGTTTTTATCGGCATCAATGCCTGCAATAACCACACAACAAATGCTGTTGTTAGCGATACAGCCAAAATCAATGGCCATCCTGCATGGATTATGCAGGGAAATATTTATGAAGTGAATGTTCGCCAATACACACCCGAAGGAACTTTCAATGCTTTTGCAAAACATTTGGACAGATTGAAAGAAATGGGTGTTCAAACTTTATGGTTCATGCCAATTAATCCTATCAGTAAAATCGAAAGAAAAGGAAGTTTGGGAAGTTATTATGCAGTAAGTTCTTACACAGACGTGAATCCGGAATTTGGAACAATGGAAGACTGGAATAATTTAGTGAAACAAGCACACGAAAAAGGTTTTAAAGTCATTATCGATTGGGTGCCTAACCATACGGGAGCTGATCATTATTGGTTAACAAAGCATACGGATTTTTATGTGAAAGACAGTACCGGAAAACCAAGAATGGCTGAAGATTGGGCGGATACACGACAATTGAATTACAAAAATCCGGAAATGGTGGACAGCATGATTGCACAACTGAAATTCTGGATCAAAAAATCTGACCTGGATGGTTTCCGATTTGATGTTGCCTGGAATGTGCCTGATAGTTTCTGGACCAAATGTTTGGCTGAATTGAAAAAAGAAAAAAATGTTTTTTTATTGGCTGAAGCGGATAAACCAAGCATGCACAAAGATGGTTTTGACGCAACCTATACATGGAATGAATTTCATATGCTGAATAAAATTGCAAAAGGCGAAAGACCGGCATTTGCAATTGATAGTGCTTTGAATCATACAGATACAGCGTTTCCTGCTCACATCATCAGAATGTTCTTTACCAGCAATCACGATGAGAACAGTTGGAACAAAGCAGATTATGAAACCATGCCGGGAGCCATTCATGCACCGTTTGCCGTGTTCACACAAACCATTAAAAATTCTGTTCCGTTAATTTATAGCGGACAGGAAGAACCTTTCTTAAGAGCCATCAGGTTTTTTGATAAAGACACGATGACTTTCAGTAAATATGCAAGAGCAGATTTTTATAGAACACTATTAACATTAAGAAAAAACAATGCAGCATTAAGTGCAGATGCATCTTTCAAAAAAGTTGTGGTTGGAGATGAAAAAGCAGTGTATGCATATACAAGAGAGAAAGACGGCAAAAAAGTGTTAGTGATTTTAAACTGGAGCAACAAACCACAAACCATTACTGTAAAGGATGCAACATTAAATGGAAAAGTAAAAAATGTTTTCACCAAAACTGAAGAAACAATCAGTGATAAACCGTTGCAAGTAGAAGCTTGGGGTTATAAGGTTTATGAGTATTAAATTTAAAAAATCGTCATTCTGAACTTGATTCAGAATCTCAGGTATTGAAAGCCGGTCAATAAATTTTGGTCAACTTTTTTCATAAAACCAAGTAGCTTCGCTGCATGAACAGGCAAGAACTTATTCAGCAAATTCGACAAAAGAAAAGCTTTTTATGTGTTGGTTTAGATACGGATGCAACAAAGATACCGCAGCATTTGCATACAAAACCGGATGCCATTCTTTCCTTCAACAAAGCAATCATTGATGCTACAAAAGATTATTGTGTAAGTTATAAGATCAATACTGCTTTTTATGAAGCCATGGGTTTAAAAGGTTGGGATATTATTGAAAAAACGCTGCAACATATTCCTGCAACTCATTTCACCATTGCAGATGCGAAAAGAGGAGATATTGGCAATACTTCCGCCCAATATGCTAAAACCTTTTTCGAAACCTTTCCATTCGATGCAGTAACTGTAGCACCCTATATGGGAGAAGACAGTGTTCGCCCTTTTTTGGAATATGAAAATAAATTCACCATTGTTTTGGGTTTAACAAGCAATAAAGGTGCAAACGATTTTCAAAAATTAATGGTAAAACAAAACGATGAAGACCTGCAACTGGTACCACATATTATTCACCCCGATAGGGAGCAATATTTATATGAAAAAGTAATAACAAAGATTGCCGGATGGGGCACACCGGATAATTTAATGTTTGTGGTAGGTGCTACCCAAGCCTCTGACCTGGAAAATATCAGAAACATTGTTCCTGATCATTTTTTACTGATACCGGGAGTGGGCGTTCAAGGGGGTAGTTTGCATGATGTAAGTAAATACGGATTGAATAATGATTGCGGTTTATTGGTGAATGTGAGCCGCTCTATTATTTATGCATCTCATGGAGAAGATTTTGCTTCCGAAGCACAGGAAATTGCCAAACAATACAATACCGAAATGGCTTCTTATTTAAAATAGTTTTTAATGCGAAGAAGGAAATTTTTGCAAAACGCCTCAATAGCATCTGTTGCTGCAATGCTTACCACTCCTGCCTTTTCAGCAGAAAAGAAGAAGAAATCTTTTCGTGTAGGTTTTATTTCAGATGTTCATGTTAAGCCAACAGAAATTGCAGAAGCAGGTATGCGCAAAGCATTCAAACATGTAAATGAATTACAACCCAAAGTTGAATTTATCATCAACGGCGGTGATTCAATTATGGATGCATTAAATGTTTCTAAAGAAAAAGTACAAAAGCAATGGGATGTTTGGAATAAAGTGTTGAATGAAGAAAATAAGTTACCGATTTATCATTGCATAGGCAACCACGATGCCTGGGGCTGGCAAATGACGGATGAAGCTGTGAAAAATGATCCGTTGTACGATAAACAATGGGTGATGCAGCAACATAAAATGAGTAACCGTTTTTACAGTTTTGTGCATCAAAACTGGAAGTTCATTGTATTGGATAGCCCGCATGAAAACAATGGCGGATATATTGCCAGGGTTGATGAAGAACAATATGCGTGGTTGGAAAACGAATTGAAATCAACCAGCGTATCAACACATATCTGCATTGTTTCTCACATTCCAATTGTCTCTTTCTGCTCAGCCATGTTTGCAGATAAGAACGAGGCGAATGGCGATTGGAAAATTTCAAGGGCATTGTTACATGTAGATGCAAGAAAACTCGTAGACCTTTTTAAAAATCATAAAAACATTGTTTGTTGTTTAAGCGGACATATTCATTTGCAGGATGCAGTTGAATATTACGGTATTCAATATTATTGTAACGGAGCAATAAGCGGTAACTGGTGGAGTGGCGCCTTTAAAGGCTTCGAACCGGCTTACGCAATATTTGAATTTTCTGAAGATGGAAAAGTAACCAGACAAATGGTTAATTATGATGCAAAGCCTGAGCAATAGTTGCAGCAACTTTTTCTGCCCAAATCTTCATTGCTTTTGCAGAATAATGTAAACCATCAGCCGCCAGAAGTTCAGTGTCGCCTTTAGCTTTCCTTGTATCTTCTGTAATGTTTATGAATACTGTGTTGTTTTGTATTGCATACTTCTCGCAAACAGCATTGAATTGATCAATAGCACTACTTATTTCATGCTGCTCGTTTTTTGAACGACCAAAAGTTGTTACACCCCAATCAGGTATCGACAGAACCATTACGCTTTTAGTTTGATGATCTGCAAACTCAATGGCTGTTTTTAAAAGCTTTTCAAAATCTTTCGCAAAATCATCAACCGCTAAATTTCTGTACTGATTGTTCACACCAATTAAAAGCGTAACAAAATTGTAATGATTGTTTAATTGTATGTGTGCTAAATGATTGAGTAACTCAAAACTTGTCCAGCCTGTTTTTGCAACAATTTCCGGTGCATGAAAATCATATCCTGCTTTTCTCAACAATTGTGTTAATTGATAAGGAAAACTTTCATGAAGTGGAACACTTTCACCAATTGTGTAAGAATCGCCCAAACAAAGTAGCGTAAACATAAATACAAAATATAAAATTCGAAAAATGAAGTTCGGATTTCTTATTTAGAAATTCGAATTTAATAAATTATAAAATCTATAAACATCTTCGAAGCTGCAATAGAGTGGAGCAGGAGCAACACGAATAACACCGGGTTCCCTGTAATCGATGATAATGCCGTTCTCAATCATCTTATCATGTATTTCTTTCCCTTTTTGTTTGAAATATAAACTCAATTGTGCGCCACGCTCTTCCGGATTGCTAGGAGTAATAATTTCAAAATCAATATGCGTTAGTTGATTCAATAAAAATTCCAGATAATTGGTAAGCTGAATACTTTTTTTACGAAGGTTTTCTATGCCTGCAGCATCAAAAATTTCTAAAGCTGCTTTCAAAGCAACCGTATTCATTACCTGTGCAGTGCTAATATTCCAACCACTTGCATTGGCTTTTGGAATAAACCCTTTTTCCATCTTAAAACGTATACTTTCTTCATTGCCCCACCAGCCGCCTAATCTTGGTGTATCAATATCCGAAGAATATTTTTCATGCACATACAAACCACCAACAGCACCCGGACCACCATTCAAATATTTGTAATTGCACCAGCATGCAAAATCAACATTCCAATCATGCAACTGAATAGGAATGTTTCCTGCAACGTGTGCAAGATCAAAACCACAAACTGCACCAACATGATGTGCAGCTTCTGTTATTTTTTGCATATTGAATAACTGGCCGGTATAATAATTCATTCCACCAAACATAACTACGGCAATACTTTCAGTATGTTGTTGAATACTTGAAAGAATATCTTCTGTTCTTAAAATTTTTTCTCCTTCTCTCGGTGCTATTTCAATAATTACATCATCTGGATTCAATCCGAAATGTTTAGCCAGCGTTTCAATAGCATATTGGTCTGACGGAAAAGCTCCGGCTTCCATCATAATTTTAAATCTTTCTTTTGTTGGCTTATAAAAACTCAACAACAATAAATGAAGATTAACAGTTAATGTATTCATCACTGTTACTTCATTTTCTTTAGCACCAACAATTCTTGATAACGACTTCTTCAAATATTCCTGATAATACAACCACGGATTTTTAGCTTTTCCGAAACCTAGGATAGCGAGATTTTTCCAATCATCTAATTCCTGCTGAACAGCAGCCTGAATATTTTTAGCTTGCAAGCCCAAAGAGTTTCCACAGAAATAAATAACATCTTTTCCGTTATATTGAGGGAAATGAAATTGTTGTTTGAAGGAATAGAGCTGATCTGCTGTGTCTAATTGTTGTGCAAATTGTAAAGTGTTATCAAAATGGGTACTCATGGCAAGAATTTGCTACAAAGTAAAGGATTGATAACACTTTCAGAGAAGTTAATTTTCTTTTTCGTCATCTTTAATTAGTGCTGCAATTTGTGTTGCCATTTCTTGTGTAACCGTTACACCATGTACTTTTGTTGCATGTTCTGCCGCCTGTTGCAACACTTCTTCTGTTGTGTTTGCATGAATAACCGCTTTACAATCAAAGCCTGCATCTGTACAATGTAATGTTTTCATGTTGTTTATTTTAATTGATTAATAAGTGATGCTTTTATCGTTTTCTGCAATTAGTTTTACCAGCACATTGGGTAAAGCAAAACTTGCAGGTTTGTTAGTAATGTCTGTGTCGGTAACACCTCTTGCTTTGCTTGAGTTACCGGATAAGTAAAACTTACCACCACCTTTTACGATAACATCAAAATGTTCCCGCAGTTTGCCGGTACCTAATCCGCTTAAGTTATCCAATACATTATCACGAATTAATTGAACGGCATCGCCGGCTAAAAAAAGTGTAACTGCATTACCTTCTTCAATGGCGGTCCTGGCCACGAGAAAGGCCAAGGCTGCTTTTGTTGGGTTTTCCGGCCCTGTAGTTACATGCACCAATAATTTCATTTTAGATGAGTTAGCTGAAGATGTTTGTGCCATCATGGTTGATTGAATTAATAAAGTGAATAGAAATAGGAAAAGCGCTTGCTTCAGGTTTTTATTCATAACTGAAAATTTTATAAAGCAAGAATAGCGCAGTATGCAGGAACAGGACGGTATCAAAAGATACAAAAAACAGATAGGGAATTGGTAAAGAAACTATTTGATTTCTATCTGGCCTCTTAAAAGTTTCACTTTTTTTTCTCTTTCAAATTGTTTGAGGATGCGGGATATTACAACCCTTGTTGTACCTAATTCTTTGGCCAGTGTTTGATGCGAAATATCAATAATCCTGCTTTCTTCTATTAAACTTTTTCTTTTTAAATATTCCATTACCCGAACATTGATATGATCGAACACAACACCTTCAAACGTATTGATCAGCTCATCGTACCTTTTTCTGAACATGGTAATGATATACTGGTTCCAGGAAGGAAATTGCAATTGCCATTCGGTTAAAAAATTTGCAGGAAATATCAAAACTTCAGTTGGTTCCATCACAACGCCATGCGAAACACTTTTATTGTTGAAATAAGCAGCCGCCAGGCTCATAGTACAGGTTTCACCTGAACGAACATAATACAGCGAAACCTCCCTGTCTTCTTTTTGTTGAAACACACGAATGGAGCCTTTTAAAACAATCGGCAAAAAACGAACATATTGCCCCGTTTTTACAATCACATCGCCTTTGTTAAATGCAAGGAGCTGCCCATGTTTAAGCAATGCTTCTTTTAGTTCGGGTTCTTTAAAAAGAGGAAGTTTTGAAAACAAAGGCTGGGGTGTTTCCATAATTGGTTCGTTTACCCTTTAAAAATATTTCAAATACTGCAAAAAATAAAGCGGTGTTACTAAACGATTAACCGAAAATTATTCATCAAATGGAAACTGTTTCCCAATAAACTGCTTTCTTTGCTCTCTAAAAATTGTACGCATGAAACCGCTGAAAAAAATTCTTTTCATTAGCTTATTTTTTGCTCTCCCGTTCAGTTCTATGGCCTGGGGATTATTAGGGCATAGGGTAGTAGCCGAAATTGCAGAAACTTATTTGTCTATAAATGCCAGGGAAAATGTAAAAAAGATACTTGGAGACTCCTCAATGGCCTTAAATGCCAATTGGGCAGATTTTATTAAGAGTGAGCCTTCTTACAAATATTTAGACTCCTGGCATTATGTAGATTTTAAAGCCGGCATGAGCTGTGAAGATGTAAAAAAATACCTGGCTACCGATACGGCGACAGATGCATATGTTAAACTTAATTTTTTGATAAAAGAATTGAAAAACAAAAGCCTCGACAAAGAGAAAAAGAAAATGTATTTAAGGCTTTTAATACATATTGTAGGAGATATTCACCAACCCATGCATGCTGCGCATGAAGAAGATCTTGGCGGTAACAAAGTGTTTGTACAGTGGTTTGGCCAGAAAACAAATTTGCATAGCGTTTGGGATTCTAAGTTGATAGATGACCAACAATTAAGCTATACAGAATATGCTAAAGCCATTAATTATGTTAGCACTATACAAAAGCAAGCTTGGCAAAAAGAAAGTATTGCACAATGGATTTGCGATACACATGAACTTTCAGAAAATATTTATGCAGGCATTAAAGAACCGGAACAAAAACTGAGCTACCGTTATATTTATGATAATATAGCTGTTGCCAATCAGCAACTGTTAAAAGGAGGGGTTCATTTAGCAGGCTTGTTAAACGAAATTTTCGGCAACTAAAATATTCTTAGATCCGTAACTGAACAGGTTGAATCTGGTATAGGTTTACCGGTAAGATCTGTTCAGTTTTTATTTTTTTGACTTTACAATACATTGGTAAGCCGAATGCAGGGCTTCCATTACAAATTCTTTTGAAACATTATCTAACGCAAATGTAGTAGCTCCTTTTGCTCCCCATTTATTCGGAACCGGGTAAATGTTCTCAATGTCCATTGCACAAAAGATATTTTGTTCGGCAGGCGTTAAAAAAATATTGGCTGTATTATTGTTCGATAAATAAGTAGCAAACATTCTTTTCCCTGTTATTTTAAAACCAATCCTTTCAAAGTGCTTTACCTGCTCTGTAAAAGGAAAAGAAAGGGCCATTTCTATAAAATTTTTTTCGGTGATCATTTGTTTTCTGATTTAAAGGTTATGGGTTGCAGATGATCAGATTTGTCCCTTATTACAAAACTCATTCTCACTTTTTGCAATAACAATTGTGGCTACCCCGTTACCGATTAAATTTGTAATGGCTCTTGCTTCACTCATAAATTTATCCACTCCCAAAACAAATGCAAGGCCCTCAACCGGTATGGTATGAATGGCAGAAAGTGTTGAAGCTAAAATAATAAACCCGCTTCCCGTAACGCCGGCAGCGCCTTTCGATGTAAGCATCAGTATCAACAAGATTGTTAGCAATTCTCCTAAGCTTAAATGTACATTGTATAATTGTGCAATGAATATGGTAGCCATTGAAAGATAGATGGAAGTGCCATCAAGATTAAAAGAATACCCTGTGGGGATAACCAGGCCTACCACAGATTTGCCGCAACCCATTTGCTCCAGCTTTTTTATAATACTTGGCATGGCAGATTCAGATGAAGAAGTACCCAATACCAGCAATAGTTCTTCTGTAATATTTTTCAGGTATCGTATAATAGAAAACCCGAAATATTGCATAACGCCTCCCAATACTATAAAAACGAATAGCCCCATAGTAAGATAAACACAGGCCATTAATTTGGCCAGCGGTATAAGAGTATGCAACCCGAATTTTCCAATTGTAAAAGCCATACCCCCAAAAGCACCAAACGGGGCCAGGTACATAACATATTTTAACCCTGTAAAAACATAGTGGGAAAGTTTATGCAAAAATTCCATTACCCTGATTCTTTGCCTGGAATAACTTAATGCAATGCCAAAAAGAATAGAACATAATAATACCTGAAGGGTAAGGTTAGAATTAAAAAACTGTATCCAGTCAAAACCAGTAGAAGGGCCCTTAGTGTATTTGCTTGCATCCTGAATAGATAAATGTGTTCTATCAATTTCACCCGGTTTAATAACCAATGCAACAATAATTCCAATTGCAAGCGCAACTGTGGTAACCACTTCAAAATAAATTAGAGACTTTAATCCGATCTTACCCACCTTTTTCAGATTGCCCATACCGCTGATTCCTAAAGTAATGGTTAAGAAAATAATGGGTGTGATGAATAGCTTAATCAGTTCAACAAAGCCTTTTCCTATCCATTCGGTTTTAACAGCAGTGGCAGGATAATAGTTGCCCAATAATATACCGGCAATAATAGCAATGAGCACATAAAAGGTTAAATGACTGGTAATTTGTTTCCACCTTTTTTTAAATGCAATAGTTGGTTGCTTGTTCAATCGTGAAACTTTTGGTTGGCTTAAAATTAAAAATACAACTTTTGATTTCGGGTTACTCTAAATATTAAATTTGTTGGGTAACACTGGCAAGTAACCAACACATTTATTACACTTAAAACCATCAATCAATGGCTGCGAGAACAGATTTGTTTCAATCACCTGATTATTACTTGTTAGATGAACTGCTTACTGAAGAACATTTAATGATTCGAGATGCGGTTCGCAATTATGTAAAAAAAGAGATTTCGCCTATTATAGAAGATTATGCACAACGGGCAGAATTTCCACAGCAGATTATAAAACAAATGGGCGAATTAGGCTGTTTCGGCCCTACCGTTTCAACAAAATATGGTGGTGGAGGGTTAGATTACATTTCCTATGGTTTAATGATGCAGGAATTAGAGCGTGGTGATAGCGGTGTTCGTTCAACAGCCAGCGTACAAGGCAGTTTGGTAATGTTTCCCATTTATGCATATGGCAGCGAAGAGCAAAAGCAAAAGTTCCTGCCAAAACTTGCAAGCGGCGAATGGTTGGGATGTTTCGGATTAACAGAACCTAATCATGGCAGCGATCCTTCAAGCATGTTAACGAATATAAAAGATGCAGGAGAATATGTTGTGTTGAACGGGGCAAAAATGTGGATCAGCAATGCACCGTTTGCACAGGTAGCAGTGGTATGGGCCAAAGATGAAGCAGGAGAAATTAGAGCTGTTATTGTTGAAAGAGGCATGGAAGGCTTTTCTACACCTACCACGCATGGCAAATGGAGCTTACGCGCCAGCGCAACAGGCGAATTGGTATTTGATCATGTAAAAATCCCGAAAGAAAATATTTTACCGGGTGTAAAAGGATTGAAAGGCCCGCTCAGTTGTTTAACCAAGGCACGCTATGGTATTGCCTGGGGTGCTATTGGGGCTGCAATGGATTGTTACGATACAGCGTTACGTTATGCCAAAGAAAGGGTTCAGTTTGGTAAACCTATTGCTGCCTTTCAGTTGCAACAAAAAAAATTAGCAGAAATGGTAACGGAAATTACCAAAGCACAATTATTGGTTTGGCGTTTAGGTGTATTAATGAACGAAGGGAAAGCAACACCGCAACAGGTGAGCATGGCTAAACGCAATAGTTGCGAAATAGCAACCAATATAGCCAGAGATGCCCGCCAGATATTAGGAGGAATGGGCATTACCGGCGAATACAGTATCATGCGCCACATGATGAACTTGGAAAGTGTAATCACTTACGAAGGCACACACGACATTCATTTACTGATCACCGGCATGGATATTACCGGGCTCAATGCATTTAAATAACATGGTCTCAATTATTGAGTATAACAACGCATACCAGAGTAGCATTATAAACCTGATCTTGCATATTCAGCAAAATGAGTTTGGTGTGGAGGTAACATTGCAAGATCAACCCGATTTAATGGCAATAAACGACTTTTATAGAAAGGGGAAAGGGAATTTTTGGATTGCGGTTGAAAACGAAAAATTACTGGGTACAGTTGGGTTGATTGATATGCAGGATGGTAACCTTGCATTACGTAAAATGTTTGTAGAAGCAAACAGCAGGGGAAAAGAAAAAAGTGTGGCTTTATTATTATTACAAACAGTGCTGGCCTGGTGCAAGCAAAAAGGGGTTAAGAATATTTATTTGGGTACGGTTGAAATATTGAAAGCTGCCCATCGCTTTTATGAGAAAAACGGTTTTGTAAAAATAGAAGCAGCCAATCTGCCGGTTAGCTTTCCACGTATGGCTGTAGATACCTTGTTTTATCAATATTCATTTGTTCAACAACAGCATAATAAGTAATGAGATTATTTTTGATTGGTATGATGGGCAGTGGTAAATCGTATTGGGGAAGGCAACTGCATAAGCAGTTGAAAATTGATTTTTTTGATCTTGACGAGTGCATTGAAAAAGAATTATGCATGCCTATTAGCGAAATTTTTTCAACAAAAGGGGAAGCTTACTTCAGGGATTATGAATCAGAAAAGCTGAAAACATTTAACCGTTACCATTCTTTTATCCTTGCTACGGGTGGAGGTACGCCCTGTTTTCATGAAAATATGGAATGGATGAATGCACATGGCATAACCGTTTGGTTAAACGAAACGGCTAACATATTAGCAGAGAGATTAAAGAAAGAAAAAGCGCATCGCCCTTTGGTGGCTTCGCTTTCTGATAATGCATTGCAGGATTTTCTGGAACGGAAAATTGCTGAAAGAACACCCTTTTATGGCAAGGCAAAACTAATATTAGAAGGCTCTGCTATTTGCCTTGAACAACTGCTACAGGCAGCACAAACCGGGGGTTGATGGGCTACAAGCCAGTATTTTACACACTCTTAATCTGAAAATAATATGCATAAAAACTTTTTAAAAACCGCATTTATAATAGGCGCTATTGGTATTGTATTGGGCGCATTTGGTGCCCATGCATTAAAAAAAATTTTTTCAGCTGAAAATTTAGCTACTTACGAAACAGCGGTTCGGTACCAGCTTTATCATGTATTTGCTTTAGCAATGGCTGGCATGCTATACAAAGAATTTAATAACAAATTCGTTTTACTGGCAGGTAAATTATTTATTGCAGGCATTGTTTTGTTTTCGGGTTCTTTGTACGTTTTGTGTTATTGCAAAGCCAATGGTTTAGAAAATTTATATTGGCTGGGCGCAGTTACACCTTTTGGCGGGCTGAGCTTTATATTAGGGTGGGGTATTCTGGCAAAAGGAATATACCAGGCTAACCGGTAGTTCTAATTATTATTCTTTGTTGCCGCACAGAGTTATCCACGCACAAGTGTGCGACGCAACCATAGCCGAAAAGTAATCCACATGCAGGTTTCATAAACATTTCATGGCTTAGCTTACAATAATTTTGTATTGTACCCGCAGCTATGGCTAATAAACTAAGAAAGAAAACACCTCCGCCTCCGGATCCGGAAGAATTAAATCCGGATAAGGAAGTTGAAGTAACAGTAACCGAAGTGGTAAAAGATGAGCGTACCACCAAAATTGCAGGTGCAGTTAGTTTATTGGCTTGCCTGTTTCTGTTTATTGCATTTACCAGCTATATTTTTACCTGGCAGGAAGATCAGGATAAAGTGCACCAGTTTGGTATTAAAATTTTTGCCGTTGATGATGTTAAAGTAAGCAACCTCTTAGGAGTATTGGGTGCCTATATAGCACACACTTTTATTTACAAAGGGTTTGGTATTGCCTCTTTTCTTTTTTGTACTTTCTTTTTTGTATTAGGCATTAATTTATTGTTTGGTAAAAAAATATTCTCGCTGTACCGCAATATCAGGTATGTATTGGTAGGCCTTTTTTTATTAAGCATGGCTTTCTCTTTTGCCACAACCGATAGCGGGTTCAGTTGGGGTGGTGCTGTTGGCGAACTAGTAAATCTTTGGTTTGTAAAATGGTTGGGAAGGGTTGGTACCGGAGCCTTTTTATTGATTAGTGTATTTGCCTATATTATCTGGCGTTTTAACCCAACGTTCAAATGGCCTGAAAAAAAGCCCAAACCTGTTACGGAAAAAGATAATATTGAGGAAGCTTTACCGGTTGATGCCGCTGAAGGGGGTAAATTATTTATTGATGAAGATGTAGCAACGGAATCTGTTAACGACAGCATAGGTAATAAACTTAAGAATGATGGAAAGGCAGTAACTGTAATCATGCCTGAAACTGCAGAAGAGCCTTTCATGCATTTTGATGTGAATGAGAGGCAAGACTATGAAGAGGCAACCGATTCTGAAATAGAAAGCAACAACGAAGAGCAGGAAGTGGCAGCAACGGAAAACGAAGCCATAATGGTAAACCCATTGTCCTTGGAAGAACCTAAGATTGCTGTTACAAAACCCCTTATATCGCCGGTTTCTGAAATGGAATTGGAAATTAAGGAATCAGTTGAAGAAACAGCAGAAGAGGAGTTAATAACAACCGCACCGGTACTGGAAAAATATGATGCAACATTAGACTTAAGGGATTACAAATATCCTTCACTCGATTTGCTGGAAAATCATGGCAGCGATAAAATTGTGCACGACCCCAATGAACTGGAAGCAAACAAAAACCAGATCATCGCCACACTGAAAAATTACGATATACAAATTCAGCGCATTGCTGCTACAGTAGGCCCTACCGTTACATTATATGAAATTGTTCCGGCGCCCGGTGTACGAATCAGCAGGATCAAAAACCTGGAAGATGATATAGCATTAAGTCTGGCTGCACTTGGCATTCGCATTATTGCGCCTATTCCTGGCAAAGGAACCATTGGTATAGAAGTGCCCAATATTCGCAAAACCATTGTGAGCATGAAAACATTGCTTGCAAGCGATAAATTTCAGAACAATAATTTTTCATTACCCATAGCAGTAGGTAAGAAAATAGATAACGAGAATTTTATCGTTGATCTGGCCAGTATGCCGCACCTGCTAATGGCTGGGGCCACCGGCCAGGGTAAATCGGTTGGTATTAATGCCGTATTGGTTTCTTTATTGTATAAGAAACACCCTTCGCAGCTAAAATTTGTAATGGTAGACCCTAAAAAGGTAGAGTTAAGCTTATATAGGATGATTGAAAAGCATTTTTTGGCCAAACTGCCGGGGGAAGAAGAGGCCATTATTACAGATACCAAAAAAGTAGTACATACGCTTAACGCATTATGTATTGAAATGGATAACCGGTACGACCTCTTAAAAGAGGCGGGCTGCCGTAATATAAGAGAGTATAACGACAAGTTCGTTTCAAGAAAATTGAACCCCCAGAAAGGGCACCAGTATTTGCCGTTCATTGTTTTGGTGGTAGATGAGTTTGCCGATTTGATCATGACGGCAGGCAAAGAAATTGAAATGCCTATTGCCCGTTTAGCGCAACTGGCCCGTGCAGTAGGTATTCATCTTATTATTGCCACGCAAAGGCCTTCGGTTAATATTATTACAGGAACCATTAAAGCCAACTTTCCGGCACGCATTGCGTTTAAAGTGTCTTCTAAAATAGACAGCCGTACTATTTTAGATGCAGGAGGAGCCGAACAATTAATTGGTAAAGGAGATATGCTGATTAGTTATAACGGGGAAATAACCCGCTTGCAATGTGCTTTTGTTGACACTCCCGAAGTAGATTCAGTAGTAGACTTTATCGGCAAACAAAGAGGTTATCCTGAAGCATTTTTATTGCCGGAATATATAGATGAGAAAGAACTGGAAGGGAAAGATTTTGATGCAGGGGATAAAGACCCTTTATTTGAAGATGCTGCCCGCCTGATTGTTCAAAACCAGGTAGGCTCTACCTCGCTTATCCAGCGCAGAATGAAATTAGGTTATAACAGGGCAGGCCGGCTAATGGATCAATTGGAAGCCGCCGGTATCGTGGGACCCAATGTTGGCAGTAAAGCCAGGGAAGTTAGGTTTAAAACAGAGGTTGAATTAGAAGAATATTTAAACAGTATTTGATTGATTTTACCGAATTTATAGCGTATACAGCGATCAATTTTGCTTTACTGCTTATCAGAGGCTTCTTCGCTTTATATTTGCAGCCTAAAATTTGTAGATGAAACAGTTATTTGCAGCTATTATCATTGGTCTTTTCACTTTTACATATTCTCATGCACAAAACGATCCCAATGCCAAAAAAGTACTGGATGCCGTAAGTGCTAAGATGAAAGCTTTTAAAGGGGTTACCGCTAATTTTTCGCTCACCTCTTTAACAAGCAAGGGCAAGAACAATGGAGTGAAAAAAGGAAGCTTAAGCTTTAAGGGCCAGAAATATTTATTAAAGCAAGGCAAAACAGAAATATTGTGCGACGGTATAAAAGTGTACACTTACGATGCTGTAAACAAAACCATTACCATTTCTTCGGTTGATGAAGGAGGCCAAACCCTAAGCCCGCAAAACCTGCTTTCTAATTTTTACGATAAGGATTTTACGTATAAACTGGTATCATCTGCAGGTAATTTTCATGAAATTGAATTGATACCTGTTGATAAAAGAAAGAATTTTCAGAATGTACACGTGTTTGTAGATAAAGGAAAAACAATTATCACCAAAGCCAAGATCATTGATAAAAGCGGGAATATTGTAGAGTTTGAATTGAGTAATCTGAATACTACTGCTCAGGTTGCAGATGCTTTTTTTGTTTACGACAGAAATAAGTATCCAAAAGATGTAGAGATATTAGATTAGGATTTATATACTTTATTTTTTTAAAGCCTTTACAAATTGTAGAGGCTTTTGTATTTAAAAATATTATGCACTGCAAAATAAAAGTGAGATACTAACAATTAGTAACTTCAAATCATGAAAAAAATATTTTTATTAATAGCAATCGTTATCACAACAGTTGCCAATGCTCAATATAATATTCGGTTAGTGGTTACTTCTATAGCAACAAAACAAAACGAGGATATTTATGTAGCGGGCAGTTTTAATAATTGGAACCCCCAGGATGAAAATTATAAATTAAAACCTTTTGGCGGCAATAGGAAAGGGGTTATAATAAAAGACCTCCCTTCAGGAAATTTTGCTTTTAAATTTACGAGAGGGAGTTTTGAAAAAGTTGAATGCACCGCCGATGGAAGGGATATTGCAGATAGAACTATAGATGTGAATGGAGATGCGGTATTGGAATATTCCATAGCAGGTTGGAGAGACGATTATCCGCAAAAACCTAAAAGATTTACAGCCTTACCACAAGTTCGGTTGCTTGATACGGCATTTAATATGCCTCAATTAAACAGGAAAAGAAGAATATGGATATACCTGCCTAAAAATTATGCCGCCTCTTCTAAATCGTATCCTGTGCTGTATATGCAAGACGGGCAAAACCTTTTTAATGAACAAACTGCCGCTTTTGGCGAATGGGGCGTTGATGAATGTTTAGATACACTGCAAAAGCAACCCGGTAAAGAATGTATTGTAGTGGGAATAGATAATGGAGGAGATAAAAGAATGAATGAATATGCTCCGTATAGTTTTACAATGGGTAATCAGAATATTGTTGCGGAAGGCAAACAGTATGTAGATTTTTTGGTACAAACGCTAAAGCCTTATATAGATGCAAAATTTAAAACGATGAAAGGGAAAGAATACACTTACATTGCGGGTAGCAGTATGGGTGGCCTGATTAGTTTATACGCAGTATTGCAGTATCCGCAGGTATTTGGTGCGGCAGGTATTTTCTCCCCTTCTTTGTGGACGAGCAACCAGGTGTTTATTGATGCAGATAAATTTAATGCTACCGATATGCATCGCTTTTATCTGTACGGTGGCGGTAAAGAAAATTCGGCAACTATTAATATGGTGAACGATGTTAATAAATTGGAAGCGATTTTAAAGAAAAAAGCTGCGTACCAGATAAGAACATCTATCGCTCCGCTGGGCGAACATAATGAGCAAAACTGGCGCCGGGAATTTGCCCTTTTTTATAAATGGCTGATAACAAATTAACGGTGGTGCTTTAATGCTTCTCTTTTACTTAGTGCAGGCAATTCGTTTGTTGCAACAAAATCTTTTACCCATGCAGTGTTGGTTTTAGCATACTCCCGCAAAGCCCATCCAATGGCTTTTTGTACAAAAAACTCCTTAGAACCTTTAACATGAAGAATATTTGCAGCCAGCAGTTGGGTGTCTGTATCTTTTTTAAAAGACTTTTGAAACATGATACTGCTTCTCTGTAACCATATATTGTGAGAATGGTTCCATTTTCGGGTAACAGGTATAATATGTTCAGGAAATTTTGTAAAAAAAATGCCCAGGCATTCGCTACCCACATGGTCTACAGTATCCCACCAACTTTTATGAAGAATGCAATACTCTAAAACATCAATTAAAGAGGCAGTCCATTGCTTCTTATAAAATGCAATAAGCTCAATTGCTGCATACTGAAATTCTCTTTGATTTTTGTTAAAACATTCCGTAACGATCTGCTGTATATCTGTAGCAAAATTTATTTGATGTTGTTTAAAATAAGCTTTTGCGAGGCTTCTTCTCACAGGTGTTTGTATACCCAAAAAATCGAACTGATTTTTCATATAGCTTTTCATCCACCCGGCATTTTCTTTATTACCGGCTTCTTCCAACACTTTTTCTAATCCTTTTACAAACTGATGCATTGGTATTTATATTTTATAGCATACACCTTCCAGTGCCAGTTCGGTATTCTCAAATACGGTTTTGGCTTCTTCTTCAAAAATATTTAAGGAGTCGTATTTACTGCTAAAATGCCCGATTAATAATTTTCCAACACATGCTTTCTGGGCAATACTGGCCGCCTGTGTTGTTGTTGAATGAAACCTTGCTTTTGCTCTTTCTTCCAGGTCTTTCAGGTAAGTGGTTTCGTGGTATAATACAGTAACGTTTTTCACTTTATCAACCAACGCTTCATCATAAAGAGTATCTGCACTGTATGCATAGCTTTTAGGCGTGGTATTGGCAATGGTTACCCATTCGTTCAGAATAATGTTGCCATTTTTATCTTCATAATCATCACCATTTTTCAATCGTTCATAGAAAACAGATGGTATGGCATATTGCTGAATTTTATCTTTATCAATCTTTCTTGGTTGTTTTTTCTCTCTTACAATAAATCCCCAGCACTCAATCCTGTGCTGCACGGGGAAGGCCTCTACCGAGAATTTTTTTTCATTTAAGATGATCCCTTCTTTTAAAGGATTAAATGTTAGCATGAACGGAAGGGCTGTATCGGCCACTTTCAGTTGAAGTTGAATAATGGCCTCTAATTCTTTTGGTGCATGAATGGTGAGCGGTGTTTCCCTGCCCAGTAAACCCATGCTGGTAATAAGCCCTATTAAGCCGAAATAATGATCTCCATGTAAATGAGAAATGAATATATGATTGATCTTGCTTCTGCGAATTTTATATTGCGACATTTGTATTTGGGTGCCTTCTCCGCAATCGATAAGCAATAATTGTTCATTCAATCCAACAACTTGTGCAGTTGGGTGCCGGTTATAAGCCGGTAAAGCTGAATTATTTCCCAATATGGTTACAGAAAACATGCAGTAGATAAATGTACTTGGGTTAGTATACTGGTTTAATTAAAGTTAAGGATAAGTTCTGCTGCAAAAAAGACATAAAAAAAGCTGAGTAAAACCCAGCTTGAATTTTTTGTGCCCCGGAACGGACTTGAACCGTTACGACCGTTGCGGGTCACAGGATTTTAAGTCCTGCGTGTCTACCAATTCCACCACCGGGGCCGCCATCTTAATAAAAGAAAAGAGCGGAAGACCGGGCTCGAACCGGCCACCCCAACCTTGGCAAGGTTGTGCTCTACCAAATGAGCTACTTCCGCTTGTTGTATAAGAACTTTAGTTGTTTGATTTGGGAGTGCAAATTTAGGCATCTAAAGTTCTCTGCAAAATTTTTTTATTATTTTTTATTTATAATCAGGAACATACTTACTGCTTCCCTGTATCTGAACATCCGGCTTGCCCGGGTAACGTTGTTGATATAATCTAAAGCAGCCGCCAAGTAAAAAGGCAATAACCACAAATACTTGTAAGTAAAATAAAAATCTTGATGAGTTCACCCAATTTTTGGTGAAATCTTTTTCAGTAGTTTCTGCTATTTCGTTATGTGCCATAAATTTCTATTGCTGCGCAAAAATAAGCTTCTCTATTAAATTATGCATGCTTCTTTTCAACAATTTCAGAAAACTTTGTTTTACCCAATATAAAATGATCCCAAACAATTTTATTGGCATAAACCCCTTGTAAGGATTGTAGAGGTACACGCTTGTTGGACGGAACGATTTGAAATGTAACAACCCTCAGCATTACCGAAAGGTGCGCTTTGAAAATGGCAGTGAAAAAATAAATATCACCGCCTAGGAGACCTTTCCATGCAGAAATAGCATCTAATAAAAAACGAAAAGGCAACTTCCAGGCTTTTTCTTTTAAAGGAAGATTCTTGCACAACATTAATAAGTTGTTCCTGAAATTAAGAAAAACTTTACGGCCACCTCTTGGCAAGGTGCCGGCACCCACATGATACACTACAGAAGTAGGGCAAACAAATACACAATAGCCTGATAATTGCATGCGCCAGCATAAGTCTATTTCTTCCTGGTGAGCAAAGAAACTTGCATCAAAGCCCTCCATTTTGTGGAATACATTAGAACGAATAAGTAAGGCTGCGCCACTGGCCCAGAAAACAAGTTGTTCTGAATTATACTGGCCATTATCTGTTTCCAGTTCATCAAAAATACGGCCTCGTGAAAACGGATAGCCTAAACTATCTATATACCCGCCACTGGCACCTGCATATTCAAACTGTTGTTTATGATGGTAAGAAAGCAGTTTGGGTTGGCAGGCTCCAAAGTTTTTATTGCCTTCCAGCAAATCAACCATGGGCTCTATCCAGCCTGCAGTTACTTCTACATCTGAATTGAGTAACAGGTAATAGTCTGCCGCAATAAACTGCAGCGCCCAGTTATACCCTCCGGCAAAGCCTAGGTTTTTTTCATTAACCATTACTTCAACCTGCGGGTAATATTCTTTTAAAAATTGAACCGAATTGTCTGTTGATGCATTATCGGCAACAATGATTTTTTTATTGAGATACGTTGAAGCAACAACGGATGGAAGAAATTTCTCTAAATAATTTTTCCCGTTATAATTTAAAATAACAATGGCAACTGAAGGCTGTATCAAGAAAATGGTTTGTTTGCGAAAATAGGCGTTTGGTGGTTTATTATTGCAGGTAAATATACTCTACCCGGCCAACAAGTTCTTTCTGCTTATTATAGCATAGTTCAGATTGCTTTAAGCCATTGGGATTATAGCGGTACTGCCATACCATATAATTACTGCTGTTAGCAGGTATTTGTGTCATTTGTGTTAGGTTGCCTGTATCATTATATTCAAAAGTAAAATCGGGTAAAAGCCTTTTTGCTCTCTGGTTAAATCTTACTACGTCTGTTAATTTGTTCTGATCATTATAATAGTAATAATAAACTTCCAATTCTTTTCCTTTATACTTCCAATGTTCTTCTGCAATGTTATTTTTATCGTCTTTAACCAATTCAATAATGGTGGTATCTGCACCGTTTTTTATTTTGTACATAATGGAAGGCCTATCGTTAGTATATACCCATATGTGTTTTTCTGAGGCCTGGTATTTATAAGCGGTGTCTGTTGTTACAGATGCAATGCTCAGTAATCTCCCTTTTTCGTCGTACTCGTATTTGCTTTTAATAGAAATGCCTTTGTTGGTTTCTTGGGTAGCCGCTACCCGGTTGTTTTTATAGGTGGTAATAAGTGTGGAAGCATTCCCTGCAATGGTAGAAGAAGTAGTGGTCATTGTATTCCAGTTATCATCAAAAGCCTGTTCTAAAGCAAATCCCTCGCTGGATTGGTTATCAGCGTTAAAATTTTTGACAGATATTTTTTTTACTTTCTGATATTTTAGTAAAGTATATAGTTTGTTACTCTGTTCATTGGCCAATATATCATTAAAGTAAAATTGCCCTTTACTCTCATAGCCTAAAAAAACAAGCATCAATAAACAGGTAACGGTTTTCATTATTTTAGTTTTAAACATAAGGTTATTCACAACGGCAAAACTAATTCTTTTGGCTGCCGCAACTTGCGTAAGGTTATGTATTTTTAGTCAAATATTAACATGTCGCATTCAAAAGAAAGAACAGATAAAAATTGTTTGAATTGCCATACACCTGTACATGGTCGTTATTGTCATGTATGCGGACAGGAAAATATAGAGCCTCAAGAAAATTTTTGGCACCTGGTGAATCATTTTTTTGCAGACATCACCCATTTTGATGGCAAGTTTTTCAGTACCCTTAAATATTTGTTGTTTAAACCAGGCTTCCTTGCCGGTGAATATTTAAAAGGGCGAAGGGCATCGTACCTGCATCCGGTAAGAATGTATGTTTTTACTTCTGCTTTCTTCTTCCTGATTTTCTTTTCATTTTATCAAAAAGAAAATGAGCTGGTGCAAATTAATAATAATAATAAGCCCATTAGCGCTAATATCATTAACTCATTGCAAAAAGAAAGACAAAAGAAAGCAGATATCCTGGCAAAGGCAGGTAATGATTCTATAAAGAATATATTAATACATAAAATTGCCTTGCTGGATAGCGACATACAAACTTTGCAGAAAGATTCAACAGCCATTAATCAACTACGTTCCAGGAAAATAAACGAAGATATTTTATTTGAAAATGCAGGTAAAGCATATGAATCTGCGGAACAATACGATTCCGTTCAAAATACATTGCCAAAAAGTAAACGGGATGGATTCTTTGAATACAGAACAAAAAGACAACTGATGCATCTAAAAGAGAAATACCACACTTCAAACGAAATATTCAAAGCAATTGCAGAGAAGTTCAAACACCTTATTCCGCAAATGTTGTTTGTGGGCTTGCCATTATTTGCCCTGGTATTGTTTGTTCTATATGCTCGGCACAATGAATATTATTACGTTAACCATGTTATTTTCCTGATTTATTTGTTTTGTGCAACATTTATTATCATTTTGTCGGGTCTTTGGTTAAGAAGCCTGCTGGGATTAGTACACTTTGGTAAAAGCAATGCCGGCGCACTCGTTGGGTTTTTCTTCACGTTGTTGATATTGTATTACTGGTATAAGTCAATGAAATTATTTTACAAACAATCCAGGATAAAAACAGTCCTGAAATATGTAACTTTTGTTTTTACGAATATGATATTAATGAGTATCATCTTTGTAGTATTCCTTTTATTTTCTGCTATGATGCTATAATACTTTTTTTATGAATGATATTGCAAATGCTTTTTTACGACTGGTAAAAATAATGGACGAATTGCGTGAGCAGTGCCCTTGGGATAGAAAACAAACCATACAATCTCTCAGGCCAATGACTATAGAAGAAGCTTATGAGCTCACCGATGCCATTACAAATGAAGATTATAAAGGAATAAAAGAAGAACTTGGCGACCTCTTATTGCACATTCTTTTCTATGCTAAAATTGGTTCTGAGCAGAAGCAATTTGAATTGGTTGAAGTGATTAATGGTATTTGTAATAAATTAATTGTGAGGCACCCGCATATTTACGGAGATGTTAAGGTAAATAATGAGGAAGATGTTAAAAAAAATTGGGAAAAAATAAAATTAAAGGAAGGTAAACAAAGTGTTTTAAGCGGAGTACCGGTTGCTTTGCCGGCATTGGTTAAGGCTGCAAGAATACAAGAGAAAGCAAAACAGGTTGGATTTGAATGGGAAAATAAGGAAGATGTTTGGAAGAAAGTGGAAGAAGAAATGGCAGAACTAAAAGAAGTGGTAAATGATCAAAACAATAAAAACCGCATAGAGGAAGAATTTGGCGATGTATTGTTCAGCCTCATTAACTATGCACGGTTTTTGCATATAGATGCTGAAGGGGCGCTGGAAAAAACAAATAAAAAATTTATTTACAGGTTTACGGAAATGGAAAAAATGGCAGCTGCCGAAAACAAACAACTCGCAACAATGAGCTTAGAAGAGATGGATGTTTTATGGAATAAAATAAAAAAGCAAAAAGTTTGATTCATAAAATTCAGTCAGCCGTATTTAAGAATGCTTACCTGCTTATTACAGCGGCCTGGCTGTTTACATTCTCATTTATATCTTACAACTATCTTAATTATAATGCCTCTGCACAAAAGGTAGCAGGAAAAATAGAGCATTATATACAACAACAGGAAGCGCATTTTAAAACACTTGCTTCAGATACGGGCTTGATAAATGATTGTGTGGATCAGAAAATATTTTCAAAAAAACAGGCCGAATTGCTGAATGAAGATAATGGCTTTTTTATATACACTTTTAATGATCTGAATAACCCTATTTTGTCTTTTTGGAACAGTAACAAATATTCCATTAAACAGGAAGATGTTTTAAGGAGCGATGGGAATTATTTTGTGAACTATCAAAACGGTGATTTCATCCTTTCAAAAAAAACAATTCAACAAAAAAATAATAAAGTAATCTGTATTCAGGTATTACCGGTAAGATGGAACTATTTTATTGAAAACAAATACCTGCAAACAGAATTTGTTAACCTGAAAGAAACAGATAAGTATTATGAAATAGCCGACACTTACGATGCGCTTTCAATAAAAAGTATTAATGGTAAGGTATTGTTTAAAATAAAGAGTAAAGCCAATAGGGAAGCGTACAGTTATGATGGTTTTACAGTTGTATTAAGAGTTCTGGCTGTTTTTTTTGTGGCACTTTTCTTAAATGCCGTTTGTGCGGAACTGGTTTTAGCATTGGGTTTTTATAATGCTTTTTTTATTTTACTGCTGGCAATAACCGCCTTGCGGGTATGTTCTTATATATTCCCTTTTCCTTTCAATACAAGTTCATTCGGTTTTTTTGATCCTGCTATTTATGCGTCCAATTTTATTCATCCTTCTTTAGGAGATCTTTTCATTAACACTATATTGTTTTTTTGGCTTGTAAATTTTTACAGAATACACTGCCATTCTGTTGTTAAGAATGTATCAGTCAGGTTTATGGCACTTTATAATTACATTTCAATGGTGTTAATCACTTTGGTTTGTTTATTAATGGTGCAGGTTATTAGAGGTTTGGTGATCGATTCAAAAATATCTTTCGATGTAACCAATTTTTTTAGCTTATCTGTTTACAGCTTTATCAGTTTCATAATACTTTGTTTCTTGATCCTCACTTTTTTTTACCTTACCCATATTCTTTTAAAACCTGTTTTTGAAAATAATTTTTCATTTGGTAAGCAGCTTATTGTTGTGTGTATAACAGGGTTAACCATTCTGTCTTTTAATATAGGTAAGCCTTCTATTCCACCCAACCTGGTATCATTATTATGGCTGATTATTTATTTGTTCATTCTTAATCTTGGTACAAGGCAGAAAGAGTTATCCCTGTTGCGGTCTTCAAAACTTATTTTCTGGATCATGTTTTTTTCCGCATCATTGTCCTCATTAATTATTTATCAGAACACGGAGGTAGAATTACAACAACGCAAACGAAATGCAGAAATGCTTTCATTGCAAAGCTCAGTGGAGGATGAAAACATTTTTAAAATCGCTTTCTCAAATTTTAGAGACGATTATTTTAAAGTTAATGCAGACAGGTTATATACTGAGTATTCTAATAAGTTTATTAAGGATAGTTTGCTAAAAGAAAATTTTTCGGGCTATCTGAACAAATACGATACAAGGATTTATACATATGATAGCAGTTTGCAACCCCTTTATAACGATGATTCCACTTCTTATAATTCTCTTCACCTGATCTTATTAAGAGTTTCTAAACCTACTGATATCCCTGGTTTGTATAGCTTTAAGGCAGATAAGGGGCAGGCCGGATATTTCCTGGAAAAATTTATACAAAATAATGCCGGTAAAATTACTCATATATTGGTAACGGCTAATCCCAAACGATTTTCGAATGATGCCTTGTACCCGGTGCTATTTAAACAGGGGCAAGATATTTTTAAAGATATTACTGCCAACTATGCTTATGCCATTTACCAAAATGGTAAAATGGTAAAACATGTAAACGACTTCGATTTCCCGCTGGAAATTTCTTTAGATAAAAAACATTATTACGGGTTTCAAACTTCTGAAGAAAATGGATACAGCCGGTTATGGTATTTCAGCAATGGAGATAAGCAAATACTTATTGTAAAAAAGATCGATTGGCTTTTTCAGTTCGTAGCATTATTTGCATGGCTTTTTTCGCTATTCATGGTAATACTGATGTTATTCTTTAGTGTTGATTTCCTGCTTAAAAACAGGTTTAGAATAACAGCTATTAAAAACTACTTTACAACGCTTAGTATCAAGTCACAGATAAATCTTATTATTGTTTCCGTTTGTTTTGTTTCTTTCGTAATTATAGGAATTGCAACTGTTTCTTTTTTCATTACCAGGTTTAACAATAATAATGAAGACAGGCTTTTTAAATCAATCAAGATTATCGGTGAAGAAATTCAAACCAATATTAACTCACATTTTTTGTTCGATGATGTATTAACCATTAACGATATTGGTGTTACCGGTTACCTTGAAAGAAAAATTGCAGATATAGCAGAATCTCATGCTGCCGATGTAAACTTTTACGATTTAAATGGCAAATTAAAGGTATCAACACAGCCATATATTTATAATAAATACCTATTAAGTCAGCGAATGAACCCAAAGGCTTATTATGAACTGGCCTATCTGCAGAAAGCGAAATTTTCACAAACGGAGCATATTGGTAAATTGAGTTTTCTAAGTTTGTATATTCCGGTAATTGATGAGAATGGAAAAACCTCTGCTTACCTAAACATCCCTTACCTTAATTCGCAGGAAGAATTAAACCAGGAGATATCCGGTTTTCTTGCTACGCTGATTAATTTGAATGCATTCATTTTTCTATTGGCCGGAGCTATTGCTTATGTGGTAACCAATCGCATTACATCGTCATTTGGCATAATCAGTAAAAAAATGAAAGAGCTGAGCCTTGGAAAAGTAAATGAACCTATTGAATGGAATAAGCAAGATGAAATTGGTGAACTGGTAAACGAATATAATGTGATGGTGAGCAAGCTTGATGAAAGCGTGAAAGCACTTGCCAAAGCCGAACGGGAATCGGCATGGAGAGAAATGGCAAGGCAGGTTGCACATGAGATTAAGAACCCGCTTACCCCAATGAAGTTGAGCATACAATACCTGCAGAAAAATCTTGAAAAAGAATCTGATCATATTAAAACACTTTCTAACAATGTTGCAGGAATGTTAGTAGAACAAATTGACCAGCTCTCTAAAATTGCAGGCGATTTTACCCTGTTCGCTAACATTAATAATGCAAACCCTCAAAAAATAAATATTCTTGAAACAATAGAATCTGTTGTTAACATGCAATTGATGGATACTTCAGTAAATATTTTATTGGAAAAGGGAAAAGACTCATCTATAGTGTATGTTGATAAGACCCAGATGAGCAGGTTGTTTACCAACCTTATTAAAAATGCGATTGAAGCAGCAAAAGGAACTGAAAAAACTGAAATTAGAATTACGGTAAAACAAACCGATAAAACAGTTTTAATTGCCATAGCCGATAATGGAGCAGGTATACCGCAAACACTTGTACATAAAATATTCACGCCCAACTTTACCACAAAATCTTCAGGAACAGGTCTGGGGCTTGCAATTTGCAAAGGCATTGTTGAAAATGCCAATGGCAGTATCTGGTTTGAAACCAAGCTATCGCAGGGAACAATCTTTTATGTTCAGTTGCCTTTAGCAGTAAATTAGTTTCTTTTATGATGTTGCTGTATTAAGAAAGCTTCGAATTCTTTTTTTGAAAAACTGCTTAGGTTATTTGTTATGGTTAAACCTGCCTTTTGTGCCACCAGTACACCATATTTGCAATCGGCAAAACCTTCTATGGCGTGGGCATCAGGATCTATAGAGATTAATACATTTTTTGTAAGTGCGTAATCAATCCAGCGCCAATCTATATCAAGCCTTCTTGGGTGTGCATTTAATTCAATCACCACATTATTGGCAGCACAGGCATCAATTACTTTTTTATGATTCACGGGGTAGCCGTTTCTGCTTAGCAATAAACGCCCTGTCATGTGCCCAAGAATAGAAGTAAAAGGATTCTCAATGGCTTTTATTAAACGCATCATTGCTTTTTCTTCATTCATTTTGAGATTTGAATGAATTGAAGCAATAACAAGATCAAAGCTTGCCAATACTTCATCATCATAGTCTAAACTGCCATCATTTAAAATATCGCATTCTATACTTTTATAAATAGTGAATGGAGCTAATCGCTTATTTAAAGATTCAATAAGCGCATGTTGCTGAGTAATACGCTCTTCCGATAAACCATTGGCATAAAAAGCCGCTTTTGAGTGATCACTGATAACGAGATATTCCAATTGCCTCTCTATGCAGGCATTAGCCATTTCTTCAATACTGTTCACTCCATCGCTCCAATTACTATGGCTGTGTATGATCCCTTTTATATCTTTTGGTTGAATAATGTGTGCAATTGAATTAGTTGTTGCTTTTTCAAGAATACTGGTGCTTTCTCTCAGATAGGCAGGAATGAAAGGGAGTTGATGTGCAGAAAAAATAATTTCCTCAGAAGTTACGGTAGGCTCTATTTCTCCAAATTTTTTATTCCATGCTTGCAAAAAATCTTCGCTGCTACTTGTTGTGAAAAGAACTTTGTAACGATTGTTGGTTGCCAAATAAAAACCGATTGTAAGATTTTCTTTCCCTTTGAAGG
Source organism: Sphingobacteriia bacterium (assembly GCA_017304675.1). Classification (GTDB taxonomy): domain Bacteria; phylum Bacteroidota; class Bacteroidia; order Chitinophagales; family Chitinophagaceae; genus CW01. Next base: position 307,398 of record JAFKLS010000016.1, read on the forward strand.
AAATATAGGCAGCTTGTTCTGCAACAAGTTTATAGTCGTTTTTCTCAAAAAAGTTTTTTAATACAGATGCATTTGCATTCGTAACCCACTCTAATTTTTCTATTATTTCAAGTTGACGTTTATATTCTCCGCTAATGTCAAAAAAGCAATCAGGAAAATTTTTTTGCAGTTGATGTTGAAAAATATCCACTATCTGTTCAACCTGTTGATATAAGTAACTTCCAATATTGTTGAAATAAAATTCAATGGCATCTTTAATATTCTTTTGTGTTTTTTCTCCAAATCCTTTATAAAGCAACAATCTGTTTTCATTACACGCATACAATAATTCACCCAATGTTTCTATTTCCAGTTCTTTCCAAATGGTGGCAATTTTCTTTGGGCCGATACCTTTTATCTGCAACATTTCTAAAACACCTTTCGGCGTTTTTTCTAAATACTCTTTTAAAACACCGAGTTCATTTGTTTCAATCAACTCAATAATTTTTTTGCCTACAGATTCTCCGATGCCTTTGATGGAAAATATCTTTTGTGCAGGAATAGATGTAAGTTGTTCCGGGAGTTTTTCTATGGTGAAAGCCGCAACAGCGTAGGATTTGGCCTTAAAACTATTATCGCCGTGAATGTCCATTAATTTACTCAGCAAAGAAAACTGATCGGCAATTTCGTAGTTGTCCATAATGCAGAATTAAAGGGGAAAGATATGCAATAAAAAAAGTCCCGAAGATTATTCGAGACTTTTGCTTAGTTATTTTTTAACTTCCTAAAGCTTATTTTTTTGCGGCTTTTTTCGCAGCTTTTTTAGGAGCGGCTTTTTTTGCAGCTTTTTTAGGAGCGGCTTTCTTTACAGCTTTTTTAGGAGCGGCTTTTTTCGCAGCTTTTTTAGGAGCAGCTTTCTTCGCAGCTTTTGCCATGTTGTTAAAATTTAATGGTTAGTTAATAACCTAAAATTATAAACATTTTTCTAACTGCAAAAAAAAATTTATACAGCAGCTGCAACTGGTAAAACAGATACAGTAGTTTTATCGTTTTTACCCTTCCTAAATTCTACTACGCCATCTGCCAATGCAAACAATGTATAGTCTTTACCAACTCCAACATTTTTACCCGGATGGTATTCTGTTCCGCGTTGGCGAACAATGATATTTCCTGAGATAGCAGGTTGGCCTCCAAATATTTTAACGCCTAAACGTTTGCTATTACTGTCTCTTCCGTTTTTTACGCTTCCTTCACCTTTTTTATGTGCCATGACAAAAAGAATTAATTATTAAACAATGCAATGCATATTTAATTAAGCAATGCTTTCAATTTTAATTTGTGTGTAGTGAGTACGGTGTCCGTGTTTTTTACGGAAGCCTTTTCTTCTTTTCATTTTAAAAGCAATTACTTTATCACCTTGTACTAACTCTTTTACTATTTCTGCTTTTACTACTGCTTTAACATTGCTTCCTGTAGAAACAGAACCGGCATTGTCTACTAACAATACATCATTGAATTCAACTTTGTCTCCGGTTTTACCTTGCAGGTGAGGAACATATAAATTATCTCCTGCTTGCACTTTAAATTGCTGACCTGCGATTTTTACTACTGCTAACATGATTTTCCAAAATTAGGACGGCAAAGGTAAGGTTTGCCACTGAAAAAATGCAAAGTTTTTTAAGATAAATTACAACGCCTCTGCAAATAACAATAATTTGGCTTTTAATTATTGTTTTTCAGAGTGTTTAGAAACCTATTTTTGCCCACTCGCAGAATAAATGATATTATGAATTTAAAATCGCTTTTAGCCAAACCTTTTGCCCAACTGGTACATTCGGGTATACAGAAAGGGAAATTAACCGCCCTGGAAGATCAGCAAGCGATTTTTAACAGCCTTATTAAAAAAGGAAAGAACACCGTTTTTGGAAAAGATCACTATTTGCAGAACGTTTCTGATTATCAAGATTTTACCAAAGCTGTTCCTGTAAGGGATTATGAATTGCTGAAAGATTATATTCAACAAATAAAAGAAGGAAGATTAAATATTCTGTGGCCGGGTAAGCCTATTTACTTTGCCAAAACGAGCGGTACAACCAGCGGGGTAAAATATATTCCCATTACCAAAGATTCTATTGGTAACCATATTAATACTGCCAGGAATGCCTTGCTATGCTATATGGCCGAAAGTGGTAATTATGCTTTTGCTTCCGGGAAGATGATTTTTTTAAGTGGTTCGCCTGAACTGGAAAGAATTGCCAATATTCCAACCGGGCGTTTAAGCGGGATTGTAAACCACCATATTCCCAGTTATTTAAGAGCCAATCAGTTGCCCACTTTTAAAACAAATTGTATTGAAGACTGGGAAACCAAATTAGACAAAATAGTAGATGAAACATTGCACCAGGATATGACCCTTATTTCAGGCATTCCGCCATGGATGCAAATGTATTTTGATAGGCTTATTGAAAAAGGTGGGAAGAAAATTGCAGACCTTTTCCCGCATTTTAGTATCATGGTGCAGGGCGGGGTTAATTTTCAGCCTTATAAAACCAAACTTTTTGAAACTATTGGCAAACCATTGGATTGTATAGAGCTGTTTCCTGCCAGCGAAGGCTTTTTTGCTTTTCAGGATCATTATAAAGAAGAAGGATTACTGCTCAATACCAATAGCGGTATCTTTTTCGAATTCATTCCGGCCAATGAAATATTCAACGAAAAACCTACCAGGCTTTCTTTAAAAGAAGTGAAACTGGGAGAAAATTATGCATTGGTTATTAACAGTAATGCAGGCTTATGGGGGTACAATATTGGCGACACGATTAAATTTATTAGCCTTAACCCATACAAAATACTGGTAACAGGGCGGATAAAACATTTTATCTCTGCTTTTGGCGAGCATGTAATTGGCGAAGAAGTGGAGCATGCATTAATGAAGGCTGCTACAGAAATGAATACAAAAATTATTGAATTTACTGTGGCTCCCAACATAGCACAAGGCAAAGGTCAAAGTTTTCATGAATGGTTTATTGAATTTGAAAACCTGCCTGAAAACGTCGTTATGCTTGCTGAAAGAATAGACAATAACCTCAGGGCAAAAAATGTATATTATGATGACCTGATTAGCGGCAATATTTTACAAAAACTGAAAATAAGGCCTATCAGAAAAAATGGCTTTATTGATTATATGAAATCGATTGGTAAATTGGGCGGACAAAATAAGGTTCCGAGATTAAGTAATAACCGGGATATTGCAGAAGGTTTGGGAGCCTTCGTTCAACAGTAGATATAAATTTTTATATTGCGTGCTTTATGAATTTTTCTTCACCACTTTTTCAATACAACCCTGCTGCCGGTTCTGCCGGTTTGCAAAAAAGGATTGCAATCTTCGGTTCAACCGGATCAATCGGTACACAGGCTTTAAACGTAATTGCCAATAATCCGGAAAGATTTACTGCCGAGATACTTACGGCGCAAACAAACGACGAATTATTGGTACAACAGGCTTTACAGTTCAACCCAAATTGTATAGTAATTGGTGATGAAAAAAAGTATCAGAAAGTAAAAGATGCTTTAGCAAATACCGCTATAAAAGTTTTCTGTGGAGAAGATGCACTGGAAGAAGTAGCGGCAATGGACTGTTATGATATGATGCTTGCTGCCATTGTAGGGTACGCCGGTTTAAAACCAACTTTAAAAGCAATAGAGAATGGTAAATCCATTGCATTGGCCAATAAAGAAACATTGGTAGTGGCGGGCGATATTGTAATGCAGAAAGCATTAGAAAAAAGGGTTCCCGTTATTCCGGTAGATAGCGAGCATTCAGCAATTTTCCAATGCCTGGTAGGAGAGGGAAGGAACAAGATTGAAAAAATTATACTCACCGCCAGCGGTGGCCCTTTCCTGGGCCGTAAGCCTAACTTTCTGGTGAATGTAAAAAGAGATCATGCATTGCAGCACCCTAATTGGAGTATGGGTGCTAAAATATCCATAGATTCATCAACATTAATGAACAAAGGGTTGGAGATGATAGAAGCTAAATGGCTTTTTAACCTGAATGCAGATCAAATCCAGGTACTTGTTCACCCGCAGAGCATTATTCACAGTATGGTGCAATTTGAAGATGGTAGCATTAAAGCACAGATGGGCTTGCCCGATATGAAATTGCCCATTCAATATGCAATGGCTTTTCCGCAAAGAATAGTGAACGACCTTCCTAGGTACGATTTCAGGAAACCCAACACTTTAACTTTCGAAGAGCCCGATTTAAAAACATTCCGTAACCTGGCTTTGGCAACAGAAGCTTTATACAAAGGTGGTAATATGCCCTGTATCATGAATGCTGCCAATGAAATAGCGGTTTATGCATTTCTGAGAAACAGGATAGGCTTTTTAGATATGACGGAACTGGTTGAAAGAACCATGAATAAAATATCTTTCATAGAAAAACCAACATTACAAGACTATTTTGAAAGTGATGCAGAAGCAAGAAGTTATGCGGCATCTATTATTCAGATGTAAAAAAAGAAGGAATAAGTGATTATGACATTATTAGCAATCGATTGGGGCACTGCAGGCGTTAAAGCCGCACAATTTGTATTATCGTTTTCCATTTTGGTTATCCTGCACGAGCTGGGGCATTTTATCCCTGCAAGAATATTTAAATGCAGGGTAGAAAAATTCTACCTGTTTTTTAATCCCTGGTTTAGTTTGATAAAGAAAAAAATAGGAGAAACTGAATATGGATTAGGCTGGGTGCCATTTGGCGGATATGTAAAAATTGCCGGCATGATTGATGAGAGCATGGATAAAGAGCAAATGAAACTACCGCCTAAAGAAGACGAATTCAGGGCTAAAAAAGCCTGGCAAAGGCTGATTATTATGATTGGCGGTGTTGTAGTGAATGTTATTTTAGCTATTGTGATTTTTATAGGTATTATGTGGCATTGGGGTGAAGAGTATTTACCCGGCAAAAATGCCCAGCATGGAATTTATGTAGACAGCCTGGGAAAACAAATGGGTTTGCAGGATGGAGATGTTATTTTAAAGGTTGGGAATAAAGAGAATAAGAACATTACAAAAGTTGCAAGTGAAATAGTAATGTCTGAAGCAAAAACCATTACTGTTTTAAGAAATGGAAATGAAATAGAACTACCCGTTTCCGACGAATTGGTGAAAGCATTGAATAAAACCAAAGGAGAGCGTTTTGCTTATATGCGCATACCACAAATTGTAAGCGATTATTCACCTAATTCTAATGCCAAAAAGGCCGGTATCTTAAAAGGAGATAGAATTATTGGTGTTGATAGCGCCGTTACACTCTACTTTAATGATTTTAAAGCGGCAATGAAAAACAAAGCCAATTCTACTGTACATATAAAATTAGTTCGTAACAATAAAGACACACTGGTAATACCGGTAGCAGTAAATGCAGATGGGCGTATTGGCGTGTCCAATACTTTGGATTTAACCAAACTCGGGTTTACTGTTGAGAAGAAAGAGTATTCTTTTGCAGAAGCCATTCCTGCAGGATATAACATGTGCTGGCATACATTGGGCAATTATATTACCGGATTGAAACAATTGTTTACCGGCAAAGCCAAAGCCAGTGAAAGTTTAGGAAGTGTGATCAGTATCGGGAACCTGTTTCCTGATGAATGGGATTGGCAGGGCTTTTGGACTTTAACGGGAATATTCTCTATTGTTTTAGCGTTTATGAATATTTTGCCTATACCTGCTTTAGACGGTGGCCATGCATTGTTTACCATTGTGGAAATGATTACCGGAAGAAAACCGGGTGATAAGTTTATGGAATATGCACAAACGGTTGGCATGGTATTGCTGTTAGGATTAATGGCCTATGCTTTGGGGCTGGATTTCTTTAGGTTGTTTACTAAATAATGAAAGTGAAAATGGATAATTGATAACGATTCATTTACACTAAAGTATTCTGTTAAATGATTGGCCGAATAGTGAATGGAAAGTACAAGTGTGCGACGCAACGGAAGTTTAATTGTAAATTTGCAGCTTGGTTTAAAAAAGTTCTTTGACAAAACTTATCACTTATAACTCATAACTTATAACTGACAAAAGGGGCTGTATTGGTTTTGACAGCATAGGTTACGGTAGGTGTAAGCATGCAGTGCGTTGGATAATTAGCACTTTAATCTGAATATTCAAACATTAATTGGCAATACTCAGTATGCCATGGCTGCTTAATCAGCGATTAACCAGTCATTCGGGCCGCCGAACAGGTTAGCTTGTTACCAAGTTCCGCCGCCGACTCAAAACAAAACAAGATGCTGTTGTTAAAGGCTGTGCTAACAACAAAAGACTATGCAGCTAAGCATTGTGTTGGTTTGTTCATTTCCTGCATAGTGCCGACAATTAATAATGAAATAAGCATGTAGAAAGCTTGCGGTAAATATGTTTGGACAGCGGTTCGAGTCCGCTCAGCTCCACATTTTTTAAAGCAATTCAATGAATAATTGAGTTGCTTTTTTTGTTATTAGTCAAAGCTTTTTACTTGTGATGATTTTACGAAATCTTGATTGCCAGGTCTAGCTGGTAGTAAATAAATTTATTATGGCGTTTTAAAATATGTTTTTATATTTATTTGTATAAAATTGATTTTATAACTATAAAAAAATAAAAATGCCAGTAACTACTCATCAATTAATTGCTGCCAATGCTGCCAATCCGGGATATGCTATTGCCAGGGTGTTGGCTGTTCAGGCGGTTCAGCATTTTAATGCTGTTCGCCCTGCACATGCAGGCATAGGCCCTGCTTCCTGTTGCGCTGCTTTTGCTGTAAATGCTGCTCCTGCGGCTGGTTTTCCTGCATTAACAGGCCAGGTATATTCGGCTACTTTTGGTAATTCGCAAATTGCGGCAGGAGGGCTTGATATGGGTCCGGTAGGTGGGCATGCTGAGCGTTGTGCTATTACAGCAGCAGGAAATAATCATTTAACACCTATTGCACCCGTAGCAGTGCTTTTTGTAGAATTGAGCCCCTGCATGCCTTGTGGAACGTGGTTAGGAGGAGGAGGTGGTGGTGTTGCAAATCCATATAATTTTGGTGCGGCCCCAGCTGGCTTAGACCTCCATGTTTGGTATGCGTTCCCTTATGATGCTGCAGGTATTGCAGCAATGGTTACTTTTCATAACAGGTTACCTGCTGATCAGGCTGCACGAGCTGCCGCTCTTACATGGTAATAAATAACAGTTTAAATACATTGTTTAATTTATTGTCCTTTTTAACCGTAATTCTCTTATACAAGGAGCACCAAATATTCTAAATCTTAATTTAACTTGACTCAGTTTTTAACTACGTAGTCTTGGCATTTTTGACGTTTTAACCAACCTCGAATTGCATTTTAGTTCAGTGAGTACTGTTGAGCAACTTAATTACGAAATAGCCGAGTAAACAAAGTACAATTACAGTAATAACGGTTACTTCAATATTGCTTAAATACTTTATTTTTCTTTTGAGTCTTCTATTTTTGCCGGATTGAATTTGTTTCTTTAATTGCGCATTTAATTGTTCAGTATAGGCATCTATGTTTTTAGTGTCTTTAAAATCCTGTAATCCTTCAACGGCATCGGTTAAAAAAGCAGAATCGGACATAGAAGCTTCAACGGCATGTTGCTCCTCCTTAGACAGGTTGCCTTTCACATATTCTTTGAGAAGACTCTGATTCAATAAAATATCTTCTATGTGGTTCTTTTCACTCATTTCAAATGCTTCATTTGTTTTTCAATCATCAAACGCAGATTTCTTTTACCATTTTGAATATAACTTTTTACTTGCAAAACGCTAAAGCCGGTTGTGTCTGCAATATCTGCATAAGTTTTCTTGTGCAGATAGAATAAAGTTACACATGTTTTTTGCTCCTCATTAAGCAAGGAAAGAGAAGATTGTAACAAATCGGCCAGTTGAGATTGTTTCAATTCATCCAATTTCCAATCCTCATCTCTTGTTTCATCAGTTATATCCGTTACTTCCATGAACACATTTTTATTTCTCAATTGCATCAGGCAATGATTTTTGGTGACCATGTAAATCCAACTCTTAAAGTAATCGACCTTGTATTTTTGAAGTTCGGCAATGGCCTTTAAAAAAATTTGTTGCACGGCATCTTTTGCAGCCTCTTCATTTTTCAGGTATTTCATGCAGGTACCTAAGAGCAATAAGGTATAACGTTGCAAAAGAATACCCAGCCACTCATTGTTCCGGTCAATATAAAATCTGTCGAGCAGTTCTTTATCTGTAATATGTTGAAACTTGCTATGATTCACGCTTTCAAAATAAAACTTTTCTATAAGATGCAATAACCGGTTAATTACATAATTTGCTTAAAAAAGAAAATGCCTTTTGTTGTTTGTATTGTTGCTGTTGCTCCGTTAAGAAAAGAAAATGCTCATCGCAGTGAAATGATAAGTCAGCTTTTATTGGGCGAATTTGCAGAAGTGTTGCAGGAGGAAAGAGATTTTTTAAAAATAAAATGTTTGTATGATGGTTATGAAGGCTGGTGCCAGAAGAGCCAACTGGGTTTTGTGGAAGTTGCTGCAACTGCCTCTTGTTTTTATTATGAAACAACAAGAGCGGTGTATAACAATGGGCAGCAGGTAACAGTAAGTATTGCTACCCCTTATTTTAAGGAGACTATAAAAACTGCATTTTACGAACTGCGTTTTGATGCGTGTAAAATTATATGCGCGGGTGAGTATGCTTTTGAAAAGGATAATATTATTAAAACTGCTTATGAATACTTAAATGTACCTTATTTGTGGGGTGGAAAATCTGCATTCGGCATTGATTGTAGCGGGTATGTGCAGCAGGTGTTTAAACTCTTCAACATACAATTGCCGCGAGATGCCTATCAGCAGGCAGAATACGGACAATTGATTGGTTTTTTACAGGAAGTGCAATGCGGAGACCTGGCTTTTTTTGATAATGCGGAAGGAAAGATTACACATGTGGGCATTTTACTTGATGGTGAAACCATTATTCACGCATCTGGAAATGTAAGAGTAGATAAAATTGATAATGCAGGCATTATTAATAAAGATACTGGAGAAAGAACCCACCCATTAAGGCTAATAAAGCGATTGCGATAAAGAGAGAAGCCTTTGCAGTATATACTGTAAAGGCTTCTCTGAATGTATTATTGAGCAAAGATTGTTACATAATATCCATTGCCAAGGCAAAATAAGTGCTTACGCCGGGTAATGCCAACCAGAACCATTGCCTGTAAGCAGGTGTAGCCAACATAAAAATCATTAGTGCTAACCATGCAAAACAATAAATCCAATATTTTGTTCTTGATTTTTGAGCTTCCATTGTATAAAGTTTGCGGCAAAGATAGGGGAGCCGCTTAATTTTTTCAATTACCTATTTTATTTTTTCCTGAAGGCTTTTGTTTTTTTCTTCTCCAGCAGATTTATCAAAAAAGATCATTTTAACAGCAATAATGATCATCATTAATGCAAAAATCTTTTTTAATGTTTGTTCCGGCAGTGCCAACGAAAATTTGCTGCCTATATAATTACCAAACAAAAAGCCAAGTGAAACAAGCAGTACAACCCTTACATCAACATACCCTTGTTTATAATATTGAATAACACCCAATATGCCTACCGGCAATAATAAAATACCGAGAGATGTTCCCTGTGCTTCTTTTTGTGAGAATGCCAGGAAAAAAACCAATGCAGGAACAATAATAATACCGCCACCTACACCAACGAGGCCACTGAGCATACCGGCACATATGCCAATGATTAATAAAATAACAAGTGTTGTAACTGACATATTTTTCAAGTGGAGGCTTAGTTTACAAAGTTTTTAGTATAAGAGAGAACAGCTTCTTCAATAATATGTAAGGCTTTGGCTTTGTCTCCGAAATCTTCTACCACAACTGTTTTATTCTCCAGTTTTTTATATTCTTCAAAGAAATGCCTCAACTCATCAAAAAAATGTTTCGGTAATTCTTCAATATTGTTATAGTGGTTTACGCCGGGGTCGTTGGCTGCAACTGCAATAATCTTGTCGTCAGCATCCCCACTATCTATCATTTGCATAACGCCTACCACTTTGGCATGCATTAGTGTTAGTGCCTGAACCGGTAATGAAGATATCACGAGTATGTCGAGCGGGTCTTTATCATCGCCATAAGTTCTGGGTATAAAACCGTAATTGGTAGGGTAATAGAAAGAAGAAAAAATAACCCTGTCTAATTTTAGCAGGCCGCTTTCTTTATCAATCTCATATTTACACCTGCTGCCTTGTGGAATTTCAATAATGGCATTAACTGTTCTGGGTGCCTGTTCTCCTGTAGGAACGCCATGCCAGGGGTGTTGAACTGTATACATAAGTATTATTTATTAATCATAAAGTATCCGATAAATGTTGCAAGAAAACCAATGAACAAACTTACGAGTACATAGCCAAAGGCTATAAAATATTTTTGTTCATGAAATAACTGGAAGAATTCCCATGAAAGGGCGGAGAAAGTGGTAAAACCTCCGCAGATGCCCGTAACAAGAAATAGCTTCCAATCATTTATTAAATTGAATTTAATAATATAGGCCATAATTACGCCTATCAGTAAAGAGCCTATAATGTTTACTGTAAATGTTGCCAACGGAAATTGATGCGCTTTGTAAAAAAGATAAAAAACATATCGCAGTATCGATCCTAAAAAGCCGCCTGTTCCTACCAGCAAAATATTCCTGATCATAAATTTCCGTTTATAGAATAAGATAAATCAACCTTCCAGTATAAATCGGTTTTGGCCACTTTAATTATCCGGGCTTCTTTGCTGAAAGAGTTGCTGTACCGGATAATGGTTTCTTTATCGCTTAACTCTTCTATTGCAAGTATGGTAATGGAAGCATTTTTAAGTTCCTGTTTGGTTGCATTGCTCTTCGTATGGTAATCCTGTTTCAATACATTGAAGATAGAATCGTTTGCCTGGTTTTGCAGCAGGTAAAAGTTTGCTTTATCAAAATCACCTTTCAGGCAACCTTCTATAAATTCTCTGCCAGCATCTAAAGCGTTCTCGGCAGGAGGCAGGTTATTCTGCCTGCTTTGGCAACTTATTATTATGAGGCAACAAGTTATCAGCCATTTATTAATCAGCATAATAACAAAAGTATAGATTGCTTCTTTAAAATAAAAAACCCCGCATTTGCGGGGTTGGTATTGTTTATTGATTACCTATCATGTCCATACCGGCAGATTGGTCGGCCTTTGTGTTTTTACGCTTAAAGAGCGTCATATCAAATTTGCCAAACCTGTAACTGAAGTTTACTCTTAGCACCTGCGGGTCTCTTCTTCTCTCACTGTCTTGTAATAAGACCTGATTTATAGAACTGCTTTCTGAGGTTGTTTTATACAGCTGAGTCCGGAAAATATCATTCATACTTAGAGTAAGAGAAGCGGTTCTTCCTTTTTTCCAGTTCCAATCTTTTCTAATGGCGGCATCAAATCCAAAACGCGGAAGTATATATCCTTGAGCTAATGCTTGTTGGCCTCCTCCAAAAAAACCACCACCGCGTCCACCGCCACCGCCACCGCCAGAGCTTTGTGGAATTAAGGTTTTAGAAGTGTAGTCTCCGCTGAATTGCACACTCCATCCTTTGGCTACTTTAAAATTGTTGTTCATTTTACCAAACCAGCTTAAAAGAGAATTATTGATAGCTTGATTAGGGATGGTTGCATTTAACACAGAGTTGTAAAAGTTAACATTCACCGTTAAATCCCACCATTTTGTCATTTGTTGTTTATCGGTTAATTCCAAGCCATAACTATATGCATTATTTGCATTGATGTAGGTAGTGTACCACAAACTATCCCCTGAAGCCAAAATGGTGTTTTTATTAACATCCTTGTAGCTATAACGTGTAATTAAGTCGGTAGTATATTTAAAATAAACAGTGGCCAAGAAATTAGAACCCTTCATATAATTATTGTTATACGACATTTCAAATGAATTGGTAAACTCCGGGCTTAAATTAGGGTTACCTACTTGCGGGCTGGTTGGATTTGAAAAATCGTAAGACGGTATTAACTGGAAAAAGTTAGGGCGATTGATACGACGAGAATAATTGATTTGAAAATCTTGTTTATCACCTATTTTATAAGTGATAAAAGCACTTGGGAATAAGCTAACCGGGTACTTTACTTTAAACGTAGAAGTATCCACCTCATTAGCATCTAACAAATGTCCTGTATAGTTAGAACTTTCCATTCTTAAACCTAACTGGTAGGCCCATTTGTTTACTTTAAAACTATAGTTTACATAAGCCGCATATACTTGGTCATTATATTTATAACGGCTGCTTGAGCTTGGGTTAGGTGTAAAAATATAACCGGTAGAAGCACTTGAAATGGTTTGTAGATTTTCTGTTTTAAAATCACGGATAGCCCCTCTTATACCAGCCTCTAGTTTTTTAGTTTCTGTTATTTGATTTTCATAATCACTTTGCAGAGTGAAATAATGATTATAACCTGTACCTATAGCTTGCTGTATATAGTAAGGATATTTTGTAGTAGTACCATTAGGTTGATAAGTTGTTGTTGTAATTAAACCATCGCTGGATGTAGTGCTGGAATTATAGTTAGCATCGGCTGTAATATTATGTCCATTTTCAGCAAAATTGTGTTTATAACTTAACTGGCCGCCAAAATTTTGGAAATTAAAACTTGTATTGCTTGTACGGCTGGTGTGTGACCATGGAACATTATTTATCGTGGAATCAATATATTGGTCACTTTCATTTAAAAAATGTCCTTTATTGTAATTACCGGTTACAGAAAAAGTATTTCTATTGTCTAAGAAATAATCCAGTCCCAAACGGCCGAACCCGAAAGAGCCATTATTGTTACCATTCTCAAGTGTATGTCCAAAAGCAGTATCAGTGTTAGGTTTAGTGTAATACTGTGTTTGGTTAGTGGTATTTTCGTAAATGGATTTGCGTTCATTGAACATACCGCTCATCGTAACATTTATCTTTCCCTGGCGATAGTTAAAGTCTGCGCCGGTATTTATTTTGCCACGGCTATCAATACCAGCACGTATTCCTCCATTGTAACCATTCTTTTTATTTTTTTTCAAAACAATATTTAAAATACCTGCGTTACCACCACTGGCATCGTACTTGGCAGAAGGGTTGGTAATTATTTCAACTTTATCAATAAGGTCAGCAGGAATCTGGTCAAGTGTCATAGTAGTAGGTCGGCCATCAACGAAAATAGTAGGGGGGGCGTTGCGTAATGTAACATTACCATCAATATCCACATTCAGCGATGGTATGCTTTTCATGATCTCAGTAGCCGTTTGCCCTGTGCTGGTAAGGTTTTTGTCTACATTAAATACTTTTTTATCAATACCAAGCTCCAATTGTTGCTTGGCTGTTGTGGTTACGGTAACATTGCCCAGGTCAGCCTCATCGGGTTCCAGTTTAATATTGCCCAAGTCTTTATCTGCTGCATTCATGGCCTGCTGTATGGCGTTGGGGTCAACAGCACCTCCATTCATTTGTGGCATTTTAATATTAAATGCTACCTGTTGTTCGTTTGCCTTATAACCAACAGCAGATATTTTTAATTTAAAATTTCCAAATATGGGCAGGTTCTCTAAATTAAAATCGCCATTATTTTGAGAGATAACGGTTTTAATGGTGCCTTGTTTCATTTGTTTGGTAGTAGTATCAAACTTATTGCCGGTTAAAATAATAGTGGCTCCGGCAACTCCTTTACCTGTTTTACTATCAATGGCTTTGCCATAAAAATGCCCGATATTCATGTTTCCTCTTCCTGCCATACCTGCCCCTCCACGATTAAAACCGCCTGGCATTTGAGCCTGGAGGGTTAGAAAACTTAAGCCCAGAATACTTGCTAAAAAAATCTTTCTCATTGATTTGAAAATTTGTACAAAAATGTTTCGTGATTTTATATGAATCTTATTATAACTGTATGAACGGTATCAAAATAAATACAGGAGGGTAAAGTTCACCTGAACTGAGGGGAACCTTAAAATGATATCGGTTAATGCACTAAATAAATCAGCAAAGCATCTAATAAGCCAATGACAAACCCAGTTACCGCCCCCCAGATTAAAAAAAGATTAATTGGATAGAAAGCCAGCTTTTTTACAGTTTGGCTAAATTCTTTTGTTGAAAGATGCATCATTTTGTTAACAACAACTTTTTCCAAATTCAATTTTTCATCTAACTGCCCGTTTAGCTGTTGAAGTAAGGAAGGGATGATATTATTCAGCTCTGCCATAAGTACTTCTTTCATCTGGCCAATGGTCTTCTCTCCAATAAACATGCTGATCATAGGCATTTTTTCAGCCAATTTTACTCTTAAAAAATAATCCACCTGTTTTTCCAGCTCCGGCCCAATTGATTTTAAAAGCGCATCACCTTCGAGAAAAGAACCCAAAAAACGTTTAACAGGAATTTGTTTAATTATTCCTGCAACAAGTTGTGCATATTGGGCTTTTCTTTTTTGAGAAGGGTGTAACAGGCACCACACCAGGGTATAAGATAAAATGAACCCCATTACCGTACTGCTTGCAACGATCAGTAAATAATAAGATATATTCATTTTAAAGTTATTTAAATAAAAAACCTCCTTACACTGTGCAAGAAGGTTTAGGGAGAGCAATGGGGTTCGAACCCACGACCTATAGTGCCACAAACTATCGCTCTAACCAACTGAGCTATGCCCTCCGTTTTGGGGCAGCAAAAATAAGGGAATCAATGTTTCTATCCAATCATTTTTTATTTCCACTCATCAAAAAGCTTTGTTAACGCATAAAGGGCTGTACAAAATACTACGCCAATTCTTTATTTTTGAAGTTCACTATGCAAAAAATCATCCAATTTATGAGGAGTCCTAAAGGGTTATTAGTAGCTGCGCTTGTTGTATTTGGTGCACTTTTCTTTGCTTTTACTAGTAATAAGCATTCAGATATTACCATCACCCAAAAACAAAAACTCTTATCTGAAATAGGGGAAATATTAGAAAGGCAGCATTATAGTCCAAAAATTATTAACGATGCTTTTTCAAAACAGGTATTCAAAAAATATCTTGAAGAATTAGATGGAGATAAAGTGATTTTCTCTGCAAAAGATATTGAGTCTTTAAAAAAATATGAAACATATTTAGACGATGAAATTCACGGGTCGGAAATAAAATTTGTGCCGGCAGTTAGTGCGATTTATAATAAAAGAGTGAATGAAGTTATTCAACAATACAAAGACATTTTGTCTAAACCATTTGATTTTACTGTAAATGAAGAATACCTTTTAGATGGAGACAAGGTTGCTTTTTCTTCAGAGGCAGAAAAAAAAGACCGTTTTAGAAAATACCTGAAATACCGTACGCTGGAGCGCTATGCCGACTTAATAGAACAAAGAGACAAAAGTACTGTTGACTCTATAAAATCTAAAACCGATGTTCAATTAGAACAGGAAGCAAGAGAACGTGTATTGAAACTGATGAATAAAATTTACGACAGGATAAAGGCCAAGTTTACGGATGATGAACGTTTCAATACTTATATTAATGTGATCACCAATTTAATGGATCCGCATACAGACTATTTTCCGCCGGTAGAAAAAAGAGCTTTTGATGAAGTGATGAGCGGACGCTTTTTTGGCATTGGTGCCTTATTATCCGAACAAGACGGACAGATTAAAATAGCAAGCATAGTTACTGGCGGCCCTGCATGGAAAAGCGGCGAAATAATGGCCAACGATATTGTATTGAAAGTTGCCCAAGGTAAACAGGAACCCGTAGATGTAGCAGGATACGATGTACAGGATGTTGTGAAATTAATACGTGGCAGCCAGGGAACAGAAGTAATGCTTACACTAAAAAAGCAAGATGGTACTGTAAAAACTATTTCACTTATAAGAGATGAAATAGTTCAAGACGAGGGATTTGCAAGAAGCGTTATTGTAAAAAAAGGATCAGAAAAAATAGGTTATATCTACCTGCCCGATTTTTATTTTAACTATGAAGAAGCCAATGGTGCAAGATGTTCTAAAGATGTTGCTAAAGAGGTAGAAAAATTAAAAGCTGAAAACGTAAAAGGCATTGTAATGGATCTTCGCTCCAATGGTGGCGGCTCTCTAAATGAGGTGGTAGAAATGGTAGGTTTGTTTATTGGCAAAGGCCCTGTTGTTCAGGTAAGAGATAGAGATGGCAGGGTATCTGTTTTAACTGATAAAAACAGTACAGCCATTTATAACGGTCCACTTGCTGTTATGGTAAACGAAATGAGTGCATCTGCCAGTGAAATCTTTGCAGCAGCTATTCAGGATTATAAAAGAGGCATAATTGTGGGCAGTTCTTCTTCTTATGGAAAAGGAACAGTTCAAAGAAATATAGGGTTGGGCAAAACGTTAGACTTTTTCACCAATAGAACTGAGTATGGTGCTTTAAAATTAAGCTTTCAGAAGTTTTACAGAATTGATGGCAGATCCACTCAATTAGCAGGTGTAACGCCGGATGTTATTTTGCCCGATTCTTATGATTATTTGAAAATAAGAGAAAAAGATAACCCTGCAGCACTTCCCTGGGATGAAATTGCCAAAACACAGTATGCTCCCGTTAGTACTTCGTTTAACCTGAATGCCGTAATTAAAAATGAGAATAACGCTATTAAGGCCAATGAAAAATTCAACCTTATTAAACAGAATACTGTTTGGATGAGTAAGTTTAACGAAGCACCCGTAAACCTGAATTATAAGAAATATAAGGAACAACAAAAATCCCTGAAAACTACAGCAGAACAAATCAATAACCTTACAAAACTGGAGAAGGATATGGATATGGAAGTGATGGATGCAGATAAAGACAAATTCTTTAATAACCCTGACAAGCAAAAAGGCGAACGTTATAAAGCATGGCTAAAAGCAATTAAATCTGATATTTATATTTCTCAAACAGCAGATTTCATAACAGACCTTATTCACTCGCAGGTTCAAACTGCTGCTAAATAGCTTTATATTAATTTGATGACTTTATCCGATTTAAAATCATTTGCACAATGAAGTATTAGGAGTTTAGTCAATAACTTAATTTGATATTGAATGTTGGGGCAAATTATTATTTGTTAATAGCAAGGAGTAACTGTATTTTTATTTAAACAGCTTAGGAAATGGACGCTAAGAAATGGTTTGCGGTTTACACAAAACCACGCTGGGAAAAAAAGGTAGATGCCCTTTTAACTAAGAAAGATATTGAAAGTTGGTGCCCTGTTCAAAAAGTAGAAAGGCAATGGACGGACAGAAAAAAAATAATTGAAGACCCACTTTTCAGGTCATACGTGTTTGTGCATATTAAAGAAACCGAAAGAATAGAAGTGCTGAGAACAGATGGCGTTTTAAATTATGTTCACTACTTAGGCCGGCCTGCTATTATTAAAGACGAAGAGATCAGCAACATAAAAAGATACCTTCTTGAAGAAAATGCCCGTATTGAAATTATTTCTGCCGAAGGATTTACTGAAAACATGAAAGTAAAGATCAATCACGGCATTTTTATGGATAACGATGGCGTTGTATTAAGAGGTGGCAAGAAAAAAGTATATGTACAACTTCAAAGCTTAGGGCAGGTAATGATTGTAGAGTTCCCTGTTGAATATTTATCGCCTATCAGCAAATAACTTTCATGCAAAAAATAAAATTATTTCTTACAGATGTAGATGGTGTATTAACCGATGCGGGAATGTATTACACAGAATCGGGTGACGAATTTAAAAAATTCAATACTCACGATGGGATGGGGTTAATGCTATTAAAAGAACATGGAATTAAACGAGGTATAATTACAACAGAGAATACCAAAATAGTAGAACGAAGGGCTGCAAAACTGAAGATGGACTATTTGTACCAGGGCAAAGGCTTTGGCAACAAATTAGAAGCTGCCCTTGAAATTTGTGCAAAAGAAAATATATCTATTAAAGAAACGGCTTATATAGGAGACGATGTTAATTGTATAGAATTACTGCGAAATGTTGGAATAGCAGCCTGCCCTGCCAATGCGCTTCCAAAAATAAAAGCTATTGAAGGTATATTGCATATGGAGAAAAAAGGGGGAGAAGGAGCTGTTAGGGAATTTATAGACTATTTGTTTGATAAAAACCTGGTTTGATTGAACAGAGCCGTTTGCCAGGCTAACAATTTTGAATGCAGGCTTTAATTGTTGGAGTATAGTTTTTTTGTTTTCAAAAGCTTATCTTCATATGAATAAATTGTAAATAAGTGCAGATTTGCATTGTTGTTAATTCTTTCCCAGACTATACTGAAACCTTTGTTTTCAATAAAATCGTTGCCTTAGTAAATAAGGGGCATAAAGTTACTGTTGTTTGTTTCCAAAAAGGAGATTACCTGCAAGATATATTCGACCAGTTTGCAATAGATCAAAGACAACTGAAAGTGTTGCAGATACCTCGTTTAAGAGGCTTCGCAAGTATTTTAACAGCAATTTTAAAGCATCCTTTTTTATTTCTTGTTTCCCTAAAATTTACCTTACGTAAAACAAAAAAGAAATTTCAATATAAGGTTCAGGCCAGTTTTTTTAACAGCCTTCGTGCCAAAATTATATACTTAGATTCCCTGGCAGTTGGCACCTATTTTTTGCCGTGCCTCGATAAAATAAAAGCATATAAGGTACTTGGCTGTAAAAGCCACCAGGACACGATTGATATAACATCAGATGAGCAGGCTATCAAAACACTTCAGCAATTATTAAAGAAGGTAGATATGGTGCATTGCCTCGCAACACCTATTCGCAATTCTTTATCAAATCTTACCAATCAGCAGTATAGCTACTTTATTCACCCACCTGCCGTTGATACAGATTTTTTCACTCCAAAACCGGAAACATCCACTGAAATATTTTTTAAAGTACTTTCTGTGGGCCGCTTATCGCCCGAAAAAGGGTATTTAATAGGGCTTTTGGCAGTACAGAAATTATTGCAAAAAGGCATACAGGTTAAATGGACTATTGTAGGAGAGGGCTCTTATTATAAAGAATTGAAAGCACATATTGCCAATCTTAATTTGAAAGATCATGTTATCCTGATAGGTCCAAGAAATTTTGTTGAAATAAATGCACTGCTGAATAAGGCAGATTGTTTATTGCACATTCATACAGGATTGGTGAAGATATCCTCTGGTTTTGTATTGGAAGCTATGAGTAAAGAAGTACCGGTAATTGTATCAGATTATTTTGCGATTGATGGTATTGTTACAGATCAAGTAGACGGATTGATTGTGCCTTCCTACAATATTGAAGGTGTTGTAGAAAAAATGTTGTTGTTAATTGAAAATAGTGAGCTTCGCAAAAATATTGGCATAGCGGGCAGAAAAAAAGCAGTGCAACATTTTGCCATGAAAAACAGTGCAGATATGTATCATAAACAATATAAAATGCTTGTATAATCTAATTTCAACACTTTTACATTCATCGGAATTAAACTTCGTATGTTTATTATATGTTTCCCTTTATCAGGTCAAAAAAAATAACACCCGATTTCTCTTTTTTAGGCACCGATATGCACAACCACTTTTTGCCGGGTTTAGATGATGGTGTTAAAACAATGGAAGAAACGTTAACCTTCTTTAAAAAAATGAAAGCAATGGGGTACCATCAGTTTTATTGTACACCCCATATTATTGAAGGGATGTACCCTAATACGCCGGAAAATATTAATAACACCCTGCAATTAGTAAATGAGCGGGTAAAATACGAGGGTATAGAAGTGCAGGTAAAGGCTGCTGCCGAATATATGGCCGATCACGATTTTGAACAACTGCTAAAAGAAAACAGGCCTTTATTAACCTTTGGTGGAAACTATGTGTTGATTGAAATGTCTTATGTAGCCCCATCCAGTTTTATTGACACTGCAATTTTTCAACTAAAGCTTAAAGGCTTGCAACCGGTACTCGCTCATCCGGAACGTTACGGTTACCTTCACCATAGTTTTAACCATTATGTAAATTATTTAGACAGGGGCTGCCTTTTACAACTCAACCTATTGTCAATTACAGGTTATTATGGCCCTCAGATTAAAAAAATAGCAGAAAAACTATTAAGAGAGGATATGATCAGTTTTTTGGGAACAGACATACATCACCAAAATCATCTAGACGGCCTACAGGCATTAGGCCAAAATACCTCTATTATGTCATTGCTCAAACAAAAACGTTTTTTGAACAATACCCTGTGAGCCTCCTTTTTATTTTATGCTTCCGCAAACAGGAAGGCTTAAAAATTTAATTTGAATTTTTTTACAGTAAAATCAGCTTTTCCCCTTACCTTTGCCGCCACATTTAGAAGAAGAAATTTTTGGATGGTTTTAAAAAGAAATTGAGATGCCAATAACAAAAGAAAAAAAAGCGAGCATTTTTGCAGAATTTGGTGGTAAAACCACCAACACTGGTTCAATTGAAGGCCAAATTGCTTTGTTAACTGAACGTATTGCACACATTAGCAATCACTTACAAAGCAATAAGAAAGACTTTTCTACACACAGAGGGTTAATGCAATTAGTAGGTCAGCGTAAGCGCTTATTAACCTATTTGCAAAAGCACAACTTAAACGGTTACCGTGCTTTGATTGAAAAATTAGGTATCAGAAAATAAGGATTTGTTTTTCCCCGTCAAGATACTTGGGGAGAAAGGAATTGAACTGATAGTTGATTTTGAACAATTCAAAGCAACTTACATAGCTTATTCCCAACTTCCTGAAAGATGTTGGGAATATTTTATTTGTAAACGTGCTTTAACCCATTAATCAATTGAATTATGTTATCACAACCTATACAAGTTAGTTTTAAGCTCCCTAACGGAGAAGAAATATTTATAGAAACGGGAAAGTTGGCCCGGCAGGCAGATGGAGCTGTAACTGTTCGCCAGGGAAATACTATTATTTTGGCCACGGTTGTTGCCAATAAAGAACCAAAAGACGGCCAGTCTTTCTTTCCATTAACAGTGGATTATCAGGAAAAATTTGCTTCCGCCGGCCGTATACCGGGATCTTTCTTCAAAAGAGAAGGCAGATTGAGTGATTATGAAGTATTGATCAGTCGTTTAATCGACAGAGCCCTTCGTCCATTATTCCCGGAAGATTATTTATGCGATGTTCAGGTATTGGTTACACTTATTTCTTCAGATAAAGAAGTCATGCCAGATGCCCTGGCCTGTTTGGCTGCATCTGCAGCTTTAGCTGTTTCCGATATTCCTGTTAAAGAAATCATTTCAGAAGTTCGTGTAGCACGTGTTGATGGCAATTTAGTTGTGAATCCCTCACGTACTCAATTAGCCAATGCCGATATGGATTTCATTATCGGTGCAACTGAAAAGAACCTGATGATGGTGGAAGGTGAAAGCCAGGAGTGCAGTGAAGAAGATTTGGTTCAGGCTTTACAGGTTGCTCACGATGCAATTCGCGTTCAAATTAAAGCACAACAAGAATTAAGGGATAAAAAAGGCATTACCGCTAAAAGAGATTATACAAAACCTGCACAGGATGAAGAATTGAAGAAGAAAGTAGAGGATTTCTGCAAAGATAAAATGTATCAGATCTCAAAAAGTGCCAGCAGTAAAGATCAACGCGGAGAGGCATTCGGCATTTTAAAAGATGAATTGATTACAAGCCTTGGTGAAGAAGTAGAAGACAAAACAAAATCTCTTGCAAAGAAATATTTTGATGATCTGCAATGGGAAGTTGTTCGTAACATGATTTTGGACGATCGTATAAGATTGGATGGAAGACAATTAGATCAGGTTCGTCCTTTAGCAATGGAAACAGATATTCTTCCAACCCCACATGGCTCTGCACTATTCACAAGAGGCGAAACCCAATCATTAACGACTGTTACCCTTGGAACACCATTAGATGAATTGTTGATTGAAAGCGCAGCTTCATCGGATTACAGCAAATTCATCCTTCATTATAATTTTCCTCCCTTCTCAACGGGTGAAGTTAAGCCGATGAGAGGTCCGGGTAGAAGAGAAGTTGGCCATGGTAATTTGGCCATGCGTTCCTTAAAACAAATGATGCCCGGAAACGATTATGCGTATACGGTACGTATCGTGAGTGATATTTTGGAATCGAACGGTTCTTCTTCAATGGCAACGGTTTGTGCCGGTTCCTTAGCGTTAATGGATGCCGGGGTTCCTTTTCCAAAACACGTAAGTGGTGTGGCTATGGGATTAATTACCCGTTCTTCAGATAACAAATACGCAATTCTTACAGATATTTTGGGAGATGAAGATCATTTAGGTGATATGGATTTTAAAGTTACCGGAACAAAAGAAGGTATCTGCGGTGTGCAAATGGATATTAAAATTGATGGCTTAAGCATGGAAGTGATGCGTGAAGCACTGGAACAAGCAAGAAAAGGACGTTTGCATATTTTGGATGCAATGTATGAATGTGTTCCTGCTGCAAGACCTGAAGTGAAACCACATACACCAAGAATGGAGAAATTGATCATCGATAAAGAATTCATCGGTGCTGTTATCGGGCCACAAGGAAAAGTGATACAGGAAATTCAAAGAGAAACAGGAACCACTATTAATATTGAAGAAGTAGGCAATTACGGAGAAGTAAGCATTTTCTCTCCTGCAAAAGAAGGATTGGAAAAAGCATTGGCATGGGTGAAAGGATTGGTTGCCGTTCCGGAAGTGGGTGCCGTTTATGAGGCAACTGTAAAAGGAATTAAAGAGTTTGGTGCTTTTGTTGAATTCCTGCCAAAGAAAGAAGGCTTATTACATATTAGTGAAATCAGCTGGAAACGTTTGGAAACAATGGATGGCGTTTTTAAAGAAGGAGATAAAGTGAAAGTGAAACTGATTGGTATAGATCATAAAACCGGTAAGTTTAAATTAAGCAGGAAAGCGTTGATGCCAAGACCGGAGAAACCACAGTCTCAGCCAACCGAAAGACCTGCTGAAGGAGCTGCTCCAACAGAATAATTAAAAATCAAAATAAAGCCTCCTGTAAAGGGGGCTTCTTTTTTATGCAATACATTCAAATAAATATTTCTACAAATAATATTTCATCTGATGAATTGATCGCTTATTTATCGGATATGGGTTTTGATGGTTTCGAAGAATTGGAAAATGAAATTGCCGCCTTCATTCAAAAAGATAATTTTAATGAATCGGCATTCAGCACATTTATTCAGCAATATCAACTTTCATCTACCCAAAATATTATTGAAGAACAGAATTGGAATGCAGTTTGGGAATCTAATTTTCAGCCGATAACTGTAGACGATTTTGTGGGGGTGAGGGCTAATTTTCATGAACCTATTCTGAATGTAGAGCATGAGATTGTCATCACTCCTAAAATGAGTTTTGGAACAGGACATCATGCCACCACGTATATGATGATGCAATTGATGAACAATATTGATTTTTCAGGCAAAGCCGTGGCAGATTTTGGTACGGGAACCGGCCTTTTAGCAATATTGTCTGAGAAATTAGGCGCGGCATCCGTTCTCGCTACCGATAACGACGACTGGTGTATTGAAAATGCTACGGAGAACGGTACAATAAATGCCTGCAAGAATATCCAGGTGAAAAAAGTAACTGATTTTAATGAGAGGATAAAATTTGATGTGGTACTTGCCAATATTAACAAGAACATTATTCTTGATAACTCTCTATATCTTATAGAGAATACAAAAAATAATGGAATTTTATTGTTGAGTGGATTATTGCAAGAAGATGAAAATGAGATACTTAATATTTTTAAACAACATAATTTCAACCATATAAAAACGCTTTACTCTAAGCAATGGATTGCTATTTGGCTAAATAAACAGCAGTAATTTAACGTTAAGAAATTATGAATTTAGTGCTATTTGGCTATCTTTGACCTTCCCAACTTTAACTGAACCCCAATGAATGAAGTAATCTTAATTGTTACTGCATATTTAATTGGTTCTATTCCAACGGCGGTATGGATAAGCAAAGCTTTTTTTGGAATAGACATCAGAGATTACGGCAGTGGAAATGCCGGTGCAACCAATACTTACCGTGTTTTAGGTAAAAAGTGGGGCACTATTGTAATGGCTGTTGATCTTTTGAAAGGATTTATTGCTACTTCTTTATACGTTATCATACCACATTACCTGGCCAACGAATTACACAGAACCAATTTTATGATTGGCCTTGGACTGGCTGCTGTAGTGGGCCATATTTTTCCAATATGGGCAGGCTTCAGGGGCGGTAAAGGCGTGGCTACTCTTTTAGGAATGGCTTTAGCCATTCAACCAATTGTTGCCGCTTGTTGTATTGCTGTGTTTTTATTGGTATTATACCTTACAAGATTTGTTTCGTTAAGTTCAATGCTGGCCGGCATTGCTTTCATGGTATTTATTCTCTTCATCTTTAACGAACAGGAAACCTTATACCGTATTTTTGCTGTATTGGTAGCGTTAATGGTAGTATTAACCCATCAGAAAAATATAGGCAGAATTCTTAAAGGCACAGAAAGTAAAGTGCCCATCTTAAAATACCGCGACAGGCGCCGTCAGAGAAGGCGTAGTTAAACACATTACATTCTTATTATTTGTTCTCTAAGATTCTTTTATTGCTAAATTTTATTCTATGCAAAAACTGGGAATAGTATTATTGATTATCCTATGTGCTTTATGTGGCGGTTGCCACCGTAATGCCATTACGGGGCGTAGCCAGCTAACACTGGTTTCTGAAAACGAAATGCAATCGCTGGCGTTAACCCAGTATAAAGATTTTTTAACGGCCAATAAAGTAGTGGCCGGTGCAAATAAAGATGCCGAAATGGTAAAGCGTGTGGGTAACAGAATTGCTTCGGCCATTACGAAATATTATTCAGACCTGGGAATGCCCGATGCCTTGAAAGGCTATAACTGGGAATTTAATGTAGTTGAATCGAAAGAAGTAAACGCGTGGTGTATGCCTGGCGGCAAAGTAGTAGTGTATACAGGAATATTGCCCATTACCCAGAATGAAAATGCATTGGCCATTGTTTTAGGGCACGAAATCACCCATGCTGTTGTAGGACACGGAAGGGAAAGAATGAGCCAGCAACTTCTGGCACAGGGCCTAGGTGTTGCCGGCAATATGGCATTGAGCAATAATCCTCAAACAGTTAATATTTTCAATCAACTATACGCACCCACAGCACAGGTAGGTGTTCTGTTGCCTAATTCAAGAAAACAGGAAACTGAAGCCGACCATTATGGATTGATCTTTGCGGCCATTGCAGGTTATAATCCAACAGAGGCTATTGCATTTTGGAAGCGGATGGCGGCATTGGGTGGTCAAAAACCCCCTGTATGGCTTAGCGATCATCCGGCAGATGAAAAGCGCATTGATGACCTGGAAAAGCTCATGCCCGAGGCACTTAAATATTATCAAAAAACGCTTCATTAATTTAACGGCAAGACTTATGGCGGAAATGATTGTTTTTTTAATAATTTTTGCCGTATTTTTTGTACCTTTGCTTCCCATTCACATAACCTGAAATTCTTTTTAGGCATGTCCAATCAGACTTTGTTCGAAAAATTACAGTTGCAGGATGAGAAGAATTTATTAATTCAAGGACTTCCTTCCTCAATTGAAAAACAATTTGCTAAGTTGTCTTATGCAAAAAATGTTACCCCTTTATTAAAAACCAAAAAAATTGATTTTGCTTTGGTATTTGCCGTAAACCAAAATCAATTGGTGAATATTATGAAGGAGGTATTTGCTGCCTTGCATGATAAAAGTAAACTTTG
Source organism: Sphingobacteriia bacterium (assembly GCA_017304675.1). Taxonomy (GTDB): domain Bacteria; phylum Bacteroidota; class Bacteroidia; order Chitinophagales; family Chitinophagaceae; genus CW01. The sequence continues at coordinate 333,170 of JAFKLS010000016.1, forward strand.
GGTAGCTTACCCGAAACAGACCAGTAAAATTGTGAGCGACCTAAACCGCGACAGTAGTTGGGAAATACTTACCAACAATAATTTTGAAGGTGTTACATTGGTTGCTTTAGACCATGTGTGGAGTGCCATGCGTTTTCAGAAAACAGGGTGCACCAGAATTGTAGAAGAAATTTGTAGTGAAGAAACGGTTTTGGTTGAAGAAATTGCATTTGAAAAAAAATCGGTTACTGCACCCGCCGAATTGGAAAAAGTGTTTACAAAACATCAGCATGTAAGAGAATTTTTCACGTCTCTTTCTTCGAGTAACCAGAACGAATATGTTACATGGATTCAGGGAGCAAAAAAAGAAGAAACCAGGAAAAGAAGGTTAGAAGCGGCTGTAGAAAAATTAATGGCTGGTAAAAAAACGCCACTAGAGAAATAAATTTTAAAATCAAGGCTTTCAGAAACGAAAGCCTTGATTTTTTAGTTGAGTGGGTACAATACATCAGAATCTACTATTGTTGTAAAAAAAGCAGGCAGTTAAAACTTGCCATAGATCATTTATACAGGTAATATAAAAGGTAGTTTTGCCGGTGTACTATTACTAAAAAAATATTGCAATTTTTATGCTCAGGTTAACCAAAATTTTTTACTTTGAAACAGCTCATGCCATTTATGGATATGAAGGAAAATGTAAAAACATTCACGGCCATTCTTATAAACTGGAAGTAACGGTGGCCACCACTTCTTCCGGAGAGGATTATATACCGTCGCCTGGTTTTATAATCGATTTTAAAGACCTGAAACAAATTGTACGATCAACGATTGTTGATCATTTCGATCATAAACTTATTTTATCTGAGCAATACCTGAAAGCAAACCCCGGTATTGAGAAACAGGACAGCCTAGTTATCTGGAATGTAGAGCCTACTGCAGAGAATATTTTAGTGTATATAAAAAAGCACATAGAAAAAGAACTTCCGGCAAATACAAACCTTGCTTGCCTTAGGTTGTATGAAACTGAAAGTTCTTATGCCGAATGGGTGAGTTAGTAATGAGCGATGAATAAGGTTTCATTATTAACTCACTGTACTTCCTGCATCAATATTGTTACCGGGATGTACAAAATGCAGTTTACCGCTTTTATCTTCTGCCATTAAGATCATTCCGTTACTTTCAATACCACGCATTTTACGGGGAGCCAGATTGCAAACAACAGTAACTTGTTTACCAACAATTTCTTCCGGTTTAAAATGCAATGCAATGCCCGAAACAATGGTTCTTGTTTCAAAACCAATATCAACAGAAAGTTTTAAAAGTTTATCTGCTTTCTCCACTTTTTCTGCTGAAACAATGGTTCCGATTCTTAAATCGATTTTTGCGAAATCATCAAAAACAATTTCTGATTTGATATTTGGAGTTTCTGACTTTGTTTCTTCAACTTTATTTTCCATTGACGATTGACGATTAACGATTGACGATTTTGTTTTTAACTTTTCCAGTTGTGCTGCAATTTCTTCATCCTCAATTTTTCTGAACAATAATTCCGGTGCTCTTAAACTATAACCTGTTCTCAATAATTTTAATGAACCTGCATTTTCCCATTCCAGCATTTTATCAACCACTTTCATCATGTGGCACATTTTCTTTGCGGTTGCAGGAAGAAATGGGTTAGTGAGAATAGCAAGATTAGCTGTTAACTGCAAGCTCAAATGCAAACAGTTGTCGATTAATTGTTGTTCGCCAGTTGCCACTTTCTTCCACGGCTCTTTCTTTTGTAAATATTGATTTCCTTTTCTTGCCAAATCAATAACTTCAAATAAAGCATCACGGAATTTATATTCTTCTAATAAATTTTCAACTTTATTTTTTACATTTTGAATTGATTCAATTAATTCTTTGTCAGTATCATCAATCAAATCATTATGAAAAGCTGGAACTTTTCCGCCGCATAATTTATGCATCAACACAAAAGTTCTGTTCACAAAATTTCCAAAAATGCTTACTAATTCACTGTTATTCGCATCTTGAAAACCTTTCCAAGTAAACTCACTGTCTTTTGTTTCGGGAGCAATTTGTGTTAAATAATAACGCAACACATCAGCCAATGCTGGTCCACCATTTTCTGGTTTAATCCAATCGTTAATGTAATCATCCATCTCAATACTCCATCCTCTGCTGGTACTCATTTTATCGCCTTCCAAATTCATGAACTCATTTGCAGGAACATTGGTTGGTAAAACATTTCCATGCAATTTCAACATTACAGGAAATATGATGCAATGAAAAACGATGTTATCTTTTCCAATAAAGTGAACCAGCTTTGTATCTGCATCAAACCAATAAGGCTTCCAATCTTTATTATTATTTAACGCCCATTGTTTGGTTGCAGAAATATAACCGATGGGTGCATCAAACCAAACGTATAACACTTTTCCATCTGCACCTTCCACCGGAACTTTCACACCCCAATCCAAATCCCTTGTAACGGCACGTGGCTGCAAACCGCCATCTATCCAGCTTTTGCACTGACCAACTACTGTGCTTCTCCAATCATCTTTATGTTCTTTCAAAATCCATTCACGCAAAAAATCTTCATGTTTATTCAAAGGCAGATACCAATGCTTTGTAGATTTTTTTACAGGCGGTTTTCCGCTTAACGTAGAAACAGGGTTAATCAATTCATCAGGACTTAAACTCTTCCCGCATTTTTCGCACTGATCTCCATAAGCATTATCATGACCACAATTGGGGCAGGTTCCTTTAATGAATCTGTCTGCTAAAAATGTTTTGCTTTCTTCATCATAGTATTGTTCCGTTTCCTGAATTTCCAAAGCACCTTTATCATTCAAATCTTTAAAAAAAGCTTGTGCTGTTTCGTGATGAATAGGAGCAGAAGTTCTGTGATAAATATCAAACTCAATATTCAGATCTTTAAAATTCTGTTCAATGATCGGATGATATTTATCAATGATCGCTTGTGCAGTTGTTCCCTCTTTCATTGCCTGAATAGGGATGGCAGTGCCATGCTCATCGCTGCCACAAACGAAAACAACATCACGTTTTTGCGCTTTCAAATAACGTACATAAATATCTGCAGGAATATAGGCACCGGCCAAATGCCCGATATGTTTCAAACCATTGGCATAAGGAAGGGCAGAAGTAATTAAATATCTTTTCGGTTGATTCATCATTGTATTGTACCCAGCTTTTGTTCTTAAATCGGCTTCGTTGCGTCGCACACTTCAACTGAAGAATACGTATCAACAAATAAGGTTGGCAAAGGTAAGCAAATGAAAAAAAGTCTATAATAGGAATTTTTTTTTGAATAATTCACTAAAATGATATTATTTTGATATCAAATTGAGATTATGAATTTCAAAAAATCTTACTCCGGAATTCAGTCCTTCTTTTTAATAATGGCTATTGCTTTTTTTGCTATCTATTTGTTAATAGCCAACACCAGTCATGGGGGGCAGGCCGGCATTGGTTTTTGGGTTGGTTTGCTTTTACTGCCATTAGATTTTTTTCTATTTAAAGGTCTCGTAGCTATTGAACCCAATTATGCTGTTGTTCTAACTTTCTTTGGAAAATATGTTGGCACGGTTTCGAATAACGGATTAAGGTTTATCAATCCTTTATATTCTAAACTAAAAGTTTCGCTTCGCATTCAGAGTCTGGAAAGTGAAATTTTAAAAGTGAATGATAAACTTGGTAACCCTATTGAAATTGGCGCTATTGTTGTTTGGCAAATTGAAGACACTTATAAAGCAGTTTTTGAAGTGAAAAACTTTGCTGATTATTTAAAAAACCAAGCAGAAGCAGCTGTAAGGCATATTGCATCTGTTTACCCATATGATACTTTCGAGGATGAAGGTGCTGAAATAACACTTAGAGATGGGGCAGATAAGGTAATAAAAGTATTAGAAAAAGAGTTAGGTAATAGATTTTTTGCTGCTGGGGTAAAAGTAGTTGAAGCTAGACTCAGCCATTTAGCTTATGCTCCCGAAATTGCCGGCGCAATGTTACAACGGCAACAAGCTACTGCTATTGTTTCAGCTCGATCTAAAATAGTTGAAGGAGCAGTTGGGATGGTGGAAATGGCATTAGATATGCTTTCTAAAAAAGAAATAGTTGTTTTAGATGATGAAAAAAAAGCAGCCATGGTTAGCAATTTAATGGTGGTGTTGTGCGGAGAAAAATCTGCATCCCCCGTTTTGAATACAGGAACACTGTACCAATAAATTATGTTATTTATGTCGTTAACTAAAAAAAATTTTGTACTCAGAATAAATGAGCAAACTTATATAGCGCTTGAAAAGTGGGCTGCTGAAGAGTTCAGAAGTGTTAATGGTCAAATTGAAATGCTTTTAGACAGAGCTTTAAAAGAAGCTGGCAAAAAAAAAGATACAAGTGTTACACTTGTTAAACAGAAGAGGTAAAATTATTTTAGTATAACTTATTACGGCAATTGCAAATCTTTTTGCTATGCTTTTTCAGAATCTTCTCCCCCCTGATTTAAATATTTGGTTCCGATAATTGCCTAGTATTTATAGTGTGTGTAAGTTATTGAACACTAAAAATCGTTTTCTCACGATTGATCCTTTGTAGGTATCTGCATTAAGAATTCTTTCCTTTAAGCTCGCTCTTTAGTAATATTGTTTTATGATTATTCCACCGTATTTAAAGAAAGGAGACCGTATTGGTATTGTTTGCCCGTCTGGCTATATGCCTGCTGAAAATACCCCAAAAGGTATTATGGCATTAGAGCAACATGGCTTTACAATTAAACTTGGTAAAACAGTAGGCAATCAGCATTATTATTTTTCAGGAACGGATGAGGAAAGACTGGATGATTTACAAATGATGTTGAATGATGATGCTGTAAAAGCCATTTATTTTGGAAGGGGTGGCTACGGTTTGAGCAGAATTATTGATAAAATTGATTTTAAAAAATTTAAAAAAAATCCTAAATGGTTAGTGGGGTATAGTGATATTACCGTTTTACATGCCCATATTAACAGAAATTACAAAATTGCAACACTGCATGCACCAATGATTGGCGCATGGAACGAATACGGCGAAAACAATGCATACAATCTTTCTGTGATAAATGCTTTAAAAGGCAAGAAAGCAGATTATAGCTGCGCAGCTTTTGCACTGAATAAACAAGGCCATGCAAAAGGCGAATTGGTTGGCGGAAACCTCAGTATTGTTAACCATCTGATAGGAACAAGATCCTCTTATCAAACCCGAAACAAGATTCTCTTTTTAGAAGATGTGGGGGAATATTTATATCATATTGACAGGTTATTCATTCAACTAAAAAGAGCAGGGCTGTTGAAAGGCCTGGCTGGGCTGGTTCTTGGCGGGTTTACAGAATTGAAAGACACCATTATCCCTTTTGGAAAAGATATTGAAACTTTATTAGCCGAACATTTGGCTGGGTATGATTACCCAGTATGCTATCGTTTTCCTGTTGGGCATACCATGGAGAATTATGCTCTTAAAATAGGGCAGGAATATTCACTCTCTGTGAAAGCTGCTGGTGTACGGTTAAAAGAAGGTTAATGTATGCGCTTTAAATTGAGTTTGGTAACGGGGGCAACAATTAATGGATATTTTTCTATCGTTACATTACTGATGTCTAAGCCAAACCCTCTTTCTTCACTCAAGCTGATCTCTTTCAACCAGAAATAAAGTTTCATGATAATTCTTTCTACAAAGGGCAGTTCATTATCCTGGCTTAAATATTTTTCCATTACAACAAACTGAAAATCTCCAACGATATTGTTTTTTTCCAGGCTTTCGTAGCGGCTTGTAATGTCTACCTCTTTGTTGGCAACAAGATCCATTACCACTTTTCTGAACATAAGGTTTATTCTTTGTTCAACCCTGAAACCTAATCGGAACTCTATGCGAATAATGTTATCAGACATTATATGATCTACATTGTATTCGCAGGTATAAGGGTCGTCCAGTACATCTACATGCACAAACCAGTATACATCAGCTCTTTTTGGTTTTTTATTTAAGATGGAATAAATGACCTTATGCTCAATTTCTTTAGGATTGTTGGCACTGGTCATATACACAAGGTGCGTGGCGTATTTTGGAATAGTAGTATCGTCGCTCAGCTCTTTTAATAACGGTAAATATTGTTGTAAACGAACAAATTCAACATAACGGTTCTTAATCTTGCGGCTCCTGAACCAAACATACATTACCGTAAATAAGCCTCCGCCTATAATGAGTGTTACAAATCCGCCATGCGGGAACTTTTCTAAATTGGCAATAAGGAATGAAGATTCTATGGAAATGTATACGGCAAGGTAAACATAAATCCATACCGGCAAAACTCTGTGGCTTACCAGGAAGTTTGCAAAGAGGATGGAAGTACTGATCATACACATGGTAATGGCCAAACCATATGCTGCACCCATATTGGTAGATTTCTGAAAATAAAGCGTTACGCCAACACATCCCAGGTATAGCAACCAGTTAATGCCGGGAATATAAAGCTGCCCTTTTTCTTCGGTAGGGTAATTAATCTTCATTTTAGGCCATAAGTTCAGTCGCAGTGCTTCTGAAATAAGTGTAAAAGAACCCGATATAAGGGCCTGGCTGGCTATAATGGCTGCCGTAGTGGCTATTAAGATGCCTGCCAGTTTAAACCATTGAGGCATAATGCTGAAAAAGGTATGAAAGCCTGCCGAAAATTCTGCTTCACCAATTACATCGTTATTATGATGCGCCAACAACCAGGCGCCCTGCCCCAGGTAGTTTAGTATAAGGCATGTTTTTACAAACATCCATGATACGCGAATATTCCCTTTCCCGCAATGACCAAGATCGCTGTACAGTGCCTCTGCACCGGTGGTACACAGGAAAACAGAACCCAAAATCCAAAACCCTTTCGGGTATTTGGTTAATAACTCTATGGCATAGTGCGGAGAGAGCGCTTTAAAAATAGAGATATCATCAATTAAATGGCTGCAACCCAAAACGGCCAACATTAAAAACCAAATGGTCATAATAGGCCCAAACAGCCTGCCAATAGAAACCGTACCGAATTGTTGTACAAAAAACAATAAGGTTAAAATGGCAATTACAATGTAAATGATGGTGGTGCTTCCATCCTGTATATGTAACCTGGGCAATTGCTTTAAACCTTCAACGGCTGAGGTTACAGAAATGGGAGGAGTGATAATACCGTCTGCCAGCAATGCGGCCCCGCCGAGCATGGCAGGCATTACCAACCATTTTTTTCTGCGCCTTACCAAGGCGTACAAACTAAAAATACCACCTTCGCCTTTGTTATCGGCATTTAAGGTAAGTATAACATACTTTACAGTGGTTTGCAGTGTAAGTGTCCATATGATGCAGGATAAGGAGCCTAAAATAAGCTCTTCGTTTATTCGCCTGCCGGCAATAATTTCATTTAACACATACAATGGAGATGTACCAATATCTCCATAAATAATGCCTAAGGCAATAATTAATCCTGCCGCAGTAGCTTTGCTTGTTTGCTTCCCCACAAGTTTAACTTTAAATCTTTACATTTCTTGGGTACAAATGTATGGTAAAAGCAAAATGAAACATGAAAACATTGCAGAACCACTTTCTGCATATTAGAAATTATAGTAAGTGATTTACTGCCTACATTTGAAATGAAAATAGCCAGGTTTATGAAAAAGACTTTTTTACTAATATCACCACTTCTTTTTTTCTGTGTTTTTCTAAAGGCGCAATCTATCATCTATTCAGAGCCGGATAGAGACGATTATAAGAACATGAACTATGAAGTGATGGGTAAATTGGAAGGAAAGGTTTTCATATACAAAGGAATCAGAGACCAGCACCAGCTGTGTATTTACGATGCAGAAATGAAGCTTGTGAATAAAGTAAAGCTAGATTTTATCAATAACAATCTTATTAATATAGAATTTATTGCATACCAGGACAAGTTTCTCGTGTTTTACAATTATCAGAATAAAAATGTTATTTACAGCATGGCTGCCAGAATTGGCGCAAACGGTAAAATACTGGGCCAACCTTTAGTAGTAGATACCACTAATTACAGTTCTTCCGTTAACAACAATATTTATACATTGGCGTATAGTGAAGACAAGAGTAAGATTGTTGTTTATAAGATCAGGAACAAAGAAGAAAATCAGCATACACTTATTACACTGTTATTCGATAAAGAACTGAGCCTGTTGCACCGGTCTTCAATCATTGTTCCAATGCCCGATAAAAAAGATTTTTTAAACCGGTTAGTGGTGGATAATGATGGCGATATTGCTTTGCTGAGAGAGGCCGGCAGTAATTCGAACGATAATATCAACAAACTTGCCCTTATTATAAAGCCGGGCAATGCAGACTCTTTACAAATAATGGATATTAAGCTGAATAATATTAACCTGGATGATGTTAAGATAAAGCCTGATAATATTAATAAAAGGTTTTTAATACTCTCTTTTTACAGCAAGCAAAAAAGAGGAAATGTAGATGGGCTGTTTTGTTTTTTGTGGGATAAACTTAATAATAAAGTAATACTCAATAACCAGATTACTGTGCCCGATGATTTGCGCAACGAGGCCAGGAGCGATGGTAACCTTAAATCTGCATTGAACGATTTTTTCCTGAAAAATATCATCATAAAGAACGATGGTGGTTTTGTTATTGCTACAGAGAGTGTATATATGTCTACAAGGGGTAACAATTATTATAACAGGTGGGATTATCTGGGCTATAATAGTTTTTGGGGTGTGCCAGGGTACTACTATGGGTCTGGCTTAATGGGGGGGTATTATCCATGGAGTAATTTTAATTATTACAATACCACTACTCGTTATTTTGCTGATAACATTATGCTGCTGTCTTTTGATGATAAAGGTAAAATGGACTGGAGCAATGTAATCCACAAATCTCAATACGATGATAATGCCGATAATTTTATTAGTTATGGTATTATTAATACAGGCGAAGAGATACATTTCTTATACAATGTGCTCGAAAAAAGAGATTGGGTAATTACAGACCAGGCCGTTGCTCCCGGCGGTCAGTTAACCCGCAAACCCACTTTTAAAAACCTTGATAAAGGATACGATTTTATGCCAAGATTAGCCAAACAAACCGGGGCAAGGCAAATAATTGTTCCCTGTATGTACAGAAATTTAACTTGTTTTGCTAAAATTGATTTCTAATAACTTATTGTGGTAAGCCTTTTCAGAAATAAATCTTTCTCTTCCATCTTTTTTCTCATTGCGCTGGCACTGCTGGTTCATGTACATTTTTTTTACAGTGATGTTCATGTCATTACATCAAAAGATGGACTGCTTTCTTACCTGCTTGCTCAGTATGCAAAGCCATTGCCATCTGTTTTTGTATGGATGATTTATATTTTATTCCTTCTGCTGCAGGCTATACGGCTTAACCTTTTTTTAAATGAATACAAACTTTTTCAGGAAGGCGGTTATACCGTTGCCATGACGTACATTTTATTCTCTGGATTTGTAGTGCAATGGAGTAGTGTAACATCTGCCTTCTTATCTAATTCGTTAACGATTCTTATTTTAATACTGGTAGGAAAACTCTATAACAACCACTCCGCAAAAACACTTATTTTCAATATAGGGCTCATAAGCGGCATTACCATATTGGCATACCATCCAACAGTGGTGATATTATTGGTTATTTTATTTGCTCTCCTGGTACTAAGACCTTTTAGGCTGGCAGAAATATTAATTTTATTGTTAGGTGCACTAACACCTTTTTATATTTTGGCTGCAATACTTTTTTTGGTTGATCAATGGGCAATGTTTTTCCAGTTTCTGCCTCATTTCTCCATTAAACTGTTTCAATTGCCTTATAATGCCTGGTTAATTGCGGCTTTAATCCTTGCTTCCATATTATTGGTTTCGGGTTTTTTTAGTTGGGTTCCTGTTAACAACAGAATGCTTATTCAAATTAGAAAAAGCTGGTCTGTAGTATACGTTATGTTTTTTGTACTAATAGCGCTGCCATTCATTTTTCAGGCAACAGGCCTAGAGTCTCTTATACTCTTAACTGTACCTGCTTCTGCAATTACAGCCAATATTTTTCAATACCCCAAAAGGCTGTTTTATCCCAACTTTTTATTTTTACTGGCCTTGATACTCATTATCCACACAAACCTGGTATTGATAAAAAATTAGCAGCACCTTACAGTTTGCCAGCGTACCTTTACGCTCTAAAAATCTGGTTTATGAAGTTTGGCGTAGTTGTTTTCCCGGGTTCTAATTGCGACAGAGATATGCATGATGCCCTGCAAAATGATTTGAATAAAGAAGTGATCATGCTTTGGCATAAAGATAAAGACCTTAGTATGTTCAGCACCGAAGATTGTATCGTTTTACCCGGCGGGTTTAGCTATGGCGATTATTTACGCTGTGGTGCCATTGCACGTTTTAGTCCGATGATGCAAAGTGTTATCGATTTCGCCAATAAAGGCGGAAAGGTACTGGGTGTTTGTAACGGGTTTCAAATCTTATGTGAAAGCCATTTATTACCCGGCGCATTGTTGCAAAATGCCAACCAGCAGTTTATTTGTAAAAATGTATTTATTCATAATGCAGCAACAGGTGCTATAAAAATACCAATTGCTCATGGAGATGGCCGCTATTATGCAGATGAAAATGTGTTAGAAACATTAGAAAAAAATAACCAGGTAATTTTCAGGTATTCCGATGAACACGGAAATATTGATGCAGCAAATAACCCTAACGGAGCCATAAAAAATATTGCAGGAATCCGAAATGCAGCCGGTAACGTATATGGTATGATGCCTCACCCGGAAAGAGCAACAACCAAGGCCCTGAAAAATGTTGACGGGATTAAAGTATTTGAATATTTAGAACTAAACTAAACCATTATGCAATTAAACAGGAAATACGCATTGATATTGGGTATTGTTTTTTCAGCTTTCTTCAGTCAATTTGCAGCAGCACAACCAATAGAACCTGTTAGCTGGAAATTTGAAACCACAAAAAAGGCAGACGGAGTCATCGAGTTTAAAGCTACGGCAACCGTTCAAAAACCCTGGCATATCTATTCGCAGAATACAGGAAAAGGAGGCCCAGTTGCCACTTCATTTACCTTCAAGCCTAATCCGTTATTAACAATAGAAGGAAAGTTAAATGAAATTGGAAAGCTTGAAAAAGTATACGATAATAATTTTAAAACCAATGTGCTCTATTATTCCAACACCGTAAGTTTTGTGCAGGTTATTAAAACCAGGGGTAAAGCCAAAACCAATATTTCAGGTACGGTTGAGTATATGGTTTGTGATGATGAACAATGTTTACCACCTACCAAAAAGGCATTTGATATTACTATTCAATAATAATAGCTGAATGAAGAGAATTATTTTGTTTCTGCTGTTCGGGACTTTGTTTTATGTGGCAAACTCCCAAACAGATAGCATAGTACGTTTTACTGCCGGCACGAAAAAAGTAAAAGATAGTATATACCAGGTGTGGATTCATTCAACCATTAAAACAGGATGGCATTTATACGATAACAGTAATAGCAAAGATGAATTAATGGGGCTTGCACTTTCTTTTGGCAACGAAAATATTGTGCAGAAAGAAGCAATTGAATTTGCAGGCAAACCTGTTTCTATAAACGATAATATTTTTCAAAAAAAACTGAATGTATTTATTGATACGGTTACCGTTAAACAAAATATTATCATTCGCGGAGTTGTACCTGCTTCAGTAAAACTGATTGTTAATGCCAATCTGGCCAATGCATCTGAATTGCACCAGGCAGAAGATACGTTGATCATTAATTTTGAAGGAGGTAAAACTGCGGACGCCAACGGAAGTGTGAAGATAAAATCTATTGATATTAATCATCCTAAATCAGATTGCGGTAATACGGATACAAAATCTACTGATAAAGGATTACTAACCATCTTCTTTCTTGGATTTTTAGGTGGCTTCATTGCATTGTTTACACCATGTGTGTTTCCAATGATTCCTGTAACCGTTTCTTTTTTTACAAAACGTTCGGCCAACAGAAAACAAGCAATCAAGAATGGTTCTTTATATGCATTGTTCATTTTCATCATTTACTTATTAGCAAGTATTCCTTTTCATATTTTAGGAAATGTACAGCCGGAAATTTTCAATAATATCTCAACTAATTCCTGGTTGAATATTATCTTCTTTATCATCTTCATTGTATTTGCCATTTCGTTCTTTGGTTTCTTTGAAATCACTATGCCAAGTAGCATTGCTAACAAAGCAGATACAAAAAGTGGATTGGGAAGTTTGGGTGGAATTTTCTTTATGGCATTAACATTGGCCATTGTTTCATTTTCTTGCACTGGTCCTATTTTAGGTTCATTGTTAGTGGGATCATTAAGTGGAGGCGCTTGGCAATTAACTGCAGGACTTGCCGGATTTGGCATTGCATTAGCATTACCGTTCGGATTGTTTGCCATTTTTCCAAACTGGTTACAATCATTACCAAAAAGTGGTGGCTGGTTAGATACAGTTAAAAAAGTGTTGGCATTTGCTGAAGTTGCTTTGGCTTTCAAATTTTTATCGAACGCAGATTTGGTAATGCATTGGGGAATTATGAAAAGAGAAGTGTTCTTTGCTTTGTGGATCATCACCGGTGCTTGTTTAACATTATACTTGTTTGGTATTCTGCGTTTGCCACACGATTATAAAGGCATGAAGATTTCTACCGGAAGAAAATTAGTTGGTGTGGTTGCATTGCTGTTCACATTGTATTTAATTCCGGGAGTAACCAATACACAATATGCAAATCTTAAATTGTTGAGCGGATTTCCGCCACCATTGCATTACAGTATTTATGGCGATAACAATGTTCAGGGAAAAGGGCTGGAAGCCAATGTAATGAACGATTATAGCAAAGCATTGCAAATGGCTAAAGAACAACATAAACCTTTACTGATAGATTTTACAGGATGGGCTTGTGTGAATTGCAGAAAGATGGAAGAAAATGTTTGGACGAACCCTGAAGTGTTTAACTACATTAAAAACCATTTTATTTTAGTGAGTTTATACGTTGACGATAAACGTAAATTGCCGGCAGAAGAACGAATGTTGAATTATACAACGAAAGATGGTACACAAAAAGACATCATCACGTTGGGAGATAAGTGGGCTACATTTCAGGCAGAGAATTTCAGTCAGGTTACACAGCCTTTGTATGTGATCATTAACAATGAAGAAGAAATTTTAAATAATCCTGTTGGTTATACACCTGATTATAAAGAATATCTTCAATGGTTGGAATGTGGTAAAAATACGTTTGAGAAGAAGTGATCTTTTTAAAAAGAACTATAATACAAACCCCGACAACTTTTAAAAAGACTGTCGGGGTTTTACTTTTTATAAAAGATATTAATTTGTAATCTTTAATCAGTAATTCGCTAATCATCAATATCCTGCCACACTATCATCGCCGCGTTTATCGGCTGCCACTTGTTTTTCTTTGTTCACAATTTTAATGGCTTCAGCTCTTCCCCAATAAGTTCCATCAACAACCTTGTAACCCATTGCAGACAATTGTTTCTTAGTAGTATTGTTAAAATCTTTTTCAAACCTTACTTCATCAGGCAACCATTGATGGTGAAACCTCGGAGCATTCACTGCTTCTGCCGCACTCATGTTAAACTCTAACATATCCACCAACATTTGGTATACAGTTGTTGGAATGGTTGTACCGCCGGGTGTTCCGCAAACAATAAAAGGTTGATTATTTTTGATAACTAGTGTTGGTGTCATAGAGCTCAACATTCTTTTTCCCGGTTGAATAGCGTTGGCTTCACCGCCAACAGCGCCATACATATTAGGCACGCCGGGCTTTACACTAAAATCATCCATTTCATTGTTCAATAAAAAGCCGGCACCGCCCACAACGGTTCTGCAACCATAACCTCCATTTAAAGTTGTTGTAACAGCAACCATATTACCCTCTTTATCCATTACACTTAAATGTGTTGTTTCATCATGTTCTTTAATAATACCGGCAACAACATCTTTACTGGTTGAAGCTTTTGTACTATCGTAATCTTTCATCCTGTTTTGAATATAGGCATCACTCACCAATGTTTTCAAAGGCACTTTATAATAATCAGGATCACCATGATGCTCTGCTCTGTCTGCATAAGCTCTTCTTTCTGTTTCTACCATTAACTGCACTGCTTTTGCAGAACCGTAACCGTAAGATGCTATTGGTCTGTGCTCTATCATTTTCATCATTTGCCAAACAATGATACCACCACTACTTGGGGGTGGCATTCCAATAATTTCATATCCTTTGTATTTGAATTGTAGAGCGGTTCTTGTTTTTGCTTTATAGCTTTTCAAATCTTCTAAACCAATAATGCCATTTCCACGTTTCATCTCCTCTACAATCAATTGAGCGGTTTGCCCTTCATAAAAACCTTTTTGCCCGTTATCTCTTATTCGTTTCAAAGTTTCTGCCAAATCTTTTTGAACAAGTGTGTCGCCTGCTTTCCATTTTCCTTCTTTAATGAAAGCAGAAGTTTGTGTTGAATTTTTAATGAATGATTCTCTGGTAGCATTTAAGGAGTTTGCTTCTTTTTCAGTAATTACAAATCCGTGTTCTGCAATATCAATTGCAGGTTGTATGAGCGTTTTGAAAGGAAGTTTGCCGTAGGCTGCCGTAGCAAATAAACCTGCTATGGTTCCCGGAACACCCGAGGCCAGGTGTCCGCTTTGCGATAAATTGGTTTGTGCTTTCCCTTCTTTATCCAAATACATATCTCTTGAAGCTTTGCCCGGAGCTTCTTCTCTGTAATCAATGGCAATGGTTTGCCCGTTCGTTTTTCGTCCTACCAAAAATCCGCCTCCTCCAATATTTCCGGCGCCAGGATATACAACTGCCAAAACCAATTGTGTGGTAATAGCCGCATCAAAGGCATTGCCGCCCTGCTTCATTATTTCTGCTCCGCATAAACTTGCTAAAGGATGGGCGGAAGCAACAGATCCGTTTTTAAAATTCCCTTCTTTAACAATGGTGTAGTGAAAAGGGTCTACAATTTTACCTGCACCAACAAAAGATTGTGCGTAGGCGTTTGCAAGCAGCAGTAAACTAAAAGCAACTAAGGGTAAATTTTTTTTCATGTAGCCAAGTTAGGGAAATATAAAAAAAGCAAAAAGCTTAATTATATATTGTAATTTTTTTTAATTATAAAATTTTTAATCTATATTTACTACACCTCGATTCAGACCTCCCGGTGAAATAGTCTTTTTTGTTTAACATTAATGTTTATTTGCCATGCGTACTGTTTTGTTAATCATTTTATTAGGGTGGGTTATAAACCTGCAGGCGCAGGTGGCCGGAGATTTTAGAAGTGCAATTTCGGGTAGCTGGACTTCCCCGTCAACCTGGGAAAGATATAGTTCAACCGGTGTTTGGCAAGCCTCAGGTGTTGGAGAAAATAACCCCGGATTAATACCCACGTCTGTGAATGATGTAACCATACAGGCAAATCATTCTGTAGCATTACCTACGTCGGGAGCGAGAAATTGTAAAAATCTTACAGTGAATAGTAACGGCAAATTATTTTGTAACAACAGCAACGTTAATAATTCATATTATCTTGATGTATATGGCGATATTATTTGTAATGGGCAAATAGGTAATGGCAATACTTACGATGCAATATGTTTTAATATTGAAGGTGTGAATTGTAGTATTTCCGGTACAGGATTATTTGATGCTTCCAGAATTAGAAAAGGTACAAATACCAATGTAACCACCAATTTAACGATTACAAGAAATATTAATCTGCATTATGGTTCTACGGTTTTATTCAACAATGCAAATAATTCTACGTTTAATGTAACAGTGAATTTAAATGATACAATTTTTATTGTAGGAGATGGAACATATGGAGGTTGTGTTTGTATAAATGGCCCTTATGGAACTGGCACAGTACGTTCAGGTACATTTACAATTAATGGAGCAATCAAAATTTTTGGTGGCTATGCTTACGCAGGAGTTTTATATTTAACCAGTAGCTCAAGTGGTGTTTGCACTTTTACAATAGGAGCTACTGGCTACGTTGAAACACCAACATTAGATTGTAGTTCAAGTGGCTCTGGTGGACATACTTTTAATGTGAATGGTTATTTAAAAATTACTGAAGAACCATCAACATTCAGTACGCCGAGTACATCAAAGAATACATATAATATTGCAACTGCTTCAACAATTGAATATTCAAGAGCTGGCAATCAAACAATATATAATTTCGGAACAAACAGTTATGGTAATTTAATTGTGTCTGGTAGTGGAGTAAAAACATTAAATGGTAATACCACAATTGCTAATCAATTAAATGTCATTAATGGAAGTATAACAACGGGTACTAATAATTTTTCTTTAGGAACAACAGCATCAGCAATTTTTTATCCAACAACATTCATTAACATTTCAGGAGGTACAACAAATTTTAATAACAGGCCTGTTTCGTTCCAATCAAATAGTAATGGTACTGCATTTATCAGCACCGTTAGAGGTATTTTACAGAATGCTACGAAGATAACCATGCAACGATGGATAAGTGCGCAGAGGGGATACAGAGCGTTGGCACATCCTTTTAATGAAGCTATGGCTTTAAGTTCTATTCAGGACTTTGTTATTACAGGTTTAGGAGAGGGGTTTGATCATTCCGGCGGAGCTTCTGTATTTTATTATGATTCGGTAGCTGCAAATAATGCCATAAAAGAATTAACTCACTCTTATACTGCATCTCATACAGTTTGGAGTGCAAACCGGGGGCTGTTCTTCTTTATACGTGGAAGCGGCAACGAAGGCATGGGCTTTAACTATACAAATAATAATGGCCAGCCCACAGCGTTTGCGATGAGCATAAGCGGTACGGTTAATAAGGGTATACTTGCTGATTATATTTTGGGTTATAAGCCGGATGGAAATAACTATTCTTTGGTAGGAAATCCTTATCCTGCACCTGTTAATATTAAATTACTGCAAAGTAATAACGGAGCTTTATATGCCAATGGTAATGTAGAGCAAAGCATTTATGTGTTTAACCCTTCAAAGAGTGCAGGCTCTAAAACCATGGCCAGGGGCGGGTATGATTGTTTTATTAATGATGGAAATACAGACATTATGATTCCTGTTATGGGGTGCTTTTTGGTAAGAGCTATTTCTGCGGCACAGGTTATTAAATGGGATGAATCTGTAAAGTATGCGGGCAACGAGTTAAACATATTTGGCAACAATGATCGTGCATTATACAAAATGAAACTGGTAGCAGAGAATGACGAAGGATATTGGGATGATGTACAAATAAGATGGGCAAAGGGTTATAACAGTGCCGGCACAGACAGGGCTGATGCAAAAAAGCTTCCTAACGCTTTACTCGATTTTTACAGCATTGCTGCCGATGATCAGAAACTATGTATAGACAGCCGTAACATAGATTCATTAGCAAATGATACCATCAGTTTTGGTTTTGAATATAAAATGAGTGCCATCCGTTTTAACATTCGCCTGGATGAACATACTATTCCTGATGAATACGAAATATTATGGAAGGATGCTGCTACCAATCAAACTATTCCATTGCGTATCCTTAATGCCTCTGTTTCGCTGAGTGCCGATACGAATTGTAATAGTAAAAGATACCAGCTGATCCTTAAAAAGAAGACAGTTAACCTTGCGGCTTTAGATAGTATGGAAACAGGGCATCTTGCTACAATATCGCCTGCAACAGCGCATAACTACCTTCTATTATCAACAGATAAAAAAATAACAAAGAACCAGCCTGCAGAAATAAGAATAATTGATCTGAGTGGCAGAACGGTGTTAACGGAAACATTAAAAGAGAATACATTCTATCATACCATCAATATTTCCGGATTGGTGAACGGATATTATTTTCTTGAATTAAAAAACGCTTATTACAGAGAAACTTTTAAATTTTTGAAACAATAATTTTCCGATTTTTTTATAAATCGTTAGTTTCAGTACTTCAATTCAATCATTTGCCATCATGAAAAAGAAATTAGTATTGTTATTGGCTGGTTATACGATAGCCAATTGTGTTACTGCACAGCAAAACCCTAATTGGGATTCTTTGTCTAAAGAAGCAGCTAAAACAGAGATTTATTCCCCGGTACCTAAAGTGGTAACTACTACTGGTGTAAACAACATGCAGCCGCCTTCTGATGCAATTGTTCTCTTTGACGGGAAAAACCTGGATGAGTGGGTGTTAACCAATAATACTAAAATGCCTGCTACCTGGGTTGTAGCCAATGGTACATTCACTGTAAATAAAAAAGCAGGAAATATTCAAACCAAGAGAACATTTACCGATTATCAACTGCACCTGGAATATAAAATACCAGACAACATAACAGGAACCGGGCAATTGCGTGGCAACAGTGGCGTATTCCTTGCTTCCACCGGAGGTGGTGATGCTGGCTATGAAGTGCAAATATTAGACAACTATAACAATACTACTTATGTAAATGGCCAGTGTGGAAGTATTTACAAGCAGTTTATTCCTTTGGCAAATGCCTGTAAAAAACCCGGAGAATGGCAAGCCTATGATATTGTGTGGAAAGCTCCGAGGTTTAATGCAGACGGTTCAATACAATCGAAAGCAAGAGTAACCGTACTACACAATGGTGTATTGATACAAAATAATGTGGAGTTGAACGGAGAAACCAAATGGATAGGGCCCCCGGTGTATCAAAAGCACGGAGCCTGCCCCATTAAATTACAGGCTCACGGAGATAATAGCGAACCAATTAGTTTTAAAAATATCTGGATAAGGGAGTTATAAAAAAAATTGTAACGGTGATACAAAGAGTTACAAATCTTTAAAACTAATCCCGTTCAAACTCAATTCTTCTAAAACAGGTTTGTAGATAGATGGTTTCACCGGAATCTGTAAACCTGTTTCTTTTATTTTTCCTTCAAGTATCAATTTTGCAGCAATCCCTAAAGGCAGGCCAACAGTTTTTGCCATAGCGGTATGTAAGGCGTCTTCACCAATAACTTTTAATAAACTTCTTCTTTGTTTTTTTTCTCCGTTTAATTCGTATTCAAATTCATGCAGCATAACAATCATGTCCTTATCTGCCGGTTGCATTGCTAATTTTTTTTCTAAAATAAACTGCATAATATCTGCTGCAGAGCACAGGCCTTTATTAATAATGGTTGAATGATCATTCAAACCTAAAAAAGAAAACTGCTTATCAACAATAGCATTACTACCATCGTGTGGAAGCGGGTACTTGGTAAAATGTGTTTCAAAAAAAGCGGCAATGCTCATGCCCGTTGTATTGTATACTTTTTCCTCGCTGGTTAAATTAAGGTCTACTACTTGTTTCCAGCCGGTACAATAATCAGGATGCCTTAAAGTTGTTCTTAAAAAAGTAGCTGCATTTTCTAAACCATATAAAGGTATATAACTTAAAGAATCTCGGTTGGCATAATAACTATAACTTTCTTTTTCGTTAATAATTACAATATTATTGTGATTGAATAATTCTTCGTATTTATCGTTGATGATTTCATTATTCAATTTATAAGTAGCACCTGCTTTGCCTGCCAGCACTACGTTTCGTGGGTTCCAACTTATTTTATAATGCCATGGGTTATCATCGCTTTCAGGGGCTACCAATCCACCGCAATGCGATTTAAAAGAAGTAATGGTTCCACCTTTTTCATGAATATCGTGTATCATTTCCATAGAACTCATATGGTCTATACCGGGATCTAAGCCCATTTCACACAAGAATAACAACCCTTTTTGCTGAATTGTTTTTTCAAATTGTTTTACCCCTTCTGCAACATAGGAAGCAGTTAACAAATGTTTTCCATGTGCTGCGCAATCTTTGGCAATTACTTCATGTAAGTGGGGCGGCATCATTGAAATAACGATGGATGCCTGGCTGATTAATGCTTGTCTTCGCTCTTCGTGTAAAATATTCAATTCAACCGCATGTGCAGTGGGATGGTTACCTACTTTTACTTTTGCTAAATGAATATCGGCATCTGCAACTATTAGTGTCCACCCGTTATCGGTAATAATACCCTTTAAATAATCTATTAAAACAGTGGCCGATTTACCTGCACCTATAAGAAGAATGTTTTGCATGTTCAAATATAGCCAATGCAAATTGCACAAACCGGTGCACCCTTGTAAAATAAGAAAGCACCAAGGGTAATTTCACAGAAATTGATTTGCTGTTGAATTACTTCCCGATGCTTTCTTTGGTGAGTGGTTATTAGCTTACTAACAACCGCCTCCAAGTGTTGAGTTTCTAACTTTTTACAGTTGTACTCCTCTTGGTGAGAATGAGTTTTTTGCAAAAATCAATTCTCTTTACCTGCCGGCATTTTCATGCCTGCAGATACGGGCCCCGAATTGTGTTGTCAATCTTCAGCCCGGCGGATGCCAAAAGGTGTTTTTACAACTTTTGTAATCCTGAACAGATGTTTGCACACCTGCTTTTTCAAAACTTTCTCCTTTCGGATCCGGTTTTGCGGAATGAATTGCGTACAACCCATTCCGGCGAAACCAAACTTTGCTATTAAACAATTTTGGCTTCTTTTTTAGATAAGCAACCTGGTAAGGTTTTTTATCCTGAAACGGGCCTTTGCAGGTTTGTTTCTTTCAGCTGGTAAATTACCTTTTACAGCAATTTTCTGCTTCGGATTGGCAACACTTTCGTTTCGCCTTCCCGTTACGGAAAACAGATTGGTTACAATCGCTTTCCTTTTGTAAAAACCTCCCGGCTTCTACTCAATCAAATCAGGATCGCTTTATTAGTTTTCCTTTCAATGATGTATTAAAGATATGTTTTAAAAATACCGTATTCCAAATTTTTCACCGCTTTGTTATCCATTCCTTTCGCACCATAAAAGCAGTGTAAAAGCAGGTTAAAAGCACAGGATATGCACGGGTTTATGCACAATAAGCTTTATGTGATGCGCTCGTTTGAAGCATTTAACATGTACTATTTTTTGCGTATATACTTTTTAATGATTTTCAGTTATAATTGAAAATAGATGATTCTAACTGTTAAAGAATTTTTTTTAATAGGTAGCCTGTTAGGCTGAATAGTACCTTTGCACACTATGAAAAGAAGAAAAAAGCTGATACTGCGTATGGTTGTACTGTCTATGAGCTTGGCCTCCTTTTCTACCGTAAAATCAAAAAAAGCCAGCACCGGTAACTATCTCAAAAAAACGTTTTTTGCAAATCCTGCCGACAGTATTTATTCAACCATGCAATTGGACGATTACGGTCTTTCTAAAGAAGCTTTTATATTGGCGGTAAAAGGCTGGGATATTTTAAAGGCACAAGGCAAAATTGTAAATGAAGAAGTAATTTCCATCATAGATTTCAGTCTGCCTTCAAACAAAAAAAGGCTCTTTGTTCTGAATCTGCAAACCATGCAATTGTTATTTAACACGTATGTGGCACATGGTAAAAACTCCGGTAGCAATATTGCTTCAACATTTTCCAATAAAACCAATAGTTATAAAAGCAGTCTTGGCTTTTATGTAACTGAATCTGTTTACTCCGGAAAACATGGTTATTCATTGCGGTTGAATGGCGAAGAAAAAGGAATCAATGATCATGCATTCCAGAGAGGTATTGTAATGCATGGCGCCAGTTATGTAAATGAGTTACTGGCCAATAAGCAGGGTTTTATTGGCAGAAGCCAGGGGTGCCCGGCCATTCCTTCAGCGCAGCATAAAGAGATCATCGATCATATTAAAAACGGTTCTTGTTTATTTATTTATGCCAATGATAAGCATTATCTCTCTCATTCGGCCTTTCTTCAATCAGATAAAAAAGTATGATCAGCAATTATTAAGCGGAGTGATATATTTGCAGCATGACACAAGAACAAATTAAATTAATGAGGGACAGGGTGAGTGTCCTAAGGAGGTTTCTTTGACTACGATAATAAAGCACAAAAAGTAGAGCAGGATAAACAGCTTTCCTTATCAGCCGGCTTTTGGGATGATAATACCAGGGCTACGGCTGTTATGAAAGAAATAAAAGTAAATGAGTATTGGTTAAAGCTATACCAGCAGGTAGAAGCTGCTGTTGAAGATTTTGCGGTGTTATACGAATTCTTTAAAGCGGGAGATGCTACCGAAGAAGAAACGGAAGCAGCATACAAACAGGCTTTGAACGATATTGAAGACGCGGAATTCAAAAGCACTTTGAATCAACCTGAAGATGAACTGCCGGCCGTATTGCAAATCAATTCCGGTGCGGGTGGTACGGAGAGTCAGGACTGGGCCCAGATGTTGTTACGAATGTACCGTATGTATGGTGAAAAACAAGGGTGGAAAGTAACTGAGTTAGACTATCAGGAAGGCGATGGTGCCGGTATTAAAACGGCTACCTTACAATTTGAAGGGGCATTCGCATACGGTTTTTTAAAAGCAGAAAGCGGCGTACATCGTTTGGTGAGAATTTCACCTTTTGACAGCAATGCCAGGAGGCACACCAGTTTTGCTTCTGTATTTGTATATCCTTTAGTAGATGATACCATAGAGATAGATTTAAAAGATTCGGATGTAAAAATGGAAACTGCAAGAAGTGGGGGTGCTGGTGGGCAGAACGTAAACAAAGTAGAAACAAAGGTTTTTTTAACACATATTCCAACAGGCATTGTAGTGGTTTGCCAAACAGAGAGAACACAGTTAGGCAATAAAGAAAAAGCAATGCAAATGTTGAAGAGCCGTTTATACGAGGAAGAGTTGAAAAAAAGAGAGGCTGCAAAAAATGAAGCAAACAGCAGTAAGAAAAAAATAGAGTGGGGCAGCCAGATTAGAAGTTATGTTTTCCATCCATACAAAATGATTAAAGACCATAGAACCGAATATGAGGTTGGTAATGTGCAGCCTGTGATGGACGGAGAATTAGACGGGTTTATAAAAGCCTATTTAATGATGGAAAAAGAATAGCCAGCCTTTAACCATAAAAGCCAACAATGCAGCATAAAGCGTTTATTTATTATGTAATTAAATTCATTGCTTTTTTTCTTTTCTTTTATGTAGGAACGTATTGTTATATTGGCATTACTTCACCCGGTGGTTATTATTTTCCTTATTTAGACCACTATTTTAATTATGTAAACTGGCTTAGGAGCTTATTATTAAATGGAGCGAAAGCCATTCTGCAAATCTTAGGATTTGAAGGCAACATAACAGATAAGTATCATTTACAAATTAACCATGCCAACAGTGTACAATTGGTATATGCCTGTTTGGGATATGGTGTTATTAGTTTTTGGTTTGCATTTGTAATTACTTCTTCCATAAATACTATTCACAAAATAAAATGGATGCTGGCAGGCTTCTTATTAATTGTTTTTAGTAACATGCTTAGGCTTGCTATACTTTTAATAGCTATTTATAAAGGCTGGACACTGTGGTTCAACCTGGAGCACCATTTTGTGTACAATGTAATTGCTTATGGTATTGTTGGCTTGCTTTGCTGGGGTTTTCTAAAAAGAGAGGATAAGTAGTTTCAATAAAATAGGTACTATTCCTTTTCCACAGGTTGCTCTTTTTTCTTTAGGCCCTTTGTTTTCCTGTATCCGGCACCTAAACCAAATGCGAGTAATACGCTTAATCCGCCGTCAAAAGGAGCCCCAACATCATTTACATCACCACCTCCACCCCCTCCGGAACCGGGTCCGCCGGGGTCTCCATAAACAGTTGTACCGGAATTTCCGGAATTACTAAATGGTCCGGACTGCGGGTTATTGAAGCGGTTATTACTGATTGAGTCTGGCAACAGCGTAGCATTGCCCGTTGTATTAGGGTCTGTGTAAATGCGGGTTCTGTTATTGTTATTGGGTGTATTGTTTCTCTGACTACCCGATGGTGATAAACCACTACTTAGACTACCGCCTAATGTGCCGCTAAATTGAGCTTTAGCTGCAAAAAGGCTTGCCTGTAAACATAATAATAGAATAAGTGATCTGTTTTTATGGAAGAAGTTGATATTCATTAAATAAACCGTCCGGGCCCTCTGATTCTATAATTTTAAAATTCTAAAATTTGTAACCACGCTATTACCGGAACTTATTTTTACCATATAAGTTCCACCAGGGATAACACTATCCAGGTTAATGGAAGTGATTGATGAAATAGCATTGGGTACAGTGATATTTTTGTTTAATATTTTATTACCGCTTTGAGTGAATATTTCCACCAAATAAACACCCGGTTTTAGGTAGCTTGCTTCAAGATTAAAGGTTGTGCCTCTTACAGGATTAGGAAATGCGGTTAATTGAGGCTGCAGCTTAGAAAAATCAACACTAACAATTGCGCTGGTAAGTATTTCCTGATCGAAAATATTGGTAGCTTTAATTCTATAATAATATTTCAAATTATAGGCAGGATTAGTATCTGCCCAGGTATATGAAGCAACAGTTTCCCCGGAGTTTTTAGGGGTAAGTGTGGCAATGCTTACAAAATTAATGCTGTCTGTAGACCGCTCCAGGCTATAAGTAATCAAATCATATTCACCTTTAGTTGTCCAATTAATATCAATTGCGCTTTTATCAATACTTACGGAAGGAGCGATACTTAATGAGCTTACATTGTTCTTAGAAAAGAAAACGGCAAACCTGTTTAAATAAGTATTCGTGTCAGATGTTACTTTAAATGTATAATCCAGTGTGTCTTTATCTTTTAAAGGAATCAGTGTATTGGTAAACTTATCTAATAAGTATCCTGTTAAGGTTTTTGAATAAGTGAACAATTTTGTATCAATCCTAAGTGTATAATTTGTATTAACAACCGGCGACCAAAAACGGAGTTGAATGGTGTCTCCACCAATAACCGGCTGGCGGCAATCGATACTCAGAGGATGATTGCTTGTATAAATGGCCAGGTTTTCGCCAGAGTTATAAAACTTATCGGCATCCTCTTTAGATGATACTGCATTGCTATAATTACTTGCAAATACTGCAGTAGAACCATCCATCGGATACAGTTTGTTATTAAGGGTTCGCCAAAGAGTAAAGCCCAGTTTGTTAAGCGGGATAGTGGGGGTGGAGCCGAAAATACTGGTTAACGATTGCCCGGTTGTTTTGTCCGATTCCTGAATAGTTAATACAGGTGCACCTGCTCCATTCCCTTGCACAAAAAAAGCCTGCCCCGGTTGAATGTATTGATTCACGCCTGATGCACCATTGCTGTTGGTAACACCATTCCAGGTTACGTAAGCACCGTTAGACCCTATAGTGGGATCGAAATACCAAAAAGTACCTGTAAGATTGGTTTTACCTATGGTAGACCAGTTAATAATAGCAGCATAAGGATTGGCCACAATACTAAACCCGTTTACATCTGAATTTAATCCGAAACTGCCAGAACTGAAACTGGTATTGGAAACACCTGATGTGTTATAAGTTACAGTACCGGTTATAAGTTTACCGGTAGTTCTCAATGTGGTAGCGCCATTCATGGTTGTGGGTTGTGGATTTTGGTAAAGGTTAATGCTACGATCACCTCTTACAAAAATCCTGTAACCCTGAAAAGGATTTAAGCTAATGCCTTTTGTAGAACTCACATTGTTCCATACCCCATTAATATAAGAGTACATAGAGGGGTTGCCGGTACCGGTATAATCAAACCCTGTTACGGGATCTGTTCCTGCGCTGTTATTGGCTTTTCCTGTAATGGTTACTCCATAGCCCGAAGTACTTGCACCGCCTTCCTGCCAGGTATCAAAAACACTCTTTGATGTATTGTATACCATAGCCCCCAGGTCTCTGTAAGCCCTGTTACCATCAGGTATATAGCGCTCAACAGTAATAGCCCCGCTGCCGGAATAAGAAATGGCTCCTCCAACCTGATCTATCTGGGCGGTATTGTTAATAGAAGTGGATTTTAAAATAAGTGAACTGCTGTTGCCAATATTTAAAGTACCTGAATTGATGGTTAAAAAACCTGTTATAGTAATATTTCCCGATGTGGTATTGGTTGCAGTTCCTTCATTAATCAGCTTATAATAATTTCCTGAAGGAATAGATTGTGCCGATGTACTGAAAAATGATACCGGAAAATTCCAGTTAATGCTCGAAGGAACCGGATTGGTAGAAGTATTGGCTGTTTTTAAAGTACCGTTGCCTGAAGTGGAGAAAGAACCTGAAAGAGAGTTAGAGCCAAAGTTTAATATTTTGCCACTCTTAATATTTACGTTGTTGTTTATTGAAATTGAATTATTGGTTCCGCCGAATGTAACATCGGCTTGAATATCCAGGTTTGAAAAAGATAGGCTGATGTTGTTTCTTGTTCCGGAAATATCTTTTATAATTTTTACTGTATACCCTGGAGATAGATTGTAATTGGCAACAAATGGATTAGAAAAAACCAGTAATAAGGTTGCAAAAGTTGCAGAACCGGTATTGTCAATAAATACTGCAGAGCTTCCCATTGTTACCGAAGAATTGCCTAAAGCATCAATAATACTCATGCCTTTATTTACCTGGATAGAGCCGCCATTTTCTATGGTAAAGCCACAACTATTCGATGAGCCATCTCCACTCAGGGTCCAGGTTGTTGAGCCGGAAGTGAACATGGCATGGCTATTTTGAATTACAAACACATCTCCTGAAGAGAAGTCCAAGGGGCTGCTGCCTCCGCCAGCCCTATTAGAGTTCCAACTGGAAATATTATCGGCTGCCAAACTTCCCTGGGAATAATAAGTTACACCCTGTGAATAAACACCCACAGATTGTAGTAAAACAATAAGCGTTAACACCAAAGGTCTTCTCATCCTAAAACATTGATTTTGAATTTCAGGTTTTGGGAGGGGGTAGGTAAGTAATAAGGCCGTTGAAACAACTGCCTTCATTCGAAGATACTTAAAAATAGTTTTCGCTGCATGATGAACTACAAAAAAATAGTATTATTACTACATAATAATGTAGTTATTATTTTAAATTATATATGAATAGCTTTTGCAGCTTTTTTCAACCACAGATAACCTGCCAGCATAGATATGAAAGAGGCTATTAAAACAGATAATTTGGCTACATCATCTTTATGAACTGTATTATCAAATGCAAGAACAGCAATAAAAATACTCATTGTAAAACCTATGCCCGCTAAAATGCCACCCCCTATTAAATGTTGCCAGCTAACGCCATGGGGCAACTTGGCCCATCTCTTCTTTACGAGATAATACACTGTTCCGCAAATACCCAATGGTTTACCAATACAAAGACCTGCAATGATACCCCAGGTTAATGTGCTATTAAAAGATTCTATTGTATCTTTTGAAATAGTAATGGCAGTATTAGCAAGGGCAAAAACGGGTATGATAAAAAAATAAACGGGTAAATGCAATTTTGCTTCCAAGCGCTCCAGGCTATTTGCCGGAATAACAAAAGCGAAAATAACCCCTGCAACAGTGGCATGTATTCCTGAATTGAACATAGTATACCATAACAGCAGGCCTAATATGATATGTATCATGCCAAAAGATTTTTTTTGCCGTTGCAATATGAACATGATGGCTAAAATTAAGGCAGCAAATACCAGGTATATCCATTTTAAGTGGCCGCCATAAAATAATGCTATAACCATAATGGCTCCGAGGTCATCAATAATAGCCAGTGCTGTTAAAAAGATTTTTAATGATACAGGTACTTTTTTTCCTAACAAAGAGGCCACTCCAAGTGTGAATGCAATATCTGTGGCCATGGGTATGGCCCAACCATTCATATTGTCTGTTCCTCTATTGATTTGTGTGAATAAGATGGCAGGGGCTATCATCCCCCCGATTGCACCGAATAAGGGCACCATGGATTTTTTTAAAGAAGATAATTCTCCGTGATGTAGTTCCCGCCTTATTTCCATGCCTGCCAATAAAAAGAAAACCGCCATGAGGAAATCATTGATAACAAGGTTTACGGAGTTAGGCAATGAAATAAACCCAATGGTATAAAAGTGACCATTTTGATTGGAGAATGAATAATTCCAAAAATGAGTGTAGAAGCTTTTAACTGGTTCTATATTACTTAATAACAAAGAAAAAAAGGTGCACAGTAATAATATGATGCCTGTAGCTCTGCTGTCTTGTATAAAAGCAGTAATGGAATCAATTACTTTTTTCTTTAATTGCAGCATAACGCATTATTCTTATATAGCCTTAATAAGCAAGTATCTCAAATTTACTTTTGGGTCTTTTATCATCTAACCACATAAATTTTTTCACTTTTATTTCTTCGTGGTTAACCTGCTTCATTGGAAACATTGTACCTGACAAATTATTTACAAAAACCACTCTTTTAGGCTTCCCGTCATCAAAGTAAACATTAATCAGGTCGGCGTTTGATTTATTAACACCCACCAATTTCTTATAATCGTCTGCTGCATAATAAACATTCTCGGCGGGGGTGCCTTTTGTTTTCAGGAAACTTATTTTTCCTTCTTTAAAATAACCATTAATATAATTACCTCTAACCTGGTTAAAGTAGCCTTCTGTTTCTTTGCTAACAGCCATTGCGTTTTCAAATACTTTAATCTTTTCCGGATTTTTATTTTGAATAAAAAGATAAATCGTATCGCCGCTAATTTGGTTTTGCTGTGTCCAGGCAACCGGGTTTTTATATAGCCTGAAAGTAGAATCCTGTAAGTTATAAAATAAACTATCACCCACTGCCTGTAGAGAATCGGAGTAGATCTTTACATGATAATAAGCTTCAAAATAACGGTTCGTGCTGCTGTCTTTCTTAATATTTATTGTATCGGTAATAAAGGTATAATCAAAGGAGTTGGTGTCTCTGATGTTGGCAACCTGTTTGGTTCTTAAAAGGTCGGATAATTTTGATGAGAATAATGTATCTGCACTGATGAGTATGGTATCTTTTTCCTGTTTAATAAATAAAACGGGTTTTTGGGTTGCCAGGAAAGAATTGGTTTTATTATTGGTTTTTATATTGCCTGCAATAATATCGTAACCGCCTGCAGTGTCTTTACTTTTGTAAACGGCATTGCCTTTAAATTCCCCCAATCCTGTCTGATCGTCAAAAGCCATCTCATTAGCAGTAAAGGTATACGTACTATCGTCTATGAAAGGCCGTTTGCCAAAATTTGCTTTTTTCTTTTTCAGATCGTAAAAACCTTCCGATGTTTTAATAATCCGCTTACCATTGTAAATGGTTGAAGGGGCTACAAATGTGGTGATCTCGGTATTAATATTGTACAATAAAGTATCTGTAAATATTTTATACTCCGGATCGGTAAGCACTACTTTCTTCTTAAAATATACATCTTTCGATTCTCCATAATACAAACCTTCGGTGCTGGTTAAAACGGTTTTGCCATTTACAACCTTGCCACCGTTAAAATATTTGCCCAGTTTAAATTGGGTGTCGTACTCCAGGTTTTCAGTAGTTAATACCCCTTTGCCATCAGTTAGTTTTACTTTTTTGTTCAGGTAGGCTTTTCGTTCTTTACCAGAATATTTTGCATACTGTGCATAGGTTTGAATGCTATCTGCATCGTTAATATGTACGTTGCCAAATGCTTCGGCAATATTGTTTTTCTGATCTAAAACAATACTGTCTCCTTTAATCAGGGTTTTGCCCTGTTTAACAATTGAGTTGCCTACAAACGCCACAAACTTTCCGGCAGTGTCTTTATTTAAATAAATATACCTGTCTGTTTGTACAAGTATAATCAGCTTGTCTGCCGAGGTATCTGCTGTAGGGCTTTGCGCTCTGGCACAGGCTGCACCTAAAAAGAATATAAGAAACAAACAATACTTCATCATTCTGCCAAAATTTATTTGTTAAATGCAGAATCATTAAGAGGTGCTGTTAATGGCTGGGATTTGTCTTTCCTGCCAAACACAGAAACATTCACATAGCGTTTGGGATGTGTTTTAAAATCGTCCAGCAAAATATTCGCGCTTCTGAGTGTATTGTTAAGATTATAGTATAGCTGTTTATCGTTCATTAATAAACCAACCGTTCCGTCTTTCGAGTTCATTCTGGCGAGTACTTCATTTAAATTCTCAACAGATTTTTTTAGGTTGGTAACTGTTCCCTCAAAGTCGGCTTTTGACAGTTTCCCTGTTGTAGTTTCTATATTGCCCAATGTTTGAGAAATCTTATCGTTGTTATCGCTTAAGTTTTTGGTAAAGCTGTTAATATTTTTCATGGATTGGTTGATTGCCCCGTTTTGCTCGTTCAGCATGCCTTGTATGCTGGCTGCAGAAACTGTTAGGCTTGCAGTTGTTTTGGTAATATTGGCAATTGTTTCCTGCAGGTTGTGTTTTGTATTGGGGTCGAAAATAGTATTCACGTTTTTCAAAACACTGTCTAAAGAGTGCAGCGTGCTTTTTAATTGGTCGCCTATGGGAGCCACTTTACTACTTAGTTCTCCAAGCAGGCCGGGATTGTTTGATGTGGTTAAGGTATCGCCCGACTGTAACATTTTGGGAGCATTACCCAATGTAATGGCAATACTGGCACTGGAAAGAGGGTTGTCTTTAATAACGGCTACCGAGTTAGCCGGAATATTGTAAAATGTTTTGAGTTTTATGGTAATAATAATGTTCTTAACGTTTTCATCTTCATTCTCAATATCATAAACACTTCCTATCTGGTAACCATTTATATAAACGGGATTAGAGATCATTATACCTTTTGCATCGGCATATTTTGCATATAAAAAACTACCTGTTTTAAATAAACTTCTGCCTTTTAAAAAGTTAAAACCGAGTACAAGCAGTGTAATAGCCAATGCTGTTAAGGCACCAACTTTGGTTTCATTAGAAATCTTCATGCAACAAAACTAAGGGATAATGCTTTTTTGCTGCAACTCTCTTTGTTAAAAGAGGCCTTACCTGCCAGAAGTTTTTATACCTGCTTTGTTATCTAAAGAATATTTGTAGCGTTTTACAGACCGGGCTATAGCATCTGCAATTTCCTGTTGTCCTTTATCGCTGGCAATGTACTGAGCCTCCTCATCGTTGCTTAAAAAACCCATTTCTACAAGAATTGCAGGCATGGCTACCGCCTGTAATACCCAAATACCTTTATCGTCTCTCTGTTTTACCCCTCTGCTCACTCTGCCTTGTTTAACAAACTCTTCCTCTACTGTGGCAGCCAGCAAGCGGCTTCTTTCGGCATATTTCTCTGTTCTTAAAGAAATGGCTACTTTCTGCGCGGGGTCGTGGCTGTCAAAATCTACAATAGAGCTATCTCCGGCATTGCTCTCACCAATTGCCTCTTCCTTTTGGTCGTTCTTGCCAATCCCCCATATATACGTTTCTGTTCCTTTTGCCGGATTGGGGGTGTAATAAGTGTGGTATTCAGGCACTTTCTTGGTCACTTTCTTGCCTTTCCTTTTTGTGGTAACCGTTTTGTAGCCTACTATTTCTTTGTGCTGTATAGCGTTAACATCGTTACAGTGTAAAGAAATAAAAAGGTCTCCTTTGGTGGCATTGGCTTTATTGGCCTTTACCCTTGCATTATCAAAAATATCGGTGGTTCTGGTTAAAACTACTTCTACATCGGGTAAAATTTCATTCAATGTTTTCTGAAGTTTGAAAGCAACAGCCAAAGCAGCATCT
Organism: Sphingobacteriia bacterium; assembly: GCA_017304675.1. Classification (GTDB taxonomy): domain Bacteria; phylum Bacteroidota; class Bacteroidia; order Chitinophagales; family Chitinophagaceae; genus CW01. The sequence continues at coordinate 364,809 of JAFKLS010000016.1, forward strand.
TTTTCTTCAATGTATTTGCTGGATGCGCCATAGTTGCCTTCTCCGGCCCTTGGAAATCCGCCATGCCCTGGATCTATTACAATTCTTTTTAACGTTTGTTTTTGCGCCGGATGCTTATCATCATGCCAACGAATATTGCCTGAAACAGACGTTGCTGCGAAAAAAAGGAGTAACAAAAAAAATACAACATTCTTATTCAACTTCATATCAATTCGTTAAAGGAGTTTTACAAGCCCTTATTATTAATGCGATCACTTATTTTTGCGGCATACTGAGATGATTAGAATTGCACCCAATAACGTAAAAATAATCGGAACTATAGTTTGCCTGGCCATGTTATGGCCGGTAACAGCATGGTTGTCGCCTTTCAAAGTAAAACTATTTTCTATTGTAACCAATGCCGAAAAACATAGCGATACCATTCCTGTAATACCCAAAAACCGCAACCGCCAAGATACATTCAATGCAAATAAAACGGATACTTCTTTATTAAGCAACAAAAAAGATTCTATAGAACGTGTTAGGATTGATAGTTTAACATTGTCTAAAGATTCTCTGGATGCGCCGGTGAAATATGCTGCCAAAGACTCAGGTGTATTAATGATCGATTCGAAAGAATTTATATTATATGGAAAATCCAATGTGGCGTATAAAGACCTGATGCTCGATGCACAAACAATAAGATACGATCAGGAATCGCAATTGGTAAAAGCTTACGGTGGAACTGATTCTGCCAACAGCCCCATTAACAAAGCACAATTTAAACAGGGCTCTTCAAACTCTATCAGCGACAGCATTATTTATAATATGAAGTCGATGAAGGGATTGACCAAAAATACTTATTACAATGAGGGAGAGATTTATGTAAATGCACAGGTATTGAAAAAGGCCGACTCGAACATTTTTTATGGCTACAGGTCGCGGTTTACTACTTGTAATTACGATACGCCGCATTTTGCTTTCGTAACGAGAAAGATGAAACTGATTAATAATAAGATTGCGGTAAGCGGCCCCGCCTCTCCAATGTTTGAAGGTGTGCCTGTTCCTATCGGCATCCCTTTCGGTATTTATCCTATTTATAACGGAAGGCATTCGGGGGTGCTGATTCCTGCATTCACTGTAAGCGAAGATTATGGCTTTGGATTGGAAGGGTTAGGATATTATAAAGTAGTAAATGATTACTGGGATGTTACCACCAGGGCCAATCTTTACTCGTATGGGGGGTGGATGTTAAATATCCTGCCAAAATATATTAAACGTTACCGTTATACGGGAAGTTTTAGTTTATCGTTGCAAAATACCAAAGCGCTGAATAAATCGGTTATTACCAAAGACCAGTTTACCAGTTTTAGTACGTATATGATCAACTGGAGCCATTCGCAGGATAACCGAGCAAGGCCAGGTACCACTTTTGGGGCAAGTGTAAATTTCGGTAGTACAAAATATAATCAAACATTACTGAATAATCCTTATCAGAATTATCTTAACCAGTTAAGCTCCTCTATTTCGTATTCAAAAAATTTTAATAATAAGGCTAACCTTTCACTCAACATCAACCACAACCAAAACAGCAATACGCATTTGGTTAACCTGAGTTTACCCAATGCCTCTGTAAGCGTAATGACTATTTATCCTTTTCAAAAGAAAGAAAGGGCTGGTAGTTTAAAATGGTGGGAAAGTATTGGTGTGGGGTACAGTGGAAATTTTCAAAACCAGATCTCTTTTTACGATACTGCAGGTACCAGTTTTAAGAGAGTGTTAGATACGGCTCAATGGGGGGCTACGCATAGCATACCCGTTACCATTACCTTACCGCAAGTAGGGCCTTTTACCATTAGCCCTTCAGTAAGCTTTTCGCAAAGATGGTATGGGCAATCTATTATGCGTACCTGGGACTCTGTAAAACAGAAACTAGATACAAGTATTCATAAAGGTTTTTATACAGCGAGCGAAGTAACTTTTGGTATTAATGCCAGTACCCGCATCTTCGGAACTTTTAAATTCGGTCATGGAGACAATACAAAAAAGATCAGGCATGAAGTAAGGCCTAATATCGGTTTCAGCTATAAACCGGATCTTGTAAGTAAATATTTTTATTCTACGCAGGTAGATACTACAGGAAGAAAAGTAAGAATGTCTCAGTTTGACGGGGTAGTTCCGGGAACTTATTCGGAAGGAACTTTTGGAGGTATTAGCTTTGGAATAGACAATCTCCTGGAGATGAAAGTAAGAGATAAAAAAGATACGGCTGCCGCTGCTACCAAAAAAATAAAATTATTAGATGGTTTTGGCATTAGTAGTGCATATAATTTAATGGCCGACAGTTTTGCTTTGTCTCCTTTTAGTTTGTATGCCAGAAGTACCCTTTTCGAGAAAATAAATATTACGGGAAATGCTACTATAGATCCTTATGTGGTAGATAAATACGGTTATCGTGTAAACAAATATGCGTGGCAGGCCGGGTCCTTCAAACTGGGTACCATTAATTATGCCAATATAGCTGTTTCAACTTCTTTCAAAAGCAAATCGAAAAGTGGCAAAACCGATAAAGATCGTTTGCAAATAGACCCTTTCTTAACACCAGACGAGCAACAACGGCAATTACAATATGCAAGGGCCAATCCCGCAGAGTTTACAGATTTTGACATTCCATGGAATCTTAGCCTGTCTTATTCCCTTAATTATAACAGGCTGCCATATAGAGATACGGCGGGTATTGCTACTTTTCAGAATGTGATTACCTCTAATATGAATTTTAACGGGGATTTTAGTTTAACTGAAAAATGGAAAATAGGGGCTGCAGGTTACTATTCTTTTAATGGAGGCGGTATGCAGCAGCTAAGTATGTTTATTACCCGCGAAATGCATTGCTGGCAGTTGGCCATTAATGTAACGCCTATTGGCAAGTTTAAAACTTTCAATTTTACCATTAGTCCCAAATCCGGCATTTTACGAGACCTGAGAATTAACAGGAGCAGGAGTTTTTCTGCCTATTAGATGAGTTGGTTGATTTGAAAATTGAGATAAAAAAATTATTTTCAGTTTCTATCTGCAATCATTCAACCAAATAAATCTATCATGTTTACACTTACTAGATTAACGCATAAGCCGGCAATGCTGGCACTTTTTTTCTTCATATCCTTATATGCAGGAGCACAGAAAAAATACGATTCTTTGTTTATTGAAAAACTAAAATCTGAAGCGCTGGTATCGGTTGCCGGTAAACAAAAGGCAGTTCAGGAAATGGTAGATATGATCTTTAGTTTTGGGGAACTGGGTTTTCAGGAATTTGAAACTTCAAAATACTTAACAGACATTCTTTCTAAAAACGGTTTTGCTGTAGAAAAAGGTATTGCCAACATATCTACTGCCTGGATGGCAAAATGGGGAAATGGCAGTCCGGTAATTGCCTTGGGCAGTGATATTGATTGTATTCCCAAAGCATCGCAAAAACCGGGAGTGGCTTATAAAGACCCTATAGTAGAAGGTGCACCGGGCCATGGCGAAGGCCATAACAGCGGCCAGGCTGTTATTATTTATGCGGCAATTGCAGTAAAAGAACTCATGCAAAAAAACAATATACCAGGTACATTGGTAATATGGCCTGGTGTGGCAGAAGAATTGCTGGGCAGCAAAGCCTGGTATATACGTGAAGGATATTTTAAAAATATTGATGCCTGCATTTTTACACATGTTAGCAGCAGTTTTGCTGCGGCATACGGGGATAATGGTATGAACGGACTTGTATCGGTAAAGTTTTCTTTTGAAGGAGACGCTGCCCATGCAGCCGGAGCTCCCTGGCGTGGCAAGAGCGCTCTGGATGCTGTTGAGCTGATGGATGTGGGTTGGAACTTTAAACGTGAACACCTGAAGCCCACTCAACGCAGCCATTATGTAATTACAGATGGAGGAGATCAACCCAATGTTGTTCCATCAAAAGCAAGTGTTTGGTATTATTTCAGAGAAAGGAATTATGAAGACATTAAAAGCATGTACGAGGCCGGAGTGAAAATAGCAAATGGCGCCGCTATGATGACCGATACTAAAATGAAATACCAGATTTTAGGAACAGCATGGCCGGGCCATTTCAATAAAGCATTGGCAGAAGCCTTTTATCCCAATATAAAAAGAGTAGGGATGCCGGAGTGGAGTGAAGCCGATCAACAACTGGCAAAAGCAACGCAAAAACTATTAAATGCCCCTTCAAAAGATCAGATGGGCAATGAAATAAACGGATTGAAAAAAGTAGTAGACACTATTAAAGGCTCTGTTCCTTTTTCCTGGGGCGGTGGCAGCGATGATATTGCCGATATTAGCTGGAATGTACCCACCATTGTATTATGGTATCCTGCCAATATTCCCGGAACGCAGGGCCATCATTGGGGTGATGCTATTGCTATGGCAACGCCAATCGCACATAAAGGAACATTGGCAGGCGCAAAGGCCACAGCATTAACTTTACTGGACATTTTTACCAATCCTAAGATTGTTGCCGATGCTAACGACTATTTTAAAAATGTGCAAACAAAAGATACGCAGTATAAGCCTTTCTTATCAAAAGATGATCCTGCGCCGACATATTTGAATAAAGAAACGATGGACAAATTCAGACCGGAGATGAAAAAATATTATTACGATCCGAGTAAATACAACACTTATTTAGAACAGTTGGGAATTAAGTATCCAACATTGGAGAAGAAGTAAATAAAAAAGAGAGAAAAAATGCTTCGTTATGCTGCACTTGATTCAGCATCTTAAATTAAAAGCCCGTAAATATTTACGGGCTTTTTTTGTTTTACTAAATGAGGTGTCATTTTTCTAATGCATTCATAATCCTGTTATAAGTTTCTTCATCACTTAATGCTTGTGGAACAAATTTTTCTCCAATCACTTTTTCATACAATTCAATATACCTGTTAGAAATGGTACTAACCCATTCTTCACTCATTACAGGAACGGTTTGCCCTTCCTTCCCCATAAAATTATGGGCAATAAGCCACTCCCGTACAAACTCTTTACTTAGTTGTTTTTGCCGTTCGCCTTTGGCTTGCCTGTTTTCAAAACCTTCTGCATAAAAATACCTTGAAGAATCGGGGGTATGAATTTCATCCATCAGGTAAATGGTATCATCAATTTTACCAAATTCATATTTTGTATCAACCAATATTAAGCCTTGTTTAGCAGCGATTTGTTTTCCCCTTTCAAATAATTGCAAAGCGTATTTTTCTAAAATATCCCACTCTTCTTTCGAAGCCAGTCCCTGGGCAATAATTTCTTCCTTGCTAATATCTTCATCGTGCCCTTCGGCAGCTTTAGTGCTCGGTGTAATAATAGGTATGGGAAAATAATCATTTTCTTTCATGCCTTCAGGTAAAGCAACACCACATAAACTTCTTTTACCCGATGCATATGTTCTCCAGGCGTGGCCTGTTAGGTTGCCCCGCACTACCATTTCTATTTTAAACGGATTACATTTTTTGCCTATACTTACATTAGGTGCGGGAACACTAATTAACCAATTGGGGCAAATATCTTTTGTTGCCTGCAGCATATAAGCCGCAATTTGGTTTAAGACTTGCCCTTTAAATGGGATAGGAGCAGGTAAGATCACATCGAATGCCGATATTCTGTTGCTTGCAACCATTACCAGCAATTCGTTTTCCAGATAATACACATCTCTTACTTTTCCTTTATAGAAAGAGGTTTGTTTGGGAAATTGAAATATTGCCATGAGCAAAATAACTATCGTTCTCTTAAAATAAGATGAAAGGTGGAACGTTTTTTTATAAACAGAAAAACAGCTTTGTTAATAAATAAAATTTTTGACATAAAACCAACAATCGCTATTTTGCTGTATTAAATGAACCAAAATTTGCCATTATGAGAAAAATTATTAGCAAACTCTTACTGGTTTTAACCATGCCATTAATTGCATTTGCTGTTTCTGCACAATCTTCAACCGTTGTTAGTGGAACGGTAAAAAACGGGAAAACCAACGAAACAGTATCGGCAGTGTCGGTAACCATTAAGGGTTCTAATGTAGGAACTTTTACAGACGATAAGGGTGCGTTTAAGTTTACAACAGTTCAAAAACCACCATTCACCTTAGTTATTTCTTCGGTAGGTTTTGCTTCGAAAGAAGTTAGTTATAACGGTAGTAACCTTAATATCAATATAGATGCTACCTATAGTTTGGGAGACGAAGTAGTAGTAGCTGCATCTCGCGTACCGGAAAGAATTATGGAATCACCGGTTTCTATTGAAAGAGTGAATGCTGCCACTATTAGAAATGCTCCGGCTATGAATTATTATGATGTTTTAGGGCATTTAAAAGGTGTTGATGTTACAACAGCATCTTTAACTTTTAACTCTATCAGTACAAGAGGATTTAACAGCAGCGGAAATATTCGTTTAAACCAGTTAGTAGACGGGATGGATAACCAGGCTCCCGGTCTTAATTTCTCTGTTGGCAGTATTATTGGGTTAACAGATTTGGATGTTGACAATATGGAATTATTATCTGGTGCATCTTCTGCACTATATGGCTCAGGCGGTATGAACGGTACGCTTTTAATAAACAGCAAAAACCCATTCAAATACCAGGGATTAAGCTTTCAGATAAAACAAGGTATTAACCATGTAGATAATTATCAACGTCCTGCTAACATGGTAACAGATTGGAGTGTACGTTGGGGTAAAAAAGTATCGGAGAAATTTGCCTTTAAAATAAGCGCAGAGTTCATGCAGGCCAAAGATTGGTTGGCGAACGATCAGAGAGATTATAAAAGAGCTGCTGCTACAGGATATCCTTTTGGACAGGTTGTTTCAGGCGACAGGAATTCAGATCCTAACTATGATGGCGTGAATGTATACGGAGATGAAACAAGTACTACTTTAACAGGTGTTAGGGATGGTGTATATAGTGGTGTTAAAGCTGCTGTTGGAGTACCAACATTTAATAATATTTATGCTGCATCAGGTGCTTTTTTAACAGCTAATCCCTCAGCAACCCTGGCCCAATTCAATACCTTTTTAACTGGTATTGGTGGTGGTTCTTTGGTAGCTGGTGGTTATTCGCCATTTTTTTACGGAGATTATCGTGGCTATTATGCAGGCATGAGCGCCAGCAGAACCGGATACAATGAAAGAGATGTTGTTGACCCCAATACGGTAAACGCAAAATTATCCGGAGGCTTATATTATAAACTTAGCAGCAAAGTGGAGGCTTCTTTAACTGCAAACTGGGGTACTGGTAATACTGTGTACACCGGTAGCGACAGGTATTCTTTAAAGAACCTGAAAATGGGTCAGTACAAATTGGAAGTGAAAGCCAAAGACTGGTTTATCAGAGGCTGGATGACCAAAGAAAATTCTGGTGATTCTTATAATGTAACCATTGCTACAAGATTATTTAATGAAGCATGGATGCCAAGCACTTCATGGTTCCCGCTTTATACCAATGCTTATACTCAGGCCCTTGCTGCCGGTGCTTCTGTAACACAAGCAAATATGACTGCTCGTGCACTAGCTGATGCTACAAGGCCAACCGGCTTTGTGTTGAACGATCCGAGATATCAAGCAATTATTGCAACACCTATTGGCAAATCTGTAGCAGGTATGCCCGGTATTAGCGGCGCTCAGTTCTTAGATAGAACCAGCTTATATACTATTGAAGGGCAATATAACTTAACCGATGCATTAGGTTTGGCAAAATCAAAAACCGAATTTATTGTAGGTGGTGCATGGAAAAGATATTGGTTAGATTCTCAAGGCACTTTATTTGCAGATAAGAGTTCATTGCAACCGGGTAAAATCAAAATTGACGAAACCGGCGCTTATGCACAACTTACTCAACGCTTGTTTTCAGATGTATTGAAATTGGGTGTATCTGGCAGATACGATAAACAAACTAATTTTGAAGGAAGGTTTACGCCAAGAGCAACAGCTGTGGTTACAATTGCCAAAGATCAAAACATTCGTTTGTCTTATCAACAGGCATATAGATTCCCAACAACGCAAAACCAATGGATTAACTTAAACGTTTCTTCCGGTATTTATTTAATTGGCGGTATACAGCCTTTGATAGACTACTATTCTTTAAATACCAATCCTGTATACAATGCAGCCGGACAGGTCATCAAATTCAACGCACTGAAACCTGAAAAATCTTCTTCTTACGAGATTGGTTACAAAGGGTTATTCATGAAGAAATTATTGATTGATGCTTATGCTTACTGGGCAACTTATGATGACTTTATAACTGCTACCAATGGTTTGCAGCTTGCTACCGGAAGATCTTTCAGTGTTGCACAAAATGCAGTAGGTACTGTAAAAACAAACGGATGGGGCATTAGTGCAGATTATTTATTACCTGCCAACTTTGTTGTTGGAGCCAATGTTTATTCAGACCAAATCTCAGATAAACCATCTGATCCAAACTTTGTTTCTTATTTCAATACCCCCAAAACAAGATATAATATCTCATTTGGTAATACAGGCTTCTTAATCAAGAAAAGAATAGGATTTAATGTTATTTACAAATGGCAGGATAGCTTCTACTACGAAGGCTCATTTGGTGTAGGTAACGTTCCATCTTTCGGAATATGGGATGCACAGGCAACATATAAAATTACAGAACTTAATTCTGCAATTAAATTCGGTGCCAGCAACCTGTTCAATAAATATTACACCAATGGTTTTGGAAATGCTCAGGTAGGCGGATTGTATTATGTGAGCTTCGGCTACAATATTTACTAGAAAATTATTTGTAACGGGTTAGTAAGTAAAACCATCTCTTTTAGAGATGGTTTTTTGTTGTATGAATTCCCTGTTTTCTATAAATTCCTTTGGTTTCATAATTGATAAACTTATATTTTTGCCCCTCATTTAAAGTAAACAACAACCATGAGATCTATTGCATTTAGAGAAGCGCTTCGCGAAGCAATGAGTGAGGAAATGAGGCGTGATGAAAGGGTTTTTTTAATGGGGGAGGAAGTGGCTGAATATAATGGTGCTTACAAAGTAAGCCAGGGAATGTTGGCCGAATTTGGCCCTAAAAGAGTGATTGATACTCCCATTTCTGAATTAGGTTTTGCAGCGGTTGGCGTTGGTGCTGCTCAGAACGGATTAAGGCCCGTTATTGAATTCATGACCTGGAACTTTGCAGTACTGGCAATGGATCAGATTTTAAATACTGCATCGAAAATGTTAGCAATGAGTGGTGGCCAAATTAGCTGCCCTATTGTATTTCGCGGAGGTAATGGCAGCGCAGGGCAATTAGGTGCACAGCACTCTACGGCGTTTGAAAGTTATTATGCCAATATCCCGGGCATTAAAGTGGTTTCTCCTTCTAATCCTTACGATGCCAAAGGTTTATTGAAACAGGCTATCCGGTTTGAGGAAGACCCTGTAATGTTCATGGAAAGCGAATTGTTATACGGCGATAAAGGGGAAGTTCCTGAAGAAGAATATTACATTCCTTTAGGAAAGGCTGATGTTAAAAAAGCTGGTAGGGATGTTACCATTGTTTCGTATAATAAAATGATGAAAGTAGCATTAAGTGCTGCTGCTGAATTGGAAAAAGAAGGTGTAAGCGCCGAAGTGATAGATCTTAGATCTATTAAACCGCTCGATTGGCAAACTATTTTAGAGAGCATAAAGAAAACAAACCGTTTAGTGATTGTGGAAGAACAGTGGCCATTTGCCAGTGTAAGCTCTGAAATTACTTATCGTATTCAAAAAGAAGGATTCGATTACCTGGATGCGCCTATCAGAAGAATTACCAGTGCAGATGCACCTATGCACTATGCACCTAATCTTGCTGCATTAGCTATTCCTGATGTTGAAAGAACCGTGAAACTGGTGAAAGAAGTGATGTATATGAAGAAATAAACGGTATAAAAATAATTTAGAAGAAAGCCACTGCAATACAGTGGCTTTCTTTTTAGAGTTAAGAGTTAAGCTGCCATAAATTTTTGAATGGCTCTTGCAGGAACACTTATTTTTTTCTTTTCATTATAATCAAAACACAACATTCCTGTTTTGGCTTTTCCCGCAAGCAACCATTCCATGTTTTCCAAAACTTCTATCTTATAATAAAAATCAAAACCTAATTTATCAAACCCCGTTGCGGTAACCCATATACGGATTTGCTGATTAAAGCTTAATTCCCTTTTAAATTCAATAGCTGCATTGGCCATAATTAAAGCAACGCCTTCAACATTCATTTCAGAATAGTGGTGATATAATAAAAACTGCTGCCTCGCTTCGTGCACAAAACTTAAAAAACTATCATTACCAACATGCCCGCCATAATTCAGGTCTGTGATCCGTATATTTAATAGTATATTAAAAGTAAATGCTTCAGGTAAGTTTAATTTTATTCTTTCCATGTTGATTGTTTTGAAAGAAAGGCTATTAACTTTTCTGTTGCCTTTTTTCTGTGGCTAAAAATATTTTTCTCCTCTAACGCCATCTCAGCAAATGTTTTGTTACTTCCATCAGGAACAAAAACAGGATCGTAACCAAATCCGTTGGTGCCTCTTTGTTCAGAAATAATTTTGCCCCTGCAAATTCCTTCAAAATAATATTCTTCATTATTGTAGATCAATGTAATAACGGTTCTGAATTGAGCAACCCTTTTTTCAATATGCTGAAGTTTATGTAAAAGCAGGCTAATATTTGCTTGAAAATCCCTGTCGCTTCCCGCATACCTGGCACTTTTTACACCCGGCTCTCCATTTAACGCTTCTACTTCCAGGCCGGTATCTTCACTAAAACAGTTTTGATGGGTGATTGAAAAAATGGTTCGTGCTTTTGCCCGGGCATTTTCATGTAGTGTGTTGTAAGGCTCAGGGATATCTATATTAATACCTGCCTCTTTTAAAGTGATGATGGTAAAATATCCATTCAAAACTTTTTCAATCTCTTCAACTTTATGTTGATTATTGGTAGCAAATATGAGTGTTGTTTTCATATTGAAATTTTATAAAGCACATGCTCCTGCAGGTAACTATTTTCGGTAATGGAAGGATGCATAAATGTGCCTGTTTTTTGCATGCCTATTTTTTGCATTACTCTTTCGGATGCTTTGTTGTGTATGGAAGTAAACGAAAATACATCGGAGAATTTTAAAACAGTGAAACCAAAATGCAAACATGCCTGTGCTGCTTCTGTAGCATAACCCATATTCCAAAACCTTTTATCTATCCTCCAGCCAATTTCTATGCAAGGGGTAAAAAAGCTTTCAAATTGTGGATGCATAAAACCACAAAATCCTATAAACCTTTGCAAAGTCTTTAGTTCTACTGCATATACGCCATAGCCGTAAGTTTTAAAATGTGGCTTAATTCTTTCTTCCACAAAACGGATGGTTTGTTCTTTTTCCAACGGGTTGGGAAAATATTTCATCACTTCTTTATCGGCATTCATGAGCGCAAACAAATTATAATCAGCAGCCTTCCAGCTACGCAAAACCAATCTGTTAGTCTCTATAAAAATCCGGCTCATGCTTAAATGTTGAACATTTTTTTCAAGCTTAACCACAGTTTGCTTTTTTCAATCCTGGCAGCTTCTCCATTTCCTGCGAGCATCTGAAAAGCAGGAGCAGTAAGAAATACACTTTGGTTATAATGCTGAACCTGGTAATGCGGTATTGCAAAAGGCAGTAAAATGTCTTGCGTGGTTATTCCAAATAAAATGGCATAGGCAGGAGATAATTGTGTTTTCAACATATCAAAGGAATGATTTTGGTTGTACCTGTTTACAATAGCTACATCACCCATATTAAGTTTACAGGCAGCAAGCATATTTGTTAATAAAGAAAGCCACTCCTCCCTTATATGTACTGCTTCATTATCGTTAACAATGATTAAAATATTTTTTTTGTTATCCCCTAAAAAAAGCGGCTTGCCCGCTTTAGTATCTGCCTGGGTTGCTTTTGATACAAAATCAGTATCAACTAATACCAATTTGTTTTTAAACAAACCGGCAATAATAGGGGCGGGCAACTGAATTTTATTGAAGCTCATTGGATATTCAAAATATTAACAACTGTTAGTTTTTATTTTTTCTGTTAATTTGCATCAAATATAGCGTTATGGACACAGCCTTAGATTTTCAAATTCAAAAAGTTGAGCATAGCAGGTTAAAAGACCTCAGTTTAGAGAATATACCTTTCGGTAAATATTTTTCAGACCACATGTTGGAAGCCGATTATGAAAACGGTGAGTGGAAGAATGTGGAAATAAAACCTTATCAGCCTTTATTGTTAGAACCCTCATTGGCAGCCCTGCATTATGGTCAGGCTATTTTTGAAGGCATTAAAGCATATAGAACCCAAAATGGCGAAGCCGTAATTTTTAGGCCCTACGACAATTTTAATCGTTTTAATAAATCGGCAGCAAGAATGTGTATGCCGGAAGTGCCGGAAGAAATTTTTGTTGAAGGAATGAAGCAGTTGATTGAACTGGATAAAAACTGGATACCTGCAATGGAAGAACATTCTCTTTACATCAGGCCATTTATGTTTTCAACAGATACACAATTGGGTGTTAAACCTTCGGCTACCTATAAGTTCATCATTTTGTTAAGCCCAACAGGGCCTTATTATGCCCAACCCATGAAAATTTATGTGGAAGAAAAATATACCCGTGCAGCCCCGGGTGGTGTTGGTTTTTCGAAAAATGCAGGCAATTATGGCGGTAGTATGATGGCTGCAAAAGAAGCCCAGAAATTAGGATACGACCAGGTATTGTGGACAGACGCTTTTGAGCATAAATGGTTGCAGGAAGTAGGTATGATGAATGTTGTGTTTATTATCAACAATACTGCTGTTACCCCATCGTTAGAAGAAGGCACTATCCTGGAAGGCGTAACAAGAGCCAGCGTACTAACACTTTTGGCAGAAATGGGTTTAAAAGTAGAAGAAAGAAGAATTAATATTAACGAAGTGATGGATGCTTATAAAAATGGTTCTTTAAAAGAAGTTTTCGGAACAGGAACGGCTGCAACCATCGCTCCAATTAAAGAACTGCGCTATAAAGATTTTGTAATGCAGTTTGATGTTGCTTCTAATACAATTGCCCCAAAAGTAAAGCAGGAACTGAATGCCATTCGTTATAGTTTAACCGAAGACAGATTTAATTGGCTATTTAAAATTTAATACTATTTGGTAATGCAATAACTTCATAGCCGCCTTCTACCGGGCGGCTTTTTTTATGAAAACAATTTTGCTGTATATTTCCTTAATTGCATGTTATGCCTGTTCTAAAAACTCTACTGCACAACAGGCCGGCAACGCTGCGGGCAATTATGTTAAAGGGGCAGATATTAGTTGGGTAACTCAAATGGAAGCCTCAGGTATAAAATTCTATGACAACAATGGCGTACAACAGGATTGTTTTGCATTGATGAAAAGTGTGGGTATGAATGCTATCAGGTTAAGAGTGTGGGTTAATCCAACTGATGGATGGTGCAATACAAGCGATGTTGTTGCAAAAGCCATCAGAGCAAAGAATGCAGGAATGAAAATTTTGCTCGATTTTCATTATAGCGATTGGTGGGCAGACCCGGGCAAACAGAATAAACCTGCCTCCTGGGCATCACAAACAATTTCTCAGTTGCAGGCATCCATATATAACCATACCCAAAGTGTACTACAAGCAATGCAGGCGCAAAATGTATTACCCGATTGGGTGCAGGTAGGTAATGAAGTAGATAACGGAATGCTTTGGCCCGATGGGCAGGCTTCTATTAATATGCCTAATTTTGCTTCGTTTATACAATCAGGGTATAATGCAGTAAAAGCGATAAACAACAATATTCAGGTTATTGTACACGTTTCTAACGGCTATAATAATGATTTATTCCGATGGATTTTTGACGGATTGAAGGCAAATAATACAAACTGGGATATCATTGGTATGTCATTATACCCGTCTGTTTCAGATTGGCAAACCAAGAATACACAATGCCTGAACAATATGAACGATATGGTTGCCAGGTATGGCAAAAAAGTAATGATCTGTGAAGTGGGGATGCCGTGGGATCAGGCACAAACTTGTAAAAGTTTTATCAGTGATCTGATAGCTAAAAACAAATCACTTCCCAACAATATGGGAATAGGTGTTTTTTACTGGGAACCTGAATGTTACAACAATTGGCAGGGCTATACTTTAGGCGCTTTTGATAACACAGGAAAGCCAACAGCAGCCCTGGACGCATTTAAATAGTGGATAAATTTGGTAACAAAAAGATTTTATTCTCATTATTATTTGGAATTTAAAAATGATGCGGTTACCTTTGCCGTCCGAAAAAAATTAAATACAGCAGAATGCCTACTATTCAGCAGTTAGTAAGAAAAGGCCGCGAAATCATCAGGGCTAAAAGTAAATCAAGAGCATTAGATGCCTGCCCTCAACGTCGTGGCGTATGTACAAGAGTGTACACAACAACTCCAAAAAAACCGAACTCGGCTTTACGTAAAGTTGCTAAAGTTCGTTTAACTAATAAAGTTGAGGTTATTGCCTACATTCCGGGTGAAGGCCACAACTTGCAGGAACACTCAATCGTATTAATCCGTGGTGGTCGTGTTAAAGATTTACCTGGTGTACGTTACCACATTGTTCGCGGTAGCCTGGATACTGCAGGTGTGAAAGACCGTAAAAAGAGCCGTTCTAAATACGGAACCAAGAAAGAAAAAGCAAAAAAATAATTTCTCCATAAAAAAGCTGAGTAAAGTTTTAATACTTGAAGAAAATCAGTTGAAATTAAAAATTAGAACATGCGTAAGGCACAAGCAAAAAAATTACCTCTGGCTCCCGATGGTAAGTATAACGACAAACAAGTTACCCGTTTTGTAAACAATTTAATGTGGCAAGGTAAAAAAAGCACCGCATTAAATATTTTCTACGATGCAGTTGATAAAGTTTCTAAAATTACCGGTGAAGACGGATACGAAATCTGGAGAAAGGCTTTACAAAATGTAACACCTGCTGTTGAGGTTAGAAGCCGCAGAATTGGTGGTGCAACTTTTCAAATTCCTTCCGAAGTTCGTGCTGATAGAAAAATTTCTCTGAGCATGAAATGGTTGATCCGCTACAGCCGCGAAAGAAACGGTAAAACAATGGCTGATAAATTAGCGAACGAGATTGTTGCGGCAAGTAAAGGTGAAGGTGGTGCTTTCAAGAAAAAAGAAGATACACACCGTATGGCAGAAGCGAACAAAGCTTTCTCGCACTTTAAAGTTTAATCATCAAACTTAGTATAACAAAGAACCCCGAAACTTCGGGGTTCTTTGTTATAAGGCCAATAAGCAATTTTAGGCAACATGCGCACATCTTAATTAAATATTTGTCAACTCTGTTTTCAATACGGTAAATCCCTAACTTTGCCGCTCGAAAAAAATTAAAAAAATAATTCTGTTATGGCAGACTTGAAGTTTCAAAGAAATTTTGGTATTGCTGCTCACATTGATGCAGGTAAAACCACAACCACTGAGCGTATTTTACGCTATACCGGTATGATTCATAAAATTGGTGAAGTGCACGATGGTGCTGCTACAACCGACTGGATGGAGCAAGAAAAAGAAAGAGGTATTACCATTACTTCTGCAGCTGTTAGCTGTAAATGGAATTTCCCTACAGAAAAAGGTAAAGCAACTGCCGATACTAAATCATATTACTTCAATATCATCGATACTCCGGGTCACGTAGACTTTACTGTAGAGGTAGAGCGTTCTATGCGTGTATTGGATGGTTTGATTGCATTATTCTCTGCTGTTGATGGTGTTGAGCCTCAGTCAGAAACTGTTTGGCGTCAGGCTAACCGTTACAAAGTTCCTCGTATCGGCTTCGTAAATAAAATGGATCGCAGCGGTGCCGATTTCCTGAATGTGGTGAAACAAGTAAAAGAAATGCTTGGAGCCAAAGCGGTGCCCCTTCAATTACCAATTGGAGCCGAAGATAATTTTAGAGGTGTGGTAGACTTGATTAAAATGAAGGGTATTATCTGGCACATGGAAACAGAAGGAATGACTTTTGATGAAATACCTGTTCCGGAAGATATGGTTGAAGAAGTGAACATGTGGAGACAGAATCTGATTGAAGCTGTTGCAGAATATGATGATCAATTGATGGAAAAATTCTTTGACGATCCTAATTCTATTACAGAAGGAGAAGTGCATGAAGCAATCCGCAAAGCGGCTATCGACCTGAGCATTGTACCTATGATGTGTGGTTCTTCTTTCAAAAATAAAGGAGTACAAACTGCATTAGACGCTGTTTGTCGTTATTTGCCTTCTCCGGTTGATATTGAAGATACAAAAGGTACAGACCCAGATACAGGTGCTGAATTAATCAGAAAAGCTGATCCTAAAGAACCGTTCTCTGCATTGGCTTTCAAAATCATGACCGATCCTTTCGTTGGTCGTTTGGCATTCTTCCGTTGTTATTCCGGTCACTTAGACGCAGGATCTTATGTGTTGAATGTAAGAAGTGGAAAGAAAGAGCGTATCAGCCGTATCATGAAAATGTTTGCGAACAAACAAAACCCAATCGACTTCATCGAAGCGGGTGATATTGCGGCTGCAGTAGGTTTCAAAGAAATTAAAACAGGTGATACACTATGTGATGAGAATCATCCGATCACTTTAGAAAACATGTTTATACCTGAGCCGGTGATCGCTATCGCGGTTGAGCCTAAAACTCAGGCAGACGTTGATAAAATGGGTATGGCCATTGCTAAATTGGTGGAGGAAGATCCAACCTTACGTGTGAACACCGATGAAGATACTGGCCAAACAATTTTGCGTGGAATGGGAGAGCTGCACCTTGAAATTATCATCGACCGTATGCGTCGTGAATTTAAAGTGGAAGTAAACCAGGGTGCTCCTCAGGTTGCTTATAAAGAAGCTTTTGGCACTACGATTGAGCATCGCGAAGTATTGAAAAAACAATCGGGTGGTCGTGGTAAATTTGCCGACATTCAATTCTCTATCGGCCCTGCTGATGAAGAGTGGATGAAAGAGAATGAAGGAAAGAGCTTCCAGTTCGTTAACGATATTTTCGGTGGTGCAATTCCGAAAGAATTTATTCCTGCTATTCAGAAAGGTTTCGATACAGCAATGTCTACAGGCGTGCTGGCTGGCTATCCGGTTAATAATATGAAAATCAGGATTTTTGATGGTAGTTACCACGATGTAGACTCTGATTCAATGTCATTCGAATTGTGTGCTAAATCCGGTTTCCGTGAAGCCGGCAGAAAAGCAAAACCAACATTGTTAGAGCCTATTATGAAAGTGGAAGTGTTAACTCCCGATCAATACATGGGTGATGTTACGGGCGATTTAAACCGTCGTCGCGGTATGTTGGAAGGTATGGATAGCCGTGCTAACTTACAAGTTATCAAAGCTAAAGTTCCGTTAAGTGAAATGTTTGGTTATGTAACTCAATTACGTTCGTTATCTTCTGGCCGCGCTACTTCTACTATGGAATTCTCTCACTATTCTCCTGCTCCAAATAACATTGCAGAAGAAGTGATAGCAAAATCAAAGGGTAAAGTAAAAGTGGAAGATTAATCTTAGTTCATATAGTATAAAAAGCCTGTTCGGATAACCGAACAGGCTTTTTTGTAAATTATTTTTAAAAAATCTGAAAATAATTCTAAAAAACTTTGTGTATTTAAACACAAGCTGTTACCTTTGCAACCCCAATCGGAAAATTGGGTTTAGACTATGTCTCAGAGAATCAGAATAAAATTACAATCGTACGATCACAACTTGGTAGACAAGTCTGCCGAGAAAATTGTGAAAACAGTTCGTAGCACAGGTGCAGTAGTTACAGGGCCTATTCCTCTTCCTACAAGAAAAAGAATTTTCACTGTATTACGTTCACCTCACGTTAATAAAAAGAGTCGTGAACAATTTCAATTATGTACGCATAAGCGTTTATTGGATATATATACTTCTTCATCACGTACGGTAGATGCTTTAAGTAAATTAGATCTGCCTTCAGGTGTTGAAGTTGAAATTAAAGCGTAAGCTCACCCGAAAGGGATTAGTTCTTAAAATAAGTATTCATCTCTCAATCACGATAGCATGATAAGGATCGTGAGAAAAGAGCTCTGATAAAATAAATCACCTGAAATATCAGGTAAACATATAAACAGGCCCTTCGAGGTTTGTTTACTGTCGGTACTTCCCCTTCCGTATATAATCCGGAAAACACAGGAAAAGGTCGATGGCAAACAAGGATTGAATGAAGCATATTCATCAGCTTCATGTCCTCAACACCTGGCGGGGCATAAACCGCAAAAAGATGAAAGGTATAATTGGAAAAAAAATCGGGATGACCAGCATCTTCGAAGCAGATGGCAAGCAAACAGCTTGTACCATTATCGAAGCGGGTCCAAATGTTGTAACTCAGATCAAAACCGCTGAAACAGATGGTTATAGTGCAATTCAGTTAGCTTTTGGCGATAAAAAAGAAAAGCATACAACAAAGGCTGAATTAAATCACTTCGCAAAGGCAAATACTCCTGCCAAAAAATTCACCAAAGAATTTAGAGATTATTCAATAGAAAAAGCTTTAGGAGAAACTATCACTGTTGATATTTTCGCTGAAGGCGATAAAGTTGAAGTTGTGGGAACAACCAAGGGTAAAGGTTTTCAGGGTGTAGTTAAACGCCATGGATTCTCTGGTGTTGGTGAAGCTTCTCACGGTCAACACGATCGTCAAAGAGCTCCGGGTTCAATCGGTAACTCATCCGATGCCAGCCGTGTATTCAAAGGAATGAGAATGGCCGGCCGCATGGGTGGTGACCGTGTAAAAATGAAAGGCTTGAAAGTTGTAAAAATTTTCCCTGAAAAGAATTACATCTTAGTTAGTGGTTCAGTTCCTGGCCACAACGGCTCAATCGTTTTAATCCAGAAATAATCACACTTAATTAGAAAAAGATGCAAGTAGAAGTTTTAAATATAAAAGGTCAGAAAACAGGCAGAACTGTTGAATTACCGGAAGAAGTGTTTGGTGTAGAGCCTAACGACCATGTAATTTATTTGGCTGTTAAGCAATACTTGGCTGCTCAGCGTCAAGGTACGCACAAAGTAAAAACACGTGCAGAAGTAAAAGGTGCAAGCCGTAAACTTCACAAACAAAAAGGTACTGGTGGTTCTCGTAAAGGTAATATCCGTAACCCTTTATACAAAGGTGGTGGTACTATCTTCGGACCCAAGCCTCATGGTTACGATTTCAAACTGAACCGTAAAGTAAAAGATCTTGCTAAGATCTCTGCTTTAAGTCATAAAGCTAAAGATGCTGCTATCGTTATTGTGGAAGATATTAACCTTGAAACTCCAAAAACCAAACAGGTTGTAGATGTAATGAAAGGGTTAAATGTAGCCGATAAAAAAGCATTGTTGATTTTACCTGAGTATAACGACAATCTTTATTTAAGTACCCGCAATGTACCAAACGTTGCAAGCACTTTATTGGCAGACATCAATACTTACGATATAGTTAATGCAGATGTTTTAGTGTTAACAGAAAATGCTGCTAAAATTTTTGCAGATAACGAACCGGCACAAGCTTAATTTAAAAAACGTTTCAATTCATAAAAAATGAAACAATCAGAAATATTAATTAAACCTATTTTAACTGAAAAGGCAAACGCTCAACAAGAAAAATTGCGTCGTTATGCTTTTAAAGTGAACAAAAAGGCTAACAAGTTAGAGATTAAAAAAGCAGTTGAAAGCTTTTACGGTGTGAATGTGATTAATGTGAACACTTCAGTTGCTCCCGGAAAAAATAAAACCCGTTATACAAAAGCCGGTTTTATTCAGGGTAAAAAATCTTCTTATAAAAAAGCATTGGTAACAGTTGCTGAAGGTGAAACAATTGATTTATACGCAAACATTTAATTTATAGTTCGCGAAGCTGAAAATTTCGCATAAATAATAAGAGATGGCTTTAAAGAAATACAAACCAATGACAGCAGGCACCAGATGGAGAATTGGTAATGCCTATGCTGAAATTACTACCAACAAACCCGAAAAAAGCTTGTTGGAGCCAGTTAAAAAAACAGGTGGACGTAATGCCCAGGGTCGCCGTTCAATGAGATACATTGGTGGTGGTCATAAAAAACACTACCGTGTTATAGATTTTAAGAGAAACAAATATAATGTTGAAGCTAATGTTGTTTCTATAGAATACGATCCGAACCGTACAGCCTTTATTGCATTATTGCAATATACTGATGGTGATAAAAGATATATTCTGGCCCCTCAGGGTTTACAAGTAGGAGCAACAGTAGTAAGTGGTGAGAATGCAGCCCCTGAAATTGGTAACTCTCTGCCAATGAAAAATATGCCTTTGGGTACAATGATTCATAACATTGAAATGCAACCTGGCCAGGGTGGAAAATTAGCCCGCAGTGCAGGTGCATCAGCTCAATTGGCAAACAAAGAAGAGAAATACGCCGTATTGAAAATGCCTTCTGGTGAGTTGAGAAAAGTTTTAATCAACTGTGCAGCTACCGTAGGTGTTGTTTCAAACAGCGACCATAATTTGGAAACAGCCGGTAAAGCGGGTGTTAACAGATGGAAAGGTATCAGACCAAGAAACCGTGGTGTTGCGATGAACCCAGTAGATCACCCGATGGGTGGTGGTGAGGGTAGAGCTTCGGGAGGTCACCCACGTAGCAGAACCGGTAAATATGCAAAAGGTGAAAAAACAAGAACCAAAGGCAAAGGAAGCGATAAATTAATTATCCAGCGCCGCGATGGTAAAAAGTTAACTAAGTAATCAATCGTTAAAATATTCCGGGTAAAACCGGAAGAATAAACAACAAAAAATACAATATGGGTCGTTCGATTAAAAAAGGTCCTTATGTAGACCACAATTTGGAAGGTAAGGTTGTAGCGATAAATGATGGGAAAGCAAAGAAGGGTGTTATTAAAACATGGAGCCGTCGCAGCACTATTACCCCGGATTTTGTTGGCCACACATTTGCGGTACATAATGGAAATAAATTCATTCCTGTTTATGTAACTGAATTTATGGTGGGACATAAATTAGGTGAATTTGCACCAACCAGAAACTTTAAAGGACATTCAGGAAGTAAACAATAAAAACTCAATTTGAAATTTCATATTTCAGATTTCAAATTCAAATAAAAATGGAAGCAGTAGCTAAATTAAATAACTATCCTACAGGGCCACGCAAAATGCGTTTGTTGGCTGATGTGATCAGAGGAATGGAAGTTGAAAAGGCATTGGCTATTTTAGAACACCATCCTCAACACAATGCAACCCCTTTGGCAAAATTGTTGAAAAGTGCTATCAGTAACTGGGAGCAAAAGAACAATGGTGCCAGTGCAGCAGACAGCAGTCTTGTAGTAAAAACTGTTTTTGTAGATGGTGGCCGTGTTTTAAAACGTATGCGTCCGGCACCGCAAGGTCGTGGATACAGAGTTAGAAAACGCAGCAATCACGTAACATTAATTGTAGATTCTAAAAACTAATTGAAACCATAAATATGGGTCAGAAAGCAAATCCAATTGGTAACAGGTTAGGTATCATCCGCGGATGGGAAAGCAACTGGTATGGCGGTAAAAAAGATTTTGCCGGCAAGTTGATTGAGGATAATAAAATCCGTACTTACCTGAACGCACGTATTAACAAAGGCGGTATTTCCAAAATTGTTATTGAGCGTACTTTAGGCAAGTTGATCGTTACCATTCACACATCTAAGCCAGGTATCATTATCGGTAAAGGCGGTAATGAAGTAGACAGAATTAAAGAAGAGTTGAAGAAGTTGACCGGTAAGGAAGATGTTCAGATCAACATTCTTGAAATCCGTCGCCCGGAACTGGATGCAAACATCGTAGGCGATACCATTGCCAAACAAATTGAAAATCGCATCAACTTTAAAAGAGCTACCAAAATGGCTATTGCCTCAACACTTCGTATGGGTGCTGAAGGTATTAAGGTGAAGTTGAGCGGTCGTTTAGGCGGTGCTGAAATTGCACGTAGCGAAGAATTTAAACAAGGCCGAGTTCCTTTGCATACTTTCCGTATGGATATTGATTATGCCAATGTTTTTGCTCAAACAGTTTATGGTAAAATCGGTATTAAAGTATGGATTTGTAAAGGTGAAGTTTTAGGAAAACGCGATCTGAATCCAAACTTTATCAGCGGCAAGAACGAAGGTGGTGAGAGAGGCGGTGATAGAAGAGATGATCGTCATCACGATCGTGATCGCCGTGGTGGTGGTGGAAGAGACGACCGTCGCGGAGGTGGTAGAGGAAGAAATTAATTTGCAACTGTGCAAATGAACAAATATGAAAATGAGAGAATGATAATTTTCGATTTTTCAAATTTTCAAATTTTTCAATAAAGAAAGATGTTACAACCTAAAAGAAGTAAACATAGAAAACAACAGAAAGGCCGTATACGTGAGGTAGCAAAACGCGGAACTTCAATTGCGTTCGGTTCTTATGCTTTAAAAGCTGTTGAGCCAATCTGGTTAACCAACAGGCAAATTGAAGCTGCCCGTCAGGCAATGACACGTGCTATGAAACGTGAAGGTAATGTTTGGATTCGTGTATTTCCTGATAAAATCATTACCCGCAAGCCATTAGAGGTGAGGATGGGTAAAGGTAAAGGTAACCCTGAATTTTGGGCTGCTGTGGTAGAACCAGGTCGTATCATTTTTGAGTGCGACGGTGTAACTGAGCAAACAGCAAAAGAAGCTATGGAATTGGCTGCTCAAAAATTACCTATCAAAACCAAGTTCATTATCAGAAGAGACTTGCAGGCATAATTATAAAAAAGAATTGCAATGGCTAACAAAAAATTTGAATTTAACAAAAATCTGAAGGATTTGAACGAGAACGACTTAAATGCCCGTATCTCCGAAGATTCCCTTCGTTTAAAAAAGCTGGAATTCGCTCATGCGATTTCTCCTTTGGAAAATCCCATGACCATTCGTGGCCTGAGAAGAGATATAGCCCGTTTAAAAACGGAATTACAAAAAAGAAAGTTGGCTAAATAACCAAATAAAAAGCAAACAATGGCTGAAAGAAATTTGCGTAAAACAAGGATTGGTGTTGTTACCAGCGATAAAATGGCTAAAACCATTACCGTAGCTGTAGAAAGAAAAGTAAAACACCCTATTTATGGTAAGTTCGTTAAGAAAACTACCAAATTCCATGCCCATGACGAGAAAGACGAATGCGGCATTGGAGATATCGTTAAAATCATGGAAACTCGTCCACTCAGCAAAACAAAACGCTGGAGACTTGTTGAAGTAGTTGAAAAAGCGAAATAGTATATCCCGCTGTTTTTACAAACGAAAATAAGTTCAAAGAACTGAAAAATTAATTAAGATGATTCAGCAAGAAAGCAGATTAAACGTAGCTGATAACAGTGGTGCTAAAGAAGTGCTTTGTATTAAAGTACTTGGCAACTCTGGTCAGGATTACGCTAAAATCGGAGATAAAATAGTAGTAACTGTAAAAGATGCCATCCCTGCCGGTGGTATTAAAAAAGGTACAGTATCTAAAGCGGTTATTGTTCGTACAACAAACAAATTGCGTAGAAAAGACGGATCATACATTCGTTTCGATGACAATGCTGTTGTATTGTTGAACAATGCTGATGAGCCAAGAGGTACACGTATTTTCGGGCCGGTTGCCAGGGAATTACGTGATAAAGGATATATGAAAATCATTTCATTAGCACCGGAAGTGCTATAAGCTGAAAGCCAAAAGCCGAAGGCGGAAATCAGAAAATAAATTTACAGCTAAGCGTTTAGCGCTTAGCGTTAAGCTTTAAGCAAAATAAAATGAGTAACAGATTCAAACCCAAATTCAACATCAAAAAAGGCGATAGCGTTGTTGTTATTGCAGGTGATGACAAAGATTTAAAAAAGCCGCGCAAAGTGCTTGAAGTGATTGTTGATAAAGGTCGTGTTATTGTTGAAGGTGTAAACATTGTAACGAAACATACTAAACCTTCTGCTCAAAACACTAAAGGCGGTATTGTTAAAGTTGAGGCTCCTATTAACATTTCTAACGTTATGCTATGGGATGCAAAAGCAGGCGCACCAACTAAAATAAAACGTACACGCGAAAACGGAAAATTAATCCGCATTTCAAAGAAAAGCGGCGAAGCAATTAAATAATAAACGTTTGTTCCGTTGGAATGGAACATAAATGTATACAACTATGAGTGCAACAAAATACAGCCCACGTTTAGCAGACAAGTACAAAAAAGATGTAGTACCTGCTTTAATGAAAAAGTTTGCTTACGACACAATCATGCAAACTCCCAAATTAGAAAAAATTTGCATCAACAGAGGTGTGAATGGTGCGGTGAACGATAAAAAATTGATTGATGTAGCAATTGGTGAATTAGAGCAGATCACCGGTCAGAAAGCAGTGCCTACTTACAGCAAAAAAGATATCTCAAACTTTAAATTGCGTAAAGGAATGCCTATTGGCGCCAAAGTTACTTTACGTGGTGAGAAAATGTATGAATTTTTAGACAGGCTGGTAAGTGTGGCTTTACCACGTGTACGTGATTTTAAAGGTATTAGCGATAAAGCATTTGATGGCCGTGGTAATTATACATTGGGTGTTACAGAACAGATCATCTTCCCTGAGATTGATATTGATAAAGTGAACAAGATTACAGGTATGGATATCACTTTCGTAACAACTGCAAACACAAACGAAGAAGCATACGAATTGTTAAAAGAATTAGGTATGCCGTTCAAAAACATTAAAAAAGATTAATTAATAAAATATGGCAAAAAAATCAATAGTTGCCCGTCAGGCTAAACGTGAAGCACTTGTTGCAAAATTTGCTGAAAAAAGAACAGCATTAAAAGCAGCAGGAGATTATGCAGCGTTAGACAAATTGCCTAAGAGCGCTTCACCTGTACGTTTAAAAAACCGTTGCCAGCTTACCGGCCGTCCTAAAGGATATATGAGATACTTCGGTATTTCTCGTGTTACCTTCCGCGATATGGCTTTAAACGGAAAAATCCCGGGAGTAAAGAAAGCAAGCTGGTAATTTTTAACTATAACTTCCCGATTTTAGCGGGATGCATAGAAACAATATTAAGAACAGAAATTAATTTAAATAAACATGGTAACTGATCCTATTGCAGATTTTTTAACAAGGATTCGTAATGCTCAGATGGCTGGTCACAGACTGGTAGAAATTCCAGCTTCTAACCTTAAAAAAAGAATCACTGAGATATTGTACGAACAAGGTTACATTTTGAAATACAAATTTGAAGACGATAACAAGCAAGGTGTTATAAAAATTGCATTGAAATATGATGCAGCTTCTAAACAACCGGCTATTCGTTCTTTAGAAAGGGTTAGCCGCCCGGGTTTACGTCAGTACGCAAAGCCTGCTGAAGTAAAAAGAGTAATTAATGGCTTAGGTATTGCTATTTTAAGTACTTCTAAAGGAGTGCTTACAGATAAACAAGCCAAAGCGCAAAATGTTGGTGGAGAAGTACTTTGCTACGTTTATTAGTATTACACTAACCAACGATTTGAAAATGAGGCAATGGTTTTCAAATTCATATAAGTTGATTGATAATTTAAGTTCTCTATACGGAACTGAACACAATACAAACTACATAGCCAATTATCTAAACAAAAAAGTTAAACTAAAATTATGTCTCGTATAGGTAAAAAACCAATTAGCATTCCTAAAGGTGTAACCATCACTGTTGGAAGTGATAATGTGGTTACAGTTAAAGGCCCTAAAGGCGAATTGAATCAGGCCATAGACCGTGATATTATTGTTGAAGTGAAAGGGGAAGAAGTAATCGTTGGCCGCCCTACAGATCAAATCCGTCACCGTGCTATGCATGGTTTGTACAGAGCTTTGATTGCAAACTTGGTTAAAGGTGTAACGGAAGGATATAAAAAAGATTTAGAATTGGTGGGTGTTGGTTTTAAAGCTGCAAACACCGGTAATATTTTAGATCTGGCTTTAGGTTATTCTCACAACATTATTTTTGAAATACCTAAAGAATTAAAAGTTGCCACAGCAACCGAAAAAGGCCAGAATCCTAAGATCATGTTGGAAGGTATCGATAAGCAATTGTTAGGTCAGGTAGCTGCTAAATTAAGAAGCTTGCGTAAACCTGAACCATACAAAGGAAAAGGTGTGAAATACTCAGGTGAGGTATTAAGAAGAAAGGCAGGTAAAGCGGCTGGTAAATAATTAAGAACATAAACCTCCGGCAGCATCGGAGGTTTGCAAATAAAAAATTATGGCAACTAAACTAGAACAAAGACAAAAAATCAGATACCGCATTCGCAAGAAAGTGGTAGGTACTTCTACAAAACCACGTTTGGCTGTGTTTAGAAGTAATGCCGAAATCTATGCTCAATTGATTGATGATAATTCTGGAGTTACATTAGCTGCAGCATCTTCAAAAGATAAAGAAATTGCAGCACAAAAAGTAACTAAAGTTGAAAAATCTAAATTGGTTGGTAATGCAGTTGCTAAAAAAGCAGTGGCATTAGGTTTATCAGCTGTTGTATTCGATCGTGGTGGTAACTTATATCACGGCCGTGTAAAAGCAGTCGCAGACGGAGCAAGAGAAGGCGGCTTGCAATTCTAATAAACAGCATAACAACATTTAAGAATCGAAATTCATAATACAAATGTCTAAAGTATCAGAAAATAAAGTAAAAGCAGGTGCTGATGTTGAGTTGAAAGAAAAAGTAGTTGCTATAAACCGTGTTGTAAAAACAACAAAAGGTGGCCGTACATTTTCTTTCTCTGCTTTGGTTGTTGTGGGCAATGAGAATGGTGTTGTAGGCCAGGGTTTGGGTAAAGCCAAAGAAGTACAGGAAGCTATCACTAAAGGAATTGAAGACGCCAAGAAAAACTTGGTAAAAGTTCCTGTAATGCATGGCACTATTCCTCACGATCAATTTGCTAAAGCAGGTGCTGCAAAAGTGTTGATTAAACCAGCTGCACATGGAGCCGGTGTAATTGCAGGAGGCAGTATGCGTGCAGTATTAGAGAGTGCTGGTGTTACAGACGTATTGGCTAAAAGTTTGGGTTCTGCTAATCCGCATAACGTGGTTAAAGCTACCATTAAAGCTTTATCTTCTTTAAGAGAGCCTGTACAAGTTGCTAAAACACGTACTATTAAATTAAGCAAAGTTTTCAACGGATAATTATTTGAAATTTTATATTTCAAATTTCAAATTGACTAGAATGAAAAAGATAAAAATAACTTTAGTAAAAAGCCCGATTGATAGACCTGAGCGTCAAAAACTAACGCTTCAAGCTTTGGGTTTAAATAAAACCAACTCTTCTAAAGAAGTTGAAGCTACCCCTCAAATTTTAGGAATGGTGAATAAAGTAAGCCATTTGGTAAAAGTTGAAGAATTAGCATAACTGAAATTTCTAATATGAAATTTCACATCACTCATTAATCAGCGAGCCCCGATTGCTTTCGGGGCGAAAGTTTAAAATAAAAGCACATGAAATTACATTCGTTAAAGCCTGCAGTAGGCTCAGTTCAAAAAGAAAAAAGATTAGGTAGAGGTGAAGCATCCGGTAAAGGTGGTACTTCTACAAAAGGTAATAAAGGTGGTCAAAGCCGTGCCGGTTACCAACGTAAGAATGCCCATGAAGGTGGTCAGATGCCTATCCAACGCCGTATTCCTAAACGTGGATTTAAAAACAACAACAAGATTGAATACAAAGTGTTCAATTTGGGCCAGATTGAACAATTGCAGGAAAAATACAGCTTTGCAGAATTCTCTTTGGAAAATTTATATATTAATGGTTTAATTAGCCGTACCGATAAAGTAAAAATATTGGGTACCGGTGAAATAAAATCTAAATTAGCTTTCAAAGTAAACGCTATCAGTGAAAAAGCGAAAGAAGCAATTGAAGCAGTTGGCGGAAGCGTTGAAATTGTAAAGTAATTAACCTAATTTGCACGGAGCATCTGCAGATGCTCCTTTTTGGTTTTTAGACAATTTAACTTTTTACAATATTTTATCTGTGAAAAAACTAGTTCAGACTTTAAAGAATATTTGGGCCATAGAAGAATTACGTAATAAAATTATTGTAACACTTGCCTTAGTATTAACTTACAGGGTTGGTACACATATTGTACTGCCAGGTATTGACCCCAACTTATTAGATCAGGCAAAATTAAATGCAGCCAATAAAGGCTTACTTGGTTTGTTTGATACGTTTGCAGGAGGTGCTTTTACACAAGCATCTATTTTCGCATTAGGTATTATGCCTTATATCTCTGCTTCTATTTTTATGCAGTTGATGACCATATTGGTACCTCAATTACAAAAAATTCAAAAAGAAGGAGAAAGTGGAAGAAAAAAGATTAATCAATGGACCCGTTATTTAACCATTATTGTTACTGCCTTCCAGGCAGCGGCATATGTTGCTTATTTAACAGCCCCACAAGGTGGATATGCTCAGGCCATTCTATTGGATAGAACACTTTTTACTTTTACAACAATCATCACTTTATCTGCCGGTACATTGTTTGTAATGTGGTTAGGCGAAAGAATTCAGGATAAAGGATTGGGTAATGGTACTTCTATCATCATCATGGTGGGTATATTAGGCCGCTTACCACAATCTTTGTTGCAGGAATTTGTAAACAAACAACAAAAGAGCGGTGGTGGGTTATTGATTTTCTTAATAGAAATCGCCATTCTTATTACTGTTATTTTAGGCCTTATTATATTGGTTCAGGGTGTGAGAAAAATCCCTGTTAATTATGCCAAACAGATTATTGGTAACAGGCAATTTGGCGGTGCAAGACAATTCTTACCCGTTAAAGTAAATAGTGCAGGTGTAATGCCAATCATTTTTGCGCAAGCGATCATGTTCTTACCAACATTGGTTTCATTTACAAACATTGATTCTGCAAAAGGTATTGTAAGAATATTCAACGATCACAGCAATGGCTGGTATATGTTGATCTATTCTGTAATGGTAATTGGGTTTACCTTCTTATATACAGCTTTAATCTTCAACCCAAAACAAATTGGTGAAGATTTGAAAAGAAATAATGGATTTATTCCGGGAGTAAAACCAGGCCAACCTACTGCTGATTATATTGGCGCTATTATGGATAAAATAACTTTACCGGGTGCTATATTCCTTGCCTTGGTGGGTATTATGCCAGGATTTGCTCAAAAATTAGGTGTTACACAAGGTTTTAGTACTTTCTTCGGTGGTACTTCATTACTAATTATGGTAGGTGTTATCTTAGATACGTTACAACAAATTGAAACCTATTTATTGATGCGTCAGTATGATGGTTTGATGAGTAGCGGAAGAGTGCAGGGAAGGCAAACTATCTCTTCTTCGGCCATCTAAAATTGTACAATATTTTCTCTTAAAACCTGCCAGACAAAAAATCGGGCAGGTTTTGTTTTACATGATGGTTTATTTTTGACCTTTTAAAATGAGCAGACTACGAAATATGATTTTTTACAAAACAGAAGCAGAAATTGCTTTTATGAAAGA
This sequence comes from Sphingobacteriia bacterium, assembly GCA_017304675.1. Lineage (GTDB taxonomy): Bacteria > Bacteroidota > Bacteroidia > Chitinophagales > Chitinophagaceae > CW01. Next base: position 394,360 of record JAFKLS010000016.1, read on the forward strand.
AGCTGCACAGCTGGTAAGTAAAACCTTAACTGAAGTGGCCAAAAACTTAAAGCCGGGAATGACTACCATGCAAATTGACACTCTTTGTGCAACCTTTGTAAGGGACCATAAAGCCATTCCTTCTTTTTATAAATACAACGGATACCCGCATAATGTTTGCACAAGCGTTAACGATGTTGTGGTACATGGGTTCCCGAATAATATTGAATTGAAAGATGGCGATATCGTTTCTGTTGATATGGGAGTCATTTTAAATGGTTGGCATGGAGACCATGCATACACATTTATAATAGGCGAAGTTGATGTGGAAGTATTGCAATTGGTGAAAATAACCAAACAAAGTTTATACAAAGGCATAGAAAAAGCCATAGCGAATAACAGAATTGGAGATATTTCGTTTGCCATTCAGGAACACACTGAAAAAAAATATGGCTATGGTGTTGTAAGAGAATTAGTTGGGCATGGCTTGGGGCGTAATTTGCATGAAGACCCACAGGTGCCCAATTATGGTAAGAGAGGCAATGGGCCAAAACTAAAAGAGAACCTGGTATTGGCTATTGAACCAATGATTAACCTGGGAACAAAAGATGTTTATACTGATAGAGACGGATGGACCGTTAAAACACAGGATGGTAAAGTATCTGTGCATTTTGAACACGATGTATGTGTGAAAAAAGACAAAGCTTTAATACTTTCAGACTACAGTATTATTGAGGCCGCTGAAAAAGCAAACAGTAATTTGAACACGAGTTATTATTAGAAAATAATTAAAAAGTAAAAAGTCAAAATTCAAAAACAAAAAGTGAAATGGATTTTGACTTTTTTATTTTATGAAAGAAGAGAAAAAAATATTGATCGTTGTTGGTGGTGGTGCCGCCGGTTTTTTTTGCGCTGTAAATGCAGCAAGAATGAACCCTATGCTACAAGTAATTATAGTTGAAAAGTCGAATAAGGTTTTAAGCAAAGTAAAAGTGAGTGGTGGCGGAAGATGCAATGTTACACATGCTTGTTTTGAAATTAGTGAATTGATAAAAAAATATCCACGAGGACAGAATTTTTTAAAGAAAGCATTCCATCAATTCCATACACAACACACCATTCAATGGTTTGAAGAAAGAGGAGTGAAACTTAAAACGGAACCAGACGGAAGAATATTTCCTATTACAGACTCTTCTCAAACAATCATTGATTGTTTAATGAAAGAAGCGAATAAATATGGCGTTGAAATACGGATGAACAGGAGCGTAGAAAAAATTGAAATTCAAAATTCGGAGAGCGAAAAACAAAAAAAATTCAAACTTCATTTTTCGAATGCTGAATTTTTAGATTCCGACTTTTTATGCATTGCTACAGGTGGCTACTCCAAAACCAGCCAGTTCAACTGGTTAAAAGTATTGGGCCATGTTATAGAGAATCCTGTTCCATCGCTTTTCACTTTTAACATACCCAATAACAAGATCACCTCTTTAATGGGTATTAGTATGGAACAGGCAACGGTAAAAATTCAGGGAACCAAACTACAACAACAAGGCCCGGTATTAATAACACACTGGGGTTTAAGCGGCCCGGCCGTTTTAAAATTATCTGCCTTTGCAGCAAGAGAATTGGCTGATAAAAATTATCATTTTGCGATAAGCGTTAATTGGCTAAACGATTATACAGAAAACAAATTAAGAGACGAATGGCCTTTATTTCGCCAACGGTTTTCTTCTCAGAAATTAATTCATAAAAATCCGTTTCTTTTACCTCAACGCCTATGGCAATATTTTTTGCAGGAAAGTTTCATTAAAGAAGACACACGCTGGGCAGATATTACTTCCAAACAACAAAACGCTTTGATTAAACACTTGCTCAATCATGAATTTGAGGTGAAAGGGAAAACAACTTTCAAAGATGAATTTGTTACCTGCGGCGGGATTAAACTTTCAGAGATTGATGCCCATACCATGCAAAGTAAAATTACAGAGAATGTATTTTTTGCAGGGGAGGTGTTAGATATTGATGGTATTACTGGCGGCTTCAACTTTCAAAATGCATGGACAAGCGGGTGGATAGCAGCCAAACAAATTGTTGCAAACTAAAAGAGAGTAAATAATTTACTCTCTTTTATACTCATGCGCTTTTTATAGCGAATTATGATTTTTTCTTTGCAGCTTCTTTATTTTGTTTATATCTCATATCGGGAGTACCATCTTTTTTTGTAGGGCCGCTAGGGGTAACTTTTTTTGCAGCTTCTTTGTTTTCTTTATACCTCATATCAGGTGTGCCGTCTTTTTTAAGGTGTTGTTCTTTTGCAGGCTCTTTTTTAGCAGCAGTTTCTTTCTTCACTTCTTTCTTTTCATCTTTTTTTGCCTGAGCAAACGTTAAGGTTGTAAAACAGAATAGTGCGAGAGCCAGAGAAAGGATTTTTTTCATATGTTATAATTTTAGTACTGTAATTTAAGCAGCTTAGAAGCAAAATCATCATTATTTTTTTGCTTCAATACGCTATTTGCAGCATCTAAAATGGTAATTGCCGTATTTCTGCTCTTTTCCCTAAAATAAAACCCTTAAAAAGGGGCCAAACTGCCTAAAAAGGTTACCTTTGCAACCCCGAATAAAACCCTCGGGGTTATTTTATGATTTTTATTCTTAAACAATTAAACGCAGATGCTCAGGAGAATTCAGCAGCGGCTGAAACTACTGCGACAACAAATGCACCTGAAGTTGCTGTTGTTGAAACAGCTCACGATGATTTTGATTGGTCTGTAGACAAACGCAATGTAAGTCATTACAATGCAGACGAAAAAGCAAAATACGATAAAGTGTACGAAAACACTTTCGTAACCATTGAAGATGGCGAAATTATGAAAGGGTCTATTGTTGCTTTAACTAAAACTGATGCTGTTATTAATATCGGTTTTAAAAGTGATGGTCTGATTTCTTTAAATGAATTCCGCGACACTCCGGGCTTAAAAATTGGCGATGAAGTAGAAGTACTGGTAGTAGAGAAAGAAGACAGGGACGGTCATTTAAATTTAAGCCGCAAACAAGCTCGTATTCACCGTGCTTGGGAAAGAATCATGGAAGTGCATAAAACCGGCGAAGTGGTTACTGGTTTTGTTACCAGCAAAACAAAAGGTGGCTTGATTGTAGACGTGTTTGGCATGGAAACATTCTTACCAGGTTCTCAGATTGATGTTAAACCTGTTACCGATTACGATCAATTCGTTGGTAAAACAATGGAGTTTAAAGTGGTTAAAATTAATGAAGCCATTAAGAATGCCGTTGTATCTCATAAAGCACTGATTGAAAGTGATATTGAAGCACAACGTGCTCAGATCATGAGTAAGTTAGAGAAAGGCCAGGTGTTGGAAGGTGTTGTTAAAAACATCACAGACTTTGGTGCTTTCATGGATTTAGGCGGATTGGATGGTTTATTATACATCACCGATATTTCATGGGGCAGAATTTCTCATCCGGCAGAAGTGGTTAAAATGGATCAGAAATTACAAGTGGTTGTATTAGACTTTGATGACGATAAAAAACGTATCAGCTTAGGTTTAAAACAATTAACTCCACATCCTTGGGATGTATTACCTGAAGGATTAACCGAAGGTGCTGTAGTAAAAGGTAAAGTAGTGAACATTGAAGATTATGGCGCTTTCTTAGAAATTCAGCCGGGTGTTGAAGGATTGGTACACGTAAGTGAAATTACCTGGGCCAATACACCTATCAATGCTAAAGAATTCTTCAAATTAGGCGATGAGTACGAAGCTAAAGTTGTTACGTTAGATAAAGATGCTCGTAAAATGAGCTTATCTATCAAACAAATGACTGAAGATCCTTGGAGCACTATTGAAACCAAATTCCCTGAGGGAAGCAAACACAAAGGGTTGGTGAAAAATATTACTCCATATGGTGTGTTTGTTGAATTGGAGCCAGGTATTGGTGGTATGATCCACATCAGCGATTTAAGCTGGTTGAAACGTTACAATCACCCAAGTGAATACGTAAAAGTTGGTGAACATATCGATATTGTTATTTTAGGTATTGATAAAGAAAACAGAAAACTTCAGTTAGGCCATAAACAATTAGAAGAAGATCCTTGGAATGCTTTAGAAGAAACATTTGCTGTGGGTTCAACTCATGAAGCAACTGTAACCCGTAAAGACGATAAAGGAGCTTTGGTTCAATTGCCTTACGGTTTAGAAGGTTTTGTTCCTGCACGTCATTTAGCTAAAGAAGACGGAAAAACCGTTGGTGCTGAAGAAACTGCATTATTTGTTGTAATTGAATTCGATCGTAATGAAAAAAGGATCGTTTTAAGCCACACAAGAATTTGGGAACAAGCTAAAGTTGAAGAAAAAGAAGCTGCTAAAAAAGAAGCAAAAGCTGAGGCTGATAAAACCAAAAAAGCTGTGAAGAATATTCAAAGCAAAGTAGAAAAAGCTACTTTGGGCGATTTAGGTGCATTGGCTGATATCCGTGCTAAATTAGAAGGCAGCGAAAATGAAGGAAAATAATAAGTATACGTTTTAATACAACGTACTATATTATAAGTGTATAAAGAGCCGCTCAAAATATTTGAGCGGCTCTTCTGTTTTGATGTTGAGCGGCATACAGATATTGCATACATCTTTTATCTTCGTTACATTCACAGCTACTAAATACCGGGTATGGCTAACCAAAAAAAAATCACCTTACTGCTTTTCATTTTTATAACACATATTATCAATGCTCAACAGTTGAGCTCTTCAGAGATTTATTCGCAACTGAAGAAATTAAAAGTAACTGCAAGTGTATTATATATTGCTGCGCATCCGGACGATGAGAATAATGGCCTTTTGCCATATCTCGCAAAAGAGAGGCTTTACAGAACAGGGTATTTAAGTTTAACTCGCGGAGATGGCGGCCAAAATTTAATTGGTAGTGAACAAGGCATTGAATTGGGATTAATAAGAACAGAAGAGTTGTTAGCCGCAAGAAGAATTGATGGCTGTGAACAATATTTTTCACGAGCTTATGAATTCGGATTCAGTAAAAATGCTGCAGAAGCTTTAAAGATCTGGGGAAAAGACAAAATATTAAGTGATGTGGTATGGGTGATTAGAAAATATGAACCTGATATTATTATTACCCGCTTTCCGCAAGATGCAAGGGCAGGGCATGGCCACCATTGGGCATCTGCAATATTAGCCAACGAGGCATTTATAGCTGCAGCAGATACAAACAGGTTTCAGGAACAATTTAAATATGGTGTAAGCACCTGGCAGGCAAAGAGAATTCTGTGGAATACATTCAATTTTGGCGGCAGCAATACAACAGCGGAGAATCAGTTTAAAACGGATGTTGGCATATTCAATCCTTTACTAGGCAAAAGTTATGGTGAAATAGGAGGTATTGCAAGAAGCATGCACAAAAGCCAGGGAGAAGGCAGGCCGCAACGAAAAGGGCCGATTATGGAATATTTTGTTGCAACAGGTGGTGATAGTATACGGAACGATTTTATGGATGGAATAACCACTTCATGGAAAAGATTTGCAAAAGGGGGCAAAGTAGATGAAATGATTGATGCTATTGTTCAACACTTCTCATTCGAGCATCCGGAAGCAAGTGTAAATGATTTGGTAGAGCTATATAAATATATTAACACACAAATTGAGCCGTCGGCCATACAAAGAAAAAAACTGGAAGAGATCCAAAATCTTATCATTAATTGCAGCGGCTTGTTCATTGAAGCAGTAACAGATAATGAATATGCCGTACAAGGCGACAGAATGAATATTAATTTCTTTATCAATAAAAGAAATGATGTGAATATTCAATTAAAAAATATTGTATTGAATAATATAAATAGCTTTTCATTTGATTCTGCATTCAATCAATCTTTGCCTTTCAATCAGAATATCAGTTTTAATAAATCAATACTTGTTCCTTCCTCAATTCCTGCAACACAGCCTTATTGGCTTGCAGCACCCTTAAGCGATGGGAGCTTTACGGTAAACGATCAGCGCCTTATTGGAAAAAGCGAAAACGATCCTGCATATACAGCAAAATTTATCATATCTGTTAATGGTCTCGATTTTATGATCAATAGACCTGTTCAGTATAAATATGTGGATCCTGTAAAGGGAGAGTTGTATCAACCGTTGGTTATTATTCCTTCTCTCATTGTTGCCCTTTCTCCCGATAATATATTAACGAATATTCTGCCGGGCAATCCCATTACAAAAAATAAACAAATAGAACTTAAGTTTAAATCTAATTTTTCTGCAAAGCAAATTCCGGTGGCAATACAGCTAAAACAGGGCGAAGCAATTGTTTATCAAAAAGATACGCTGATGGATTTTGAAACCGGGAGAACATATACGCAACAGATAGCAGTGTCTTCTTTTTTTAAGAAAGAGTTGGAGCATGATATACATGCTACAATTGGGTTAAATAGTAATAATAAACAGCAATTTTTTTCTTCTTATTTAAGAGCTATCAAATACGATCATATACCTGATATACATTACTTCTATACCGATAATATAAAAGTGGTTACGGATGAAGTGAAAGTTACCGGCAAAAAAATTGCCTATATTGATGGCGCTGGAGATAAAGTTCCCGATGCTTTGTTACAATTAGGCTACCAGCTTACTTATTTAAAAGAGCAGGATATAACAGAAGATAACTTAAAACAGTACGATGCAGTAGTAGTGGGTATTAGAGCATACAACATTCATGAATGGTTAACCAATAATAATGAAGTGCTGAATAAATATGTGGAGCAGGGAGGAAATTTAATTATTCAATATCTAAAAAGTAATTTAATAGGGAATAAAAAAATAAAAGCCGGTCCATACTCATTTACAGTGAACCCGGGATTAAGGGTAACGGAAGAAAATGCAAAAGTTAAATTCTTATTACCCGAACATTCTGCACTCAATTACCCGAACAAAATAACAGACAAGGATTTCGAAAACTGGATACAGGAAAGAAGTACTTACCAGGCAGAGCAAATTGATCCGCATTTTGAAATGCCTTTGGCTATGAACGATACAGGAGAAAAAGAAAGTAACAGCAGCTTATTGGTAGCTAAATACGGGAAAGGAAATATTGCTTACATAAGTCTTGTACTATTCAGGCAACTACCGGCAGGCAACGCCGGTGCTTTTAAACTGATGGCCAATTTAATATCCTTGCCTAAACACAATTAAAAACATGCAACAGAGAAAAACCATAACGGCAGTGATTGTTGTGATTATTGCAATGATGCTGGGATCTTTTTTAAAGAATATAAAAGTAGGATTTATTATTGGCCTTGCACTTGGCTTATTAGCAAACGGGTTACTAAAAAGTAATTGAAATACATTTATTAAAAATATACCATGCCTAAACCTAACAATAATTTACCTCTATTTAAATCCTGGCGGCACTGGTATGTTTTTGTAGTGCTTGTTTTATTATTGCTTATCTTATTTTTTTACTGGCTAACCAAACAATATTCATGAGTTGGGTAGACTGGATAGTATTGGCATTTACGCTTACTGTAATTATTGTTTACGGCTTATATAAGAGCCGCACAACAAAAAATTTAGATGGTTACTTTTTAAGTAACCGGTCTATGCCATGGTATATTGTTCTGTTGAGTATAATGGGCACACAGGCCAGTGCAATTACTTTCCTCTCGGCTCCAGGGCAGGCATTTACAGACGGGATGCGTTTTGTACAGTATTACTTCGGGTTGCCATTGGCAATGATTGTTATCTGTATCAGTTTTGTTCCACTGTTTAATAAATTAAAAGTATATACGGCGTATGAGTTTTTAGAGCAACGATTCGATATTAAAACGAGAACATTCACTTCACTTTTATTCCTATTATCCCGGGGCCTGTCAACGGGCATTAGTATTTATGCCCCGTCTATTATCCTGTCTTCCTTATTGGGTTGGGATATTTTCTGGACGAATATTTTTATGGGTGGACTATTAATTGTTTACACTGTAAGCGGTGGCGCCAAAGCTGTTGCCTATACACAACAATTGCAATTAACCATCATTATTTTCGGCATGGTTGTATGTGGTTATATGATGATGCATCTTTTACCCAAAGGAATTGGCTTTACTGATGTACTGCATATGGGAGGAAGTAACGGAAAGATGAATATAATCACCTCTGGTTTTTCTGAAAACGGGTTTAAGTGGAAAGATAAATACAATATCATAAGCGGACTTATAGGAGGCTTTTTTCTTGCCCTTAGTTATTTTGGAACGGACCAAAGCCAGGTTGGCCGCTATTTAACAGCAAAAAACGATAGAGAAAGTAAGCTTGGCTTATTGATGAACGGGTTGGTAAAAGTGCCTATGCAGTTTTTAATATTGATGTTGGGTGTAATGTTATTTGCTTTTTACCAATTTAAACAGCAACCTGTTTTTTTTAACCCGGCACAGGAAAAAAAATTATTACAAAGCAATGAGAAAGAAGCTGCTCTTAGAATTCAACAAGATTTTATTCGGCTTAATAAGCAAAAGCAAAATGTAGTTACACACTGGGGCAATAATGTTCCCCATGCTAAACAACAATTAAAAGAGTTGAATATACAAAGCGATGCTTTGCGGAAGGAATACAAAGAGCTAATTAAAAAAAGTAATATTGGCGGGGATGATAATGATACCAATTATATTTTCCTTCGTTTTGTAGTGGATTATTTACCTGCCGGGTTGGTAGGGTTGTTGATTGCAATTATTTTTCTGGCTTCATGGAGTTCAATAGCAGCTGCATTAAATGCACTGGCTGCCTGTACTGTGGTTGATTTTCATTTACGCTTTAATAAGAAAAAAAATGTAGATGATCATGAGAAACAATGCAGAGCAGAGTATAAAATCTCAAAATGGTACACTTTTTTCTGGGGAGTATTTTGTATTATCACCGCCGAATTTGCTACAGGTATAGGTAGCTTAATAGAAGCAGTGAATGTTTTAGGGTCCTTATTTTATGGTGTAATACTTGGTATTTTTCTTGTTGCCTTCTTTTTGAAAAAAATAAAAGGAAATGCTGTTTTCTATGCGGCTATTATAAGCGAACTCTTGGTAATACTTTTATTTTTCTTAGATAAATACGAAATTATAGGCCTTGGTTTTTTATGGTTAAATGTGGTAGGGGCGTTGCTGGTAGTAATTATTGCATGGATAGCCCAAATGTTGGTTGTGGATTAAGAATTATTGAACCAGTTCATTTTGCTCTTGCCTCTTTTCTTTTATGTAATAAGCAACCAGCCCCACGCCAATTACAGCCAATCCTCCCAGCATCATATGTATACCGGTAGAAATAAAGATGAATAGCCAGATGATAATGGCAGCAATAGCTGGCAGTGGGTATAAAGGCATCTTCCATACAAAAAAATCTTTGCCTTTTCTTTTTACCAGCAGCATCAGGCCTATTGCCTGGCCAATGAACTGAATTAAAATACGCATGGCTAAAATAGCGTCAATAACATCTTTCAATTTAAACAATAAGCTAAACACAAATGCTATGCAGCCCAGGAACAATAGAGAAACATAAGGAAAATGTTTTGTAGGATGCAGTTTGGCAAAAATTTTAAAGAAAGCCCCATCGTTAGCCGCTGCATACGGTATACGGCTATAACCTAATGTAGCTGAGAATACCGATGCAAAGGCAACCCATAGAATTAAACCTGTTGCAAACTTTGCAGCTAAAGGCCCTGATAGTATTTCAATAAAAGAACTTACAACGTATTTGTTGTTTTGTATTGCCTTAACCGGTAATACAGAGGCAACGCTAACATTCATTAAAAAATATAATATGGCAATACCTGCAATAGAAATAAACATGCTACGTGGAATATTTTTTTCAGGATGTTTTATTTCTCCGCCCAAATGGCAAACATTATAATACCCCAGGAAACTGTAAATGGTTTTTACACCTGCAAAACCAAGTGCGGCAGCAAAAGCGGTGTTTAACTCTAATCCGTCGTTTATATGTTTAACTGGGGCGAGAAAATTGCCGTGCAATATTCCGCCGCTAATAATCCATAACATTGTGCTTATCACACCTATCCATAAAAAAACACTCAGTTTGCCAATGGCTTCAATTTTTCGATACAACATCAGCACAATCAAAATAACAATGGAGCCACTAAGTATTTTACTTTGAATATTGTTTAACGGGAAGAGATAACTGCTGTATTGCGCAAACCCAATAGCTGCAGAAGCAATAACCAACGGGGCCTGTATCATTGTTTGCCAAACGAATAAAAAGCTGAAGAGCTTGCCCCATTTTGGGCCAAAACCTTCTTTTAAAAAGTTGTAACTGCCACCTGCCAGTGGAAAAGCAGTTCCCAACTGGCTCCACACCATTGCATCAATAAAAGATAGTGCAGCACCTGCCAGCCAGGCATATAAAAACCAGGGGCCATTCATGTGTTCTACCACCACACTCATTACCACAAATGGGCCAATGCCCACCATATCTATCATGTTAATAGCTGTTGCCTGCAGTAAGGTAATGCTTCTGTGTAATTTTGGCTGGCTCATTTATGGTTACAAAATAAAACTTTTCTTTGTGTAAACAGTAAGCAATTATGGCCTCACAATTCTCCACTGTAGCATGGGCAAAACACAGTAATATTTACGAAGTAAATATTCGCCAATATACGCAGGAAGGAACTTTTAGTGCTTTCGCAAAACATTTACCAAGATTAAAAGAGATGGGTGTTGACATTTTGTGGCTTATGCCTGTAACCCCCATCAGTATTCAGGGGCGCCAGGGTTCTTTGGGCAGTTATTATGCCTGTAGCAGTTATACTGCCATTAATCCTGAATTTGGAGATGCTGATGATTTTAAGAATTTAATAAAACATGTTCATGAACTGGGTATGAAACTTATAATAGATTGGGTGGCCAATCATACAGGATACGATCACGAATGGGTACAGCATAAAGAATGGTATGTGTTAGATGAGCAAGGAAATTTTACGGAAGAAAACGGATGGAAGGATGTAATTGATTTGAATTATAATAATACCAAAATGCGATTGGCTATGATTAATGCCATGCAGTTCTGGATAAAAGAATTTGATGTTGATGGCTTTCGTTGTGATATGGCTCATTTGGTACCGCTTGATTTTTGGAAAGAAGCAAGAACAGCCTGCGATCAATTAAAACATTTATTTTGGCTGGCCGAATGTGAGGTGGTGGCCTACCACGATGTATTTGATGCCACTTATGCCTGGTGGTGGATGCATATAACAGAAAAGCTTGTACAGGGCAATACAGGAATTAACGAAGTATATAATGTATTGCATGCTTATTCGCAATACCCTAAAGATAGTTTTAAATTATTTTTTACATCTAATCATGATGAAAATAGCTGGAACGGAACAGAATACGAAAAGTATGGCAATGCAGCCAAACCCTTAGCCGTATTCACATTTACATGGAATGGTATTCCGTTGATTTATAGTGGCCAGGAAAATGGTAACAATAAGCGACTTCAGTTTTTTGATAAAGACTGTATTGAATGGGATGTATTACCACCTTTGCATGATTTTTATAAAACTTTACTAAAGTTGCATCGCTCTAAAGTTGTTGCTGAAGGAGAGATATTTAACTTACCGCTGAAGCAGGAGAGGGTAATGGCATATTTACGGAAGAAAGACAATGATGTGTTGTTGGTAGTATTGAATCTGTCTGCAGAAGAAAAAATAAAAATTACTGTTGAGCATGAATGGATTCAGGGAAAATTTAAGAATGTTTTTTCTGAAATGGAATATACGTTCAATGGGTTGGAACACTTTGAGCTAATGACAGGTGATTATTTTGTATATTATAAAAACAATAGCCTGTAATATAATTTACCCGTTTATATATTCTGTAAAAGGCCAATAAAAAAGCGAAGCATTGCTTCGCTTTTTTATGAAAGATTTATTTATCTGTTACTAATAATGATGATTGAGTGCTTATTATTCATCACCAAGGTTAACAGGGTGGCGATAAGTACCTTCATATCCCGGATAAATACCTTCAAAATAAATTGTACCACTGGCGCCTTTCAACACATCTTTCAAATCGTCTAAGCTTTTTATTGCAACACCATTAACAGAAGTAATCACAAATCCTTCCTGTATACGTGAAGACTTCATGGGGTTGGCTTTTATTTTCTTTACTACAACACCGCCGGCAATATCGTTGGCAGCTGCTGTTTTTTTATCTACATTTTCAAAATCGGCGCCAAGCTTATCTATAATGTTTGTTTCTTTTACGATATCTGTATTGCCTACTTTATTCTTTAAAATGATGGGAACTGTATTTTCCTTACCATCACGCAAATAAGTTAAAGTAATTTTATCTCCCGGTTTGTAGCGTGCCACCTGTTCTACCATTTCCGGGCCGGATTTTACAACACTGCCATTTACTTTAGTAACAATATCTCCTTTTTTAAGGCCGGCAGCGCTGGCAGCACCTCCTGCAGGAACATCTAACACATATACCCCTTCAACATCTTTTATGCCTTGTTCTTTTTTCTGCTCATCACTTAAACCTTCCGGGGCATATGATATACCAATAAAAGCTCTTTGTACGGTTCCGTATTTAATAATATCATTCACTACTTTTTTCACTATGTTCACCGGGATAGCATAAGAATAGCCTGCATAAGAGCCGGTAGGAGAAGCTATGGCAGAGTTAATGCCAATTAATTCACCACCCGTATTAATCAGTGCTCCGCCACTGTTTCCCGGGTTAACGGCTGCATCGGTTTGAATAAATGATTCAACCGGTGTTTTACTTTGCCTATCGTTAATATTAATACTTCTCGATTTTGCGCTAACAATACCGGCAGTAACAGTTACATCTAGGTTTAAAGGGTATCCTATAGCCAATACCCATTGGCCCAGTTTGGTTTCATCACTATTGCCATATATCAGGTAGGGCAGCCCTTTAGCGTCTATCTTAATTACTGCGATATCGCTGCTCGGATCAGACCCTATGATTGAAGCCTTGTATGATTTTTTGTTTGGAAGGGTAATATTAATTTCATCTGCACCTTCTATTACGTGATTGTTTGTAACAATGTAGCCATCCTCGCTAATAATTACACCGCTACCGCTGGCACGTTGTTCGGGAATGGTCATGGAACGTGGTGAACCAAAAAAATCATCAAACATATCGTCTCCGAAAAGATCGCTGAACGGATTTTTTCTCTTAGGAAGGTTATTGGTTACCTGTTTTGCTTTTGTTCTTGTTTTAATATGCACTACTGCCGGTGTTGCAGAAGTGGCAGCCTGTGTAAAATCTACAGTTGATGCAGGGGTGTTGTTACCAAAAAAACCTGCATAATTTACAGGAAGTTTACCGGGCTCTTGTGTACCGGCATACTTGCTCTGTGCAAATTTGCTAAAGCCCCAAACGCTTGCCACAGCTGTTGTTGCGCTTATGGCTACTACTCCGAGTACATTTTTAAAATTCATAAAAAACAATTTTTTAAAGTCAGTCAAATACTATGCCTTTCAGATTCAAAATAACAGAACATGTTTAAAAGTCAGTTCACCAAAGATAATATTTAACAGATGTTTTACGATGGTATTCGTAATAAGTATACCAGACGGTGTATTAATTGAAAAAATACAGAGTTATGGCAGATACTTGAAAAGTTTAAAAATACCAAAGTATAAAAAACCATTAAAAAGGGAAGTGCCGGTTTTGCATGCCAGGCCTACTTCTTTTTGATTAATCCTGTTACTTATTAAAACGCTACTGATAAGCGAAATGTTTAGTTTGAAAGCCCAACATTCACTTCCACATCAACATTGTTCAGCAAAAATGTTGCAAGCTCTTCATTCATGGTGAAGCCTTTATCAACAGCATATAAGCTTATTTTTAAATTTTCAGACGGTTCTACAATGTTAAACCGTAAAGACGATTTTCCGGGGTTTGATTTGATGTTCTTTGCAAAGAAGGTTACAAACTCGTCTGTAACAGAAGCTGCATGCATATTCACTTCAATGCTTTTGGTAAGCGCTTCCTTAGCCGTTTCCAGCAAGTTAATGCCGGTAACTTTAAATTCATACCGGTCTGGCTCGCCTTCTTTTCTCCAGCCCGTTTTAAAAAAACCGTGGATTAGGATATTCTTGCCTTTGTCTAAATAGTTCACATATTTTATATAATCGTCTCCAAACAGTGCCAATTCTGCTTTGCCGCTGAAATCCTCAATTGAAAGGATGCCAAAATTTCTGCCTGTTCTTGTAACCCTGTGTTGTGCATCTGTTACCAAACCTGCTATGCGTATTGGTTTGCCAATGCTTGCAGCTGCAAGAGTGCTTGATTCTTTTATTTCACTAAAATCGGCTAAGGGAACGATATTATAATACTTCAGCTCAAATTTAAAATGATCTAAAGGGTGCCCGCTCATAAACATGCCGGTTACTTCTTTTTCGTGATCTAATTTTTCGGTGAGGGTCCAGGGTTCACAAAGCGGAATTTTCGGCGGAGGAACATCCATTGCCTGCGTAAGATCACCAAACAAAGTATTACTGGTATTATTGGTGAGTTGGGTTTGTACCTGGCCATAGCCGATAATTTTTTCAAGGCCGGAAATTCTTTCTCCATCGGCAATATGAAAATACTGCGCTCTGTGCAATTGTGGAAAACAATCGAATGCCCCGCTGTAGGCAAGGCTTTCTAAAGATTTTTTATTAACGGCACGTTGGTTAACACGTTTAATAAAATCGAATACATCTTTATAAGTTCCCTGTTGTTTTCTTTCTTCAATAATATTTTCTATTGCAGCATCACCAACACCTTTCAATCCACCCAAGCCAAAACGTATTTCTCCTTTTTTGTTGGGAGAGAAACCTTTGATACTTTCATTAATATCTGGTCCTAAAACTTTAATGCCCATTCGTTTACACTCTTCCATGAAGAAAGTGATCTTCTCAATACTGCCTGCATGGTTCAATACGGCACTCATGTATTCACTTGGATAATGTGCTTTTAAATAAGCGGTTTGATATGCAACGAATGCATAACAAGTGGAGTGAGATTTGTTGAAAGCATATTGAGCAAACGCTTCCCAATCTGTCCAAACCTTATCTAATTTATCTGCAGGATGACCTTTAGCAGTAGCACCGGTCATGAATTTTTCTTTCATTTTATCCAGTACTGCCTTTTGTTTTTTACCCATTGCCTTACGCAGCACATCCGCATCACCTTTTGTAAAGCCGCCAATACTCTGACTGAGCAACATCACCTGTTCCTGATACACGGTGATACCGTAAGTCTCCGCTAAGTATTCTTCCATTTCAGGTATATCGTATTCAATCGTTTCTCTGCCATGTTTACGTGCAATGAAGTTTGGAATATATGCAATAGGGCCGGGGCGATACAATGCGTTCATTGCAATGAGATCGGCAAACTGATCGGGCTTTAATTCACGCAAATATTTTTGCATGCCCACACTTTCAAACTGAAATGTACCATTGGTTTCGCCACGTTGATATAATTGATACGTTTTTTCATCATCCAAAGGCAAAGCATCCAGATCAATATCAATTCCATGATTTTGTTTGATGAGCTCCAATGCTGTTTTTAAAATGGACAAAGTCTTCAATCCCAAAAAGTCCATCTTAATTACGCCGGCTTCTTCAATCGTGCTTCCTTCAATTTGTGTAACCCACAAATCAGAATCTTTTGCTGTTGCCACCGGAATGAGATCTGTTAAATCTTTTGGCGCAATGATAATTCCCGCCGCATGAATGCCTGTGTTACGAACACTTCCTTCCAAACGTTCTGCTTCATGCAAAACTTTATAACGCAAATCGTTTTCATTACCATTATAAATTTCACGAAGACGTTTTGCATTCTCTATGTCTTCCGGTGTATAACCTTTTTCTTCTAAACTTTTTTCGCCTTCTTTGGCTGTAAGTGGTGCATGCAAAATTTTCTCTAATTCCGTTCCCGGTTTATCTGAAACCAATTTTGCCAATGCATTACTTTCCGGCAAAGGCAAATCCATTACACGGGCAACATCTTTAATGCTGCTCTTGGCAGCCATGGTGCCATATGTAATAATTTGTGCCACCTGATTCTTACCGTATTTGTTTACAACATAATCAATTACTTTTTGTCGGCCTTCATCATCAAAATCCGTATCAATATCGGGCATTGACTTTCTATCAGGATTTAAAAATCTTTCAAAAAGTAAATTGTATTTAATGGGATCTATGTTAGTGATGCCAATGCAATAGGCTACCACAGAACCCGCAGCAGAACCACGTCCCGGGCCAACGAATACACCGAGGTCTCTGCCTGCTTTAATGAAATCACTCACAATTAAAAAGTAACCGGCAAAGCCCATTGTTTTGATGGTGAACAATTCAAAGTCTATACGTTCCTGTGTGCTGCTTTCTAATTCGCCATAACGTTGCCTTGCACCTTCGTATGTAATATGTTTAAGGTATTCCCATTGGTTCAGGTTATCATCTGCATGAATTTTAAATGATGAAGGAATAGGGAATGCCGGCAACAAAATATCTTTCTTCAAATTCAATACTTCCACTTTATCTACAATAGCATTGGTGTTATCAATACTTTGCGGAATATCGCTGAAGAGTTTTTTCATCTCTTCCGTTGATTTGAAATAAAACTGATCGTTCGGAAATTTGAAACGTTTATTTTTTACCTGCAGATCATCATTCACTATATCATCAAAACCCGGAGTGGCCTGTTTTTCACCAGTGTTGATGCAAAGCAATATATCATGTGCATTATAATCTTCTTTGTCTGTATAATGGCTATCATTTGTTGCAATGACAGGAACATTATACTTTGCTGCAAAACGTAATAAGGTATTGTTGATCTTTTCCTGCTCACGAATATTGTGGCGTTGAATCTCTATATAATAATCTTCTCCAAACAAATTCAGCCACCATTTAAATTCCTGCTCCGCTTTTTCTTCACTTTCATGTAAAATGGTTTGCGGAACATAGGCGCCAATGCAACATGTGGTAGCAATTAACCCTTCGTGATATTGTTCAATCAACGATTTATCAACCCTCGGATATTTACTGTACATGCCTTCAATGTATCCAAGTGAAGTAAGTTTCACTAAATTCTGATAACCGGTTTTATTTTTTGCCAATAACACCTGATGATACCGTTCATCTTTCTCGCCTTTGGTAAATTGTTTCGCAAACCTGTCTTTCACCACATAAAACTCACAACCTACAATTGGTTTTACTACAGGCTCTGTAATGTCTTTACCATTCGCATCTTTACCAACCACTTTAGTATTCTTCCAAGCCTGGTTTACAAATTCGAAAGCGCCAAACATATTGCCATGATCTGTAATGGCCAATGCCGGCATATTGTCTTTTGCCGCTTTTTTGTATAAACTGTCTATAGAAGCGGCACCATCTAATAACGAATATTGTGTATGAACGTGTAAATGCGAAAACTGGCACATGATTCAATAAATCAAAAATGAAAAGTTAAAATCAAGAAAAAGCAACTTCAAATATCGCAGAATATACGTTTTTTAAGAAATTGCAATTATCCACAAAAGGTATTTTCTGCATGTTTTGTGAAAAAAAAGAGCACAGTTTAGGTTAAAACAGCTTAAGCGTTTATTTTGCAAACCATGTTTACTTTAAAAAACCTCATCTTTTCGTTTTTGGCAGTGCTTTTTTTTATGAGTTGCAAAACAAGCAAACATGCTGCAACAGTTACTAATACTGTACATGTAAAAAATAAGTCGCCTAAATTTATTGATAATATTGAAGTTACACCAGGCCATACTGTAACCTCTTCACATAATGTTAAAAACGCCAAGCAAAAAAATACGGTTGAAGTAACTCAAACAAACCCTTATGCAGGAATTAATTCCAATATTGAAAAGGCAGATTTTTTACAACTAAAATATGCTGTGATGATGGATGCAACGGTTGAAAGGCTTACCAATATTGCCTTATTGCAAAAAATGGACGAGTGGTGGGGTACAAAATATTGTTTAGGCGGAAGTACTAAAAACTGTATTGATTGTTCTGCATTTACCCAAACTATTTTCAGAGATGTGTATAGTACAAGTTTACCCAGAACGGCACAGGAACAATATAATCTGGCCGAAAAAATAGAAACAGATGAACTAAAAGAAGGAGACCTTGTATTTTTTGGCAGTAACCCCAGGCGTATTACCCATGTTGGCATTTACGTGACTAATAATAAATTCTTTAATGCTTCTACCAGCAGTGGTGTTACCATTAATGATCTTAATGAAAGTTATTGGAAACAACGTTTTCAGGGAGGCGGAAGAGTGTTGAAATAAGCAAAAAACTAGGAAGTGTTCGATGAGTTTCACCTTGTTTGACATTGTCTGTAAAACAAGTATTTGTTAAGGCTGCAAATTAACTTTCAAATAATATAAACGTTCAATTAATTTTTGAGATAACAAACTCAATTCTTCTGCTTTTACTTTTTGCGTTATCCAGTTTGTTGTTGGCTTTAATTTGATGATTTTATTATCTGCATAAATGATTAATGGAAGATTGAACCCTTCAACACAATTGCTGTATCTATATTGAATAGTAGAATTGGCAGAATCTATTTTCAAATCTAAAGTTGGAATTTGCGTTGTACGCAAGTATTGATCGAAAACCTTTTGATAATTGAAGCCTGCTTCCCTGCTGATATAATTTTCAATCTGCTGTGTGGTAACGGTTTGATGATAGAATGTTTTATTCAATCCACGTAAAATATCTCTAAACAATTCATCATTGTTAATAGAATGACGAATAGCATGAAGCATATTGGAAGCTTTATAATACATATCGCCGCTACCCTCATTATTTACACCGTAATCTCCAATAATGGGAATATCGTTCCTGATATTTTTCCTGATACCGTAATTGTAATCGTTTCCGGCTTCTTTTCCATAATAATATTCTGTGTATAGAGTTTCACTGTAATTGGTAAAACCTTCATGCACCCACATATCGGCAATGTCTTTGGTGGTAATATTATTTGCAAACCATTCGTGACCGCTTTCATGTACAATAATAAAATCCCATTTCAATCCCCAACCTGTTCCGCTCAGGTCTCTTCCCAAATAACCATTTTGAAATCTGTTACCATAAGCAACAGCACTTTGGTGCTCCATTCCTAAATGAGGCGCTTCCACCAATTTATAACTGTCTTCATAAAATGGATAAGGTCCGAACCAATATTCAAATGCACGGATCATTGGTTTTACTTGTTTGAATTGTTCCACTGCTTTTGCAGAATCCTCTTTCAACACCCAATAACTTAAATCTAATTTTCCTTTTTCACCCATTAAGGTATCTGTGAAATTTACATACTTACCAATGTATGGAACAATGTTGTAATTATTAATTGGATTTTTTACTTGCCATGTGTAAGAAACCGATTTGGAATTTGGAATAGGAGATTTGGAATACAATCTTCCATTTGCAACAGCGATTAAAGTATCAGGAACAATCATCGTAAGCGAAGCGCCATTATCAGGTTCATCGCTTTGATGATCTTTACAAGGATACCAAACACTGGCGCCTAAACCCTGGCAGGCAACACTCATCCAGGGATTACCTGATGCATCTTTTTTCCAGATCCAGCCACCATCCCAGGGTGGACGAACTGCTTCTCTTGGTTTGCCGTGATAATAGATGACTAAATTATTTTCAGAATAACTTAGCTGATTTGAGGGTATGCTTAGGATTGCAGCATTGTTTTCTCTTTTAAAATTTAGTTTCAAGTGAGAAGTTCCCCTATATCCTGATTTAGTGGTGGCATAATCATATACTGCAACAGTTATTGAGTCGTTAATGAAAATGCTATCAATTTGTAACGGTTGTTGTAAATCAATTTGCATTTTCAAGGTATCCAGGCTTAGTAAATATCTTATATGTTTTTGCTTGTTTAAATCAGAGGACGTTTTAAATGTTATTGAAGCTACACCTTCAATTGTTTTATTTTCATAATCAGGTTTTACGGTAATATCATACCGCAATACATCCCACCAATCTCTATTCTCATTCAAACTTCCTCTCAAAGTATCTGCATGTGTGTACTTTTTTGTTTTGGAAGACAGAAGTTGCGCATTGGAATTTGCAGCAATTAATATTATCATCCCTACTATAGAAAGTATTTTTTTTGACAGTATGAAATGCCGAACTAAATTCTGTATGGCAGCGTAACTTTTTCTTTTCATGTTTTAAAAATACTATAATCATTGAATAAAAAAACCTCACAATTAATGTGAGGCTTCTGATCAATGTTTTTTGAGTTTGTCTTTAAAAACTTTTTCAAACTTTTCAAGCTTAGGCCTTATTACAAAATAGCAATAGCCTTGCTGCTGATTATTGTTATAATAATCCTGATGATAATTTTCTGCCGGGTAAAAATTTTTAAAAGGCTCTATGGTAGTTACAATAGGTTTATCCCATGCACCGCTTTTATCCAGCTCTGCCTTGTATTTTTCTGCTTTTTGTTTTTGCTCTTCGCTGTGATAATAAATAACGCTTTTGTATTGTGGACCAACATCATTTCCTTGCCTGTCTTTTGTTGTAGGGTCATGTGTTTTCCAGAAAACCTCCAATAATTCATCGTAAGAAATCTTTGAGGGATCATATACGATTCTTGCCAATTCTACATGCCCCGTTGTTTTATCGCAAACCTGCTCGTAAGTAGGGTTTTCCACGTGGCCGCCGCCATAACCGCTGGTTACGGAAATAACGCCTTCCAGT
Source organism: Sphingobacteriia bacterium (assembly GCA_017304675.1). GTDB lineage: Bacteria > Bacteroidota > Bacteroidia > Chitinophagales > Chitinophagaceae > CW01. Next base: position 415,096 of record JAFKLS010000016.1, read on the forward strand.
CTTTGAAAAAATGCTTCTGTACACCAAAAACAGCCTTCGCCAAAAGTAGCTGTATCTGTTGTAGCGGCTGCTACCTGGGTTGTATTGTTTGTTGTTGCCATACTATATTGTTTTTTTTCTTTCTGTTGTGCGCAGGAGAGTAAGGTGGCAGTTAATAATACTGCTGTGGTTAAAAACTTCTGCATAAAGGGTGTTTTATCTGTTAAACAATTTTACATAGAATAAGTTGAATAGGTACGGTTGAATCTTTTAGCCGGATTTCACCTTTCAATTTATTAACAATTCTTTGAACGGGAAAGAACACTTTGTCCTACGTTCCCTGCATCCGATTACCTTTGCCGGATTAATATTTTTCATGAGATTATATCCGGAATCGGCAGCAGTTCAGTTGGAGTTTGAAAAAGTAAAGTCTTTGTTAGAAGAACATTGCAAAACGGTATTGGCCAAAAATAAAGCTGCCAACCTGCGTTTGCATACAAAAAAAGAATATATAGATCTTGAATTAAGACAATCGTACGAATTTAAATTGTTATTACAGCAAAGCCAGTATTTTCCTAATGACTTTATCAATAATATTTCCAAAGAACTAAAATTATTAGGTATTCCCGGTGCCACACTTGTTGGGGAACAGATTATTCTTATCAGGAGATTGGCAGCCAATACAGAGGCTATTTTCCGCTGGTTCGATTATGAAAAACGCATTGCTTACCCGTCACTCACACAAGTGGTACAGCATACCTACTACGAAAAAAACATTATTGAGCTGATTGATGAGATAGTTGATGAAGGCGGATTGGTAAAAGATAGTGCCAGCAATGAACTGGCAACTATCAGGGTAAACCTTTATCGCAGGAGAAATGAATTACGGAAGATTTTTGAAAAGGTATTGCATAAACTGGCCAAATCCGGGTATACTGCCGATATTGATGAAAGCTTTAGCAACGGGAGGCGTGTAGTAGCTGTTCAGGCAGAACATAAAAGGCAGGTTAAAGGAATTTTACATGGAGAGAGTGATAGCAGAAGAACTGCTTACATAGAACCCGAAGAAACCATTGAACTGAACAATGAGATATTTTCATTGGAGAATGAAGAACGCAAAGAAGTAATGCGTATCCTGAAACAGCTAACTGCTGCTTTAAGTCGACATGCACTCCTGCTGCAAAATTATTTTGAAATTGCGGGGGAGTTTGATTTTATCAAAGCCAAGGCAAAGCTGGCTTTGGATTATAATGGAGAAATGCCCAATGTGGTAGATAAGGCACATATTCAACTATTAAATGCCTATCATCCGCTATTATTTTTATATAACCAAAAAAGCAATAAAAAAACCATACCTGTTACGTTAACGTTAGACGATAAGGCAAGGATACTGGTTATTTCGGGGCCTAATGCCGGCGGTAAAACCGTTACCATGAAAACAATCGGTTTAAACCAATTGATGTTACAAAGCGGCCTGCTGGTTCCTGTTCATCCCGCATCGGTAATGGGTATTTTCAAACAACTGTTTATTCATATTGGCGATACACAAAGCCTGGAATTTGAGCTAAGCACTTATTCTTCTCACTTATTGCACATGAAGTATTTTATAGAAACATGTAATGGCAAAACATTGTTTTTTATAGATGAGCTGGGCAGTGGTAGCGACCCCAACCTGGGAGGCGCTTTTGCAGAAGTAATTATGGAAGAATTGAACAAGAAACACGCAATGGGCATTGTTACAACGCATTACCTTAATTTAAAGGTAATGGCCAATCATACGCATGGTATCATTAACGGGGCCATGGCCTTTGATGAAAGAAACCTGCAACCGATGTATCAACTAACCATTGGCAAACCCGGAAGCTCTTATACCTTCTCCATTGCCGAACGAATAGGGCTGCCGCAGCACCTCATTCATAAAGCACGAAAGCTGGTTGATGATGATCATTTCAGGTTAGATAAGCTTTTGAATAATACAGAACAAAACCTTCAGCAATTAGATAAAGAAAAAAAGGAATTGCATAAACTGCTGAAAGAAAATGAACGGATGAAAAAAGAAATGGAGTTTGTGTTGAATAAGGAGAAGCATAAACAGCAGGTAGAATTGCTAAAAGAGCAAAACAAAATTGCCGAAGACCGCATTAGCTACCTGAAAGATATGGAACGAAAGCTTAAACAGATTGTTTTAGATTGGAAGAAGAGTGAAGATAAAAATGAAGTGATTAAACATCTGCAAAACCTGCTCTTTAAAAAGAAAGAACAGATTGTTGTGAATAAACTTGCTAAAAAGGTAGATAGCAGGTATAAAGAATTAAAAACAGAAATAACCGTAGGCACCCTGGTGAAACTGAGAAAAAATTACCAGGTAGGGGAAGTAAAAGAAATAAGAGGTAAAAGAGCTATTGTACAGATAGGCCTGCTGCCTATGAATGTAGATGTTGCTGATCTTGTAGCCGTAGAAAAACTGGCAGAAGCAGGAACAAACAGATAAGCATATATATCATTGTTTGGTTACAGCCCTCATAGGGTAATATTCATAACTGTTTAAGCCATTAGCAGGGTCTGCAGCCATCAATTTTATTAAATCTTCTTCATCCTGTACGGCAACAACGGCTATCCCGTAACCTCCTTTTGGGTCGGCAACAGGGCCTAAAACAATAACGGTTCCATTTTGCACATAAGGCTGCCAGTAAGCCACATGTTGTATCATAATATTCCTTTCTTCATGGGTCATATCAATCGTAAAACTCGCCCTTGGAGGATTTAATTTTAAAAAATAGTGCTTTTGGCTCATGCTTTATTTTTTATAAAGGTCTAAAAAATATCAAATATCTCTCAGTTGTACAGAGCTGTTTAAGGTAATTTTAGTTGTATTACTGATGAAAATCATTTGAAATATTGTTATTATGTCTTAGATTTCGGCGGCCGATTCCCCTTTTTGTTTCCTAATTATTTTAAAATAATTTATCAACAATTTAATTGAAATGTATTTTGGTTAGATTTTTGCAAAAGCAAACGCCATGCTCTGAACGGTTATTGACAAGATTGGTTAATGCCATTAGTTGTTTAATAGTTACAGGCCGGCTTTGCCTCGCATAATACCAGAAGAAAAACACTGAAAATGATACTTTCATACCTTATTAAGGAAGTATCCTGTGGCTTTTTTTGCCTCAAAAGTTTTTCTATTGTTATCATGCATTATTAAAATCATCCTTTTAAAATAAGGTTAATGTTAAGATGGATTAGAAAAATGTGGCCCGATAAAATCAGGTACCAACTTATTTTGGGCATATCGCTGGTGCAGTTAATTGTCATGTCAATTTTGGTATCAGATATTATCAGCAGGCAAAAGACTTTTTTACGTTCTTATTCCAAATCACAGGCAGTAAGTTTGGCCAATGTTTTTGCAATTAACTCAGGCCCTCTCATAAGAAACCACGATACTGCGGGATTGCGGAGGCTGGCCGCATCTTATAACAATTTTGCACACCTTCAATATGTAATGATCTTATCAACAGACGGAACCGTATTGGCCCATAGCAACAACAGGGAGGCTGGTTATCGACCAAAAGACATTATCGGCAAAAAATTAAATATCTCCGCATCGCATGTTCAAACTTTACAGGATGAATACGATACTCTGGATGTAGCAGCACCTATTAAAGAAGAGAGCAAAACCATAGGCTGGGCAAGAGTTGGAGTTGAACAAAGCTTTATTTTTAAAGACCTCGATAAAATTTACCGCAACGGCGTACTGTATATAATCGTAGCACTTCTGTTAGGCTCCCTTGTTGCCATTGTTATTGCATTTAAGCTCAGTAAAGAACTACAACGATTGATTGGCATTGCCAATGCTATCAGAAGCGGACAACGTGGTAAATATTCAACCTTTTTTAAAACATATGAAGTGTCTGTTTTATCAGATGCTATTCAGAAAATGCTGGACGAGATCATTTCAAAAGAAAAGATGGCCAGTAAAATAATGGAAACCATGCCGGTTGGCGTATGGATAACAGATAAAGAGGGAACCATACTGTCTGGTAATACTGAAGCAAAAAATATCTGGAAAGGGGCAAAATTTGTGGGCATAGAAGATTATGGTGTTTACAAAGCCTGGTTTGTGAATACCGGAAAACTTGTGGAAACCCATGAATGGAGTACTGCCATAACCATCAGTGAAAAAAAGGCTGTATTGAACCAGGAAATAGAAATAGAATGTTTCGATAGGAGCAGGAAAATTATTTTAAACTCTTCTATGCCTTTGCTGGATGATCATGGAGAATTGGAAGGTGCTGTTATTATTAATATAGATGTAACCGACAGAAGGCGAACGGAAAAAGATCTTATCTATTATAAGTATGCACTGGATCAGTCTTCCATAGTGGCCATTACAGACGAACACGGAATTATTCAATATGTAAATGAGTATTTCTGTAAAATATCGCAATATGCATATCACGAATTAATAGGCCGGGATCATCGTATTATCAATTCAGGCTATCATCCCAAAGCTTTCTTTCATGAGTTATGGAGTACCATCGGCAAGGGGCATATTTGGCGGGGAGAAGTTAAAAACAAAGCTAAAGACGGCAGCTGTTTCTGGGTTGATACCACCATAGTGCCTTTTATGAATGAACGCCACAAACCTTATCAATATGTTGTACTCAGAACAGATATCACCGATAAGAAGCTGGCAGAAGAAAGGCTTATAAAGATGAATCATGATATTAACGAACGGGTAAAAGAATTAAGATGCCTGTATCGTTTGTCTGAACTGGCGAATAATCCGGCTATTGCTATGGATGTGCTTTTACAGGAAAGTGTTCGCATGATACCAAATTCTTACCAGCATTCGAAAGAAGCGTGTACCAGGATATATTTCAGTGGCAAAGTATTTGAGTCCGATAATTTTTTTGAATCTCATTGGAAACAGGAATCTTATATTAAAATAAAGGAGGCCGTAATTGGAAAAGTGGAAGTATATTATATACAGGAAATGCCATTAGAAGATGAAGGGCCATATTTGGCAGAAGAAAGAATGCTTATTAATACGGTAGCAGAAATATTGGGAAGTGCTGCCGAAAAGAAAAAAAATGAACAGGAAGTATTAAGATTAAACAGGCTGTATCAGTTTATCAGTGAAATAAACGAACGAATGTTGAAGGTTGATACTGTGGAAGAAGTATATAATGAAGCATGCCGTATTGCTTATGAATACGGAAAATGTTGTATGGCCTGGATAGGTGTATACGATACTTCAAAAGATAAAGTAATTCCGGTGGCATGGGCAGGTTATAATGATGATTATTTAACCAATATTAATATCTCACCATCTAATCCCGTAACCAATAGAGGGCCTGTGGGCAGGGTATTTAATACAGAGAACTATTATTGTTGCAATGATATAGAGAATGACCCCGATATGCTTTTCTGGAGAAACGAAGCCTTAAAACACAATTACCGTTCTGTAATATCATTACCCATAAAAGTTGATGATGAGCTGGTATCGGTATACACTTTATATATGTCTGAGCCTTTTTTCTTTAATGCAACAGAAGTGAGGTTATTGGAAGAAGTAACGGAGAATATTGCCTATGTGTTAGATAAAATAAGAATAAGGGGCCTTCAAAAGCAGGCAGAAATAGAGTTACAGAGAAGTGAAGAGAAATTCAGAAGCCTCATTGAGCAAAGCTTGGTAGGTGTGTACATTTTGCAGGAAAACACATTTGTATATGTAAACCCCGGCTTCGAAAAATTAACAGGCTATACGAGAGACGAATTGTTATCTGATGTTAAGTTTGAATCGCTGGTTCATCCGGATGACCGGTCCATGGTATTATCAAACTATACGAACAGGTTAGAAGGAAATGCACCTGTTGATCAATATTCATTCAAAGGCATTAGAAAAGATGGATCAATAGTAATTGTGGAAGTATATGTTTCAAGAATCATTTACAACAATCAGCAATCAGCCATAGGCACCGTAGTAGATATCACCGATAAAATTGAAGAAGAACTACGCCTGGGGCAGGCGGTAATAGATGCGCAAGAAAAAGAGAGGGTGCAAATAGGAATGGAATTGCATGATAATGTACAGCAGTTAATGTCTGCATCCCTTATTAATCTTGGGTTTGTTAGAAAATATTTTCATGCCGACAATAAAAAAGCATTAGACAACCTGGAAAATGTGCGGAAACATCTTTTTGAAGCACATGCAGAACTCAGGCGATTGTCTCATCAGTTGGCTCCGTCAATGGATGAGCATGAAACTTCTTTAAGAGATAAAATTGAATACCTTATCAATACGCTTGATAAAACAAAACAATTAGAAGTAGTGATTGATATTGATGATCAGGGGCAGGAAATATCCACCGTAGCTCAGCTTAGTATTTACAGAATGTTACAGGAACAGATGAATAATATTACCAAATATGCAGCAGCAAACAGGGTAATTATTCGTGTTACTATTCACGAACGAAGATGGATTCGCCTTATTATTAAGGACGATGGACAGGGCTTTGATACGACAACAAAAAGAGAAGGTATTGGTTTGGAAAACATTAAACGAAGGGCCCAGTTGTTAGGTGGCGAGGCCAGGGTTATTTCATCTCCCGGTAACGGATGCGAAATCAATGCATTAATCCATAACGGTTAATATTGGATAGCATTTGTTACCATTATATAAACGCATACAGGCTGAATAAGTTGTAGCCAGGATAAAAGCCCGTAAGACCTGAGCCTTGTGGGCTTTTTAAATTTTTCACGCGTATCGGCACAATATCATCGTATTTACCAGTATCAGTTGTTATGCTTATCCGTTCAAGAGGGTAGCGTGCAGGGATAGAATTTTTAATTTATCATGTATAGGTCTACGGACCTTTTTTCATGGACCAGTTTAAAAATAAAACCCTTGTTTATCAAGGGTTTTGGGAGTCTAAAGCGGAGAGAGAGGGATTCGAACCCCCGGACCTGTTACAGTCAACGGTTTTCAAGACCGCCGCATTCGACCGCTCTGCCATCTCTCCGGGTGCAAAATAAAAGTCTGAATCAATATCTTCCAAATAAAAAAGGAATTTGACGTTTTATTTTTCTTATTTGTTTCGTATTTTTCTACTACTCAAAAGATTTTTTATGAAGAAAGTAGCACACATTCTTTCAAGAAAAGGAACGAACATTATTGCAGTAAATATTCATTCAACCGTATTGGAAACCATACAGGTAATGGCAGAAAAGAATATCGGCTCTGTAGTAGTAAAAGAGAACAACAAGTATGTGGGCCTGGTAACAGAAAGGGATTATGCAAGAAAGGTAATCCTTTTGGGAAAATCTTCCGGCGAAACAACAGTAGAAGAGATTATGAGTACTGGTTTGCCCAGAATTACACCGGAATCATCTATAGAGACCTGCATGCATATTATGAGCGATAACAATATACGTTATTTGCCTGTATTTGACATACACGATGAACTTTGTGGTATTATTTCAATCCTCGATGTTATTAATGAAGCTATTCATTTTCATAAAGAAACCATAGAGCAACTTCATAATTACATACAATCTGCCTGATGAACGGTTCCGGCCTCAGCGGTTTTGATTGTATATTTGTGCTTCATGCGCCACTTAAAAGTTTTAAATAAATATTTCTGGAAATACCGAACCCGCTTCTTGTTAGGGATTGTCTTTATTGTCCTGTCAAATTATTTTCGCATCCTCTCTCCGCAGGTATCAGGGTTTGTAGTAGACAAAGTGGAGCAGTTTATTCAATTGCAAAACCACCTTCCCCTTCAACCCAACGAACACCAAAAAAATTATGATGTGTCTGTTAAGCTCTTTATAAAAGAGGTAAACGAACACCATTTAAATTTTGCAAACATCATCGTTTTAAGTGCGGCCACATTGTTGCTGTTAGCCCTCTGTAGCGGTTTTTTTATGTTCTTAATGCGGCAAACCGTTATTGTAATGAGCCGTTACATTGAGTACGATCAGAAGAATGAAATATTTAAGCACTACCAACAACTCGATACCGGTTTTTTTAAAACACACAGTACCGGCGATCTGATGAACCGGATTGCAGAAGATGTAAGCAGGGTTAGAATGTATGTAGGCCCTGCATTGATGTATTTTATTAACCTTGCCGCTACAATTGGGTTTAGCCTTTTTTTTATGATCAGGGAAAACTGGCGGCTCACGATGTATGTGCTGGCACCCTTACCGGTACTCGCTCTTACCATATATATGGTAAATACGGTTATTAATAAAAAGAGTGAAAAAATACAGGCTTTATTATCAGATCTTACTTCTACTGCACAAGAATCTTATTCAGGCATACGGGTAATTAAATCTTTTGTTCAGGAAAAAGCAATGCTGGGGTTCTTTACCAGGAACAGTGAAGCATACAAAAAGAATGCTATTGGCCTGGCTAAAGTGGAAGCAATTTATTTCCCTTCAATGTCATTACTTATTGGCTTAAGCACCATATTAACCATTGCTATCGGAAGCTGGTATGTAATACATAAGGAGCACAATGTAACTGCCGGAACCATTACTGAATTTGTAATATATATTAATATGCTTACGTTTCCCGTAAGCGCCATCGGATGGACTGCCAGTATGATTCAGCGGGCAGCTGCCTCTCAAAAAAGGATTAATGAATTCTTATTAACAAAACCGCAAATAACAGATACTTTGGGAGCAAAGCCGGTAGTGTTAAATGGAGCCATTCAATTTGTAAACGTTTCTTTCACTTATCAAAATACAGGTATTAAAGCTTTAAAAAACCTTAGTTTACATATTAAACAAGGAGAAAAAGTACTGATAATGGGGAAAACAGGCAGCGGTAAATCAACTCTTGTGCAGTTGTTGTTGCGTATGTTTGATGTAGGAGAAGGCTTAATAACTATTGGGGGGCACAATATTAAAAATGTACAATTACAATCGCTTCGCAGGCAAATCAGTTATGTGCCTCAAGATGTTTTCCTTTTCAGCGATACGGTGCAAAACAATATTGCATTTAGCCAGGAAGAAACAATTGCTTTTGAGGAAATAGAAAACGCAGCAAAATTTGCCAGTATACACAATGAAATAGAGCAATTTGCGCAACAATACCAAACGGTAATAGGAGAGCGGGGCGTTACCCTGAGTGGCGGACAAAAACAACGTATATCCATAGCCCGGGCTTTACTTAAAAAACCTGAGATCATTGTGTTTGATGATTGTTTAAGTGCCGTAGACGCAAAAACGGAAAACGAAATAGCCTCTAACCTGTACAGGTATTTAGAACATAAAACATCTATCATCATATCGCACAGGATATTTTCCTCTTTCCGGTTTGATAAGATATTTGTTTTAGAGGAAGGTGAGCTTTTAGAAGAAGGTACACACGAAGAGCTTTTGAACGCCAATGGTTTTTACGCAGAAATGTTCAGGCTGCAACTTTCCGGTAACAAAGAAGATTTACCTATAACAGCTTAAAAAAGTTTTTCCCGAGTTTTGGTAATTCGCAAACAATACTATATTTGCCCATCCTAAATTTCGATTCACACCAAAACTCATTAAAATCATTAAAAGTGGCTTACGAGAATAACGACAAGAAAATGGAAAGCGTTTATAGCAAACGTATCAGGGCAGGCAAAAGAAGAACTTACTTTTTCGATGTAAGAGCAACACGTGGTAACGATTATTATTTAACCATTACGGAAAGCCGCAAAAGATTTGATGACAATGGTTACGACAGGCATAAAATCTTTTTATATAAAGAAGATTTTAATAAGTTTATTAAAGCTTTGGGTGAAGCAGTTGATTATGTTAAAACCGATTTGATGCCTGATTTTGATTTTGATGCTTTTAATCATGAATATCCTGAAACTGATGGAGGAGTAGATACTGCACCTGAAGAAGCTGCCAGCACTCAGGAACCAATTGCAACTCCCCCCAATGTTTCAGTTACTCCTTCTCCCGCTTCTGCAACAGGAGATAATGGTGCAACCGAAGAGGTAGACAAATGGTAACCCCGAAAACAAATTGCTTATAGAAGGCCGTTCAAAAAAATGAACGGCTTTTTTATTGCTGGTAAGTGGCGTAGTACGATTTCATAATATTAAACACTTCCTGCTTTAATGCTTGTACGGTTTTGTTGGCAGTACTAACAGGCTGTAGAAAATGGATCTCTAATTTTTTAGGTAATAAATAAAACGATTTATCAATGGGCATTGCCTTTTTGGTATTGAATATTATAGCGGGGATAATATCTTTTTGGGCTTCTATAGCAAGTTTAAATGCACCATCGTAAAAGGTTTTAAGAGGCTCGGTGGTTCTGTTGCGGGTGCCTTCGGGGTATAAGCTCATGTGCATGCCCGCAGCAAGTACATTTTTCATTTCCTCAAAACTGCGCCTGCGGCTGGCATCGCTTTTCCTGTTCACCAGAACGGCCCCCTTCTTATAAAACCATCCAAACAAAGGGATCTTTGCAAACGAATCCTTTGCAATGGTTTTGTTAGGGCCGGGTATATATGGGCAGGAGAGAGGAACATCCAGTAAAGCGTTATGGTTGCAGGTAACAATATAATTTTTATTGGGAAGGAAATGCTCACGCCCTTTTACCTTAATGGGGCAACCAATTATGGGCAACCAGATATTCATCCATAACCTGGCAATCTTAATAAAAATATCCTGGCCTTTTATTCCCGGAATAAGGTAACAGCACATTGACGGAATAAAAATAATCAGGAAGGTAGCAACGAAACTTACAATACCCCATAACGCCCAAACCCGGGCAAATATTTCTTTAAAAAATTTCATATAATTCATTTATAATTTCCAATCAATCGGGTCTGCACCTGATTTTATTAATAATTCGTTGGTTCTGCTAAAATGTTTGCAACCGAAAAAACCTTTATCGGCACTAAAAGGTGAAGGATGGGCCGCCTTTAAAACATAATGTTTTGTTTCATCAATCAACACCTGTTTTTCCTGGGCAAATCTGCCCCAAAGTAAAAACACAATTCCATTTTTTTCTTCTGAAATTTTGTGAATAACAGCATCTGTAAATTGCATCCATCCAATTTTTGAATGGCTGGCCGGCTCATTGGCTCTAACAGTAAGCGCAGCGTTCAATAAAAGAACACCCTGTTGTGCCCAGTGAGTAAGGTTGCCCGATGTGGGTGGCTCTAATCCTATGTCTGATTTAAGCTCTTTAAAAATATTCAATAGCGAAGGTGGAGGAGGTACTCCTTCCGGAACACTGAAACTTAAGCCCATAGCCTGGTTAGGCCCATGATATGGATCTTGCCCAAGTAATACTACTTTTACTTTGTGAAAAGGGGTTTGCTCAAATGCATTAAATATTTTTGAACCGGCCGGATAAATAGTGGCGCCTGTGCTTCTTTCCGTTTTAAGATGTGTAACTATCTGAAGGAAATAGGGCTTAGAGAACTCTTGTTGTAAAACTGTTTTCCAGCTTGTTTCGATTTGAACATCCATTAAAATTAGTTTGGTTGCAAACTAATAAAAATATACTTTTGCTGCCCATAAAAATGGTCCGGTAGCTCAGCTGAATAGAGCAACAGCCTTCTAAGCTGTGGGTCACAGGTTTGAATCCTGTCCGGATCACGAAGCCCCGGTTCATACCGGGGTTTTATTTTTCCCAACACTTTTGTTTACAGAATACTGTATCCATATAAAACTTATTGCTACATAAAAAGTAGTAGATTAAGCAATAGCTAATAAGTAAATATTTCTCTATACCCTACTTTATAGCACCAATTTGGTTACACCCGTTTCTATGCTAAACAGAACTTCCTGCATACATACTTGTACTACGAATTATTAGAGTGAGTGTTAAATTGAAAATAAATTAGTCTATAAATTTTGTAGACTAATTTATTTACCATAACCTTGCACCATTAATTATGAATGATGTTTAATTCTTTTAAAAAATACAATTGCTGTTGTTGCGCTAAAGCACGAATGTGATGCTCTATTTTTTCAGTTTTCCCTGTACGTTAACAATCTCCTTATTTTAAAAAATAATCATCAATGTATCATCTCCATACAAATTCAAAAATTGTTGCTTTTAATAAGCCATTCATAACTGAGGTACACCGGTATCCTTACAATTACCAACCTTTACAAAAAGGCAGGCTTGTGCCGCAGGTTGTTTTTCAACCAGGTAATTTTCTGTCTGCTTTGCCGTATGGATCTTTAATAGGAAACAGCCTGATTTCTATTCATGAATTGCTGGAATTTAAACAGCCTGTTGTACTTGTTTTTTTCTCCGCTAAAGCGTATAATGATAAAATTTTTGCCGAATTAGAAAGCCTGAAGCTGGATGTAGATGTTATGGGCGGAAAACTTTTAGTTGTATCTAACAGCTTTAGCAGGCAAATAAAAACCTTTGTAGCGAACAATAATATTACGGTGTATTATGATGCTGAAAATGTTCTTGCAGAAGCTTTCGGGCTGTATTCTTACAACAACCCCTTGCATAACTGGTTAAGTGGCATTGATGATCCTTTAACTGTTCTTCCGGCGTTTTATGTTATTGATCCAGGTAAAAGAGTTGCATTTGATCTTATTGATTTTGATATTAAAATTTTTGAAAAAGAAGGGCTGTTGAAAATGGCTTTTATCAGGGAACTATTGTCTGCCGTTCATCACTCATTCAGGCAATTTCAGAAACAAAGCTGGCCTAAGCGCATAACATTATAAATATTCAAATACAATATTTTTATGCATAATGGTATTAACGTACTCGCTTTTGCAGTGCCTCTATTTGCAAGCCTGATGTTGTTAGAGTATTTTATTGCCAGAAAAAGAAAGCTGCCTTATTTCAATCTGCATAATTCGGTTGCGAATATTAGCATTGGTATTGCAGAAAGGCTTTGCGATATATTAATTACAGGTTTTTTCTATTTTATATTCGATCATTTGCAAAAAAAATATGGATTGCTGAATATTCAGCCCACTTTTTTTCTGTGGATACTGTTGTTGTTGTGTACAGATTTTATCTGGTATTGGTATCATCGCTTTGCACATGAAATAAGCATTCTGTGGGGCGTTCACGTGGTGCACCACCAGAGCGAAGATTATAATTATACAGTATCGGCAAGAATAACAGTACTGCAAGCCATTGTCAGAACAGCTTTTTGGTCGGTGCTTTCCCTTATCGGGTTTCCTGCATCAATGATCACAGTAATGTTATTGATACATGGCATTTATCCCTTTTTTATTCATACACGTACAATTGGTAAGCTGGGTATTTTAGAGTATTTACTCGTTACGCCTTCCCATCACAGGGTACACCATGCCAGTAATGAAAAATACCTTGATAAGAATTATGGGGATGTATTGATTATATGGGATAAGTTATTTGGTACGTTTCAAAAGGAAGAGGAAGAAGAAATACCTGTTTATGGATTAACCAAACCACTGAATTCTTACAGTTTTTTATGGCAACACTTCCATTTTTATATTGAGTTATGGCTGGCTATAAAACAAAAGAGAACATTATGCGAAAAAATGATGCTGTTATTCGACAAGCCGGAAAAGATAAGCCCGGATATACGGCAACAAGCAGAAACTATTTTTTCTATAAAGCATAATAATGGTTCTTTAGCGAGGCCGCTGAATAAGTATGTTGTATGGCAGATCATTGTACTGCTGGCAGCTCTTTTTATTTTTATTCTTTTTGAAGAAAGAGCCGGCTTTTTTGTAAAACTTATATTCACCCTGTGCACCTTCATTACATTAATTAATTGCGGGGCTATAATGGAACAGAAGAAGTGGGTGTTCTATCTGGAAATGATCAGGCTGTTTTTTATTGCTTGGGTGCCTTTAAAATATATGCCGTTATATTCTTTACAAGTGTGCTTGTTGGCATGTATTGCCGGTTTACTGCTTATTTTTCATAAAACAATAAAACAAATGTACCTCCAAACCATCTATAAAGCATAATGTAAAAGCCCTGTGGCCGAGTGGGTAGGTAAAGGTTTGCAAAACCTTTTACGGCGGTTCGAATCCGCCCGGGGCGTCTACTTTATATCGGTGAATCATTTAGTTTCCGTTAATTTGCAACCTAACGATTGTATATGAACAACACACTGGAAATTAATCTTGCCGCATTCACATTCGATCAGGTGAAGGAATCTATCCGAACAAAAAAAATACTTACTCTTTCTGAAGACGCAATACAATCTATTCAGCGTTGCAGAAATTACCTTGATGAAAAACTATTAGGCGCCGATACTTTGTTTTATGGCATTAATACCGGTTTCGGTTTTTTACAGGATGTTAAAATAGACAACCATCAAATTGAGCAATTACAATATAATCTGCTCATGTCTCATGCATGTGGTATGGGAGAATATGTTCCCGAAAACATTATCCGGTTAATGTTACTGCTGAAAATAAAATCACTAAGCTATGGTTTTAGTGGTGTACAAACTGCAACTGTTTCTTTCTTGCAACAAATGTATAATCATAATGTACTGCCCGTGGTATATACACAGGGCTCTTTAGGTGCTTCGGGAGATCTTGCACCATTAAGTCATTTAAGCTTGCCCATTATTGGAATGGGCGAATTATGGTTTGAAGGTAAAATACAAACTGCTGCAAAAACTTTTACAGAGCTAAACTGGCAACCCGTTGCTTTAAAAAGCAAAGAAGGCCTTGCATTAATTAATGGCACCCAGTTTATGAGCGCATACGGAATATATTGTTTAGCCAAGGCAGAATCTTTATTAAAGTGGGCCGATATAATTGCTGCTATAAGCTATGATGCATTTAGTTGTACATTACAACCATTACATCCTTTAATTCATTCTATACGCAAACATAAAGGCCAGCAACAAACAGCAGAAACACTATTAAAACATCTTGCCGGTAGTGAAATTGCCCAAACAGTTAAAAAACAAGTACAGGACCCCTATAGCTTCCGTTGTATCCCCCAGGTGCATGGGGCCAGTAAAGATGTATGGAATAATGTGTTGAATGTATTTTTAGACGAGATTAATTCTGTTACAGACAACCCTAATATTTTTCCTGAAGAAGACATGATATTAAGTGGAGGTAATTTTCACGGGCAACCACTGGCTTTGCATCTCGATTTTTTAAGTATTGCCATGAGTGAGCTGGCCAGTATTAGTGAAAGAAGAACTTATCAGCTCATTAGCGGCCAAAGAGGGCTTCCATTGTTTTTGGTGAAAGATGCAGGCTTAAATAGCGGGTTCATGATTCCACAATACACAGCAGCGGGAATGGTGAGTGAAAACAAACAATTATGTACTCCTGCAAGTGTAGATAGTATTTCATCGTCTAACAATCAGGAAGATCATGTGAGTATGGGCGCCAATGCAGCTACCAAATGTTTACGCGTAATAGAGAATGTTGAAAAAATACTGGCTATTGAATTGTTAAGTGCTGCACAGGCACTTGATTTTAGAAGACCGCAACAAAGTTCGGTATTGATAGAAACCATTCATGCCGAATTAAGAAAACGGGTTTCTTTTAATGAAAAAGACAGGGTTTTGCATGATGATATGATGAAGACCATTGAATTTATGCGCACTTGCAACCCGGATAAGAAGTAAAAGAAAATTAGAATAATTTATCATCTTAAATTTCATTTCTTACCATCGAAACTGTACATTCGGTTCTAAATTGATTCTATGTTTAAAAAATTTTTTATTCTTGCCGTTGCTGCCGGTTTATCATTAGCAGTTCATGCACAAGGTACAGTTCAAAAATTGTCTGATAAAGTAACGGTTACTTTCCCCGGTAAACCCGATGAAACCAAAAATCCAGTAGGCGGAAATATTTATACATATAAAAAAGACAGCACGAATATGTTTATGGCTATGAGCCTGGATTTGTCTGCTGCCGGTTTATCGCCAGAAATTATTGAATCGATGGGAGATGCATTCTGGGACCAAATGACGACAGGTATGACACAACAAATGCAAGGAGCCGTTATAACCAAATTTGAAAAAGCGCAGATTAAAGGGAAAGATGGCAGGTATTTGGAAATTGATGGTACAAAATCTTCCGCACCTAACTTAAAAGGTAACAAGGCATTTTGTTATTTATTCTTTATTGGAGCCAACCTTCACCAGTTTGCTTATTATACAAGTAATAAAGCAGGCAGTATTGCAGATGCGAAAGATTTTTTTGACAGTATTGTTATAGAAAAATAAACAGGCAATCATCATTATAAAATAATTCTAAAGCCGGTTAAAATTTTAGCCGGCTTTATCGTATTAATACAGCAGTACCTTTTTGAGTGATCCATTTACCCGTATCAGGCTCTGTATATTGTAAAGTCCATACATAAGTTCCGGCAGCTTGCTGAATACCTTTAAATGTGCCATCCCACTTTGCTGTTCTGTCGCGGCCTTCAAAAACAATTTGCCCGTATCTGTTGTATACCCTGAAGACTAAGTTTATTGCTTTATACGCATTTAAAGGATAGAGGTAATCGTTTAAGCCATCATTATTAGGTGTAAAGGCACTGGGTACAGCAATATAACAATTGGGCACCATCTTTAATAATCTGTAAGTAGTGTCTGAGCAGGATGCATCAGCCACTATAAGCCTTATGGGAATTTCTTTAGATGTTGTTGCGGCAGCATATGTTTGGGTGGGTGGAGATTGCAGGCTGCTGTGCACACCATTACCAAAATCCCAGTTCCATGAAATAAGCTGGCCTAGGCTTTCATCTTTAAACCTAATAGTATCGTTGGGGCATGCAAATTCCGGACCGCTAAATATTGCTTTAATAGTTGGTTCGGGTAAATTAAAATTTACTACCATGCTATCAATACAAACACTGTTACTGGCTACTAACTTGATGGTTTTATTGCCAAAATTTTTATAGCTGATAACGATATTGGGCTGCGTATAAACAAGGCTGTCTACATACCAGGCTAAATTGGAAATATCCCTTCCACCAAGGTAAGCATACACAACATCTTCTCTGCATCCGTAAGCAATATTGTAAGTAAACCCCGCCTTTAATAATTGTTGTGCGTTGATGTTGAACGAAGTATTGTCGCCAATAGCAATAGCACTGTTGCAATTATCTAAAAGTGTATTACCATCTGTACCTATTTTCTGTATAAGGGTATAATTTCCCGGGGTTAAATAAGTATTGAGATAAAGAACGATAGAGTCTGTATCGAAACCAACATCGCAGCCATAACCTTTGGCAGAATCTATGTTAATATTATTATTGGGCAATAAATTAAAATCGGTTCCATTGGCGGCAATACTGGAACATTTAATACGCTTGCTTGTTTTAAAATAAATCTTATCACCTCCGCAAATAGCAGAAGCCGATAAAAAAGTGGGCAAAGAGGGATCTGTAATGCTTGCCGTTCCGCCTCCAAAAGATAATTTATAACCGCTTTGCGAACTGGTATAATGGCTTACCATTAAGAGGTAAACATGCCCTTTAATGATGGTAGGCATTTTGTTAAAAGTAGAAGCATCTGAATAAGGAGGTGCTCCCCCCAGCTCTTTAGGATTTGTAGAACAAACAAAACTATCTGTTGCCGAAGCATCGGTTCCTGTAATACCGGTGTATCCCCTCGCACTTTCTGTAGAAGTATTGCCAGACCAGTTGTAAGTAACAATCAGGTTTGTACTGTCATAAACATCGTTTGGGTTATGATTGGTAATATCGAACAAAACCCAGTCATAATCATCTGTGAGGTTATTAGGGGTAATTTTAAAACCTAAAGTTCCGGTGGCATAACAGGTAAATTTATACCAGAAAGGGTTTTTATCTGTATAGGGAACACCGTCAGTACAAAATGTTTTAATGGTTTTATTAACACAAATGGGAACATTGGTTTGGTTGAAGGTATCAGTGCCACAAACAGGAAAAGCTGTAGGAGGTGTTTGCCCTAAAGTAATACAGCTTTGGGCATTTGTATACTGCACCAGTATAATGAACAGAAAATTGAAAAATAAAATACACTTTTTCATGCTATGCTGTAAAGATGCTTAAAGTAAAAACAAAGCTGCATTTTTGAGGTGTTTTTAACAAAAGGTCAAGGCTTTACAAAAACATCGTACGAAAAACGGATTAGGGTTATAAGCACAATGCACAAAAAGAAAACCCTTATAAAACGGTTTCCTTTTTTAATAGCCATCCTGGCGCCAGTCATACCACCCATTGCATTGCTAACAGCCATTGGTAGCGCAATTTGCCAAACGATCAACCCTTTTAATAAGAAAAGTATTATAGAACCTGTATTGGTAGCAAGATTAATCCATTTAGCATAAGCACTGGCATGCAAAAAATCTGTGCCTATTAATGTAATAAACCCAAGTATTAAAAAACTACCTGCACCCGGCCCTATAAAACCGTCGTATACACCAATAACAAGACTGATGAGTGCAGGGCGTACCCATTGTTGTAAATGATTTATTTCTATGATTTGCCTGCTGCCAAAATCTTTTTTTGTATAGGTATAAACAGCTACGCCAATCAGTACACATAACAAAACAGGCTTCATAAAATCGTTATGAACTGTTGTAAGCAGCAGAGAGCCGCCATACGAGGCTATGCCCGCTATCAGCATCATTACAGCTAATAGTGGCGCATTAAGATCCGTTTTTTTTGAATATTGGTAGGCTGCAAAACTTGTTCCGCAGAATGAAGGCACTTTCAGCGATGCTATTACCGCGGCCACCGCATATTGCGGAAGCAATATAAGTGCTGCCGGCAATTGAATTAACCCGCCACCGCCTACAATGGCATCTACCATTCCGGCCAGAAAGCCAAAAAGGCAAAGCAGTAAAATAATATGCAATTCAATATGCAAGGTCTAATGTTTTAAGTTGGCAATTACCAATCCGCTCAGTACAATCATCCCGCTAATTAAATGAAAAGTGGTAAACTCTTCTCCCAGAAATATTACTGCTTCAACGGAGGCCAGCACGGGCATAAGGTTACCAAATAAGCTTGTTCGTCCTGCACCAATCCTGGCTATGGCGGCATTCCAGCAAAAAAAGCCGATTACCGAATTACCGATACCCAGGTATAGAAAAGTGATGATGATATTTGTTGTGAAATGAATTGGGGGGCTGTAATGTATTTCCCAAATACTGAAGGGTAATAACATGAGGCTTCCAAGCGAAAAAACTATTGTAAGAAAACCGGTAGGAGAGATGCCTTCTGGCTTTTTGCGTACCAATATATTGTAAACAGCAAATGCCAGTGCACTGGCCAGTATCCAAAGGTCGCCGGTGCTAAACCTGAATTCTTCAAGTTTGTGCAGGCTTCCTTTAGAAATTAAAATGAGGATGCCGGCAACACACAATACCATACCTGCAATTCTAAAACTATTAATAGCCTCTTTCAAAAAAAAGGCAGCCAAAACGGTTATAAAAATGGGAGAGGCGGTGGTTGCCAACAATACCAGGTTAATGGCTGTTGAATAGTGGCCTGCCACATATATGAACGTATTAAATAAGCTTACACCGGTTAAAGCACTAAAGAAAAAATAAGTTTTGTTTGATGCGGCAATTTTAATTTCGGCAAACATCTTTTTAAAGCCTAAAGGTAAAATAACCAGTGTGGCCGTGCCCCAGCGAAAAAAAGCCAAACTAATTGGCGGTACCTGTTGGGCAATGCCTCTCGCAATAACATAATTACCGCTCCAGATAACTACTGTAATAAGTGCAAATAAAAAGCCTAAGTATATATTTTTTTTCTGATGTTCTGTGTTCATTAATGTGCAAAATCTACTTCGTAATTACCTTTTATTCTTTCTATTGGTGGATTGAAGTATCCGAATTTTAAATTTGGAAATTCTTCTCTTATCAAATCCTGCAATTGTTTAACGCCCATCATTTCTCCTGTTTCAGTAACACCGATTTGTCCGAGATACCAATCAGGATCAATGTTAAAATTTCTCCATTGAATCATACTTAAATTCGTTTCTTTAATTAACTTTCTCAAAGCTTCATATTCTTCAACGCTATCTGTCATGCCCGGAAAAACAAAATAGTTAATGCTGGTCCATCCGCCATAACTGTTCACTACTTTCAAACTTTCAATAATGTCTTCGAACTGATAATTATTCGGGCGATAATATTTTGTATAAATTTCCTTTCTGGCAGAATTGGTGCTTACACGAATGCTATTTAAACCTGCTTCACATAAAGCTTTCACCGCATCAGGTTTCGAACCATTGGTATTAATGTTGATGCTTCCCTTATCGGTGTGTTTTCTGATTTCAATAATTGACTCTCTGATGGTTTCCCACATTAACAATGGCTCGCCTTCACAACCTTGTCCGAAACTAATAATAGGGTAAGGTGCATTCATTAAATGCGGAACAGTAAACTCTACAATTTCTTCTGCTGTGGGTTTAAAAGTTAAACGATCTTGTGTGGAGACGATCGTTTCTTCTTCCGGTTGAAAAGAAATACAACCAATGCAATTAGCATTGCAAGCAGGAGAGGATGGAACAGGGCATTCCCATCTTCCCATAGCAAAATTTCTTGCAGCAGGACAATTATATGTATTGCAACAATTATCCATCAAATGTTTCACCAGTCTGTTGTGCGAATAATTTTTGATAAGATAATCGGCGCCGTTTTTAATTTGTACATTATCATATCCTGCACATTCCTGACGAATATCTTGTTCAATTCTAACAGCAGGAACATAAAAATTTCCGTTATACCAACCCGCTGCTGTATAACAAAACAATGGAAGTGTTGGTGCATCTTCTGCGGTTTCATAAGCTGCAATAAACAATCCGGTATGAGCCGGTGGAATAAATGCTGCAACAGCCCAACCTTTTTCACACAAACGCATTTCACCGGTTTCAACATCAATACCAATACCTTTTCTTCCGGGTAATTCATATAAGTTACCGCCATCGGGTAATAAAATCCAATCATTAATATCAATCGGAAATGCATCCCAACCGGCACGGCCAACAGCATAGAGAGAAGTATCTTCAAAAATATTTCCTTTGCCGTCTGAATACAATAAATATGGTGAGTGATTCATAAATAAGAAGTCAAAAATTTAAAATCAAAAGTAAAAACTGCCAATAGCTTTTAGCTTTCAGCCTGCAGCATTTTAGCACAAAAAATATTGAACTCTTCTTCGGTCTCTTTCAATACAGCTTCATTGATTTCTTTTTGTAACAATTTATTATTCTTGAAATCAAGTGTAAGCATACCATCTTTCATTACTACATTATTCATCTCGCCCCAGCTAAAACTTTTTTCGGGAAATGTATTCATTACAATTTCTTCCGCATCAAAGGCAATTTCAGGCGATACTTTAACCGGCTTTTCCAAAACGGCAACAACCAGGTAAGCAATAAAAAAATAAAAACCGCCTGGATAGAGGTACCAGCCTAATGCAGCGGCTGTTAAACCAAGCCTGTAATAATAGTTTTTCTTTACACTTTTTAAGTAGGCACAATATAATAGCCACAACAATACAAGTAGGGCAAAAAGCAGGAACCTGAACCCGGGATTAAGTATAAGAGAAACCTTATATGCTTTTAACAGAACAATGCCTTTATACGTAAAGGCCAGGAAAGCGATTAATAATAAAAGCTGGCTTATATTATTGATTTTGTTTGATGTTGTGCTTTTTAGCTCAACAACATAATGATAGGTTTTTTGCGGGGCTCTCATAAAGTGTGCAAAAATAAAGGTTAATAATTTGTTGAGACTTGGAACCTTTCGTGTATTTCCTGATAAAGGTCAATACATGAACAGTAATTAGGGCTATTTTTGCGCAGAAATTGATTGATTTATGAAGAAAACAAATATCATCGCCCTGGTTTGTATTGCAGCGGCTATTGTAGCGCTGATTAGCTATACCGGCAGTTTAACCACTTACGAAACAATTGCTTCAGCCAAACAAAAAGAGGGAAGGTTTGTTAATTTAATTGCCAAAATAGATCACTCCCAACCAGTTGAGTATGACGCCGTTAAGAATCCGAACTACCTTTCTTTTACTGCAATTGATACTTTGGGTAATACCGTAAAAGTTGTTTTTCATAACAGCAAGCCTACAGATATGGAGAAGAGTGAAAGAGTGGTTTTAAAAGGAAAGATGCTGGAAGGTGAGTTCGATTGTAAGGAAATATTATTAAAATGTCCTTCTAAGTATAAAGACGATGTGAAAGTGGTTTCAAAAAGCGTAAATTCCTAATCAAACAATTTTGCCACACTAAAAGAAGTGAAACACTGTTTTGAATAATGAAACATATTGTTTCCTTCTAATAAGGTACCTTTTATCAACATGCAATACAACGGAGAACACCTTTTGCCCGGCCAGTTAGGTCATTTTTTAGTTATTCTTTCTTTGGTTTGTTCAATAGTAGCAACTGTTGCTTTTTTTAAAGCAAATAAATTGCAATTGACTACCGATAAATCAGGCTGGTTAAAATTAGCAAGGGCCAGCTTTCTGGTAGAAACCATTTCCATATTTACAGTTTTTGGTATTCTCTACTTTATTGTTGCAGGGCATTATCATGAGTACTTTTTTGCATGGAACCATTCATCCCGTTCTTTACAAACAAGGTATTTATTGGCTTGTATTTGGGAAGATCAGTCGGGCAGCTTTTTGCTGTGGAGTATCTGGCATTGTGTATTGGGCTGGATAATTATCTGGAAAAACAAAACCTGGGAAGCTCCGGTATTAACCATTATTAATTTTGCGCAGTTCTGCATAGCCACAATGTTATTAGGCATTTACTTTTTTGATGTGAAGATTGGTAGCGACCCATTTATTCTTTGGCGCCACAGTATGCCCGATTTACCTTTATTTGCCAATCCTGATTATTTAAAATTACCCAAGGTTTTTGAAGGTAATGACCTGAATACCCTGTTGCAGAATTATTGGATGGTTATTCACCCGCCTATTTTATTCCTGGGTTTTGCATCTTGCATTATACCATTTGGTTTTGCATACGGAGGATTAGTAAATAAAAACCACGATTGGTATAAACCGGCTATACCCTGGGCTTCCTTCTCTGCGGCAGTGTTGGGGGCGGGAATTATGATGGGTGCTGCCTGGGCATACGAAAGTTTATCTTTCGGGGGTTATTGGGCATGGGACCCTGTGGAAAATGCCTCATTGGTTCCCTGGATCACTTTAGTGGCAGGGCTACATACTAACATTATTTATAAAGGAACCGGATATTCATTGCGCAGTACCTATTTCTTTTATATTATCTCATTTACGTTGGTGTTGTATTCCACTTTCTTAACAAGGAGTGGTGTTTTAGGAGATACTTCTGTACATGCATTTACCGGCGCTGATATGACAGTGCAACTGGTTTTATTTGTGCTTGTATTTTTTATACCCATTATGGTTCTGTTCTTTAAAAACTATAAAGCCATTCCGTCTATTCAAAAAGAAGAAAGTACTTACAGCAGGGAATTTTGGATGTTTATTGGCGCTTTGGTTTTATTTCTTTCGGCCATCATTATCATAGCAAAAACATCTACACCTGTATTCAACAAAATATTCAAAACAAATATCGCTCCGCCGGAAGACCCGGTTTTTGCATATAATCAGATTCAGGTTTTTGTAGCCATTATTATAGGTATGCTTACAGCAGTGGGGCAATATTTTAAATTTAAGAACACGCCGGCCAAAATGTTCTCACAGAAAATTTTATGGCCAACTCTACTATCACTGGTAATTAGTATTGCCATTAGTGTTTGGGGGCATATAAGCTACGATAAAAAGGGTATTGGTTTTTTAGCTGCCATTCATGTAGCCATTTTTGCAAGTGTATATGCAACAATAGCAAATGCAGCATATATATGGACAGCATTAAAGGGTAAAATGAGGTCGGCCGGGGCTTCTGTGGCTCACGTAGGCTTTGGGCTGGTATTGTTGGGTGTTCTTATTTCTTCTGCCAAAAAGCAAGTGCTTAGCTGGAATACTACCGGTATTACCGTGTTAAGCAAAACGGCAAGTGAAGACCCCGCAGAGAATATAACCCTCTTTAAAGGCATTAAAACAGACATGGGCAAATACCATGTTACGTATGTTACAGATACATTTAATGCTTATGAAAGAAAAAGGTTTTACGAACTGGAATTTGAAACGAAAGATGGAAAAGAAAAATTCAGCTTGTATCCGGATGTGATTAAGAATAACAAGGGAATGGAAGGGTTTGCAGCTAATCCTGCATCTAAACACTATTGGAATAAGGACATTTTTGTGTATATATCTTCTTTTTTAGGTGCTGCCAATAATGATACCACCAAGTTTGATAGTCGTATCCTGAAAACGGGGGATACTTCTTTTTACTCGTCTGGTTTTTTCGTTGTGAACAAGGCGAACTTTAATCCGGCGGAATTTCAGTCAAAATATATTCCCGGGGAAAAAGCTGTTTTTTTAGATGTTGATGTTGTGGCCAAAAACGGGCAGAAATACAAAGCCAATCCGGGTATTGCTATTAGTAAAGATGGCTTAAGCATTAGGGCTATCCCAGACACTGTTGTGGGGCAGAGCCTGATTTTTAACTTTAATAAAGTAACTGAAAAAGGCCAGTTAGATGTTGGCATTAAGGAAACAGGTTCACTGAAAGACCTGGTAACTTTAAAAGTGTACGAATTTCCAATGATCAATGTTTTATGGATTGGCGTAATTGTGATGATAGTTGGTTTTGTAATGAGTATTAGGAAAAGGATCTTACAATTTTCTAAAGCTTAGGTTACTTTTTACGGCATGCAGCATTAATTAAAAAGCAATTATCTTATTTTTAAGTAATGAACGGCTGCAAACGATATGGGTTCCTTTGTTTTATTGTAATAGCCTGTTGCATTTTTCACAATGCTTCTCACGCACAAACAGGTATATACGATACGGTAAAAGTGTATGCTTATGTTACACCCCAGGGTGATACCATTCCCATGAGCTATTTGCCCGGTGTTTTGGTAGAAGGCAAAATGAATGCCCAGCAAAGGAGGGCTTTTGCTGAATGGACAAGATTGAGGAATGCGGTTTATGTTACTTATCCTTATGCCAAAGCTGCATCAAGAATCATGAAAGATATTAATGCAAGGCTGGTTAATGTTACAGATAGAAAACAACGTAAGGCCATTATTCGCTCCAGGGAAAAAGAATTACGCAAAGAGTTTACAGATAAACTAACCAATCTTTCTATTTACCAGGGTAAAGTATTAATGAAGCTTATTTACCGGGAAACAGGAAACAGTTGCTATGAGATTATTGATGAATACAAAGGAAGCTTTAATGCTGTTCTTTATCAATCAATAGCTTTTGTTTTTGGTACAAGCTTAAAGCAGTTATACGATGCGAATGGAAAAGATGCAGATATGGAAAAGATTGTGAAAGATGTTGAAAGAATGTATGGGTACCGTGGCTAAATATAAGATTCCAGCAATTGTAAAAACTGTTCCCGCATAATCATCCTTGCTCCTAAACTTTCTAAATGCTCTGTATACACCTGGCAATCTATTACCTTAATATCCCTTTCTTTTAAATATTCTATAAACCTGATGAATGCAAATTTGCTAGCATTTGCTTTTGTACTGAACATACTTTCACCAAAAAAAACCTTTCCTAAAAGTAAGCCATATAAGCCGCCAACCAATTCGTTATGATGCCATGCTTCTGCACTATACGCATACCCGTCTTTGTTTAGCTGAGAATAAGTGTTAATGATGTCGTTATTAATCCAGGTTCCTTCCTGGTCTTTCCTGTTTACGGTTCTGCACTTATGAATCACCTCTGCAAAGGCGGTATTGATGGTGAAATCGAAAGTATTTTTCTTTAAAACAGAGCGCATGCTTTTGCTTACAATAACATCATCAGGAAATAAAACAAACCTGGGGTTGGGGCACCACCAAAGTGGCACATCACCATCATACCAGGGGAAAATACCTTTTTGATATGCTTGTAAAATCCTTTCTTTAGAAAGATCACCTCCCATAGCCAATAAACCATCCGGTAGAGATTCTTCAACCGGCGGGAACCATATTTTATCATCTAAAACATGAAGGGGCATAATTATCTCAGAGAAAAAATAAAAATGAATGATAGCGCTTATTGCCAATAATACTAATAGCTATTCTTTTGTTGCAGTTCTTCAATGGTAGCGCCTATGCCTCTTTCGGTAATGGCATCGCACATGGGTTTTAAGATATCATAGTCGCCATGTTTTACAGCATACTTTCCTTTTGTGTGTATAATCATGGCACATTGCTCTGCCTGCTCTTCAGAATGGTTACAAACATCAATCAATGTTTCTATCACCCATTCAAATGTATTCACTTCATCATTCCAAACAATTAAACTCATAGGGAAATCAAAAGTTGTGCTTACAACCACTTCGCTTTCCTCCCAGGGAGTTTCACTTGTGTTATGATTTAGGTTCATGAAACAAAATTAATCAGAAACAATACATAAAAGAAAACCTCACAATTAATTTGTGAGGTTTTGTGGGAGTTGACGGGTTCGAACCGCCGACCCTCTGCTTGTAAGGCAGATGCTCTAAACCAGCTGAGCTAAACTCCCTTTTCCCGTTTGGGAGTGCAAATATAGAATCTCTGATATTTCTACCAAAAATTTTTTTAATTAAATTGTAAAGCGGGTAAACGGTAATGTTGAGAATCGTAAACAAATAATTCTTCTATCTCATATGTCCAGTATTTATATAATGGAGATTTTGAAAGAAGTGTATCTGCTTCTGCTTTATCTTTTGCATTAATAGTAATCCAGCAGGTTTGGCTTTCCATGCTTACTGCATAGCTATCTAATGTTCCTTTATTCAATAAGAAATTAATATAGGTTCTGTGTGGCGGCACAAAGCTCATGAATTGCTCATCCATAAAAAATTTGATAATGGCCTGAAACTTTTTCATACTTCACATTTTTAAAAATAAAAGCAATAACTATGCGGAAGCGTTTCAAGTGGCAAACTGTCATTCAAGTTAATGAATTCTTTCTATATCATTCTTTTAATTTCGAATAAAAATCAGCATATATGAAAACAATAGGTCTATTATTATTGTCTAATATTTTTATGACAATTGCATGGTATGGTCATTTAAAAGATAGGGGGTTGCCATTATGGAAAGCTATTTTAATCAGTTGGGGCATTGCTTTTTTCGAATACTGCCTGATGGTACCTGCCAACAGGGCCGGTTATTTTAGCGGATTGAATGGCTTTCAATTGAAAATAATTCAGGAAGTGATTACGCTTATTGTTTTTTCTGTATTTGCAGTTGTTTATTTGAAAGAAGCTTTTGAGCTTAAATACCTTATTAGCTTTTGCTTTATTATTGGAGCCGTTTATTTTGCTTTTAAAAAATAAAGCACTCCGGAAAACCGGAATGCTTATTTAACCCTGCTGCATAAAAAAAACGAACTTTAAATAATATATATGTTTACCGGATAAGTTGTTATAATAAATAACCCAACAGGTACCGAAAATTGTGTTTATCACTATTGGGGCAATCATTAGACCCAAGGAGATTGTAAAGGTTTAACAGCTTGCTAAAAAAATAATTGTGCTATCCTTCCTTTGCCACCTGCAAGAAAAACCGAACTACCTTTTTTTGCCTTCTGCACAACATGAAAACTTTCGTTGGAAATAAACTGCCAGTTCATACCGCCGTCTTTTGAAATATCTATACCACTGGTTCCACAAGCGATTAAACTGTTTTCGTCTGTATATATTACACAACTTTTGTAACCGTGAGGCGAAGTTTGAGGGTGTGAGAATTGTGGGTTAACAGCGTTGAAGTTTATTAGAACGCAATTTAATATTGTGTCTTTATCGTTCATAAAATCGCCGCCAACCACAATGCCTTTTCTTATTTTAAGGTTAATGTCGATTGAGTTGGCCCCGGTACTTTCTTTACCCTGTACAATTGGAAGTATAAATATTTTTTGATCGAATAAGTTGATTAACCTGGAGCTTTTACCCCCGCTAACAGCATAACATGTAGTAAGTGTATTATTAAAGTTCAAAAATTTAATATTGCTACCGCTGGATGCGAAAAAAGCTTCTCCTTCTTTCAGATCAGTTTCCCATGTGTTGGTTTTCCAGGTTTCTCCGAAATCCGTAGTATATGCTTTAAACATTTTTCCATTCACCGGATCGCCAATAACATACCCATCTTGGTTGTTAAACTCCATTGCATCTAAAAACATGCCTTTGGTAGAATCTTCAAAAACCTTATACCAGTTTTTACCCCCGTCTTTTGTTTTCAAAATAATTGCCGGCCAGTCAACTCCCATAATGATTGCCGTATTGCTGTCAAATGCTTCCACATCTCTGAAATCTCTTTTCTCGTAACCCTTTATCTGTTGCCAACCGATAGTTGCACCGCCATCAACGCTTCTGGCAACCATTCCGTTACTGCCACTGGCCCAGAATATTTTATCGTTAACTACACTAAGTCCGCGAATGGAAGTTTTATTTCCTTCTGTTAATATTTTTATTTGTTGTGACTTTGCGCTGAATGCTAAAAATAAAATTGCGGATAGGCCAAATAATCTTTTCATGAAATGAATTTAATACAATAAAAATGGATGGATGCTTTGCTGCCACTTACCGGCATGTGTTAGCCGGTTAATTGTTATCTTAAAATCATTGAACGAAGTATTGAATAATGCTTCGCTGTGGTGCAATCCTGTTAATTTGTCCAGGTGACCTTTTCCCGTTGGATTTACATTGGTGGGATAAGCAGCCCATTGAAAATTATCAGGATGAAGGTCTTTAATGAGTTTGATTAATATTAATCCACAGGTTACGGCTTTAAACTGATGCTGATTGTTTACCTGTAATAAAATGCCATAACAGTTTTGATGTTGATATTTACTTTCTTTAGGAATGAATTGCAGCGGCTGCACGGTTAACATGCTTCCTAGCTCCATGCTGATTTTTTGCATAAGCGCAACTGTGTTTAACCAGGGCGCTCCTATTATTTGAAACGCTTTATTGGTGCCTCTTCCTTCGCTTATATTGGTTGCTTCCAATAAACCTAAGCCCGGATAGAGTAATGCTGAATGAAAGGTTTGAATGGCAGGGGAGGTAGGAACAAACTCAAGCTCCCATGAAGGTTGAAAATCGTTTCTGTTCCAGTTGAGGCATCTGATTACTTCAAGGTCTGCCTGAATATTTTTTTCTTCGTTAAAATATAAAGCAAGCTCACCTAAAGTGCTGCTGTGCCTTAAAGGAATATGCCACCTGCCAATGAATGAAGAACAATTTTGTTCATCCATCATTGGCCCTTCACTCAATTCAATTGCTCCGGAAATTGGGTTGGGCCTGTCTGCAACGATCATTTTTTTCTTATAAAGTGCGCATGCTTCCAGCATATAAGTCATTGTCCATAAATAAGTGTAATAACGCACGCCAATATCAGGAATATCTACTAAAACAATATCAACATCCTGCAGGTCTTCTTTTGCCGGGGCTACTTTTTTATTGTACAAACTAATTACCGGAAGGCCGGTTAAAACATCAAACCCATCTTGCATGATGGCACCATCGGCTCCCTGTACATCTAAGCCATGTTCCGGCGAAAAAAGTTTAACAATATTATATCCTTTCTTTTGTAAAGCCAGGCGGGAGGGTACAAGCTGATTGGTAGTGGCAGCATGATTGGTGAGCAATGCTATTCTTTTCTCTTTCCAGGAAATTTCTGTGTGCAGCAGTATATCAATTCCAAAATAGATCATGAACATTTTTTCAAACAATTAAAACTGTTTGGCATAGTTTTAGAATCAGGTTTATTGTATTTAAACCGTAAATTATGAAAAAGACAATTCTATCACTTATTTTTATTATGGTATTTGCAGGTGCCGGTTATTTAAACGCCCAGGTACGTGTTGGTATTAATGTAAATATTGGTCAGCAACCCTGTTGGGGGCCGGTAGGCTACGATCATGTAGACTATTATTATTTACCCGATATAGAATGTTACTATTATGTGCCAAGACATCAGTATGTTTATTTTGATGATGACAGATGGATGTTTGCAACAGCATTACCTCCCAGATTCAGACCCTTTGACATTGATCGCTGCTATAAGGTAGTGATGAACGAACCACAACCATACTTACATTTTAACGAACATAGAGTTAAGTATGCGGAATACAGGAACTGGAATCAGAGACAGCCTATATTGCATGGAAGTGATGATGACCGCTACAGAGGCCATTGGGAAGACAGAGGCTACCATAAAGGCTGGTATAAAAACGATCATGATGACAGGGGGCGTGGTGATAACGACCGCCACCATTAAGACAATTTCCTGAACTATATATCAAATGCAAAATAAAGGGGTTTAAAACCCCTTTATTTTTTAAATTCCATACTATATTTCAATTCTTCTATAACATTAAAAATAATGGGGCATCTGTTATAATGCATAAAAACTGTAAACAGTCTTTGTATAAAATGTGGTAAATGTAATCCCGGAAACTCCCTGCATCCCGCAAAACGATAATCGTACACACTGCATTTTTTCTCTTTAAAAAAATGACAGGGTATTTGATTGATGAGCATCATTCCATGCATGCCCTTTTCAATAAATCGTTCATCAAAATCACTTCTCTGTAAATGCAAATAACCGGCAAGGGCATTCGCTTCTTCCTCATTTACATTAATCATTAAAGTTTTGCAACAATTACCACATTGTGTACAATCTATCTGTGGTGAAATTCTTTCATTCAATACCTTAACAAACTCATCGGTTCTCTCGGCGTTTTGAGTCTTCAAAAAAAGCTGGAAAGATTGATTTTCAGTTTCATGTAATGCAGCATAGGCGGCTATTTCATCTAAATTCGTAATCATTAAAAGCAAACCTATGCCTTTTATCCACAATTTGGGTTTTTCTGTTCATAAACTATACTTTGCCGCCCCATTCATAAAATTAGATTTGCGAGTTGATATAATTACGAATTAGCGGATTGTGAATTGAAAATTATTGTATAACAAATAAAACAAAATTCCCCTTTAGGGGTTAGGGGTATGGCTGAAACAAAACCACAAGTAAATTATACGGAAGACGATATTAAGAGTCTCGATTGGAAAGAACATATTCGTCTTCGTCCCGGTATGTATATTGGTAAGTTGGGTGATGGTTCATCTTCTGACGATGGAATTTATGTGTTGATAAAAGAAGTGTTGGATAACTGTATTGATGAACACACCATGGGTTATGGTAAACACATTGATATTACTATTGAGGGGAAAACAGTTACGATAAGAGATTATGGCCGGGGTATTCCTTTGGGTAAAGTGGTTGATGTGGTGAGTAAAATCAATACAGGTGCAAAATATGATAGCAAGGCTTTTCAGAAAAGTGTTGGCTTGAATGGTGTGGGTACAAAAGCAGTGAACGCATTGAGCAGTTATTTTAAAGTAGAAAGTTTCAGAGAAGGTAAAACGAAAGTTGCAGAATTTGAAAAAGGTGTTTTATTAAAAGAGCATAAAGAAGCTGCAAGCAAAGAAGAGAATGGAACAATGGTAACGTTTGTTCCGGATGAAAGTGTGTTTCATAATTTTAAATTCTTGCATGAATATTTAGATAACCAGCTTTGGAATTATTGTTATTTAAATGCGGGATTGATTATAGATTTTAACGGGAAAAAATATGTAAGTAAAAACGGCTTACATGATTTGCTTACTCGTAAAACCAACGCAGATGAATTACGTTATCCGATCGTTCATTTAAAAGGAGAGGATATTGAAGTTGCGTTATCGCATAACAACGATTACGGTGAAGATATTTTTTCATTCGTGAACGGGCAATACACTACACAGGGAGGAACACATCAGCAGGCATTCAGGGAAGCGTATGTGAAAGTGATCAGAGATTTTTTTAAGAAAGATTATGATGCAGCAGATATTCGCCAGAGTATTGTAGCTGCTATTTCTGTTCGTGTGCAGGAACCAGTTTTTGAAAGTCAGACCAAAACAAAACTCGGTTCTCAAAATGTTTACGAAGGCGGCCCTTCCATGAAAAAATTTGTGGAAGAATTTTTAGCAAAAGAGTTGGATAATTTTTTACATCGCACACCTGCTGTTGCAGAAGCTTTGAAAAAAAGAATTGAACAAAGCGAGAAAGAGAGAAAAGAATTAAGCGGCATTAGAAAATTAGCGAATGAAAGAGCCAAGAAAGCCAACCTTCACAATAAAAAATTACGCGATTGCAGGGTGCATTTGAATGACGATGTTCCAAACAAGAACAAAGAAGAATTCATTGCATTACAAAATCAAACAACCATTTTCATTACGGAAGGAGATAGCGCCAGCGGTTCTATCACGAAAGCCCGTAATGTAGATACACAGGCTGTTTTCAGCTTACGTGGTAAACCTTTGAATAGTTATGGGTTGACTAAAAAAGTGGTGTATGAAAATGAAGAATTCAATCTGTTACAACACGCTTTGAATATCGAAGATGGATTAGAAAGCCTTCGTTATAAAAACATTGTTATTGCAACAGATGCTGATGTGGATGGAATGCATATTCGTTTGTTGTTAATGACTTTCTTCTTACAATTCTTCCCCGATCTGGTGAAACAAAATCACGTTTTCATTTTAGAAACGCCGTTGTTCAGGGTTCGTAACAAACAGGAAACGATTTATTGTTACGATGAAAGCGAAAAGCAAGCAGCGATAAAAAAATTATCCGGCAAACCTGAGATCACAAGGTTTAAAGGTTTGGGAGAAATCAGCCCGGAAGAATTTGAAAGATTCATTACTGCCGATATGCGTTTGCAACCTGTGATTTTAGAACAAGGAGATCATATTCAACAACTGTTGGAATATTATATGGGAAAGAACACTCCGCAAAGACAAGATTTTATTATTGATAATTTGAAAGTGGAATTGGATTTGGTTGAAGAGAATGTCAATTAGTAATTAAGAATTAATAATTAATAATTGAAAAACGATAACATTATACTTGAAAAAAGTTTTCAGTTTTCGTTACACATTCTAAAATTATTCAGATATCTGCGGAAACAAAAAGTTGAAATTGAAATATGCTCTCAGCTTTTGCGAAGTGGAACATCTATTGGTGCTAATGTGGAGGAAGCTATTGGTGGTTCTTCCAGAAAAGATTTTATTCATAAACTTGAAATTGCTTACAGGGAAGCAAGAGAAACAAGATATTAGTTAAGATTATTGTTAGAAGGAGAGTTGCTGGAAAAGAAGTTGGCAGAATCTTTTTTAATTGATTGTGAAGAGATATTAAAGATTTTATCTGCAATTATCAATTCTTCTAAAACAAAAAACTCTTAATTGTTAATTACTAATTTTTAATTGAAATGATACATATCGTTTTTGAACAAACAAATGTTGCGGCTTTACAAAAAGCAATTGAACTGGATGAAAGTTTAGCAGGAGAGATCGTTGAAATTAAAGATGATTTTGCTGTTGGGCCGGTTGAAAATATTTATGAGGCAGATGGTTATCAATCCAGAAGAGATTGGTGGAAGGAATTGTTGGAGTTTTCTCCATACGCAGAACAGTTAAATATTGTTGATGATAAATTATCCGTTCATCATCTTTTGAAAAAATTAGATGAGGAAACAGAAGAACAAGTGTGGATTTGGCTCGGACAAAATCAACACGATGTTTGCGGATATTATTGGTTAATGAGCCAGTTGAAGAACTATCAGAGTCGCATTCATATTTTGTATCTGAATAACCTTCCTTTCATTAATGAAAAGGGATTGATCTTTTATCCACAACATTTGTATGAAATTCAACCAAAAGAATTTTTAAAAGCTAAAAAATTAGCAAGACCAATTACGTTAAGTGAGTTTGAGGTTGATCCTGATGAATGGAAAAAATTATGCCATGAAAATACAATTGTAAGATTGTTGGAAGGTGGAAAGAAAATTGTTTCTAAAGAAGAAACTTTTTACGATAAAGACTTGTTGGCATTCATCACCAATGATTTTCAGAAAGTGCATAAAGTATTGAATCAAACTTTATCTAAAATGAAAATCCAAACAGGCGATGTTTTCCTGGCTTGGCGTTTGAGAAAATTAATTGAACAGGAAGTGTTGGAAGTTCAGGGAGATTGGAGTAAAGGATGGAAAGAAGTTGAGGTGAAATTAAAAAATCAAAATTAAAAAGTAAAAAAGGTGAATGCGTTTTGACTTTTGCATTTTTACTTTTGACTTAGTTGAACAATGGATAATAAAGAATTTGTGAATGAAAGCGGCATACAGAGTCAGTATAAAAACTGGTTCTTAGATTATGCTTCTTATGTAATATTAGAACGTGCTGTTCCTGCAGTGGAAGATGGCTTGAAACCCGTACAGCGACGCATTTTGCATGCCATGAAAGAAATGGATGATGGCCGTTTCAATAAAGTGGCGAATGTAATTGGTCAGTCAATGCAATATCATCCGCATGGAGATGCAAGTATTGGCGATGCGTTGGTGAATATGGGGCAAAAAGATTTGCTCATTGAAACACAAGGTAACTGGGGAGATATCAGAACAGGTGATGATGCAGCAGCTCCACGTTATATTGAAGCACGTTTAAGCAAATTTGCTTTAGAAGTTGCTTTCAATGCCAAAACAACTGAATGGCAATTGAGTTATGATGGAAGAAAACAAGAACCTGTTACGCTTCCAATGAAATTTCCTTTGTTGTTGGCGCAAGGTGCAGATGGTATTGCGGTAGGCTTGTCAACTAAAATATTACCACATAATTTTTGTGAGATCATAGATGCTGCTATCAAATATTTGAAAGGAAGAAAATTTGAACTCTACCCCGATTTTCAAACGGGGGGCATGATTGATGCTTCCAATTATAACGATGGAAAGCGTGGCGGGAAAGTAAGGGTGCGTTGTTTGATTGAAGAGTTGGATAAAAAAAGTTTGGTAATTCGTGATGTGCCTTATGGCGTTACCGTTTCGCAATTGTGTGAAAGCATTACGAAGGCAAACGATGCTGGAAAAATAAAAATTAAAAAACTTACGGAGTTCACCGGTAAGAATGTAGAAATTCAAATTGATCTGGCTCCGGGCATTTCAAGTGATATTACCATTGATGCTTTATATGCATTCACAGATTGTGAAGTGAGTATTTCTCCGAATGCCTGTATCATTGATGGACAAAAACCACGTTTCGTTACTGCTTCAGATCTGTTGAGAACATCTGTAGATAACACGAAAGAATTATTGAAACGTGAATTGGAAATTAAGTTAAGTGAGTTGGAAGAAAAATGGCATTACACTTCACTCGAAAAAATATTCTTCGAAGAAAAAATTTATCAGGAATTAGAAAAGAAACATGCTACCTGGGAAAAAGTATTGGAAGCTATTGAATCTGCATTCCAACCATTCCTGAAAAAATTAAAACGTAAAGCCATCACTCGCGAAGATGTGTTGAAGCTTACAGAGAAACCGGTTAGAAGAATTTACAAGTTAGATATTGATGAATTGAATGAACAGATCAAAACCATTGAAGCAGATATTAAGCAAGTGAATTTTGATCTTGAACATTTAGTTGAATTTGCAATCACTTATTTTGAAAATCTCTTAAAGAAATACGGTAAAGGAAGAGAACGCAAAACAGAAATAAAAGTTTTCGATACCATTAAAGTACAACAGGTAGCCATTGCCAACACTAAGTTGTATGTGAACAGGGAAGAAGGTTTTATCGGTACAAGTTTGAAGAAAGATGAGCTTGTGTTCGATTGTTCTGATATCGATGATATCATCGTATTTACCAAACGTGGTATGATGAAAGTGGTGAAAGTGGGGGATAAGGTGTTTATTGGCAAAGACATTATTCATGTTGCTATCTTTAAAAAGAATGATGAACGTACTACTTACAACATGATCTATGTTGATGGTGCTACGGGAACGAGTTATGCAAAACGTTTCAATGTTACCGGTGTTACGAGAGATAAAGAATACGATTTAACAAAAGGAAGTGATAAGAGCAAAACGCATTATTTCACTGCTAATCCAAATGGTGAAGCAGAAGTAGTGAAGATTGTGTTGAGTCCGAATTGTACAGCACGTAACAAAGAGTTGGAATTTTATTTTGAAGAATTGGAAATTAAAGGAAGAAGTTCGCAGGGAAATATTGTTACAAAATATCCGATCAAATCAGTGAAATTGAAAGAGGCTGGAAGAAGCACTTTGGCCGGACAAAAAATTTGGTTCGATACGCAATTCGGCAGATTGAATACTGATGAGAAAGGAAATTATCTCGGCATGTTTGAAGCAGATGAAAAAATATTGGTTGTTTACAGCGATGGTAATTATGAAATAACCGATACGGAGTTAACGCAAAGGTTAGATGCGGAGAAAGTAATGTTGATTGAGAAGTTCAACCCGAATAAAATTGTAACGGCTGTTTACCATGATGCAGATAAAATGCAATTCACTGTTAAGCGATTTAAGATTGAAACATCTACTTTAAAAACAAAATTTTTGTTTATTAAAGAAGGGGAGAAGAATTCACTTTCTGCTGTTACAACAGATGAAGAACCGGTTTTATCAGTTCAACAGGGAACAGGTACACAAATAAGAAAAGGAAAATTAAAGCTGGCAAAAATTACAGAAGTGATGGGTTGGAAAACAGTGGGGGCAAAGCTTTTAGATTATAGCAAGAGCACTAAATTTGAATGGGATCACAAACCTGTTCTTGAAGACAATCAACCTGAATTGTTTGAATAAATTGATATACTCAACGCCGACAGTCTCTTAAAACTGTCGGCGTTGAAGTTTTAAATATTTATTCCACCACTCACTTCTATTCTTTGTCCATTAATCCATTTAGCATCATCTGTACATAAGAATGCAACAACACTACCAATATCATCTGCAGTACCAACACGATTGAGTGGAGATAAACCGGATAATCTTTCTTTCATTTGCGGGTTACTTCTGA
Source organism: Sphingobacteriia bacterium (assembly GCA_017304675.1). GTDB lineage: Bacteria > Bacteroidota > Bacteroidia > Chitinophagales > Chitinophagaceae > CW01. Next base: position 451,974 of record JAFKLS010000016.1, read on the forward strand.
TGGCAGCACTATTAAAGTCTGTTTCAACAGGGCCGGGTGCAACAACGTTTGCTCCAATATTTTTTTCCCCTAATTCTTTTGCAAGATATTTTGTAAACACTTCAACAGCGCCTTTCATGGAAGCATAAACAGAATAACCGGGATTGCTGAACCTCGTGGTTCCTGTTGAAATATTAATGATTCTTCCGCCACTGTTTATTTTACCAACCAGTTTTTGCGTTAAAAAATAAACACTTTTAAAATGAACATTCATAAACTCATCAAACAACTCTTCTGATACTTGAGCAAATGGAACAGTTTTGCCCATGCCTGCATTGTTCACTAAAAAATCAAAATTGTCTGTGTTAAAAGTTGATTGCAGCAATGATGAAAAATCATTCACAAAACCATCAATACTTTTAAAATCGCTCATGTTCAATTTTAATGATGCTGCGTTCACACCTGATTGTTTTATTTCTTTCACAACATCATCGGCCAGAGCGGCATTGTTATTATAAGTAATCACAACATCAATTCCTTTTTTGGCAATACTCAATGCCATATCTTTTCCTAAACCTCTGCTTCCTCCGGTTATTAAAGCTATCTTTTGCATAGAAGATTTTTTAGAATGTAAATTTCAATGAATCTATAAATAATAAAAATGGAACTTGTTATCATTTTATTGCTTCAACATAAAATTCTTTTTTTCGAAACAGTGCTATCCTGAATATTTGTGCTAACGTTTGTTAGTATTCAAACATTATATTTGTGGTATAAATTAAACAAATGAGTAACAAAATAGTTTATATCGTTTCAGCGGTGCGTACACCTATTGGAAGTTTTGGAGGTACGTTAAAAGACTTTTCCGCTCCTCAACTAGGAGCAATAGCTATAAAAGCTGCTGTTGAAAGAGCAGGATTAAAACCTGAACAAATTGAAGAAGTGTATATGGGAAATGTTATCCAGGCAAATGTTGGACAAGCTCCTGCACGACAGGCAGCAAAGTTTGCTGGCTTGCCGGATAGTGTTGTTTGTACAACGGTAAACAAAGTTTGTGCAAGTGGTATGAAAGCTATTGCGCAAGCCGCTCAGGATATTTTATTGGGTGATGCGGATATTGTTGTTGCCGGCGGAATGGAAAGTATGAGTAATGTTCCGTTTTATGTTCCAAATATGCGTTGGGGAAATAAATATGGTGATACAAAATTGATCGATGGTTTATCGAAAGATGGATTAACAGATGTGTATCACAATTATGCAATGGGTAATGCTGCTGAATTGTGTGCAAAAGAATGTAACATTAGTAGGGAAGAGCAGGATGCATTTGCGATTGAAAGTTATAAACGCAGTCAGGCTGCATGGAATGAAGGGCGATTTACAAATGAAATAGTATCTGTTGAAATTGCTTCAAAAAAAGGAACTATTGTTTTTGATAAAGATGAAGAACCATTTAATGTGAAGTTTGATAAAATCCCTGAATTAAAACCTGCATTTATAAAAGATGGTACAGTTACAGCAGCCAATGCAAGCACTATGAACGATGGTGCAGCTGCAGTGGTATTGATGAGCAAAGAAAAAGCTGATGCATTAGGTATTAAACCTTTGGCGATTATTAAAAGTTATGCCGATGCAGAACAAGCTCCTGAATGGTTTACCACAACACCGAGTCTGGCAGTTCCTAAAGCTGTTGCAAAGGCCGGATTAACAATGAACGATATTGAATTTGTTGAATTGAATGAAGCGTTCAGTGTTGTTGGAATTGTAAACAGTGAGAAATTAAAATTATATCCTAAACAAGTAAACGTGAATGGTGGTGCGGTTTCTATGGGGCATCCATTAGGTTGCAGCGGCGCCAGAATTATTGTTACATTATTGAATGTATTGAAACAAAACAATGCTACATACGGCGCAGCGGGAATTTGTAATGGCGGCGGCGGCGCCAGTGCTATGGTGATTGAAAACGTGAATTAAAAAATAAATGATGAGTTATGAATGATGACGTATATAACAAAATTCAGCATTCATAACTCATAACTGTTTAAACTTTCCAATCTACAATAGAATTGGTTAATTCTTTTTGATAAGCTGCCTGAATGCGAATGTAGTTGTCTGTATAACCTTCCATCATTCCATTTTTATTTGCATCTTCAAACAATACTTTTCTTATTTCTCCTGAATGTTGTTGCGTGAAGTATTGCAACTTCATGTAAGAAAGATTACGTAAGGTTTTGTTGCGTTCGTGGCGAACATTCATCGGCACAACTCCATTCATTTCAACTGCTAAAGTGTTATCCCTTTCAGAATAAGTGAACACATGCAAATAAGAAACATCAAGGCTGTGTAAGAAATCAAAAGTTTCTTTAAATGCTTCATCAGTTTCTCCGGGAAAACCAACAATCACATCAACTCCAATAGCACAATGCGGCATGAATTGTTTAATCATGGACACACGTTCTGCATACAATTCACGTTTATATCTTCTGCGCATCAATCCTAAAATGCTATTGCTTCCGCTTTGCAATGGAATATGAAAATGCGGCATGAATTTTTTACTGTTGGCAACAAATTCAATGATTTCCGGAGTTAATAAGTTCGGTTCAATAGAAGAAATTCTATAGCGTTCAATTCCTTCCACTTTATCCAATTCTTTTATCAGATCGAAAAAATTCTCTTCGTGTTTTTTATTGCCATCTTCACCTTTTCCAAAATCTCCAAGATTAACACCTGTTAAAACAATCTCTTTTACAATGCCACTGGCAGCAATGGTTTCAGCATGTTTTACCACATTGGAAATACTATCGCTTCTGCTTTTTCCACGAGCCATTGGAATGGTACAAAAACTGCAATTATAGTCGCATCCATCCTGCACTTTTAAAAAAGTCCTGGTTCTGTCGTTCATAGAATAAGAAGCATTGAAGCCACTTATATCATCAATATCGCAACTACAGATTTTAGTACTGTCTCCTTTTGTTAAATCGGATAAATGTTTGGTGATGTTGAATTTCTCAGCGGCACCAAGAACCAGGTCAACACCGGGAATTTCAGCAATTTCTTTTGGCTTCAACTGGGCATAGCAACCGGTGATCACTACCAAACTTTCGGGGGCTTTCCGTTGAATACGACGCACTATTTGCCGGCACTCTTTATCGGCATTATCCGTAACGGAACAAGTATTGATTACATATACGTCTGCAAAATCATCAAAATCTTTTTTTACAAAACCATCGGCCTCCAGCATACGGGAAAGGGTAGAAGTTTCAGAGAAATTCAACTTACATCCCAATGTATGAAAGGCTACACTACGCTGCTTTTCCATGGCTGCAAAAGTAATAAAAACTAAAAATGTAACTGCTTAAATTGCATGTATTAACAAAGCATACCCACCTAACCTTTACTATTTTTGGAATATGAAATACTTAATGACCATAGTATGGGCGATTATTTGCATTAGTTGCATGCAGGGCAATAACAGGCAAACTGTTAAGGGGAATAGCCTTACGCAGGAAAATTATCCGCATCATCCAACAGCGGTTTATTATTCTAAACATGCTCGTTGCAGGATGGATTGCCGGCATATTACGGATGAAGATATCAGGGCAACGTTGGCTAACGGGTATTTAAATGAGAAAAAAAGTAACCTTAGTTTGGATGATTGCCACAAAAGGTACGCTATTGAGTACAAACTTACCACGCAGAATATAAGGGTTATTGCAGCTTTTTGTAATAATACGGCTACCATTATTACTTGTATTGATCTTGGCAGGGATTGGGAATGTCATTGTCCCGGAGATACTCACTAAACTGCTCTGTTAGAGAACTGTTATAATCAGTTGTTGTATGTAACTATTGCATAGAAATTGTATCTATAGTTATATAAAACGATAGATTATGAAAAAGCTAAGTATCGTGATGTTGTTATTATCTTTCGTAATTACAGCATCTGCCCAAAGGAAATTTTATGGAGGGGGGTATTATAGGCCCAGAACTGTTGTTGTTCAATCTTATTATCCTTCTTACGGATATGGGTTAGGTTGGGGTTTAGGCTGGGGCCTTGGTTACGGATATTATGGCTATCCTTACTATGCTAACCCGATAATCAGGCCTTCTAAGCTGGATAATGAAATTGCCACTATTAACCATGATTACGATCAAAAGATCGCTTCTGCCAGGATGGATAAAAGTTTAACAAGAAAGCAACGCAGGCAGGAAGTGAGACAATTGAAATCTGAAAGAAATAATGCCATTGATGAGGCTCGTAAGAACTATTATAAACAACAATAGTTTTCACTATCCCGGTTCCATAAAACAAAAAGCTGAAGTTTGTATACAACTTCAGCTTTTTTAGTTAGTTAAAGGCTTCTTTTACTCTTTCAAAGAAGCTTTTGTTGTTTTTATCGGGTTTAGGCTTAAAGTTTTCGCTCTGGCCCAATTTTTCAAGCATTGCTTTTTCTTCTGTTGTTAAATTTTGTGGTGTCCAAACATTTACATAAATCAACTGATCTCCTTTTCCATATCCTTGTACTTCGGGGAAACCCTTGCCTTTTAGCCTGAATATTTTTCCGCTTTGTGTTCCGGGAGGCACCTTAATTTTCGCTCTTCCGTCAATGGTGGGCACTTCTACCGTAGATCCGAAAGTTGCCTCAGGAAAAGAAATATGCAAATCGTAAGCCACATTCAGCCCGTCACGGTGTAATTCCGGGTGTTGTTCTTCTTCAATTTGAATGATAAGATCTCCGTTCATACCGCCCCGTTCGCCGGCATTGCCTTTGCCGCTCATGCTCAGTTGCATGCCTTCCTGTACGCCGGCAGGTATATCAATAGAAATGGTTTCTTCTCCAAAAACCCTTCCTTCTCCCTTGCAGGCACTACATTTGGCTGTAACGGTAGTACCCTCTCCATTACAGGTAGGGCAGGTAGTTACTGTTTGCATCTGGCCCAAGAAAGTATTTTGAACTCTTCTTACCTGGCCGCTACCACCACAGGTGTTACAGGTTTGTACACTGCCTTTATCTTTTGCACCTGAACCGCCACAGGTATTGCATAGTACATGCTTTTTAACCTTAACGGTTTTAGTTACTCCCTTTGCAATTTCTTCGTAAGTAAGCTTTACTTTAATGCGCAGGTTACTGCCTCTTTGGCCGGTAGCTTTTCTTCCGCCTCTTCCACCACTTCTTCCACCGCCAAAAAAACTACCGAACATATCATCTCCAAAAATGTCTCCAAAATGGCTAAAAATATCTTCCATGTTGGTAGCATGAAAGCCACCGCCACTTGTACCGGGGCCAAATGCCTGATGACCGAACTTGTCGTACTTGGCGCGTTTATCTGTATCGCTTAAAATATCGTAGGCTTCTGCCGCTTCTTTAAATTTTTCTTCTGCTTCTTTATCGCCCGGGTTCCTGTCTGGGTGATACTGCATGGCCACTTTGCGATAAGCCTTTTTGATCTCATCGGCCGAAGCAGATTTGCTCACGCCTAATATTTCGTAATAATCTCTTTTCATACCCCTATCCCCTGAAGGGAATTATTTTATATTAGTTATTAATTGTGTTTACAGCTTACTACCCTTTAGCAGGGGTTAAAGGTTTATTTGCCTACCACCACTTTTGCAAAACGAATGATCTTGTCGTTTAAATAATAACCTTTTTGTACTTCATCCAATACTTTGCCTTTTAATATTTCTGTTGGGGCAGGTATTTCTGTAATGGCTTCATGTTTTTCCACATCAAAATCGGTATGGATGCTTTCCATTGCTTTTACACCTTTTCCTTGTAAAGAAGAACGGATTTTGTTAAACACCAGTTGAATGCCTTCTTTCTGCAGGGCAAAGTCATCACTTGTATTCAACTGTTTTTCCGCACGGTCGCAGTCGTCTAAAACATCCAGCAATGAAATAATTACATCTTTTGCCGCAGTTTGGCGTAATTCTAAGTTTTCTTTGGCAGTTCTTCTTCTAAAATTATCGAATTCTGCCATCAGGCGCAGGTATTTGTCTTTTTGTTCTTGTAGTGCTGCCTGTAATTGTTCAATTTCAGATTCTTCTGCCACCGGTTCATTCAAATGGGTGGTACCTGCTGCATTTTCGTCAGCATTTACATTTATTTCCTGCTCTTGGGGTACTGTTGATTGCATTTCTTTCTCTTCCATGATATTTTTTAATAGTCAATACTATTGTTCAATTTTTTTGCCACGCAAAGAAAAGGGATTTTTTGTCAGTTCTGTTTGTGCTGCTCTAAGCCTACTTTTGCGGCATGACGAACGTTTTTTTAAGAAGAAAAATAGCTAACCGCATTTTTAATGGCCATCCATGGATTTTTGCCAATGAAGTGGAAAGGGTAGAAGGAGATGCCACACCGGGAAGCATTGTTGATGTTTTTTATGGTGATGGAAAATTTTGCGGAAGGGGTTATATCAATCCCAAATCGCAAATATTGGTGCGTTTACTTACCCGCGATAAAAAAGAAGTGATTGATGAGCAGTTCTTTTTTAACCGCCTGGCAGGTGCATGGGCATACAGGCAGAAAATAGGTTATACGGAAAATTGCAGGCTGATCTTTGGCGAAGCCGATGAAATGCCCGCATTAATTATTGATAAATTCAATGATTATTTTGTGCTGCAAACTTTATCGCTGGGAATGGAAGTGTGGAAACCCGCAATTGTAAAGGCTTTACAACAAATATTCAATCCCAAAGGAATTTATGAAAGAAATGATGTGCCCGTAAGAGAACTCGAAGGACTGGCACAGCAAAAGGGATTTTTATCTGCTCCGTTCGATACGAGTATCATCATCAATGAAAATGGATTGAAGTTTCATGTGGATATAGAGAACGGGCAAAAAACCGGCTACTTTTTAGATCAGCAAGATAACAGAAGAGCTATTCAGCATATTGTAAAAGGTGCCGACGTTTTGGGTGCTTTCACTTATACCGGAACATTTGAAATTCATGCAGCACATTATGGTGCAAAATCTGTGTTGGGTTTAGATATCAGCGAAAATGCAGTTGCGCAGGCCAATAGAAATGCAGTGTTAAACGGATTGGAAAATATTGTTCATTTTGAGGCAATGAATGCTTTTGATGTACTGAAAGTGTGGGCAAAAGAAGGAAGGCAGTATGATGTGGTAATGCTTGATCCGCCTGCATTTACCAAAAGCAGGGAGAGCATTCAGAAAGCCATAACAGGTTATAAGGAAATTAATCTTAGGGGAATGAAATTGATTAAAAACGGAGGCTTCCTGGTTACATCCAGTTGCACTAACCTGGTACAGCCTGATTTGTTTTTGCAAACAATTGAAATGGCTGCTAAAGATGCCAGAAAAAAAATAAAGCAAGTGGTGTTTAATGCGCAGGCAAGTGACCACCCCATTGTTTGGGGAATGGAAAATACCAATTATTTAAAGTTCCTGATTGTTGAAGTAAGCGATAAATAAATTCAAGGGTTAAGAGTGAAAAGTAAAAAATGTAAGTAGGAAACATTGTAACAAAAAACTAGCAACCGGAAACTTGTAACTGACTAACCAGTTTAATTGCTTCTGTGGCTTCTTTAACATCATGTACTCTTAAAATGTTGGCACCTTTCAATAATCCGATGGTGTTTAAAACAGTTGTGCCGTTCAATGCTTCATTGGCTGTAACGCCCAATGTTTTGTAAATGGTAGATTTTCTGGAAATGCCTAATAATATTGGTTTTTGCAGCATTTGAAAAGCGTTAAGATTATTGAGTAATTCAAAATTGTGTGCAATGTTTTTTCCAAAACCAAATCCAGGATCAACGATCACATCATGAATACCGGCCAGCCTGCATTGTTCTGTTTGATGAATGAAAAAATCAAGAACTTCCCGGGTAAGGTCTTCGTAAGTAGGGTTTTGATGCATGTTTTCCGGCGTTCCTTTCATGTGCATGCACACATAAGGCACTTTTAATGTTGCAACGGTTGAAAGCATTTGCTCGTCCATCATACCGCCACTGATATCGTTTACAATAACAGCTCCTGCCTCTACTGCTGCCTGCGCTACTACGGCATGATAAGTATCTACTGAAATAAATGCTTCAGGAAATCTTTTAGAAACGGCTTCTATGAATGGCACAACTCTTTGCAGTTCTGTTGCGGAGCCAACCTGTTCGCTTCCGGGGCGGGTACTTTGGCCCCCCATATCTATTATTGCAGCGCCATCTTTCAACATTTGTTCAACTGTTTGCAAAACGGCATCTGTATTGGTTTTGCGACTGTTTTCAAAAAATGAATCAGGCGTTGTATTCACAATTCCCATTACAATCGGTTCATCAATTACCAACAATCTGCCTTTGCAATTCAGTGTGAACATAGTTTTCGTTTATATTGCAAAGTAAATGAACCATGATGTATCGGGCGAAATGATTTACTTGAATTGTTGAATAAAGAAATAATAGTAAAAGTGTGCGACGCAACGAAGATGAGTAAAGAGATGCAGCTTGGTAAATAAAAAACACTATGAGCAAAACAAATGAGCAATATGATTTGGCAGTACAACAATGCAAAGATATTTTTTTGAAGAAAACAAAAGATTACGGAACGGCATGGCGTGTGCTGAGAACCATTAGCGTTGTAGACCAGATATTTATTAAAGCCTTGCGGATAAGAACCATTCAGGATTTAAAAACACAGAAGGTGGGTGACGATATTGCCAGTGAGTTTAAGGGCATTGTGAATTATGCAGTGATCGGGCTGATACAGTTAGAGCTGAACAATCCGCAAGTAGAAGACCTGCCAATTGAACAGGTGAATGAATTGTATGCTAAACAAATTGCTTTTGCAAAAGCAACGATGCTTGATAAGAATCACGACTACGGTGAAGCGTGGCGGGAAATGAGCCAGGAAAGTTTTGCAGACCTGATTTTAATGAAACTGATGCGTATAAAACAAATATTGGCAAATGATGGAAAAACTTTGATTAGCGAAGGTATTGATGCCAATTATGTTGATATTATTAACTACGCTGTATTTGCTTTGATATTGATGTAAGCGATTTTGGATGTATGATTTTTTCACAATTCACTATTGACCATTCACGATGAAACTCTTTTTAAATATCATTCGCTGGATTGTTGGTTTGCTGTTTATTTTCTCCGGATTAGTGAAGGCAAATGATCCATTGGGCCTGGCGTATAAAATGGAAGAATTTTTTGAAGCTTGGAACTGGATGTGGTTTCATAGTTATGCTTTGCAACTCTCCATTGCCATGAATGTGTTTGAGGTGCTGGCAGGTATGGCTATTATTATAGGCTGGCAGGCAAAGCTCTTTAGCAGGTTATTGTTGTTGCTGATTGTTTTCTTCACTTTTTTAACAAGCTATGTGCTGTTCAGTGGTAAAATTAAAAGTTGCGGTTGTTTTGGCGATTGTATTCCGCTTACTCCGGTACAAACATTTATAAAAGATTTGGTATTACTGCTCTTTGCTTTAATCCTTTGCATGCAATATAAAAGATTAAAACCTATTGCTACCGGAAGGGCATCGGTTGTTTTGCTGCTGGTAGTTACCGTATCAACCATTTGTACCCAGTTGTTTGTTTTAAAACATTTACCTTTTGTAGACTGTTTGCCTTATAAAAAGGGTAACAACATACTGGAACAAATGAAAGTGCCTGCCGGAGCGATTACCGATAGTTTTTCTTTAAGATACCAGTATAAAAAGAACGGCAAGGTTGTTGAATTTGATGCCAATAATTTCACTGATGATTTTGATAGCACCTATGAATATGTTAACAGGATTGATAAGTTGGTAAGGAAAGGAAATGCGATACCGCGAATAGGTGATTTTGCTTTAAAGACAAAAGATGGAAACGATACCGCCAGGGTTTTATTGGGATCTCAACAACTGTATATTTTGGTCTTTATAAAAGATGCCAATACCATTGAACAATGGAAGCCCGCTTATGAGAGAATAAAAAAGCATGGAATTGCGGTTTATATTGTATCTGCGGATGCAGAAAGTATGCGAAACCAACTAAAAGATGCAGTTGTTTTTTCTTGTGACGCCACTGTAATTAAAACCGCTGCAAGGGTGCAACCTACTTTCTTTCTTATGAAAGGCGATCTGATTGTATCTAAAACCAGTTATTTGGATACGGATCGAATGGAAAAACAATTGAGTAACAGGCCCTATTAGATTTAATAAACGGCTTTAACGGTATTGCCGGTTTTTTTAATAAAATATAATTTCCTGTTTTCCCAATAATCAACTTCTAATTGATTGTCTTTTCTAAAGGGTTTTATATCCCAATCATTGAATAGTCTGAAACTCTTATCAGACAAGTGTTTCATCAGGTCTTCGTTGCCGTATTGCATTAAAAGGTGAGCAAAACGGTACATGGTTTCAAATCCTTTAAAAGCCATATCGGTAGGCCTGGCATTATAAAAGAGTTGATATTTATCACTGAAATTTTTATTCAGGCTTTCTGGTTTTGCAAAATAAAACGGGGTTGAAAAAATGTAGTCGATACTTTTTTCGTTGAGCGGGTTATCGGCTATTTTTAAACCATCAACAGTAGGCATGGCAATCAGGGTTGCAGCAAAAATGTTATGTGCAGCATTAAGGGCTTTTATGGTGCGTAAAATAAAAGCTTCATTAATAGAAGCGCAAATGGCCAGGTTGTTTTTGTTGCTATCTAAAAACTGCTGTAATTGTTTAATAGTAAATGTGTCGCTTAATTCAACGGTTTTATACTTTAACGGAATAGAAGGTGTACTTCTTCCTGCTTCTGTAAAATAAGACTGAATAATATCTTCAACAGCTCCTTTTCTCCTAAAAAGAATTATGTTGTTTGTGGCATAGTTTTTTTGAATGAATTTGTACAACTCCTGGCAATGTGTACGCAAAGTTGTACTGAGTAGAATAAGATAAGGATTATGAGTGATGCCGCCATCATTAGGGTAAGTAGCAGATATGAGTGGAATTTTTTTAGCAAATGCATAATCGGCAACCGTTTTAATTTCATTCTTAGAGTTAAATGCAGCAATGATCAGGTTCATGTGTTGCATTTCGTCTTTATGTAAGATGCTCTCTATGGGCTCTTCGTTGCTTTTAGAATCGTAAATAAATATTTCCAGGGAAGCGCCTTCGTTCTTTAAAGAATCAATGGCCAGGCTTACGCCATTATAAAAATCCAATCCGGGTATTGCCTGTTTGGGCAAACTGCTTATTGTTTTCTGGTTATTGCCTTCTGTTGCAGAATCTGCATAAAGCGGAATAAAAACCGCCACTTTGTATGTTGGTTTCTGTGCTGTGGCCTGAAAAGCAATGAACAAGGATTGAACAATAAAAAATAGTATGGTTAAATTTCTTTGCATGAATGATATTTTCAATGCTACTAATTTCAACTATTTATGTGAATTGAAAAGAATGAACCTGAAAATAATTGCTTGGTTACATACGGTATTATTCCCATTCAATTGTTGCCGGAGGCTTGCTGCTGATATCGTATACCACCCGGTTAATGCCTCTTACATTATTAATAATCTCGTTAGAAACAGTAGCCAGAAAGTCGTAAGGCAAATGAGCCCAATCTGCTGTCATACCATCTACGCTGGTTACTGCTCTTAATGCTACTGTATATTCATACGTACGTTCATCCCCCATTACGCCCACACTTTTTACGGGTAAGAGAATGGCGCCTGCCTGCCATACTTTATCATACAAGTTCCACTCTTTTAATAAAGTGGTGTAAATAGCATCGGCACGTTGTAGCAGTATAACTTTTTCTTCGGTTATCTCTCCCAATATTCTAATGGCCAAACCAGGCCCGGGAAAGGGATGGCGAAATAATAACTCATGCGGGATGCCTAATTCCAAGCCCACTTTTCTTACTTCATCTTTAAACAGAAATCTTAAAGGCTCTATCAGCTCCAATTTCATGGTTTCGGGCAGACCGCCTACATTGTGATGCGATTTAATGGTTTGCGAGGGTCCGTGTACGCTTACACTTTCAATTACATCCGGGTAAATAGTTCCCTGCCCTAAAAAATCTATATGCTCAATTTTGTGTGATTCAATATCAAAAACCTCGATAAAAGTTCTGCCTATGATTTTCCTTTTTTCTTCAGGATCGGTTTTGCCAGCCAGTTTTGTATAAAAATGTTCTTTGGCATCAATCCCTTTTACATTCAGATCTAATTGTTTGTAAGTTTCCAAAACCTGCTCAAATTCGTTTCTACGCAATACACCGTTGTCTACAAAGATGCCAAACAGATTTTTGCCAACAGCTTTGCTGATAAGGGTTGCAGCAACTGTACTATCTACACCACCGCTCAATGCCATGATAACCCTTTTATTGCCTATTTGTTTTTTGAGTGATTCTACGGTTTCCTGAATAAAATTGGCGGGAGTCCAGTTTTGAGAACAGCCGCAAACGTTTACCAGAAAATTCCTGATCAACTGTTTCCCTTCTGTTGAATGGTATACTTCTGCATGAAACTGAATACCGTAAAGCGGGAAACCAGCTTCTGCTTTCTTAAACGCTGCAACGGGAATACTTTCTGTGGTTGCTAACAATTCAAAGCCTTCAGGTAATTGAGTGATGGAATCGCTGTGGCTCATCCATACCTGTGAGTCATTACTAATGTTATTAAAAAGAATATCCTGTTTTTTAATCTGAAGCTTTGCTCTGCCATATTCCCTTTTATTGCTTTTATCAACCCTGCCGCCAAAAACTTTTGCAGTTAATTGTGCACCATAACAAACACCCATTACAGGCAGCTTCTCAATCATAGATGCAATATCTGCCACCGGAGCTTTTTCTTCGTTTACACTAAAGGGAGACCCGCTTAAGATAATACCTTTCAATCCTTCTTCTATCGTAAATGATTTATGGTAAGGGATGATTTCACAATATACATTGGCTTCTCTTACTGCACGGGCTATTAACTGGGTATACTGGCTGCCGAAATCGAGGATCAGAATTTTCTCCGTCATGGTTGCGAAGGTAGCTTTTTAAGATGAATTGTAAATGAATGATAAGACAGGATTTGCCTAACAGTATTATACAGACATCAAGAACTGCATAGTGTCTATACCATCTGCATAATCTGTTAAAGACGGGTTTTGTGCTGTGCCGAAAGGCACAAAACCTTTACCTACAATACACTGTACATCTTCATTTGTGCCAAGCATTTCTTCCACCTCTTTTTTATCGCTATAATACTCGTAATGTATGTGGCTAATGGCAGAAAAAAGGGAAGGATTTTCAGATAACAACACAGAGCCATTGCTCATGTAAAATTTATTATTCATCAATAGCAGGGCCAGTTGATAATCGTAATTGTGTTTGTATTTATGCAGGTCCATCAAATAATCAAAAGTTTTCAATGCATCTAAAAGCTTAATAAAATCGTATTGCCGGGGTACATAAATCTTGGTTATATTCCTGCATCCCAGGCCAAAGTACAATTGCATGTCTGTAGCAAGTTGCAATAACGCTTCTTCACTCTCCGTTCCATCTAATATAGCAACGGAGGTTTTGTTTTTCCTGATAATATGGGGGTACTTGCCAAAATAATATTCAAAATACCTGCCGCTGTTATTGCTGCCGGTGGCAATATACGCATCGCAACCCTTAAGGTTATCTGCAAAGCTAATAAGCGAAGCTGTTTCTGCATTATAACTTATTAATTGTTGTACGAGGCACTCTGTCAGTGCCCTGTCTTTAGAAGAAGGCTTTATGATTGCTTTATGCCCACTGACGAATACAGACAAAAGATCGTGAAAGCCCACCATAGGAATATTCCCTGCCATTACTATACCCACAGTTTTTGGATGAGGGTTAATGTGGGGAACCTGGTAATGAGATGCCCATTGTTTTAACTGAGCTTCGCTTAAAAAAGCATCACTTATGTTGTTAACAGATTTCTCAATGAAGGGCTGAATAAACCATGGATTCTCTCTCTCTGCCTTTTGTTTTGTTTCCTGCCAGTGTGTATCATTCTCTTTAATAAAGGCATTTAGTTTACTGAGTAATTCAATTCTTTGTTGTAAAATCATTTTCTTGTATTGCTTAAGCTATTATATTTGTTTCAATATTTTTAAAAACCAAAATTAAACGTATGGCAATAAAAATTACAGAAGAATGTATTAATTGTGGTGCTTGCGAACCCGAATGTCCTAATAACGCCATTTACGAAGGTGGGGTAGAATGGGCTTTAGCAGATGGAACAACTGTTAAGGGTGCCGTAACCCTGATGGATGGCTCTTCTATGGATGCTGATCAGAAAAATGCACCTTTAGCAACAGATACTTACTTTATTGTACCCAATAAATGTACGGAATGCCAGGGTTTTCATGAAGAACCGCAATGTGCATCCGTTTGCCCTGTAGATTGTTGTGTGCCTGATGAAGCCTATACAGAAACTGTTGAAGAATTAATGGCTAAAAAAGATAAACTGCACCCGTAAATTGTGCGAAACTTTTTTGATCGTTTTTCTTTAGAACTTCGAGCATGTTAATTATCTTTATAGTATAACAAATGCCTTACTTGTAAGGCGTATTTTACGGCAGGTGATATGTTCTGCCAATGAGAGGTGAAGAAGCTGTAAGTTTCTTCACCTTTTTATTTCTTGTATTGAGTTGAAAGAGCATATTTTTGAAAGAAAATTACTTGAATGAAAAAGAAGGTAGCGCTGGTTACAGGCGGCTATAGCGGCGAGGCACAGATAAGTTATAAAAGCGCTGTAACGGTTGGAAATAATATTGACAGGGAAAAGTTTGAAGTATATAAAATAGATATTCACCCCGATGGATGGTTTTACGAAGATGAAGATGGCAATAGAACCAATGTAAACAGGGAAGATTTTACAGTTCAGCACCACAACGAAAAAATAAAATTTGATACGGTATTGCTTTGTATCCACGGAACACCCGGGGAAGATGGTAAATTACAGGGGTATTTTGATATGTTGCATTTACCCTATACCAGTTGCGATGCCGCCACTTCTGCACTAACATTTAATAAGCGTTATACGGTGGCAGTTGCCGCTTTTGGAGGCATTAATGTTGCCAGGAGTATGCATTTGCTCAGGCATACGCCTGTTGCAGTGAATACCATTCTACAACAGATTTCGCTGCCTGCTTTTGTAAAACCTAATAATGGTGGCAGCAGTATTGGAATGAGCAAAGTAAACACAAAGGAAGAGCTGGAACCGGCACTTGCCAAAGCTTTTAAAGAAGATGACCAGGTGCTGGTGGAAGAGTTTATTAAAGGACGGGAATTTACCATAGGTGTGTTGAAAACAAAAGGCGAAATTTTGGTATTGCCTATTACTGAAATAAAAACGCATAACGAGTTTTTCGATTTTGAGGCAAAATATCAGGGGAAGAGTGAAGAAGTTACACCGGCAGTAATTGATGAAGCTGTAAAGATAAAACTGCAAGCGGCTGCTAAAAAAGTGTATCAATTGTTAAACTGCAGAGGAATTGTAAGAATCGATTTTATTTTAAATGAACAAAATCAGGAGCCTTATATGCTGGAGGTGAATACAGTGCCCGGGCAAAGCCAGGCCAGTGTTGTACCTCAACAAGTAAAAGCTATGGGTTGGAGCCTGAAAGACTTTTATACTGCTGTAATTGAAGAAAGTTTCAACTAAGCAAAAGCAGTGTTACCCATTCATTAACTTGCATCTGATAATTTATAAATTGTAAACAGAATTTTAATAAATTAGTTAGTAGTGTTTAAATTCATCACATCTAAACCACTGTGGGTAAATATACTGGGCGGCATTGCATTAATTGCATTGCTTATTATGCTCTTTTTTATGCTGCTCGGCTCTATAACAGGTCATAACAATTACATTAAAGTACCTTCAGTATTATCTCAGAATATTGATGCAGCTAAATCATCTTTAACTAATGCTGGTTTCGGAGTTGAAGTGATAGATTCTGTTTACGATGCTTCTGTTGGTGCTTTGGCTGTTATTCGCCAGTCTCCGGAGCCTGATGCCACTGTAAAAATTGGCCGTACTATTTATTTAACCATCAACAGGGCTGCCGCTCCACAAGTTGAAATGCCCAACCTTGTTGGCTTTTCTTTCAGAAGCGCAGGCATGTACCTGCAAACCGTTGGATTAAAGATGGGCGATATAACCTACAAGGCAGATATTGCAAAAAACACCATTTTACAACAATTATATAATGGCAACGAGATTAAGCCCGGTACCAAATTGCCTATTGGAAGCGTTATTAGTTTTGTGGTAGCTAACGGGGTAGGGGAAGGTGAAGTTGAGGTTCCGAATTTAATTGGCTTAACATATGAGCAGGCAAAGGCGCAGCTCGGCCTGTTCAGTATTAGTATTGGCTCTGTTGTGGCCGTAGATGCTATAGGAGATAGTACCAAAGCCTTTGTTGTAAAACAAACACCCGATGTTTTTTCTGAACCAAACCCCGGGCAGAAACAAACTAATAAGATAAGGCCAGGCCAGGTAATTGACCTTTATTTAAGCATTAACCCACCTGCTAAAGATTCTATTCAATAAACATATATATAGTAACATATGAAAACAACAACCGCAGAAGAAGTAAAAGCCAGATTAGATGCAGGCGAAAAATTACATTTAGTAGATGTTCGTGAGCCACATGAACATGCAGAGTTTAATATTGGTGGCATTTTATTACCTCTTGGTAAAGTACAAACCATGCAAATAGAGGATATTGAAGATCTGCGTGGTGAAGAAGTGATCGTTTATTGCAGAAGTGGTAACAGAAGCGGACAAGCTGCAATGTTTCTGGAGCAAATGGGCTTTTCTAATGTTACCAATTTAACAGGTGGTATGCTTGATTGGCAGGCAAAATATGCTCAATAGAATTTGCACTTTATTTGAAGATATATTGTAAGGAGATGGAAACATCTCCTTTTTTATTTGAATTAATAAAAGATATTTTGAAATAATTTCATTCTCTTAAAATCTTTTCCATTTTCTTACCCTTTGCCAACTCATCGATCAACTTATCCAAATACCGCATTTTTTGAATCAGTTTGTCTTCAATCTCTTCTACTCTGTAACCACAGATAACACCGGTAATTTTTGAAGCATTCGGATTGATGCAAGGCGCCTGCGCAAAGAAAGTTTCAAAATCATTTTTGGCATCTATCTGTTTTTGCAAGGTTTGTTTATTATAACCTGTAAGCCAAAAAATAACAGTATCTAATTCTTCTTTTGTACGCCCTTTTGATTCTACTTTTTTAATGTATAGAGGATAAACACTGGCAAATATGATTTTATAGATTCGTTCTTTTTTCATTGTTGTTAGATGCTTTGTTATTTATAAAGCTATGTTTTGTAAGTGACTTCAATTTTGGTTAATGACCTTTTTCCAACAATTTTCCCTTCTGTCATTTTGTGATGTTTATTACAAAGCCATAAACCATTTTCTAATTTGTCGCTACCGCCAAATTGGTGAGGTTTGATATGAGCACCTTCAATTTGTCCATTACAAGGAGTTATTAATATTTTTTTTGGTAACTTCTTTATTGCTATTATTTCGCATTGCTTTTCTATTTTTTTCAAGCTACGATTTAAAGAAGCATCACGCTTAAACAAAGGTTTGCTTGGATAAAGCCACATGAATAATTCCCAAGTCAAATCTATAATTCCATCAATATCATTCTCTTTAAAATTGTCGGCAATAGCAAATGAAAAGATATTGCCTAGCCCAAAGACTGATGAATTATTTTTTGAAAATAAACTTTTAGCGAATCCGCTTTCTTCAATTTTGTCTATTAATTTTAAGAAGGTGTTTATTTCTTGTTCTGAAATTGATTCTTTTTGCCCTTTGAATTTATATTCTAGAAAATGTTCGTTACGATATTTGGCTGTATTAATTACAATTTGTCTAAAAGATGCATAACTGAAATTATTTTGCAAAAAGGAAAACATTATTGATGTGTGTGTAACATAAAAAAACAGGCAATTCTTATTTGATCTTGTTTTGAAATATAAGTAACCACTTCTATAACCAGTTTGCCTATTTCTATTCGCTTTTTGAAAATACGAAAATGCCAAATCAATTATAAAGTATTCCTCTCGATTTTTTACTTTACGAATTGTCGATTCACGCCCTAATTTACTAGAAACAGATTCTTGAAGCTTTTGAGCTATTTTGGAATTAGTAATCATTTAAATATTTAACATGAATCCTAAATCTACACATACTTTATCAAATCAATTACTTTGATAAAGTATGTGTTAGTATTGTCATTCTAAAAAGTTGCAAAGTAACTTAATTTGGAATCTCAGTTTTAAAGCTGAGATGCTGAATCAAGTTCAGCATGACGAGCAAAAACTAAAAAGCACCCAAACTTAATTGAGCGCTTTTATTCTTTACTTAGTTTGTAAACATTATCTACTTCTTCATCGGTTTAGGGTTCATTTGCATCAGTTGCTCTATGTAAACACATTTACCATCTTTATTGAACAACCAATTTTCGTTTAGTATAGTAGAATCTTTTTTACCATCTTTCATTTCATCTACTTCTTTACCCCAAACACAAACCCAGGTATCGTCTTTTCCTTTTGTTTTAAGAACAACAACAGCATCTACACTGCTTACAGCTGATTTTAAAGTAGCTCTGTGTGCTGCTACCATTGCAATGGCTGAATCTCGTTTCGTGTTTATTTTAGAACCATCTGCCAGATGCATTGCTACACTGTCGCCAAAAACTCCGGCACTATTAGAAAGAGTTCCATTGTCGTAATCTTTCCAAGCATCCAATACCATTTTAGCATATTTGCTATCACCAATTTCAAAGTCAGATGAGTAATTAACCTTGTAAGGTAATGTTACGGAGGTAGCAGTAACAGCTACATCTTTTTTCTCCGTTTCGCCTTCTTTTTTTTCTTCTTTACATGCAGTTAAAATAGCTGTAACTGCAAGCAGGCCAGCAATTATTTTTTTCATGATTGTTGTTTTTGTATTTAACAAAATAGAAACTTGAATTGATTTTTGCAATAGGAGAGGATAAAAACAAAAACGCCGGCAGTACTGCCGACGTTTTCTCTCATGTTGATTTATGGCTAAAAGAAAAAACTTTAATTCCTGATTGGTCTTCCGCTTTTTAAAACACTTTGAATTCTTTCCAATGTTTTTTTCTCTCCACATAAGCTTAAAAAAGCCTCTCTCTCCAAATCTAATAAATATTGTTCACTTACCAAAGTAGATTCGCTTAAATCTCCACCACACATTACATATGCCAGTTTTTTAGCAACCAATGCATCGTGTGCGGTAGCATAATTGGCTCTCTGCATACCATTAATGCCTGCAAGCAAAGCGCCCAATGCCAATCTTCCCATCACTTTTATGTCTTTTCTCTGTTGCGGGGTAGTGTATCCTGCATTGTATAACTCGGCTACGCTGTTTTTAGCCGCTGCAATTCTTCTTTCAATATTCATCACCACTTCGTCGTGTCCTTTTCTTAAGATACCCATTTCATAACCTTCAAAGGCTGAAGTGGCAACTTTTGCTGTAGCAATGGAAAAGAACCTGTCTTTTAATGTAATGGTTTCCGGTTCATCGTTATGTAATTCATCGCTGGCCCTTAATACAAATTCTTTGGTGCCGCCGCCGCCGGGAATTAATCCTACGCCTAATTCTACGAGGCCAATATAGGTTTCTGCTGCGGCACAAATTTTATCGGCATGTAAATTCATTTCGCAGCCACCGCCTAAAGTAAGGCCATGCGGTGCAGTAACAACCGGAACGGATGAATAACGTACCCGCATCATGCTATTTTGAAACATCCTTATGGCCATATCCAGCTCATCATAATCCTGTTCAATAGCATACATAAAAATCATTCCAACATTAGCACCTGCACTAAAATTGGCGCTTTCGTTGGCAATTACAAGGCCCTTAAATTTTTCTTCGGCAATACCAATGGCTTTGTTTAAACCTTCCAATACCTCGCCACCTATGCTATTCATTTTTGTATTCCATTCAAAACCTGCAACATCATCTCCAATATCGTATAACCTGCAAGCGCTATTTTTCCAAACCAATTTATCAGAATAACTGTTTAAAATAATGAATGCATCTCCACCGGGTAATGCTTTATATGTTTTTGTTGCAACATCATAATACATTCTTTTTCCATTCTCTACTTTAAAGAATGAATTTGCTCCACTTAAAAGCATCTCATCAACCCATGCGGCAACAGCATAGCCAGCGGCTTTCATAGATTCAACCACTTTTGCAACACCTAATACATCCCATGTTTCAAAAGCGCCGATTTCCCAGCCAAATCCGGCTTTCATCGCATCATCTACCCTGTATATTTCATTTGAAATTTCCGGAATGCGATGAGAAATGTAAGAGAACAGTGAAAAATGAAATTGCTGATAAAATGCTCCCGCTTTATCAGTTGCAGCACTTAACAGTTTTATTCGTTGTTTTAAATCGTCAACAGGTTTGGCTGTTTCAAGAGCCGCGAATTTTGGTTTTACCCTGGCGGTATATTCCATTGTTGACAAGTTAAGTGTGAGAATTTCTTTACCGCTCTCACTCTTTACTTTTTTAAAGAAGCCTTGCCCTGTTTTATCTCCCAACCAATTGTTCGCAACAATTTTTTCCAGCCAGGAAGGAATTGTGAAAACATTTTTAGCCTCATCGTTAGGGCAATTATCTGCCACACCTTTCGCAACTTTTACCAATGTATCAATACCCACTACATCGGCGGTTCTGAAAGTGGCCGATTTGGGCCTGCCAATAATAGGGCCGGTTAATGCATCTACTTCATCAATCGTTAACCCCAGTTTTTCCATAATGTGAAAAATGCTCATGATGCTGAATACGCCAATTCTATTGGCAATAAATGCAGGAGTATCTTTACACAATACGGTTGTTTTTCCTAAGTGCAGATCGCCATAGTGCATTAGGAAGTCTATCACTTCCTGTTTGGTATCGGGTGTTGGTATTACTTCTAATAATCTTAAATATCGTGGAGGATTAAAAAAGTGTGTTCCGCAAAATTGTTGTTTAAAGTCTTCGCTTCTTCCCTCACTTAACATATGAATAGGTATTCCCGAAGTATTAGATGTAATTAAGGTTCCGGGTTTACGGTATTGTTCAACCTGTTCGTAGATAATCTTTTTAATATCCAGTCTTTCAACAACCACTTCAATAATCCAATCAACTCCTGCAATCTCTTTCATGTTGTCTGTGAAGTTGCCTGTTGTTATTTTTTTCACAACATCTTTCGTAAATACAGGAGAAGGGTTACTTTTTATGGCTGTTGTTAAAGCATCGTTCACCAGCTTATTTCTTTCAGAGGGCTTATTGCTTTCTTCTGCACCTTTGGTAAGCATATCTAATAATAGTACCTGTACACCTATTCCTGCAAAATGGCAGGCAATGCGGCTTCCCATTACACCACTACCCAAAACAGCAACTTTCTTAATAGATCTTTTCATATGATTAAGCTTTTAAGCTGAAACCAAAACTAAAGAAAAAATAGTTAGTTATGCAACTATTTTATTTATTAAAATTTTATCAAAGAATTTATGAAATGGATCAAACATCTTACATTCATAGCGCTTTAATATTGCTTTACATATGGGAGAATTACAAATAAAAAAACAGTCTAAACATTACGATGCAGTTATTGTAGGATCAGGTGCCGGAGGCGGCATGGCCACCTATGTATTGGCCAAAGCAGGATTAAAGGTTTGTTTGTTGGAAGCAGGCCCTAATTTTGATCCCGCAGTACATTCTACACAATTGAAAAATCCATGGGAATCGCTCAGGAGAGGTGCCAGTACCAAGTTTCGCCCGTTTGGTGATTTTGACGGATGTTATTGGGGTTGGGATATTGATGGTGAGCCCTATACCCATGCCAACGACACTAAATGGGAATGGTGGCGTGCCCGTATGCTTGGTGGCCGAACCAACCACTGGGGGCGAATATCTTTACGTTTCGGGCCAAAAGATTTTAAGCGCAGAAGTATTGACGGGCTGGGAGATGACTGGCCAATAGGCTATGAAGATATTAAACCCTATTATGATAAGATTGATAAATTAATCGGCGTTTTTGGAAGCAACGAAGGGTTAGAGAACGATCCTGATGGCATTTTTCTACCCCCGCCCAAACCACGCCTTCATGAATTATTCATTAAAAAAGCTGCCACAGGTATTGGCGTTCCCGTTATCCCATCACGCTTATCTATTTTAACCAAGCCACTGGAAAACAATAAAGAACGCGGGCAGTGCTTTTTTTGTGCACAGTGCAACAGAAGTTGTAAGGTATATGGAGATTTCTCCTCTTCATCAGTATTGGTAAAACCTGCATTGGAAACCGGCAATGTAGACCTTATAACAAATGCTATGGTACGCGAGGTACTTACCAATAAGGAAGGCTTGGCAACAGGCGTATCTTTTATTAAAAAAGATGAAATGCAGGAATACCAGGTAACCGGAAAAACGATTATTCTTGCTGCGAGCGCTTGCGAGAGTGCAAGATTGTTGCTGAATTCTAAATCTACACGGCATGCAAATGGGTTGGCGAATACCAGTAATGTAGTTGGAAAATATTTACATGATTCTACAGGTGCGGCAATGGGCGGCGTATTGCCACAGTTATTCGACAGGAAAAGATATAATGAAGATGGTGTTGGCGGAATGCATGTGTATACACCATGGTGGCTGGATAACAAAAAGTTAGATTTTCCACGCGGTTATCATATTGAATATTGGGGAGGTATGAGCCAGCCTGCCTATGGTTTTGGCTGGGGGATAGAAAACCAGAACGGTAAGTTTCTGGTAAAAGGAAAACAAAAAGAAGCAGGGGGATACGGTGCTTCGTTGAAAGAAGATTACCGCTTTTTTTATGGTGCCGGTGTTGGTATGGCTGGCAGGGGAGAAGGTATTGCGAGAGAAGACAGCTATTGTGAAATAGACCCCGGTGTTGTTGATAAATACGGCATCCCGGTATTGCGCTTTAATACAAAATGGAGCGAGTATGAAATAAAACAGGCCAAACACATGAAAGAAACCTTTAAAGAAATTATGCATGCCATGGGGGCCATTATTACTTGGGGCGCAGATGATGATGAAAAAAACAATTATGGATTAGCAAACCCGGGCAATATCATTCATGAAGCCGGAACGGTAAGAATGGGTAACGACCCCAAAAGATCTGCTCTGAATAAATGGTGCCAGGCACATGATTGTAAAAATCTGTTTTGTGTTGACGGAGGGCCTTTTGTAAGCCAGGCCGATAAGAACATTACATGGACGATCCTGGCCTTAGCGATGAGAACAAGCGAATACATTATTGATGAGATGAAAAAACAAAATTTATAAACGCTAATAGCTACAAGCTAAAATTTAAAGCATTTTTATGGACAGACGTAAATCGATTAAAGCATTGGTGTTGGGAACGGTTTCTACAGGTTTATTGGTTGAAGCGTGCAAAACCAATGAGGTAAAACAACCTGATGCCAAAGCTGATGCTTTTACCGGCGCCGACAGGATGCTGGAAGAAAAAGCGGCTTATGAAAAGTTAATGAAGGAGGAAAATTTTTTTACAAGCCATGAAATGGATACGATTAAAGTGTTGCAGGATATTATCATCCCTAAAGATGCGGTTAGCGGAAGTGCTACCGATGCCAAAGTGCATGAATTCATTGCTTATATTATCAAAGAAAAAACAGAGTTACAAACCCCTTTGCGTGGAGGGTTGAAGTGGCTGGATATGCAAAGTTTGCAACAGTTTGATAAAGTATTTACAGAAGCAGGCCAACAGCAGCAGATAGAATTAATAGATGCGATTGCCTGGCCTAAAAAAGCTAAAAAAGAAATGGCCCAGGGGGTTGCTTTTTTTAGTTTGATGCGCAACCTGGTTGCTACGGGGTTCTATACTTCTGAAATAGGCGTGAAAGATGTGGGTTATATGGGCAACCAACCCAACCAGTGGAACGGTGTACCCGATGAGGTTCTGAAACAGTATGGATTAAGTTATTCTGAAAAAGAATTACGCGAGTGTGCAAAATACAGTTAATTGGTGCAAACGGTTTGCAATAATCACTACTTTAAAATAACGGTTCCCAAACGGTTGGTAAGTTCTCTTTCTGCCTCTTTGAGTTGCCTGTGTATTTCAATGAACTTCATTTGCTCCTCAAAAGAAGTAGCGGTCTCCAGGTCTTTCTGATTCTCTTCAAACATCTTTTTTATTTTTTTGAGTTTAAAGTAGTTAATGGTCATTCTTACATCTTCCTGTGCGGTATCCCTGTTTGTTATGTTCAAACCTTCTATTTTCTCATCCCACTTCTGGCTCAATTCAAAAGGGAATAAGGTAGCGGTGATTACAAGGTTCCTGATCTTTTCATCCGTATGATATAAAAAAGATTTGGTAGTGGGTTCTTCCCCATATTCAAAAGCAGTTTTGTACATAGAGAAAATATGCTCCCAATCAGAATTATCGAAATGAAATTGTTCCAGTTCTTCAAAAATATATTCAGCCATGGTTTTTTTCTCATCCCAGGCTTTTAAACCATATTCCAGTAAAACTCTGATCACAGCTTTTTCATGCACTTCATCTTGCTGTAACAGATCGAGGCTTGTTTCTGAAGTATCGGCGAAAGGTTGATGAGGGGTACCCTTTACATCTTCGAAAGGTAATTTTTTTTCTTCTTTAGCCAGCTTTTCCCTCTTAAACTTGTTAACAAGATTGGTTAAGCCTGCTTCATCAATTTTAAGAAGAGAAGCGCATTGTTTTATATAATCCTGTTGCCTTGTAAAATCTTCGGCCTTATTAATCTTACTGAGTGTTTCTGCTATTTGATTAACAATATTACTTTTTTGACCTACATCATTACCTGCTTCTTTCAGCATTACTTCTAGCTGAAAAAGGATAAAGTCTTTTTTGTTTTGTGCTATAAACTGGTTAAAGACAACAGCCCCTACCTTATTTACATAACTATCGGGGTCTTCTTTATCGGGTATCAGTACCAGCTTAACATTCAGGCTTTCTTCCAAAGCCATATCTAACCCTCTCAAGGCTGCTTTAATACCTGCTGCATCGCCATCGTAAATAATGGTAAGGTTATTTGTATATTTTTTTATGGTACGCAACTGATCAACCGTTAAAGATGTGCCACCACTGGCCACAACATTTTCAATACCTGCCTGGTGCAGGCTAATTACATCAGTATATCCTTCAACCAATAAACACTCGTCTGCCTTATCAATGGCAAGCCTTGCAAAATAAGACCCATATAAAACTTTGCTTTTAATATAAATTTCATTCTCGGGGGTGTTGATGTATTTAGGCGCTTTATCTGCACTGCCAATTACCCTTGCACCAAAACCAATGACTTTTCCGGTATTGTTATGAATGGGGAAGATGATCCGGTTGCGATAATTATCAGCCAATTCATTTTCGTTTCTTATAACAACTAACCCCGATTTAACTAATAGCTCTTTATTAAATTGTTGCTGGATGAGGTGTGTTGCAAGTATATTTTTTGCGGATGGGTTATATCCCAATTGAAACTTTTGAATAATTGGGTCTCTAAAACCTCTTTCCTGTAAATAGGAGCGTGCAATATTTCTTCCTTCTTCAGATTGATATAACTGTTCGGTAAAAAATTTTTGTGCAGCGTTGTTTATAATATATAAGCTATCTGCTGTAAGTTGTTGTTGTTTTTGTTCAGGACTGGTTTCTGTTTCTTCTATTTCAATATTATAACGTGTGGCAAGCCATTTTAACGCTTCAACATAACTCAATTTATCGTGCTCCATTAAAAAAGTGATGGTGTTACCACTTTTTCCGCAACCAAAACATTTGTATAGTTCTTTTGCCGGCGAAACAGTGAAAGAAGGTGTTTTTTCATTGTGGAAAGGGCAAAGGCCCAGGTAATTGGCCCCCCTTTTTTTTAGTTTCACATATTCGCCTACCACATCAATAATATCAATGCGATTTTTTATTTGTTCTATGGTTTGTGGGGAAATCATTTATAAAGGCGAATATCATTTTTTAATTCCAAATTATGTAATTTGCCCGATGCAAAACTGTACAAATGCTTAAAAAAGAAAGACAGGCTTATATTCTGCAACAGATCAATATTCACAACAAAGTATTATCGTCTGACCTGTGCGAGCAGTTAAATGTATCGGAAGATACTATCAGGAGAGATTTACAGGAACTTCATGAAGAAGGTAAGCTGGCAAAAGTGCATGGCGGTGCCTTATCAAAATCATTTCACTTTACGCTGCAAAAAAATACCATTTACCAGCACCCGGCCAAAAAAATCATTGCGCAAAAAGCAATCTCTTTAATTCAGGATGGGATGTTTGTATTATTATCCGGAGGAACCACTATTATAGAGTTGGTAAAATCTTTACCGGAAGAATTGAATGCTACTTTTATAACGGTAAGCATACCCACGGCACTTGAATTATTGAATCATCCAAATGCAGAGGTGATTTTTATTGGAAACAAATTATCAAGGTCAGCACAAATATCAGTAGGAGCAGAGGTTGTTAAAAAACTGTCAGAAATAAGAGCAGACCTTTGTTTTTTAGGAACCAATGCCATAGACCTTGAAAAAGGTATTACAGATTTGGAATGGGAAGTTATAGAAGTTAAAAGGGCAATGATGGCAGCAGCGAATAAAACTATTTCATTAGCTATCTCTGAGAAATTAAATACCACTCAGCGTTTACAAGTGTGTGCTCCTGAAGAAATTGACGGGCTGATTACAGAACTGAAACCAGATGATGAACTTTTAAAACCATATGCTTTAGCAGGTATTGAAATCCTGTAATTCAGATGATTAAATCTTCAAACTCTGCCTAATAAACTGCAAATACTTGCAGTTTATTTTTTTTGCGACTTCTTTCTTCGGAGGTCTGCAATTTTACTAATGAAATAGATAATAATAAATATATTTTATAATGTTTAAAATATTGATTATTAAATAGTTATACTTATTAAGTAAATTTTAACATCTGTTATATATTAACATTTTTTTAAAATAGTTGCGAATATTTGCCATTTTTTTATTCACAAATCCCCTTTTTTTTACAACAAGATGCAGTTTTTTACAAATTTTATTTGTATTTATGTAAAATTGTTTGCAAAACCTGCATTAAAAATATTTCAATGCGTTTTTTTGCTGGTTTATTGGTAAAACATAGAATTTTTATTTCTAAAAACCCAAATGCTATTATGAGAAAAATTACTCGAATGATGAAAACGGGTATAACGATGCTTCTTTTCATTATTTCATCCTGCTCTGTGCTTGCGCAGGAAAAAACTGTTTCAGGTACTATTTTGGCAGATGAAGATGGTGTTCCTTTAGTAGGGGTAACTGTTACTAACCTCGCTACAGGGAAACGTACCCAAACCAACGATAAAGGGTATTATTCAATTGTTGCTTCTAAAGGTAATGTATTGTCAATTGCTTATGTTGGATTTGTTACAAAAGAAATGGTGGTTACTGATGACAAATTCTTTAATACTAAATTAGTAGCAAGTAACGATGCATTAAACGAAGTGGTAGTTACTGGTTACGGGCAAAAGAAAAGTAAAAGGGAACTGCCTTACCAGGCTGTTACTGTAAACGGAGAAGATATAGCACAAACCAAAAGAACCAATTTTTTAAATGCGCTAGCAGGAAGGGTGCCTGGTTTAACAGTTACATCTACATCAGGATTACCAGGGGCCAGTGCTCAAATATTATTGAGAGGTGGAACTTCTATAGGTGGTAATAATCAGCCCTTATTCGTTGTAGATGGATTGCCCATGAGTAATGGTTCTGTAGATCAGAATGACTTACCCAGCGCTTCTAATGTAAGTGGCGCAGGGGCAAATTTAAGTCTAGCAAACAGGAATAGTGATTATACTAATAGAATAGCAGATATTAACCCTGATGATATTGAAAGTGTGGTAATTTTGAAAGGACCAGAGGCAACTGCAGCGTATGGGTCTGATGGTGCAAGTGGTGCCATTGTGATAACTACAAAAAAAGGGGCTAGCGGCAAAACAAAAATCACTTATTCAAATGCTTTTTCTGTCTCTGAAGTGTATCGTTATCCTCAAATTCAGCAAGTTTATACTAGAGGTTCTAATGGTGTTTATGATCCTACTGCTTACGGTACTTACGGCTATTCTTTTTTTGGACCGAAATATCCCGATAACACTATATTCTACAATAATATTAAAAATTTCTTTGTAAGAAGTTTTTCACAGCAACACAATTTGTCTTTATCAGCTGGTACTAACGACTTAAACTATCTATTTACTGTTGGGCTAGTAGATCAGAGTGGAGTAGTACCCAATACAAAATTATTGCGTTACAATTTCAGATTTACTGCATTCGCTCAATTAAATAAAAGGTTTAAATTATCAACAACGTGGGCATATACATCTTCCAACAATAATAAGGCAGTAAAAGGTGCGGGTAGTTTTTATACTAATCTAATGACTTTTCCAACAGATGTTGATGCAAGGGATTATATTAATCCAGACGGAACGAGGAAAATACTTAGAAATGTTTCTCCATCTGTTGAATTGAATAACCCGTTTTGGGATGTAAATAAAAACGTATCTAACGATAAATCTTATAATTTATCGGGTAATGTTAATTTAACCGCTAATATTACTAAGGGGCTTACTGCCACTACCATATTAGGTATTAATCAATATAATACATTGGGATTAATGATGTATCATCCTTATTCCCGCGAAGCATATACTTTAGGTGGTTATTTGAACACATTTGAATTAACATTCAGCGGACTAAACGGTACTGTTAGAGTAAACTATAGGAAGTCTATCAATAATATTATAACTAATGACTTATATGTTGGAGGTTATTTTGAAGATAACAGGTCTACATTAAATGCTCAAAGAGGAGAGAGATTTTATGAAGCAGACTTTATTTCTATTAATAATACTGACCCCACTTCTCGTATTGCAACCTTATCACAATACCAAACCCGTAAGGTAAGAGCTTATGCTGGGTATACATTTGGCTATAAGAATTTATTATATGTTTCTTTAACAGGAACGAGAGAAGGTGTATCAACATTAACATCTAAGTTTAGAGATTTGCAACCATTTTTTAATTACGGGTCTATTTCTGGAAGCTTTATCTTGTCTGACTTAGGCTTTATGAAACCTACCAAGAAATGGTTAAGTTTTGCCAAATTAAGAACTTCATATGCTACAACTGGTAAAGGGCCTTTAAATCCTTACATTATCGACTATTCATTTAATAGTGTTACCTCTACCGGTGGAGGCTATGCTTTAGGAGTAACAGGTAATAATTTCAATTTAAAACCTGAATACTCAAAAAATCTTGAAATAGGTGGTGAGTTTAAATTTCTTAAAAATAGATTAGGAATAGATATTGCTTATTTTCACAATAAGGTAAAAGATAATATCATTGCCAATAGAATTAGCTATGGAACAGGATTTATTCTGCGATATCTTAATGGTGGTGAATTATCATCTAAAGGATGGGAGATTCAACTAACAGGTTCTCCAATTAAAAATAAAAAATTTACATGGGATGTAATTGTAAACTTTGATAAAGCGAGAACCATTATCGATAAACTACCAGGTGACCTTCCTTTTTACTATGACTCAGATACCTGGGTTTTTGGAAGTGTGAGATCTCAGGTAGGAGTTGGGCAATCTCTAGGTAATTTATCTGGATATACTTTCATGAAGAATAATAATGGTGAACTTCTAATCTCTCCTTCAACAGGATTGCCTATTACCTCTCAATCTGATTATGTGCCAATTGGAGATAGGCAGCCAGATTATAAAATAGGTATAATAAACTCATTTACCTACAAAGATTTTTCTCTTTCATTTAATCTTGACATCCGTAAAGGCGGAGATGTTTTCAATGCAAATGAAATGATGATGACGATTAATGGTAGTAGCATTAGAACTTTAGACAGAGAAAAACCAAGAGTAATAAAAGGAGTATTACAAGACGGACTAGAAAACACAACTACACCTACCAGAAATACTATTGCTATTACTCCTTATTTCCGTAGTAATTATTATAACGGTGTATTTGCTGAGTCTGATTATATAGAGAATGTAAGTTGGTTAAGGATGAGGGATATTACATTAGGGTATCAGCTATCTAACAAACTACTAAAACGACAAAAAGTATTTAAATCTGCTTCTGTTTATTTAACTGCAACAGATTTATTTATGATCACTAATTATTCAGGAATGGATCCTAATGTTAACGTGCTTAATTCCTCTAATACTAAAGGATATGGCGGTGCTGGTATTGATTATGGAGCAATTCCTAATCCAAGAACAATTAACATTGGTGCCAAGCTAAGTTTCTAATTTCTTAATACACTACAAAAATGAAAAAAATAATCATAAACAAACTATTCATTGCAGTATTAATAGTTAGTACTATTGGCTGTAAAAAATATTTAGATATTAATTCCGATCCAGATACAACACAACAACCTTCTAACAGTTCTGTATTACCACAATGTTTGGCTGCAATACCAACTGGATTGCAGTCTGATGGAGGTTTATATGTGGCAAAATATGTTCAAAACTGGCTTACCAACTCCGCTTCAAATGCAAATGTTTATGATCTGCAAGGTTATAACTGGTCTGGTGGCACAATGGCTGCTACCTGGAATATGACTTATTATGCAATGGGAAATAACTTAAACTATATTCTTGAAAATGCCACTCAAAAAGGTGAACCGGAATATATTGGTGTGGCATTAGCTCTTAAAGCATGGGCTTTTCAACATACAACAGACTATAATAGTGATATCATTTTTTATGATGCATTTAAATCTAATACATTTACTTTCCATTACGACTCACAAGATGTTGTTTATAAAGGTGTTGATTCCATTTGTAGATTGGCTATTACATATTTAGACCAAGCCATCGCAAAGAATTACACAGGCACTTTAAAACTTGGCGATTTGGTATATAGCGGTGATGCATCAAAATGGAAAAAATTTGTATATGGTATTTTAGCAAGAAATTGGCATCATTTAACTAATAAATCAATATATAATGCAGATTCTGTCATAAAATATTGCGACAACGCAATGGGAAGTGTTAACGACGATTTTTGTGTTCCTTTTGATGCAACAATTAATAATAACGCTAATTACTTTGGGACTTTTAGGGACAATATGACTAGCTTAAGGCAAAGTAATTTTATTGTAAGATTGCTTGATGGGACAGCATTAGCTGGCAATAATGCTATTGTAGCTAACAGAGATCCTAGAATGGCTTATATGTTAGCATGTTCTCAGGATACAACTAATGGAAATGGGGGATATAGAGGGGTTGATCCCGGGCAAGGAGATCCATATAGTGGTGTAACAACAGGCACTAATGCAAGAAAACGCGTTGCAGCTGCATATGGAGATAGTTTATACGCCAGCCCAAGCCCTGGTGTTTTTATAAATGGTTCTGGGAAATACCTATTCCAAAATAAAGCGATATTTCCGGTAATGACATATTCTGAAATGCAATTTATTAAAGCAGAGGCTGCTTTTAGAAAAGGGTACTCAACAATTGCTCTAACTGCCTATAGAAATGGAATTCAAGCGCATTTTGATTTCATCAATAGAAATTACACAGGGATAAGAAATGCATCTAATCTTTATTCAACATCAACAATACCTTCAACCATAGTATCTAAATATTTGGCCAGCGCCAATGTTAAGCAAACAGAAGCTAGTTTAACATTAACGGATATTATGCTACAAAAATATATTGCACTTTGGGGATGGGGTTTTTTTGAAACCTGGGTAGATATGCGCAGATATCACTACATAGACACAGATCCTGCAACTTCGCTACCAGTATATAAAACATTTTCTTTGCCTACGCCTTTATACGCACCCAATAATAACAAACCTGTTTACAGGGTTAGGCCACACTATACATCTGAATATACATATAATTACTCTGAATTACAAAGGGTTGGCGCTTTCGCCAATGATTATCAAACAAAAGAAATGTGGTTTAGCCAACCTTAAAATATTTAAACAGTAAAATTTTGTATTATAATTAATAAAATTATTATGAATAAAAAATATCTCTATTTCAATATTGTGTTATTTGCTTCACTGACTATGCTTATATGGTCTTGCAAGAAGAATGAACTTAGAGTCTCTCCTTTTGATTATACAGATGGAATGGGTATGTTAAAAATCAATTACGCTTCACCTTATGCACTTAATCCATCGGTTCAGATTAAAATTAATGGTGAAAAAGTAAGCCCAAGTAATATTACATATGCTACTCCATTTCCTGGTGGCGGGCTAAACACAGGCGGTTCAAATTATGCTGATTATTTTTCAGTACTGCCAGGTACTGACTCAATTTTAATTAGCATTCCAAAGAAAAATTCGAATGAAGACTCTATCATTCTATTCAAAACAACCGTAAATGTTGTTGCAAATAAATATCAAACTTTACATATAGCTGACACTTCTGCTGCTACACAAACAGTTTATACGGTTGATCCCGGCAATAAACCCGATTCCGGTAGGGTATTATACAGATTCATAAATTTATGCCCAAATTCTACGGGATTAGACTTGTATTTTGGAACAACAATGATTTCTTCAAATGTAGCATATAAGCAAGTAACAGACACTTTTTCTTTGCCAGCTGGTAATTCTCTTGCATGGTCTTTAAGAACTGCCGGTGGAACTACCACACTAAGTTCTGCTGCTACGTATACTAACTCTGCCACTGTTGCGAACCAGCGTGTATTTACTGTTTATGCTAGAGGTTATATAGGTCTTCCAACTACAGATATTAGAACCGCAAAATTATCACTCTTATATAATAAATAAGTTAAAATTTAAAGAAGCCTGCTAATTTAAAGCAGGCTTCTTTATTTTAGTTACTAGCTTAATTAAGATACAAATTTTATGAGAAAAAAATATTTTGGTTTATTACTTTTTTGGGTTTCGGGTTTTTTGCTACATGCACAGATTTCAATAGATTCAGCACTATCCTTATACAAGGCAAATTTTCCGCAAGAAAAAGTACTACTTCAAATTGACAGGAACGTGTATACTTCCGGTGAGACAGTTTGGCTAAAATCCTGGTGCATGCTTGATGGCCAACCTTCTTATTTAAGTAGCATCATTTATGTTGACTTGATAGATGAGCATGGTACTGTTCTTAGTAAGAAGATGTATAAAACAGATAGTTTAAACAGTTCTCCCGGAAATATAGAATTACCTGCGGAATTAAAAAGTGGCCCATATTTGGTGCGTGCCTATACCTTATGGATGCTTAATTTTCCGGAATTTATTGCTAAAAAAAATATTTTCATTTATGCAAGTGATTATAGAACGTATGCTAAGGAAAAAAGTAAAAAGCCCGAAATAAGCATGTTTTTCTTCCCAGAAGGTGGTAACCTGGTAGCAGGGGTAGACAACAAAGTTGCTTTTAAAATTGTTGATCAGAATGGCTATCCGATTAAAATAAATGGAACAATCAGTAATGATAAAGAAGTTGTAACTGAGTTCTCCACATTACATGATGGGATGGGTTTTTTTACAATCACTCCGGAAGCCAATAAAGTATATCACTCTAATATTAAAGTGTCAGGAGGGGCCTCATTACAGTTTAAATTGCCTCTACCAGTTGAAGGGATATCTCTTAAAGTAGATAACTCTAACAATAACCGTATAAGTGTTTTTATTAAAAGAACTGAAACTGTTGCAGCTGTTTACAATAAAGTAAAATTAGTAGCTCAAATAGATGGGAAATTAGTGTATGGCCAGATGCTTAACCTTAATGAAGGGCAATTTGTGGCTTCGATTAGTAAAAAAAATATGCCCCCAGGCATATTGCAGATTACTCTTTTTTCGGAAAATGATCTTCCGTTAGCAGAAAGGTTGGCTTTCATCAGCAATTATTCAATAGTAAGCCCTGCTTTTGTGAACGAACAAGTGAACGTTACAAAACGTGCTTTAAACAAATTGTCTTTCTCAATTCCAAACAACAGATCATCTTTATTGATAAAAGTAACCGATGCTACATCGGATTGTGATACGTGCATTGATAATGACAACATTCTTTCGCAATTGCTTTTAACTTCTGACTTAAAAGGCTATATAAATAACCCTGGTTATTATTTTAAGGATAAAAGTATCGAAACACTTAGCCATTTAGATTTATTATTAATGACACATGGTTGGAGGCGTTTTGATTGGAAAAAAATTTTAGCCAATCAATTTAAACAAATTAAACATCCTGTAGAGTCTTCGCTAAACATTTCAGGTATGGTTACCAAAAGCGATAGAACTGAAATTGTTAAAAATGGATACGTATCATTTATTATCAAAACAAGCGACTCAACTACAATTTTAGCTGACGCAAAACTTACAGATAAAGGTGAGTTTACTTTGAATGACGTGAATTTTAAGAAGAAAGCCTCTGTGGCCTATATGGGTACTAACGAGAACAAGAAAACATATATAGTGGATGTTAAGATTTATCCATCATATTTTGATTCATTAAATAAAACTACCGATCAGCCATATCTTAATCTTGATACAATAGATCTCAACAATGCCAAAAATGGATTGGCAGCTTTTTTAGCAGATCGATTAAAGAACATTGATACTACTGGTTTAAATTACTTGGGTAATGTAACAGTTACGGCAAAAAAAATGTCGCCTGAAGACTCTTTAAACAAACATTTTGCAGAGGGACCTTTCCTGATGGGTAGAGGAATTAATCCTGCGGAGTATAAAAATTATAGAACTATTTGGCAAATTATACAAGCTGCTGTTCCAGGTGTTACGATTAGCGGTGATCCGTTTAATCCTGATGTGAGTTTTAACCGGTATCAGGCATTAAATGCATTTAGCGATAATACTGCATCCGGTTCTGATGAAACTCCCGGAGTTGTAATGGAATCGAATGGGATTGCCTATTTTTTAAACGGGCAAAATGTATTTAAAGATATTATTAACACGATTTCTGTTGATGATGTTGCATTTATAAAAGTATTGAAACATGAAGCGTCTGTATTAGGTGCTGCGCAGGGGGCAATAGCTATATATACAAAAGATGGCGTTAATATTGGTGCTAATCCTTACGATAAAACCTTTAGCAAATTTGAGAAGAACGGCTATTCGCTTGTAAAGGAGTTTTATAATGTTGATTATAATCTTTCCCCAAATGAAAACAAAAATATAATCGATAATAGAAATCTGTTATTGTGGAATGCTAAACCCATTATTGGTAAGGATGGAAAATATCACTTGAAATTTTTTAATAACGATTACTCTAAAAAGATAAAGATCAGCGTTCAGGGAATAGATGTTAATGGATCTGTAATTTTGGGACAACAGGTTATTCAATAAGCGAATAGTGGCATTATTTTCGCGTTAGATTTGATTATATCGAAAAGAGTTATGCAAAAAAAACTATTAATACTTGTTCTAGTAATTGCGGTTAAAAACTTACCTGCACAGAGTGTGAAAGAGTTATTGCAAAAGGTAAAAGTTAAAGATAGTAGCGGCAACATTTTAAAAACTGTGTTGAGCGATTCAACTTCTTCTAAGAAAAAATCAGTTACCACTACTAACAGTACCAATACTGTATTTAAAAATTTATCTGCAACAGATATTGGTGCCGGGCTTAAAGAGGCATTAAATAAAGGGATTGAAAAAACAACACAACAATTGTCTGCTACAGATGGCTTTTTTAAAAATGCTGCTATTAAAATCTTAATGCCACCAGAAGCCCAAAAAATGGAAAAAACTTTACGTGATATGGGATTGGGTAAACAGGTAGATGATGCTGTATTATCTATGAACAGGGCAGCTGAAGAAGCCACCAAATCTGCCGTACCTATTTTTGTTGATGCCATTAAGCAAATGAGCTTTGAAGATGCTACAGCCATTTTAAAAGGCGGCGATAGTGCAGCTACAAAATACTTAAGAACAAAAACCACTCCTGCCTTAACAGATAAGTTTAAGCCTATAGTAGATCAATCATTGCAGAAAGTTGATGCAGGTAAATACTGGGAAACCGTTTTTACTACTTACAATAAAATACCTTTCATAAAAAAAGTAAATACTGACCTGAAAAGTTATGTAACAGATAAAGCCTTATCAGGCTTGTTTATTCAATTGGCTCAGGAAGAACATAAAATAAGAACAAACCCGGCTGCACAAACAACAGATTTACTTAAAAAGGTTTTTGGCAACTAACTAATGTGAAGACGATTTCAATATCAGTATACAAATGCCTATTGCTATAATAAGTGCAATCAGTAATTTAAACTGATCAAGATAAAATTGCAGTTTTCTTTTACGTAAATAAAGTCTTAACGTTTTTTGCGTAAGGCTTTTAAAAACAATAGCTCTTTTCTCTTTCAAGGAGAGTAGCACCGGGTAAGGGAGATAATTGCAACATGTCAACAAATCTGTTTCAAATAATTTAAGTGAGGCATTAGATATCTTCAGCAGAAATTCATCTGTGAAAGGAATAATCTGCTCTAACTGAAATGCTAACAAATCAAAATCTACCCTGTCATACCCTATTGCATACAATAACTTTTTCAACTCGCTTAATTCACTTACTACAATATCAAAATTTGGCTCTTTAAGATGCAAGGGTTCGTGAAATTTCCTGAAATGATACTCCTGTCTTTTTTTAGGGTGCGAAAGAACAGAATAAGCCTTCTGAATATGCAGAAATTGTTCAGTGGCATGCTTATTTTCCGGATATTTATCCGGGTGAAATTGATGTGCCTTCTGCCTGAATGCTTTCTTTATCTCTTCAAAACTGGCTGATGAAGGCACTTCCAGTAAAGCATAATAATCGGGCAGTAGGCTCATAAAGCGCTAAATTAATAGTAAACCATTGTTTTTTTTTAAATTTCAAACTATTCGTGCAGTAGCTTCATTATCAACACTTTTATCGGCATCTAATTTTATTTCCACTACTTCTCCACACGAAATGGGACAAATTCGTTTTTTGCTCCTCAAATGTGTATGTTCGCAGGTACTTAAAATAGTTTTCCAGTGCGATTAAAATCATTAGAGATTAAGGGTTTCAAGAGTTTTGCAGATAAAACAATTGTGAGTTTTGATGAAGGTATTACCGGTATTATTGGCCCCAATGGTTGTGGTAAAAGTAATATTATAGATAGTATTCGTTGGGTAATTGGCGAACAAAAAATATCGGCCTTAAGAAGTGAGAATTTGGAAGCATTGGTATTTAATGGTTCCAAAACAAGAAGCCCGAGCGGTTTGGCAGAAGTTAGTTTAACTTTTGAAAATACACGCAACCTGTTGCCAACAGAATTTAATACAGTAACTGTAACTCGCCGCTTTTATAAAAATGGTGAAAGTGAATATCGCTTGAACGATGTGCAGTGCCGGTTAAAAGATATTCATAATCTTTTCTTAGATACGGGTGTTAGTAATGATAGCTATGCTATTATTGAGCTGGGTATGGTGGATGATATCATTAAAGACAAAGAAAATTCCCGTCGCAGAATGTTAGAACAGGCTGCAGGCATCACTATTTATAAAACCAGGAAAAAAGAAGCGAAAAACAAGTTAGATGCAACAGAGCAAGACCTTGCACGTATTGAAGATTTGCTTTTCGAAATCAACAACCAGCTTAAAACTTTAGAAAATCAGGCTAAGAAAGCTGAGAAATATTATGAGATTAAGAAAGACTATAAAGAAGTTTCTATAGAATTAGCCAAAGCAGCATTAGAAGGGTTTAACCTTACATACAAAGATTTACAGGACCAGCAGGAAATTGAAATCAATAAACGCGTTCAGCTTGAAGCAGAAATAGCAAATGAAGAAGCAGGAGTAGAGGCGGAAAAAGTTGGTTTTATTGAAAAAGAAAGAGCATTGCAAAGCATGCAATACACTTTTAATGAACTGGTTCAAACATTGCGTACAAAAGAAAACGAAAAGAATCTGGCAGTTCAGCGTTTAAGTCATTTAAAAGAAAAAGAAACCTCTTTGCTGGCCTTTATTGAAAAATCTAAACTTCAATTCGATGGTTTACAAGATTCAATAGAGTTTAATAAAGAACAAATAGCTGAAGAAGAACAGAACCTGCAGGCTTTAACAACACAATTAGAAGAGAAAAGAGGATTAGTAGACGATAAAAGGCAGGTGTTTGATGAAAAAAGGCTCGTTACAGATGAATTAAGAACCAGCCATCAACAAATTCAGCGTAAACAATTTGATGCAGAGAAAAAAGTAGCTATTGCCGATACTTCCATTCAAAATTTACAAAGAGCCCAATTGCAATTAACAGAAGAGCAGAACAACCGCTCTGCTCAAATTATGCAATTGGAAACCGAGTTGAACGATAAAGAATATGCGCTTGAAACAAAGAGGGTAGACCTGCAACAATTACAGGAACACCATGAGAGAACAAAAGAGCAAATTTTAGAAACGCAACAGCAGTTAGAAGTATTGCGTAACCAATTGGCGGAAGAAAGCAGGAAACTGGATGCCAAAAAGAATGAACACGATCTGTTGAAAAGCCTTATAGATTCAATGGAAGGATACCCGGAAAGCGTAAAATTTCTGCACAATAATCCTCAATGGAATCACACAGCGCCCATTCTTTCAGACATTATTTATGTGAAAGAAGCCTACAGGGCTGCTGTTGAAAATGTACTGGAGCCTTATTTGAATTATTATGTAGTAAGCAATTTCGGGGAAGCGTTACAGGCAGTAAACTTGTTGGATGCACATAAGAAAGGGAAGGCGAATTTTTTCATTTTAGATAAACTAAGCGAAAACAATCAGCAGTACCATCAACCTGCAAATACCATTGCAGCTTTAGAAGTAATTGAAGTGGATGCACAGTTCCGTAAACTGGCCGAACATTTATTGGGGAACGTTTTTAT
Source organism: Sphingobacteriia bacterium (assembly GCA_017304675.1). GTDB lineage: Bacteria > Bacteroidota > Bacteroidia > Chitinophagales > Chitinophagaceae > CW01. The sequence continues at coordinate 490,850 of JAFKLS010000016.1, forward strand.
TGCAGAAACTGAAGATGCCATTGAAAATTCAAACGGCGCCATTGTTTTAGAGAAAACGGGAAAATATGTAAAGGGAAAATATACGTTAACAGGAGGCAGTGTTGGATTGTTTGAAGGTAAAAAAATAGGTCGAGCAAAAAATCTTGAAAAATTGCAGGAAGAGATTCTTGCACAGGAGGCTGTTGTAAATACACTGAAAGCAAATATTCAGGCCAAACATAATGAAGTGATTGGTTACAACGAACAGTTGAAAGAAAATGTGATTAAACAAACTGAAAACGAGATTAACCAATTAACTAATCAGGTATTTGCAACCAAAAACAAGATAGAGAACCTGCATGCTACACAGGAACAATCTATTAAACGGTTAGAAGATATAGAAACCCGCTTAGAAGACGAACATGATGCGATTGCTTCAACAAGAGATGAGTTAAACGAATTGAATAACCAGCTTCAGGCGATTAAAGAACAAATGCAATTTGCAGAACAGGATTCTCAGGTAAGTGAGCAGGACTATAATATTGCAACAACTCAATACAATGAAATGAATTTGCTCTTGGCAAAGCAACAGAGCAAACTGAATGCATTGCAGCAAGAGCAACAATTTAAAGAAAGGCAGTTTGTTGATTTGCAGGTTCAGATAGCGCAAAGTGAAACACAGCATGCAGAAACCATAACAGAAACTGCTTCCTGTAGTGAAAAGGTAAATGAAACAGAAGCGGTTTTACTGCAAATGCTACGTCAAAAAGAAGAGGAGGAAAAGAAACTGAATGAAGCAGATCAGGCTTATCATAACCTTAGAATTGCCATGCAGGATAAAGAAAGTGCATTGCGTTTGAAAGTGAAGAGCAAAGAAATGATAGAGCATTTGTTGAGTGAAATAAAAGATAAGCTTAATGAGTTGAAATTGCAATTGGCCGGAATGAAAGAAAGGTTAAGCGTTGAATTTAAAGTTGAGTTGGACGAAATACTGGATCAGGAAAGACAAACAAATGATACGGTTGAAGAGCTGCAAAGCAGTTGCGACAGGATGAAGAAGCGCCTGGAAAATATGGGAGAAGTAAACCCTACAGCTATTGAAGCTTTTACAGAAATGAAGAAACGTTATGAATTTATTCTTGAACAAAAGAATGACCTTGTAACGGCAAAAGATAATTTGTTGCAAACCATACAAGAAGTGGAAGCAACAGCTAATCAACAATTCTTAGATACATTTAACAGGGTAAGAGATAATTTTCAGAAAGTGTTTAAGGCTTTGTTTACGGAAGAAGATACGGCAGATATGGTATTAGAAAATCCTGAAAACCTTGCAGAAACGGGGATTGATATTGTTGCCAAACCTAAAGGAAAACGCCCTTCTTCCATTACCCAGTTGAGTGGAGGAGAAAAAACTTTAACGGCAACTGCTTTATTGTTTGCAATTTATTTAATTAAACCTGCACCATTCTGTATTTTGGATGAGGTAGATGCTCCTTTGGATGATGCCAATGTAGGTAAGTTCACTCAAATGATTAAGAAATTTAGTGAGAACTCTCAATTCATCATCGTAACACACAATAAGCAAACAATGGGAGCAGTAGATGTGATTTATGGCGTAACAATGCAGGAGCCCGGCGTAAGTAAATTGGTACCGGTAGATTTCAGAAGCCTGAATTAAAAATAATTATTGTTCTGCCCGGTTATCGGGTGTTTCAGAATCTGAGAAGGATTGAAGTAATTCAATCCTTTTTTGTTTCATTTGCATAAATTTTCAAATTGTACAAAACCCTTATCATACTTTATTTGGTTGTATTTGTAGTGTACATTTTGTTTACACGCCAACCGGATTATTTTGATGGTGAAATAACCACAGCTACTATTCATTGGCAAACAGATAGTATGCATTCCACAGCGATACCTAAAGCTGTTTATACAATCGGAAAAGATAAATATGCCGTTGATGCTCGTTATGTTTTAAGAAACCTGCACGAAGGCAGGCAGGTAGAAGTAATTTATGAATTGGCAAGGCCGGAGAAAGGAAAACTGTATAGCTGGTGGGGCTATTGGATTAGCTGGGGAGAATTGGTTGGATCTATTGTATTATTGATTGCTTTATTTCAGGTTGCGGTTTCAGTTACCAAAAACCCCACACCGGAGTCGTTATTAGAGCAATTAGAATACGAACCGGAAAAAAAAAGAAAATATACTGATTGAAAAAGGAGCTATTAAGCTCCTTTTATTTTACCAATATCTGTAATAGGGATTGTAATAATGCCTGTGTTCCCATCTTTCATAACGTTCGTGCCTTTCTCTTGTATAGCATCTGTGCCTGCGGTAATAATCATCTCTATCGAAACGATATCTTTCTTGTGCAGATGTGATAGTTATAGTTGTAATAATCAGTACTATCAGCAGAATTAACTTTTTCATACTTTACAATTTTAATTGTTATTGAATTCTGTTCTGATAATATGACATCTACAGGGATATAAGGATTACTACAACCGTGCAAAACAATTGTTAATAGCGTTTAGCTATTTAAGGTAGCGTTTTATTTCCCTTTCGGTATCGCGTTGTTTTATTGTATCTCTTTTATCGTGCAGTTTTTTGCCTTTCCCTAAACCAATTTCTACTTTCACCAGGTTTTTGTTGTTCAGGAAAAGCTTTAAAGGAACAATGGTAAACCCCTTTTCTTTTATTTTATTTTGCAGCTTGCTTAACTCTCTTTTTGTAAGCAACAGCTTCCTGTCGTGTACTGCAATATGATTATTACTTGTACCTAATTTATATTCTGCTATGTATAACCCACGAAGCCATAATTCTCCACTATCGAACAAACAAAATGCATCATTAAAACTTACTTTACCTTCACGAATACTTTTAACTTCTGTTCCCAACAAAACAATGCCTGCCACATATTTATCTTCTATGTGGTAGTTGTAATAAGCCTGCCTGTTGTTCATTTCTGCCATAATATGCAATGCATAGGTTTCTTATCATTACACGAATTAAACAATGTAACAATCGGCCTTGTTTATTTGTATAATTAAGTTTTTAATTCGTGTAATAAAACCGAATTAGTTTCTGAATAAAGTGATTAGCTGGTGAAGCCTGTTTTTTAATTCTTTTCTGTCAACAATAAAATCTAAAAAACCATGCTCCAATAAAAATTCGCTGCGCTGGAAACCTTCCGGAAGATCTTTTTTAATGGTTTCTTTAATTACACGTGGGCCGGCAAAACCAATCAGGGCTCCTGGTTCTGCAATATTTAAATCTCCCAGCATTCCAAAACTGGCTGAGATTCCTCCAAAAGTTGGGTCTGTTAACAGGGAGATATAAGGAAGTTTAGCATCGCTTAGCTGAGATAGTTTACCGCTTGTTTTTGCCAGTTGCATTAAACTAAAAGCGCTTTCCATCATTCTGGCACCACCACTTTTGCTGATTACGAGGTATGGCAGTTTATGTTGAATGCAATAATCTACAGCCCGACTGAACTTTTCGCCCATTACACTGCCTAAGCTGCCTCCAATAAATTCAAAATCCATACAGGCAATTACCAGGCCTTCGCCGTTTACTTTTCCTGTGGCAACCCGCATAGAATCTTTCAGGTCTGTTTTGGCGTGTATATCGTCTAATCTTTTCTGGTAAGGTTTTAAATCTGTAAAATGCAAAAAATCTACACTCATAATTTCATCAAAGAGGGGAGTGTATTCTTTATTGTCAAAGATGTACTCAAAATATTCGGTGCTGCCAATGCGGTGATGGTAATTACATTTAGGGCAAACGTATAATGCCTCTTTTAAATCGGCTGTGGTAGAAATATGATTGCATTGTGGGCATTTGGTCCATAATCCTTCCGGCGTTTCTTTTTTATCAGCTGTTGAAGTTAAAATTCCTTTACTTCTGCGTTTAAACCAGCTTTTTTTGCCACTATCTTCAGGGGTTGTATTTTCTTCTTCTCCGGTTAAATTCAATTCTAAATCTTCTTCGCGTTCTTTTTTCATAAACGAACTTTCAATTGGGAAATTAAAGATAGCAAAAATAGGGTTCTTGACTGAAAGTTATAATGTAAAAACCCGACTGATTATCAGCCGGGTTTAAAACTTTTTCTATTATATTAAGCTACTGTAATGCTATCGTCAAGGTATACATCTTGTGTAGCATGTAATAATTGTATACCCTGTTCTATTGGTTTTTGAAATGCTTTTCTTCCCAAAATCAGCCCCATACCTCCGGCACGTTTGTTAATTACAGCAGTGTAAACGGCTTCTGCCAAATCGGATGCTCCTTTACTTTCTCCTCCACTATTAATTAAGCCTACTCTTCCGCTGTAACAATTTAATACTTGGTAACGGCATAAATCTATCGGATGATCCGTAGTTAATTTTTCATACACCAGCGGAGATGTTTTTCCATGCTTGGTAGCCAAATAACCTCCGTTATTGGTAGGTAACTTTTGCTTAATAATGTCTGCCTGTAAGGTAACGCCTAAATGGTTAGCCTGGCCTGTAAAGTCTGCTGCTGTATGATAGTCAATACCATCAACTTTAAAAGCATTGTTACGTGTGTAACACCATAATATGGTAGCCATACCCAGTTCATGGGCCATTTCAAAAGCCAAAGCCACTTCATTTAATTGGCGGGCACTTTCTGCACTGCCCCAGTAAATAGTGGCTCCAACGGCAATGGCACCCATATTCCATGCACTTTTTATGGTTCCGAACATGGTTTGATCGAACCTGTTAGGATAGCTTAAAAATTCATTATGATTGATCTTCACAATAAAAGGAATTTTGTGTGCATATTTCCTGCTCATGATGCCCAGCACACCATAAGTAGAAGCTACGCCATTGCATCCGCCTTCAATGGCAAGTTTTATAATGTTTTCAGGATCGAAGTAAATTGGGTTAGGGGCAAAGGCACTTCCGGCACTATGCTCAACACCCTGATCAACGGGGAAGATGCTGCAATGCCCGGTATTGGCAAGCCTGCCATGACCTAACAAGGTTTGTAAACTTCTAAGGGTTTGATTGTTCCTGTTGCTGTTTTTCCATATTTCATCTACATGATCGGGAGATGGTAGGGTAATAGAGCTCTTGTCAATAGTAGCACATTTGTGTTCTAAGAGATAAGTGGCTTTATCGCCTAAAAGGTCAATGATTTTTTGATTGGCCATAGAAAAGATTTTTATTAACTATCGTTTGTTAGTTTAACAAAATAAATAAAAAAACTGCATTATAATAATGCAGTTTTTTATTGGTGAACTATTTATTATGCATTTCTGTTAATACAATTCAAATCTTCGAAAGCCAGCTCTAATCTTTTACAGAAGTTTTCTTCTCCTTTGCGTAACCAAACCCTGGGGTCATAATATTTTTTATTAGGTTTATCTGCACCTTCAGGATTACCTAACTGGCTTTGTAAATAACCTTCATTCTTTTTATAATTGTTGAGTATACCTTCCCAGAAGGCCCATTGCAAGTCTGTATCTATATTCATTTTAATAGCACCATAACTTATGGCTTCTCTTATTTGGTGTTGAGGTGAGCCACTGCCGCCATGAAATACAAAGTATACCGGTTTTTCTTTGGTATTGTATTCTTTTTGAATGTATTTCTGACTGTTATTTAAAATATCAGGACGCAATTGAACGTTACCGGGGCTATAAACACCATGAACGTTTCCAAAAGCTGCTGCAACAGTAAACAATTTGCCCACCTTGCTTAACTCGGTATATGCATATGCAACGTGCTGAGGCTGGGTATAGAGTTTTTCATTTTCCACATCACTGTTATCAACACCATCTTCTTCACCGCCGGTAACACCCAGCTCAATTTCAATGCCCATTCCTAAAGGAACCATTCTCTTATAAAACTCAACGGAAGTATGAATATTTTCTTCAATAGGTTCTTCAGACAGATCGAGCATATGCGAACTGAATAAAGGTTGCCCCTTTTCTTTATAAAATTTTTCGCCTGCATCAATCAACCCGCTAACCCATGGTAACCATTTTTTAGCAGCATGGTCTGTATGTAAAACAACTGGTACGCCATATGCTTTGGCTACATTGTGTATATGTAATGCACCCGATATACCGCCTAAAATATTTCCCTGCAACTGATCGTTGGGCATTCCTTTGCCTGCAATGAACTGTGCCCCTCCGTTAGAGAATTGAATGATTACCGGAGAATTTACTTTAGCTGCAGTTTCTAACGTAGCATTAATGGTGTTGGTGCCAATGGTGTTTACAGCAGGTAAAGCAAACTGATTTTCTTTGGCATCGTTATACAATGCTTCCAATGCTTCTCCAAATAAAACTCCCGGTTGATATTTTTTCATGAGTGGCTATTTATTTTTAAGTTGAGCGAATATACAATGCTAATACACAAACGCTTGTTAGCTTTAATGAAACAGATGGGTTACCTGCTCTTGCAAACGTTTGAAATAATTTGCAGCGAATTGCAACCTGCTGCCATACCAACTGAACATTTCGCCATTTACCAGCATAAACTTTGTATGTGGTATTTGTAAAGATAGTTCGGCAATATGTTTTTCTGTGAAGGGATACGGCTCTGATGACAATAATACCAATTGCGGCTTTTTATCCTGTATCTGCTGAATAGTGATAGGAGGGTACCTCACTTCACCGGCAAAAACATTTCTGAAATGGCACAACTCCAGCATATTATTAATGAATGTATCGCCTCCAACAGTCATATATGGTTCACGCCAAATGAGATATGCAATTGTAAACGGGTTAAAAACAGAAACAGCAAGTTGGGAGAATGCTCTTTCAATATCCTTTTTAATGGTGTAAGCTTCCCCTATTTTATTTGTTAAGGCACCAATGCATTCAATCATATGCAATGCACTGGTTAGATTATGTACATCGCTGATCCAAACAGGATAATCTTTTTCAATCAATTCAATCTGTTCTTTTACATTCTCTTCTTTGTTGGCAAGAACCAGGTCAGGCTTTAAAGAATGAATGATATCTATATTAATGTTTTTTGTTCCGCCAACTCGCTGTTTGGTTGCAAACCATTTTTGCGGGTGAACACAAAACTTGGTGATGCCAACTACTCTTTCGTTCAGCCCGAGATCAAACAATAATTCTGTTTGAGAAGGTACTAATGAAACAATTCTTTCGGGAAAAGAGTCTATTTCAATGTTTCTGCCGAGTTGGTCTGTGAAAACCATTTTGCTTATTTTGCTAAGCTTTGAATGATATCGTATTTGGTAACGATCTGGTAATCTCCTTTTTCGTCTTTAGCCAATACTGCGCCATTTTCTTTGGTAATTAATTGCCCCAGTTTTTCAACAGCCGTATTGTATTCTACAACGGGGAACGGCTTTTCCATAACGCTTTCCACAGATTGGTGTTTTATTTCCGGATTGCTGAAAATTTTTTGAAATAACCCGCTTTCACTAACAGACCCGCTTAAAAGGTTGTTTTTAAAAACAGGGATATGCTCTATATCGTATTTCTTCATTAATTCTACTGCTTCTGCTACGGTTTGTGTTGGAGATACCGTTACAAGTTTGGTTTTTGCTCTTCCGTTTACGATATCTTTAAAAGATTTCACATCCAGGAAACCTCTTTCCATCATCCATTGATCATTATATATTTTGGCAACATAACGGCTTCCATGATCGTGAAAAATACATACTACCAGATCGTTTTCTTTAAGATTGCTTCTTAATTGCATTAAACCCTGTAAACAGCTTCCTGCACTGTAACCGCAAAACAAGCCTTCTTCTTTAGCAAGCTTCCTGGCCATTACTGCGCCATCTTTGTCTGTTACCTGTTCAAAATGATCAATTACACGCATATCATAATTCTGTGGCACGAAATCTTCTCCAAAACCTTCACTGATGTAGGGGTGCACTTCGTTCATGTCTGTTTCACCTGTTCTAAAATATTTGGTTAATAAACTGCCATATACATCTATTGCCCATATTTGAATGTTAGGATTCTGCTCTTTCAGGTACATGGCTGTGCCGGTAACAGTGCCGCCGGTACCTGCAGTGCATACGAGATGTGTAATTTTACCATCTGTTTGTTTCCATATTTCAGGGCCGGTGCTTTCATAATGTGCCAGCCTGTTGGCAAGATTATCGTATTGATTAAAATGATACGAATTAGGTATTTCTGTAGCCAACCTTTTAGCAACGCTATAATAACTCTGCGGATCTTCGGGCAATACGTTTGTTGGGCAAACAATTACTTCTGCTCCTACAGCTTTTAAAATATCTGCCTTTTCTTTCGATTGTTTATCGGTAGTAACAAATATGCATTTATAACCTTTAACACATGCTGCCAAGGCAAGCCCCATACCTGTATTACCACTTGTACATTCTATGATAGTTCCTCCCGGCTTTAATTTACCTTCCTGTTCGGCCACTTCTACCATCTTTAAAGCCATCCTGTCTTTAATAGAATTACCGGGATTGAAATAATCAACTTTTGCAAGCACCTGACACGGAAAATCTTTGGTGATCTTGTTTAGCTTTATTAAAGGGGTATTACCAATTGTTTCCAGAATGTTATTCTTAATATCCATAAATCGCAGATTTGTGCAAATGTAAGAGAATGCTAACACTTGTTTGTATGAGGGATCTTTATTGTGAATGCCTTCTTTTTTCTCCTTTAACATACCCTTAGTAAACGTTTTTCATTTTAGCAGCATCTATTACAACATTGACAACATTTTTGATTTTTACAGCTTATGCAATAATGCTACTTAAAACTATTTTAATATGAAAAAACAACAATTAAAACGTAGCATCGTTGTATCCTCATTTTTTGTGTGCCTGGCAATTATTGCCTGTAATAAAAGTGGCTCATTGGAAACAGCTACAACCGGAACGCAAAACGTTTCTTTATCCTTAACAGACGGGCCGGGCCTGTATGATAGTGTATTTATTGAAATAAAAGATGTGAAAGTGTTATTAGACACTTCTTCCAATACAAGGAAGAATGATAATTGCGATTACGACAGGATGGGAGATTTTGCACATCATAAACCGGATTCTTCCTTTATATGGCAGGATCTTAATGTTGCCGCAGGTGTATACAACCTGTTAAGTTTAAGAAATGGTGTAGATACTGTGTTGGCATCGGGTACAATAAAAGCCGGCAGCATCCGGCTAATAAGAATAGATTTAGGAGCCAATAATTATTTTGTAAAGGATAGTGTAAAATATCCGTTAAACATTCCACCAAATGCGCCTTCGTATATCTTGGTTAAACTAATGGGTAATGAGTTTGGGCGATTCGGCTCAACCAGCCGCTTGTGGTTAGATTTCGATATTCAGCGGTCTATTGTACAATTAAGAGATTATAAATTTTATTTAACTCCTTATATCAGAGCTTTCCTTGTTACACAAACAGGAACAGTAACAGGAACAATAACTCCTAAAGATGCCTTACCGGCAATTATTTCGGTGTACAGCAACACAGATACATTATATGCCATTACCAATAGAGACGGGTTCTTTAAAATAAGGGGTTTAAAAGATGGCAATTATACAATATTCGTTAACCCGTCTAACGGTTATAAAACAGCAACACTTTCCAATCAGGCTATTATTAATGCCAGTACAGACAATGTTGGAACAATAACATTAAAAAAATAAAAATAGTGTTTTGGGTTTAAGGTTGAAGGTAAAAGAGAGGCAGTGGGGTCTGCCTCTCTTTGTTTATTACATGAAAATGATATTAATTATATTGAATAAAGACTGCAAGGAATATCTTCTTTATTTTAATAATCAACAGGGCTGCAGTAATTAATTATTCTTTGATTAACCGGTAAATTAAAATGGCTGCCCTTTGTATGAGGTAAGGAAACTCTTTTAGATGAATGGTTTCTCCCGGTGCATGTGCACCGCTGCCAGATGCACCTAATCCATCCAGGCAATCTACATACTTTGCAACATAAGAAATATCGCCGGCACCTCTGCTTCCCGGATCACCGGCCTTTGTTTCACCAATACCCATGTCTTTTGTTACTTTATCCAACACATTTACCAGCTTGTTGTTGCCCGCTGTTGGCTCCATTGCGGGAATGCCATCGGAAAAAGTAATTATTGCATTGGTATTTTTTAAATGCCTGTCAACAATTGCTTTCATTTTATCCCTTGCGTCCCTTTTTTGTTTATCAGTTAAAAAGCGAAGATCACCTGTAACATAGCAGGCAGGGGCAACGATATTTGTTTTACCAATGGCTTGCCCGGTTGCTTTTTCTTCATTATACATCACTTCAGATCCGCCAACAATTAAACCGGGATTGAAAGTGAGGTACTGTTCATTGCTTAACTGTTCTCTAAACTCGTTTAAAATTCTTGCTGTTTCATATATTGCTCCATAACCACCTTTAAAAACACCGCTTGAATGAAATGTGGTACCTGTTACAGATAATTTCCAACTGCTTGCACCTCTGCGGGCTGTGGCAACTGTGTGTAAGCCCTGTGCCCCTTCAAAACCCAGAGCAATATCACACTGCTTTGCTCTTTCTATAAAATCTCTTCGGCTTACACTTGCCGGCTTGCCTGCACTTTCTTCATCTCCTGTAAAATAAACGGTAATGTTGGCATCATCCAGCAAATGCATGCTATTCAAAGCTTGCAAGGCCATGATCACAATCACATCACCTCCTTTCATGTCATTTGCACCTTGCCCCGTTGCGGTAGAATCGTTTAAAAGTGTCCATGGGTTGGCGGGCATATCCGGTTCAAACACCGTATCTAAATGGCCTATTAAAAAGAGTTTCTTTCCTTTATTGCCTTTGTGTATTGCCACAAGATGCCCTGCACGTTTTAGCGAATCGGGTAAGGCAATCCATTCTGTTTGCATACCTGCTTTTTGTAATTCTCTTGAAAATACTTCACCTGTTTTTACAACACCTACTTTATTCAATGTTCCGCTGTTGATGTTAACAGCCTCTTTGAGCATGGCTGTGGCATTGTTGAAATGATCATTTAAATAAGCTATAATTTTTTTCTCAGTATCTGATAGCTGAGACATTGCATTTAGTGAAAATAATAAAGCAAGGAGCAGTATGAGTGGTTTTGTCATGATGCAGTTTTGTAAAAATGAAATAAAAAAGCCTTAGACTAGCTAAGGCTGAAAGTAAAATTTATTTTTATAATTGTTTTACCAATTCTGTGAACAATGTTGTAAGCTTTGGTTCTGCTTCTTTTGCAGCTTGTAAAACTTCTTCGTGCGTAATTACATTATTATCTTCTCTTATACCGAGGTCGGTTACAACACTCACAGCAAACACTTTTAATCCGCAATGAACGGCTGCAATAGTTTCTTGTACGGTGCTCATTCCCACCACATCGCTGCCCACTGTTTTAATAAGCCTGTACTCTGCATGTGTTTCAAATGTAGGGCCGGTTACAGCCGTATACACACCTTCGTGTACATGTATGTTCTTAGAAGAAGCAATGGCTTTAGCTTTGGCAATAAGGGCCAGGCTGTATGGTTCGCTCATATCCGGAAAACGAGTGCCCAGCGCCTCTTCATTTCTGCCCAATAAAGGGTTGGTGGTAAAGAAGCTGATGTGGTCTTTCAATATCATTAAATCACCCACTTTATAAGCAGGGTTTACAGCACCGGCTGCATTAGATAAAAGCAGGTTTTCAACCCCTAGCATTTTCATTACCCTTACCGGATAAACAACCTGCTGGGCGGAGTAACCTTCATAAAAATGAAAGCGTCCGCTCATTACCACCACTTTTACACCACCCAGTTCACCAAATATCAACTTACCGCCATGCCCTTTTACGGTACTAACAGGAAAGTGAGGAATATCTGTGTAAGCAATACTTTCTTCTGCTTTAATAACTTCTGCAAGATTGCCTAAACCACTGCCTAATACAATACCTGTTTTAGCCTGTACCTGTACACGGCTTTTAATGTAAGCAACCGTTTCATTCAATTGTGTTAAAAGTTCACTCATATACTATGGTTAAAGGGCAAATATAATATGCAATAGATGCAAACAATGTTTTGTGTATAAGTAGTTCCCCCTGATTTAAGGGATTGCCCAACACCAGGCTATAAAAGAAATTTGTGTTGTGGCAATAGCTATTGAAGAGTAGGTGTAAAAAGATCTTTTAAATAGTGTTGAAAAATTTCCCCCTGATTTAAGGGATTGCTGAAAAAAGCGGTTGGTTGCAATTTTACATTGTTGTTAAGAGCAAATATCCAATATCAAAAAATCTATATCCGGTTTTAAAATCCAATATCCGAAGAACCAAAAATCCAATAAAACCAAGCCAATATCCTAAACCCTGTTTTTAAAACAATATCCTATCAAAGTCGGTTTGTAAAAATCCAACATTCTGTGAAACGCACCCCCACGTGGGAAGCTGTTTAAAATCCAATGTTGATTCAGGAAGGGGTACACAGACTCCTTCCTTTTTTTACAAATAGTACAATACCTTTAAAAATAAAAATGATTACCGTAGGATTAATTGAAGACGACCCAAAACTGCGTAGCAATTTTGAAGCTTTTTTCAGGCTTGATAAGAGTATAGAATTGCTTTTTTCCTATTCCAGTATAGAACAATTCCTTTCTAATAAAGACTCTCTGAAAGAAGAGCCTTTTATTGTTTTTCTGGATATAGGGCTTCCCGGTATATCGGGTGTAGAAGGGGTTGCCATTATTAACAAAAAATTCAGCGATACCCATTTGGTTATTTTAAGTGGTAATACTGATGAAGAAATTATCTGGCAGGCAATTTCAAAAGGGGCTAACGGTTATTTGCTAAAACCGGTAACACTTGAAGAAATTAAAAAGCAAATAGAAATAGTGAAGAATGGCGGGGCTTTAATTTCTCCTGAAATAGCACAAATACTTATAGGAAGAGTAAATAACATAGGCCAAAAAAAGAAATCTGTTGTCAGTGATAAGTTAACGGCAAGGGAAAATGAAGTGATTGAACAACTGGTAAACGGGTTCACGTATAAAGAAATAGCCAATGTTTTGGGTATTTCTGTTTCAACGGTGAATGATCACTTAAAAAATATTTATAGCAAACTGGGAGTAAACTCCAAGGCTGAATTGATTAGTAAAATTTTATCTGAACGAAATTAGTGCAGTTGAATGAACGGTTCTGAAGACCATAACGATTATAAAAAAGCTTATTTAAATAAGCTTAGTTTCATATTGGAGAATATTTCCAAAGCAATATTGCTTGTAGGATCTGCTAACCTTATAGAGTATGCCAATGAAAAATTTTGCAACTACTTTAAATTGCCGTTCCATCCCAACTCTATTATCGGAAAACCCGTGCAAGATATAAAGTGGCAGGTAATACAGGCTGTGCAGAACCCCAACTACCTGCAGGAAGCAATAGAAAAAATAAAACTGGCAAAGCAGGCAGTAAAAGAAACAGAAATAACACTAAAAGACGGAACAGCACTGTTAGTAGATTATGCCCCCTTATTTGAAGAAGGCGAATTTCAGGGACATTTATGGATGTTTGCCGATATAACCGGCATGAAACAATTAGAGAGCCAGAAACAGCAGCAACAACAGTTTTATGAGAAAGTGCTGAACAATATTCCTGCCGATATAACCATTTTCGATAAAAATCATAAATATGTTTTTGCCAATAATCATGCTGTCACCAAAGAAGACATGCGTAAATGGTTGATTGGAAAAGATGATTTTGATTACAGCTTATCCAAGAGTGAAGGGTTTGAAAAAGCCATTACACGCCGCAATTACTTTGATCAATCATTACAAACGAACCAAATTGTTCAGTTCGAAGAAAAATATGTGAATAATCAGGGAAAGGAAATTTATCATCTTCGTCATTTTTACCCGTATATTAACCGCGAAAATGATGTGGAATTTGTAGTGGGTTATGGCGTAAATATTTCTACGATCAAACAAAACGAAAAACTGTTGATACGCAGTGTTGAAACATACCAAAAACTATTGAACGATCTGGATGAGATCGTTTTTATTATTGATGATAAAAACGTACTGCAATACGTAAACCCTTTATGGGAAAAAATATGGGGAAAATCTTATTACGAAAGCGTTGGCAATTGCCTGAGAGATTTTTTTGATGAACAGAATAATGCATTGTTGAAACAGGATATTGATCTGTTGCGTTCAGACGATAAGGTAGACAAACTGAAACGCATTATTAAAGTGGTACCCGATAACGGAGAAATAAAGCACTTTCAATATTATTTAAGAAGATTTTACAGTTTGTACAAAGAAGAATTGCGGGTTTCCGGTTTTATGGTAGACATCACCGACCAAATAAAAGCTCAGGAAGAACTGATGAATGTATTGGAAAAGGAAAGGCAGCTAAGTGATATGAAAACCGTTTTTGTAAATATGGTTTCTCATGAATTGCGAACGCCACTTTCTGTAATTCAATCCAGTGCAGAGATATTGGAATTATTGCAACAAGATAAAGCCACACAAATCGGGGAACTACAAACTTACACACATCAGATCATTGCTGAAGTAAAGAATTTAAAAGACCTGATGGATGAATTGCTATTGGTTAGCCGTATAGAAGCCAATAAGATTAATTTTAACCCCGATGAAATAAATATTGTAGAATTTGCAGAAAGTATTGCCCGGCAGCATTTTCTTCCCTGGAAAGATGGCCGGCAGTTATTGGTAGAAGTAAGAGGATCTAATAAGCCGGTTAAAGCAGATAAATTTATGATGCGGCATTTGTTGAGCAATGTGTTAGACAATGCCTTTAAATATTCACCCGATAAGCCGGCTCCTTCCTTACGCATTTTCTTTGGGCAGGATAACTGGAGCCTGGTATGCCGAGATCATGGCATAGGCATTCCAGACAAAGACCTGTCCGATCTTGGTACTTCCTTTAAAAGAGGAGGTAATGTAGGGAATATTCAGGGTACGGGATTAGGCCTGGTAGTAGTAAGGTATTTTGTAGAAAAACATGGCGGGCAAATAGAATACCAGAGTAAAGAGCGTGAAGGCACTATTGTTCGCATTCATTTCCCGTATTAATTTATGGCAACAATCCTGATTATAGAAGACGAGGCTTTTTTGAGGAATAACATTAAAAAAATGTTAGAACTGAAAGGCTATCTCTGTTATACTGCAGAGAATGGGCAGGAGGGAGTGGATAGTTTGCAGCAATTAACACCAGACCTGATTGTATGTGATGTGATGATGCCATATATGGATGGTTTTGAAGTGCTGGAAAATGTAAGAGCCCACCCGTTAACAGCAGCCACTCCTTTCATCTTCTTAACAGCACGGGCCGATGCTATTGATAAAATAAAAGGAACGGAATTAGGTGCCAACAAGTATTTAACCAAACCCTTTTCTATGATAGATCTTATTGCCGCCGTACAAGATCTTCTCAATAATTCTGCCTGTTAACACTTTCGTTAACTTGTTTCCTTTTATTTTGCAGTTTGTTAAAGGCATATAGATTTGATTCGTTTTCAGAAAATATTTTTAGTATTCATCAGTTTACTGGCTTCACATTTTGCATTTGCGCAGGGTATACCTAAACAAATTACGAGCAGCAGCATGTCTTCTTTTTCTTCTCAGGGAGGCAATCAGCAAAAAACAAAGAAAGATTCTTTACAACACAGAGACGACTTAAAGGATTCCATTACTATTTCATATAAATACTTTGATTCCAGCAGAAGCCATTCCTTAGATTCTTCCATCAATGATTTTACTAAAAAATTGCCTTTACCTTATTATTATAATCATATAGGCAATTATGGTTCTGCGGCCTATTCGCTACTATTTCAACCCAATGTAAAGATTGGGTGGGATGCAGGCTTTCATCAGTTCGATGTGTATAATTTATCTGTTGAAAACACCAAATTCTACCAAACTACCAAGCCTTATTCCGAACTGGCCTACATGATAGGTAATAAGGCAGAGCAGTTTGTAGACTTTTTACATACACAGAACAGGAAAACCAATTTTAATTTTTCATTCGAATATAAGTTCAGTAACTCTCCGGGGCTATATCGCCTGCAAAATGCTAATCATAGTAATATGCGCATTACGGCACACTACAAATCGCATAACAAAAGGTATGAACTATATTTTATTATGATTAACACTGCCAACAATGCATCTGAGAATGGCGGCTTAAAAAATGTGACCCAACTCTATAATCTTACTTTCAGCGATCCATACCAGGCAATGAGCAGATTGGGATATGCAGGAACACAATCGCGAAATCCCTTTAATGTTACCATTAACACTGGCAATGCTTATTTTAACAACACACTTTTAATCAGGCATCAGTACGATTTTGGTCAGCGTGATTCGTTGGTGCTTGATACGGTAACCGTTCCGCTGTTTTATCCTCGTTTTAGAATTCAGCATACACTGAATTATAGCAATAGCATTTATAATTACAGAGACATTTATGCCATCGATTCCTTATATACCACTTATTTCAACTACCCGTATACAGTGTCTGCCACGGGAGATACTGTTAGTTTCAAAGAACAATGGAAGGTATTAACGAACGAGTTGAGCATGATCACGTTTCCTGAAAAAAACAACCAAAGCCAGTTTTTAAAAATAGGGGCAGCCTTACAGAATTTAAAAGCAGAATACAGCGATACCGTTTCTAAAACATATTACAACCTGTATGGCCTTGCAGAATACAGGAACAGAACACGTAACCAAAAATGGGATGTGGAAGCTGCAGGTAAATTATATTTGAATGGAACGAATGCGGGAGACTACGCTGTATTGATCAGCCTGAAAAGAGAACTGAGTAAAAAAGCAGGCAACCTGCAAATAGGATTTCAAAATGTTAACAGAACACCTTCTGCCATATTCAGTCCTGAAACAATTTTTCCGCTAAAGAACAGGCAAAGTTTTAATAAAGAAAATACTACCAATCTTTTTGCGCTGTACGAAAACCCCGTTCAACATTTTAAATTAAGTGGTAATTATTACCTGATAGGTAATTATGTGTATATGGATAGCTTCTTTACGGCCAGGCAGGAAGCCACTCTTTTTAATTTTTTACGCATAAGCCTTGAAAAAAAATTCAGATTGGCTAAAAACCTCAACTGGTACACCGAAAACCATTTACAACAAACCACCGGAAATGCACCGGTGCATGTGCCTTTATTCTTTAGCAGGAACAGGATTGCATTTGAAGGAAATTTTTATACAAACCTGTTTTTATCTACCGGCTTAGAAATAAAGTATTACACCAATTACCAGGTAGATAATTATTCCCCTTTTACCGGTCAGTTCTTTTATCAGTCTGTTTATACAACGGCCAATCGCCCAACAGTTGATTTCTTTTTTCATTTCAGGATCAAAGGGTTTAAATGTTTCAGCAGAATAGAAAACCTGCAAACATTAAATACGGCAGATGGCTTTAAGTTTAACCATTATAATATTGCCCCTCAGAATTATCCTGCATTAGGGCTATGGCTCAGATTGGGTGTGTGGTGGAGTTTTGTAAACTAACCGTTTATCATTTTTTTAGATTTTTATAATAAATTAAGCTTGTATTTTTGCCATAGTGAAGCGCATTCTTACAGGCATATTAACCATTCTATTCTTTATCGTTAGCAGCGGTGTGGCAGTTAGTATGCACTATTGCATGGGTAAAATGCGTTCGGCACAATTGCAGTTTACCGCTTCAAAAAGCTGCGGGTGCAAAAAAGCATCAAATAAAGGTTGTTGCAAAACCGAACACCAGTTTGTTAAGCTTACAGATAATTATAAAGCATCTGTAATTGTTTACCAGGTAGCAACACCCCAAAGTTTACTACCCGCTACCCATATTGTATCCAGCGAAAATATTATCAAGAAAAACCAGCCATCTTTCAGTAATCATTCTCCGCCTTTAACAAAAGGCCAGGAAGTTTATCTATACAATTGTGTTTTCAGGATTTGATACAATTCTTATTCTCTCCGCTATTCGGTTAGCTGCTTGTTAGCAGTGCTTTCCTTTTTCATGAAACTTACTACCTGCTATTGCAGAATGAGTTTACACCAATCATTTATTTATTCAGTTAAAACTAAAAAAATGAAAACACGATATATATTATCTCTCATATTATTACTGGTTATAGCAACAAAACCTTTTGCACAAGCCAACACAAAAACAGATACCCTTGCCGTAAACGGTAATTGCGGTATGTGTAAAAAGAATATAGAAACTGCTGCAAAAAGCGCAGGAGCAAGCTATGCTCTTTGGGATAAAGACAGTAAACAGTTGATCGTAAAATTTACTACAAACAAAACTTCTTCAACTAAAATTGAACAGGCGATAGCAGCTAAGGGGTACGATACAAAAAATAGTAAGGCTACAGATGCGGCTTATAATAAATTAGATGAATGTTGCCAATACGACAGGTCTCTTTCATTCAACAAAAAAGAGGCAGACTGTTGTAAAGGTAATACCTGTTCCAAAGATTGCTGTAAAACAGATATGAGCTGTTGTAAAGGAAAAGATGCCAAGCACGATTGCTGCTCAGCAGCCGTTAATTGTTGTTCTAAAACCAACTAATCTTCTACGGTATATGCATGTGGTTTACGGAGGGTTATGCTGCCCTCTGTAAACTGCTATTGGCATAACAGTTATGAGCAAGAAAATTTACAGCAATGAAAAAACAAATACTAATAATATTGGTTGCATGGTTATTTACCATAGATGATGGCCATGCACAGGATAGTTTAAAGACAGCCTCTTTTAAAGTGAGCGGTGTTTGCGGTCAATGCAAAAAACGCATTGAATTGGCTGCAACAAAAAAAGGAGTAGAGAATGCTGTGTGGAACGAAAGTACAGGCATACTTACTGTTACTTTTAATCCTGCAATGCAAACAATAGAAAAAATACAAAACAGAATATTGGCAGTTGGTCATGATGTTGAAAATAAGAAAGCAAAAAACATTATTTACCAGCAATTGCCGGAATGTTGCCATTACCGTGAACTAAATTCTATGAACGATATAACTATGCATGAAACAATGCAGGCAGGTATAGTTAAAGATCGTTCTTCGGAAAATATTTCAGGTGAGGTTGTAAAAGGAGTGGTGTTGGAAGATCATGTTTCCGGCAGGTTTACGCCACTTGCAAATGCAAGTGTTTATTGGCTTGGTTCAACCATAGGTACTGTTACAGATAGCAATGGTGTGTTTGCATTAAAATATCAGCCGGATAAATTCAGGCTTGTAGTAAGTTTTACCGGCTTCAGGCCGGATACCATTACGGTCACCGATAAGCATGCACTGAGAATTGTGTTGGCAGCCAAAGGGCAATTGAATGAAATAACGGTTACAAGCCGCCAGCGTTCTACTTATATTTCCGGTATAGAACTTTTCAGAACGCAGGTAATGACGGGTGGGGAACTATTGAAAGCTGCCTGTTGTAATCTCAGTGAAAGTTTTGAAACCAATCCATCTGTAGATGTAGCGTATAATGATGCTGTTACCGGTTCTAAACAAATTCAATTACTGGGGCTAAGCGGTAACTATACACAATTAACAGTAGAGAACTTACCGGGGCCGAGAGGGCTGGCAACTCCTTTAGGGCTAAACTCAATTGCCGGCCCGTGGATAGAAAGTATACAATTAACAAAGGGGGTGGGCTCTGTAGCCAATGGATATGAAAGTATAGCCGGGCAGATTAATGTAGAATTAAAGAAACCGGAAACCGCTGAACAATTATTAGCCAATGCTTATGTAAACGACTTTGGTAAAACCGATATTAACCTGAGCTTTGCGAAAAAGATAAACAAACACTGGGCCACTGCTTTGTTATTACACGATGATTTTTTAGCCAATAAACAGTTAGATAACAATCATGATGGATTTAAGGATTTGCCAACAGGTAACCTGTTTAGCATGGTTAACCGTTATAAGTTCGATAATAATAAAGGCATATTGGCTCAATTTGGTATAAAAGCATTAGTAGATAATCGGGTGGGTGGCCAAACAGATTATAACCCCGATACGGATAAAAATACAACCAACCATTATGGTTTAGGGATGAATACTGAACGATACGAGCTGTTTGCAAAAGCAGGCTATATATTTCCCCGGCAAAAATATAAAAGTATAGGTTTACAATTTGCAGCTGTTGATTACCGGCAGAATGCTTACTTCGGTTTTACCGGCTATGATGCCAAACAAAAAAGTATTTATGCTAACCTTATATACCAATCCATCATTCATACAACAGAACATAAATTCAGAACAGGATTAAGTTTTAGCTATGATAATTATGATGAAAATTTTAAAAACAGAATTTATCACAGAACAGAAAGCGTTCCGGGTGCCTTTTTCGAATATACTTTTACTCCAATCAATCAGTTTAGTGTTGTGGCAGGGTTAAGAGCAGATTATAATAATTTGTTTGGTGCATTTATAACTCCCCGTTTAAATATTAAATATGAACCGGTAATGGGAACGGTTATTCGCATTAGCGCAGGAAGAGGGCAGCGTACAGCAAATATTTTTGCTGAGAACGCCGGCATTTTTGTTAGTGCCAGGCAAATGGTAATTGTTGCATCCGATGGAGGCAAAGCGTATGGCTTGTTACCGGAAATTGCCTGGAATAAAGGCATCAGTATCGATCAAAAAATGAAATTGTTCAAAAGAGAGGCAACATTAAGTGTTGATTTTTTCAGGAATGATTTCAGCAACCAGGTAATAACAGATCTTGAAAATGCAAGGGAAGTTAAATTCTACAATTTAAAAGGGCAATCTTATTCAAACAGCTTTCAGGTAGAATTGGCTGTAATACCTGTTAAAAGGCTGGATGTTAAAATAGCGTATAGGTATTTTGATGTGCAGGCAACTTATGGCGGTGAATTATTGGAACGCCCTTTAATGGCGGCACATAGGGCATTTGCCAGCATTGATTATACAACGCCCAATGCCTGGAAGTTGAATTATACCGTTACGTATAACGGAAGAAAAAGATTACCCAATACACAAGCCAACCCTTTGCAGTACCAATTGCCAGCATATTCTCCCGGTTATGTTTTAATGAATGCACAGGTAACAAAATCGTTTGGTAAAGCTTATCCGATGGATGCATATATAGGAAGTGAAAATATTACCGGCTTTTTTCAACAAAATGCTATTGTAGCTGCCAGTCAGCCTTTTAGCCAGTACTTTGATGCATCTATGATATGGGGGCCTGTTACCGGCAGAATGCTTTATATAGGATGGAGATTAAAAATGAAATAAGTTATCTTATTTAATTAAGTATTTTTGCGTGGTGAAAAATAAACTGATAGCCATTTTGTGTTTTAACTTATTTCTGTTCTCCTACACAGATGCCTATCAGTTCTTAAAACTACCGGCACTCGTTCAACATTATATTCAGCACAAAAAATCGTCTCCCGGTATTTCTCTTTTAAGCTTTTTAAAATTGCATTATCAAAAAAAACTGGTGGTAGACGACGATTTTCAGCAAGACATGCAACTTCCTTTTAAAACAACTACCGATGGTGCCGGCTTTTCTTCTTTATCTATTGTTCACCTTACGAGTTGCAAAACATGCCTTGATCATATTCAGATCAAATACGTAGCTACTAAAAAAGTACTTAATAATACTAACCTTATACCTTCCATTTTTTCGGAAGATATTTTTCAACCTCCCAGGTATAGCTAACAAATAGGCTTTCATTTTCATTTTTTCTTACTGCCTGCTGGTTACACTGTTGTAACCAATAGGTAACTATTAATTACTTATACTTTATGCTATATAGAATTATCCGTTTTTCTGTACGGAATAAATTAATCATTGGATTAATGACTCTTGCATTAATCATTGCCGGCGTGGTTGCTATTAACAAATTACCTATTGATGCTGTTCCGGATATCACCAACAACCAGGTTTTAATCATTACATCTGCACCAAGCCTGGGTGCACCGGATGTAGAACGTTTTATAACGGTTCCTGTAGAACTTGCTACAAGAAATATTGCAGGCATTACAGAGCAAAGAAGTTTTTCCAGGTTTGGCCTTAGCCTTGTTACACTGGTGTTTAACGATAAAACAGATGTTTACTGGGCCAGGCAGCAGGTAAGTGAAAGGCTGGCAAAAGTACAATCGCAGATACCGGAAGGAATGGGCATTCCGGAAATGGGGCCCGTTACTACGGGCTTAGGCGAAATTTACCAATATGTAATCAAAGCAAAAAAAGGGTATGAACAAAAATATGGGCTACGCGAATTAAGAGATATACAGGATTGGATTGTGCGCCGCCAGTTATTAGGCACAGAAGGTGTGGCAGATGTTAGCAGTTTTGGCGGACTTGTAAAACAATATGAAGTGGCTGTAAATACAGATAAGCTGAACAGTTTAAAACTTACGGTAGGAGATGTGTTTAATGCTTTAAAAGAAAACAATCAAAATTCAGGAGGAGCATATATAGAAAAAGGCGCTAATGTTTTGTTCATAAGATCTGAGGGAATGGTTAATAATATTGATGACATCAATAACATTGTTGTTAAACAGGTTAATAACGAAATACCCGTTGCCATAAAAGATGTTGCTAAAGTACAATTGGGTAATGCCATTCGTTTTGGGGCAACGGTATATAACAAAGAGGGTGAAGTTGCCGGTGCTGTGGTAATGATGTTAAAAGGTGCCAATAGCAATCATGTTATCAATAAAATAAAAAACCGTATTAAAGAAATAGAGCATTCGCTGCCGGAAGGAGTAGTATTAGAACCTTTTTTAGACAGAACAAAAATGGTGAATAATGCTATTGGAACAGTAGAGCAAAATCTTTTAGAAGGAGCCCTCATTGTTATACTGATACTTGTTTTATTTCTCGGAAACATTAGGGCAGGTTTTATAGTAGCATCGGTAATACCGTTAAGCATGTTGTTTGCAGTAATTATGATGAATTATTTTGGTGTGAGCGGAAACCTGATGAGTCTCGGGGCGCTTGACTTTGGATTACTGGTAGATGGTGCAGTGATCATAGTTGAGGCGGTTATGCATAAACTAATGCATCATACAGGATTTAAAGAAGCAATGAAAGTTACTCAGCCGCAAATGGATGCCGAAGTAGAAACTTCTGCAGGAAAAATGATGAATTCAGCAGTATTCGGGCAAATCATTATCCTCATTGTTTACCTGCCTATTCTTTCATTGGAAGGCATTGAAGGTAAAATGTTCAAGCCAATGGCACAAACCGTATCGTTTGCTATTATTGGTGCTTTCTTACTCTCGCTAACTTATGTTCCGATGATGACAGCCCTGTGCCTAAACAAGAAAGTAAGGCATAAGGAAAACTTATCAGACAAACTAATGCGGTTCTTTCATAAAATATATATCCCGGCCTTAAAGAGAACAATGCAAAAACCATATACCATTATTACAGCCGGCCTGTGTTTATTCATTGTTGCCGTGTGGGTACTCTTGTCTCTGGGTGGAGAATTCATTCCTAAATTGGAAGAAGGAGATTTTGCAGTAGATACCAGATTGTTAACAGGCTCTTCTTTAACCAATACCATTCAAACTACACAAAAGGCGGCAGGTCTTTTAAAAGAAAAATTTCCGGAGGTAGAAAAAGTAGTTACTAAAATAGGTGCCGGAGAAATACCTACAGACCCAATGCCACTGGAAGCAGCAGACATGATGGTGATCTTGAAGGATAAGAAAAAATGGACATCAGCCAAAACATTTGATGAACTGGCTGAAAAAATGAGTAAGACTTTACAAGAAGTACCGGGAGTTGCAACAGGTTTTCAATTTCCTGTGCAGATGAGATTTAATGAACTGATGACCGGTGCAAGGCAGGATGTGGTTTGTAAAATATTTGGAGATGATTTAGATACCCTTGCAACATCGGCACAGGAAATCGGAAAAATCATACAATCTGTAAAAGGGGCAAAAGACCTGTATGTGGAAACAGTAACAGGTATACCACAAATGGTAATTACTTATAACAGGGATGCAATTGCAAGATTTGGTGCCAATATAAACGATATCAACAACACCGTCAGGTCTGCTTATGCCGGTTCTGCTGCAGGCCTGGTATTTGAAGGAGATAAGCGTTATGATTTGGTGATAAGGCTTGATGAAACCCAGAAGAAAGACATAAATAATATTGGCAATTTGATGGTTGGTGTAAAAAATGGACAGCAGGTAACACTGAATGTACTGGCCAGTATTGAATTAAAAGATGGCCCTTATCAAATACAGAGAGAAGATGCCAGAAGAAGAATTACGGTAGGCTTTAATGTAAGAGGCAGAGATGTGCAAAGTATTGTAAACGAATTACAGGAAAAGGTTGCAAAGAAAATAAAACTTCCATCAGGCTATTATGTAACATACGGTGGGCAGTACGAAAATTTGAAAAGAGCTTCTGAACGGTTAAGTATTGCTGTTCCTGTAGCATTACTGCTAATTCTTATCATGCTTTATTTCGCTTTCAATAAAATAAAATATTGCTTACTTATTTTCTCTGCTATTCCATTATCTGCCATAGGTGGCATTTTTGCATTATGGCTAAGAGGTATGCCTTTCAGCATTTCGGCAGGCATTGGCTTTATTGCATTATTTGGGGTAGCCGTTTTGAACGGGATAGTATTGATTAGCGAAATGAACAGGCTAAGAAACGAGAGCATTACTGATATTAAGCAGGCAATTATGCAGGCAACACAAACCAGGTTAAGGCCGGTGTTAATGACGGCTACTGTAGCATCATTAGGTTTTTTGCCAATGGCTATTAGTAATGGCGCCGGTGCGGAAGTGCAACGCCCTCTGGCTACTGTTGTAATCGGCGGATTGTTTTCTGCAACTATTTTAACATTACTGCTATTGCCTTCTTTATACATGTTAATAGAACAGAAAAAAATAAAACAAGTGCGTATACCAAAAGCTATGCTTCTTGTAATAGCAGTTTTAAGCATAACAACTGTGTCAGCACAAACAATGCCTAAAGCGATGAACAGGGAAGAGGTAATAGAACTTGCATTGGCCAATGCCGCATCACTTCAGGCAAAAAAATTGGAAGAATTATATTATGAAAAGATGAAGAACACTGCCGGGGAGATGCCCAAAACACAATTAGTGATGGAAACCGGGAATTACAATAGCATTTTTCTCGACTCGAAAGTTGGTGTTTCACAAGGGTTTCTTCCATTAGGGGTTGTGAAGAAACAGAAAACATTGCTCGATGGTTATTTGCAGAATGCAAAAACACAAACCAATATTCAAAAAAGCGAAGTAGTAAAGTTAACAGAAGAACTTTTCATACAGTTACAATATGCTTATGCACAACAAAAATTACTGCTGCTGATAGATAGTGTGTACCAAAAATCTTTTCAGCTTGCAAAACTTCGATTTGATAAAGGGGAAAGTAATTTGTTGGAGAAAACTGTTTTAGAAAACCAGGTTGCATATAATTCATTAGCCATACGAAATAATGCAAGTGATATTGTGAGTGTACAACTGCAACTGTCTGTATTATTGCAAACCAATATTACTGTTATACCTGCCCGGCCACTTGCGGCAGTAAACAAGATTTTTGATACAATTGCCTGGCGCAAACACCCGTTGCTCGAGTCTTTCCGTCAGCAACAATCCATAGTCGCAGCACAAACGCGGTTAGAGGAATCTAAATTAAATCCTGATTTTTTTGCCGGATATAATAACCAGTCAATTACCGGCTGGCAAATGGATAAAAATAAGAATGAATTTTTTTATGATGCATCTTCAAGATTCTCTTCTGTTATATTGGGCATCAATATACCCATATTTACAAAGTCTCAAAGGGCAAGAATCAGTGCTCAAAAAATCAATGAAGACATCAGTAAAACTTCATTATATGCAGCAGAAAATAATTTTCAGTCTTTGTTGTATAAAAGCCTTCAGGAATTTAACCGTTCTTCAGAAACGGTAAAGTATTACGAAACCAGCGGGCTGCTTAAAGCAAACACCATTATGCTCAATGCGGGCCTCAACTATCAAAGCGGCCAGATCAATTATATGGAATGGGCCACTATCATACATCAGGCATTACAGGTACAAACAGATTACATTACTGCCATTTATCAACAAAACATGAGTGCTGTTATGCTTAATTATTTATTACAAAATCAATTAAACTAAATTCCATGCGTTATCAGTTATATATTATTGCAATTATTTTTATTGGGGTATCGTCTTGCAAAAACAATCCAACCACAGCTTCAGCAGAGCGTTCACAGAAACCCGAAGCTGAAACTATGGTTACACTTAATCAGGAGCAACTTAATAATGCAGGGATTGTTATTGGCCATGTTCAAAGAAAAAATTTACACAGCACTGTTAAATTAAGCGGACAAATTGATGTTCCCCCACAAAGCCTTGTTTCCATCAGTTTTCCGTTAGGAGGGTATTTAAAAAACTCAGACCTGCTTCCCGGCACAGCAGTTACAAAAGGGCAGGTGATTGCTGTAATGGAAGATCAGTCTTACGTACAATTACAGCAGGATTACTTAACGGCTATAACCAAAATGGAATATCTGAGTGCGGATCTTGCCCGTCAGAAAGAACTGAGCGATCACGATGCAGCCAGTAAAAAAATCTATCAACAGGCATTGAGTGAATATAAAATACAGCAGGTATTGATAAAGGCGTTGGAAGAAAAATTAAAAATAGTTGGAATTAATCCCACACAATTAACGGTTAACAATATTTCAAAAACCATCACTATAAAATCGCCCATTAACGGGTATGTTTCTAAGGTGAATGTAAATATTGGCAAATATGTTTCGCCAACAGATATTTTATTTGAACTGGTAGATCCCGAAGATATCCATGCTGCCATGACTATTTTTGAAAAAGATATACTCTCTGTAAATAAGGGTTTAAAAGGAACAGTGGCATTGGCAGATCAGCCCGATAAAAAATTTGATGTGGAAGTAATACTAATTACAAGGAATATTTCCGAAAACAGAACAGGTTTATTGCATTGTCATTTCTTAAAACCGGAACATAAGTTATTGCCCGGCATGTTTTTAACGGGTGTATTTGAATTAAATAATAAAAATGTGATGGCCATTGAAGAAGAAGCTGTATTACGATACCAGGGAAAGCAATATGTTTTTGTTGGAACATCTGCAAACGATTTTGAACTAACAGAAGTGGAAACAGGTATATCAGATAAAGGATACATTGAAATAAAGAGCAATAACACTGAGCTTGCCGGTAAAAACATAGTTGTTAAGAATGCCTATGCGCTACTTGGCAAACTAAAAAACAAGATGGAAGATTAAAAAATACAAAGAGCCTGAATTTATCAGGCTCTTTGTTTATGGTGGCCCCAATAAATTTTCCTGCCTACCAGTATTTTAAAAACAAAACCATCGGTTGCTTTTGTAAGGCCGAAGCCCGGGCCTGCATTTAATTCCCAATCTTTATTATTCATCAGGTCATAAACAAAAAAGAGCGCATGGTTCTGCTGTTGATAGGTTTCAATATTGTTTAAAGGGCCAAGGTCTCCATAATATTCAACACCTAAGCTCGCATTGCCAAAAAACTGATAACTTGCTTTGATGTTGGGAGCGAAGGCCGGGGCAGATGGCTTGTTAATGCCTGCTAATGTAACACCAAACACAGGGTTTAACGATACATATAATTTATCCCATTGTTTATCAATAATAGGCCTGATTTCTACACTCCATGTTTCTGATGAGTATTCGGGTTTCTGGTAGCCGACCTCGCCAGAGAGGCTTAAGCCAACCGGCAGGTTCCATTCCGCGGGGGCCATTATCCTGGGGCGAATATGTGTGCCGATAATATTAAAACCGTAGGGGGAAGTATAATTTGTGAAAAGGTATAAGCCCAGCTCGAAATTTCTGGTAATCCCGTGTGTTATTTCTATTGTTTCATGCAAGGCATGATAGGTTGGCCTAACCCCGTCTACCACGTTTTTTTCACCATCAAAAGTATAGTTACTGTGCAACTCAAATATGGTGCTCTTTTTTTGTTGTGTTTGCGAACCATATACTTGTATTTCGTAATTCTCTTGCGAATAAGCATACTGGGCTCCGAATGCAAGAACAAGGAGTATTAAATATTTCATATTACTATAAAAACACTTTAGCCACAAGATGGTTTAAATTATTGCTCAAAATATGCAAGGCTTCCGCCAACCCATTCTTTGTCTTTATTATAGCGAACACCAATCATTTTACCTTTGCTTAAACGTGCCAGGTTAAAAGTGGCTACAGGCCTAGCTACTCCTTCTTTCCAAAAATAAAATATCCTGATCTCTGCTTTGGCAGGTATATCGGGTGTTTGAATAATATCGGCATATGTTACTTTTTTCTGCAATACCCAGTTCTGCGGGTCGGTAATGTGTTCAATATCCTTTTGCGTAATATCAATTATCACGCCCTGGCCGGCAAAAGAAAACAAAGGCTTTAACACATAATCCTGCAGGTTTGCCGGCAGTTGTGTTACTTCATTCAAAAAATAAGTAGTGGGTATATAAGGATGTTTGATGAAGGGGATGGTGTATTTACTTATTTTATAAAACCAGTTTGGATGGGGAACCCATTCAACATTTAACTCTTCAAACAATAGTTCTCCTTTTTTTCGAATATCCTCTGATTGCTGTTGCAATTCATCAAAAATGATTCTATTGTAGATGCGTTTTATTTTTATTTTTTTTCCATCCTTTTCATAAAACAGTTCTTTGCCTTCTTTTATAAGATTGGTAAGGCAAACAATGGGAATACCTACATAATCTTGTGTGCAGTAGAAATCTATTCTTGTTTTTTGCTGATGCGGAAACAGTTCTAAGAGAATAACATTTTCTGTTGAATGGTTGCCTACAATCATTTCCTTTAGCAATTGTATGTAGCTTTCTTTCGTGAAATTATTGAGATAGGCAGAATAATTGTTAGGGATTGAAAATGTTTTCCTGGTTACTTCCTCCTGCCAAACCTGGTAACCGAATAAGGTTGGAAAGCCCTGCATCTCTATCAGTTGAGGTTCTAATTCGCCATGTTCGTTTTTGCAAATGCCAAAATCGAATGCAATGAACGAAGAGTATGCAGTTTCATTGGGTACTGTTACATTGGCCGGTATAGCATTTTTAACTAATTCATTAAAATGGGGCCCCGTAATTACATCTACAATACTTTCGCAGGCATCTAATATTTTGTTTGTAAAATCCTTCGGAATAAATATAGGTGTTTCTGCTACCCTGAACTCAATGGCGCCCGGGTGTTTGCTGTTTAGCAATTGTAAGTATTGTTGGTAGGCTTCTTTGGTAAACCGCTCGTTGAACCATTTTCTTGTACTTTCAACCATCTTTTTATGTATTGATTGGTAAGTTAATCAATAGCGTTTGTTAATAAACAAAATTGATGGCAGATTCTGTTAAAAAATTAGGGAGAATTCTGCTGTAGGTATACATGATTTTGTCAGGATCCTGCAATTGTTCAATCATGCTTTTCCATTTCGCTTCTCCATGTTCCTGTATTACTGCCTGTTTTTTGTCGTCTCTTTGTAAATACATACTCATGCCAATGGCATCTGCTTCAGGGTGAAACTGTGTGCCAATAAAATGTTTGTTGAACCTGATAGCCATAATGGCTCTTTCGTAAGGTACATGGGGCCTTTCTTTTTCAATGGCCAATATTTCACCACCCATCAGGTTTAACTGTGTAAGATTAGGCTCTACTACCTGATAGTCTCTGCTGTCTACTGCAAAAAAAGGATCTTTCAATCCTTCAAAAATCCCTTCTTCAACACCGGCTTCCAACATGTGTACAGGAAATACTCCGAAGGAAGTAGATTTTCGTTTGCATACATTTCCTACCCCATAGTGTCTGCACGCCAGTTGAAAGCTATGGCATATAAAAAAAACTTTTTTGGTTTGAGAGGGCTCGGCTCTCAGGTTAAATTGCTCAATGCCGGCAAGCCATTGCATGTAAGCATTGTCCCATTCACTGCCCTTACTTTCAAGAGGAGAGCCCGGCCCGCCGCTACTGATGTAAACATTGTATGAAAAATCGGGGAATTGTAGTTCTTTGCGTACATCAAATACATCATAAACAGTTTCAACGTTATGTTCTTCACCCCATAGGTTGATGATTTCCCTGATACACCTCATGCCCTGGTTGGCCTGGCCATCATATAAATCGAGGATGGCAATACGTACGGATTGTGCACTCTTCATAATATGCAAACTTACAGTTTTTGGTTTTGAAGAGATACGATATGATCTTGTTCCGGCAAAGAAAAAGGCTGCAGAAGCAGCCCTTTCTATTTATAAATAACTGAGATTGGTTTTAGGAGTTAAAGCCAGGAGGGTTTCATACATTAATACAATAGTGTCTTCAATATCTTTTTTATGCAACATTTCTACCGTGGTGTGCATATAACGGAGAGGGATAGATATCAATACACTGGGGCATCCGTCGTTGGCATATGCAAAGCTGTCTGTATCGGTACCGGTGCTGCGGCTAACTGTTCGCATCTGAAGGGGTATATTTTTCTTTTCTGCCACGTCCTGCACAAATTGTAATAACTTATTATGTACGGCAGGTCCGTAGGTAGGAGAAGGTCCTTTGCCGCATGCAACATCTCCTTCAATAATCTTATTAATCATTGGCGTTTGTGTATCGTGTGTTACATCGGTAATAATGGCTACATCGGGTTTAATTCTTCTTGCAATCATTTCGGCACCACGGAGTCCTATTTCTTCCTGAACGGCATTTACAATGTACAAACCAAAAGGCAGTTTTTTATTGTTTTCTTTTAATAAGCGTGCTACCTCGGCAATCATAAATCCGCCGATCCTGTTATCAAAAGCACGGCCTATCAGGTAATCATAAGCCAGTTCATCAAAACCCTCTTCATAAGTTACTACACTTCCAATATGAATGCCCAGGTCTTCTACCTCTTTTTTAGTTCTTGCACCACAGTCTAAAAAAAGATTCTCTACTTTGGGTTGCTGCTCTTTTTCTGCATTGCCAATTCTTGTATGAATGGCAGGCCATCCGAATACGGCTTTTACCGGTCCTTTCTTGCCATGTATCAATACTCTTTTGGCAGGTGCTATCTGATGATCAACGCCTCCATTTCTTTTTAAATAAATCAGCCCTTCATTGGTAATATAATTAACGAACCAACTGATTTCGTCTGCATGAGCCTCTATCACTACCTTAAAGTCTGCTGTTGGGTTAATTACACCAACTGCCGTACCATATGGGTCTACAAAAAAAGTATCGGTATATTGTTTAATATATTCCAACCATACTTTTTGTCCGCTACTTTCAAACCCTACGGGAGAAGGGGTATTAATATAAGTTTTTAAAAACTCCATAGAGTTTTTGGTAAGTACCTGGTGTTTTGCCTTTGATTTTACTTTTTTCTCTTTTGCCATAACTCTTTTTTTGTATTGTACCGCTATTTTAAAAATATATGATCAGATAAAATTAATGGTATTGTTTTAGAAATAGATCATCGCAATACTGCCACAAATGGCTTTTATAAGCATTAGTCCATCGATAATGGCGAGATAATATAGGATGGATTTACGCTGATGCATGGAATAAGCCACTGTAATGAGTAAAATAAAAGGGATGGTATTGAATATCATTTTCATCGGGTGAAAATGATGTATAAAGCCATATACCAAAAAAGAACCCAATCCTAATACACATAGCGGCAGAAGTATGAGGAAAATTGTTTTGCGTAAGCCTACCCTTACCACAAAAGTTTTAAGCTTTAGGTTGTAATCGGTAGCATAGTCTTTTATATCGAACATAATGCATAATACTGTAATGAACATGAAGTTCTTTAGAAAAAGCCAGACGTTTAATGGTTCTATTTGAAAAGTAGTACGATGAACAATGTTATAATATATAACCGGATATACGTTTACCAATCCCCCCCAGACAAAACCGATTAAAAAAGGTTTAAGCCATCCTGCATTACGCAGGTTAACCGAGAATTTTTTACCAACGGAGAAACCATAGTAACCAATTCCCGCCAACGGAAAAGATGCGGCAACAAACCAGGTAAGTACAGGTGTTTGCGAAATGTTTTTTAAATTATACAATAACAAGTATAAAGCAATACCTATAACAAGGATCGTTAAAATTAATTGCGATATGCTAACAGCATAGCGGTGTTGTGCATACCATCCTGCTCTTGCATTAGCCGGAAATATTTTGTTGTCTGCTATATAGGCCTTTGTATAAAAAACAACCGTAGCAGAAAAACAGGCAACATAATATAACCAATCGTTCAAAGGGTAATGTTGCTGCAATGCAGCTTCAACAGAGAGTGCTACGGCACAGATACCATAAAAATAATTCCCGAAAAAAACAGTTTTTACAAATGCAAATCTTGTTTGCATTATATTATTTAAGTAGTGTTATGATTGGCGAAACCAGTGTATCGCTAACATTGTTGGCTTTATCTTTTAAAACAAACCTGAAATAACTTGAATCGTTTTTTGTTCCACAACCCGCAATAGTAACATAGTTTGTTCCTGTTGTATTGTAAATGAAATTAATATCTAAATATCCCTTCAGGTTTTTACTTGCCGGAAAATTGGGCACCGGATATTTAACTGCAAAGTTTGCACTGGTAGAAGTGGGGCAGGTTTTAGAGATTTTTTGAATCCAAAGCGTATCCTGTATATCTCCTTCGGCATCGGTAAACAGGATGGAAAAGCTTAACAATTGCCCTGTGGCAATTGAAGTGGAATTTATATTATCAAAAGAAATTTGCGGTTTTGAGGTATATTGGTCTTTTTTGCAGGCTGCAATTATGAGTGTTATAAAACCAAGTATTAATAATTTTGTCTTCATTTTGCAACAATTCATCTCAAATGTAATTAATTCATTTTAAAACATGCTTCAGGAAGCGCAATTAAGCCAACAAATATTCGCCAGCAAAGAAAACTTTAACAAAGTTGCCGCTTTGGTTCAGCAATTTCAATATCATAACAATATTGTTTACAACCAATGGTTCAATACCTTACAATTTAAAGTGCAAAGTGACCGGCCGGCCACTTGCTTTTTACCAATTTCTTTTTTTAAGACCCATACCGTTACTTCAACGCTGTTTACACCTGAAGCAATATTTGAAAGCAGCGGTACTACGCAAACCATAAATAGCAGGCATATGGTAAAAGACCTTGCTATTTACCAGCAGAGTTTTTTAAAAACGTTTGAACTGTTTTATGGTAACCTAAAAGAGTGGTGCATTATTGGCTTGTTGCCTTCCTACCTGGAACGCAATAATTCTTCGCTGGTAAAAATGGTGGCGGATATGGTTGCAATAAGTGCACATGCATATAGCGGTTTTTATCTGTATAATTTTAAGGAACTGGCAGACAGGTTATTGTTATTGCAGGCGCAACAACAAAAGACACTGGTAATTGGTGTTACTTTTGCCCTGCTTGATTTTGCTGAACAATTTCCCATATCTATACCCGATATCACTATAATGGAAACAGGCGGGATGAAGGGCAGGCGAGAGGAAATGACCAGGAGTGAAGTACATGCCTATCTTTCTAAACAGTTGCATGTAGCAACAATTCATTCGGAATATGGGATGACAGAACTATTATCGCAGGCATATTCAAAAGGTAACGGCATATTTGTTTGCCCACCATGGATGAGGGTAATGGTAAGGAACGAAGAAGACCCTTTGCAGGTAAGTACAAGCGGCAGGGGTGTTATAAATGTAATAGACCTTGCTAATTTATACAGTTGCTCTTTTATTGCCACGGATGATGTAGGAATAGTATATGAGGATGGAAGTTTTGAAGTAATAGGCAGATTAGATAATAGTGATTTAAGAGGATGTAGTTTGATGACGATATAGTACTATATTTGCGCTCCTGATAAAATAAAACCGCATACTTGCTTTTTATTTTGATGAGAGCGATGCCCAGGTGGCGAAATTGGTAGACGCACTGTGTTCAGGTCGCAGCGTTCGCAAGGATGTGCTGGTTCGAATCCAGTCCTGGGCACTGAAGTGGACAAATCGAAAATTGATTCGGTTTGTCCATTTTCATTTTCGCTGAAACCCTTGCCCAGACTGTATATTAGCTGAACAGCCTCATTCAAACGAGCGGTTCGATAATTGAATCCGTCAAAAACGAGTTTTTCGGGAAATATCGAACCAATAATTTCTCTTTTGGCTTTGTTATCTCCTTCTTCGTATAGTTTGTCCAGAGAATTAAGAGATTTTAATGCTTTGTTTATCAAGACATCAATATTATTAGTTTCTCTTGATAATTCTATTAGCCTTGCTTCCAGAACGGTAATCTTCTTATCATACTCCTCTTTAATTGTTCTGTAATCTGATGGTTCTATTTCTCCTGACAAAAGCAACTTACGGGCATTGGAGAGTTCTGTATTGGCTTTAGAAAGGGCTTCCTGTACTTGTTTGGCATCTTCTCTTTGGGATTTTGCCTTCAACTTAAATTCCTGCTGTATCACCAGCTTATAAACTTCCATCATCCCAGGCTTCGGAACCAGTTTTTTCAAATCTCTTGAAAATAGCCGATTCGCATTATCAGCTTTGAAACGGGTGCCGCAATCAGATGTGCAATGGTAATAATAGTATTTGCCGTTTCTTCCTGTAGAAGCACTGCCAGTTAAAACCTTACCACATTTTGGGCAGATGATGTAACCCCGTAACTGCAATACATCAAGGCTACCTACTTTAGTGCGGTAGTTTCTTTTTTTACCATCAAGATAATCCTGAACATCGTAAAATAATGTTTCAGATATAATCGGTTCATGCAAACCTTGTCCATGCCGTGAGGGGTCATCTTTATACCCGGAGATATAAATACGGCCGCAATACACGGGATTTCTCAATAAGTTCCAAAAATTTGCTTTGCAACATTTAACTCCTTTTGCAAATGCCTGCTTCATTATTTGTTCAACATTTAATTGCCCTTCGGCAATCGTTTCAAACACCCACTTCATAACGGCCGCTTCGGGATATTTTGGAGCAATATACTTTTTGCCGTCGTCAGTAATTTTGTTGGCATATCCAACCGGTGCCGGTCCCATCCAGCGACCCTCTTTTTTGGCCTTTCTCATTCCAAGCAAAACGTTTAATGCCCTGCGGTCATTCTCAACCTCAGGAGCAGCCAGGTAAAAAGCCAACATTAATTTGTTTTCTGGAACTGATAAATCCAATGGTTGCTCTATTGCCTGCGGTTCAACACTAAGTTTTCTCAGCGTATTTATCATTTGATAGGCATCGCCGGCATTACGACTAAACCTATCCCACTTGGTGAAAAGAATAAAATCTACCACATTCTTTCTTTTCTTTAAATCAAACAACAACTCATTCCAACGGGGTCTGTTAAATGACTTCGCAGAATGGTCTTCAAAAACCACCCTTCGGATTTTTATTTTATTGCTGTCGCAATATTTTCTTAGCCTTTCTTCCTGGTCACGCTGTGAATATCCTTTGTCTGCCTGTTCATCGGTACTCACCCGGATATACAAATCTGCAGTCATAGCTATGAAATTTTAGTTATTGCTATTCTTGCAAATTTAACCATAAAGGCAAGGATTAAGACCGCTTCCTCCAATGAGATATGCACATTATGTGCTTTTAAAATTTCTATTACTTTTTCAGGTCTCACATTTTCCATCTCACACCTCCTGTTTTAGAAATTGAAAATTTATTGTAATTCGTGTAGTTTCAGGTTGCCTCCTTTTTTAAGTTGATACTAATTTTGCTTTGAATAGCTGTATTAACGGACGGCTGGTAAACGATATAATTAAAATCATGAAGGTCATTCATACACTTATTATACGTTTGTCGTGAATGTATTTTCGCAGCCTTCATTACTTTGTCCCGCTCAATCAGAATTGGATTTTTCCCGCCATTCAAATTCCATTGATGAAGTAAAGCCATGTACAAGCTAATATGCGTTGCTCCAATTCTTGCGTCCTCTGATATGGCATCATAAAATGCAGTGAGTGGTGGAAACAGTTCCATAATTATCTTATTGCTGCCTTATCTTTTTTATTGTTTCTGCTATTACTCAGGCGGCGCTTTTTTAATAAACCGCTACCATTCGAAGTACCTGAGTCTTCAACGCCAGCTTCATTATCATTATCCTGCTGTTTCTTTCTTGTTTGCATTTGTTTTTCCATCCAGCGGTTTAGTAAAAAGCGATACGCTTCATCCGCTGAAATGACCGGCTGGCCTTCGGAAAAATAAAATCGCTGACTAATATCTGACCTACTCTTTCCATTTGTCATCAATCCCATTAAGTCAACATAGGGAATATCCGACCAGTATTTTTGTTTTAATGAAATGGAAACTGGCCGGCCTTCTTCACTGCTTTCAAGCTTGTTCAATGCAGAAATAAGTTGATGAATTTTTAATTCGGTATCATAGCTTGCTTTTTCATTCGGATTGAAAGACTTTTGTTCTGAAAAGTCGAACACTTTCCTCCAATCAACCTGACCCATGTTCTCATCTAATTCCTGAACATTTACTCCCTCAATATTCATGTCTTTATAAGAACTCTCCTGTTGAAGAATTGCATCATAATAGAGCAACTTATAAGTTTCAGTGTTCTCCGATTTTTCAAAGTAGAAAGCGAACGATACATTCTCTGCGGCCTTTAGTAACTTTTCACAAATAGAAAAACTGGTTGACGCCAGGCAAATCCGCTTTAACAACGAATAGCCCATGTTATCAAATCCAATCGCTTTCAATTGTGCTGCTAATGCTACAATATTCTGAATATTCATTTTTCTCAATTTAGATTTACCACAATAGGCTCAGGAGCATCTTACGATACTCCCAAACCTCTGGATTTGCCTTCTCTTTTCTTTGGTAAAAGTGATTTACCGTTTTTCTTCTCCAGCTTTTTGTCATCCGGCTTTTGTGTCTGTTTCAACTCTTTTTTTTTATCATCAGCCACTTCTTCCTTTAAGGCTTTGGCACCCTTTTCAACACCGGCCTGGTATTGACCGATAGATTCTTTCGCCACCATTTTCATATTGGAATCATAAAGTGTCACATTTTTATACTGCGGATTTGCTTCCATAAACATCTTATGATTTTCCCCATCTTTTTCAATGGTGACAGATTGCACATTGCCTTTTTGCAAGGATGCCATCAATGCCTTTTCTTTTTCCGGGTCTTTCAACTCGGCAACAGCAAATTTTTCAACAGCTGATTTTAAATCATATCCATAGTTTTCATGAAACTGCTTTACTTCAAAACCCTTATCAGTTTTGTTTTCAAAATCCAACTGCAGCCATGCTTTATATTCGTTGCCATCTTTTGTTGTAAGGTCTTTGTGCACAGAACGGCCATCTAGCAGATTGAAAGCTTCTTTGGCGGTTATGCCTTTACCTTTATTGAGGTAAAAGGTTTGCTCCACTTTGTCGCCGTTGTTTTTTTCAAGCGAAGCATGATAGTTGTTAAAGAAATACATGTCAGTGGAATCTGATTTTCGGAAATTAAGTACCGCTTCAAATGATTTCTTGTTGAACTCTGCATTCGCAGTAAGCTGAAAATCTGTTTTACCTTCCTTCATTTGTTGCTCAAGCTCTGCATTCAGTTTGTCACCAAAACCCATGTATTTGAGATTGTCTGTCAAATACTTTAAATTTTCCTGGTTCATAAAATTTGTGTTTAATTGTTTATTAAATAATGAAAGTTGCTGTGCTTCTATATGGTCAATTAATGCATCTGTAAAAGCATTGCCATCTTTGCTGTACAAACCATTCGCATCCGGATCAATACCCAAACTTTTATCAAGCTCCTTGCCATAGGGTACTTTTTCCAGTAAATCTCTCACAGAAAGAACGTGGATGACATTATACCTATCATAATCGCTTATGTTGTCGTTGGCAAATTGAACTGCTTCATCTTTCTTGTTAAAGAAATGAACATCGGCTTTATCTATAAAATACAAAATGACATTGTATGCAATCCATTGATTGCCTCTTGAAATTTCATATTCCGCAATGGCTAATACTTCGTTGGATATTGGATGTTCCATAGCTATTTATAATCTGGCAATGTAACCGCCTGCATCAAATGCTTATTCTTTATCCTAAGAGAAAAATGTCGGCCACCATTTTTTTCATTAATCTGAAGGATTAATTGTTTTGCATCAGGTACAGTAAATTTTTCCAAAGCAAATACCAGTTTAGAAGTAGTTCCCGCTGCCACTTTATTCATGTTACCAGTGATATAAACCGGCTTTAGTTCAATTTCCTGAACGGCGGTTCGTTTACTCTTTTTCTTATCCCGGATAAAGAACCGGATGAGGTCAATAGTATAATCAATAGAAGAATTGTTTTCTATCGTAACCTGGTAAAATAGTATGTCCTCCTTAATGTAAATGCCACTGATGGCTGCAACGGATTCTATTTGCTTATCC
Source organism: Sphingobacteriia bacterium (assembly GCA_017304675.1). Taxonomy (GTDB): domain Bacteria; phylum Bacteroidota; class Bacteroidia; order Chitinophagales; family Chitinophagaceae; genus CW01. The sequence continues at coordinate 529,211 of JAFKLS010000016.1, forward strand.
TTTATATGCTTTATCGTAGCAGTATTATCCAAAATGCCGTTTGCGTACATGGCTGTGGTAGCTTTGTTATTTACCGGCAGGTAGTGAACCCATTTTGCAGGATTTGCCTCGTAGCAAACAGCAAAAGAATATAGGCTGCCATCATCGGTTACCACACTTAAATTGGTTTCATTAAAATCCGCAACAGCAGCTTTCACTAATAAAATAGTAGGCACGTCTTTTACCTGTTGTGCTAATACGGATTGACTTCCCCTGTCCACATGCTTTATGGCAAATGGGAATATCAGGCTCGTTGTTTTGTTTGTAGAGACACACAGAGTGGTTTGAGCTTTTGCACTGCACACCAGCCAAAAGAAGCATAACAATATGAAATTCCTTTTCATGTTCTCAGTTTTTTATTGTTGAATGTTTTTATCACGAAGCAGCACCCTGTAACCTGCCTTCACCATTATTTTTACCTGTTTGACTTTTTTGCTGAGTAAATTCTTCACGGTATTTACACCGGCGGCAGCGGCTTGCGCTTTTAAGGAAGGGTCAAGTGATGTGAGTTCCATCAATTGCAAACTATTATCCGCAGATTGTTTAGCTACATCTCTTGTAATGGCGCCCGGAATGTAAATACCTGCGAGACCATCCAGGTCATACACTTCTAATTTTACAGGGAATAGAGAATTGTTATACCGGATGCTGTTTATAGCTACCTGCAGCCTTTCATTATCCAATGCTACAGTTCCTGAAACAATCGTATTTCGAGGAACCAGAACACCATTAATGTAAATATCATTTAGTAACCTTAGTTTAGTTACAGAACCATTTACCAGGATGATATTTTCGGGAACAACAGCTTCAATGGCATTATCCTCTGCTTCAATTTCTTTCTCATCATTTAATCCATAAAAGCCTGAATTGTTATTTGCCTTTCTTTTTCCTGTGTCAAGCAAGCTGATGCTTGCAGATGGTAAAAACTTTGCAACAGCAAAAACTGTTTCTTTCTGTTGAAGGGATTTTTCTTTTATTCTATCCCTTACTCTTTCCGGATGTTGTATATCCAGTATCTTATCTAATGTATTGCCCAGTTGTTTTATTTCCGGGTCTTCGGAATTATCGGTAGTCATGCCGGTCATCATCTCCTGTAGCTTATCGACGTGACCTGCAAACTCCGTTTCATTGGTATTTGGTGAATTATTTTCTGTTTCTTTATTTGACTCAGCAGTTTGTTTATTTAATTCTTTTTCCAGCAAAGCAACCTTATCCATTATCTTTTGCTCCGGATTATTGTTGTTATTCTCATACGGAGAAAAGTTGAGTTTTTGATTGTATTTACTGGCGGCCGATTGGGTGATTTGTTCCAAGCCGTTATGCAAGTAGTTCAGAGAATCCTGCCGCAATTTGTAGTAAGGGTCATTTCGCATCCATTCTTCCAGTTGGGAAGAATCTTTGGCTGCTTTATCATAAAAACTCAGCTTATCCATTATTCCGTCATCTTTGAGGTTTGCGTCCGGCAGGTTCAGATTAAGTCCCTGTTTACTGACAATATTGTTACCACTTTCAGTTCCTTTGCCACCACCCAGGGCCCAAAATGCTAAAGTGATAAATGGCAATACGATTAATGGCATTACCAGCATCATTTTTCGTTTTCTTATAAAGGCCTGTGACTTTTGTTGCTGTTGCATATAGTTCATTTTTGTTTTTGTGAAAAATAGATTTGTTCCAGCATCTGCACACTATCCATTAAACCGGGTCTGGCCTGCAGGATGCTGTCGTATCGTTTTCGTTGATGCTGTTGGAGGCTATCCATATAATATTTAAACCCAGCAATCTGCTGATAGGTTTTTTCATCAACCATAACCTGACCATTAATAATTTCATCTCCTCCTCTGTAAAAATGTTTGGGTGATTTTACGGGAGTTACTTGAAGTGCTTCGCTTTTATTGCCGATAAATGAACTATAAACAATATACATACTGTACCCTCCGCATACGATGCAGAACAGCACCAATATGGTTTTTAATTCCCTAACCGGTGTATTGATAAATAACTTATTCATCTTTTTTGTAAATTTTACCTGCACTGCGATGATAGCGTTTGCTGTTTTTCTTGCAAGCCAGTCAGTTGCTTTATTGTTTTGTTCCAGTTTTTTTTTCTTATACAGTAACATATCACCTGGTTTGAGTGGTTAAATCGGTGTTTTCCAGCGTTCGCCATTTTTCAATTAAAAAGCCATGTGCATTGTTATCACTTCTTGATACATTTCTCAGGTAACCTTCGGTAATCAACAACCTTGTTACAATGGTTGTTGGCCGGATGATTTTTTCCCTGCCTTTGTATCGAAAATAAAATGGATACACATCGGTATTGATAGTAATACTGTCCACTTCAATTTCCTGGCTGATGTTGCCTGCAATGAGATTGGTGTAGTAACCATTCTCTTTCAGATTGTCGTACTGTTGTTTGGCGGAAGCATCAGCCAGATAAAGCGCCTGCGTAATGTTTGACTGTATTACTTTATCATCCGGGTCAAGAGTAAAGAAGTAGTGATGAAACATTTTTACATGGTCTCTGGCCTCTACCGGAATATTATCCTTTCTGTCTGCGGCATAAGCTTCTAAGGCTTTGCCATTGGCTAATATGAAAACCTTTTGCTGAGATTGGGAGCTTAACTGATAGCTCTTAACAATCGTGATGCCTGCCACTGTTAAACAGGCAAGTAGAAATAACAACGAGAACAAACGAATATGCCGGAAAGCAGCATCTATATTTTTTGTTTTTTGAAACATCTTGCTCACATTTACTTGCTCACAGGTTAATGAATACAAAAATGCAGCCGATGTGTAAGATAAAGGGGTAATAGGGGTTGGGCTACCGGAGGGCATTACTGTTGCATAAATGACCTTAAATTTGTTTATTGACGCAAAACAGAATTTACGGATAACACAAACACACGGTTGGAGGTAATTTTAAATCAACATCATTATAACATGGGACAAATAAAAATTCAAGAAAGTACTATTGAACTTACACAAGGTCGCAAAGGACAGATGGCAATCTTAATGTACGCTGGAGACAGGAATATGGTCAGTATCGTAGCAAAACTACTGATAGCATTGCATTGGCGCAATACGGGCGAAAGAAAAGCTCATCATCGACAAATTGTCTCGTCCCAAAATAATTTTACTTAAAAATTATCTTCTACCCATTCCCACTCAATTTTTCCTTCATATAATTTCCTCCGCCACTGCTGTTGCCTTCTTTAAAGTAGCCGCCGCTAGCACCGGCATCAGCCATGCTATTGCTGATTTTATTATAAGCGCCACCCAACGCATCTTTTGCCATTGAGGTGCCACCGGTAACCACGCTACGGCTGCTGGTGTTCATCATATTAGTTACTTTATACAGCAGCGTATTGCCACCACCAGCATGAATAATGTAGTTGGCTACTGAAGGCACAGTAAAGTAGCCGATGATGCCGATAATCATAAAAATCAAATAAGCCGTATCGGTAGTGCTGAAAAAAGTATCTCCGTTGGTGGCTATTTGTTGTAAATCCACTTTCAGCATATTCTCCTGTATTTTGCCCATAATACCGCCAAATATGTTTGCAACAGGCAACCACAAAAAAATATTTAGGTAACGGGCAATCCATACCGTGAGTGTGTGCTGAAACCCATCAAACACGGCAATACCAAAAACCAAAGGGCCCAATATGGCGAGTACAATCAAATAAAATGTACGGATCGTATTAATGCAGAGCGCAGCTGCTTCAAACAGCACTTTTAGTACCTCACTCATCCATTGCTTTATGCTGTTGCGGAAATTGTAGGAAAATTTGCTAATAGCAAACTTTACATCATTGCCGATGCTTTCAAACATTCCTTCCTCTGCCTGGCCATTGTAATATTTATACCATCTCTCCCGGTCCCCATCACCCGAAGGGCCAACATACATCTGCCAGTAAGCTGTTTTCTTAATTGCCTCTTCTTTCATCTTCAGCAGTTGAGCCACTGCCTCATCAGAATTTTTTACCATTGCTGCTGTTGAAGTAACGGTGGGTTTCATCACGCCATTAATCATAGCAATTACCGAAGGAAAAATCATTACTGCAAAACCCAACACAAAAGGGCGGAACAATGGATAAAAATCTACCGGTTCAGCCCTTGCTATATGCCCCCACACACGGGCTGCTATATACCAGGTGGCCGCAAAGCCAGCAATGCCACGGCCCACACCTATCAACTGACTGCATAGTGGCATCATATCAGTATATAACTGCTCCAGCACATCCTGCAGACTTCGTAATTTATCTGCAAAACCGCCTTGTGCTGATGCAACTGCCGGTATAACCAAAATTAATACAGCGATTGATAAAACCCTTACACACCATTTCATACACACTTGTTTAAATCATTCTAACTATTAACGTCCGTATATTTTTCTTGACATTGCAATTTCTGCCTGTTCAGATTTACGTTGCAGTGAAAGAAAAGCAGTACTGCTATTAAAATCTTTCAGAAAGGAAAACTGGTCAATAACATTGTTGTAAATACGGTCAATAGCCTGCAACCGTTCATCATCACTCATTCTTAACTTACCGGCTGTAATTACCATTGCCAGTTCATCAAGGGTTTTCAGGCTTTGATTAAAAAGATTGCCATACACTTTATTCATGTAACTGATTTCTCCCGGAGAAAATATATTGTCGGTTTTAAATTTATTAAATGCAGCTTTGTATTCTTTTACAATTCTTGACTGGTAACTGATGATATCGGCAACACGTTTGTATTTTTTAACGGCCGGGCTTACTGCAAGTAACCCGTCGAGGAAGGTTTTATGAATTAAAAAATTACCTTCTGAAATATTTTTGATGGTGGTATATCCTTTAAAAAGTATTTGATACCCGTCTTTAATATTCTTAAGAATTTTTTTAAACTGTGCCAGCTTTTCAACATTTAATAAAAGTTGCTGGGCTTCGTCGCTTTGTGCATGCAGGTTATGTGTAAATGCAAATAAAAGCATTGCCAGAATGATTTTTTTCATTTTATTCCATTTATGAGTTTTGATAATTTAATTTCAGCCTGTTCGTTTTGCCGCTGAAGAATAAGCAATTTGATTTGATTGGCAAACGAAGAACAAAAAGCATGTTTATCCTGCACATCTGCATACAATGCATCAACCTGCCTTATTCGTTCGTCATCCTTCATTTCAAGGTTGCCTGACGTTATTATAAGTAAAAACTGGTCAATTAATTTCAGACATTCTTGCAGCATAAAATTTATCACACTTTCACAGTAGGTGATTTCATTTGCAGTAAGGCCATTGTTTTGTTTTAGCAGCTTCAGTGTTTTCTTTGCCTGGACGATAGTAGCCGCCTCTATGCTGATAATATCAATTGCTTTTTGATATTTTTTTATTGCAGGGTTTACATTCTTTAGCGAAGTGAAGAAAGTATTATGAATATTAAAGTCACCTTTCTTTATATCCCGGATGCTGTTGAGCCCTTTACGGACAATATCATACCCTTGCTTTGCAAACTGAAAATAAACTTGTAGTCCAGCTATTTGCTGAACTAGGTATTTACGCTGGGTTTCTGATTGTTTAAACCACTCACTAAAAGTTTGTGCAGATGTTGGTGTGGCAATGATTATGCATACAACTGCCACGGTAAATATTTTTTTCATATACACTGTTTTCTCTTTCACAAATAATTATTACCGCCTAAAAGCCATAAAGTTTTTTTACATACGCTATCTCAGCTTTCTCTGCCGCTCTCTGCAGGCTTATCATTTTATTTTGACTGTTAAACTGCTTCAGGTCAATATATCCCTGTCCAATATTGTCTGCAACGGTATTGATTATTTCCAGTCGCTTGGCATCCGTCATTTGTGTGGCAAAAGCATTTACCACTAAAAATAACTGGTCAATATTTTTCAGGCTTTCATCCAGCATACCGGTATAAACATGCTGCATGTAATCAATTTCCTGTGGTGTAAAATTTTTGTCATTTCTAAACAGCACCCAGGCTGTTTTGTATTCATTTACCATTTGTACCTGTCGCTGAATAATTTCTTTTACCCGGTGGTAGTAAGTGAGGGCAGCTTTTACTTTCCACAATTCCTGAAAATAATCATCGTATAGTTTGCGCTGCTTTTCTATCCAATCGGTAATCTGGTTCAGTTTCAACTCACTCATTTTGTTCTTGAGTGTTTCTTGTGCGTTTTGCAGCCAGATGGTTTTGTTTTGTAACCGCTGAATTTTTAAGTCAATTGCCTTAATAACTTTTTTAATACCTTGTTTGATAATTTCTGCTATCGGGATTTGTGCCTTTGTTTCCTGTATTGGCACCATCATGCTGCACAAAATCAATCCCATACCTGCCAATAATTTTTTCATACGCTAATTTTTAATTTTAATAAATTGATTAGGGCCTGAAAATAACATGCCCTTCTTTGCATCAAAGCTGAAGGTCTTGCCGGTTTGTGTTTCAGTAATCAGCTTACTATCCGGGTTATACGTCCCGGAAGTTTCTTTTTGTTTGTACTCTGGCTCTACTGGTTTACCATCAAGCACCCGCTCATACAAAAACCTCCTTTCTATTTTATATTCTTTTGCTGTTTCGTTTTGTAAAGTAATGATGAGGGTATCATGTTCCTTTCCAAATTCATGCTGGCCTTCCCTCACATAAGTGCCGGGAATAAATGCCATTGTTTCATCCGCAGAATTTGAAGTGCCACAACCGATGATTGATACAACCAAAGCAAAAAGACCGATAGCTGTTTTCATAATATGCAGTTTTAATGATGACGCATTTCTTCCGCCAAAGCCATAATGCCTTTCTGTATATCGCCTCCAAACTTTTTAGTGTACTGCTGCAGTTTCACTTTTTCGGTCTCCTCTGTGGTATAAGCCAGATATTCTTCCGGGCTTACTTCTGTTCTGTACACTTTTGAAACCATACCGCCGAGGCTAATAAACACTTCCTTATACTTCTTTGACGGGTCGTTTGCCTTATTTATACTCAAAATCAGTGCCTTTTCTTTATCGGTGAGCCCTAAAAGTTCCTGTATTAAATTAAATTTGTTCTGGTACTTGCTCTGGTCAAGCAGTATTTTGCAATCACTGTTGTTAATAATTGCCTGTTTTACCACCGGTGAGCTGATAATATCTTCCACTTCCTGTGTAACAACAATCGCTTCACCAAAAAACTTTCTTACTGTTTTAAAAAGATATTTGATGTATTCAGCCATGCCTTCTTTGGCAATGGCTTTCCATGCTTCTTCAATCAATATCATTTTACGGATACCTTTCAGTTTTCTCATTTTTGAAATAAACACTTCCATAATGATGATGGTTACAACCGGAAATAGTATTGGATGGTCTTTAATATTGTCTAATTCAAAAACAATAAACCGCTGCTGCAGTAAATCAAGGTTTTCGTTGGCATTCAGCAGGTAATCAAATTCGCCACCTTTATAGTATGGGCGCAGCACATATAAAAAGTTGGACACATCAAAGTCTTTATCTTTTACATTATCATCTTTCAGCTTCTCTACAAACGTTGTTCTCAGAAAGTCATAAAATGTATTGAAGCAGGGGAAGATACTTTTATCGGCTTCCAGTTTATCAAAATATAATTGCAAAGCGTTAGAGAGAGCAACGTATTCACTGCGGTTAAAAGTTTCATCATCTTTTTTCCATAAAGCAAGTAATAATGTTTTTATACTTTCTTTCTTTTCTGTGTCTAACACATCGCCGCCTCCAATGTAAAATGGATTGAACTTAATTGGTTTGGTTTCACTGTAAGTAAAGTAATAGCCATTCACCATATCACACAAACCTTTATAGCTATGCCCAACATCTACCAATACAATATGAGTGCCCTGTTCATAATAAGAACGAACCATGTGATTGGTGAAAAAAGACTTACCACTTCCTGATGGGCCAAGAATAAATTTATTTCGGTTGGTGCAAATACCTTTTTTCATTGGCTCATCAGAAATATCAACATGCACCGGTTTGCCACTAAGCCTGTCGCCAAGCCTTAGTCCGATTGGGCTTGTGCTGGAACGGTAGTTTGTTTCCTGATTAAAAAAGCAGCAAGCCTGCGGAGAGAAAGTATCAAATGTATCATTCATGGGAAAGTCAGCAGCATTGCCCGGAATGCCTGCCCACCATATTTGTGCAGCACCTTCGGTTTCCTGCTTTGGTGTAGCATCCATTTGTGTAAGGGCAGATGAACACAGGTTACGGATATGCTTTAGTTGTTCTTTGTCATCCGTCCACGCAAGAATATTGAAGTGTGCTTTCACCGGCAGGCGTTGTTCGCTGATGGCTTCATTTAAAAAAGCATCGGTTGCTTCTTTTGCAATTGCATTTTCACGGCTGTATGCGGAAAGTGATTGGAGCCGCAATTTTTTGCTTTCTAACTTTTGAATTGTTTTTTGTATATCTTCAATAAACACATACTGGCTGTAAATATGGTTGCAGCTTAGCAACTGCCCGATGGGTGATGCAAAGCCAACGCTGAATTTTGTTTTATCGGTTGAATATTTATCATAGTTAATCCTTGAGCCGCACAATGCAGGCACAAACTCCGCATCTGCCATTGTATAAAGTTGGCAATGGTTTTCACCAATCTTCCAGTCATCTTTAAATTCAATATCACGGATGGAATAATCAACTGTATTCAGGTTCACATATTTCATGATTAGATGGAATAAATCCTCATTACCTAGTCGTTTCATACTGATAAAACCACTGTCTGTAAGAATTTTTTCAAACTGCCCGACATGGTTCAGGAAATCATGAAAATGTTTTGCATTCAATGTTTCATCAGGAACGATTGATTTACGCAGCAGGCTGGAAAAAACAGAAGAAGATAATTTTCTGTTAGCCGGTTTCTTTGTAAGCATGATGTAACAATCATGTTCTAAGTAAGGGCGTTCATTAAAGAACCTTTCACTGCTGCGGCTTAGAAAGCTGTTATCATCAATAGAAAAATCAGCTTTATATTTCGCTTCAGTAAACCAATCCTGTTTGTATAATGCACTGTTTACCGGTAATACTTTAATTGCTTTTATCCAGGCATGATGAAAAGCTTCATAGTCATCATTGCTCATGGTAAACAATTCCGGCAGTTCTACTTTAAAGGCAATGGTTACATCACCCATTTTAGAAAGTATCGCATCATGCTCCATGCCATATACAGGCAACACATCAAACAAGTTCTTCATTTCACTAACTGTTTTTTCAATCTCACAATGGAATAACTCTTGATGACCTTTGGTACAGCCTTCTGTGCAATCTTTTTCATCAGACCATATTGCCCGTAAGTCCGGCTCATTTTGTACACATACATAAATAAAGCCGTACCTGCTGAAAAGATGATGATGAGGCAAATGAAAATATTGATGCCTGCTATGTAAAGGATTGCAAATACAATCATCAGGCAAACTAATCCGCCACCCAAATACCAGATATATTGTGCTTTCAAACCTTTAAATTCTATCGGTTTGTTGATGCCTTTGTTGATTTGATAAACACTGCTGCTCATATCACTGATATAACCTCAAATAATCAGCCAATAGAGTGGTGAGGTGGGTAAGAATGGTAGTGCTACCTCATAATATCTGGGCACAGAATCCGGCACGATGAAAACTGTTTTAAACCTTCATCCCTTTCACTTTCTTCTCTCCATTCACCTTCTTTGGTAGCAGCGTTTTCTCCATTTTCACAATAGGAGTTTCTTTAAAGCCCATTTCCTCACCATTAGGGCCTTCTTTCAGCAACTGGTTCTTTTGAATCTTAATCGTAATCTCTCTTTCCAAACAAGCCACATCTTTTTTTAATTGCGCCAGTTCATTTTCCTTTTCAAAAGGCTTATTCACTATTTGTTCAAGCATGGGAATATTGCTGTTCAATTCTTTCAGGTTGCTTTCATATTTTTCTTTAATAGCAGAAACCCTGTCTATACAATTTAAAAAATGCCTTGCTGCCAACTTGGGATTGTCAATATTGATATGCCCCTGGTTCCAGGTGTACTTAATGCCGGTAGTTTTACTTTCAGCAAAAAGTATATTTTGATACCTGTATTCAAACAGGCTTTTGTTTTCATAGGTTTCTTTCTGACGACGAATCATGCAATCAAAACCATACAGGCTGCCTATTTTTTGCATATCATCTTCACCAGCCCTTGGCTTCCAGTTTACTGATAATTGGATAAGATGAATACCAATGGCTTCCAGCTCTGCTGATTTGCAGCCTGTGATTTGTACAGGATTTGATTTGGTTCCATCTTTTTCAAACTGTAAAGTTTTCTTATAAGCAGCTTCATCATTTTTTAACTTATCTAAGGTTTGAATTGTAGTTTCTTTATCAATCTGTAAATTCTCTAACTGAAACCTTGAACGAATTACTTCCTTATGATGTGCATTACGCAGGCTTTCAAGTACAGCTATCTTTTTTTCCATTTTTGATTTTTCAAGCAAAGAATTATCACCGGAAAGTATGGCGATGTATTCACTAAAGTTCATACCGCTTTTTTCATCAATAGCGCCTTCATCAATCGTCCGCACATTCAGTTCGCAATTCTTCATCTGGCTGATGAAAGTCTGCTTATTCTTTAAAAGATTGAACTTGTAATTATCCAAAGATTGCTCAACAGCGTAGATGTAGTTCTTTACCATATTGTCATATTCATTCTTAGCAAGTAAATTCCCTTGCCTTGCGCCACGACCGTTTCTTTGTTCCAGTTCAGAAGGCTTCCAGGGAATATCCAGATGATGCATGGCAACAACCTTTGCCTGTACGTTCAAACCTGTTCCTGCTTTTTCCGTACTGCCCAATAAAATCCGTATTTCACCATTGTTCATTTTGCGGAACAATTCGGGCTTTTGCCTGTCTGTCCAGTCATGTATAAATGTGATATGGTGAGGCGGAATGTCAAAATCCTCTATCAGCTTTTGCTTCAGGGCATCATAGATATTAAACTCATCTGGCTTTGGTGTGCCAATATCACAAAACACAATCTGTGTTCCCCTTTTATCGCTGCTTTGGTTATAAATTTCTGCCAGCTTTCTGGCACATACATTTACTTTATGATTGGGATGGTCCTCATATTTTGCTGAATCAATCAACCGCATATCTGCTGCCATCTTTTTAGCATAGTTAGTTGCAATCAGCATCCTTCCTTTATCTTCTTCATCTGTTAGTGGCGGTCTGCCGATTAAACTTCCATCACCTGTTTTGGCAAACTGCATCAAGTTTTTTATAAACTCCTGCTGGTCGGGTGTAGGAGCAATATTAATAAGCTGTTCATCTAACTCTGGCTTATCAAGCTGTATATGTTTGGCGGTTTTATAGTCTGTAATTTCATTATAAAACAAGGCAAGCTCCGGCACTTTTATAAAATGCCGGAAACGTTCTTTTGCAATAATTTCATTGGTAACGCTAAATTCAAAATCGGTTGTTTTTCTTGCAAACACTGCCGCCCATCCATCAAAGTTTTCAATTCGCTGCCGCTCCATTTCGTTTGGGCGCAGGTATTTAAACAACAAGTACATTTCTGTAAGGCTGTTGCTGATGGGCGTGCCGGATAAAAATGTTACACACAAATCACTTTTAAATTTATCCTGCAAAGTCCGCACGGCAAATAGCATATTCAATGCTTTCTGGCTTCCTTCCTGGTTGCCTAAGCCTGCCACCCTTGTGTGTCTTGTAGTGAATGTTAGGTTTTTAAATTTATGTGCTTCATCAACAAACAAATGGTCGACACCGAGTTCCTGAAAATTAATACCGACATCCTTTTTTTCTTCAATCGCTTTCTTTATTTCCTGTAGTTGTATGCCTAAATTATTTTTTCTTATTTCCAAACCTTTCAGCATACGGCGTGATATTTCTCCACCAATATCTTTGATGGTGTATAAATCCCTTTCAATGTTATCTAACTCTTGTTGGAATATCTGCCTTTGTATTTCGGGGCTTTGAGGAATTTTTCCAAACTGGTCATGCGTTAGAATAATGCAATCCCAGTTGTTGTTTTTTATTTCATGAAATAAACGTAAGCGTTTTGCCGGTGTAAAATCATTTTCTTCCGGAGCCAATATTCTTGCGTTGGGGTAAGCTTTCCGGTAAGTTTCTGCAATCTGCCTTACGTTGGCTTTCAACGCCAGTATCATTGGTTTTGTGGCAGTGCCCAATCTTTTCATTTCATGCGAAGCCACTACCATTGTGAGTGTTTTGCCCAACCCCACTTCATGGTCAATCAATGCGCCACGGTTTTGTACAATACGCCACACCGAATTTTTCTGTGAGCTGTATAAATCATCGATGCCCAATCTTCTTTTATCCAATCCGGGAAACTGCAAATGGCTGCCATCATATTCCCTTAATACATAACAATTAAAAGTGTCGTTGTACAGTTTCTCCAAATAATTTTTTTCCTCATTGGGTAAATTCTGCAGCCATTCTAAAAAACTGTTGCGTATGCTGTCAACTTTTTGATGACCTAACTGTATGGCATCATTATCAGGCACACGGATTGTTTTGCCGCCAACATCAACTTTATAAGTAAAAAACGGAGTGGTATTTTCCAAAGCATGTTCCAGTAATTTGTCGCCATACATACGACTTCCATCTTTTGGGTTTACCATATATTCCTGGTCAAGCTTTGCATTGCTGCCGTTACATTTTACTTTAAAAGAATCAACAGAAGCGAAATAACTCACTTCAGTATTCAATTCAAAAAGATGAGATGCAAAGTGGCTGTAATAATCTAACGGCATCCATCTTTCGCCTAAATTAAAATCAAGCAATTCAAAAGGAATTTTTTCAGGCTGTACTTTTTCTATTGCCTGCATACTCCGCATTAGCTGGGCATTGTCAGGATTGTTGTTCACCGCTTCCGCTGCAAGCCGGAGTTTTATCACAACATTGCCACTCAACAATTCATCAGCCGTTTGCCATGCGTTTGATGCAGGGTTCAAATAAATATGATTGCCCAATGCAGCTATCGCTTCATCTTCTGTGCTATCTGTTGCGGCTGCAATAAATTCAATGTCCACTTTGCCTTTATCATTGAGGCTTTTTGCCAATGCTTCCAAAGGGTTAGTGGTGTGAAACGCTTCCTGCTTAGCAATTAATGAATGAGTGAGAACATCAGCCTTTACAAATTGTTCCCCTTCTTTTCTTTCCAATGATGAAAGCATCATTAATCCAAATGCCTCATCTTTTAAAATGCGCTGGCGATTGATGTTGCTGTTTAACAAACCATAACCTTTAATCAGCGCTTCATAACTTTCGTTCAGCTCTTTCCGTAGTTCAGGAAGTTCTTTTTTCTCATTCAGTTCTTTATCTGTTAACAGCAAATAATTATCTCTTACAGATGTGTATTGCTGGTAGAAAGCAAGGTCTTTTTTATCGTACAACGAGGGAAGGAAAACAGGTTTATCATTTTCACCGCCAAGAAAGGAAACATAGCCAACTCTGTTGTTATGCACTATTAATGTTGCTTCTTTATGGTATGGATTAGGCCCTTGAATTATATCCTTTTTTTCATCGTCAAACGAAAGATGAAATATAATATCGCCTTCATTGTAGTAATCATGGCCATACTCCCGAAGGACATTTGATAAACCTTTGAGTTCATTCTGGAACCCCGCAGCGTTCATCCAGTTTACCACCGGTTGTATTTCCTCGGCATTAGAATAGATTTTATAAACATACTGTTTAAAGGCAGTTGATTTTGCTGTTACCATTACCAGCAGTTCTTGTTCCGGTTTATCTTTTGTGCGGATGATATTTAATAGCCTTGCAGTTTTCTTATCAACTACAGTTTCATCCAGAGAATTAATATAAACAGCAGCCCGACTTATGGATGTTGCCGGAGAAGTATCAAATAATCCTAACTGAACAGATGAAACATCTGTTTTATTTTCCGGCATAGCTTTGTAAGTCAGTTTTTTGCCGGGAGATTGCTTTTCCTCTATCGGAGAAAGTGCGAAGGATTGTTTATTAAATCGCTTGCTGATTCCATCGGCAATAGTTGCTGCAAGCCTGTCTGAAATCAGGTTGATGCTGCCTGTTTGCCATATAACTTCTGTTGCCCTTCCATACTGGTTCTTGCCCGGTTTAATTTGATTGCCAACTATGGTTTCAGGATGAAGGGCTATATAACGGCTGATATGATATTTACCAAATTCATTTTGTTGTTCAGATGTTTCTATCAGGTTTTGTTCATGTGTAGTAATATCTTTTTTGCTGGTTTGTTTTTGAACAATCAATAAATGCGAAGGCGCTTCGGTATTGCCTGTGTCTTTCATCAAATTATCCGGCATTACGGAAAGGCTGATGAAGTTTGAATTATGAAACAAATAATCCCTTGCTTCTTTATTTGACGGACTGTTCAGGAAACCATCGGTAGTAATATATGCAAGCAAACCACCTTCTTTTATTTTGGTTAAGCCTTTTGCAAAAAAGTAATTGTGGATTTTATCTTTTACATTTTTATCTGTTATTGATTCATCATTCACATGAAAATTCCCAAACGGGATATTGCTTACAATTAAATCATACCTCCCGTCTGAGTCATTATTTGTTTCTTCAAAACCTTTTATTTCAACATTAGCAGGAATGTCAAGTGAGTTTTTTAACGCAGTTAAAACCTTTCCCGTTAGAAAATCTTTTTCAACAGCAGTTATGCCTGATAAACCAGGAAATACCTTCGCTGCTTCTGATATAAATACACCAGCACCGGCAGATGGTTCGTAGATAGTCTTCGGCTCAATTCCCCTTTCTTTTAAAACAGCGAACAATGTTTGGGGAACAATTTCAGGCGTATAATACGCAGTGAGTACGCTGTTCTTTACTGAATCAATTGCCTTTTCATAGTCTGCATTCGTTAAATGTTCCATTAGCAATTGATGCAGTTCCATCACTAATGGGCGCAAGCTTAAATCTTGTTTGGATGCATTTAATTTTATCCACTCTTCTTTTGATTCGTATGGAAACAGAATGGCTTTTATGCCGCCAAAGCCAGAGTATTTTCTCAACACTCCGGCTTGTTCTTCAGTAATTACTTCTCCAGGTTTCCACTCAAGGGCAATACTGATAGCTTCAATATTGTCTTTGAACTTTTGCTGACTGTTGTAACCCATTACTCACATTTTCATCTACACTGTTACTTTCCAGGTACTCATTTATCATCCCGGTAATTGCATAGCGGGTGAATTTGTTATCAACTGTCTCCTCTGAAAATCGTAAATCCTCAAAAACAGGAAGACAATAACTTACCATATTGACAAGCTCATATTGCAGCAATCCAGCTTCAAGCATCAGAATATATCTCTCCTCAAATTCTTCGCTCAATATAGTGCGGATGTAGTTGTACTTTGATGGCCGCAAGTCTGCAGTTATTTGTTTTAAACATATTATTTCAATCAGGTAACCGGGTTGCTGCTCTTTTTTTAGCCGTTCTAGTAATTCCGCTGCGTCATTAAGTTTTTGGTTGATATATTGAGCAAGCCCGTCTCCCTGTTGTAACTGAAACAGTATGTCGGGGTTATTCTCCCTTATATAGTCAAGCAGATGATTTTTTATTTCGTTAAGCATTGAATGAAATATTTTATACACCAAAAAATGAACGGATTACAGTTGCAACAACTACAAGGAAAACACAACTGCCAAACCAGGCTGCAGCAACTTTGCCCGTATCGTGATCACCGCTATTCCATTTTTGATAAACTTTTATGGCACCAATAAGACCAACTATAGCACCTACAGCATACATAAGGTTAGTACCAGCAGCAAAATAGCTTCTGACTTTTGTGTTGGCTTCATTAATACCGGCATTACCATCCTGGGCGGTTGCTATCAGTTTAACCAGCATAAGAAGAAGGATAGCTGATATTTTTTTATACCAGCCAATGGAGCGGAACTTTACTTTCACACGTTTCATACGTCACAATATTTAAGAATTGAACAATCAAAAAAGCTTCATAGTAATTTTCAAACTCTCATGTCCTGTCTCACAGTTACTATGAAGCAAGGTTTTTCACTTATGGAAAATAGCAGAAAGGTCTTCCTGAGAAATTATTCCTGGTTGCACCGCCTCTGCTTTGCTAAGTATAAATTGGTACAGGCTATTGTTATTTCCAGAAAGAGCCGATACTGGATATTTGGCAACAATAACACGCAATGTGTCTAACACTTCTTTCTTCGAAGGAATATCATCAGCAATGCCATTAAGATAAGCTGAAATTTCATCCTCAATTGCTATCAAGAAATTTGTGGCGGATAGTGATTCCTTTGGCAAATAATCTGTGTGGGTCTCTAAAATCATTTTTTGCTTAAAATCCTCAACGGGCCTTGAAGTATTACCAGTTTCAACTTTTCGAATTCCAATTAGTGCCAGCAATTCCCATCTGTAATATTTATAGCCAACATAAGCATAATACCCCATTAGCAATAGAACGATGACAGCGATGTATTGGCTCCATGAGATTGTTTGTAACATACAGGATGACTTTTATACTTTACTTAAGAATAAGATCAATACTGCATATCAAATACAAAAACATTTCCAAAACCAGGGAAAAACAATAAACGGCGTAGGACTACCCACAAGTGTTAGCGGCAATAGCAGAGTTTAGCATCTTAACTATTCGAAGCTTGCCAGTAGTAATTCTGAGGGCTCAATTTCCAATGCTCTGGCTAATTGAAGGATAGTTGTGAAAGTTATATTGATTTGGCCTTTTTCAATTTTTGAAATTTTACTATTGTCTATGTCACATGCATAAGATAGCTGCCTAAGGCTAAGTTTTTTTGCCTGCCTGATTTCTTTTATCCGGTTGCCAAATTTTTTTAAGTTGGATTTATCACTTTGCCGAATCATAATGGCCTATAAAGCAGCAAATTGATCTAATTAGGCATAATAATTGCGGTCTAAAAAGGCCGCATTTGTAGGATATAGCATTTATTTGTTATGGAAAACAGATTTTTCTTTACGTCGCCAATAAATTCCCACCCTTTATCTGAAGGATTTGCAGATATGTGTGTGAGGTTCAATTTTAGAAACCTTAATGATCTGCTCGCCTGGCCAGTAAACCATCTCTTAAAGCTGGACGGATTTTCGTATCACCACTATCATGAACTTTGGGTATACCTGAACAAAAACGGCTTTAAAGATAAGCTGCGTTAGTATTCAACTTTAATTTAGAATATTGTGATAAGTTTTTTTAAAGCCGTCCAAGTATAACTATCCATTTTTGAAGCATCTCTTTCATTACTAATATTGTTGCTTTATCAGGTGCATGATATTTTGTTTCCAGACTACCGAACGATATTTCTTCCCGCTGCAACGTTGTGAATGTTTTAGCAACGGTCCTCAGCATAGGTGCTACCGACCTGTTTATAATTATTTTATCAACTACGAGAAGCCGAACAAGTAGCCCCAACTTTGCTACAGAAAGTGTTGTATGAATTTTGTTTTCAGTATCCTGACTGTTGCTATTTAGTGGCTGCAAAAAATGACCTGCTTCGCAATACTTGATTTCTTCTTCAATCCAATTACTTACTTGTTCTTTTAAGGAAGGCATATCTTCATCATAACAGCAGTTCATTCTTATCGGCAATTGATTGATTTTTTTCAACTCCGCTCTAAGCATATTAATCTTTTCTGATTTTGCCGGAAGCCGAGTTACAAGCTCTGCCAGCCGGTCAAACTCATAAATGACAAAAGAAGAACAGTTGAAATTAAAATAGTACAACTGTTCCCTTAATGATTTGTCAGTCGGATTATTTTCGTGCAGTAATTGAGTTAATAATTCTTTTTCAAAGTAGAAATGCCTGTAATTGTTTTGCTTTCTGTTCATCCATGCAGCTTCTGTAAAATGATTGATCAGCAAGGAACCCAACCAGGAGTTAATATGTGGCAAGTGGTTTATGATATCCGAAAATTTCTCTCCCAGTCTGCCAATTTCATTTTTGTAGCTATTCAACAGGATTGCAGGTATTTTTTCATTTTTATCAAAGTAGCTCCCGAAAAATTCCTGAATAAAATGTATGAGTTTTAAAAGCACCTGTATAAAAATTAACACTGGCTCTGTTTCTGGAAGCGAAGGATTTTTTTCTGTTACACCTGAAAGACCATCAAGCAACCGGGTGACCATTAACTGCACCATTCGGATAAACTGTTCTTTATCTCTTGCAGCAGTTCTGCTCAGCATTTCATCTAAGATAAGGCGCTGCAGATTCTCAAATAAACTGTTTTGCTTCACCATCGCAACAACGCTGTTAAGAGCGGAAGCAGTTTCATTAGTGGTTTGCCCGTATAACAGTATTTCACTTAATGAATTATTCCAGTCATGCAATAAATCTGCAGCCGAGGTGAATTTTAAAGTAGTGATATTATTATTCTCTGCGGCAGCATTTCCCTTTTTCGTCATAATAATTGATTTGATTGTTAGAAACCCAATCAATTATCAAATCATGAGCCTTATTGCATACGCATATCTTAGTATTTTACTGCTTAAAAATGAGTATTTTGAACCAAAAAAAGTACTACGCATTTTATACCATATCCAGTTTACGGCTGAGTTCCAATCGGTTGGAAACTTTTGCCTTTTCAAAAATATTTTGCACATGCTTCGCAACTGTTCGTTCAGCTATGAATAGTATTTCCGCAATTTGTTTATGCGGATAACCTTTGTAAATCAGTAATGCAATCTCAATTTCCCTGCTTGTAAATCGGAAATTTTTACAATTTTGAGCCAACCTTTCTTCACGGCTGAGTTTTTCCAGTTCCTGGGTACGTTTATTTACTTCTTCCTGTAGTTGTTCATTCCACTTTAGTAGCTTTTCCTCAGAAGTTATTAACCTTTCATGTTCTTCTTTTAATTTCGCAATATGTTGTTTAAGCTGTAGTGCCAATAATAAAAGGAACCCGGCATTTGTAGTTGTTGCTTCCACTGCCTGACCCAAATTAAAATAGTCAATTGCTGGCAGCCCCACCCAAGGTGTAAGACTAAGGAAGAGAACAGCAATTTCTTCTTTTGCTGCCTGTTTGCGAAAATTGCTATGATACTTATACTTTACAGCTCCTACTAAAGTAATAATTACCCACAAAGCATAGATGACCGGAATTATCAACAAATTTTTTGCGGTGTCCAATTTACCTGAGCCAACAAATAATATTACGAAAAGTATATAAGGTAAAACAAGAAATAATATTACACCACGATACGCATGAAATTTCATTTTCTTAAGTGAAAAAGAATTGTATACATAATACGGAAAATAGCAGGGCGTTATAAATCCTGTTGCATAAGCAATGGAAGTTTGCAGAAAGTAGGAACCTGGTAGATTCGGGTCAGGCAAAAACCCACCAGTTACATTATATAAAATAAGTAAACCAATTAGGATGATATTAAGAATTGTGGATTTATCATCTGGTCTTGCAAGCCGGTATATAATCAGGTATAAGAGAATTACTGTTTCTATACATATAAACAGAAAGGTTATCACATGCATTTGTGTGCCCGGCAAAAGCATACCTTTTTTTCTTTAAGTCAGTTTCATGCAATACAGCGTATATCCAAAATCTAGCTCCTGGTATATTTTAAAGCCATGCTTTTCGTACCAGGGAATATTTTTGAGCGTGGATGTTTCAAGGCAAACTGTTCTCTGCTTATTGCGACCTTCCTGAACGACATTATTTAGCAAGCTGCTGCCAACCCCGTTACCTTGCCCCGAAGGATGAACACCTATAAACCATAAGTAGTACAAAGGCTCGTCAGGATGTATTTTATTAATGGCGGCTTCCCGGGTTATTGCTCTTTTTGCATTTGCAATACCCACGGCAGCAAATAGCAATTTTATATCAAGCCATATTGATGTGAATGTTGTTTTCTTCTTGTCAGGCATTACAACAAGAGCACATCCCATTCTATCGTCAGAAATAAAAATATCACCAAACATACTGCAAACATCAAACGAGTATTCCATCAGCTTCCTGATTCGCTGTTCCTTTCTCTCATCTTGTTTTATTGTATAGTTGATACTTTGATTGTCAGCAAACGAACAGGTTAATATGTCAACTATAATTTCTTTTTCAGCAACTGTAGCCCTTTGCATACTTGAATAGAATATTTACAACTAAATGATAATCAATTTTTATACCATTTAAGCAATTCTCTGATTTTTGTGGCAGTTTAGACCTCAAAGCCACCATTTTTTTAAACAAATAACGGTTTGTCAAATCTATTTTATAGAGTATCTATCACGTTAATTATCAGATTTCTGTATTTTTATTCTTAAAAGGTTAAGCGTAAACACTTATGAAGATTTTTATTAAAAATATGGTTTGCAACCGTTGTGTATTGGTCGTCAGACAGGAACTGGAAAAACTAAATATTGAAGTAACGTCAATTAGTTTGGGAGAAGTAGAAGTACAAAAGACACCCACCGGAAAACAAATTAATTTGCTGAATAAGCAGTTGCATGAATTAGGCTTTGAGATTTTGGACGACCAGAAGCAAAAACAGATTGAGAAGATTAAAACGCTGCTTATTCAAAAGGTTCAAAACGATGACTCCAAAGAACATTACAGTATCAGTGATTTTTTAAGTAATGCACTACACAAAGACTACAGCTATATCTCACGCCTTTTTTCAGAAGTGGAAGGAATAACATTGGAGCAATACTTCATTTTACAAAAGATTGAAAAAGTAAAAGAGTTGCTTATTTATGGGGAAATGAATACGAGTGAAATTTCGTACCAGTTAGGATATAGTAGTGTAGCGCATTTATCCTCCCAGTTCAAGAAAATTACCGGACTTACTCCAAGTGAATTTAAAAAAATTGGAGGCAAGCGCAAATTCTTAGATGAAGTAAAATAATAATCATGAAAATATTTGCCTACGGTTCAAACATGAACATCAAAAGGCTAAGAGAGAGAGTGCCTTCTGCAACAAAAGTTTGCAATGCTTCAATAGATGGGTATTCATTTGCTTTTAATAAAAAAAGCAAAGATGGCTCTGCAAAGGGAAACATTGAGCAGACAGATAATATTAATGATAAAGTCTGGGGTGTTGTGTTTGAGATAGACGAAAAAGAAAAAGAGAAATTGGATGATGCAGAAGGTTTAGGGAAAGGCTACAATGAAACAATGATAGACGTTCGAGGTACAGACGGACAAGTAGTAAAGGTGCAAGTATATATAGCAGATTCAGGTGCTATTAATAATAGCCTTCATCCGTATGACTGGTATAAGGAATATGTAGTATCAGGCGCTAAGGACAATGAATTGCCTGAAGGTTACATACAAACATTGAATAATTTTCTTGTAACAGAAGATATGGATAAAGAAAGAAGACAAAAACACTTTACCGCAATTAATAAAGCAGACAATACGATATAAATGTTTTACAAAATTATGTAATAACGGCGCTGCTGTGTCATGGTAACTTTGCACCAAAGTATAATACTATGACACATACATACTTTGTAACCGGAATGACATGCAGTAGCTGCCTGGCAAAAGTTAAGGGTCTTTTATCAAAAGTAAGTGGGGTTAAAAACGTTCATATTGATTTGGCAAAAGCTGAAGCACTAATTGATATGGAGTGGCATATCCCCATTGCTGATTTCAAAAAAGCGTTAAAAGATTATCCTAAGTACCAGCTTTCCGAATCTAATTATCATCATTTTGCTGCACTCCCCGAAGAAAACGAAGAAACGAAATCTTGGCTTGAAACGTATAAGCCTATCCTGCTAATATTTGGATATATCACTGGCATTACATTACTCACAGAATGGGCCCAAGGCGAATTTTTGTGGATACGTTGGATGAATCATTTCATGGCTGGTTTTTTTCTTGTGTTCTCCTTCTTCAAATTACTTAATCTGAGAGGGTTTGCAGAAAGCTACTGCATGTACGATATTATAGCAAAAAAATGGAATGGCTGGGGTTATGTATATGCATTTGCAGAACTGGCTTTAGGTATTGTTTTTTTGACAGGAATTCATCCCATACTTACAAACATCGTTACCTTTGTAATAATGACGGTAAGTATAGTCGGGGTATTGCAGAGTGTATTGAATAAGAAAAAAATAAAGTGTGCCTGTCTGGGTGATGTATTTAATTTGCCAATGAGTTCCATTACTATTATTGAAGATGCCCTGATGATTGGTATGAGTGGGATAACGCTCGCAACTATGTTCTAAAATGATAACAATAAAAACAATAGGGAATTTCTTTTGGCGGGTTTTTAAGGCACTTTTTGTACGAAAAAAGGACTGCTGTAAATAAGTTTGATTAAAAGTACGCAGTATTCCCGGATTGAGACTGTGTATCAATATCAATAAAGTGCTCTGGGATAATAAAAGGTTGACCACAAGGCAACCTTTTATTATTTTCAGTTGTACCAATAAAAAACAGTTCAAAAAGTAAATATCAGTTTTGTCATATAGCAATCAGGATTTAAAATATTTGCTGGACGGGTGCCGGAAGAATAGTCGTTCACATGAGAAGCTGTTTTTTGAATGGCTTAAGGAGTTTGCTGCAAATATATGTTACCGGTACTCCTCCAGTAAAATTGAAGTACAGGATTTAGTTTGTGATGGATTTGTGAGAGTGTTTCAAAATCTTCATTTGTATAAAGAAGAAATATATGGGTGTAGCGAGGCGGCATTTAAGGGTTGGTTTAAAAAAGTACTGATAAATAATTGCATTAACTATTGCAGTAAATTCTATCCCAAAGTTACTTATAGCAGTGAAAGCATAACGCTTTACAGTGAAATAGAAGATAATTCAGAATCGGCAATTGATTCAATGAGCTATAATGAAATAATGGCAATTGTTATGCAGTTACCGCCGGCATATAAAATGGTGTTCAATCTTTTTGTGGTTGATGGCTATTCACATGAAGAAATCGCCGGGATGCTCGGTATATCGGAAGGTACTTCAAAATCAAACTTATTTAAAGCAAGAAAATGGTTGCAAGAAACCCTGCAAAAAAAAATGACTTATAATAAATTGACCAATTAAAGTGTGTATTATAATAAACATGTACAACTATAATAGTATGGATTCAAAAATCAGAAATGCGTTTGAACAGTTTTCTGATTCAAGTTTTGTCCCCGATTGGCGGCAGCTTGAACAAAAACTGGACATAGAAATGCCTGTCAAGAAAAAGCGGAGAAGATTTGTTATATTCTGGGTAGTACTTGCAATTTCGTCTGTTGGTATATCTTACTTGTGGTACAGTGCCGGCCATAATTATAAAATACATAATTTGTCTGTTACCAAGACATCAACACAGAATGACGAGTCGGCGGAAGTCTCTCAGTTATCTCCTGAAAAAAAAGAAACATCAGATAATCTACCTTCAGTACAGAAAAAAACAAAAGAACAACAATCCTTATCTCTAAATTCGCCCTCCAAAATAAATAATAGTAATGACCCAGTAGGCGGAAACACTTTTCCAATTTCCTTATCAAATAAATCAGATAAAAAGAATACCTGGGTTAAGTTATCCGGCAACAAGAAAGTATATAACAAAGAAAATACTGAGAAAATAGCTGCAACAGATTACTTACAGATAGTAGAGCCAAAGAAACAAATAGTTGACGATTCTTATTTAGCATCCGATGATTTGTATGACAATAATAAAGCGCCAAAGTCTTTTAATGATTCAATAACCACTGCGCTTTCATCTCTTCCAAAAGACGACCTGATTGAAAAAAGTAATTCTGGCAGTAGAGCAAATCAGCGTTCAAAATTAAACAACAGAATTACTTTCACATTGTCAGGCGGTACAAATTTCAACAGTGTGCAATTAAATAAACCATCCAGAGCAGGTTACGATTATGGGCTGCTTTTAGGCTACAGAATTTCTCAAAAATTTGAGATAAGATCAGGTATCTTTTTATCCAAAAAATATTTTAAGACAGATGGAAGTGTTTTGTCTTTTGATTCTGCTAAACTTAATCTGCCCTCTTATAACAGTATAAAGCTGGAAGATGCCACAGGGTACTGCCGTTTTGTTGAAATACCTGTTATGCTCTATTATCGTTTCCATTCCAAAGGGAAAACTAACTTTTTTGCTGCCGGTGGTTTTTCTGTGAGCAAGATGCGAATGGAAAACATAGACTATATTTTTCTTGCAGATGGTAGCACTGTAATAGAACGGTCGCATGCCAATGCTTACCATAAAAACAGTGATGCTTCCACTTTACTTAGTTCAAATTTTGCATTGGGTATAAATCGCAGCATTAGCAAGGTTTGGAATCTCTCTGTTGAAGCCTATACAAAATTTCCATTAACAAGGTTTAACGACAATAACCTGAGATTTTCCACTTTTGGCATTTCTCTATCCGCAACATATAATCTTCCTACCAAAAGATAAAAATGATGATTTCCGGGCAACCCTTTTTTATGTTTTCCTGTATCCTGTTTTAAAATCAACCCAAAAATGATAAAAATGAAACAATTAAAATCCAATAGAGCCATTTTAATTATTATGGCTTTTGTTTTCACATCTTCTTCCTGTAAAAAGAAAAATGATATGCCAATGAACCTAAAAAACATTGACTATCCTGCTGCCTACGTTGTAAACGGTGAAAGCAGCACTATCTCCGTAATCAAACTCAGTACAAATACCGTTTCAGACAGTATTGACCTGATGGGCAGCGGCAGCAGCATGATTATGTGGCCGCATCATATTTACCATCACCAGTCAGGTAGCACTCATCATCTTTCTATTGGCGTTCCTGGCATGGATTTAAGCGCTGGCCACACCGGGGGTATGCCAGGCATGAAAGGCATGGTGGTAGTAATGGACGCCGTAACCGGAGTAATTAAGAAAACCCTTGAAACACCAGTAATGAATCATAATGCTGTTTTTTCTCCTGACGGTTCTGAGATATGGACTTCACAAATGGATATGGCAGGCAAGGTTCTGGTGTATGATGCTGCAACCTATACACTAAAGAATACCATAAATGTTGGTGACGAACCTGCCGAAGTTACTTTTAGTGCAGATGGAACAAAAGCCTATGTGTGCAATGGCATGAGCAATACTGTTACAGTAATGAACCCTTCAACCAAAGCAGTTATTACTACTATCAATGTTGATATGAACCCTGTTGGTGCATGGCCTGCAGCCGGTGGCAAGATGTTTGTTGACTGTGAAGATGGTCAAAGTATTTCTGTTATTGATGTGGCTACAAATGCAAATCTGGCAACTATTATGTTAGGGTTTAAACCAGGTTTTGCTGCTTTCAACCCGGCAAACAATGAGCTTTGGGTGAGTGATGCCACCAACGGTAAAGTTGCTTATTACATAGACATGGGCAGCAATACATGGATGAAACATGGCGAATTTGTAACTGGTGCCGATGCACATGCGATAGCTTTCTATGGTAACTATGCTTATGTAACAAACCAGGGTGCTAATACAGTATCCGTAATTAACACTGCCACGCATACAAAAATTAAGGATATACCTGTTGGGAAAAAGCCCAATGGAATAGTATTCAAATTATAAAACGTGAATAACTAAATGCTGCGGAAATTCAAATATGAGTTTCTGCGGCATTTTTTATTGCCCTGCAAAAATTTCCTATACAGTTTAATTTACCAGTTATCAAACGTGTATTGATTTGGGTTAAATGCAGTATTTTAATACCCGAAAAGTATTAAAAATGAGCAAAGAGTTGTCCCAAGTTATAAAGCAATACAAAACCGACCATCAGTCGGTTTATAACACATGGTTTATTAACAATGAAGAACGCCTTAAAGCATTCCGTTCCATTCGCAGGGGTGTTATGCAGGTGGTGGATGATATAAAGAACAAAAGGTTTCCCAACGACTTTAAAGGGTCGTCTCTTGAATTTGTTTTAACATGCATCACGGAACAAAAGCAGGTGTTTGAAGGCGCTGCACATCCATTCTATTGGAAACCCAAACTTCGGATTCCTGATATTTATGAAAATGAAAACAATAAGCAGGCTTTTGGCCAGTTTTTGGAAAATTGTTTGAATGCAAAATCGGAAGAGCAGATAATAAAAGAAATAATAAAACTTGACGGGTTAAAGATTAAAGGGCTTGGCCCTGCAGTTGCAAGTATTTTATATTTTCTTCATCCAACTATAATACCTCCATTCAATACCGCAATCATCAATGGATTCAATTTTTTATACAAAGACAAGAAAAAACTTGGTAGCTGGAGTGAATATTTAAAGTTACGGGAAGTGATGATTGATACAAATAACCAACACAGGGCCGAACTGTCTTCAGACCTGGGAGCAATAGCCGGGTTGTTATTTGAAATAGGAACACAAAAATTAATTCTTGGCACCGATGAGTACTTATCAGAACCCGAACGTAAAAAATTAGAGAAACTGATAGAGAAACGCCAGGAAAGTGTGCAGCAGGAAAAAGAGGAAGAAAGCTTGCATACCGAAATGCAGTATCATTTGCTGAAAATTGGAAATGCTTTAGGCTATGATGTAATTGCAGCATCTAACGACCGTTCTAAATCCCATTGTGGTAACAATTTTTCATTTTTGAGCTTACAGCAATTCCCCGAAATAAGTCTCGAGAAGGATACATTAAACACTGTTAAGCTAATTGATGTGCTTTGGTTTCAAAAAGGCACAAACAATGTCATCGCAGCATTTGAAGTGGAAAAGAGCACGAGCATCTATTCAGGTATTTTGCGGCTAACCGATTTGAGCTATACCATTGCTGATGGCGATGAAGTTTTTTATTTAATTGTTCCTGACAAAAGAGAGAAAGATGTTTGCATGCAATTATGCCGTCCGGCCATTAAACAAAATAATGTGGTTATTAAATACATCCTCTTTTCAGAACTCCGCAGCCATTGTGATGCACTTTGCAAATTTGGCGATAGTCACCTTATTATGGAGAAAATAGCCAAATCGGTCTAAAAACAATATGATAACTGCTCAACTATATGCTTATTTTAATTGGCCCCTTGCAAACATGACGAAAGTCATATACTTAGCTTTTTTTGGTCACTCATTAAAACTTTCAATGTGGGTATTTTTATCTAAATTTAAGTTGCAAAAAATGAAGAAATTAATAGCTATATCCCTCTTTGTTATTTACGCAATGAGCGTATCAGGGATGGCTATCAATTTTCACTACTGCCACGGGAAACTGTCAAAGGTTTCGCTGGTAAGTTTTGGGCAGGTAAAAGGATGCGGATGTAACCCAAAGGATATGCCCAAGGACTGTTGTAAGGATAAGCAATTTTCCCAAAAAACCGAAAAACATAATACTGCACAGTCTGTATCTCTGAATGATTTTATTTCATTTATAACAGTTTTACCGCCTTCAGAAAATTTGGATATTCCTTTAATCTCCGGCGGTTACAATTCAACTTACACACACATTTGTAAACGAAGTTGCCCCCAACCCATTTTTCTCCTCAACAGAAATTTCAGAATTTAAGAAAATCGTTCATGTATTGTCCTGATAGCAGTGATTAGCCACTTATTAATTCAGGCAATACTTTCCTCAAAGCTTATTACCAAATCGTTTAATGATTGCCTGCCTGCATTCAAAACAAATACAATTAATTCCTATTAATTCATCACACTTAAAATCAAAACAAAATGAAAAAGTTAATCATTTTAGCCATTACGTTTTTTATTGCTTCACCCGTTGTTTTTGCACAAAAAGCAGGCAAAGTAGATACTACAAAGCACACCACTCTTTACAGTTGTCCCATGCATCCGGAGGTAACAAGTGATAAACCGGGTAAATGCCCAAAATGTGGCATGGATTTAAACCTTACACCAAAGGAACAAATGAAGGCAGAATTGACTAAAACATACACATGTCCGGTACATCTGGAAGTAACCAGCCATGACCCAGGCAAATGCCCAAAATGTGGAAGAAAAATGAATTTATCACCAAAGGAGCAAATGAAAGCAGAGGCAATGAAATTATATACCTGCCCAATGCACCCGGAAGTTGCATTGGATAAGGAAGGCAATTGCCCTAAATGCGGGATGCAACTAATAGAAAAGAAAACAAAAAAATCAAAAAAGAATAATTAAAGTTATTCTATACTCATAAACTAAAATAAAATGAAAAATAACATCACATATTTGCTAATTACGGCCTTAGCAATATTTACTCAATCCGCTATTGCTCAAAAAGACAGTAGCGGCATATACAAGACAGCCGAGGACTATAAAACACATAAGTTATCTTATGCCATCAATTATAAAACAGAGAAGCATAAGATAAATTCATGGTTACTCTTCAAAGGCAATATTGTAAGAGTAAAGCACCAGGGTGTAACTTATGATTTAAAAAAATCTGAAACCTATGGTTACAGAGATATTAAAGGCAAAGAGTACAGGTTTATTGGAGAAGTTGAATATACTATTCTCAACCCTGGTGAACCTTTACTATTATATTTTTATCAGCACCCCGCCCACTCTGGTAAAGAAGCTGACAAATACCGACCAGCCTATTTTTTTACTACCGATGCGGCATCTGTGCCACAAGCTCTTACCAAAGAAAATCTAAAATCTGCATACCCGGATAAGCATAAATTTCATGATGAACTGGATGCACAGTGCAAAGATGACAAAGACTTGTATGCTTATGACCAGTTTCATAAAATGTACAAGCTAAACTGGATTTACAAACAAACAATTGAATAATCAAATAAAGCAGGATGACAGCAAAAAAAATGTCATCCTGCCTTTCAAAATGAAAACGGGCAGGTACTATATTATTTCAATCGGTTTTTTGCTTTTATTGCAGCAAACGGTAACAGCCCAAAAAGACAGCAGCGGTATATTTCTTACTGCAAACGACTTTGTACAAAACAGGTTACTTTATTCAGGAAGCTGCAAAAAGGATAAACATAAAATCAAATTAAACGATTTTTTTGGGAAATCGTATGTAACTATCAAGCACCGTGACAGTATCTACAGGGTTTACAAAAAACAAATTTTTGGCTATAAGTGGTGCGATGGTAACGTTTACAGGTTTAAGAATAAAAAAGAATTGCTGCTGCTCAATCCTGCTGAGCCAATACTCATTTACAAACATATTATCTCAAAACCACCAACCGGGCTTACGAATGTAACTAACTACTATTTTAGTAAGGGTGCCTTTTCTATGCCACTCCTGCTTACGTTTAAAAACCTGAACAAAGAGTTTTCTGAAAACCCTTTGTTTATTGATTCACTAAAACAAATGTTTACATATAATACCCAACTGGCTTCCTACGATAGTTACCGGAAAGTATATGTATTGAATAGTGTTTATAAAAAAATAATTATCAAACCATAATTCCTGTTTTATGACAACCACTAACCTCCATATCAAAAACATGTGTTGCGACAGGTGCATAGAAGTAATTATGAAGCTGCTCAAAGCAACAAAGTATAAAGTAATATCCATTACGCTTGGAGAATTAGTGCTTAAGGGAAAAATTACCGACACGGACAAATATAACATTGAACAAAGGCTTAAAGACAAGGGTTTCTCACTTACCGAAACTTACAACGAAAAGCTGGTTTCGCAGGTAAAAGCATTACTTATTAATTACCGGGAAGAACTGACCGTACATGAAAGAACCAATAAACTATCGACATTTATTTCCAGCAATATGCAAATGAGCTTTTCACATATAAGCCGAATTTTCTCTCAGGTGGAGAGTATTTCTATTGAAAAATACCTGTTACTGCTGCGAATGGAAAGGGCAAAAGAGCTGCTTATTCAAACAGAACTGTCCACTACTGAAATCAGTGGCAGGCTCGGATACAACAGCCCTCAATCTTTTATAACTCAGTTTAAAAAGGAAACACAAAAAACACCGGGAGAATACCGCCTGAATCCAGCTCCGGGAAGAGTGCTGCTGGATAAAGTTGGGCATCAAGATATCAAACAAAAAAGGCGTTTGAACAAACAAGCGGTTAAATGAATGCTTTTTAAATTTGCAGTAAATTTTGATAGTGATATATGAATAGCGGCATTGTACATAAGTAATTGAATGGAAGTATGATAAATATCATCCCTTAACCCCGAAACGGTCATCTTAAACCAAGGATAATAATGGTAGTTTTACATTGGACTTAAATTTTAAAGTAATGACTATATTAAGTTATACCGAACAATGAAATCTCTAAAGGCCATACAATACAAGGCATTATTCCTGCTGATTACCTTTTCGCTAAACACGGTAGTTGGATTTGCCTGTTCAATTGGGGTTGATATGGGTTTTAATAGCGGTCATCACAGCCATGAAGCTAAGCATCAGCACAAGCATGGGGACCAGGAACATCATCATGATAAAGGTTCACATAAACATACGCACAGTCATAATTACAGCAACGATAATCAAGCTAATGCTATTTCAATTAGTGCTCCTGAAAATGAAAATTGCTGCAAAAATTTTACAACAAGTTTTAACAACCTGGATAAGCAATTAGTTCAAAAAACTGCTACCTCTGAAAAGAAAAAATGCGACTATGCATTCTTTACTTTTAACCCTATATCATTATTTACACAGCCCGTTTATAAAGAACCTGTAAAAACACCTCCTAAATTTCTTCCAGTTCACTCCCCACCGGATATCCGGATATTTATTCAGTCTTTTCAGATTTGATTTGAGTTTTAAATCTTATCAATGTGTGATAAGGAGTACGGTTACAACCATAAGTGTGACTGATGCTGTAAAATAAATACAGTATTCTGCGCAAATTGGTCAATCAGTTTCATCGCACTTTGATAAAGAAAACAGCTATTGGCAATATACCTTATGCCATGAGTCTTGTATTTCATGAATTAAACTCAAAAATCAAACACTATGTCTTGCGGCAACAACTGCAGTTGCGGTGGAAATGATTCCAGAAGGGACTTTTTGAAATCTTCCGTTGCAACTATTACTACAGGCATTCTTGGGGGTTCTTTGCTAAATTCATTTACCTCCTGCAATGAAAAAAAGGAGGATGAAAAAGTAAATGTATTAACCCACGACGGAAAATTGGTAGCCATTGATAAATCTCAGGTTGCCAATTTTAAGCCACACATCTCCGAAGAAGATGTTCGTAAAGGAATACCGGGCAAAAAATTTGTAATGGTCATTGACCTGGCTAAATGTGATGGCTGTGGTAAATGTACCAAGGCATGTAATAAGATGCACTATCTACCTTCTAACAAAGAATGGATTGAGGTATTGGAAATGCAGGATTCACCGGAAATGGCCCCCTATTATTTCCCAAAACCATGTATGCACTGTGACAACCCGCCCTGTACAAAAGTATGTCCGGTAGATGCCACATTTAAAAGAGAGGACGGAATAGTTGCAATTGACAATGAACGTTGCATTGGTTGCCGTTTCTGTATGGCTGCCTGTCCATATTCAGTTCGGTTATTTAACTGGACAGAGCCGGTTAAACCGAATATAGTTGAAACAACTCCTCCTCCTGAGCATGTATTTCAAAGTAAAAAAGGCTGTGTAGAAAAATGCGATTTCTGTCCACACATGGCGAGAGAAGGTAAACTGCCTGCCTGTGTTACAGGATGCCCGATGAATGCGATTTGGTTTGGCGATGCTAATGAAGATGCAGTGACCTGCTATGATGGGACAACCACAAAGCTGTCACAGTTGCTGGAAGATGGCGCAGCTTATCGTTTTCTGGATGAATTAGGTACGGAACCAAGAGTGTATTATTTACCTCCAACAAACCGCACTTACAATGCAAAAGAAATTAAGATAGAAACAAATGATTCAGAAAAATAAAAAATTTTACTATGCAAAAACTGAATCCTGAAATAAAAGATAGAATTGAGAATGAACTATTAGTAACTGTCGGCAGAAGATATCGGCAGGAGACCTTATGGGTTATTTTACTAGGATTAATATGTGTTGGTGGTACGGTGGCCTGGATTATTCAGCTACGCAAAGGGTTAGGCGTTACGGCTATGAGAGATTATGTTTCGTGGGGACTTTATATTTCATTATTGTTCTTTTTTGTTGGCGTTAGTTTAATCGGTGCTTTGGTTTCCTGTGTATTGAGAATGTCCGGAGCAAAATGGCGATACCCACTTATACGCATAGCAGAAGCAGTCACTCTTTCAGCCATCTTCTTCGCAGGCTTTATGCCGGTGCTGGACATGGGCCGGCCTGAGCGTTTATATTTCTTAATAACACACGGCAGAATTCAATCTCCCATATTGTGGGATGTAGTTGCAATAGCTACCTATTTCATCGGCAGCCTGATTTATTTCTATTTGCCTTTGATACCGGACGTAGCTATTATGCGTGATAGAATTACAGACGCTCCCAAATGGAGAAAAAAAGCATGGACATGGCTGGCAATGGGCTGGGAAGATAACTTATTGCAACGCCGGTTGCTTAAGAAAGCTATGCTAATCTTATGTATTGTTATTTTACCTGTAGCTATTTCTGTACATACCATCAGTGCATGGCTCATTGCGTTTACACTAAGGCCCGGATGGAACTCTACCATCATGGGCCCGTATTTTGTATTTGGTGCATTAATGGCGGGTACGGCAATTATGATTTTGATTATTGCCAAACTGCGTCATGGTTACAGGCTTGAGCATTATCTCACAAATAAACATTTTAATAATCTTGCAAAAATACTGTTAGCCCTCACTTCTTTTTATCTCTATCTGAACATCAATAAATATGGTGTGCCTGCCTTTAAAATGGCTAAGGAAGAAAAAGCGGTATTGCAAGATTTGTTTTACGGACATAACTCCTTTTTCTTTTGGTTTACACAAATAGTGGGATTAGTAATTCCAATTATTCTCTTGTCATTTCAGAAAATAAGACATTCAATTAAGTGGGTGGTGGCATCTGCGGTAATGGTGTTGTTGGGTGCACTCATTAACAGATACCTCATTGTTGTGCCCAATATGCTGCATCCCTTTGCACCCATTCAACATGCACAACCTGGATATGCAACTTATCATCCTACTTTAATTGAATGGACGATTACAGCTTCTTCATTAGCAGGTTTTGTACTCCTAATTATACTCTTGTTCAAACCTTTCCCCGTAATTACCATGTGGGAGGTAACTGAAGAAATAGAAAAAAGAGGTGAAAAAGAAATAGGTGTGGAAGATATTTTAAACCCTCAAACAATTACCGGTCATGCGATATAATAACAAATATATTGTGGCTTTCCTGTCGTTACTTCTGGCAATAACAAGTGTCGTTGCGCAGGATGAAAAAATAAATGGCACCATCAGCCTGCAAATAAATTCAAATGACAGCATGAACGTGATAACAGCCACCGTTATCAATAATGCCACTAAGCAACCTGTAAAAGATATTGAAGTAACATTCTATGTGCAACGCACATTCGGGCTGATGAAAGTAGCTAATGGCACTTCGGATACAACTGGTACAATTACTGCAGAATTCCCAATCGCCATTCAGGGAAGTAACGTAAAAGGATATTACACACTGCTTGCAAAAGTGGAAGAGAACGAAAAAATGAATGATACCACTTTCAGTAGTAACATCAAATCGCCCTTGCGCTTTCCGCCTGATAAACCAATACCCCCGTCTATTGCTGGTTCACATGCACCCTGGTGGCTGGCTATTACGTTCACCCTGGTTGTTGGCATTGTCTGGTTACTATTTGTGTATGTGCTGTATTTGGTTTACAGAATAAAAAAAGCCTCATCAAAATCGAAATTATTATCTAACAATTAAAAATAACATGTTATGGAAACATTAGTAAAAAACCTGTTCAACAGTAAAATGACTTTCCTGCTATTCCTTTTTTTAACTGCTATGATGAGCAGCGCCTTTCTCTTTCAGCAAAAAGAATGGAAAGCCCCTGCTTCGGCTGATGCAAAAAAGAATCCTTTAGCTAATGATGCAGGTACCATTGCCGCAGGTAAAACAGTTTACGTAAAGGAATGTCAATCCTGTCATGGTAAAACGGGCAAAGGTGACGGGCCTTCCGCCAAAGATCTGGATATACCGGCGGGAAATTTCACTTTAGCGGCTACACAAGGGCAATCAGATGGGGCCTTATTCTGGAAAATTTCTGAAGGCAGAAAGCCGATGCCCTCATTTAAAAAGAAACTAAATGAAACTCAGATTTGGCAGTCTGTTGTTTACATGAGAACATTAAAAAAATAAAGTATGAAAAAGAAAAATTTTATTCCGCTGATAACATTGTTACTGTTTTCAATCGGAACTACAGCACAGGAATATAACCAGGAACTTATAGACAGTTTGATAACAGCGAAGGCACAAACGCTGGTAGCAAGGAACAGTAAATTCCTTATATCAGGCTATACTAATATGACAGGAAAGTTTTCAAAAGATGAATCTTCCTTTTCAAATATTGGATTAGTACCAATTCTACTCTGGAAACCGCATGAAAAAATATTGGTGGAAGCAGAATTGGAATTGGGATTGGAAGGAAAAGAAACCGCCCTGGAGTTAGGCTATGCCGATGTTTCTTACTTTCTTAATAAGTATCTCACCGTCCGTACTGGTAAATTTATTTCACCATATGGAATTTTTCAGGACCGGTTGCATCCCTCATGGATAAACAAGCTACCAACGTTTCCTGTAGGTACCGGTGAGGATGAATTAGGTGTTGGCCCCACTTCAGAAATAGGAATTGATTTTCGTGGCGGAATTCCCCTTGGTTCATCAAAGATGAATTACAGCATCTATTTGGCTAATGGAGCTCAGCTTATTACTGATCCTGCTGAACCTGGAAAACAAGGAACCTTGAGTTATGGGAATGCTGAAGCCATCAGTAAAAAACTTACTGCTGGTGGCAGGATTGGCTTACTTCCTTTTTCCAACTCATCCCTTGAATTAGGTTTTTCATACAGAAACGGTAATGTGGGTGACAAAAACTCTATCTACAAAAATATTGGAGCTGTAATGTATGCTTATGACCTGACGTATGTTAAGCAATTGGATTTTTTGAAAGGTGTCATTGATGTAAAAGGGCAATGGAACAAAGTGAATATTGATAAAGCAGACTATGTTGACCCCGATGACCCGACCGGAAATACTACTTACACTTATGACAATAAGCGAAGCAGTGTGTTTGCACAGGGAGCTTATCGTCCAAGCATGGCTACAAGTAAATTTTTAAAGAGAACCGAACTGGTATTCCGTTATGCTGGCTTTAACCCTCCCGATGGAGCAAAAGACCTGGAAAAGGTCAAGCAATATACCTATGGAATAAATTATTGGTTCACCTGGCGCACTGCAGTAAAACTTGCATACCAAAATCAGAAAGACAATAATGCATTTTTTGTACAGTTCGCTGTAGGCTTTTAATAAAACAAAAATCATTTTTTATGAAACGTAATACTATAATAATGGCAATAGCAGCGATGCTTACAATAGGACTTGTTATTGCAAGTTGTGTTTCTACTAAAGTAACCGATAAAAGTGGCTCACAACTGTGGAGTGAGAATTGCCAGCGCTGCCACAATACTCCGCCAGCTTCCGCATTTACTAATACTCAATGGGAAGTAATAAACACCCATATGCGGCAACGGGCTATGCTCACTGAAACTGAGTATAAGAAAATAACTGAGTTTATGCAGGCTGGCGATTAAAAAGAGTTTCTTCACACATGTCCGTACCCTTTACTTAAAACGAAAAAGTAAAATGTATAAATCGTGTATATGAAAAAGAGAGTATCATTTGCCGGTTTGTTATTTGCCCTGTCTGTTATAACAACAGTGTCTTTTTCGCAGGTAAAAATTACAGCGGATTCAATTGCTGTTGCTTCAAATCAAAACTATGTATTGGCGGGCACAGCATTTAATAGCGATGTCGTTTTTCTTGGACGCAAAAGCCTGACTAAATCTCCATACATCTCTACATCCGCAGGATATTATCATAAATCTGGTTTGTTTATTTCCGGTATTATCTCCTACCTGGCAGTATCACAGCAAAACAGGATTGACTTATTTACCGCTACCGGAGGGTATGATTATTACAAAAAGAATTTAACCACAGGCGTTTCTGTCACTGGATATATTTTCAACGATAAAAGTTATACAACCAAATCAGCGCTGACGGCTAACCTGAGTGCATATGCAGATTATGATTTAGATTTTCTGGAATTGTATGCTGATGGTACTATGTACTTCAGCGGTCAAAGCGATTTTATTTTCAACCTGGCTGCAAGTCATAATTTTTATATGGCTAAAGATAAGCTGAAAGTCAGCCCTACATTCTCATTGTATGGCGGCACTCAAAACTATTACAGCAATTACAATAATAATTTGCGGTTTGGCCAGCACATGCTTAGTGATGGAAGCGGAAATGGAATGGGAACCGGCATGATGGGAGGCGCCTCTTTTAATATACAGGATTATGAATTCAGTATCCCTGTACAGTATGACTATAAACATTTTCGCTTTTTATTTTATCCGGTATATGCTATTCCTGTAAATGCCGCAACAATTGTCAGCAACCAAAATACTTACAAAGAAGACTTGGAAAATACTTTTTTCTGGTCACTGGCATTGTATTATAAAATTCAAAAACATAAAAAATAAACAATATGAAAAAAATCTTTTTTTCAGTTCTGTCAGCAGTATTGCTGATGACTGCAGCCGTTGCACAGCAGGAGCCGGTTCAAAATCAGCCTGCATCCGCTGTGAATGATGAGCATCTTATCATGAAAGATGGAAAGATGTATCATAACATGAATGGGAAAGAAATGGTGATGCAAAACCAAATGATGCTTCACAATGGAACAGTTATGCATACCGATGGTTCTTACCAGTTAAAAAATGGGAAGCAAAGACAGTTGCGAAACGGACACTGCATGGATATGAATGGAAGGAAGTACCGTTCACATCAAATGTTTCAAAGAACCATGATGCGGATGCATGGTTCAGGTATGCATTCGGGTGGACAACATGGAGGCATGATGGGTAATCATCATTAATGGCCTGGTAGTATTTAAGTAATTCTTTATGCTCACTCAGAATTATAATAACTAAAAAGCTTAAAATAAAACGTCATTGTAAATGCGGTTAATTATAATGCTAATATGGGTACTATGGTTCGTGGTTAAGGGAACATCATCAGCCGCACAGGTATATCAAACACAGGCCGGAACAATACAGGCAAGTGGAAGATATAATGGTGCAGGTGTAACGGCAGTGAGTAATCATTTATTCATGCACTTGAATTATGATAAAGCAGAGATGCACCTGCGGCTGATGATTCCCTCTTTTATTTCTTCAAATGATTCGTTGAATGAATTGATACAAAAGATGGCAGTACAGGAGCTTGTCTTCAGCGGTAAAATGAATATTACTTATGTACAGACTAAAAGCCACCCGAGTCAAAAGTTTTCAACACAGGGGATGTTGTCTCTTAATGGGGTGAGCCGACCCTTAGCCATTAATTCAGTGCTTGTTCATTTTCCAAGAGGCAGGGCAAGCTGCATTCTATCAGGAGATTTTGTTGTTGACCTGGCCCAATTCAATATTGCTAATCTTCTTCCGGGAGAAGAAAAAGTAACAGTGAGATTTAACCAGCTTGTTTTAAAGAAACCCGGTGAATAAAATGATTAATAACATTTAAAAACATAAATTATGAAAACGATTATGCTGATAGCAGTTACGGCTTTGCTGACAACCGGCTGCAGCACCTATACAAAAATTTATTCCGACTATGACAGGTCAGCAGACTTTACAAAATACAAAACCTTTGCCTGGCTGCCCGATAAAGCGGATACTGCCAACACTCCTTATAACAACGAAATAATCCGCAATAATATAAGAAACTATTTTGGTCAGTGTATGAGTGACAGAGGTTATTCCTTTGATTCGGAAAATCCTGATATCCTGATGCAGTTGGTAATTACAAATACAAAAAAGGAAAGAGTTATTACCAGCTATCCAAACAGTTATTATTACAGGCCTTATTACTTCGGTAGTTATTATTATCATCCTTATTCTTTTGGTTACTATTACCGCTATTATCCTTCGTATGGCGGTTATGGCTATTGGGGTGGTTATTCCAGCACACAGAAAACGGACTATATGGATGGTGCTATCACCTTAAATTTTATTGACAAGAAGAGCAATAAGCTTATCTGGACAGGAACAGCCGAAGGTGATATTTATGATCCGGGCATGATAAGCCGTGACCTGCATCCTGCCGTGCACAGCATCATCAATCAATATCCAGTAAAACCCATAGCTGGAAAAAGTCATAGAACAAAATAAACAACTTCAATATGAAAACGGATAGTCAAATCATATTACAATCACTGGGAGCAGCACAAACAGTAACAGGTTCAAAGCATTTGCTTAAGACACCGGATTTAAATGTTCTTATCGATTGCGGCTTATTCCAGGGAATAAAAGAAATAAGAATGAAAAACCGGGAGGAATTACCCGTACTACCGTCGGCAGTTGATGTATTGTTGTTGACTCATGCACATCTTGACCATTGCGGGTATATTCCTCTCTTTATTAAAAATGGTTTCAAGGGTAAAATTTACATGACCCCTCCTACAAAAGAACTTGCTGAACTCATTTTATTGGACAGCGCCAAAATACAAAAAGAAGATGCCGAAAGAGCCAATGAGATGGGTTATTCAAAACACAAACCTGCCAGGCCGTTATACACAACTGAAGACGCTGAACTTGCCTTTAATCGGTTTGTAACAATTGAACACAGTGATGTAAAAAAGTTGTCGCCTAACATCAGTTTTCAATTCAGGAAAAACGGTCACATCCTCGGCTCTGCAAGTGTTGAACTCACCTGCTACGACAAAAAAATAATTTTCTCCGGCGATATTGGACGTTATACTTCTGACTTTTTATTACCGCCATCGCATATAGATGGATTTGATTTTGTAGTTATGGAGTCAACCTATGGAGACAGGCTTCATGGAGATAGAAAACCTGCAGATGAATTAGCCGAAATAATAAATCATACTATCAATCATTTTGGCAATGTGCTTATTCCAAGTTTTGCAGTAGGCCGTGCACAGGAAATTATGCACATTATAAATGGGCTGAAGAAGGACGCAAAAATTCCTGCACATACTCCTGTTTATCTCGACAGCCCTATGGCAGCAGATGCAACAGATATTTTATGCCGCTATCCCAAATGGCATAAGTTAACGCATGACCAATGCATGAGTGTGTGTAAAGACGTGGTAATTAACCGTGACTATCATAACACTAAAAACATAATTGCCGACAGAAGAAGTAAAATCATTATTGCAGCGAGTGGCATGCTTAC
This sequence comes from Sphingobacteriia bacterium, assembly GCA_017304675.1. GTDB lineage: Bacteria > Bacteroidota > Bacteroidia > Chitinophagales > Chitinophagaceae > CW01. The sequence goes on from JAFKLS010000016.1 coordinate 568,492, forward strand.
CGGTGGCCGGGTACTGGAGTATATGAAGCACTACGTAACTGAAAAAAGAAATACTGTATTGCTTATAGGATACCAGGCAGAGGGTACAAGAGGCAGGGCTTTAAAAGAAGGTTCACATGAAATAAAGATTCATGGAAGATATTTTCCAATAAAAGCAGAAATAAAAGAAGTATCAGGGTTGTCAGCACATGCTGACCAGTCAGAATTGCTTCAATGGTTAAAACATTTCAAACACCTGCCTGAGAAAATATTTTTAGTGCATGGGGAACCTTCGGCACAGGAAGCACTAAGAGTGAAAATTCATGATGAACTTAATATTCCTGTTGAAATACAAAAACAGAATCAGGAAACCGTTTTATTTAATATCAAAGTATATGCAACTACAAGCACATCCTTATAAAAAGGAAAATCATTGTGACCACTATACTCACGAATTGATTTTTAAAAACCTGTACATTGATACAAACCAGGAATTGATAGTTTATATGCCTGCCAGTTGTCATGTGTGCAAGTCGGAGGGATTCCAAGCTCTGACGAGATTGGTTGTTTCCGTGAATGGTAGAAGTATTATCACCAGTCTGAATATTACTGACGACGGATTATTACAAGATGGTGAAATTAGTTTATCTAAAAGTGCGGCTAAAAAGCTTGAAGTAAATGAAGGTGATAAACTTAATGTTACTCACATGGATTCGCTTCATTCAATGTCGCATGTAAGAGCAAAGCTATACGGCAATACACTTGACCAGCAGGCTTACACTGAAATTATACAGGATATATCGGGTGAGAAATACTCTAACATTTATCTTTCATCATTTGTTGCAGCCTGCTCTGGTGATAATATGAACATGGATGAAATCTATTTCCTGACAAAGGCAATGGTAGATACTGGTAATAGAATGTACTGGGGCAAAGGAGTGATTGCAGATAAGCACTGTATTGGTGGATTACCGGGAAACCGGACTTCTATGATAGTTGTACCCATTATTGCGGCATTAGGTATTACGATTCCAAAGACTTCTTCAAGAGCCATTACCTCACCAGCGGGTACGGCAGATACAATGGAGGTTTTGACCAATGTGAACCTCACTATGGAAGAAATGCGAAAAGTTGTTGAAAAAGAAAATGGATGCATAGCATGGGGAGGTGCAATGAAATTAAGTCCGGCTGACGATATTATTATTAAGGTTGAAAAGGCGCTGGACGTTGATAGCGAAGGCCAAATGATTGCATCTATTTTATCAAAAAAAGTTGCAGCGGGTTCTACTCATTGTGTTATTGATATTCCTGTTGGCGCTACTGCCAAAGTCAGGAATATGGATGCAGCGGTAAGCCTGTCGCTTCGGTTAAAAGAAATTGCAGATTTAATTGGATTGAAAGTGGAGATGATTTTTTCAGACGGCAATCAGCCGGTAGGTTATGGCATTGGTCCGTCATTAGAAGCAAGGGATGTTCTCGATGTGCTGCAAAATAAGCCTTCAGCACCAACAGACCTGAAAGAAAGGGCTGTTCGCATTGCCTCAGAAATTGTACAGCTTGTTTGGAATTTACCCAGGGAGGGAGCACATGACCTGGTGATTGAAAAACTAAAGAATGGTACAGCATACAAAAAACTGATTTCAATATGTGAAGCACAAGGCGGGTTTAAGGAGCCTCAAACTGCTAAATACAATTTTACAATAGAATCGGAAACTAATGGAATTATTACATCTGTTGATAACCGGAAAATTGCCCGGATTGCAAAATTATCAGGCGCACCCGATTCACAGGAAGCAGGAGTTGATTTTTTGGTTCAGTTGAAACAAAAAGTTGAAAAAGGGCAGCCCTTATTTACCATCTGTTCCAATTCCCCTGGAGAATTGAATTATGCTTTTGAATATTATAAACAGAATAAGCAGCAAATACTAAAATTAAGTTATGAGTAATTGTGTAATATTTTCATTGCCTGGTAATGAAGTGATGGCAAACTCCTTAATCAACTTGATGCATGGAGAGCCGGGAGAGGCAGTTATCCGCCATTTCCCCGATGGCGAAACCTATGTAAAAGTAGATTCAAATGTTTACGAAAAGGAGGCATTCATTGTGTGCTCTCTGCATAATCCCGATGAAAAAATATTACCTCTTTATTTTCTGGCAAAAACACTCAAAGAATTCAGGGCTCATCCGGTAACACTAATAACTCCATACCTGGCTTATATGCGCCAGGATAAAAGATTTATAAATGGTGAGTGCATCAGTTCTGATTTATTTGCACGGTTACTTTCTTCCTTTATTGATAAACTGATTACGATAGACCCACATCTGCACCGCCATACATCGCTGGATGAAATTTACTCTATTCATACAGCCGTGCTGCATGTGTCACATCTTATATCAAAATGGATAAATGAAAATGTACAGCAGCCAGTATTAATTGGCCCCGATAGTGAAAGTGAACAATGGGTTAGCAAAGTAGCTGCAGATGCCAATGCTCCTTACATTATACTTGAAAAAATACGTAAAGGTGATAGAAATGTCAGGGTATCTGTGCCCCACGTTGAAAAATATAAGGAATATATACCGGTATTGGTTGATGATATCATATCAACAGCTCATACTATGCTCGAAACTATAGGCCATCTGAAGAAAGCAGCCATGAAACCACCAGTTTGTATTGGCATCCATGCAGTGTTTGCAGACAAAGCTTATGTAAAGTTACTAAAGGCAGGCGCAGAAAAGGTGGTTACCTGTAATACAATTACTCATCCTTCCAATGCAATTTGTGTTGATGAAGTATTAGCCGGGGAAGTGTGTAAAAACAGTTTTGTTGATTAAATTATGTTTATGAAAACGCTTAAAAGAATAATAGTACTTAATGCGTCTCCTGAAAAGGTATTCACTTGCATTGACGATTTGGGGATAACCGGTATGCACATGACACAATCATCTGCCATGATGATGGGAAGCAAACTGAAATTGGAATTTCTGACAGAGAATCATACCGGGCTTGGTTCTAGTTATAGATGGACAGGCAGAATGATGGCGATATCTATGGACTTTACCGTTGTAGTAACAAAATGGATTCCCAATGAGGAAAAAATATGGGAAACAACCGGAACACCCAAACTTATCATTTATTCTTGGTATAAGATGCACTTATTCGTTAAACCAATATTAAATGGAACACAGGCAGAGTTATCCATCAGTTATGAGAAGCCAAAAGGGTTTTTTAATAAACTTTTGTCCTTCTTTTTTGCGGATTGGTATTGCAGGTGGTGTTTGAAGAATATGCTGAATGATGCAAAAAAGACATTAGAGGGGGAAACAACTAAAACTATTTAAACAAAAATCAAATGAAATCAATAAAAGATATAGACCTCTCTCCTAAATCAGGGAAAAAATACTGGAAGAACTGCCATCGGGAATGGCGGGAAGAATTCATTTATTTTTTACTAGTGGACAGGTTTCACGATAGTAATAAAAGGCACAGTGCGGAATTTGATTCAAAACATTCAGGCTTTGGGGATGAAGTACAATTAAGTAAACAATGTGGCGGCACGATAAGAGGCATCATCAGCAATCTCACCTATATCAAAAACCTTGGCTGCACTGCAATCTGGCTCAGCCCTGTTTTTAAGAATAATCCGGAATCATATCATGGTTATGCCATTGAAAATTATTTAGAAATAGACGAACGCTTTGGAACAAAAGCAGAACTGGAAGAATTGGTTGACATGGCACATGATTATGACATGAGGGTTTTTCTGGATATTGTTTTACATCACAGCGGGGACAACTGGAATTATCCTGAAGGCAATCCGTATTACTATCATGATGGTATTGAATTTCCGTTTGGAGAATGGAGATATCCCGAAAGACCAGTGCCTATTGAATTAAGGAACCCCGCCCTATATGGACGTAAAGGCCAGATACGGAATTTTGATGACTATCCTGAAACCAGAGAAGGTGATTTCTTTAGTTTGAAAGCTTTTAAAAATGATGAGTCACGGGAAGCAATCTATGTACAAAAATTGTTAACTGCCATTCATTGCTTTTGGATAAGGGAACTGGATATTGACGGGTATCGTTTAGATGCAGTTAAGCACATGGGGGAATTATCTATTAGTCGCTTTTGTTCCTATGTAAGGGAATATGCATATTCCCTCGGCAAGAAAAATTTCTTTCTATTTGGCGAATTGGTAGGTGCAGATGCAATGGCAAGCAAATACATGGGGCCGAAAACACTCACCACCTATAATGACCAGAACATTTACTGTGGCTTAAACTCTGTTCTCGACTTTCAATTATACTTTGTACTGGAGGGTGTAATAAAGGGAAAAGACTCTCCGCATAAGCTGATAGAGCGGTATGAAGAATTGCAGAAAAATGCACTTGACCGGGGTGAGTACGGTGAATATCTCGTAACATTTCTTGACAACCACGACCAGATTGGAAATGAATTTAAACACCGCTTTGGACATAATGCGGAGCCAGAACAGGTAATTGCGGGTGTGGCTTTTCTCCTGTGTGCATTAGGTACACCCTGCATTTATTATGGAACTGAACAGGGATTGGATGGTTGCGGCAGAGGGGATAGATATATCCGTGAATGCCTGTTTAATCCCAACGATAAAAATACAGATATACTAAACCAGCAATCAGAAATATATAAGGCAATTGCATCTATTGCAAAATTCAGAAGTGAAAACAATGTGATGCGCTTTGGCAGGATGTTCATTCGAGAAACTTCAACTGACGGGGTTCATTTCCACTTGCCCGAATGCAATAAATGTACACTGGCTTTTTCCCGTGTCTTATACAACCAGGAAGTATTATTTGTATTTAACTCTTCTGCTCATGAAGTAAAAAACGAATATATCCTTGTTGACTGCCAGCTAAATCGTGATAAAAAATGGATGACAACAGTTTACGGTAAAAAACAAAACGTTGAAATATTATATTCGGAAAACCCAAACCGTCCTTTATGTTATGTAAAACTGTATTTAAAACCCATGCAATTAGTTATCCTTAAAAATTATTAAACATACAATTACTGAGTTATGTGCAATAGCACTATTTATTTAAAAGCAATTGTTAAGCAAAATTAATTCTGTTAATGAATGATTATCTAAATACAAATCTGCAGCCGCTTATTCAAAAAGTGCATGATGAGGGAATTGCAAAAGCAAATGAACAGGCGCAACAAATTGTTGCAGATGCAAAACAACAGGCTGCTGAATTATTGGAGCAAACAAAGCAGCACATTGCAAAAATGGAAGCCCACTCTTTGAGCGAAATGAATCATAAACGGGATAGTTTAAACAGTGAACTGAAAGCAGTTTCAAAACAGGCTATCAGTACTATTAAAAACGAACTCGCCTTAGTAATCAGTAACAGGATTTCATCCAAGGGGGTTGGTGATGCATTGAGTGAGAAAGATTTCTTGCAAAAAATAATTCTTTCTGTACTGAAGAAATGGAACCCCGTTGAGAGCAACATCCAATTTGAATTGCTGCTTAATAAAGAAGACGAAGTGCAACTGAAAGATTTTTTTGAACAGCGTATAAAAATAGAATTAGGAACTGAGCTTGAAATTGTAGTAGAGAATAAAATAAAAAGCGGTTTCAGGATTGGAGTTAAAAACGAAGGTTACTATGTAGGTTTTTCCGACGAAGATTTTGAAAACTTCTTTAAAGGCTATTTGCGTAAAAAAACACTTGAATGGATTTACGGAATCAAAGAAAACGAAAATGAGTAAGCTACAATATTTTTATTTAATTGCTGGTTTGCCGGATCTGTCAATAACGGACACCCGTTTGCCTTTTACGGCAAAAACATTTTTGAATGAGTTGCAAAATAAAGTTCATCCAAAAGATTTTGAACTCGTGTGTTGGTTGTATTACGCAAGAGACCACCACAACCTACTCGGTATCCTGTTCAATAGAAATAGTACGATGCAGACCGAAGGCTGCTATTCCATCGGGCAATTGAAAAAAGCTGTTGAAAGCAATACAGTGTTGCCCGGCTATATGTCAACTTTTATTTTCTCATTCAGAGAAAATAAAGACCGTTATAAAGAAGCTGAATGGGAAGTTAGACTGTCGGAAACCTATTACAGGGAAGTAATGAAATGTGGAAATGATTTTTTAACCCGCTGGATGGAATTTGAACTAAATCTTAAAAACCTATTGCTTATACTAAGCAATAAAAAGCAAGAGCTTCCTTTTTCAGCATTTATTCTCGAAGCAAATGAAATGGCCTGCATGTTTAAACAAGACTTGTCTGCAGATTTCAGTACGGAAACATCACTTGGCTTTCTGAACACGGGTATAAAGATTTTAGAAACAGAAAATATTATAGAACGTGAAAAGAAAATTGATTTGCTTAGATGGAAGCAACTTGAAGAAATGACTTTCTTCAATTATTTCACTGTCGAAGCGGTTATGTCATTTATCATTAAACTGATGATAATTGAAAGATGGATAACGCTGAAACAGGGGCATGAAAAATTATATCTTCCTTCTATGCTCGATACATTAATTGAAAAGGTAGAAATCACATAGTCATAAACATGAGAACAGGAAAAGTAAAAGGGATTATTTCCAATTTGGTGATTGTTGCTGCTGATAGTGCCGTGGCACAAAATGAAATTTGCCACATTCGCCTCGGTAAAATATTTCTAAAAGCTGAAGTCATAAAGGTTATCGGCAGTGATGCTTATGTGCAGGTATTCGAAAATACAAGGGGCCTGAAAGTGGGTGATGAGGTAATTTTCCAGGGGCATTTGCTGGAAGTAACACTTGGCCCCGGTATTCTTTCAAAAAAATACGATGGTCTGCAGAATGACCTTGATAAAGTTGATACGGTATTTCTTAGTTCAGGATATTCCACAGATGCATTAGACATGAACAGCGAATGGAATTTTATTCCTTTGGCCAAACAAGGAGAAATTGTTTTTGCTGGTTGTTGGCTTGGTGAAGTGAAAGAAAAAAATATTCCTCATAAAATAATGGTTCCTTTTAAGCTTGATGGAGAATATCAAATAAAGAGTATTGCAGAAGCCGGACGTTATAAAATAACAGACACCATTGCCATGCTCCGGGATAAAAACGGTAATGAGATTGAAGTTTCGATGGTGCAGAAATGGCCTGTAATTAAACCCTTGAAGGGCTATAGAGAAAAACTAAGACCTTATAAGTTATTGGAAACAGGTATCCGGGTTATTGATATGATGAACCCAATGGCGGAGGGTGGTACCGGTTTTATTCCCGGCCCGTTTGGCAGTGGAAAAACGGTACTGCAACATGCTATTGCAAGGCAGGCAAAAGTAGATGTGGTAATCATGGTTGCCTGTGGTGAAAGGGCTAATGAAATTGTAGAAATTTTTGTTGAGTTCCCGCAGTTAAATGACCCTCAAACAGGAGGTAAATTGATTGACAGGACAGTTATCATTGCAAATACATCTAATATGCCGGTGGCATCACGCCAGGCATCTGTTTATACAGGTATTACCATTGCAGAATATTACCGTGCAATGGGATTGAAAGTATTGGTGCTTGCTGATAGTACATCACGCTGGGCACAGGCATTAAGAGAAATGTCTAACCGTATGGAGGAGCTACCGGGGCCCGATGCGTTTCCTATGGATTTGCCTTCTGTGATTTCTAATTTTTATGCAAGGGCAGGCGAAGTAAAACTGCTGAACGACAAAAGTGGAAGCATCACATTGGTAGGAACGGTATCTCCCGCCGGGGGTAATTTAAAAGAACCTGTAACAGAGGCTACAAAAAAAGCTACCCATAGTTTTTACGCTTTATCACAATCCCGTGCCGATAGCAAACGCTATCCTGCTATTGACCCAATTGAGAGTTATTCTAAGTTCCTTGAATACCCTGAAGTGGTTTTGTACCTGCAACAAACCATTGCACCGAACTGGAAAACAGAAGTGGTAAAGATGAAAGACCGTTTATTGCAGGGCCGTGAAGCAATGGAACAAATAAATATTCTGGGCGATGATAATGTGCCGGTTGAATATCATGAAAAATTCTGGAAGGCAGAGTTAATCGATTTTGTTGTGCTGCAGCAAGATGCTTTTGATAATGTAGATGCTTTTACATCATTAGAAAGATTGTACGATATGCAAACTAAGATTGCTGAAATATGCGAAATGCATTTTCAGTTTTCTTCTTACGAAGAAGTAGGTGTCTTTTTCAGAAGCATTATAAACCTGTTTAAACAGATTAATTATTCAATATATCAGTCGGAAGAATTTAAAAACTTCAACAGGCAATTGGATAAAATATTAAATGAAAATAAACAAACAGTTTAAGATGCAGTCGTTTAAAAAAATATATACAAGGGTTACACAACTAACAAAAGCCACCTGCACATTAGAAGCGACCGGAGTAGGCTACGAAGAAATGGCATTGGTTGATGGCAAATCTGCACAGGTAATAAAAATCAATGGCAGGAATGTAACGTTACAGGTGTTTGAAGGTACGGAAGGAATTAAGACAGATGCAGAAGTAATGTTTCTTGGCAAAGCACCTTCTCTAAGACTGAGCGATGAATTAGGAGGGAGATTTTTTAATGCTTATGGCGAACCGATTGACGGTAAATATAAGCCACAGGGAAAAGAACTTGAAATAGGCGGCCCTTCTGTAAACCCTGTGAGAAGAAAACAACCGTTTGATTTGATTGAAACAGGTATTGCAGGAATTGATTTGAACAACACATTATTGGCAGGCCAAAAAATTCCCTTTTTCGCAGATGCAGACCAGCCTTACAATTCAGTGATTGCGATTGTTGCGCTTCGTGCCAATGCCGACCGTATTATCCTCGGTGGCATTGGCCTTTCAAATGATGACTATCTGTATTTCAAAAATCTTTTTACGAATACTGATATGCCGGAAAGAATTATAGGTTTTATCAATACAACGGAAGACCCGGCTGTAGAGCGGTTACTTATTCCTGATATGACTTTGACAGCAGCAGAATATTTTGCAGTAGAAAAAAATGAAAAGGTATTGGTGTTGCTTACTGATATGACATTGTATTGTGATGCATTGAGTATAGTATCCAATCGCATGGACCAGATACCATCCAAAGACAGTATGCCCGGTTCGTTATACAGCGACCTTGCAAAAATTTACGAAAAGTCCGTGCAGCTTCCTTCCGGCGGTTCCATTACAATGATTTCCGTAACTACTATTTCGGAAGGCGACATCACGCATTCTATTCCTGATAACACCGGCTATATCACCGAAGGGCAATTGTTTTTAAGGAGAGATACAGAAATCGGAAAAGTAATTATTGACCCGTTTCGCAGTCTATCACGGCTGAAACAACTTGTAATAGGAAAGCAGACAAGAGAAGACCATCCTCAGGTAATGAACGCAGCTATTCGTTTGTATGCTGATGCTGCCAAAGCAAAAACAAAACTGGAAAATGGTTTTGATTTGAGCGACTATGATAAACGGGCATTGAAGTTTGCAAAAGAATATGCCCGGCACTTACTTGCCATTGATGTGAATATCAACATTAGCAGGATGCTGGATATTAGTTGGAATTTATTCAAGCAGAATTTTCAGCCTGATGAATTGGGCATACGCAAAAAATTCATTGATGAATATTGGACAAAAGCAACCGGTGTGATAGAAGAAGATAAGAATTCAGAAGAAGGAAATATGAGTTTCGTAAACACATCATTTAAACAACGAAACAAACTGGATGTGAAATGGCAATAAAATTTCAGTACAACAAAGTTTCGTTGCAGGAAATGCAGAAGCAGCTAAAAGTGAGGTCGGAGGCTTTACCGGTTTTGAAATTTAAGGAAGCTATCCTTCGCACTGAAGCTGAAAAGGCAAAAAGAAAGATGACAGAACTAGAAAAAAATATTTTGAATAAAATAAAAGCGTATGAGTATATGAATATTTTATGGCAGGAATTTCCACAAGATATAATAACAGTAAGGAACGTAAAAACAAGCGTAAAGAATATTGCAGGAATAAAAACACTGCAGTTTGAAGATGCGGAGTTTGAACTGAGACCACTTTGTTTGTTTAATCACCCACTTTGGGTTTCTGATGGGATTAAGCTGATGAAAGAACTTATACGGCTTTCTATTGAAAAGAAATTATTGGCGAGCAGGGCAGCATTGCTTGAAGCAGCAAGAAAAAAGGTAACACAAAAAGTCAACCTCTATGAAAAAGTTCAGGTTCCCGGCTATTTTGATGCCATTTCAAAAATAAAAAAGTTCATGAACGATGAAGAAAGCCTGGGTAAGGCAGCGCAGAAAATTATGAAGAAAAAAATTCTATCTACCTAAAATAAAGATGTATGATAGTTCCGATGACAGAGTTTTCCATGCTTATTTTCTATAAGGAGTATGATGCCTTTTTGCAGCACCTTAAAACAGTTGGAGTATTTCATGTGGCAGAAAGGAATAAGGATGAAGCGCCAGAGCAAACACAACAAAAGCTTATGATATCGGACTTAAATGACGCCATCACTTTCCTTCTTGCACACAAAACAGAAAATGATTCTACCACAGATAATGAAACTGAATGCCTGCCCCCTCAACAGAGAGGAATTGCTGAAATTTTGAAGGAGATTAGGCAAATAAAAGAAAAATCGGAGCAGGAAATGACTGACGAATGGAAACAAAACGTAGATCAATACGCAGCGTGTATTCCCTCTTTGAAAAAAAGAAAACTTGAACTTGAAGATGCGTTTGAACTAAGCCGTATCAAAACAAATACACAAGAAGCCTGTGATGGAAAAATAAAAATATTAGAGGGATTTGTTCCCAGACCACAGAAAAAAATATTTTCAGACTTTCTCGACAAGCAGGGAATTGTTTATATCAAAAAGCGTTCACGGTTTTCAGACAACCCTCCTATACTTCTTCACAACAATTGGTTTAGCCGCCTTTTTGAACCGATAGGTAGTTTGTTCTCGCTTCCTTCTTACAAGGATTTGGATCTCACGGTTTTCTTTGCCCCGTTCTTTGCATTGTTCTTTGGCTTTGGAATGAATGATATGGGTTACGGAATTATATTATTTGCAGGAGCTACCAGCATGAGGTTATTAGGTAAATCAAAAATTAAGAAATCATATCTCACATTAGTGCAACTGCTCGGAATCATCACATTTTTCTTCGGTTTTTTAACGGGAAATTTTTTCGGTGTATCCGTTGCAAAATTTCCGTGGCTATCACCTTTAAAAGAGTTTTTCCTGAAGGATAAACAAATTTTTACACTCGCTATCGCAATAGGATTTATTCAGATATTATTTGGTATGGCGCTGCAGGGAATTAATAAAATGGCAAAATTTGGTTTCAGATACGGTCTTCCGCAAGTAGGATGGATAATGATAATCCTGCATCTGGTGAATATGTTTTATTTCAAAGTGTGGCCTTTCTATTCGCACATTGATATTTATATCGGACTTGCTTTAATTATTTTCTTCGCTGACCCGGAAGCTGGGTTCTTTAGTGGTATCGGTACTGGCATCTGGGAATTGTTTGGTATCACAGGCTTAATGGGCGACTTGCTTTCCTATATCCGTCTTTTTGCACTTGGTGTTTCAAGTGCCATACTTGCATTAGTAATAAATAGTATTGCCAGTCAAATTGAAAAAACAGCTTATATAGGTCCTGTTCTTTTTCTCATTATTATCATTTTTGGTCACTCATTAAATCTTTTTGTGGCTTCACTTGGCGCATTTGTACATACCATGCGATTAACATTTGTTGAGTTTTATAAAAACGCAGGATTTACAGGAGGCGGCAACCCTTATAAACCATTTACAATTATTTCAAATCAAAAAACATAAATAAAATGTCAAATTTATTAATAGCATATATAGGTCTCGCACTGATGATAATCCTTCCGGGAATTGGCAGTGCCATTGGTGTTTCCATCGGTGCAAACGCAACCATTGGCGCTTTGAAAAAGAAGCCGGATGCTTTTGGAAGTTATATGTTGCTCAGTGCCCTTTCCGGCACACATGGATTATTTGGCTTTGCCGCATTTTTTATTTTTTATTCAAAAGGTATTTTCACTTCATCCATTACCCCATTTGCTGCATCAGCAGTATTTGGTGCAGGAGCTATATTTATTGTGGCAACCTATGCTGCCATCAGGCAAGGGCAAATTTGTGCTAACGGCATTGCAGAAATTGCATCAGGAAATGATGTGTTTGGGAAAACCATGATATTGGCGGTGTTCCCGGAGTTGTATTCCATTCTTGCATTTGCCGCAGCTTTTCTTATCAGCAACGGACTATAATAGTAAAATATTTAGGTTTTAAACTTTTAAATACCAAAGAAATGAAAAAGCAATTTTTAAATGTCAAAAACACTTCAGGCCTTTGCCATCTTAATTATCTGCTAAATTATCCATAGCATAAGACGGTTGGACTGTAGTAGCATAGTAAAATCATTGAAATACCTGATAAATATCAGTTTATGATTAGGAGGATGTATATAATTTCGCAGGAAATCAATAACTTGTAACAGACTTTCTATACCAAAGTTAAAAATTGAAAAGAATAATCGCTATATCGTTTTTCTTGATTTATGCAGCTACTGCATTTGGTATTGGTATAGATATCCACTATTGTAAAGGAAAGATTTCTACTATATCAATAGTTGGTTTTGGCAAATCAGGATGCAGGTGTAATGGGAAAATGAATAATGATTGCTGTAAAGATGAAATGCATTTTTATAAAGCAGATAATCATAAAACTCAGAGTACTGCTTCTGTAATTATTCCTTTTGAAATAGTTAAGCCGCAGCTATATTTTATTGATTCTGATATTTCTCTCTTGCGTGGTATAGCTGATGAAAATAAATTACCGGATAGTAATAAGATTAAGCTTCGATACTCAAATTCTTTATTTATCCCCCTCCAGGTTTTCAGAGTCTGATTTTACCGTTTAAGCAGCCCCTTTCCCGTTATTGGTCATTGCATGTATTACTATGTATAAAGCAATTTCCATAACTACAGAATTAATATTTCCATTTCAATAAGTAGCTTTTAATTTTTTGAAATTCAAAAATTGTCAACAATGAAAAATAATATTATAGCGGTAGCGGCAGGCATTATACTTATGCTTTTCTTAAACGCCTGCGGCGGCAACAATTCCAAAGAGAAATCTTCTGACACTATGGACACCTCAAAACACAGTATGGAAACCATGATGCATGACAGCAGCATGAAAAACATGGATATGAAAGGAATGAAGATGGACAGCATGAAAATGAATAAGGACAACATGAAACATTAAGAATTTAATACCTACAATCATGGTTGAAAAATTAATTGAGTTTTCGCTGCGCAATAAATTTATTGTGCTCCTGCTGGCCGCCGGTTTGTTTATATGGGGGTGGTTTTCAATACAACGAAACCCCATTGACGCTATTCCCGACTTATCCGAAAACCAGGTAATTGTTTTTACAGAATGGATGGGCCGTAGCCCTCAATTGATAGAAGACCAGGTTACCTATCCGCTTGTATCAAATTTGCAGGGTATCCCAAAAATTAAACGTATTCGGGGCACTTCTATGTTTGGGATGAGCTTCGTGTATGTGATTTTTGAAGACAACGTTGACATCTATTGGGCCCGTACCAGGGTATTGGAAAGATTGAATTATGCACAGCGCCTTTTACCGCAGGGAATAACACCATCACTTGGCCCGGATGGCACCGGCGTAGGCCATATTTTCTGGTACACCCTTGATGCCAAAAACATTGACCTCGGGGAACAACGTGCCTTGCAGGATTGGTATATAAAATTTGCGTTGCAAACTGTGCCAGGAGTAGCAGAAGTGGCCTCCTTTGGTGGGTTTGAGAAGCAATACCAATTAGTTGTTGATCCGGTAAAGCTTCAATACTACAATGTTTCACTTATGGACATTATGAATAAAGTAAAGGCAAACAACAATGATGTTGGTGGGAGAAAATTTGAAATGAGCGATATGGCATACATCATCCGTGGATTGGGATATGTAAAGAAAAAGGAAGACCTCGAAGAAATAGCTATAGGTAATTACAACGGTATTCCTGTAAGAGTAAAAGATGTAGCCTATGTACAGATGGGAGGCGATTTGCGATTAGGTATTGTTGACGAAAACGGTGAAGGTGAAGTTGTCGGAGGTATAGTGGTTATGCGGTATGGAGAAAATGCAGATAAGGTTATTAAGGCTGTTAAAGAGAAAATGGCTGATGTACAAAAGGGACTTCCCGAGGGGGTAACATTTAAAAGCGCTTACGACCGCAGTACACTTATTGAAGCTGCCCTTGAAACAATAAAGGGAAAGCTTAAAGAAGAAATTATTACAGTTTGTATTATTGTCATCATCTTTTTATTTCACTGGCGAAGTGCACTCAGTATAATTATTCAACTACCCATAACAATCTCCATCAGTTTTATATTACTTGAGCTATTCGGGCTGTCTTCAAACCTGATGTCATTAACAGGCATAGCATTGGCTATTGGTGTAGTGGTTGATAACGGCATCATCATGTCTGAAAATTCTTACAGGCTTTTATCAGAATGGCAAAACAAACCTGATTCTGAAGCTTAAAAAAATGAACATGAAAAAAATATTCTCATTCAACATAAAAAAGCTGTTTAAAAAGAAAACGGGTGATACAAAGCGTCAAAAACAGGGATATAAAAGAATACCCAACGATATCCGGCTTGCTATTATTGAGAAAGCTTCAAAAATGGTATCACGTGGGGTATTCTTCTCTACAATAATAATAATTACTTCTTTTTTGCCTGTGTTTCTTTTAACTGGACAGGAAGGTAAATTGTTTGGACCACTTGCCTGGACTAAAACTTTTATCCTGGTAGTAGATGCGGTTTTAGTAGTTACTCTTGCTCCGGTATTGATTTCGTTTTTTATGAAGGGGCGTTTTCTTCCTGATACGGCAAATCCGGTGAACAGGTTTCTCGAAAGAATTTATGAACCGCTTATAAGGCGGTGTTTAAAATGGAGGAAAACAACTATCGGTATCAATTTGATTGCACTTGCGATTGGTGTAGTGATGATGACAAAATTGGGCTCCGAGTTCATGCCACCTCTGGATGAAGGATCGTTGCTATTTATGCCTGTAGCACTTCCGGATATTTCTAATTCGGAAGTAAAAAATCTTTTGCAAATACAGGATAAACTGATAAAAACAGTACCAGAAGTAGAAAATGTGCTTGGTAAAGCAGGCAGGGCGTATACTGCTACCGATAATTCTCCTGTAAGTATGATTGAGACAATCATTTTATTAAAGCCGGAAAATCAATGGCGGCCAGGCATAACTAAAAACGATATTATAAAAGAGCTGAATGATAAACTTCAAATACCGGGAATTACCAACGCCTGGACACAGCCAATTATTAACCGGATTAACATGCTGTCAACAGGAATTAGAACTGATGTGGGTTTGAAGATATATGGCCAAAACCTTGATACTATTTATTCTTTTGCTCAAATGATAAAAAAAGAGTTAGAGGGTATTCCGGGAGTAAAAGATTTGTATGTTGAACCTATCACCGGCGGTAAATATGTGGACATAATAATAAAAAGAGATGAAATAAGCCGGTATGGATTAAGTATTGATGATGTAAATGCAGTTGTTGAAAGTGCCCTTGGCGGCATGCGTCTCACTACAACTATTGAAGGACGAAGAAGGTTTTCAGTAAATGCCCGCTTCGGTCAGGATTTTCGAAATAACCTTGCTGTATTAAAAAGGCTGCAGGTTCAAACAATGAATTACGGTCCAATTCCACTGGAAGCAGTTGCGGATATTCGGCTGGGTGATGGCCCTCCTATGATTAACTCTGAAAATGCAATGCTTCGTGGAACTGTTTTGTTCAATGTAAGAGAGAGAGACCTGGCAAGTACGGTAAAAGCTGCAAAAGAGAAGCTGGACAAAATGCTCTCAAAAATGTCTAAGGGTTACTTTCTCGAATGGAGTGGCCAGTATGAAAACCTTGTTCGAAGCCAGAGAACATTAAAGATGATTTTGCCGGTTGTTTTAGTAATTATTTTCCTGTGTATGTATTTCGCCTTTCACTCAGCCAGAGAAGCATTGTTCAGCCTTATATCCATTCCATTTGCATTAATTGGTGGAGCGTTTATGGTTTATTTCTGGGGGGTCAATTTATCGGTGGCCGTTGCTGTTGGGTTTATTGCTCTCTTTGGCCTGGCAGTGGAAACGGGTATTGTAATGGTTATATACCTTAATGATGCCATGCAGCAACTTGTGGCTTTGAAAGGAAACTCAAGTGAAACTATTACAAGGAAAGATTTACTGGAATATGTTGTTCATGGAGCCGCTAAACGGCTGAGACCAAAACTTATGACGGTAAGTGTTTCACTTTTTGGCTTAGTGCCAATTTTATGGAGTACAGGTGTGGGAAGTGATGTAATGATACCCATTGTATTACCTATGGTGGGCGGTGTTCTTACATCCTCAACGCATATTCTTTTAGTTACTCCACTGATTTTTTTAATGCAAAAAGAATATGAACTTAAAAAACTAGGAAGGATAGAAGTGCTTGAAGCACATCACTGATAAATAAAATAACATGAGAGCTTATTCAAGACATTCATATACTGTGATTTTTATAACAACAGCAGTAATTCTTTTGGCATCAGGCTGTAGTTCCAGGTTGTACCGGGACATACAAAGCAGTTACGACAAATCTGCAGATTTCACCCGATATAAAACGTTCGCATGGATTCCCGGTAAGGATTCGGCAGATGATAAAACCGTTTTTGGAGTAATGCGAAATAATACCATCAACTATTTTACACATTGCATGGGAGAAAGAGGTTATATCGCAAATGTGGATAATCCTGATCTGTTACTGGAACTGGTAATAAAAAGCGAAACAAAAGAAAAGAAAGACCCTTCTCTTCCTGCTCCTTACAGCACAACTACTGTCACAACTTATGGAAACCCATTCTTACATCCACTGTCAAATCCTTTCAAATACAATAAGCCATTTACCTATAAATATTTTAATTATACTCAGGCTGACCAGTTGCCAAAGGAAACCTATTTAAAGAATTCAATCAGGCTTAATATCATTGACCGAATGACGCAGAAAGTAGTATGGACTGGTATTGCTGCAGCAGATTTGTACGATAGTGCTTATCTGAATATGAACCTGCACCCTGTTGTTTATGACATCCTGGAACAATACCCTGTAAAAGCCTATCATAATCACCGAAATAAAACAAAACAATAGTTCTGTTTGTGAGTAGGATAAATCAGGCATAATGACCTAAAACAATTAAATAAATTAAAATGAAAAAATATCTCTTTACAATCACAGCATTCTTAGTACTGTTTTTGTTTTCTTGTAATTCAGGAAAAGATAAAGCTGCAACCAATACACCCAATACAGTAAAATTTTCAAATACCACAATAAGCCGGCTTCAAAATAACCAGGTATGCATGGTTAATAACCGGTTTCTAAACTCTGTGCAAATAGCCGTTCCAATAAACGGAAAAACATATTATGGATGTTGTGAGGGTTGTGTAAAAACGCTGAACGATGATTCTTCTTCCCGTTATATCCCCGACCCGTTCACTGGTGAGGAAGTTGACAAAGCTGTTGCCTATATCATTGGGAAACCTGGTACTACAGAGGATGTTTTATATTTCAAATCTGAAGTAAACGCTAAAGGGTATTTTGATAAATATCTAAAAGATAAATAACCCAAAACCATAAGATGCGGAATTAAAATATCAGCCTGATAAAGTAATAAATCATCATCAATGGAAACAGTAATATATAGCACACACAAATTTGAAAAGGATAGGCTTTTGAATGCAAATATCAATCAGCACAACATCAGGTTCCTGGAAGTTCCTCTAAACTGTGATACTGCATATTTGGCAAAAGGCGCTTTGGCCGTCTCCATATTTGTAAATGATGATGCTTCGGCCCCGGTATTGGAAAAACTAAGTAATGCCGGAGTAAAATTTCTTGTCCTCCGTTCAGCAGGTTACAATCATGTAAACCTGGAAAAGGCAAAAGAGTTAGGTATTCGTATTGCAAGGGTTCCAGCCTATTCGCCCTATGCAGTAGCTGAACATGCAGTTGCTCTAATGCTTGCTCTAAACAGAAAGCTTATCCGTGCAAATAACCGGGTACACGAACTAAATTTTTCCTTAGACGGATTAACCGGGTTTGATATGCATGGTAAAACTGTGGGGATTATCGGCACAGGTCAAATTGGATCTGTTATTGCACGAATCTTATATGGATTTGACTGCAGGATACTTGCAGTTGATAAAAGTGAGAACAAAATGATAAGAGAGAGATTTGGAGTCATATATAGTGATTACGAAACACTGTACAAAGAATCCGATATTATTACCCTTCACATCCCCCTAAGCTCAGAAACCCGATACATTATTTGCAAAGAAACTATCAGTAAAATGAAGCAGGGTGTTATGCTAATCAATACCAGCAGAGGAGCTTTAATAAATACAAAAGATGTAATTGAAGGGCTAAAAATCCGTCAAATTGGTTATCTCGGCATTGACGTTTATGAAGAAGAATCAGGATTGTTTTTTGAAGACCATTCAGAGGATATACTTCAGGATGACACTATTTCAAGGTTATTAACTTTTAATAATGTTCTTATTACAAGTCACCAGGCTTTTTTAACCAATACCGCTTTGGATAATATTGCTTCTGTTACAATCTATAATTTAAACTGTTTTTACGGAGGCGGTAAATGTGAGAATGAACTATAAAAATAAAAGATGATTTATATAAAAATTAATTCCATGAAAAAAGCGCTTCTTTTAATAATTACTATATCGTTACTGGATATTTTAATGGCCTCCGGGCAGACGCCATTGGATATACAATCTATTCTCGATTCTATTCAGGTAAACAGCCCGTCATTAAAAATGTATGATGCAGAAGTCCGGTCTTTAGATGAAGCCGCCAAAGGTGCAAAAAGCTGGATGGCACCTGAGTTGTCATCAGGCTTTTTCATGACGCCCTATGCACCCCGTTACTGGAAATCTATGAACGGACAGCCGGGAATGGGGCAATATACCATTGCAGCGCAGCAGATAATTCCCAACCCTAAGCGGTTGAATGCAGATTTTAAATACATGTCTTCTATGTCATCCGTAGAAAAGGAAAAGAAAGCTTATACACTGAACCAGTTATTTGCGGATGCAAAAAAGAGTTATTATGAGTGGATTGTTCTCAAAAAACAATTATTGATTTTAGATGATAATGAGAAACTTTTAAACTATATGATTCAAAGCGCCGAAATAAGATATAAAAACGGGCTTGAGAAAATCAGTGCTTATTATAAAGCTAAAGCCTCACTGGCGGGAATACAAAGTATGAGGGTTATGCTGGAGAATGAAATAAAGCAAAGAAAATATAATATCAACACATTAATGTACCGAGATAAAACCATTGAATTTGATATTGATACTTTATATGTGATAAAAAATTATGAGACCATCACATTTGATACAGCACTATTCATCAATAACAGAAGTGATATTAAAGCCATTGAAAAGGAAATGTATGTGAATATACTAAAACAGGAAACGGAAAGAACAAGGCTATTGCCAGAATTTGGGTTTCGCTTTGAAAACATGTACGGATGGGCCCGCCAGCCCATGCAATTTACCGCAATGGCAATGGTACGATTGCCAATGGCACGCTGGTCTGCAAAAATGAATAAAGCGAATATCGAAAGCCTTAAGTGGAAAAATGAATCATTAAAACAACAAAAGCAGATGATTCTGAATGAATCCTCAGGGATAGCTTATGGAATGCGGACTGATATAATTAATAAAAGCAAACAATTAAAATTATATGACGAAAAAATTCTGCCGGCACTCCGCAGAAATTATCAAACATATCAACTGGCTTATGAACAAAATACAGAAGAACTATTCCAGTTATTTGATGCCTGGGAAACCTTAAATATGACTCAGCTTGAGTATTTAAAACAATTGCAGGAGTTATTATCAATGCAGGTAGAATTAGAAAGGATACTTCAAATAAAGTAATTATCAGCTAAAAAAAATTAAATATGAAACGCAGGGAATTTATTAAGAAAACAGGTTTTGGAACAACATCAGTATTAGCCAGCAGCTCTGTTATAGCTTTATTAGCCTCCTGCAGCAAAAGCAACATGATGAATGGAGGTATGAATATGACCGGGCAACCGGTTCCTGTAACGGAGGGTAATTTCAGCAGGCTTTTGCCCATTCCAAATATAACAGGCAGTAATTCAAGTTTAACGGCACAGACCGTTACCGCCAATGTAAATGGCACTTCTATTTCTGCTTTGGGTTACCAGCCAAATGGAATATTGGGACCAACGATAAAAATGAATAGTGGCGATGCAGCCAATATTATTTTTCAAAACAGGTTATCAGAAAAAACAAATATCCATTGGCACGGTTTAAAAATACCCACTAATATGGATGGGCATCCGGAAGCCATTGTAAATCCCGGAAGCCTTTTTAATTATCAGTTTACAATTAATCAAAGGGCTGGATTAAACTGGTATCACCCTCATCCGAATGGAGCAACAGCAAAGCAAGCTTTTCAGGGATTGGCAGGTTTGTTTATAGTAAATGATGCCGAGGAAGCCGCTTTGAACCTGCCTTCGGGCAACTATGAATTACCCTTGGTTATACAGGATAAACGTTTAAGTGCATCAGGCATTATTTACAATCCCAATATGGGGGAAATTATGACTGGCTATATGGGTGAAACAATTATTGTAAACGGTGCAGCCTCCCCTTATACTGAAGTTAGTACAAGATATTACAGGTTAAGGATTTTAAATGGTTCAAATGCCCGTATCTATAATCTTGCATTAAGTAACAATGCAGACATAATTATAATTGGCAATGATGGGGGGCTATTAAAAAATCCCATTGTTGTTAAAACTATTTTACTTTCTCCCGGTGAGCGGTTGGATGTGCTTGTAAATTTTGCAGGCGTCGCAACAGGAACAGAACTGTTTTTGGAAAGCAGGATGTTTGACAATGGAGGTAATGCTCAGGGTAAGCAGGGATATAAAATTATAAAGTTTAAAGTAACACAAAATGTAACTGACAACTTCACATTACCGGCCATACTTTCTTCCATAACCGCCATTTCACCATCAACATCTTCAAGAACAAGAAAATTTGTAATCAATGCTATGCAAATGAGTGCTGGTATGAATATGACCGGCATACACCGGATAAATGACAAAGTGTATGACAAAAACAGGATTGATGAAAATGTGACGGCAAACAGCACAGAAATATGGGTGTTTGACAACTCACAGGGAGATGAGCCACACCCGATTCATTTGCATGGGGTGCATTTCCAGGTGTTGGAAAGAAGTGGTGGAAGGTCACAGGTTACAGCTTCTGAAAGTGGTTGGAAAGATACTGTACTTGTTATGCCCCGTGAAACTGTAAAAATAATTATCCCCTTTTCAACCCTAACTGGTGTATTTGTCTTTCACTGTCATAACCTGGAGCATGAAGATGATGGTATGATGTTACAGTACCAGTTGAATTAATTTAATGAAAAAGATATGACTATAATCAGAAAATTCAATCATCATTCATTACCCGCAATAGTTTTGCTGGCAGTTGTCTTTACTTTTTCTTTTACTTCATGCAAGGAAAAGAAAACAGCAAACAACCCCCAGCACCAGGCAATGGAACAGGATAAAATGGCGGACCATTCGCAACACCAGGGTGAAGGCGAATCAGCTAACTCAGAAATATACACTTGCTCTATGCATCCCGAAATTATCCGGAATAAACCCGGGAAATGCCCCATTTGCGGAATGGAACTGATAAAAAAATCTGGAAATAATAAAAAGATAGAAGGCGTTGATTTAAACACATTATTAAAGCCTTCAAATTCCTTTGTCATTTCATCCATACCGGTTACAACATTGGAATCAAATAAAGAAAATATTGAAGCAGATGCTTTGGGTTACATTGCTTATGATACCCGGCAAGTGGGAACTGTTTCTGCAAGGGTTAGCGGACGTATTGAAAAATTGTATGTTCGTTTCCGTTTCCAGAAAGTAAGTGCAGGCCAAAAAATTATGGACATCTACAGCCCTGAATTATTAACTGCCCAGCAAAATCTTTTGTTTCTTTTAAAGAATGATGCGGACAATACGGGTTTCATTAATTCTGCTAAAGAAAAATTGCTCTTGTTAGGAATGAGTAATGAGCAATTACAGCAGGTAATAAAAACACAAAAGCCATCCTTTACTATTTCGGTGTATAGCAAATACAGCGGACACATTCATGAGTCTACCGGGTCTATGTCTAATGGCAACAATATTCCGGGTGCGATGAAAGACATTTCCCTTGTTACTGAAGAATTATCAATAAAAGAAGGAATGTATATACAAAAAGGGCAAAATATTTTTTCAATTTATAATCCATCAAAAGTATGGGCTCTTTTAAACATTTATGCCGATAAACAAGGTATGATAAAACAGGGAAATGGCGTTCAGTTAACAGCAGAAACAGCCCCAGACAGAAGTTTCAATGGAAGAATTGATTTTATTGAACCCTTTTTTCGTAAAGAAAATAAAACACTATCTGTAAGAGTATATTTTGATAATTCCAAACTACAACTTCCCGTTGGCAGCCAGGTTAAAGCAAAAATATTTGGCGGCCCACAAAGTACAGACTGGTTACCCAAAGAATCAATTGTATCACTGGGTTTGGATAAAGTGGTTTTTGTAAAAGCACCTGGTGGTTTTATGCCACATATTGTGGAAACAGGGTTTACTTATAATGGTAAAACTCAAATATTAAAAGGGTTGTTAGTAACTGATACCGTAGCACGGAACGCACAATTTCTGATGGATAGTGAAAGCTTTATAAAGATTAAATAAATTATTATGAGAATAACGTTGATAACAATAATGGCACTGTTATTACTTGCATGTAATAATAAGAAGCGTCAGGTCGGTACCAGCAATCAGGATATGACCGGTATGAAAATGGATACGAATGAAAAGAGTAGCAAGGATAGTATGCAAAAAATGCCTGGTATGGATAATGAAGTCTACTATACCTGTTCCATGCACCCACAGATAATGGAACCCAAACCGGGTAAATGCCCCATTTGTGGTATGGAATTAATTGAAACAAGAAAAAATAATACTACCAATACAGATGAAATAAAACTGAGTGACCAGCAGGTTCAATTAGCCAGCATTAAGACTGATACCATTCGATCTGGAATGCTTGGCGATAGAGTTGTGTTAACCGCAACTTTAAATATTGACCAAATGAAAAGCACTTCTATTAGCGCCAGAATTATGGGGAGAATTGAAAAACTTTATTATAAAAATGTAGGTGATTATGTAAAAAAGGGTGACAAACTGTACGACTTATACAGCGAAGAACTGAATAACGCCAAGCAGGAATTAATATCAGCATTAGAAAGAAAAAATACGCTTGATAATTCCATTATTGATTTCAACAGGCTTATTGAAAGCGCCAAATATAAATTACTGCTATGGGGTTTAAGTGATGCACAAGTTGAAGAATTGATAAAAACCCAAAAGACTTCCCCTGTCACAACCTTTTATAGTACCGGGAGTGGATACATTACCATGCTGGAGCTAAGAGAAGGGGATTATACAATGGAGGGCAGCACTTTAATACGTTTGGCAGATTTATCAACTCTTTGGGCAGAAGCCCAGATATATTCTTCACAACTATCACAAATTGATAGAAATGGCATAGCTGAAGTGCAGATACCGGATTTTCCGGGCAAAAAAATAACAGGTAAAATTGAATATGTAAATCCGGAAATCAACCCCGATACAAGAATAAATCTGGTGAGGATTAATATCCCAAATTCAGGCAATCAGTTACAACCCGGAATGCCGGCCTATGTATTTTTAAAAAACCAACAACATAGTATGCTTTCATTACCTATTGATGCAGTGATCCGTGACGGCAAAGGCGCAACTGTCTGGATTCAAACGGGAAAAAATACATTTAAGAACAGAATGGTAGAAGTAGGCATGGAAACAGGTGAACGAATAGAAATCAGATCTGGCCTTAAAGAAGGCGATGTAATTGTAATTAACGGAGCTTATCTGATAAACAGTGAGTTTATTTTTAAAAAAGGTTCTAACCCGATGGGCGATATGAAAATGTAATATCTTATTACTTCAAAAGAATATTATGATACTCACTATAACTATGAATCCCGCTGTTGATAAGAGTGCAACAACAGAAAAATTGATTCCTGAAAAAAAACTTCGTTGTTCAGATATTATTATAGAAGCGGGTGGAGGTGGCATTAATGTAAGCAAGGCTATTAAGAATTTAGGTGGTCAGAGCCTTGCAATTTTCCCCTCTGGAGGAGTAAATGGTAAATTACTGGAAGATTATCTGGATGAAGAAAAAATAAAATATAAGACAATTCCCATTGCGGCCAATACAAGAGAAAACTTCACGATAACAGAACACTCTACAAATGCTCAATATCGCTTTGTACTGCCTGGTAGCAAGTTTAATAAAGTTGAGATTGATTTAGTATTTAAGAAATTGTCTTTGTTAAACCCTGCTCCTTCCATCATTGTCGCCAGCGGAAGTTTGCCTCCGGGTGTACCGGATGATTTTTTTGCAAGGCTTGCTGCCATTGCCAAAAAAATGAAAGCTAAATGTATAATTGATACATCAGGAATTCCATTGCAATTAGCCGCAAAAGAAGGCGTATACTTGTTAAAACCAAACCTGTCTGAATTATGCAGCCTGGTTGGAAAAGACTATCTGCAATTAAGCGAAATAGACGAGGCAGCTAATCAAGTAATAGAACAAGGCCATTGTGAAGTGGTAGTTGTATCAATGGGGCCTTCTGGGGCAATTGTCGTTACTAAAGATGGATATGAAAGAATTCCTGCTCCCACTGTTAAAAAATTAAGTACGGTTGGAGCCGGAGATAGTATGGTAGGCGGCATGGTGTGGATGCTGGAGCAGGGTAAATCTATTGAAACAATGGCTCGTTTTGGTGTTGCTTGCGGTACTGCCGCTACCATGAATCCGGGTACCAGGCTTTTTAGAAAGGAAGATGTTTACAATTTGTATGAATGGATAAATAAACATGCTGCAAAACATTTAGGCATGGTTTTACAAACAAGTTCTTAAATATTTACCGAGGTCCCTTTTGTTATGAAAGGACTTAATTATAATATCAAAGAATGAAAAAAAAATTGACCATTGGCATCACAGCACATTGTAAAAAATGTCATTGGGATACTTATGCAAATTGGATTAAAGGGAACGACCCCGATATGGATGTATTAAGAATTTCAAGCCGGGATTACACAACATTAGAAGCAGGGAGGTATGATGGTATGTTGTTAGCTGGTGGACAGGATGTACATCCGCTCTTTTATGGTAAGCCGGAGTATTTTGAATTACTTAATCCCAACGAAGTATCCTGGCGCCGGGATGAGTTTGAATTAGAAGTAATTCGGAAAACACTCCAATTGCAAAAACCACTACTCGGTATTTGTCGCGGACTTCAAATTACCAATGTCTATTTCGGCGGCACTTTAATACCCGATATCCCTTCTCGTTTTCACATCTATGAGCATCTTACTAAAGCAAGAAAGCCATGTGTACATGAAGTAAATGTTAAGAAAAAGACACTTTTCAGCAAAATTGTAAATCAGCAGAAAGGTGAAGTGTTTTCTGCCCATCACCAATGTGTTGATAAAGTTGGGGACGGACTTCGTGTGAATGCGTTTGCAAAAAAAGGAATTATTGAAGGATTGGAATGGGAAAATGCCGGGGGTAAAAGCCCGATGCTATTGGTACAATGGCATCCAGAAAGAATGAAAAATCAGCAAAGTAATTTCTCAAAAAATATCCGGGATTATTTTTTAAATGAGATAAGAAAAACATTCTGACGCTTGTTGAAAGACATAAAAAGCCTATGCAAAACAGGTGAACCAATTGCAGACTTATCGGTATCCATTGAATTTTTAACCTAATATAGTTTTGCAACAAGAAAATTGGCTGATGATTAAGAATCTCTCTATTAGCATTACAACTGAATTGAGAGTTTTATTAATCATAATATAGATGTTTGATTTTCATTAGCTTATATGTAATTTTACCTGACCCTAAAAACAAAATTATATAAACATTGTCAATAATTTTGCAAATATCTTATTGATGTCGGGTATATATTTGCTGATTCAAAAGATTATTTTTCAATAAAATAGCCCTACTTTTACAATCGCTAATGAACCAAAAAATATCCATACAACTTAAAGCACTTTTTCTGTTACTGGTGTTCAGCCTGAATACAGTAGTAGGATTTGCCTGTGCATTAGGGATGGATATGGGTTTCAATACATCTCATCATGGTAGCGATGCTACCGAAGTAAAAGAAATTCATGTTCATGCAGATGGTGCTAAACATCATCATGGTTCAGTTCCTGATAATGAATCTTCAGATAAAACTAAGAGCGGTTCGGTCAACCACCATAATTACAATGATGACAAGTCGGTAATACAAGAACAGAATGGAAAAAGTATTGCCGGACAAGATGAAGGTGGATGTTGCAGCAATGAGGTTTTGAAATTTCAGTCCTTAGACAAGAACCTGAATCAAACTACAAACAGCATTGCTCACGCACCTATTTTTGTAGCAATACTCAGCACTTTTTTAGGGATTGATTTAACAACAGGCATTATTAAAGAAGTGCCTGCAAAATTAAAGTCCCGTTTTTATTATCCCCCTCCTCCCGATATACGGATAGCTATCCAGCGTTTTCAGATTTGATTACTGTAAAACAGGTGAAGTGCATGCTTCACCCCAACTTCATTTTGCCATTGGCAATCTGGAGCTATTTGTTTTACCGTAATCATTTTTTATGTTCAGATACAGCATTATCGTTTTTCTTACAGGAATCATCAGTTTACCATCAGTAGCGCAAAATGTACTTACCGAAAGTGAAGCTATAAGCAAGGCCTTGGCTAATAATAAAAATATTCAGGCTGCTTCCTTGCAGGTAAATCAGCAGCAACAGTTACTCAAATCTGCCATCAATCTCCGCAACCCGGATTTTTTTATAGAAGCGCCTACAGGCAATTTTTATACTGGCAGCATTACACAATCTTTTGAGTTTCCCACAGTGTACAGTAATCAATACCGTTTGCAAAAACAACAGATTGCTGTGGCGCAAAAAGGGAAGCAATTAACAGAAGCAGAATTAAAGTACAGGGTTAAGGTGCTTTATCTTGAAGTGCAGTATGCCGATTCGTTAAGCAGGCAACTTTATATACAGGACACATTGTATGAAAAAATAATGCTGTCTGCTGTCCGCCAGTTTAAAGCCGGGCAGATTGATTACCTCCAGCAAACATTTACTGAAACGCAGTATGGAGAAATTCATAATCAGTATCGGCAATCACTTACCAGGGCCTCGTCTTTAAAATCACAATTACAATGGTTCACGGGCATTAAAGATTCCATTGCAGTAGAACCGTTAATTATTTCGGTTGCTCAACAGCAATTTTCTCTTACACCTGATTCGGCGGCTCTTCTTACAAACCCCTCCGTACAATTATTACAGCAACAAGAAAATGTTGCAAAGCAAAATATTGCCTTGCAAAAAAGTAAGGCTCTGCCCGGTTTGGCTTTCGGTTATTTTAACCAGGGTGAAAGAAATTCAAAATTTTATAACCGGTTTCGGCTTGGTGTAACCATTCCATTGTGGTTTGGTCAGTATAAAAGCAATATCAATGCTGCCAAAACAGAACAACAGGTTATACAAAATAAACGACAGGGATTGCAACAGGAATTATCTGCACAGATAATAAATGCAAACAGCGAAATGCAAACCAACTGGCAGTCGGTACAATATTATCAGCAAACGGGTCTGCGAAAAGCACAGGAAGTCATCACGACTTCGCAACGATTTTTTGTAAGCGGTGAAATTGACTATATAAGCCTGCTCAGGAATAGCAACGATGCATATTCTGTTTACCAGAAATACCTGGAGGCAGTAAGAAATTATAATCTCAGTGTTATTAATCATAAATATTTAATGGGTCAGTTATGAAAAGAATAATCATTCAAATTCTATTCGGTTTTTTACCTGTATTGGCATGGGCGCATGGTGGTGACGACCACGGCGATGCTAAAAAAACTACGGTAACGCCTTCCAGCTATTTTTCTTCAGAAGCCGCTTCTGAAATTTATGAAGTGTTGCTGAAATACAGCCCGATTGTTCCGGGAAAGGAATCCACACTTCGGTTGTATTTAAGCGAATACAACAACAACAAACCCATTGACAGTGCCAAACTGGAAATAACAGTAGCTGGTAATCCCAACATAAAGATTACGACCACAAGGGTTGATAAAGGGGTATTTGAATTAAAAGTAAATTTTCCTGAAAAGAAAGCTTATAACCTTGTTGTAAACATAAACAGCTATGCAGGCATTGATTTAATTCAGCTAAATAATGTTGAATCCGGTAAAGAACTGGTTGCCCCAGCAACAGAAGCAAAGCCGCATTCACACTGGTACAGCAGTAATTGGTTTTTTGGCTTGATTGGTCTTTTGATTGGATTGCTTGTAATGTTTTTTATAAATAAAAGCAGGAGCCGAAAAATGATTACGGCTGCTATTATTCTTTTTTGCCTTTTGCCCACTGCCACTTATAATCCTGCCTATGCACATGATGGGCATGATGAAACCGGAGCTAAAAGTACAGGAGGGGCAACAACATTTATCGTAGAAAAAGAAACACAATTCCTTTTCAACATTCAAACCGTAAAAATTGGAACCGGCGACTTTAATGAATCAACTGTATTTCTTGGTACAGTAACCGCAGCTCCGCAAGGAAGGGCTGTAATACAATCGCCGCAGGCGGGAAAAATTATTTCATTAAATGTTGCGCCAGGCCAGAAGGTTGGAAAAGGACAGGTAGTTGCTGTAGTGGAACAGCAGGTAGATGCAGGAACACAAATCAGTATCGTTTCTCAAAGCAATAGCATAAATGCGGAATACGAAGCTGCCAAAGCACAATATGAGAGGCTGATGGCAATAGAAGATATCGCTGCAAAAAAAGATATAACTGAAGCAAAAGCCAGGTATGAAAGTGCTAAAAAGAATAAAGCCTTGTTTGATGCAAACACAGGAAGAAATAAAGGCAGTTCAAAACTGATAACCCTTACCTCTCCGGTAAGTGGTGTTGTGGGAACATTTAATTATTCCATTGGCGCAGTTGTAAACAGCGGTCAAACCTTATTTGAAATAACCAACCTTAACCAGGTTTTTGTAGAAGCACAGGTATTCGCTGCCGATGTGGAGAGCATGAAATCCGCCACAGCTTTTACAACCATTTCCAATACAGATACACTAATGTATAAATTGAAAATGATTAGTGCTGCACAAACAGTAAATGCAGGCAACCAGTCACAGAAAGTTGTATTTGAAATTATAAACTCCAATGGCCAGTTTAAGATTGGAGAAAATGTAAATGTTCGGATGACCGGAGGCAATGTCACAAGGCAGGTGGTATTACCTAACGAAGCAATTACGGATGTAAACGGTAAACCTGCCGTATTTGTTAAAGATAAAGCTGAGCAATATACTATCAGCTTTATTGCAAAAGGCCAGAGCAATGATAAGTTTACCGTCATCAGTAAAGGCGCCGAAGAGGGTGAACGGGTGGTAACAGCTAATGTGTATCAGATGAAAATGATGTATTTAAATCAATAACAAAAACAACAATCAAAAATGAGAAAACTACTAATGATGTTTATGCTGCTGATGACAAGTGCTGCAGCGTTTTCACAAACAGGCGACAAAGAAGCTGTAAAAAATGTGCTCAACAGCTACAAAACAGCAATTGAAAAACTAGATACCACCGGCGTAGTAACCCTTTTCGTGAAAGATTCGAAGATATATGAACAGGCAAGCGATGAGGGCACTATTGGCCACTATCTGGAACACCACCTGGGCCCTGAATTAAAAGAGTTCAAAACTTTCAAATTCAGTGATTACAAAGTAGATGTAACAATAGCTGGTGACTATGCCTTTTCAACCGAGACGTATATCTACACCATCATATTGGCGAAGGATGCTAAGGAAATAAAAAGCCAGGGTGTAGCCACTTCCGTTTTGAAGAAAACAAAGGACGGTTGGAAGATTGTGCAGACACATTCCTCCTTCAGAAAAGCAAAATAAACTCTTAACTATAAAAAGAAAAAAATGAAAAAAATCAAATCAATGATGCTGTTGCTGATAGCCAGTCTTGCTTTCACAGCAGGTAAAGCACAGGACACAAAAACAGACACATTCAAAGTTTGGGGAAACTGTGGTATGTGTAAACGAACCATTGAAAAAGCAGCAAAGGCTGAAGGAGTTGAAAAAGCAGAATGGAACAAGGAAACAAAAGTTTTTATTCTGGTGTACAACCCTGCCGTTACCAGCAATGAAAAAATACAGAAAGCTATTGCGGCGGCCGGATACGACACTGAAAAATTCACAGGCGATGATAAAGCCTACGAAAAATTACCAGGCTGTTGTCAGTATGAAAGAAAGAAAAAGGATTATCAATAATTATTTATTTAAACAAACCAATTAAAAACAATGAAACAAATATTTAAAATTTCAATCGCTGTAGTATCCATTGGTGCTATTGCTTTTTTTGCAGCTTGCAATAACAATGGTTCTGCAAAATCCGGGGGAACCGATACAACACACACTGAAGCAGCACATAACGGCGAACATGTATATGCCTGCCCTATGCATCCTGATGTGACGGGTAAGGAAGGCGACACCTGCCCTAAATGCGGTATGAAACTGGAACATAACGATAATGCTGTTTCGCCGGTAATGGTAAGTATGCAATTCAGTACCAATCCGTCCACCATTGAGCCTAACCAGGAAGTAACACTTTCTTTAACACCCAAAAAGAAAGACGACCCGAATGCACAAGTGCCTTTAGATGTAGAGCATGAAAAGAAAATACACCTGATTGTGGTAAGCAACGACCTGAGTTGGTTCAATCATATTCATCCTGAATTAGGAGCTGATGGCGCATACACCGTGAAAGAAAAGTTTCCTTCGCCCGGTGTATATACATTGTTTGCAGACTACAAACCCAGCGGCGCTAATCACACTGTTGATAAACTGAATGTTACAGTATCGGGAACTCCGGCTGCACCCAAGAAGTTTGGAGCCAATAAATTAACAGGCGATGCTGGAGATGGTTTTTCAGTAAGCCTTACACCAGAGGGCGGTAAATTTTTGACCAATATGTCCATGCATATCGCTGGCATGCTGATGCAGAATGGCAAAGAAGTGGATGTAAATACATTAGAAAATTATCTCGGTGCTAAAGCCCACATGGTAATCGTGAGCCTGAGTGATAGAGAATATCTGCATGTGCATCCAAATGTAGAGGGTGGAAAATTTGACTTGCATACCACATTTACGAAACCGGGTGTTTACCGTGGTTGGATACAGTTTCAATCCAAAGGGAAATTATACACCAGCGATTTTGTAATCAATGTCGCAGAAGGAAACCCAATAGACATGAAGGATATGAAAAAAGAGGAGCATGAAAATCACTAATTATTTAACAATAAAAATTACAAGTATGAAAAAGATGTATTTCACAGTACTGCTGGCAGTGCTGGCAGTATTAGGAGTCAATGCCCAGGACCACAAGCATGGTTCGCCCCATGGCGGTACCGTTAAATCAGCCGGCGATTTTCACATTGAAGTAAGTGTAAAAGACGGAATGGTGATGGCTTATTTGCTTGATGGAAAAGAAAAGGCGATGGCAAATACTGGTGTAACTGGTACTGCACTCATTCAAACTGCCGATGGACAAACCTCAACCATTACGTTAATTCCGAGTGGTAAGGAAGGATTTATGTACACATTGGATAAAGGAAAGAAGTATAATAAGGCTATTGTAACATTTGTAAGTGCTGGTAAAACTGCATCAGCATCCTTTGACCTGGCATCAAAGCCTAAACCTGCGGCTGATGGCCACAATCATCAGCACTAAAAGTAAAACAAAATCATAGCAGACATTGTGTCTGCTATGATTTAAAAATCTAATGCTCCTACATACCATAATGGTAATTAAAGAATTTATTTTATGCTGAACAGACTCATTCATTTCTCGCTTAAAAACAGGCTACTGGTAGTTTCAATAGCAGCCCTCCTGATGGTATATGGAGTTTTTACACTGATAAAACTTCCTGTGGATGTTTTGCCTGATTTGAACCGGCCACGGGTAACGATTTTTTTGGAAGCTAACGGAATGGCTCCTGAAGAAATAGAAGCCCAGGTGTTGTTGCCCGTGGAAACTTCACTTAACGGTGCTCCCGGAGTAGAAGTGGTTCGTTCAGTGGCTTCACCGGGGCTTGGTCTTGTTTTCGTGGAGTTTGACTGGAATACCGACATCTACCGTGCCCGCCAGTTAACAGCGGAAAAAATACAAACAGTACAACTGCCTAATAAAATTGTACCTGTAATGGGCCCTATCAGTTCCGTAATGGGTCAGTTTATGATGATAGCCGTTACAGGCGACAGCACTTCACCTGCTGATTTAAGAACACTCAGTGATTTCGTTATCAGACGAAGGCTGATGAGTGTGAAGGGAATTGCACAGGTAATCCCGATTGGTGGTATCCGTATGCAGTATCAGGCACTAATATCACCGGAGAAATTACGCCAGTTTGGATTGTCTGTTAATGATATTGACAATGCCCTGCAGCTTACTAATATCAATACAACAGGCGGTTTTGTAAATGATAACAAAGGTTCAGAAGTATTGGTACGGAATATTGCCCGTGCCAGTACACTTGATGACCTTGCAAACACCGTGGTGGCTAACAGAAACGGGGCACCGGTTCTTCTTCGCCAGGTAGCCCATGTAGAGTTTGGTGGGCCTGTTAAACGTGGTGACGGGTCATTAAATGGCGTGCCTGCTGTTATCCTGAGTATAGAGAAACAACCCAATGCCAATACTGTTACCTTAACCTCTGAAATTATAAAAGCGGTTGATGAAATAAAGAAATCAGTTCCAGCCGATGTGAAAATAAATACGGATGTATTTCAGCAAAAACAGTTTATTGAAAATTCACTGACCAACGTGGAAGAAGCGCTGAGAGACGGTTTCATCCTGGTAGTTATTATTCTGTTTTTATTTCTGCTGAATTTCCGGACTACGATTATAACGTTAACTGCTATACCCCTCTCACTCATCATTACGGCCATTGTGTTTAAGATGTTTGGCATTTCTATCAATACGCTGACATTAGGAGGATTGGCCATTGCCATCGGAGAACTGGTAGATGATGCTATAGTAGATGTAGAAAATGTTTTCCGCCGTTTAAAGGAAAACTGGCTAAGTGCAGAGCCACGGCCTTTATTAAAGGTTATTTATGAGGCCAGCAGCGAAGTGCGAAATTCTATTGTATATGCAACTGTGATAGTAGTGCTTGTTTTTATTCCCTTATTTTCTTTACAGGGTATAGAAGGCAGAATTTTTGCACCATTAGGAATAGCCTATATAACCTCTATTGTCGCCTCACTGGCTGTTTCATTAACTGTAACACCTGCACTATGTAGTTATCTGCTTGGCAGGAAGAAACATTTGAATCATATTAACCTTGCTTTTTGGAAAAAGAAGAAACATATTGACACATTTGAAGAAGCTGAAACACACAAACCACAGGCAAAAACAATGGAAGAGGAAGCATTGCTTGCTTCTTCACATGACGATAGTGGCTTTGTAAAATTTTTAAAACGCCAGGATATTAAACTATTAAAGTTTGGTCTAAAAAGACCAAAATTGATTATTGGTATTGCTGGTATTTTGATTGTGGCATCTATCAGCATTGTCCCCTTTTTCGGTACAGAATTTCTGCCCCCATTTAATGAGGGAAGTTTTACAATTAACCTGTCAATGCCCCCGGGAACTTCACTTGAAGAAGCGAATAAAGTGGGCAGTATAGCTGAAAAAGAGATTTTAAAAGTACCCGGAGTAGAGCTAACAGCGAGACGTACCGGCCGTGCGGAATTAGATGAACATGCGGAGCCGCCAAGCAACTCCGAAATTGAAGTAGCCCTGCAACCCGATAAAATTAGTAACAGGGATAAAATACAGGCATCAATAAGAGAAAGGCTTTCAGTTTTGAAAGGTGTAACGATTAATATCGGTCAGCCTATTTCTCACCGGCTTGACCATCTACTTTCCGGCGTAAGAGCTCAAATAGCCATCAAGATATTTGGAAACGATTTGGGTGAATTACGCAGTAATGCAAACCGTTTAAAAGATATAATCAGCGCTGTGCCCGGCGCTGTGGATGTACAGGTAGAAAAGCAGGTACTTGTGCCGCAGTTAAGTATTAAAATTGACAGGAATGCAGTGCAGCGTTATGGCCTCCAGGTGGGGAAAGTGGCTGAAGACATTGAAATATTTTATAACGGAAAAGTAAGCACCCAAATCTTAGACGGTCAGAAAACATTTGATATTATGCTGCGTACATCAGACAGTGTAAGAAATGATATAACTGCGATAGGTAATACACAAATTGCAACCTCTGATGGGTCATTGATACCGTTAAACCAAATTGCCAAAATTGAATTGGAAAGCGGCGTCAATTCCGTTTATCATGAAAATACACTCCGGAGAATTGTAGTTTCTGCCAATGTACAAGACCGTGACCTTGGAAGCACTGTAAAGGAGATGCAGCAAAAGGTAAATGAGCAACTTCAACTTCCGCAAGGTTATTTTTTACAATGGAGTGGTCAGTTTGAAAGCCAGCAATCGGCCTCAAAATTAATTACCATACTCAGTATATTTTCCATTGCAGGCATCTTCCTCGTACTATACAGTCATTTTAAGAGCAGCCGCATCACACTTCAAATTATGCTGAACATACCACTGGCTCTTATTGGAAGTGTGATAGCAGTTATTCTTACCGGTGGAGTATTTTCCATTGCCACTATGGTTGGTTTTATTACACTTACCGGTATTGCATCCAGAAACGGGATTATGATGATTAGCCATTACATACATCTGGTGCAGCATGAAGGCGAAATATTCAATGATAAGATGATTATAAGAGGGTCATTAGAAAGACTGGTGCCCGTATTGATGACAGCTTTGGTTGCGGCACTTGCATTAATTCCACTCACATTAGATGCAACAGCGCCGGGTAAGGAAATTCTTTATCCCGTTGCTACGGTGATATTAGGAGGATTAGTAAGCTCTACATTGCTTGATATGATTGTTACACCTGTGGTATTTAAACAATTTGGTAAAAAAGCGTTGGACAGATATGTTGAAACACATCAAAACAAAGATTTAGAATAAACATTTTAAAATGCGCTGTGGCAAAAGCTAAATTCATACCGGCTCTCAGGTTTAAATGGCTAACGCCATTGTATGACTTCTTTCTTGGGATAACAATGCCGGAAATAAAAATTAAAAATGCTCTTATTGAATATGCCTCCATCAGTAAAAATTCAAAAGTGCTGGATTTGGGGTGCGGCACAGGCACTTTAACTATCATGGTAAAGGAGTATCAACCCGAAGCAAATGTTTCAGGCGTTGACTTAGATCTTCAAGTATTAAATATGGCAATGGCTAAAACCGAACAAAAAGGGCTCGACATTTTTCTTATTGACTATGATGGTTCAAAACTTCCTTTTGCACATAACAATCTTGACAATATTGTTTCCTGCCTGGTATTTCATCATTTGAATACGTTTAAGAAACAACAGATTCTGGCAGAATGTTTCAGGGTTTTGAAAAAAAATGGCCGCCTCGCTATAGCGGATTTTGGCCGTTCAAAGTCGTGGCTGCAACGTTTACTTTTTAATATCATCCGGGGGTTAGATGGTTTTAAACCAACAGAGGCAAATGCAAAAGGCTTATTGCCTCAACTTATTTCAGAAGCTGGGTTTGAAAATGTAGCCATAAAAAAACGATTTAAAACCTTTTTTGGAGAAGTACAAATTATTACTGCTGAAAAAATATAAAAGAGCAAACTGTGATGGCATAAGAAAAATTTTGTTCCGTTTAAAGTAACTACTAAATCAATCAACATGAAAATATTATTAACTGCACTAACTTCTTTTATTATTATTTCTTCATCTGCACAAAGCAGCCAGACCGGAACAGAAAGGGAAGCTATAAAGCAGTTTATGAGTGGTAAGGATACTATGCCTGATTTTCGCCAGGCTAAAAATGTTGAACTGGCAAAGAGCTTATTAAAACGTTATAAGACCGCAATTGAATCTCTGGATGTAACAGGTACTGAAAGGTTCTTTACCACTGATTCTAGAATTTATGAATCAGGTAGCAGCGAAGGAACTTATATCCATTATTTAGAATATCATCTTGCTCCTGAATTGAAAGGTTTCAAATCATTTACATTCAGTGATTATATGGCAGAGGTTCAAATAGATGGTAACTATGCTTTTGCTACTGAGACATACAACTACACAGTAGTAACCACTAAGGAGAATACAGAAATAAAACGAATAGGGATTACAACCTCCGTGTTAAAAAAGATAAAAGGTGAATGGAAAATTATGATGAGCCATAGTTCATCAAGAAAATAAAAAAATTTATATGGAGCATACACACCAACCGCTGTACTACACTTGCCCAATGCATCTTGAAGTTATTCAGAGTACTCCCGGCATTTGCCCAAAATGCGGGATGAAGCTTGTACTTATTAACGGGCAGCCTGACGAGGGCCATTCGGGTCATCATCATGCAGCGGCAAAAGAAGAAATTCATTCCGTTCATGAACAACAGCCTGCGCCTGTTATAAGTATCAATAAAACAGTGGGGTTAAGTAAATACACCTGCCCTATGCATCCGCAAATTATACAGGATGGACCGGGTAAGTGCCCTTTGTGTGGAATGACATTGGTTCCTCTTTCAAAGTCAGCCACACATGACGGTCACCAGGCACATGCTTCTGGTATTGCTGATTTTAAAAGACGTTTCTATGTAGTATTAGTATTGACAATACCTATCATGCTGCTATCAGAAATGATACAACACTGGCTGAATATTCATTTCAGTTTTCCCGGTTCAAAATATGTACTGCTCACTTTATCATCCATAGTTTTCTTTTATGGTGGATGGCCTTTTCTTACAGGGTTAATTGGTGAAATACGGGTAAAAAATCCCGGCATGATGACTTTGATTGGATTTGCCATTTCAGTGGCATATATCTACAGTGTGGCTACAGTATTCGGATTAAAGGGAATGGATTTCTTTTGGGAGCTGGCAACGCTTATTCTTATAATGTTATTAGGGCATTGGATAGAAATGAAATCAGTTGCAGGTGCATCAAGAGAACTCGAACTACTCGTTCAGCTAATGCCGGATGAAGCACATTTAGTACAAGGTGAACAGGTGACAGATGTAAAAACAGAAACATTAAGGGAGAAGGACATAATTCTCATCAAA
Organism: Sphingobacteriia bacterium; assembly: GCA_017304675.1. Lineage (GTDB taxonomy): Bacteria > Bacteroidota > Bacteroidia > Chitinophagales > Chitinophagaceae > CW01. Next base: position 606,008 of record JAFKLS010000016.1, read on the forward strand.
CCCGGGGAAAAAGTCGCTGCTGATGGAATAATTACACAAGGTGAAAGTTATTTAAATGAATCTATGCTTACTGGTGAAAGCAAACCGGTACAAAAAATAAAAGGCGACAAGGTTATAGCAGGCTCAATCAATGGTAATGGCGCAATAAGAGTATCAGTTGAACATGGAGCAAAAGATTCCTACTTATCACAGGTGATAAAACTGGTACAGGATGCACAAAAATCAAAATCAAAAACACAGCTGATTGCAGACAAAGCAGCCCGATGGCTGACACTTATTGCTATTGTTGCAGGTATTACCACATTTCTTGTATGGTACTTGTCAGGTAAAGACCTGGCTTTTTCAATTGAAAGAATGGTAACAGTAATTGTTATTTGTTGTCCGCATGCCTTGGGGCTGGCAGTGCCATTGGTTGTTGCCAAATCAACTGCATTATCTGCCAAACATGGTCTGCTAATCAAAAACAGAACCGCTTTTGAAAATGCAAGAAAAATAACTACACTGGTATTTGATAAAACAGGAACACTGACGGTTGGTAAATTTCAGGTAGTAAGATATGTAACCCACAGTGATAAATACACCCCTTACCAGATTTTACAGTATGCTGCTGCATTGGAACAAAATTCAGGACATCCTATTGCATCGGGAATTCTTGATAAAGCAAAAGAATTGGGTATGACTCTTCCAACTGTTGTGGGGTTTGAAGCTATTACAGGCAAAGGGGTTATCGGTATTATTGACAGAAAAGATGTGATGGTGGTCAGCCCTGGCTATTTACAGGAGAAGTTTACCTTCCTTACAAAAGATGATACGGTAAAGGCAGAAGAAACACTTGTATTTGTCTTAATAGACGATGATATAGCTGGTTCAATTGCCCTGGCAGATGAAATTAGGTCTGAGTCATACGATGCCATAAAAATATTGCATCAAAATAATATCAAAGCTATTCTGCTTACAGGTGATAATGCAACAGTAGCAAAAGGTGTAAGCGAACGATTAGGAATGGACAGCTTTATTGCTGAAGTATTACCACACCAAAAACTCCAGAAAATAAAAGAGCTTCAGGATAAAGGCGAGTATGTTGCCATGACAGGTGATGGCGTAAATGATGCCCCTGCACTGGCTCAAGCCAATGTAGGAATTGCAGTAGGTTCAGGTTCTGATATCGCCGCCGAAACAGCAGGGATTGTGTTGGTTAACAGCAATCCCAAAGATGTTGTTTCATTGATTCAATTTGGCAAAGCCACTTACAGAAAGATGATTCAGAATTTGATTTGGGCAACAGGGTATAATGTGGTGGCTTTGCCTTTGGCGGCGGGTGTATTGTACAAGATGGGCATATTGTTAAGTCCTGCTGCGGGGGCTGTATTGATGAGTGTAAGTACGGTGGTGGTTGCTATTAACGCAAGTCTTTTAAAAGTAAAATAAAACCTCTCCAACAACCAAACTGTTTATGGCAAAAAGCAAACACTATTACATCCGCAAAACACACCGTTGGCTCGGTGTTATTCTTGGAATTCAGTTTCTACTTTGGACAATTGGTGGCCTTTACTTCAGTTGGAGTAATATGGATGAAGTGCACGGTGATTTTCAAAAGAAAAATGCGCCCCTGCTTTCTTCCAATATTTCATTGGTAAGTCCGGCAATGGTATTAGATAGTATAAAACAAATTCACCGTGTAGATTCAGTGGTATCAATTCAATTAATTGAGATATTAGGAAAACCATTTTATCAGGTTCGTTGTGTAAGTGTATTGCAGAATGAACCCGGTCATCGGCATGAGATGCAATCTATGAATCATCTTGCCAACGCTGAAACTGGTCAGCTTCGTGGGCCGTTGACACAAGAAGAAGCGATTGAAGTGGCTAAGATGCGATTTAGCGGTGAGCCCAAAGTAGCATCAATTAAATATTTCACTACAACCAATGGTCATCATGAATACCGGGAAAGTCCGTTACCTGCTTACGCCATTACATTTGAACATCCATCAAAAACTACTGTGTATGTTGCCAGTGAATTGGGGACTATACAAAAATTCCGTAACAGCAAATGGAGAATATTTGATTTTTTATGGATGATGCACACAATGGACTATGAAAGCAGGGACCATATCGGTAACTGGCTGCTCAGGGCTTTTTCAATTTTTGGGTTGGTAACAGTATTAAGCGGTTTTGCTTTGTTCTTTGTTAGTTCAAAATGGAGGAGAAAAAAAATCATCAATTACTTTCCAGATATAAATAGTAAAATGTAGGTAACGGTATATTCTTGCTATGAAAAAAAAGAAGCAACCGGCTACAAAAGGAAAGACTAAGAAAGAAAACAGGAGCCTTCTTTCTAAAATTATCCGCTATGCCCTTTTGATACTACTGTGTCTTTTTCTGCTGGCTCTTTTTGTTCTAGTTATCTTTATGCAGCATATTAATCTTAAACACAAATGACAATAGGTATCGCTGAAAAAGGTGAGCATTCATCAAAGCGGTATGGCGGTTAAATTTCTGACAATGTTATGGCTATGCTCCCTTCGAAATAAGAAAATTTACCCATTAAACTACTGATTTGCAACAGTATTACTATTTTAGCGGGACGCAGGTCTGATTTTTGCAGCAAAATGCCCTATTTTTGCAACCAATGAAATTTTCAGCGCTTATACTATCATTTATTGTTCTTGTACTGAGCTGTATGCCTTGCAGGGATGATGTAGCTTTAGCGGCTGGAAAAAATAAAATCGAGTTTGCGAAATCTTCAAACAGTCAGCAAGAAAATCATAAAGCAGATGCCTGCTCTCCCTTTTGTATCTGTTCCTGCTGTACCGGTGTAAATTTTTCTTTTACACAATTATCTGTTGATAATATAGTCCTCTATAACACTAAGCACATTTCTGCATTCATACCTTCTTCTGTTAGAAAGGTTGCATTACCTATTTGGCAACCTCCGCAATTAGTCGCTTAATACTTTCTATTGTGCTGTGATACACAGTACAATTTGTTCATCATTTTTTTTCATTTATTAGTTACTGTGGTTATGACTAAAAAAAAGTCATCAACCCGCTATATAGCCCCAGGTAAAATTTGGAATAAGAAAAAACCATTTTGGATGCGTATTACTAAACTCATAACAGTAATTCTGCTTTCCATCGTATTGCTAATGGCTATTGCAGGTATCATGATTAAATACTATCGTCTCGTAAACTATAAATAGGCTATGCTTAATAAAATCATTCAATTCTCCATAAAAAATAAACTGGTAATTGGCCTGTTCACACTGGCCCTGATTATCTGGGGTGTTTACTCGGCAAAAAAACTGCCGATTGATGCTGTACCAGACATCACCAATAACCAGGTACAGATTATTACCCTAAGCCCTTCATTAGCGGCGCAGGAGGTAGAGCAGTTAATCTCTTTCCCGGTAGAGCAAACAATGGCTACCATTCCAGAAATAAAAGAAATCCGTTCCATTTCGAGGTTTGGATTGTCAGTAGTAACAGTGGTATTTCATGATGATGCCAATATCTACTGGGCAAGGCAACAGGTAGGTGAACGCCTTATTGAAGCAAGAAATCAAATACCAAATAATATTGGTAATCCCGAAATGGCTCCTATTTCTACCGGTCTTGGTGAAATCTATCAGTACGTCTTACATGCCAAAAAAGGATATGAAGATAAATACGATGCCATGTCATTACGAACCATTCAGGATTGGATTGTGAGGCGGCAATTACTTGGCACACCCGGCATAGCAGATGTAAGCAGCTTCGGTGGTCTTTTAAAGCAATATGAGATTGCCCTTAACACAGATAAACTAAGGAGCTATAACCTTTCCGTTGCTGACATCTTTAATGCCCTTGAAAAAAATAATCAGAATACCGGCGGAGCCTACATTGACAAGAAACCCAATGCTTATTTTATCCGCAGCGAGGGGTTTATTAAAACAATCAATGATATAGAAAAAATTGTGGTAAAAAGAACAGAGGCGGGCATACCAGTTTTGATAAGGGATATTGCTACCGTTCAATTAGGACATGCCACGCAGTATGGAGCACTTACCCGTAATGCTGAAGGTGAAGTTGTAGGCGGTATTGTGTTGATGCTGAAAGGCGCTAATTCTAGCATCGTTATTAGCAGTGTAAAAGAGAAGATAGCGCAGATACAAAAAGGCCTGCCCGAAGGTTTAGTCATTGAACCGTTTCTCGACAGAAGCGCTTTGGTAAGTAGGGCCATTGGAACAGTAAAAACAAACCTTATTGAGGGGGCTTTGATTGTAATTTTTGTATTAGTGCTTTTTCTCGGCAATTTCCGCTCAGGCCTTATAGTAGCTTCCGTTATTCCATTGGCCATGCTTTTCGCCATTGCTCTTATGAATATGTTTGGTGTATCCGGCAACCTGATGAGTTTGGGTGCAATTGATTTTGGTTTGATAGTGGACGGCGCAGTTATCATCGTAGAAGCAACCATGCACCAATTAGGGCATCGAAAACCGGGCAGATTGACACAGGAACAATTGGATGATGAAGTATATAAGTCGGCGGGAAAAATGATGAACTCGGCTGCCTTTGGACAAATTATTATTTTAATTGTGTACCTGCCGATTCTTGCACTCGTAGGCATTGAAGGAAAAATGTTTGGCCCGATGGCTCAAACCGTTTCATTCGCTATTCTTGGTGCATTTCTTTTGTCTCTTACTTATGTGCCGATGATGAGTGCTTTGTTCCTGAACAAGAAAATCAGTCACAAGGAAAATCTTTCCGATAAAATGATGAAGTTCTTACAGCGGCTTTATTCTCCGTTGATAAGGGGTGCATTAAAAATGAAATTGCTTGTGGGGAGTATTGCAGTGGGTTTATTTGCCATCAGCCTGATTATTTTTAAAACCCTGGGCGGTGAGTTTATACCTACATTGGAAGAGGGTGATTTTGCTGTGGAAACAAGATTAATTACAGGTAGTTCACTTACCCAGACAATAGATAAAATAACACAAGTCTCAAATCTGCTGATAAAGAAGTTTCCAGAAGTAAAAGAAGTGATTGGAAAAATCGGCGCTTCTGAAATTCCAACTGACCCTATGCCTATGGAAGCATGCGACATTATCATTTTGCTGAAAAATAAAAAAGAATGGAGTACTGCTCACACCCGGGAAGAACTGGCAGACCTTATGCAAAAAGAAATGGAAAAGATACCCGGTATTACATATGGTATGTCTCAGCCGATTCAATTACGATTCAATGAACTTATCGCTGGTGTGCGCCAGGATGTAGGTATTAAGATTTTCGGTGAAGATCTCGATGTGTTGGCTGATTTGGCAAAAAAGATTGGCGTCATTGTACCTACTGTAAAGGGCGCAGAAGATTTATATGTTGAACAGGTAACCGGTCTGCCGCAAATTGTAATCAAGCTCAACCGTGATAAGATTGCACAGTTTGGGTTGAATGTAGAGGATGTAAACCGTACTGTAAGTGCTGCCTTTGCAGGCGAAGCAGCGGGCATTGTTTACGAAGGTGAAAAAAGATTTGACATGGTGGTCAGGTTGGAAAAAACCGGCCGCCACAGTATTGATGATGTAAAGAGTTTGTTTATTGCTGCACCGGATGGCAACCAGATTCCGCTGGATCAGATTGCAGAAGTGAACCTTCAATTAGGCCCTAACCAGATACAAAGAGAGGATGCCAAACGAAGAATTATTGTTGGGTTCAATACAAGAGGCAGAGATATTTCTTCTGTGGTAAAAGAAATACAAGAGAAAATAGATAAACAGATAAAATTGCCACCAGGATATTTTATTACTTATGGCGGACAATTTAAAAACCTCGAAGAAGCAAACAAAAGATTGTCTGTTGCAGTTCCTGTTGCATTGGGATTAATTCTTCTGTTGCTCTATTTCACGTTTGGTTCCATTAAATATTCACTGCTCATTTTTACAGCCATACCTATGAGTGCTATTGGTGGTGTGTTTGCGCTATGGTTTCGGAGTATGCCTTTTAGTATTTCAGCAGGTGTTGGTTTTATCGCTTTGTTTGGTGTAGCGGTTTTAAATGGTATTGTACTCATTAGTGAATTTAACCGGTTAAAAAAAGAGGGTATGACGGATATAAATGCAATTATATTGAAAGGGACATCTGTAAGGCTGAGACCGGTGCTGATGACTGCTACCGTTGCATCGTTAGGATTTCTGCCGATGGCTTTGTCAACCGGTTCCGGTGCAGAAGTACAAAAGCCCCTGGCAACAGTAGTGATTGGTGGTCTGATTACAGCTACATTCCTTACCCTTGTAGTGTTACCAGTGCTCTACACCTGGTTTGAAAAAATAAGACCAAAAGGAAAAAAATCTGTAGCAGCAAAAGGATTGGCTTCTTTGACAATCCTGTTAGCAGTTTCATCTTACTCGGCTAATGCTCAAACAAAACCCGTTGTAAATCTGAATGAAGCAGTTGCAATATCAATAAAAAATAATCCGCTTATAAAAATTGGAACACTGGACATTGGCTACCAGCAGCAGTTGAAAAAGACTGTAAAGGACTACGGAAAAACCAATTTCGGTCTTACCTATGGCCAGTATAACAGCCGCATTGCTTACGACAATAATTTCACCATTAACCAGGGTATTCCCAATCCTGCGTATTTTAAAAGTCTTATAAGATTATCAGAGTCGAATATTAAAAGCAGTGAGCTGCAATTAAAAGTATACCAGGGCGAACTGGCGGCCAACACTAAAACATCTTACTATCAATTGCTGTTTTGGATAGAAGAAATAAGGCTGCTGAAAGAATTACTGGCTATATACGAAAATGTGTTAAAGGCTTCAGCATTGCGGTATAAAACCGGTGAGACAAATGCACTGGAAAATTACAATGCCGAGAGCAGGGTGAATGAAACAAAAGCACAATTGCGAAACGCAGAAGAAGATTACCGCATTGAACTGAACCGGTTGAAGGTTTTTACCGCTGACAGTTCTATAACCGCTATTGCAGATACGTTGCTGGTTGAAAAAAATATGATCATCACTTTCGACAGCAACGCTCTTGCTTCCAATCCCACACTGGCTTTTATACAGCAGCAAATAGATATTGCTCAAAAAGAAAAAGGAGTAGAACAATCAAGGTTGAAGCCCGACTTTAATGTTGGCTATTTTAATCAATCACTGGTAGGCTATCAAACGGTTAATGGCGTTGACAAATATTATGGTGCAGGCCGCCGTTTCCAGGGCGTAAACCTGGGCATAAGCATACCCATATTTGCCAAAGCTCAAAAAGAGAGAGTAAGGGCAGCAGAAATAAACCGTGTTAAGAGAGAAGCAGAACTAAACAACTATCAATATCGCCTGCAGGCTGAACTGGCAAGATTATTTGGTGAACTGCAAAAGCTAAGAGTGCAGATTAATTATTACCGTAACACTGTATTGCCGCAAGCCAATCTCATCATTAGCCAGTCACAAAAAGCGTTTACTGCCGGTGAAATCGGGTATTATGAACTTACGCAATCCCTGAATAATGCAGTCATTGTAAAACAGGAATTCACCAAAGTGCTGAATCAATATAACCAAACCATCATCGCCATCGAATTTATTGCTGGCATTAACTAATACAAAACAGGAATTAAATTATCATTATTATGAAACATAAAATCTTTAGTTCACTTGCCATACTTTTTATTGCTGCTGCAGTTTTCACGTCTTGTTCATCCAAAGGGAATACTGAAGCCACTCCGGCGGAAGAGCCTAAAAAAGAGGAAGCTGATATGGTTGACTTATCAGAAGAACAGTTTAAAACTGTAAATATTCAATACGGAACAGTGGAGGAAAAAAATCTTAGCAGCGTTATCCGTGCTTCAGGTGTACTTGATGTTCCGCCGCAACAATTAGTAACAATTTCATCCCCCTATGGTGGTACATTAAAAACAACCGAATTGTTACAGGGAAAGCCGGTTAAAAAAGGAGAAATCATTGCTTTATTAGAAAATCCTGAGTTTATTCAGCTTCAGCAGGATTATCTTGATTACAAAAGTCAGCTTGTATTTTTAAAGGAAGAATTAGAGAGGCAACAGGAGTTAGCAAAAGAAAATGTCAATGCAAAGAAAACGCTGCAAAAGGCGAGCAGTGAATACAATAGTATGACAGCAAGAGTTCAGGGTTTGAAATCAAAACTGCAATTAATTAACATCAATCCTGAAAAAATCAACGCTGATAATATTTCTGGTAAGGCTAATATTTATGCTCCTATCTCTGGTTATGTAACAAAAGTGCTGGTAAATGTTGGAAAATTCGTAAACGCTAACCAGGAACTTTTTGAAATTGTTGACACCCGCCACCTGCATGCCGAACTAACGATTTTTGAGAAGGATGTGCCCAAATTAATAATCGGTCAAAAAATTCGCTTTGTGTTGAACAATGAAACGAAAGAAAGATTTGCAGAAGTGCATCTGATTGGCCGGGAGATAAGTGCAGAAAGAACCGTTCGTGTGCATGGACATTTATCACAGGAAGATAAATCCCTTCTTCCCGGAATGTATTTAAAAGCTGTTGTTGAAACGGGAAGAGCAGCTACTACAGCTTTACCTGATAAAGCTATTGTACAATCAGCCGGTAAGTCATATATATTTATTGCAGTAGAAAGTGATGGTGATGAAAAGAAACCGGCTGATTCAAAAACCGATAAGGATCCTGTAGAAAAACATATTCCATTTAAGAGAATAGAAATAACAATCGGAGTGGCTGAAAATGGATACACCGAAGTGACACTGCCGGAAGGGTTTGATAGAAATACAAAGATTGTAATTAACGGCGCTTATGATTTGCTATCGAAGATGAATAATGTGGAGGAAGAAGAATAAAAATAATATGGGTCGGAGCCCTGCACTGTTGTCCCGTTTTAAAATGGAAAACCTTTGGCTGCAGGGTTTCCGCACCCACCAATTGTTTAAAAGATTAAATATTAGTTGTATGCATATAAAAAATAGGTAAAATGGATATTCAATTTGAACTCATTATTGTCTTAAAAATACTTGTTTCCTTTTTACTGGGTGCATTCATTGGCTATGACAGGGAGGCGCATGGGAGAGATGCCGGAATAAGAACGTATGCTGCAGTTTGTATCGGGGCTGCTCTTTTCACTTCTGTAGCAGCACATATAACTAATGACCCTACTGCTGCTTCCCGGATAATCGCCAATATTGTAACCGGGGTGGGCTTTCTTGGAGCAGGTATCATTTACCGCAACAGCAGTGCTGGCACCTCACATGGATTAACAACTGCCGCCACTGTATGGGGCACAGCAGCAGTTGGTGTTGCTGTAGGTTTGAATATGTACATTATTGCGGTGGTAGCGGCTGCGGCTTTGTATTCCCTTCTATCCCTGCACCACTATAAATGGTATGTACGTTGGAAGGAAAAGATGAAACAGAAGCATCAAGAGGGAAATGGAAGTGATTAATTGAAATTAGAAGAATTGTGAAATGTGAAAATATAATTTCTGTACAAAATATTATCAACTGCAATTTATGTCATCCTTAAATTCTGCATCAGCCGGGGTCAAACACAACAAGTCATTAAAGATTGTGTTTGCAATTACGGCAACTTATTTAATCGCTGAGGTTGTAGTGGGTATTATTTCAAACAGCCTTGCCCTGCTATCTGATGCCGCACACATGCTTACTGATGTAGGTGGCCAGGCTCTGGCATTGTTTGCTATCTGGATGACATCCAAACCACGTACTAACCAGAAGACTTACGGATACTACCGTGTTGAAATTCTTTCAGCCCTCACCAATGCATTAGTATTGATTTTTATTTCAGGGTATATTTTGTTTGAAGCCTGGCAACGGTTTAAAAACCCGCCTGACGTTGCCGGCATTCCAATGCTGATAGTGGCATTTTGTGGATTAATCATCAACCTTATCGGGATGAAAATACTAAGTGCCGGGTCTAAGGAAAGTATCAATATTAAGGGGGCTTTTCTTGAAGTAGTAAGCGACATGCTTAGTTCGGTAGGTGTTATAATTGCTGGTATAATTATTCTTGCAACCGGCTGGCTCTACATTGACCCTATTATGAGTGCATTAATAGGTTTATTTATACTGCCCCGCACATTCAGCTTATTGAAAGAGTCAGTTAATATATTATTAGAAGCCGTGCCGGCTGATATTGATTACGCAGCAGTAGAAAAATGTATTACGGAAAGGTCAGGGGTGCAATCTGTACATGACCTCCATATATGGACAATTACATCCGGTGTAAATGCTTTAAGTGTGCATGTTATTATGAATGAGGAATCTAATTTTTCTGAAATCGGTGAGTTGGTAAGAAATATTAAAGAGCATTTAGCATCTGAATTCAAAATAACTCATACAACAATAGAAGTACATGAAGGGGATAAAAACTATTTACAAAACAGCGTTTAAAAACTATTGGCCCGAATATGTATAGCATTATAGCAGGTACCATATTGTTGGCTCTCGTGCATGCACTCATTCCCAATCACTGGTTGCCGCTGGTGGCTGTTGGAAAAGCAGAGAAATGGGAAAAGTCAGAACTGATGCTGGTATCCTATCCTCTATTACAGCATCAGCCCATGTGCTGGGTACAGTCATTCTCGGAATAATACTTGGTCTGGTTGGCTCAAAACTGGCGCATCAATATGATGAGTATGTGCATACAATTGCACCGGTATTACTGATTGTATTTGGATTGATTTATTTCTCCGTTAACCTGCCCCATCACCACCATGCAGCCAAAGTAAATGTGGAGCAATACCGAAAATCAAAAAGGAAATGGATATTCATATTTGTGGTAATGATGTTTTTTTCACCCTGTCTTGAAGTGGAAAGCCTTTTTTTGGCAGCAGGGGCTTATGGATTTGACGACATTCTGCTGTTGGTGATGGTGTACGCAACCATAAGCATCTGCGGTATTATAACGTTAGTAATGCTCGCCTTCAAGGGTGTTCAGCTTTTGAAGATGCATGTGATTGAGCAGTATGAAAAAAGAATAACAGGAATAGTACTGATTATAGTTGGTATAGTCACATTTTTTATTCATTAAATAGATTTGTATGGCGCATAAACACGATGAAACAAAAATTGCAGAACAGGAAGCCTGTTGCGATTTAGATGAAAAACTCAGTGAAGCGAAAGTAATCCCGATTCATGCCAGTGATGATGGACATAATCATGAAGAAGAAGGTACAGGAATTAAGCTCTGGCTTCCCGCAATTACAAGTTTTATACTGCTGATGGCAGGCATTGCATTAGATAACTGGATAAAGCCAACGCCATCATGGTTTTCCGGCTGGGTTCGTTTGGTCTGGTATATCGTAGCTTATATACCTGTGGGATTTCCGGTGGTAATAAAAGGCATAAAGACTGCTATAAAAGGAGATGTATTCACAGAATTTTTTCTGATGAGTGTGGCAACGATTGGCGCATTCTATATCGGCGAATACCCGGAAGGAGTAGCTGTGATGCTGTTTTATGCTGTAGGTGAGCTGTTTCAGGATGCTGCGGTAAATCGTGCAAAAAGAAGTATAAAAGCATTATTGGATATAAGACCAGACAGCGCTGATGTATTACGCAATGGTATATACGTAAATGTTGAGCCCGTTAACGTAAAGGTGGGTGAAACGATACAAATAAAGGCAGGCGAAAAAGTTCCATTGGATGGAGAGATGCTTTCTGAAGCAAGTTCATTTAATACCTCTGCTTTAACAGGTGAAAGCAAACCCTCAACAATAACAAAGGGAGAAATAGTACTTGCAGGAATGATTAACCAGGAGAAAGTTATTGAACTCAAGGTTACAAAGTTGTTCAATGATAGTTCACTTGCAAGGATATTAACGCTGGTACAAGATGCTACAACCCGCAAAGCCAAAACGGAACAATTTATAAGACGGTTCGCAAGAATCTATACACCAATAGTTGTATTTCTTGCTATAGCCATTGTTCTTTTGCCAAACTTGTTTATTGAAAACTATGTATTCAATGACTGGCTCTATAGGGCTTTAATATTTTTAGTTATCAGTTGTCCCTGCGCTTTGGTTATTTCTATTCCATTGGGCTACTTCGGCGGCATTGGTGCAGCTTCACGTAACGGCATACTTTTCAAAGGCTCCAATTACCTAGATTTAATGACAAAAATTAACCAGGTAGTGATGGATAAAACGGGTACGCTTACCAAAGCCGTGTTCAAGGTTCAGGAAGTGGAAAGTTATGATGTACCAAAAGAAGACTGGTTGCCGCTGGCTGCTGCATTGGAAGCAAAGTCCACTCACCCTGTAGCGAAAGCAGTGGTAGAGTATGTAGGCGAAATTAATAAACGTATCCGGGTCGAAGCGCTGGAAGAAATCAGCGGTCATGGATTGAAAGGCGAGGTAGGTGGCAAAGATGTGCTGGCTGGCAATGTGAAATTAATGGACATGATGAAGGTAAATATTAACGATGGGTTGCGGAAAATTGATGACACCATAGTTATAGTGGCCATAGATAGGAAACTTGCCGGTTATTTAACGATTGCAGACGAAATAAAAGAGGACAGTAAAAAAGCGGTTGAAGCATTGCACAGCCTGAATGTAAAAACAACTATGCTTAGTGGCGACAAACAGGCAGTGGTAGATAAAGTAGCCAGTCAGTTAGGAATTGACAATGCTTATGGTGATTTATTGCCGGAACATAAGGTGCAGAAAGTAGAAACGATAAAAAAAGATAAGTCAAATGTAGTTGCATTTGTCGGTGATGGTATAAATGATGCTCCCGTGTTGGCATTAAGCGATGTGGGAATTGCAATGGGTGGGCTCGGCAGTGATGCCGCAATAGAAACAGCTGATGTAATTATACAAACCGACCAGCCTTCAAAAATTGCGCAGGCGATAGCCATTGGTAAAGCGACCAATAGCATAGTGTGGCAGAACATCATTTTGGCATTTGCAGTAAAAGCAATTGTATTGGTACTGGGAGCAAGTGGTTTGGCAACCATGTGGGAAGCTGTATTTGCCGATGTAGGAGTGGCATTGCTGGCTATAATGAATGCTGTAAGAATACAAAACCAGAAGATGCAAAAAGTCTAATTTTACACCAATTTTAATATCACAATATGAGTTATTATTTATCTAAAAAATTTAAAGACGATTTTGACCCTGTTATTGAAAAAGTAATTCAATCTCTCAAAAAACAGGGATTTGGAATATTAACAGACATCGACATGAAAGAAACACTAAAAAGTAAACTTAATGTTGATTTTTATAACTACAGGATACTTGGGGCATGCAATCCCCCATTTGCTTATAAAGCACTGCAGGCAGAAGATAAAATTGGTACAATGTTGCCTTGCAATGTTATTATCCAGGAAAGACAACCGGGAGAAATTGAAGTATCTGTTATTGACCCGGTATCTTCCATGCAGGCAGTGCAAAATCAATCGTTGACTGATATCGCTGTACAGGTGCGGCAAAAATTAGAACAAGTAATTGCCGGTTTATAGAGTTGCTAATTATCAGGCAGCAAAAACAGTTACTGGTAGCAACGTATAATATCAAATTGTATAAATGAGTTCAAAAATTAAAGAACATTGGGAGAAAGTATTCACTTCAAAAACTGAAGATGAAGTAAGCTGGTTTCAGCCTTACCCTAAAACATCGGTAGAATTTCTTGAACTATTCAATTTGCCAATAGACGCTAATATTATTGATATTGGTGGTGGGGACAGTCATTTGGTTGATGTACTTATTGAAAAAGGCTATTCAAATATTTATGTACTGGATATTTCCGAAAATGCTTTAAACAGGGCAAAGCAAAGATTGGGAGATGAAGCAAACAAAGTTCACTGGATTGTTTCAGATGTAACTGAATTTAAGCCAGGGGTTCGTTTTGATTATTGGCATGACAGGGCGGCCTTTCATTTTCTTACTACTAAAGAAAACATTGACAAATATGTAGGTATTGCAGAAAAAGCAATTAATAAAAATGCCTATTTGATACTCGGTACTTTCTCTGAGCAAGGCCCTGATAAATGCAGTGGGCTTGAAGTAAAACAATACTCTGAGGCATCAATGTCGCATCGCTTTGAAAAAAGTTTTAAACGAATAAAATGTATAACAGAAAAGCATCTTACCCCTTTTAATACAACGCAAGACTTTCTGTTTTGCAGCTTTCAAAAAAAATAATTTCAGGCCGTTCCCGCTTTATGGCGGGCCGGGCTTTTCGTTTCAATCTTCTTCGAAGGATTTACACTGCAATCCCTAACGGGCAGGGTAAATGATTATCGGAATGACCCGGCGCAATCCTTCCACCGTTTATATTAATCGTTACGCCTACGTCACAACGAAACGGCGGAACCATTGGCGCCGGATAAGAATATTAGGAATTGAGAAGGCCTCGTACCTCAGCCAACACAATTCCAGACACTTCAATGAATAGATGTTGCAAAGAAGATATTACAACGATAATTTTCAAACTGCTCATTCAACTGACCCTGCCGCAAAATTATTGTCCTGCTCTGTGCGAAACAAGGTCTTATTCCCACACGATAATGAGTCGTCAATCGCCACGGGTTTTCAAAAAAATCTCCACCAGATACTTCAATAGCTACCCACACCGGGTAGTATTTTATTTGAAAAACCTTGTTTCTCCTCCGCAGTCCTAATGGCTGGTCGCTAAGGGTAAATGAATGAAGCGAAGCTGAATTTATTTAAAACAATTTTCTAAACATTTAAAATTTCAGTTATGGAAATCATCGGAAGAATTACCGCAGACGCAACCGTTAGCGAAACAAAAGCAGGGAAAAAAGTGGTGAACTTTTCTATTGCTATTAATGACACTTACAAATCAAAAAGCAGCGGCGAAGTAACTAAAGTGGTTACTTATGTCAATTGTACTTACTGGCTTAATGCCGGAATAGCTCCGTATTTAACGAAAGGCTCCTTAGTTGAATGTGCAGGCCGCATTGGTGCAAACGCCTGGACAAACAAAGAAGGTGAAGTAAAAGCCAGCCTTACTTTCAATACCAACAAGATTAAACTGCATGGCGGCGGCAACAAAGTAAATGCGGAAAATGCAACGCCTGTTATTACCACACCAGTGGCGGTAATGACAGAAGCCACAGACGATTTACCATTTTAAACAATCAGGGCAGCACTTGTAACAAACAGAAGTGTTGCCCTCCTATTCAAATTTAAAACTTACAACTATGGCACACAATATCAATTTCAATGAAGAAAAGCAACAATACAGTTTCTTTAGCGTAGAAGAAAAAGCATGGCACGGTTTGGGAAAAATTGTTGAAGACTACCCAACAAGCAAAGAAGCATTGCAATTTGCAGGGCTTGACTTTGAAGTATTGAAAAGACCAAATACTCACAAATTGGACAATGGAGATGAAGTGGTTTCCAAATCTTCTTTTTACACCTACCGACCCGATACCAACGCAATTTTAGGCGACCGTCTCGGTAAAGATTACAAAGTAGTACAAAACATTGATGCTTTCAGTTTCTTTGATGCTATTGTTGGTGGTGATGGTATTCAATATGAAACAGCCGGAGCATTGGGAAAGGGTGAGAAAATATTTATTACCGCCAAACTGCCCGGTTATATTAAAGTTGGCAATACGGATTGCATTGAAAAGTATTTGTTCCTTACCACTTCCCACGACGGTTTTGGTAGTATTGTAGCTGCATTCACTCCCATAAGAATTGTTTGCAACAATACACTGAATGCCGCTTTAAGAAATCATACTAATTCTATTAAGATTCGTCATACTGCCAATGTAAAAGAACGATTGGAAGAAGCCCACAAAGTGTTAGGAATATCCAACCAACTTAGTCATCAGTTGGGCGGAATTTTCAACCAATGGGCAAAGGTTCGCATTACCGATAAGGAAGTGCAGAAACTGATACAAATGGCAATGGTGCCAAACAAGGAAGTGTTAGATAATATTCAAAAAGGAGAACTGGATGAATTAAGCACCTGTTTCAGAAATATGTGTGATGCAGTGTATGAATACAATTTTGCCAGCCCCACACAACAAACAGAAGCTACTAAAGGAACTGTGTTTGGTGCATACAATGCTATTACCGGTTACTTCCAAAATGTAAGAACATACAAAGATGATGAAGCTAAAATGAAATCGCTGTTGTTTGGTGGAACGGCACAGTTAAGAACGCAAAAAGCTTTTCAGCTTTGTGAGGGCTTTGTAAAGGGGGAAATGGTCGGGATTTACAATTAATAATTCAGAAAAGGGGCATTGCAAAATGCTCCTTTTTTCTTAGAAAGCTGCCCCGCTATATTGTGTTAGAGTTGGGAAAATGGCGGGGCAGCTTGGGGTTTAACAAAGTTCAACAATGAAAATTATATTTAAGTATTTGCTTAAATAATAAATATCTTCCTAAATTTGACCCGACAAATAAATTGACAATGGCAAATGACACTTGCATCAGGCTACAGGCAGACATAGAACAAATTAAAAGTTGCAGTGAAAAGCTAAAGACGAATTCCAAATCATTTTTGCAGTTGGGGCAAGTTCTTGCTTTGGCTGGTAACGAAGTAAGATTGAAAATACTTTTTCTGCTTGATGAAGAAAGTGAACTCTGCCCCTGCGACCTTAGTGATATTTTAGGAATGAGCATCCCTGCAATATCGCAACACTTACGAAAGCTCAAAGACGGGAATATTATTGAGGCAAGAAAAGAAGGACAAACCATTTTCTATTCATTGCGAAGCGACCAGTTAAAAATATTGCGACCCTTTTTCAAAATCATTAATCAACAAAATTTAGTGACGCAAACTCTATGATAACGACAACAAAAACCAGCAAAAGTTGGATAGCAGGAATTTTTGCCGCTATTACTGCTTCACTTTGCTGCATCACACCTGTACTTGCATTTCTTGGCGGTGCAAGCGGACTTGCTTCTTCTTTTTCGTGGATTGAACCATACAGACCTTATTTGATTGTTGTAACCGTTTTACTTTTTGCGTTTGCCTGGTATCAAAAGCTTAAACCACAAAAACAAGTTGATTGCGATTGTGATACTGATAATAAAAAATCATTTTGGCAATCAAAATTATTTTTAGGCATTGTTACAGTGATTGCTGCTTTGTTGCTTGCCTTTCCTTATTATGCTAAAGTGTTTTATCCAAAGCCACATCAGAATATAGTTATTGTTGTTGACAAAAGTAATATTCAGACAGTCCAACTCAACATTAGCGGAATGGATTGTGATGGTTGTTCAGCACTCATTAACAGTGAACTTTCAAAAGTAAATGGAGTTATTGAAGCCAACACATCGTATAAAAATGCCAATGCAATTGTTAAGTTTGACAACAGCAAAATATCGGTTGACAGCATTGCTAACACACTAAATGCTATCGGCTATAAAGTAACTTCAATCACCAACAACAAATAAAATGGAAAAGACCATCATACTTCAATCAGTTATTACTTGCCCTAATTGTGGACACAAACAAGAAGAGGCAATGCCGACAGACGCTTGCCAATTTTTTTATGAATGTATCAATTGTAAGACACGTATTAAACCCAAAGAAGGTGACTGCTGTATATTTTGCAGTTATGGTTCCGTAAAGTGTCCACCGGTACAAATGGAAGCATCCTGCTGTTCGTAAATAGCTATCTAAGATAAAAGTGTTTTGATTGCCAATATTTCTTCATTAATTCCCCCACAAAGTTCGCCTTTTGGCTGCTGAAGCGGCCATGAAATTCCGGCATAAAGTAAAATTATCCCACAAAATGTAAGACACTATTTATTCCGTTGCTTCATGGCCTTTATCGCCAAAAGGCAGGGCATGTTCTGTAATTAATTTTTAAACAATTAAAAAGTATGTTATGGAACAGATGACAATGCAATTTCCGGAATGGACAACAGTAGCAGAAGTAGAATTGGTTTACAAATCAAAAGTAAAAGCTTCTGAAAGGCCATTGATTAAAGACAGTAAAGATATTCAAAATGTATTGAGACAAATTTGGGATGAAAACAAAATTGAAATGCAGGAACAGTTTAAGGTAGTTTTCCTGAACCGGGCCAATAGAGTAACGGGTGTTTATGATGCTTCATCAGGAGGTATTTGCGGAACTGTTGCTGACCCAAGATTAATTTTGGCAGCGGCCATAAAGTCGCTTGCAGTAAGTATTATACTTTCTCACAATCATCCTTCAGGTAACTTAAAGCCAAGCAGGGCTGATGAAGAATTAACCTGTAAGATAAAAGAAGCGGCAAAGTACCACGATATAAGGGTACTTGACCATATTATTATAACCAGTGAAGCATATTACAGCTTTGCGGATGAGGGGCTGCTATAAACTCCTCTAAACCCCTCTAAACCACTCTGATTCATTTCTTTACCCTAAATATCTTATTTTAGAGGTATGGCCTTTGAAGAAATTCTTTTTCAGTTTAAAACAGCTAAGCCCTTACTGCTTTTAAGGTCAAAGAATGCTGCATTTATTATCTCCTTTTTTCAGAAAGTTTTTTCGGATGCCAATGTAACTACAATTTCAAACAGTGAATTAAGAAGTAAACTGGAGGGGTATATGGAGGAACTGTCTTATGAGGAAAAAGATGAAGAGTTAGAAGCCGGAACTTTATTTGACGATTTTTCCGTAAGGGCAGCACAGTATATTGAAAAATGGAGCAATAGCGGCTTCCTTTCTAAATATCCAAACGATGAAGGAGAAGACCTGCATGAATTAACGGCAGATACTGTAAAAGTATTAAAATGGCTTACTGATTTAGAACGCAGGGAACATGTTGGAACCAACAGCCGGTTCAGGGACATTTTTTTTAAGCTCCAAAAAATGATTGAACAAACAAATGAAGATGCAGAAGCAAGAATAGCAGAGTTACAAAATAAAAAATGGGCTATTGAAGATGAAATAAATTTATTGAAATCAGGAAAGAAACCTTCTGTGTTTGATGAAACTGAGATAAAAGAACAATTCTATGATTTGAATAAAATGGCAAGAGAACTGTTGGCAGACTTTAGTGAAGTAGAACAGAATTTTGAACAAATACGAAAGGATATTCAGCGTAAGTACACAGAAAAAGATATTGCCAAAGGAACACTGCTGGTTTTTGCCCTTGATGCTCTTGATGAAATAGACCAGAAACCACAAGGCAAAAGTTTTAAAGCTTTTTGGGAGTTTTTGATGGATGAAAAACGGCAGCAGGAATTTACACAGCTTACGGAAAAACTTTATCAGCTTTTAAGTGAACACAATATTGATTATAATAATGACAGGTTTTTAAAACACCTGAAGCGTTACCTGCATGTATCGGGCAGAAAGGTTATTGATTCCAATCGTAAATTAAGTGAAAAGATAAGCCGGGTATTGTCAGAAAAGAATCTTTTGGAAAGAAGAAGGGCAATGGAACTTATTGGCGATATACGTCAGATGGCTTATACTCTTATTGAAACAAAAATAAAGGACGATGATTTTATTGTGATTGAAGACGAACCATACATTAATCTCTTTGACCGATGGGAACCTGGTGAAGAAAAAGATGATATTACCGGTATATTATACCCGGATGGAAGCGGAGAAGATACTGATGCAGATTTTAAAATATTATTTGATCAATTTACCATTGACAGGAAAAAATTATTGCAAAGAATTGACGCAATGCTTCAGCACAAAAGCCAGGTAACATTAAAGGAAATTATTGATGAGTATGGCGTTGAAAACGGGTTGAGTGAAATTGTAGGCTATTTTTCAATAGCCACTTCAAGCTCCCATCATATCATAATAGAAGAAGCTAAAGAACCCATTTTAATAGGTGAAAGAAAAATAAATGTGCCAATGGTAATTTATACAAACCCAACATTAAAATAATTATGGAAACAAAAATTGCAAGAGCTCCTTTTGCTGCTGTTATTATTAAACTGCTGCAGGGGCCTGTATATGCAGATGACAAAAACATCTGGAGAGAATTGCTGGGCTGGCAGTCTGCCATACAGGAATATTTTGGTAAGATAGGTATGGAACTCGTCATTAATGAGCAGGATGGTTTTGCAAGGATATTGCAGCCAGAAACAGATGAAAACGATGATAATCCTTTGCCCCGTCTTATGAAAAGACAACCGCTGAATTACGAAGCTACATTACTTGCTGTGATTCTGAGAGAAGGACTTGAGGAATTTGACGTTAAAAGTGATGGAAGAAAATTCTATCTCACACAAAAGGAAATAAAAGAACGGATAGAATTATTTTACAAAGAGCAATCCAATAAAAGCAAATTATGGAAAGATTTGTCAAGGCCAATATCCAGTTTACTAAATATCGGCATATTAAAATTAAACCGGGAAGACGCTGCTAACAAGGATAACAATCAATATGAAATAAAAAGAATTATAAAAGCCTTTATCAGTAATGATAAACTGGAAGAAATAAAGAATAAGTTAAACAACTATGTCAACACTGTTCAGCAATAATAATTCGGATAATGGCTACCGGCTAAGATACCTGGAAGTATTTAACTGGGGAACATTCAATGGTAAGGTTTTTAAGCTTCAACCGGATGGCCGCACTTCCTTGCTTACTGGTGCAAATGGTAGTGGCAAAACAACTTTGATAGATGCTCTTCTTACCATACTTGTACCGACCAATAAAAGATTTTACAATCAATCATCAGGTGCTGAATCAAAAAAAGAAAGAGATGAAAATTCTTATTTCTGGGGCTATCATGGCAAAACATTTTCTGAAGCCGAAGAGAAATCAAAAACAGAACAATTACGTACTAAGGCAGATAATCCATATTCTGTCTTGCTCGCCTGTTTCCAAAATTCAGGGACCCAGCATACTATTACTTTAATACAGGTAAGATGGTTCAGCAATGGCGGTTTACAAAAGATATTTATAGTCTCCCCCTATCCACTGAATATAAATGAGCATTTTGGTAAAGACCATTTTGATTTTAAAGGTGACTGGAAAAAGAAACTGGTTAAGCAATATGCCAAGACCGAAATTTATAACAGCTTCAAGGAATATGCCGCAAGGTTTAGTGAACTATTTGGATTAAAGGATAAGGCTCTCTCACTTTTTAGCCAAACGGTTGGCATTAAGGTATTGGGCGACCTGACAAATTTCATCCGGCAGGAAATGCTGGAGGAATCAGATGCAGAAGAACAGTTTAAGGGTTTGTACACCCATTACAGCGATTTATTAATAAGCCATAAAGCAATTCAAAAAGATGAAAAGCAGCTTGAACTATTGGCACCTGTAATACAAAATAAGGAAATACTAACTGAGTTAAAAAGCAAGAAGGACAGGCTGGATTTTATAGAAGAACAAATGCCTTTCTATCTTGGCAAAATTGAATACGCCTTACTTGAAAAAGATGTGGAAAGGCTTGAACTGGACATTGAAATTGCCCAAAAGGACAAAGAGATAATATCTGCATCTGTAGATAAACTGGATAAAGAAAAAGAGCAACTGATTACACAAAGGGCTGCATTGAATATTGACAGCCAGATTTCCCTGCTGAATAAAGATATTGCTACTGAAACAGAGAAACGGGATTTTAAAAATGCCGAAAATACCCGTTATGTAAAATGCTGTGAACAGTTGAAACTGGATACAGATATTGATGCAGTTGTATTTAGAAATAACTACACAAAAATACTTGAATTAAATACCAGCGTTCCGGCCGAGGCGGACAAACTTGCTGAAAAGAAGTTAAGATTAAAAATTGAACAGGAAAGTGTAAGCAATAAAATAGAAGCACTGCAAAAACAGATTACTTCACTTTTAACAAGACAAAACCGCATACCCGACGACCTGATTACTGCAAGAAAAAGATTGGCAACCATTCTCGAAACCACGGAAGATGAACTTCCATTTATAGGTGAATTAATCAAAGTAAAAATAAGTGAGCAGCTTTGGGAAGATTCGATTGAAAAACTGCTGCACAGTTTTGCAATGCAATTGTTAGTGCCGGAAAAATTCAGCAAAGCAGCAAACCAGTTTGTTTATAATAATGATATGCAAACAAAATTAGTATATCATAAAATTGACCGGAGACAATCTAATAGCATTGTAAGATGGCCTGCCGAAGATGATGCATTGGTAAATAAAATTGATTTTAAAGAATCAGAATACACAAAGTGGCTTGAGACAGCGTTGCTTGACCGGTTTAATTACTATTGCACCAATGATTTGAATGTGTTTTATGGCTCACAAAAAGCCATTACTTCCAATGGCTTAACAAGAAATGTAAACCGGCACGAAAAGGATGACAGGCCGGGCAGATGGAATAAATCCAAATACAGGTTGGGATGGGATAACAAAGCCACTATTCAATACCTGCAACAACAGAAATACGATGAAGAAAAATTACACACTAAGCTTTCTGATGAGATTAAAGCACTAACTCCAGCCGTTACATTGTTACAGGAAAAAATTAAAACCATATCTGCTGTATTACAGGTAAAAAGTTTTGATGAGATTAACTGGAAACAACATGCAGAAAAAATTAATACACTGAACAAGCAGGTTCAGGATTTAAAAAAATCATCTGATGCATACGGGTTAATTGTAAACCAAATTAAAGAAATAGAAAAATTGTTGCAAGATGAGAAAGAAAAAAGAGATGATTTAATAACGAGGATTAGCAAGCTTGATGGAGAGTACAATGATAAAAACCTGCGTAAACTAAAATTGAACTTTGAAGATTTAAAAGAAACAGGTGAACAGGCAATCATTGATTTTTTGACCGAAGAAAAAATTGCTTCTTCAGATATACAATCATTGACTCAGTTTGAGAGCATGATGATACAGGCCGGGACTAAGTTGAAAGCAAAACAGAAAGCCGCAGGTAACGCTGTAAACAAGCTTGAACTTGACACAACCTCACTGATTGCTGCATTTATAAATCCGGGAGAAAAAATTACAAATGAATTTGCCAATTGGAGTGGCGATGTAATGAATATTAAACCAGACCTTACGGGGCTTGAAGACCTGGAAGACTTGTATAAAACCATTCAAACACAACGATTGGTTGAACATAAACGAAGGTTCAGGGACTATATGGATAAAAGTATGCTGGATGCACTCACTAGCTACAGGGCATGGCTCAATAATGAGTTAAGTAAGATTGAGGATATGATCGAGGAATTGAACATACCCTTGAAAAAGATAACTTTCAACCGTAACCCGGATACTTATTTACAATTGGAGTGCCGTCAACTTAGAGGAGAAAATGAAATCAATATTTTCAGAGGGCAGTTAAATGCTGCTATTCCCAATGCTCTTGATTTTGAAAAGCAAAAAAATGATGAGGCTTACAGGCTGGAAATATTTAAAAAGATAAAAGAGTTAATTACCGAATTACAAAAAGAAGAAAACTGGCGCAGAAAAGTAACCGATGTACGAAACTGGCTTGTTTTCAGTGCAAGGGAATATTCGGCTGCAGAGAACAAAGCAGGCCAATACCATGATAACACTGCCAGCTATTCCGGTGGACAAAAAGCACAATTTACTTATGCAATTTTGGGCGCTGCCATTGCTCACCAGTTTGGAATTTTCCAGGTGGGCAAGCAGCATAAAAGCCTTCGTTTTATTACGGTTGATGAAGCCTTTAGCAAATTAGACCCGGAGAAGAGCCGGTTCCTGATGGAATTTTGCGACCAGCTAAACCTTCAGATTTTAGTTGTTACTCCTTTGGACAAAATCAATATTGCAGAACCCTATATCAATGCGGTGCATTTTGTTGAAATAAAAAACAAGAAAAGTTCTGTTCTCTATAATCTTACAATGGAACAGTATTATGAAAAGAAAGAAAGTTTTAAACAGTTAGCCGATACTAAGGAATGATTACTCCCAAAGACATTTTTGATAAGGCAAATAAGCAGTTTATAAAAACTGTAACGGCCCTTTTAAAAGGGCAGGAAATATTTCCATTAATTATACCTGCTAATAAGTCGCTGCAAGGCACAAACTACAGTGATTTGAAAGCAGCCATTGTACCATTGTATCAGCAATCAAAAGAAGTAAAAGGCAAAGGTTATTCTATTGACTGGAAAGAAAAAATGATTGAAGGAACCAAACAAAAAATTCCGGCAAAAATTTATTTTGAAACAATTGAAGACTTGCTTTTTTATACAAAGCGGCATGATGACTACCAGAAAATTCAGAAGTCAGATGGACTGTTAGCCGCATCGTTTCCCCAATTAACAGAATGGGCAAAGGATAATATTGTTTTCCTTTTATCCCAATCAGAAAATTTAGTTGACTTAATTAAAGTTTGCAACTATTTTAAGCAAAATCAACCGCCGCATAATTTGTATTTAAGAGAATTGCCCATTGAAGTGCATTCAAAATTTATTGAAGACAATATTGCATCGTTGAGAAAAATATTAGACTTGATTTTACCTGCGAAATGGATTGATAACAATAGCATTGATTTTCTTAACAGGTATAATATTAAAAAGCCCAATATCTATACACAGATTAGAGTATTGGATGAAAGCCTGCGACCTGCTATTGGGTTTAATGAACTTGCATTGACACTGGATGATTCTGCATTACTGGGGTGGAACCCTGAAAAGGTTTTTATAATTGAGAACAAAGCCTGTTTCCTGTCTTTCCCAAACATCAAAAACGCTGTAGCCATTTTTGGAGAAGGCTTTAAGAGCAGGATTAGTAAACATATTACCTGGCTTGCCAATGCAGAACTATATTGTTGGTTTGACCTTGATGCAGCAGGCTTTGAAATGCTGAATATTATCAGGCAGTATTATCCAAATGCAAGAAGCATTTTTATGGATAAGATAACTTACAAAACTTTCAACCAGTTTAGTGTTACTTCCTCTTACAGGAAATTGCCCTTGAATAATTTGCAATCAGTAGAGTTGAAACTGTATGAATTTCTTCAAGCTAATAATAAACGACTTGAACAGGAACGAATTACAAATCAATATATAAAAGAACATCTTGACGACTATTTCTCTATTTGAAAAATAGACTGTGTCTTCATTGTGTTATATTAATAAAGCAAGCAGAATAAATGAGCGACTATTTTAATAGAATTTGCAATGATTATATAAATGCTGAGATAACTTCTGTTATTGTCAATAAACGGAGTACACAGGAATGGTTTAACCTTTTTACAGTCATAGAGCTTATACCTTCTGAACAAGAACCATCGCCCCTAATAAAAGGCAGCCAACCGGCAGTGCCTGCAGACAGGGAAGTGATTGATGATGACTATTCAATCTATATTGCAAGGGTAACAGATTTTAATACTAATGCGGCAATTGAAATTTTTAAAAACCCTTCCGTGGGTTTTATTTTACAACAAGGTACAGCACTTAATTGCGCTGTAAAATTATTTCCTGATAGTTACCTGGAGCAGGAGCCACCATCAGAACATCCATTGATAATTGACAAACAAACGGAACATACTTTTGGAACTGTTTTACCATTCCGGCATACTGATTTCAGGCTTTGGGCTAAAATAGACCGGCAAAAGAAATGGTTCAATACTTTTAGCCCCTCCCAAAAAGAAACTATTGTCAGGAAAAGTGGCTTGTTAAGTATGCGCCATCTCGGGTTTGATTTAGCAAGAATGCCTGAACATTTCGGTAATATTTACTTATGCGGCTGTAACCCTTTTCTCAGGAAATATGATTGCAAGCTTCTTGATTATAACCGTGACTTACTTATTAGTTTTTATGAAAGGGATGCCAAAACTATTATTGGAAATAAATTAGTGCTGGAGGAAAAAAGAGCCGGCAATATGGGGTTCTGTATCGAAAAAATTATCAGCAATAAAAATGAAAGAATATTACTGCCGCATTTTCCTGACAATCTCTACACAAAAATTTATGATGCGAATGGATTTCTTATTGAAAATCATTTAGGCACCTGGATAAATTTTTCATTTGGTATGCAGATACAAACTTCAGTGCTTAATCTTACTGTAAAAGAAGGCGATACAACAAAAACAATAGAGGTGCCAAAATACAGTGCTGAAAGACCAGTAACTGTTGGTAAATACGATAATTCGCTTGCATACTATTTAAAAGACCAGCAAAGGAATAAAGAAATTGAAGAGCTTGAAAATAACAAGGAGTTTATCTTTTTTCCGGGTGGGAAAACTGACAAAGAAAAAGCGCAAAATGTAATTGGTGAAATAATAAACAGGGCGAAGGAAAGGTGTATGTTTCTTGACCCCTATTTTGGAGCTGGCGATTTATTGTATGCCTATATATTAAAGAACACTTCATTGCCGATACAGATAATTTCATCATCTGCATTTTTAAAAGATAAAATATCTGGAGATTCAAGGATTACTCATGCAGACAGGCTATATGCCGGGCTCACAGAATTTCAGAAGAAATTCCCTTATCAAAAGATTGAATGCCGTGTATTAAAAGGGAGAGATAAAAGCCCTTTACACGATAGATATATTGTGATTGATAACTCCGCTTACCTGTTAGGGAGTTCATTTAACGAATTTGGGAGCAGAGCAACAACTTTAACTAAAGCTCCGGCGCCTGAATTGCTGATTCAAAAAGCTATTGATTGGTGGAGTAATGATGATGAATCTATTCCGCTGGAAGAATATATAAACAGTAAAAAAGTAAACGATGAGAGCAAAAATAGTGTCGGAATTGGAGCAAAGATATTCCAACCCTTCATTGATATCTATAAAAGACTTTTTATTAAAAAATGAGTTTACAGATAACAATAAAATAAGTAACTGGTTAGCACAACTTTTCAGTCAAAGCATACTTGGAGAAATAAAACAAGTAGCTTTTGCTGAAGCCTTACCTGATGATATAAGTTGCTTTCTTAAGGACGGAGATAATTTCTATTTCACCCTATTTAGAGCCAATGGTTTTATTACAGAACATACAAGTCCTCATGAATCGCTACAGCCCCTTACAGATGTAACAAACTATATTTATGACAGCCTGTTTAATGCAGACAAACTGCATCATGAAAATCTTTTTATATACAGCGAATTGAGGCACTTAGTAGAAAAGAATTTAGGTAATGCTATTGCACTTGAGGGGAAACTGAATTCGTATGAATGCTGGGTTACAATAAGCGAAAGATTGGAAATTGAGCATGAAATCTATAGTGCATGGGTAATCAATATTCCAATCAAAAATATTCAAATCGAAAAAGTAAAATTTGCATCACTCCCAAAGAATCCTAAACTCTCTGAACTTGCCAACTTAAGAGGATTTGGTCGCAATCATGAACAAGAAGCTGAGAATTATCTTCGCCATATACAACAACACAAGTCAGACACAGTAGTTCAATACATTCATGAAGCCACCAGCGGTTCTGATCTACTTGAGTATAAAGGCAATATATTCTTGCAACAATCCCTGCTTCATAATCACAGTTTGCTTGACTGGTTACTATTTACTGATTCTCTTTATTATCCTAATCTGCAAGACCATAATTTCCTTTTTCTTCAGGAGATTGATGACTATCTGCCTATCATTACTTACATTTTAAATCATAAAACATTTATCACACCTAAAGAGCATCTTCTTGTCATTGCCCTTGAAAATTATTATGACTTTGTTGACAGAACAGTTTCCGATATTCATCACCTATTTTTTGGAAAAGAGAAGACTGAAGGTGAAACAGAAAAGCAAACTGCTATTGAAAATGCTAAAAAAGAATACGATAACTGGATTAATGAAATAATTCCGAATACGTTTAATTCTTTATTAGATGCCATTTTTGGGAGTAATAAATTACAGGAGTCAGAATATTTTAATACTTTTTTTGAATGGATAAACAGCCATAGCAGCCTTCGCTATACTCACCCTTCAGCTATCTGTAAAATAAAAGTTATCGAAACCCTTAATGATTTATTTGAGAAACGGCTGATTGCGAACAAGGAAGGTTGTCATACACTAATTGACACACTCACTAAGGCACAAATAAACTATGAGGCCTTAAAGAAACTTGTCACGGTACTTCACGAAAATAAAACTGATGATGTGCTAAGAGATAAGCTTTACAACATCTATCTTTCTTTTATTGAAAGTAAAGACTTTAGCTGGTTTGCCAAAGGAGATATTGACTTTGATGGAGCTATCAATAATACGTATTACTTTTCACAAGTATTAAGTCTTTATAATGACAGTTTAAATAGATGGGAATTACTTCTCAATAAACATAAAACAATTCATGAAGGTTGGCTTAAAGCGTTTCCTGATTACAGGACTTATTATCGTGAAGCATTTATATTTTGTGCTGGCATCGGATTAGCCTATAATTTATACGTTAATAAGGATTCAGAAAGGGCAAAAGATGTCCTCTTTTCTGTTCTGGCCCTATTAGTGAAACAAATAAGAAATAGCGGCGATACAAGTTCAATTGACTATACTACTCCGTTACAATTTGCAGCAATAACTATAGGCAATTTTGATAGAAGTTCTGTAGAGCCGCTTGTAAAAGTTGTCCTGGGAAAAACAGATAAACTTAAGTACCTCCTCGAAGTGATTAGCGTATTAATGAAATACGATAAAACGTTCTACTTGTCACCAGCATTCAAATTAACCATTGCCAAAAGAATAAATGATGAATTTTGGATAATTGAGCAAAGGAAATCTGATGGCGTATTGAGAGGAGAACTTGACCGCTATAACATACTTAAAGACGAGATATTAAAGAGGTGTTCCATTCATGATTAGCTGATCTATATTACTTGCTCTTGTTTATGAAATGCCAGTTTTAAAGCCAGCAAAGTTTCGCTATTTATATCTTGATTTTGCCTTTCATTTTCATACCAATTACCATCCTTTGTACGGTACAATTTATACGTTGCTGAGCTTCCCTTTTTGGTGAACAAATACTCATCTAAAACAGCTATTACAGCACCTAAAATATTCTTCATTTCAAAAGGATGAACAGTGTAATAAAATTCACTGCCATCATTTAATATAATTTCCTTGCTATTGAAGTGCATTAACTCATCTCTCATGGTGCAATAATACTCTAAAATCTTTTATTGCCTGACTAAATATTAGCCATCTGAAATAGTCTTTCGGTATAGTATTTACACTGCATAAAGTATGATGTTCATAGTATCATATTGCAGAACTGGCAAGTATGGCATAATGTGCCCGGTCTTGCACATGGCAAGATGTACAAACGTTATACGTTTGGGTCATCTTGCCCTTCACTCCGGAGTCGTTGCGGGGAAGTGAAACAGAAATCAAAAGTTATGAAGATGCAGGCAACAGAGGTGAGAAAAAAAATGATAGTGGTTAGAATGAACAATACCGAGTTTGAACAGGTGGAAAAACTTCGCAAACAAAGCACCGAAAGAAACATCAGCAGCTATGTAAGAAAAATATCGCTGAATAAACCTGTAACAATCAAATACCGAAATCAGAGTGCAGACGATTTTTTAAATCAAATGCTGGAGTTAAAAAAAGAACTCAATGCCATCGGCAATAATTTCAACCAGGCGGTGCACAAATTGCACCTGCTGGATAAGATACCTGAGTTCAGGCTTTGGATTCAGCACTACGATGCATTGCATCAGTCCTTTATCAGCAAAACAGAGCAAATAAATTTCAAAGTAAACGAACTCTACGAACAATGGTTGCTAAAATAACGATACCAAGAAGCATAAAAGCTGCTTTAAATTATAACGAGAAGAAAGTACAAAAGGGCAAAGCTATTTGCTTGCATGCAGCTAACTATCTGAAAGAAGCAGAGCAGATGAATTTTTACCAAAAGCTGGCTGGCTTTGAAAGACTGAATAGTTTAAATGAAAGGGCTACTACAAAGACACTGCATGTTTCTCTCAACTTTAGCACATCCGAAAAATTACAGGATGAAAAACTTTTGAAGATTGCTGAACTCTATATGAATAAAATTGGATTTGGAGAACAACCTTTTCTTATTTACAAACATGAAGATGCCGGGCATCCGCACATACACATTGTAAGTACAACAATCAAACAAGATGGAAGCAGAATTAATACCCATAATATCGGCAGAAACCAGAGTGAAAAAGCAAGGAAGGAGATTGAGCAACAGTTTGGGTTAATTAAAGCAGAGAAGCAAACTGAATTAAGAAACCCCGGCATTAAACACATAGAAGCTGAGAAAGTTATTTATGGGAAACATGAAACTAAAAGAGCTATCTCCAATATAGTTGGTGATGTTTTCAGCCAATACAAGTTCACTTCGCTGCCAGAGTTTAATGCAGCATTAAAGCAGTTCAATGTAATTGCCGACAGGGGTAAAGAAGAAGGACGGATTTACAAAAAAAATGGACTTGTTTACCGGGTGCTGGATGCAGATGGAAAGAAAGTGGGTGTTCCCATCAAAGCAAGCAGTATCGGATGCAAGCCAACTTTGAGTAACCTGGAGAAGAAATTTGAGGTTAACGAGGTTTTACGGGAACCGTTGAAGCAAAGAATTAAAACAACATTGGATGAAACGCTGGATTTATCAAACAATTCAATAAAGAATTTGATACAGGAATTAAAGAAGCGAAATGTCTATGTCGTACTTCGTCAAAATACTGAAGGCAGGTTGTATGGGATTACGTTTGTTGACAATACCACAAAATGTGTTTTCAATGGCAGCGATTTAGGCAAAGGTTACAGTGCTGCCGCTATTCAAAGCAGACTTGCTGAATCAATAATTAATAATTCTGTTGAAAAGGAAGATAAAAGCAGTAGCAGCGATGCAGGCGTTTTACAAAAAGAGTTTGCTCACCAAAAAGAAAATGAAAAATCAATTTCAGTTTCTTCTAAAACAGAATCGCCAATTGATGTTTTGTTATCTACCAAAGAACAATACGAAAATGTGCCCGGCAACCTTATGAAGAAGAAACGAAAAAAGAAGAAACGCAACAATAATTTTTAATTTCAAAATAGTATATCATGTCTGTTACAGGGGAGAACGAACAGGGGCTTCGGAAAATAATAGACCTCACAAGATTTGCAAGCATCTTTATTCTGCTGCTGCACTTTTATTATTTCTGTTATGTTGCCTTTGAGCAATGGGAAATAAAATCAACCATCACAGACCGGCTGATGAGCAATATTTCCAGGACAGGATTGTTCAACAATTCTTTCACGTCAAAATTTGTTGGTTTAGGTTTGTTGATTATTTCTTTGTTTGGCGCACAAGGCAAGAAAGATGAAAAAATAAATAAGCGTGGCATTACAGCATACCTGTTAATCGGTTTGCTTTTATACATGGGCAGCTACCTGTTATTCAAACTGCAATACTCGGTGAAAACCGTTGCCATCATTTACATGGCGGTTACAAGTATTGGTTTTCTGCTGATACTTGCGGGTGGCAATTTGCTCAGCCGGCTAATCAAATACAATTTGGGTGATGATGTATTCAATTCACTCAACGAAACCTTTCCGCAGGAAGAGCGATTAATCAGCAACGAATATTCCATTAACCTTCCAGCCCGCTATAATTTAAAAGGGCGGATTAGAAAAAGCTGGATAAACATCATTAACCCTTTCCGTGGTTTGTTGGTAATTGGCAGCCCTGGAGCAGGTAAAAGCTGGTTTGTAATTCAGCATATCATTAAACAGCATATTGAAAAAGGCTTTGCGATGTTTGTGTATGATTTCAAGTTTGACGACCTCAGTAAGATAGCATACAACTGGCTTCTTCGCAATAAGAATCAATATGCAATCAAGCCATCTTTTTATGTAATCAACTTTGACAATCTTTCCGTAAGCCATCGTTGCAATCCGCTTGACCCAAACAGCATGAATGATATTACCGATGCTACTGAAAGTGCCAGAACTATTTTATTAGGCTTAAACCGTGAATGGATAAACAAACAAGGAGATTTCTTTGTAGAGTCACCCATCAATTTTGTTACGGCAGTCATTTGGTTTTTGAGAAAGTATGAAGATGGAAAATACTGCACCCTGCCGCATGTAATAGAATTAATGCAGGCGGAGTATGATGAACTTTTTCCGGTGCTGAATACACAGCCTGAAATTGAAGTGTTGGTTAATCCATTTATCACCGCTTACCAAAACGATGCAATGGAGCAGTTGGAAGGTCAGGTAGCCTCTGCAAAGATTGGAATGGCAAGATTGGCGGCACCAGCCTTGTATTGGGTTTTATCCGGCAATGATTTTACATTGGACATCAACAATCCTAAACATCCCAAAATAGTTTGTGTAGGTAACAACCCGGAAAAGCAACAGATATATGGAGCAGTCTTATCACTCTATATTTCAAGATTAATAAGACAGGTAAACAGAAAGAACATGCTGAAATGCAGTTTGGTGTTTGATGAATTTCCGACTATTTATTTTAATAACATTGACAGTCTGATTGCAACGGCCCGTAGTAACAAAGTGGCCACTACATTAGCCATGCAGGATTTTAGCCAACTCAAAAAAGATTATGGCCGTGAGCAGGCAGATGTCATTGTAAACATTACCGGCAATATCATCAGCGGTCAGGTTATGGGTGAAACAAGTAAACTACTGAGTGAACGTTTTGGCAAAATTATGCAGGACAGGCAGAGTGTTTCTATCAACCGCACCGATACTTCCATCAGCCACAGTAAACAATTGGATGCTACAATACCTGCTTCTAAAATTGCGGCTCTTTCTTCCGGTGAGTTTGTTGGCTTGGTTGCCGATAATCCTGATGAAAAAATCAAACTTAAAATGTTTCATTCCGAAATCATCAACAACCATGAGCAGTTAAATGTTGAAGTAGCTGCCTACCACGACATACCCAAAGTGTCAGATGTAACACCGCAGCAGGTGCTGGATAATTACTACCAGGTGAAGATGGATATTAAGCGGTTGATTGGAGAGGAAGTGGGGAGGTTGAAGGCCGAAAAAGCCTGATTTTTCCAATATTCAGCTTTTAACTTAATCCACATCTTTTAAACAACCAGAATAAAACCATTGCAATTTCTAATATTTCCTTAATTTTATACACTATTATACAGTTTGTATTATGAGTGAGGAGCAATTATCTGGTAAAGCAAAAGAGGCATTAAAGCATATCCGCAACTGGCTGATGAAGCACAGCCTCATGCCTTCCGTAAGGGAATTAATGCAGGAAATGGATTACAAATCGCCAAGGTCCGCTATGCTATTGATGGTTGAGTTACAAGAAAACGGATTTTTAGAAAGAAAGGCTGACGGAAGCTACAAGATGATAAAAGACCTATCCACAAACGAAACAGCAAGAACGGTAGCTGTACCATTAGTTGGCAGCATTTCATGCGGTGGCGCTTTGCTGGCAAAAGAAAATGTAGAGGCTTACATACCGGTTTCTACTTCGCTTGTCAAGCCCGGTAATAAATATTTTCTTCTTAGGGCTGTTGGTGATTCAATGAATGAAGCTGGCATTCAATCCGGCGATTTGGTTTTAGTGAAACAACAAAGTACAGCGGAGAATGGGCAAAAAGTCGTTGCGTTGATTGATGACGATGCAACGTTAAAAGAGTTTCAGCATAAAGGAAATGTAGTGATGTTAGTTCCAAGATCATCTAATCAAAAACATAAACCAATAATTCTTGAAAGGGATTTTCAAATACAGGGAGTAATCGTTACATCAATTTCAAACACTAATTTTTAAAACAAATAATTATGGCAAACTATCATGTTTCAAAAAGCAAGGACACTGGTAAATGGAATATCCAGAAAGAAGGTGGCAAAAATTCAAGTGGCTCTGCAAATACACAAAAAGAAGCAGAAAAAATAGCAAAAGGTTATTCCGCAAATTCAGGTGGCGGCGAAGTAAGAATTCACGGATTAGATGGTAAAATAAGAGATAGTGATACTGTGGCTCCTGGTAACGACCCATCCTCAAGCAAGGACACAAAACATTAATCAGCAAAAAATATTAACCTCTAACTGGCATGGGAATAATTTCCAAGGCAAGATTAACTGCCTTAACCGAAACAAAACTTGGCTACAGAACATTCAGTGAACGTATTACTGAAGCAAAAAATGAAAGCAGTTATTTTGCAACTGCTACTATCTTTTTATCTCACAGCCACGATGATAAAGATGAAGTAAAAAAAGCTGTTGTATTTTTAAGAAGCATCGGCGTTCGTGTTTATATTGACTGGCTTGACCCATCTATGCCGCCTTTTACAAGTGCTGAAACAGCAGACAAAATCAAAAAAAGAATTAAAGACTGCAACAAGTTTATTTTCCTTGCAACTAATAATGCAATCAGTTCCAAATGGTGTAATTGGGAATTAGGTTTTGGCGATGCACATAAGTACATTGATAAAATTGCATTATTTCCGCTATCTGAAAATTCCGGGACATGGAACGGTGCAGAATATCTTAGGATATATCCAAGAATTGAGGAGAGCAACTACACAACAGAATATTACAAGGTTATTTATCCTGATGGCAAAGAAATGTCTGTTGCGGATTGGCTAAAACTATAACCCCTGTAAAAAAATTATACTGATATGGCATTTTCAAAGGAAATAGAAGCTTTTATTAAAGATTTTGTTAGCGACCTATTGGAAAACAATGTGGCAATTTTTGCCGGCGCCGGAATGTCAATACCTGCAGGTTTTGTTAGCTGGTCTGAACTTTTGCGGGAAATTGCAGATGAACTGGGCTTAAGTGTTGATAAAGAGCATGACCTTATTTCTCTGGCGCAATACCATGTGAATGAGAATCGGGGCAAAGCTAAAATAAACAGAAAAATTCTTGAGGAGTTTACTGAAGAAGCTCAAATTACAGAAAACCATCGCATATTAGCCCGTCTTCCAATCACAACATTCTGGACTACTAATTATGACACTCTGATTGAAGATTCTTTGAAAACGGCTAATAAGATTGTTGATACAAAACATGATGTAAAACAACTCACTGTTACGAGACCAAAAAGAGATGTTGTGGTTTATAAAATGCACGGAGATGTTGCTCACCCTACAGACGCAATATTAACAAAGGAGCAGTATGAAGCATACCATAATTCACACCGTCCTTTTGTGACAGCATTGAGTGGCGATTTGATATCAAAGACTTTTTTGTTTATCGGTTTTAGTTTTACTGACCCCAATCTTGATTATGTACTAAGCCGGTTAAATATACAGTTTGGTGAAAATACCCGCCAGCATTATTGTTTTATAAAACGGAAAACAAAAGGAGCAAACGAAGATGAAGATTTGCATAAATACGGATTGAGAAAGCAGGAATTGATGATTAATGACCTAAAACGTTATAAAATTAAAGCATTGCTAATTGATGATTATCCTGACATAACTGAAGTATTGAAAGAAATTGAACGCCGGTATCGGAAAAAAACTGTGTTCGTATCCGGTAGTGCAGAAGAGTATGGAATATGGGACAGGAATAAAGCACAAAGTTTTATTCACCAGTTAAGTAAAAAAATTGTTGGTATTGGTTTTACTGTTGTAAATGGCTTTGGCTGGGGTGTTGGCAGTGCTGTAATCAACGGAGCGCTGGAAATGATATATGAACGACCTGATAAACATTCAGAAGACCAACTCATCATGCGACCATTCCCTCAATTTGAAACGGGAGCTAAAAAATTACCAGAGTTGTGGGATGAATACCGGTATAAAATGATTTCACTCGCAGGTATAGGAATTTTCATTTTCGGAAATAAGAAAGATAAAGATGGAAATATAATTGAAGCCAATGGAGTGAAAAGAGAATTTGATATAGCATTTGAGAACGGCCTTATACCGATCCCCATCGGCGCAACAGGTTACATAAGTAAAACCATTACAGAAGAGGTTTTAAAAGACCCTGGTAAATACTACCCAAATAACAAAGAGATTATACCCGTAATAAAAGAACTGGCAAATGAAAACCTGGAGCCAGATGCAATTATTGAAAGAATTATTAAAATAATACTACTAATAAACAAATAAACTATGGCAAGGAGTGTTTTTTTCAGTTTTCATTATGAAAATGATGTATGGCGGGCAAATATTGTTCGCAATAGCTGGGTAACAAAAGAAGACAGAGAAGCGGCAGGATTTGTGGATGCTGCCGATTTTGAAGAAGTAAAAAAGGGTGGAGATGCTGCTATCAAAAGATGGATTGACAACCAGCTAATAGGCACTTCTGTAACTGTTGTGCTTATTGGTTCAGATACAAGCAACCGCCCTTATGTGCAATATGAATTGCAGAAAAGCTATTCACGGGGTAATGGGCTTTTAGGAATCTATATTCATAAATTAAAAGACAGACATGGAAACACATCATCAAAGGGAGATAATATGTTTGGTGAAATCGGTAAGGACAGTTCCGGCAATTCTGTTTATTTCAGCAGCGGCTATCCATGCTATGATTGGGTGGATGATGATGGCTACAACAATCTTGGTAAATGGATTGAAGATGCAGCAAAAAAAGCAGGTAAATAATGGCAAGGTTTGTATTTTTTAGTTTTGATTATTCTGATGTTGGCAACTTTAGGGTGAATGTTGTACGCAACAGTTGGCTTTTGAAAAACAAACAGGAAACTTTTGTAGATGGTTCAATTTGGGAAACTGCAAAAAGCAAAGGTGAAGCCCACTTGAAAACGGTTATTGAGGACGGCTTAAACAGGACATCCGTAACCGCTGTACTAATTGGGCAGGGAACAGCCAACCGCCGTTGGGTTAACTATGAAATTGTAAAAAGCTTTGAAAGAGGCAATGGAATATTAGGTGTTCACATAAACAGGATAAGAGGAAAAGATGGCTACATAGTTTCCCGTGGTGCAAACCCTTTAGACCGTTTAGGCTTTAAAGTATCTGATGAAGGAAAGAAGGTAAATTTTTATGAATTGGTAAATAGAAAGTGGATTGAATTTTCCGACCTGCCGAAAATAAACAACAAGAAATCAAATACTTTATATTTTGAAGATAGTTTTTGGTTTGGAAATGATTATGGGGAGTTTTATACTTTTTCTCAAAAATTTAAAACCTACTGCTGGGATTTTGATGAAGGAAACAAAAATTTTATTGATTGGGTTGATGATGCGGCAGAGGAAGCAGGAAGGTAATGTTTTGTAAAATGCAAGGCTTAAATATTTAAAAAACTGGCAGGCTTTAATACTACCATTATGGGAAAAGCAATTTTTGTTTCATATAAATATTCAGACAGCAAGGTTTTTCAGTTGCGTAGTGTATCGGGCACAACTACAGCCCGTGATTATGTAGATAAACTTGCTGGTTTACTTGAACAGGAAGATTATTTATATAAAGGTGAAGATGATGGAGAAAGTATGGCTACATTAAAAGATTCAACCATTGCTTCTAAACTTGGTGATAAAATTTTCCGTAGTTCTGTTACTATTGTTCTTATATCAAAAGGAATGAAAGATGTTACCGTCGCAGATACAGACCAATGGATGCCATGGGAAATATCATACTCTTTGAAAGAACAATCAAGAGAAGGTGGCAATAGCAAAACAAATGCAGTGTTGGCTGTTGTTTTGCCGGATGAAAATGCCAGCTACAGTTATTATATCACTCAAAATCCATTATGCAACAGCATCACTTATAACACAAATATGCTTTTTGATATACTTCGCTTA
This sequence comes from Sphingobacteriia bacterium, assembly GCA_017304675.1. Lineage (GTDB taxonomy): Bacteria > Bacteroidota > Bacteroidia > Chitinophagales > Chitinophagaceae > CW01. The sequence continues at coordinate 643,499 of JAFKLS010000016.1, forward strand.
AATATGTTTAATCATAAAAAGAAGGAAGAAAATATTCGCCATTGCAACGGTCAAAAAATATATCAGGGTAGCCCGTCTTATATTCCCTCAGTAAAGTGGGAAAATTTTGAAAACAATATTGATTACTATATTAACCTTGCTGTTCTTACCCGGCAAAATATTAATGAGTATGAAGTGATAAAGAGTATTTGATATAAATACTTTTTTGTTAACTATTCAATCAATTTCCCCAACTCATCAGTATCTGGCAATATCCCCTTCATTTGCACGGGTGCTTCCTTCGAGGTTTTATAAGTCGCCACACCCATAGCCTTATCAAAACTCTTTATTGCAAATTCAACAACAGTATTATTTTTTTCTTTGCAAAGTATAATACCAATACTGGAGTTTTCCTGGTCTAGCTTTATTTGCTCATCTAGTACGTTCAAATAAAAATTTAACTGGCCGGCATCAGCAGGTTTAAACTTTCCTTTTTTTAGCTCAAACGCCACCAGGCATTGCAGGTGGCGGTTAAAAAACAGGAGGTCTATAAAAAATTCATCGCCATTAACTTCCAATCTGTATTGATTACCAATAAAACAAAACCCTTTACCCATTTGCAGAATAAAATTTCGAATATTCAAAACCACCTGCAGTTCAATTCTTCGTTCATCGTCCAGTTCATCCCCAGCAATAAAATCCAGCAGGTATTCATCCTTAAAAACCTTGAGTGCAGTTGGCTTTAAATCGGCTGGTAAGGTCCCGTTAAAATTATTGGGCAGCTTACCCTGTTTGGCAAAAAGGTCACTCTCAATCTGGTGTTCTAATACCGTCAACGACCAGTAGTTGGCTGCAGCCGCTTCAATATAGAAAATCCGGGCTTCCCATGCCTTTATTTTGGTTACAATTGCAAAATGGTGGGAGAAGCTAATACCCCCAAATGCCCCATAAAAAGCCTTAAAATCAATTAGGTTCGACAGTGCCGAACCGATTGGAAAACCGGCCTCCAAGGCACTCTTCTGTAATTGGTTCGACGGCGTCGAACCAATTACAGTTCCCAAATGTGGGCCATAAGCCTCTGCAAACAATCGAATCTTTTTCAGGTTACCGGCCGAAAAGCCTTTCAGCCCTGGTAGCTCTTTTTGCAGGTCTGCCGAGACTTGCTCCAGCACCTTTGCGCCCCATTTTTGGGCCTTTACTTTCTCGGCTATCATCATCCCTGTTTTCAAATACAGGAAAAGTTGCTCCCTGTTGGCAAGTCGTGCAGCTACATACCGGCTTTGCACAATCTGGCTTTTTAACGACTGAATAAATGCAGCATAATTCTTATCCAATTTCATATCTTTTTCATTTAGGTTTTAACACTTGAATCTCAATCAAATAAGAAAGACTCGCCCAATCCTATGCCGTCATCAGATTGGCGAGCCTCGTCAAATCAGGAATAAAATGGTTCGAGAATTGTACAGTTGGGTGCACCCTTAAAATAAAAACCTCCTATAGGAGGTTTTTATTTTAAACAATATTCTTCGCTCTCTAAATACCCAATACTTCTTTCAATTTAAGATACCCAGTTTTACTTACAGGTATTTTTTTACCAGTTGAAAGAACGGCCAGATAAGTTTCTTTTTCGTAGGGATCTAAACGGGTAATCATTTGAATATTTACAATGAAAGAACGATGTGTTCTTACAAACAAATCTTTCGGCAAACTATTTTCAAAAGAGCTCATGGTTTTGTTTTTTAAGAAATAACCTTCTGTAGTGTATATTTTAACGTAATCATCTGCTGCTTCTAAATAGTGGATATCTGCAAGCGGAATGATTTTGATCTTACCATTTTCACGCACCACTATTCTGTTTTGCTGACCGGTAGAAGCAACTACGGCATCAATCAGCTGCCGGGTATTATTGGCACTTTTTTCTTTGGTTTCCATCCACTTCTGAATGGCTTTATCGAATCTTTCTTTTCCAAAAGGCTTCAACAAATAATCTACTGCATGTGCCTCAAATGCTTTAATGGCATATTCTTCGAATGCGGTAGTGAAAATAACTGCAGGGGGCTGCTCAATTAACTCAAGCATTTCAAACCCGTTTATTTTAGGCATTTGTATATCTAAAAAAATAAGATCTGGCTGGTGCTGCATAATTGCTTTTACACCTTCAAAACCATCGTTGCATTCCTGTATAATTTCTATGCCAGGGTGTTGTGTAAGGTATTCTTTAATAATACTCCTTGCCAGGGGCTCATCGTCAATAATAAGTGCTTTCATTTTTTTGAGGTATCAAAATGGTTGCTGTAAAAATATGGTTATGGGCAGTGGTTGTTAAAAGATCAGCTCTACCAAAAATGAGAAACAATCTTCTTTTAATGGATGCAAGTCCAAAGCCGGTGCCACCGGCTGTTTGCGAAGTATGCTCATCAAAAGGGTTGGTAATTTCTATTTGTAATGAATTTCCTTGTATGGTTGCATGAATAGTAATGGTTACTGCTCCTATAACATCGTATAAACCAAACTTAATGGCATTTTCCACAGCGGGCTGTAATAACAATGCGGGAACCTGTAATAACCTGGCGCTTTCTTCAACTTGTATAACTGTATTTAAACGATGCCCGAAACGAACTTTCTCAATATCTAAATACAATTGCAAATGCTGTAATTCTTCGTTCAATGAGTTAAGAACATGTTCTTCTTTTTTTAAAGTACCACGCAAAAAATCTGATAGTTGTTGCACCATATGCCTTGCTTTTTCAGGTTGAGATACAATTAAGGCACTGATAGAGTTTAAACTGTTGAAAAGAAAGTGCGGATGTAATTGTTGCCTTAACTTAAACAATTCGGCATCTTTAGCAAGTTGTTCTACAGCTCTTTTCTGATTTTCTGTTTGAATAAAATCCTGTTGGGTAAACCATAACAAGCTAACGGTTGAAATGCATCCTATCATCAAAAAGCCAAATCCAAACCGCAGGGTGGTTGATTGTGAAAGTATGTTCAGATAGGCCGTATCATTTTTAAAGATGATGCCTAACAAGAGCTTCAATACAATTACCCAGACAAAACTTAATACCAGGCTAACCGTTAAAACATACCAGTATTTTTCTTTTTTAGGCAGGTAATAACGCATGTTATTAATAATCAAAAGACAACTTAATCCTAAAAAAATATTACTCAGGTAACTATCTACAATTGCTTCGGTTTCCGAGATGCCAAATTTTAAAAGAATATTCCATTGCAAAAATGTCCATACCAGCCACCATCCTGCAAAAATGAAGGGAACGCCTTTATTGGATAAGAATGATTTTGACAAGTGCTTTAATTTAATCTGATGCTTTGATGGGTACAGTTTTCCAATAAATGAGATGCCCTTAGTTTGGTAACATGTATAAAAGTTTCGGCATCGTCTTCCTCTTTTATACGTGAATACATTTCGGCCCCATCGAGCAATTCGTTTAAAGGATGAATTTCAGAAACATCAATGAATTTCCAAATTACAGGCTTTTCTCCCTTGTTTAAAAAATAGTCTTCTTCTTTCTCTCCCAGCAGCCTTGCTTTTTGAAAGGCATGTAAATCGTCTTCTGCACAAATAATCCTTAATTGTTCATCAAATTGCGGCAAATGCAGTTCTCCCTTGCAGATGATCTGATAAATGATTTTTGTAAGATACCATTGCATATGAGTTGGGTTATGTGTTATGAATTGTGCGTGATGTGTATATTTTCATTATCCATCATTCATCACTTATCATTGTTTAAAAACTTCTTATTTCAATACCTGCAAACACGGCTGAGCCTTTTATCAATAATATTTTATTAGGGTCGGCTTGGTATTGCGCCTGGTAATTCCTTTTATCATCAAAGCCATGAAAAACACCTTCCAATTCATTTTGCACGGTCCAGTTGGCGGGAACAATGAGTTTAATACCACCGAATACCTCTTCCAGCTTTAATACGGCAGTTCCCTGAATATCTGTTTTAGAGAAATCAATTTCTGCGCCGCCAAAAACACAGGTAAGCTTACCTCCTTTAAAATTTTTTGAAAGAATGGTTCTTTTTACACCGCTAAAAACAGAGTGTACATCAATATAATCTTCTCCGGTAGGTGTAAAATCAGTTTCCGGCACGGCAGGGTTACCATGCCATTGTTCTCTCCTCCATTCACGCCTTCTTTCTTTTTTGGCAGATTTGGGTACCAGTATATAAATAACACCCACTGTTATGAAAATAATGGGTAGCAAAAATTTGCGCAGCTCATGGTAGGCTATAAATTCATCCCACATAAAAATACCGCCTATGGCCATGAGTATAAGCCAGCCTGCACCACGAAAATCGTTTCTTATACCGCTTACTGCGCCAATTACAATAAGTAACATTTGCCAGGTGAATACCCAATGCGGTATGCCCATGTTCAGTTTGTCTGCAAATAAAACGCCGCCGATGCCCAATAATATTACACCGGTCCAAAACCTGTTGTTCCTGTTTTTTTGAATTTGCTGTGTATTATCTCCTTGCATATGTTATTATTTTGTTTGATAACTCAAAGCTACCATGCCTTGTTTGTTTCAGCAATACGGTTTAGGTTGTAAAGGGATAGGCTTCGGTAAGAAGATGAAAAAAAGCGGTTAAAATTTCAGCAGGCAAAAAGTATTACCTTAATAGCAAAGCCATATCAACACAGTTATGTATTTCTTTACTGTTTACCAATAAGTATCACACCCACAACTACCAGCAGTGTTCCTGCCAATTGAAGCGGTAAAATGTTTTCGCCTAAAATAAAATATGCCTGTAAAATGGTAGATACGGGGCCAATACTGGTAATGATGGCAACATTGTTACTGCCTATTTGTTTCATTCCATAGCTCATCATGAAAGAAGGCAATACGGTAGCAATTATGGCAAGTGCAAGTGAATAACCAATAATGCTTTCTGTAAAATGAACACTATGATAATCTCTTGTAAGTGCATAGTGAATAAAGATACCCGCCGTAGCAAATAACATTACATAAGCTGTGTATTTAGAAACACCAATGCTTCCAACAATTTTACCGGTGCCTACTATGTAAAACGAGTAGGTAACAGCACAGAGGAATACCATGAAAGAGCCGAAATAAAAATCGGGGTTAGATGTGTCTGCTTTTAATTCTCCAACAAATGCAATACCAATGCCCATATAGGTTAACACCAAGGCAATGGCTTGTATTTTGTTCAGTTTTGTTTTAAAAACAAATGTATTCAGTAATACCGCAAATGTGGGATAAAGAAAAAGTATCAAACGCTCTAAGCCGGCCGAAACATATTGTAACCCTATAAAATCGAATAAGCTGCTTAGGTAATAACCCAGTATCCCCATCAAGAAAATATAAAACCATTGTTTGGAAGTAAGCTTCCGGTTATTTTCTTTTCTTCCCGAACGGACAGCTATAATTAAATAAAAGGGCAGAGAAAATAACATTCTTAACATTAATAAAGTAATGGCATCTATGTGAACCGCTTTAAAAGCGAGCTTAACGAAAATAGCTTTGGTAGAAAAAAATACAGTGCCTAATAAAGCAATGATAAACCCTGTTGATGAAATTGATTTTTGCTGATCGCTCATTATTATAATGTAGATTGCAAAATAATTGAAAGAGTACCATAAATCTTTTCGCATGAAGTATTTAGTTTTTTCAGGCATGTTTATTTTACTGATCTCGACAAGCATGGCTCAAACTCATTTAAAGGCACCAAACAAAAAATTACCCGTAGGTGTTTTTGATTCCGGTACCGGCGGGTTAACCGTTTTAGAAGCAATGCTTACTTTGGATATGTTTAATAACGAAACAGGTAAACCGGGTGCTGATGGTAAACCGGATTTTCAATCTGAATTTTATCAATACCTGGCCGATCAGGCCAACATGCCTTATGGTAATTATGCTGCTGAAAAGAAAACAGACCTCTTAAAAGAGCATATTATTAAGAACATGAATTTCTTTTTAAACACTACTTATTCTGTTCAAACACAAAATGTTTTTTCTAATCAGCAAAAGCAGCAGGTAAAGATGATTGTGATTGCCTGTAATACTGCTACAGCTTATGCTTTGCCGGATATAAAGAAACATGTTGAGGATTTGGGGTATAATGTGCCTGTGATTGGGGTGATTGACGCAGGATCGAAGGCTGCATTACAATACCAGCAAAAAAATATTGGAACAATCGGTGTGTTTGCAACTGCAGGCACAGTTGCCAGTAATGGCTATCCGAGAACTTTAAAGGCAATGGCAACGCAACTGGGAATGAAAGAACCATCAATTATTAGCCAGGGAGGCTTCGGGTTGGCAGAGAGCATAGACCGTGACTGGAGCTTTTACGTAGATACCCTTACAAAAGCAAGAAACACGTATAAAGGCCCTTCTGTTAAAAACCTTAATTATACAATAGATACAACCTTGTTAAATGTATACCGATTCAATAAAAACAGGAATGAGTTGTTGTGTGAATACGATAATACGGGCAAATGCTTAGACATTCAACTGAATGAGCCTGCCAATTATGTTCGTTACCATTTGGTAAGCCTGTTAGAGAAAATGAGAAACGAGCATGTACAGCCTGCTATGAATACATTAATACTTGGCTGCACACATTACCCATATATGAAAGATACCATTGCAAAAGTGCTGAACGAATTATACAACTATCAGTTAAATGGAGAATACAGGTACAGGGCTTTTTTAGCCGAACATGTAGAATTGATAGACCCTTCTGTGGAAACTGCCAAGGAAGCTTATATTGCGCTTAGAAAAAATGATTTGTTGAATAATGCAGCTAAAGAAGGTAACCATTTCTTTATTACTATACCAAACACTTCTTTAAAAGAAACGCAATTACAGCCGGACGGATGGTTTACTTATGAATATAAATATGGCAGGGTGGCAGGAGCGAATAAAGATTATGTTCAGTTTGTACCTTTCAATACAAAGAATATCTCAACAGCAACTTATAATAGGTTTAAAGTAGCATTGCCGCATGTGTATGGTGAGATTGTGAAAACAATTAAGTTATAAATAGTAAGTGATAGGTTTTAAGTTTTGTAAAAAATAAAAAAAAGATGAATGATTTGCATTCATCTTTTTACTTATAACTTATTACTTACAACGTATAACTTTTACACCGCCACATTAAAATCTCTCAACGCATCATTCAGGCTTGTTTTCAAGTCTGTGCTGGGTTTACGCTGGCCAATAATCAAAGCACAATTAACATTATAGGCTCCTGCCGGAAATTGTTTAGGGTAACTTCCCGGGATTACAACACTTCTTGCAGGAACAACACCTTTATATTCAATCGGTTCGTTACCACTAACATCAATGATTTTGGTAGATTGAGTTAATACTACGTTCGCTCCCAATACTGCTTCTTTCTCCACTTTCACACCTTCTACCACAATGCTTCTGCTACCGAGAAAACAACCATCTTCAATAATTACCGGGCTTGCCTGCAATGGTTCTAATACACCACCAATACCAACACCACCGCTCAGGTGAACTCCTTTGCCAATTTGGGCACAACTGCCAACCGTGGCCCATGTATCTACCATGGTGCCTTCATCTACATAAGCACCAATATTTACATAGCTTGGCATTAGTACAACATTTTTTGCCAGGTATGCGCCATAACGTGCTACCGCATGCGGCACCGCACGAACGCCCAATGATGCATAATCTTTTTTCAACAACATCTTATCGTAAAATTCGAATGGAGCCAACTCCCATGTTTGCATCTGCTGAATACCGAAGTACATTAATATAGCCTGCTTTACCCATTCATTTACCTGCCAGCCGTTTGCTGAGGGCGAAGCAGTTCTTAATCTTCCCTTATCCACTTCTTCAATCACTGCTCTTACGGCATCGCTGTATGTTTTATCTTTTAATAATTCTCTGTTATTCCAAGCTTCTAATATTCTTTCTTGTAACGACATTTTTTAAATTTTTGCGAAAGTAAATGAATTCAACAATTAATGAATTTTAGGGTCTACGGATTGAAGAACCTGAAATTTGCAATCTGAAATCTGTAATCTGTAATCTGTAATCATCTAAATAACCTCTTTCAGTTTTTCAACCACAGTATCGATTTCTTCTTTTGTGTTTTGTTTGCTGAAACTGAAACGAACGGTAACCTGATTTGGATTATTATTAATAGCCCTGATCACATGGCTGCCGGCATCGGCACCACTTGTGCAGGCGCTACCCCCACTGGCACAGATATGGTTAATATCCAGATTAAATAAAAGCATCTCGCTTTTTTCTGTTTTGGGGAAGCTTACGCTTAATACAGTGTACAAGCTTTTACCCAAAGTATCGCCGTTGAATGCAACACCTTTTATATGTTTCTTCAACTGATCGTGCATATACAATTTCAATCCATTAATATGTGCACTTTCTTTCTCGTAATTGGTTGTTGCTATTTCCAAAGCTTTTGCAAAGCCTACAATGCCGTATAAATTTTCAGTTCCTGCACGCATGTTACGTTCCTGAGAACCGCCATTGATAAAAGGTTTGATCTTTACATTTTCGTTAATGTATAAGATCCCAACACCTTTTGGTCCATGGAATTTATGTCCGGCACCGGTTACAAAATGAACAGGTGTATTTCTGAGATCGAAAGGGAAATGGCCTACTGTTTGAACTGTATCACTATGAAAAATAGCGTTGTATTTTTTACAGATATTGCCCACTGCATGCAGATCTGTTATATTACCAATCTCGTTGTTGGCATGCATTAAGGTAACCAGTGTTTTTTCTTCGCTTTCAGACAAAAGTCTTTCCAGGTCTTCCAGATCAATATGCCCGTTGGGTAAGACTTTTACATAACTTAAAGAAGCTTCGCCGGTACAATGCATATGTTCTACGGTATGCAAGGTTGCATGATGTTCTATAGGAGAGCTAATAATATGTCTGCAGCCCAAATCTCTTATTGCGGCACTAATAGCTGTATTACTACTTTCTGTTCCGCCACTTGTAAAAAATATTTCGGCCGGATGCGCATTTAAAATTCTGGCAACCGTTTTTCTGGCATTCTCCACTGCAAGGCGGCTTTCACGGCCATAGCTGTAAATAGAGGAGGGGTTTCCAAAGTGGGTTGTTAAATACGGCATCATTGCTTCTAATACTTCATGATCTAAAGGGGTAGTGGCGGCATTGTCGAAATAAACTCTTTGCATAGCCGCAAAAGTAATTTTTTTTAAGAAAAGCCTATGATGAATAAAAAAGGAGATTAAAGAATTAATCCCCTTTTTATATTTAAATGTGATGAAGTTGTTTTTACATGGCTTCTTTAATATCCTGCATAATGCGTTTGGCTATATTGTCAGCCGTGGTTTCAAAATTACTTTCGGCATAAATACGGATAATTGGCTCAGTATTGCTTGTTCTAAGGTGTACCCAATCGTTTTCAAATTCTATTTTTAACCCATCCTCCATGTTCATAGGGTTTTTATGGTATTTCTTTTTAATGCCATCAAATACTTTAGACACTTCTATACCTTTTTCAAGCTCTATCTTATTCTTGCTGATAAAGTAATCAGGGTAGGTATTGCGTAATTGCTTGGCACTTTTCTTTGTTTTGGCCAAATAGGTTAAAAAAAGCGCTATGCCAATTAAAGCATCTCTTCCAAAGTGAAGATCGGGAATAATGATACCACCGTTGCCCTCTCCGCCTATTACTGCATTAACAGCTTTCATTTTGTTTACCACGTTCACTTCCCCAACGGCACTGGCAAAATATTCGCCTCCGTGTTTTAAGGTAATATCTTTCAGCGCCCTAGTGCTGCTCATATTGCTTACCGTATTGCCTTTTCTTTTTTGCAAAATATAATCGGCTACGGCAACCAATGTATACTCTTCGCCAAAGAGTGTACCATCTTCACAAACAAAACAAAGCCTGTCTACATCGGGGTCAACAGCAATACCAAGATCGGCCTGTTGTTTATTTACTTCGTTGCACAATTCGGTTAAATGTTGTGGCAGTGGTTCCGGATTGTGGGCAAATTTGCCATTAACTTCTTTGTTTAAAACAATAATATCTGCCTCTTTTACACCGATGGCCATTAATAATTGCGGCACTGCAAAGGCGCCGGTACTGTTAATAGCGTCTACTACAATTTTAAATTTTCTTTTTTTTATGGAAGCTGCATCAACTAACTCATAGTTCAAAATCGCTGCAATATGTTTTTCAAGGGCATCTGTATTTGGGGTAATACTGCCCAGCTTATCTACCTGAGCAAAACTGTATAGGTTTTTTTCTGCAATAGCCAATAGGTTTGCACCGTCTTCTGCACTAATAAATTCTCCTTTATGGTTTAATAATTTTAAAGCATTCCACTCTTTTGGGTTATGGCTGGCAGTTAAAATAATGCCTCCGTCTGCTTCCTCCAACACAACGGCCATTTCAACAGTGGGAGTGGTGCTTAAGCCAACATCTATCACATGAATACCCATTGCTATTAATGTATTGGCCACCAAAGATTGAATCATAGAACCACTGATCCTGCCATCTCTTCCTATCACTACTTTTGTTATCTCTTTCTTCTGCTGATCCATTATCCAAGTGCCGTAAGCAGCTGTAAATCGAATAATATCTAAAGGGCTAAGGGTATCGCCCGGAGCACCGCCAATGGTGCCACGAATGCCGGAAATGCTTTTAATTAATGCCATACATAGGGTTTAAACAGAAATTCATCAGGGATTGCAAACATAATATTTTTAATGATAAGCTAAAAAAGCTATGACAGGTAAATAGCGTAGTATTCTTAAAATTAAAATTGGCTTAGGCCGCACTATATTTGTAAAAAGATTGATCAATGCCCGATAAAGAGTGGTACAAAGCCTGGTTTAATTCGCAATATTACCATTTGTTGTATAATAACAGAGATGAAGAAGAAGCAACCGCTTTTTTAAAAACATTAGTAGAATACCTGCAACCTAAACAGGGGGCTTTAATGCTTGATGTTGCCTGCGGTAAAGGAAGGCATAGTAAGGTATTGGCAGATATGGGTTTTGAGGTTACCGGGATAGACCTTTCTGATGAATCGATAGAAGAGGCAAAAAAAGATGAATCTGAATTGCTTCATTTTTACAAGCATGATATGCGCCTGCCTTTCTGGGTAAATTATTTTGATTATGCTTTTAATTTTTTTACAAGCTTTGGCTATTTCAGAACAAAAAGAGAACACGATAATGCTATTCGATCAATAGCACAAAGCCTTAAACCCGGTGGCCTGTTTGTGATTGATTATTTGAATGTGCATTATGCAGAAGATCATTTGGAAAAATCTGAAGTGAAAGAGATAGGGCCTTATACTTTTCATATAACCCGGTGGCACGATGAAGATCACTTTTTTAAGCAAATACAAATTATTGATAAAGCAAAAAACGTTTTAAAACATTTGTCAACAGAACGTGTAGCGAAATTTTCCTTAGGAGATTTTACTGATATGCTGGCCTATCAAAAATTACAGGTTCAGGAAGTGTTTGGAGATTATCATTTAAACAGGTTTGATATAAGGAAATCCCCCAGAATGATCATCATTGCCAGGAAATAAGCATCATTTGCTTACAACTTTCAGCTGCTTTTATTGGTTTAGGAACTATTGATTTACCGCTTTGTTAAGGAATCAGGGAAAATGTTGGATTTATTGGGCCTTACATGAAAGAAATCAATCTTATCGGGCTTATTTAAAGAGTCTGCCGGTTGCAAAAAATATTGATTCCGGTACGGCATTAACCGATTATTAAGTTTCGGCTGTGTCATTACATTTCCCATTTTATCCTTAAAATGAGAATCGGGCCTTAATACAGACATATTGTCGAGCGTGTTTCTGTAAATATCAAATCCCATTCCATTGCTTCCTTCATAAACAAATCCCCATTTTGTAGCAGAGGCATTTATGGGCATATTATCAATGTTTTTAGAATTCGGGAGCAGGGAAGTATCTTTTTTAGGGAGAACGACTTTCAACGTTTGTTGCCCTGAAGCGAAATAACAGATAGAAACAAAAAAACAAAATACGATCAGTCGCATAAGCATTTGTTTTAATTACTTAAAACTAAGAACAAATTTTATCTTTACTGCCATGTTAACCCCCTTTTTAACAATAAATTTTTTAATATCTTTTATAGATCCGGTTAAAAACATCGATTATTATGTGTTTACACTAATTAACTCTGTATACACGAATGCTTTTTTCGATGCGGTATTGCCTTTTATGAGAGATTCGTTGGTATGGGTGCCTTTATACCTTTTTTTTATGCTGTTTCTTTTTTTAAACTATGGTAATAAAGCATGGTGGTATATTGTTTTTCTATTGATAGGGGTATTGTTGACTGACCAAATTGCCAGCCATATTTTTAAGCCGCTTGTTCAACGACCACGGCCTTGTTCCGATGAACATTTGAAAATACCGGTAAGGCTTTTACTGAAGCATTGTGCAGGCGGATTCAGCTTCATGTCTTCACATGCCTCTAACCATTTTGGTTTGGCCACTTTTGTAGCCTTTACCATGAAACCTGTATTACAAAAATGGTCTGCACTTTTATTTATTTGGGCCTTTACTATCAGTTATGCCCAGGTATATGTTGGAGTGCATTATCCGGTTGATGTTCTGTGCGGCGGAATATTGGGGTATGCAATAGGGCGGATGCTATCTTCTGTTTATAAGAACTATTTTCCACAAAAAATTGAATTTTAAAATCGAATAATGACGTCAAAGCAATTTTACATTATTTTATTCAGCTGCATCGTAGTATATATTATTGGAATGTTCAGTATACCATTAATGGATATTGATGCTGCCCAATATGCATCTATTAGCAGGGAAATGCTAGAACGGAAAAGTTTTTTACAGATATATGATTTGGGACAGGATTATCTTGATAAACCGCCAATGCTTTTTTGGCTCTCTGCAGCAAGTATGTCTGTTTTGGGTACACATGACTGGGCATACCGGCTGCCATCTTTTCTTTTTGGATTATTGGCTATTTATTCTACTTACCGGTTGGCATTGGTATTTTATAAAAAAGAAATAGCCAGGCTGAGTGCATTGGTACTGGCTGCTTCGCAGGCGATGTTTTTAATTAACCATGATGTAAGAACAGATACCATGCTAATGGGATGGGTTAGTTTTAGCATTTGGCATTTGGCGGCATGGTATGCTACAGGTAAATGGAAAAATTTTGTTTTGGCATGTATCGGGCTTGCAGGTGGTATGTTAACCAAAGGGCCTATTGCTTTGGTGGTTCCCATTCTGGCCTTTGTTCCTCATTTTATACTGAAAAGGCAATGGAAGCAATTTTTCCGGTGGGAATACATTCCGGGCATATTAATCATAGCCGCTGCTCTCATTCCCATGAGTATTGGCTTGTACAGGCAATTCGATCTTCATCCGGGAAAAATAATTAATCATGTGCCTATACAGTCAGGGCTAAAATTTTATTACTGGACACAAAGTTTTGGGAGGTACACCGGTGAAAATGCTTTTAAAGAAATGAATGACTTTACCTTCTTGCTTCAAAATATGCTTTGGAGTTTTTTACCCTGGATCATTTTTTTCCTGGTGGCACTGTTTATAAAAGTAATAGATGTAGTCAGAAACAGATTTTTGCTGGCACAAAAAGATGAGTTTGTTGCTGCAGGTGGTTTTATCCTTACTTACTGTGTTTTAGGTAGAAGCCAGGCGCAACTGCCACACTATATTTTTGTTGTTTTCCCTTTGGCAGCCATTGTAACAGCAGATTTTTTATACAAACTTTTTTTTGAAGATAAAAATAAAACTCTCAGGAAAATATTAACTGCATTTCATTATAGTGTTTTCCTCTTGTTATGGATAGCCCTTATTGTACTGCTCTGGTGGCCTTTTGAGAGTTTAAGGCCTTATGCTGCCCTAATTGCGCTGCCCGCATTTTGTACATATATCGTTCTGCTTATTTATAGAAAGCTAAAGTGGCCAAGGTTGCTGGCAGCCGCTTGTTTTACTGTAATAAGTATTAATGCTTTGCTTAATATTTTCTTTTATCCAACATTATTAACCTATCAGAAAGGGAGTAGTGTGGCCATGTTTATTAATGAACATAACATTGATAAAAATAAAGTGGTACAGTTAGATGAAAATATAGGGCATTCCTTTCATTTTTATTCAGGGCATATTTATCCGGTGGCTGCTGGCGCTACTTTACAAAAAGGAGAAATAGTGGTAATGAAGGTAGACAGTGTGAATAAGGTGAGAGCTGTTTTTCCACAATCAGAAATCATTGCGAGGTTTAAAACATATCCTGTAACACAATTGAGTTTGCCTTTCTTAAATCCGGCGCTTCGGGAAAAAGAAATAGAACAATATATTCTTATGAAAATTCACTAATATTAAAGGTGTTTTTACCTTGTTTGCTGTGGCCGGATGCCTCTATTTTTATCTTCACAAAACAATATTTTTTAAACTAAAATTTCATCTATGTCTGATAGCACTAGTAAACTTGACTATGTTTTTTCAGCAGACGAACTTAGAGCATTGCTCGACAATAACCCCTCTGCCACAGAAATTATTATTAGGTTAGAAATGGGAGTTAAAACGGTACAACCTGAAAAAGGAGATGCTTACTCCTTTATTACCACAACTATTGAAGCAATGGCTAAATATTCTGATGGTGCTTTAAAAGGGTTAAAAGATGGAGAAGCTATTGACGGATATCCGGATCCGCCGGGGGCGCCTTCAAATACATAAAAATTAAATTGATTGTGATGTTTTTGGGATATTTATCGGGTTCTTTTTTGAGGATATTAATAGATTTAGATTTTTATTCAGCTATTTTAGGGTTTCTCTTTATAGTTTTTTACAAACCCAAACTAAAAAGGTTTATACCGATTGTTTGGTTCATTATTTTTCAGGTAGTAATCTTGTTTTGTATAAACCTTACCCAGGTTTACCTGAGAGGCAGGAGTAATATTTATTTATACCAGATTGATGCTTTTGTATCTCTTTTATTTATTGAAGCCTACTTTGTTTATATATTAAAAGTATACAATAAAAAACTGTTAAAAACTTTGCTCATGCTTTTAACAGTTTTTATTTTTTTATTCATGGCTTTTGTTGAAGACAGAAAACAATTGAACAGTTATAGTTATGGGATTGTTAGCCTCCTTATTACTTTTTTTTGTTTCGGGTATTATGCCAAATTATTGAACAATCCGGATACGACTGTAATTTACAAAGTGCCTGAATTTTGGATAGTTACGGGAATACTTTTATATTATTCTTTGTGTATGTTTATTTTCTTGCCATATAAAACATTAACGAAATTAAATTATAAGTTTGTCCAAAATCATTTTTTTGACTTGTGGATATTCCAAAATTGTATTTATTTCATAATGATAATTGCTTTTATTAAAGGTTTTACATGCAAGAAGTATTTAAAGACCCCGTAATTATTTTGATACTTATCCTCTTTTTTGGGGTTATTATAGGTTTTATCATTTTCTTCCTGATTACTTATCAAAAAAAACAATTACTGGCCAAAGTGGCTTTAGAAACGATGAAGCAAACTTATGAAACACAGCTGGCTCAAACACGATTGGAAGTGCAAGAGCAAACTTTTCAAAATATTGCCTCTGAATTACACGATAATATAGGGCAGTTATTGAGTTTAACGAATGTTACCCTATCATCTTTAGATCTTGAACAGGTAACCGGAAAGACCAAACAAAAAATCAGCGATGCTCAGGAACTTGTTGCAAAATCTATTAAGGAACTCAGGCAACTTTCTAAAATTATCCAGGGAGAAATTATAACGCAGGATGATTTGATTATTGCATTTGAAAACGAAATTGAATGGCTGCAGAAAAAAGGGTACTTCACTGTTGAGTTTCATACATTCGTTCCCGAGCAAAAATTAATAAATAAACAATTAAATCTCTTTATATACAGGCTGTTGCAGGAATGTTTAAACAATATTATTAAGCATGCTAAAGCTTCTGTTATAAACATCTCTATTGATCTTGAACAAGACACCCTGCTTCTATCTGTAAAAGACAATGGGGTGGGGTTTAATGTAGAACAGATCCATAGCCTTAAAAAAGGGATGGGCCTGGAAAACATAAGGAAAAGGGTAGCCCTGCTTAAAGGATCTGTTCAAATAAACTCTTATTTAAATCAGGGAACTACTATTAAATTTAAAATCCCTTACATAGAACATGAAACCCAAAACAGCTAGGATTGCATTGGTAGATGACCACACTTTATTCAGGAACGGGCTGAGCTCATTATTATCTGAGTTTACCGATATAGAAGTGGCCTTTGAAGCTTGCGGCGGAAAAGAATTACAAAACAAAATTGAAACTGATCCGGAAATTGATGTTATTTTAATGGATATCAATATGCCTGTTATGGATGGCTTTGAGGCTACTCTTTGGATGACCCAACATTACCCGCTGGTAAAAATAATTGCCCTGAGTATGTATGATGAAGATACTACAATCATTAAAATGCTGAGAGCCGGTGCATGCGGCTATGTATTAAAAGAATCAACACCCTCTGAATTACACAAAGCAATATTCTCTGTATTGGAAAAAGGATACTATTCTAACGATTTGGTGAGCGCTTCTGTAATAAAATCCATTCATTCATCTAATAACAATGGCGCCGGTCAGCTTGTGTTTTCTGATAAGGAACTTATTTTTATGCAGCATTGTGCTTCTGAACTTACCTATAAAGAAATAGCACATGAAATGGGTGTAGCTGTTAGAACGGTAGACAACTATAGAGAAGCCTTGTTTAGCCGGTTAGATATAAAAAGCCGTGTGGGGCTTGTATTATGGGGGCTTAAACGGGGCTATATAAAACTTTAGTACTCAAAGCCTGCCTGGGTATTCGGATTATCGAGCTTAAAACTTTTTTCCATGCCGTTTACTTTTGTATGAATAATGTTTATTTGTTGCTGCTGCCACTCATACAATAAACTGCATCGAACATTTATTTTTTTTACAGAATTTATATTCGGGCTCTCAAAATAACACCAAACGCTCTCTTCCTGAATTTCATAGCCAATATAATTTAATGAAAGGGCTTTCCCGTCAATTTGTATCTGCAGTTTAGATTGTATGTATTGATTAATGGCTTTATCTGCTATAGGCTTGCTTCCTGGTTTTGAAAGGTCTATTAATGTGCCTCCCTGCTTTTTAAGTACAGTTTCAAGATCGTCTGAGAATACCTTTATGCTCACTTCAACAGACCGCTCTTTTGCATTGTGGTTAATATCTATCACTGAAACGTAAAAAGGATGCAAAACATTCAATAAAACAATAAAACATAATTGCGCCAAACTTGTAAACATTATCCTCTATTTTTGGAAGGGTGAAGTTCATAAAATATTTTCAAATTCTATGTTCGATAATATTTCCATTTATTTTCAGATTGGGTGTAAACATATTTTAAACTTGGGCGCATTAGATCATATCCTGTTTATTATTGCTTTAGCCCTTCGTTATAGTTTTGCAGATTGGAAAAAGCTTCTTGTGCTAATCACTGCTTTTACCATTGGCCATACCACAACTTTGGCATTAGTAGTGTTTAACATATTGCATATGTCTAAAAACTGGATAGAGTTTTTAATACCTGTAACTATTTTATCTACCGCTATCAGTAATTTATTCGTTAAAAAATTTACTTTCAAGTCTAAATTGCCTTTTATTTATTTTTTGGCATTGGGCTTTGGATTAATACACGGCCTGGGTTTCAGTAACGATCTTAAAAGTTTATTAGGTAACGGAAATGGAGTGGTCATAAAATTACTCGCTGCCAACTTTGGTATAGAGGCCGCTCAACTAGTTTTTGTGTTGGGCATTTTAATAATTTCTTTTATTTGCCTTAATATTTTTCGCATTAACCGACGGGAATATGTTTTTTTTGTTAGCAGTGCTATTTTCGGCATTGCTTTACAAATGGCGCTTGAAAGATTACCGTTTCATTTTTAATTCAATCAATCAAAACCAGTACAATGAGAAAATGGCTTTTATTAATGATGTTGGGCGGAGCCGGGGGAGCAAATGCCCAAAACATCATGAACAATCCTACCAGTAATCATGGCAACAAATTTGAACAGTTGGGTACAATATTATCAACTCCCAACGAGTACAGAACGGCCAGTGGCGCGCCGGGCCCCAAATATTGGCAACAACGCTGCGATTATAACATTAAAGCCAATCTGGACGAGAAAAAGCTGGTTTTAACAGGCAGTGAAACCATTACTTATTTTAATAATTCTCCGGATGCATTAACTTATTTGTGGCTACAGTTGGATGAAAACGAACACAGTACTGTAAACAATGCCAATTATCAAAACAGTTCTTCTTTAGGGAACCAATTATCTGTTCAGCAACTGGACAGGATGGCAGAAGCCAAAACAGACAACGGTTACGGGCATATTATTACAAAAATAACAGATGCAGCAGGAACAACTTTAAAATACACGATCAATAAAACAATGATGCGTGTAGAATTGCCTGCCATTTTAAAACCAGGGCAGCAGTTTGTATTTAATATAGATTGGCATTATAAAATATCAGACCGTTTAAGCATGGGCGGCCGTGGTGGTTATGAATACTTTCCTGAAGATGGGAATTATTTATTTACTATGACCCAATGGTACCCTCGCTTATGTGTTTACAGCGATTTTCAGGGATGGCAGAACCACCAGTTTACCGGTCGTGGTGAGTTTGCTTTAACTTTCGGAAACTTTAAAGTGCAAATGACTGTTCCTGCAGATCACGTAATAATGGCAACAGGCCAGTGCCAGAACTATGATCAGGTACTAACTGCCGGCCAATTAAAAAGATGGAATGAAGCACAAAATGCGAAAGAGCCTGTTGAAGTGGTAACTTTAGACGAAGCGAAAAAAAGAGAAACAGAAAAATCATCGGCCACAAAAACATGGGTATTTACAGCTAATAATGTTCGTGATTTTGCCTGGGGGTCTTCCCGTAAATTTATATGGGATGCTATGCCTGCAATGGTAGAAGGCAAAAAGGTAATGTGTATGAGTGCTTATGGTAAAGAAGCTTATGGTTTGTACAGAAAGTTCTCCACCAAAGCAGTGGCACATACCATTAAATCATATTCAAAACTTTCTATTCCATACCCATATCCTGTAGCACAAAGTATAGAAGCAAGTAATGGTATGGAATATCCCATGATCTGTTTCAATTACGGAAGAACAGAAAAAGATGGTACATATAGCGAGAATGTGAAAAATGGTATGCTCGGCGTGATTATTCATGAAGTAGGCCATAATTTTTTCCCGATGATTGTAAACAGCGATGAAAGGCAGTGGAGTTGGATGGATGAAGGATTGAACACATTTTGCCAATTCATTACAGAACAACTTTACGATAATAAATTCCCGTCTCGCAGAGGCCCGGCTTTATATATAACAGACTATATGAAACTGCCAAAAGACCAGTTGGAGCCGATTATGACCAATAGTGAAAATATTGTTCAGTTCGGTCCTAATGCATATTCCAAACCTGCAACGGGTTTAAATATTCTTCGCGAAACCATTATGGGCAGGGAGCTATTTGATTACGCTTTTAAAGAATATGCTCGCCGCTGGGCATTTAAGCACCCAACACCGGCAGATTTCTTTAGAACAATGGAAGATGCCAGTGCTGAAGATTTAGACTGGTTTTGGAGAGGCTGGTTTTATGGAATTGAACCCTGCGATATTGCTCTTGAGTCTGTAAAACATGTTGTAATAGATAACGGTAATAATGTTACCGGCACCAATGGAAGGCCTGCTGTAACAAGAAGCATAGATAAACCGATAGTTAATGAATTTGATGATATCACAAAAGTGAGAAACAGGAACGATAAGAATATTGTTTTTTTAACAGATGCAGATACAAGCCTGAGAGATTTTTATTGGAAATATGATAGGGGTATTGTAGCATACGATTCTGCTGTTAAGGTTACAATACCAGCTTCCGGCGGGGCAGAAGTGGCAGGTGCAGATGATAAGGCCAAATATGCAGGCACTCACTTATACGAAATAGTTTTTACAAACAAAGGCGGGTTAGTGATGCCAATTATTGTTCGCTTTACTTTTGCCGATGGCTCTTTTCAGGATGAAAGAATACCTGCGCAGGTATGGCGTTTAAACGAAAATAAAGTAACCAAAGTGTTTATGACCGGCAAAGAGGCTGTTAGTATTAAACTGGATCCCATGAAAGAAACAGCAGATATTGATGAAAGCAATAATAGTTGGCCAAAGATAGATGAACCTTCTAAATTGCAATTGTTCAAGAGTGGTAACATTAACAGAAGAAACCCGCCTGCAATTGCTAACCCTATGCAAAAACTGGGTGGAAAATAAAATATAAGCAATAAGCTACCAATAAAAAAGCCCCTGAATGTTCAGGGGCTTTTTTATTCATCCAAATACCTTCGCTACAATGCCAGTTGGTTTTCCATCATTATTTTTCTTAAGTTAATTAATCCATAGCGCATGCGTCCTAATGCCGTGTTGATACTGGTATTTGTAAGCTCAGCTATTTCTTTAAAGCTTAAATCGGCGTAATGCCTTAATACAATTACCTCTCTTTGTTCTTGTGGTAAAAGTGCAAGCATTCTTTGCAGGCTGTTATTAGTTTGTTCTTTGGTTATTTGGGTGTCAGCAGGTTCAGAATTGGGGGTAAATGTTTCAAAAACAGCGCTATCATCGCTGGAGATGATCTTTGTTCTTTTTATTTTTCTAAAATAATCTACACAAAGGTTGTGTGCAATACGTAAAGCCCACTGAACAAATTTGCCCTCCTCGTTATAACGATTACTTCTCAACGTATCTATCACTTTAATAAATACATCCTGAAAAAGGTCTTCTGCAAGGTGTTTGTCTTTTACGAGAAAGAAGATAGAAGTGTAAATCTTGTCCTTATATCGTTCAATAAGCACTTCCAAGGCAGACTGATTGCCTTGTTGAAACGAACGAATTAATTCATTATCCAACGCCTGGGTTAGCGATTTCATAACAGTACGGTTTTTAAAAAAGGTTCATTTAAAACGGATAGGATAGTTGGATAGGCAACCGAAACAGGAATAACATGTTTCAATTCCGTCACCAAATTAAATAACAGATTTTGCTTCTCTGTCTTTTATCGCTGCTTGTGAAAAAGTATTTCACAAGCATGGTTGATATTCACATTTTTTTAGCGGCTTCTAAAACATTACTGAAAATATTCTGTTTATTTGTTCAGCCATGTCTAAGGAACACTCAATACGCAACACTTCTCCAAAAGAAGATAGCATTCTTGTAAAGGGAGCAAGAACACATAATCTCAAAAACATAACGGTAGCATTTCCACGCAATAAGTTTATTGTAGTAACAGGTGTTAGCGGAAGCGGCAAATCTTCCTTAACCATTGATACACTTTTTGCTGAAGGGCAGCGTCGTTATGCTGAGAGCTTAAGCGCATATGCCCGGCAGTTTATGGCCAGGATGAACAAACCTGATGTTGATTATATTCATGGCTTATCTCCTGCAATAGCCATAGAGCAGAAAGTAATTACCAGAACACCGCGCAGTACGGTAGGAAGCATGACAGAAATTTACGATTACCTGCGTTTGTTATATGCCCGAATAGGTAAAACCATTTCGCCTGTTAGTGGCAGAATAGTAAAAAAAGATGATGTTACCGATGTTGTAAAAACAATACAAAGCTTACCTGCCACAACCAAAGTACTTATGCTTGTTGTGTTTAAACAGCATGCCAAAAGAGATATAAAAGAAGAGCTAAATATTTTAATGCAGAAAGGGTTTAGCAGGTTACTGCTTGCTGGTAAAAAGTTGCAGGAGAGTGAGTTGATTAGGATTGAAGAATTGTTAGAATTGAATGATAAGCAACTTAAAGAAAAACTTGTAAGCGGAAACTTGCAACATGAAACATTTGTTTTGGTAGACAGAATTGTTACTAAAGAAGTGTTTGATGAGGATGATCTTCACAGGCTAAGCGATTCTGTAGGCACTGCTTTTTACGAAGGTGAGGGTGAGATGCTATTACAATTGAACGATAAAGAGCAAAAGCACTTTAGCAATAAGTTTGAATTAGATGGCATTCAGTTTGAAGAGCCGGTGCCTAATTTGTTCTCTTTCAATAATCCTTACGGGGCGTGCCCTACTTGCGAAGGATTTAGCCAGGTATTGGGAATAGATAAAGATCTCGTAATAGCCGATACAAGATTGAGTATATACGATGGTGCCGTAGCTCCGTGGAAAGGTGAAAAGTTGGGTTGGTGGCGTGAGCAATTTATTAAGAATGCAAAAGGTTTTCCGGTACATAAACCCATAGCAGATTTAACTAATGAGCAATACCATCAATTATGGAAAGGCGTTGGAAATGCTTATGGCATCGACGATTTTTTTAAGGAGGTAGAACAGAATCTTTATAAAGTTCAATACCGTGTATTGCTAAGCAGGTACAGAGGCAGAACCACCTGCCCGGATTGTAAAGGGTACCGTTTAAGAAAAGAAGCTTTATATGTAAAGGTCGGCGATAAACATATTGGCGAATTATGCGAGATGCAAACAAAAGACCTGAAAAAATGGTTTGATGGATTAAAAACAGGTATACACGATGAGCAGATTGCTAAAAGAATATTAATAGAAATACACCAGCGTTTACAAACTTTAATTGATGTAGGGCTGGGCTACTTAACATTAAACCGGTTGGCTAATTCTTTAAGCGGTGGTGAAAGCCAACGTATACAATTAACGAGAAGCCTGGGTTCTAACCTTACCAATTCATTGTACATTTTAGATGAACCTTCCATAGGGTTGCACTCAAGAGATACGGTGCAATTAATACATGTGCTAGAAAATCTTCGCAATTTGGGTAATACGGTGGTAGTGGTAGAGCATGATGAAATGATGATGCGTAAAGCAGATCATATTATAGATATGGGGCCATTAGCTTCTCATTTGGGAGGAGAAGTGATTGCTGAGGGTAATTACGATTCAATCATTAAAAATAAAAAAAGCTTAACCGGCCAATACCTTAAAGGTGATTTAAAGATTGAATTGCCCAAACAAACCCGCAAATGGAACAGGAGTATTACTGTTGAGGGTGCGAGGCAAAACAATCTTAAAAACATTACCGTACAATTTCCTTTGCAGGTATTATGTGCTGTAAGCGGTGTTAGCGGAAGTGGCAAAACAACATTGGTAAAACAAATTTTATACCCTGCCCTAAAGAAAAATAAGGGAGAATTTGTAGATAAAGTGGGCCTTCATAAAGCCATTACCGGTGATGTTGAATTCATTGATCAGGTAGAACTGATAGACCAAAACCCTATTGGCAAATCATCCAGAAGCAATCCGGTTACTTATATTAAAGCCTATGATGAAATAAGAGACCTTTTTGCGAAGCAGGCACTTTCTAAAATAAGAGGCTTTTTACCCAAACATTTCTCTTTTAATGTAGATGGAGGCAGGTGCGATGCCTGTAAGGGAGAAGGAGAACAAATTGTAGAAATGCAGTTTTTGGCCGATGTACACCTTACCTGTGAGGTATGTAACGGTAAAAAATTCAAGGAAGAGGTACTAGAAGTGCTGTATAACGGGAAAAATATTTACGATGTGTTAGAAATGAGTGTAGACGAGTCTCTTACTTTCTTTAAAGAAGAAAAGGCAATTGTGAAAGCGATACAACCACTTCAAAACGTAGGGTTAGGATATATAAAACTAGGCCAATCTTCCGATACATTATCCGGGGGAGAAGCTCAAAGGGTAAAACTGGCCAGTTTTTTGGGCAAAGGAAAAGGGCATGGGCATATTGTATTCATTTTTGATGAGCCTACAACAGGGCTTCATTTTCACGATATTCAAAAATTACTATCTTCCTTTAATGCTTTAATAGACCAGGGGCACTCAATTATAGTAATTGAACACAATACCGATGTATTGAAAGCAGCCGATTGGATTATAGATCTGGGCCCGGAAGCAGGCGTAGATGGCGGAAATTTGGTATATGCCGGGGTGCCGGCCAAGCTGAAAAATGAGCCTAAAAGCCATACCGGCAGGTTTCTTTAACCCCTTTTTTAAAGAAAATTGTAAAATAAATCCACATTAAGCAAGAATTTTTACACAAAATTTTCATATTTCAGTTGGTTTCTAATATCTTTGCAACCCCAAAAACCATATGTCGAAACAACAACTCATTAAACAGGACGGAGTAATCTTAGAAGCGTTAAGTAACGCTATGTTCAGGGTGAAGTTAGAGAACGGTCATGAAATTTTGGCTACGATCTCTGGCAAAATGAGAATGAACTACATCAGGATTTTGCCGGGAGATAAGGTGGGGGTAGAGATGAGTCCGTATGATTTAACAAGGGGTAGAATTATTTTTAGGTATAAATAAACAAGCTGAAGGCGTAAAGCTGTAAGCTCAAAGCAAATAACAATGAAAGTAAGAGCATCCATCAAAAAACGTAGTGCCGACTGCAAGATTGTTCGCAGGAAAGGCAAATTGTACATTGTTAACAAAAAGAATCCTCGTTTTAAACAAAGACAAGGATAATCAGAAATTAAAAATTAAAAATTAGAAATTCATAATTATGGCTCGTATTGCCGGTATCGATTTACCAAAAAACAAGAGAGGAGAGATTGGCCTAACCTATATTTATGGAATTGGCCGTTCTACTGCACAATACATTCTTACCAAAGCCGGTGTGGATCTGGATAAGAAAGTTAGTCAATGGAATGATGATGAGCAGGCTGCTATTCGTAACATCATTAATGAAGAACTGAAAGTTGAAGGTGCATTGCGCAGTGAAACTCAAATG
Organism: Sphingobacteriia bacterium; assembly: GCA_017304675.1. GTDB lineage: Bacteria > Bacteroidota > Bacteroidia > Chitinophagales > Chitinophagaceae > CW01. The sequence continues at coordinate 668,318 of JAFKLS010000016.1, forward strand.
AACATTAAACGTTTGTTGGATATTGCTTGTTACCGCGGATTACGCCACAGAAAAGGATTACCGGTTCGTGGTCAGCGTACTAAAACAAACAGCCGTACCAGAAAAGGGAAACGTAAAACAGTTGCCGGTAAAAAGAAGGCACCTAAAAAATAGTATAATTACAAAGTTCGAATTTTGCAATTCGAATTTTGTTTTTTATAAACTCGCTGGATAGTTCTGAAAAATTCAGAAAAGGAGGCGATAATTTTAAGAAGATTACCTCAAAAAAATTAACATGGCAAAACCAGCAAAGGCACAAAACAGCGCGAAGGCTGTAGCAAAAAAAAGAATCGTGAAGGTTGATGCAGCAGGAGATGTACACATTAATGCAACATTCAACAATTTAATTATCGCTTTTACCAACAAGCAGGGGCAAGTTATTTCTTGGTCTTCTGCAGGTAAAATGGGATTTCGTGGTTCTAAAAAGAACACTCCGTATGCCGCTCAAATGGCAGCAGCAGATGCGGCTAAAGTGGCAAGTGAAGCAGGATTAAAAAGAGTAGATGTTTACGTTAAAGGCCCCGGTGCAGGTAGAGAAGGTGCTATACGTTCTATTGCACAAAGTGGTATTGAAGTTACTTCTATTAAAGATGTTACTCCTTTGCCTCATAATGGTTGTCGCCCTCCCAAAGCAAGAAGAGTTTAATGATAATAATGAGTTAAGAGTTATGTACGAAGAATTAAATTTTAATGCATAACTCTTAATTCATAACTCATAATTTTTTGAAGCCAAAGGCTTTCATTTACTAAAAGGTTGCTCAATTAATTTTTTACGATTTTTTACCGATTGTAGCAACGAACCCTAAAAAAATCGAAATGAAAAAAAACTATGGCACGTTACACTGGTCCTAAGACCAAAATTTCTCGCATTTTTGGCGAACCTATTTTAGGGAACGCAAAGTATTTAACTAAAAACAGTAACCCTCCAGGGCAGCACGGTGCAGCTCGTAAACGTAAGAGTTTGGGTGAATACGCTTTACAGTTAAAAGAAAAGCAAAAAGCCAAATACACTTATGGTGTATTGGAACGCCAGTTCCGTAAAACCTTTGAAGAAGCTGCACGTATTAAAGGTGTTACCGGTGAAAACCTGATTAAATTATTAGAAGCTCGTTTAGACAACACTGTTTATCGTTTGGGTTTAACAGCCAGCAGGCCAGAAGCAAGGCAATTGGTTAGCCATAAACATATTACAGTAAACGGGGAAATTGTAAATGTTCCTTCTTATCAGTTAAAAGCAGGCGATATTATTGGATATGCTCCTAAGAGTGTAAACAACTCGTCTGTATTGAGCAAAGTTCGTGGCAAGAATCCTAAATTCTCTTGGATTGACTGGAACGAAACTGAAAAGAAAGGTACTTTTATAGCTTATCCTGAAAGGGAAAGTGTTCCTGAAAATATTAAGGAACAACTAATTGTAGAGTTGTACTCTAAATAAGCCTTTTAGCTGATAGCTAATTGAAGGTACAAGTGTGCGACGCAACAGTTGTTGAAAGCTGCACAAAGCCGATAACAAAATTTAATACAAACCAATAAAACACGGAGTATAAAATGGCTATTTTAAACTTCCAAAAACCAGACAAAATCGTTTTACAGAAAGCAACGGATTTTGAAGGTTTATTTGAGTTTCGTCCTTTAGAACCAGGTTATGGTTTAACAGTAGGAAATGCTTTGCGCAGAGTATTATTGAGTAGCTTAGAAGGTTATGCCATCACTGGAATTAAAATTGATGGTGTAGACCATGAGTTTGCCACCATTAAAGGGATTACTGAAGACGTAACCGAAATTATCCTGAACTTAAAACAGGTTCGTTTTAAGAAAACAGTTGAGCATGATGTTAATACTGAGAAAATTACTTTATCTATTAAAGGGCGTAATGAATTTACTGCTGCAATGATTGGTACTGCTTCTCAGAATTTTGAAGTAATGAACGGCGACCTGGTAATTTGTACAATGGATAATACTGCCAAATTAGATATTGAATTAACTATTTCTAAGGGCCGTGGTTATATTCCTTCTGAAGATAACAAGGTAAAAGACGCTCCATTCGGTTACATTGCTATTGATTCTATTCATACTCCAATAAAGAATGTAAAATATTCTATTGAGAACTATCGTGTAGAACAGAGAACAGACTTCGAAAAATTAATTTTAGAAGTTTCTACTGATGGAACCATTCATCCTGAAGAAGCAGTTAAACAAGCTTCTCGTATCCTGATTCAGCATTTGATGATCATCACTGATGAAAACATCACTTTCGATAACAAAGAAGAGAAGAAAGATGATGTGGTTGATGAGCAAATCTTACAATTACGCAAAGTATTGAAAACACCTTTAGAAGATTTAGATCTTTCTGTACGTGCATTCAATTGCTTGAAAGCTGCTAAGATCAATAGCTTAAGCGAATTGGTTCAATATGAGCAAGAAGATCTGATGAAATTCAGAAACTTCGGTCAGAAATCTTTGAGCGAAATTGAACAAGTATTAACTGAGAGAGGTTTAAGCTTTGGAATGGATTTAGTGAAATTGGGTTTAGATAATTTAGATAATTAAGTTTAACGTTTAAAGTTTAAGGCTCAAGATTTAACCTGTTGCCTTAAACTTCAAACAATTATATAACAGCTTATAATTCCTGACACGGTATAAGCTTTAAAACAAAACAGTCATGCGTCACGGAGACAAAATCAACAATCTCGGCCGTAAAAAAGCACACAGAGAAGCGTTACTTTCAAACCTGGCAAGCCAGTTGATCGTTAACAAACGTATCGTTACAACTTTGGCAAAAGCAAAAGCTTTAAGAGCTTATGTAGAACCATTGTTAACTAAAACAAAAAAAGGGGATAGCAAAGATCAAATCAGCCATCAACACAGAATTGTTTTCAGTCATTTACAAAATAAAGAAGCTGTAAAAGAATTATTCACAGTAGTTGGCCCTAAAATAGCTTCCCGCCCGGGTGGATATACGCGTATCATTAAGTTAGGCATTCGTGTAGGTGATAATGCCGAGCAAGCTATGATTGAACTGGTAGACTTTAACGAGATTTATGGTAAAACAGTTGCCAAAGCTGCAGAACCTGCTAAGAAAACCCGTCGTGGTCGTACTACCAAAAAAGCTGCTGAAACAACTGTAGAAACAGCAGAAGTGGTGGCAGAAGAAACCACACCATCAACTGAAGAAAAATCAGCTGAGTAATTATGTTGAAAATAAATTGACATAAAGGCAAGGAATTTTAACCTTGCCTTTTTTATTTTGCACTAAATTTTATAATTACGAACTAAACATGGCGCAACAACAGCAAGCAATATTGTTACTGGAAGACGGGCATATTTTTTATGGCAAATCTTTTGGTAAAGTAGGAACCACTACCGGCGAAATTTGCTTTAATACGGGCATGACCGGTTACCAGGAAGTATTTACAGACCCAAGTTACACCGGGCAGGTAATTATTATGAACAATGTGCATACCGGCAACTATGGTGTAAAAGCTACCGATATAGAAAGCAGTTCTGTAAAAATTAAAGGATTAATTGGAAGAAATCTTGAAGAGCAATTCAGTCGTATTCAGGCAAGTGGCTCTTTAACGGATTATTTAATTGCAAACAATATTGTAGCGATTGAAGATATTGATACGAGGGCATTGGTTGCTCATATAAGAACCAAAGGTGCAATGAACTGCATTATTTCATCTGAAATTTTAGACGAAACAAAATTAAAGGAGGAGCTGGCAAAGTGCCCCAATATGGATGGCTTGGATTTGGCAAGTGGTGTAAGCACAAAAGAAGAGTATGAATTGGGAGATGTTAATTCAGAACTGAAAGTTGCGGTACTGGATTTTGGGGTAAAGAAAAATATTTTGAATTGTTTGGTAGAAAGAGGGGCCTATGTAAGGGTGCACCCTGCCACTACACCTTTAAGCAGGTTAAAAGAATTTAATCCGGACGGCTATTTTATTTCTAATGGCCCCGGTGATCCTGCAGCGTTGCCTTATGCTATTGAAACCATCAGGGGAATACTGGCAGAGAATAAACCTTTATTCGGTATTTGTTTGGGCCATCAGCTACTGGCTTTGGCAAATGATATTCCAACTTTTAAAATGCATCATGGGCACAGAGGGCTTAATCACCCGGTAAAAAACATCATTACCGGCAGATGCGAGATCACCACACAAAATCATGGTTTTGGAGTAGACCCTGAAGCCGTTCGCAAGCACGATCATATAGAAGTAACACATATAAACCTGAATGATGAAAGTATTGAGGGTATCAGGGTGAAAAATAAACCTGCCTTTAGTGTGCAGTATCACCCCGAATCAACTCCCGGCCCGCACGATAGCAGGTATTTGTTTGATGATTTTATTGCATTGATCAATAAAAATTAAAATGACTAAAGCCTTTCAAAATTTTGAGAGGCTTTTTTATCGTCATGTTGAATCAAATTCAGCATCTCAATGCAAATGCTGAATCAAACTTCACTTGCCCAGAATGATGGACTATACTCACTAACTTCTAAAAATATTTTCATTACTTTGTTTGCATGAAAATAGCCATCATCAACGGGCCTAATTTAAATCTCTTGGGAAAAAGAGAGCCCGATGTTTACGGTAATGAATCTTTCGAAGATTACTTTAAAACATTGCAATCATTATTTCCTGCTATTGAATTTTCTTATTACCAAAGTAATGTGGAAGGAGAATTGATTAATGAATTGCAAAGAGCTGGCTTTTCTGTTGATGGTATTGTGATGAACCCGGGCGGCTATACACATACTTCTATTGCAATTGGAGATTGTATTGCAGCAATTAAAGCTCCTGTAATAGAAGTGCATATTTCTAATGTTCATGCAAGAGAAGATTTCAGGAAAATATCTCATGTTTCAGCTAAAGCAAAAGGCAGTATTGTTGGCTTAGGGCTGAAAGGCTATGAGTTAGCAGTAAAAGCATTAATGAATCACTAAGAATGAAGAGTGAACAATGTTTTTGATTAAAAATCGTATAATTGTCGATTCATCATTCATAACTCATCACTCATAAATGCCACAACATCCTTACCAGCGAAAATTATTTTATTTCCTGTTTGCTGTTATTGTGTTCAAAATAATTATTGCCTGTTTGGTAGAACTTGGCAACGATGAAGTGTATTATTATACCTATGCATTCAGGCCGGATTGGAGTTATTTTGACCATCCGCCATTGGTTGGATTATTCATTCGGTTAACCACATTCAACCTTCTGTTTGTAAATGATGTAACAATGAGGTTAGGAGCTATTATTGGCAGTGCCATTGCTTCTTATTTCATTTATAAAACGGTAACTGTTATTCGTAATGAGAAAGCAGGATGGTATGCCGCATTGTTATACAATTGTTCTTTATACGGTGGTGTAATTTCAGGACTATTTATTTTACCAGATAGTCCGCAAATGCCTTTCTGGACTGCCTCGCTGTATATTATGAGCTTATTGTTGTTTACCAATTCAAACAAAAAAAATATATTGTTTTTATTGCTTGGGTTATCTATTGGCTTGGCAACATTAAGCAAAGTGCATGCATTATTTTTGTGGCTGGGCTTTGGGTTATTTTTATTGGTCAGGCAAAGAAAATTCTTCGCCGAAATTCCCCTCTATATTTCTGGAATAATAACAGCCGTATGTTTATTGCCCATTATTATATGGAATGTTAATAATCATTTCATTACATATACATACCATTCGGAAAGAGTAACACACCATACCATTCAGGTTGATACTTTTATGCAGGAGGTAATAGGAGAGGCTATTTATCAAAACCCGATAGTATATGTGTTGTTGTTGGTGGCAGTTATTTTTTTTATTCGGAAAAAGCAATTATTTAGCAATGATCAACAACTGTGGTTGCTTTGTATGAGTATGCCTATGTTACTGGTATTTTGGGGTGTATCATTATTCAATCCAACTTTACCGCACTGGAGCGGCCCTGCATTTATTCCCTTAATGATGATAGGAGGAATGTATTTATCGGAAAAATCTTCTTTATGGATTCCTGGTATTATCAAATGGGCAGGAGGGTTTATGGTTGCTGTGCTTATTGCCGGGGCTGTTGCAGCGAATATTGCCCCGTTTAACCTGGGCAGTAAAGCGTATGATCGTTATGGCGAATATTGCCCCACTTTAGATATTAGCGGCTGGAAAACGTTTGGGAACGATTTTAAAACATTGGTTGCAAATGACAGTGCAAAACACATTATGCAAAACGGAGCCCCCATTATTGTTGCAAAATGGTTCCCGGCAGCACATATTGAAATGTATGTGGCAAGGCAAACAAAACAGGAGGTGTTGGGCGTAGGGAAATTGGAAGACCTTCATGAATTTGCATGGATGAATAAAAGCAGGAAAGCTTTAAAAACCGGCGAAGATGCATATTGTATTGTGCCATCTAATATTCCGTTTGATGTAGAAAAGGAGTACAAGCAATATTTTCAAACAATCGAAAAACCGGAAATTATTAATCAGGTAAGAGGTGGAAAGATGGTTCGCTATTTTAAAATATACCGGTTGAAGAATTGTATAAAACCGCCACAGCCTGTACTATAAACTAATTCTTTTTCTTATTTGAAGAAGAATCGCTGAACTTTTTTATCTGCATCTCATCTTCTTTTCGTGCAAACAATCTTTCAAAATCACGTTTGTATGATAAACCGATGCCTTGCCTGTTTACCTTTCCGAATGTTTGGTTATTGATTGCATCCGGACTGGTTTTGCTAAATATCAGTGCCCCCAAACGTTCATTCCTGTTATTGTTCTTAATAATTACAACTTCCACATTTATATCGGGCAGCCACTGAAAAGTACCTGTTTGGGTTGCCGCAAAACCAAAATCAAGATCTCCCCCTAACGTAACAATAATGTTGTCGTTCAAAAAGCTCTTACCGAATTTAAAATTAACACGGCTCCGGTCTAAAGGGCTACTGGCAACCGGCGCCACTCCTGTATTGCCGGAGTAAGCATAATCGGAGCTGCTATAGAAATAAGTACCTATATCAAACTTAAACGATTTGTCTTTGGTGATCCTATATAGTATGTTTGAAATGGCATTATTCAGTTGCCCTGTTACAATTGAAGAAATAGAATTTATACCTATTGCAGTAAAATTTACAACACCTGTTGTGGTGCCGCCTTCACCATAAGGATAAAATGTATTGAATACAATTAAGAAAGTTGTTTGTTTCAACATTTCATTATCGTCTTTCTCTATCTTGTTGATCAATGCATTGAATGTTGGATCTGTTTTAAGCGGACTGTTCTGCGGAAAATCGAAATTAAACGCAATACGGGGCTGGCTGAGTTTATCCGTTAATGTAGCAATAATATATACGGGGCCTCTGTAAGATTTTGTACTTGCATTGTACGAAGAATTGTCTTTCTGCGAAGAAAGCAAATCGCCGGTTGTTACATTTTCGGCAGTATACTGTGCTGCAATATGAATATCAGCATCGTAAGGATCTCCATTCCATTCAATATAATTGCCCGCATTTTGTTTTAAAATAAAAGGCTTTCTGATAATGGATTGAAAATTGAAATTGTAATTCCCTTTTTCAATATTATATCTTCCTTTTATGCTTAAAGGTTCGCTTGTACCTACCCTTATTTTCAATCTTCCGTCTCCTGTAGCAGCAATGGCATCGCCGGTTACCTCATCTAAAATAATATTTACGCCTAATTTGTTATTACTGGTAACATCCAGGTCAACCGTTAAATTAAAATTGCTTTTCTGATTTTCATTGGTAACTGCTGTACCTATTTGTTTGAATACAATAAAATCGGCATTACCGCTTTCCTTGCTGGTACTATTTACGATATTGATATGCGAGGAGTCGCTTACTTCTGCTGCAATACGCATCAGTGCATTGGTTTCAGGCCCTTTTAAACTAAGTTCTGCTTTGCCAACAGCTTTGCCATAGAACGATTTGTTGTCTTTAGCGGTAGTGTTTAACAAAAGAAGTTTCTGAGTAGAAAGATCAAAATCGAAATTCAGGTTTTTGAATTCTTTTTCATACAGCTTGCCTCTTACAAAACCTTTGTTATTAGCAGAATCGTAAATAACAAACCGACCAAAATCTATTCCATCATCCTGAAATTGTAAAAAAGCGGAATCTATTCTGTAACTAACCTGTGTAAACAATACTTTCATAGAGGCATTCTCAAGCTTCAGGTTACCGCCAAGCGTGGGTGCATTAGGGTTACCGCTCATTCTAAAATCGCCGGTTGCATATCCTTTAATGTTGCTAAAAATATCTCCAATAAATTGTTCTACAATCTCAATTTTTGTATGATGCAGATCCATAGATACATCCAGCGGCTTTTCTTCTCCCGGGTTTAAATTGTATGAGCCTTTAAAGTCAAAAGTATAATCTTTGTTGGGTGAATTGCCTTTAAAACTCAATAATTTCTGGGTACTTGCATAGGTGCTGTTAATATTCACTGTTCCAACCGAATCGTTATCGAACCTGAACTCATCCGCTTTTAAATTAGCTTCTACATTAAACTTGCCATAAAAATTATTTAAATGAATATTCCCATTTAAAACACCCTCCAATTTAGGTTTCTGCATAAAGAGGTTTGTAATATCGCCTAATACAACGTCTTTTAAATGAACAATGAGGTTATGCGTATTACCACCATCCTCTTCTTCTGTTTCAACAGCTATTTCCTGGAAGCCCTGATAGAATTTTACATTTTGTGCAGATGCAAAATTTTTGCGTATCACAATTTCTCCCTGTTTCTCTAAATTCCAGCTCTTATTATTCAGTACAAAGGAAGAAGGATTGAACCTAACCCTTACCCCATCTGCCAATGTAAATACATCGGCATTCAGATTGGCCTCGTTTAAAGTATTATTCGCTTTTGTTTTAATGGAAACGATAGAATGATCGTTTGCTGCTTTTACTGATAAGCTGGTATTAGGGAACGATAAACTATCGCTAACTTTTATAGAGTTTATGTTGCTGGTAAAAAAAATACTGTCTTTATCCCCTTTTGCGTTTATATCGGCATCATACAATGCATAGGTATCAAATTGCGCATAGGGTATAACGCCGTTTACATCCAACGTATTTTTTTGGGTATTGATGGAGCCGTTGATTGAAATATCATCAAAACCATCGAGCCTTTCATCTATCAATTTTAAATACGGTGCAATGTAATTAGTGGTAATAGCAACATTAAAATTTTGATTGGGCGGTACGGTACTTGGCCTGCTGAAATAGGCAGGATAGTACCTGCTTAAAAATAAACCGAAACTTTTAGGGAGATCCAATATGTTGAACTCACCTGTGATGCCTGCAAAAAAATCGGCACTCTCTATTTGCAAATGTTTTACAGAGTCTTTATAAAAAGAGTTGATGCTTAATGAATCGAAATTAAACTCGCTTACATCCGATTTTACTTCAGCATTCAGCATTTTTGCCGAACCAATAAACCGGTCTATATTTTTTCCTGTAAAGTTTACATCTATCAACCCGGTGAGGTGCAGGTTGTTGCCTGTTAAGTGTAACGCAGTGAGGTCGGAAGATTTAAGGTCTCCGATAATATTAAATTTAGGCTCATTACCGGCAAAATCTATTTCAACATGGCTAACAAACTCAAGACTGGGGTCGTCAATATCTAATTCGCCGTTGAAATACTTTTTTTGTAAAGTACTGCTGGCAGTAATGTTTCGGTAATTGTATCCATTATATTCCAAGTTAGAGATCTTACCTTCAATGGTTGTTTTTACTTTATCAATATCAAAACCTGTTCCTGATATTTTCCCTTCGAAGCTCACATTTTTTAAACTGTCTATTTCCAGAAACTTACCGAGGTTGAATTGCTTGGTAGTAATATTTCCGGCATACGTGGGTTCCTGTTTGTGTGGAAACTTCATTTGTATGTTGGTATACAAGCCACCCAGGTTAGAACCGATGGTACCTTCTGTTGAAAAATTATTGATGGTGCCCGAGAAATTACCTTTAAAAATAATGTTTCCCAATGCTGAAAGATTGGGCGAAGAAATGTTTTTTAACACGGGCAGTAATACAACAGCATCATTGTAATTACTTTTTATTACGCCGTTCCTTAATTCAATTTTTGTTGTATTAATATAAGGCAACCCTTTCATGCTTATATCGCCACTGGCATAAGATGCGGCGCCTGAACTGGCGAAGAAGTCTTTCACTGTAAAATTGGCTACAGTACCGTTGAAATTACCGTTTAGCGCCACTTCTTTCTTCCAGTCTTTTAATTCAGGGGCAAAATAGGCAATATCATCGCTGTGCACTTTTGAATTTTTAAAAGATGCTACCATGCTAACATTGGTAATGTATTCGCTGAAGTCGTTGTTAAAATGTTCAAACTTCATGGCATAATAAGGCCCTAATTTACTTTTATTGGTAACCAGGTCAAGATGTGCAAACTCCATTATCTGCGGAGTAATTTTAACGTGTGCTTTCAATTGCTTTACATCTAAGCCGCTTCTTTCCCTGGCAGCAAGGTTCATTGTAGTTCTTAGCGTATCTTTTATAAAAGTGAGGTCATTTAACGATAAATTGATTTTATTAAAGAGAATATGAGAGCCGTCAAAGTAAGTATAGGGCAATTTATTATTGCCTATGGTGGTAAATGATCCATTGCGAACGCTCAACTTTTTTAGATGCACCAGCAGATTGCCTGTATTAAAAAGTAGGGCTGTATCTTTTAGCGAATGGTTCTCCGTTGTTTTGGGCAATAACGAATCCGGGCGAAGCCCTTTAAAATCTTCCAGGGTAAATGACGGATCGTCTATAATAACTTCATTGATGGCAAGTTTACCGTTATTCAGGTTTATTTCATCTGCATCGGCAGTAAGGTTGCCAATATAGACTTTCATTCTTTCACCACGCCACAGATCGTTTTCAACAAAAGAAACATTTTTTAAATCCACTTTTTTTATGTTCAGTTCTAAACCACCACCGGTTTTCTTTTTATTCGATTTTGGGGAAGAGAAGTGGTCTGCAATGAACTGGTAATTCCATGTTGAGTCTTTTCTTTGGAGTTTTATTACCGCATTTTCTAAGCCAATAAATTTTAGATCTGCTTTTTCTTTAAATACGAACCAATCTGTGATCCTTATTTTTAAACTACCGGCATAAAGTATTGTATCTTTTTGTTTATCTCGTACCAGGGTACCTTCAAGATTAAGTTTATCCAATAAAGATAAACTCACATTTTTTATGCGTACTTCAGTTCCTAATTCCTTAGAAAGCTTTTCAGTGAAAATGCTTACCAGCTTATTCTGAACATAATTTGTTTGTATAGCCAAAAAAGCAATCAGGAAGATTGCCAGTATAATTAATAGAACCTGCCGCGATATTTTGAGGAATCTTTTCAGGATAACTTCTTTCTTTATTCAGTAAAAATAACGGATAGGAAAATTAATTCAAATACAATACCAAACTATCTGCAATATTGTAGCATTACGGAAGGTTTTTGTTAAAAATCAGGGTTGGGTTGTTTCTTTGTTTTTAACCGCATGTAGATATTGTTCACTTTGGCCTATAGGTATACTCAGGCTTTTCCAATTTTCGTTTTTACAAAGCCTGCCTAAATAAACAATCTGACCAACATGATACGGATAGTGCGCCAATTGCCTTAAAATAGCATCGTATACATATAAAGGCTCTGTTCTAATACTAACTTCCTTTAAAAGGTCTTCCGGTTGCAAGCTGTTTAAACTATCGAACAAACATTTCCATCCTTCATTCCAGAAAGATAAAATATCCTGTTTGCTCATTTGTGGTGTCAAAAATTCTGCATCTCTTTTTCGCCACTCTTTTTCGCCGTCTTCTGTTAAAAAATTCGTCCACCTGCTTAACATGTTACCATACATATGCTGTACAATAACGGCAATACAATTGCTTTCTGAAGAAGGCCGGAAAAAAAAGTCTTTCTCCTCTAATTGTTCAAAAGTTTTATCTCCTAAGCTTTTATAATAGGTAAACCTTTTAATAACATCTCTTAAAAACCCTTCGCCCAGTTGCATAATTATATGGTTTTAACGAGGTAATAGTTTTTCTTTCCTTTTTGAACGAGCATGTATTTATCCTGTAACAGATCTTCTTTAACTACTGTAGATCTATCGCTGCCAACTTTTATTTTATTAATGGCAATACCGCCACCCTGCAACATTTTTCTAGCTTCTCCTTTGCTCGGAAATATTTGTGTATCGGCCAAAAAACTTATCAGGTCATATCCTTCCAATATTTGTTGTTTATTTATTTCAACAGTTGGTACTCCTTCCAGAACCTGTAACAACTGTTCTTCGTTTAATGCTTGAAGAATCTCTGCCGTATCGTTGCTAAATAAAATATCACTTGCTTTTATTGCAAACTCATAATCTTCCTGGCTATGAACAAATACAGTTAACTCCTGTGCAAGCCTTTTCTGCAATATCCTGGTATGAGGGGCAATTGCATGCTCTGTCAGCAATTGTTCTACTTCTTCTTTAGATAAAAGCGTAAACATTTTAACCCATTTTTGAGCATCTTCATCGCTGGCATTTAACCAGAATTGGTAAAATTGATAGGGAGATGTTTTTCGGGCATCTAACCACACATTGCCTTTTTCTGTTTTACCGAATTTGCCTCCGTCTGCTTTGGTAACAAGCGGGCAGGTAAATGCAAAAGCTTCACCACCGGCCTTTCGGCGTATCAGCTCTGTTCCTGTAACAATATTGCCCCACTGATCACTGCCTCCCATTTGTAATTTGCAATTCTTGTTTTGGTATAACCAGTAAAAATCATAACCCTGCACGAGCTGATAGGTGAATTCTGTAAAACTCATTCCGTTTTCACCTTCAAGCCTTTTTCTTACACTGTCTTTTCCCATCATATAATTCACGGTAATGTGTTTCCCAACGTCGCGAATAAAATCCAGGAATGTAAAGCTTTTAAACCAATCGTAATTGTTTACCATTACGGCTGCATTGGGCTTATCGGTATCGAAATCCAAAAATTTTTCTAATTGTTTTTTTACACCGGCCAGGTTATGTTTTAACGTAGCTTCATCTAATAAATTACGCTCTTCGCTTTTAAAGCTGGGATCGCCTATCATTCCGGTGGCGCCTCCAACCAATGCATAAGGTTTGTGCCCGGTTCTTTGTAAATGTACCAGTAGTAAAATAGGCACGAGGCTTCCTATATGCAGGCTGTCAGCCGTAGGATCAAACCCAATATAACCACTCGTCATCTCTTTATTCAGTTGTTCTTCCGTTCCCGGCATTATGTCCTGAACCAGCCCACGCCAACGTAATTCATCAATCAAATTCATCGTTACTTATTTTTGCGACAAATGTAATTACAAATTAGCTTATGAACAGGGTAGGAACAGGTACCAGAACTTTAAATTTTCTGATCGACACATTTATTATTTTTTGGATTGCTTATCTCGTATTCAAAATACATAACTGGTATGTATTTTATTATGGTATTAAGCCGTATAATTTTTCATGGTTTTTTGGAGGGGTTTTGTTTGTGTACTACTTTCTGTTTGAAACCTTTTTTGCAAGAACACCGGGTAAATGGGCCACTTACAGTAAAGTGGTGAACGGGGCAGGGGAGAAACCGGGCTCAACCGCTGTTTTTTTAAGAAGTGTGGTAAGATTAACCATAATAGATATGTTCTTTATCCCTTTTCTGGATAAAACATTGCACGATTACGTGAGTAAAACAGAAGTAGTTGAGGTGTGATAAATGTTGAATGATAAATTATGAATTTACTTGTATGAACTCATCACTCAGTTCTCTCATTCCTAATTCATAACTCATAATCCGGAAAGACTGCCAAAGCTTTTTCTCATTAAAATTTCGTCAAACCCATTCACAATAAAATCTTTTAAAATACCCACTTCTTCATAACCTAATCTTTTATATAGTTTTTGCGCCTGGTGGTTGAAAAGGGAAACACAAATAAAAATATTGGGGGAAGTTCTCAGAATTTTCTCTTCTGCAAAACCAATAAGCTGGGAGCCTATGCCTTTGTCTCTTGCATTCTCGGCTACAGCCACGGTTTGAATATAACCTTTAAATGTGCCTTGCATTTGTAAGATGATAAATCCTAACAGTACTCCTTTTTCTTTTGCCACAAACACTTCTCTGAAATTACCCTCAAAAGCCTGCAAACACTGCTCATAATTGCGTTTTAACGTAATCCAGGGATCGGTATTTGCCATGATGGCTGCACATTCTTTAAAATCATTAGTATTTGTAGACTGTGTTATTTCCATGATTAAAAGTATTTAAATCTGCCTTAATGGCTAATTTCCTCTTTCGCAATTCATATAAAATTCAATTATCTATTTTTGCTGTCTTTAATTTTTCATTTTAATATCTTATTTCAAACGTGGCAAAGATTGGCATTAACATAGCAACAGGAAGTTTACAACAATCTGAAATGATTGTGGGAATTGATCTTGGAACTACCAATAGTCTTGTAGCAATTATTCATCCTGAATCTAAAAAACCGATAGCCCTAAAAGAACACGATAGTAGCAGCCTCGTGCCCAGCGTGGTACATTTTGATGCTTTGGAAAATGCTATTGTTGGAGAGCTGGCCAAAACTTTTTTGGAAACAGACCCTGCCAATACTATTTTCTCTGCTAAACGATTAATGGGTAAGAGTTATAACGATATTAAACAAAACGCTTCCTTTTTCACTTATAAAGTAATTGATAATAACGATGATAGTTTGGTGAAAGTACAGGTGGGGCAACAGTTCTATTCTCCAATAGACCTGTCTTCTTTTATTCTGAAAGAATTGAAATCAAGAGCTGAACACATTTTAAAAACGCCGGTAACCAAAGCTGTTATTACCGTGCCCGCTTATTTTAATGATGCCCAGCGGCAGGCAACAAGAGATGCCGGAAAACTTGCCGGTTTGGATGTATTACGTATTGTGAATGAACCAACCGCCGCAGCCCTGGCTTATGGCCTCGGCTTGGAAAAAGATGCAGATAAAACCATTGCCGTATACGATTTGGGAGGAGGAACTTTTGATATTTCTATTCTGAAAATAACCAATGGCATTTTTGAAGTGCTGAGTACAAATGGCGACACATACCTGGGTGGGGATGATTTTGACAGGGCTATTGTAAAATATTGGATGAACGAAATTGGCATGGCCGATACCGACTTGCAAGCAAGCAAAGAATTGTCGCAAGGCTTAAGGCTGCGGGCAGAAGAAGCAAAAAAACACCTGAGTATCCATGATGTGTTTTCTGTTGATTTTAACGGAGATAAACTTTCTATTACAAAAAACACTTTCGAAGAGCTTATTCAGCCCTTTATTGAAAAAACACTTAAATGCTGCGTCAACGCCTTACAAGATGCAGGACTGAAAGCAACGGATATAGAAACAGTAGTAATGGTAGGTGGTAGTACAAGGGTACCTGCAGTAAAGAATGCAGTGAGCAGTTTGTTCAATCAACCGGTGCATGACGAAGTAAACCCGGATGAGGTTGTGGCTTTAGGAGCAGCTGTGCAGGCAGATATTTTGGCAGGTAACAATAAAGAATTTTTATTGCTAGATATAACACCATTAAGCCTTGGCATTGAAACAATGGGTGGATTAATGGATGTATTGATTCCCAGGAACTCAAAAATACCCACTAAAGTGGGAAGGCAATATACTACTCAAAAAGATGGGCAGAGCGGTATGCGCATTGCTGTATACCAGGGAGAACGTGATCTTGTAAAAGATAACCGAAAACTGGCAGAATTTAACTTAAGCGGTATTCCGGGTATGCCTGCCGGGCTACCCAAAGTAGAAGTGAGTTTTTTAATTAATGCCGATGGCATTCTTATGGTAACAGCGAAAGAATTGAGAAGCGGGATAGAACAGAGTATTGAAGTAAAACCACAATACGGGTTAACAGATGCAGAAGTAGAAAGAATGTTGCTGGAAAGTATTACCCATGCCAAAGATGACATTGCTATCAGGGCATTGGTAGAAGCAAGAACCGAAGGAGAACAGATCCTGGATGTAACTGAAAAATTTCTTGTAAAGAATGGTTCTTTGGTAACAAAAGAAGAAATGATGGCCACCGCACAAGCCATGCAGGCTTTACAGCTGGCATTAACCATGGATAATAAAAATCTTATTCAAACTAAAATAGAAGAACTAAACGAAATTACCCGCCCTTTTGCAGAACGTGCTATGGATGCTGCGGTAGGCGAGGCATTAAAAGGGAAAAATATTTAGCTGCTTTTTAATTCCTGTATTCTGGCAATATATTTACCCACAACATCGAATTCTATATTAACCATTGATCCTGGGTTTACCGTGCGAATATTGGTATGCTCAAAAGTGTAAGGTATAACAGCTATGGTAAATCTGTCTTTCGAAACATTAAAACAGGTTAAGCTGATTCCGTTTACACAAACAGAACCTTTTTCAATTACCAATGAAGCAAATTCCCCGGGAAATTGAAAAACAAACTCCCAACTTCCATTCAATACTTTTTTTTCTATACAAATAGCAGTACAATCTACATGCCCTTGTACAATATGGCCATCTAATCGTCCATTTATAAGCATACACCTTTCCAAATTAATGGCGTCACCTGGTTGTAGCAGGCCCAAATTGGTTTTTTTTAGTGTTTCTTCAATTGCCGTTACGGTATGGGTATTCTGCTGAATACTTTCTACTGTAAGGCAAACTCCGTTGTGGGAGAGACTTTGATCTATTTTAAGCGATGTTCCGATAGTAGATTGAATGGTAAATGTTTTATTGCTGCCATTTTCCGTAATATGTGTGCAAACGCCCTGTGTTTCAATAATGCCTGTGAACATGGGGCAAATTTGCAATTGTTTTTTTAGTTTTTTATATTTCATTTTGAAATTTTCTTTAACTATCCTATTTTTGCACCCCATTTAATCATTAAAGGAGGTATAAAAGTTATGCTTATCATTGATTCAAAAGATTGCGAAAACATCGACAAAGCGCTGAAAAAGTATAAGAAGAAGTTCGAGAAAAGCAAGGTATTGCTACAATTAAGGGAACGTCAAACTTACACTAAGCCTTCAGTTAAGCGTCGTGGAGAAGTTTTAAAGGCAATCTACAAGCAACAATTGGCAAGTGGAAAAATAGAGGGGTAAGCAGCATTTATACCCATTATTATATTTAAGTAGCCTGAGGTTTAACTTTAGGCTACTTTTTTATGCGCTCTAATGAAACATACCCGCTTTTAGGTAAATTTTTAAATTACCTGCAGTTTGAGCGCCGGTATTCCCAGCATACACTCATATCGTATGAAACAGATTTAGAGCAATTCTTCAATTTCTTAATGGCGCAATTCGATGCTCCTGATGTACAAGCAATTAGTTCTGCAATGATCAGAAGCTGGCTGGCTGATCTAAAATCGAAAGACCTTTCTGCAAAATCCATCAACAGAAAAATATCGGCATTGAAGTCTTTTTTTAAATACCAGGTTAAAACGGGGGCATTGCAAAAAACACCAATGACCGTGATTGTTTCGCCTAAAACGAACAAAAGGCTGCCTTCTTTCGTGGAAGAAAAGCATATAGGGTTATTATTAAACGATGTTGAGTTTTCTGATGACTGGAGCGGAAAAACACAAAAACTTGCCTTGCAGGTATTTTATGCAACCGGCATGCGTTTAAGTGAGTTGATTGGGTTAAAGGAAAACCAGGTTGATGAAGCCAATTTGCATATTAAAGTGTTAGGAAAGGGGAATAAGGAACGTATTATTCCTGTACCTATAGAGCTGGTGCAGGCAATAAAAAATTACCTTCGGGAAAAGAAAGAACAAATTACCGCAACCTGTGGCAACGTGTTTGTTACAGAGAAAGGAGCGCCGCTTAAGCCCCGTTATGTATATGCTTTTGTAAAACAAAAATTATCCGCAGTAACTACTGTGCAAAAGAAAAGCCCGCATGTGCTCAGGCATAGCTTTGCCACACATTTAATGAATAACGGAGCCGATTTAAATGCTGTGAAAGAATTACTTGGGCATAGCAGCCTGGCAGCAACACAAGTGTATACACATAACTCAATAGAAAAACTTAAAGAAGTATTTAAGAAAGCACACCCTAAAGCATAAAATTTTCTAAAAAAATGAGCTAATTATTTTCTTTTCATTGCCTAATTATTTAAATTTATATCCCTGCTTAAGTTGAAAAACAGGTAAAAGTTCTTTTAAATATTTTTATTGTTTCACTTTTAAAAACGTGAGTTGCTATGAACGTACAAATTCAAACAGTGCACTTTAATGCGGATTTAAAATTGGTAGATTATGTAACCCGCAAAGTTGAAAAGTTAAACACCTTTCACGATCGGATCATCAAGGTGGATGTTTTCCTCAAATTAGACAATGTGGTACACACGATTAAAGATAAAATTGTTGAAATAAGGGTACATGTTCCAAAGCATGAGTTTTTTGTAAAGGCCTCTTCCAAATCATTCGAAGAATCTTTTGATACAGCAATGGAATCAATTGTTTCTCAAATAAAACGAAAAAAAGAAAAATTAGCAGCTTAATTACCAAAGTCTCGCCATTACAGCGAGACTTTTTTATTTACTTCCCTTAAGGCATATGTTGTTGAAAGCCTTATGTTTATTGGCTTTTAATATATTCCAAATAAAGTATTCCCATGCCGTTGAAAATCTTTTCAAAAATTTCTTTTAAAGAATTTTGTTGAAATCAGTTTTCCATTACCTTTGCCATCCCGAAAAAATAAAGTAGTTCTTTCAGGTAATTTTAAAAGAATAAAAACTAATAGGTTCTTTCTGCAAAAAGTCATTCTTTTGCATGCTTTCAAGAAAGAAAATAAATAAGAGTGTTTGTTCTTTAAATGAAGAAAACAGGCCACTTTAGCTCAGCTGGTAGAGCAGCTGATTTGTAATCAGCAGGTCGTTGGTTCGAGTCCGACAAGTGGCTCACTGATTTTCGTTTTGAAATAAAAATCAAAACAATAGGGCAGTTTCCAGAGCGGCCAAATGGGGCGGACTGTAAATCCGCTGTCTTTCGACTTCGGTGGTTCGAATCCACCACTGCCCACGGTTCTTTGAATTTTAAATTTGAGACTCAAATTTGAAATTTTTTGCGGGAGTAGCTCATTTGGTAGAGCGATAGCCTTCCAAGCTATAGGTGGCGAGTTCGAGCCTCGTCTCCCGCTCTTTTAAGTTTGTAGTTTAGCGTTTGGGGTTCGTGGTATTATCAGCCGCAACTGCAAACGGGCAACTGATAACTACTAACTGAGTAATGCCGTTGTGGCTCAGTGGTAGAGCACTTCCTTGGTAAGGAAGAGGTCGAGGGTTCAATTCCCTCCAACGGCTCAGGAAGTTTAAACTATGGTCTATGGACAATGCTCTATGGACTGAATTATAAAAACAACAAAAACAAATAAAGATGTCTAAAGAGACCTTTAAGAGGGAGAAACCTCACGTAAACGTTGGTACCATTGGCCACGTTGACCATGGTAAAACAACATTAACAGCCGCTATAACCACAATTCTTTCACAAAGAGGTTTGGCACAAGCTAAAAAATACGATGAGATTGATGGTGCACCTGAAGAAAAAGAACGTGGTATCACTATCAATACAGCTCACGTAGAATACCAAACTGCAAATCGTCACTATGCGCACGTTGACTGTCCTGGTCACGCTGACTATGTGAAAAATATGATTACCGGTGCCGCTCAGATGGATGGCGCCATTCTTGTAGTTGCAGCTACAGATGGTCCTATGCCTCAAACAAAAGAACACATCTTATTGGCTCGCCAGGTAGGTGTTCCCCGTATTGTTGTTTTCATGAATAAAGTAGACTTAGTTGACGATCCTGAATTGTTAGATTTAGTGGAAATGGAAGTTCGTGAATTATTATCTTCATACGGTTTTGATGGTGATAACACTCCAATCATCAAAGGTTCTGCTACAGGAGCTTTGGCTGGTGAAGAAAAATGGGTAAAATGTATTGATGAGTTAATGGAAGCAGTAGATACTTACATTCCTTTACCTCCTCGCCCGGTAGATCAACCATTCCTGATGTCTGTTGAAGACGTATTCTCTATCACTGGTCGTGGTACTGTTGCTACAGGCCGTATTGAAAGAGGTCGCGTTAAAGTGGGTGAAGCTGTAGAAATCGTTGGTTTAATGGATGCCCCTCTTAACTCAACTGTAACAGGCGTTGAGATGTTCAAAAAATTATTGGATCAAGGTGAAGCTGGAGATAACGCTGGTTTATTATTACGTGGTATTGAGAAAAAAGATATCCGTCGTGGTATGGTTATCGTTGCTCCTAAATCTATCACTCCACATACAGAATTTAAAGGTGAGGTGTACGTATTAAGCAAAGAAGAAGGTGGTCGTCACACTCCATTCTTCAACAAATACCGCCCTCAATTCTATTTCCGTACTACAGACGTAACTGGTGAAGTTACTTTACCTGAAGGTACTGAAATGGTGATGCCTGGCGATAACATCAACTTAACTGTTAAATTGATTGCCCCAATTGCGATGGAAAAAGGTTTGAAATTCGCGATTCGTGAAGGTGGTCGTACAGTAGGTGCTGGTCAGGTTACTGATATCTTAAAATAAGCTTTGAGCGAAAGCTTTTAGCTTTAAGCAAATGTTTTACCTACATTTGCACACATATTCTAAAAGCTGTTCCGGTAAAACGGAATAGCTTTTAGCTTTCTACGGGCATAGTTCAATGGTAGAATAGCGGTCTCCAAAACCGTTGATCAGGGTTCGAATCCTTGTGCCCGTGCCAATTAGGTGATAATGCGTTTTGGGCATAAATGTTTAGATTGTCTTAAGCATTTAAAGTGGCCCGAAACCTTAAACAAAAAAGAAGATGAACAAAATCTCTGCCTATTTTAAAGACAGCTATCACGAGTTGGTAGAAAAAGTAAGCTGGCCTACCTGGTTGCAATTGCAGCAAAGCACTGTAATTGTATTGGTAGCCACCGCTATTATTACAGCATTGGTTTGGGTAATGGATTTCAGCAGCAACCAGGTACTGAAATTAATCTATTCATTATTTAAGTAAGTTGTTTTATGTCTGAAGAAGTTGCTCAACAAAAAGAATCTAAATGGTATGTGCTCCGTGTGGTTAGTGGGAAGGAGCGCAGTGTAAAAGAATATTTGGATAAAGACATAGCCAGAAGCGGATGGACAGAAATTATTAAGCAGGTATTTCTTCCAATGGAAAAAGTATATAAAGTGCAGAATGGTAAAAAAGTGATGCGCGAAAAAAACTATTTCCCGGGTTACGTAATGCTTGAAGTGGCTGATGGAAAATTAACTGATGATATTATTCAGCACATCAGTAATATTTCTAACATTATGCACTTTTTAACCGATGGTAAAGGTTCTAAAGGCAATATTATTTCCCTGCGTAAAAGCGAGGTGAATAAAATGTTAGGTAAGGTTGATGAGATGAATGATCAGGGTATGACCATGAGCGAACCTTTCATTGTTGGTGAAACAATTAAGATTATTGAAGGGCCATTTAATGACTTTAACGGAGTGATTGAAGAAGTGAATGATGAGAAGAAAAAATTGAAAGTAACAGTAAAGATATTTGGTCGTTCTACTCCTGTTGAATTAAATTATATGCAGGTTGAAAAATTAAGCTAATACAAAAGATAAAGATCTTATAAAAATTAAAGCTCCCAATTTGGGAGCTTTTTTATTAAGCTATTTATTTCTTCTTTAATTTCTTCAACTCACTTTTTTCTTTATTCTCTTTTATCCTGAATTGAATTATTTTTTTAATTAATGCTACTGGCAAAGTGTTGCTTATAGGAAACTGAACGGCGCCTTTAGAAGTTGTATATGCGGCCAACTCTTTTTCAAAATGTTTAATGCCCGATGCCGTTGGATATAAACCAATATGGCTGGTATGTGCAGCAAAATATACCAACATGCCATTATATTTATAGGCGGGCATATTGTAGCTGATTACTTCCAATGCATCGGGTGCAGTTTTTAAAACAATCTCTCTTAGCTGTTTTAAGAGTTGCTGGTGTTGTGCAGGAAAACCAGCAATGTACTCATCAACATTTTTTACTGCCTTTTGCATAACTATTTTTTCAGTTTGGCATAATCAAAAACAATTTGGCAAAAAGCTTTTACACCAATATCCAATTTACTGTCATCAATATAAAAATCTGGGGTATGGTGTGGTGCAGCTTTTTTAGGGTCTTGTCCTTTAGGCATACCGCCTAAAAAGAAAAAGAATGCAGGTGCTTTTTCACCGTAGAAAGAAAAATCTTCTGCTCCTGTAGTCCAATCAGTTTCTTTTACAAAATCTTTGCCTGCGGCTGTTTGCAAAGATGGTAACATTAGTTTTACCAGGTCGGGATTATTGTACGTTACCAGTGTTTTTGTATCAATGATTACTTCTGCGGTTGCTCCGCTGGCTTCTGCAATTTTTTGAGCAGTGATCTTCATTTTTTCGTGTACATCCTGCTGCATTTTACTATCCAATGTTCTGATAGTTCCCTGCATAGTCAGTTCTTCCGGAATAATATTAGAACGTACACCCGCATTAATAACACCCACGGAAATCACTACCGGCGCTTTGGTTAACTCTTCCTGCCTGCTAACAATTGTTTGAAATCCCTGTATAATCTGTGATGCTACTACAACAGGATCTATACCACTCCATGGTTGCGAACCATGTGTTTGCTTTCCTTTTACTTTCACAACAAACCAATCACTTGAAGCCATTGTGGAGCCAGATTTATATTTGATATTGCCTATTTCTGTTTGAGAATTGATGTGTAACCCGAATACTGCATCTACTTTAGGATTATCCATACACCCTTCCTTTATCATTAAAGGAGCACCTCCTTCTTCGTTGCCGGGAGGGCCTTCCTCTGCCGGTTGAAATAAGAATACAACTGTGCCCGGAACGTCTTTTTTCATTTTACTCAATACTTCTGCGGTACCCATCAAAATAGCAACATGGCTATCATGGCCGCAGGCATGCATAACACCAACTTGTTGCCCGTTATATTCACTTTTAACCTTAGAGGCAAACGGAATATCTACCCGTTCCGTTACAGGTAAGGCATCCATATCGGCCCTCAATGCAACAACAGGCCCCGGTTTGCCACCTTTTAAAATACCAACTACCGCTGTTTTGGCCATTAACCTTGTTTCAATGCCCAGGCTTTTTAAATGGGCTTCAATCTTTTTTTGCGTGTTGAATTCGCGATTTCCCAGTTCAGGGTGTTCATGTAAATCTCTGCGCCATGCAATTACTTTGCTATTCACATCGGTTACCAATTGCTCGTAATTGCCGGGTAAGGTTTGCGCTGAGGCAAAAGAGCATAACCCTAAAAATGCGATGAAAAATTTTCTCATGTTTTAATTGGTTTGCTGTTATAAATAGGATTCTTAAATGTATAAATAAAGATTGATTGTTGATTGAATTTGTTTTGAATTTACCTTCATGCTCCCTAAACATTTTTACACACTTAATGTTATTGATGCATGCATTACGCTTCTTTAGAACAATGTTTGATTGATCTTGAAAAGAACAATCATTTGGTGAGAATAAAAGAAGAGGTTGATCCCGATCTGGAAATGGCTGCCATTCATTTGCGTGTGCATGAAGCACAGGGGCCTGCATTATTGTTTGAAAATGTGAAAGGCTCAAATTTTAGAGCAGCTTCAAATATTTTCGGAACCATTGAAAGAAGCAAATTCATTTTCCGAACAACATTTGCATTGGTTCAACAATTAATAGAATTAAAGAACAATCCACTCGAAGCGATCAAACATCCTATCAAAAACTTTCAAACCAGTGTTGCAGCTTTCAAAGCATTGCCTTTAAAAAATCCAAGCAATAAACCTATACTTCATCAACAAATTCAAATTCAGGATTTACCGTTAATTAAACATTGGCCCAAAGATGGAGGTGCATTTGTTACACTTCCGCAAGTGTATACAGAAGATATAGAAGCTCCCGGAATTATGAAAAGTAACCTGGGTATGTATCGCATTCAATTAAGCGGAAATGATTATGAGTTAAATAAAGAAATTGGTTTGCATTATCAATTGCATAGGGGTATTGGTGTTCATCAGTCAAAAGCAAATAAAAAAGGGTTGCCTTTGAAAGTAAGTTGTTTTGTTGGCGGGCCGCCCAGTCATACTGTTTCAGCGGTAATGCCATTGCCGGAAGGAATCAGTGAAATGACCTTTGCAGGAGTGTTGGGTGGAAGAAGATTCAGGTATTTTTATGAAGATGATTTTTGTATTAGTGCAGATGCAGATTTTGTGATAACAGGAGAAGTATATCCGAATGAAAATAAACCCGAGGGCCCATTTGGCGATCATTTGGGTTATTATAGTTTGCAACACGATTTTCCTCTGATGAAAGTGCATAAAGTATATGCAAGGAAAAACGCAATCTGGCCATTCACAGTTGTTGGAAGACCGCCGCAAGAAGATACAAGCTTTGGTAGTTTGATTCATGAACTTACAGGTAATGCCATTCCGCAAGAAATTCCCGGATTGAAAGAAGTACATGCTGTAGATGCAGCAGGTGTGCACCCTTTATTATTTGCAATTGGAAGCGAGCGTTACACACCCTACATGCAAACAAAACAACCTGCAGAAATTTTAACAATAGCAAATCATGTTTTGGGAACCGGACAATTAAGTCTTGCAAAATTTTTATTCATCGCTGCAGATGAAACGAATCAATTATCTACACATCATGTGAAAGAATATTTGCAATATATATTTGAAAGAATTGATTGGAAACGTGATGTTCATTTTTACACCAACACAACTATTGATACACTCGATTATTCTGGAACAGGTTTGAATAGTGGAAGTAAAGTTGTATTAGCAGCTTATGGTGAAAAGAAAAGAGAATTGTGTACAGAAGTTCCGCAATGTTTGAAAGAATTGGGCAATGCACAATTATGTATGCCGGGAGTGGTAGCAATACAATCAATGGACAATGGAAAATGGACAATGGGTAACATAAATCATTTGCTTGAACAACTATCAATTGTAAATTATCAATTGTCAACTGTTGCTATGATTGTTGTTTGCGATGATGCCAATTTTACATCTGCAACTTTAAATAATTATCTATGGGTTACCTATACTCGTAGTAACCCAAGTCATGATATTTATGGTGTGAATGAATTCGTTGAACATAAACATTGGGGTTGTAATGGTCCGCTTGTAATTGATGCAAGCATAAAACCACATCATGCACCGGTATTAGAAAAAGATCCTTCAGTAGAAAAAAGAATAAATAAACTCTTTGAAAAGGGTGGAAGCTTGTACGGCATTATTTGATTATAATTTTTTTTCAAAACAAATGCTATTCTCTACTCCGATATATTGTCCGTAATTGGGAATAATATGGTAACTATTTTTTTGATAGAGTTGAATAGCCTCCGGTTGATTCTTTCCTGTTTCAAGTACACATGTATGAAAACCCAATTCTTTTGCCCATTGCTCCAATCCTTTCAAAATAGTTGAAGCGTAACCTTTATTTCTGTGTGAAGGCAATACGAACATGCGTTTTACTTCCATTGAGTTTTCATTGAATGATTTAATGGCGCCACATGCAACGGCAATATTGTTTTCATAACCAACCAGTACATGTTTAAGCATATTGGTTTTATTGAACTGTGCATAGAAAGCATGCTCATCGCCATCTCGTATTGCTAAATCAGCATCTAAAAGTTTTACCAATTCAATAAAATTTTTGTTAGTAGAATCTGTTCTTACAAGTTGAAACATGAATAGTTGGTTTGAGTAAATCTACAAAATAAAAAAGCAAGCATTGCTGCTTGCTAATATTGGCTCCTGATATTGGATTTTAAATTTCTTCCAACAATTCGTGCATTAATGAATCATCTTTTGTTTCCAATAAAGAATGTCCCATTAAAAACTCATCAACTTTTCTTGCACATTCTCTGCCTTCACTGATGGCCCATACCACAAGGCTTTGACCTCTTCTCATATCACCTGCTGTAAATACTTTTGAGATATTTGTTTTATAACTTTTCTCTGCAGCTTTTACGTTTCCTCTTTCATCCAATTCAACACCCAATTCTTCCAATAAACCCTTGTGTTGTGGATGAACAAAGCCCATTGCCAACAATGCTAACTCACAAGGAATTTCTCTTTCACTTCCTGCTCTCTCCACAAAATTTGCAGGCTTGCCATCTTCTGTAATTTTCCATTCAAGATCAACGATTTTCAAGGCTTTTAAATTTCCGTTTCCGTCACCGATAAATTCTTTCGTTGCAATAGCCCAATGCCTGTCTGCACCTTCTTCATGCGATGAAGTTGTTTTTAAGATCATCGGATACGTTGGCCAAGGCATGAATGGCGTTCTTGATGAAGATGGTTTCGGCATCAACTCAAATTGTGTAACGGATGCGGCACCGTGACGGTTAGATGTTCCAACACAATCACTTCCTGTATCACCACCGCCAATCACCACCACATTTTTACCTGTCGCTTTTAATTCGGCAGCCAAAATATTACTCTCAACATCTGCATGTGCCAAGAAATCTTTTCCTGCAACACGTTTGTTGTTTTGTTTTAAAAATTCCATTGCATAATAAACACCATTCAATTCTCTTCCCGGAATTTTCAAATCACGGGGAACAGTTGAACCGCCTGCTAACACAATGGCATTGAATTCTCTCAACAAATCATTAATGCTAATATTCACGCCAACATTTGCATGGCATTTGAAAGTGATGCCTTCTTCTTTCATCACATCAATTCTTCTATCGATTACCCATTTTTCCAATTTGAAATCAGGAATGCCGTAACGCAACAAACCACCCGGTTGCTCATCTCTTTCAAAAACAGTTACCGTATGTCCTGCATAATTCAATTGTGCAGCAGCAGCCAAGCCTGATGGGCCGCTGCCAACAACTGCTACCTTCTTTCCTGTGCGGATATTTGGTTTGCGAGGTTTTACAAAACCTTTATCGAATGCAATTTCAATAATGTGTTTTTCAATTTCTTCAATATTCACCGGCGGTTGATTAATGCCTAACACACATGCACTTTCGCATGGAGCAGGACAAATTCTTCCTGTAAATTCCGGGAAATTATTGGTGGATGTAAGAATGCTGTATGCTTCTTCCCAATTACCATCGTACACTGCATCGTTGAATTCAGGAATTACATTTCCTAAAGGACAACCACTGTGACAAAATGGTACACCGCAGTTCATGCAACGAGCTGCCTGTTGGTTTAACTTTTCTTCCGTGAATGGTTGAACAAATTCTTTATAATGTTGAACACGTTCTTCAACTTTTGCTTTAGAAGGTGCTTCTCTTGTAAATTCTAAAAATCCGGTTGGCTTACCCATATGCGTTATAAGTTATAGGTTATGAGTTATAAGTAGAACAATTTTAGTTTTTGACCTTTGACTTTTGATTTTTGCTTTGTAATACTTTCTTGTAATCTCTCGGGAACACTTTCACAAAGTTTTTGAGTTGATTTTGCAAATCGCTCAACACAAATTTTGCAACTGTACTTCCTGTGTTTTGATAATGTTTGTCAATCATTGATCTTAATTCTTCAACATCATCATCACTTACTTCATCTAAGTCAACCATTTCTTTATTACAGTTGTTTGCAAAATTTCCGTGAACATCGTACACGTAAGCAATACCGCCGCTCATGCCTGCTGCAAAGTTTCTTCCTGTTGATCCAAGAATAACAACTCTACCACCAGTCATGTATTCGCATCCATGATCACCAACACCTTCTACAACTGTGCTCACACCTGAGTTACGCACAGCAAAACGTTCGCCTGCTTTACCTCTAATAAATGCTTCACCACTTGTTGCTCCGTAAAATGCTACGTTTCCGACAATGATGTTTTCTTCAGCAACAAGAGTTGATTCTTTATGCGGATATACAATCAATCTTCCGCCACTTAAACCTTTACCGAAATAATCGTTTGCATCTCCTTCCAATTCCAAACAAATTCCTTTATTGTTGAATGCACCAAAACTTTGTCCGGCTGTTCCTTTGAATTTGAAATGAATGGTATCAGTTGGTAAACCTTCGCTTCTGTAAATCTTCGTTAATTCATGCGATAAAATTGTTCCAACAGTTCTGTCTGTATTTACAATATTGAATGCTGCTTTTACTTTTTCTCCTTTTTCCAAAGCAGGTTTCGCTGCTGCAACTAATTTCCAATCTAACACATTTACTAAACCATGATCTTGTTCTTCTTGTTTGTATAAACCAACATATTCAGATAATGGTTCTTTGTACAACAATGCTGAAATATCGAGTTTAGCATATTTCCAATGAGTGATGTTTTCTCTCACTTGAAGATTATCTACTTGCCCGATCATTTCATTTACTGATTTGAAACCAAGCTCAGCCATAATCTCTCTTAATTCCTGTGTAATGAACTTGAAGAAATTTACCACATGATCAGGATCACCGGTAAAGCGCTTTCTTAATTCGGGATCTTGTGTTGCAACACCAACAGGACAAGTGTTCAGATGACATTTACGCATCATGATACAACCTTCAACAATCAAAGCTGCAGTGACAATGCCCCATTCTTCAGCACCTAATAAAGCTGCAATAGCAATGTCTCTTCCCGTACGCATTTGTCCGTCTGCCTGCACAACAACTCTGCTTCTTAATTTATTTTTTACAAGTGTTTGATGTGTTTCTGCCAAACCTAATTCCCATGGCAAACCTGTGTGTTTGATAGAAGAAATAGGAGAAGCACCTGTACCGCCATCGTGACCTGCGATCAATACTACATCTGCTTTTGCTTTGGTAACACCTGCAGCAATTGTACCAACACCTGCTTTAGAAACCAGCTTAACATTGATTCTTGCATGACGATTTGCATTCTTCAAATCGTAGATCAATTGTGCAAGATCTTCGATTGAATAAATATCGTGATGCGGCGGAGGAGAAATTAAACCAACACCCGGAGTTGAGTGACGAACTTTTCCAATCCAATCATCAACTTTATGCCCGGGCAATTGTCCGCCTTCACCCGGTTTAGCACCTTGTGCCATTTTAATTTGCAATTCGTCTGCTTCGGTTAAGTATAAACTTGTTACACCAAAACGTGCAGAAGCAACTTGTTTGATAGCACTTCTCATGCTATCGCCATTCGCTAATTTTTCATAACGAATTTCATCTTCACCACCTTCACCTGTATTGCTTTTTCCACCCAAACGATTCATCGCAATAGCAAGCGTACTATGTGCTTCGTGAGAAATAGAACCAAAGCTCATGGCTCCGGTAGCAAAGCGTTTATAAATATTTTCTGCGGGCTCAACTTCATCAATAGAAATTGATTGACGAGTACGTTTGAATTCTAACAAGCTTCTTAACGTACAAGCTTTTTCATTTTGATCGTTGATGACCTTAGAATATTTTTTGAAAGTGTGGTAATCATTCATCTTTGTTGAATATTGCAACAAGTGAATGGATTGTGGATTCATTAAATGGAATTCGCCTTTGCGTTTCCATTGATAAATGCCACCAACACCCAATCTATCTACAGGAATATCTTTTCTGCTGAAAGAGAATTGATGTTTTGCTAAAGCTTCTTTCGCAATTTCATCTAAGCCCATTCCTTCAATACGAGAAGTGGCACCGGTGAAATATTTATCTACAACAGATTTATTCAATCCTAGTATTTCAAATATCTGTGCACCCTGATAAGATTGTAAAGTAGAGATTCCCATTTTAGAGAACACTTTCAACAATCCATCACACACAGCTTTTACATAGTTTTTCTTTAATTGTTCAGGATCTAAATCTGTTTGCATTTTGCCACTCAACTTCATATCCCTGATCGTTGATAATGCGAGATATGGATTGATAGCCGTTGCACCGAATCCAATTAAACAGGCAAAGTGATGTACTTCCCAAACATCTCCAGCTTCAATGATAATACCTACTTGTCCGCGATAACCTTTTCTGATCAAATGATGATGCACTGCAGAACAAGCCAACAAAGACGGAATAGGAGCGTGTTCGCTATCAATAGCACGATCTGTTAAGATGATTACTTCAAATCCATCTTCCACTGCATCAACTGCATAACGGCATAATCTGTCTAAACCTTTTTGTAAAGAACCGGGTTTGCCATCTGCTCTGAAATAGGATTGTAATGTTTTTGCTTGAAAGATTCCGGTATCAATACTTCTGATCTTTTCCAATTCATGATTATTCAGAATCGGATGTTTCAATGCTACGCTATGACAATCGAGAGGATCTTCAATTAATAAATTTCCATTGTTACCTGCGAATGTTGCCAAGCTCATGACCAATCTTTCTCTGATAGGATCGATAGGCGGATTGGTAACCTGAGCAAATAATTGTTTGAAGTAAGAAGATAAATGTTGAGGTTGATCGCTCAACACCGCAAGTGGTGTATCTGTTCCCATTGAACCGATCGGTTCTTTACCATCAATGGCCATTGGCGCAATAATTGTTTCCAGATCTTCTGTAGAATAACCAAATGCTTTTTGATATTTAAAAACCTGCTCATGTTCCAAATGCGTGAACATCACTCTCGGTTCAGGTAATTCTTCCAAACGAATTTTATATTTATTCAACCATTCGCCGTAAGGTTTTTGTGAGCAGATATTATTTTTCAATTCATCATCACTGATAATTCTTCCTTGCTCCATATCAACAACAAACATCTTGCCCGGTTGCAATCTTCCTTTTTCAATTACGGTTGAAGGATCAACAGGCAACACACCTGTTTCGCTTGCCATGATAACTCTATCATCACTTGTAACACAATAACGAGAAGGACGCAACCCGTTTCTATCTAATGTTGCACCAATCATTCTTCCATCTGTGAATGAAATAGAAGCGGGGCCATCCCAAGGTTCCATGAATGCTGCGTGGAATTCATAGAATGCTTTTTTCACAGGATCCATATCATCATTGCCATCCCAAGCTTCCGGAATCAACATCATCATTACATGCGGTAAACTTCTTCCACAAAGTGTAAGCAATTCAATCATGTTATCTAAACAAGCACTATCACTTTGCCCTTCAAAAATGATCGGCAACAACATATCCATTTCTTCTTTGCTGAAGTATGGAGAGGTGAAACCTTTCTCGCTTGTTTTTAACCAGTTTAAATTTCCTTGCAAAGTATTGATCTCACCGTTGTGTGCAATGTAGCGGAATGGTTGCGCTAATTTCCATGAAGGAAAAGTATTGGTTGCAAAACGAGAATGCACTAAACCAAATGCACTGACCAATCTTTTATTTTGTAGATCAGGGAAATAATTTCTTACTTGATTGGAAGTAAGCTGGCCTTTATATACAACTGTTTTATACGATAACGAAGCAACATAAAACCCGATGCCATCTTTTTTAACGGTGTTATTGATTGTATGAGAAGCATAGTTTCTCAACACGAATAATTTTCTTTCAAAATCATCAGGATTGTTGATGTGATCCGGACAAGCAATAAATACTTGTTCCATTTCCGGTTCAACACTCAATGCAGTTGGGCCAATATCAGAAGGGTTTACAGGCACCTTTCGGTAAGTAAGAATTTCTAATCCTAACTTTTCTGCTGAACGATTAAAAATATCTCTGCACTCTTCTTTCAATCTTATTTCTTTCGGGAAGAATAAAACGCCTACACCGTACTTTCCATAAGATGGAAGATGTACGCCAAGTTTAACACATTCATCAAAAAAGAATTCATGCGGCGTTTGAATCATAATACCTGCGCCATCGCCGGTATTATCCTCACAGCCGCAGGCGCCTCTGTGTTCCATATTCTCTAACACAGTTAAGGCATCAGAGATATTTTGATGAGATTTGTTGCCTTTGATGCTTGCTACAAAACCAATACCGCATGCATCATGCTCGAAGGCTGGGTTGTACAATCCTTTGTTGCTTGCCATAATTGAATAAAAATTAATACAGTTACTCTCCGTGTGTTGAGCAAGCAATCGCTATAAAAATAATCAATTTATACCGACGCTTCAGTTGTTAGTGTTGTATTTTTCTCAGGATATTGGATGTTGCGTTAACCTTATTGTATTTATGCAGGCTAATGCGTGTTCGTTATACTATCAGATCAGGTAGCCAAAAAGTTTATCATCTTTGTTAATCTCAGAATAGTCTATGCCTCTTTCTTTCATTCGGTTTATTAAATGTTCATAATCAGCTTTGCTTTGTAATTCAATACCTACTAAAGCCGGCCCACTTTCCTTATTCGTTTTTTGCATGTACTCGAATAAGGTAATATCATCTGTTGGCCCTAAAACATTGTTCAGAAAATCTCTCAATGCTCCCGGTCTTTGTACAAAGCGAACAAGGAAATAATGTTTCAAACCTTCGTATTGCAAGCTTCGTTCTTTTATCTCCGGCATTCTGTCAATATCGTTGTTGCTTCCGCTAACTACGCAAACAATAGTTTTGCCTTTTATCTGTTTTGCATAATCATCCAATGCTGCAATGCTTAATGCACCTGCAGGTTCTACAACAATGGCATCCTCATTATAAAGTTTAAGTATGGTGCTGCAAATTTTTCCTTCTGCAACTAAATGCATATCTGTTAAAACATCTTTACAAATGCTAAATGTTAGGTCACCAATTCTTTTAACAGCAGCTCCATCCACAAACTTGTCTATTGAATCTAACGTAACCGGATGACCTGCTTTCAATGCTTCTGACATGGAAGGAGCGCCTTCCGGTTCTAAGCCAATGATTTTTGTTTGAGGTGAAAATGTTTTGAAATAAGTTCCCACGCCGGAAGCCAATCCGCCACCGCCAACCGGAACAAAAACATAATCTATGTTAGAGAGTTCATCTAGAATTTCAACAGCAACTGTTGCCTGTCCTTCAATAATTCTGTAATCATCAAAAGGAGGGATGAACACCCTGTTATTTTCTTCTGTGAATTGTTTTGCTGCAACAGCACAATCATCAAACGTATCACCAACCAATTTCACTTCAATAAAATCTTCACCAAACATTTTTGTTTGATTGATCTTTTGTTTTGGAGTAACGCTTGGCATAAATACAACACCATGCACACCTAATTTTCTACAACTATATGCAAAACCTTGTGCATGATTACCGGCACTTGCACAAACAACACCACGTTGTAATTGTTCAGCAGGTAAAGAACTCATCATGTTGTAAGCTCCCCTTAATTTATAAGAGCGAACAATTTGTAAATCTTCACGTTTTACATAAACATTGCATTGGTATTTTTTCGAAAGACCGATATTGAATTGAAGTGGTGTTTTGGTAACCACTTTTTTCAATCGTTCAGCAGCAGCATTGAAGTTGAATACCCCCCCGCCCCTAAAGGGGGGGCTGGCATTTTCTTGTTGTATGGGAGTGTTTTGTTCTAACATAAGTTTAAATAAGTCTGATGTTTATTGCATCACTATTTATTCCCCTTTAGGGGTTAGGGGGATTGCTTTCATTGCTGTCATAGCACTTCTTAAAACAGTTCCAACTTTTTCCACCGGATGATTACGAAGTAGTTTATTCACTTCGATCAATGATCTGTTATCAACGCCGTTATCTTTTCCTTCGTTGAAATTTTTGCCGATAACATCTGTTCCCACTGTTTTCATAAATTCTGCCAACATTGGTTTTGCTGCATGATCAAATAAATAACAACCGTATTCGGCAGTATCAGAAATTACACGATTCATTTCATACAATTTTTTTCTTGCGATTGTGTTTGCAATCAATGGTGTTTCGTGTAAAGATTCATAGTAAGCACTCTCTGCTTTAATACCTGCCTGTACCATGGTTTCAAAAGCTAATTCAACACCGGCTCTAACAAAAGCAACCATCAACAAACCATTATCAAAAAACTCCTGTTCAGAAATTTTTGCAGCAGTTGGAGCCGTTTTTTCAAATGCAGTTTCTCCTGTTGCTTTACGCCATGTCAATAAATTTTTATCATCGTTTGCCCAATCTTCCATCATGGTTTTAGAGAACTCACCGCTCATGATATCATCCTGATGTTTTTGGAATAACGGGCGAAGAATATTTTTCAATTCAGTTGATAATTCAAATGCTTTCAATTTAGCAGGATTAGAAAGCCTGTCCATCATTGCAGTAACACCACCATGTTTTAAGGCTTCTGTAATAACTTCCCAACCATATTGAATTAATTTAGCAGCATAGCCTGCATCAATTCCATTGGCAACCATTTTATCGAAACATAAAATAGAACCTGTTTGCAACACACCACATAAAATGGTTTGTTCACCCATTAAATCAGATTTTACTTCAGCAACAAAAGAAGAACGAAGCACACCGGCTCTGTGTCCGCCAGTTGCAGCAGCATACGCTTTTGCTTGTGCCAAACCTTTTCCTTCAGGATCGTTTTCAGGATGCACTGCAATTAAAGTTGGTACACCAAAACCTCTTTTATATTCTTCTCGAACTTCCGTACCCGGACATTTTGGTGCCACCATGATTACCGTAATATCTTTTCTGATCTGTGTTCCTTCCTCAACAATATTGAAACCATGAGAATAAGAAAGAGTAGAACCTTTTTTCATCAATGGCATGATGGCTTTGATAACAGATGTATGTTGTTTATCCGGAGTTAAATTCAATACTAAATCTGCTGAAGGAATTAATTCTTCATATGTTCCAACTGCAAAACCATTTTCAGTAGCATTTTTCCACGAAGCACGTTTTTCTTCAATAGCTTCTTTACGTAAAGCATATGAAATATCCAAACCGGAATCTCTCATGTTCAAACCCTGATTCAAACCTTGTGCACCACAACCAACAATCACAATTTTCTTTTCTTTTAAAACAGATACACCGTCTGCAAATTCACTGCGATCCATGAATTCACAAACACCTAATTGGTTTAATTGTTCTCTTAGCGGTAATGAGTTGAAATAATTTGCCATTGTTTTATTTTGTTATGTTACCCCCATCCCTGAAGGGGTTAAAAAAATTTTAATAAATAATAATAGCTCCCCTTTAGGGGTTGGGAGCTTTACATGCTGAAAACTTCTTCCTGCTGATTTAAGAATTCGTTTTCTATTAATTCTTCAGGCGGTTGAGCATTTTCAAATTCTTTTAATTTTTCGTGGAAACCTTTACTGTTTTTAATAATGGCTACCCTTGCACTTCTTACAAACTCGATCAATCCATAAGGTTCTAAAATTTTTACAAGCTTATCGGTTTCCTCTCTGTGACCTGTTACCTGAAACACTGTATAATCTTTTCTGATCACAACTGTGTTCGCTCCATATTCACGAAGTAATCTTTCAACTTTTACTTCTGTTGCAATAATATCTGTCGGTACTTTGTACATAGCCATTTCCTGCCAAACAATTTCTTCATTTGTGTTGTAATAAGCTTTTAACACTTCTACTTGCTTTTCAATTTGCCTGCACAATTTTCTAACAACATCTTCTGTTTCTTCAATTACAATTGTGAAGCGATGAACGCTATCTACTTCAGTAGGAGAAGTGTTTAAACTTTCAATATTGATTTTTCTTCTGGAGAAGATGATGGCAATACGATTCAACAAACCAATTTGGTTTTCGGTATAAACAGTGATGGTATATTCTTGTTTCATAATTTTTCTTCTTTTAAATCTGTTCTTTACTTAAAACAATTTCAGCAACGCCTCTTCCTTGCGGAACCATTGGGAATACATTATCTTCTTTACCCACATTCACTTCTAACAAGTAAGAGCCTTTGTGTTGCAACATGGTTTGTAATGCCGTTTTTATTTCTTCTCTCTTTGAAATGCTTTGACCATCTATGCCGTAGGCTTTTGCCAATTGAACAAAATCTGGACTTTCAATATCAACGAATGAATATCTTTTATCGTGAAATAATTGTTGCCATTGACGAACCATTCCTAAGAAATGATTATTCAGAATTAAAATTTTTACATCAACTTCTGTTTGCATGATAGTGCCTAATTCCTGACAAGTCATTTGAAAGCCACCATCACCAATTACTGCAACAACGGTTCTGCTCAATGCACCAAATTTTGCACCTATGGCAGCAGGCAAAGCAAAGCCCATAGTTCCTGCACCTCCGGAAGTGATATTGCTTTTTGATTGATTGAATTTTGAATAACGGCAAGCCACCATTTGATGCTGACCAACATCTGTTACAATAATTGCATCGCCATTGGTTAATTCGTTGAGTACATTGATCACTTCACCCATGGTAAGTTCTTCAGTTGTTGGATGAAGCTCTTTATGGATACAAACTTTTTCTTCTTCTTTCTTAAACTCATTGAATCTTTCTAACCAGGCAGGATAACATTTTTGTTGAACCAATTCTGTTAGCATGGGTAATGTTTCTTTACAATCGCCCCAAACAGGAACAGTTGTTTTTACATTTTTATCGATCTCAGCAGGATCAATATCTAAATGAATCACTTTTGCCTGCTTCGCATATTTATCTAATCTTCCTGTTACACGATCATCGAAACGCATACCCACTGCAATCAATACATCGCACTCATTCGTTAAAACATTCGGGCCATAATTTCCATGCATTCCCAACATGCCAACATACAACGGATGTTCTGTTGGCAATGCACTTAATCCTAATAAAGTACTTGCAGAGGGTATTCCTGCTTTTTCAATAAATGTTTTGAATTCTTTTTCTGCTTTGCCAAGAATAACACCCTGACCAAATAATACAAACGGTTTTTCTGCTTCATTAATAAGCTTTGCAGCTTCTTCAACATATTCTTTACGAACGATTGGTTTTGGACGATAACTTCTGATATGATCACATTTTTTATATCCTTCGTAATCGAACTTTTGAAGTTGTGCGTTTTTAGTGATATCGATTAAAACGGGGCCGGGTCTTCCTGTTCCTGCAATGTAAAATGCTTTCGCTAGTACATGCGGAATTTCGTTAGCATCTGTTACCTGATAATTCCATTTTGTTACGGGTGTAGTGATATTTACAACATCAACTTCCTGAAAAGCATCCGTTCCTAACAAATGCGCAAACACTTGTCCGGTAATGCATACAAGAGGGGTGGAGTCTATAATTGCATCGGCCAAACCTGTTACAAGATTGGTGGCACCGGGACCACTGGTTGCAAATGCAACACCCACTTTTCCACTGCTTCTTGCATAACCTTGTGCAGCATGAATACCACCTTGTTCGTGACGAACAAGAATATGTTTTAGTTGTTGATGGTAATCGTATAACGCATCATAAATAGGCATGATGGCACCACCGGGATAGCCAAAGACCGTATCAACTCCTTCAGCGACCAATGCTTCCATCACTGCTTGTGATCCGCTGATTTCTGTCGTTTGTTTTACTGTCTTTTTTTCTTTTGTTAATGCTAGTGTTTCCATCATTTTATATTTAGAGTGTTGTATGTTAAATGAATTCCTATTATTAATTTTTCATTCTTAATTATTAATTGCTTTAGTCTTCATCAGTTACACATCCTTCTGCTGCTGTTTTCACATGCTTTGCATATTTATATAAAACACCTTTCGTTGCTTTTAATGCAGGTTGTTTCCAATTGGCTCTTCGTTGTGCAATGACTTCATCACTTACTTTTAAAGTGATGGTATTATTCACAGCATCAATCTCAATAATGTCATTGTCTTCCACCAATCCGATCAACCCACCACTGTATGATTCAGGCGTAATATGTCCCACAACAAAACCGTGTGTGCCGCCACTGAATCTTCCGTCAGTGATCAATGCAACAGATTTACCTAAACCTGTTCCCATAATGGCTGAAGTTGGTTTCAACATTTCAGGCATTCCCGGAGCACCTTTCGGTCCTTCATTTTTAATTACCACAACATCACCTTTTTGTACACGGCCATTTGAAATTCCTGCTATCAGATCAAACTCTCCATCAAACACTCTTGCCGGTCCTTCAAAACGTTCACCTTCTTTACCGCTGATCTTTGCAACACTTCCCCCTTCAGCAAGATTGCCGTATAAGATTTGTAAGTGACCGGTTTTTTTCAATGGCTTTTCAAGCGGATAAATAATGTCTTGTGATTCAAAATCGAGATCAGGAATACTTTCTAAATTTTCAGCAATTGTTTTTCCGGTAACCGTTAAACAATTGTCATTGATCAAACCTTTCTTCCATAAATATTTCATCACTGCAGGTAAGCCGCCTTTTTCGTGAAGATCTTGCATTAAATATTTTCCACTTGGTTTAAAATCTGCAAGTACCGGAACACGATCACTTACTTTTTGAAAATCATCTTGCGTAAGATTGATGCCTGCTGTACGAGCCATTGCAATAATGTGCAATACAGCATTCGTGCTTCCACCTAAAACCATAATGATCGTCATCGCATTTTCAAATGCTTCACGGGTCATGATGTCTAAAGGCTTGATATCTTTTTCAAGCAATAAGCGAATTGCTTTTCCTGCAGCCAAACATTCATTTTGTTTTTCCTCACTCAATGCAGGATTACTGGAAGAGTAGGGAAGACTCATGCCCAATGCTTCAATTGCAGAAGCCATTGTATTTGCAGTGTACATACCACCGCATGCACCTGCACCCGGACAACTATGTTTCACTACTTCTTTAAAATCTTCAGGAGTAATGGTGCCTGCGATTTTTTTACCCAATGCTTCAAATGCAGAAATAATATTTAAGTCTTCACCTTTATAATGTCCCGGTGCAATGGTTCCGCCATACACCATGATCGATGGTCTGTTCAAACGAGCCATTGCAATAATACTGCCCGGCATATTTTTATCACAACCCGGTAAAGCAATAATGCCATCATAATATTGCGCACCACAAACCGCTTCAATAGAATCTGCAATAATATCTCTACTCACAAGTGAATAACGCATGCCTAAAGTACCATTACTCATTCCATCACTCACACCAATGGTATTAAAGATCAAGCCAACAAGATCATTATCCCAAACACCTTTTTTCACAGTTTTCGCAAGATCATTCAAATGCATGTTGCAAGGATTACCATCGTAACCCATACTCACAATTCCTACCTGTGCTTTTGCCAGATCTGCTTCTGTTAATCCTAATGCGTACAACTGTGCCTGTGCTGCAGGTTGTGTTTCGTCCTGTGTAAGTGTTTTACTGTATTTATTGATTACGCTCATTTCCGTTTTGTTGGTTTAAAAACAAAAAACCCGCCTCTTTGCGGAGGCGGGTTCTGTTATGTTGTAGTTTCTTTTTACATAAAGTTTTCACCTCCGTGCAGTGCAGGAATAATAATGACAACCACCACAATAATAATTGTGTTGATAATAGTTGTATTTAATTTTCCTTTTTGCATTGAAGTGCTAATTGTATTTCAAATATAGCACTTATGATTTTTCTGCAAAGAACTTTTTTTGAATGCTAAAGGCAGAATGCTAAAAGCTGAAAGCAATTTTGTTTCGCATTCGGTTTTATGCGTTTAGCATGTTGCTTAAATAATGGTTGATTTTCTCAACTCAATATTTTCCTGATTGATCTCTTGTGGATTGATGTTATTCAAAACATAATCGCTTACCAATTCACCAATGGTTGATGTGAAATAGAAATTGATCGGATCGATATCTTTTGTAACGAACTTATTTTCTAAAGTCCAGTTGATTGCTTGTCTAACTAATCTTGCTTCATCATGTAAATTCAAATAATCCAAAAGCATGGCAGCAGATAAAATAGAACCTGTTGGATTGGCGATATCTTTTCCTGCAGCTTGAGGATAAGAACCATGAATGGGTTCAAACAATGCAGTGCAAACACCATAAGATGCGGAAGGCAACATACCCAATGAACCGCTTAATACGCTTGCTTCATCGCTGATGATGTCACCAAACATATTTTCAGTTAATACAACATCAAATTGTTTTGGATTGATGATGATCTGCATCGCTGCATTATCAACGAACATGAAATCAACTTCCACATCAGGAAATTTCGGAGCCATTTCTTTTACCACTTTTCTCCATAGTCTCGATGTTTCCAACACATTGGCTTTATCAACCAAGGTTAATTTTTTTCTGCGTTGTTGTGCATTTTTAAAAGCTACTTCAGCAATGCGTTCAATTTCTTTCACATTGTAAGTACACTCATCCAATGCTTGTGTACCGTCTTCGCTCAATTCTTTTTTACCGAAATAAATTCCGCCTGTCAATTCGCGGAAGATCACAAAATCAACATTCTCTAATTGACTTTCTTTTAGTGGAGATAAATGTTGTAAAGTTGTGTAAGTAGTGATCGGACGAATATTCGCAAACAACTGCAAAGATTTTCTCAACTTCAATAAGCCTTGTTCCGGTCTAACTTTAGCAGTTGGATCATTATCATATTTAGGATCGCCGATAGCGCCGAATAAAATAGCATCGCTATTCAAACAAATTTCAATGGTTTCATCGGGTAATGGATTTCCTGTTGCATCAATGGCACAAGCACCCATCATGCAATAAGTGTAATTGAATTCGTGATTGAATTTTTGTGCAATAGCATTCAAAACACGAATAGATTGTGCCGTTACTTCCGGACCAATACCGTCACCATTTATAACTGCAATATTCTTTTTCATTAGATTGTTTTTTCAAATTGTTCAATATCAGATTGGATGCTTAATAGATAATCGATATCATCGTAACCATTTAACAAGCATGTTTTTTTATAATTGTTGATCTCAAAACTTTCACCCCCAACCCCTGAAGGGGAGTTAGATAAAAGTTTTATGGTTTGTTGTTCAAGATTAATTTCTAATTCTGTTTTAGAATCAGCTTCAACTGCTGTAAATATTTTTTGTAGGAAATTTTCGCTAACAATAACCGGCAACAGAAAATTATTCAAGGCATTATTCTTAAAAATATCTGCGAAGAAGCTGCTCACCACAACATCAAATCCATAATCTTTAATAGCCCAGGCAGCATGTTCACGGGAAGAACCACAGCCGAAGTTTTTTCCGGCTACTAAAATTTTTCCTGCATAAGTTGGATTATTTAAAACGAAATCTTTTTTTGGAGTTGATTCATCGTCATTTTCAAAACGCCAGTCGCGAAACAAATTTTTTCCGAAACCATCTCTGCTCGTTGCTTTTAAAAAGCGTGCAGGAATGATCTGATCCGTATCTACATTCTCAGCATGTAGTGGAACGATAGAACTTTTAATGATATTGATTGATTTACTCATTTTAAAATTGGTATTTGGGTTATGGTTCATAGATCATGGCGGTTAAGTTTTACTATGAACTAATTTCCTAATTCAAGAACTCTCTCACATCACTTACTTTTCCGGTGATGGCAGCAACAGCTGCAGAAAGCGGACTGGCCAAAAATGTTCTTGCATTCGGACCTTGTCTTCCTTCAAAATTTCTATTGCTTGTTGAAATACAATATTTACCCGCCGGAATTTTATCTTCATTCATTCCCAAACAAGCGCTGCAACCCGGTTGTCGAAGCATGAATCCGGCTTCTTCCAAAACTTTATCAATGCCTTCCTGTTTTGCTTGCGCTTCTACTTGCTTACTTCCGGGAACAATCCATACTTCAACATCTTGTGCTTTCTTTTTTCCTTTTACAAAAGAGGCAACCATTCTTAAATCTTCAATTCTGCTATTGGTGCAACTGCCAATGAAAACATAATCCACTTTTTTGCCTTTGATATTTTCGCCGGGTTGTAATCCCATATAGTGAAGCGATTTTTCAAAAGATGTTTTTTCTTTCGCATCTACTTCATTCAAAGAAGGAATATGCTGACTAACACCAATGCCCATTCCCGGATTGGTTCCGTAAGTGATCATTGGTTCTATATCTTCTGCCTTGATGAAAATTTCTGAATCGAATGTTGCATCGGCATCGCTGTATAATGTTTTCCAATATGTCAAATTGGTTTCCCATAATTCCCCTTTAGGGGCTAGGGGTCTTCCTTTGATATAATTGAATGTTGTTTCATCCGGAGCAATCAATCCGCATCTTGCACCCATTTCAATACTCATATTGCAGATGGTCATTCTTGCTTCCATGCTTAAAGAACGAATAGCACTTCCGGCAAATTCTACAGCATAACCCGTGGCGCCGCTGGCAGATATTTTTGAAATGATGTATAAAATAATATCTTTTGAAACAACACCCTTATTCAAAACACCATCTACATGAATGCGCATCAATTTTGGTTTGCTTTGCATTAAGCATTGTGTTGCTAAAACCATTTCTACTTCACTGGTACCAATTCCGAAAGCGATGGAACCGAAAGCACCGTGCGTAGAAGTGTGGCTATCTCCGCAAACGTAAGTTTTACCGGGTTGGGTAATTCCCAGTTCCGGACCAATTACGTGAACAATTCCCTGGTAAGGATGCCCCAAACCATATAATTCGATGCCATGCTCGGCACAGTTTTTAATTAACGCCTCAACCTGTAATCTTGATAATTCTTCTTTAATAGGAAGGTGCTGATTTAAAGTTGGAACATTATGGTCGGCTGTTGCTACTACTTGGTGTGGACGGAAAACTTTGATACCTCTTTTGTTCAATCCTGCAAAAGCCT
Source organism: Sphingobacteriia bacterium (assembly GCA_017304675.1). Classification (GTDB taxonomy): domain Bacteria; phylum Bacteroidota; class Bacteroidia; order Chitinophagales; family Chitinophagaceae; genus CW01. The sequence goes on from JAFKLS010000016.1 coordinate 710,865, forward strand.
GCGGACTGGTTACTTCGTGAATGAAATGTGTGTCTATATAAAAAACAGATGGTCCGCCTTCAATTTGCTTCACCACATGTTTTTCCCAGATCTTATCGAATAATGTTTTAGACATTAATGTTTACAGTTTAAGTTTGATGTTTAAGGTTTGATAAATTATTTATTTATAATTCATCATTCATAACTTATAATTCAATTTACGCTTCTACTAAATGTTGTTGCGCCAATTCTTTTAAGTCAGCATCCTGTACTTCTTTTTTGTGATCTGCTACCTGAAGGAATTTTTCATACAATGCATCTACATCGTTGCGGTTGAAATCATAACCAAGGTTTTTCAAACGGAAGGCAAGTGCGCTTCTGCCACTTCTTGCCGTTAAAACAATTTTAGAAGTATCTGCTCCTACATCTACAGGATCGATAATCTCATAGGTGATGGCACTCTTTAAAAATCCATCTTGATGAATACCGGAAGAATGACTGAAAGCGTTTGCTCCAACAATGGCTTTATTCGGCTGAACCGGCATTCTCATGGTATCGCTTACCAAACGGCTCATTGGATTCAACATTTTAGAGTTAACTTTTGTATAAAAGCCTAACTCTTGCTCGTGTTGCTTTAAAACCATCACTACTTCTTCCAAAGAAGTATTGCCCGCTCTTTCTCCCAGGCCATTAATGGTACATTCTATTTGTCTCGCACCATTGATAACGCCTTCAATAGAGTTGGCGGTAGCCAAACCCAAATCGTTATGGCAGTGGCAGGATAAAATAGCTTTATCAATATTGGGAACATTGTTAATTAAAAATTTCATTTTAGCTCCATATTGGCTTGGTAAACAGTATCCTGTAGTATCGGGAATATTCACAACAGTTGCTCCTGCAGCTATCACGGCTTCCACTACTTTAGCCAAATAATCATTGTCGGTTCTGCCTGCATCTTCGGCGTAAAACTCAACATCGTCTACAAAATTTTTAGCCCATTTCACACATTGTTTGGCTCTTTCCAAAATATCTTCTCTTGTAGAATTGAATTTGCCTTTGATATGAATATCAGAAGTGCCGATACCCGTATGAATTCTGGGTCTTTTGGCATACTTTAAAGCTTCGGCCGCCACTTCTATATCTTTTTGAACGGCTCGGGTTAATCCGCAAACCGTTGCATTTTTGATGATCTTGGATATTTCTTCAACAGAGGAAAAATCTCCCGGTGAGGAGATGGGGAAACCTGCTTCAATGATATCAACGCCTAAGGTTTCTAATTGTAACGCAAGTTCTATTTTTTCAGTTGTGTTTAACTTACATCCCGGAACCTGTTCGCCATCGCGAAGTGTGGTGTCGAAAATGTAGACTTTGTTATCAGCCATAGTAAATAATTGATGGTTTACAAGGTGGGTTATTTATTTTTGATGGAAAGAAGCACAGCCACCTTAGCATACGAATATATTAAGCGGTTAGCCGCCGGATTGTTCAAATATTGCCGGATTTTACGAAGCATAAAGCGGGTGAAATTCACTGAAAATGAGGCTGAATAAGGGTTTAAACCATTTTAAATTACGATGCCTAACAGAACCACAGATATATTGTTTCAATTAATCAAATCGCTCGATAAGGGAGAAAAAAGGAATTTTAAGTTGTATGCAACACGAAATGCCGGTGGAGAAGACCTTAAAATAATACAGTTGTTTGATGCTTTGGATAAAATGGAAGTTTACGATGAGGCCCTTCTGTTGCAAAAAAACAAAAGCATTAAAAAGCAACAGCTTTCTAATATGAAAGCTCATTTATACAAACAAATATTGAGCAGCCTGAGGCTGATTGAAGATGGAAATATTGATATTCAGTTGCATGAGCAATTAGATTTTGCCCGTATTTTATACAATAAAGGTTTGTATCTGCAGAGTTTGAAAGTATTAGACAAATTGAAAGAAACCGCCCGTAAGCACCAACAGATTACCTACCAGTTGCAGGCAGTTATTTTTGAAAAAAAGATTGAAGCCATGCATATTACCCGTAGTATGGAAAACAGGGCAGAGGCTTTAAGTACCGAATCTAACGATATTAACCACAATCTTTTTTTAATAGGAAGGCTTTCTAACCTGGCCCTTGAAATGTATAGCTGGTATATTAAACATGGCCATGCCCGGGATAGAAGGGATGTAGATGCCGTTAAAGCCTTTTTTGAAATCCATTTGCCGGAATATAATAACCGGAAACTGGGCTTTTACGAAAAACTCTATTTATATCAGTCTTATTGTTGGTACGGTTTCATTTTGCAGGACCTGCTTATGTATTACCGGTACACCCAAAAATGGGTAGACCTGTTTGAGGCTGTTCCTGAAATGAAAAAAATTGAATCGGGGCAATATATTAGGGGGTTACACAATCTTATCAGTGCTCATTTTAACCTGAACAATGCACAGAAGTTCATGGAAGCGCTGGGTGTTTTTGAACAATTTGCTGTTTCGGAAGAAGGTAATTCTAGTACCAATGTACGTATTCAAACTTTTGTGTACTTAAGTATTGCCCGAATTAATGAACATTTTTTAAAAGGCTCATTTACAGATGGTTTAAAACTTATTCCTGAAATAAAAGAAAAACTAAAAGAATACGAATTACACCTGGATAAACATAGGGTGCTGGTTTTTTATTACAGAATTGCCTGCTTGTATTTTGGGAGTGGCGACAGTGAAACCGCAATTGACTATTTGAACAAGATCATTAACTGGAAAATGAGCTTAAGAACAGATCTTCAATGTTATGCCCGTTTATTGCATTTAATAGCTCATTATGAGCTTGGTAATTATCAATTACTGGAATATTTAATTAAGTCTGTTTACCGCTTTATGGCTAAAATGAACAACCTAAGTACGGTAGAAGAAGAAGTGTTTAAATTCATCAGAAAATCATTCTCTTTATCTCCAGATAAACTGATACCTGCTTTTAAAAGATTGAGGGACAAACTATTGACTTTGCAGGGTAATCCTTTGGAAAGCCGCTCGTTCATGTATCTTGATATTGTTGGTTGGTTGGAAAGCAAAATTGAAGGTGTGCCTGTTCAGGAAATAAGAAGAAGAAATTACCTGCAGAATAAAAGAAAGCAAACGGATGAAACGCTTTAAAATTCCATTTTTTCAATTCAAAATCTATTATTACCTTCGCCGCCTTAACATTTTGGAGTATTGTATCCCTTTTATTTTACTGTTTAGGTTAGACTGCAACTTGTCTCGGTAAACCATATTGCCGGGATTGCACAAGTATGTTTGCTATGGAAGCCGGATAAGTGAATAAATGTTTGTGATGCTACTTCATTTAAAAACTTTTAACAGGATATGGCCATTAAAAGAGACAATAACCGCACAAAGCCCACATTCTCAAAAATCACCATTAGCCTTGCTTCTCCAGACTCAATTTTAGAGAGAAGCTTTGGTGAAGTTCTGAAACCGGAAACCATTAACTATCGTACGTACAAACCGGAAAGAGATGGTTTGTTCTGTGAAAGAATTTTTGGCCCGGTTAAAGACTATGAATGTGCTTGCGGTAAATACAAAAGAATCCGCTATAAGGGCATTGTGTGCGACCGTTGCGGTGTAGAAGTTACAGAAAAGAAAGTTCGTAGAGAAAGAATGGGCCACATTAAATTGGTGGTTCCTGTAGTACATATCTGGTACTTCAAATCACTACCCAACAAAATCGGTTATTTATTAGGTGTAAGTTCTAAGAAATTAGAAAGCATTGTTTATTATGAAAGATATGTAGTTATTCAGGGAGGTGTAAAAGAAAGTTTGGGAACAGGCGACCTGTTAACTGAAGAAGAATACTTAGATATATTAGATAACTTACCAAAAGACAATCAGTACTTGCCAGATGAAGATCCCCAGAAATTCATTGCCAAAATGGGTGCTGAGGCCATTCATGATTTATTGGCAAGATTGGATTTGGATGAATTGAGTTATCAATTGCGTAATGCAGCAGCAACAGAAACCTCTCAACAACGTAAAGCAGATGCTTTAAAACGTTTGAGTGTTGTGGAAGCTTTCCGTGATGCAAGTACAAGAATTACTAACCGTCCTGAATGGATGGTAATGCAATACATTCCTGTTATTCCACCGGAATTGCGTCCGTTGGTTCCATTGGATGGTGGTCGTTTCGCATCTTCAGATCTGAACGATTTATACCGTCGTGTAATTATCCGTAACAACCGTTTGAAAAGATTATTAGAGATCAAAGCTCCTGAAGTAATCTTACGTAACGAAAAACGTATGTTGCAGGAAGCGATCGATTCATTATTCGATAACTCCCGTAAATCAAATGCCGTTAAAGCGGAAGGCGGACGTGCTTTGAAATCTTTAAGTGATGTATTGAAAGGTAAACAAGGACGTTTTCGTCAAAACTTATTGGGTAAACGTGTTGACTACTCCGGTCGTTCTGTAATCGTTGTAGGCCCTGAGTTGAAAATGCATGAGTGCGGATTACCGAAAGATATGGCGGCTGAATTGTTCAAACCATTTATCATCCGTAAATTAATTGAAAGAGGTATCGTTAAAACAGTAAAATCTGCTAAGAAATTGGTAGACAGAAAAGAAGCTGTTGTTTGGGATATCTTAGAAAATATTTTAAAAGGTCATCCTGTAATGTTAAACCGTGCCCCAACATTGCACCGTTTATCCATTCAGGCGTTCCAGCCAAGATTGGTGGAAGGAAAGGCCATTCAATTGCACCCGTTGGTTACCTCAGCGTTTAACGCCGATTTCGATGGTGACCAGATGGCGGTTCACGTTCCGTTGAGCAGTGCAGCGGTGTTGGAAGCTCAACTATTAATGTTGTCTTCTCACAACATCCTGAACCCCCAGAACGGTACACCAATTACCCTTCCTTCACAAGACATGGTGTTGGGCTTGTATTATATTACGAAAGGAAAGAAAACAACTGCTACTGAAACCATCAGAGGTGAAGGGAAAGCATTTTACAGCCTGGAAGAAGTAATCATTGCTTACAATGAGAATATTGTTGATCTGCATGCCAACATTAAAGTGAAAGCCAATGTTCGTGAGAATGGCCAGTTAGTAAAAAAATTGATTGATACTACTGTTGGTAGGGTACTATTCAATCAGCATGTTCCTGAAGAAGTTGGTTTTGTAAATGCACTATTAACTAAAAAGAACTTAAGGGAGATTATTGGGGATATTATTAAAATTACCAATGTACCTAAAACAGCTAAGTTCCTGGATGATATTAAAACACTTGGTTTCAGAATGGCCTTCAGAGGCGGTCTTTCATTCAGTGTGAACGATCTGATCGTTCCTGAAGTAAGAAATGAGTTGTTAGAAAATGCTAAAGCAGAAGTTGAAGAAGTTTGGGATAGTTATAATATGGGATTGATTACCAATAACGAACGTTATAACCAGGTGATTGATATTTGGGGCAGAGTGGATATGCGTATCACTGAAACTTTGATCCGTGAAATGGCAACCGATAAACAGGGTTTCAATTCTGTTTACATGATGCTTGATTCTGGAGCCCGTGGTTCTAAAACACAGGTAAAACAGTTAGTGGGTATCAGGGGATTGATGGCTAAACCAAGAAAGAGCGGAAGCACAGGTAGCGAGGTAATTGAAAACCCGATCCTTTCTAACTTTAAAGGCGGATTGAACGTATTAGATTATTTCATCTCTACACACGGTGCCCGTAAAGGTTTGGCGGATACTGCCTTGAAAACAGCCGATGCCGGTTACTTAACCCGTCGTCTGGTAGATGTGGCACAAGATGTTGTGATTACTGAAGAAGATTGCGGCACATTACGCGGTATTGCTACCACTGCATTGAAAGACAATGAAGATATTATAGAACCATTGTCTGACAGGATTGAAGGCCGTACTTCATTGCACGATGTGTACAACCCGGTAAATGACGAACTTATTATTAAAGCCGGTGAAGAGATATCTTCTGAAGTTGCTAAAAAAATTGAAGAAGCGGGTGTAGAAACCGTTGAAATCCGTTCGGTACTTACCTGCGAAAGCAAACGCGGCGTATGTGTAAAATGTTATGGTAAAAACCTGGCAACAGGATACCTTACACAACGTGGTGATGCCGTTGGTATCATTGCAGCACAATCTATCGGTGAGCCTGGTACACAGTTAACCTTGCGTACCTTCCACGTGGGTGGTGTTGCCGGCAGTGCAAGTATTGAAAGTGGGTTACAAGCTAAATTCGAAGGCACAGTTCAGTTCGATGGTTTAAGAACAGTTGCTTCCACTAATAACGAAGGTGAAAAAGTACAGATCGTTATCGGGCGTACAGGAGAAGTGAGGATCATGGATGTGAAAAACGATCGCTTACTCATTACAAACAACGTTCCTTACGGATCTACTTTACTGGTGAAAGACGGCCAACAGGTTAAGAAAGGAGATATGATTTGCACCTGGGATCCGTTCAATAACGTGATTGTTGCAGAACAAAATGGTTCTATCAAGTTTGAAAGTGTGATTGATGGCATCACTTTCCGTGAAGAGGCTGATGATCAAACAGGCCACCGTGAGAAAGTGGTTATCGAAACAAAAGATAAGACTAAAATACCAACAGTTATTGTTGAAGGTAAAGAAGCAAAAAGCTATAACCTGCCAGTAGGCTCTCATATTGTGGTAGAAGAAGGTGAAGACGTAAAAGCCGGGCAGGTATTGGTTAAAATCCCACGTATATTAGGTAAACTAAGAGATATTACCGGAGGTCTTCCTCGTGTAACTGAGTTGTTTGAAGCAAGAAACCCGGGTAATCCTGCTATTGTTTGCGAAATTGATGGTGTGGTTGCTTTTGGTAATGTAAAACGTGGTAACAGGGAAATCATTGTTGAAGCAAAAGACGGTATGGTTAAGAAATATCTCGTACCATTAACCCGACAAATTTTGGTTCAGGATGGAGACTTTGTAAAAGCAGGTGCTGCATTATCCGATGGGCAAATTGCTCCCGCAGACATCCTGGCAATTAAAGGGCCATTTGCTGTTCAGGAATATGTGGTGAATGAAATTCAGGAAGTATATCGTTTGCAAGGTGTAAAAATCAACGATAAACATATTGAAGTAATCGTTCGCCAAATGATGAAGAAAGTAGAGATCGTAGATGCTGGTGATACTAAATTCCTGGAAGAAGATTTAGAAGACAGGTTCGACTTTATTGAAGAGAACGATAGAATATTCGATAAGAAAGTGGTAACCGAATCAGGTGAAAGTACTAAAATGAGAGCCGGACAAATTGTAACGGTTCGTGAATTAAGAGAAGAAAACTCTATTCTGAGAAGAGCCGACAAAAAACTGGTAGAAGTGCGTGATGCAAAACCTGCAACTGCCCAGCCGGTATTGTTGGGTATTACCAAAGCTTCATTGGGTGTACAAAGCTGGATCAGTGCCGCATCGTTCCAGGAAACAACAAAAGTGTTGAGCCAGGCGGCCATCAATGGTAAAACAGATGGTATGTTGGGATTGAAAGAAAATGTTATCACAGGTCATTTAATTCCTGCAGGTACAGGGCTACGTGATTTTGAAAACATGATTGTTGGCAGCAAAGAAGAGTATGAAGTATTGGCTACCACACGCGAAGCCATGAGCTTTGATGAAGATGAATAATTTCAAATTCAACAATTAACAACTAAATAAAAGTAGGAAGCATAAGTGCTTCCTACTTTTTTGTAATAGGCAGACACTTTTTTCTCAGAATGTTTTTGGCAATATATCTTTAACACTTTCGTTTTTGAAATTGATTTTACATTTGAAAAATTAAATCCCCATTGTTAATGAAAAATTTTACACTTGGTTTAAATGTGGTTTTGTTGATTGCTGTAGGTATTTTATTTTATTGGCATTTTAGTGCGTTAAAAACAATTTCTTCAGCTCCTGCGCCTTCATCGGCTTCGCAGGGAACTACAAGAATTGCTTATTTTGAAATGGATTCTGTACAAAGCCAGTTTGAGTATTATAAAGAAATAAGAAACGGATTATTGGCAAAAGATCAAAATATGAGCAGGGAATTATCTCAGATGGAGAACAGTTTTGGAAAAAAATACCAGGACTTGCAAAGAACAGCTCAAACATTAAGCCAGCCTGAATTAGCCAGCCGCCAGCAGGAACTTGTAGAAATGGATAAAAACCTGAAAAGTAAAAGGCAAATGATGGAGCAGGAACTTTCTGAAGAAAGCACCCGCAAATTGCAAGACATTAAAAAGAAAATTGAAGATTATTTGAAAGACTATAATAAACAAAAAGGGTATTCCTATATTATTTCCAACTCGGCAGATCTTATTTATTATAAAGATTCGGCCAATAATATAACCAATGATCTTATTAAAGGATTGAACGAATTATATAAGAAGAAAAAATAGTTATTTCGTTTTTTATATTATCTTACCATCCCGCTTATTGCGGGATTTTTGTTTGCCCAAACCTAATTACTATTTATGAGTGAAAACAATCCTTCTTTCAAGCCAACCTTAGGTCTCTTCGATGCCACCATGATTGTTGCCGGTAGTATGATTGGCTCTGGTATTTTTATTGTTAGTGCCGATATAACAAGAAATGTTGGCAGTACGGGCTGGTTGATTGTTGTTTGGCTGATAACAGGTTTTATGACACTAACTGCGGCGTTAAGCTATGGCGAGCTAAGTGCTATGTTTCCTAAAGCAGGCGGCCAATACGTTTATTTGAAAGAGGCCTTTAATCCTTTAACGGGCTTTTTATACGGGTGGAGTTTTTTTGCAGTGATACAAACTGCCACCATTGCTGCTGTAGGTGTGGCATTTGCTAAATTCACGGCTTATATTTTCCCCTCACTGGGAGAAAACAGCATTTTATTTTCTATCGGTAACCTGCACATATCCAAAGCGCAGATACTTGCTGTAGTATTAATATTATTCCTCACATATGTAAATACTAAAGGAATACAGGGAGGTAAAATTATTCAAACAACTTTTACATCAGCAAAGCTATTGAGCTTATTTGGACTAATCATTTTCGGCTTCCTGCTGGCAGCAAAGTCTGAAGTATGGCATGCCAACTGGAAAGATGCGTTTGCTATGAAATCATGGTATCCTGAAAATAAATCGTGGACGGAAGTGGTAGGTTTGGGTATAGTAGGCGCTGTTGCAGCCAGTATGGTAGGCTCTATTTTTAGCAGCGATGCCTGGAACAATGTAACTTTTATTGCCGGTGAAATTAAAAATCCTCAACGCAATATTGGGCTTAGTCTATTTCTGGGAACATTGATTGTAACCGTGATCTATGTATCAACCAATTTAATGTATGTTTCTGTACTGCCATTAGAAAAAATAGCCTTTGCTGAAAACGACAGGGTAGCAGTGGTGGCTTCGCACGAAATATTTGGTAGCGCAGGAGCTATTGTAATTGCAGTAATGATTATGGTATCTACTTTCGGATGCAATAATGGTCTTATCTTGGCCGGGGCGAGGGTTTATAATACTATGGCTAAAGATGGGTTATTTTTTAAGCCTGCAGCCAAACTGAACAAAAATGCCGTGCCTGAATGGGCATTATGGGCGCAAAGTGTTTTAGCATCTGTTCTATGCTTCAGCGGCCATTATGGTGATTTATTGGATATGATCTCTTTTGTTGTAGTACTATTTTATGCTATCACCATTCTGGGAATTTTCAGATTAAGAAAAACAAAGCCAGATATTCCCAGGCCTTACAAAGCATTTTTATACCCGGTATTGCCGGCACTGTATATTTTATTGGCCCTTATATTTTGCGTATTCCTCATTCAAATGAAACCTGTATATGCAGGAATTGGCTTAGGAATTGTTTTAATTGGCATACCATTATATTATCTTGCAGGCCGAAGTAAAGAGATATAGTAACTATGAATCTGAACAAATTATTTTCGGAGTTTTATAATATTAAAGTTGCAGTAATTGGCGATGTAATGCTGGACACTTATTGGTGGGGGCATGTAGAACGTATTTCTCCTGAGGCACCTGTGCCGATAGTGGCACTTGATAAAAAAGAATTGAGAATAGGCGGAGCTGGTAATGTGGCTCTCAATCTGGTTGCATTGGGCGCCCAAACAACCATTCTGTCTGCAATAGGTAATGATGAAGATGGTAGCACACTGCAAAAACTTTTTCAGGAAAACAATATTCGTACAGAGTACCTGCTTTGCTCAAATAAAAGGATCACTACCAATAAAACAAGGATCATAAGCCGTAACCAGCAAATGATGAGGCTTGATGCTGAGACAACTTCTGATATTAAAGCGGAAGAAGAAAATGCATTGATTGAATTGTTTGAAAAATATATTATTGAAGAAAAACCGCAGCTTGTAATATTCGAAGATTATAATAAAGGTGTTCTTACCGAACGCATCATTGATCGGTTTATTCAGTTATGTAAAAATCACCAGGTGATTACAACCGTAGACCCGAAAAAAAAGAATTTTTTTGCTTACAAAGGAGTAGATATTTTCAAACCAAACCTTAAAGAAGTTAAAGAGGGATTGAATATTTTTCTTGATGTTATTAACGAGCATACGTTAACCGAAGTACATAAGGCATTGTTTGAAAAGATGAATCATGCCATTTCATTAATCACTCTATCTGAATATGGCGTATTCTATAATTCATCTGAAACAAAAAAAATTATCCCTACGCATATCAGGAACATAGCAGATGTAAGCGGGGCAGGAGATACTGTTATTGCAGTTGCTTCTTTGGTATATGCAGTTACAAAAGATATTCATATGGCTGCTGAAATTGCCAATATTGCCGGTGGATTGGTTTGCGAAGAAGTAGGAACAGCAGCAATTAATAAAACAAAGCTATTGGAAGAGTGTACCATACTGCTTGCTTAAAAAAAATCCCTGCTTTAAGCAGGGATTTTTTTTAATTATTTTTTCAATTCGGCTTTAGCAATCATGTCTTTCGGAGTTTTTAAGAACTCTTCCTTACATTCTTTAGAACAGAAGCCATATAATTTGTTATCGTAACGTAATGTATCATTAATGCCGGCAGCAACAGGCATACCGCAGGCCGGGTCTTTCATGTTATCTACAATCCTGGCATCAATAGTTGCCGGCAGTTCCGTCTCCATTTTCGTACTATCCTGTTTGGCAGGCTTAGGCTCTTCCTTTGTTTGGCCATTATTACAGGCTGTTACTACTAAAGTAATTGCAGCAGCTGCAAAGAATGATTTATAATTCATAAAGCAAAATTTGCCCAAAAATAATTGTTTAAAGGTTTATTTGTGTTAACAAAAAAGCAAAAACGTATAAAAATAGGAATTGTGTTATTGTAAGTAGACGTGATTGCTTCTTGTACGAATAATGATAATTTAATCGTGTAAATGAGCTACTGATTAAAGATTAAATATGTTGCTTCAGCTTGGTTCAATTATTCTATCTTATCAGCATATTTCCTTGTTTTTCTAAACTTGGGTAATATGCCACAGGTTTCCAAAGGATGAAGCCAGTTATAACCTGCTTCATTGGCTGTATATTCGGCCAGTTCTTTTGCATAAGGTGTTGCTTGTTCTTTTATATAAGAAATACCACCTGCCCGGCAAAAATCAGGCATGATAAACACTCTTAATGCACTGGCGGCAGGTGCCGCATGATAATAGAAATACGATTCCCAATAACTTTTAGGGTTACCGTTTGCAATAGATTTTATCCATGTAATCTTGCCATCGAGAGCAGCTTTTTGCGTATCATAAATATCTCTGGCAACAAGCGACAATTCGTCGACGGCTTTTTTTAACGCTGCTTCATCACCCAGTTTTTTGAGGGCAAGAAAATATTGAACAATGTTCCTGTTTGTGATCCGCGGATCTTTTTTCAGTATCTGGTATTCATTTGCAAGTGATGGCTTTATTTCTTCAATAAACTTTCGGGCATTGGGCGAACGATTCACATACAATTCAAATAAGGTATTCATGTTAAATAATGCCGAGTCATGATGCTGTTTCCGATATACATCATTCAGAAAATGAATGTTCGCTTCCACCATTGCATAGCCTTCAGGCGAGTTATCATAATTCCATTGCCATTGTCCGTCGGTAGATTTAAGCAATTCTTCAATAATGGCATAACGGGCAGTGTACGATTGAGCGGAATTACAATAATATTCAAGATATTGCTGGCTGCGTTCAATATTACCGGTATAAAAATAACTGATGGCGATTTGGGCGGCGAATTTATCAATGCTATTGATTAGCGGAGTATAAAACTGCATTACTTTTTCCATAGCCAGCTTGGCATCGGCAAGTTTCCCAATGTTGGCCAGTAGTTCAACAAAATATAGATCAGCACGAAAACGATTTTCAAGCGTATAATTATCAAAATCTTTTTGATTGATGCCGTTTTGAATATCATAAAAGAAGTAATTCTCTGTGCCAAAAGATTGCACCATTTCCGGATTAGGCCTTTGCAACTGATTATCTCTAAGCTGCCAAAGATTATACTTCATTAAGGCGGGTTTATATTGATGTTGCTTTACATCGCAAAGAAATTCATAATAATACTGTGTTCTCCATAACATCCAGGTTTGTTTGAGCATGTTAATACCAGCCGAAGATGATTGAGGGTAAACTGAACCGGCACGCTCCAGAAATTGTGAAGCTTCCACAATATTTCCGGTTTCAAAACTAATAACAGCATTGTTCAAATATTGTTTGTATGATGCCACCGCTGTATTTGTTTCTGTTTCTATTTCCCGTTGGCTTTGCAATATTTTATTGATATCTACTTCATAATGAAATCTTGACTTTTTTGTATAATCTGCTGTTGAACTACTATAAGAAACAGCAGCCGAAGATGCGTTAGAACTAACCGAAGAAGCAGTTGAATTATTTGAGGCAGAGGGGAGACGGTTAAATTCTAAATTATATGTTTTGCTCCATACCGGGGCAACATAAGGGCCACCCCAAGTATTGGGCCCTGTTTTATACATTGTATAAGATTGCGAACTGGCTGTAATGCCAGCAAAGCTGATAGCTGCAAGAAGAAAGGTTTTGAAAATATTTTCCATATAAATTGATAGCTGGGTTAACGAATAACTATTTGTATGTTATTAAATTGGATTGTTATGTTTTGGATTGATTGAAAGCTTTTAATTGAAAGATAAGTCATAAGAACTAAAAATTGAATAAATAAATTATTGCATTAATTAATTCTTACTCCTGTTAAAGAGATATAAATCTTGTCAATTAATTATCAGCTAAGTGTTAGACTGATCATTGATGTTGTACGATATGTAACTTTCAGCTTTTGTGTTTAACTTCAACAACATATTTTCAAATGGTTTTTATCATCGTAAATGATCAGTAAAATTTCCCCAGTCCAATGAGTCTCGGCTATAAGCAACAATTTTTAAATAACTATATAATGGACCAACTTCTATTGAAAATAAAAAACTGCAAAGAATGTAAACCATATCTTAAAGATGGTGTACATCCTATTATTGCTGCAAGTTCAAAAAGCAAACTGGTTATCATCGGGCAAGCACCTGGCCGAGTTGTTCATCATACAGGTATTCCCTGGAACGACAAAAGTGGAGATAACCTGCGCAACTGGTTAGGCATAGATAAACCAACATTTTACAATACAGACATCATTGCTTTAATGCCAATGGGTTTTTGTTATCCGGGCAGTGGCAAAACAGGGGACCTGCCTCCACGACCAGAGTGTGCTCCTTTATGGCACAATAAACTATTGACGTTAATGCCTGATGCAAAACTTATTCTGTTAATAGGGCAATATGCGCAAGCGTATTATTTAGGTAATACAATTAAAAGTAGTTTAACCGAGACAGTTCATCATTATAAATCTTACTTACCCAAATACTTTCCTTTACCGCATCCTTCACCAAGAAACAATATTTGGCAAGCAAAAAACGAGTGGTTTGCACAGGACGTTTTGCCTGAGTTAAAAAAACAAATCAACCATATTCTAAATTAACAATATCAACAATAAAACTACTACTAAGCGGTGTTGAGATAACTATTTACGGTGCGAAAGGCTTTTTCATACACCTGTCCTGCAATGACGTTATCATTATTTTCATTTTTGTGTAAACTGGCTGAAGATGCTTAAAGCCTAACGCCGTACTTATCTATAATACCATTTAAAAGATCGAACCGATAATGGATATCATATTTATGCTCCAGCTTTATTATTGCTGCAGGGCCGGGCCTCTTGCCGTTTTCAAACATTGTAGCGAGTTCCTGCATATAGGCTGCATGCTGGCCGGGTAAGGAAAGGTCAATTGTTTTTGCCGGTATTTTCCCGCTGTTCCAAAACGTATGTACCACACCTTTGGGCCGCAAATGCCAGCCGCCTGCTTTTACCTCGGTTACGGTATCTCCGGTAAGAATGGTTACTGTTCCTTCCAGCACGCGGCAGAATTCATCTGTTTTTACATGATAATGCGGTGGTGCGCCCAGTTCGCCCGGCTGTATCACTGATTCCCAAACACCCAGCACGCCGCCGGTGTCTTTACTTTCAAATTTGAACACAATTTCCATCTCACCTACCTTACCCTTTTTGCCCATACCGGCGGGGATATGAATCATTGAAGCAGGCGGATCTTGTTGTTTAGATGAACCGGTGAAGGGAAGCGCAATAGAGCCGATAGAAAGCATTGCCAGTCTGCGCATGATCTCCCGGCGGTGGATAGTTGATTGCATAAAAAAGATTTGCAGTCGAAACTATTGCGGTGAGCTGCAAATAAATAGTATAAATGCGACATTAATGCCTGATGCTCGCTTGCAGCCGAAGCGGGGTGGCCCGGAGCGCTGCTTCAATCGTCAAAGGATTGGCACCGGCAAATTCTTTAAAATCACGGATCAGGTGCATCTGATCGAAATAGCCTGTATGGTAAGCGATCTTCGTCCAACTGATGGCTTCATTCGTTTCTCTTAAACGATAGGCACGTGAGAACCGTACAAGGCGTGCAAAGAATTTGGGAGGAAGACCAATGCGTTGGTGAGATAACCTCTCAAACTGCCGCAGGCTAAGACAGCTTACAGACGCAGCCTGTTCGATGGTTAGCAAGCCACCGGATTGCATCAATTTCTGTATCGCATGATCAAACGGAAGTAACGCTTTTGCATTGGATAATTTTGTGAAAAGAAAATTTTCCACGATTTGTTTTATATCTACCCAGTTTTCCGTGTATTGTAACTGTTCACGTAAAAGATTGATATTATTGCCCATCAGGATATCAGTTTCCGGGTCGAGATCCAGTAGACGATTCATGGGAACACCTAATATCCTGTACAATCCTCCGGGCCGGAAGATGATTCCCACCATTCTGTGCATCTTTCCCATCTGCAAACTCACTTTCGTACTTTGAGGGCCTACAATAATGCTGCCCGGCTTCTTTACAAACCCTTCACCTTCTTTTTTCTGTGTATGGATCGGATCGTTCAGATAAAAATAAATGTATTGCTCCGGTGTAGGCGGGAATGGGCATACCACTTCTGCCGGTACTTCCCGCAGGTCAACGTTTGCCACCAGGATACCTTTCAAAAGGTCACCGAGTGCCGGATGAGGTAAAAAAAATTGGTACTGCACATTTGGTTTTGTAGAAAGATACTTAAAACTATAGATACTCCGAAGGGTAACAAAACCTTTAGTATACCATTCTTTTGTGATAGCTTGTTAGTATTTGGCTGCTAACCGTATTGCTTATTTTACATAAAATGATTTTTCTATGGTAAAGTTTATTTTATGCAGGAAGGGGCACAGTCCTAAGTTGATTATTTAAATTGAAGCGCTCATGCATCTGCCTTTTCAGGCAGAGATGTTCAGATAATTATTTACCTTAGTTAATAAGTAAATATGAAATTAGAAGAACTAACATTAAACAATAACCTCGAACTACACCGACTGGAATTGCAGGTGGACGAAAATATTGCTTTCATTGAATACAAGATTTCGCATGACCTGCTTTTTCTGATACATACGGAAGTGCCGGCCTCTCTTCAGGGGAAAGGTATAGCCGGTATTATAGTTAGAAAAGCGCTGGAATATGCCAAAGAAAATAATTACAAAATAGTTCCAATATGTTCTTTTGTTCAGAGCTATTTGGAGAAACACCAAGAGTGGCGCGAACTTGTTGCACCCAACGCAGAGAGGTTCTTACACAAAAAATAAAATGCTATGCTCGATATAGTCATTGAAGCTCGGGATGCAGCGATCAGCGCATCTATGAAGGTAAAACGTATTCTTCCTTTTCGCCTTCGCAGAATGGTAGGGCCATTCATCTTCATGGATCATGCAGGGCCGGTAACAGATATTCCAAGCAACCCCTCCACGCTCGATGTGCTGCCACACCCTCATATAGGGCTTTCTACTGTTAGTTATCTGTTCGGAGGACAAGTAACACATCGTGATAGTCTCGGGGTGGAGCAGATCATTCTACCTGGCGAAGTAAACTGGATGACGGCAGGCCGTGGTATTGCCCATTCAGAAAGGTTTGAAGACCCTTCGGCTTTAACAGGTGGGCTTGAGATGATACAGACATGGGTGGCGCTCCCAGAGAAAGATGAGGAAGCGGCTCCTGCTTTTAATAATTACAAACCTGCAGAACTGCCAATATTTACCGATAAGGGAGTTTGGATGCGCTTAATTGCAGGTGATGCCTACGGATTGAGAAATGATGTAAAAATAAAATCTCCCTTGTTTTACCTGCATGTGGTATTGGAATCGGGCGCAAGATTCGGCCTGCCAAAAGAACATTCAGAGAGAGGTTTTTATATTGTAAAAGGAAGTATTGAAATAACGGGAAACATATATCATGCAGGACAAATGCTTGTGTTTACCCCTAGTGTTGACCCTTTAATTGTTGCTAAAGAAAGTACTACATTAATGCTATTAGGTGGAGAACCTTTAGGAGAGCGCTTTATCTGGTGGAATTTTGTTTCCAGCCGGAAAGAACGTATTGAACAGGCTAAAGAAGATTGGAAACAAGGAAGGATTATACTGCCGCCAAATGATAATAGAGAATTTGTACCATTACCTGACGATAAATCGAAACCTGCAGGAGGAACTCCAAAACCTGAACCACTTTCATAAAATTCACTTACCCTGCCGTAGCTGACAGAAAACACCTTAGTCAATTCTTTTAAATTTCTGCTTGCATAATATAAAAATTGTTGATGCTGGCGTGGAGGCTATGAATATGCTATAGCAAAAGTGATGTCAAAACTCATTGAGTATAGTGTTTGGCTGTTCTAATTAAATAATGATGTTTCTTATTCATACAGGTTTTTGTATACTTCATTAGTATTTTCTATGCCATGAAATACAGCCGTGTTTCTATTTTTTTTACCGGAACTTGCTGCCAAAGCAGGGAGGCCGGTACAAGGTTCTCCTTATATTTATCGTACAGGCAGCGATTAGTGCGGAACAGAGCAGGCAATGGGAAAGTGATCCTGAAGTAAAAAATGGTTCAATCATTTAAGCAATCTTTTCAAGCATAAAATATTTATATCATTTATTTATTATATGTATGAGTGCTCACAAGTGCTCTCTAGTTTTTTCCACGCAGCATTTTTATCTTGCCTACTGCTTTAAACTGGAAGGGCTGTTAAATAATTATTACCTTTCCTTAGCTTTACTGCGTATTCCCCCATTATGAAAACCTATGCTACATATGATGATGGACACTTGCTACGCCTGCTCTCTACAGGAGATGAGGATGGCTTTGTTTCCGATGCATTATTGCTCACCCTGACTGGCAGGGGTTATGAAAAAGCGTTCTCCCTATTATTTGAACGCTACCGCGACCGCCTATATAGTTACCTTGTCAAGATTACCAAATCCAAAGAATCTTCCGAGGAGATGGTGCTGGATGCTTTCCTGAAAATTTGGACAGCTCGGGCAGCATTACATGAAATCAATAATTTTGAAGCTTTCCTTTTCCGCGTAGCACATAACCGCGCTATTGATTTTTTGCGACAAGTGCAACGTCATCAGCACGAACAAGTAGCCATTTGGGATGCTATGCAACACTTGAAAGCTTCTATGACAGATGAATTATTGCTAAAAGCCGATACAGAAAAAATTATACAAGTTGCAGTAAAGCAACTTTCTCCACAAAGGCAAGAAGTGTTTAGACTAAGTCGTGAGGAATATCTCAACTATGATGAAATCGCCGAACGGATGCAGCTTTCCAAACTTACCGTCCGTAACCATCTGTCTGCGGCTTTGCAATTCATCCGTACAAACCTTGATAAAGGTACTGAATTAGCTATTTTATTAGTGCTGGTATCACCTCATCATTAAGAAATCATAAAAAAATTGTTATCTCCATTGGTACACTTCTTTCATTTCATCGTCTCTTATGTATATGGAACGATTGAGGATACTTTTTAAGGCCTATTTAGATAATAGTTTAAGCGAAGCCGAGTATGCTGAGTTCTGTCAATTACTGGGGCAGGAGGATAGGATGCAAATGCTTTCACAGGAACTACAGGAACTATGGGACACTCATCCCGAATATCGGCTACCCGTGCATGAATGGGATAAGAAATTCAAAGCTCTGAAGGAGGAAAGGTTGCCTAAAGCAAAACGTACTTTTATTTGGCGTTATGTAGCAGCAGCGGCAGTTGTGCTATTGGTTGCGGGCAGCACTTATCTTTTCTTATACGAAAAGCCGGCAATTAAAGCACTTCGTCAAACACCTATTCTCCGCAATGATATAGCAGCAGGAACGAACGGTGCAATCCTAAGTTTTGCTAACGGCAAAACCATTGTATTGGATACGGCCCGTAACGGGCAATTGATGGAGGGAGTGGTTAAAAATGGGAGTGATATTGCTGTGAAAGCTACCGCTGTTGAATATGCAACCCTTACTACACCTAGGGCCAAGCAGCAACAATTGATATTAGACGATGGCACCAAAGTTTGGTTGAACGCGGCATCTTCCATCCGTTTTCCTTCAGCATTTACTGGCCCAAAAAGAGTGGTAGAGATCACAGGGGAAGCTTATTTCGAGGTAGCTAAAAATCCAGCCCAACCTTTTGTTGTGAAAACGGGTGAAAGCGAGGTGGAAGTATTAGGTACGCATTTCAACGTGATGGCTTATGCTAATGAACACAGCATTCAAACCACATTACTCGAAGGTTCGGTAACATTCAGCCAGGGTAATCAAACTGTAGTGCTGAAGCCAGGGCAGCAGAGCCGTTTAAGTAAAGACGGGCAAATTAAAGTGGTGGAAGATGCAGATGTGGAACTGGCCACCGCCTGGAAAAACGGGCAACAGCTGTTTAGGCAGGCAGATATCGCTACCATTATGCGGCAGGTGGAAAGATGGTATAATGTAGATGTGCAGTATCAAACGGCATTGCCGGCAAATACCACGTTTTCCGGGGATTTGCCGCGGAACGTGAATTTGTCGGAATTATTGAAAGTATTTGAAAGGGAACATCTTCATTTTTCGATTGATGTGCATACCAGAAAAGTAACGGTCACCGAATAAAAACAAAACCGCTCCGAGTTGCGATCGAAGCGGCGGCGTTCGGGTACCACTAAGGATAGACAACCCATATTGTTCACCCAAACAATCAAAGCTATGCAAATTTTTGCGTATGCAAAAGTTCGTGAAGGCCAAAATCAAGCTCTTCGTGAACCCGAGCAAATTACGGCTAACGGCAAAACCTTGCCGCGGCCATCACTTAAAACGCTGCTGATTATGAAGTTCACAGCTATCTTACTACTCGTCACTTGTTTACATGTAGGTGCAAAAAGCTATTCACAGATCAGTTTGAAAGAGCAGCATGCTCCACTGGAAAAAGTGCTGAAGGAAATCAAAAAACAAAGCGGTCTTTCGCTGGTGTATGAAGACCAGTTATTACTGAAGGCCAAACCGGTTGATATCAGTATTGCGAATGCTACTGTAGAGCAGGCACTCACCCTTATTTTCAAAGATCAACCGCTCAGTTTCGAGATCATTGCCGGAAAAATTATCCATGTAAAAGAAAAGCCTGCCAGCCCAAAGCCGGAAGCCACCGAAGCGGTGGCCCCTATTCAAAACATTGATGTACACGGACGCGTAGAGGATGAAAAGGGGGAGCCGCTCAACGGCGCTACGGTAAGAGTGAAAGGGACAGAAAAGGTTGCTGTTACAAATGCCGATGGCGTTTTCAAAATACAGGCGCATATTGGCGATGTACTAATTGTATCTTTTGTAGGTTTTGAAACAAAAGAGATTAAAGCTAGTGCAGCAAACATGAGCATTGTACTCTCTCCATCGCAGTCTGAGTTGGATAAAATCCAAATCATTGCTTACGGTACGACAACCAAACGGTATAACATAGGCAATGTAACCACGGTAAAGGCCGATGACATTAAAAATCAGCCGGTGGGCAATGTACT
This sequence comes from Sphingobacteriia bacterium, assembly GCA_017304675.1. GTDB lineage: Bacteria > Bacteroidota > Bacteroidia > Chitinophagales > Chitinophagaceae > CW01. Next base: position 731,235 of record JAFKLS010000016.1, read on the forward strand.
TTCAGCTCTCCAAGGTTTGGTTCCCGGGCTTGAAATTTCGAATAATTCCGGTGATCCGGGCGCAGTTGTTAATGCCAGGATTAGAGGGATCAACTCAGTATCTAATATAAGAGGTGTTTTAGTGCTGATAGACGGCGCTCCCGGAGACCTGAGCACTATTCCGCCGGCGGATATTGCTTCAATAGATGTATTAAAAGATGCTTCTGCTACAGCTATTTATGGTGCCAGAGGTTCAGATGGCGTTATTATTATTACCACAAAAAAAGGCTTGCCTGGTAGTGGAAATAAGATCAGGTTCAGTGCCTATAACAGCCTAACACAACCTACAAAAATTGCAAAGGTCTTAAATGCCGACCAATACCGTATGATACGTAAGGAAGCATTCCGTAACGACAATCTTATTCCGAATAGCAATACTGCCCCTGACCTGTTTTTGGATAGTACCGTCAATACGGACTGGGGAAAATCTTTATACAAGAATTCTCTGACACAAGACTATCAACTTAACTTTTCAGGTGGCAACGCTGGCGTAACCTATTATTTAAGTGGCGGATACCGCAGGGAAAATGCAATAGTACAGGGTAATTGGTACCAGAAAAAAGCGAATGTCCGCTTAGGTATTGATGCAAAAATGTTCAGGGGTTTTACTGTGGGCGGCGGGCTTGGTTATATCAATGCCAACTCCAACCTTTACTCCGGCAGCGTAGCAGCTCCCATCTATTATGCACTGCCTATGATACCGTTCAAGGATACTTTAGGCAACAATAATTTAGGGGTTTATTATCCTTATTTCAACCCGAACAGGTTGCTTACCAGTTATACTTTGGGTAACAATAATCAAATGCTCGGGAATGTTTATTTGAATTACAATATCTGGGACAGACTTATACTTAGAGCAGATGTTAATTACCAGGTACTAAATGGAAAAACAACAGGGTTCAGCCCAACTACTTCTAACTTTTTCCCTTCCACGTCAACCTCCGGAACTTATGGCAATTCAAGCAGCAAAACCTTGAACTTCGAACCGCAGTTGAGTTATGACAAAAATTTTGGTGACCATTATTTAAAGTTATTGGTGGGTAGCACTTTATTGAGTACCAATACCAACGTAACAAACATTTATACATACACCCCTGTTAACGGTATAGACCAATTAAATACAGTGACCAGTGGTACCGTTACCAGCAGGACTTATACGGAAACGCCTTATCGGTTCAATTCTATTTTCGGAAGGTTAAATTATAATTTTAAGAATAGGTATTTATTCGAAGGTGTTGTTCGCAGAGACGGCTCCTCCAGGTTTGGGCCGGATAATCAGTTCGGCAATTTCTTTTCCATAGGTGCAGGATGGTTGTTTTCAGAAGAGCCTGCGATCAAGCACTTATTCGGTAAGGATTTCTTTGGAAAACTCAGGGCAAATTATGGTACTACAGGTAATGATAACATACAGGATTTTAGATTCCTTGCAAGCAGTACAATACCAAGCAATGGTTACAATGGAAATAATACCATCTATGTAAGCAATATTGCCAATCCTGATATTCGTTGGGAACAAACAAAGAAATTGGATATAGGCCTTGACCTAAGCTTATTCCATAGCCGTCTTACGCTTTCTGCCGATTACTATAAAAACCGTACAACCAATACATTGTTCTCTCGCTCCCTGTCTTATGTAGCAGGATACAATGGCTTTACTTCGAATTTGGGGGGTATTGTAGACAATACAGGTGCAGATTTTTCACTCAACTACAAAATCATTACAGGATCAGTATTCAAATGGACAACCCAATTCAATTTTTCTATGCAGAAAAATAAATTGGTAAGCTTGCCTGGCCTTGATAATTCCAGTGTAGGGAATCGTTATACCTACAAAGTCGGTGAGCCGCTTGCGTTGAATTGGGGCTTCAAGTATCAAGGTGTGGACCCTGCAACCGGCTTAGCAAAATTTCAGGATGTAGATAATAATGGTGTGATAGCCAGCTACACACCGGACTGGCAGGTGATAGGTAAAACCATCCCGGATTATTACGGCGGATGGAACAACCAAATCATTTACAAGAAATTTGACATGCAGGTGTTTACCCAGTTTGTGGGAGGTATTACCAAATCGTATAACATATACAGTGGCATTGGCGATACTTATAATTTACCATTAAGTGCACTGGGCCGTTGGCAAAAGCCGGGCGATATTACTGATGTTCCAAGAGCAGCCGTTCCGGGAACTGCAGCTTTTAACATCAACAAAAACCTGAGCCAAAGTGATTTTGCTTATAGTAACGCCTCTTATATACGGGTTAAAAATATTACTCTCGGATATACCTTCTCCGGTGAAGTGCTTAAACATGCACACGTCAACAGTGTGCGGGTGTATATGACAGGCTATAACCTGTTTACTATATCGAAGTTTAAAGGTTCTGATCCTGAAAATGGTGCCAGCTTTGTACCGATGACGAGGATGTACACGCTTGGCCTGAACGTAGAATTATAATTTTAAATTATTCTAAAAGATACCGTAATGTTCACAAATCATAATACAAATAAAGTAAGGATATTGATAGTAACCCTTACACTGCTGTCTGCTCTATCCTCGTGTAAAAAAAATCTACAAGTAAGCCCTGTTGGTTCTATTTCCACACAAACGGCTTATTCCAATGCAACAAATATAGAAGCCTCTGTAAATGGCATCTACTATATCCTGCAACAAAATGGTGTAATTTATAACAGCTACTATAATTCCGTATTCCCATTGTTAGATGATGAAGCAATGACAGGCAATACGACTAACCTGCCAACGCTTCAGTTTGCTTCCAACCAACTTACTATCGATAATTCCATTGTTGCCGGGCTTTGGCAAAACAACTATCAAACCATCTACCAGGCGAATATGCTATTGGCAAATGTACCCGGTGTAAACGGTTTAGATGGAGGAAAGAAAAATCAATGGATCGGCGAAGCACGGTTTCTAAGGGCATATTGTTATTTTATGTTGACAAGATATTTTGGTAAAGTTCCTTTAGCTACCACAACCGATTATGCAGTCAATAATTCTTTATTAAGAAAAGATACCGCAACTGTAAATCAATTTATCATTAGCGAGTTGGAGCAGGCTGTAAAAGAACTGCCCAATGATTATGCCGCTTACAACGGTTCACGCACGCGTGCCTGCAAACAGACGGCGCAGGCTTTGCTTGCCCGAGAGTACCTTTATCAAGGCATATGGGATAAGGCGGAAGCCAATGCGACTTCCGTAATAAGCGACAACACTTTCAGTATGCCAACTTCCCTGGACAACGTGGTCGCACCTAACTCGCCTGAAAGCATCTGGGAAATTGCTTTTTCCACCTCTGTTCAAAACCAAACAGCTACGCTTCTTGTACCTGTTTTGTCAAGCCCGGTTGTACCGGCCGTTCTTCCCAGCAATAAGCTGATACAGAGCTTTGAAGCAGGGGACTTGCGGAAGAGTAAGTATATGGCCTTTTCGCCAACACCTTCGCCCGGGTTTTATTATGTAAATAAATTCAGGGACAGGACAACTTTCTCCGACCAGCCTAAAATACTCAGGCTGTCTGAAATGTATCTTATCCGCGCCGAAGCCCGGGCGCAACAGAATAACCTGGCGGGAGCTGCGGCTGATATTAATGTCATCAGGAACAGGGCAGGGCTGCAAGGTACCCCGGCGTCTACGCAGGTACAACTATTGGCTGCCGTAATGCAGGAAAGGTTTGTTGAACTTTGCTTTGAAGGGCATCGCTGGCCTGATCTGATCCGTACCGGGCAGGCTGATGCTGTTCTAAGCATCTTTAAAGGCAGCAACTGGAAAACGACGGATCAATTATTTCCTATTCCCGGTGTTGAAATAGGGAACAATGCAAATCTTAATCCTCAAAATCCCGGCTATTAGACCGGGCATCTGATTTTAATCTTTCTTACAAACAAAAAGAATATGAAGACGTATGTTACATTGCTTGCCTTCACGGGCATGGCTATGAGTCTCTGCGCACAAAAGAATTTACCGGCTATTCCTCCTCCGCCCTCACAACGAATATCGAGTGGAGCCACTTCTGGCGGATTAAAAATAGAACACTATGATTCATTGATCACTAAAAAGGCTATTACCCGTAAAGGGCTTTTTACGGTACATCAGTTGGCTGATAAATATTATTTTGAAATACCGGATTCGCTGATGGGCAGAGAAATAATAGCCATCACGCGGTACACAAAAACGCCCGGGGGTGGAAGTATTTATGGTGGGGAATTGGTAAACCAGCAAGTGATCTATTGGGAAAAAGCGCAAGATAATAAGGTCTTTATGCGTGTTTCCTTACAAATAACTATGCCGGGAGATTCCACACAGGCGATTTACGAGGCTGTCCGCAATTCCAACTTAGACCCAATAGTTGCTTCTTTCAATATCAAAGCTTTTACACGGGATACCTCCGGCGTTGTCATTGACGTAACCGATTACTTTAAAGGAGATAACCAGATCGTTTCTTTAAAACCGTCCGACAAACAATCCTTAAAACTGACGGCACTTGCGTCCGACAGATCTTATATTGATCGTATCACAACTTTCCCCATCAATACCGAAGTGCATACGGTTAAAACATTTGGATTTAGTGCGGCGCCAAGAACATCGATGTTCGATAATCCACTGCCATCAGCCGAACAAACGGGATGGGTTACCTTGGAGTTGAATACATCATTCCTGTTATTACCTGCCGCCCCAATGCAAAAAAGGTATTTTGATCCTCGTGTCGGTTTTTTTGCAGACGAATATTTCCTGTACGAAGATAGTCTGCAGGGTGTTAAAAATAAATCGGTTGCTGTTCGTTGGCGTTTAGAACCTAAGCCGGAGGATATGGATAAATTTAAACGCGGCGAATTGGTAGAGCCGCAAAAGCCTATCATTTATTATATAGATCCTGCTACACCGGTAAAATGGCGCAAATATTTAATGCAAGGTATAACCGATTGGCAAGCTGCATTCGAGGCTGCCGGGTTTAAAAACGCTATTCTTGCTAAAGAGTGGCCGGAAGATGATTCCACTATGAGCATGGAAGATGCCCGCTATTCCGTACTGCGTTATTTTGCCTCTCCCATAAAGAATGCCTATGGCCCAAATGTGCATGATCCTCGCAGTGGCGAGATATTGGAAAGTCATATCGGGTGGTATCATAATGTAATGAAGGTTCTGCACGACTGGTATTTGGTGCAAGCGGGTGCCGTAGATCCTCGCGCCAGAAAAATGGTGTATGATGATGAACTGATGGGGCAGTTGATCCGTTTTGTTTCTTCGCATGAGGTAGGCCACACGCTTGGGTTACGGCACAATATGGGCGCCAGCTTTGCCACACCTGTAGAGAAGCTGCGCGACAAAGCTTGGGTAGAAAAAAACGGACACACTGTTTCTATTATGGATTATGCCCGTTTTAATTATGTTGCCCAACCTGAAGATAATATTGGGCCGGCAGGGATTTATCCAAGGATCGGTGAGTATGATAAATGGGCTATTGAATGGGGTTATAAGCCCATGCCCGAAGCGCACACGCCGGAAGAAGAGGCAAGCATGCTGATCAGAAAAACAACAGCAAGACTGGAATCCAATCCTCGGCTGTGGTTTGGTGGAGAAGGCATAATCGGCGATCCCCGCAGCAACACGGAAGATCTTGGTGACAATGCTATGAAAGCAAGTACTTACGGTATCAAAAACCTGCAGCGGATCATTAAAGGGTTGCCGGAATGGACAAAAGCCGAAGGGGACAATCATAGTAATCTAAAAGAGATGTACGATGCGGTAGTAGAGCAGTATGTGCGGTACTGCTGGCATGTGGAAAAAAATATTGGCGGGATTTATTTCACTATTAAAGCTGACGACCAGAAAGGTAATGTGGTTCAACCGGTGCCAAGATTAATTCAAAAAGAAGCGGTGGATTATTTGAATAGGCAAGTATTCACCACACCGTTATGGTTGATAGACAGCACCATTCTATTGAATATAGGGCAGCAATCAATGAATATTATCAAAAAAATCAGCGAAACAAATTTGGGTACTGTTCTTAGCGCCGGCTGTTTGATGAATCTGATCGCAGTATCCAATACTTCGAACGATCCGTATACTATCGAGGAGTATCTTCAAGACTTGCAAAATGGCATTTGGAAAGAATTAAACACTGCCTCGAAAATTGACATCTATCGCCGGTATCTTCAAAAGATTTACGTTAATAAAATGGCCGATTTGATCAAGCCTGCGAAACAGGATAATTTTCCTATGCCCGGAGCCGGTTTTGTTATCATACAACCGGAAGCTAAGTACAGTGATGTGCAGTCAATAGTACGTGTTTATTTGCAGCAACTTGATCGCCGGATCAAACAGGTGCTTCCACAAATAAAAGACCCGATGACACAATACCATTTGCAGGATGTCTCTTTGAGAATAGAGAGGTCATTGAGCATTAAGGATTAGTTTGTCAACAAAAAGATTGCGCTAAAATAAAACGGTTTTTCTCATGTGCTTTTAGTTAAGAAAGCTTCTTATTTTTATAAGAGGCTTTCTGAATGCCATAAAATTTATAGTTCCTTAGTATACTTAACGGGGTATGTTTGTACCCTATATTTTACATTTACAAAGCATGCGCAAAATGATTGCCCAAATAGTAGCCAATGCCCTTGCATTTGTATTGTAGCAGGGTTTGAAATTATTAAAATTCAATAGTAAAAAGAGGAACAATTGCATTACAATCCGCTGACTTAATATTTATGCATTTGTTATATGCTGTATTATTTCCAGAGGGTTTCAAAAAATTTTTCAAGTTTATAAGGGTCAAGTTTTTTATCAGTTCTAACGCCACTGCACAGGTCAAGCCCAAAAGGTTGAACTTGTTCTACGGCTTGTTTTACGTTATCTGCTGTAAGCCCGCCTGCAAGAAAAACAGGTACTTTTGATTGTTCAACTATTTTTTTACTGATGCTCCAGTTGTGAACTCTTCCTGTTCCGCCAAGTTCTTTTACCGGTAAATTGGGGTTTCCGCTATCCAACAATAAAGCGTCTACGCACTCTGAAAGTTTTACTGCTTCATCAATTGTTCTTTCATCAATAACATGAACTACTTGTACAATTTTTATTGCCGGTAATAGCTTTTTAATCATTTCATACGTTCCAACTTTCAGCTCATCAACAATTTGAATCGTGTTTGTTAAAGTTCGTTTATGGTGTTCGATAATTTGGTCTGCCGATGTTTCACTTGTTAGCATAAATGTTGCAACAGAAGGGGGTACAATTTTAGAAATTGTCAAAATAAGGTTATCAGAAATAACACCTGGTCCACTTGGCATGTTTGCAACAAGCCCTAAAGCAGATGCGCCATAACTTACTGCCATTTTAGCTTCTTCTGTTGAACCAATACAACATATTTTTACCCTTGTCGTCATTTCTATTGTCCGGTTTTATTTTGTACCCGGCTCATAAACATGGCCTGTAATATTTTTGTTTGAGTAATACATAATCATACAGCTAATATAAAAAAGTATCACATTGTTGCTATATAATTGCTTTTATATATCGGCCCATTGATTATAAATTATCTGCGACAAATTTTCTACAATACGTTTTTATTTGCTCTCGTACCTCTCTAAATTGTAGCACAATTGCTTCCTCTGTTCCCATTGCTTTTGCCGGGTCAGGAAAATTATTATGAAGTTTTTTTGCCTGGCCGGGAAAATAAGGGCATCTTTCTTTTGCATGATCACATACGGTAATTACATAATCAAAATCAATTCCTGCATATTCTAATACATTGTTTGAAGTGAAATGCGAAATATCAATGCCATCTTCTTTCATTGTTGCGATAGCCTTTGGATTTACGCCATGTGTCTCTACGCCGGCGCTGAATATCTCTGCTTTATCTCCTGCAAAATATTCCAAATAGCCATGTGCTATTTGACTTCTGCAACTGTTCCCTGTGCAAAGCACCAGTATTTTCTTTTTCATAATTAAACGAATAACCAAATAATATTGATGATACAAAATTTAGGATCAAAGCCAAATATCATTTGTAAGATCAAAACGGATGATGTTATAATAATTGCTTTTTTATACTTGATGATCAATGTTCTCATAATAGATGGCGCTTCAGTTGACATAAACCTGATATTTTAATCGTAATAAACCGATATATCAAATCAAAAAAAATCAACAACACTTTGTATTAAACGGGGCCGGTTTACCTAAGAAATCTGCTATCATTTTTTTTGCTTTCATCCATTCTTTTTCATCAATACAATAACAAATGGAAACACCCTCAATTTCTCCCTTTATCAATCCCGCTTCTTTTAATTCTTTTAAGTGCTGTGAAACCGTAGATTGTGATAAGGGTAATTCTTCCACAATATCGCCACAGATACAGGCCTGTTTCTTTAGTAACAAATTAAGTATTGCAATACGTGCAGGATGCGATAAAGCCTTTGCATATTTTGCTAAACTCAATTCCTTTTGCGAGTATTCAGAAACTTTACTTGCTCCCATATTAATCGCAATATTACGATAAATATGATTTCCTTACAAATAACTTTTTTTCTTACAAAGAAATAAGGAGATTATGATAGGAATTGAATTGACCATATGAGAGGTTATGTTTTCAATAAAGACTATGCCCGGTTTGGTTAGCCCCGTTATCAAACAGAAGATTATTGAAGAAACAACCTGGTATGAAATTATACACAAAACACTGCTGCAGCAATAAGAGAAACTCCACATTATAGGTACAATATATTTTTTGATAGGTATAAGAACAAAAAACCGTAAACTATTGTATTTTACTGGTTTCTGACGTATTTTAAAGTAATTGTCCTTTTAATTACCGATTTTAATCCTTTCAATACAATCGCAGGTACCCTGTTGGAAAACCGTGTATCTAATTGCAGTGTGGTGTAAGTGCCAATCAATGAAAAGTGTATCAGGTTTTTAAATCGGGAAATTGTACTTCCGAAAACTAATATAAATGATCTTCATAAAATCTACCTTAAATAAATCGTTATGAACAGTTTAATTATTCGCGATCCTCAAGCAGATCACTTACTAACGCCGGCCAACTCGGTAATGACTATTATAGATTATCAGCCTGTACAGGTAAATTCAATTAATTCAATGAACAGGGCAGAACTGGTCAATAAAATCGTAACGGCAGCCGAACTCGTAAGCGGCTTTAATATCCCGATTATAGTCTCTACTGTAAACGTTGCAACGGGAATTAATAAACCAACTATTCCCCGTCTTGCAAAAATTTTGGAGGGATTGTCCTCTCATGATAGAACAAGCATCAATGCATGGGAAGATGAAGGCTTTTATAATGCAGTAAAATCCACCGGAAGAAAGAAGATTATTATGGCAGCGTTGTGGACGGAAGCCTGCCTTACTTTCCCAACACTGGATGCTTTAAAAGAAGGATATGAAGTATATGCCCTTGTAGATGCTGTTGGTGGCACATCTCCGCTGGCACATGAAATGGCCCTGAGGCGGATAGAACAGGCAGGTGCCGTAATGATTTCCGTGACGCAGCTGGCTTGCGAATTGCAACGCGACTGGGCAAGGAAAGAAACCGTTGGCGTAATGGTGAATGCACTTAAACATGATGGAGCATTTTTAGAAATGTAATATTCTGATAAAGACACGTTTTTAAAAACCATTTTTTACTTATAAAAAATCTGTTATGACAAAAAGAACAATAGTTTTTGTACATGGATTATGGATGCATGCCGATTCATGGCAACCCTGGATGGAATTTTTTCAACAGCATGGTTATGCTGCAGTTAACCCTCCCTGGCCGGGAGACAGTACCACGGTAGAAGATTGCCGAAAAAATCCCGGCGCTATTGCTAACCGTGGGGTAACAGAAGTGGTTGACAGCTATGCGAAAATCATCGCTGCAATGCCTGAACCACCAATAGTTATTGGTCATTCTTTTGGTGGGCTTGTTACGCAGATATTATTGGGGCGTGGTATAGCCGCCGCCGGTATTGCGATCGACCCCGCACCAATGAAAGGAGTATGGCAATTACCATTATCAGCTCTCAAAGCATCATTACCGGTGTTAGGTAATCCATTCAACCTTAAAAAGGCAATCTCTCTTGCATTCAGTCAGTTTAAATACGCTTTTGCAAATGCAATTCCTGAAGAGGAAGCGAAAGATTTGTATAATCGGCTAACAATTCCGGCTCCAGCACGCCCTCTTTTCCAGGCGGCCATGGCCAGTTTTGCCGGTTCTGAAACAAAAGTAAATACCGGCAATAGTACAAGAGGCCCTTTACTTATTACCGCCGGTGAAAAAGATCATATTGTTCCCCCAATACTTAGCCGGGCAGCTGCAAAAAAGTACAATAAAGCTGTGGTTACCGAATTTAAATTATTTGAAAATCGTGGCCACTCACTGGCGTCAGATCACGGATGGAGGGAAATAGCAGAATACTCTTTACAATGGTTGAACAAAAATGGGCTTTAGTTCTGTTTGCTTTTTAAATTATCCCGATGCTGTAGATGATAAAAATTTTATAATATAAAACTTGATCGGAACCGAAGTTACTATTTGCTTATACGCTTAAAGAGATAGGTTATGCTTTTCAATAAAGATCTATACCCGGTTTGGTTAGTCCTGTTATCAAACAGAAAATTGTTGAATAAATACTTGGTATTAAACTATACATAAACGCTGCTGAACCAACAAGAGAAACTCAGCATTTTATGCACGATATATTTTTTTAAAGGTATAAAAATGAAAAAGCCCGTTTACGGGCTTTTGACTTATTTTAAAAAATTTCTGCGGACCGGACGGTACCGCTGATAAATATCTTAAACGCTTGTTGTGTAAGAGTTTCGTCTGTTTAATATAGTCAAGTAACCGAGTTGGTAACCGAATGTGTTATCTTGAACAGCTTTGATAAAAAAAGAACTAAGTGCTTAGTTCAAATATAAATAAATAATGTATAAAGAAGAACAAAATAGCACATTATTTCATAATTGATTTGTGATTGATTAGTGTTATGCCAATGTTGCCTTTGCCATGCCTTTGAGTAAGCTTTGCCATACTTTAGTTTAGGAGAAAAGGCATTACTCTTTCTTCTTTAATTCCTGTGAATTCACAGAACTCATCTACTGTAATGAACTGACCTTTTTGTTTGTTGTATTTCTTTCTGATTTGTGCAAGCAATTTCCAAGCGGAACGTTCTTTACGTCCCGTTATATTAATAACATCTTTTGCATAAATGACTATGCGTGTTGGTACTTTTTGCTGCATAATACTGCATTAACTGAACCGCTTCTTTTTTGCGATAATTCTTCATATTAATGTTGTAGTGATAGTTGCAAAATTATAACGATTTAAATGTGTGATTGTTTATGTGCAACAAAAAATTTTTCATTCAAACAAAACAAACAACATGGCAAGGCAGAAAGGGATTTTAAAATTAGAAGGAACAATCGGCAACATTACTTTTTACAAAAGTGCTGATGGTTATTTGGCCAGAGAAAAGGGTGGCATTGATGGTAACCGGATTGCTAACGATGCAGCATTTCAGCGGACAAGAGAAAACGGTGCAGAATTTGGAGCTGCAGGTATTGCGGGTAAAGTATTGCGAACAGCATTTCGTTCATTAACCATTAATGCTGCAGACAGATTAATGGTGAGCAGATTGACGAGAGAGTTTGTAAAAGTGATTCAGGAAGACCAAACCAACACTCGTGGCCAAAGAAATGTAATTGATGGCGAAGCGGCTTTATTGCAGGGCTTTGAGTTTAACGAACAAGGTAAGTTAAGCACTACGATGTATGCACCCTATGATGTGGTGATCGATCGTGTTGCAGGAACATTGGTGGCCACTATTCAGCCTTATGTATCTGATGTAATGATTAATGCACCGAGTGGAGCAACGCATTACAAAATTGTTGCAGCAGGAGCGGAGATTGATTTTGAAAATAAAACCTATGTTATTGACAAGAAAGAAAGTGCACAGCTGCCATGGGATTCTGCGGCTACGGCATTGCTAACACTTTCTTGTGCTGTAACAGCTGCGAGTACACATCCGTTATTCTTCGCATTGGGTATTGAGTTTTATCAGGAAGTAAACGGTCTGAAATATCCATTAAAGAATGGAGCATTCAACTCACTTTGTTTAGTGAAAGTAGATACCCCATAAGGTGATACCATTCAGTAAATTAAAACATGGAACTGGAGCTTATCAGAACATATCACCCGAAGGGAACAAACGGAGCATTGCTCTATCAAAACATGCTTGTGTGCAATACCATAGAATTGCCCTGGCATGACAATCAACAACAAATATCATGTATCCCGGAAGGAAGGTATGCACTGAGAAAAAGATACAGTGAACATTTAAAATGGCATATTGAATTGTTGGAAGTGCCAAATAGAGATTTGATATTGATTCACTCTTACAATAATGCCTTACAGGAGGCGAAAGGATGTATTGCTCCGGTTTCAGTTTTAACAGGAGAAGGAACAGGAGACTCTTCAAGAGTTGCAATGAATAAATTGAAGGCATTGGTTTATCCTTCATTAGAAAATAAACAAGCAGTATTTATCACTATTAAAAAAGCGATCATATGATTTTGATTCAAAGGATACAATCACCTACTCCAACATTTTTTAAGAAGCTGCGTAATATGGGGTTAGCGTTAACTGCTGTGGCCACTGTAATTGCAACAGCACCGGTGACTTTGCCTGCAGCAGTGATAACCTTTGCAGGTTATGCAGCAGTGGCAGGAGGAGTGATCAGTGCAGTGAGTCAGTTAACGACAAACAATGATCATTCAACAATACCGGGAGGAAAAGATGGATAATGTAACGATTAAAGCAGGAACTACCGGAGGAACGTTGCTAGCTATTGCAGCGAATTTAAAAAGCGATGATGTAATAAAAACAATTGTACTCGGTAGTATAGGAGCAATAGTGAGTTTTTTTGTATCGCTTGCATTGAAGCTGTTGATGAAAAAGTTGAGAGAAGGAAGAAGCAAGTAGTGAGGAGTAAATAGCAAGTAGGAGGAAGAAAAGAAAACAGGAAAAAGTCACCCCGAATGAGGGTGACTTTTTTATTGTGCTTGATTGAAGTATGAATGAATGAGTGCTTGCTGTAGTTTTTGTGTTGTAGCAATTTGTTGATGCAGATTTGTTTTTAACTGTTCTAATTTTGAAAGTGATTGTAAGACGGTTTGATATTTTTGCCAATGCTGCAGCATATATGGAGAAATAGAAGAAACAACAGATTGCACACCTGCAATATTGATAAACTGAATAACAGAACCCCGATGATGTACACGAAATTTACCGGCCTGATGTAAGCCATAACACAACCAATAATAAAACTCGAAAGCCTGTTGATTGCTGCAACGAGCAACAAAACAATTAACCCAGGGATTAAAAGAAGGTTGGCCTGCATTATTGCCTTTTGATAAGATATAAAATGTGAAAGGCGGTTGAACTGCTGCAGGATGATAGCAACGAATTTGCAATGGTAACATAATACATATGCGCTGTTTTTATTAACGACACAAGATGCCATTAGGACAGCGATAGGCAGTAACCATGCGTGTGTTGGGTATGAAAAGCAAGGTTGGTGCACAAAAAATACTACCTGTAATGAGCGATACTTTGGCGAAGCAAAAGCGAAATGAAGGGTGGAGATTTTTTTGCAAGCACTAACCAGCGAGTGAAATACAATGGAACGAAGGCCTTGCTGAATAATAGGAGCATAACTTGCCGCCTCGCTGTACGTGGTTTAAAAATTACCTCATTCAACAATTGCTTAAATTAACCTGTACTTATGTGCCTTACTTAATTGAATGAATTATATCAATCATCTGTTTAATCAATTCAAGTAAATGCACTGCAATTAATAACTTGATTTCAAGACTTAATTTTTGTTTTTGATGTTTGGGCATAATATGCTGTTTTTTCAGCATCCTGCTCAAAGGGGAAGGCGGCTTCCCAAATCTGATCATTTGGTTTGGAATGGGAAAGGACAAGCTATGATCGGCTCTCAAGTGCCGGTTTGATGCAGTTGATTAGTGATTAAAGATGCACCGGCTAAACATGGTCAAGTGATGATAGTAGGGGGAAGTCGAGCCATGTGATCAGCAAGAAGGTAAAACAGCCCTGAGCCAAAAGAAGCAATGCCGTGCCGAAAACTTGGAGGCACTGTAGCGTAGAAGCATAGCGAGCCGTGTAGGCACAGGAGAGAGGAACGAACGGAAGTGCCATCGAGCCCCCACGTAGGGGCTGGACAGAAAAGTGCCGACTAAAAGGAGGCACGATGGACAGCTCCATAGGAGGCCGCCGAAGTACATTTCCCCAGAGGGTACGGAGGCAGCAGAACTATGCAAGTGAACCTTAGCGATGCTATGCGAAATGAGGTACGAATAAGCATTAGCAATCGCAAGGTGAAGGCAGCCGCAGTGGGGCTGACGGCGAGAAAAATTATGGGCAGCGGGTGAACTTTTATGCTACTGAGAGAATGAATTATGAGTGGAGCAAATGAAACCCAGTGAGTATCGAACGGGTGAATGCAGCGAAACGAATAATTAATTGAATGAACGAAGTTGCATAAAAGGGCATAGTAGCTGCCGTGAGGAATGAGGAGGAACTGCAAGCAGCATGACAAACTGCGAAGAGTAGCGGAGCACCCAAAGGGAATTGCAGGTGAGCAATACCATAGAAGTGTAATTATAAGTGTATTGCTGCTGCTGCAATGGTTTGGCGTGATGCTATGCGGACGACGAAGAACGAACACCTTTTTACCGGCAGGGTGGGTTTGTGCGGAGGGAAAGGAAGCGGAGCAGAAAAATATTGATTGCGACAGAGGAGCAATGAATATTGTGCGAGCCGAAGGTTGCCGACTGAATGCAGCGAACAGGTGGTGGTGTGGTGAGCTGAATGAAGGAGGCTAGCTGAGGCGGGGGGTCGGCATTTATTGGTTTTATCAGATGAATAAAGAATCAAAACGTACAAGAGTGCGACGCAACGATGTTGCTATAATAATACAGCAGAAAAAATATATATCATTGTATATTAATTACGTTGTTTATGAATATCGATACCCCTGCTCAAAATGATTTATTAAACAGAAAAGATTTTGCTATTAGAATTGCAAAAGGTATTTGGGAAACATCATTAAGAGAAACAGACGGTTTTGTTATTGGAGTTACTGGGAGATGGGGAAGTGGTAAATCAACGCTTTTAACATATATAAAAGAACATCTTAGCAAGTCAGATTCTGACTCAAAGAATTCTTCCATTTTGGTTGATTTTAATCCATGGATGTTTTCAGAAGAAGAGAACATTAAAAAAGGGTTCCTGAAATCATTTCTTTTCGAAATTAAGCCAGAATTAAAGAAAAAGAAAACAAAGCAAACATGGTGGCTTACTGTATGTAGTTTCTTTAAAAAGTCCGAAATAATAAATGTACCTGGTGGAGAAATAAGTAAGGATATTATTAATCTATTTTTGAAATACATTGAGCAAGATACGTCAACTTATTATAAAGCTTCAATAGACAAAATATTACTTAAATCCAACAAGAAAATTTTTGTAATTATTGATGATATTGATAGGCTTTATCCAAAACAGGTTTTTGAAATATTACAAGTGCTGAAACTCACAGGAAATTTTAAAAACGTGTTTTATATAGTTGCTTTTGATAGAGAGGCTGTAGAATTGAGTATAGAAACACAATTTAAAGATTACGGGAAAAAATATTTGGAAAAAATTATACAAGCTGATTTTGTTATTCCGGAGGTTTCTGATGAGAAGATAGAAAAAATTTTCTTCAATCAATTGAATGAACTTTTTAAAAATTTAGAGATTCAATTCAATTCTTCCAAACTTTCATCACTTTGGCTACACAAAGGGTTAAAGTATTATTTTAAAACGTTGAGGGAAATTTATCGATTTATTAATTCAATCCAGTTTACATTGCCTCATATTGCAGATGATATTTACATCAGCGATTTTATTGTTATCGAAACACTAAGGCTGTACGAATTTGAGGTTTATCAACTCATTTATAATGTCGTTAGCCTGCAAATCGCAACATACTCTATGAGTGGCAATTTTGATAGTGAATTAATAGATAAACCAGAAGCCAAAAACTTAGTAAAGTATTTATTTAGCAATATACATGATGAGGAAGAAAAAAATGCAAAGCGATTAAAGGATCCTCAATATTTTTCTCGATATTTCACATTGCAAGTAAATGCTAGCGATATTACGGAAAAAGAGTTTGCAACTTTTTTTGAATCCCCAAATAAACAAGACGTTTTACATAATATTTTAGGTTTTGGCAGATTAGATAATTTACTTGTTAGATTAAATGATGATCAAATTCTAAGCAGTTACTCTAATTGGAATTTTCACTTAGTACGTGATTTATATACTTTTTTAAATAATCAAGCTGAAGATTTTGATGGAAAAATAACTCGATTTGCTGATGCAATAATTAATTTATTATCTGTTAAACAGAAAGAACGGAATCAATATTTTAATGAATTTATCGAGTTGTTGTATAGTGAAAGTTTAAGCTCGTTTAAGCCCCTTGTGATTTATTTTTATCATTTTATGGTATTAGATAAAGAGTCAAATACAGGATTTTCTGGAAATTCCTCCTCATTTAGACAATTCTATTTATATCAGCATGACTTACTTAAAAGTAGATATTATGACTTTTTGAAGAGAGGTGAAAGTTTTTATCTTGGGGGGGCTATACATAGGCCATCAAGTTATTTTACAATGCTGTTCATATATGATTATGCTAGGTTTTTTAAAAAAGAATATATGGCTTTTCTTTCGCCATTATTATCAAATCGTAATAGCTTAATTTTTTTTATCAAAAATGTCGTAGTAATTAACGCAAATGACAATAAAGCTTTTGAATTAGATACTAAAAAAATAAAGCATTATTTGCCTGAAGTGTATTTTGATAAGTTTATTGAGAAGCTTAGAATCATGGATATTACAAATTTGAATGAAGACGAAAAAGGTTGGAGAGATTTTATATTAGCTAAGGTTGAAGAAAAAAATAAAAGCGATAATTAAATACAAAAATATTGGAGGCGGCGGAATTAGTGTCTCATGCTCAGGGTATTTGATTTTCATTATTTAGTCAAATCAATTTGGTGTTGCATGGTACGATTGTTTGATGCTTCATTACTTTTCCAAATTTATAGTGAGCGTTAATCCAAATGGTGCATCACACATTCGTAATCTAACTAAAGTATTTTGTATTAGCCAGGTTCGTCCTTTCCACTCATCTTTCATTAATTCATCATTTTCAGTTTCAGTTTTGTATTCAAATCTGTTGTAGTGGTCTACTCCAAATTGTCGAACGATTTTATTTGTAAGCGTTTCAATTTCTTTGAAAAAATAAAATGAGGAATAATTTTTACTGTTTTTGTAAAGAAAAATGCAAGCTGAATGGTCTGCATTATGAGTTACTTGAAGACGATTAAAATATTCTAATACATAATGATCAATCTTGTATATGTCAACTGGATTGAATTCGTCATCGTGTTGATTAGTTATTACAAATGAAGAATTTAAAATTTCTGATATAACTTTAATTAATGGCTTCTCTGATGAAGAATTTAAAACTATTTTCTCATAAAGTTGACTGTTAAATTCTTGACTTTTGCAAACGACAGTTTTAATATTAAAATGATCATAAATAACTTTTGCTTTATGATAAGTGTTATCATCATCAGTTACAAAAAAGTCGCAATGGGCACCATAATAAGCATGAAATGCATCTTGAAGCAAATTCTTAAAATGACTGTCTCTGTAGTAGCCTAAAAAATCTAATATAATATAATGGTTTGTAAAAGAGTCGAAGCGTGATGGTTCTTTGTCTTTGAAATAATTTTTAAGATTTTCACTTGCAAATTCTTGAAAACTTTTTTTGAAAGCACTATTTTCTAAGTTTTTGCTGATATCATCAATTGGATTTTCACTTTGCGTATAATCGTGCGATAGTTTTAATTCGTCTAACGAAACATTCCGAATGTTGCGATATGTTTTTGGGTTTGAGTTATATTGTGATAATAACTTAAAGGTATCGTTTAATAAATTATAGTAAGAACTATTCGTAGCAGTTTGTTGAAAAGCATCTTTAAAAGATTGATATTTCGAATTTATGTTCTGAAAAATAGTTGTATCAATATCGGCGGGTAAAGTTTTTAAAAGGTCGAAAAAAGAATTAGTAAGACCGTCGAATTCAGTTACCTTTAAAGATGAAAATAAGTTTTCAAAATTTCCAGTCATCAAAGTGTCACTATCCAAAAGCTGCTCGAAATAATCTTTGATACTGTACCTATCGGGATAAGTTTTTTGTTCTTTATAATCATAGATTATGCATAGATTGTTAGTGAGTTCCTCTAAATATTGCAGGTCTTCAAGTGTTTTTTGTTTCCCTTTTTCAGATTGTTTATAGCTAGTAATTAAATCAGTCAAATGGGCAGAAGTATAAGGGACTAAAAGATCTTCTTTATGTTTTGAAAGATTTTGATTTAAGGTAATGTAAGGTTCATTGCTCGTTTTGAGGTTTTTTAAATAAGAAAATATATTCCAGTCGAGATAAACTCTTACCATTTTATGACGCTTTTAATATAGCAGCTGCTTTGCTTTTACTGTTTTAGGCTGGTTGTTTTTCAGAATTACTTTGTCCAGCTTTCAATTTTATAAGTTGGTTATGGATGTCTATTATTTCACTTACTATAGGTTCGATTTCATATGTCAAGTCAAGTATTTTAAATGTTTTTTTATCGATAAAATATGCACGAAAGAAAAATACAGATTTGTCCACTATTTCATCGCCAACGTATATTGGAATAATTGTCCCAGCACGAATAGTTGAGCAAAAAATGTCCAATTTTTCGTCAAAATGTTCAATGGAGTTTCTAACGTCGCGATTTTTGAGATAGCTATATTCTTTAATGTCTAATTTTTGCCTTAGCCATTGGCTTCTTGATTTGTGAATACTATTTTTAGAAATTGACCAAAAATAACGAGATAAAGCAGCTGCCTGATTTATTATATTTTGTGCATTATCGATAATTACTTGATTTTTTGTATTGTCCACTTCATTTAATAAGAAATTTAGTCTATAAATGCTATCAATTGCAGAATTTGTTATTGTTAACAAACTTTCAAGATAGAAGATTTGATACGGTTTATGAATCATCAATGTTTTATTAGATTAGAGGCACTTCTCAAATATACACAATACAAATAAATGTCCTTTTTGCATAAAGTATAGAAGATATTTACCCTTGCAGCAGTTTTACTTTTCCGAGATTTATCTTGTCAAAGAGGGTTTCGTTGGATTTGGTGTCGTACATGAAGGGGAGGAACATTTGTAGTGGTTTTGCTTGGCCTAATAAAATCATGGAGCATTGTACTTCCGTCCAATCGGATAAGATTTTCCATGCAGTTCGGCTGGCCTGCTGTTGTATTTGTGCTTTTGTATCGGGTCTTGGTCGTTTTACATCTTGCCAAAGTATGATAAAACATTCTTCTACCTGAGCTGCTAAATGAAACGGTATTGTTTGTTGCAGTTGTTTATCGAACAACAAAAATGTAATGCCAGTACAAATTTTTTCTACATATTGTTTGTTGATGTTGGTTGCTCCGATCTCTACTAGCATTTCTTCAATTTTTAACATTGAGCGTGATGCATCTACCGATGAGGTGTAATTTTTAATGTTCATGTTTGTTTAATTATGAATTAAGAATTATGAATTATGGGTTTTGCTTATCAGTTGATTTTGTGTTTTTTAAATACTGCAGCACTGCAACACGTTTTGCAAGTGCAGTGAGTTTGGGTTCGTCTTATGCTAACAACATTGTATTTTCTTCTTTGCCCAAATAGCATTGCAGTAATCTTATTTCGGAATATTGATTGGTGCCTTCCAGTTGATTTACCCGGTATTGTATTGTTTCGTTTTTAATTGCTTCTGTTAACTGTAATTGCAAATGATCGAAATGTTCTGTTGTAATAAATTTTGTAATGGGAGACCTTTGCAAAAAAATTTCATAGAGGTACTGCAGTTCTGTTTCAATATTTCTTTCTTTCGGTTGTTGTTTATTGTGTGTTGTTGTATTGAGCATCCATTTGTGTGCTACTGCCTGCCAATTGGTAATAGGAGCTTTGTCTGTAAGCATCCATGATTTGCCTTGGTTGTAGTAAAAGAATTTCTTTGCTTCAGCAAGAGAATAATTGTTTTGCTGAAAGAATGATTCAACTTCATTCAGTGTTGGTATGTGTACCGATTTTGGGACAATGCTCGGCATTTGTTTTCTTTCTTCTTTTTTATTGATTTTCTCAAAATTTTTCGTGGGTGTTTTTTCTACACAGTTTTTATGTTTACAGTTTTGTTTTATAATGCGTACCGAATTTGAGACCGTATCGGTATCATTATCGGTACTTGTATGAGTCATTTTTGGGACATGTTTCGTATCAATATCGGTACCCGACTTTTCTGCTGTTTTTGATTGAATAAATCGAGTTGTTCATAACTAGATTGTCGCTCTTTAATGTCTAATCGTATTACACTGAATTTTACAGGTTGAAATTTTGATGTGGCAGGGTGGTAGATGATGTAGTTTGCCTGATGCAATTCCTTTATGCATTTGTGATAAGTATTCTTGGAACCTATTTTGCTTATCTGCATAATGTTTTCTCTATACACCGGGAATGGATTTTGGAAGCGATTAAAATTCCAATATTGAAAGAGTGCTAAATAGAGGCTCACATGAGAACATGTAAGCCGATTATCACTACGAACCGCTGAAAAGAAGGCATTCAGGTGCCTTATATAATTCATACACTTACTTTTTGGGGTTTGATAAAAAGAGAAGTGTATTTGTGTTATTGAAAAAATGCGGAAACAACTGCAATAATTTTTTAGCCTTTTTTCTTTTCAGTTTTTCGATTGAAGAAATCTTTGGCTTGTTGTTATTACATTGTTTACTGGTATGCGTTCTACCTCTATAAATTTTTTGGCGGTATTGCATAAAAATTTATTTGAGCGTTATTTATTTCTTGCTGTTTTGTTTTGCCCTTGCATGAGTTTGGCAATATCCTCGTAAGCGTAAAACATTAGTCCGCCGACTTTACTTGCCTTGAGTGTGCCGTTGATGTGAAGTGTTTGTAATGTACCTCTGGAGATACCGAGCATTTGACGAACCTCATAAGACTTGAGCCATTGTTTTACCGGCTGTGCGGATGGAGATTTGAGAAGTTGTTTTAGTTCGTTGAATAAATCTGCTTTGAACTGCTGAAGATCTTCTTTGGTAACGATTTCGATTGCCATGTGATTTTATTTTGTTGATGGCAAAAAGAAATATTACTGGAAAGTAAGACAAGTGGTGAGGGGTGGTACCACCCCTTATGGAATTATAAATTAAGAATTAAAAATTATGAATGAAAGAGGATATGTAAATGTGTAAATGGGTGAATGTGCAAATGAAGAATGAATGAGAGAATGTGGAAGTATTAGAAAAATATTTAGTTTAGCAATTCTCTTGTTATAAAAAGTTTGTTCTTTTTGGATATGCAAAATGATATATTAACTGAAGAATTTGATGATGAAAATGAAGAAAGAATTGAAATTGAATTTGAAAAAAGTTCATCTACAATTTTATTTGTTGATATAACAGTATTTGCAACTCTTGTAAAGAGTTGTTATGAAGCAGCAGATAAAAAACTAAAGCAAAAACAAATAGCGAAGCTTTTATCAGCGGAAGATTTATGTGAGCATTATTGTGACAAAAAAACAAAGAGGCGTGTATTATCAGAATTTGACGAAATAGAACATGCACACGAGAGGATAACTGCTATTTATTTAGCACAGGCTGATTATGACGTTTTATTTGCCCCGAAAGGAATGTTTAAACGAGATCAAAAGAAATTTGATATTTACCTTTTAAAGGATGCCGTTATACTTGAAGCAGATCTGAAAAGTATTTCCAGTAAGAACCCGGATACCATCGCTAATAGGATAAAAGGAGGAGAAGCACAAGCAAAGAGAGTAGTAGTTCATATAGTTTCGGATGTGGATTATAAAACTTTAATTGACGGGTTAAGAGGTGGAGTGGAGAAAAGTTCGATTATAGAAATATTACTGATATACAAAAAGAAGTTTTATCGGTTGTCTAAAACCCTGATCCTCAGCAAGAAGATATTCGAGGTACTAAAAAAATAAAAGGGCTACACTTGAAGCCCTTTTAACGTCTTTGTCGTTGGGGGAGTTTTATCTCCAGCCGCCGATAGCACAAAAGTACTTGAAATTCTCATATTTCTTTAGATTTCTTTAGATTTCTTTAGATTTTTAATTGATTGATTTACCCACCGCTATAATTTCTGGTGTGCAGTCTTGTTGAAAATGAGAAAATATACAGATGAGAATAGACAACAGACGATAGTTGATAATGGACGACAGACCACGGGGGAATGAGATTCTGAATCAAGTTCAGAATGACGGGTTTTCGCGTGCCCCAAACTGACAGGGTGGGGGCATAAAAATATTTTTTCAAACTGATTAGTTATTTCTGTTTTGCCAATCGTCTTTTATATTCAAGTGTTATGTAATTGTGATGTGGGTATGAAGAAATTTTGAACAAAGTTTGAATGGATTGTATGAACAGAATTGAAACTTTATTGGCTAAACTTTCTGATAACTCTCTTAATCAAGAGGAGTTTGATGAATTGTGTGAGTTATTGAAAGATAGTGAACTTAAAACCTTGTTCACAGATGCCTTGCTGGATGGTTTTGAAAAAGCCCCATTTTCTTATTTGGGTCAAGAGCAATTAGATGTGATGTTGCATAAGGTACTTATACCTGAAGCAAAAGTAGTACCTATAAAACGCTACAGGTGGTTGCGGGTTACTGCGGCTGCAGCCATTTTTATGCTAGCTTTTGTGGGAATATGGTATTATTATTTAGGTGAAAGGGGAAAAGTAAAAAGTGACAATATTAATGCTATTGCTCGCAATGATATTGAAGCACCGAAAGCTACTAAAGCCATGATCACTTTAAGCGATGGAAGACTAGTGGCTTTGGATAGCTTGCAAAACGGTACACTTGCTTTGCAGGGCAATACGCAAGTGGTGAAGAATGAAAGGGGGGAGATAGTGTACCAGTCCGCAGGGGGTAGTGGGCAGTCGATAGTCGATAGACGACAGACGATAGATGCTTCGACTACGCTCAGCATGACATATAATACATTAATAAATCCAAGAGGAAGTAAGGTGGTTTCTTTAACGCTTAGTGATGGAACTAAGGTGTGGTTGAATGCGGAAAGCAGTTTAAAATACCCGGTGGCATTTAATGGCAGTATAAGGGAAGTTGCGATAACGGGGGAAGCATATTTTGAAGTGGCAACCAACCTCACCCCTAACCCCTCTCCAAAGGAGAGGGGGAAAAGAGTACCCTTTCATGTGAAGCTGCCGGATGGAAGTATTGTAGAAGATTTGAGTACGGAGTTTAATATTAATGCTTATGCGGATGAGGCTGCTATTAAAACAACGCTTGTTGAGGGGGCAGTAAAATGGTCAACCGTTAACGGTCAATCGTCAATAGTGAAGCAAGGGGAGCAAGGCATGATTCTTCGACAAATTCCTTTAGATAAAATACATGTTATTAAAGATGCAGATGTTGAGCAAGCAACTGCATGGAAGAATGGATTATTTGCTTTTAATAAAGCGAGTTTGCAAGATGTGTTAAGGCAATTAAGCAAATGGTATGATGTAGATGTTACTTATGAAGGCGGCGTACCTGTAAGAGAGTTTGCCGGTGAAATGGAAAGGAATTTGAGCTTGCAGCAAGTGCTTACCATTTTAGAGAAAAACCAAGTGCATTTCAGGATTGAAGGGAAGAAGATAATAGTGGAGAAGTGAGATTGATGTGGAGATTTTAAATGTGCAAATGTGCAGATGGTTTTTACTTTTCTTTGGCTTGAACCAAAGAAAAGATAACAAAAGAAAGTTCAAGACTGCTGAATTGTTCTTTACTTTTTTGTCATTGCTACAAAAAAGTAACAAAAAAAATCTAGAACGAAGCCTCATCCGTCCTATGGACACCTTCTCCTTTAGAGAAGGAAAAAGGATGTTGATTTAATTACAGCCCATTCGTTCGGGTAGCAATGGTCGGCTGCTGTGCATAGTGGTATGAGCAAAGATTTTTTGTTTGATTTTTTTTAAGAAACTTTTCAGGTCGGTTGCAGATGAGTTTTTGAATAAAGTAGCATGGACAGCAATGACGAGAAGTTGAGCCGATGAAAAAATAATTTCCAATTTTTTATGAAGAGCCGGTAGCTTGTAACAAGAGGCCGAAATGCTAGGAACATCTCGGCCGGGTGTTCGGGTTACCCAACAAAAATATACTGCGTGTAAACAATTATTGTTAAACCCAAACAAAACAAAACTATGCAATTGACTGCTTATTGCAAAGCATTGCCGTATGCTTATTCTTTGAGATGTTTCGACAAGCTCAACATGACAAGCGAGCTTGACATGACAAGGATGACAAAGCAATGCCTGCTTATCCGAAAAACCTTGGTAGTTATGAAGTTGACGTGCATTTTATTATTGACCGCCTGTTTACAAGTAACCGCTAAAAGTTACAGCCAGCATGTAACTTTAAGAGCTAACAATGCACCGCTTGAACAAGTATTTAAAGAAATAAAGAAACAAACCGGCTATGTGTTTTTTTATGATGCACAAATACTGGCTGTAACCAAACCTGTAAGCATTGATGTAAGAAATGCCGATATTGATTTTACACTTAAAGAAATATTGAAAGGACAGGCGTTGGATTACTCTATTGAAAACAAAACCATTACTATTTTAAGAAAATTACCTGAAGAAAAAAAGAACATTACAGCTATTGGCAATGTTGCTATGCCTGCAACTATTGATGTGCATGGAGTAGTTAAAGACGAAACCGGCAAGCCCGCCGCAGGCGTAGCCGTAAAGGTAAAAGGTACTAACAAAGGCACTATCACCAACGATAACGGTGAGTTTACCTTAACGGGTGTAGATGAAAATGCTACGCTTGTTTTTAGTGCCGTAAACCTGCAAACTTTTGAGTTGAAAGTAAGCGGCAAAACTGAGTTTGCCGTAAGCCTTAAAACCAAAACAAAAGAACTTGGCGAAGTGGCTGTTCAGGTAAACACCGGTTACCAGCAGATAAGCAAAGAACGTTTTGTTGGTTCTTACTCACAGTTGGATAGCGCCGATTTTCACCGGCGTGCCGGAATGAGTATTATTGACCGGTTAGACGGTACTGTACCGGGAGTATTGTTTAACAATAAAAAAGATGTCAATTTTCCTATTCAGATAAGAGGTATCAGTACACTTGGTAATTATGGAATTTCTACTTCTCCTTTAATTGTGGTGGATAATTTTCCGATGCCGGAAACTTTTAGTCTTAGTAATATCAATGCCAATGATGTAGAAAGTGTTACCGTGTTGAAAGATGCCGCTGCGGCTTCTATCTGGGGTTCCCGTGCAGGTAATGGCGTGATAGTAATCACCACTAAAAAAGGAAAATATAACCAACAGTTTCATTTGACGGTTTCTTCAAATACAACTATAACCGAAAAGTCCGATCTGTTTTATTATCCTACTATTACTCCTTCGGATTTTATTGACATTGAAACCTCTTTGTTTAATAAAGGTTTTTATAATTCTCTTATCAACAATACATCCAACCGACCAGTCATTTCCCCGGTAGTGGAAATCCTGGCAAGGCGAAAGATGAACCTGCTATCAGCGAGCGACTCTGCCAGTCAGATTGATGCGCTGCGTCATAACGATACACGGGATGATTTGAATAAATATCTTTATCGCCTTGCCATACAGCAACAGCATTATTTAAGCTTTTCTGGTGGAAACAATGTGCTGGCTTACCAGTTGTCTGTTGGTTATAACCACAGTTTAAATAACTTACAAGGAAGTAAAGGGGCAGATCAATATACCATAAACAGCAATACAAGTTTTCGACCTGTTAAAAATCTTGAAATTCAAACAGGCATCAATTATACGCTGGGCGTTGATAAAAGCTCTCCATCACCCAATCTTCCAAGTTATCCATACGTCAAACTGGCTGCCGCTGATGGAACGCCTCTTGCTATTCCTTATCAATACCGCCAGGGGTATATTGATACAGCAGGCGCCGGAATATTGCAGGACTGGCATTATGTTCCGCTTAACGAAGTACGGTTGGCTGATAACAAAGTAACTCAAAGGTTCATCCGGCTGAATACTTCTATTGCCTATCAGTTTACTAATTGGCTAAGAGCAAGTATAAACTATCAGTATCAGAACGTGGCTGTTAATACTTTGAATTATCAAAGCATTAAGACATGGTTTACCCGTGATTTCATCAACCGGTACACCAATCCTAATGCGACAAGCAACGATTTGAGGTATCCGCTTCCTGTAGGTGGTATTCTTAATTTGAGTAATAGCCAGGCACAACTGTATAATGTGAGAGGCAACATTAATATTAATAAACGTTTTGGTGAGCATCAGTTATCAGCTATGCTGTCAGGAGAAATATCCGATTCCAAAGGCGGAGATTTAAGCGCCCAACGGTTATATGGCTATAATAATCAAACAGGCTCTTATACGGCATTGGTTAACTATTTTACCTATTACCCACTTTATTATGCAGCAGCTTACCCCGGTCAAACGGCAACGATTCCATCCATTGCCGGTTATTCGCAATCTGCTATTAACCGTTTTGTATCACTGTTAGGCAATGTTGCTTATACTTATAAGAACAGGTATAATTTCTATGCCAGTGCACGCAGGGACGGTGCAAATGTATTTGGTGTGAATACTAATAATAAATGGAAGCCGCTTTGGTCGGTGGGCGCCGGCTGGGAGTTGTCAAAAGAATCCTTCTATCATGTATCCTGGTTGCCCTATCTGAAGCTTAGAGGTTCTTATGGATATACAGGGAATGCTAATAACACACTTTCTGGAAGATTGACATTAAACAATTCTTCTTCAGTTGACCCAATAACTCTCCTTCCGTACAGTACTCCTAATATACCCCCTAATCCCGATTTGAAATGGGAAGAAACACGAATTGTTAATGCCGGGTTGGATTTTCAATTATGGAAAAACCGTGTGGGAGGAAGCCTGGAAACTTTTTTTAAGCAGTCTTCTAATGTGATAGGCGATGCTTTGCTTCCACCTTCTTCCGGCGTTACTTCCGCTACCATAAATTATGCCAACCTCAAATCAACAGGTTTTGAATTTTCGATTAATTCTGTAAATACAAAAGGAGCTGTATCCTGGACCACTAATGCGGGATGGAGTTATGCGAAAACAATAATCAAGGATGTATTAAATCTTATTAGCTACAAAACCTCGGTTTTTAATTCTTATGCATTAAATGCAGCGCCGGGACGTATTGCTTACGGTATATCCAGCTACCGATGGGCTGGTTTAGACCCGGCAACAGGTGATCCGCAAGGTTATTATAAAGGGCAGGTTAGTAAAGACTATACTTCCATACTTAATGATTCTATTCAGAACCAGGTGTTTCATGGCTCGGCTCTTCCCTTACATTCCATTTTTATCAAAAATAATATTAGCTGGAAAGGGTTTACGGTTTCTTTGAATATTACCGGACGCTTCGATTATTATTTCCGGGAATCGGCTTTGAATCTTAACTATTCAGATCAGGCAGGAGGAACTAACTATCTCGCCGATTATTATCACAGGTGGCAAAAAAGCGGTGATGAAGTCTTTACTTCTGTTCCTTCAATGTCTTACCCTTCACCTGCTAATGCAGCCGATAGGAATACCTTTTACCAATTTGCCGCAATCCATGTAAAAAGAGGCGATAATATAAGGCTTCAGGATATAAGGCTCTCTTATCTATGGGATAATAAGAATAACAAAAGAATACCTGTTCAAAGTGTTCAGTTCTTTTTTTATCCTAATAACCTGAACTGGATATTGTGGCGTGCTGAAAGTTCTCCTTACGATCCTGATTACTCTGGCGGTGGATTGAATGGCGGAATAAGCATCCCAACCCCTAAAACCTGGACAGGAGGTATTACCATTAACTTTTGATTGGTGAAGGAAGAAAAATTGTTTAACAATAAAACCACATACAATGAAATCGGTCTATATAAAAATTAAACACGTTTTTAGTAAATATGGATTTATGGGATTGCTACTATCGTTTCTGTTACTATCGGGATGCAAAAAATTTCTTGATCAGAAACCAAAGATTTCCGATATTATTCCGACAACGTTAGATGATTTACAAAAACTCTTGGATAATGCAAATGGTACAATGAATAGCAGAGGAGTTGGTGCTTATGAAGAGCTGCTTACGGATAATCGTCTTATACTTGCTGCCGATTGGCAATCTTATGCTTCTATGAGTAGTCCCTCTTATCAACAAGAATCTCAAAATTATATTTGGAGCGGCAATGCATTACCTGTTGAGAATTTTTGGACTTTCCCTTACATTAATCCTATTTATTACTCGAATATCGTACTTGATTATCTTCCCCAAGTACAAGCGGGTCCGAATGAAAAATATAATACTATAAAAGGCTCTGCTCTGTTTTACCGGGCATTTGCCTTTTTTGGATTATCACAGCTTTTTTGCAAGCCTTATTCCACTGACAATGCCGGCGATCCGGGTATTATATTAAGACTAACGTCCAATACCAGTGAAAAAACTAACCGGGCTACCATACAGCAAACCTATGACCGTATTATTGGTGATTTGAAGGATGCCGTTAATCTTTTGCCTGAAACAAGAACTTTTGCCACACAGCCTTCCAAAACTGCAGCTTATGCATTATTGGCAAGGGTTTATCTCTCCATGAGAGATTATGCTAACGCAGGGCAATATGCTAACTCCGCTCTGCAATTAAAAAACACCTTAATAAACTATAATACATTAATCCCAGTCGGCTCTCCGCCTATTAAATCGCTTAATCAAGAAGTGATATTTCATAATTATTCCTATCTATCAATAGTCTTACTTCTCAAACCCAATATTGATTCTAACTTGTATAAGTCTTATGATCCTAATGATTTGCGAAAAACTGTATTCTTTCTTCCAAATAATGGAGAATATAGTTTTAGGGGTAGTTATGATGGTAATGGGACATATTCGATTAGAAGTGTTTTTGATGGATTAGCTGTTGATGAAATGTACCTTATTCGGGCAGAAAGCTATGCCCGTGCAGGTAATAAAGATGCAGCTATGGCGGACTTAAATACATTGATGCAAAACAGGTGGAGTAATAACGGTAGCTGGTCGCCTTTTACAGCTACTGATGCAGCGGATGCACTGAACAAAATATTAACGGAAAGAAGAAAAGAACTGGTATGGCGTGGGTTGCGATGGTCTGATATTCGCCGGTTGAATCTGGAAGGCGCTAATATTACGTTGCAGAGAAATATTGCCGGCACTATTTACACTTTACCACCCAATGACCTGAGGTCGGTTATGCTCATCCCACTGTCGGAGATAAACAATAATCCCGGAGTTCAACAAAACCCGAGGTAAGCCGTATCAGCCAATAAGTTTTTCTTTAGTTTATCTAATAATGAGGATTAGCATGAAGATAAGTATATGGTTATTGAGTATGTTAGTAAGCCTGGCAGGTATTGCTCAAGCTGATTTGTCCTTGAAAATAAAAGATGATTGGTATTTGACTTACGGCAGTAATGGATTGAAAGTGGGAGATACAATGCCGGGTATACAGTTAAAAATGGTAAATGTTCCGACAGGCAAAAGCAGGCTGGCGGATTTCAAAGGAAAGCTCGTTATTTTAGATTTTTGGAGTACAAGTTGTTCAGTTTGCATTGATGACTTTCCATACATGGAGAGCCTGCAAAAGCAGTTCGGAGATAAGATACAGATAATACTTACTAATCCCTTTGAAACCCAGGAACAAATTCAGCAGCGGTTTAACGGACGGTATAAAGGGCGCATTAAAATACCGGACCTTCCTTCTATTGTAGCCAATTATTCATGGCAAACGTGGAATGAGTTGCTGCGTGTTTCTTCTTTATTCAAGGCTTTTCCTTGCCGTAGTGTTCCTTTGCATGTTTGGATAGATGGCAAGGGAATAATCCGGTTAATAGGCGGTCATGAAAACACATACCCGGATAAGATTAAAGATTTATTGGCTGGTAAAGAAATAGATTTTATTTACGGAAGTACGGCGCCCAACATTCCTAATTTATCAGAAGATAAAAAGGTATCTTATTATAAAGTGTTAGGAAGCTTAAAGCATACTCCCGTTTCTTATGGCAGCTTTATTACTCCTTACAATAATGAGTTGAACGGAAATATTAACGTTATCATTGACAGTATCACTAACACTCAATCCCGTTATTTTATAAACCAGGATTTACTGTACCTCTACGAACAGGCACTCTCTGGCACATGGAAAATCCCTTCGGATGTACTTTATTGTGCATTGCCCTTCTATAACGGAGGTGGCGGATTAGCTGTTTTTTCAAAAGGAGTGGATACGGCAAACTACAGTTCCCGGGAAGAACTGACAGGAAGAAGGTCAACGGATAAAGACTTGCGAAAAAGCGAATACTGCTACGAACAAGTAGTACCGCTCGACCTGCCTGATAAGAAGAAGCGTCAATATATGCTGGAGGATCTGAACCGGTATTTTGAACAGCGGCTGGGTACAACAGTAGTGGTGGAAAAGCGAAAAATTCCCTGTTATGTATTAGTTCGTCTTGCTGCGGAGGACAAAATAAGTTCCCCTGCGGGTAGTTCCGACGAAAGTGGGGTTAGTGTATTGGAGAAGGACGGAAAGAAGCTTAAAAAATTTACCGCAATTGACCTGCTTTCTGTGTTTCAGCTAACAATACCCGCCAATCCTGAACTTCAATCCTTTTTGTTGCAAAAAAAGCGGTCCAATAATCTTTTTTTATTGATGAACGGAACTGGTTGGATGGAGGATAAGAAGGTATCCCTGACGCTACCAATTGAAACTTTAAAAACGATGGATGAACTTAATGTCGCCTTACATTCTTTTGGTTTAGGTATAGTAGAGCAGGAAAGAGAAATAGAAGTAATGGTGATAAAGCAGGTGAAATAAAATTTTACTACATAAAACAGGCTATAAATAAATCAATTAAATCAATCAATTAAAATTATGTCGTTAGGAAGAATGTTGCTGCCGGCAGTTATGTGCGTATTATTTTTTTCGTGTAGCATTTTTAAAAAGAATAGCACAAAGGTTGGTAATATAACTAAAGAGCAGGCTGGTGTTACTAAAACGGATACCATTTCAAAAACAAAGGAAGCTGGTAAAGAAGGCAAGCCTAAACCCTATAAAGAAGTAATTACTGCTAAAGCAATTACAGATGCCGGGTTATTTACAGTGCATAGAATAGATGATCACTACTTTTTTGAATTGCCGGATTCTTTGCTCGGTCAGGATATACTAATTGTTAGCCGTATTGCAAGAGGCGCTGCCGGGGTTAGACCTTCTTCTCTTGGTTACGCCGGTGATCAAATTGGGGAGAAGGTGATACGATTTGTAAAGGGACCTGCTGATAAATTGTTTATTAAAACAGTTTCTTTTTCTGAACGGTCAGTAGATAGCTCTGAAAATGGGATGTATAGAAGTGTTTACAATTCTACCCTGCAACCGATTTCTTATGTGTTTGATATAAAAGCATACACGTCTGATTCTACCGGATCTGTGATAGATGTAACGGATTTTATAAAATCGGATAACAGCCTGCTTTACTTTGATCCTGAGCTTAAAAAGACCTTTGTATTGGGCGGGTGGCAAAAGGATAAATCTTATATAGAAGATGTAAAGTCATTTCCTGTTAACCTCGAATTGCAGGTAGTGAATACTTACATAGCAGGAGATGGAACCGTTACCTATGAATTGAATACTTCTTTTGTATTATTACCACGAGCACCTATGCAACCCCGTTACTATGATGAACGTGTAGGTTATTTTGGTCAGGAATACCTGGATTTTGATGCACCGAAAGGAGTTGCTGTTGCAACTATGATCATCCGCTGGCGTTTAGAGCCAAAAGAAGAGGATAGAGAAAAATATTTGAGAGGAGAACTGGTAGAACCTAAAAAACCGATCGTATATTATATAGATCCAACCACTCCAAAAAAATGGGTGCCTTATTTAATACAAGGTGTGAACGATTGGCAGAAGGCTTTTGAAAAAGCAGGATTTAAAAATGCGATCTACGCCCTGGAAGCGCCTTCGAATGATTCTACATTTAGTTTATTGGATGCCCGTCATAATGCAATCATCTATAAGCCTTCTGTTATACCCAATGCCAATGGTCCAAATGTGCATGATCCACGCACCGGCGAAATATTAGAGTCCCATATTAACTGGTATCATAATGTAATGAGTATTATTCATGACTGGTATATGATACAGGCAGGTCCTAATGATCCCCGTGCGCAAAAGCCGGTATTTGATGATAACCTGATGGGGCAACTGATCCGCTTTGTATCTTCTCATGAAGTGGGACATACTCTTGGTTTACTACATAACTTTCTTGCTTCTTCTTTGATTCCGGTTGATAGCCTCCGGAGTAAAACGTATGTTGAAGCCAATGGTTTTTGCCCTTCGATTATGGATTATGCACGGTTTAACTATGTAGCCCAGCCGGAAGATAGTATTCCCCAAAGAAGCCTTATGCCCCGCATTGGTGTATATGATGAATGGGCAATCGAGTGGGGATATAGGTGGTTGCTGCCATTCAAAACAAAGAATGACGAAAAGGTTTATATGAATAACTGGATTATTGACCGATTGGGAAAAGATAAAAGACTTCAGTTTGCTACGGCTGGTTTTTTGGGATCATCCGATCCCCGTGTACGCACGGAAGATTTAGGCGATGATGCTATGAAAGCAGGCTATTATGGTATTCAAAACCTGAAACGCATTATGCCCCATATACTGGAATGGACGAATGCCTCAGGCACCAACTATGCCGCCGCAACGAAAATGCAAACAGATTTGATCTTTAAGCAATACTATGCTTATATATCTCATGTTCTCAGCAATATCGCCGGCTTACAGAATAATAATGTTACCCGGGAACAGAAAGGAAAAGTATATGAATTTACAAACAGAGAAAAACAACGGGCAGCCATTCGTTTTTTGCAGAATCAGTTATTTACCACACCTATCTGGTTTATTGATTCCAGTATATATCCCTATACCGGAGCCAGAGCTGCAGGCGGTATCCGTTCTATCCAGATCGCTGTCCTTTATGATCTTTTATCCTATTCTAATTTTGATAATATGCTGCTTGCCGAAAAAATGGATCCGGGCAAAGCGTATTCCTTTACAGATATGTTAGACGATCTGGAAGCTGGTATCTGGAAAGAACTGGATACAAAAAGCGCTATTGACACTTATCGCCGTGATTTGCAGAAGGCATACGCAGAAAGATTAATCAGCTTGTTGGTCTTCAACAAATATACAAGTGTTACATCCTACAACGGCGGAGGTTTTGAGACCAGGGTGATGACTGATTTTTACTCCATAGCAAAAGCGCATATACGAAAGCTGCTTGCTAAACTTAATAAAGCGTTGCCCGCTTATAAGGAAGACCTTACTAAATGGCACCTGGTTGATTTGAAAGAAAGATTGCAAAGAGCATTAGAGCCTTCCGATATGACGCCATCAAATGTTCCTGCTATCGGATCAACTGCCACACCAACATTGCGAGAGCTGTTGAACGATAAAAAATTTGATCTGAATGAATTTAATTATTGATAAAAATAATTAGCTATGAAAAAGATATTCTTATTAAGCCTTATTATAACCAGTGTGTTCATCGTGCAAGCTCAAAATCCAGTTAGCTGGAGCTATACAGTAAAAAAGGTGGCTGATAAAACTTACGAAATCCATCTCAAGGCAATCATAGATAATAATTGGCATATTTACAGTCAACAGACACCGGAAGGTGGGCCTGTGCCAACAACTATTAAGTTCAATAAAAATCCATTAGTGATCGCCGGAGGCAAAATAAAAGAGAATGGCAAAATGATCATGAAGCATGAGGATGTGTTTGGTATTGATGTGATGTATTATGCCGACAGTGCGGATTTCGTGCAAGTAGTGCAATTAAAAGCCAGTGCAAAAACGAATGTCAGCGGAATAATTGAATATATGGTGTGCAACGATCATGAATGTATGCCGCCGAGAACAGAAAAATTTAATGTGAAAATAGAATAGATGTGCAGATATGCGAGTGAGTAAATGTGCAAGTGTGATTGTTTCGATAGACTCCCGTTCGGAGAGTTACGGACAGTATAACAAATTAAAGATTTTTTCTCATGAAGCTCTTTTTTAGTTTAGAGTTACACAGGCGTTGTGTTTACATCTGCCTGTTTTTTAAGAAGCCTCATCCGTCCTGCGGACACCTTCTCCTTTAGAGAAGGAAGAAGGAGGTTGATATGAGCAATGCTTACTAAAGTTTTTGTATTAAAGTAAAAGATGTATGAGCGATAAGTTCTTTTTTGTATGGGATAAGAAGGAGTATGTAAAAATTGAATATGCAGATATTTTGTATGTGGAATCGTTGGCAAGTTATTCTAAAATAATTACCAACCATAAAACAGTTGTGGTGCATATACAATTAAAGCAGTTTGAGAAGCTATTGCCTCATGATATGTTTAGAAGAATTTATAAAAGCGTAATTGTGAATATTGTGCATATTGAAAAGTTTGACAGGTTGTTTGTGTACGTGAATAACAAAAAGTTTTCAATTGGCCCGGCTTATAGGGAAGAGTGGAAGAAGGGATTGTTGATGTTAAGGTAAATTACTTTCTTTTCTGTTGTAAGAAAAGAAACAAAAGTTATAATGAGAAAATGTTTAGATGTAGTGCATGGTGATATGAGCAATGTTTACTTTTCTTTATTTACTTTTTTGTCATTGCTACAAAAAAGTAACAAAAAAAATATAGAACAAATGATATACAGCCCATTTGTTCAAATAGCTATATTCAGCTTTAGTGCATAGTGATATGAGCTTTATATTCTTTATTGAATTTTTTCAGAGGTCATAGTAAGAAAATAGTTAGGTATGGTGCAGTGTAATATAAGATGCGCTATTGAACTTTAAAGTAAAGAATGCTTCGATAATACTGAATGAATTGAAGGCTGTATGATAAAAATATTTTGCTTGTTTTTTATTAAGTAATATACCCCGGGAATGAAAATGACTATGTAAAAAAACCGGCATATTGAAGTATGAATTAGACATACTCGAGAAGATTATACATACTGTAACTCCTGCTGCATTGAACGCTTCTGCCAACAAAGAAGCCGTAATGAGCGAGGCGTATATTTTATTGCGTGAGGAGAAAGAAAGATTGCGAAGGGCTTTTATTAAAGCTTCTTACTCGTGTAAAAAAGAACATGCGTTCAGCTTGTTTATTGAACATCACCAAACCGGCTTAATTGATATTGCTAACATGGTTTATAATTATATGCAGCCTGATAATTCTGTAACCGTTTATAATTACTGCATTGAATGTATTGACGGTTTGCTGACCATGCTGCAGTTGCAGTTTAAAAAATATTTTGTAAGGAACATTGCAGTGCCTGACTACTATAAAGCAAGAACAACAGTAATTATTCAAAAGCAAATTGCAAGCTTGCGTAAGCAGGCAAAGCATAAAAATTTTGAACCTGCCTTATTAAACATAGTTGCTGCCTGCTTTGAAGATTGATATGCTAAAAGGGACTGCTGCACTTACTGCAGGTGCGATTACCTGAATGAATTGTTTACCGCTATTGAACATGTAACTGATAATGCAACATTAAACAGTTGCTTAGTTGAAATGAATTTTAATGCGAGTGTTTTTGTAAACTATTCCATTGATATAATTTTAGAGAGCTTAAGCGTGATTGCAGATGTACAAGAAAAAATGAAAAAGCTGAGTGAGTATTTGAAATATTATAATCAGTTGCAAATACGATCTAACATAATTCTGATAAAGGAAGCTATTAATACTAAAGAACAAATGTGCAACTGGATTGAGGAAGAATTGTTGTATTTGGAAAAGCAACATCTCGTTTATTCATTCGTAAATAAAAAAGATACTGTTTCAGATGAAACTTTTGATAAGTTGAAGTTTTCTGTTTCGGTATATGTGCTTGCGATACTTGGCAGGGCTTCGCATGATTCGAAATTGTTATTGAATGAGGTAGGTAAGGATGTGTGGAATAATATTGAAAAATATTGCAGCACTATTAAAGCTGAACATGTGAGTTCGAATAGCTTAGACAAGAAATCACATGCTGTTGAAAGGAGTCATCAACAAAGGGCTGTTGTGATACTTCAGGAAATGATTAAATGGGTACAGAGTTATTAGGGAAGGAATGATAGAATGAGTGAATGAGGAAAGGAGTGAAGATGTGCGGATGAGATTCTTCGACTTACGCTAAGAATGACATTGAGATGTAATTATTCTCTTAAATAATCGAGTAGGTTATTGCTTTTTAAGAATTCAACTATTTCGTGTTGATGGTGGTAGGTGAAACCTGGAAAGGTTTTGTGCCAATCTGCTACCGTATAATTGAGTAATTGTTGGAGCGTTTGTATTTGGTGAAAGTGCAAAACGGTTTTAAGACCTTCTGTAAAGGGAAGTTCTGCAATATGGTGATGTAAAAATTT
This sequence comes from Sphingobacteriia bacterium, assembly GCA_017304675.1. GTDB lineage: Bacteria > Bacteroidota > Bacteroidia > Chitinophagales > Chitinophagaceae > CW01. The sequence continues at coordinate 767,982 of JAFKLS010000016.1, forward strand.
TTGCTCGGCGTTCATAAAAAATAGCGTGGCACGTTTAAAGTATCCGAGGGACCGCCAAGCCCCACCTCACAATAAACTGCTACCACGCCGTAACGTGGCGACAGCTTACTAAATGAGTGAGGTAGAAATTTGGCGGCTTTCGAATACTCAGTTAATAGCTTTCGCTAACAAAAAGTTTATCGGATTGTTGTTACAAAACGATATTGTAAAGATAGTTTTATACAAGTATGTTTACGAGAAAATGAAAAACTATTATTGATGTATTTTCAATAGAATAGTAATAAGTGTTACAGTAATACCTGACTTATTATTATTAAGATGTTCTTTTACTAAACGCAGCGCTTCGTTTAAGTGATTGTTTACGGTATTGATAGATAAATTTAACTCTTCTGCAATTTCGGCTCTTGATAAGCCGTGTTCTCTGCTTAACAAAAATATTTTTTTACGCTGAGGCGATAAATGCTCTACGGCTTCATCAATTAACTCTTTGCTTTCGTTAAGATTCAGAGTTTCTTCTGTTATGTTACTGAAATCTTGAATAGTTTGCCAGGTGTGTAAGCGAATTTTTTCTTCTAATGCCATCTTCTTTAGCCAATCGTATGTTTTATTGGCCGCCATTGAGAAGATATAAGATTGATGGTTCTCGATATGAGATAAATCCTCTCTTTTTTTCCAAAGTTTGATAAAGACTTCCTGCACTATTTCTTCAGTAACAGTTTTTGATTTTGTTTTTGTGAAAATGTATTGATAAATGCGTTGTGTGTAGTAATAAAATATTTGTGTGAAAGCTGCCTCATTGCCAGTTGCCATTTGAGCAAACAACTCTTTTTCATTTACTAATATTTCTGAGTGAGATGGCATAATAATACTTGGGCTAAATGTACATAAAATGCAACAAAACAGGGCAATACAGGTCTTTAAAAAAGACTAAAGATGAATAAAGTGTGCTGCTTGTTAATAAGATTTTTGTAGAAATAAAAACAGCAATTAGCTGCCTGTTTTTATTTCTACTTGTTGTTGAAGCGGTTGCAGTTTTTTGCGGAGTATTTGCATATCGCCACTTACTTTCTTATCTAAAATTTTTGCATAAAGCTGTGTAGTTTGCAGTTTCGTATGACCTAGCATTTTGCTTACTGTTTCGATAGGGACTCCATTGGTTAGTGTAACTGTTGTTGCGAAGGTGTGACGTGCGACATGAAATGTTAGTTCCTTATGTATGTTGCAGGCTGTAGCAATTTCTTTGAGATAAGCATTCGTTTTTTGATTGGTGGGAACGGGCAAGAGTTTGTTTCTTACAATAGCTTCTGGATGGTTGGTATACTTATTTAAGATTTCAATTGCTTTTGGTAATAATGGAATGCGTGAAGCTGTTTCTGTTTTTTGACGATTTGTGAATATCCATTTTTCACCATCGATGCCTAATGAGATATTATTGGGAGTGAGATTGAATAAATCGATATATGCTAAACCGGTATAACAGCTGAAGATAAAAATGTCTCTGATTTGTGCGAGTCGTTCGATGGTGAATTCTTTCTCCTGAATGGTTTGTAATTCGAACTCATTTAAGAATGCTCTTTCAGTTTTCTTGGTTTTTATTTTGTATGCAAGGAATGGGTCTTTCTCTAACCAACTTTTGGCAACACAATCTTTTATTATCTTCTTTACATTTTTGATGTACTTGGCATTTGTGTTTACATCTATATTTTTTTGTGATTTGAGATAGAATTCAAAATCTGTAATGAATTCGAAATTGAGTTTTTTTAATTCAATGTCTGTTGTACTGTATTTCCATTTGAGAAATTCAACTATGTGCTTCTTAGTGGTTTCGTATTTAACCCAGGTTGCTTTTGAATAATCGTGGCCGATTAATGTTTTGATATCGTTGTTGTGTTGCTGAATGATTTCAACAAGCATTCTTTTTCTTTCTACTACGCCTACATACTCTAACTTGAGTGTTTTTGCTGTGATGGTTACATTTCGTGCTTCTAATTTGCTTTGGCAATTGAGCAACTTTGCTTTTATAATAGCTAAGTGGTTGTTGATTTCTTTTGCTTCTGCAGTTTTGCCGAGTAATGTTTGTGAAGTGTTATCCCATTGTAAAATCGGTACATCGCGATGTACTGCGATTTCGGAACGTTTACCGTTAACGGTAACTCTTGCATAAAGTGGTGCTTTGCCGTTCTTGATTTTGTTTCTCTTTACCCAAAAGAGGATGGTGAAAGTTGCCATCTTGAATAACATTAAGTTGCGAAAAATTATTTCACACCTGAATGCTTCTTCTAACAGAACTGTGTAGTGATAATTTGTAAGATAAGATTGTCTTATCTCGGTTACCTCAAAAGTATATGAATAATCAGGTAACCGAATAGGTAACCGACCGATTGATATGTTTTATACTTCTTTGACATATTATTAAAACAAAAAACGCCTGAAACTTACATTCCAGACGTTTTTTATTTTACTTTTTTTAATTTTCTGCGGACCGGACGGGACTCGAACCCGCGACCTCCGCCGTGACAGGGCGGCATTCTAACCAACTGAACTACCGATCCTAACCTCTATTTCCATCAGGAAATTTTCGATTGGGGTGCAAATATAAGGGGATAAAACTTTTACAAACAAATCTTTCTTTAAAAAAAATCAAAACTTTATTTTTACCGCCTCAATTTTGCATTTATGCCACAATACCCCAATAGACAATTCATAGATTTTGAGCAACCTATTAAAACTTTATACGAAGAAATTGAAAAGCTAAAGAATACAGCAGAAAAAAGCAAAATAGATATGAGTGATAGTATTCAAAAGCTGGAAGCAGCTATCATTCACAAACGAAAAGAGATTACAGAGCAATTAACACCCTGGCAAAGGGTGCAGCTTAGCCGCCATCCGGATAGACCGTATACACATAAATACATTGAAAAAATATTTACCAATTTTGTTGAATTGCATGGAGATAGGAATGTAAAAGATGATAAAGCCATGGTAGGTGGGTTTGCCCAATTGGATGGTGAAACGGTAATGGTTGTAGGACAGCAAAAAGGTATCAATACCAGGATGCGCCAATTGAGAAATTTTGGCATGGCCAATCCTGAAGGATATAGAAAAGCTTTGCGTTTGATGAAGCTTGCAGAAAAATTTAATAAACCAGTTATTACTTTTATCGATACACCGGGCGCTTACCCTGGTCTGGAAGCAGAAGAGCGTGGCCAGGGCGAAGCCATTGCGAGGAATATCTATGAAATGATTCGCTTAAAAGTGCCTGTGATTGTTGTAATCATAGGAGAAGGTGCCAGTGGTGGTGCATTAGGCATTGGGGTGGGAGATAAAACATTAATGATGGAGAATACATGGTACACTGTTATTTCTCCTGAGTCTTGTTCTTCAATTTTATGGCGTAGCTGGGATAAAAAAGAAATTGCAGCAGAACAACTTCGCTTAACGGCTACCGATATGAAGGGCTTTGGACTGATAGATGAAATTGTGCCAGAACCGCTGGGAGGTGCCCATTGGGATTATAATGAAGCAGCCGCATTGCTGAAAAATCATTTGAAAAAATCTTTAGAAGAAATAAAGCCTTTCGGGGCTGAAGAAAGAATTAACAGGCGTATTGATAAATACGGGAAAATGGGATTTTGGGAAGAAGCTGTTCTTCAATAAGATTGTACACAAGAAAAACACACTAACAACAACTAAAACGATTTTAACATGTCGCTTCTACAGCAACTGAGAGGCACCGGTGTTGCACTGGTTACACCTTTTCAAAAAGATCAAAGCATTGATTATAGTGCTCTTGCACGTGTAATTGATTTTGTAATTAACGGCGGTGTTGAATATGTAGTTACATTAGGCACTACAGGCGAAACCCCCACTTTAACAAAAGAAGAAAAACTACAAATCGCAGCGTTTACATTTAAACAGGTTAACAACAGGGTGCCGGTAGTGGTAGGTATAGGGGGCAACAATACCTCAGAATTGATTAAAGAGTTAAACACCTTTCCTTTAAAAGATGCAGCAGCAGTGCTAAGCGCCTCGCCTTATTATAGTAAACCCTCGCAGGAAGGCCTGTATGAACATTACAAAGCTTTGGCCGATGCTTCTCCCAAACCTATTCTGTTGTATAATGTTCCGGGAAGAACGGGAAGAAATGTTTCTGCTTCGGTTATTACAAAGCTCTCTAAAGTGCCCAATATTGCCGGTATTAAAGAAGCTGGAAGCGATATGCAGCAATGCATGGAAATTGTTAGAGACAAATCGAGCGGTTTCTTAATTGTAAGCGGAGATGATGCATTAAGCATGAGCCAGATTGCCTGTGGGTTTGAAGGGGTGATTAGTGTTGCCGCCAATGCATACCCTAAAGCATTTTCAGATATGATTCGTTTAAGCCTGCAACACAAATTTCCTGAAGCAAATGCCATTCATTATAAATTATTGAAAGCATACGATTATATGTTTGCAGAAAATAACCCGGCCGGTGTTAAAGCCTTTTTACATGAAATGGGATTAATAGAAAATGTGTTGCGCCTGCCTGTAACACCTGTTAGTAATGCGCTACAGGAACAGATAAAAGCTTACGTGAAGAACTTTTAAGAATATTTTTTCTTACTCTAAATTTTCCCCACAGCCTGTTTGTATAACAGGCTGTGTTAGTTTTGTATGTCTATGAGAAAGTTTGAAGACACATACCAGCACAAAGGATTAAGAAAGCAATTGGTGCAGCAATTGCGGGAAAAAGGAATTACCGACGAGAATGTTTTAGAGGCCATCAATAATTTGCCCAGGCATTTTTTTTTAGATTCTGCATTTGATAAAATAGCATATGAAGACAGGGCATTCCCGATAGGAGAAGGGCAAACCATTTCGCAACCTTATACCGTGGCTTATCAAACACAATTATTACAAATAAAAAAAGGGGATAAAGTTTTGGAAATAGGAACAGGAAGTGTATATCAGGCAAGCGTGCTGGCGCAAATGGGTGCGTGGGTATATACTATTGAACGACAAAAGAAGTTGTACGAAAAACACAAGAGCTTTGTATTTAAAACAAAATATCCGAATATAAAATTCTTCTATGGAGATGGTTTTGAAGGACTGCCAACATATGGCCCCTTTGATAAAATTATTATCACGGCTGCCGCTCCTTTTATTCCTCCTAAACTAATAGAACAATTAAAAATAAATGGTATGATGGTTATTCCTGTAGATGAAGGCAATGCTCAGAGAATGTTACGTATTACCAAACTGCCAGATGGAACAATAAAAGAAGAATCGTTTGAACAATTTTCTTTTGTGCCAATGCTTGCCGGAAAAAACGGTTAATACATACACCATACGATTACTTATTTAAACAGTAAGGCTTTTTACAAAAAGTCTTACTGTTTAACGATATAGAGTAAGTGTACAATTTATTGCGTGTATGCCTTTTCCAAATCTGCAATAATTAATTTATTCATACCCCATAAGGCCTGCATTACTCTTTCAGACCTCGTCTTATCGTTACCACTTAAATATTTTGCCAATGCCGATGGAACAATTTGCCATGCAAGGCCAAATGGATCTTTAATCCATCCGCAGGCTAACTCTTTACCGCCTTGTGCAAGGAAAGAATCCCAATAATGGTCTATCTCTTCCTGTGTGTCACAATTCACTACAAAAGAAACAGCTTCTGTAAAACTATATCTGGGGCCACCATTTAATGCGGTAAATTGTAAACTATTCAACTCGAAGCTTACTGTCATGATCTTTCCTCCCAAATTGGGAAAATCTTTTGGATAATAATGCTTAGACAATATTTTACTGTTGGGAAAAACGTTGACATAGAATTCTGCAGCTTCTTCTGCATTTTCGTTAAACCATAGAAAAGGTGTTATTTTTTGCGTAATCGTCATAAATGATTAGGTGTTAGTGTTAATTTGTTTCAACGTGCCGCTTAAAGTTATTCAGAATAGCCTGCCAGCCTTGTTCCTGCATTTCTTTGGGATGAGTACCCTCTGCTTCAAAAGTTTCGGTGAGAGTGGTGATATCATTATCAGCAGAAAAAACGACTTTAACTTTTCTGCCATCGCCAATTACGTATTCAATTAACTGATGCGGAATGATATTGGAGTAAATCCCTTCAAAATCAAAACCCATACTGCCATCTTTTGCCTCCATTCTGGAGTTTATTTTTCCACCCACCCTTAAATCATTCGTAGCACGGGGTGTATGCCATTCGGGGGATGCGCTGTTCCATTGAACAATATGTTCCGGGGAATTAAAATATTCCCATACTTTTTCTATACCGGCATTAATTGCAACTGAAACGGTAATAGTGGTTGTAGAGCTGTTTTCCATGAAGTGAATTTACCTGAAAATTGTAACTGTAAAGGGATTATTTGATGAACTTTTTCTGAAATAACATATTGTTGATGAAGAAAGCAGGGTATTTCCCAAAAATGTTTGTTTATGTGCTCAACCTGCTTCTATTTTGCAAACAAATAATAGAACATGAGTACGTTTGAACCACCGATTCATTGGGCCGATTATGAAGATATCGCTTTAAAATTGTATGAACGTTTTGGCGACGAGTTCACTGAATCTAAAATATACCGCATCCGCTTTACAGATCTTTTAGAATGGGTGCTGGAAATTCCCAATTTTGCAGGCACGCGTGAGCAAAGCAATGAAGGGCATTTAGAGATGATTCAGAGTAGTTGGGTATACGAATGGAGAGATAATCAAAAATAATATTATTTGTTTTGTTGGTTTCTTAATTTGCATAAAACTTTTTCTTGAAAATACTTGCTGCATTTTTCAGATTAATCCGTTGGCCTAATCTTGTGTTCATTGCATTAACGCAGGTGTTGTTTTTTTATGCCATTGTTCAGTCTTCTCTGCATCCATGGCAATCTACTTTGTTCTCAAATAAGTATATTGCTTTATTAACGTTAGCATATATTTTAATAGCAGCCGGTGGCAACATTATTAACGATTATTTCGATCTGAATATAGATATCATTAATAAACCCGATAAACTGGTGGTAGAAAAATTCATCAGCAGAAGGTGGGTTATTATTCTGCACTTCGTTACAAGCTTATCAGGTATTTTAATAGGTGGTTACCTTTCAAAACAAATGGGCCAGTGGCTTATCTTTTTATCGTGTATTGTTAGTGTGCTTTTGTTATTCTTGTATTCTGCGTCTCTTAAAAAAAAGTTCCTTATCGGCAATATCCTTGTTTCGGCTTTAACAGCATGGGTAATTCTGCTGATTACTTTATTGGAGTTTGCGCCTTTTAAACAAATGCCTGAACATATTGCAATGTATAGAAGAATTATGCGGCTGGGTATTGTATACACTTCTTTTGCTTTTATTATTTCGCTCATACGGGAAGTGATAAAGGATATGGAAGATGTGGAGGGAGATAGAAGATATGGTTGCACCACTATGCCTATTGTTTGGGGAATAAATGCAACCAAGGTTTTTCTGGCGGTTTGGCTGGTAGTATTAACTGCATCGTTAATTTTATTACAATTATATTCTTTAACTTTTGGCTGGTGGCTGAGCATTGCTTATTCTTTGTTTTTTTTAATACTGCCATTAATATGGATACTGAAAAAACTACAGAAAGCACAGTCGAAAAAAGATTTCCATTCATTAAGCAACATGGTAAAACTGGTAATGTTTGCAGGTATTTTAAGCATGTTATTTTTTAAATTATACGCATAAACTTTTTTTGTGAAGGAAGTGATACTGGCATCACAATCGCCGAGAAGAAAGCAATTATTGGAATGGGCCGAAGTGCCTTTTACCGTAATGGTAGCCAATACAGATGAAACTTACCCTCCAGGGTTACCTGTGGGGGAAATTCCTGTTTTTATTGCCAGGGAAAAAGCAAAAACGATACTCCAAAAAATTAGCAGGGAACAATTGATCAATTGTTCTGTAATTGCTGCAGATACGATTGTGGTATTGGATAATGAAATATTGGGCAAGCCCGATAACAGGGATCATGCCATAGCAACCATTCAGAAATTATCCGGCAGAAAGCATCTGGTTATTACAGGGGTGGTTATTATAGCCGGCGAAAAAGAAATCAGTTTTGCTGAAACAACAGAAGTGGAATTTCATCCGTTAACAGACGAAGAAATACTTTTTTATGTGAACAAATACCAGCCTTATGATAAAGCCGGTGCTTATGCCATTCAGGAATGGATAGGCGTTGTGGGCATTAAAAAAATTAACGGGGATTTTTATAATGTAATGGGCCTGCCTGTAAGCAGGGTAATAAAAGCGCTACAAAATATGTGATTTTTTATTATTTTCATTTTGCATATATTCTTCCGTTAAAAAAATAAATAATGACGGAAAGATTACTTCAATTCATCTGGCAACATCAATACTTTACCAAACATTCTTTAACAACCACTTCCGGAGAGGCGTTGGAAATTTTATCTCCCGGCGTACTCAATCATCATCAGGGCCCAGATTTCAGTAATGCCAGGATCAGGATCGATCAAGTCATATTTGCCGGGCATATTGAAGTGCATTGTTTGGCTTCTGATTGGGTAAAACACAACCACGTAAACGATGCACATTATGCCAATGTTATTTTACATGTGGTGTGGGAAGATGATGCGCATATAAGAAACCATCATAACAAGCTTTTGCCTGCGCTTGAGTTAAAAACACTGGTTCCTAAAATATTATTACGGCGCTATGAACAATTAATGAACAAAACATCCACTATTGCTTGTGCCCGTTTTCTCCCGGCTTTATCTGCATTAGGGTGGGCAAAGTGGAAAGAAAGCCTTGCTGTAGAACGCCTGATTCAAAAAGCCAATAATGTTATAGAAGCATGGCAGCAAACAAATGCTCACTGGGAAGAAACATTCTGGAGATCGTTGGCCTATAATTTCGGATTAAAACTTAATGCAGATCTGTTCCTGCAAATAGCAAAGACTGTTTCAGTAAACATACTGGCAAAACATAAAAATCAAATTCACCAACTGGAGTCATTGTTATTAGGGCAGGGTAATCTGTTGCATGGGCATTTTACGGAAGCATACCCTATAATGCTTCAAAAAGAATATATTTTCCTTCAAAAAAAATATACACTTCAACCGATACTCCTACAGCCAAATTTTTTACGAATGCGGCCTGTTGCTTTTCCAACTATTCGGCTGGCGCAAATGGCCAGTCTTATTCACCGGTCATCGCATTTATTCACAACAATAAAAGAATTACAAACTGTTGAAGAAGTAAAGCAATTATTTGCAGTTACGGCCAACGATTACTGGAACGATCATTATGTTTTAGATAAACAGGCACACTACCAGGTTAAACAAATTGGAGAACAAACTTTGAACAGTATACTTATTAATACTGTTATTCCTGCACTTTTTGCTTATGGCCAATATTACCAAATACAAGCGTATAAAGAAAAAGCATTATACTGGCTGCATCAGCTTAAAGCAGAGCAGAATGCTATTGTTAAAGTATTCATTAACCATCATATTACCTGTACAACTGCATTAGATTCGCAAGCTATTCTGCAGTTGAATAATCAATACTGTAAACTCAAAAAATGTTTGCAGTGTGCAGTGGGTAGCCAGATTTTAAAACCTACCATTTAAAATCAACATCTAATTTAATATCCGGATGCAGGCTTTTCTCAACAGGGCAGTTTCTGGCGATTCTTTCTAACTGTATCTTTTGTTCTTCGGTTGCATGAAAGTTTTCGGTAAAAATTAATTCGGCCTTAATGCCTGCAACCCTTCTTGGGGCATCGGAACTCATGATTTTAGTGATATTTATTTTGGTTCCATCAAAATTTAAATGCATGTCTGCAGCCCTTATAGCCATAGTAGTAATTACACAAGCTCCGTAAGAAGTTGCTAATAAATCTGTAGGAGAAAACCGCTCTCCTTTACCATGGTTATCTGTAGGAGCATCTGTTTCAATTACCGTTCCACTTTGTAAATGTGTTAATTCTGTTCTTAAATCTCCTGTATATACAATAGTTGAAGTCATTGCTATCTATTTTTGCCTAAATTTACATGTACTAAATTAAATCTTGTGAAGAAGTTTTTAATTCTGATTGTTTTGTTTCCCGTGTTAGTAAAATCACAAAACACTACTGATCAAAGGGAGATTACACCCCGTCAACAAAAACAATTGGAGCGTAAAAAGAAAATTGATCAGATAATTAAGCAGGAAGAAGAAGGTGCTTTGGTTTATCAGAAGCAAGGTGAATTTGGTTTTAAGTTGAACACAGATGGTTGGAGTATATTATATGAACATGGTAAGTACAAAACCATTACCAAGAGTAATCTTTGGTGGGTGGAGTTGGGCGAAAGAAAAGATAAGAAAGAAGAGAAACTATCAAAGAGTTCCAGCGTTTTTCCGGGGTTGGCTATTGGCAACCCTTTCGTTTATGGGAAAATAAATAACTTTTATTACTTGAAACTGGGCATTGCCCGTCAGTTATTATTGGGAGGAAAAGGAAATAAGAACGGGGTGGCCGTATCTTTTATTTATGGTGGCGGTTTAAGTTTAGGGATGCTGAAACCATATTACCTCGAAGTCCAGGACCCTACGACCGGCCAGATTACAGACGTTAAATACGATGGCAAGAACGACACTACCTTTCTTAACCCCAACGTAATTAATGGTGCTTCGGGCTTTGGTAAAGGTTTCGGAGAAATCAAGTACGTTCCCGGTGCATTGGTTAGAACTGCTTTGCGTTTTGAATATGGCAGGTATAATGAAGTTGTATCGGCATTAGAAGTAGGGATTAATGCAGAATATTATACACAAGACATGCAGATACTTGCATATAATAATCCTACCAAGTTATTTTTCAATGCATATGTAGCCCTTGTTTTTGGTAAACGAAAGTGAGTTATTTTTGCTTTTTATTCAGGAATGCAATGCATTATTGCAATTGCTGTAAATACCAAGTTTAATTCATGCAGGAACTACCGGTTATTTCTACCATTAAAAAAGATTCTAGAGTGAAAAAGCCAGATTGGCTTAGAGTAAAATTGCCTATTGGTGAGAGCTATAAACATGTTCGCGGATTAGTAGACACACATAAGTTACACACCATTTGCGAAAGCGGTAATTGCCCTAATATGGGAGAATGTTGGGGAGAAGGCACTGCCACATTTATGATACTCGGCAATATTTGCACAAGAAGTTGTGGTTTTTGTGCAGTGGCTACAGGAAGGCCGGAACCGGTGGATTGGGATGAACCGCAAAGAGTGGCCGAAGCGGTGTTTTTAATGAAAGTAAAACATGCCGTAATTACTTCTGTTGATCGAGATGAATTAAAAGATGGCGGCTCAGAAATCTGGTATAATACCATTAAAGCTGTAAAATCGTTAAGCCCCGAAACAACCCTTGAAACACTGATACCCGACTTTAGAGGCATTACAAACCAGATACAAAGAATAATAGATGCAGCCCCGGAAGTGGTAAGCCATAATATGGAAACTGTAGAAAGGCTAACCAAACAAGTCCGCATCCAGGCAAAATACAGAAGAAGTTTAGACGTGTTGAATATTTTAAAGAGGGGAGGAATGAGAACAAAAACAGGCATTATGCTTGGCTTAGGAGAAACCAAAGATGAAGTAATTCAGTCTATGAAAGACCTGAGAGAAGTAGAATGCGATGTTTTAACGCTTGGCCAATATTTACAACCTACTCCAAAACATTTGGCAGTTCAGCGCTTTGTTCATCCGGACGAGTTTGCCGAACTGCGGCAAATAGGGTATGAGCTTGGCTTTGACTATGTAGAAAGCGGGCCATTGGTACGCTCATCTTACCATAGCGATAAACATGTAATTCCTGGTTATGGAAAAAAGAAATGGATGGAAGAAACGATGTTTTTATCAAACAGCTAAAAATGTTCACACATATACAATAAGCTTGCCTGCAATTGAAAAATTGCAGGCTTTTTGTTTCGTTAAATTCATTCCTGCCAATACGTTCCGTTTATATAAATTAAGTGCTACCAATATTGCTTTTTATTAATATTGAATAATATAGCTGCTATATAATAACCGCTTATTTTCATAAAATGAAAAAAATACTTTCAATTTTCTTATGCTTGCCTTTAATGGCTTTTTCTCAATTAAAATGGACGAATGTAGACTCGGCTTATCAACCTCTGCCTCCATCTGTACACGTTTATTTCTCTAACGACTCTATTAACGGAAAGCCTAACAGGTGTTATTATGTTACCGCTTCACTAAAAGACAAATCACTGCAATTTCTTGTAGATACAGGTTTGGAAAAAAGATATACACCTGATCAGTACTTTGAAAGGAACAAGCATCCTTTGCTGGTAGTTAATTGCACTTTCTTCGAATTTGCACATAACAGAAACCTGAATCTTGTAGTACAGAATGGAAAGCCGGTTTGTTTTAATAGCCAGTTTCTCGCAGGGAAGGGTAAAGATACCCTTACATATAATCATGTGTTACCATCTGCTTTTGGTATAAACAAAAAAAGACAGGCAGATATTGCATGGACTTATTCTGACTCCTTATTGCCCTATGTATATGCGTTTCAACAGAGCTATCCGGCTATTAGAGATTCAGTAGCCATTTATTCGGTGGAAGGGTTAACTAAATTATATTCCAGGAAATTATCTGTATCCCCTGTATATAACAAATGGAATGTAGAAACAGCATTTGGCGGCGGCCCGGTTTTAGTTCAAAATGGAGCAGTGCAAATAACTAATAATGAGGAACAAAAATTTGCAGGTAAAGCCATAGCAGATAAACATCCACGAACCGCCGTTGGTTATACAGACGATAACCGGATTATTGTTCTTGTAATTGAAGGCCGCTTCCCTGGAAAAGCAGAAGGGGCCACACTTACAGAAGAAGCGAGTATTCTGCAACAATTGAATTGTATTGAGGCAATGAATTTGGATGGTGGTGGTAGCAGTTGCCTGCTAATTAACGGTAAACCCACCATTACACCAAGCGATAAAGAAGGGCAAAGGCCAATACCGGCAGCTTTTATTATTCAGAAACTTTAGCGGCCTGCGGTTTGTTAAGATGTAATGTTCTGTATGCCAGGAAAGTGCTTAACAGCGTTAATATGGCAGCAAGATACATAGAAGCTCCGGGTAGATATACGGGCGATTTTTTTGAAGTGAAATAAGAGAACACGTTGGTCATTAATAACGGGCCGATGATAGAGCTCAGGCTCATCAAACTGGTTAAACCTCCCTGCAGTTCTCCCTGTTCGTTTCTCGGAACATAATTTGAAATCAAACCCTGAATGGCTGGGCCTGCAATACCACCCAAACAGTAAACAAATGTAAATGTGAACATCATCCAGGTTTGTGTGGCCAACCCAAATAATAAGAAACCGAGTGTATACAGCGCAAGGCCTATATAAACGCTTTTTTCCTGCCCCAGTTTAGGTATGATGATCCTGATTAAACCGCCTTGCACTATTGCAACAGCAACACCCACAATGGCCAATGAAATACCGATCATGGTAGAATCCCATCCAAATTTTTCAATAGTATAATAACTCCAGGACGATTGCACTGCATGCGAAGCAACATATAACAAAGCAATTGATGCTACCAGTCCCAGAATAACAGGAAATTTTTTAAACATTAATAACGTGCCTACGGGGTTAGCTTTCTTCCAATCGAATGGCCTTCTGTTTTCTTTACTTAAAGACTCCGGCAGTACAAAATATCCATACAACCAATTAATGGCAGCTAAACCGGCTGCTGCAAAAAAAGGCACTCTTAAACCAAACTTCCCCAATAAACCACCAACGGCAGGCCCAATAATAAAACCAATACCAAAGGCAACACCTACCATGCCAAAATTCTGAGCCTTCTTTTCAGGGGTGCTTACATCTGCAATATAAGCCGATGCGGTGGTAAAGCTGGCTCCGGTAATGCCTGCAACTACACGGCCCAAAAATAACCAGGCCAAAGAAGGGGCAAAACCAGTGAGTAAATAATCAAAAGCGAAGCCTAATAAAGAAAATAAGAGTACAGGCCTTCTTCCGTATTTATCGCTCAGGTTGCCAACTACAGGGGCAAATAAGAATTGCATAAAAGCATAAGCAAAAAGAAGAAAACCTCCATAACGGGAAGCCTGGCTGATATTGCAATTGCCCAACTGCATGATCAATTTAGGAACCACAGGAATGATAATGCCAAACCCGGTAATGTCTATCAACAATGTAATAAATATAAATCCCAATGCAGCTTGTTTATTATCTTTTGCCATTGTTCTGTGGTTTGTTGCAAAGTAAACAGAAATAAATTAACCGTTTTTAAAAAAGAAACTGTTTTATCTTTAAGACAATTATTTTTATATGAAGTTAATATTACTGGGGTGCACTGTTGTATTGTTTACAAGCTTTAACCGGAGCAAGCAGCCGGCAACAAGTACTGCAGACAAAGCAAAGTCTTCTATCAATTATTACATGAGCCATCCTGTACATGACTGGAGTGGTACCAGTAAAGAAGTTACTTCCATTATTGAATATAATTCATCCTCCCACCAAATCACCAAAGTAACGGTAAGTGTACCTGTTGCCTCGTTTGATAGTAAAAATAAAAACAGGGACAGGGATATGAAAGAGCTAACAGAAGAAAGCCTGTATCCTTCTGTAACCTTTACAAGTGAACAAATTACATACACCGGAAACACAGCATCTGTTAGTGGTAAGCTGGGCTTTCATGGTATTGGTAAAGATATTTCGTTTCAGGTAACTGATAGAGAAAGTGAGAACCATAAGAAAGTAACAGGCGGATTCACCTTGCAGTTGGATGCTTTTAAGCTGAAGCGCCCATCTGTTATGATGGTAAAAAGTAGTAACGACCTGAAGATAGATTTCACTATAGAGTATAATTTACAATAAAACCCCCATTGATGATGGGGGTTTTATGTTTTATGCTTCTTGTAAAAAGGAATAACGATAATCTGTTGGCGGGTTAAATGTTTCTTTAATGGTTCTGGCACTTAACCACCTGTATAAGTTTAGCATGCTTCCTGCTTTATCATTTGTTCCGCTGGCTCTTGCACCGCCGAAAGGTTGTTGGCCTACTACGGCTCCGGTGGGTTTGTCGTTAATATAAAAATTACCGGCAGCATGGCGTAAGCTTTGTGTAGCCTGCTCAACAGCATTTCTATCTTGCGAAATAATAGAACCTGTTAAGGCATAAGGAGAAGTGGTGTTTACAGTAGATAAGATTTCTGTGAAATGCTCCGCTTCATATTCATAAATAGTTAAAACCGGCCCAAATATCTCTTCGCACATGGTGATATAGTTAGGGCTTTTGGCAACAATAACAGTTGGCTGAATAAAGTAACCATCTGTTTTATCACAATTGCCTCCCACTAAAATATCTGCATCTGGAGATTGACGAGCAGCATCTATATAAGCTTTAATCTTGTTGAAGCTCTTTTCATCTATTACAGCATTAATAAAGTTGGTAAAATCTTCTACCGTTCCCATCTTCATACTATTAATGCCTTCTACCAGCTTTTCTTTAACGGATGCGGCAAGGTTGCTGGGTATATACGCTCTTGATGCGGCAGAACATTTTTGCCCCTGAAATTCAAATGCGCCTCTTAACAGAGCAGTGGCTACTACTGCAGCATCGGCAGATTGGTGCGCCACTACAAAATCTTTACCACCGGTTTCCCCAACAATTCTGGGATAAGATTTATATAAATGCGTGTTTTTACCTATTATTTCCCACATCTGATTGAATACACCAGTGCTTCCTGTAAAATGCACACCTGCAAACTCAGGATGGTTAAAGCATACTTTTCCAAGTGTAGGGCCATCTACATAAACCAAATTAATCACCCCATCGGGTAAGCCTGCCTCTTTTAAAATACGCATGAACATCTGTGCAGAGTAAATCTGGGTGTTGGCAGGTTTCCAAACAACAACATTGCCGCACATTGCAGCACTGGTAGGTAAATTACCACCAATAGCAGTGAAGTTAAAGGGGGTAACAGCCAAAACAAAACCTTCCAATGCCCGCCATTCCATTCTGTTATGCATACCTGGTCCGCTAATAGGTTGTTGTTTGTATATTTCGCTTAAAAAGTGAACATTAAAGCGAAGAAAATCTATTATCTCACAGGCACTGTCTATTTCCGCCTGGTAAGCATTTTTGCTTTGTCCAAGCATGGTAGTGCCATTCATATAACTGCGGTATTTTGTTGAAATGAGGTCAGCAGCTTTTAAAAAAATATTAGCCCTGTTTTCCCAGTTCATATTCTCCCAATTGGCCTTTGCTTCTAATGCTGCTGTAATGGCTTGCTCTACATGCGTTTCTTCTCCTGCATGAAAATAACCTAAAGTATGTTTTATTTCGTGTGGGGGGTGAATGGCTGTTTTACGATTGGTTCTTACTTCTTTTCCGCCAATATACATTGGGATATCTGCTTCGGCAGATTTCAACTCCGCTAAGGTTTTCTTCAAAGCCAGTTTTTCAGGGCTGTTGGGGCCATAGCCTAAAACCGGTTCATTAACTGGCATAGGGTACGCAAATGTTCCAAAACTCATAGTGTGTATTTTTAAAAGCTGCAAGTTAATTAAACTTGCACAGAAATAATGAATGCATTGTTTCCGTGAACAATTCCATTTCTTTGTAAGCAGCTAAAGCAAATTAATAAACATGAACGCTGTTATACAGGTGATTGAAATTTTTGTGTACGGTTTTTTTTCACAAAAAAAAGAACATGCTTATGCTTTGCAAATAATGGCTGAGGCCGAAGAACAATTGAAGCACAAACTGCCTGAATCTATTAAAATAAAAGCAGCAAGAGGATACAGTGTTTCTAAGCCCATTTATTTAGATGCCTTTACATTATTGTATGGTAGGCGGTTGAATGCAGTAGAGCGTAAACGCCTTGTTTATTATTTTACGGCAGCTGCTTTATACGATTCTTTTTTTGATGAAATGGCACTTTCGGAAGAAGCTATCTGGCAAATATCTTTTGATACGGATAATTATAAGCCCCTTACAGAAAATGAAAAAGCCTGGATATTTTTTCATCGATACCTGCAAAATATTGTAGAAGATAAGGAAGGCTACTTAGAATGCTGTAAGCACATATACGAGGCACAGAAAAAATCTCTTGAGCAATTTCAATCAACCCTATCCAATCTTGCGTTAGAACAGTTAACACACGATAAAGGCGGTTACTCTGTATTTGTTTGCCACTATTATCTTCAGCAATCATTTTCTTCGAAAGAGCTGGAGTGTTGGTATTTAATAGGTTCCTGCATACAATTGTGTAACGATCTTTACGATGTATATAAAGACGAACAGGAGGGTATTCATACGCTGGCAACTAGAGCAAGGAAATACCAGGATGCTGATATTTTTTTTAACGGCCAGGTAAATAAGCTTAAAAAAATTATCCCTTCCTTGCAACATACTGCATACCGTAAGCAACGTTTCTCTTTTTTAATGGCAAGCGTATATGCTTTTGGATATATTGCATTGGATAACCTGAAACGGATACAAGGTAAAGAACAATTCCTGCCTGCTTTTTCATCTCTTCAGAGAAAGCAGCTAATTATTGATATGGAATTGTGGAAGAACAGGTGGAAATGCATCAGGTATATTTATTTATCAGGAAAATTAAAATAATTACATGCAGATCATTTTATTCGATAACCTGAAAAGAAAAGAGCTTTGGCCTTTAACAGCAACCAAATCTGTGGCAGACCTTCGTTGCGGTATTCTTACTATAAAAGAAAGGTGGGAGGCTCGCACCAAATACCCGGTATTTGTTATAACAGAAGAGTATTTGCAAAATGCTTACAATGCTGTTCCGGCGGAAGAAGCATTCATAATAGATGCAACTGTGTTTGCAGATGATGCTTTGCTTGAACAGATATTGGCTTTACAAACCGGGGAAGCACTGGCAGATGAGGATGGGCTGGTTGCAGGTGTACTTCCATTTTTACCTGAACTATTTAAAAGAACAGATCCGCTCCCGTACTTTAACAATGTATCAAAAATTACAGGAGTAAAGCGCTTACAAAAAACATGGCAATTGTTTCAATGGAACGATGAAATATTAAGAGAAGATTTTAAACTCATTACGAAAGGAAGAGCCTCTCAACCTGTTTCTCCAACAAATTTCATACATCAGCAGGCCGATATTTTTATTGAAGAAGGTGCAAGGGTGGAATTTGCTTTTCTCAATTCAACTACCGGGCCAATTTATATAGGTAAAGATGCCGAGATATGGGAGGGTGCAGTAATAAGAGGGCCATTTGCCTTGGGACATCATGCAGTAATTAAAGCAGGAGCCAAAATATATGGTGCTACTACCATTGGTCCCTGGAGTGCTGCAGGCGGCGAAATTAAGAATGCGGTTATCTCTGGCTACAGCAATAAAGCACACGATGGCTATTTGGGTGATAGTGTTATAGGGGAGTGGTGTAACCTTGGTGCTGGCACTACCAACAGTAATGTAAAAAACACTGCAGCCAATGTAAAATTATGGAATGCCTTTTCTAATACCTATGAAGGGGCGGGAGTGAAGGCAGGTGTAATAATGGGTGATTATACCCGTGTGGCTATTAACTCTTCTATTAATACCGGCTCTGTGTTTGGTGTAAGCGCTAACATTTTTGGGAACGGATTATTGCCAACGCTGATAGATAGTTTTGTTTGGGGTATAGATAATAGGTATGATTTTGAAAAAGCACTTCAGGCAATTGATAACTGGAAAAAATTCAAGCACAGCTCATTATCGGCGCAGGAAATCTCTGTATTGAAACATATATTTGAACAAAATAAACATTAACGCTACACTTTTCATTGTAAAACGACAGGTTGCTGTTTAAATGTGCACTTTACGCATAATGTGGTTTTGCAATGGCAAGAGATTAAATTTGAATTTATGAGAAAGCAAATTGCTGCTGCTAACTGGAAAATGAATCTCACCCTGCAACAAGGAGAGCAGCTATTGAATGATATAATGGCCATGCCACATACGCTTGCTCATCATCAGCAGGTGATTTTCGCCGTGCCTTCCCCTTATTTGCAAATGGCGCAATTGAAAATACAGGGTAAGCAAAATGTTTTTATTGCAGCACAAAATTGCTATAGTAAAAAATCTGGAGCTTATACCGGTGAAGTAAGTGTTGAAATGCTGAATTCTCTCGGGATAAATTTTGTGGTATTGGGGCATAGCGAACGCAGGGAATATTTTCATGAAAACAACCAGCTGCTTGCAGAAAAAGTGAATATTTGTTTAGAACATGCCATTACACCTATATTTTGTTGCGGAGAAGCATTGGCTATTCGTGAAGAAAATAAACAAAATGAATTTGTATCGCATCAGTTAAAAGAATCATTATTTCACTTATCTGCCGAACAGATTCAACAAATAGTCATTGCTTATGAACCAATTTGGGCAATTGGCACCGGGAAAACAGCTACTAGTGAACAAGCACAGGAAATGCATGCACATATACGCCATTCGCTTGCCGAACAGTATGGTACTGAAGTGGCAGGCAAAATATCTATTCTATATGGGGGAAGTGTAAAGGCCGGTAATGCAGGAGAATTATTCCATCAGCCGGATGTAGATGGAGGGCTGGTAGGCGGGGCTTCGCTGGTTGCTTCAGAGTTTATTGCAATTATTAATGCCCTGAAATAGTTGAGGCAAGTTATGTAAAGCAAAGAGCATATGATAACTTCATATGCTCTTTTGGATAAAACTATTTGTAACCTTACTCTTTCTTGAACATACATAAAAAATATTTTGCTTTTCCTTTTGTATCAAAACTATCAGGATAAGCATCTCCTGCAAGGTTATAACAGATTAATAACTGGCCATTAGAGAGTTGATAAATGGCAGAAAAATGCCTCCCATTATTTACTCCCTCCTTACCATAAATATCCATTTTTCCATCATGGTATCGTGCAATACCTTTATCAATACTTTCTGCTGAAAAGGTATAAGTAGAATCTTTAATAATGAGTTTTTGTTTTTGAAATGCAGCTGCAGGTATACTTGTACCTGCTATTTCTTGTTGTATGGGTAGCCAGGTGCCATCTAAAATGTTTGACTGAGATGCATGTATTTTTTTTCCGGCGCAACTAAATACCATAATGGTAATAGCCAATAAAATAAAGTTTCTCATACAAGTAATGATAATGCCGTAATTTTTTGTTGATACGGACGTTACAAGAATGAATAGAACTACCAAAGCCGATACTGGCAGTAGTTGTTTTGCTTTTGGTTACTCTTTAAATTTCAGGTTAAAATCTACCATCCATTCAATACCAAATTTATCTCTAAGCATTCCAAAATACGAACCCCAGGGGCTGTCTGCTATTGGCATTTCTACTTGCCCGCCTTTAGAAAGTCCATTAAATATATTGTCTGCTTCTTCTTTACTTTCGGCATTTATAGAAATCTTACTTCGGGTTTCCATTTCGTTATGTTTTCCCATTTGTGCCGGTGTATCGCTTCCCATTAACACATTGTTTTTGCCAATAGGCAATGCTATATGCATAATTTTTTCAGCTTCGTCTTCAAAGCTAGGGCCGCCTTCAAAATGCATATCTTTAAAACGAACGATTGTAGCAAACTCGCCACCAAAAACTGATTTGTAAAATGTAAATGCTTCTTCTGCATTTCCATTAAAATGAATGTAAGGATTAATTGATGCCATATTTTTATTTTATTTTTTCTAATTTACTTTTCACCTCATTACATATTAGTTCATTATAATTTTAATCAACGATTCCACATATAAGCAGAAGTGGAATTTTAAAATATGTTCTTGAAGTTATCGAAAAAAAATGGATGTTCGTACCGGCTGCAATTATCGTATTTCATTATTTTTTATAGTCATCCCTGATTCATGCAATTTATTAACCTGTCCATTTATTGTGTCTGTTTTAACAAACACAATTTGATAAGAATTATATTTTGCCCCGTTCTTTAATGCCTGTTGTGCAGCCTTCGCTAATGCTTTAAAGAGGGTTACGCTACTATCAATATTTGATCTATTGGGCACCTGTTTCGCGTTGATAATAGTTAATGAAAATGTTGAGTCCGTAACACTTTCTTCTTCCCACTTGTCTAATGTAATTTTTTCACTGTTAAACACTTTAGAAATACTATCAAGTAAATGACCATTGTCGGCAAAATTTTCTTTTATTCTATCTTGCCCCTTGTCTTGTTTTTGAGAACAATTCATAAGAGAGAAAATGAGTGTAATTAGTATTATTACCTGAAAATGTTTCATATTTACGATTTCACTTTATTGTATATAATGAAAACTGTTGACATTCTTAATAACAGTGCCTTGTTATTTACAATTCTATTTATTTGCAGGAACCAGCCCATGGCGAAGCATTATCTCGGCAGCTTTTGCGGGGTCAGGTGGCAGACCAGGTTTTATAAGCTCGCTAATTTCTCTAAAATAGATAGGCCCAATGCTTGCAGGCGTTAATATGCAAAGAGTTTTTGCAAGATTTGGTGTATGATTATCATGATAATGAATTACTCCACGGGGAATAAATAGGCGATCTCCCGGAGCAATGTCAATTTTTTTGCCATCTACTATGCTTGTAGTAACTCCTTCTAATCCATATAATACTTCGTCAACATCTTTATGATAATGTGGTATTGGTACTTTAGCGCCAGAAGGAATAATGAATTCAAACATTACCATTTCTCCATTGGTATCATTACCATCTAACAGTATATGAACCTCTAATTGCCCAATTTTGATGATTTCTTTTGGTTGACTCATTTTAATATAATATTTGAGATTGCATAAGATGCTTTCGATTTAACGGTCGGGTGTTTGAAAATTGATAGCCTACTACAAAAGCTGAAAATAATTATCCATGTTGAAGTTAATAATTAAAGCTTAATAATGCAATTGGTTAACGTTTGCGTTGCTGCCTGCCGACCTTGCTGAAATGCTTTGTTGGCGGCAGCTTTTTAATTTTTTCGGTTAATTGTCATTTAGTTCAGTTAACGTTAAATATTTTTTCCTCCCTATTGTCAGGTAGTAAATAAGTATTAGGAACAACGGGATGATTAAATAAATAACATAGTTAATGTCAGTAAACGTTGATAAGATGAAATTCAAAACAATAACTGCAAGACCTGTTGGCATTAACCATTGCCCGTTTTTTAAACCCCCAACCCTTAAAGTTTTTGTTTGATTGTCATTTACGTGCACTGGAATGTCCGGGCTACTGCACCAATCAATTTTTGCTGTTACAGTATGTTGCCCAGCAGTTGTGTCAAGATTTATAGTTTCGCCATTTGCTATTGTTCCGGCTTGTTGTCCGTCAATAAAGATTTTGTAATTTCTTGCCCTATTGTTGTATTCGCTTGTTCGTTGAATTTTAATTGTTGCCATATTTGTGCCTTGTGTTTTGTGTCTAACTCTTTTAAGTCAACTGAATAACATATGGTTCTTTAAAATTGCCATCAACGTATCCGCATTTGTGTTTGTCGCGGTATTCTGTGGTCGTTCAGACGATAACCAAAGCTGTATAAAAATACAAATGTTTATTGACTGTTTTGTAGATCAATAGCCTTCGGTCACGGTGGAGCAGAAGTTGATTAGCAATTTATAGCTGATTGTTTATTCGTCCCCGCCATATACGGCAATGCACTGTTGGCTGCTGCTATTCGTCATAAGATAAGCCAATCCTTTTTTCCAATTCTCGTCCATGAATCGCCTGTCTTTTGAAAGATTAATGCAATAGACCCAAAATATGTTTCATTGAAAGGTTGCTTGTCACTGTCCTTATAAAATACAGTCATGTCAATAAAAGCAAAATTGTTGTCGTCTGAAAATATTGGCTCACTTGTAACGAAATAAAAGCCTCGTAACCTTTTGGATGATGAAACTGTCTTATAATTTTCTCCGTTTAATTTTATTTTTTTGGACTTAAATGATTTTGACTTATCCCGCAATTCTTGTTTCGTTTTGTCGGGGAAGATTTTGTCTAATGCAGGATCTGAGAAAAGATAACTATGGAAGTATGGATGATGCTCGTCATTTTGAATTTGCTTTATTATGTTTTCTTTGTTTTTGTTGTCAAAATCATTCAACCAAAACCGATTGCCATTCCATACTTCAGTCGTGTCAATTATGACAAACATCTTTGGCATTTTGCGGTCTAATAAAGTTGTCAACCTAAAGTTGCTTGTATCACGAAAAGTCAAGCGATAAATTTCGTCTGTTTGTCCGAAGACCGATATTGCTATTAAACAAGTGAAAGAAATAAAAAGCTGTTTCATTTAAAGGTTAATTATAGTAGCAGGCAACGTTCAAGGCTTGGCGATGGCGTGGCTGCTGCGTTTCGTCACGCTTGAACTGAAGCCAAATATAGTAATGTTGTTGATTGATTGCATAAAAGACGAACAGCGTTCTGTCGAGCCAGTGACGAAAGGAAAATAGTAGTAAGAATGCTGATGCTTAATTCGTCTGCCACGCTATTGCCAAACTTTTTGTTGTGGGCAGTTATTACATTAAGCCTTTTTCAATTTGCAAACAATGTCCACACATTTTTAATTGTCTGTTGGGCAATAGAGAAGCAAACGCAACAGCAGATTCTAAATTCTCAAAATATCCAAACCATCTGTCGTTTGGCGATGGATGGTTGATTAGCCACTGTTCTTCTATACGTTGATGTCCTTCATTAGCGTGTCCACAAGTTGATTTATGAACGACAGCTTTTCGTTCTGCACGCCAATTTTCATAAACTAAATAGTTCATAGAAGTATTATTAAAAGTAAAAATTTAATACGCTTTTGGTGTTTGCTTTTTATTTGCATCATCCATTGCAGCAAGGTCATTTGTTATTGCTTGTTCATCGTAAATTGTCAATTTTCCCTTACCCCTTTTCAAACGATAATATCGTCTACCAAGTTCGAGTGCTTTCCTTTTGCCTGTGCCATTTAAAGCTTCGTGATATTCTGCTTTTGCATTGTTGAGTGCAGAAATCCAATAAATAAGTCCTACGATTAATCCAACAAGTAATAAATATTCCATATTATGAAATTTTTGCCTGCTCTTTCAAAATTGCAGTTTTCGGCTTTGCTGGTGGTCAATTAAAACGTATTGCAAATTGTCGTGAAAGTATTGCAGTTGTTGCGTTTTGTCGAACAGTTGCAGGTCTGTCTATAATTGCCGCTAACGGGCATGGCTTGGTGAAGTTTGGGAAAAAATATTCTATTTCTTGCTTGGCCACTAAAGACTCGATTAGCTAAAGCCAAATTACTGAGACCAGGTCAGAAATCCAAAAGCCGATGGGCGATATTCGCCAGTCCAAATTTTGCCAAGCCTTTGTTGTAAGCAGTATTTTACCACCTTTCTATTTCAAAGTTTTTAATATTTTCCCATACGCCATTATGTTTTTTAAATAGCCAACAACTTGTGTAACCAGACTTAAAAGATTCTGAAATTGATAAAATAACAATCGCTTCATTTTGAGTCATGTAAGGTTTATAGAATGTAACTTTCCCAGTTGCTACAGAGCATAGAATTTCTTTTTCTTTTTTTGAGTTAATCAAAAGATATTTTCCAGTCTTTTTAATCAGCGATATGTCTATTGAGTTAAAATTAAATTCTATACCTTTTAATAAAAGTTCTTCAAAATCTTTTAAGTTTTCTTTACGAATTGACGCTAAAATAGATTTATTCAATTCTTTGGAGTTATTTAGAACTGTATCAATTAAAATACAAATTTTATTTAAATTAAAACTATTTAATGTGTCATTAGGTATTTGAATTAGCCTGCCAGTTTTATAGGCAGTAGTATCTACAAATTTTAAAAAATTTTCATTGACCAAATTATAAAAAGAATGTTTGGGAGTTTCCACACAACCAATTATGCAAAAACTTAAAATAATTAAATAAGGGCTTAATTTCATTTTAAAAATATTTACTGAATTTAATAATAACTGTTCCTGCATTGTCATCGTCAACAATTACATTAAATGCATTCCTTTCAAAACCAAAGCCAAAATCATAAACCCCTTCACTGATATTGTTTTGTGTTGTTCCAAAATGAACATACTCATGTAAAATTGTTATAGCTAATAAAAAGGCCGTAGCTTCTTATGTGCTTTGCAAAAATGCTTGTTCAAGTCCCCTTACATAACTTGCTCTCATGTGAAATGTTTTATTACCATTGTTTTTATTATAAAAACCAAACCTGTCTGTCATTTCCTCAACTTTGATTGTTGGGCCTTGTCCAAAAGTTAAATGATTTAAGATTTGTTGCTTGCTGAAACCTGAGTAGGTTTGTAGAGCGTTTAATACCTTAGGATTATCCTTTACAAACGTTTTTAAGTTTTTTACCATGCTTGTAAATCTTGGATATATTGTCTCATAATTATCAGTTGGGTCAAATTGAAAATCTGGTTCAATTAAAGGGCCTGGGTCTGTAAAGGTTGTTCCATCATCACCATTAAATGTCCAAATAAATGGAGGAGGGGAATAGTCGTAATATGAAGGAGGGCTAGATGAACCACCCCCACCACCATTAGTTAGGTTTTCATCAATAATTTCCCAACCAGTATTAGGATTATTTTCACAAGGCAAAAGCCCATTATTAATATTGGAGTTAGGGTTACAATTACCATTTGAGGCACCTCCCCCGCCGCCTCCATAAACGCCTCCCTGATTAGAAGGATTGTTATTAGCATCATCTTCCCAATAAGAAAATGGTATTTGTACAGAACCGTACCTAGTTTCTTGGCATAAACTACAACCATCACAATTATTTCCAAAATTACAAACGGCATCTAATGTGCAATGATATTATGTATATTAATAATATATGTTATAATAACCTGTTTTCCAGTCAAAAATTTTTGAATATAGACTACCTTTAGTATTAACATTTGAAAAAGGAATAAATGAAATAATTTTTTTTGTACTGTCTATTTTTTTACCATCAACAAACTGGAAAAAATCTTTTTTAAAAAGAAGAGAATCTTTTATTCTAAACTTAGTGTGCCCAAAAACGCTGTTATTTAACAACATAAACTGAAATGCCATTTTTCTGCGGATTTAGAAGTAATTGTATTATAACCATACTTATAATATTCTTTTGATCTATAAAGGCTTAAATTTTTTATAGTATCATTCAATGTGGCCATAATAAAACTATTCACAAAACTAGTACCTTCTAAAACCAAAGGAATATAAATAGTGGTGTCACCTAACGGGTAATTAGTCCCATGTGAAATATTGGTTGTCATTACTTGTAAGTTACCTATTTGACTACTTGAAGTTATAATGGACTTACTCCATACCGGAAATCCTTCATTTAATGCTATTTTATCAATAATATCATATTCTTCACTCATCTTTTTTAATTTGTTTATAACTTTAATAACGATGGGGTCTATATCGTTACTAATATTGAAAAATTTGGCAGCAGTTTTATTAACTGGTTTTTAAATTCTTGTGATGTCAATGTTTCTTTTTTATTGCATCCAATAATTAAGTAAAATGATACTAAGGTTAAAATAATTTTTTTCATAATAGTTGCTTGAGTTAAAAATGTAGGTTTAGTAGTTTGTCAATATTGCTTACAACGGGCAGGGCTTGGCGTTTCGTGGAGGCAATTGAAAACCGTCTGCCCGAACTGCTGTTGATTTTTATTATTTGTTGATGTTAAGAACTAAAGCCCAACAGCGTACTGTCAAGCTAAAACAAAAGCACAGTAGCGAACAAATGATGAACTACCTACTGTCGCCCTACCATAACGCCAAACCTAATGTTGCACGTAGTTTTAACTTATTCAATTTTTAATTCAAGTCAATACAGTTTCAGATTAGTAAAGCGGCTTTGTATAAGGCTTTAAATAGACACGAATCTCATAATCTTCTGATAATTGTGTTTTTATTCTAATCTTATCACTATATACATAACCTAACCATCCAACCTGCAAAACATGTTTACGTCTAGATAAATAAAAGGTAGACAAACTAGTGTCACATTGTGAAAAAGAAACACCATCAACTCTAATTATTGGTAAAATAAGCTCTTTAGTATTGACATCATATGCTCTAATCTTAATCTGTGAAAAGATATTATCTTTAGAACTTGAGGCTATTTTTTTTATAACATAGCCGCCGCTTTCTTCTTGTCCAAGACATTTAAAACAAATGGGTACTAAAACGATTAATAGTTTAATTTTCATTTTATTTGAATTTCTCATTTTTATTTGCAAGTTTTTTTTCCTGAAGGATATTCGCCACCATACTTAGTGTTATATTGTTCAGCAGAGAGCCTATTATAGATTCTAATTTTATCATCATCAGTAAGTAGATTGTTGTTGGGATAATCTAAACCACCCCACGCTAAGTCGTCATAAATCGATTTGTCAATATTATATCCAAGTGATCTGCCAAATATTTCTAAAGCATTGGAAATATCACCAATAAATGACTTTGTCAGCTGAAGTTTAATTGTCGCCATATTTCTGTCTTATGTTTTCTGTCCAACTTTTTTAGGTCAGTTGTATAACGTATGGTCGTTTAAAGTTGCCACCAACGATTCCGCATTTAAGCAGAGGCGGAATTTGAAAATATGTTGATGAAATTATCGAAAAAGTTTAATAGCGAAAAGGAGATGAGCATTTGCGTTGTCGTCCGCCGACTTTGCTTGAATGCTCGTGTTGCTGGCATGGTTTATTTCCTTCTTTCTTTTAGTCTAGTATAAATGTGCCCAATTAAATATGTCATTAGTGAAATTGGGAATGCAAATAAAAGCCCGGTTATAAAAGAGAAGTTTCTTCCTGTATCATTTGTTAATCTTTGCATGGCTTCTTGCTGTTCCTTGGTAATTTCGTTTCCACTGAATAGTCCATCTTTATTTAAGTCATATCTGTTTAAATCCCATTGATAATATATGTCAGTACAAGTCGCTCCGCCAACTATAAAAAGGTAAAAAACTAAAAACACAATTACGCTTGTCCATAGTCGTCTTTTCTTTACACTACAAAAAAGATTCTTTTGTATTATAAAAACTATTAATAGCACAATAAACATAGTAACGATGGAATTAATAAATGGAATGGAATTGTAATTGAATTCAAGTTTTATGATTTACCAATACTGTCAAAAAAAACTTTGTCAAGTGAGTTAGGGTGTTTTAATTAAACTTGCCAGCAAGCCCCTTGTTGTGCGTTTGTGTTTCTTGTCTAAATGTTGTTTGAATATTTACTGGCAAGTCATTTTAAAGTTATTTGCCAAATAAGAAATCCAGTTCACCTTGTTTTGTTGACTTTGAATATTGTTTGTCAGCGAAACCTATGACAACACCTTTCCCGCCTTTGTTACAAAGAAGTCTGAATGAATTTTGTGTAACTAAAACATTGACGGCGTAAGAAGCTGGTGTTGTTTGCCAACCATTTTTATTGTTGTCAAGCCAATTTATAAGCATTGAATATTTGTCCGAGTTAACTGTAATCTTAGTTTTTATTGATTTAGTAAATCCTGTCACCGTGTCCCTTGAATTGATGGTTAAATCAAATGGAGAATTTTTGTCAATGTAATCGTTTATGTTTATTGATGAACTGCAACCTGCCAATATAAAAGTCGAAATTATAAAAGCTAACTTAATATTGTTTATTAATATGCGATGAAAATACTCTATCATGTAAAATGTCGCAATGAAGCTGTTAAAAAATAATGTCCTTGAATTTTTGTCAAAATAAAAGTTGCCGAAAAATAATTTAAGCTTTATAGTTTGTCCAGCTTTACAGAAACGCTGATTACAAATAACATAACGCACAACGAACAGGGCTTGGCGATGGCGTGGCTGCTGCGTTTCGTCACGCTTGAACCGAAGCCAAATATAGTGATGTTGTTGATTGTGATTACAAATGTTGACCAGCGTACTGTCGAGCCAGTTACGAAAGGAAAATAGAATTACAAATGCTGATGCTTAATTCGTCTGCCACGCTATTGCCAAACCATTTGTTGCACGTAGTGTTTTTACTTTCTTTGCCATAATTCAATTGTCTGTTGTTTGAGTCCACAAATGAATTTAATACGATTAACTCCCCAATGATTTGAAGTTATTGTATGCTCATTTTTAAATTCAAATTTGTCAGTACCACCGTTTACATTGTCATTGCTTTTGTCTTTAATAACTGGTGTAATTTCAATTATTCTATCGCAACCCAATGTTGTGTCAAGGTTAATACGTTCTGAAATGTGAACTGATTCTATCTGTGGTTGCCAATGTCCTTTGTATGTCAAATGTCCACTTACTTTATAAGCAATCAAAGACTTGCTATTAAATAAATTAAGTTTACTTTCAACTATGTCAATAGAAAGACTGTCAATTGATAAAGATTTCTGGTCTGACCACCACCCAATATTGTAAGTAACAGGAATTTCTAATTTTGGTCTTCGTGGTTCGGTTGATAAAATTCCTTTACGTCCAAAGTCTGTCAAGTATAAATAATACCCTACAATGGTCAACACCAATATCAATAGTATCAGTCCAGTTATTTTAAGTACTTTCTTTAAAGTCATAATTAATTGTAGCGTTCTGTCATAACATTACGTGCAACGCTTTCGCATTTGTGTTTGTGGCGGAATTTGAAAATATGTTGTTGAAATTATTGAAAAAGTTTAATAGCGAAAAGTAGATGAGCAATTGCGTTACTGTCCGCCGACTTTGCTTAAATGCTTGTGTTGGCTGCATGATTTATTTGAGTTTGCCTTGGCTACCTAGTGTAATAATTAATTTTGGATTGTTACGTTCATCATCAATAGTCACACCTTGTAATTGTCCAGGGTAGCCAAGTTTTAAATTAATTTTATTACCAGAGGTCCAGTCCAAGTCCATGGTAATGGAATTGAAACAAGCTGAGCTTGAAATACTAGGTTTGAAAAAACCATAATAAATAACCTGCTTGTCAACAGTTACAGCAAAGGGCGTAAAGTCTTTAAAAGTCTTAATTTTTTGGATTACAGTGTCGGTCAATTTGAATTGGTAATTAGTTTGAGAATATTCTAAAATATCTTGATTTCTTATAATTGCTGTGTCTTGCAATGACGCTGTAGATGCGTCTATCTGGCATTTCCCTGTCAAAGTTTGAAAGCTTTTAAGTAAATAAATTTCAACTGTCGAACCAGCTTTCACATTGTCTTTATTGCATGATAAAAATACTATACAGACAGCTATAATGATAAGCAATAGTCGCATATGGATTCTTTTAAATGTCAACTTGAAATTTTAGGTGTTACACTTTTCTTGCAGCCAACGTTCACGCATTTGTGTTTGTGGCGGAATTAGCATTCCGTCAGTTGGAACAAATGTTGATTAAAAATACAAAAGTTGATGATAAAATTTATTGCCCAATTTATAATGTCAAGCTGGAACTAAAGTTCAGTGATGCAATTAGTTGACG
>JAFKLS010000023.1 GCA_017304675.1 Sphingobacteriia bacterium
ACATGGTGCCTTTCCAGGGAAGCGATAACAGGGAGTTCTGGCAAAGGGCTGAAGACAGAAATGCCAATACAGCCAAACTATATGCCTCGCTCGGCCTCACACAATATGCCGCCATGGAAGCTTTTGTTAGATGGATATTTTAAATATGACAAAAAAGGGCAATTCAATAAAAACAGTATGGAGGCAGTATTGGGCAAACAAGTATTTTAAGAAAAGATTTTGCATTGCTGTATTTGCCTTATTGATTGTATTGATACTATACCCTTTCTTTTTCATGTACCTTGAACAAAGAAAGGGTATTCAGTTGAACGATTTATTTTTACCCTATTTGCCTGTAAAAGATCTTTCACTTGCTATCTTTATCTGCATCTGGTTAAACGTATTATTATTTATTTCAACAATAGCGAAGCAGCCCCAAACAGCACTGCTATTTTTATGGGGCTATTTAATAATGAATATACTTCGTATCATTACAATGTATGCCGTTCCTTTGGAGCCACCGAAAGATTTAATTGTGCTAATGGACCCCATTAGCAATCATTTTTATGGAAAAACTTTTATAACCAAAGACCTGTTTTTTTCGGGTCATACTTCTACAATGTTTTTATTATCGTTTTGTTTTACAAATAAAGCCCTTAAATATTTTTCGTTACTTATTACCATGGCAGTAGCTATAATGGTTCTTATTCAAAGGGTTCATTACAGCATAGATGTGATAGCTGCACTTCCTTTCAGTTATTTTGCTTACAAACTGGCGCTATTGGTTCAAAAAAAGAGTTTTTAAGTAGTTCTCCCAACAATCAACAGAGACCAGTAAAGCTTAAAATTCTTATAAAAGATTTTTTTATACACTGCTTTGTACACACAGAGTTTACAATTTTATAATAATTACTTAACATTGTAAGAAAGAAACAATCATTTCCCCAATGAAAAAATGGACAAGTGCATTTGAGTTAGGCGAATCTTTAACGCAGGAACAAAAAGTTTTTTTTGAAAAGAACGGAATAATTGTTTTTAGAAATTTCATTCCCCGCCATACAGTTGAATCTATTATAAACGAGTACCAGGGAATTGAAAAAAAACTGCTGGAAGAAAATGTTGAAAAAGTAAACGGAATTCCGTTAAAGTTTGGAAAAGACGAGAATGGGAATAAGATTGTTCAGCGTTTTTGCTTTCTTAACCAGTTTAGCCCCATGTTAGATAACCTGCTTAATGATAAAAGGTTATCGGTCCTTACACAATTATTAGCCCCTTATGAAGGCAGGGTGGCACATGATGAAAAAGATGGCCTTGTATTAAACCATTATGTAAATATGCCTAACAGCGCTTTTACGCAAATGGGTTGGCATACAGATAGCCCCAGAGATCTGTTTTTGGGACATAAGATTATGCCAATGCTGAACGTTGGCATTCACTTAGACAATTGTGCTTTCGACAATGGCGGTTTAAGAGTAATACCGGGCACCCATCATCAAAACATGTTCAAATTACTTTTTGGTAAAAAGTATTTTATTGATAATAATGATGATGCAAGAGAAGTGGGTTTTGATATGTTTGCCGGAGACCTGTCTGTTCACGACGGGCGCCTATGGCATAGGGTAAAAAAATCGCCTGTATTTGGTGAAGCCAGCAGGCGCAGGGTTATGTATGTACCCATTATTACCGGTAAATACATTCCTAAAACCAAGAATAGTAAAACACCTTTATACCATCGGTTTACATCGTCTATTGTGCGATAAAAGCCAATTAGTTTTAACCCCGGGCAATTATAAAATCACTCTATTTTAGGTTACCTTCATTTCAGTATGAAATATGCACTCATTACAGGAGCCAGCAAAGGGATAGGAAAAGCATTTGCAGAATGTTTAGCAGCACAGCAACACGCCTTGCTCCTGGTTGCAAGAAGCGAATCGTTGTTACAACAACTGGCATTGTCTCTATCGGAACAATATAAGGTTACCGTGCATTATCTTGCAATAGATCTATCGGCCAATGATGCACCTTTAACCATCTACAATTGGTGCCAGCAAAATAATTATCAGGTTAACATACTTATTAATAATGCAGGTTATGGGTTAAGCGGCGCCACGGAAAAATATACTTTGCAACAACACATGGAAAACATGCAGGTAAATATGCAGGCACCAACACAGCTAACCTACTTATTTCTGTCAATGTTAAAAAAGAACAGATCTTATATTTTAAATGTATGCAGCACAGCATCGTACCAGGCAGTGCCCGGACTTACTATTTATGCTGCTACCAAAGCTTATTTATTACGTTTTAGCAGGGCATTGGGTTATGAATTAAAAAATACATCTGTAACAGTAACTGCAGTTTGCCCCGGAGCTACAGATACAGATTTTGCCGGCAGGGCGAATGTAACCGGCAAACGAGCTCAAAAACTGGCAGCAAGGCTTAATATGCGCCCCGAAAGCGTTGCAGCCATTGCTTTAAAAGGCATGTTTGCAGGTAAAAAAGAAATTGTACCGGGATGGGTTAACAGAGTGGGTAAGTTTTTTGTATGGCTATTGCCCGAATCAGTATCAGAAAAATCTGCTGCCAAGATTTATGATTTGTAATTTCAAACGGATGCCCCTATATTTGCAACCCGAAAAAAGCGGAAGGCTCCGTAGCTCAACTGAATAGAGCATCTGACTACGGATCAGAAGGTTTCAGGTTTGAATCCTGACGGAGTCACAAAAGCCTCACATATATTGTGAGGTTTTTTATTAATCCTATGTGCTAATTATCCTTATTATCATAATCACTGCAAGCTATTCTCTGGGTTTGCTTTTGTAAAAACAACAACATGTAATCTTGATTAGGTTTCTTTTTTCGTTCATCAACATACTTTATATAGTTACTTTCTTCAATGCCAATTTTAAACATGGCATTCTCTTCCTCTTGATACATTCATTTATTCAATCTAAAAAACACTTATCAATAACCATTGATTGCAGCAAACTTGAATAATTACAGGTAGTAATAGCATGACAACAAATTAAACATACATTATATATTGATTAAAAAAGAGTATTCCTCTTGCATAAGCCAGAAAATGTATTTATATTAAAGTAAGCTTATACGTGTTCGCCTGGTAAAAGAATAGTATAAAGTCTGCAACCCCATCATATAGTGAAAACCGGTTTAATTATCTTTTAGTCAACCCTAAACTCTACACTATATGAAAAAAACTTCAAAGATTTCATTAGCCTTGGTTGGTACAGCCTTTGTTATTTTGTTGGTAAACAGTTGTACCTCTAACAACAAACCCAATGAGGGAGATGTTCAACAACAAACTGTGCAAGTATCTACAACAGGCGATGCTTTTATGAATCACAGAGATTCTGCACCTTCCAAACAACAATACAGTGGCCCGCTATTTGTACTGAGTCATGACTATCCAACAACTTTTAAAACAATTACAAATCCATCCTGGCGTCAGGCGTTGAATGGAAAAGCGATTTCGGAAAGCAATGTATTTGCTTATATGGATTCTTTAAAAAGCTATGTAGCTCCTAATGTAAAACCTTTCTTCACCAATAACCAGCAATGGACTGCAGCTAAATACGGTTGGTTTCATGAACCTTGGCTTGGATCTCAAAGAGAAGCTATTTTAGGTACTTATCTTGGCAATGGTAATCCGGCTAACATGTTTAAAACATTAAAAGTTGATGAGGCTGGCTATGTACTGGTATTATACGATTCAACAGCAGCTTATACTGTTGGTCAAATCTGGGGGAAAACAGGGCAAAAGGTAAATTTGCTTAACAATGCCACCCAATTCAAAGAAGGAAGTGTTATTGTAAAACTTGCTTTTTCCAACATCAATGCCCCGGAATGGCCGGTAATGAAAGGCGCAGAAGCATTGAGTATTTTTGATACCATCTCTACCAGCGAAAATCCCAATAAAGGCTACCAGGTACGTACTGTTAGTTTCTTTCAAATGGATATTATTGTAAAAGATAGTGCAACTGCCCCAAAAACAGGTTGGGTGTATTCTACTTTTGTATACGATAAAGATATAAAAGGAACTTTCTGGGATAAAATGGTGCCGCTTGGTGCAATGTGGGGTAACGATCCCACTGTTAACAGCCCATTAAAACCACCTTATCCTAAATTATATGAAACTGTAATTAATCCGAAGGCGCCTGCATACAGTACAGAAACCCTGGGTTGGGGAGGAAGGCTTAGTGGTCCTAACGATGGAGCCGTGGCACAAGAAGCCGTTGATATCAACACTGGCCAAAAATATAAAAACCTGGCCCTTTCCTCTTGTATGAGTTGTCATAGCCCTGCACAAGACACATTTAAATCTTTTTTACTGCCCGGCCCCGTGCCAAAATCTAATACATTGTTAGTGTATACACCGGGCAGCGCTAATTGGAATCTCTGGTTCAGAGATGATTATGGGAACGTGCCTTTTGATTCGGGTCAAACAGCCATGGATTATGATATGGTGATGGCCTTTAAATCTGTTCCTGCTTTTGAAAAGGCGCAGAAAGGCGGGCAAAGCAGCCTCTTAAAAGCCAATATAGAAGCCATAAACAAATACAGGCAACATAATAATAAAAGCAGGTTCTGGCATTGATATAATTAATTATTCATCTTAAATAAAAAGATACCTGCCAATTAAACAGGTATCTTTTTTTATTGATTGAAACCGGAGCGATATAACACCAAAACATTTTATCAGATAAAACTATCTGCTTCATTAGCTTTCTAAGCAAGCAATTTTCTTTCTGCACAATGCATATCGCTATCTGTGTAATAAGCTTTCGCCCATTGATCATTCACAACAAGCTCCATTGCATGTGTGGTACCGGCAACTGCTGCAGTTGTTTTAGATTTTGAAGTTGTTGCTTTTGCTTTGGTTTTAGAATTATTACTGTTGCCTTTACCGGTAATTTGAGGATTATGTGCAGCTCCATATTTATCTCTAAAATTAAAATGATCTACCAGAGCAAAAGCCTCAATAGCAAATACAGTAGCAATATCCTGGTCGTGTATGGCTACCAGGTTATCTCCGTTTTCACTTTCACCACCGAGTGCCAGGTTAGATGAGCCGCAATACACTACGGCATTGTTGCCATTGAAATCGCAAATAACAAATTTATGATGTATCTGATGCCCCAATCCCACTGTTTCTTCCTGATCAAAAGGCGGAGGCAACTTTGTTTGCCCCGGTTTTGCATTAACCAATATACCATTGGGCTGGCCAGGTTTATATAAAGCAATACCACTTCCGGGGCTGTCAGAAATACCATAACTGAATACCTGTTGGTGTGTATGAATATTTTCCAGTGCCTGCAAAACAGGACCGGTACCCGGAACCAGGGCCATTACAGCGAAGAGTACGCTGTTCTTTTCAGATGATACCCTGTTAGCAAGATCTTGTAAATTGCTTAAAGCAAATTTCGCTTCATGAGGAGAAAAACTAATGTCTATTGCAGGTAAATGATTGCCATTGAAAGAGAATTTTTTGGCCGCATAAGAAGAATGACTAAAGGCCATAGATACATTATCATTCCAGGATTCTTCAAACACAGCAGCGTAGGTTTTGGCAACAGAAAGATCGTTAAACACCATTACATGGTTGGAGTTAACATACATGCCGGTTACTGAAAAATTAGTAGACCCTGTAAGTATTACCGATGGTACCTGGTTTTTATAAACAATAAAAATCTTATCGTGTGCAAAACGTCCGAATTTACCTCGTTTAATGGCTGCTTTCCCTTTAGCAGCTTTTTTAAAAGCCTGCTCAAACTCATCTTCAGGCAAAGTACCGCTGCTACTATGATGCAATGTAGCATTATCTAATATAATACGTATCCTGCCCTGCTTGGCAAGACTGAGCAATATTTGTAATACATCAGGCTCATTCAAATCGTAAGCAAACACGTTAATGGTTTGACTGCTATCATTCAATACCCCATTCAAAACATCAAATATCCGTTCCCGGGCTGTGAATCCAGACCATGAATATTCCTGTTCAAAAGTATAAGACTGGCCCGCATCATTTTTACCGGCAACAGCTTTGGTATTAAATAAAAGTGTATTTCCGGAAGGTTTAAAAGGCGCTTTATTGCCAAAATGATGTACAAAAGCCTGCGATTGTACAAACCCTCTTGTAAACCCCAGCGATACAGCCCCGTCTGAGAAGGGTGATACATTTAATGTAACAGATACGCTAAGCGAACTGTTTAAAGCAAGCAAAGAGCCTTTATCGTTAAAATACCGTGGCGTTACCAGATAGGTATAATTACCATAATGCACCTGATTTGTTTGGTGGAAATTACCCGGCACATGCACCCAATAGAATTTTTGAAAAGGCGCATTGGCACTGGAATACGAAGGCTCTCCTTTAATCTGTGCATGTTTTGAAGGGTCAGCAAATTGTAATTGATTTAGTAAGTAATAAGTGGGAACTCCATCAGTAGTGCAAGCAATAGTAAAACCGGCAAGGTTTTTTGTAGCGGCAGGCGGCAGGTTAAATGCAAGCAATGTTTTAGCATCTCCCCTATAGGCTTTTACAGAGAAGCCCGAGGCATTTTGATTTTTGGTGTACATGATTCAGGTTTAGGGTTTGGTTTAAAATTTTAATGAATACTTTTAAATATTCATATAATTTTAATATTAAGTTTCCACCCCTGCAATATTTTAATGATTACTTAATTATTTTTTAATTAGAAAGAATAGTTCAAAAAATTAATGCTAAATATGTTAGGTATATATTCTATAAAAAGCTTCCTGGCAGCCATAATATCGTTGTTCTGTTTTTTAGAAATGGCTATTTTTTTTTTGAAGACTTTATCCGTAATCAATAGGGTATTCAATAAAAGGATTGCGAGAGCAGTTTTATAACAAAAAATTTATTAAAACATAATCTGATTAAAAAGCCTGGTAAGCGAAATATATTAGCTTTGTGCCTGCTCATATTTACAAATGCTAAAAATGAATGTGCATACAAAGTAATTTTGCTGTACAGCAATCTTAAAAAAGTTTATATATTGAAAAAATACATACTCATCTTTGCGCTTTTATTGCTGTGCAAGGATAATTTATTCTCACAATCAACTACCCCGGGCTATTATATTACTTTACAGGGAGATACAGTTACTGCCCGGGTTAAATTACAGAAAAGCCTCTCCGGGCAAATAATGAATAATTTTTTTGAGAAGGTGGAGATAATTGATACCTCAAAAAATAGTTCTCAAATATTTATGCCGGAGAATATAAAAGGGTATGGATTTTCTTACAATGGAGTAAGATACTTGTTTGTTGCAAAGCCCATAAAAAACGGAAGTAAGAAGTTTTTAACGCCTGTTGTTGTTGGTACTAAATCGAGCCTTTACCAATATTCTGCAACTGTTTCGGGAAGTGGTTATGCACTGGCTTCCGCTAGTGTATATTACACCTTCGAAAAGTTTGATGGAAATTACCTTTTTTTGAAAAATATCTTAAACAAAAAATTTAAAACACAGTTACTTGCTTTTTATAGCGAGGATTCTAATGTTCAGCAACTGATCAATTTCAGGTTACAATATTGGCTGGAGATGCAAAAAGATTTGGTAGAGATAGTAAAAGCTTACAACAGGTAGTAAGACGATAGGTGTTGAAGGTCGTGGCTTCATCACTCAAGATAGTTTCTTGAAAGGATCTTAAAATAGCTTTTTATCGTTAAGAATTACCTAAACCCCATAACTGATATTTCAGTATCATAGCTAAAACATCTATTTCATCTAAAATGAATGTTTTAAGCAACCTATTCTACTACCGACATAACCTATATTCAATTATTGATTTCAAGGTAATTTAATGAAATATAATTATTACATATATTAGCTTGCAAAATAGAGATCGGTAATAGGAAATTAAAAGTAATGAAAGGAAAAGTCATATCTCTTGGTACATCACAAATTCCAAACATACAACAAACATAAATTACTATCATGTTACCAGTATTATGTCTCCGCAAAAATGTATACTGAAATATTTTAAGAAGAGCGTTTCTAAGAGATTGTTACTTCATTTGTTGCAATAAAACATTTCTTTTAATTTCTATTTGAATGGGGATATCTCTTCCTTGCACATGTAATGCTCCTTTTATTCTGGCTTTCTGATGGGCTTCCTGTAGCAACCCGGTTTTAATATTTACTTTATAAGTGCCCGTTTGTTTACCCGTTATATCCCGGGCAATATTTACGCCAAGTATGTTATCAGACTCAACATTTTCTTTGGGATGAATATCAGATTCCATATCAATAAAAACAATATTATCCTTTGCATTATTTAATGTATAAATACTATGTAATTGATAGGGTATTTCTGATTCCTGTATTTCATCTTTGCTCCAACTATCACCTATATGCATACTGCTATCTGGTAAAAATTTAAAACCGGTTTCAATATTGCTTTTAACAAATTTTTCGCCCAGTATATTTTTTAATTGACCTTCAACAAATTTTTTATTACTTATATCCAATTCTGAAAGCCGTGTTGCTATTTTATCAAATATTTGTTCACTTCCCTTAATACTTTTGAATTTACCAGCAGAATCTAATACTACCCAAACAGATGAACCTTTAATGGCAGAAAATATTTTCTCGGTTTTATTGAAAGTATTGCTACCGTTTTCAGAATTTATTTCAGTTATTTTACCATTGTTATCTGAATTAATAACAAATTTATCATAAGTTATCTTTAACAGTTGTTCCTTTGGCTGCAAGCCAGTATCCTTCAAAAATTCATATATTAAACCAAACCGGGCAGATGACACTCTTCTTACTTCATTATCGTTCACAGAAAACTGAATGGTTGTTTCCGTATTAATATCTACATAGTATTGCGTTTGTCCCTGATTTTTAAACCTTACATAAATTTCTTCTCCTTTGCCGGTACGCTGCTCATTATTATTAATATTACAGGAGTGTAGGGTAGCCACCACTGCACCTAAAAAAAATGCTCTCTTATAATTATCCAAAATCATCATCTACTTGTATTTGTTTCTCAATGGAGCCTATATATTTCGTTCACGTTTTAGCCATTATTAAAAACAGGTTCCATGCATATGCAAGATATTTATTTTGTGTATATAATAGTATAACACTCCTAATAAAAATAGCAAGCAGATAATGAGTTCTTCTTGCTAAGCATGATAATTACATTGGTGCAAACAGCCTTTACTAATATAGAAATGAGCGTTCGTCTATTGGTTTGTATTGCATATTGATGGTTGGTTAATTCAGAGGATAGTCCCAAGTTAGCGGGTCTATCTGTACAAACCTGCCTATCTGTGCATTATAGTTTCTAAAACCATAATCTAACCAGTTTAAATCCCCATCATCCCATAATTCTCTTTATCGTTTCAGAGCTCTCGCAGAGTCGTTTTACCCGCACCACATGGCTTGCAAACAGACTCTGCGAAAACAGAAAGGTTTACTACACTATCCACTACTTATCAAAGCGTAATACCAAAATGCTTTTTTATAATATATATAAAACTTGAAATTCGAATTGATTGTTCTTTTTGTAAATCATTCTGAGCATGAGAAACTGCCCAATATCCAGTAAAATCTACTGAAAAAGTATTATGCCCATATAAAAATTGAAAAACCAACATACCAGCATCAACAACTGCAGGATATACGTTCTTAAGTGGCTTTTGATATAGTTTTGGTAATTTTAAATTGTTAATCTCTTCTTCAAAAAAAAGCCACCCTTTATTCGGTTTTAAAATTTCTTTTTTAATGCATGTTACAGAAAAACTACTATCCCTGCTATCATATTGCCATTGAAGTGTATTTAAAATAGCAGTCGGAATTTTTCCATGCTTGCCGAATTCAAACATTTTTATCTTGGCTATCCCTGGAGTATCAGGTGAGGAACGCACAATTTCCAACATCCATATTCTAATCAAGCTATCTTGCTCTTCTGCTATTGAGTTTAGTTTTAAACAACGTAAAGCATTATCTATTAATCTGTAATTGTCTCCATTTAAGTAAAGCTTTTTCTGGCTATTATCAAGTGTAATACAATCAACTTTTTGGCTACTACCATTTTCACTCAACATTAAAAGCGTAGTACATATAATTATACTTTTTAAAATATACCTCATAATTAAAGTTATTGTTTGTAGCAAGGATGTAATATTGGTTGAATTAATTTTTGGTTATAAAATCCTGAATTGAGTAGTTTGACTCCCTCCTCATCAGTATCAGGGAAATAACCTCCTATTGAAGTTCGAATACCTGATAGTCCAGCCGGGTATTGAGCCCAAAGTTCGCCAGAAGATCCCAGAACATAAAAATAGCTAGTCTTATTATTTTTCATTTTGTTTAAATCTAACCTGCTAAAAGATTTATTTGATTCTCCACCCATAGTTTTTGAATAATCAGAACCTTCCCAATGTAAATGTATTAGACCAATTCTGCTATGACCCTTAATTATTGGTGAATGTAAAGGATTACCTATTCCTGGTGAAGAACTTTTAGGAGGATTTAAGTTATCGTTATTATTAAACTTAACTGGACTTGAAGTATAAAGTAGTGATATAGATTTCCCGCCACAAGTAGCTTTTAATGAACGGATTTCTGATGAATATTCAACTGTTCCTTTTTGCAATCCATTGCGAACTGCTTTATAAGACCAATAATTGGCAGCTTCATCAGCAGAGAAGAAATATGGCGTTGGGTCTCCTCCGGGTTTGGGTTTATCAGAATAGCCATCGGGACAATTACATTTAGTTTTATCGTTAGTTTGTCCACTTTCATTTCCTGATGTGTTAGAACTTCCTGAACTTACATTCATATTACCAACTGCTACATTAGCTTGTTTCCCAATATTCTCAAACTCACCTGCATGTGCCAAAGCATTAGTGGTAATTTTTAAAGTATTAGAAATTAAATTTGTTGTGATATTCGAAATTGAACCTATTGCACCGGCAGCTTTACCTAAAAATTCTCCCGTATTAGCAATCATTCTTGCTATTTTACTTGTACCTGCACAAAAAGAAAATAAAGGTGCTAATCCATCTTCATCAATATTTCCAATCGGGTCTAATGCTCCGTATTGATAAGTAGAGAGTAATGGCATGTCATCCGTTAACGGGTCTATTTGCACAAACCTGCCTATTTGTGGGTCATAGTTTCTAAAGCCGTAATCTAACCAGTTTAAATCTCCATCATCCCATAATTCTTTCTTAATCGCAGAGTCCACTTGCTACACTCTTTGCCTCAGTAAGACTCTGCGGAAACAGAAAATGTTAATATTCGATTTTAAACAGTGTTAGTTCATATTTGCACGGAGGGGTTTGACGTAACTCATTACGCCCACTCCTATCCCATTTAAACTCTCTAGTCATTTTGCTAATAAAATACTTATCAGAGTAATAATATGAATTAGTGAAATTCAAAAAGCGTGAATTGTCTTCTTGCTTAAATATTTTGACTTTCCCTCCGTATGGACTTGTTAAACTATCATTTTTTAAAAAACAATAAAAAAAAGTTCCATCATTTTGTTGTCCAGTATTACACTCAAATCTATTTTTTAAACTTAAAAAAGGATGGATTTCGAAATTACACATTTGCTCATTGCCTCCTCTTGGAATTGTTAATTTAGATTTACCATTCGATGAAATCGATGAGTTTTTTATTATTTGATTTAAACAGCCATCAGATGTAATAGTTTTCTTATAAAAAAGTTTATAATCTTCATTTATTGCTGAATCAATTTTTTTATTTTGCCCATATAACTCAGGTTTAAAATTTATAGGATTACTGATGCCTTCTGTAGGAGAGATTGTATAAATATTCTCATCTGCGATAATTAAGTTAAATCCATTATTGGGTTCCTGCGAGTTAACGAAAAAAAAGTCGGCATCTTTATTATCAGTCTTCTGTGGATCAAATGAAAATCTAATAAAAGTGAAATTTGATTTCGAAATAACGGTATCAACTGAAATTATTAAATCTTTTATAAAAGTTTTATAGTTATAGTCCTTGATCGAAAAAGATTTGTTATTTGGATATTTATTTATAGTATCTGTTTCTAAAACTCCACTATAGTGAAATTTAGTTCCTTTCCTAAAAGGGAAAATTGAAGATTGTGAAAATAAGTTTATTACAAAAACAATTAACAACAAAAACACTAATATTTTCTTTTCCATTAGTTTCAAAATTAGTTTTAAAAAATAAATAAATATCTCTATACTAAGGGTTGGCTTTGGGTCCTCTCATAGCTTCACCAAGTTGGTTTAATCCATCCTGTGTACGTGCTGTTGGATTAATCAAAGATTGGCCAGCATTGCTCCCTAATAAAAAATAAAATTTTAATGTTGGTGTTCTTGTTAATCCTGCCCACTTTCCATTTTTCCCTTTTTTAGGTCCAGCACCTACTCTTTGAGCTAAAAACACGCTAACCTCAATATTATCTTTACCATGCTCCCCATAATCAGCAACAATAAAATAAGTTATTGCACCATCATCACTAACTACATACCCAATATCTCCTTTTTTAACCCCTGCTTTATCAAGTTGTGCATTCTTTGCAACATACCCAATACTTTCTCCATCCGGATAAGCATCTTGATTAGGGTTATCACAATATTTTGTTACATCATATTTTTTTGCATCCTTGTAAGTTGCGGCTAACCTACTTATATAATGTCTTTTCCCATTTGCATCTGTTCTAATTACCGGATTACCTTTACGGTCCACAACTATACCAAAATCTATTTCTGGATCAACTTTTCCTTTTTTATTAATTGCTGCTTTTATATTTTTTTCTTGATCTATTTGCCCCTTATCAGCTCCGTTACTATTATATTCGGTACCTAAATCATTCGGTGCGTACCCATTTGGTGCTCCTTCATTTCCCGCAGAGACTATTTTTAGTGAGAGCATTACTAAAGCATGTTTTACCTCTTTACCGATTAATTTATTTGCAATTGGGCCAACTTTTTTTATAACATGTCTAACTGATTTGATTGTCACCTCACTCACAGTTACTTCCCCCATCTTGTAGTAATTAAAAGCATTTTTGAAATTAGTTATGACAGGTTTTCCTACCAAACCAAAAGCATCAATATTGTTTATTAGATCCAAAAATGCATAGTGGTAGCTACTTAAATTCGGCGTTTCATCCGTTAACGGGTCTATCTGCACAAACCTGCCTATTTGTGGGTCATAGTTTCTAAAACCATAATCTAACCAGTTTAAATCACCATCATCCCATAATTCTTTATCATTATACTGGTAATTGTTTTTCAAAGAGCCTTCTAATGCATCGCCTATTTTATTGCTGCTTATGGCTGCTATCTTCAACCCATACGCATAGTAATGGTTTTCTTCTATAATCCTTCCTCTTGCCAAAGATACTTTCAGGTTATCAAAATATACCGGTTCGTTGGAGTCGTTTTACCCGCACCACATAGCTTACAAACAGGCTCTGCGGAAACAGAAAAGAATTTATTTTGGTGAATAACGGGTTCTTTTCATTATGTCATAATCAGGATAGCTCTTTAAAAAGCCTTTCATATCAATACATGTTGTTGATACAATACAAGCAGCATAATTATCTATGTCCAATCTAATTGTCAACTCACATTCTTTTAAACTAAACGTATAATCAGCTGCAAAATAATCACCCTCATTAATATTATTCTTTTCTGAAAACGTTTCATTGGCATTCGCTAAAATTGCTATTCCTTCAATTCTTTTTTCTATATAATTTTCAAACTTGCTAGTAAGAATTAATTTGAACTCTACCTTTTCCGGAACTTGATATTTTTTACTCACAATTCCTTTCTTGATATATAAAATTTGACTAATCGTATCGTTCGAAAAAAAATATTTGTATTCATAATTAGATGTATCAGTTTCTACTGTTGCTAGTTCTTTAGTAGGAAGAGCATATTGAGAATCGCCCATTTTCTTTGTTATTATACTAGCATCAGAGCCTTTATGTTGTAATGTTTGTTCGTTATTTGTACAACTCAACAAAGTACATATTACAACCATACTAAATACTTGATTATTTTTCATTCTTTTTCTTTTTATTAAATAGAAATTATTGCATTCTTATCCCTTTTGGTATTCCGCTCATAGACGGAAGATTATATGAAGGGGTAAAGTTTTGAGGGTAATTAAATTTCAAAATACTTTTTGGATAAGATCTGTAATTTACATGATCTGATTGATTACCGCCTAAAACAATAATCCATCCTGAACGATCGGCATCAGTTGCTGCTGTAAATCCAACATGACCACCCCCTGGTCTTTTTAGGGTGGCGATACTACCAAAAGCTGGATTACTTAAACTTTGTCCAAAGTTCCTCCAATCCAACGCCCAAGCAGGTTTTTGTGTTCCTTTTATTCCATTTTGTTTTAATGTCCAATTTACAAATGCTCCACACCAAGGCTGACCACTACCGGCAAGTCCAACTGTTTTTAGATACTTATCTACATCAGGTCCATCATTATGCCCTGTTGTTTCTCCAACACCTATTTGACTTTTTGCTGTA
This sequence comes from Sphingobacteriia bacterium, assembly GCA_017304675.1. GTDB lineage: Bacteria > Bacteroidota > Bacteroidia > Chitinophagales > Chitinophagaceae > CW01. The sequence goes on from JAFKLS010000023.1 coordinate 14,525, forward strand.
TTCATCCATGGTACAGAAGATGATGATAATGATGGCAGTGGTGTTTGCACTGTCTTTGGGACAGGAGGATTAATAACAGGTGCTGGTACGGTAATAGATGGCAATCCGTTGGGTAAAATAGATGGAGGCGGAGACACAGTAAGGTCTTGTGTAGTTCTTACAGGCTCTGCAGCAATTTGTCTTAAAGTAATATCTGCTGCATGTACCGCAATACTCGGAGCAGCATCTTTTAAAACTCCGCCAATAGCACCAATATCAAACGGCGGTATAAATGTTCCTGCTAACCCAACTGCACCACCTATTGCGGCTCCTGTCCATCCATTGCCGCCTGTTAAATAATAAAAATGCCGCCGGTAAAAACCAACGGCAGTGAAAGAACCATCTTCTAAAGTTGATTTATGGAAAACTAAAATTCCAAGTTATCTCTTTTGCAAAACATTTTAGGGCTTGTATTTGAATAACTACAACCTGCCAATTTCACTTCTCCTTTTTCTGCACGCTTTATTAATCTCTCGTTTGGCTTTCCGTAAATAAATAGAACAACACTATCCGATTTATGACATAAAGGGCAGATTTTTGATTTATATAAATTATCAAAAAATGATTTATCAGGAATCTTAAAATTAATTATCGTATCAATTACTTTGTCTATATCTAAGTTGTATATCCTGCTTTTCACATCCTTAAAACAACAATAAAATAGCTTTCTCTTGACATTTATTGTATCCAATACCAGATGCGTTGATGCGCTTAATCGTATAGTATCGTTTAACAATGGAAAAAAAATAAATGCATCTTCAAATGAGGATACCCCATTAATAAAGACTTTCTTGTCCCAATTTTTTTGAGCAAATAAAGTTGTTGAGAACAAGATTAGAACTATTAAAAAAATTGTCTTCATTATTTCTTATAAATGAGTTTTTTCAATATAATATTCAAAATTATCAGCATTGTTTAATGCATTAGCAGGTGTGCTTGTTAAACGACGTGCATTACCAGCACCATAACCATTATCGCTGGTACCTCCAACATCTTTAAAATGTGATATTTCATGTGCAAATGTTCCAAGTTTAGAATCACGTCCTTTTCGTCGTGCTTTCCAAAATTGTTTCTCAAGATGAATTTTATGTTGGACTTGGTCATTAGGATATACATATGCAAATGTGCCAGATGGTTGGGTATTTGTACGTTCAATCTTATTATTGTCAGGATTACTCTGATATTGGTGTACCTGTTTTGATTCTTTTATAATCATATCTTTAATCTTATCTCTCGACGCATCATCATCAGCACCAAAATGTTCTTTAAAATTTTTCTTATCTTTTTGCTCCCAATTTAATATGCTATTTAGTGCATCATCAAGCTTCTTGTCCAAATCATCTAAAGTACGTTTGATTATCCTATCGTCTCTCTGTTGTTGAGTTCTAACAACATCAGCTAATACATTTGCTGCATCCGATGCTGCTCTGCCCAACCATCCTGCTCCATTACCTAATACAGAACCAACTGCATCCCACGGAATATATGTTGCAGCCAATCCTACACCAGCACCTATTATTGCACCTTTTTTCCCATCCCCACCACTTAATTTATCAATTCCCCATCCTAATGCCGCACCTGCCACTGTGTTAATGGCTCTTGATAACAGCATTTGTCCAGCAGTCATATCCCCCGCAATACCTAACCAGTTTACACCATTATAAAATCCGCCATTCGGGTCTGCTCCATTAATTGGGTCGTTGCCCATACCCGTATATGGGCTTGGGAACTGGTCGTATGGGTCGGCTTGTATAAAGCGTCCTATCTGTGGGTCATAACTTCTTAACTCAAAATCATTCCATCCCGTCTCATCATCAAACTCGCTGTAATCACCCTGATACTGGTACTGGTTTTTTAAACTTCCCTCATTTGCATCACCTAACTTCCTTGAACTTATGGCTGCTATTTTTAACCCATACGCATAGTAATGGTTTTCTTCTATAATCCTTCCTCTTGCCAAAGATATTTTCAGGTTATCAAAATATACCGGTTCGTTGCTTTCATTGCTTACATACACATAAGCATACCCATTTTTCGGTGCTTTTATATCGGCCAAAAGCAAGGGGGTGGCGCCATCATCGCTCTGGCTTACCCTTTGCAAGGCAGAGCCTTCACTTACAAAATTAAATCTTTCATCAAAAAACAATACCGTTAAATAGGCTCTTCTCTGCCCATCGTAACTGTATTGGTGCGGGTCGGCCACATTTATTAACGGTGTACTGTTTAAATTACTGATAATATTGCCCGTGTTATTGTGTATGCTGCTGTTTACCGCGCCGGTGGTGTTTAATGTTTGCAGCAACGAGGCCAGTATATCGGTTGCCAGGCTATTGGTGTTATTGCCCGTAGTACCTGTATAGTAATATTGTACCGTTGCCGTTACCGCATCGCCCGCCATTACTTTTAATAAGCTGTTGGGGCCAATGGTGTTGCCGCTTGCCTTGCTTAACATACTTACACCGGCACTGGTATTGCTTACCCAGCCACCGGGTTTGGCCGTTCTGGTGGCTTCTACTTCGTTACCGGCCCCGGCCTGGCCAAATACAGCATCTTCCGCTGCCGCCCTTGCTGTTTCCATGGTTGCCGTACTGTAGCTTATATGGCTTTCTTCCGTTAATATCATCCGCACATTCTGCTGGTAGTCTCTTACAAAATAATCGAAGCTGCCTTTTTTGGTACCCGGTAATACAAGGTTGCCATCCAGCATTAACGCGTCTATCACCGTTCCTGTATTATCGGTAGTACCGCTGCTTACAGGCTGCATTAACCGTATCCTGCCTTCTTCAAAATTAATGTACTGCAATTGCAAACCTGTGCCTGCCCCTCCGGTTACAGGGGCAGTTTCTTCATATACAAACCTGTTGATGTAGGTAGTTGTTTTGGCAGTAGTGCTGCCATCGGGTGTGTAAATACGTTGCAGTTTATTACCGTCTGCATCGTATACAATTTTTATGGTGCCTTTGCCTGCAATGCGTATTTGTTCGGGCTTATCTAAATAATTGTAACTAATGCCCCCTCCGCCCCCTGAAAGGGGAACTACCCCTTTATTTAAATCTATTATTAAGTTGCCGTTATCATCGTACACATAATCATCGCCTGTATTGGTTCCGTCTTTAAAATCACCAAAACTGCCATTGGCGGTACCTGCCGTTCCGTTATCGGTTACTTTCATTAGCTTATTGCTGTAAGCAGCATAGGTGTAAGTGAGGTTATCCATTTGCACTATACCCTGCCCTGCTATTACCGTTTTTTGTATCATGTTCTGCAGGTTGCCATTAAGGTCGTACGTTATTTTACCACTGTTGCCGGTTACGGTAAAATCTGCTTTAGCGGTATTCCATGCATCGGTTGGGTTTTGCTTTTCGGTAAAGGCGGCGTTTACCAAACGGCCTGCATTATCGTAATCGTATTCATATTTTCGCTGGGCATCGTCTCCCTGTGTGTTCCATAACAGGCCTGTTACCTGCCCGTTTAAATTGGCTTTGTTAAATACATTGTCCCGGTTATCGAAGCCCAAATACAAGCCAAAATAGTTACCCCACTTGTTGTAGCCCGATGTTTTTAAAGCAAAATCTTTATTAATGCCCGTTATATTGCTGTGTATATTATAGGTGTAGGTAAGCGATTCCAATTCATTTTTACCAGTGGTAGGGTTGTTATAGCCGGGTGCCAGGTGTTTTGTTTTCAGCCTGCCAAAATCATCATAGTCATAGGCGGCAATACGCTTAAAAGCTGTTGAGTTTATTAAAGAACCGTCTGCGTATTTTTCTTCCAGTTTTATCCTTCTGCCAATATTGTCGTAAGAATATTTAGAAAGTATGTGAAAATTACTGTATCCTGAATTGCCGGTACTGTGAACTGCGTGTGTACTTAATAGCCTGCCGCTAAAATGATATTGTGATGTTACAATATCATTACCAGATTTTACATTTTCTCTTTGGCTTTGCAATGCCCTTCCCTTTTCGTCGTAAAAGAAAGTTTCAGTTAAAAACGCATTGGTTCCCAATACCCTTGTTTGGGTTCTTGTAATTAATCCAATAGTTCTTTGAGTAGCTTGTATGGGCTCTACTGAAAGATCGGCATTGCTATATGCAGTTGTATTTATAAACCCATTAAAAAAGCTACTGAAAGCGTTTAACCCGTTAAAATTATAATTATCATAAAACTGATATTTCAATACCGTTGTTTGTGTGGGGTCGTTTAATTGCTGAGGTGTTAACGGACTACCGAAAGTTGCAATATTTACTGTTAGCCCCTGTGTTACAGCCGAGGAGTCAATTGCCGCATCAAAGAAATCATTGGAAGCACTTTCAAAATCTCCCCCTGAATCAGACACAAATTCAATAGATTGTTGTGCTTTATAATGCTGGGTATTTTGTATTCTTTTATCCAACACTAAATTGTTTATTGGATCTCCTGCATTAACAATATTAATAGTATTTATTGTAACAGCATTATTTACAATAGTTGTTAAAGCCCCCTTACTTTGTGTTGTAGCAAATCTTGCTGTAACAACCGGTCTATCCAGTTCATCGTAAATGGTAGTCATCCATTCAGGGGTGGCTTTAGCATTTTGATTGCCATCCTGTGCAAATACCAACCTATCCCGCATATCATAAATCATATTCAATTCTTTTACACCGGGAGCTTTTTTGGTTATCACTCTGCCCTTATCGTCGTATTGATAAACAAAACATAATTCATCTACAACTCTTTGTCCTTCTGTAGGATTTATTGTAAACGACCAATTGTGTAATTCTAAATATTTAACTCCTTCAGGTTGTATCTGAAAGCGAACGCGGCCAAAATCATCATAAATATTATAGGTACATATCCAATCTGTTGCATTATTGCCGGGGTTATTGTTTAGCTGAACTTTCTTGACAATTAGCTGACCGGCAGAATTGTAAAACTCAACTACCTGACTATTATCTTCGCTTATATGTATTTTTTTAAATAAACTATTAGCGGGGTAGACCCCTGTAGACACGGGTTTGTCAGAAGCACCATAGCCTATCGAAAAAATCTGAATATTATCCTGTATAGTGTTTAACTCATCTATTTGCGAAACACCCTGGCTAGCTGCCCAGGAAGCACCGGATTGATTGATTGTTTTTATTCTGTTCAACGGGCTATTTTCAAACAGATAGGCAGCATAAGGCGAGCTTTCATTGTAAGTAGCAGGATTAGCATAATATGCATTCAATTCTGCATTCGGATTTGATTTAAAGCTTCCTGATTCTGTTGTTGTTACATAAGGTAAAAATTGTTTTAGCTGCCTTCCGAATTCATCGTATTCGTAAAACTGCACTAAATCTCCGGTATTGGGGGCTACTTGTTTATTGATTTTTTGTATCGGTCTGCCAAATTCATCTACGTAACTGGTAGATTGTAATTTTTGACCGATAGGTAATTGATCAACAGTTTTCCAGTCTGTAATGCCGGCTACCAGAACGGTATGTTCTCTTACATAATTCTTATCTTCCCAAAATAATGATACTGCTTCCAGTTTAACAATATTTGAATAGGAAATATTACCGTTGGCATCATATACTGCCCTTCTGAAAAAGGTAGTTTGCGATAATGGAGTATTGAAAGATAAATTAGCAGATGTTGCCCCACTTATGTCCACAAAATTATCGAGTGTAAAACTTGATTGCCATTGATAAGATGGTGCCGAGCATGAAGGCTGAGATGCTATATTGAATACTTCTATTATGCCATCAGGTATTGTATTGTAATTAAATTTTGTATTTCCATTTGCTGAACTAATGGTATTAGGGTAATTAACAACAGAAGGTGAAGGACTAATCGTACTATAAGCTGTGCTAACTAAATATGGTTGATAAATTTCATCTCCGTATTCATCATGTCCAACTAGCCAATTCTGATAAAAACTTACGGTTACTTTTAACTCTGACGGTAAACTATTCCACCTAATTTTCACACTATTATTATCGCTATAAGTTATTGTTGACAGCGGATTAGAAACTGTCCAAATAACTGAGCAAAAATCATTTCCTGCTGGATCGACAAATGAGGGCTGCACAGTATATGTTTCTTCTGCTTTAAGGCTACTTATACAAGCCGATCCTGAAATTTGATTGGCAACATAAACTTGTGCAGATAATTTAACCGGTATTGAAATAATGCTTACAAATACTACTAATGCTACTAATTTTTTTATAATGAATTTCATAGAATACATTTAATTTTTCAAATTATACTCCATCATTTTCAGAATTTCCTTTTTCTCATTTCGTATAAAACGAAGTCTTCCCATACTATCATATTCATAATAAATAATCCGGTTATTTTCATCACATTCAGAGGTTTTGCCATAAAACATATCATAAGTAACTGTACGCATCCTGCTATTTTCAGGATATACACGCAGTTCATCTATTATAGTATTGCCGGATGCAACTGAAACTTCGGTTGCATTGGTATTTGCCGGTATGCTGTATTCATAATAGGTAAAACCATTTACTGATGGAGAAGATTTAACTAATTGAGCATTGGTAACCTGAACATTACCATTATTAGCCCAAAAGGATAATTTATAAGATTTTGAAAGATTAAAACCGGACGCAGATAAATGTACATTAGCATCTAAATTGAAACCATTATTTCCTGTAACAGAAGTATTAGCAATATAGTTTGCTGCCGTTACGGTTCCACTGGCAACCCAACCACCGAAATTATTAGGTGTTTCAAAACTGGTATATGCGGGTTTATCTACCAGCATGTTTGCATTAATCACGGATGCTACTACAAAACGGTCATCATAATCATAAACATTAGCTATATCATGCTTACCCTCATCTTGTGTGCTTATTAAATTACCGGTATTATCATAAGTAAATAATTGTACATCTTTTAAATTAGGATAATTAAACAAATTAGAAGGATCAAATTGATATGTAAAACTGGGTATTGTTACTCTGCCTGTTAATGACCTGATTGGTCTTATATCACCATTACCAATTACACCATATTCTGTAATGGATGCACCGGTACTTAAAGGAGTTATTGTGCCGTTTTTTTTGATTGATGTATAACTTGCTACCGGCACACTGAGCATATTATTGTTTTTCATTACAGCAAATACACCGGTATTGTTATAATCAGATACATAATATATTTCTTTTATAATCTTATCACCGTTTGAGAGGGTAGTTGTTATTTTGCTTGGCTGAAAATTAACCGGATTATAATCATAATGTACACCAGTTTCTAAGTAATCAATACTGCTATTAGGTTTATAGGTTCTATCATAACTGTCTTTCAATTCAACCCTTCCTGTATAATAATTATAAAAATTTACATCAATATCATCATTACCCGTAATAGTGTAGTTTGAAGCAGCGTCGTATACTACGGGATTATTCCAATCATCCCCATTTTGAGAACGGTTTTGTTTTACATAACACTCACATGATAAACTGCTTGAAGTTCCATCATTAATATTTCTATTCGCATAGGTTTGAAAATCATACACATTCTCATGCTGAGAAAGAACATTGCCTGAAGCATCATAAGTAGTTATTTTCTTTGGCAACCCGTATGCCCACGGCATAAACCTTTGTTTCTTTGAAGCAAAAGAACCATAATACTTTGAAACGAAAGGCATATTAATGGTTAAATAATTATACTTATCACTAAAACTTGAAAAATCATAAATAGTTTTCCCCTTATTTGTTGCCCCAACTTCAATAACTTCGACTCTGCTATATAGGTTAGGTAATGGATTTGCATCCGTTAAATTTGTATTAGTATAAATATCTGTGTATACAAAATGCCACGAATCGTCACAACTAGCTATTATTGATCTTACATATTGTATTATGGCACCAAGGATACTTGCATTGTTTAGAGATGAGGTAAGATAACCCTGCATTTTCATAACCTTAAATATCTCTTCTTTTACTATATCCTTTAAATAACTTTTACCAATATTAAATATTAAATTAAATTCATATAAATTATTTGAAACTGTATTTGCTTTTGTTTGCCTTTGTAATAAACCTGGATATTTAAATTTAAACCTACACCCGCCCAAGCCAAAAAAGATGTTGCTTTTATCTTCTTGTACATATACATTCGTAGAAAAAGTTTTATTTATAGGTGTTTCAACTCCAAATCTTGATGAAATAATTGTTGGGTAGGGGTTTGCAGAATCAGGTGCTAAAACATAATTATAAGATAAATGTTTTTTTATTGAGCCGTCAATCGCTTTTTCAAAAATATCAGATACACTTACCCCTCCAACATTCATATCATTGTTTGAATTAGAAAGTATAGGCAGCCAAGCTCTATTTTGTGAATATTGATATTCTAAACTATGACCATCTGGATAGTAAATTGACTTGAGTATACCATTCTTGGCATATTCTGGTTTAGCACGGGAAATAGGGATGTTAGAATTCTCTCCAATAAAACATAGTAAGCCTAATTGATAGGCATCTAAAGAATTTATATCGTCATTAATATTAATTATTACAGGAGAGTTTGACCAATCTGCTCTTGAATAGTAATTTCCATTTGCTTTTTTGTATGTAAAATCAGCATTATAGTAGCCCCAGATATCTTTTAAATTGCAAAATAATGGTGGCACAATATCCTCATTAGAGGTACCCATAAAATATTCAAACACCATCGGCTTTGAAATTTCTTTCATATCTGTATAAGTGGTTTGAATAGATTTTAAACATAGCCTCGAAGCGCTTTTTTCTACATCAGTAATTGGTTTCTTAATAGTATTTAAAACAAAATAATTTGTATTTAATGTAATCTTACTTACAATTCTATTTGTATGTCTTACTAGTATTTCCTCCATAGGAAAATCACCTTTCCAGTCAAATCTTTCCGAACTGCTATAACTGCAATTTATATTATAACCATCCGGAAATGTTATAGAATTAAGTGTTGGCTGTATCTGAATACATTTCTGTTTTGAAATGATAAAAGGAAGTCGGCCTGTGGATATATTTGCACCACTAAAATCGATAGTAGTATTAGTTGTTAAGTTAGGTACCCGATCTATTGCAGAACTTACATAAGTTTTAATGTTGAATCCATAATCATTATTAATATTTCTGTCAATATAATTAAATCGTACTGATCTGCCTGTTAGAACATCTTGCACTTCCGTTAAATACCATGAATTAGTTGTATAAGGTGCATCAGCTATTTGTAAAAAGTCATAAAAAACCTCATACTGTATGTTTTTTGTATAATTAGTATTAGAGTAATGAGATAATAACGCTGGCACTAGCACCTTCGAAAGCCCTAGCTTTTTAAACTTATAAATCAATCCGCTTTCATCCTGAATATAAAATGCAGAAATTGTTGTTCTGATACCTTGGTTTATTAAAGAAGGGTCTCTCTCAAACCAAATTTTTATATTTGCATCTCCTAATAAAATACCTTTATCCCCATTATTTTTTCCTAAAACAAAAGTTCCTGACCTTCCATTAAAATTAAAATTGAAGTAATCTAACTCTCTATCAGCAGCAGCACTATTCTGTTGCGTATAATAAACATTTTCGTTTTCGTATATGGGATATTTGGCAACTGACAAAGGGCAACCATCAGTTACATTTTTAGGGTTGTATAAATAACCCGGAGGGTATTTTCTATTATCATTAAAAGCCCCGTTTCTTGGCATTTGATCGTCAGGCTCACCTACCTGCATTCTGGTAATTACGCCACCTGCCTGCAAAGTCCACCCCTGCCCAATATTACTCGGCACATCATTTACTTTTAATCCATTACCTGAATTATAATTTAACGCAATATTTAGGTTTAACCTACTTTTACTATCCTGCCAATTAAATACTGGCAAAGAAAATACCGCACTTCCTGTTTGCAAATTAACCTGCGTATTTGCTTTACTTAAAATTAATAAAAAAAATAGGCTGCTTAAATAGTGTTTATATCTTCTCATTATATGTATATTTATTAATGTTTATTTTTTGATACCTGTTTTTCCAATTCTACTATCCGCCTTTCTTGCTTAATGACATATAAAGTCAGCTCTTCAATCTTTCTTAAGAGCATGGCTTGTGTTTCTCCAACATCTATACCTTTAGATTTTACTTCTTTTTCACTGGGTATATCAGGTAAATGTTGATGTATTTTAATGTATTGCTCTACTTCTGAGAGCGTGCGGAGATTGTAATTGGGTTTAAATACAAAATCTGGCCAACCGGTTTGCGTAACAATTAATTTTTTGGTTGTGACTGTGCCATTGAAGCTTGCATCTAAGGCTTTTAGAGCATTGGCGATGTTTACATAACTACCTTCTGTACCGATATTTAGAAAATGGGTATTGTTATAATCCATTCTGATATAACCAGAACGTTTTACACCCGCATCAAAACTATATACATATACCCCATAACGATTTCCATTTATACTCGCATTATATCCAACATAAATATTATCGTTCTTAGTAGTTAAGTAATTATTTAGAGTTGCACTTGCACCATTTAAAGCACCACTTAATGATATGCTTGAAGCATTGATTAGCCCTAAAGATTGAAAGCCTTCATCGAATGTTACATATTTTTCGAACCTAAACTGCCTGTCGTTACTTGGGTTTTGAAATCTTATATAAGTCCCGTCTATATCTACTATACGCATATATCCATACCCACTATTATAACTATTAGAATGATTTAAAAAATCAACTCCCCCACCAAATGAACTATTGCTACTAAAGCTTGCGCTTATTCCCGTTAATGCTGAATTTAAAATAATACCACTACTTCCATATAACTCTAGTGTTTGGGTATTATTGTTAGAACGAATATATCCATAGGTGTAATTAGGGAGTCTACCAAAATTTAGTGTCGCATAAGTACCTGAATTAGGAGAATTATTATTAATATAATTATCAAAGGAGCCACCTGCAACATAACCATCTACTTGCAATCCTATTGATTGACCATTAGCAAGAACGGCTAACTTGCCATTAGATGTTGTAATATTATTGTAAGCCGTAATGTTATTACTAAATGTTGCTATTGTTCCTGAAATTGGGGCATTAAATGCGAAACTTCCCCCTGCATTATTAAATTGAATAAAACCACTATTCGTAGCATCATTCAAAATAATATAACCACCTGATGTAACCTGATAACTATCGTTTGTTTTAATTCGTCCTAACATATCAATAGTAGTACCATACAGTGCGCCTGTTAAATTTCCCCCTGTTAGGGGTAAATAATCCGTATAAACTCTATTGTTATCTTGTTGTTCATATTTTCTCAAATATGTATTAGCAGCATCCTTGCCTTTTACAAATCCTACCCTTTTATACTCAAGGTAACTACCCAATGTTTTGAATACCGGGTCAATAATTATAGGACTTCTCCTTACATTTTTTGCTACTGCATGATTAACAATAATGTTTATCAATAGCACTAATAAATAAGCTGGTTTGAAATTGAAAAGCAAATTCTTTCTTAGCATATTATTTTTTGTTTATTCGTCTTTTGAGGGATTCTATCTCTTTTTGTTGTATTCTATTATCTTTTTTGATTAATGCATTCTCCTTTTTCAATTCAATCATGTACAAAGTCAGCTCTTCTATTTTCTCTAACAATTTTGTTTGTAAGTCCCCTACACTCACACCTTCTCCCTGCATCTCACTTGCCGATACTATTCCAGGAAGATGCTTATGCTGTTTAATGTAAGTTTCTAGTTCGTTCAGAGGTTTTAGTCTGTAATTATCTTTAAACACATAATCAGCCCCAGTTGTATTTACCACAAGCTTATCAGCCCTGATATTGCCTGCTACATCTAATTTGTAATTTGTATTTGTTTGGGAAGTTTTGCCAAGAAGCAAATTTCCATTCCCATTTAATCTCATACGTTCTGTTTTCTCTGCTACATTATTACCTGTACCAACTTCAAAACAAATACCGGCGTAAGCACCAAAATGCAGATTATCGTCAGGCCAATTCCTAAAAGCTACATATCCACCAAGATTATTATCAGTAAAAAGAATTCCTGAGTACGTATTATTATCATAACTATTTCGAAACTCAGTAAACCCGCCATTTGCGGCATCAATGGCAATTTTAGTATTTTCATTTAACCCTTGAACCCCTACAGGAACGGCATCAACTAAATGGAGTTTAACTAATGGAGAAACTCCTAAACCCAACTTACCATCTGATGTTAATCTTGCTCGCTCTAACCCATTAAATAAAAATCGCAAATTATCATCAACATCATCTCCCCAGCCAATTATTGCATCTTTCCGATTATAACCTTCATCTATTAAGCCAAAAAAAGCGGCATCGCTATCCCAAATCACTCCCGTACCATATACTTTATTGTTTCCTAAATACAATGGATATCCAGAATAATCTCCATTACCATGTCGCATCCATTGCCCCCAAGGATCATTATAAACTCCATTGCCAAGTATACCCGTATTTCCTATAACATGTAATTTTTCAGAAGGGCTAGGCGTACCTATTCCAATTTTTCTATCACGTGTAAAGGATATTATATCTCCATAGTTATTAGATTCCAAAATCAATTTATTATCTCCGGATCCTGGTATCCGAAAATAAAAACCATCTCCAGTAGCAGCTTGATTTTTGAAAAATATACTAGCTTTGTAATTACCGTTATCATTAGTGTTAATTGTAACTGTACCATCAAAAGATACATCAGTATATTCTTTCATTTGATATTTATACATATAGCTAGCAGCGGCTTCTTTACCATTTATAAAACCGATCCGTTTATACTCTAAGTAGCTGCCCAATGTTTTGAATACCGGGTCAATAATTATAGGGATTCTCCTTACATCTTTTGCTACTGCATGGTTAACAATAATTTTTATCAATAGCACTAATAAATAAGCAGATTTCAGGTTAAAAAATAAGTTCATTCTTTGCATGATTATTTTTTATCAATTTGTTTTTTAAGAGTTTTTATTGCTTTCTGTTGACCTAGGCATTCTTTCTTCAATTCAATGACATACAAAGTCAACTCTTCAATCTTTCTTAAGAGCATGGCTTGTGTTTCTCCAACATCTACACCTTTAGTTTTTACTTCTTTTTCGCTGGGTATATCAGGTAAATGTTGATGTATTTTAATGTATTGCTCTACTTCTGAAAGTGTGCGGAGATTGTATTGGGGTTTGAAGACATAATCAGGCCATGTTTGTTGATCTACTTTTATTTTTCGTGTTCTGATGCCTATTTCTACGAAGAGTTTATAAGTTAAATCGTTTGTATTTGTTGTGCCAATTCCTACATTACCGTTACCATCTATTACAATATCATCACCATAATTCCAAGCTGTTCCTGAACCTTTATTAAAATACCTTCTTGTACCAAGTATCATCTTACCGGTTGCATTAGACGTGTTTCCGTTACCAGGAATAGTTATTATCCGTCCCTGCCCCCAAAGATTAGTTCCATCAGTATTCGCCGGAATAACAAATTCTAACTCTGCTCCACCTGAAGAAGAAGATCTACCTCCTGTATTTGCAGTTAATAATAAGTTCCCAGAAAATGGAGATGATATATCTTTACTGACGCCTGAATTAGTAACATCCAATTTTGAATTAGGAGTTGTTGTTCCAATACCCACATTACTATTAAAGTAAACTTGACTTTGATAAACTAATTCTTCGGGTAAATCTTTATATATTCCGCTTACTGGCGGTGTTGAGCCGTAATGGCCAAAGCTCTTAGTCCATGTACCTGCTGCTGACTCAAGGAAGAGATTGGCTGCTTCACCAGTGTACGGCGGTAAGTTGGCATAAAAATCCCACGTAGATTGATTTATCTGTATTACCCTTACTCCATTGATGATTTTTGTTCTACCTGTATTGTAAAAACTTCCTGCTGCATAAAAACCTCCATCGTTAGAAACGAAGTTACTTGTTCTGAAATGTATGCTTCCTTCTCCGTTTTGACCAAAATTTGCATTATATCCACCACCTGCACTTATCCTGATAACGGCATCATAACCTTGTTGTCCTAAACTTAATGTTCCTAACTTGAACCAATCATAGTCTGATGCGGTATTTCCTAAGTTATAAACTGTTTGAGCATTTGTCTTTAGTAAACAAAAGCATATTGTTACACTTACAATGAATCTTAGTTTCATTTTCATGCTGTTTAGATTTAAGGCGTAATTATTTGTATTTATGAATCTTTTTTAGCTGGTTTAGTTTTTTATTTATTTTCACTTTCCCCTTTAAAATGTATACCCCACTCTGAACTTAATAGGAGTACCCTTGGGTATCTGCCGGTAACTCAAAAAGTCCCATAATACCTGTATGTTCGTTGTCTTCTTACCTGTCTTCAATTTCTTCGTCATCCCAATCAATCCACTCTGCTGCCATTTACTGTAATCATTCAACTGCGGAATTTTACTGAATGCCTGCATATAGTTCTGCTCGTAGCCACCTGTCATCCAAATACTGCCTTTTAGTTTAATGTCCAGATAACTCCTCAATCCTATGCCCTCACTACTGATATGTATATCTTTCACCGGCTTACCCCATCCGAGTTTATAAGCTGCTCCTATACCTATTACACTTTTATCATTTAGTTTATAGCCTGCTGTTAATGCGATATCCGTTGTTGCAGGCAGGAAATAATTGGTTCCTACTGATTGTATATTCGCTCCATATTCTACTCTTTTCCAAAATGATTTTGTCTTTTGTGTATTGGGTTTGAAGTTGGTGGGCATCGTGATGTCTGCTCCATTCGTATTGTTCCCAAGCTGGTTCAGTTTGTCTTTTAGTTGGTTGAGCTGACCCTGTGCCTGCTGTAATTGCTGTTGCATTAATTGTTGTGGGTCTGCTGTCAGTTGGTTAGATGCAGTGCCGATATTCATGCCCATCCTTTGTTGTATCAATGTTCCTACCGAGGCCCTTGTCTGCAAGCCCTGTAAGGCCTGGCCGCTGCTATTGTTTTGTGGTGCCGGAAATAGCTGGGATAGCATGCTGTTCTTTTGCATGAAGTCTTTAAATGCCGGTATGTCTCTTATTAAGGCAAGGGCTTTTTGTTCCAGTTTCTGGTCATCATGCAGTAGTTCTTTGTATTCATTTATTTGCTGATGGTAGTAGTAGAGTTCTTTGTCGTATCCTTTCAGCAGGGTGCTTAATTTAAATTCACGGGCCAATGTCTGCAGTTCTTTTTGTCTTTGAACCAGTGCCGATTGTATGTCCGATACAGATTGCATTTTGTCTTGTACCGTTCCTATCGTGTTGCTTAGTTCTGTGAACCGGCTGAGCTGTTCCGGGGATATGGCTTTGGTTCCTTTGTTTAGGGCTGCCAGGAATTTGCCGGCCGTTTGTAAACTGTCCAGGCCAGGTATATAGTTTGACATCTTTTTCCATTTGTTTTGTGTGGATTGGAGCTGGCTGTTCAGTTTGCTGTATGTTTTTTGTGATTCATACAGCATTGCTTTGGCTTTTGTGCTGTCTGTCTTGTATATTTTCCTATATAGTATGGTTTCCTGTTGCTGAAGTTTTTTCAGGTAGTGGCCGGTTTGCTTGGTAATGTTTTTTTCCAGCCCGGTATATTTTTTTTGAAGGTCTCTGTTCAGTTTGCCGGTATAATGGTCTAGGCTTTTCTGCAAACTATCGCTTTGCCCATAGCAGCTTATATAGCTATATAATAACAGGGTTAGAATCGGTTTCAAGAGTTTATGCACTGTAGTTTTACTATTCATTGTAAAGAAAACATATATACACAAAATAAAAAATGGGGATTTTACCTCATTTTTTATTGAGCATTTTTTTTGTATTTGTCTTAATACATATATTTATGCCCCCATCGGTTTCATTTAAATTATTCAAATGAATACTGTTATTTCTATAGTTGTTTGTGATGATCATACCATGTTCAGAAAGAGTTTGTCACTGTATTTAGGTACGTTTAAGAAAGTGAAGGTGTTGAAGGATTTTGCTAACGGGCATGGGTTGGTGAAGTTTCTTCAGCATCACCAGCCGCCTTCTCTGGTGCTTATGGATATTAAAATGCCCGTGATGAATGGCTATGAGTCCACTGCTTTTTTAAAGCAGTATTACCCGAAGGTGAGGGTTATCGCTATGTCAAGTTTCGATAATGAGTTGGCTATAGCGCAGATATTGCACATGGGCGCCTCCTGTTTTGTTTCTAAAAATGATGAGCCTGATGAGATCTGCAAGGCAATATTGCATGTGCATCAATATGGTTATTATATGAATAAGTGGATGCGCTATCAGCAAAAAAACCAGGTTGTACCAGCCATGCAGCTTTTAACAGCGAAAGAAAAGACCATTTTACCATTGCTCTGTTCTTCTAAAACTTATGATGAAATCGCCTCTATATCTAATATCAGCATTAAAACAGTTGACCGGCACAGAGATGAAATTTTTAAAAAATTAAACGTACAATCCAGGCTAAATCTCGCCCTCTTCGCTATTAATAACGGTATCGTTGTGTAAGCGTTTCCCCCTTCCTTTTAATTATTATTGTAAGATATGTTTCAGAAAATGTGTATATCGCTTTTTACGACTTTGCCCGAATAGTTTACCAAGAATAAAAAAGCTCTGTAGAAAATCTACAAAGCTTTTTGTCGGGTGGACTGGATTCGAACCAGCGACCCCTTGCACCCCATACAAGTACGCTACCGGACTGCGCCACCACCCGATCCTTTTCGGGGCTGCAAATATAGGCTCAATTCAAATTTTTCAAAGTATATTCGCAAAAATTTACCAATAAAGCATGAAGATTCTTCTCAGGAAGGTTTCCATCCTCGATAAATCATCTCCTTTTCACCATTCCGTTAAAGATATTCTCATAGAAAATAGTATTATCAAAACCATCAGCGATAATATACATGATACGGATGCAAAAGAGATAAGTGATAAGAACTTGTGTGCCAGTTCGGGGTGGGTAGATATTTTTACCAGCATCGGCGATCCGGGTTATGAATTTAAAGAGACCATTCAATCTGCTGCTGCAGCGGCTGCACAAGGTGGTTATACAACTATTTTCTGTTTGCCCAATACCCAACCCGCTATTCAATCTAAATCGCAGGTAGAGTATGTTTTATCGAAAGGGAAAAATACGCCGGTTAGTGTTCTGCCTTTAGGCTGTATCACCAGGAATGTAGAAGGTAAAGACCTTGCCGAAATGTACGATATGCATCATGCAGGGGCCGTTGCGTTTTCCGATGGCATCAACCCTGTTCAAACATCAGGCCTGCTATTAAAAGCACTTCAGTATGTAAAAGCCTTTGATGGCACTATTATACAAATGCCCATTGATAAAAGCATCGGCACTTATGGATTAATGAATGAAGGTATTGTTTCTACTCAAATGGGGTTACCGGGTATCCCTTCAATTGGTGAAGAGCTTATTATTAAAAGAGATATTGATCTGGTAAGATACACCAACAGCAAATTGCATATTACGGGTATCAGTACCGCCAAAGCAGTTGAACTTGTAGCGGCAGCTAAAGAAGAGGGCTTACAGGTATCTTGCAGTGTTACGCCTTACCATTTGTATTTTAACGAAGAAGATATTGTTTCTTACAACACCAACTTGAAAGTTAATCCTCCTCTCCGATCTAAAAAGGACATGATGGCTTTGAGAGAGGCCGTTATGAAGGGCACAATTGATTGTATTGCATCGCACCACTTCCCCCAGGACACAGATAATAAAATATGTGAATTTGAAAATGCAAAATATGGTATGCTGGGCCTGCAAACTGCATTTAACATAGTGAACGAAATACTACCCGATATAAGCCAGGAAAGGATTGCAGAGATATTCTCGTTCAACGCCAGAAATATTTTTAAGCTCCCCGCACCTATCAAAGAAGATGAAATTGCCAATATTACCCTCTTTACAAAAGAAGGTACCAGTACACTTACCAAAGAAAACAATCAAAGCAAATCTGCCAACACACCTTTCTTCAATGTTCCGCTGAAAGGAAGGGTTATTGGCATTATTGCAGGGCATCAACCGTATCTGAACATCTAATAACATTATCGTATTGAAAGCATCTGTTTATCAAAAAGCTGCCCTGCTGTTTGGCCTCATTGCCGGCATGGTTTTTATTATCTTCAATTTCACAAGCTGGAAACTGGGAGTTCGTACCTATGCCAATACTTTGGCCATAGAAAAATTTATTCCTTACATATTTTTGTTATTTCTGCTGGGAGGCATCCGGCTCAGGAAAAACAATAATGATACAATCCGTTTTGCTGATGCACTGAAATTTGCTTTTCTTGCTTATATTGTTTTTTCTTTAATAGAAGCAATAGCCAATTATTTTTTATATAACATAATCGATAAAGGTTTAACATCCAGCCTCTTCGAAGTCACCAAAGAGCAGTCTGTTCAGTTCATGAAAAGGTTGGGATCAACAAAAGAACAAATAGATGAAACGTTAAAAAATGCAGAGGCTACAAAGAATGAAACAGGTTTCAGAACAATTTTTTTAGGTTTGGGCCTTTCCATAATTTGGAGTTTTGGAAAATCGATAGTATTGGCAATGATCATTAAAAAAGAAAAGACAAATAACTAAATGGATATTTCAGTTGTTATACCGCTATTAAACGAAGAAGAGTCTCTTCCTGAACTGAGTGAATGGATTGAACGAGTGATGAATGAATACATGTTCAGCTACGAAGTACTTTTTATAGACGATGGAAGTACAGATAACAGTTGGAATGTAATTGAGGCTATTACACGCAGGAACCCTTGTTTCAAAGGAATAAAATTTCAGCGGAATTATGGAAAGAGTGCCGCATTGAACGAAGGGTTTAAAGCTGCTATGGGCGATGTAATTATTACCATGGATGCGGATTTACAAGATTCTCCCGACGAAATACCTGAATTGAGAAAGATGGTTATTGAAGAAGGTTACGATCTTGTAAGCGGGTGGAAAAAGAAGAGATACGATAACAAGCTTACCAAAAACCTTCCCTCTAAAATATTCAATGCGGCAGCACGCTACAGCAGCGGTATTAAGCTGCACGACTTTAATTGCGGGCTAAAGGCATACAGGAAAAAAGTGGTAAAAAGCATTGAAGTGTTTAGCGAAATGCATCGCTACATACCTGTAATTGCCAAAGCTGCCGGTTTTAAAAAAATTGGGGAGAAAATAGTAGAACACCGAGCAAGAAAATACGGTATTACCAAATTTGGATGGAACAGGTTTGTAAATGGCTTCTTAGACCTGTTTACCATTAGCTTCATCAATAAATTCGGTAAAAAACCCATGCATTTTTTTGGGTTATATGGCACACTCTCTTTCCTTATCGGTTTTGCCATGATCATTTATTTTGTTATTGCCAAAATAACAGACACAGAGTTTGCCCTCACCAACCGGCCCAGTTTTTATATTGCCCTTACCATTATGATTATTGGTATGCAATTGTTTCTGGTAGGTTTTATTGCAGAATTGATAGTACGAAATGCATCTGAAAGAAATGTGTATTTGATTGAAGATAAAATTGGTGTTTAGTTTTCTTCTTTGGAAAGAAAACACAATTCAAGAGAAAGATATTTTCAAACGACAACAAAAATCAGCGATAATCTGTCTAATTAGTTTTATCAGTCTTCAATCAATATGCCTACAAATAAAAAAGTTGTTATCATTGGCCCGGCACATCCGCTGCGTGGAGGTTTAGCTTCTTTCGATGAAAGATTGTGCCGGCAATTCGCACAACAAAACTTCGATCCACAGATTTATACTTTCTCTTTACAATATCCCAACTTTTTATTTCCGGGCACAACACAATATTCTTCAGAACCTGCACCAACAGACATTTCCATCAAAATAAAAATCAATTCCGTTAACCCGCTTAACTGGATTAAAATTGGTTTTGAATTAAAAAAATTAAAACCGGAGATCATTGTTGTAAGATACTGGCTTCCCGTAATGGGCCCATGCCTGGGAACTGTTTTGAGAATAGTAAAACAAAACAAATACACAAAGGTTGTTTGTATTGCAGACAATATTATTCCGCATGAAAAACGCTTTGGCGATGTTGCCTTTACAAAATACTTTGTAAAACCTGTAGATGCATTTATTACGATGAGTGCCAAAGTAATGAATGATCTAAAGAAATTTTCAGCAAAGCCGGCCAAACAAATCGTTCATCCCTTGTACGATAATTTCGGAGAAGCTATCTCTAAACAGGAAGCAAGAAAATATTTGAATATTCCGCAGGAAGAGAAGATCATTTTGTTTTTTGGATTCATCAGAAAATATAAAGGATTGGATTTATTGCTTGAAGCAATGAAAATACTGGTCGATGGTCGAAAGTCAATGGTCAAGAATGAAACAAACTTTAAACCTGAAACTTCAAACATTAAACTTTTAATTGCCGGCGAATTTTATGAAGACAGAAAAGAATACGATGAACTAATTGAAAAATTAAACATTGCAAACTCATTAATCCTCAGAACAGATTTTATAGCTGATAGTGAAGTGAAATATTATTTAAGTGCTGCCGATTTTGTAATACAGCCTTATAAAAATGCTACACAAAGTGGTGTTACTCCTCTCGCCTATCACTTTGAAAAACCAATGCTGGTAACGAATGTAGGCGGGCTGCCCGATTTGGTTCCGGATGGGAAAGTAGGACTGATTGCCGAGCCTAACCCGTTTTCCATTGCTTTAAAAATTGAAGAGCTTTATCAATTAGGCGAAGAGTATTTTTTGCCGCATCTTCGCGAAGAGAAAAAGAAGTACAGTTGGGCAATATTAGCCAATACCATTATTGAAATATAGTATGATTTACAGAAGCAAAGCTCCGTTAAGATTAGGTTTGGCCGGTGGCGGTACAGATGTTAGTCCATATAGCGATACTTATGGTGGCGCCATTTTGAACGCTACCATTTCCTTATTTGCACATGCTTCTATTGAACCGATTGAAAAAGGAATCATAGTTCAGGCATTGGATAGAAATGAAGAAGAAAAATTTGAATCGACTAAAGAATTACCGATCAATGGAACATTAGATTTATTGAAAGGTGTTTATAACAGAATTCAAAAAGATTATGGCATACCCTCAAAAAACTTTAAATTATCCACTTATGTAGATGCACCGGCAGGAAGTGGTTTAGGAACTTCTTCAACATTAGTGGTTGCTATTATTGGTGCATTTGTTGAAATGCTGAAACTACCTTTAGGCGATTACGATATTGCTCATTATGCTTATGAAATTGAAAGAAGAGATTTACAATTGGCAGGAGGCAAACAAGACCAGTATGCCGCAACATTCGGAGGTGTGAATTTTATGGAGTTTTACGGCAATGATAAAGTAATTGTAAACCCTTTACGCATCAGGCAGGAATACCTGAATGAACTGGAACATAATCTTCTTTTGTTTTATACCTCAACCGGAAGAGAATCGGCATCTATTATAAAAGAGCAGCAAAAAAATGTAACAGATAAGAATGAGAGAAGTATTGAAGCCATGCATCATTTAAAAGAACAATCGAAAATGATGAAAGAAGCTCTGCTAAAGGGGAAGTTACATGAATTGGGAGAAATTTTAGATTATGGCTTTCAGCAAAAAAGGAATATGGCAAAAAATATTTCCAATCCGTTGATTGAAGAAATTTATGATGCTGCAAAAAAAGCCGGAGCAACCGGCGGGAAAATAAGTGGTGCAGGCGGTGGCGGCTTTATGACGTTCTATTGCCCTAACAACACCAGATATAAAGTAATTGAAGCCTTAAATAGCTTTAAAGGAGAAATAAAAAAATATCAGTTCACACAGCATGGTTTAACAACGTGGACTACCTTTTAAATGAAAAATTATGAGTGAAAAAATAAAACAGATCATCAGTTCATCAATAGAAGTAAAACAACAATTATTGAATGATGAAGGCATGCTTTCAAAATTAGAAACTGTTGTAAATGTAATTACCAAAGCATTTCAAAACGGCAATAAAGTTTTGTTCTGTGGCAACGGTGGCAGCGCTGCAGATGCGCAACATTTGGCGGCAGAATTTAGTGGCAGGTTTTATAAAGACAGGAAAGCATTACCTTCAGAAGCTTTGCATTGCAACACTTCTTACTTAACGGCTGTTGCTAACGATTACAGTTATGATGTTGTTTATTCCAGAATGCTTGATGGCATTGGTGTTGAAGGTGATGTGGTGATTGGCTTAAGCACTTCAGGTAATTCAACCAATATTTTAAAAGCATTTGAGGTTGCTAAAAATAAAAATATTATCACCATTGCTTTTACAGGATCTACAGGTGGAAAGATGAAAGATGTATGTGATTATTTATTCAATGTTCCTTCAACCACTACTCCTAGAATTCAGGAAAGCCATATTATGTTAGGCCACATTATTTGCGAACTGGTTGAAGAAAACTTATTCTAATGCCCGTTATTAAAGAAGCAATTATCCTGGCCGGCGGATTGGGTACCCGTTTACGCTCTGCCGTTCCTGATCTTCCAAAATGTATGGCTCCTGTTAATGGTAAACCATTCATTGCCTATGTGATTGACTATTTACGATTGCAGGGTATAGAAAAATTTATTTTATCACTCGGTTATAAGAGTGAAGCTATTATCAGTTTTATTAATCAAGAGTATTCAGGTCTCAGTATTCAATATTCAATTGAAGAAGAACCTTTGGGAACAGGCGGCGCTATTGCATTTGCCGCGAAGATAGCAATAGAAGAAAATATTTTAATAACAAATGGTGATACCATTTTCAAAGTTGATGTTCTTGAATTAAGCAAGCAACATCTTAACACAAATGCAGAGTGCACATTGAGCTTAAAACCCATGCAGCAATTTGATCGTTATGGGGTGGTTGAATTGAATGCAATACAGCAGGTGATTTCTTTCAAAGAGAAAAAATATTACGATGAAGGTTTGATCAACGGCGGATTGTACGCATTACATCTTCCTCAATTCTTTCAGAAAAAATTTGAAGAGAAATTTTCTTTTGAGAAGGATTATCTGGAGAAATATTTCAGTGAACAGAAAATGTATGGTTGTATTCAGAACGGGTATTTCATAGACATTGGCATTCCTGAAGATTATCAAAAAGCGCAAAACGAGTTGTAAGTAATAAGTAATAGGTTTTAAGTAGTTAAACAATAAAAATGATTTTACCAGCAATAGATAAAACATGGACACTCTTTATTGACCGTGATGGCGTGATCAATCACGAAAAAAAAGAAGATTATATTTTGAATTGGAATGAATTCGTTTTTTATGATGGTGTTAAAGAAGCCATGAAAACATTAAACCCCTTATTCAACAGAATTGTGATGGTTACTAATCAAAAAGGTGTTGGACGGGGATTGATGAGTTTAAATGATCTTGAAAATATTCACGTCAACATGCTTTCAGAAATTGAAGCAACGGGAGGAAGAGTTGATCATATTTTTTTCTGTTCAGACATTAACAACGATTCTCCCAATCGCAAACCCAATCCGGGTATGGCCCTTCAGGCTAAAGAAAAATATCCCGAAATAGATTTTTCAAAAAGCATAATGGTGGGTAACAAAATAAGTGATATGGAATTTGGCAGGAATGCCGGTATACACACTGTTTTTGTTGCCACTACCAATCCAGAAACGGCCTTCCCCCACCCCTCTGTCGATTTTCGTTTCAATGATCTTTTAGATTTTGCACAGGCCTTAACAAAATAAGGTTTCATCTGTGTTCAACAACTCAATAACTTAGTACTTCACTTCATGCATATGAAAAAAATAATACTGTTTTTTTTATGCTGTTACATTTCAAATGTTCAGGCCCAGAACATTCCATCTGCTTCTTTAAACGAGATAAAAAAGCTTGAAAGAAACATTCAACCATTAGGAGACAGTATGGTGTTTGCAGACAACTGGTTAGGCAGGTTTAAGGCAGACAGTGCTTTTACCAGGGGTTTGGTGCAGGCCCTTAAACAGCCTTATTCATTTTATTATAATTTTGATTCGCTTAAAACGATCTCCAAACTATTTGCGCCAGACAGCAGCTTTAAGATTTTTACCTGGCAGGTGTCAAAAGATTTAAGTTATTACCGCCAAAAGGGAGCTATTCAAATGAATACGCCTGATGGATCTTTAAAGCTTTTCCCTTTGTTTGATTATTCTGAATTCACCAAAAACCCTGTTGACTCTGTAAGAGATGCAGGCCATTGGATTGGTGCCATGTATTACAAAATAATCCTCAAAACATTTAACAATAAAAAATATTACACCTTATTAGGCCTTGATGAGAACAATGCCCGGAGTAATAAAAAATGGATTGAAGTACTAACCTTTACTGATAAAGGAGACCCACAATTTGGCGGGAGGTTTTTTAACTATCCTTCCAATGATCCTACCAAACCGCCTCAGCCCGCCTTCAGATTTTGCCTTGAATTTAAAAAAGATGCCGGCGTAAGGATGAATTACGATCCTAAATATGATGAAATTATTTTTGATCACCTGATCTCAGAAAGTACGGACGAGACTGCCAAACATACATTGGTGCAATATGGAGATTACGAGGGCTTTAAATGGATCAATGGCATTTGGGTATGGACGAAAACTCCTTTTGCAACCACAGTGGCTGATGAAAAGCCCAATTCTTTTCCATCGCTTATTTTAGATGATAAAGGCAACCGGTCTGAAAAAAAATTGGAAGAAGCTTCTAAAAAGAACCAGCAGAAGCAGCCGGTAAAAAACGGGAATAACAATTAGTTAATGGGCATGGGTAACTGATGTAATCGTAAAAAAGAGAGCTTGTCCCAATAACCTCTCTGAAACTTTATTTTACCATCTATAATATGAAAAAAGCCACAGCCTCTTAAACCTAACGGATCTTTCCATTCTAAAATGGCCCAATCGCCATCTTCAAAAATATTTTCAACTATACAAGCCATTTTCGCAGCTGCAAACTCTTTAGTAAACATCTGTTCTATTGCAGTTTTGCCGATAACCGGTTCTTGTGTAACCTGGTGGTTAATAGCATCTTCATGGTACAATGAAGCCAATGCAATTGCATTGGCTTCATTAAAAGTTTCAACCCATTGCTTTACTAATGCAGATGGTGTCATAGCTATTGATTCATTGTAATTAATCCAATTTCAGCACTGCTAAAAAAGCTTCCTGAGGCACTTCCACGCTTCCTATCTGGCGCATACGCTTCTTACCCTCCTTCTGTTTTTCCAATAATTTCCTTTTCCTTGAAATATCGCCCCCATAACATTTTGCAGTAACATCTTTACGCATGGCGCTAATGTTTTCACGGGCAATTACTTTAGCACCTATGGCAGCCTGTATAGCAATCTGGAATTGTTGCCTTGTTAAAAGTTCTTTCAGCTTTTCACACAATTTTCTTCCAAAATCCTGGGCCCTGCTTCTGTGTATCAAACTGCCCAAAGCATCTACTTTATCACCGTTCAGTAAAATATCCATCCGAACAATATCCGCTTCCCTGTAACCGATCGGATGGTAATCGAATGAAGCATAACCACGAGTCTGGCTTTTCAGTTTATCATAAAAGTCGAATACGATTTCAGTCAACGGCATTTCAAAAACTAATTCAACACGGGTTTGTGTGAGATATGATTGGTTGATAAGAATACCACGTTTACCTAAACATAAGGTCATGATATTGCCAATATAATCTGCCTGTGTAATGATCTGCGCTTTGATAAAAGGTTCTTCAATCCTGTCGAGCTTGGTAGCATCGGGCATTTCGGCCGGGTTGTTTACAGATATTTTTTCATTTCTCGTTGTATAAGCGATAAAGCTTACGTTAGGAACGGTGGTGATAACAGTTTGATTGAATTCTCTCTCCAAACGTTCCTGAATAATTTCCATGTGCAGTAATCCCAAAAATCCGCAACGGAAACCAAAACCCAATGCCTGGGAAGTTTCTAATTCAAAGGTTAAGGAGGCATCGTTCAACTGCAGTTTTTCCATACAATCTCTCAGCTCTTCAAAAGCATCTGTTTCTACCGGGAAGATACCGGCGAATACCATCGGCTTCACTTCTTCAAAACCTTTGATGCCTTCTGCATTGCTTCCTGAAACAGTTAATGTATCGCCAACCTTAATTTCTTTCGCATTTTTAATTCCGGTAATTACATATCCCACATCACCGCAACCCACTTCATTTTTCGCTTCCATCCCCAGCTTTAGAATACCAATTTCCTGGGCCTCGTATTCTGCACCGGTAGCAATGAATTTAATCTTTGAATTCTTTTTCAGCGTTCCATTTAAAATTCTGTAATACACGATGATACCACGAAAACTATTAAAAACACTATCAAAGATCAAAGCCTGCAATGGTGCTTCCGGATCACCTTTCGGAGCCGGAATTCTTTCAACAATTGCTTCTAAAATTTCTTCAATGCCGATGCCGCTTTTTCCACTCGCCAATAAAATATCTTCTTCTTTACAACCAATCAGTTCAATAATCTGATCTTTCACTTCGGGAATCATGGCACCTTCCATGTCAATCTTATTGATCACCGGAATAATTTCCAGGTTATTGTCAATAGCCAGATACAAATTGCTAATGGTTTGCGCCTGAATACCTTGTGAAGCATCCACTAACAATAAAGCACCCTCACAAGCTGCCAATGCCCTGCTCACTTCATAACTGAAATCCACGTGGCCCGGAGTATCAATCAGGTTCAACACATATTTCTCTCCCTTGTATGTATAATTTACCTGAATGGCATGGCTTTTAATGGTAATCCCTTTTTCACGTTCCAGATCCATATCGTCCAGCACCTGATCCATCATCTGCCTTTCACTGATGGTTTTTGTATGTTCCAGTAACCTGTCGGCCAGTGTACTCTTTCCATGATCAATATGGGCGATAATGCAAAAATTTCTGATTTGCTTCATAAGGCTGCAAAGATAAAGGGAGCGCCGGGAACAAAGGATTATATTTCGTGTTTTTAACTAACAGGTTACGATTCAAAATCCGGCATTTTTTTACCTGCGCCGGAAACTGTTAAGAAAAGATCATGGGAAAGCGATATTCAGCATACTTTTTTATATGTACCGTAATATAAGCAGGAATAAAATAATTGTTATTCTGTGTAAATTGAATAAATTTAAAATTACGCATGAGTCTTCTGAAAAAATTAAACAGGAAAGCACACGATGAAACGGAATCGGGGCTTGGAGCCAACAGCACTTTAACAGGGGGCCGTTTCTTCAACAACAATGGCGTACCTAATATGACCGTTACCGGAATGCCATTTTGGGCAAGACTTAACATTTACCATTCTTTACTCTCTATGGAAAGGTGGAAATTTTTGTTAAGCATTATTGTATTCTTCCTGTCTGTAAACCTTCTCTTCGCCGGCATATACCTTTTAATAGGCATAGATCATTTAAACGGCATGGTAGCCAATACACCGGCAGAAAAGTTTGGGGAAGCTTTTTTCTTTAGTGCGCAAACATTTACAACAGTAGGTTATGGCAGGGTTAACCCTGTAGGATTTGCGGCAAGTTTTATTGCTGCTTTAGAAGCATTGAGTGGCTTAATGTGCTTTGCCGTTGTAACAGGTTTACTGTATGGGAGATTCTCAAGGCCTAAATCATTTATACGCTATAGTAAAAATATTTTATTTGTTCCCTTTAAAGGGGGCACCGCATTAATGTACAGAATGGTACCCTATACAAAAAATTATTTAGTAAATGTTGAAGTGAAGGTTACCATTGCTATGCGGGTTGAAGAAGATGGTGTATTAAAAACAAGGTTTTTTAATTTACCATTGGAAATTTCCAGAGCTAATACACTTATTCAAAACTGGACACTGGTGCACATGGTAAATGACGAAAGCCCTTTATTCGGGTTATTGCAGGAAGATATTGCCAATGCGCAGTCTGAAATACTCATCTTTGTTCAGGGGTTTGATGAAAGCTTTTCCAATACGGTGATCTCCCGTTACTCATACAGCTACGATGATATTGTTTACGGTGCACGTTTTTTACCTATGTATCATCCCAGCGCTAACGGCAAAAGCACTATTTTACATTTAGACCAATTAGACAATTACGAGATTGTACCATTGCCAACCAAAGAGTAACTCCCCCCTTTTTTGTTTTATTTAAAATGGTTTTACATATTTCTATAATAATATGTAAAAAGGTAAAAATATTTTTTTACCATCATTCAATTTGCAGTAATATTATCCCTACAAAATATACTTGTTTTGCCATTAAAAAGCCCGATTCAATATAGGTTAATCAGCCCTGCTTAGCGTCTTATGGAAGCGGGGCTTACCTGATTAGAATTGGCGGCTGATAGTATTATTGTTTCAAGGTTAAAAGCTCACATGGATATGTAACTGAGAGTGGCGAAGCCATAATAAGCAAAACGTATTCACGAAAGCTTCAATACAAAAAACGCAATTAATAGCATATGAAAATCAGCATATTATTTTTAACCTTATTAACACCACTTGCGTATATTTAGGTGTTGTGCACAATTTTAAAAAACATCTTCATCATGTATAAACGCTATTCAAAAGAAAATAAGCAAAGATTTCAGTCAAATTTTTGGGACATTTATTGGGGACCAGATGAAGCAAAGGGAGACGACAAATTAAATAGTTACTTTATTGAGATTCCAGAATATAACAAAATAAAAACTGGAGAATATAGATATATCATTGGAAGAAAAGGTACTGGAAAAACAGCAATTATTGAAAGGTTAAAAAGTGACATACATGGGAAATACAATTTTTTCTATAAATACATGTCTCTAAAAAGCTTTCCTATTCAATCGTTGAGAGGCATGAAGGACAAATCTCAAGGAGACAAATCTCAATTTGTTCCAATCTGGACTTTTTTAGTTTTAATAGAGTTGAGTAAATTAATAATTCAAGACCAAATGGCTGAATCATCAGACGATATTATTGACCTATCTCAATTTATAAAATCCAACTTTCCATCTAATCTTGGTTTTCACGAAACAATTAAATCATTAGAGTCATCTGAAAATAAAGTTTCGATTTTTACAAAATGGTTAGGACTTGAGGACAAAACTGGTAATTCAAAAGAAATATTAACACAGGTTCACTTTCAAAAAGCTAATGAAATATTATTCGAACTAATAAAAAGAATAAATAGCAAGTGTACGTACTATTTATTTTTCGATGAACTCGATGAAGGTTATAGCATCGGTGATAAAGGTTTAAATCTATTACTATTGGCATTATTTAGAGCAATTGAAAATATTTATCTTGAGCTAAAGCATCAACTTAAAATTAGACCAGTATTAGCGTTACGTTCCGACATTTTTGAAAACCTTGAAGACAATGATTTAAATAAATTAGATGACTTCATTATTAATTTAAGATGGACGACAGAGTCTAAATCAAAATACTCTTTACTAGATTTAATAAATGCAAGAATTAATGCATCACTAAAAGTTCAAGATCCAGATAATGCATGGGAATGTGTATCATTCAATCGTGATGAAACACTTCCTTATCCTGTAAAATCAATATGGGATTTCATGTATAATAGAACATTTGAAAGACCTCGTGACATAGTTAAATTCATGAAAATTTGTGGTAAGTTTAATTATAGAGGAAAATTAGGTTTCCAAGCAGTAAAAACAGCCGAGATTCAATATTCTGAATGGTTTTACAAGGAGTTCAGAGATGAGATTCAAAGTCACCTATCTATATGGCAGGAAGCTACACAGAGTATTATAAAACTTGGAAAAGGAGTATTTACCTTAGATGAGATTAAATTTGAAATGGACAAGGATTCTGCCATTAAAACGCATTTAACTTCTAATAACAAATCTCATGTTGACATACTTGAAGTTCTATTCAACTTTGGCTTAATCGGGAATTTAAGTGACTCAAATAGGTGGTTTTTCAAGTATAAAGACCACAATTTACCATTTAATCCAGACCATAAAATGCTTGTACATTTTGGTTTTACTAGGAAATTTAGAATTAGACCATACTAAAAACTGTGCACAACAAAAGTATTTGCAAAAGCAGGGTTGGACAACGAAACA
This sequence comes from Sphingobacteriia bacterium, assembly GCA_017304675.1. GTDB lineage: Bacteria > Bacteroidota > Bacteroidia > Chitinophagales > Chitinophagaceae > CW01. Next base: position 44,571 of record JAFKLS010000023.1, read on the forward strand.
TAGACTAAGTGCAAGAATCAGCAGCGGTTCTGGCTCGACGTTCAATTTTTAACTTTAGTTCATAACTTCAACAACATATTTTCAAATGGGCATTTGTATCGGGCTGGACAATCAATGAATTCCCTGCCTTCGCAAATACTCGAACGTTGGCAGTAATTATTTTTAGGCCTCAATGACACTTAAAACCAAAGGAATATTTTTAGGACTTTTTTGTTTGCTTTTTGGTGGACTACTTTTTTATTTTCAAGGCTACAAAGACAATTCGTATATAAAATATTTATCTCTTGGACTTGTATATTTAGGATGGATAATATTTTTAGGGTCGCTATTTGGAACAATATTATTAACCGACAAAAAAATACGATTTGTAAATCACAAATTCCTTTGGTTCAAAGACAAGACAATTAAGTTGTTGATTTATGCATCTTTTGGAATTGGTATCGTAGGGACAATGGAATTTACGAGTAAGTTTGGTACAAATAGAGTAAATCAAATTCTACAAACTGAACCAACAGAAAATGCAATTGGGACAATTATTAAAATTGACAGCAGAAATACAAGAGGTGGACCGAAACTGTGGGCAATCATTGAGTATCAGACAAAGAAAGTAAAAGTTACACAAGCAGTTTATGACTATAATGAAAAGTATTCTGTAGGACAAAAATATTTATTGCGATACTCAATTAACAACCCACAAATGTTTAAAATTGTAGAACGACAAAAATGACTATAACTACTGCCAACAAAGCATTTGTGTTATGTCGGCGGACGACAACGCAATTGCTCAACTAATTGCATCATTGAGCTTTAGTTCCAGCTTGACGTTATAAATTAGGCAATAAATTTTATCATCAACATTTGTATTTTTAATCGGTATTTGTTCTAGCAGATATATTTTAAATTCCGCCACAAACACAAATGCGAGAACGTTGGCAGCAATAGTATGGTAAATCGTTTATCAATCTTATTAATTATTTTTTTCAATATTTTCTGTATTAACCTTTACTCGCAAGAAAAAGAGGAAAAATACTATTTCCAAACATCACCTTTCCTTGATTTGAAAAAATTTCCCTCAA
>JAFKLS010000017.1 GCA_017304675.1 Sphingobacteriia bacterium
TGATATTTCCTGTTTGTACTTGCGGGCTTGGCAATTTACCATAATCAACAGCTCCCAACTGATTGTTCACCGCTTTGTTATACATACGCTTTGCCACCGCATCGCCTAAACTCTTACTCTCCAATCCACCACTACCGCCTCCATTAACACTGCAATCAGTTACAGACATCAGCAATGTTTTAAATGCAGTACCACATGCATTAGATACTGTATACGTAATGGTAACAGACCCCGCTGCAACACCTGCTACTATACCTGTATTATCAATAGTGGCAATCGTGGCATCGCTTGTACTCCATACACCACCTGCTGTTACATCTGTTAATGCAGTTGTGCCACCAATACAAACCGTATTAGAGCCGGTAATAGATGCAACAGTAGGCGTAACCGGTTGTGCATTTATTGTTGCAGAAGCAGTATTACTACAGCCTCCGGCATTCTTTACATACACTGTATAATTTCCTGTTGCAACATTTGTAAATGTTACACTTGATTGGTAGGTTGTTCCATCTATACTATATGTATAACCAGCACCGGTTGGAGATGTTACGGTAATTGTTCCGGTTGCAACACTGCATGTTGGTTGTGTTATAGAAACTGCAGGCGCCGCTGGTGCAGATGGCGCCGCATTTATAATGGTATTTGCTAACGATGTAATACAGCCTCCTGCATTCTTCACATACACTGTATATGTTCCTGATGCAACATTTGAAAATGTTACACCTGATTGATAAGTTGTTCCATCTATGCTATACGTATAACCAGCGCCAGTTGGAGATGTTACGGTAATTGTTCCGGTTGCAACACTGCATGTTGGTTGTGTAATTGATACAACTGGTGTTGAAGGCGCAGTTGGCTGCGCATTTACAACAGCTGTGGTTGCAATGGAAACACAGGTTCCGCTTTTAGCAGTTACATTGTAAGAGCCTGCGTTTATACCAGAAAAAACAGTACTACTCTGATAGGTTGTTCCATCTATACTATATGTATAGCCAGCACCGGTTGGCGCCGTAACCGTTATAGTTCCTGTAGCAGTTGCACAGGTTGGCTGTGTTATAGAAACTGTAGGAGTTGCCGGTGTGGTACAAGATGGGCTGCATCCTGTTACAGAAGGTGTAAATGGATAATAGTGCACTTCTCCTCCTGATTGATAAAAAGATAATCCGATTACTTGTCCTTCAATATTAGATTGATTCACTGTTTTGGTAATGTCTGCAAGAGGCGCAAAAACTGTTCCTTCAATAGTACTGTTGCCTGCAATATTTAAGGAAGTACAATTATAAAAATTGTAAATAATATAAGATGCGTTGCTGGAGCCTATGCCTGCCTGGTTCCAAACATTCCATGTAAAACTTCCTGAAGCATTCACATTAATCACTAAAACATGTGAAGCATCTGGTTGGGTATTAAAAGTAATTCCATTCGTAACACTATTCAATTCCGCACCGGTACAATTCAATACATTGGTGCCTGACCCCAGGTTAATTTTAAGCTGCCCCCCTGTTAAAACAGAAGTAATGGTAGTGCCGTGAACATTACCATTAGGATTAGTTAGATCAACCCCAGTTGTACTACAACTGGATAAACTTAAAGAGTTTGCCTGAAAGCTGGTGAATGCAGCATTGAAATCAATCAAAGAAGCTGTATTGGCATCACAGATTGGTTTATTGCTGGCACTTACTTCCGGAGACCCCCAACTTAGGCAGTTGGAGTTTATATTAATATTGGGGGTAGATGCATAAGAGCCACTTGCAGTGGTAACATAAATGTTAGAAGCGGCATTATTGTTATCCCTGTACCAAACCTTAACATTAGAAGCGGCACAGTTACCTATTTTAACATAACGGCCATTATTTACCTGTAAGCTTCCTGAAGTAAGCGTTAGTTTACCGCCAACAAGTAATCCGATAGGAATATTGCCTGCTGTAAAGGTTCCATTATTATGGATGTTTACCTGGTAATTACCAGCCACTTCCAAATCGCCTCCTAAAGCAATTGGCCCTTCTGTTTCATTTGTAACCAGCTTAGCCCCGTTCTTAAGGAATATGTTAAAGGACTGTGCTGGTGCAGTTGGGCTTTGTGCATTAACTAGGAAAACAATCGTCAGAGAAACAAGGCAGAATATACCCCTGAGTAAATTTTTTTTCATAGTATTGATATTAGATAGATGTTTTAATTTTAAAACAATTGTCATATATATTACTACAAAATAAATGAATAATATTGACAATAAATAGTCGTATTTATTGAATAAGGGCTAAAAAGATTAAAAAACAATTAAAATAAACTTAACTTATTACCATTTTCAACTTCAAATAGAATGCTAATAAGCCCTCTACCCTAAATAATCACGGAAGTCTTAACCAAAAACAGGGGATTATTATAAAAAAAAAAAGCCCTTTACCGGAAAGGTAAAAGGCTTTAACGAATTATGATTGTATATCTTTTTAAAAACCTGAAATAGAAATCGGGCCAAACTCGTAAGTGGTTGTTTTGTTATTGCTGCTTACGGAGCCTCCGGCAAGGCCATCGTACCTGAATGCCAGGTAAATTTTCTGACCTTTGAATGAAGACAGGTCGGCAGTAACCTGAACAGCCGGAGAATATCCTGTTGTTTGCCCGGTTGGAATAGCAGCGGGAACAGTAGTCCATGTGGCAGTTGAAGGGGTAGTGCTGGTACCATTGTAATTCGTTGATACCAATACCTTTAAGGTAGCGCCGTTATCGTATCCGTCTATACAGGTAAAACTTAAAGTAACAGTAGTAAGATTAGAAGCCAGGTTTATAGCCGGGCTTATAAACCAACTGGTTTGTGTAGCACCGGCAGGGGCAGAAGCAAATGAACTAATGCTTGCCATTTTTGTAGAACCTGAAACATAGCCTACAAAAGAAGTGGTACCTGCTTCTGTAACATTTTGCCAAACATTACTTGTTTGGCCACTTACAATATTTGCTTTGTTTACAATACTGGGAAATGTTTCTGAAAGAAATGAAGTTGCAACGCCAGTGCATCTTGCACCGGTAAATTGAATATCAGTGGTATCTCTTAATAATAATTCACTGGTTGTTCTGTAGGGAACATATACTGCAACAACAGGTCCGTTACCTGAAGGTATGGTAGCGCCTGCAAAATTAGCATAGCCGCTAGTATACAAAACAGTAGTATTACTACCGCAATCCATAATAGTTCTTGAAACAGCACTTTTGTTTGCAGATGTATCGGAATAAGTTAATCCAACTGTTTGAAATTGTGCATTGGCAATCTTAATTAAAGTACTCTGTAAAGTATCAGAAGAAGGGTTGGCATTGGCTGCAGCCGCAGCAATATTCAGTTGGCTAATAGTAACTGTTCTTGGGGTAACCGTATTGCCTAAAGAACCTTTAATAATATAATTATCGAACAATGCACTCGGAATACCTGTAGCAGCCGGGTTATTAGGCACACTTTTATCTATAGCACCTAATTGAATCAATTTACCGTAATCACTCAGCCATAAACCGTTACATTTTACAAACAGTTGCCTGCCCACAGGATATTGCCCGTATAAACCGCTTGAATTAAGGCTTAACGTAATACCACCTGTTGAATCTTGCAAACAAACTTGCTTATAAAGATTGCCGCTCTTATCGTCTGCCACTACAATGCCAGAAATAACAATATCTGTAGTGATTTGCTCGTACCCGCCAGCCCTATGCATAGCTTTTAACGCCCTGATGGTAGTGTTGGCAGTAATATTCGGTGCAACATATGCCGGCGGATTATCAAATTTTTTGTTGCACGATAATACAGTGGCAACAATGGCTGCCACCATTAATACAATAAATGAACTTTTAGAAATTTTTCTCATAATAAGTTGTTTTAAAATCTTAAGGTCATGTTCAGGAAATAATTCAAACCATAGGAATAGGAATATTTGGGAGGGAACATATTTACATCTCCGGTGTTGTAATCAAAACGCAATTGTTCAAACCCTGCTGCGATAATGTTTTGATTATTGGCAATATTGCTGATGCCTGCATTGAATACCAGGAAAGTTGGTTTTTTCTTAATAGACCAGGCTCTTGGCAATTTCCATGAATAGCCTGCAAAAATGTCTACAGTATATTGAGAAGGAAATTGTTGTTGTGCAAGGATTGCTTCTCTTTCCGGGCTGCCGATAGCTGTGTTCTCCACAGCTTTATTTGTTCTTCTAATCGGGTTAAACTCCATCCACATCTGATCAAAATAATTACCGGTAATGCTAATAAACCAGTATTTAGGCGAACGATAGGTAAACCCTAAACTGTATACTTCCTGTGGCGTATTGCCTATTCTGTACCCATTGGCATAAACCGTATCTGAGCTTAATATGGTAGCATCGTTATCTAAACTGATAGTTGCATTTTGCCTGCTGTTGTAATAATACCTTCCTACTGAAGCCGCACCATCTAATGTAAGGTTGGGTAATATTTTTGCATTAAAACCAAACTCCATTCCAAAATGCTGTTTGTTAATATTCCTAATTGCATAGTTCACCAGGTTTTGATAGGTATCGTGGTAGAAAGAGGTAACCGTCATTGAGTTTTTAAACTCGGTATAATAACCCGTAATACGTAAACGGATCTTCGGTGCATTTAAAATATAGCCGGCCTCGGTAGTAGTAATATTCTCGCTTACAACATTTGGTTGTTCATCATCTCTCGTTCTGGGCGAAGCATATACATTTTCGTAATAAGGGGCTCTTGTTAATACAGCACCATTTGCATACAAGTAATTTCTACCATTAATTTTATATGTAATACCTGCTTTAAGGGCATAGTTGTTAAAATTATTTACAGCACCTTTTCCAAAAGAAGAATTAGGGAATAAACCATTTCGCATATGTCCTGTTCTCCAGAATTGCGTATTAGATAATTCGGCAGCGCCAAAAATATCTACCCTTTTAAATTTTAAAATATACTGAGCCCAGGCCTGTGCTTTATTAATGGTGATGTCATAATCATACTTATAACGGTCTCCCACATATACAACCCTGTTTGGATTGTTAAGGTCTGACTGGGCTGCATTTGGATTATTAGGAAAACTTCTTTCTGCGAACTGGTTTAAATCAGGAAAATAATCTCCTCCCAACAGGTCGGTAACCCTTCTGAAAAAATTATTCTTTTGTGCCTGGTATGCAAACCCTGCTGTTAATTCAGATCTTTTACCCAATGCTGCATTGAGGGTTGAATTAAAAGTGAATTTCTGAATATTGTTCACAGCATCAGATAACAAGTATCTTGATCTTTTTCCGGTAACACCATTGAATGTTTCTATATCGCTGTAATTGGCATTGTATAAACCTGCCCAATCAATCTGCCTTACATTTTCATTTGTTTTCCACTGGTTAACCATTAAAGCATAAATGACAGGATTGTTTTGATAATAGCTGGGCATTTTTTTATAGTAATCAGGCCTTGGGTCTAACACATTATACCAATCAAACCCGCCAGAGCTTTTATCGCCAAACGAATAACCGGCTCCGGTAGTAAGGGTTGTTTTGTTATTCAGTTTTAACTCATGTGTAAGAATAAGTTGCGGCTGATTGGTCTTGGCAATATTGGCATTCCTTTTCTTGCCATTCTGATATCCCCAATAAGAATTATAATAGTGTGTACCTGCAAGGTCGTATGCCTCCTGTGTGGCAGCACCCTGGCGGCCATATTCTGTTGGGCTTCCAAAAAAGGTTAGTGATAATGTGTTTCTTTTATTCAGTTTTTTATCAACTGCCATAAAATAACTCCAGCCATTATAATAAGTTCCTGGAACATACCCTTCATCCGCCCATCTTCTGCTGCCACTAAAAGAAAAAGCCCATCCTTTTTTATTAAAACCCGTACTGTGGGTAATAGAAAACCTGTGTGTGTAATTTCTGTTAGAATAGGCATAACCAAATTCCGTTTGCTTTCTCTGTTTGCCTGCCCTTGCATCAATGTTAACAGCAGTACCAATTCCCCCAAAAGCAAAAAGGTTTTGTTGCAACCCTATAGACAAGGTTCTGTTCCTCATAACATCGTTCAACCCGCCCCACAAGCCATAGGTTGAAAAACCGTTATCGAGGTTTTCGAAAGGAATGCCGTTAATGTTGGTAGTAAAATATTCACCATCGTAACCTCTTACCTTAAACCTAACAGGTGAGAAGTTATAGGCTGCCGCACTAAAAAAAGGATCTCTGCCTGCAGTTAAAACAGATGAAACGTTTTGTGAACCTTCATTGTTTAAATCTGCATCATCCATCGTAATCACCGTTATATTTTCGGCAACATTCTGCTTAATATCATCTAAAACAAGACTATCCACTTTTAAGCCGGAAGAGTCTTTTCTGGGGATATTTTTTTTAGGAACCGGTTTCTGGGCATGAAGCATGGAACAATAACATGCAACGAACAGAAACGTAAGAAGGATTTTCTTCATAAGCTGAGTTTCAGTATATAAATATAGATAAAAAAATATTTTTAATTTTCAAAATAACTGATTCCGATACACGTCTTTAAAAGCTAACCTGAGTGTAACATAAATGCTTCATTGATTATTTACATTTTAATTACTCTTAAAACCGGTAATAATTCTCCATCTCCATTTAACTTAATAAAATAATTTCCGGAAGCTCCTGTAACACCTCCAATTATTTGCGTACTGCCCTGCAACACATTATTGAATTGCCCGTTTTGCAATAACCTGCCTGAATTGTCTATCAGTTGCCACTGTAATTGACTGTATGCCTTTTTACAATACAACATGATTGTATTTGCTGAAACAGGATTGTTTAATAACGATACAGGATAATTATTATTGATCACCACATTATTCTCGGCCTGGTAATTAAGTACAATAGAAAAACGTTTTTGATCCTGAGAAGACGGCTCTGCCGTTACAAGGAATATATAATTATGGTTGCCATCTATTAAAATATACTGATTGGTATACTTATCGTGTAAGTAAGCCATGTTGCCATAATTTAATGCCGATAATAACTGCATATTAACCTGGTATACTCCTTCCGCTATATTCTTCATGCCTAATTGCAATACTCTTTTTTCATCATTGTTGTTTTTTAATTCGCTACCGTGATAAATAGAATATGCAATTGCATCTTTACCTATTACCGATAAGTCTGGGCCTGTGTTCCTACCAAGATCGTAAGCATCGTATTTCGTATCGAACGAATCTGTGGCCATAAATCCACCACCCCATCTAACTATTACCTCATCTGCATAAGCATCTCCCTGTTTAGACAAAGACAGTTTAATGATGCTTTTCATTTCAGGTGCACTGCTGTTGCCTGCACCGTCTTCTTTTATATTGCCATTACCCTGCACACCCATCATAGAAATGCTGGCAGCACTATTCGTTTTATCACTCTCTCGTATTGATAGTGTACCTGCATTTAATGCCTGTACAAAAAAGCCTGCACCATTCTCTATCACTTTGTTTTGATTGCCCGACTGAGAAGTGGTAAGCGCATTGTACGATGCATAAGCTGTTGTATTAGGATCATACCGGTAAACAGTAGCAGCAACAGTTGTATTATTGGCTGCATAAACGGTAGACCAGTCTATGTTGCTGGCAAAGGGGTTGGAAATAAAATTCCAGCCGCTTTTATTTTTTGATAACCCGATAGATTGCATGCCTGCATTTAATGGCCCCGTAAAACTGATGGTGCTGGCAGGCGCTCCTCCTTTAAGCAATATAGCGTTGCCGGAAGTAGTAGCACTACCACCTGTGAACTGCACCCATCCGGCATTAGCAGATCCGCTATTGCCATAATTTACCTGATCGTCTCTCGATTCATCATATACATATGCATTATATCCTGCGCCAAACTGGCTGCTCAGATCAGATGCACTGATTGCAGTAACATTCGTGAACGGGAAACCAATCATTCTCCAGGTATTGCTATTACCTATAAACCTTTGTACCGTGGCATTACCATTTAAATAATTACCACTGCCCTGCCCTATTGCTGCGCTACCGTTTGCAGTTGAGGCAAGTAATAAATTGCCATTCGTATTTAAAACACCATTTACAGGACTGATGGTTCCCGTAACAGTTAGAGGGTTTACAAGAGTAACACCTGCCCCATTATTAATTACAAGATTTTGCAAAGTATTGGTAACAGCAGGCAGGGTTTGAGCCGAGCTTCCCTGAAGAATTAGTGTGCCTTTTGAAAGATCTAAAGTTCCATTATTGGCAATAGCACCTGTTACAGTTAATGTGCCTCCATTTAATTTAAAAGAAGCTCCCGCAGGCACTGTTAAATTATTCACTACCAGCGATTCGCCTGCTTGCAACACAGGCATTGTTGCAGCAGATGCATTTATAATCATATTACTACCCGAAGGCGGAACTGTACCACTACACCAGTTGTTAGCATTACCTGTTCCGGTGCCCGTTCCTCCTACCCATGTAACCATTGGGTTGTTTGCATCAACTGCACAACTGTTTAAGCTATACCATACAGGTGCACTGATGGTTCTTTTACCGTTAATAGTAATATCTGCATAATAGTATGCGGAAGAGCCGTTTACCAAATTATTATCTATATAAGAAAAGTTGTTGCCCGAAAAAGAAGCCACCTGTGTAGCTGCAATACCAGAACCGGGAACCCCTTTCATTAATTTTATTAAAGGCACTGCACCAGGGCTTGTAGGGTCGTTTGCAGAAATATTGATACTGGGCAAAGAAGAGCCTGAAAAAATGCTACCCATTACCTGGTTATTCAATGTAAAAGATATTCTTGTATCCATATCTTCTGTGGCATAAAACCTTCTTGCTTTTAGTGCAGCAAAAAGATCTGCTTTGGTAAGAGAAGAGGCCAGTACAACCAACCTGTTTTGGTTAGCTCTACCAAAATTGGTATAATGTGTATCATGATCCATAAATGGGCCCAGGTGATACCCTTTTGCCAGCATCTTGGTATAATAAGATAAGAACCCCATTGAAGAAGGAGGATCTGAATAAGTTGTATTTGTGGAAAAAGCCAGGCCGCTCTCTACCGCACAACCAATAACAACACTATCTACCATGGCATTATAACTTTGGCTGGCTATATTATTATAATCGGTACTGTTAGGATGCGCATACGATGCAAATGCATTACCCTGTTGGCGCAGATAAGCAAACAAACCTACTGTTCCCGTAGTAGCAAGGGTACCTGTATAATCACTCTTCGCAACAAACACTTTATAGTTATTAGGCTCCCATCCAATTAAAGAATCTATTCCGTATACCAATACATGCCCTCCATTGCTGATAACACCCCACTCCTGGCCATATAATGCAAGGAAGTTAGATGTTGTGGCAGCATTAGCCTGTGCAACGCCTAAAGCATAACTGCTTAAACTCATTCCGGCACCGGAATGATTGTGTTCCGAAATGCCTAAAAAATCTAGGTTAAGCGAGCTTTTAGCATAAGCATAATCATCTGCCGGAGTATAGGTGGCATTATCTTTATTCCCATCAGAATAATGAGAGTGTGCATGCAGGTTGCCAAAATAATAGTTATAGTTTGCTGAAGCATTAGTGGTAATGCTGGCCGTTAGAGGGTTATTAAGGTTGTATTTTGTTCCACCGGAACAGGCACTATTCTTTGCAAAAACGTACACATAATAAGTAGTGGATGCATTTAAACCATTAAGATAAAAATTGGTATTGTTGATAACAGCACCTACCGTAGCATTCCCCAAATTATTTCCTACGGTATAATCTGTGTTATTCTGGGGCAACTGGCTAAGTGAAGAAGTAGTACTGTATAATACAATATATCCATCTGCATCAACTGCATTACTGAAGCTTCCGGAGATGCTTGTATTATCTTTAGATACAACAAAATTTCCCGGTTGATAAGACGGTGCCGAACAAGGTGCTCCGCCATTAGTAGTGGTAACAGATGCAGTTAATGGAGATACCGTATTATAAAGAGGCCCTCCTGTACAACTCTGCGAGTTGATAGAAAAAATAAAATAGTAATACGTTGTAGATGCATTAAGCGAGCTGTTAACAAAAGAAGTATTCGCTCCCCTGCTTACTACCACACCTCCGCCCAAAACATCGTTTTGGTTATAAATATTTCCATTAACAGGCAAAGCTGATAAAGAAGAGTTTTGGCTTCTTACAATTAAATATTCATCTGCGGCTGTGCCAGTAAACCTTCCCTGCAAGCTGGAAAAACCTATATTACTAAAGTTTAAAGACGTAGGCTGCGCAGCAGGTACGGCACAAGGCACAGCATCTGTTATAGTGGTTTGATTACCTGTTAAAGGAGGCAATGTTGTTTGATATAAAGGACCGCCATTACATTGCTGGTTAACGGAAAAAATAAAGAAATAATAAGTTGTCAGCGGGCTTAAAGAAGTTGCAGTAAAAGAAGTTGTATTACTAACGGCCACTACTGCTGCATCGCCAATATTATCTCCTACAGCATAAGCCACACCATTAACAGGCAAAGAACTTAAGCTCGTATTATTACCGGCTAAGATTAAATAATGATCGGGTGCAGAGGCCGCAGCAGTAAAACTTGCAGCAATAGAAGCACTTGTAGTGGTATTAAAATTTAATGATGTAGGCTGATCGGACGGTGTTGTACAACTAACAGTAGAAATTGCTGTTACTTTAACATTGGTAATTGATATTTTAGGGCGGCTGCCGGTTGTACCGCCGGTACCATTGTAATAATAGAATCTTATTCTTGCAGAAGAAGAGCCGTTAAATGAACTGGGCAGATTAACACTAGTAATACTACCGGAAGTAAGTACATTGTTTGTAAAATTCAATACCTGTGCAGCAGTTATTTCAGTAAAATTATTACCATCGGTAGAAGCATATACTCTTAAAGATCCTTTACGGTCTCCAGCGGAATTGTTAACGGAAGCCCAATCAAAACTTAATGTACCCGCATTCAGCCCGGTAAAATCAAGAAAAAAATCCATCGCCGCCGATGAAGAATTATCAGATGTTCCTGTAGAAAGCAGCATTAAAGCATTAGAGCCTTTTTGCACACCTCCGGTTGAAGCTGCAGTGAAGGAAGTTGTTGCGGTTGTTATTTTCACACCATCCGGAATGCTAACACCGGTAACTGTAGAACTGCCTCTCCATGCACTTGCACCAATACCATTGGTAAATGTTCCCCCGGAGGAAGCGAACGTCCAGTTATTAATATCTGAAAATGTTTCTGTATACGTAAAGTTAGACTGTACCGACATGTTCACTGGGGTTTGAGCACCCAGGTGTAGTACAGCCATAAAGGCCATAAAAGAAAAGAATTTCTTCAGCATATTTCTTATTTAATCCCGTTAAAACAGGAATGTGGTTAAATCATATTATCAAAAACAACATCACCATCAGCAACAACGCTTAAATGATAATATTGACTCTGCACCGTAACGCTTTTAATTAGGCATATACCATCATGTATGTAAGCCTTACGTTTATGAAGAGCAACGATTGCGCTTAACTAAGCGTAATCCTAATCCTGGTTATTTTCTCTTTGTTGTTTTTTGTGTTCTCTCATTTTTTTAATCCCATATCCTACACCACCGGCTACCAACAACGACAGCCCGCCATCTACAGGAGCATCAGACGGGGTTGTTGGTTGTGCCAATAAGGGTAGCGAAGAGGCCAGGAAACACAACAGAAGTATAGCCTGGTTCATGAACTTTGCTTTCATCTTAATTGGGGGTTTATTTTATTGTTTAGTTTTTATATTAGGTGCCTTATAGGCTTATTGCAGTTTAATTTTTCAATGCTTTTAATGTTGGCAACAAAATACCATCGGCTATTATTCTAATGAAGTAATGCCCCTTTGCTGCATTGGCTGCATTTATTTTATATACATTACTTTGCTGTATATTATTGAATTGCCCGGCAACCACTACTCTTCCCGAATGGTCAATTACCTGGTATTGTAATTGATCATAAGCGTTTTTACTGTATAGAGTGAATTGATTGTTTGTTGACGGATTGTTTAACAATACCACAGGCATATTGCTATTGTTAACATCTGCAGAGATATTTTTTGCATTCAATACAATTGCGAACCTGTTTTCCGAAGCTGATTTTGCATCAGCAGTTACAGAAAATGTATAACTATCGGCTGCATTGGTAATTTGTGTATACGTACCTGTATATTGATCGTACAAATAGGCTTTATTATTGTTTACCAATGATGCCAATAATTTTAATGTTAATTGGTATATGCCTTCTTCCATATTCTTTATTCCCAACTGTACACTTCTGTTTTCATCTTCGTTGTTCTTTAATTCACTACCATGAAAAATAGAATATACTGTAGCATCTTTACCAATTACAGATAAATCAGGTCCCACTTTCCTTCCAAGATCATAGGCATCATATTTACTGTCAAATACATCGGTAGCAGCATAACCACCACCCCATCTTACAACTACTTCATCACCATAATCATCTCCCTGTTTGGCCAAAGACAGTTTAATAATATTCGTAGCATCTGCGGATAAGCCTGTTGCAGTATTGGTACCCATTCCATCTTCTTTAACAGTACCTCTGTTCTGTATGCCCATTAAAGAAGTAGTAACAGCAGTACTTGTTTTATTACTTTCTACAAAATTTAAACTGGTAGCTCCTGTTGAATGAACAAAAAAGCTTGCACCATTTTCAATTATGTTTGTTTGGCTGCCTGCTGACACGCCATTTACATAAGAAGCATAACCTGTAGTAGAAGGATCGTACCTGTAAATTGCATTGTCTAAATTGCCGGGGCTGCTATTAGTAGTGCCATAAACCAAGCTCCAGTCTATATTGCTTGGATAAGGATTAGCAATCAGGTTCCAGCCTTTATTGACATTACCACTGCTATAACTTAAAGCAACAGATACAGCGCCAATGTTTAATGCACCAGATGCATTAAGTGTTGAAGATGGTGTACCGCCCAATAACAATAACCCTTTATCTGATGTTGTAGTAGATGCGCCGGTGAAAGATACCCATCCTGCATTAGCAGATCCGCTGCCTCCATATTGGCCATTATCTGCCGATTCATTATAAGTATATGCTCTGTATCCAGAACCAAACTGTGTGCTCAAAGCAGTTGCCCCAATAGTGGTTGTATTGATAAATGGAAACCCAATCATTCTCCACTTGGCATTAGAGCCAACATAACGCTGAACAAGCACATTACCAGAAATGCTGCCTGCAGAATTTCCGATAGTGCCTGTTCCGGTAGCATCTGATAATAATACCAATGAGCCGCTGCCCACAGTAATAGTTGCAGAAGCAGGAATGGTTAATACACCACTTGGGTAAACACTGAGTGTTTTACCTGTAGCAATAGAAAAACCGGTGGTAGTAAGGCTTCCTTTTATATCTGCATCACCATTCAATGTTACAGTAGAAGTATTTGTATGCACAACGTTTGTTCCAATAGTTAGTTTTCCATTCACGGTAAATGATCCGCTTGTTGAAACGGTATAAGTTCCTGCAGTGCTTTCAAAAGAAAGGTTATAAAACGTTCTTCCGCTAACAGAGGGAGAACCTGGTGCATTGCGGTAAATAAATGTGCTACCGTTATCAATTGTTAATGCAGCTACAAGGCTGGAAGTTGTTCCGGTACTGATGTTATGAATATAAGTTGATCCGTTTTGTATTTCCCAATTGGCATTAGTACCAAAATTCATAGATCCCTGGTTAAGTAAAACCCCACCGTTTCCAACAATCAAGTCACTCGATGCAGTTCCATGCATAACAGTTAGTGTATTACCCGATGATATTGTTAGGTTTCCGTTAATAGTTACCTGGCCAACTGAAACACTGGAATTAACCAATAGGGTATGCCCGTTTTGAATAGTTGTAGAAATATCGTTATTATTAGGTGTTGCAGTAGTAGCATTAACCCAGCTTGTACCATTATAATACTGCCAGGTGCTGGCATCTCCCCAATTACCGGATTGCCTTGATTGGTATGTTGCACTTGCATATCCGCTTACAGCAATGTTAAGTGAAGCGTAACCAGTACTTGATACCGTTAGATTAGTGCTGTTATTACCTGGATTTGTAGGCGCAAATACAGCGTATATTGTAGTGGAAGCTACATTTCCGGCAGAAGAGGTTAAACTAACTGTGCTGGTGTAATTTGAACCGCTGGTAGTAGTTATTAAAAAGCCAGATGGTGCGGTAACAATTAAATTACCAGTAAGATTCGATCCCGAAACAGTAAAATTCTGTTCAGCAGAATTTGCATTAAGATTAGTATTTGCAAAAGCTAAACTGGTAGCTGAAGCCAACACCCCACCTGTTGATGTTGTTGCAGAAGTTATTACTGGTGTTGAATAATTGAATGCTTTATCAACTGTATAGATTGCATAATAATATTGTGTTCCCAGCGAAAGGCTGTTATCTGTAAAAGAAGTTGCTGTACCAATGTAAGCTACTGTTCCTGTACCGATAGTATTATTAACAGCATAAATACCGTTAACATTCGGGGCCGATGCCCCCGTGGGATCGGATGTATACCTTAATACTACATAACCTCCTCCATCAGTTCCTGTTGAAGGTGCAGCCCAATTTACCGTAATAGACGAGCTGGTTATGCCGGAAGTGGTTTGTGTAGTTACAGGATCAGGAGCCACATTATCTACAGCACTACCCGGATAAATGGTAAAATCATCTATATCAAAACTTCCATCCGCACTTCTTATAATTCCAATACCTGCCGATGTAACTGCAGTATTTGGGGTTGTTATGGTAAATGTTTTAATAGTCCAGCCGGCATTAGCATTTAATATTGCTGCTGAACTATAATTAGGATTGGTTGTACCATTTACACTTACGCCCCCCTGGAAACTGTTTACATTGGCACTGTTTCTAACATAAAACTGTACAATGTACGATGTGTTGCTAGACGGCCCTGCAGAAGTAGTAGCGGTTTGGGGACTTTGTAACCCTCTGGATGCAGTTGTAACCCCGGTAACCGTAGCAAATGCAGGACCCGAACGGCCACCTGTTGCAACAATTGAAGAAGTTAAACCGCTCTGGTTTTGCCTTGTCCATGCAGAAGCTGATAAAGTTGTTCCTAAATTACCAGTCGATTGATTTTCGAACCCACCATCCATATACGGGAAACTGCCAATGATTTGCTTTTGCCCGTTTCCATACATTACAGTTAAACATAACATTAGCACATAAAGTGCCTGGAGATAAAGTTTTCTCATGACCTTTGGGGCGTTTAGTTTGGGAGCAAAAGTATAGTTGCTATGTTATTACTACCTTTAAGGGTATATTAACAAATTGTAAAGAATTGGTGTGGCATGTTATGTTACCCTGTTCATTAAAATTTGGCATCTATGTTTGCGTGATCAAAATTTGTTATGAGAAAACTAATCACTTCATCTATTTTATTAGGTTGTTCCGTATTTACGGCAACCTTTGCACAAAAATCGCAATACAAGGTAGCAGTTGCCGCTTTTTATAATTGTGAAAATTTTTACGATACCGTTCATAACCCTTTAATTAACGATAACGAATTTCTTCCTACAGGCGAAAAAAAGTACGGAACAGCTATCTATACTGATAAGGTTACTAAACTGGCCACTGTTATTTCACAAATAGGTACAGACATTAATCCTGCCGGTATTGCTTTTATGGGAGTAGCAGAAGTAGAAAACGTAGATGTTATTAATGATCTCGTACACCACCCCCTATTGGCAAAAAGAAATTACAAAATAGTGCATTACGATAGCAGGGATGCAAGGGGTATTGATGTTGGCTTCATTTATAACCCTGCTTATTTTACAGTAATATATTCTAATCCTTTGTTTGTACAACTGCCTTCAGATTCTAAAAAAGCCTATTACACAAGAGATATCTTGTATGTAAAAGGCAACCTGGATGGAGAAACAATACATATCCTGGTAAACCACTGGCCATCCAGGCTGGGAGGAGAAGAAAAAAGTGCGCCTGCAAGAGCTGCTGCTGCTTCGGTTTGTAAAAGAATTGTAGACAGCTTAAATAAAAAAGACGATCATCCAAAAATTGTTATTATGGGCGATTTGAATGATGATCCTGTAAGCCCAAGCGTTACCAAAGTATTGGGCGCAAAAGATAAACTAACAAACCTTTCAGATGGTGATATCTATAATCCCTGGACAGATTTATATAAAAAGGGAATTGGAACATTGGCTTATCAGGATTCATGGGGGTTGTTCGATCAGATAATGATTTCATCAAAATGGACCGACAAATCACAAAAAGGGTTTTTCTATTATCAGAGGAATATTTTTAATAAAGAGTTCCTGGTAGAAAATCTTGGCCATTTCAAAGGGTATCCTATGCGAACATGGGATGGCAATAACTATCGCGGTGGCTATAGTGATCACTTCCCTGTTTATATCAGTTTCCTAAAAAAAGTAGATTAAACATACTCAATAATTGGTTTTGATTATTACCGGCTGTGTACAACAAATACACTGCATTGTATTGTGTGAAATATTAAACATCATGATTAATTAAAAAAAAATTAATCGCTTCATAATGTTTCAAACGTTCCTTGCATTAAAACAATTAGCTATGCGCATTATTATCATCACAATTCTGGTATGCTTGTCTTCTTTTATAATGGCACAGGAAAAAAATGTTTTTATAGTAAATCCTTATTTGCAATTAGGTTATTCGCCTACAGAAAATAGTTTACAATTATTGTGGCAAACAAATGAGGCAGATGCAGACTGGCAGGTAGAGTATCAAAACATTTCAGGGCAACTTGTTAAATCAGGCAACATTAGTTATAAAAAAGTTTCTGTTAGCGGTGTTACCGATCACAGAATATATCAGGTTTCGCTTGTTTCATTAAAGCCCGGCGAACTTTTTCATTACGTAGTGAAAAAAAATAATACCACTGTTTTTGCTGCAAATGCTCATGCACCCAAAGCCTTTAACCAACCTTTTAATTTCGTGGTTTTTGGAGATGTTGGTGCCGGAACCAAAGAAGCAAGAGAAATTGCCGAAGGCGTATATAAAGTCAACGCAGACATGGTACTTATTCCCGGTGATATTGTATACGATAACGGATTGATAAGGGAATATCAAAAAAGATTCTGGCCAATTTATAATGCTACACCAAAAGACACATTTGGTTTTCCTATCATGAGCCAGGCTCTCTTTGTTGCTTCTACCGGAAACCATGATGCAGACACCAGGGATCTTGATAAATATCCTGATGCACTGGCTTATTATTATTATTGGCAACAACCTTTAAATGGCCCTGGTTTAAAAGAAGGCACCAACCTTGTTCCTGTTTTAAAAGCAAATGATAATAACAGGAAAGCATTTACAGATGCCGCAGGCAACGCTTATCCGAAAATGACTAACTTTTCTTATAACTACGGTAACAGTCATTGGTTGATTCTGGATGCAGACAATTATGTTGATGTTACCGACACCACATTAACCAATTGGATCAGCAGGGATTTAGAAGCAGCAAAGAATTATGAATGGAAATTTGTAATGTTTCATCATCCGGGTTTTAATTCCTCAATAGATCATTATGAACAACAACAGGCAAGATTATTAGCTCCTTTTTTTGAGAAAGGAAAAGTAGATATTGTGTTTACAGGGCATGTGCATAATTATCAGAGATCTTATCCACTCACTTTTAAACCCAAAGGAAAGGGGGTACAATTAATAGGTGGAAAAGATGGTAAAACATTTCGTGGTAAAATTGTAAATGGTGCCTGGACATTGGACAAATCTTTCGATGGGCAGCAGAATACAAAACCAAAAGGTGTTATATATGTTATAACAGGCGCAGGCGGGCAAGAACTGTATAATCCCGAACAGCAGAATGACAAAGATTCCTGGCAAAATTTTACCCATAAATTCATATCGCAGGTTCATACATTCACTTCTGCCAGCATTAATGGAAAAACACTCACTGTTCATCAATTAACTGCCGATGGAAAAGAAGTAGACAGGTTTATAATTACTCATTAACAGTAAACATATCTATTCCTTTACAACAAGATTTTTAATAAAAGAGCCACGCCAACTGTGGCTCTTTTATTAGAGTACTTAGAATACAGCCCCGGCATAATTGTAAACCTACATAACTGCCGCTCTGTTAATTCTATCATTTAATGTTTTCCCAAGTTGTTCATCAGGAAATTTTTCCACAATAATCAGTTCCACATCCATTTTATCTAATGCATAGAGAGATGCATAGAGTTTTCTGGCAGCTTCTTCCAAACACATTTTTTCAGAAAGCTGTATATGATGATGAATATACTCAGGCAGGATGGTATGTTTTTTGAAAGTCAACAATCCTAATCGCTTACCTCTGTTTATTTGTATCGTAGTTTTTACATCATCGCTTACCAGTAAAGGTTTATTTGGTGCATAATGTTTTGCTGACATTCCAGGTGTATGCAGAGGTTGATGTATGCCAGGTTGATGAAGCCTGATGCCCAATTCCTTCTCAATTAATTCAATACTAATAGCACCATGCCGGTAGAGTACGGGAGTATTCCCTTGTAATCCAATAATGGTAGATTCTATACCATTCAAACAAGGCCCACCATCTAATATAAGGCTTAAATCATTTTTAAAATAATCATATACATGCTGTGCCGTAGTTGCACTTATTGCATTAGCAGGATTTGCACTGGGTGCACAAAGTGGAATACCGAATTTGTCAAGCAATTCTAAGGCTTTTACATGTTGGGGTATCCTAACTGCAACTGTATTCTGGCCTCCGGTAACAATGGAAGATATCATTTCGTTTTTCTCCAGTACAAGTGTAAGTGGGCCCGGTCAAAACTTTTTAGCAATCATATATGCTGTTTCAGGTATATTTTTAGCTACCAAAGAAAGCTGGTCTATAGAAAAGAGGTGCACTATAAGAGGGTTATGCGCAGGTCTTTTTTTAATGGAAAAAATTTTTTGAATTGCTTTATCACTAAATATGTTCGCGGCTAATCCGTACACTGTTTCTGTTGGTAAACCGATAATATCATCGTGTAAAAGCACTTCAATTGCTTCATAGATATCTGTAGATAATACTGCCATAATTAAGGATTGCAATGATTACAGGTTGCAGGGTCTGCTTTTTGAATATGGTGAGGAAAAAATGTTTCTTTCCGGTGCCCGCATTTTTCGCATAAAAAAGTATAACTGTATATACTATTGGTTGGCTGGCCGCATACACTGCAGGGGAGCCCGGTATTGGCTTTAACTACATCAAATCCCGGTGCTGTGCAAACCGGGCAAGTTGAGGCTATTTTTTGAATTAGTTTTTTTGCCGCTTCTTGTATAACATTCATGCGGGTAGGGTTATAAAGGGCCCGCATATCTGTTTCAACAAATACAGTCCCGAATTTTCTTTGATAGTCTTCAAAAAAATTCAGCAATTCATGCCATGCTGTAATTCCTTTTATACAGTTATCCTTAGAATCTTTTGTAGGTCTTATAATCAAAGCATGAGAAGGGAACAACACTTTTTTAGCAAAAGAATACAAAGCATCGATTGATGTAATGTACGACCCGGAAAAATTCGTAGACATACTTATTTCCCTTACTACGATTTGAAGGCTGTTTTTTGAATCAATCAACACCAATAGCTCATCATCTGCAGAAATAAAAAATAAAGAAGGGTGAGGGCCAAATGAACCCTCACTAGCTATTGCAAGATCAAAGCCTTCTTTGTCCATTGCAGATTTACACTTTGCAATTACCGTATTTAAAGGATCGTCTGTTCGTTCAACCTCTCCGCTAAACGTGCCAAAAACGTCCGTATCAAAATGCTCTGTTGTACTGCATAAAACACCTAAATTGTTTTCTAACAATGGCTGTAAAACCTTTTCTTTTTTATGTTTGGTAACAATAAGGAGTTTTCTCCCTTTAAAGACTGGGTTTGGTTGGCTCGTTATCAATCAATTCAATTTTAATGATACTGTGGATAGACAAATTTTGATTATGCTTATTGGCTTCAGCAATAATTTCTTTTAGAAGTTCTCCTGAAATTTTCAACTCAGCAATCCTTCTCTCGCTTCTGGAAATATCAGCATTCACATCTAATTCTTTCCGGCTGAATATTTCCAGGTCATGGTAATTTATTTTGTAGTTGAGAAGAGATGATACAAGTTTCAACGCTTCCTGAGAGTTGAAGGTACCTTCTATTAATACCAATTCGGTGGTTTGTTTCATAAATTAACTGGTTAATTCAACAGAGCAGTTGATGGTAATTTTTTGTGATTGCTGTTGAATAAAACTTCTCATTTCGAATAAGTAATTCTGGAGTTCTTTTATTCTCTTTTCTCTCATTTTAATATCTTCTTCATTTTGGGAATTATGAATCTTTGCTTCATGAAATTCTATCTTTATATGAATAATACGGGTTAGAATTTCAATAGCATCTTTCGGATTAAATGATCCATTAATGATAGACATATTCATAACGTTTTTTATTGGCCTTGACCCAGAGAAAATGCTTCAATTCCATTGAAGGCATATAGATTCTCTGTTTTAATAGTATCGATATTTTCAGAAATTGAGTTTTGTAATAAAGCAATAATGTGCTCTTTAGTTATCTTTTCGCCGGCTATTGGTTTAAATCGGCATCTCCAATGATCTGTACAGAATGTTTCTCTAAACCCATCTGGCCATACTTTAATACCTCTGTTGGTAATCATCGAAAGTTTTATGTTAGGTAGCTCAATTTTTTTCATCAATACAGCGAGTTCATTGGCGTTTGTTTCTCTCCAATGTACAAATACATCTACCCCTACCAACTCTTTTTGGGCCTGTTCTTTCCTCTTATAGGCAGGAAGTTGCAGTGTAATGTTTTTATTATAGATTACCTCCTTTAAAGCAATTGGTTTCTTGCCAAGATTGGAGATTACTGCATCGGCGAAAGCCTGAGTTCCAAGTTTCTCTTTACTGGTACCTTCTTTATAAATATCATAAGTATGTAACCCATCTTCAATTGTTTTCAACCAGGCATTCTCAATATTTTCTGCAATATCTGTCTGACCGATATGTGCAAGCATCAATATAGCTCCATGTAGCAATCCGGAAGGATTTGCCTTATCCTGACCTGCGATTCTTGGAGCAGACCCGTGTATTGCTTCAAACATAGCGCATTCCTCCCCTATGTTCGCAGAACCGGCCAATCCTACCGAGCCAGCAATCTGAGCAGCTACATCAGATAGTATATCACCGTAAAGATTGGGCATAACAATTACATCAAAAGCTTCTGGAGTATCGGCAAGTTTAGCAGCCCCGATATCAATAATCCAATGTTCATGCTGGATGTCTGGATATAATGGCGCTATTTCATCAAATACCTTATGAAAGAGCCCGTCTGTTTGCTTCATAATATTATCTTTCGTAAAGCAGGTAACTTTTTTCCTACCATATTGCCTAGCATACTCGAAAGCATATCTTATTATTTTTTCACAGCCGGGTCTGCTTATCAATTTCAGGCATTGAACAACTTCATCTGTTTGCTGATGTTCAATTCCTGCATAAAGGTCTTCCTCATTCTCCCGAATAATTATTAAATCCATTTTAGGATGCTTTGTTTGCACAAAAGGATGCAGGCTCATGCAAGGCCTCACATTAGCGTAGAGGCCTAAAAATTTTCGGGTGGTTACATTAAGACTTTTATAGCCACCCCCTTGCGGCGTAGTGATGGGAGCCTTAAGAAAAATTTTATTTTTCCGAATAATATCCCAGGCATCTTTCGCAATACCGGATGTGTTTCCTGATAAATAGACTTTTTCGCCCACTTCAATTTCATCAATCTCCAATTCGGCACCGGCGGCTTTCAAGATTTTTAAAGTTGCTTCCATAATTTCGGGGCCAATACCATCTCCCCGGGCTACAGTAATTCTTTGCATATTATTTTATTATTTCTATGCAAAACTGTAATAATGATATCATATATTTTTATTTATCTTTATTATTAAAATCATAAACAAAATTTATGAATTACACTTTACACCAACTCCAGGTTTTTATTAAAATAGCTGAAACAGAAAGTATCACTAAGGCTGCTGAAGACTTACATTTAACACAACCAGCAGTGTCTATTCAATTAAAAAATTTTCAGGATCAATTCGATATCCCGTTAACAGAAGTAGTGGGAAGAAAATTATTCATTACCGATTTCGGTAAAGAAATAGCACAAGCTGCACAGAAAATACTCAATGAAGCTGAGAATATAAATTTAAAAACCTTAGCATATAAAGGCAAATTAACAGGGAAGCTGAAAATATCAGTCGTATCCACCGGCAAATACGTAATCCCCTATTTTCTAACAGACTTCCTTAAAATACATGATGGGATTGAATTGCAGATGGATGTTACCAATAAAGCCAAAGTCATTGAAACATTAGAAAAGAATGAGGTAGATTTTTCACTGGTTTCGGTACTGCCTACTCATTTACAAATTAATAAAGTAGAACTAATGCAAAACAAATTGTTTTTGGTAGGTAATTCCTCTATCAAAAGCAGACAAAAAATATATGACAAGTCTTTATTTAAAGATTTGCCAATCATTTACAGGGAGCAAGGCTCAGGTACGCGATATATAATGGAAAAATTCCTGGAAAAAAATGGGATACAAGTAAAAAAGAAAATGGAATTAGCCACTAACGAAGCCGTTAAACAGGCACTAATCGCAGGCCTGGGCTATTCAATCATGCCTTTAATTGGTATAAAGAATGAATTAAATATCGGCGACCTTAAGATTATACCTGTTAAAGGTTTGCCCATAAAATCAGTTTGGAACCTGATCTGGCTGAAAGGTAAAAAGTTCTCTCCTGCTGCTGATTCGTATCTGAAATATATACAAAAAGAAAAAAATAGAATTATTATAGACAAATTTGATTGGTTCGAAAAATATTAAACTATCAGTTTTAAAATTAGTATAAGAGAAATTAAATAGAACTGTTTTTAATTTATTGTTTATCCATAATGTACAGTAGTTGTTTAAATGATTTGTAGGGCAGTGAATTCTTTTTAGTTGAATATAATTGGTAAGATGGAGCTTTATTAAAAAATTTTGGGGAGGGGGAATATTGAAACACAATTCCTTTGGCAATTATTGCATTAATGTAAACAAAAAGGTTGCTGCTTTGTTATAGAGACATGAATTATTTAATTGCAGGCAGTAGCGGCATTGGCGATGCACTGGCGCATCAGCTCTCAGATGATAACAGGGTGTATGCTACATATTATCAACAACCCAAGCAAGATACTTTTAATATATCTTATCATTATTGGGACGCATTTGCCAACGAAATGAATCTTGATTTTTTGCCAGATAGTTTGGATGGGTTGGCTTACTGTGTAGGCGCCATTCAATTGAAACCATTTACAAAAATTCAACCACAGGATTTATTAACGGATTACCAGTTGCAGTTGGTTGGAGCTTTTAAAATGATTCAATATTGTTTACCAAAACTGCGGATGAGCAAAAAGGCATCAATTGTTTTGTTTAGCACTGTTGCAGTACAAAGTGGCTTTACGTTTCATAGCCTTATCAGTGCCAGCAAAGGGGCTGTGGAAGGATTAACCAGATCATTAGCTGCAGAGCTGGCTCCGGGCATCAGGGTAAATTGTATAGCACCCTCCCTTACCCATACTCCTTTAACACATACCCTTCTTAATACACAGGATAAAAACAATCTTCACGCTCAAAGGCATCCCTTAAAAAGGATTGGTACACCTGCAGATATTGCTAATGCCGCAGCTTTTTTATTAAGTGAGCAGAGCAGTTGGGTAACTGGCCAGGTATTTCATATTGATGGGGGAATCGGACAACTCAGATAAAACGCATGAAAAAGCCCTGGAATATTATTAACCTGCCAGTTTACAGTCTTGCAACTTATAACGGCGATCAAATGAACATGAACATTTGTACATATGTTAGTTCAGTGAGTATGCACCCTAAGAAATATATGATTGCACTCTACAGGGGCACTAAAACCCTGCAAAACATGGTTGAAACTGAAATAGCAGTTTTGCAATTGCTAAGTGCGCAACAATATCGTTTAATACAAGTTTTGGGGAGAAAAAGCGGATATACTTATGATAAGAGGGCTTATTTAAATAAAAAACTGCTGTTGGAATTCTGGAAAGATTACCCCGTTTTAAAAAATACAAGTGCAAGGTTATTATTGCATAAAGAGTCGTCTATGGCATGTGGAGATCACGTTCTATTCTTATTTAATGTTTTAAGTACAGCGTCTTACACAACAGATTATTTAACCATAGACACTTTGCGCGAACATAAAAAAATAAGTATATGACTCAGGAAATGCTGGATAGAATTATTGAGATGGCCTGGGAAGACAGAACGCCTTTTAAGGCAATAGCATTTCAATTTGAATTGAGTGAAGCAGCTGTTATCAGATTAATGCGAAAACATTTACGAAAAACCAGTTTTGTATTATGGCGCAAAAGAGTAAAATCTGGTAATGGAAAAAAGTATGAAATAAATAGAAATAAAAATGCCATCAGATTCAAAAGTAAAATGCAAAGAACAATTACGCTTAATAAAATAAGTAAACGCTGATCGTATGTTTCCAACAGAGCTTTATGCAATTAACCGAAAGATACACGAAATAGACCCCATTGAATACAGCAGAACAAGAAATTTCTTAAATGGTTCTGTTACACAGTTATCCCCTTATATCTCCAGAGGTTTCATCAATACAAAACAAGTATTAAACAGCTTATGCCAAAGGGGTTATCAGTTGGAATCCCTCATACCTTTTATTAAAGAATTGGCGTGGCGAGAATATTTCCAGCGCACTTGGTGTTTTTTAGAAGATAAGTTATGTGATGATATTAAAAAGCCACAGGCCCAATGTGAACATCACTTAATCAGTAAAAATTTAATTAATGCCTGTACAGGTATAACTGCTGTAGATGAAGCTATACAGCAATTATACGAAACAGGTTATATGCATAATCATATGCGAATGTATGTAGCGAGTATCGCCTGTAATATCGGGAGAGCACATTGGATGCTTCCGGCAAAGTGGATGTATTATCACCTATTAGATGCAGATTGGGCTAGTAATGTATGTAGCTGGCAATGGGTGGCCGGCTGTTTCAGTAACAAAAAATATTATGCCAATCAAAACAATATCAATCACTACTGTTATACCCGGCAGCAACATACTTTTTTGGATGTGGAATACGAGCAACTCGTTAGGATGGAGATACCTGATATTTTAGCTGAGAATACCCATATAGAATTCAACAACTTATCCTTACACTCAAACGAACTCAGGCTCAACATTCAGCTACCAACATATGTATATAATTTTTATAACCTTGATCATGCCTGGGACCCTCACATAAAAGCTAACAGAGTATTATTATGGGAGCCGAGTTTTTTGAAACGATTTCCGATAAGTATGAAGGTTTTAAATTTTGCTATGAATTTAGCTGCTAATATTCCAAACATACAATTCTTTGTAGGCGAGTTCGATTCCTTATATAAAATAGCTGGCTCTTCTGTTATTCATTATAAAGAACATCCCACAAACAGGCATTATAAAGGAACAGAGCATCAGAGAGTATGGCTGTTTCCAAATGTAGAAGGCTATCATCATTCTTTTTCTGCTTATTGGAAACAATGCGAAAAACATTTAAGAAAATTCAATGAAAAAAACATATGCTCCTCATAAAATTTGCCCCGTATGCGGCAGAGCATTCACATGGAGGAAAAAATGGAGAAAAGTGTGGAGTGAAGTGAAATATTGCAGTGAAAGATGTAAAAGAAATAAAAAGAAACCCTTTGTATGAATTCTGTTTTTCTCCTATTTCCGCACCAGCTATTTCAAAATACACAAACTTTACAGATAGCGGATGAAATTTTCTTAGTAGAGGAAAGCTTGTATTTTACTTATGATACATTCCATCGTCAGAAGTTAATATTTCACAGAGCTTCTATGAAATATTATGCTGATTATTTAGATCAACTTGGCTTTGGTGTACAATATATAGAAGCAACTAACCCGCTTCATAACGCAATAAAACTTTTGGAAGATCTTAAAAAGCAAGAAGTAAAAGAGATACATTACTATGATGTTTGTGACAATTGGTTGGAAAAAAAATTATACACCAACTGTGCAAAGTGGCAGCTAAGGTTAATTAAACACGAATCAGATTTGTTTTTAAATACAGAAAAAGACCTGGCTGATTATTTCTACGGCAAACAACAATTCTTTCATCACAAATTTTATGTGCAGCAGCGATTAAAGAGAAAAATATTGGTAGATTCTGAAGGCTGGCCATCTGGAGGGAAATGGAGTTTTGATAAAGAAAACAGGAGCAGGTACCCGATAAACAAAATACCTCCACTTATTAATTTCCCCATTAAAAATGCATACCACGTAGAAGCAGAGAAATATGTAAATGCAAATTTCCCGAATACTTATGGCGATATCGGCTCTTCAATAGTTTACCCCGTAACACATTCAGATGCCTTGAGCTGGGTTGAACAATTCTTACGGAACAGGTTTGCAGACTTCGGGATTTATGAAGATGCAATCCTGGAGAATGAATCGATTTTGCATCACAGCATGTTCACCCCATTATTAAATACAGGGCTCATTACTGCAAATAAAGTTTTGGAAATAACAATGCAATTTGCATCGGAACATAAAATTGAAGTGAATTCTTTAGAGGGATTTGTTAGGCAAATTCTCGGTTGGAGAGAGTTTATTAGGGGCATATATATTTATAAAGGAAGTGCACAACGTACAAAAAATTTTTGGGGGTTTAGCAGAAAAATACCTCCATCTTTCTATACTGCTACTACCGGCATCGTTCCGATTGACACTACCATAAAAAAGGTTTTAAGAACAGGATATTGCCATCATATTGAGAGATTGATGATATTGGGGAATTTTATGTTGCTGTGCGAATTTGACCCCGATGAAGTATATAAATGGTTTATGCGGATGTTTGTGGATGCGTACGATTGGGTTATGGTTCCCAATATCTACGGTATGAGCCAATTTGCTGATGGTGGCCTAATGTCTACAAAACCATATATCAGCGGAAGTGCCTATATCTTAAAGATGAGTGACTATAAAAAAGCAGACTGGTGTTTTATATGGGATGGTCTTTACTGGCAATTTATTGATAAGCATAGAGCATTCTTTAAGAACCATCCAAGGCTGGGTATGATGGTAAGCATTTTAGATAAAATGGATTCCATGAAAAAAAATAATTTATCTGAAGCGGCCTCTACTTTCCTTTCTTCTTTAAATACTTAAAATAAATGCATAGGTAACAATATAACCTTTGGAATGGCATTAATGGCTTTATACTGAAACAGGTTTATCCTGAAAAATATTTCTCGGTTTAATCAAAGATCAGATTGCACACAAGTGCCTTAGGAGTGTGCCCCATAACTTAACCTTGCTTTGTTCGCTATTAATAATGGTATTGTTGTTTGACAATGATAAATAACACTTTTGTATCTCCAATTTTATTGTTTCTATTCAATTAATGTTTGCTAATTGGTAAAACTTATTTCTTGATTGCTTATGGACGAGCTTATTTTATTTAAACTTTAGCAGTACAATAAAAAAGCCATGCAAAGCATGGCTTTTTGTCGGGAGGACAGGATTCGAACCTGCGACCCCCTGGTCCCAAACCAGGTATTCTACCGGGCTGAACTACCTCCCGAACTTTTACTTACTAATCCGTAACGGGCCGCAAAAATAGGGTTTTGAAAGTTTCTATTCAAAAAAAATAAAAGAAAAAATAGTTTTTATTATCCCCCAATAAAAAAGCCTTCACTAATGAAGGCTTTGCGGTGAGGGAGGGATTCGAACCCTCGGTACATCTTTAAGGACGTACGACGGTTTAGCAAACCGTTGATTTCAGCCACTCATCCACCTCACCGGCCGAAATTTCCCCTTCTGCTATAACGAAAGGGCTGCAAATATAACAGCTAATTGCAAACTGCAAAAACAAATTCATTTCATTTAAAAAAAAATCCCAAACTTCTTCAATTTGGGATTTGGAATTTCGTTGTATTTACAATCTACTATTTACATAGCAGCCAGTTGCACTTTCTGTGTAAGCTCCATTACATTTTCACGGAAAATAGTATCGGTATCCATTAAATCCTTTACTGTTTGGCAGGAGTGAATAACAGTTGTATGATCTCTTCCGCCAAAATGCTCACCAATCGTTTTTAATGAGTTCTTTGTAAATGCTTTGGCTAAATACATGGTAATCTGCCTTGCCTGTACAATTTCTCTTTTACGTGTTTTGTGAAGCAGCTTTTCATATGGCACGGCAAAATACTCGCATACCATTTTTTGTATCGCTTCAATTGTAATTTCTTTACTGCTTGTTTTTACAAAATTGCGCAATACCCTTTTCGCCAGTTCTATATCAATCTCTTTTTTATTCAGAGAAGATTGTGCTAATAAAGAAATCAACGCACCTTCCAGTTCACGAACATTGGTATTAATATTATAAGCAACATATTTTACTACTTCTTTGCTCATATCCAATCCATCATTCTTCATCTTACGTTCCAATATCTCTATTCTTGTTTCATAATCCGGTAATTGAAGATCTGCACTCAAGCCCCAACGGAAGCGGCTTAACAGCCTCTCTTGCATACCTTCCAAATCTTTCGGCGATTTATCTGATGTTAATACCAGTTGTTTGCCACTCTGATGCAAGTGATTGAAGATGGCAAAAAAAGCGTCCTGGCTTTTCTCTGCTCTGGCGAAAAACTGAACATCATCAATAATCAATACATCTATCAATTGATAAAAATGAATAAAATCGTTGATAGCATTATTCCTGCTATGATCCTGAAACTGGTTGATGAATTTTTCACTGCTTACATATAATACCACTTTATTAGGGTGTAATCTTTTTACTTCATTCCCTATCGCCTGAATTAAGTGCGTTTTGCCTAAACCCACACCACCATAAACAACCAAAGGATTAAAAGAATTGGCTCCCGGCTTTTCCGCTACTGTTTTGCCTGCTCTTCTTGCCACCCTGTTACAGTCTCCTTCTATATAAGAATCAAAAGTATAAATAGGATTCAGTTGTGGGTCTATCTGCATTTTCTTTAGTCCCGGAATAACAAACGGGTTCTTAACAGGATTATCAATCACCAACGGGAAATTCATTTCATTGTTACTAAATGTTTTCATTCCCCCTGTAGGAATGTCCATACTTCCGTTACGGCTATTACCGCTGTCTACCATTATACGGTATTCTAAACGTGCTTCCTTTCCCAATTCACGTTTTAACGTTTTGGCCAATAAATTCACATAATGTTCTTCCAAGTACTCGTAAAAAAATTGACTGGGTACCTGAATCATTAAAACATTGCCTTTAATTTCAACCGGTTTAATAGGTTCAAACCATGTTTTAAAATGTTGCCATTCTACTATGTCTTTGATAATCTTTAAACAGTTGTTCCAAACAGATTCAGCGGATTTAGTCATAACAAAGTCAGCAGATTTTATATTGAGTTATATTATTTTTTTCAGTCATCCGAAACTCTTTTTTTTACACACATAATCCTTTCAAAAAAAAGTTGAGACGGACTGCGAATATGTAAACTTTATGTTGAAAAAAAAATTTTTTATTCACTTGTTTTTTTCGCAATAACAACAGTATGGGTTTCTACCAATTTTTTTTTATTTTTCAATAAAATCGTATAATCCAACACTCCCAAATGAGTACCGCCCCAGCCTGCCTGATGCACAATAACATCTCCTCCCTTTTTATTTTTATACATTTTTGGCTCTTCAAATAATTTATGCGTGTGCCCACCGATGACTAAATCTATGCCAAAACTTTCTTTTGCCAAAATTGCATCGCTGATTTTATTATCGTAATACCAGTCGCCCAGATGCGATAAGCATATCACCAACTCACAACCTTGCTGTTTTAAAAGCGCTGCCGTTTTGTTGGCCTGCGCAACAGGCTCCAGGTATTTTGTTTTTCCGTAAAGTTCTTTCGGCACCAGCCCTTTCAGTTCAATGCCCACACCCAGTACTCCTATTTTCATATTTTGTTTATGAAATATTTTGTAAGGAATTGTTTTGCCATCCATAGGCGTTTCGGTAAAATCGTAATTGCTAACAATTGCAGGAAAGTTGGCTTGTTGCAATTGAAAGGCCAGGTTCTCCATGCCCGCATCAAAATCATGATTACCTAAAGTGCAGGCATTATACCCCATGGCATTCATAGCTTTTATGTCGGGCTCTCCTTTAAAAAAGTTAAAATAGGGTGTTCCCTGAAAAATGTCGCCTGCATCAAACAACAGAACATTATCGGTTTTACTGCGTATGCTTTCAATTGCTGCTGCCCTGGCGGCTACGCCTCCCAAACCTGCCATTTTAGAATTATCGTTGGGGAAAGGATCTAAATGGCCATGTACATCGTTGGTATGTAAGATTGTTAATTTAATTTCTTCGGTTACAGGCCCGAATGCTGTTGCCTTGTTCATAGCCCAAAAGCCTGAAGCCAGGCGTGTTGATTGTTTTAGAAATATTCGCCTGTTAATGATTAGCATAAATTATCCTGTTTTCTGTTTTATAATCAATAGGCTTGCCAAGCTCTGTTTGTAGCTTTATAAAATCCAGCAACGCATCTCGTATTAGATAATTCTTACTATCATACTTCAACTGTCGCAGTTCAATAAATCCATCGCCTCCGTTAGCCAGAAAATCGGGCATTACAATAGTATATACTTGTAATGGTTGTAAAGGTTTATTTCCTATTACAATACTTACTGCTTTCTTTTCTGCATCAATTGTAAAACGGATTCCAGCTACCAGGCACCCTCCTTTTTCTGAAAACCTATTCAATATTTGTTGTAACAATTCACCTGTTATTGGCAACAGTACTGCTGTATTATCAAAAGGGATAATTTCATAGATTCTTTCTACCGTAATATCCCCTTTAGGTAAAAAAGAACGGATGCTGCCATAATTTAATAAAGCAGCATCAACAGGTGTATCAAATTTTTTTTGCGACATCAATAGTAAGGCATCTGCCACCAAGTTACCCAACGCACTTTCAGGTTGTTTTTTGATCATTCCACTAAGGGCAAAACCTATCACTTTGTGCATACTATCTGTTAATTGTACCCGATAGGGCATCAAAAGTGCATTCATGGCAGCATTGTTACCTTCTGTTGTCTTCAATACATGATTCTCGTATACAAGTTTTAAGGGCTGCGCAATTAATGGTACGCTGCAACACAACAGGTATACGATAATAGTTTTCTTAAGCGAACAGATGATCATGTATTTTGTAAATTAATTCTATTTGATAACCTCATTTTTACGATTTTCACCTTACCAAGAGGTTGATGAAAAGGCTACATTTGCCAAAAATTATAAGTAAATGAGCTACGAACTGATTGGAAAACTGAGTGCAAAATTTAATATTGTTCAACGAACAGAAACTTTTAAAACCAGGGAGTTTGTAATAGAGAAAAGTGAAGACATAAACGGCAGGGTAATTACCAACTATATTAAATTTCAATGCGTGCAGGATAAAACTTCCTTACCCGATAAATTTTCCATAGGAGATGATGTAAAAGTTTTTTTTAATTTGAAAGGTACCAAGTGGGTAAAAGATGGAAAAGAGAATTACATTACCAACCTGGATGCATGGAGAATGGAAACGGTAAAATTAGGCGGCGAATCCAATGATGCACCTCCCGGTTTTATTCCTGATGCTGCGCCAGACCAATTCGTAGATGATCTTCCGTTTTAATATTTATCATGATATGAACTACAACATTAACACTGTGGTTCTGTTACCCGGTTAAATTTGTGAATTAGTACATCATCACTGCTTTTTAGGATAAAAACCTAACCTATGCAACAGATCATTTCCTTAAAATTAAAGCCCTCAGAGGCTATAGACCACAATCTTGTTAAAAACTATATTGCCCAAACTACCGGTAACGCAGTTGAATCTGTTTCGGGGTTCTATGTAACTAAAAAAAGTATTGATGCCCGAAGCAGGAAACAGGTTTGGGTGAATCTTTCGGTTAATGCATTCATCAACGAGCCTTTTAGGCAAAGGCAGTTGCAAACAATCAATTATCCCGGCCTTACTTTAAATGCCCGGCGAGTTGTGATTATTGGTGCCGGCCCCGCAGGTTTATTTGCAGCATTGCATTGTATAGAAAAAGGCCTTAAACCTATTGTGCTGGAACGAGGTAAAGATGTACGGAACAGGAGAAGAGACCTCGCGGCTTTAAACAAAGAAGGTATTATAAACCCTGAAAGTAATTATTGCTTTGGAGAAGGTGGCGCAGGTACTTACAGTGATGGTAAACTATACACACGCTCAAACAAACGCGGTAGTATAGATAAAGTGCTGAATAGTTTTGTTCAGTTTGGTGCAGATGAAAAAATTTTAGTAGAGGCACATCCGCATATTGGCACCAATAAACTGCCGCATATTATTACCGCCATGCGTAACCGGATTATAGATTGCGGCGGCGAGGTTTTATTTGAAAAAAAAGTAATTGACTTTATTTTACAGAACAACACCTTAAAGGCTGTAAAAACTTCTGATGGTGATACAATTGAAGCAGATGCATTCATTTTAGCAACAGGCCATTCGGCAAGAGATATCTTTAAATTACTTGATGCAAAAAAAATATTGATAGAATCGAAACCTTTCGCATTGGGTGTTCGTATTGAACATCCACAGGATTTAATTGATTCCATACAATATCATTGCGCTATTAGAGATGCTGCCTTACCTCCATCTTCTTATAGCCTGGTAGAACAGATAAATAACCGCGGGGTATTTAGTTTTTGCATGTGCCCCGGAGGCATTATTGCTCCGGCAGCTACCAACCCCAACGAGTTAGTGGTGAACGGATGGAGCCCCTCTAAACGCAATAACCCATTTGCTAATAGTGGTATGGTGGTGAGTGTTGACGAGAAAGATGCTTTTGAATTTTTTAAAAACAAAAATTCAAAATTCGAAACTCAAAATTCAAAATTACTTCTCATGTATTTTCAACAGGCTGTTGAAGAAGCAGCTTTTATGGCAGGAGGCGGTAAATTTGTTGCACCAGCCCAGCGAATGGCAGATTTTTGCAATAACAAAATTTCTGTTAATTTGCCTGATTGCTCTTATTTACCAGGCGTACATGCAACATCCTTACAAGAAGTATTGCCCGCTATTGTTTTTAACACTTTACAGCAAGGTTTTAAAGCCTTTGGCAATAAGATGACCGGTTATTATACAAACGAAGCCATAGTTGTGGCTACTGAAAGCAGAACCTCCTCTCCCGTGAGAATACCGAGAAACGACGATACATTGCAACATCCCCAAATAAATAACCTGTATCCTTGCGGTGAAGGCGCCGGTTATGCCGGCGGCATTGTAAGTGCTGCCATGGATGGTGAAAAAGTGGCTTCTATGATAGTTTCCAGGTTTATTCTTAAATAAAATAGTTTGAGCGGTGCTTTATTGAGCCTTTTTTTCAGTAAACTGCATTATATTTTACAAATTGCAAAATCATTGCATTTTAAGTCAATCAAAAACAACATTCAATGGGTAACATTTTAGAGTTACATCACTTAAAAAAATATTATGCTACGCAAAAAGCAGTAGACGATATTAGTTTCAGCATTCAGCAAGGGAGCATATTTGGATTATTAGGACCTAATGGTGCCGGTAAAACCACACTGTTAAGAATGATTACAGGAATATTTTTTCCTGATGAAGGAGAGATTATTTTCGACGGGAAAAGGTTTGATGCATTGAACGATGTATTAAAAATTGGCTATATGCCTGAAGAGCGTGGCCTGTACAAAAAAATGAAAATTGGAGAGCAGGCCTTATATCTTGCCCAGTTAAAAGGTTTAAGCAGGAGTGAGGCAATGGAGAAAATAAAATTCTGGTTTTCGCGATTGGAAATGCAAAGCTGGTGGAACAAAAAAGTGGAAGACCTTAGTAAAGGTATGAGCCAGAAATTACAATTCGTAACAACTGTTTTGCACGAGCCCAAACTGATTATACTGGATGAACCATTCAGCGGCTTAGACCCCCTGAATGCAAATCTTATTAAAGATGAAATCTATGGACTGGCGCAGCGTGGCAGTACCATTATTTTCAGTACACACAGAATGGAGCAGGTAGAAGAAATATGCGATCATATAGTATTGGTTAACCTGGGTAAGAAAATACTCGACGGCAGCGTTGGCGGAATAAAACAACAATTCAAAGAAAATAAATTCAGCATCCGTTTAACAGAAACGGCCACACAAAGCAGTAGCCCTGCATTTGAGGTGATTGATGAAAAAGCCAACACCCTTACTGTAAAAATCAATGAAGGTTACAAGAGTAACGATGTATTACAATTTTTCATTCAACAACAAAATACAATTGAAAGCTTTCACGAAATACTACCTTCATTAAATGAAATATTTATTCAATTGGTAGATGGAACAAGAGCCACAGCAAGGGCGTTTCAACAATTATAATTCAAACATTCCTTAATTAATAATATGAACAAAATATTTCTGGTTGCTAAAAGAGAATTTTTAACCAGGGTTCAAAAAAGAACCTTTTTATTAACCACTATTGCTCTGCCCTTACTCATCTTCGCTTTTTATGCCCTGATTATTTATTTCAGTGTAAGCGGAAATGGTAACTTAAATATAGCGGTTGCAGATAATGCCAACTTATTTCAGGGAAAACTGGATAGTAAAAAAGCTGATGTTTCTTTTGAATTGGTAAAGAACGAAACAACAAAAAGTTTAAATGATAAATTAACCGCAAAGAAAATAGACGGTTTTATTGAGATCCCTGCCGGCTTCAATATTCTTGGTTCAGATTCATTGCAATTGAAATCTGCAAAATCAATCGGCATTATTACAAGAGAAAAAATTCAGACCCTCTTCAATGATGTGATTGAGGAAAAAAGATTGCTGGCATTAAACATTTCTAAACAAAAAATAGATAGTCTTCAAAAAGCGAACCTGATCAAATTTGCAACTGTTGAAGGAAAAGAAAACAGTGATAAAAAAGCTGGTATCAGTTACGGTGTTGGATTTTTCTCAGGATTTCTGATCTACCTTATCTTATTTATATATGGCGCCATGGTAATGCGAGGTGTAATGGAAGAAAAGGTGAGCAGAATTGCCGAAGTAATTGTAAGCAGTGTTAAACCATTTCAATTAATGATGGGTAAAATTGTTGGTATTGGTGCCGTAGGCATGATTCAGTTTTTAATATGGATTGTATTGGTGTTTGGCCTGCAGTTATTGTTGCCACTTATTTTCCCCGATCTTATGCATACTATGCATGCTCAGCCCATACAGCCCGGCGCCATGCAGGCGGCACAAGCCGCACAGCAAAGCGGCGCTATGTCTGGGTTAATGAACGGCCTTTCACAAATCAACTTCCCATTAATCATTGGTTGTTTTATTTTTTATTTCCTGGGAGGCTATTTATTGTATTCTTCTTTATTTGCGGCAGTGGGCAGTGCAGTGAACGAAGACCCTCAGGATGCACAAAGTTTAATGCTGCCCATCACCATGCCTATTGTTTTTGCAATAGTAATCATGACGAAAGCAGCAAACGATCCTACCAGTTCATTAGCGGTTTTCGGAAGTTTGTTTCCACTCACTTCTCCTATTGTAATGATGGCAAGGGTGGCATACGGAGTACCTGATGGAGTAACTGTTATTCAACTTATACTGAGCATGGCCTTTTTAATAATAGGTTTTCTGGCAACAACCTGGCTGGCCGGCAAAATTTACAGAACAGGCATTTTAATGTATGGCAAAAAACCAACCTGGAAAGAAATGTGGAAATGGGCATTTAGAAAGAGTGCCTGATACAATTCATTTCAACCAAAGCCCTGAAAATTTCTCAGGGCTTTTTTATGGTATACACATTAAAAAATGAGCGAACTTTCCGGCATGAAAAAAATACTACTGGCAATATTTTTTACTTTTTATTTTTCATTTTTCACTTTTCATTTTTTATCTGCACAAACAGATACCACCATTCGCACAAGGATTAGTTTACTTACATGTGCACCCGGTGGCGAGCTGTATGCCACGTTTGGCCATACTGCTTTAAGGATTATAGATAGCATACACCAAACCGATATGGTTTTTAACTATGGTACGTTTGATTTTGATGACCCCCATTTTTACACAAAGTTTGTGCGTGGCAAATTGGAATATTTTCTCTCTTTTGAACCGATACAAAATTTTTTATATGGTTACCAGTTAGAAAACAGGAGTGTTTGGGAACAGGAATTGTTATTAACAAACCAGGAAAAGAGAAATATTGTTCAGGCAATACAAACCAACTTAACCGGAAACAACCGCTATTATAAATACGATTTTTTAAACGATAACTGTACTTCAAGGGTAAAAGATATGCTCACCCAATATGCCGGTTTAAATGTTGCGCATCCATTGGTGAAAGAAGGCACTACATACAGAGGTATGTTGCACCGGTATTTAGACGCAGCACATATGCCCTGGAGCAAACTGGGAATAGATATTTTATTAGGTAGCCCTTCAGATAAAAAAGTAACCATAGAAGAAAGCATGTTCTTACCCGATTACCTAATGAAGGCAGTTGATAGTTCAATACATACTTCCAAACCAATCTTACAACAAAAAAATACCCTTTTCACTGCACAGGATGTTATACTTAGTGATAATAGATATCAGCCGTTGGTTGTTTTTAGTTTAGTTTGGTTTTGCACAGCAATATTGTATAGCAGCAAAAAAAAGCTGGCTAAAAAAATAACACCTTTCATTCATTCTTTATTCCTTTACATCTCCGGGTTCATGGGCATTGTTTTATTGTTTATGTGGTTGGGTACCGATCATAAGGCATTTGGCCCTAATTATAATTTAGCATGGGCATTGCCTACCAACGCCATTGCAGCTTTTTTCGTTTGGCGTAAACCTATATGGTTAAAAAAGTATTGCCGGTTTACAAGTTGGGTATACTTATTACTTCTTGCCTGTTGGTTTATTTTACCGCAACAATTTAATATAGCACTGTTTGCATTTACAGTAACTTTATTAACAACGAATGTTAGCATTGTTAGATCGAGTATATGAAAAAAAAAGTCATTTATGCAGGTAAACAAATCTCTTACACGATAGAAGGTAATGGGTATCCCGTTATTTTACTGCATGGTTTTGGAGAAGACAGCGCCATATTTCAACAACAGATAAATTTTTTAAAAGAACACTGCCTGCTACTTGTGCCAGACCTTCCTGGAAGCGGTTATTCGGCATTCAACCCTTCTTTACAAAACATAGAAGATTACGCTTATGCAATAAAGGCATTGCTCGATGCTGAACAAATTACACAATGCAAAATGCTCGGCCATAGTATGGGCGGATATATTATGCTTGCCTTTGCAGAAAAGTTTCCTGAAAAATTAAGCGCATTAGGGCTTTTACATTCTACTGCTTATGCAGATACACCAGAAAAGAAGGAAATCAGAAAGAGAGGCATTGAACTGATAGAAGCTTATGGCGCACATGCTTTCCTGAAAAACACCATCCCTAATTTATTTTCTGCCCGTTACAAAGAAACAAATTTTACAGAAGTGGCATCTTTAATTGAGAAAGGAAGCGATTTCTCTAAAGAAGCTTTGCAACAATATTATACGATAATGATGAACCGCCCCAACAGGAGTGTTGTACTAAAAAATAATCCAAGGCCGGTATTGTTTATCATGGGAACCGAAGATGCTGCCGTACCCATACAAGATGTTTTACAACAAACCTGCCTGCCCGATTGTTCCTATGTACACATACTTCAGAATATTGGGCATATGGGTATGCTGGAAGCAACAGATATGTTTAACCAATACCTGCTGGCTTTTGTAAAACAATAATTTTTTATGAAGAAAATATTCTTCATATGTATTTTACTGCTCTACGGCCTTGCTTCTTATGCAAAGCATATTGCCGGAGGTGAATTGTTTTATCAATATTTAGGACCCGGCTCTTCTGCCAACACCAGCAGTTTTAAAATAACACTTCGTTTATTCAGAGACTGTAACAGTACCGGCCCCTTACTACAGGATGAACAGGTAACGGTAGGTGTTTACGAAAACAACAATCTGATAAAATCTGTTTTTTTACCCATACAGGGGCCGGTTACTTCTATTTCGTTAAATACTTCCCGAATTGCCTGCCTAATTGGTTCGGTAAGTGTTTGCTACGAGATAGGTATTTATTCATCAACAATAGAACTGGTTAATAATACAGTTGGTTATACTTTATCCAGATTAGGTTGTTGCAGAGTAGACGGTATTTCTAACCTGATTGCACCCAGCAGGAATGTAGGCAGCAACTATACTACACAAATTCCCGGGTTGGCATTGTTAAATGGAAAAGGCAACAGCAGCCCCCAGTTTAATTTAAAAGATACAGCACTTGTATGTGCACGCAACAGGTTTAGCCTCGATTTTGGCGCCACAGACCCCGATGGAGATGGACTGGTATATTCTTTTTGCGATGGATTTACAGCACCCAACAGCAGCAATAATATTCCCCCACCGCCAACTTTAAGTTTAACTACATTACCTTATGGTAGCGGGTTTAGCGGCACCAATCCGTTAGGCACCAACGTAAAGATAAATCCGCAAACAGGTGTTATTTCCGGTATTGCGCCCGATCCCGGGCAATATGTTGTAAGTGTTTGTATTGCGGAAATGCGAAACGGTATAGTTATTAGTACACACCGAAAAGATTTTATTCTGAAAGTACAATCCTGCGATTTAATTGCCGCTACCATGGCACAGGATATAGTTAATTGCAAAGATTATACTATTTACTTCGAGAATCAAAGTACCTCACCCGCTATTCAAAGTTATCTATGGTCGTTTGGCGACCCTTCCAATAGTACTTCTACAGCGCCAACCGTAACGTTTACTTATAAAGATACCGGTACTTATACAGCACGCTTACAGGTTACAGGCCCCAATGGCTGCACCGGGGCAGACAGTGCGCAAGTGCGTATTTATCCTGGTTTCTTCCCCGCATTCGGTGTAAACGGAAGCTGCTTTTTAAACCCATATCAATTTAAAGATTCAACAAAAGCATCGTACGGCGCAGTAAACAATTGGCTGTGGAATTTTGGTGATCGTACTACTACCAAGGATACATCTACCCTTCAAAATCCGATTTACAAATATTCAGCAGCTTTCAATGCAACCGTTACCTTAATTGTAGGGAGCAGTAAAGGGTGTGTTGATACTTTACAGAAAGTGATAAAAATACCAGACAAACCTTTTATTGATCTGCCATTCAGAGACACTTTAATTTGCAGTATCGATTCTTTACCCTTACTGGTAAATTCTCAAGGTGTTATTACCTGGAGCCCCAATACAAATATTATTAATCCTAATACAGCCAATCCGATTGTTTTTCCGAAAGACACCACTACCTATTATGTAACAGTTAACAACAATGGTTGTGTAAATAATGATTCTGTTAAAGTGAATGTATTGAATTATATAACAGTTACTATTGGCAGAGATACTACCATTTGCAAAACAGATAGTATACAACTTGTTCCTGTAAGCCATGCACTATCTTATAAATGGTTTCCTGCAACAGGCTTAAGTAATTCTGCTGTTAAATATCCACGAGCAGCTCCTTTGGCCAACACCCGGTACACAGTACAGGCCAATCTTGGAAAATGCCAGGCTACAGATTCGGTTTTCATTAAAGTAATACCTTATCCACAGGCTTTTGCAGGTAACGATACCATTATCTGCTTTGGCAGCAAAGCACAATTAAATGGCAGCATTATTGGGTCTTCTTTTAAATGGTCTCCCTCCAATATTTTAATATCTCCCAATACATTACACCCTTTGGCGGCACCATCTAAAAGCATGCCTTTCATATTAATGGTTTATGATACACTGGGTTGCCCCAAGCCGGGCATAGACTCAGTTTGGATTGCTGTTATCCCTCCCATAGTTATTAATGTCGGAAGAGACACGATTGTTGTAGAAAATCAGCCCCTGCAATTGAATGCCATTGTGAGCAATGCAGACAATATCAGTTATCGTTGGGTTCCGCCTACCGGGCTGAACAATGCCGGCATTGAAAACCCTATTGCCACTTTAAGTGGTATTGATTCTATTACCTATAACGTAATGGCAACAAATGCCATAGGATGCAGCGGATACAATTCTATTAAAGTAAAAATATTTAAAGGTGCACCTGAAATTTATGTTCCTTCTGCTTTTACACCTAATAAAGACGGCCTGAATGATATTATAAAACCAATACCGGTTGGAATTAAACAATTGCACTACTTTAATATTTATAATCGTTGGGGGCAAATGATTTTTTCTACCTCTGAAATCGGTAAAGGCTGGGATGGCTTATTAAATGGTATTAAACAACCACCCGGAACTTATGTATATCTTACAGAAGGTATAGATTATGCAGGCAAGCCACTGCTGCGAAAAGGTACTTTTGTTTTGATTGATTAAGCAGCATAATTGTTTTTTCAGCCCTCTTTTTGTTGCAATAGCGTTAAATAAATTAAAGGCTAAACCAATTAAAAATTTGTTATTTATTTTCACCACTTTGGAACTTTATTGAAGATCTGCAAGATGAAGAAAGTTGTTTTAGTATGTTTAGTATTGCTGTATTTTGTACCCGCCCGGGCAACACATATTTCCGGGGGTGAATTGTACTATCAGTATATCGGGCCCGGTAGCAATGCCAATACATCAAGATACAAAATCACCATGCGGCTGTTCAGGGATTATTTTACAACAAGTGCCGCACAACTGAACGGAGAAGTGGTTAATGTTGGAATTTATGCCCAGTCAAATTCTTCTTTTGTTTCCAGCCTTATTTTAACCCAAGAATTTACCAATCCGCCACCTTTACTTCAAAACACACCCAATATCAATCCCTGTTTAACCGGCAATCCGAAAGCTTGGTACCAGATAGGCACTTACAGTGCTACGATTGACCTGGCCATTACCCAAGACGGATACATCTTATCATGGGTACGCTATTCAAGAGTAGACCTCGCCAACTTACCCGGAACCAATCAAAACACCGGAGCAGATTTTATAACCTACATTCCGGGAACAGGCAAACTGCCCAATGGTTTTAACAGCAGTCCCCAGTTCGCTATTAAAGACACATCCATTATCTGTAAAACAACTCATTTTACGCTTGATTACAGCGCAACAGATAGTGATAACGATTCGCTGGCATACAGGTTTACTCCTGCATACGATGGTGCCGCCAATACAAGTTTGAGTGCCCCCAACCCTATTCCAGGTGTTAATTTTTCTACTTTATATACAAGAGATTTAATCTATGCATCTCCTTATTCAGGCCTTCAGCCCTTAGGGACAGGTGTAACCATTGATGCCAAAACCGGCATTATTAGCGGTGTAGCTCCGGCAGCAGGGCAATATGTTGTTTGTGTAATAGCTGAAGAATGGAGAAACGGGGTACTCATAAATACCCACAGAAAAGATTTTATTCTGAAAGTAAATGATTGTTCTTTAACTGCAGCACAGTTAGAGCCATCGTATATTACCTGCAATGGCTTTACAATGAACTTTCAAAACGAATCTTCCTCATCAAACATTGCTTCGTATGCATGGACATTTGGAGATGTTAACAATGTTCCTAAAGATACTTCTTCCCAACCTACACCAACCTATACTTATAAAGACACCGGCACTTTTAATATGAAGCTGGTGGTAACAGGCACAGGTGGCTGCAAAGATTCTACCAATGCATTAGTAAGGGTGTATCCGGGCTTTAAACCCGGCTTTAAAGTGGTAAGCAGTTGCATTTTAAACCCATACCTGTTTATAGATACCACTTATACCAAGTACGGTGTTGTAAATAGCTGGAACTGGAAATTTGATGATGCATCTATAGCCCCAAAAGATACGTCCTCCCAACAAAACCCATCTCACTTATATAGTAGTACGGGGAATAAAAATGTGAAGTTGGTAGTAACGAACAGCAAGGGGTGCATTGATTCATTACTATTGCCATTGAATGTAAAAGATAAGCCTTTTCTGCGATTGCCTTTTCACGATACACTTATCTGTAGCATAGATACTTTGCCACTGATAGCAAATATTACTTCAGGCAGTGTTGAATGGACGCCGGATAACAAAAGAATCATTAACCCAAAATCCATCAATCCACTTGTATATCCAACAGACACTACAAAATATTATGTAACCGTAACAGATAACGGATGTATCAATACCGATTCTGTTACAGTAAATGTTTTACAATACATATCCGTTTATGCAGGAAGGGATACAGGCATTTGTAAAACCGACACCATCAGGCTGCACCCGGTAAGTGATGCACTGAGTTATCAATGGACGGCCAATACCGGTGTTGCAGTAACGAGTACAAAATATCCTTTGATACAACCTTTAACCACCACCAAATATTATGTAACAGCCAATCTTGGAAAGTGCCAGGCTTCCGATTCCGTAACAGTAAGGGTAACGCCTTATCCGCAAAT
Organism: Sphingobacteriia bacterium; assembly: GCA_017304675.1. Classification (GTDB taxonomy): domain Bacteria; phylum Bacteroidota; class Bacteroidia; order Chitinophagales; family Chitinophagaceae; genus CW01. The sequence goes on from JAFKLS010000017.1 coordinate 42,560, forward strand.
ACAGGTAAGTGCAGATACAACTATTTGTTATGGCGGCCGGGCTCAGCTTCGCTCAAATATTGTAGGATCAAATTTTCAATGGTGGCCTGTTAACACATTAATAAATGCCAATACATTAAACCCCGTTGCAGGTCCGCAGCAAACCACCAAGTATATATTAATGGTAAGCGATAATATAGGTTGCCCTAAACCTGTTTACGATACTATAACCGTTACTGTTATTCCGGCTATAAAAGTATTTGCCGGCAGAGATACTACTATCGTTGCCAACCAGCCGCTGCAATTAAATGCGCTGGTAAGTAACAATGGCAGTTTTAGTTATACGTGGGCCCCTACCACTGGTTTAGATAACCCATTTATTCAAAATCCTATAGCTACTTTAAATGCAGCAATAGATTCTATACGGTACGTGGTAACTGCACAACTCAGCGGAACACAGTGTACAGGGTATGACGATATTTGGGTGAAGGTTTTTAAAACAGGGCCTGATATTTTTGTTCCTTCGGCATTTACGCCCAATAATGATGGCAGGAACGATATCATAAAACCTATTCCTGTTGGCATTAGTAAATTTGATTTTTTTAGAATCTATAATCGCTGGGGGCAATTGGTTTACTCAACTTCTGAAATAGGCCGGGGATGGGATGGAAGACTCAGCGGTGTTGAACAGCCTTCCGGAACCTATGTATTTGTAACACAGGGAACAGATTATACCGGCAAAGTAATTACAAGAAAAGGTACAATTGTTTTAATAAGGTAATTGAAAAAAGAAGTTTCAACCGCCCATTGAAGTTTTCTGTTTTACATTTGTTCATACTTCAATCTCTATCAATAAAATGATCATATTCATTACAGGAGCCACCTCAGGTTTTGGAAAAGCCATTGCAGAAAAATTTGCTGCCAATAAATGGAACTGCATTATTACGGGCAGAAGAAAGGAAAGATTGTTTTCTTTAGCAGAAGAGTTACAAGAAAAGTATGCTATACAGGTTTTACCACTGGTATTTGATGTTAGAAACAGGGAAGATGTACTCCGTAACATTAACAGTTTGCCGGCAGAGTGGAAGCAGATTGATGTGTTGGTGAATAATGCGGGAGGCGCTGTTGGAAGAGACAGCTTCGAAACAGGTTTACTTGATGATTACGATACCATGCTGCAAACAAATGTAAACGGCCTGTTATATGTGAGTAAAGCAGTACTTCCTTTTATGATTGAAAACAAAAAAGGCCATATCATTAACATGGGATCTGTTGCCGCAAAAGATATGTATCAGTTCGGTAATGTTTATTGTGCCGCAAAAGCAGCTGTAGAAGCCATTAGCAGAACCATGCGTATAGACCTGTTGCCTCATAAAATAAAAGTAACAGCCATTCATCCGGGAGCAGCGGAAACAGAATTTTCTCTGGTTCGTTTTAAAGGTGATAAAGAGAAAGCCGATGCAGTATATAAAGGTTATACTCCTCTTAGTGCCAACGACATTGCAGACATAACTTATTATTGCGCATCACTTCCGCCACATGTTTGTATAAACGACCTGGTAGTAACACCAACGGCACAGGCAGATGGTATTTACTTTCATAAAGAATTATAATATGCAGCAGCCGGCAAATAAACAAATTATTGAAGGTGAGATTGCCGACTATTATTTTGATGACAGCGGCATATTGGTTTCTTTATCAAAAAATGTTTTAAGAACCGTTGAAAATATTGGTAATAATGTTGAGCTGGTAAAACAAATCACCAAGAATAAAAAAGTTCCTTTATTAATTTACCTTACCAAATCGCCGGTTCCCGACAAAGCAACCCAAAAGTTTTCTGCAGAACAATTACCTATTGTTTATACAGCCATGGCAATGGTTTCTAAACCGGGTTTAACAAGCTTTATTATGAAATTATTATTTAGGTTTAAACAACCCCCTATTCCTATGAAAGGGTTTACCAATGAGGCTGAAGCAAAGGAATGGCTGTTACAATATTTGTAATGCAGCACTTGCGTTACAAATCATCTGTTATTCATCTATCGTTTACAAACCTCCGGCAATATTTATGGAGCCAATGCAATCCTGAACTGTAATCCACCTCTTGTTACGATGGTAGGCGCAGAAGTTGAAATGTAAGGTGTTACCCTTCGCTGGTCAAAATAAAAACGAATGTTTAACCTGTTGTTATATACATAATCAATAGAAGGTTGAATGGTGATCACTTTTTGCCCCCCTGTTCCATAGGCATTACTTTGATCCAGCCTGCTATTGCTCATGGCATCATCTCTAAATCCAAAATCAAATTTTATGGTAAGATCATTCGTTAACTTTTTAGTGCCCGAACCAGGTAGTTTTATTGGCAATTTCAATCCACGTTTGCGCCATGTAAACCCGGTAACATATTCTACACTATTGGTTTCGCTTAACTGATAATCTATTAAACTCAAACTTAATTGCCGGCTTCTCCTGTATTCAAATTTCAGGTTTAAATGTTTAGTAGTGGTTACATCAATACCAATTAACGGAGAAAATTGTTCCTGCATAGTAATATTGGGAACAAGGTAAAAAGGAATATAATTACCACTTACCGTATCTATAAAACCAGGTGCACTTAATTTAAACGGATCCTGATATAATAAAGCACTGGTATAACTATTCATGCTTAAGGTTCCGCTGTAAGCGTGTGTTAGGTTAACAGATGTAAATATTTTTTGCAACAGGGGAATATTGGATAAACCTGAATAAGTGATTCTCCAGTTAGGTTTGGGTACAATACCACTAAACGGATTGGACCTGATGGCTGAGTTGGAAGAACCGATCAAAGGAATGGTTTTGGGATCTTTACCGGTGTAAGCTGCCAGGAAAGAAGGAATTAAAACATCTTGCGAATACCTGCCATACCCTTTAGCAAAACCATCGGCAGTAGTACCGCCACTATAGTAAGGATTGGCAGCTGCTACTCTTTGAGATACGATGATCCTGTTGTTTTCAAAATTTTTAAATGTTTGCGATATCTCGTTAGGATTTGTTTTACGGAACAAAGTTTCGAAAGAAATATAGGAAACACTAAATCCGCCGCTGGCATAAGGGCTTAAATGTTGCTGAGTAATGCCTGTATTCGTTGTGTCTTTAAACAGTTCTGAATATTCTTTTGAAAAACTTTTCTCCATACTTAGGTCTATCCTGAATTCTCTTACGGGTTCTAATTGAGCTCCCAACCTGAATTTTTGTTCAAAGTTCTGGCGATAATAATCGTTAAACGTACTATCTCTTGTAATTAACCCCATGGCAGCTTTCCGGTTCAGCCAGCCTGTATCGGGTTGTTTACCAAAAATATAATCGTAACCCGGCTGCCCGCTCTTCCAATTCTGCCCAAGAAATTGTGTACTGTCCAAATAACCCGGTATCCTGCTTCTGTAATTCTCAGAATACTCTACGGTTACATTTTTAATCATTGTAATAACGCCTGCTATTATTTTTTCGGTGGTGCTTACATCGTATGGTGTATTCTGCTTTTGCAGCTTTTGCGCCATACGCAGATCTCTTTTTTGTTGCCGCCATTTTTTTAAAGCATCTCTTCTTGCCTTACCTGTTAGTTTGTTGCCATTTGCATCTCTTACCACTTCGCTTTTGGGTGGAATGGTAATGCCCAGTATGTTTTGCTGCGGCTGATTTTTTTGCGACTGATTGAAAGGATTACCTACCGGTGCATTAGGTTGCTGTGGTTTTGTATTTAACATTCTTGCGTTTTGCACGCTTCGCAACCACCTTGATTTCATATACAATCTTGAAAAATCAAATTGCGAACTCAGCGTATTTTCCTGGCTGTTCTCTAAAGTATTCCCTAACGAAACAGCTAAGCGGCTTGCGCCGATCCAGTTGTAAGATGTACCGTAACTATACCGTGCAGTAATCCAATCTGTAAACGGTAGTTTAGATAGTGGTAAAGTGTAGCTTAACAATGCTCTTTGCTGGTACAATATATTTCTTCCGCCTTTTAAAAAGTTTTGCTTTACCGTGTCTTTTTTTGCTTTTGTATTTAAAGCTCCGTAAGGTTCATCAACCCTTGCATTATCAGTTGCCGAAAAATCTATGTTAATAGATCTCGTTAAATCCCATCGCAGGTTGTAAAACCTATCGAATGTAAAGTATTTATCATAAGTTGTATCTACCCTCACCACTTTGGTTGCTGTAAGATCGGTATTGATGATTCTCGGTACATATTGCCCGTACTGCCTGTTAATATCAGTCCTGAAACTTAATAACGATGGCATAAGGTTATAATTAAAGTCTTTTGCCCAGTTAAGCCAGGGGCTTCTAGACTTTATCGTTTTCTTAAACGGTTCGGTATATTTAGAAGGTTTATTATACAAGTAGCCCAGGCCTACCCGCCATTTAATAACCTGATTGTTTAATACGGTAGGGCTGTTTTGTTGTGTAATGGTATACGAATAGCTTGCATCGAAATTGCTTAGGCTCCACAATTTTATTTTGCCTTTAGGCATCACCCGAACATTGGTAAAATTGATTGTTTTAATAGTGGTTTGATCGAGAGCAGCAGCCTTAATAGAATCTCTTTCCTGCTTGGTTTTGGCTGCATTGAGTTTATCTCTGAGCAAAATATCGTTATCGAAAGGATCGTACTGAGGCGTATGTGTTACTTTATTAATACTGGCATACACGGGAATAGACAAACGGGCCGTTTTAGGTAAAAGTTTTCCTGCATCAATATTCATAGCTGCATCAAACTGCATCATATTATCCCTGGCCCTATCGTTAATATGCGATTCTATGCTTCCCCATCCCTGTGTATAAGTGCTGGCCGAAACAGTAAGCCTTCCCAAATCGGCAAGCCCTATATCTACTTTACCTAATGCGGCATAGGCCCCTGTTTCATTAATTTCACTCAGTCTTAATTCGTCTACCCATACTTCCGTACTTAAAGGAGAAGTGTTATTGCCTACTGCATTTTCCACACCAATTAAAATACCTGAAACCGCTCCGAGGTTAGGGTTGCCTAATACACTAAAAGTCTTATTCCCGATTATCTGCCGGAAAATATTGGTAACAGAAGTGCCAGATGTTGAATTGCGAAGTGTTTTTACATTAATCAGGTCTTGTAAATTAAAATCGAGATTATTATCGGGGGGCCAAACAACCTCTGCCTGTGCAGCAGAATAAAAACCAGGCAGCGTAATTTTTAGCGGTATTTTTATTTCATAATAGTTGTTCAAAAAATCCTGGCCTATCCGCACTACTAAATTCAGGTCATTATCTTTTACGGCAGGAGCATGAGAAACACTTTCTGCGTGTGCAAACATGGAAAGTTTTCCGTAGTTGCGCAGATCGAAATTCAATGTTTTAAATACAGCTCTTATTTTACCATCTGCAAGGTTATTAATCTGTAAACTTAAGGATTGCTCGTTCTGCAAAAGGTTAACACCATTGTTACTTAGTGTTTGTACCCTTTGTATGCCCGGAGGGATCACATAATTTACAGGAGTTCTGGCACTGTTTTCTTCCAGGTTTACCGCAAGTGTATTAAAGCTGGTAATTGAATTATTAACAGGAGTATAAGAACCTGTTGTATCCACTTCATAAGTGAATTGACGCCACTGGTTGCGCACCAGGTCTAATTTCGCAAAGCGCAGTACAACCGAATCGTCGAAATCGGTTAGGTACATACGCATAAAGCGAATAGATTTAAAATCTGGTATCTGCCCTACTTTCTGTACGTAGTCTTTAATGGGAACTCTAAACAGGTACCAGTTTTCAGTTCCGCGGGTACCATTGGCATACGTAACGTTTACTGCTCTTTTATCGGTAATATATTTTGTAACTCCTACATCCATTCCGGGTTTAAGATCTATCTCATATTCATAATACTCTTCCGTTTCGTTTAATGTATTGTCCCTGTTCAGGTCTTCATTGTCGGGATACAGTGTTGCCGCCGATGAAAATTGGGAGTTGGTAGAAGATACCGGAGAATTGCCCTGTGGGTTATTATAATTTTTATACCGACCTAAAATTCCTGTACCTGCCGCATCGAATTTAGTATCTCTATACCATACATAATCATCATTAGAAGGATCTTTAATGGCTCTCTGGTAAAGAGCGGAGTTGATACCAAAGGTTGTTGCCAGCGTATTTAAATAACTTACCCTTTTAGAACGTTCACCATCATTATCTAGGCCATCAAACCCAACATCCTGGTAAGGCCTGTCGTTGGGGTCGTTGCTAAACGCATTAGTTACCTGTATAGGATTTACCGGTGTTTTACCCCATGTACTGCTACTGTCTATAGCGGTAGGCGAATTAGGTGTAGACATACCGTTCTCATAAAAGCGTTTTCCATCTTTTAATATATCTTCACTAACACTTCCGAGATTTAAATAAAGTTTACCACCTGTGCTGTTCGGTGTTTTAATAAAAGGGTCCTGTATCCAAAATTCCACCGCTTCAAAATTGTTGGTTTCAAAATCTGTTTGGTCTAAACTTCTCATCAGCCCGCCCCATTTGGCTTTAGGGTTTTTAAGTTTACCATTAGCATCAATTTCTGCAGTATTTGTTTCAAAATTATAAGGGCCGATATCTTTTGGATAATAGGCAAGATCGAAAGTGGTGGTTTGCGTGTTAACGATATTGGTGGTTTGTTGCGGAAACAATTCGTTAGTATATACAAGGCGTACCCGTGGATCGCTCAGCTCATTAAGATTAGATTTTAGAGGGTTGTTGGTGCTATTCTTATCCTGCAGATTAGGTTCAATATTATACCATGCCAGCTTGGCCCGGTTTTTACCATAGTCTACCGAGTCTGTTAAAGTTGCTTCCGGAAATTTTGGATTGCCTTGCGGAGTGGATGCCAGTGCCCAGGATACCAACGGAAAACGTAAGTCTATATTACTGCGGGTACCTTCAAAATCGTCCAGGTAAATCAGCCCTTCTTCTCCCTTGCCTATTTGCGGAGGATGCCCCGGTTTAAAATAAGCGCCTTCACCAGAAGCAGAGATAGTACTCATGGTTTTGGAAGAATAAAACGGAAGTTTATTTAATAACCTCGTAAGGCCCGGCAAATTAGATTTGTAATTAAAATCCAATCCATACATGGAATTACGGATAGGATCTTCGCCATAACTCATCTTGGTAAAGAAAGGTCGTTCATTCAGCCTTTCGTAAGTGGCACCTAACGATAATTTTTTATTTACATTATAATCTAACCGTAAACCCCAGAAACCTCTTTGCTGTAATCCAAATCCTGCATTGTTCTCATAACTTACATTAACGGGCACGCCTGAATTTAAGATAGCCTGGTTTAAAATTTTTACCGACCCTAAATTATAATCCACCACATAATCTACGTTTTCAGTAAGCGTTTGCCCCCCTGTTGTTACTTTTACAGATCCCTGGGGTACATTCAAAGCACCCAGGAATATTTCACTACCACCGGTTCCTTTTGCCTGGCCCTGCATAACAAACCTGTCTAAATTGGCATAAGTTTGCGCAATTGCCTTAATAGAATCGTATAATTGAGGAAACAGGTATTTGTCTTTAGTGCTTTGTACAACCCCGTTAAAAGCCAGCCTGCCGAGATCACTTCCAAAAGGCTCCAATACCGGAAAAATAACTTTACCCTGTTGAGATAAAATGGTATACCCGTCTACAAAATCGAACACACCATCGGGTTGCGGATCGTTACGATTATTCAACCTGTCTAAATTCAGAATAGATAATAAAGGTTTACCATCTACTGCAGCAGCGGCTTCGGGCAAATATCTCTTTAGTCCGGCACTCGGCTGGTTATATAAAATGTTCAGTTGAAAGCCATCGCTGGTAATCCCTGCCATATCCAGGCTATACACATTTTTCATCATTAACTTCCAAATAGGCAAAGCCGTACGGGCAGAAGTGGCTTTTAATAATTTTAAAAACAATACTTTTTGTACTCCCTGGGTACTATCTAATGCCACATCTTGTGAGAATTCGCCCACCTGGTAGGTTCTGCCATTGTAAGTGTATTGGTATGCTACTGCCAATACTTCATCTGGCTGCAACTGTGCATTAAGGGAAAGGAATCCTATCTTGGGATTGAAATAGTATTCCGTAGCATTCAGTTTTCGGGCAAAAACTTTTTCAAAATCTTCTACAGGTTTTAACCCTCTCGTCTGTAATTTGGAAGTTACCAATGCAGGGCTTCTATATGTTGGGTCTGATGTTATACCGGCATATAAATTATTTGCTCCGTTTTGTGGCAGAGGCGATGATGACAGGGATTGAATGGTGGTATTATAAGGTTGATTTTCTCCAAGATCCATAAAACCTACAATATCTCTGGCATTGGTAGTAGCACCATTACGGTTGGTTACCCAAACTTCTAAACGTTGTATTTGTACCTGGCTGTTTACTACAGGCAGATTAGACATTGCATTATTAAAATTGTTCCTGAAATTTTGTGCTAAAAGAAAATGTTTATTCTCTTCGTAGTCTGATAATTTTTTATTGAAGTTGGTTAAGGCGGCCCCTCCTTTTAATGTTTGGGTTTGCCTTTGAGACCGCTGGTTGGCAAGCGTTGCCGTAACAAATAGTTTACCGAATTGCAATTGAGTTTTTAATCCAAATAAATTCTGTGCACCACCTATTAGCGTACTTTTTGTTTGAAATGAAATATTACCTGCTTCAATGCTTTTAATGATCTCGTCGTTCTTTCCTTTATAATCTAATTTTAACTGGTTCAGGTAATCGAATGTGGCAAGTGTATTATAATTAATGGGAATTTTCAGTTTATCGCCAATGTTTGCATTTACGTTCAAATTGGCGTTCATATTAAAATCAAAGCCACCGGTTTTCCTTGCCCGTTCAGGTAGTGTGGGGTTTAGAGTATTCTGTGCATCGTATCCCATCAACACATCAACACTGCCTTGCGGTTTTATATCAACTTTTAATCCATTGGGGCCAACACCAAATATCCGGTCGAATAAATTATCGCTTACCCTTGGTTTGGGCCTGTTTACTTTTTGGTTTAACAGAAAAAGCGCATTGGCCCGTTCTTTAAAATATTGGTTCTCGTATAATTTATTTTGTATAAGGTAAAACTCCTCAAAAGTTAAGTAGGTAGGTTTCCTGTATACCTGCTTCCCCACTGTTTCAATAATGTAATATTGATTGGTTTTGGGATCGTATTCTATTTTTTGTTTGGCAAAAGAAGAATCTTTCAGATCGAAGGGGTTTTTGTTCTGCCAACTGAACCTATCCCCCCTTCTGTCGTAAATAGGAAAACGCAAAGAATCTTTAGAGGGCAAACTGTCTTTCCTTTGTGCATACAATGCCTTATTTGTGCAGCCTATTGCACAAACTATTACCAATATTAATCGGCTGAATGAAAAAAAATTCCTCAAAAAAAAGCAGCTTAGTTAAGTAGAAGTAGTGTTATAGGCTATAAATTTTTTAGGGCCTGTTTAATTATTTCTTCCAAAGATAGTTGTTGATTGGATGCGATGGTCTTTCTAACGGCCTGTTCTGCCATTTGTTTGCCGATTCCCAAAGCCATTAATGCGTTTATGGCATCTGTATCTGCCGTAGAAATAGCGGATTGTATACCTTCGAAGCCTGTTTGATGCTTTTGCAATTTATCTTTCAATTCCACAATAATTCTTTCAGCAGTTTTCTTGCCTATGCCTTTAACGGTGGAAAGTAATTGAATGTTGCTTTGTACAATTGCCTGTACGATTTCTTCCCCCTTCATTCCAGACAGGATTTGCCTTGCCGTAGCTGCACCAACTCCCGATACCGAGATAAGCTGTAAAAAAAGGTCTCTTTCCGCTATATCGGCAAAGCCATATAAAACATGGGCATTTTCTGTTATGTGCAGATAGGTATGCAACAAACCGTTTTCTTTATTGGCAATGGCAGCATAGGTTTGCAGGCTTATTTGCAAAGCATAGCCTACACCGTTTACATCTACTATTACCTGGTTAGGGTTTTTAACAATAAAACCTCCTCTTACAAATGCAATCATAGCAGGTTCAAAAATAAGTGATTCAGCCTATTAATTAAGTTGCTGAAAACCACTATCAGTTATTTTTGCGATGTTTGCATAATATTTAATCAACTAATTTATTTTGAAATTAACGAGATGAATAAAATAAAAGCCGCAATTACAGCCGTTGGCGGATATGTACCTGAAACAAAATTAACCAACGCAGACCTGGAAAAAATTGTTGACACCAACGATGAATGGATAAAAACCCGAACCGGCATTAGTGAAAGAAGAATATTGAAAGAACCCGGAAAAGCTTCAAGCGATTTAGGAACAGGCGCCGTTTTAGAATTGCTTCGCAAAAGAAATCTCGATCCGAAAGAAATAGACTGTATTATTTGTGCAACGGTAACACCAGATATGATGTTTCCCGCAACAGCCAACATCATCAGCTATAATGTTGGAGCAGTGAATGCTTTTGGATTTGATCTGAACGCAGCATGTAGCGGATTTTTATATGCACTTACCACCGGAACATCTTTTATTGAAAGTGGCCGTTATAAAAAAGTAATTGTTGTTGGTGCCGACAAAATGAGCAGTATTGTTGATTATACCGACAGAACTACCTGTGTATTATTTGGCGATGCGGCAGGAGCCGTATTACTAGAACCGAGTACAGACGAATGTGGTGTGTTAGATAGTTTATTGAGAAGTGATGGTGTTGGTAAAAACTATTTATACCAAAAAGCCGGGGGTTCTTTAAACCCTGCCAGTATTGAAACGGTTACCAATAAAGAACACTTTATTTATCAGGATGGGCAACCGGTTTTTAAATATGCAGTGAAAGGAATGGCAGATGTTAGTGCAGAGTTGTTGGAAAAAAATAATTTAACCGGAGATGATATTGCATGGCTTGTTCCGCATCAGGCAAATCTTAGAATCATAGATGCTACTGCCAACAGAATGGGGTTATCGAAAGAAAAAGTAATGATCAACATTCAAAAGTACGGAAACACCACTGCAGCAACTATTCCATTATGTTTGTGGGAATGGGAAAGCCAATTGAATAAAGGTGATAATATTGTTTTAGCTGCATTTGGCGGCGGTTTTACCTGGGGTGCTACCTGGGTAAAATGGGCTTACAACAGCTAATAATAAAATTCAACATAGTTCAAGGCAAATCGTAAATGATTTGCCTTTTTGCTTTACTCAATTCGTACAAAAGCGATATAATCTGTTTGTGGAATTTGCGCTACACCCAACTGCCTTAACATGGTTACGATTTGTCCTCTGTGATAAGTTGAATGATTCATAACATGATGAATCGTTTTCCATACTTCATTTGAAAAAAGCATTCCTTTCAGGTTCTTATAAGTAAAAGACTCTTTCAATTCATTTTCATTTAGTTCATGCATAAAATTTTCCCATTGCCCATTCTGATTGATCATTCCATTAGCTATTTCTTGCATGGAAGGAGAAAAGATTTTACTCGGAATTAGGATTTGTTCATGCCCCTGAAGCCTTTGCCACCAAATACTTTCAGCATCCCACATATGCAGCCAGGTAGCAAATAAACTCTTAAAACTGCTTTCAATAATTTGCTCTTGCTGTGCTTTAGTAAGTTTCAAACACGCATTCAACAACAATTCATTAGCCCATTTGTTATAAGCGACATAAGAAATGAATAATTCCTTCATACTATTCTGTACATTTATCTTAGTAAGTTAGTCTTTTTAAAAAATTACCACCCACATTCATGAGCAATTCTTTTTTTGAAATAAAAGGCGCTGGCTCGTTGGCCATGCATGCTGCCGGAAGCGAATTTGCCGAGCATGCTCATTTAACACCCATTTTTGCAAGCTCCACCTTTACGTTCGATACGGCCGAGCAGGGCACAGAACGTTTTGCCGGAGCCGATAAAACAAGAATCTACAGCAGGTGGGGCAATCCTACCTTCAATGCTGCAGAAAAAACCATAGCAGCTTTAGAAGCATTCGGATTAAAAGATAATGATGGTAATGCACTTACGCTTAAAGCATACCTGCACGCCAGCGGGCAGGCAGCTATGACTACCATGTTCATGAGCAATTTAAAAGCAGGAGATAGTATTTTAACACATTATTCCTTATATGGGGGTACACAGGAATTGCTTCAAAAAGTTTTGGAAGATACCGGCATCAGCACCATTATTGCCAACCTGAGAGATATTTCTATTGTAGAAGATATAATCATCAAAAATCCATCCATTAAACTTGTACATATTGAAACACCTGCCAACCCTACAGTAAATTGTATAGATATAGAAGCTGTAACCGGCATTGCAAAAAAATATAATTTACTGGTAACTGTTGATAATACAGCCGCCACACCTTTATTGCAGCAACCGTTTAAATATGGCGTAGACTTTGTATTTCATTCCACAACAAAATTTTTAAATGGACACGGAACAGCCATTGGAGGAATATTAATAGGCAGGAACACAGAACACATGCACAACAAAACCTGGAAATGGCATGTGTTGTTGGGCGGCAATACCAACCCATTCGATGCATTTTTATTGAGTGTTGGTTTAAAAACTTTGGAGTTGCGCATGGAAAGGCATTGTAACAATGCAGTACAGGTGGCTAACTACCTGGCCGGGCATCCGGCAGTATTGCATGTAAATTATGCAGGCCTGCCCTCTCACCCGGATCATTCAATTTGCAAAAAACAAATGAAGCATGCAGGCGCATTAATGAGTTTTGAACTGAAGGGAGGAATAGAAGCAGGCAATCGCTTTATTAATAAACTGCAAATGTGTGTAAGGGCCATTTCTTTCGGAACAACCGATACGTTGTTATCGCATCCTGCCAGTATGAGCCATAAAAGCATCCCTAAAGAAGAGAGATTAAAATCAGGTATTACAGACGGACTGGTAAGATTAAGTGTTGGATTAGAGAATATTGAAGATATACTGGCAGATTTCGAACAGGCATTACAAGGATTGTAATTTTAAAAACATAGTAATATTTCAACCATGAAAAAACTCTTCACGGCCATTCTCCTCGGACTGGTTACAGTAACTTTTGCCCAAAAGAAAAAAGCAGTTGTCACTGCTGATAAGTTTGCAGGATTAGATACTGCTTTTGAAAGAGTTTTAAAAGACTGGCACGCGGCAGGTTTTGCAGTTGCCGTTGTTGAAAAGAACAAAGTAATTTATGCCAAAGGCTTTGGCTATAGAGATGCAGGTAATAAACTACCCGTTACCCCCAATACGCTTTTTGCTATAGGCAGTTGCACAAAAGCTTTTACAGCATCTTTATTGGGCATACTGCAAAAAGAAAATAAAATAAATCTCGATAATCCGGTAAGAGAATATTTACCTGAATTAAAATTCTACAACGATAATATGAACAATCAGATCATTGTTAGAGATCTGATGACTCATAGAACAGGCTTGCCCCGCCATGATCTGTCTTGGTACCTGTTTCCCGCCTCATCGAGAGATAGCCTGTTAAAAAGAATACAATATCAGCAACCTACTGCCGGCATCAGGGAAAAATGGCAGTACAATAATTTTATGTTCCTGGCCCAGGGAATGATTGCCGAAAAAATAACCAGAAAAAAATGGGAAGCATTAGTGAAAGAAAACATTTTTGATAAGCTTGAGATGAATCGCTCTAATTTTTCTGTAATAACAATGGCCAAAGATTCCAATGCCGCCATTGGTTATGGATTGAAGGATGATAGCATCATTAAAAAAACAGATTATTACAATATTGATGCAATGGGCCCTGCAGGCAGCATTAACAGTAGTGTGAACGAAATGAGCAAATGGGTAATTACGTGGATCAATAGTGGAAAATACAATGGTAAAGAAATTATTCCTGCAAATTATGTTACAGAAGCACAAAGCAGCCAAATGGTAATTGCCGGTGCATTGCCAAGCAAAGAACATCCTGATGTGCATTTATCTAATTATGGTTTTGGTTGGTTTATTTCTTCTTATCGCGGTCATTACAGAGTGGAACATGGCGGCAATATAGATGGGTTTAGTGCCAGTACCTGTTTCTTCCCCAGCGATAGTATTGGTATCATTGTTTTAACCAATCAAAACGGATCTAGCGTTCCTTCTGTTGTACGAAATATGATTGCAGACAGGGTTTTAAATCTTTCTTCATTCCCTTGGAGCGATTCGCTGAAAGCCGCTGCCAATAAAGCAAAAGCTGCTGCTAAAGAAGCTGAAAAAAATGCTGTAAGCAATAAAAAAGTCAATACCAAACCTTCTCACTCATTAAAAGATTATGAAGGCTTGTACAGTAATCCCGGATACGGCTCAACGGAAATTTTCGCAAAGAACGACTCCCTGTTTATGAAAGGAGGCAATGATATTTTTTGGCTGAAGCATTATCATTACGATATTTTTCAGCCATTTAATATTGATAAAACTGATGGTATAGACACCAGCGATAATTCTTCCTTAAGAATTAATTTTTCTATCAATGATGCAGGAGACATCTCTAATTTCTCAGCCTTGTTCGAAGCAGGGTTAGACCCCATCAAATTCAGTCGGAAACCCAAACCGAAAGAAATAAGTGTTGATGATTTAAAAAAGTATGAAGGAGAATATGAACTGGCACCCGGCATGAACACAAAAATTTATATTAAAGACAATAAGCTGTTTGCTTTTGTTCCCGGTCAGCCGGAATATGAATTGGTAAATATTGATACCAATAAGTTTGCCTTAAAAATATTAGATGGCTATTCTGTGATATTTGATGTAAGCGAAAAAAATGTAGTTACATCACTCACCTTCATTCAACCAAATGGCAATTTTAAAGCAAAGAAAAAATGAGTTTATTGTAAAAGATTAAATTGATTGGTCATGCAAGCAAAATCTCTGATTGTTTCATTTAGTATTTTGTTGTTATGCGCTTGTCACACAAAAAAATACGATACCATTATCCGTAATGGTTTGGTCTTTGATGGTAATGGCGGAGATCCTGTTAAAGCAGATATAGCCATTCAACATGATACAATAGCCTTTATCGGCGATTTAAAAAATGAGTTTGCCAGCAATGAGATAGACGCCAACGGCAATGCAGTAGCCCCAGGTTTCATTAATATGATGGGGCATAGCGAAATTTCGCTGATACAAGATGGCCGTTGCCAAAGCGATATTAAACAAGGTGTAACCACGGAAATTTTTGGTGAGTTTAGCATGGGGCCTTTGAATGCAGATATGAAAAAACAAATGCAGGACGGGCAAGGCGATATTAAATTTAAAGTTGCTTGGAATACATTGGGCGAATACATGAATTATCTTGAAAAGAAAGGTATTTCCTGCAACATTGCATCATTTGTTGGAACAGGCGTTGTTCGTCAATATGTTATTGGTGAAGATAACAAAGCTCCCACTGCTGCTCAGTTAGACAGCATGAAGTTATTGGTGAGAGAAGCCATGCAACAAGGCGCTTTGGGTGTAACCAATGCTTTGATTTATCCTGTTGATTTTTTTGCTAAGACAGATGAATTGATTGCATTATCTAAAGAAGCTGCAAAATATGGCGGCACTTATTCCAGTCATATCAGAAGTGAAGGCAACAAATTTTTAGAAGCTGTTGATGAAATTATTACCATTTCAAAAGAAGCGAAAATTCCTGTTGAGATATTTCATTTAAAAGCTGCTGGAAAGAATAATTGGAATAAGATGGACAGCGCCATTACCAAAATTGAGAATGCAAGAAATGAAGGATTAAATGTTACGGCCGACATGTACACTTATTTGGCTGGTGCAACCGGTTTAACTTCATCATTCCCTCCCACGTTGCAAGATGGCGGTTTTGGTAAGTTATGGGAACGATTACATAACGCCTCCATTAGAAAGCAAATGGCTAAAGCCATGAACACCAATGCCAGCGACTGGGAAAATCTTTATTTTGGAGCAGGTGGAGCGGACAAAGTATTATTGTTGGATTTTAAACAAGATTCTCTCAAAAAATATATTGGTAAAACTTTGGCAGAAGTAGCGAAGTTGCGTTATAAAACACCTGAAGAAACTGCTATGGACTTAATTGTGCAAGACAGCACAAGAGTTGGCGTTGCTTATTTTTTAATGAATGAAAACAATGTAAAAAAACAAGTCTCACTACCATGGGTTAGTTTCGGCAGCGATGAAGCTTCTTATACAACTGAAGGAGTTTTTTTAAAATCAAATGCCCATCCAAGAGCCTACGGCAATTTTGCAAGGGTGCTGGGTCATTACAGCAGAGATGAAAAATTACTTACGCTTCCGGCAGCCATTTATAAACTGGCCAATCTTCCTGCAAAAAAATTAAAATTGCAAAAGAGAGGGGAATTGAAAGTTGGTAATTATGCAGACATTGTGGTATTCGATCCGGCCAAAATAAAAGACAATGCCACTTACGAAAAACCACATCAATATGCTAATGGCATGACAGATGTTTTTGTGAATGGCATTCAGGTATTAAAAGGCGGGAAACATACCAATGCCACTGCAGGTGTTTTTATTAAGGGGCCGGGCTACGGTATGCAATAAATAAGGTTTATAAAATATGAATATGGAAATAAACATCAGGAGAGCAGAACGAAAAGATTGCAAAAGGTTATTGGAATTGATCAATGAATTGGCAGTTTATGAAAAAGCTCCCGAAGAAGTAACAGTAACATTAGAACATTTTGAAGAAAGTGGATTTGGCTCAAGCCCTGTATGGTGGGCATTTGTAGCCGAAGAGAATAATATAGTTCAAGGTTTTGCTCTATACTATATTCGATATTCAACATGGAAAGGCCAATGTTTGTATTTAGAAGATTTTTTAGTAACCGAAAATGCGAGAGGTAAGGGAATTGGAAAAATGTTATTTGATAAAGTGGTGGATGAATGCAAAGAAAAAGGATTTAAAAGAATGGTTTGGCAAGTGTTGGAGTGGAATGAACCGGCCATTAACTTTTACAAAAAATACAATGCTACACTTGATCCGGAATGGATGAATGGAACATTAGACTTTGAATAATATTTATTCTGCAACAGATCATCAGGATATAGGTAATTGATATACCCTGATGATGTTGATTTTGATTATTTTATTTTCTCGAACGTAAGGAATGATTGATTAAGCCCGGTACGGGTGTAGAACTTTTCTACACGGAATGAGCTATTACTTCCATTCAGTTGAAAATGATAAGGCTTGAAAGCAAAATAAGAACTAAGCGTACTGTATAAATAAACAGAATCGTTCTTATAATAGTAAGAATAAATAGTGGAAGAATTAACAGGGTATGTTGGATTAATTGTAAGATCTATAAATGGCCTGGATTTAAATATAACTTTAGGATATAACGCTGCGGTATCTTTAGGGAAGCTATCAAAATCCAGTGTATCTAACCGCAAAGAATTTTCCACCCAAACGCCGGCAGGCATTCCATTACCGGGTATATAAACCGTATTTCTGGTACAGGAAATGATGCTCGCAAAAAATAACAGAGCACATACAAATGAAATTAGCTTTCTCATAGCAAGTATTTTTTATTATTGACTAATGAGAAAGCCATTCCATTGCAAACAACATAAAAAAATATAAGAATACCAACAACAATTAGCTCATGCCATTTACTATTGCTTCCTTATAAATTTTTTGCACTAAGCCTTGTAATACTTTACCCGGGCCAACTTCTGTAAAATGTGTTGCACCATCCGCTACCATTGCCTGTACACTTTGCGTCCACCGAACAGCGCCTGTTAATTGAGCGATCAAATTATTTTTTATTTCACTGGCATCTGTTACTGCTTTTGCCACTACATTTTGATACACGGGACAAGAAGGCGTATTGAAAGTTGTTGCTTCAATAGCTGCAGCCAACTCTTCTTTGGCAGGATTCATTAATGGTGAATGAAAAGCGCCACCAACAGGCAACACCAATGCTCTCTTTGCTCCTGCTGCTTTCATTCTTTCACAAGCAATTTCAATTCCTTTTATTGAACCGCTGATCACCAACTGACCGGGGCAATTATAATTGGCAGCAACAACAACTTCTCCTGTTTCATCCTGCACTTGCTTACAAATTTCTTCTACCTTATCATCTGCCAAAGCCAGTACAGCCGCCATTGTTGAAGGATTGATCTCACAAGCTTTTTGCATAGCATTGGCTCTTATGCTTACCAACTTCAACGCATCGTTAAAGTTCAAAACATTATTAGCAACCAATGCAGAAAATTCTCCAAGTGAATGACCGGCAACCATATCTGGCTTAGCATCATTCAATGTCTTAAAAGCAATTACAGAATGTAAAAAAACGGCGGGTTGTGTAACATTGGTTTGTTTTAATTGTTCATCTGTTCCACCGAACATGATTTCACTGATATTAAATCCTAAAATGCTGTTAGCATCTTCAAACAATTGTTTAGCAACAGCATTGCTTTCGTATAAATTTTTTCCCATACCACTAAACTGAGAACCTTGTCCGGGAAAAACATAAGCGTGTTTACTCATCGTGTTTATTTTAAATGGCACAAAAATAAAATAAAAAGCCCTGATAGAAATCTATCAGGGCTTTTAGTGTGCTTTTATTATTTAAAACTCTGTTTTCAACTCTAAATATTTCAAAAATTCATTTTTCTTATCCTCATTTTTAAATGCACCGCCGTAAAATGCAGTAATGGTACTGCTTGTATCGTCTTCCACACCTCTGCTAGCAACACATAAATGTTTGGCATCAATAACAATGGCAACATCTTCTGTTCCTAACACTTTTTGTAATTCTTTCCCTATCTGCATGGTTAAACGCTCCTGCACTTGCGGACGCTTTGCATAATATTGTACCAATCGGTTCAACTTACTTAAACCAATTACCTTACCGTTGCTAATATAAGCTACATGCGCTTTCCCGATGATGGGAACAAAATGGTGCTCACAGTTACTGTAGAATGAAATGTTCTTTTCTACCAACATCTCATTGTATTTATACTTGTTCTCAAACAAAGCAACAGATGGCTTATTGGCAGGGTTTAATCCGCTAAAAATTTCCTGAATGTACATTTTAGCAACACGCTTCGGAGTTCCTTTTAAACTATCATCTGTTAAATCTAAACCCATAATTTCCATGATACTTTTAAAATGAACTTCTATTTGTTTCATTTTCTCTTCATCACTTATGTTAAAAGCATCTTCACGCAAAGGTGTATCCACAGAAGTGCTCACATGGTTATCACCCATCTCGTCAATTAAAATATCACTCAACTCAATCTTATCTCCGTTAAGCTGGATATTCAACAAAGTTTCGTTCTGTTTCATATAATCTTATTTGTATTTCTAAATCCCCACTAAGTTTAGCTTTTAGTAAATTATAAATTACAATAGCTATGTTTTCAGCAGTGGGATTTAAATTTTTAAATTCTTCTGTATCTAAGTTTAAATTTTTATGGTCAAATTTTTCAATCACTTCCTTATGCAAAAGATTACTCAACATTTTCATATCTATCACATATCCCGTTACAGCATCAGGCACCCCTGTTACTTTCACAATCAGATCATAATTATGACCATGATAATTTTTATTATTACATAAACCAAAAAACTGTTGGTTTTGTTCATCGCTCCATTCATTTACATGCAAACGGTGTGCTGCATTAAAATGTTCTTTTCTAAAAACAGAAACTTTATTCATTTTTTCCGTTACCAGCTTTTTGTTTATATGGCATCGCCTGTTGCGTCGCACACTTCAACTGTCAGGACAATGATGATTCTTTTTCTAAGCAGATTTTTAGATCGATTATTAACTGCAAGTACTGTGTCAAAAGTGTGTTGACCAAGTGCCCTTGCTTAAAGACCCAGATTAATAACCATTAGACTTAAAATGATTCTTAATATCAAGCCATCCGTATTCTGCGCCAAAACTACATACGAATTAAATAACCATTGAGTTCTTTTTTTGTTCAAAAACACCAAAAATTAATATTTTAACCAAAATCGCAAATAAAAAGAGTCGGAACGGACAATATGTCTGTAAAAAAACCTTGCACAATATTTGACCTTGAAAACCTTATCTTCAAAGTATAAATTTTAAACGCATGGACTTAGGTAAAGAATTTGAGAAATATGCCGTTAAACACAAAGGCATCAGCAGTAATACCCTGCATAGCTATACAACCCATTTTAATCCCACGAATTTAACACCATACATTATAGAAGAACGTCCGTTGAACATTGCTCAAATGGATGTTTTCAGCAGATTAATGATGGATAGAATTATTTTTTTAGGTCAGGGAATTGATGATTATGTTGCCAACATCATTACCGCTCAGTTATTATTTTTAGAAAGTGTAGACCGCACAAGAGATATCCAAATGTATATCAACAGTCCGGGCGGAAGTGTTTATGCAGGATTGGGTGTTTATGATACCATGCAATTCATAAGCCCCGATGTAAGTACCATTTGTACCGGTATTGCAGCCAGTATGGGCGCTGTTCTTTTGTGTGCCGGTGTAAACGGAAAACGTACCGCATTAAAGCATAGTAGAATTATGTTACACCAACCCAGTGGCGCTATTGGCGGGCAGGCAACAGATATTGAGATTACGGCAAGAGAAATAAAAAAATTAAAACAAGAATTGTATGAAGTGATTGCACACCATAGCGGCAAAGATGTTGCTACAGTTGCTATTGATTGCGACAGGGATTTTTGGATGAAAGCAATTGATGCAAAAGAATACGGTTTGGTGGATGAAGTTTTATTAACCAATCCGAGAAAAGCGAATCAGGATAAATAGCGCTTCATGCAGCAATTCATAATTAATAAATTATAATTCATAATTAAAATGATACAATCAAAATATATCAACCCCTTTTTAATGGAAGAGGAAGAAGACGAAAAGCCAAAAGATGACAAGCAGGATGCAATGGGAAGTGCATTAATGAAGAAAATGGAAAAACTATTCTTCGAAAAAAGAGCTGTTTATCTTTGGGGTGTTGTAGATGATAAGAGTGCGAAAGATGTGGTAAGCAAATTATTATTATTAGACGCAGATAAGCCCGGAGAGGAAATTAAACTCTACATTAATAGCCCCGGTGGTGTAGTTACGAGTGGTATGGTTATGTACGATACCATTAAATTAATCCAGTCTCCCGTTAGCACCATTTGTATGGGTTTGGCAGCCAGCATGGGTTCCATTTTATTAAGCTGCGGCGCTAAAGGAAAAAGATTCATTTTCCCAAGTGGCGAAGTAATGATTCATCAGCCAAGTTTGGGTGGATATTTCCAAGCAACTTCGGCAGACATAGAAATTCAGGCAGAGCAGATTAGAAAAACAAAAGAAATCGGCGCAAAAATCTTAGCAGAAAATTGTGGCAAAACGGTTGAACAAATCATGAAAGATTTTGATCGTGATTATTGGATGGATGCTTCCGAAGCAGTAGCCTATGGCATTGTAGATGGCATTTTGGAAAAGATTTAATCTGATATTCAAGATATTATAGCAAAAAACCTTATTTAATTTCCCTTAAAAAGGAAAATTGTAGTTTTGTAAAACAGCAAAGGAGTACCCAACAGGTTCTATTTGCTGTTTTATTGGTTTGTATTGCTGATGAAACATTGGCAATCTTACAATTATATTCATTTATTTATGGCAAAACAGAGTCATTTACATTGTTCGTTTTGTGGCCGCAGCAGAGATGAGGTGAAAATCCTGATTGCAGGACAGGAAGGCCATATATGCGAAAATTGTGTTGAGCATGCACAGGAGATTATTGCACAGGAATTAAACATCAGAACAGAATCCGGCAATACCAATTCTAATTACAAGCTCTCTATTCGTAAACCGGCAGAGATCAAAAAATTTTTGGACGATTATATTATCGGGCAAGATGAAGCAAAGAAAATTTTATCAGTTGCTGTTTATAACCATTACAAAAGGATTGGTCAAAAACAAAGTGCCGATGATATTGAAATTGAAAAGAGCAATATCATTATGGTTGGCGAAACCGGCACCGGTAAAACCTTATTGGCAAAAACAATTGCTAAAATGTTAAACGTTCCTTTCGCAATTGTTGATGCAACTGTTTTTACAGAAGCAGGCTATGTTGGTGAAGATGTAGAGAGTATGCTTACCCGCTTATTACAAAATTGTAATTACGATGTTACTGCAGCCGAGAGAGGAATTGTTTATGTTGATGAGATTGATAAAATAGCCCGGAAAGGAGACAACCCATCTATTACAAGAGATGTGAGCGGCGAAGGTGTTCAACAAGGTTTATTAAAAATGCTGGAAGGAACAGAGGTACTGGTACCACCACAAGGTGGCCGAAAACACCCTGAACAAAAAATGATCAAGGTAGATACCAAAAATATCCTCTTCATTTGCGGTGGTGCTTTCGATGGCGTAGACAGAATTATTGCCAGGAGAATCAATACCAATGCCATTGGTTTTAATGTAAACAAAGAACAACAGGAACTTCAAAGAAAGAATTTATTACAATTTGTAAATGCACAGGATCTAAAATCTTTCGGGCTGATTCCTGAACTATTGGGAAGATTGCCTGTTGTAACACACCTGAACCCGTTAGATGCTGAAACATTAAGAAACATTCTTACAGAACCTAAAAATTCATTGATAAAACAGTATAACCGGTTATTTGAACTGGAAGGTATTAAACTGGTTATTGAAGAAGAAGTGCTCGATTTTATGGTGAATAAAGCGCTTGAATATAAGCTTGGGGCCCGTGGTTTAAGAAGTATTTGTGAGGGGGTATTAACCGATGCCATGTTTGAGCTGCCGGGCACAGACCAAACAGAATTAACGGTAACCTTAAATTACGCCGAAAGTATGTTTAGCAAGAGCAAACTGAACTTACTGAAAGTAGCATAGAAAAGATAGGCCGGTTAATAAGTTACCGGCCTCTTTTCATATAATCAATAAAAATTGTTTTTGTTACTATTTCCAATCTCTGATATCTACTCTTTCTTTACAGAAAAAAATTTCCTGTTCATCATTGCTGCAAACAATCACTAACCTGTTATTCGCATATTTTTCTATAAGGGAGTGGTACAAAGCAATACCTTCTTTATCTAAGTTGGTACAAGGTTCATCTAACAACAGCACAGCTGTATCCGCCAAAAAGGCCTGCGCCAGCTTAAGCCTTTGCTTCATTCCGGAACTAAAGAGTCTTATTTGTTTGTGAACTGCTGTTTTTAATCCAACTTCTTCCAATGCTGTATTTGCATTCATCCCTTTTATAAACGGTTTAAACGTTTGGTGAAATTGAAGAAATTCAAAAGCTGTCATCTCTTCTACCAGTTCAAGATAAGGCGCTGCAATAACAATAGATTTATATGTATCGTCGCTGCCAATAACATCCTGTTCCTTATAAATAATGGTGCCTTCGCTTATATTGGTTGAGCCGGCTATGCATTGCAGCAATGTGCTTTTTCCACTTCCGTTAGATCCGGTAATAGCATAGCAGTTGTTAGAATAAAAAGAATAAGTGAGTTTTCTGAATATCCAGTCCCTGTTAAATCTTTTTCCTGTTGAGCTAAGATCGATTTGCATAGAGTATACAGACTTAAGAACATACTATTCTTCTTCGGATGCACCTTTTATATAACGTTTAATAATACCCCTGCCACTCTCTCTTATAAAAGTTACAATCTCGTCTCTTTCGTCTGTAGCAGAAACCTCTTCTTCTATAAACTCAAGTGCCTGGGTAGTGTTGAAGCCTTTATTAAAAATAACCCGGTAAATATCAAGAATATGGTTGATCTTTTCATGAGTAAAGCCTCTTCTTTTTAACCCAACACTATTTACTCCGCCATAACTTAAAGGGTTTCTAACCGCTTTAATGTAAGGAGGTACATCTTTACTTACCAAGCTGCCTCCGGCGATATAAGAGTGCTGGCCGATATGTACAAACTGGTGAATGGCACTAACACCTGCAATCCAGGCCCAATCGCCCATAGTAACATGGCCGGCCATTTGTACATTATTACTTAAAATACAATGGTTGCCCACAATACAATCATGCGCAATATGGCTGTAGGCCATAATTAAACAATTATTGCCTACCTTGGTTTTGCCCCTGTCATCCGTTCCTCTGTTAATGGTTACAAATTCGCGTATAGTAGTATTATCTCCAACTTCAACAAATGTTTTCTCGCCGGAAAATTTCAGGTCTTGAGGAATAGCACCTATCACTGCGCCTGGAAATATCTGGCAGTTTTTGCCAATTCTTGTGCCATCCATAATGGTAACATTACTGCCAATCCATGTTCCTTCTCCTATCTTTACATCTCCATGAATTACGGTAAAGGGGTCTATCTTCACATTTGGCGCTATTCTCGCGTTAGGGTCTATGTACGTATAGGGATGTGTCATCCTTGCGCTTGATTTTGGTTTTATAAGTGTTGCTGTGGTTTGCATGACATGTATGACTAAAAAACAATGCCAATCGCTTACCACAATTTTAAAATTAACAATCTTTAACAGATTCTCCTCTATCAGGAGCGTTTAACAACCTGCGCCACGAGGTCTGCCTCAGTAGCTACTTTTCCTCCTACATAAACGGTTCCCCGCATTTCGCAGATACCTCTTCTAATTGGGCCCGCCAGTTCCATTTTCAGGATCATTGTATCACCGGGCACCACTTTCATTTTAAACTTGCAGTTATCAATTTTTAGAAAATAGGTATCGTATTCACCTTCAGACATGGCATTAATACATAATATACCTCCTGTTTGTGCCAGCGCTTCAATTTGCAGAACACCGGGCATAACAGGGTTGCTGGGGAAATGCCCCTGAAAAAACCATTCATTAAAAGTTACATTTTTAATGCCTACAATGTGCTTGTCTGTTAGTTCTACAATTTTATCAACCAGCAGGAATGGAAACCTGTGTGGCAACGTTTTTTCAATCTTTTGCAGGTTGAAGACAGGCGGTAAAGTAGGATCGTAAACAGGCACATCTTTTACATGCTTGTTTTTCTTTATGTATTGTTTTATCTTTTTTGCAAACTCTACATTGGTACTATGCCCCGGGCGGTTTGCAATAATCCTTGCTTTAATAGGGTAACCGATTAAAGCAAGATCGCCCACCACATCTAATAGTTTGTGCCTTGCAGGCTCGTTAGAAAAGCGTAGTTCAAGGTTGTTTAAATAGCCCTCGCTTTTTATTTCCACCTTTTCGCGTTTAAAGGCTTTGGCCAAACGTTTCATCTCCTCTTCGGTAACCGGTTTGTCTACCACTACAATGGCATTGTTAATATCACCACCTTTAATAAGGTCGTTGTCTAACAACATTTCCAGTTCATGCAAAAAACAAAAAGTGCGACAAGGTGCTATCTCCGTTTTAAAATCTTTGATGGATTTTAATCCGGCATGTTGGGTGCCCAATACCGGGCTGTTAAAATCTATCAGCGTAGTAATCTGGTATTCCATTGCCGGCATAGCTACCATTTCCACCCGTTTTTTTTCATCGTACAGGTAAATATTCTCATCAATACTGTACCATGCTTTTGCCGCTTCCTGTTCAAAAACGCCAGCTTCTTCTATCAATTCAACAAATGGTTCAGAGCTTCCATCAATAATAGGTACTTCAGGCCCGTTCAGTTCTATCAAACAATTATCTACCCCCATACCTACCAACGCAGCAAGAATATGTTCTACCGTACTTACTTTGGCTTCTCCTATTTGCAGGGTAGTTCCCCTGCTGGTATCGGTAACCAAATCGCAATCGGCTTTAATAATGGGTTGGTTCGGAAGATCTATCCTCTGAAATTGAATGCCAAAACCGGGATTGGCAGGTTTTAAGCTCATATCTACTAATACTCCGGTGTGTAACCCCGTTCCACTAATACTAACAGCACTACTAAGGGTGTGCTGCTTATCTGAATTAAAATGAATATCCATTTTCTGACAACAATTTATATGATGGCCAATTCAGCCATCCTTAAAAGATAATCAGCAAAAATAAAGGAAATCAGATGCTTAACCTTAAGAATTGATTCTTTCTGTCATTAATTGCTGTACCATTTTTTCCAATTCTTTTACACGTTTCTCCAGGTCGGGTAAATTTCTATTCACCACCTGGCTTCTGAGTGCAGCGGTATAATCGAATGCGGGGGAACCGGTAACAGCTGAATTGGGTTGTTTTAACGATTTGCCAACACCACTTTGCGCATTTATTTTACTACCATCGGCAATGGTTAAATGCCCGGCCAAACCGGCCTGGCCGCCAATCATTACATTAGACCCTAATTTGGTGCTGCCGCTAATTCCGGCCTGTGCAGCAATTACGGTATTAGACCCTACTTCTACATTGTGGGCAATTTGAATAAGATTATCCAGTTTGGCTCCTTTTTTAATAGTGGTAGAGCCAATGGTTGCCCTGTCTATTGTAGTGTTGGCGCCAATTTCAACATAGTCTTCAATTACAACATTGCCTATTTGCGGTACTTTTTTAAAGCTGCCATCCTGTTGAGGAGCAAATCCAAAACCATCGGCTCCAATAACAGTTCCGGCATGTATGGTTACCTGTTTGCCAATTACACATTCGTTATATATTTTAACGCCGGCATGTAAAATGGAATTATCTGCAATAGATACATTGTTCCCTACATAAACGCCCGGGAATATTTTAACATTGTTGCCAATTTTTACACCATCGCCTATATACGCAAATGCACCAATAAAGACATTATTACCATATTGGGCCGATTCGCTTATATATGATGGCTGCTGTATACCATTTAACTGGTGGGTAACAAGCTCCTGGTATTTACTTAACAAGCCTGCAAAAGCAGTATAAGCATCTTTTACCCTTATTAATGTACACTTAACCTGTTGCTTTAATTCCAATGCTTCATTGATAATAACGATAGAAGCGTTGGTTGTATATAAATACTCTTCGTATTTAGGATTGGCTAAAAAAGATAACTGTTCCGGTTGTGCTTCTTCAATTTTCCCGAAGGATGAAACGGAAACATCGGGATTACCTTGAATGTTTCCCTGTATTAGAAGCGCTATTTGTGTAGCTGTAAACTGCATTTTCAAAAATAAATCTATTCAATTTTGTTTAGGCCGATTAATCTTTTTTTAAGGTTGGATTAATCTAAAGTGCAAATGTAAAATTTTTTAATAGGAGCCGAAATAGTTTGCTGAATCAAAGAGTCTTCAATTGCAGATATATTTTTTACCGCCCCGTTTTTGAAAAGTATTTTAATCTGTTCCTCATCAGGTTTATACATGGTGTTCACTATCTCGTCTGTAAATACAAAATACCCTGCTTCTTCTTTCGAAATATTTAGCTTTTGCTGAGCTTCAATGGTTTTGCTTTCTATAAAGCTTTCATCAAAAGGCATTGTTTGTATGTGTACTTTCAATAACTGCCTGTTCAGTAAACGCTTACACAATGTTTGCAGTATTATGTCTTCATTATTGGCCCAGGTTTTAACGGCTGCCGAAAAATCAACATCATCTAAAATACAAAATTTGTTTAATACCTCTTGGTCAATCACTCCGCCAAATTCAAAAAGGAAAAAATCTATGGCCGTTGCTGTTTTTAGTTTATTGGGGTGGTGCTGTGCCAGAAACCTTACTCTCTTTATAATTTGTACCATCATTTTCTCTGCAGCCATCACAGTTTTATGAAGGTACACCTGCCAATACATTAACCTTCTTGATACCAGAAATTTCTCAATACTGTAAATACCCTTTTCCTCTACCATCAATTCATCATTGTGTACAACCAGCATTTTCAATATCCTGTCGTAACCAATAACCCCTTCGCTAACACCTGTAAAAAAACTATCCCGGGTAAGATAATCCATCCGGTCTACATCTAACTGGCCGCTTACCAACTGATGTAAAAAACGTTTGGAGTATTTATTGGTAAAAATGTCTATTGCCATGGATAGCTCACCATTTAATTCTTCATTCATTTGCTTCATTATGGCCAGGCTGAGTGATTCGTGGTGTACACCTTGCATTAATTTATTTTCTAATGCATGAGAAAAGGGTCCATGTCCAATATCGTGCAATAAGATGGCAGCTTTTGCAGCAACTTCTTCTTCTGCAGTAATGAGCGTTCCTTTATCTTTTAACTCATTTAGTGCATTGCACATTAAATGATAAGCGCCTAACGAATGGTGAAGCCTTGTATGTACCGCACCCGGATATACCAAATAAGCCAGTGCCATTTGGTGAATACGGCGTAATCGCTGATAAGAAGGATGTGCAATAATCTTAAAGATTAACGGATGGTTGATCGTTATAAAACCATATACAGGATCGTTAATAATCTTTCTTTTGCCAGTCATTAGTAGCAGGTTAAATACAGCATTATGATTCAATTAAAACAGAAAAGCCACTCCTAAATATCGGAATGGCTTTTGATATTTTACAAGAATGAATTAATATTCATCTTCATTAAACATGAAATCCTCCTGGCTGGGATAATCCGGCCAGATATCTTCAATACTTTCATAAACCTCACCTTCATCTTCCAGTTCCTGCAAATTCTCTACCACTTCGATGGGTGCACCGCTTCGAATAGAGTAATCAATCAGTTCATCTTTAGTAGCTGGCCAAGGAGCTTCTTCCAAATAACTTGCTAACTCTAATGTCCAAAACATACCTCTAAAATTTTTTGCAAATGTACTCGTATAAATGAAATTTCCAAATCCTGTGTATAACAGCCAATTTTAAATAAATCTTAAAGCAGTGGATGATTTGATTAGTTAAATGGCTTTGAATACATTTGAAAAATGCTCACAGCTCGCAATATTCATAAGAAATACGGTACGTTAGAGGTGCTGAAAGGGGTGGATATCTCTATTGAATCGGCTAAAATTATATCTATAGTAGGCAGTTCCGGGGCCGGCAAAAGTACTTTACTGCATATTTTAGGCAGCCTGGATTCGGCAGACCAGGGCGAGATTTATTTACACAATGAAGCGCTACACTTATTAAAAGGCAAAAAACTGGCTGCTTTTAGAAACAGGCATATAGGCTTTGTTTTCCAATTTCACCATTTATTGCCTGAATTTTCGGCACTCGAAAACGTATCTGTTCCCGCGTGGATTGCCAAAAAGTCTAAAAAAGAAGCAACTACCCGTGCTACCGAATTATTGGATATGTTAGGGCTTAAAGCGAGGATGCACCATAAACCGCAGGAGATGAGTGGCGGAGAGCAGCAGAGAGTAGCTGTTGCAAGAGCATTGATCAATCAGCCCGCCATTGTATTTGCTGATGAACCTACCGGGAATCTTGATAGTACCCATGCCAAAGAGTTGCACCAGTTGTTGGTTTCTTTAAGGGATAATTTGCAACAAACTTTTTTAATAGTTACACATAATGAGGAGTTGGCTGCCATGAGCGATGCTATTTTGCATATGAAAGATGGCAGGATTATGTAACAGAAAGTTTTTTACACCCGGGGCTTCCAGGCAATTTCTACAACATGCAATTCATGGGCAATAAACCTGGAAAGAACAAAGAGGTAATCGCTTAAACGGTTTAAATAAATCAGTACGATTGGCTCAATAAATAAATTGTTTTCCTGCATCAGCACACATGTGCGTTCTGCCCTTCTGCAAACGGTTCTGCAGATATGCGCTGTAGAAACAGCTACATGGCCGCCCGGCAATACAAAACTTTTCATAGGTGCCAGTACATTATTCATTGCATCGATCTCTTTTTCGAGAAAGGTTATATCATCTTCCTTAAGATCCGGAATAGCCATTTTTGTTTCTTTATCGGGATCGCAGGCCAGTGAAGAGCCGATGGTAAATAACCTGTCCTGAATTTCTTTTAAAACATTGTTTGTTGTTGTGTGATGAAAGTTATCGTTCAATAATCCTATAAAAGCATTCAATTCATCTACCGTTCCATAACTTTCTATCCGGATATGGCTTTTAGCCACTTTGGTGCCGCCAATTAATGAGGTAGTACCCTTATCGCCTGTTTTTGTGTAAATTTTAAATGCCATATCAGAAGTTTATTTCATGTTCACTAACAAAGAAACAAAGTTCTTTAGCAATTGTTGGAAAGAATTGCACAAATGGATGTTATATGGTGTGCAGCTGGTTATGGGGCTTAAAATCAGTGGTGTCAGACTCAACTAACCCATCACGTAAACGAACAACCCGTTTTGCATAAGCAGCAATATCTTCTTCGTGTGTAACCAATACAACCGTATTGCCTGCTTCTTGTATTTTGCCAAATATTTCCATTACTTCTATTGAAGTTTTGCTGTCCAGGTTCCCGGTAGGTTCGTCGGCCAATAAAAGAGACGGGTTGTTTACCAGGGCACGGGCAATGGCCACACGCTGTATTTGTCCTCCACTCAATTCATTGCTTTTATGATGACTTCTTGATGCGAGGCCCACCTTATCAAGAGCATCCATAGCCCTTTCCATTCTTTCTTTTTTGTTCACGCCTGCATAAATCAATGGTAAGGCAACATTTTCTGCAGCGGTTAAACGTGGTAGCAGATTAAATTGCTGAAAAACGAATCCTATTTCTACATTTCTCACTCCGGCCAGGTCATCATCAGGCATTTTACTTACATCTTTACCATTTAAAATATAAGATCCGGCAGTTGGCGAATCTAAACAACCAAGAATATTCATAAGCGTACTCTTGCCACTGCCGCTTGGGCCCATTAATGCAACGTACTCGTTCTTCAATATATCTAGAGTGATACCTTTTAATACGGGGATAGCCTGGCTACCCATGAAATAACTTTTCTGAATATTTTCTAAACGAATAACCGGCTGCATGGTGTTGATTTTATTTCTTAATAACTTTTGGAACAATAAAAAACTCGTTGTCGCTTTCAGGTGCATTCAGCAAAGCTTCTTCCCTGCTTACGGAGCCCTGCTGCACATCTTCCCTTAACATATTGGCGGCATTACCCATATGCAACATAGGTTCAATGCCTGCAGTATTTACCTCGTTCAATTGTTCAACAAAACTAATCATACGGGTAAGATCTTTTTCCAGCTCCAGTTTTTCGTTCTCCGTAAAATTCAATCTTGCCAAATGTGAAAGATTGTTGATCATATCTTGCGTAACTTCCATATAAACAAAAATAACCGAAAACTATTCAACCAGTAGACCGATTTTATAAACGGCTGCCGGAAGCCACCGGGGCCTGTTTTATTTTTTCTCTGTTTTTTTCAAAGCCGCTTTAGCAAAAGCCATCAATTCAGATTCATTCATATATCCAACGGAATACAAAACAGGGTTGCCAGATGCATCTGTAAACAAAAGTGTTGGGTAGGCAGAAACAGCATATTTATTTGCCAATTGCAGCCCCACTCCTTTTTCTGCATCAACAGAAACATTTACAAAATTCTCATTAAAAAAATCTGCAATTTTTTTATCTGCAAAAGCTTTTCTTTTTAACATTTTACAGGGGCCGCACCAGGTGGCATATACATCTACAAACACTAATTTCTTTTGCAGTTTCGCTGTATTAAGTGCTTTATCCCAATCTTGCTCTATAAAATTGATGCCCGTAATATTGGTTATACTTGTTTTTTGCACGAATGCAAAAGCCAATAAAGCCATAACAATTATAGAAATATTGAGTAACTTATGCTTTTTCATTAATTCTGTTGGTTATTTTTATAATCTGAAAGATTCCTTTTTTGCTAAAAGCAAATCGGTGCAATTTAAAATATTCTTATGAGACCATTTTTTTTGCCCAAGCCCATTGAGCAATTATGGCAAAATAATTTATCTGAACAAGATAAAATACAGTCCATTCAAACAGCTTATCAGAAAATAAAATCTGATCAGCCGGTGGTATCGGTTGTAATACCTGCCTATAACGAAGAAGAGAATATTTTACAAACTTTACTTTCCCTGGCAAAGAATATTGTTCCGTTCGGTATTGAAGTAATTGTGGTGAACAATAATTCTACCGATGCTACGGAAACATTAGTAAAAGCATCTGGTGTAACCTGTATAACAGAAACCAAAAAGGGGATTACGGCGGCCAGAACTGCCGGACTGAATGCAGCCAGAGGAACCATTATTTTAACGGCTGATGCAGATACCCTTTATCCGGAATACTGGATAGATTGCATGAGTGCCCCTCTGCTGAAGAAAACATCTGTTGCATTAACTTATGGCAGGTTTGCCTTTATACCCACCGGGAAAACACCGCGATGGATCTATTTTTTTTACGAATATTTTTCAGGATTTAGCAGGCTGCTTAATAAGTATTTTAAAGATGAAGCAATGAATGTTTACGGTTTTAATTCCGGATTTAGAAGAGTACAGGCATTGGCGGCAGATGCTTATACGCATCCGCCGGGAAGTAATGAAGATGGCTACCTCGCACTGAAATTAAGAAACAAAGGATTTGGTATTTTGTGCAAGGTTACGCAGCCAAAAGCCCTTGTGTGGACAACAGACAGGCGTATTGAGAGTGATGGTGGCCTTATTGCAGCTACCTTAAAACGAATTAAAAGGGTATTGATAAAGCCAAAGGAAATTATTATTAGAAGTGACCTGTAATAAAAATCAACTTAAAAATATTTAAAATATTTCTGAACAAAATTTTATAGTATACCTTTCATACAAAATAAATCTTATGAGTACAACCGAATCCGAGAAAGTAAAAGTAATGGTAGTGGAAGACGATCATTTTATGCAAGCAATATTAAACGAATACCTTGGAACCAAATATGCTGTAAAAGTAGTAGACAATGGTTTGGATGCACTTGCAATCTTACAACAGGGTGATTTGCCTCACCTGGTAATCTCTGATCTTAATGTTCCCAAACTGAATGGTATGGAACTGATTGCCCAGGTAAAGGCAAGTGATTTTTTTAAATCTATACCCATTATGATCCTTTCGGGTGAAGACAGCTCTGAAACGCGTATTAAATGCTTAAATGCAGGAGCAGATGATTATGTAGTAAAACCTTTTAACCCAAAAGAACTAGAAGCAAGAATTAATGTAATTCTCAGAAGACTGGGCAAATAATAACAGAACTCAACAAATATGTTAAGCAACACCGTTTACAATATAGCATTTATTAATTGCGATAACGATATACTCCATCAATTCACAACCCTTTTTGGTGAACAACTTGAAAAGCATTCTTTCAAAAACGGTTTAGAGTTGTTTAAACACTGGCAATCTAAAAAAACCAATTTTGATTGTATCATTTCCCAAGACGATGTGCTCTCCGTTAACGGAACCTCGTTACTAAAAACACTGGAGAAAAAAAAATTTCCCAATATACCGTTCTGCCTTTTACTTACTACCAATAACCTTAGTGATAACAATAGGGCCATTGCTTTAGATGCAGGTGTGGCAGAGATTTTTTTACTGCCGCTTAATTTGCAGTCTGTTTCAGTAAGACTTCCTTTTTTAATAAATAACTGGAGTAAGTTTTCGGAAAATAAAAAAATTCAAACTTTTTCAGAATACAAAACCCCGCTTCCGAAAAGGTTATTCGATATATTTTTTGCAGGGCTTGCTTTACTGCTCTTATCCCCTTTCTTCCTCATTATTTATATATTGGTTGTACTGGAGTCCGGAAGGCCGGCCTTTTATTATTCGCTTAGGGTAGGCACCGGATATCGCATTTTCAAATTTTTTAAGTTCAGGTCTATGTATAAAGATGCAGACAAGCGTTTAAAAGACCTGCAACATTTAAATCAATACAATACCGACGCTGCAAAAACATCAGAGCCTGTTTTAACAGAGCAGGGGATTATTTTATGCGATGAGTGCCGGCAGGCAGGCACTTCCTGTAAATTCCCCTTCTATGCCGATCATTTTAAGTGGTGCGAAAAAGAATATTTTCATACAAGGAAGAATAGTTCCGGTTCGGCATTCTTTAAATTAAAAGACGACCCCCGCATTACCAAAATAGGCAAATTTATACGCAATACCAGCATTGATGAGTTGCCGCAATTATGGAATGTTTTAATAGGCGATATGAGCATTGTTGGCAACAGACCGCTTCCTTTATACGAAGCAGAAAAATTAACAACAGATAAATATGCACTACGCTTTTTAGCCCCTGCCGGTATTACCGGGTTATGGCAGGTAATGAAAAGAGGTAAAGGCAAAATGAGTGAAGAGGAAAGACTAATGTTAGATAATGTTTATGCCAAGAAAAACAGTTTTTGGTTCGATATTAAACTTATTTTTTTAACTATTCCTGCTTTATTTCAAAAAGAGAATGTTTAATTAAAGCCGCACCCATTCCTGCTTTTCAAAATCATATTGTTTAATAACCTTAGCCGGATTGCCTACTGCCACCGAATAAGGAGGAATGCTTTTAGTAACTACTGCTCCGGCAGCCACTACCGAATGTTTGCCAATGGTAACCCCGGCAGTTATAACAGCGTTGGCTGCAATCCAACAATCATCTTCAATAACAATAGGTGCCGTAATTATTTTTTGCTGATGAATGGGTATATTAACATCTCTGTACTCATGATTCAAGGCACTTACAACAATATTTTGTGCAAGAATCACATTATTACCAATGGTAACAGGCCCTATAATGGTATTACCCATTCCCACCAATGAATGCTGTCCTATAACCACCGGGCCAACACCATTGTTAATGGTGCTGAAATCTTCAATAGTAGAATAATTGCCCAGAGAAAAATTGTTGAAAGGCAATACATCTAACCTAACCCTTCTGCGTATGGCAGACCCTTTGCCTCTTGTATGTTTAAAAGGATTAACCAGCCATTTTACCCACAGCCTCGGCCTTGCCTCTCCCGCAGGTATTAAGAGCCAATGTACCATTTTCTTTAACCGGGCATGCTGCTTAATCGTTTCTTTTAAAGACATAATAAAAAATATAGCGGTAAGATATTGCTTTTTCATTTTATAAAGAATAACAACTATTATCTATCACCCCTATTTTCGTTATCTTTAAAAATCTTAAAGCGAGCAGAAATCCAAAACATAACCGCGAATGAAATTACCGATCAGAAATATCATACTCATCCTGTTTCTTTTTACATTTTCCTATGTTCGGTCGCAAGAATCCATCTCATCACTCGTTAACGAGCAATATTTGCAAAAGCTGGTAGATACCGCTAAAAAATACTATCCGAAAAACAAAACATTCGATCATAAAATAAATTTTGCCAACGAAGCATTAAAGAAAGCACATTTATCGTGGTACGATGTAATTACATTTTCCCTGGCTTATAGCCCTACCAATACCACTAATGCAACCGCTGTTACATTAACCGGTTTTCAGGCAGGCATTTTTGTAAACTTAGGCTCCTTGCTGGTAAAGCCCAATAATATTAGGCAGGCAAAAGAAGATCTTGCAATAGCAGAACTGAATAAAAAAGAATATGCATTAAACCTGGAAGCAGAAGTAAAGAGCAGGTATTACAAATACCTGCAACAAACGGTACTTTTAAAATTACAGAATCAAAGAGCATTTGATTGGGAGGTATATGTAAAGCAGGTGAAGTATAAGTTTGAAAAGGGTGAAGAAACACTGGAAAGTTATAGCAAAGCTTTAGTAAGCCTTTCTGAACAAAAGCAATACCAAACAGAAGCGGAAGGGGCATTATTGATTGCAAAAAGTTATTTGGAAGAAATCATCGGAAAAAAATTAGAGGAGGTTCATTAATGGAATTAAAAAATTATATAAAAATACTTTTAAAGCACAAATACACACTGATAGGTGTGCCTCTTATTGCTTTAATGACCACTTATTTTCTTACCCGGAAATCTTCAGAAACGTATAACTCCAAAGCTCGTATGGCCACCGGGCTGGTAGATCAATCGCAACAAAAAATCATAGATAACCAAACCGAACCACAGGAATCACAGATCAATTTACAATTCAGTAACCTGATACAGATGCTGCAATTAAAGAAAGTAATGGATCAGGTATCGTATAAACTAATCTTGCATGATTTAAAAGACACACCTTTTCACAAACCTTCCAGGCTTTTGAATGATTTAAATAAAGATGCACGCAACCACGCAGCAGAAGTATTTACAAAACTCTATAATGAACGTAAACCTTTAGACCTGTCTGACCCCGACCAGGAGGGCCTGCGAAAAGTATTGATATCACTGAAGTATGATGATGAATCTATCAGCAAAAAATTGATGGCATACCGTGCCAATAACAGTGATTTTATTGACCTGGAATTTGAAGCTGACTCCCCCACTTACACAGCCTTTGTGTTAAATACACTTTGCACAGAATTTATTAGTTATTATACTTCTGTAACTAAAGAAAACCAGTTAAAAGCTGTTAATTTTTTAGACAGCTTACTGAAACGTAAAAAGGAGAATATGGATTTGTTGATGCAGGATTTAAAAAACTACAAAATCAACAACCGCGTTTTAAACCTAAACGAACAGGCCAAAAGCCTTTATGCACAGATTGCAGATTTTGAAGCCAAGAAAGAAGCCGCTGAAAAAGATGTGATTGCTTACAGTGGTGCCATTAAAAGTATTGACGATAAGTTTAATCCGCAAGACAGGCAATACCTTGAAAGCGCCATTGCTAAGGTTAATCAGGAAATAGTAAATACTAAAGAGATCTTAAAAGACCTGAACGAGCAATATGTGCTTAACAATTACGATCCTAAAATAAGAGTAAGAATAGATTCTGCCCAGGCTGTTCTGGAAAAACAGATCAACGAGTCTGCAGATAAGTATATTGTAAACCCGCTTGCCACCAAAGAAAATCTTGTTCATCAAAAAATACAATTAGAGGTTCAGTTGGATATTGCCAAGAACAGTATCAATTCATTACGGCAGCAACTGGTAACACTCAACAAAAGGTTTGATATGCTTGTTCCGCACGAAGCGGTAATACAAGCTTATGAAGGTGCTATTGATATTTCAAGCAAAGAGTATATCGAGATCTTAAAGAAGTTCAATCAAACCAGCATGGAATCCAGTTTGTCTGTGCAGCTTAAACAAGTACAGCAAGCCATGCCCGGCCCACCCATGCCTTCTAAAAAAATGTTACTGGTAATCGTTAGTGGTGTTGCCAGTTTTGTTTTATGCCTCATAGCACTCTTTGTTGTATTTTATTTAGATGATACATTAAAAACACCAAAAGAACTGGCTAATAAAACGCAATTGCCCGTATTGGGTTATTTACCCATGCTAAAAGATACCGATATAGATCAAACCACTTTTTCAGAACCAAAGAAAAAAGAGCATATACTTCTAAAAAATTTACTGAACGATTTACGTTTTGAAGTAGATATTGAAATGAAAGGCATGAGAAAAATGGTCATCAGCAGTTTGAATAATAGTCAAGGCAAATCGTTTACAGCTATCAGCTTGGCCTATGCCTATGCAGCCATTAAAAAGAAAGTATTATTGATTGATGGAAATTTCGATAACCCTTCAATTACGCAGGCAACTGAAGCCATTAATTTTTTGGAAGATACCATTAGCCGGCAGGCAATTGCCATTCAACATGGAGAACAGTTTGATGTGTTAGGCAATAAAGGAAATGGCAACTCTTTATTTGAGCTGGCAAACAAAGAAACCGTTACAGAACAGATCAATACAATTTCACAGCCATACGATATTGTAATTATTGAAGCGCCGGCACTCACCAAACTTAACAAAGCAAAAGAATGGATGTTAATGGCCGATAAATTATTTTGTGTATTTGAAGCGAATTGCTCTGTAAACAATGAAAGAGCAATGAATATAGAATACCTGAAACATAACTTTTCCTTTGCCGGATGGATACTGAATAAAGTAACAGACAACCGGTTAAAGAAACAAAAAAAATAATTGCATTACAACTCATGCCAGCTTTTCTTTATATTATTTGGACGATTGTTCAATTGATCGTTGGGTTTAATTTGGTTTTTCCATTAATGCTTTATATAATCTATATAAGCAGAAAAGTTCTTCTCCTAAAAAAAACAGTCCCACATACACAAAAGCAGGAAGCTGATTATGCTATTATTGTAACCGCTTATGAACAAACACATACTTTGCCGGATGTAGTGAATTCTTTATTGCAGTTGCATTATCATAATTATCTTATTTATGTTGTTGCAGATAACTGCGATGTTGCCAATCTGCAGTTTAACAACGAAAAAACTGTATTGTTACGCCCCGAAGAAACGCTTGCCAACAACATTAAATCCCATTTCTACGCTATTAACAGGTTTAAGAGGCCGCACGAAAGATTAACCATTATCGATAGCGACAACTTAACTCATCCCGATTATTTAAACAATCTTAATAAAATGTTTGATAAGGGTTTTGAAGCTGTACAGGGAGAACGAAAAGCAAAAAACCTGAACACAACTTTTGCCTGTTTAGATGCAGCCAGAGATCTATATTATCATTTTTACGATGGGAAAATCTTATTCGGTGCAGGTTCTTCTGCAACGCTTTCAGGTTCTGGCATGGCTTTTACGGTTGATCTGTACAAAGAATGCCTGCAGCAGTTAAACATCTCCGGAGCAGGGTTTGATAAGGTATTGCAAAAAGAGATTATTATTAGAAAAAAAAGAATTGCGTTTACCGGCAACGCAATTGTGTACGATGAAAAAACAACACATACCGATCAGCTCGTGAAGCAAAGAGCAAGATGGATTAATACATGGTTCAAGTATTTTTCGTACGGCTTTACTTTAATTGCCAGAGGAATTATAAATATTAATTGGAACCAGTTTTTATTCGGTCTTGTTTTGTTAAGGCCACCCTTGTTTGTTTTTTTATTGTTATCAATAATATTCATGTGTGTAAATATTATTGTATCACCGGTTATTGCATTGTATTGGCTGGCAGCAATGGGTTTGTTTGTAGCGGGATTTGTTTGGGCACTAATGCGATCAGAAACAGATAAACGCATTTATGCTTCACTTATTAATATACCGAGGTTCATTTTTTACCAGGTAGTTTCTTTAACCAAAGCAAAGAAAGCCAATAAACTTTCAGTTGCTACCAAACATCATTATACAACAGAACAAAAGCAATAAGGTATGAGGGTTAATCCAACTGCTGCTGAGAAAGAAGCAGTATTAAAAAAAGAAGCATCCGTAAAAACAGAAAGGCTAACCCGGCTTGCTGCAATAGCCTTATCTGCCCTGATCACTTTT
Organism: Sphingobacteriia bacterium; assembly: GCA_017304675.1. GTDB lineage: Bacteria > Bacteroidota > Bacteroidia > Chitinophagales > Chitinophagaceae > CW01. The sequence continues at coordinate 81,600 of JAFKLS010000017.1, forward strand.
TTCCTTTTCTTAAAAATGTTACTACCGGTTAGCGTATAAATGAATTTTTTAAAACCAAATATTAAACCGGCAATGCCCGTAATATCGGTTGTTAAAAACAAACTGAAGCAATGGTTATTGATTAATAAGCTCAATAATATTCCCGGGATACTTTTTCTCATTATTGCTTCTACTCTCATTGCTGCCGGTGTTGCAAAATTCGGTTTTGTTTTCGGTGCTATGATATCTATACTGCTAATAGGTACCCCGTTAATTATCGGTCTTGTTATCTATCCGCAGTTCGGTATCATTATTTACCTGTCAATGGCCTTTATACTCATGTTCGTTTTACGGTTGGGTATTCCTTTTCCTTTGGGAACGCTGATGGATGGATTATTGGCCCTGTTTATACTTGGCCTCTTTATTCAACAAAAAAAATCTCCCGACTGGCAAATCTTTAAAAGCCCTGTTAGTACATGGATATTGACATGGATAGGCTATAATGTTATTGAATTTGTAAATCCTGCAGCTGAATCGAGAATGGCATGGGTGTACACCATTAGAACATTGGCATTTGTTACCATGATGTATTTTATTTTTCTCTACAACATCAGAAGTAAAAAATTCATTAAACTCATTTTAAAATGGTGGATAGGTTTTATGGTGATTGCCGCAGTTTATGCACTAAAGCAGGAGTATTTTGGTTTTTTTGATTTTGAGGAAAAATACAATCACCAGGAAGGTGTACCCTTATTGCTTTTTATTGCAGGGCACTGGCGTAAATATTCTTTGTTTTCAGACCCTGTAACGTTTGCATATAACATGGCCATAGTAAGCTTGCTTTGCATTGCTCTGTTAACCGGGCCTATTAAAAAATGGCAAAGAATATTTTTAATCGGCACCATTATGTTGGTGTTAGTTAGTATGATCTATTCCGGTACAAGAGGCGCTTTCCCGTTGGTACCGGCAGGATTAATCATGTATGCCATTTTGAAGTTCAATAAAAAAATTATGATAGGGGCGGCTATTGGCGCTGTATTTATTGTTGGGTTAATCTTTATGCCTACCTCTAATCAAAATATCCTTCGCTTCCAATCTGCATTCAGGCCTAATGACGATGCATCGTATAAAGTAAGAAAATACAACCAGGCAAGAATAAAACCTTTTATATGGTCTCATCCAATTGGTGGCGGGCTTGGTTCAACAGGAGAATGGGGTAAAAAATTTGCACCTAATTCTTACCTGGCCAGCTTTCCGCCGGATAGCGGTTATGTAAGAACTACTGTAGAGCTGGGTTATATCGGTCTCACTATTTTTTGCATATTAATGTTTGTAATTCTTAAAACAGGCATAAATCACTATTTCCTTATAAAAGATCCCGAGCTAAAGTCATATTGCCTTGCAATGGTGTTAATGGTGTTCACCTGGAATATTGCTAATTTTCCGCAAGAAGCATTGGTGCAATATCCATCTAATGTAATTTTTTATTTAACTGTTGCGTTGATTAATGTAACTTATCGTTTAGACCGGCAGCAAACATCTGTTATACAAAATCCTTCCTATGGCATTACTCAAAAATAGAGATATCGTAATTGTAGGGCAGCAGCCCTGGGATGTTGAAATAGGCAGTAACTGTAAAAATATAGCCGAAGAATTCAGCAAACACAATCGCGTATTGTATGTAAACAGCGCTTTAGACAGGATTACCTATTACAGGAATAAACATGATGCGAAAGTGATCAGGCGAATGAATGTGATTAATGGGAAGGAAGACGGGCTGGTACCAGTTACAAATAATTTATGGACTTTATTTCCTAACAGGATGATTGAATCCATTAACTGGATAAAGAATCAAACCGTTTTTGAATGGTTAAATAAAATAAACAATAAAAGATTTGCACAATCCATTACTCAGGCAATACAACAGTTAGGGTTCAGCAATATCATTTTATTTAACGATAATGATATGTTTCGCTCTTATCACCTAAAACAATTATTAGCTCCTGCAGTAAGCATCTATTATTCCAGAGATTATATGCTGGCAGTAGATTACTGGAAACAGCATGGCACTAAAATGGAGCCCGAACTAATTGCAAAGAGCAGCTTATGTGTTGCTAATTCCACTTATCTGGCCAATTATTGTAAAAAATACAACCCATTATCATTTTATGTAGGCCAGGGTTGCGAATTAAATATGTTCATGCACATACAAGATCCTGAAAAGCCTAAAGATATTGCAGGTATCGCTGGCCCTGTTATTGGCTATGTTGGCGCCTTGCAAAGCCTTCGGCTAGACCTGAAGGTAATTGAACATATTTCTCTAACCCGCCCCGAATGGAGCATTATACTGGTAGGCCCGGAAGATCCTGTTTTTAAACAAAGTAACCTGCACCGGTTGCATAATGTATATTTTACAGGCCCCAAAGAACCACACCGGCTTCCTTCATATATCAATGCATTTGATGTTTGTATTAACCCGCAAATTGTTAACGAAGTAACCATTGGTAATTATCCCAGGAAAATTGACGAGTACCTTGCTGTTGGCAAACCTGTTGTGGCAACAAGAACAGAAGCTATGAGCATTTTTAGCGGGCATACATACCTTGCCGGTAATAAAGAGGAATATGTAAAGCTTATTGAACAAGCTTTACAGGAAAATAGCCCCGAAAAAATGCGCAGCAGAAAAGAATTCGCATCAACACATACATGGGAAAATAGTGTTGCTGCCATTTACAGTGCCATTGAAGTTTTTGAAAAGAAATAATTGTGCATGCAACAAGATCATCTATCGGCCAAATCATTAAACGTTGTTGTAACCTGCGATAATCATTATATCGTTCTGCTTGCCGCTTTGATCAAATCCATTGAAACGAATCTTAACAAAAATTATAAGGTATCTCTTCATATCATTGAAGACAGGGTATCTTCCGGCAATAAAAAAAAATTAGAACGTTCTATTAACAGCAACATTATCACCATTAACTGGTATAGGATGAAAACCATTCTGGCAGATAAGGAAAGTTTGCCTATTGATGGAAGCAGTTTTCCCCTCAATATTTATATGCGCCTGTTTATACCCTATTTCATACCGGAAGGAGTAGATAAAGTATTGTATTTAGATGTAGACATGATTGCAGAAACAGACATTAGCTTACTGGTAGAAACCAATATGCAAAACCATATTGTTGCTGCCGTTCAGGATCCAAGGGTATTACAGTTCGGCCATCATTGGGGCGGAGTTCCTAATTATCATGTTTTGGGATTTAAACCTAACACGCCATATTTTAATACCGGCCTTTTACTTATTAATATAGCAGCATGGAGAGCAAACAACATTACTGCAAAAGTGATTGATTGTATAAACCGTAATAAAAAATATGCTTTCTATCCTGATCAATATGGCTTAAATGTTGTGTTGGCCAATCAATGGCTTTCATTAGATAGCAGGTGGAATTTTTTTTCAAGTGAAAAAGAGAGTAATCAGGCCTCAGCAGCTATTATTCATTTCATCGAAAGAAAACCTATTTACAGGTCTTATTATTTTAACGATGCATTTAAAGAGAAATTCTATCAATACCTTCAACAAACGGAATGGAAAAGTTTTCGCCCATTAGGTGAAATAAGAAGGTATTACAAGAAAATAAATAACATTGTTTATAAAAAACAATTCCAGTTAACACATTCATGAATACAGGGCAACTCATACAAAAATTAAAAAACAAACATTTCCTATCGCTTGCCGGCAATGGCTCTATGGCTGTTCTGGCCATGCTTACCGTTGCGCTTCTATATAGGAATTTACCGGTAAATTCCATGGGGGCATGGGTGTTTTTTCAAACAGTGTTTGTTTTGTTAGATACTTTTAGAACAGGTTTTTTGCAAGTGGCGTTAATTAAGTTTTATACCGGCACAAGCGAACCCAAATCATCGCAGGTACTTGGCAGTGTTTGGTTTTTAGCATTAATGATCACCTTAGTATTATTACTCGTAAACATAGCCTTCCTGCCTTTTATGCATTTTATTAAAAGCGAAGGGGTAGCTGTTTGTATACAATGGTTTGGCATTACTTTTTTGGCTACACTTCCCAACGCCATAGCTTCCTGGATATTGCAGTCTGATATGCGTTTCGACCGGCTATTACTTCTGCGTGTAATTACACAGGGCAGTTTTATTACTATGATCATTGCATTGATCTTTTCTAATAATATTAATTTAAACACAGTACTCTTAACCAATTTTATCTCTAATGCCCTGGTAAGCTTGTATTGCTTGTTGGCAGGCTGGTCTCGATTAAAAACTTTTTCAAAGAGAACAAAAGAAACGATTTTAGAAATATTTCATTTTGGTAAATACAGTGTAGGAACTTCCATCAGTACAAATTTATTAAGAAGCTCAGATTCGTTCATCATCATGTTTATGCTGGGAGCTGCCGGGCCTGCAGCATTGGCCATGTATAATATACCAATGCGTTTAATGGAAATAATAGAAATACCATTAAGAAGTTTTTTAGCTACAGGAATGCCTTCGTTATCGCAGGCTTTTAATAAAAACAATAAGCAGGAAGTAGCGTTTATACTGCAAAAATATGCCGGTATGTTAACCCTGGTATTAATACCCGTTTCCATATTGGCCATTGCGTTGGCAGATGTTGCAATCATGCTTATTGGCGGCGGTAAATATACCGGCACTTATGCTGTGTCTGTATACCGCATATTTATGAGCTTTGCCTGTTTTTATCCAATAGACCGTTTTATTGGTGTAACATTAGATATCATTCACCAGCCGAGGATAAATTTTTATAAGGTATTGGTGATGCTGGCCACCAATATTATTTTCGATTTTAGCGGGTTGTATTTATTTGGTAATGTTAACGGTGTAGCACTGGCAACTTTATTTACATTTATCTCCGGCGTTCTGTTTGGTTATTATTGGTTAAAAAAATACCTTGATTTTTCTATACGGGGCATTTTTAAAACAGGTTATATAGAGTTATTGTGGGTAGCAAAACAATTGAAGAATAAATACAGATGAGAATTGCCCACCTGATATTAACACATGGCGATCCGGCCCAACTGGAAAGATTGATTAATAAGATCAGTTATGCAGATGATTGTATTTACATACACGTTGATCTGAAAACGGATATCCATACATACCGGCACTTATTCAATAAACCACAAATCCATTTTATACAAAACAGGGTTAAGGTTTATTGGGGAACTTTCAGCATTGTTCAGGCAACAATTAATGCATTAACAGAAATACTTGAAAGCAGTGAATCATTCGATTTTCTTAACCTGTTAAGCAGCCAGGACTATCCGTTAAAAAGCAATAAAGAGATCCATGATTTTCTTGAAGCCAATAAAGAAAAAGCATTCATGGAATTTTACGATGTGTATTCAGGCTGGAAAGAAGCGATTCCAAGAATAGAAAAATATTTTTTAACAGAATACCATTTTAAAGGGAAACACCTGGTTGAAGGTTTATTGAATAAAATTCTTCCTAAAAGAAAGTTGCCGTATCATTTAACTGCTGTTGGCAGGTCTCAATGGTTTACTATCCCGTATACACATGCTGCATTTATTGTTCAGTATATTAAAGAGCACAACAAGCTGATCCCTTTTTTTAAATTAACCTGGGGCAGCGATGAATTATTTTTTCAAACCATCTTATTCAATTCACCATTCAGAAACAAGATGATAAATAATAATGTGAGGTATATTGATTGGTCTGATAAAAAAGCCAGCCCTAAAACATTAACACTGGCAGATGCAACCAAACTGCTGGAGTCAGGTAAATTGTATGCGAGAAAATTCAATATAATTATCGATAGCAACGTTTTGGATTATATAGACGGACAGATACAATCACGCAGTAGCCTTCTTTAACCTGTTCAGTACTTTTTTAAAGAAAAGATCATAGAAAATATTACGCAGCAGTTTTTTATCGTAAAAAGGAATGAACTTCCAACAGCAGCCCTTATAATTAACGGCCCATGCCAAAAGATCTTTTATCCTTTTTTGTTTTATGCACCTTATAATATCCCTGTAAAAAATGGCCACTTCTTTTTCCGGCGTTTGCATAATAACCGGTTGTTGAGGCACTTTTTTTTCTGCAATCAATTGTAATGCCTTAGAAAAATCATGGCCCGTAAGCCTGCCGGATGCCACCCATATATTAGGGCGTATGTCTACTTCCAGTAAATGATACGTATTGTTCTCAGCGGTATAGATATACTGAATACTGGCAAAGCCATGAATACCTAATGTTGTTCCAATTTTTTGCAGTTGGTTTTGCAATTGTGCATTTGTAAAATAAGTGCGCCGGGTGGTGAAATTAAAATTGGTATCAAAATAAGTTTTTACAAGCCCCGCATTATATTCTAATAATTCCCCTCTATAAAAAAGGGCTTCTACCCCAATGTCATCCCCTTTAATAAACTCCTGAATAACCGTATCATAATCCATATTGCGTTTGTGCATATTTTCCAGGAACTCGGTTTCATTATTACACAACATAATACCGCCCCCGCCCCAGCTCAAATCTTGCTTTAATAATACGGGAAAGCGAAGTTTTAAATCGGCAGCGTTGAACGAAGCATGTTTTTCACAAATAAGGTATTGAGGCGTATCTATGCCATATTGAATGCATAGTTCAGAAAGGCCGCGCTTCGATGCAAGTACTTTCCTATTCTCAATTTTTGTAAGCGGCATCATTTTATAGAATAACACTTCAGAGTCTATATGGTTATTCATAATGCTTAACAGCTTCTCGTCTCCCAGAATCACCCAATCATAACCTGCATCAGCATCCAATGCTTTATTTATCAATTGTCGGGCAAAATCAGCTTCATTGTCCGGGCTTTCAAACCAACGGCTGTAATAACTGTTCTTGCGCATCCATGAGTTCTTTGAGCAAAAAATATCTACCTCAAACCCGCCTTTATTAAAAACAAACGGAACTTCCATTAATGTATCCCAGTTAGAAAAATCAGCAATCAACACTTTCGGCATAAACAATATTTGGTATTTTTAAAATTATTAAAATTGTATTAATCGTTGAAAAAAGTTTCTATTATAGCCGTTAACTATAATCACAGCCATATTACAGAAGAAATGCTGCATTCTATATGGCAAACAAATACCTACCCTAATATTGAACTAATTGTTGTTGATAACGGAAGTAAAATTAACCCTGTTACCTCGTGGCAAGAACAATACCCGCTTGTTACATTTATACGAAGTGAAATAAATACCGGGTTTGCGGGGGGTAACAATATTGGCATAAACCGCTCTTGCGGAGATTATATTTTTTTGGTAAATAATGATACTGAATTTACTCCGGGGCTTATAGAAACATTGGTGCACACATTGGAAAGTAATGAAAAAATAGGGATGGTATCTCCCAAAATAAAATATTTCGATCAAAAAAACATATTACAATACGTTGGGTATACACCCATGAATTATTATACCGCAAGGAATAAGCAGGTAGGCTTAATGGAAGAAGACCACGGCCAGTACGATTATATGGTAGCCCCTACCGGTTTTGCACATGGTGCTGCCATGATGCTTAAAAGAGATGTTATTATAAAAGCAGGCTTAATGGCTGAAAATTTTTTTCTCTATTACGAGGAAATGGATTGGTGCGACAGGATTAAACACTGCGGATTTGAAATCTGGGTGAATACCAATGCACTCATCTACCACAAAGAGTCTGTTTCTGTGGGCAAACGCAGCGCACTAAAGGAATTTTTTATGAACCGGAACAGGATATTGTTTGAAAGAAGAAATGCGCCTGCCTTTGCAAAATATATTTTCTTCATTCATTTTTGTTGTATTGTTACACCAAGAAATATTGTAACTTATATCAATAACAAAGAGTGGGCTTTTATTACGCTTCCTTTCAAAGCAATCTGGTGGAATATTACCAACTCTGTTAATAGCAATAAATTAGGGTTCAATTTAAATATTAAGAAATGAAGATCGTATTCTGGCTCAGTCTGTTCATTGTGTTTTATACCTACCTGGGCTATGGTATTATTTTATATGCACTGGTAAAATTGAAAAGATGGTTTTCAAAATCGTCTATCTCTCATAAAGAGGTTTTCACGCCTACTTTAACCTTAGTAGTGGCTGCTTATAATGAAGAGGATATTATTGAAGCCAAGATAAAAAACACGTTAGCATTACAGTACCCTTCAGAAAAATTAAAATTCATTTTTGTAACAGATGGCTCTACAGACAATACTCCCGAAATTATTGCAAGGCATCCCCAGATACAGTTATTACACACCCCTGAACGAAGCGGAAAAATAGCTGCAGTGCACAGGGCCATGCAACAAGTGGATACAGAAGTGGTTGTATTTACCGATGCCAATACTTTTATTAATAAAGAAGCCCTTCTAAGACTTGCCAGCCATTATGCCGATAAACAGGTTGGTGCTGTTTCAGGAGAAAAGCGTGTAGAAATAGAAACAGCTTCAGATGCGACGGCGGGCGAAGGCATTTATTGGAAATATGAATCTACCCTTAAAAAATGGGATGCGGAATTATATTCTATTGTAGGAGCAGCAGGCGAACTATTTAGCATAAGAACCCTTTTATATGACCCCGTTGAACCTGATACGATACTGGATGATTTTATGATATCTATGAAAATTGCCATCAAAGGTTATAAGATTGCATACGAGCCCTCAGCTTATGCCATAGAATCTTCTTCTGCCAATATGCAGGAAGAGTATAAACGAAAGGTAAGAATATCAGCCGGAGGTATTCAATCCATTATCAGAACAAGGCAATTATTTAACCCATTCTTCAATCCAATATTAAGTTTTGAATATGTCAGCCATCGTGTATTACGCTGGACAATCACTCCGTTCTTTATGATCTTTTGTTTTCTTTTCAATCTCAGCATTGTTGTACAGGGCTCAACAACATTAATCTATATGCTTTCATTCATTGCACAACTATGTTTTTATGGTGCTGCTATGGTTGGATGGTTGTTTGAAAGGAAACAGATGCGTATAAAATTATTATTCATTCCATACTATTTCTGCTTTATGAATTATTGCGTACTGGCAGGCATGAAGCGGTACTTTTTTTCCAATCAATCTGTATTATGGGATAAAGCCAAAAGAAAATAAAAGCCTTTGCTTAAGTGCAGCCAGGGCTTTTACAGTGCAATTTGTTGTATACTTAATACTTGAATGGTTTGCCATTTACCATTACTTCCTGTGTTGCTTCATCAAAAGTTGCTTTATATCCTGTACGTACTGCAGCGTTGGCCATAATGGTTGCAATGGAATGATAATAGCCTGCTTCTACAGGGGCATTAGGCTGCTTTCTGCTTCTTACACATTCCATCCAATTCCTAATATGATTAGAAGTTAACACATCGCCACCGGTATTGGCAGATGCAACAACTTTTTCTGCAACATCCGATAAATTTATTTCAGGCAAAAGGTTAGGCTTCATGTTCATGGCAGCAGCCATATTGGCCGTTAATCCGCCCTTAGGAGAAATTTTATTTGTAATCAGATTAAGCTCTCCGCCGTTAGCATAGTAAATTTCGGCAGGTGTTTCATCTCCATTATGCATTCTGGAAGAAAACACTACCTGAAATTGATGGTCGTCTTTGCCGTATTCGAATACTGCTGTAGTGGTATCCCAATTCTTTCTTCCGTCTTTCCAGAAATAAACGCCTCCGTTTGCCACCACTGATATGGGATGCTTAAGGCCGCTAAACCAATGTACGGTATCTATCTGGTGGCTCATCCATTGGCCCGGCATTCCTGATGAATAAGGCCAGAACAACCTGTATTCAAGGTATTTTCTTGCATCAAAATTTTCGAAAGGCCTGTTCATGATAAATCTCCTCCAATCGGTATCTTCTTCTTTCAATTGTGCAACGAGTGCCGGCCTGCGCCAACGGCCCGGTTGATTTACGTTCCAGGTTAATTCAACCATTGTAATATCTCCAAACTTTCCTTGCTGAATAAAATTAGCAGCAGCCTTATAATTCTGCCCGCTTCTTCTCTGCGATCCGATTTGAATGATCCTGTCTGATGATTTGATGATCCGAAGAGCATTGCGGTTATCTTCCATTGTTTCTGCAAAAGGTTTTTCCACGTAAGCATCGCATCCTCCTTTAACCGCTTCAATTGCATGCAATGCATGTTGAAAATCGGCTGTGCTGATCAATACCGCATCTACTGTTTCAGCATTATACAGGTCTTCATTGTTTCTATAGCCGATAATATTGTGCTGCATTTTGTCTTTCAAAAAAGTTACTCCTTCCTCTCTCCTTTTCTTCCATATATCGGAAACAGCTACAATATCAAAATTCAATTCTTTATAATGGTTCATAAAGCAGGGGAGGTGCGAACCACGGAAACGGTCTGAAAAACCGATAACACCTACCCGTACTCTATCGTTGGCACCGATAATATTGTTGTAACTTTTTGCAGTCCATGCAACTTTAGACAACATGATACCGGCTCCTGCCATTGCTGATTGTTTAATAAACAGCCTTCTTGTTTTTTTCATACAAACAATTTTTGAGAGGTGAATGATGCTATAAAACAAAACGGTTTTAAAGACCCATCCGCATTTACTGAAATTATTGAAGCTCCTGTATTTTTATGCTTCTGAAAGAAACTTCGTTGCCATGGTCCTGCAAAAGAATATGCCCTGCATAAGCCATTCCAAAATTATTCCATTGCGCATATTTACTTCTTGCCACCAGTGCATAGTAATATTGCGTGCCGCGTTGATAGGTTAACATCTTCCACCCGTTTAACCAATGTTCAATTACGCCATCAGGATATACCACAAGCATGCCACGGTTCCATTCACCTACTTTTCTTCTGGCTCTTGGTTCTTTAGCGGAAGGAATCAGGTCGTACAAAGAAGCCAGTGTTCTGTTTCCAATACTACCCAGTTTTGCATCCGGATGTTTGTCATCATCCAATATCTGGTATTCCAATCCAATGGCAGAACCAGAATTGTGTTCACTTTCTGTTACAAAATATTTTACACCGCTATTAGCACCAGGGGTTATTTTAAACTCGAATTGAAGTACGAATGCATGGTATTCTTTTTCCGTAATGATATCGCCTCCATTGGCAGATTCATTGCCTTCAGCACCCAAAACAGTGAGTTCACCATTTTCTACCTTCCAACCCTTTTCAGGAAAAGTTGTTTTATACGCTCCTCTCCAGCCTTTTGTGCTTACACCATCGAATAATAAATTTACTCCATTGTTCTTTTCTTGTTGTGAGAGATTATTAGGCAATAAATTCACAACAAAAATTTTATCTAAAGGAGAAGGCTTTAAATTTTGGGTTTGAATGCGAATGTTTTTCCAATAAATCTTTTTACCTGCTTCTTCCGGTTTACCAACCTGGTGTACTTGTAAGGCAATAAAGCCCTTTGCTGTCATATCATCTACCAGGTTAGCAGCAGGCCTGCCATTTAAAAAAGTGCGCATAGAGGAACCGATGCATTCAATTCTTGCCTTGTTCCACTGATGCAGTTGAAACGAAGTTTTTACTGCGGGATTATAATCCATCGGGTATAACCAGTCTCTTCTCGCTTCATCGTAAATGCCGGCTGTCCAGGCACGTGCAGAAGGATCTATTTCGTATTGATAGCCGTGCACCCTGCCATTGTTATATGCTGCATTGCTTTCGCTCCTGAACTGAACACCCGAATTCATATTATCGTCTAACTTAAATTCAAATTCCAGAATAAAATCACCATACTCTTTTTCTGTTGCGAGAAAAGAATTGGGTTCGCCGTAAACAGTAGTACCCACCAGCATTCCATTAACCGCTTCAAATTTTGCATGGCCGTTCAATACATGCCATCCTTTTAAATCTTTACCGTTAAAAAGCGGTATCCATTCATTGCTTTGAGCGGTGGCAATTGTTGTTACGAATAAGAAAAAAGCAAGCAAACGTTTTTGTAATATCATGGTTATTGGTTTAAAGATGCAATGTCTATTACGAATCTGTATTTCACATCTCCCTTCAACATACGTTCGTACGCCTCATTTATTTGTTGAATAGGGATTAATTCAACTTCGGCAACAATATTATGTTCCGCACAGAAATCGAGCATATCCTGTGTTTCTTTAATACCACCTATCATTGAGCCGGTAACGCTTCTCCTGTTTGTAATAAGTGAGAAAGGAGATACTTTAGGCTCTTCCTGCGGCAAACCCACTACCAGGAGGCGTCCATCCAAATCGAGCAGGTTAAGATAAGGTGTAAAATCGTGGTTGGCAGAAACCGCATCGAGTAACACATTAAAATAACCTTCATAATCCCTCATTCTGTCTTTGTTTGAAGAAACAAGGAATTTATGAGCGCCCAATTTTTTTGCATCCTGTTCTTTTGAAGGAGTAGTGCTAATTACTGTTACTTCTGCACCAAATGCCACTGCAAATTTTACGGCCATATGCCCCAGGCCGCCTAAGCCAATTACACCAACCTTTGTTCCTTTACCAACATTGGCATACCGTAAGGGAGAATATGTGGTAATGCCCGCACATAGCAAAGGCGCTACGGCTTCCAGGTTTAATTTATCAGATACTTTCAATACATAATGCTCATCTACCACAATATGGTTTGAGTAACCACCCTGGGCTATTGTTTTGCCATCTCTTTCAATGGTATTATATGTTCCTGTCATTCCTTCCACACAATAATTTTCCAGGTCTCTTTTGCAATTCTTGCATTCCCGGCAGCTATCTACCATTACACCAACACCAACTGTATCTCCTGCTTTGAATTTGGTTACTTTATTACCAACTTCCACTACTTTTCCAACAATTTCGTGGCCCGGAACCATAGGGTAAATAGAGCCGCCCCACTCGTCTCTTGCCTGGTGAAGATCTGAGTGGCAAACACCGCAAAATAGAATTTCAACATGCACATCGTGTTCCTTCACATTTCTTCGGAAGAACTCGAATGGTGCCAGTGGTGTAGACTTATTATAAGCTGCATATGCTTTGCTTGCTATCATTGGAATTTTTTTTTGGGTGATGAAGCTAAAAAAATAAACTGATATCCGTACCCATATTCTTTGTTTCGAAAAACTTTTAATACTGACTTAATTTAAAAAGTCGCCCGGGTTATTTACCCTCTTAAAAGGGGGATTTTCTCAATGTATATATTCTTCAAAACGAATTAATTTAAATTAATATTTATTTGTTATACCGCATTAAAAAACAAAAGCAATGAAATTTCACACAAAAATCATTTGGGCAATTTACCTTTTAACAGCAGGCTTTACGAGGTTAAAAGCTGAGCCAACTATACCTTATGAAGACCCCGATGCCCCTATTAACGGCGGGTTTTGCCTTTTACTTACAACAGCAATAGGATTTGTGTACAGCAAGTATATAACCAATAAGAAAGTGCATACACCGGTTTAGGGACAGCCTGGCATTACCCGATAGGGAATTGCCATTACATTTGCTGCATGAAGTTAAAATATCCTATCCCCGTTAATGAAACAGAAAGAGTATGGGAGCTTTCTGAATTTGATATTGATTATACAGAAGTAGCTTATCTTTTTAAAGACATTACGAAACTGGCAGCCAAAATTGCGGGTACAGAAATTTCATTAATTAACTTAATTGATACATATACGCAATGGACCATTGCCAACTACGGCATGCCGCTGGAACAGATGGAGCGGGAAGAGTCTGTTTGCCAGTATACCATTGCAACACCTGAACAATTTGAAGTGAAACGGCTTTCAGCAGATGAGCGGTTCTCAAGCAAATTTTATGTATCGGGCGAACCAAAACTTGATTATTATTTTGGCATTCCTCTTGTTACCAGTAACGGATACAGTCTTGGAGCGCTATGTGTTTTAGATAAAAAGCAGAAAGATATTTCTCCTGAAAAAGTTGAGTTATTAAAAATAGTGGCTAAGGAAATAGTAAACAGGCTCATCAGTTTAAAAACAATACAGGAATTAAAATCAAAAGTATCCACAGCAAGTGATGTACAGAAAAAGATAGCACATGATATAAGAGGGCCTTTGGGAGGCATTATCAGCTTAACGGAGATCATAAAAGAAAGAGGCGATAATAATAAGCTGGAGCAAGTGCTCGATTTTATCAGTATGATTAATAAAGCAGGCCATTCTTTACTGGAACTGGCAACAGAAATATTAACTACAGAAGATAAAATAAGCGCAGAAACCAATCAAACCAAAGACAATCAGTTAAACCTCGTACAATTCAAAGAAAAGCTGGAAAGGCTTTATATTCCACAGGCTACCAATAAAAATATCCACTTCCGCGTGGTTATACAAACAGATAACATTGGCACATTATTCCCTAAAAACAGGCTTTTGCAAATTGCCGGTAACCTCATCACCAATGCCATAAAATTTACTCCCGAACAAGGTAATGTAACGGTAGCGCTTTCTTTATCTAACACGGATGTAATAAATAAGTTACAGATAGTTGTTTCAGACACAGGAATTGGTTTAAGTGAACAGGATAAAAATGTTATACTGCAAGGCAGAAAGTCTTCTACCGAAGGTACAGATGGAGAAACGGGTTACGGCTTTGGGTTAAACCTGGTAAAGCACCTCGTAGATAAATTAAACGGGGAAATGAAAATAGAATCTACCCAAAATTCTGGAACAAGTTTTATTATTGATTTGCCAATGGTTACCAGTTAATGCAGCATTAATATAAGATTGTTGAAGGCAGAATATAGTTTGGTTTTAGTAACTTTTTTTTCTTAATAAGTGTAAGCAGTATTTCGGTAGACATTTTTCCCATATCGAAAGAAGGCATAGAAACAATAGGCATATTGGGCATGAACAGGTGAATATAGGGGTGATTGGTGAAACTGATAATGGCAATATCGTCGGGTACTTTTATATTCAATTCGGTACAAACCTTATAAAGCTCCATTGTATATCTTTCCACTGTAGAAAAGAAGGCTGATTTATTTTTTCTGTTTTGTAACAGTATTTTAAATTTTTTGTAGGCAGATGCTTCATCTTCAAACATTAATATTTTTTTAGGGTCGAATGCAATTTTGTTGTGAGACAAAGCTGTTTTATAACCCATCAGGCGTTCCGCTGTTACTGATATTTTTTCACTGATGCCCACAAAAAATACATCGGTACATTCTTTTAAAATAGCATCGGTAGCTTCAATGCTTACTTCAAAATTATTAGTGGTAACATAAGGTATGGGCAACTCTTTCAGAAACCTATCGAAAAAAACCACCGGTATCTTTTCATTCAGTTTCATAATATGTTCAATAGCACCATTTTTATTAGAGGAGCAGGCAGACAATACCCCATCTACAATACCGCTTTCCAGTTGGTTGAATATTTGCTTTTCAGTTTCCAACTGATCATTCGTTTGAAAGATCATCAGGTTATAGCCATTTTTGTGCAATACCTCTTCAATACCCCTTAAAGACAATGTAAAAAAACTGTTTGCAATATCAGGAACCAATACAGCAATGGTTTTGGTTTTCATGTTGCGCAAACTACGGGCATGCGGATTTGGCTGGAATTTAATTTTCTTAATATATGAGTTGATCTTTTTCTTTACCGGTTCACTTATCTGGTGGCTGTCATTCATAGCCCTTGACACGGTGGAGACAGAAACCCCAAACTTTTTGGCGATTATTTTCTGATTAATTTTCTGCATCTTAAAAACACAAATTAATCAATTCCGGTTCACAATTTTTCTATTTTTATTGAATTCTTTTGGCCTCTCCGCTTTAGAGTGTACCCAATTCCGGCAACTACCAATGTGGCCAACCCTCCATCAACAGGTGCATCAGGATCTCCACCGGGGGAAGACGGGCCTGCTTTACAAACAGACATATAAAAGCCAAACATCAAAAGCACATATATCTTCTTACACACTTTCTTATGATTTTTTTTTACGGGTTAGTTGATGAATATTCTTTGAGTTTTAACATTAATGCCATCACTTATATGCAACACATATATTCCTTTATTAACCGGACCGGTATATAGCTTGTTTATTCCCTGAACAATATTGCCAAACATCTTCACAATCTTTCCATCCATATCATACATTATTGCCTGCAAAGGTTTATCTGTTTCCGTAACTTTTAGTAAAATAGTATGGTTGTTTACCGGGTTTCCCAATACAGTTACAGGCATGGAAGAAGTTAACACATCTGTATTTACGGCATTTTGTTTGTTGCCGGCAAAACAAAGAATAAACCTGTTTTCTCCTATGGAGGCAGTATCGACAGTAACTTTAAAAGTATAATTATTGCCTTCAGTTACAGCAACCAGCGTATCTGCCCAACGATCATAAAGAAGCATAGAATTGTTACCGGAAAAATTATTTTGCCTGAATATAAAGCGATGCATACCCGTATCTGCCACCAATCCTATTCTTATTTTATCACTCCATATATTGCGGGAGTCTACAGCCAAACGAACCGAATCTGCAGTAATGGTATAGAGGTTCGCAGTTTCATTGCTGAATTTTGCAAGGTCCATTTTATCGGTTCCTGCTGCAGAACTCAGCACATTAGTGGTGAGAATTACCCTGTCTTGAAACTGGTTATTTTTTTCTACATCCATTAAAAACACTTCCTTATGCTCATTTCCAAAAAGATTTGTTTGCAAGGCTCCACTGGTGTTAATGGCGCTGGCTGCATTAATAGAAAAGGCCGTTGTATTAGGCGGCTGAAATGCTACTGCACCCAATACGGGGATAGTAGTATTGTTATCTGACGCCAGTACCGGAACCCAACTACCTGCAATTGTTTGTTGCTGTAAAGCAGTATTGCCTTGTATAATTTGATAAGTATAATATGGAAGCGATGCCCCCGCCGTTAATGCTATTGAATTAACAGGCGCCGGAAAAGGATTACCTACTATAATAAAGTTAGAAGCACTTGCAGGATTAATAACAACAGAATTACCGTTAAGTGTTCCATTCACTTTATAAGTGAAGGAAGATGGGCCGGAATTATATATTGCTCCGTTCACTTCAGTAGCAAGACCTCTTATAAATAACGCATAAGGCACATTGGCATTTACTGTTTGTCCTGCATTAGACCAGCTGTTGTTGGCATTACTAAATGTTCTTACATCTGCAAGAGAGCTTGAAGCATTAGGATTTGTATTAATTGTAATACCATTAACAGTTGCAATAGTGCTGAACGATTGTGTTGTTGAAAAAGGATTGGCAAAAATCCGCCATCCTCTTTGTGCGGTAATACTCGCATCCAACACAACATTACCGCCCGGCACAGTATTGCTTAACAAGGCTCCTTGTGGAGCTATTTCAATAGTACCGCAATTAGCAGGTGTTCCGGCAATAGTAAAATTTTTAGATACTGTTAAAGATGCCCCGCCGTTAATTGAAAGATTATTCACAGAAAAATCGGAAGAAGATAACGATGGTGCCCTTTGAACATAAGGAATCACAATGTTGCTGCCTGCAGGCGGAATAGAATTACCACTCCAGTTTGATGCTGTATTCCAGTTATTATCTGTAATGCCTGTCCAAACATAAGGCGTGGCAGGGCAAGCGGTTTTGGTAATATTAGTGATACCACTATTTGTTCCTGAAACAGTATTACTGGTACAAACAGTATTATTCGCTGCCGTTCCGTTACTAGAGCTTGTTTGTATATAAACACCATAGCCGCCGCTAACATTTACATTACATGCATTGCCTGAAAAAGTATTGTAATTGCCCCATCCTGTATATACAATACTGGTTCTTAGTCCATGCTGAATCGTATTGGATCCTGTATTATTTAGAACTGTATAATAATTGCCTTTTACTTCTACCCAACTGGTAGCATCTGTTGTAGAACTTACACCACTTCCGTTAAAAGTATTGCCTATTATATATCCGCCTGTGGTGCCTTCTTTAATATCAATATTCTCTGCTGTAATACTCCCGCCAAACACATTGTTATAAATAATATTGTAATTACAGGTATCGGGGTTGCCATTAGTATAAGTTGCCCAGTTAGAATTGGCAGAGCCCACATAAATAGCTTCACCATATTTAGTGTTAATCTGTCCGGTATTGTTAACAGAGCAGCCACGAATGGTGTTATAGCTGCTGTAACGCCTGAGATGAATACCTTCCATACCAATAGACGATACAGTAATATTATCCAGCACATTAAAATTCGAGTAATCGAGCATAATTCCTTTCTGTGCCGTTGATACGGAAAAACCTTTCAGTACCCAATAGCTATTGCCTGCCAGGTACAAAGCATACCCACTGTTCACAGAGTTGGCCTGCAATATTGCATTGGCAGTTCCTTGCAATGTAATGGGTTGTAAAGCGGTGCCATTAATACCGGAGGGAACACTAAATCCGCCGCTTTGTGCATAAGCGCCATCTGCCAGTATAATTGTTTGGCCGGCAACTGCATTATTTAATGCAGCCTGCAATTGTGCTGCATTACTAACGTTCACTGTGGTTTGTGACAGGCCTAATTTACACACGGCTACAAACAGTATAACAAAAAGCAACCGCCTCTTCATAATCATATTAATAAATTACACAATAAAAAATTGCCTGGCCACAATAGTGCAACATGCTTTTGTTGTATTTAAAATCCGTAAATATTATTACTGCTTTTTCCTGCTCTCTTTTACTTTCTTTATACCATATCCGGCGCCTGCAGCAATAAGCATAGAAAGGCCGCCGTCAACAGGTGCATCCGATGGTGTGCTGGGCTGCGCAAATAAGGGGAATGAATACAACAGACAAACACCCAGAATTGCAACGGTATAGATAAGTTTATTATTTTTCATTATGTGGAATATTTAAGAATTGAATTACACCGAACATTTATTGTTTAACCAGCTTTACTGTATTTAATGCATTCCCATCGCCAATAAGTTTAATAAAGAATAATCCCTGAATATTTTTTTGAAGGCCCACATGATACACTTCCTGGCTCTGTACATTTTGCAGAGCACCAATTTGTATTGATTTACCTGAAACATCTAACAACTGCCACTGTACAGTATTAAAGTTTTTATTGAATGAAATATAGAATCCGTTACCGGCAGAAGGATTATTTAATAAATAAGCCTGCGATGAATGGCTGCTCTTTTCATCTGTAATATTGTTAAACACCAGGCTAAAGCGATTAACATTTTTAGATGAAGGATCGGTATTCACAGTAAACTGGTAAGAGGGATTATTCTCATCTAACTTCACATACACATTGGTATAGCTATCGTAGAGATAAATAATGTTATTACCGGCAAAAGGCGATAACAACTGAGAAGATAAAGTATAGTTGCCTTCTACTACCTGAGTAAGGCTTAATTTAATTTTTCTTCTTTCAAATTGTGCAGCTTGCAACGCACTGCCATGGAAAATAGAATATTTAACACCGGCAGTATCTACAACAGCAATATCCACCCCGTTCAATCTTCCCAGATCGTATGCATCATATTTTATATCAAACAAATCTGTTGCTGCATAATTGCCACCCCATCTTACAACAACGGCATCACCATACTGATCGTTATCGTTTTTTACAGTTAACCTGATCATGCTTTCTTGCGAAGCGCTGGCAGCACCGAATACAATGGTATTTCCCTGTGCAGGTAACTTCACATCAAACAAAGTAGCGCTGGCAGCAGTAGTGGTTTTATCACTTTCCTGTATTTTTAATATGGGAGATGCACCGGTAGCCTGTACAAAAAAAGACCCTCCATTTTCTATTATATTCCCTTGTGTACCATCTGAAGATGTGCTGGTAGATGCATTGTATGCTGCATAGGCTGTAGTATTGGGATTATACCTGTACACTGCTGAACCAACATTTGTGCTGGCGGCCTGTATGGTACTCCATGTAATATTAGATGCAAAAGGATTAGAAATAAGATTCCATCCATTAACCGTTTTACTTAAATTAATATTCTGGGTACCGATATTAAGCGGCCCGCTGAAATTAATAGTTGAAACAATAGTGCCCCCCAATAATAAAAGCCCTTGATATTGACCAAGGTTTCCACTTGCGAACTGTTGCCATCCTGAATTAGGGGTTGATGATGTTCCGTAATTAACACCATCATCACCTGTTTCGTTAAATGAGTATGCCCGGTAATTGGATGTATAAAAACCACTTAGTGTTGTGGCAGCTACTGTAGAACCATTAGCAAAAGGGAAACCAACCATGCGCCAATGCTGGCTACTGCCAACATATCTTTGTACAGTTACATTACCCGATAAATATGATCCTGTTCCCTGTGCAATAGCAGCCGTTCCAGATGATGTTGATGAAAGTGTTAAGTTATTACCGGTGATTAACTGTGAGCCTGAACCAACTGTTACGTTGCCCGATACCGTTAAAGGGTTATTTAAGGTAACATTGGCATTGAAAGTAATATTGTTAGCCTGTGTTAACGCACCACTTGCAGGCAACGGAGTAACTGTAGCTGCATTGAAAACATAGTTAACGCCAGATGAGAAAGTTCTTGTTCCTGTTGTTGCTATGCAACCATCTATACCATTAGTGTTGGCCGTAATTAAGGTTGCTACATTATTGCTTATTGTAAGATTTATTAATGTAGCATCGGTATATGAATAAGTACCTGTTACAGGTTTTGATAGGGTTATTGTAGAATTAGTAGGATTTGTACCAATAATTATGGTATTTGATTGAATACCATTGCCGGCCACTAACATACCTACCCCAATACTTGAAAAATTAGAGATATTTTTTACCAAAAAAGAATCAGTATTAATATTCGCGGTAACAGATAAACTATTTGCATTTTTTGCATTAAAAGAGGACAGGCCACTAATAGAATATGTTTGAAGATTGAGTGTTCCATTGATAGAACATGAAGTGGTTGATGCGCCTGTAGAAATATTCATTCCTAAAATAACATTCGATAATGCACCAACTGATAATGCACCAATAGGAGTACTCGTACTAAAACTACCAGTGCCAGATATTGTTTGCGTATTATTCTCTCCTATCATTGCTAAATTAGAGGTACTATTAACACTGCCAGATCCTAACAGTGCTCCAATGGTACCATTATTCGTAATATTGCCAGATATCGGCGTAACACCACTAGAGTTAAGATTGAAAGTAGATCCCGGATCTACTGTAAGATTCGAAATATTATATACTGATGCATCTATGTTAACTGTTGCATTGTTTTGCACTTTAACATCTGCATACAATCTATTCGAAAACATTCCTGTTTGTGTATTAGTAGCTTTGAAAACAACTGTACTTCCTGGATTGAATATTATAGGTTGAAACGAAGATGATGAGCCAAATATACTGTTACCACCGAGAAAAGTTAATTGCGATCCTGATAAAAATATTACTCCTTTTGAAGCACTTTGACTAGTTGATGATCCGAAAGGATAGTTTCCTGTGGCTGTAACATTAGAAGTACAAACAGAACCTGACTTAAATATTAAACCACCACCTGAGAGTTGCGAATAAATTCTTGTAGAAGTGGAACCTGCTAATCCATTATCAGTTAGATTAAGTGTTCCAGATACAATTCCAACAGCCGTAGTCATTAAATTTATAATCATATTATACCCTGCAGTGCCAGATGTAATGGTTAAAGTACTTGTAGCATCTATGCTGAAATCAGGAGTATTAAAAATATCAGGATTAGGTGCTGTACCATTATTTGTGTTTGCACCATTTAGAGTAAATGTGCTGGTTCCAGACGAACCCGTACGTTGAAAGGTAACAGTTGCGTTATTTTGAATAAACAACTGACCAATTGATATACTATTTGTAATAGTAGGCGTAATCGCCCCAGTAGCGCCGCCCCCAATATTACTTCCATCAAAAATCAATTTGTCTGAAATGGTAAAACTGATATTACCGGTACCACTTACAGGCGCCCCTCCTACTGAACTACTACTCCAATTCGTTTTAACATTAAATGGAGATGCACCGTTAGTACCCCCAACCCAGTAATAGGTTGTTTGTGATTGAGCTTTCCAAAAAATAAGAATAAGTAAAAAAGTAAAGATAATTTTCTTCATATGCGCAGCTTTTATTTCAACAACCTTGTAATAATATTTAATCATTTAATGGCGCTGCGCAAAACCCTTTTCTAAAAAGTAAATTTTTTTATGTATTTCTTTAAATAAAATCTAATAAAAAGTAACAATCAATATACAATTGAATGCCTTTTTTGGAATGCAAACCTTTCCGGCAACGTAACCGAATAGAGTTAAATAAAATCTTCTTATGCTGCCATAAGTACAGGCGCAATACATATAGACCTAGCCTGATATTCGTTAGTAATGCAAGCATGTTTATATTTTGAGAACTAGTTGATACTTAATCTGGCAGTCGGGATTAAATATCAACTAGTTCAAATAAAGGATGCTCTTTGTTTAATTGATGTAAAGTTGCTTGATTACATTATTATGACTGAAGAAGGTTTTTATTCGTTTGTGGAGGAAGGGATTTTATAAAGGGTTTGAATAACTTATTTATTAATTTGTTTTTAGTCTTTCTTTAAGTATTATTTCAAAATCCTTAGCTGCTTTGAATGCAACTTCTTTTTTATTTAATTGTATTGTATCAATATATTTTAATTCTACGAGTGACTGCAAATCAGTTCTGGCTGTTTGATTAGACACAGCAAACCTTGTTTCTACTTCTTTAACTTTTAGCAGCAAAGATGGCTCTTCATAAAACCATTTTAATATTAGAGCTTGTCGTTCATTTACATTTTCAAGCTTAATAAATTCTGAAATTTTATGCTTCTCCTCTATCTTTCTTTGAATGTATTCTCTCAAACTCTCATATGCTAACTTCATTGTTCGAAGTTTATACATAATAAAGTATGTAAGATCATTATCATCTGTTTCCGTGTACTGATAGGCTTTTGCGTATTGATTCTTAGACCTTAATATTAATCTTGAAATAGAAAGATACTCTGTTAGCCAATAACCTTTTTTTAATAAATACCAATAAAACATAGCTCTTGCCGTTCTTCCATTTCCATCAGAAAAAGGATGTATAAAACCAATCATAAAGTGTATGATGCAACCTTTAATAATGGGATGTATAAATAAATCTTTATCGTCAGTGTTGAAGAAAATACATAGCTCTTTAATTAGTGTCTTAATTTCATTATGATCAGGTGGATAATGAACAACTTCTCCATCTATCACATCTATTACTTTAATATCATTATTGCTTCTAAAACTACCTTCTTCATCTTTATGATCTAATGTGCTTTTCGAAACAAGTCTATGTATTTCCAATAGTCTTTCCTCTGTTAAATCTTCATTCTTTAATTCTAATATTCGTTGAATACTTATGTAATTATTTAAAATCATCTGCTCAGATTTATTACGGGGATTAGCATTGCGACGCAACATCTCCTTAGCATGTTTTCTTGTAGTAACAGCACCTTCAATTTGGCTAGAAGCAATTGCTTCCTCCATAATTGAACTAATCAAATACCTATTCTTTTCATCTTTCGGAATTATACTTCTTGATTCCAGTGATCCTCCAATATTCAAATCAAACAAATGCAATAACTCTTGAGTCTTACCATTTAAAACCCAAGAGAAAATATATTTCCCAAACTGAATGCGAAAAGGAGTTGCTTTCCTTCTCAGTTTTGCAATTAACCAAACCTCTTCTGACTTTATATTTTCTGGTAGCTTTAAATATTTTACCTTATCCCAATAATAATAACTGTTATTAACCTGATTAACTATTTCATTAATTGAATCATTTACAGCTAACTCTATTATTCTTTCTGAATTACCACTCAATAACTCTTTTAATGAGGGTGGTTGCTCTAAGTGTTTCATAAAATGTCCTAATTCTTTATAAATTTGGAAATATTAGAAAATACAAGTTAATTATTTTTTCCAAAATGTCCTAATTTTTTATAAATTTGGAAATATTAGGGATAAATATCCTCATTATATTCTTATTTTATCTATAAAAGGTATTCATATGGCAAGAACCTGTATTTAAGATTTTGCCTTATTTTTTAAATTAGCAGTGCGGTTATTTAAATTTTCCCTACAATTCTTAAATAACTAGTTCATTTCTCATTTCCGTTATAACACCCCCAAAATCACCCTATCATATCGTATCGTTGTGTATCATACCGTATCATTGCGTATCACCAAAATCATGATTTTAGTACGAAATAAAAATTAGTAACAAAATAGCAACAACAAAACGGCTACTAAAGGCTAAAGAAGGCAAAGAAAGGCAAAAGAAATTAGCTGAGAATCAGTGGAAACACTGTAGAATCTGCGTCAATTGTATGCTGGCTATTTTCCGATACAAAACTTACTGAAAATAAAATCTAACTGGTCTTCATTAGTTACTTCTCCGGTAATCAATCCCAAATAATGCAAACATTGCCTGATATCAAGTGCCAGTAAGTCTCCGGGAAGTTGATTAACCAACCCGTCTTTAACATCATTTAAAGCTGATTGCAATTTTACCAATGCATCGTAATGCCTGGCATTGGTAACAACTGTTGATTCTGTATTGATATTGCCATTGAGCACTTTATTTACAAGCCTATGTTTTAGTTCATTCAGGTTCTGTTCTTTTTTTGCTGAAATGAAAATTGTATCGGGCAAAAACAGGTCAGGAGACACGGTTGTTTTATCCTCGCATTTATTTCCAACCAAAATATATTTTATGTTTTGCAATTGCAGGTCTTCAGTGATTTTTTTAAGCTCAGAAGCTGTAGTTGTATTCACATCAAACAGGTAAATCACCACGTCTGCCTGTTTCATTTTTTCAAGGCTTTTTTCTACCCCAATGCTCTCAATCATATCGGCAGTATGTTGCCTTATTCCAGCCGTATCAATTAGCCTGAACAAAATACCATCAATGTTTAATGTTTCTTCAATGGTATCTCTTGTGGTTCCTGCTATTTCACTTACAATGGCTCTCTCTTCATTTAACAGGGCATTAAGCAGCGTAGATTTCCCTGCATTGGGTTTGCCAATAATAGCCACTTGCACTCCGTTTTTAATTACGTTGCCTAAAGAAAAAGATTGCATTAATACATGAACATCTCTTTCAATAGAATGAATCAACTCCTGCAATTGTGTTCTATCTGCAAAAGCAACATCTTCTTGTGAAAAATCTAATTCCAATTCTATCAACGCAGAAAATTTGATCAGTTGCTCTCTCAGTCCTTTAAGATCGGAAGAAAATTTTCCACGCATATTTTTAATGGCAGTATCTCTACTTGCTTGTGTATTGCTTGCAATTAGATCGGCTACCGCTTCTGCTTGAGCAAGATCAAGCCTGCCATTTAAGAAAGCTCTTTGTGTAAATTCGCCAGCTTTCGCCAGCCTGGCTCCTTTTTGGGTAATGGCATTGATAATTCTTTGTTGAATGAAGGGAGAGCCATGACAACTAATCTCAATTACATCTTCGCCAGTGTAAGACCTGGGGCCTTTATAGAGATATACGACCACTTCATCAAGGATTTCGCCATGATCTTTGAGTAGCCCAACATGAATGGTATGAGAAGGTAATGTATTAATATTTTTAGAAGGAAATAATTCATTTATGATAGTAAAACTATCCTTTCCGCTTATTCTTATAACTGCAATGGCGCCTATACCCGGAGCCGTGGCCAGTGCCACAATCGTGTCATTCCAATCACTCAATTTACCAAGCATTTGTCAATTTTGTTTGCAAGATAAGCTTATACATAAAAAAATCCTCCCGGGTTATGGGGAGGATTTTCTATAAAGCGTTTGAAGTTATTATTCTTCAGAAACCTGGAAGGTAATACCTTGTTTATGACGGTAAATTACGTTACGGCCATTTTGTACGGCAGGCTTCCATTTAGGGCCTTTTTTAATTACACGAATTGCTTCGTCTTTAGTGCCATAGCCGGGGTCGTTTTCAGCCTGAACATCGCTAATGTTTCCTTCTTTATCTACAATGAAAGTAACATAAACAGTGTATTTACCCGGAGGAGCACCATTTTCAACAGGGAGATCCCTGTTCAGGTTACGTTCAAGATATTTTGTCCATCCTTGCAAACCACCCGGAAATTCTGCGGGTATTTGTACAACAGTAAATACCTTATCGTAATCTTCATCTTGTTTAGGTGCTTCTACCACACCGGTACCTTTACTTTCTACAACAGGTGCTACCACACCATTGTCTTTCTCACCTTCCTGATTAATAGTACCAATTTTGGTATCTTCTAATTTTTCTACCTCTTTAATCTCATCTTCTTTTTTCACTTCCTCATCTTTTACAATTTTAGGCGGAGTGAATTTTGTGATTTCAACTTTTGGAGGCTCTTGCTTAGGAGGAGGCGGTGGTGGAGGCTCAGGCTTTTTTTCGTCCTGTTTAAAGTTCTCCAACGACATATCCTGCACTATTAATTTAGCTTCCTTTTTCTTAACAGTATTGGCAAGAATGCTGCCTAATAACAATAACAGGCATATTACTATAGTGCCTACTACGGCAAAAGTAATTCGTCTATTATAAGTTTTACGCAGTTCGTACGCACCGTACTCTTTATTCCTGCCCTCGAAAATAATATCGAGGATATCTGCGGATAAAATTTTATTTACGTCCATAAATTATTTTTTAATAAGATGCTATGCGTAGTAAAATACACAAACTGTTTGTTTATTTTCCACTTCCACCAGCAGCTTCAGTAATTTTTACTAGTTGGTCTTCTACATCAGAGATATCTACCAATGCGTATTTCTTTACAACATTAATAGCCATTTCGTCTAAAATGTCTACCACATTTTTATAATTACATTCGCTGGTAGGTTTTATTACTACCACAAAATCATTATCTGGGGTTCTCAATTTCTTCTGAAGGATAATATTTCTAATACCGCTTTCCCCATTTCCAAAGTTTGATGATTTGAATTTGGAAGAGGCATTGGAATTATCTAATATTCCTTCATAATAAAACACATTATTATCTTTTCCAAGCATAATGGTTAACGCACCAGACTCTTTTGCTTTATTCTGATCTTCCGGCTTGTCTGCATCTTTCGGTAAGAACAGTTTAAAAGCTGTAGCCTGGCTCATTGTTGTTGTAAAGATAAAAAAGGTTATGAGCAGGAATCCCAAATCCACCATAGGTGTTAAATCTACCCTGGTAGATAATTTTTTCCCTTTTTTTACGCCCGGGCCTTTCTTATGACCACCGCCCGAGGTATCCATTTCTGCCATGGCTCAATTATTTTAAATTATAAATATTATTTACTATTCAGTTACTTCTTCTCTTCGTCTGCACCATGCTTTTGGTTATCTTTCCATAGTTCAGAGCCAATAGGAGCAGCCTCCGGATTGGTTACCATTTGGAATTTAAGAAACTCGTTCTTTTTAAAAGCAGTAATTACAGCATGAAAAGAAGGGTATTTTGCTAAGTTGTCTCCTTTCAGAAGAAGGTTAGGTTGTTTTTTACCTTCAAAAGCTGTGTGCACCAATTGCATCCATTCAATTAATTCATTGGGGCCTTTTGTAGAATCTACAGGGATTCCGGGTAATTTATCACCTTTCAGGTCTTCTTTAGGAATAGACAAAAAAGAGCTTAGTTGGGAGAAGCTTGTACCAAAAAATTCGGCTTTTTTAAATGCAGCAATATTTAAATTCAGATTTTTAGTTTGATTTAAAATATTGGCAATTTGCTCTTTTGCGCTTTCATCATCCATAGATAAAAACACTTTACCGTCTTTATCCATGGTAACCATTACAATGTCTTTTTCCGGCGCAACTTTAGAGGCAACCGAACTTGGAGTAGTAACAGTAATGGCTTCCGATGGCTTAAACTTGGTTGTTAAAATGAAGAACGATAACAATAAGAAAGCCACATCGCACATCGCTGTCATGTCTATACTGGTACTTTTTCTCGGTATCTTAGGCCTTGCCATGTTTATTTTTTTATTTAGTTAGATTTCACAAATTGTAAGATTCAAAACTTTTCAATTTCCACACAAATAATATAAGATTATTTGTAGTTGGCAGCAAAGCTTTGAGTTAATGTGAAACCAGACTCGTCAATACCAAATGTAACTCCATCAATACGAGTAGTAAACACGTTATACATGATAATTGAAACGGCAGAAGTACCGATACCTAATGCTGTATTATACAATGCCTCAGAGATACCTTGAGATAATTTTTGAGCAGCTTCACCACCGCCACTATCACCTAATGCAGAGAAAGAACGAATCATACCTAATACTGTTCCTAACAAACCTAATAAAGTTGCAACAGAAGCAATAGTTGATAAGAATACCAGGTTTTTCTCTAACATCGGCAATTCAAGTGCTGTAGCTTCTTCCACTTCTTTCTGAATATTCAATACTTTCTGATCGGTAGCCAATTCTGTATTACCAATCATTTCTTTGTATTTGCGTAAACCTGCTTTCATTACATTGCCTACAGAGCCTTTTTGTTTATCGCATTCTGCTAAAGCTTTATCAACATCTTTATTAGCAAGATGAAATTGTACTTTACGAATAAATTCTGCGATGTTTCCTGTTCCTGCAGCTTTGCTAACAGTTAAAAATCTTTCAATCACGAATGTTAATACGGTTAAGAAACATCCGATCAAAATAGGTACGATGATACCACCCAGATACATACGAGGAAAACCACCTTTAGCACCTTCATGATCCGGCCAGAATCCGCCATTCAAATCAGGTTTGGTAAAGTTGCTTGGGCTACCAATGATAAAACGCCAAATAATATAACCTAACGTAATACAAACTACTGGAGCAATCCAGGAAATTGAGTTGCCGTTACGCTTTGGTTGAACTGAGGTTGTAGTTTTTGCCGCCGGAGCCGCAGTTGGTTTAATGTCAGCCATGATTCAATTGGTTTTTGTTTTAAATAATACTTTGGTTAAAAAAAATTACTTCGCAATTCTAAAGAAAAAAAAATTGAAAAAGCAAAATTTTCTTCTCAAAAATTTTCCTGAAGGGGCTACAAATTAGGCATTTTATTGAAAGCAACAAATTTGATTTTAGCCGTTTTCAATTTTTTAATAAATAATAAAAAATTGAAAAAAGTTTTTATTATCGCTTCGTTAAAAACAACTTATTCACCGATTTATTTTCTTTTTTCTCCGTTGATAAAAACTATCTTTAGCGGATATACTTTTTTATGTTACTTAACAACTTATTGTTCTAAAACTAAACAAAATACACATGAAGAAAATTCTGACTGCTATTTGCCTGTTAAACCTAACGGGTACCGTGTTGGCCCAACAACCGCCAACACCCAGGCCCAATCCAACACCAACACCTGCTCCTACACAAATGCCTGTGGCCAGTATTGGAGGCTTAAATTTAAATGGGATAGGCGCTGCAGCACAACCAAAAACCAGCCCTAAGCCGTATAAAGAAGTTATTACCGATAAAGCCATTACTAAAAAAGGATTGTTTACTGTGCATAAGGTTGAAGACAAATTTTATTTCGAGATTCCGGATTCTGTTCTCAACCGTGAAATGCTGGCTGTAACCCGCTTAAGTAAAACTGCCGGAGGTGGCAGAAACTATGGTGGTGAATTAGTGAACAATCAATCTATCAAGTTTGAGAAAGGACCAAACAATACCGTTTTTTTAAGAGTAGTTACTTTAATCGGTACAGCCGATTCTACCAATACTATTTCAAGGGCTGTTAAAAATTCTTACTTAGATCCTATTGCCAATGCCTTTCCTGTAGCGGCTTACGGCAAAGATTCTGTAACACATACAGGCAGCACTGTTATAGATGTTACAGATTTTTTTAAGGGAGACAATCAGGTAGTAAGTGTTAGCCCTAACTTTAAAAGGCAATATAATTTATCTGCAATTGCCGCAGACCGTTCTTATATTCAAAGTATTCATACTTACCCTATCAATACAGAAATTAAGACTGTAAAAACATTTTCTTCCTCGCCTGCCTCAGGCTTGGGCGGGTTATCGGCTTCACCTTTCCCATCCAGCTCCAGTTTACCGGCAGCACAAGTTGCAGGTGCTGTAACAATTGAGCTGAATACATCTTTATTATTGCTGCCTAAAACCCCTATGGCCCGCAGGTTGTTTGATCCGCGTGTAGGTTTCTTTGCAGACGATTTTGTAGTGTATAGCGATGATCAACAGAAAGTAGAAAACCAGGTTTTTGCTGTTCGCTGGAGATTGGAACCCAAACCGGAAGATGTAGACAAATATAAAAAAGGAGAATTGGTTGAACCTGCTAAACAGATTATTTATTATATAGATCCGGCTACACCAAAACAATGGCGCAAATATTTAATTGACGGAGTGAACGATTGGCAGAAAGCTTTTGAAAAAGCAGGATTTAAAAATGCCATTGTTGCCAAAGAGTGGCCGGAAAACGATTCTACAATGAGTTTAGAAGATGCCCGCTTTTCAGTAATCAGGTATTTTGCTTCCGATATAGAAAACGCTTATGGCCCTAATGTACACGATCCACGCAGCGGTGAAATTTTAGAAAGCCATATCGGCTGGTATCATAATGTTATGAAACTGGTACACGACTGGTATATGGTGCAAACAGCAGCAGTAGATCCTAAAGCAAGGAAAATGAAGTTTGATGAGGAATTAATGGGGCAATTAATTCGCTTTGTTTCTTCACATGAAGTAGGGCATACACTTGGCCTTCGCCATAACATGGGCAGCAGCAGCAGAACTCCTGTAGAGTTATTACGCAATAAGGCATGGGTAGAAGCCAATGGCCATACCGCCTCTATTATGGATTATGCCCGCTTTAACTACGTGGCACAACCAGAAGATAATATCTCTGAAGCAGGCTTATTTCCACGTATTGGCGATTACGACAAATGGGCTATTAAATGGGGGTATACCTACACCGGCTTAAACGATGCGGAAGCTGATAAAAAATTAAATAACAAGTGGATTGTTGACAGCCTTAAAAACCCTCGTTTATGGTTTGGTGGCGAAGGTGGTAATGTAGATCCACGTGCTCAAACAGAAGATCTTGGTGATAATTCTGCCAAAGCAAGTGAATATGGTATTAAAAACCTGAAAAGAGTATTGGCGGCTTTACCTGAATGGACTAAAGAAGAAGCTGACAGATACGAGAATCTTTCAGATATGTACGATCAGGTTACCGGCCAGTTCAACCGTTATATGAACCATGTTTTGAAAAACGTAGGTGGTATTCAACAAACCTATAAGAGTATTGAAGAAAAAGGAGATGTATACGAACCCACTCCTAAGGCCATTCAGAAAGAAGCAGTTGCTTTCCTGAATAAACAATTGTTTGAAACACCAATGTGGTTACTTGATAAAAACATTTTAAATAAAATAAATTATCCAACTTCCAACGAAAGGGTTCAAACCATACAAACAAGCGTATTGAGCAGTTTATTAGGCGGTTCAAGATTATATAGGCTGGTTTTAAGCAGCAATCGTTTTGGTGCCAACACTTATGGTATTGATGAAATGAT
The DNA here is from genome assembly GCA_017304675.1 of Sphingobacteriia bacterium. GTDB lineage: Bacteria > Bacteroidota > Bacteroidia > Chitinophagales > Chitinophagaceae > CW01. The sequence goes on from JAFKLS010000017.1 coordinate 113,051, forward strand.
GAGCGATGTAAAGAAAGGGGTATGGGGAGAACTGACCGCCGGTAAACCAATTGATGCTTATAGAAGAAATCTGCAAAAAGCATATATTGATAACCTGGTAGATCTGTTAAATCCTTCAGCACCGGTAATTCCGGGTTTACCAGCCGGATTTACAGTCGTGTTCACTAATACAAAGAACACAGATGTTACCTCTATTGCAAGAGCTTATTTAAGAGCACTGCAAAGTGAAACAAGTGCTGCTGCCGCTACAGCAACAGACAAATTGACCAAATATCATTTACAAGATTGTGCAGACAGGATTAAAAGAGCATTGGATCCTAAATAAATCTGAGCATTTTGTTACATACAGTAAAACGCCTTGTATATACAAGGCGTTTTTTAATTGCATTGAACTGTAACTTCTGCTAACATTGTGCTATGAAATATGTATTGAGCCTTGCATTCTTATTGAATGCCTTTATAACAAATGCGCAAAGAATAAAAGCCATTGTGAAAGACAGCGTATCTAACGAACCAATAGCTTTTGCGGGTATTACAAATCTTTCTGCCAGGTATTCTACAGTATTATCTAACAGGCAGGGATCTTTTAGCATACAAGCAGCCAAAGGCAATATTATTTCTATAGCAGCTGTTGGTTATAATTTTGATACGTTACGAATAAGTGATGAGCTTTTAAGCAAGGAAGTATTGGTGATATTTCTTAAACCGCTCTCAAGAAAACTACCGGATGTAATTGTAAAAAGTAACAGGTATAACGGCTATCAGCTAGACAGTATAGAAAGGAGAAGAGATTTTTTCAGTACCAGAAGTGAACACACCATTCCTGTTGCTTCACTCGCCAATTCAGGAGCAGGTTTAGGAATTAATCTCGACCATTTTTCTAGAGGTGAAAAAGGTAAAAGGGCTGCAATTACATTCTTTAATGAAATAGAAAAAGACCAGTATATTAACTACCGCTTCTCTCCTCAGCTGGTTACTAAATATACTTCTTTAAGTACCGATTCTACACAAGCTTTTATGCAACAGTACCGGCCGTCTTATGATTGGCTGAGAAAGCATGTTTTAGAGGAAGACCTGCTTTATTATATAAACGATAAGCTGAAATTATTCCTCAAGAATTAAACGGGTTGTGTAATTGTTAACAAGGGTTATTCATATCGCAAAGCTTCTATCGGGTTTAATTTAGAAGCTTTAATAGCAGGATACAAACCCGCCAGCAACCCTACAAAAGAGCAGATCAGTATTCCAAGAATTACCCAACCCCATGGTACCACAAAGCCTGTTTTTAGTAATATGGCAACACTATTTCCTACAGCCACTCCCAAAATAATACCGAAAAGGGCACCTAATAAACTAATGATCATACTTTCAAATAAAAATTGCTGACGAACATTTTTCTTTTTACCACCAATGGCTTTTATTAATCCAACTTCTTTGGTTCTTTCGTTTACTGCCACCAACATAATATTCATGAGGCCAATGGCGGCTCCTATTAGAGTAATTAAACCAATAGCTCCTGCAGAGCCGGTTACACCGCTTAATAAGCTCAATAATTGCTCAGCCACTTTATCGCTTTTTTCAATTACAAAATTGTCTGCCTCATTAGGTTGTAGTTTGCGTACCGCTCTAAATGTAGCTGTTGCCTCGCCTGCTGCTGCATCTATTTGATTTACATTGTTCACCGCAATACCTATAATATAGGAAGGTGCATTATTGGCCAGTCTGGAAGCACTGTTGTACGAAGTAATAATCACATCATCCTGCCGAAGCATTCCGCTGGAGCCTTTTGCTTTTAGCAAGCCAACTACACGATAAGGCACACTTCCCACACGAATGATTTTATCGATACATTTTTCAGGATGATCCGGAAAAAGTTTTGTTGCTACATTCACTCCTATAATACAAACATTCCTTCCACTGTGTACATCTAAATTATTCAGCCCTCTCCCTTCATCTATTGTAAAATTGTTTACAGATAAATAGTTTTCATCGCCTCCCCATAAAGTAACCACAGGGTTTGTTTTTTTATCGGCATACCTTACTTCCAAATTGCCCGGCCCTCTCCTATACATGCTTACCTGTGCCGGAAAATCGTATACTTTTTTAAAATATTCACCATCTTCTTTTAAAATGTATTTATTGAGGTTGGAGTTTTTCTGCTTCCTGCCTTTCTGATTTTTTACAGTAGCCTGGCGTGGCGGCCCTCCTCCAAAACGTACCGTTGTTTCTTTAAACCGTATGCTGAATGCATTGGCGCCCATGGCAGAAAAACTTTCCCTTATACTTTTATCCATAGCCTGGATGGCCGTAATAATGCCTATTAGTGCCATAATACCAAAAGCAATAATAGCCACAGTGATGCCTGTACGTAATTTATTCCCTTTAACGGTTCTATAAGCGAGTGCAAAAGAATCTCCAAGTGTCATATAACAAATGTATACATCTAAAGATAACTGCGAAAAAAATACCCTCCATCAAAAAATGATGAAGGGCAATAAATTTATTTTCAAACAATTGTTGATAGTTAGAAGTAGAACCAGTTGAATACCACTGTAGGGAAAATGCCAACAATAATAATAATGGCCGCTAATAGTAACAAGGTTAATTTAAAAGAAGGCTTTATTTCTGACACAGCAGCCTCCCCATCTTTAAAATACATGGCCTGTATTACTTTAAAATAATAATAAGCACTAATAGCTGCAAAGACAAGAGCTACGATTACCAGCCATAAGATAGAAGTATCCTGTTTTAAAGCTGCTGCCAACACGTAATATTTTGCAAAGAAGCCGGCTGTTAGAGGTATACCTGCCAATGATAGTAAGAATACCGTATTTGCAAAAGCCAGTAATGGTTGTGTTTTTGCTAACCCATTATACCCTTCAAAAGTATAATCTTTCATTTTCAGGAGTATAGAGAAAATACCGATTGTTGCAATGCTGTAAGCAACAGTATAAAGCAACAAGCCTTCTTTTGCAACATCATTCAAACCAACAAGTGCAAACAGCATAAAGCCTGCCTGGGCTATACTGGAATAAGCCAGCATACGTTTTACGCTTTGCTGAAAAACGGCTGTAACATTCCCTACCAGCAAAGTGGCTATAATGATCACAGGCATTAGAATGGTCCATGAAACGCCCATATCAGCGCTTCTCGATTCAAAAAGTCGAATAAAAGCAATAAACCCTGCAGCTTTTACAATAGTAGCCATAAAAGAGGTGAATACTGTAGGCGCTCCATCGTATACGTCTGGTGTCCAGAAATGGAAAGGGGCAGCCGATACTTTAAAGGCCAATGCAATAAACATGAGCAGCAAACCCAGTGGAATTAATATGCCTGAGTTTACCGGTTCGTTTGCCACACGGTTAACATCTATATTAAAATTGCCTGATGCTCCGTAATATAAAGCAATACCCATTAGCATAATGCCTGTAGAGAAAGATCCCATGAGGAAATACTTTAAAGAGGCTTCGTTGCTTTTTAAATTCTTTTTATCTGAACCTGTTAAAACAAACAGCGGAATGGTTAGTATTTCAATACCCAAAAACAGCATCAATAAATTATTGTAAGAAGCTAAAATGCTCACGCCAGTTAATACAAAAAATATCAGTGCAAAATAATCGGCGGAATTAGCTCCTACTTTTACCACTTCATCGCCGCTGATGATAGTATATAACAATGTAGCTCCAATGACCAGTGTTGTAAAATACATGCCAAACCTGTTAAAATTAAGCATGCCATGCACATTAATATTTATTTTGAAAATATCGTTGGCATCTGCCAAATGTGCCACAAGCAATACGGCCATGGCTGCTATAGCAATGTTTTTTATGGATTGTTTACTATTGGTAACAATGCCACTGAACATCATTACCATACCCATTAAAGCAGAAACAATTATAGAATTCATGTTATCCTTATTCCTTTAAAGGAAAGTTTATTTATTAAAAATCGTTTTGATGGTATCGCCAGTTAAATTAAACACCGGTTGCGGATACACTCCCAATATAATAATCAACAACACTAATACAATCAATATCCATTTAACATTACCGCTTATTTCCACAGCATTTTCTGTAACAGTATTTGTGTTACCATAAAATACTTTCTGTACCATATTTAAAGTGTAAACAGCACCCAAAATAATGCTTACGCCTGCAATAGCAGCAGCCCAAACATTATAAGTAAATAAACCGTTGAACATTAAAAACTCACCAATAAATGCATTGGTTAATGGCAACGCAATATTGGCAAAAGCAAGCACCACTAACAAAATAGCAAGCGTAGGTGCTTTCTGTGCCAAACCTCCCAATGCGCTTATTTTTCTTGTTCCCAATTGTTGCTCTATCGCATTGGCAACAATCCACAAGCCAATTACATTAATACCGTGGTTGAACATTTGAATCATCACGCCATTCAAACCGGTTGTATTATTAGCGAAGATGGCTGCACACATTAAACCAATGTGGGCAATAGATGAATAAGCAATCAATCTTTTTAAATCATCTTGTTTAATGGCAATGAATGATGCATATAACATTCCTGTTACCGATAAGATGATAATAATATTGCTAAAATGAGCTGCATTTTGCGGAAACACAGGAATCAACCAGCGGATCACTGCAAAGACTCCCATCTTCACCATTACTCCACTTAATATCATGGTTACAGCAGTTGGTGATTGTTCGTAAGCATCCGGCTGCCATGTATGGAAGGGAAAAACTGGCATTTTAATAGCAAATGCAATAAAGAAAAGCCAAAACACCAACCCGCTTTTAGCACCTGTTAATTGAATTTTATAAAATGAACTTAATGCAAAAGATTGTTCGGGATTATGATAGTACATATAAACAATTCCTGCAAGCATTAACAACGAACCAAGAAATGTGTACACAAAGAATTTAAAAGTAACCTGAATTCTTTTTTCGCCGCCCCAAATAGATGCAAGAAAATAAACAGGTATCAATGCCAATTCCCAGAAGAAATAAAACAACAATACATCTGCCGCAGCAAACACGCCTGTTAAGCCGGTTTGCGTTAACAACATTAATGCAAAGAACTGGTGTGCGTTTTTGTATTCATTATTGTAAGTAGCAATGAAAACAACAGGAAAAGAAATGGCTGTTAACAGGGTTAGCATTTTACCCATTCCATCTAATTGCAAAGTAAACCTGCTGCCGAAAGTTGGCAACCATGCAGCATCATATTGCAATTGAGATGCTGCAGCTCCTGAAACCGAAAATACAGAAACAGCCAGTGTAACAAGAGATACGGCCAGTGCAAAATTCTTTGCAGTTTTTGCATCTTTCAATACAAAAGTGATTAAGCCACCGAGTAAAGGAATCAATATCAGTAAAAGAGAAATCATATTTCAGTTGCCTTACGGCCTTTGTTATTTAGTAAATAGTTTATAAATAAATCCATCGTTAACCCAAATCAGAACAATTACAACAATGGCCATCACCATAAATAAAATATAACCGCCAACTTGCCCGCTTTGAATTAATCTTATTTGTCTTGATGAATAACTAACCAATCTTCCCACTCCATTTACAATGCCATCAATACCACTTTTTTCAACTACATTTTTAAAGAAGCCCGCCAAATTGTTTAATGGATTTACAATCACTGCATCATACAATTCATCTATATACCATTTGTTCTCCAAAGTTTTTCCCAAACCCTGAGCATCTTGCAGGTCAGGTTTTTTACTGAATTTATTAATTGCAAAGATGATTGCAATAGCCGCTATGGCAACTGAAATGCCCATTAACATATATTCTGTTTGGTGCGCAATTTCATGATGCTGTTCTGTTACTAAAACAGGAGATAAAAATTCATGCAATGCATGATGGCCACCCAATACTTCAGGCACCCCAACAAATCCACCGATAACACTCAATACCGCAAGCACAATTAATGGAATGGTCATTGCAGAAGGGCTTTCATGCAAATGATGTTCCTGATCTTGTGTTCCTCTGAATGTTCCCAAAAAAGTTGTTGCATATAAACGGAACATGTAAAATGCAGTCATGGCAGCACCTGCAACACCTAAGCCCCAATAAATTGGGTTGTGTGCAAATGCAGCGGCTAATATTTCATCTTTGGAAAAGAATCCGCTGAATGGCGGAATACCGGAAATAGCAATACAACCTAACAAGAATGTAATGTGTGTGATGGGAAGATGTTTTTTCAATCCACCCATTTTGCGAATATCTTGTTCATGATGCATTGCATGAATAACAGAACCTGCTCCCAGGAATAACAATGCTTTGAAGAATGCATGTGTCATTACATGAAATACAGCTCCGGTATAAGCACCAACACCCAAGCCTAGAAACATATATCCTAACTGACTTACTGTTGAATAAGCCAACACTTTTTTAATATCGTTTTGTTTCAATGCAATGGTTGCACTGAACAATGCAGTTGCCAATCCGATGATAGCTACTAAGTTTTGTGCAACTTCACTTGCAGAATACAACAGATTGCTTCTCGCAATCATATAGATACCTGCTGTAACCATTGTTGCAGCGTGGATTAATGCAGATACAGGCGTTGGACCGGCCATTGCATCGGGCAACCAAGTATATAAAGGGATCTGTGCACTCTTACCCATTGCACCTACAAATAATAAAATAGTGATTGCAGTAATATCTGTTGATGATAATTTTTGAATGGAATCGTTAGTGAATACATCAGCATAATTCACAGTTCCCAATTTTGCAATGATCCAGAATATTGCTAATAAGAAGCCAAGATCACCAATTCTATTCATGATGAAAGCTTTCTTTGCTGCATAGTTATAGTTATCGTTTTTAAACCAGAAACCGATCAATAAATAAGAACACAAGCCAACACCTTCCCAACCAATGAACATAATTACATAATTGGCTCCCATTACCAACAACAACATAGAGAACACAAACAAATTGAGGTACGCAAAATATCTTCCGAAATGCTGCGGCTCCTCCTCATGCATGTATGCTGTAGAATACAAGTGAATTAAAAAACCCACTCCGGTAATGATTAGCAAGAATAAAGAAGACAATTGATCTACCTGGAAAGCAAAAGGTATGGTTAGGTTTTGAACATTAATGAAGTTAAAATAATTTACTGTTGCCACTGCTCCGTTCTTTACCTGAAAGAAGAGCATTAAGCTAACTACAAAAGAAGCAAGTATAGCTCCTGAGCCAATGGTTCCTATCATAGATTTTGAAAGAGATTTTCTTCCCAATCCATTGATCAGAAATCCTAATAAAGGAAATAAAGGAACTAAGTACACTAATTGATTCATATTGAAAAGTCAAAAGTTAAAAGTCAAAAGCTAAATTTATTTTTACTTTTTAATCTTTACTTTTTAGTTTTTAAGTCTGTTTAAAAAATTCACATCAACCGAATGTGTGTTTCTGAACATCATTACAATAATGGCCAGGCCAACACTTACTTCTGCAGCGGCCACTACCATAATAAAGAATACAAACAATTGGCCTTCAATGCCGGCTTGTGTTGCCTTATCTGCTGCCAGTACTGTATTATGGTGCATTTTAGAAAAAGCCACCAACAGCAAATTCACCGCATTCAACATTAACTCAATACACATAAAAATAATAATGGCATTACGGCGTGTTAAAACACCAACAATGCCAATACAAAACAAGGCCAACGATAAAACAATATAATACTGAATAGGCATTTTCTAAACTTTATGCTTTAAGCAAAGGCTCAAAGCTTTTTTGAAATTATTTTTAATAAAGCATTCAGCTTTCGGCCTTACGCTTTTTGCATTTAATTAATTTTTCTTTCCAATCACAACAGCTCCAATCATGGCGCTTAAAAACAATACGCTGCTTATCTCAAATGGCACCACATAATCACTGAACAACGCTTTTCCCAAATTTTTAATCAATCCTATGTTTCCGTCTTTTAATAAAACCTGTTTATTGGTTACCTCCGAGGCCTGCCTTATCAGCGATACCAATATCATCAGTAAACAACCACCCGAAACAACTCCGGCTAACTTTAACCAAAGGTTTTTTTGGGGTTCTGTTTCTTTGTTCAAATTCATCAGCATTACTACAAATAAGAATAGTACCATAATGGCACCTGCATAAACAATCATATTTACAATTGCCAAGAATTGAGCATTCAATAAAATATAATGACCCGAAATAGAAAAGAACACAGCAATAAGCCAAAGCACGCTGTGTACGGGGTTTTTACTAAGCAGTACCATGATGGCGCTAAACAATGCCACTACACTTAAAATCCAGAATAATATTTGTGTTGCACTCATTTGAATTAAGAATTAAAAATTAAAAATTAAAAATCGATAAGCACTCTTAATTTTTAATTATCCGTTTTTCGTTTTACTTTCCTTTTGCTTTTGCATATCCTTCGGGGTCTGTTTTTGGATTTGGAATTAATAAATTCTCTTTCCCATATATAAACCCGCTTCTTGTAAAATTAGCAGCAGCAAAAGTTTCACTTAAATAAATAGCATCTTTAGGACAGGCCTCCTCACATAATCCACAAAAAATACAACGCAACATATTAATCTCGTATTTCGCAGCGTATTTTTCTTCCCTGTATAAATTTTCCTCGCCCGGTAAACGTTCGGCAGCTTCCATTGTAATAGCTTCTGCCGGACAAGCCACCGCACACAACCCGCATGCAGTGCATCTTTCACGGCCTTCTTCATCCCTGTTCAACACATGCAAACCTCTGAACACAGGACTGAAAGGTCTTTTTTGTTCAGGGTAATGTATAGTGGGTTGTTTTTTAAATATGTGACTAAATGTAATGAGCATCCCCTTAAAAATATTCCACAGGTAAATGCGTTCCAACCAAGTCATTGGTTTACGATTTACCGCCTGTGCTCTTGATGTTAATGTTTGCATATCTGTTCGCTAAATCTTTAGCTTTTAAAGGTTCGCAAAAATATTTTTATAATTTATTGATACCAACTTTATCTCTCTTCTCATCTTCGTTGTGTCACTCACTTGTGCTTTCTGTTCTTTAACCAGGCTGTTTTATTCTTTTATTATAATCGATAAATTTAATCCATTGAATAAATAATGCTGCTGTTATCATTCCCCAAACGAAATCTAATATTCTCTGAACATTACCAGCTTTATCATATGTCAAATTCCTTATCGAAATGCCTATCCATAATAAACTGAGTATCCATGTTGTTTTTTTCAGTGAATTATTCATCTTATCATTATTTATGCAACCATAAAATCACTGCCCCTGTAATCAGCATATTTGCTAAAGCCAGTGGTAATAAACTTTTCCAACCCAAATTCATCAACTGATCATACCTGAATCTCGGGATTGTCCACCTCACCCACATAAAGAAGAAAATAAAGATCACCACTTTAATCATAAGGCTTATCACTCCCAAAACAGCCAGCCAGTTACCCATACTGGCATGTGCAGCCTCATCAAAAAACGGGATATCGTATCCACCAAAAAACAAAGTAGCCATAATAGCGCTGCTAATAAACATGTTTACATATTCCGCAAACAAATAAAATCCCAGTTTCATAGAGGAGTATTCCTGGTGGTAACCAAAGTTTAATTCATTCTCAGCTTCCGGCAAATCGAACGGAGTACGGTTACATTCTGCAAAAGCACAAACCAAAAAAATCAAAAACCCTAAGGGTTGGTAAGCAATATTCCACAAATGCCCGGGGGCCTGTTGTTGTTTTACAATTTCGCCTAATTGCAGGGTACCTGTAGTCATTAATAGTGCAATAAGGCTTATACCCATTGCCAATTCGTAACTAATAGCCTGGCTGGCACCACGTAAAGCTGCCATTAAAGAGAATTTATTGTTACTCGCCCAGCCACCAATCATAATTCCATATACACCCAGGCTTACTACAGCAAACACGTATAAGATGCCAACGTTAATGTCGGCAATCTGTAGTTTAACAGTTCTGCCAAACACTTCTACTTTATCTCCCCAGGGCACAACCGCACAAGTCATCAACGCAGCGGTCATGGCCAAGGCAGGGCCTAAAACAAATAATATTTTATTGGAGGTATTAGGAATGATTTCTTCTTTCATGATCAGCTTTAATCCATCTGCAAAAGGCTGAAGCAATCCGAAAGGGCCTGCACGGTTTGGGCCTGGCCTGTCTTGCAAAATACCGGCTACTTTCCTTTCAGCGAAAGTTGTGTACAAAGCAATACCCAAACTTGCTAAAATGATCACTACAATAAGAATTAGTTTTTCAAGTACCAATAACCAATCAATAGTTAATAAAGTCATTTCCTGTATCTGTTAGTTGTTATTGATTAAAATCTGTTGAATGAGCGGGTCTGTTCAATAAGCTCAAATCTATTTCCGGTTTATTTACTTCGCTTACACTATGAATATCCATCAACAATTTCGGGTATCTTCCGTTCATTACCGCGTTGAACGTTTCTTTCGGTTTTTCCAGTCCAACATAATGCCCTTGTGAAATCACGGAATGGCGATTCACTTTTGTTGGTCCTTCTATTACCCAATCAGTAATATGTTTTTTATCGAAGCGACATTCATTACAGATCCATCCAGTTTTACCGTTGCTTGCTTCTTTAATTTCACCCCACTCATCTTTACGTGCAGTAACTCTGAACACTTCATCACCACGCATCCATAATTGAACTTCACCACAACAATCAGGATTGCTGCATTTTCTATGTGCATCTACAGGTTTAGTAAACCATACACGATTTTTGAAACGGAATGTTTTATCTGTTAATGCACCAACCGGGCAAACATCAATGACGTTTCCGATGAAATCGTTGTTTAAGTTCTTTTGAATGAATGTTGCAATTTGTGCATGATCTCCTCTATCCAAAACACCATGCTCTCTTTCTTTTGTTAATTGATCTGCAGTGAACACACAACGGTAACAAAGAATGCAACGAGTCATGTGCAATTGGATCTTATCGCCCAAATCAACTTTCTTGAATGTTCTTCTTTGAAATTCGTAACGTGTACCCGATTTGCCATGCTCGTAACTTAAATCCTGCAAATGACATTCACCCGCCTGATCGCAGATAGGGCAATCCAAAGGATGATTAATTAAAAGCATTTCAACAACACCTGCACGTGCATCCTGCACTTTGGGTGAAGTGATATTTTTAACTTCCATTCCATCCATTACGGTTGTTCTGCAACTCGCCACCAGCTTAGGCATTGGGCGAGGATCTTTTTCAGAACCTTTACTTACTTCCACCAAACAGGTTCTGCATTTACCACCACTGCCCTGCAATTTGCTGTAATAGCACATTGCCGGCGGAGCAACATCTCCACCAATTTGTCTTGCAGCCTGCAAAATAGTTGTACCTGCAGGAACTTCTACAGTTATGTTATCGATGGTTACTTTAAATAAATCACTCATAAAGTCAAAAGTTAAAAGTCAAAAACAAAAAGTGATTACTATTTATTTTAAACCTTTTAATTTCATAATTGATGCTGCTAAAATTTTTGATATTTCATCAGCTTCTTTTAAAATATTTTCCAATTCTACATTCTTTTCAATAAATCCATCTCTTAATAAACACATCCAATATTTTGTTTCATTACAAGATTTCAAAGCAATCTCATAAAATTTTTTAAACTTCGTTTTCTATGAACTATTTTTTGCTTCTACAACATTAGCACCAACCGAAGTAGCTGAACGCATCAATTGCTTTACTACTACTAAACTTAAACTATCCTATTTATGTTTTTTAAGAAACAGAACCGTTGACAATGAAAATTTATAACAACGATGCTTTATTTCTTGCTCCATAAAAAACTTTTAGTTTTTCACTTTTGCCTTTTCAGTTACTTAAGCCGGTACATGAATCGGATCTGCATAATGTGCCAATCCAAAATTTCTTTTTTGTGCTTCTTCAGGATTTTTTACATGCCACTCAAATTCATCTCTGAAATGACGAATGGCTGCTGCAACAGGCCATGCCGCTGCATCTCCTAAAGGGCAAATTGTGTTCCCTTCAATCCTTCTCTGAATATCCCACAATAAGTCTATATCACTCAGTTTGCCTTTGCCGTATTCTATGTTTTGTAATATTTTTTCCATCCAACCTGTTCCTTCGCGACAAGGAGAACATTGTCCGCAACTTTCATGGCGGTAGAATCTTGCTAATGTTAAAGTGTTCTTCACCACACACTGATCTTCATCCAATACAATAAATCCGCCGCTACCCATCATACTGCCTGTTGCAAAACCACCATCACTTAAACTTTCATAGTTCATGTAACGTGTTTCGCCCTTTGCCGTTTTCAATAACAAATTTGCAGGAAGAATGGGAACTGATGAACCACCGGGAATACAAGCTTTTAATTTTTTTCCGTTGGCAATTCCACCGCAATATTCATCACTGTAAATAAATTCTTCAACACTGATGGTCATATCAATTTCATACACTCCAGGTTTATTGATATTACCGCAAGCAGAGATCAATTTAGTTCCTGTACTTCTGCCAACACCAATCTTCGCATATTCTTCACCACCCATATTGATGATAGGAACAACAGCTGCTAATGTTTCTACATTGTTTACCACCGTTGGTCTTTCCCATAAACCTTTTACCGCAGGAAATGGTGGTTTTAATCTTGGGTTACCACGTTTACCTTCCAGGCTTTCAATCAATGCAGTTTCTTCACCACAGATATAAGCACCTGCGCCACGTTGTACATGAATATTACAATCGAAGCCAGTACCTAAAATATTTTTTCCTAACCAACCATTTGCTTTTGCTTCTTCGATAGCCTGTTCAAGAATATCTACAATCCAGGCATATTCGCCACGGATATAGATGTATGTATCGTTGCTACCTAATGCAAATGATGAAACAATCAAGCCTTCAATCAATAAATGTGGAATGAATTCCATCAAATATCTATCCTTGAAAGTACCAGGTTCGCTCTCATCTGCATTACAAACCAAGTGACGTGGAACGCCTTCGGGTTTTGCAATAAAACTCCATTTCATTCCTGCTGGAAACCCTGCACCACCGCGGCCGCGTAATCCGCTCTTCTTTACTTCTTCAACAATTGCTTCAGGCCCCATTGTTTTCAAAGCCTTCTCCACACTTCTGTAACCACCCTCCCGGCGATATACATCGTAATGGCGAATGCCCTCTACATGTGCTTTTTCTAATAATAATTTTTTATTCATACCCCTATCCCCTAAAGGGAGATTATTATGATTTTTATTTAATAAAATATTTTTTGCCTTACTCCCCTTTAGGGGAATGGGGGCTTATTTTTTCAATTCATGATTCAGCATCCAACTAATACCAAACTTATCTTTCAACATTCCGAATCTTGCACCCCAGAATGTATCTTGTAAAGCCATTTTCACTTCTCCGCCTGCACTTAATTTTTCAAAAACAGTATTGATCTCTTCAATACTATCTATTTCAATACTCAATTGAATATTACTTTCTTTGGGCGCATCGTATCCTTTAAAACCATCAGAAATCATCAGCACATTGTCTTTTCCAAATGCAATTCGTGCATGTATAATTTTGTCTTTCCAGTCTTCATCAACAGGCTGGGGAGAATCCGCGAATTTGCTGATCATTAAAACTTTTCCATTCAATACATCTGCATAAAAGTGTACCACTTCTTCTGCATTTCCCGAAAACAATAAATAGGGGTTCAGTTTCATATTAATGGATTTTTATTTTGTATCAACCATTACAGCCTGCCTTCCCATCATTTTCCATTCTTTTTTTTCTTTCACCCACACTTGCAAAATGTTCAATTTCAATTCAACAGCTTTTCCTTCTTTTGTAGTTTCTGTACCAGTTAACAAATACCTACTTACCGCTGTACTTCCGTTCATGATCACTGAAATATTATTGCATTGCATTCCGGTATAGGTTGATTTATTATGGGCAACTGCATCAATACATTGTTTTCTGTCTTGCACATTACCATGAGAATGTCCGTAAGTAATTTGGGATGCAAACATTTTTTCTAACGTTAAACTATCTTTTGTTCCGAAAATAGTGCCATGCAACAACTTTACATTTTCAATAACCTGTTGTTCGTCTTTAGATTGAGCAAACAACGTTCCTGTGAATAAAACAAGGGCTATAAGTAAAATATTTTTTTTCATGATTAATTATTTGCTGCAGCGTTTTTCCTGCATTCTTCAATAATATGATCAACTTTTTCTTTCGTCAAATGTTCACGATAAGTTTTGCCCATTTGCATCATTGGCGCATAACCACAGGCTCCCAAACATTCAACTGTTTTTAAAGTGAATAAACCATCTGTTGTTGTTTGGCCAATATCAATTCCCAGTTTCTCTTTAATATAATCGATGATGTTATCACTACCTCTTAACATACATGGTCCGGTTTGACAAACTTCGAACACATATTTCCCAACCGGTTTTAAATTATACATGCTGTAGAATGTGGCCACTTCGTACACTTCAATAGGTTTTATTTGCAATAACTCTGCAACATAATCCATTGTTGCTGCACTTAACCATCCTCCAAAACTATCTTGCGCCAAATGCAAAACAGGAAGCAAAGCGCTTTTTTGTTTCCCTTGCGGATAACGTGCCACCAGCCTGTTAAACTCTTTTAATTGATCATCATTAAACTTTGTCATATAAATCAAAAGTCAAAAGTAAAAAATTGCGGTCTTGATTTTTTGCTTTTTAATTTTTAGTTTGTTTATGCATCCAGTTCTCCCGCTATCAGGTTCAGGCTACTCATGGTAATGATGGCATCACTCAACATAGCCCCTTTCGTTAATTCCGAGTACGCCTGGTAGTAAATAAAACATGGCCTGCGGAAATGTAAGCGATAAGGTGTTCTGCCTCCATCGCTGATAAAGTAAAAACCTAATTCGCCATTAGCTCCTTCTACACTATGGTATACTTCTCCTTTCGGAATAGCGGTTTCTCCCATAATAATTTTAAAGTGCCAGATAAGCGCTTCCATTTTGGTGTATACATCTTCTTTCTTAGGCAAATAATATTCGGGCACCTCTGCATGATATACTTCCGCCTCCTCTCCTTTAAATTCCTGTATTTTACGGTATGCCTGATTAATGATGGATAGAGATTGCCACATTTCTCCATTGCGCACCATAAATCTATCGTAATTATCGCCGGTACTGCCAACAGGTATAGTGAAATCGAAATCCTGGTAGCTGCAATAAGGCGTATGCACTCTCACATCATAATCTATTCCTGCCGCTCTTAAGTTAGGGCCTGTAAACCCATAGTTTAAAGCTCTTTCCGCACTAATGCCTCCGGTGCCTTGCGTACGATCCATAAATATCCTGTTACGGTTAAAGAGGTTTTCAAACTCTTTTAAAACGCCCGGATATTCGTTTAAGAATTTCTCGAGTTTCGTAAACGCTGTATTTGAGAAATTCCTTTCAAAACCGCCAACACGCCCAATATTAGTAGTAAGGCGGGACCCGCATATTTCTTCATATATTTCATAAATTAATTCCCTGTATTGCATTACGTATAAGAATCCTGTAAAAGCTCCCGTATCTACTCCTACAATAGAATTACAGATCAGGTGGTCTGCAATACGGGCTAATTCCATAATAACGATTCTTAGGTAATCAACACGTTTGGGAGTTTGAATATTTAGCAATTTTTCACAGGTCATATGCCAGCCCATATTATTAATGGGACTGCTACAATAATTCAACCTGTCTGTAATAGGTGTTATCTGGTATAAGGGCCTGCGCTCTGCCAGTTTTTCAAAAGCCCGGTGAATGTATCCAACAGTTTGTTCTGATGAAACAATACGTTCGCCATCCAATTCCAAAATATTTTGAAATACGCCGTGTGTTGCCGGGTGTGTAGGCCCAAGGTTTAACGTTGTTGTTTGTTTTTCTATAGAGCCATCAGGCAACGTAATATGATGATGTTCTGAAACCATTTATGCTAAATTTGAAATTTGATATTTGAAATTGGTTTTCAAATCTTCAAATTGATTGATTAAATAACCGATCCTCCCCTTCCAAACATTTCATCGTCTTTATCAATACGTGTTTGATCTTCTAAAGGGAATTCTTTTCTTAAGGGGAAGTAATCCATTTCATCTACATTCAGAATTCTCTTCAGGTTAGGATGCCCAACAAAGTTTACGCCGTAAAAATCATAAGTTTCTCTTTCCATCCAGTTAGCAGAAGAGAAGAGCTGTGTAGCAGTAAATACATCGGGCTTCTGTATATCTGTAAACACTTTAAAACGTAAACGCACATTGTTAACCAGGTTGTGTAAATGGTATACCACAGCAAGTTCCCGGCCTTTATCATCAGGATAGTGCACGGCACAGATATCTGTTAAAAATTGAAATTTTAATTCGGCATCATCAAACAAAAACTGAAGTACTTTTAAGTTCATTTCTTTTGGTGCTTCAAAACTCAATAAACCAAAAGGTTCATTAAAACCGGAAACCGATTCCCCGAATTTTTCGGTTAGTTTTTGTTGTATTCTTTCGTTTGTTAAAGTCATAATTCAAAAGTCAAAAGTCAAAAGTCAAAAACTAAAAGTGGTTTTTACTTTATACTTTTTAATTTTTACTTTTATTGTATTCCGTAACTGCTCATAAGAGCTTTATACTGTTCACTGTTTCTTCTTCTAATGCTTTCTTTTCCTACCAGCTCCTGAATCTTCATAAAGCCATCCAATATGGCTTCGGGTCTTGGTGGGCATCCCGGAACATAAACATCTACAGGAATTACCTGATCTATGCCCTGCAATACGCTATAAGTATCAAAAATACCACCACTGCTGGCACAAGCACCAACACTTAAAACCCAGCGCGGTTCTGCCATTTGTAAATATACCTGCCTCACTACAGGCGCCATTTTTTTTGAAATGGTACCCATAACCATTAAAAGATCACACTGACGTGGTGAAAAACCTACCCTTTCGGCACCAAATCTTGCCAAATCGTAGTGAGACGCCATTGTGGCCATAAATTCAATACCGCAGCAGGAAGTGGCAAAAGGCAGTGGCCACAAAGAATTTTTTCTGGCCAACCCAACAACACTGCTCAGGTTGGTTGTAAAGAAGCCTTCTCCGCTATAGCCTTCGGGTGCTTCAACCATACTTACTGCTGTTGAGGCATTGGCTTCTTTTGGGTTAATATTGAAACGTACCGGACGCATAATTTTAATTTGATAATTTGATAATTCCACGTTTTGAAAATGATAACAATTGCATGGTGACTATGTTTAACATTTTTCAAATTTGCGCTTTGCAAATTGTTTTAATCTTCCCACTTCAATGCACCTTTTTTAAGGATATAAATAAAGCCTACCAGGAAGAATGCAACAAACATCAGTACAGCGGCAAACCCTTCCCAGCCAAGTTCTTTAAAATTTACTGCATAAGGGTAAAAGAAAATTACCTCCACATCGAACAAAACAAACAGGATAGCCACTAAAAAATATTTGATGGCCATAGGCTGTCTTGCATCTCCATGCGTGGCAATACCGCTGGCAAAATTGTCTAACTTATCGGTGGTTTTTCTTCTAGGCCCTACCAGGGCAGAAAAACCAATCATAAATGCTACAAATCCTGCCGCAAATAATAGCTGTATGCCTATTGGTAAATAATTGTCTGCAGAATTATTGTCAATGGCAATGTCTAACAGATAAAGGGGTAGTTCCATGCGCTGTCAAATGAAAAGCAAAAATAAGGCTGCAAATGATATAAAAGAAAAACTCTCCTTCGAAGGAGAGTTTTCTATGTATTAATTTTTATTTAGGTGATTTACCCGGTTGAACACTACCCGGTTTTGTTGGCTTATTGGGTTTATTAATATTCCCCTGAATGGCCTCTCTGATCTTAAGCATGTCCGGATCTCCAGGGATAACTTCCAGGATTTTATCACATATCTCTAACGATTTTACATAGTCTTTTGCCTTATCGTTGTAATAACTCATAATGTAGAAGTAGTTATTTACAATGTTTCTTTTATTTTTCTCCAGGCCGTCTTTCGTTAAAAAATCATTCTGTTGTAAAATGGCGTCTATCGCAATACCCGGGTTAGAAGTTGTATCTAATGCTTTTGCAGCTCTTACTTTAAAAGAATATCCCTGTGGTTTATCAGGAAAGGCAGCGATATATTTATCGGATAAAGCCATTGTTTGAGTATAGTCTTTACTTAAATAGGTTGCATTGGTTATTTTATAATAATCAATTTCAGCCCAGGTGCCTTTCAGATCTGCTGCTTTCTGCAACCATTGAGACTGCTCTGTGTATAATTTTGCCTTACCTAACAAGTCGGCAGCCTGGTTGGCATAATTAATTTTGTTCGCTTTTACAGAGTCGTTTGCCATTGCCTTTTCCAGGTAGTTAACGGCTGTTAATTCGCTTCCGGGGAATTTAGAGAATACTTTCACTGCCAAATCATAGTCTTGCGGAACGATTTTGTCTGCAGGTGCATTAGAAAAGAATTTTTCCAAATTGCTTTTTGACTGAACAGAATCGCCCAACCTATCATAATCATAAGCATACAATACACTGATTCTTGGCACCAGTGTTAACCCTGCTGATGCTTCAATTTCCTTTGCTTTTGTTAAAGACTCATTATATTTTCCAGCCTGGAAAAGGTAATCGGCCAGGTAAAAATCATACCTGGGGTCTTTATCTGCCACTGAAATGAATTTATCTAAATAAGATTTTGCTTTGTTTACATCTTTGTATTTATAGTATTCAAACAAGGCCAAGTAGCTATCAGGGAAATTGGCATTGGCAGTAATGGCATCTTCAAAATATTTCAAGAAAACATCTGCATTGTTCTGTGATACATATACCCTGCCCAAATGGTTTAGCGCCAATGCACTTTTAGGATCTTTGTTCAGTGCTTCCTGAAAAGCTTTTACCGCATCTCCGCCGTATTCACCGCCCAGTTCACGATACAGCACCCCTTCTACAATATAGTTATCTGCATTGGCAGGGTCTGTGGTTTCTGCCTGTTTTACTTTGTCTATTGCATAATTTTTATCGCCAAACTTGCTGGAGCCATCTGGTGCCTTACCATATGCGTTAGCACGGCCAATGGCATTTAATACATTAGGATTGGCCTTACCTTTATTTTTGCCTTTTGTTTCTGTTGTTGCAGTAATGGCCTGCTCAAACTTTTGTTTGGCTGCATTAACATCTCCGCCCTGCAACAAGTCTGTATGAGCAACACCAATCCATATAAAAGGATCATTCACTCCATCTGTAAGCGCTTTTTGATAAACATCTTTAGCTGCCTGAATTTCTTCTTTAGAAGTTTCGCCAACGATCATAGATTGCCCGTACCAGTAAACTATCTGTGGATCTTTAGAATTGGCATCGTATAATTTCTTAAGAATTTCACGTGCCGATTTTGTTTTGAATTGAGAACGCAAATAGCCTTTTGCATCTTCTAAAGTTTGCGCCCATAAAACCTGTGTCGCCAAAATTGCTGCAACAAATAAAGAAATGGTCCTCTTCATTGATTTTAGTTTATATATTGATTACTCATTTACTCTTTAACAACCCACTCCTGATATTTAAATTCATTTTACCAGGAATTAAAAAAGAACGTCTGAAAATTAATTGTCCTCTCTCTAAACTTAAAAAATTGGCGAAACCCGTACCTAAACCCAAAGCATTTTCTTTTAAAATATAATATACGGGCCTTGCTAAAGGATACTGTGCATACGTAACAGATGCCTGAGAAGGTTTGGCATACATTCCCTTTTCTTCACAGGTAACACATTCTACCAATGCCAGGCGTATTTTTTTAAGATCATTCACCTGTTTTTGTTCGTAGGGGTTCCCTACCCAGTTCAATCCAACAAACCCCACAGCATCTGTTGTATTAGAAACCGCTTCTATTACTGCATTGCTGCCTTTTGCAGCTACAACATTCTTTCCGAAACTTTTGCCATGCAGCACGCTGTCTTGCAGATAGCGTACAGTGCTGGTAGCATTTGTTCCATCCATAATGGCGGTTTTGTTTTCTTTTCCGCTAAGGATATTTTCTATTCTTTGTAAAGAAAAAACACTGTCGGTTGCATGAATATTCACTATTAATGCAACTGCATCGTAAGCTACCGCATCCCATTGAGGTTTATAGGACAATTGATTTTCAAAGAACTTCTGCTCATCTACCTTCAAACCCCTTGCCACAATGATCATTCTGGTGCTATCGTTTGTTAAATCTTTAAAACATTCTACTTCTGATTTATAAGAAGCATTGATCTTGGTACCGGGATAAGAAGCTTCATATACTTTTATCTGCTCTTCAATAGCAGGTTGAAAGCTCTCATCTACGCTGATATTAATAGTTCCTTTTCTGGGATTATCTGAATAAGTTTGCTGTTTTTGATTGCCATTACAGGCAGTAAGTACAAAAACACCCATTATCACCACCCACTTATATACACTCATTTTATTAATAATCTTTCTTTATGGCCCTGTAAATTCTAAATACCCCGTATAATAAACAAAGGCCACCAAACATATATTTTAATACAGCATCTTTCTCTGAAAGAAACTGTTTTATTGTTTCTGAACCAAACTTATCTCCCCATACAAGAAATATGCCCATTCCTGTTATTAATATCCCCATGGTTGCATCTTTCAGCGACCGCATTAAAGTATAACTTTTTCTCTGTTTTTCTCTATACTGGTATTCCATTTAACGAAAAGTTGAATGTTGGGAACGGGCAATTTAGGCGAATTATTTTAATCTGCCGATACAAATGTCACCGGCACACGGAAATACACGGGCACTTTTTTACCGTTTTGAATACCGGGCTCCCATCTTGGCATTTTAGAAAGTACACGTATTACTTCTATATCTAAATCTTTTCTACCCTGTTTTACAATAGATAATGCATCTATAGAGCCATCGGGCTTTACAACAAAGCTGGCCAGCACTACTAATTTCTGCCCTTCTTCCAAATCGTCGGGTTGCCTTAGGTTTTTTTGCATAAACTTTACAAATGCTTCCGAGCCTCCGGGAAACTGAGGCATAATTTCAGCTTTCAGTAAAGGGGCGTCAGAAACGGCTTCCGGCTGTGGCAACATTATAGGTGAATTTCCACTTGAAGAAACTTCTGCTGTTTCGCCAACAATATTCTGTGTTGCAGTACCATCAATATTTTTATTACCAATATTAGAAGAATCAATCCTATCTATATCGTTTACCGGCTTATCTATCTTTACATCATCTCTAACAATAAGAGGATTGGTAACACTTGCCTGTGCTATTTCTTTATGTATCTGTTTCTTGGGCTGCTCCTGTTCTTCTTTAGGCAGTATCACTTCTGTTAAATGAGCATCGGGTGGAACAAAGACACTTATGGTTACTGTTTTATGCGGTATTTTCCAACTTTGCAGTATTGCAAATACAGCAACTATGCAAAAAGTTAACCCTATTGATTTAAGTAATCTTTTTCTATACTGTTTACGTAATTCGTATGCTCCATAGGTTTTGTTTTTATTTTCAAAAACAATGTCTAAAATATCGCTTTGCAAAATGGGTTCAGGTTTCATACAAAATAGTTTTGATGATAAAGATTGATTGTATAACAAAGCGCTTGTTATTAGTAAGATGCTGTGCTGAAAAAAATCCACAAAAAAGAATTATAAATTATGAGTTAAGAGTTATGAATAATTACAGAAGCTCCCACGCTTCACTTATAACTCATAATTCATAGCTTATCGTTAACAACCTATTTTTGCAACATGAAAGTATTGATGGTTTGTTTAGGGAACATTTGCAGAAGCCCGTTAGCCGAAGGCATTTTGCAACATAAAGCAAATGCGCTGGGATTAAGCTGGGAGGTAGACAGCGCCGGTACAGCCGGTTACCATATTGGAGAAGCACCACATCGTTTATCTCAGAAAGTGGCAATGCTAAATGGTATTGATATTTCGAAACAAAAAGGCAGGCAGTTTACAAAAGAAGATTTTGAGCGGTTTGATAAGATTTACGTGATGGATAATAGCAATTATGCCGATGTTAAGCGAATAGCAAAGCATGCATTTAACGAGACAAAGATTGATTTGTTGCTGAATGAAGTATACCCGAATGAAAACAGGGATGTGCCCGATCCCTGGTATGGAACGGAAGAAGGCTATCATAAAGTTTTTGAGATGCTTGACAAAGCAGCGGATGAGATCATCAGAAAATATGCAGATGTGCAGATTAGTAAATAATATTGCAAATAATTTTTGAAATGGCTAAAGTTAAAGTAGGTATACCGCAGGGCACAAGAGATTTTTCTGCCGAAGTAGTAAAAAAAAGGCAGTATATTTTTAATACCATTAGAAATGTTTTTGAATTGTATGGCTTTCAACCTTTGGAAACGCCGGCGATGGAAAACTTAGAAACATTGATGGGAAAATATGGTGAAGAAGGCGATAAACTGATTTTTAAAATTTTAAATAATGGTTTAGAGAATCCTTCCAAATTTGAGCAGACAAGAAATGCATTTGAAAAAATTTTAGAAGGGAAAAACAATCCTAACATAACGGAACGTGCTTTACGTTACGATCTTACCATTCCTTTTGCTCGTTACGTTGCCATGAATCATGGGCAACTCACTTTTCCTTTCAAACGTTACCAGATACAGCCGGTGTGGCGTGCCGACAGGCCGCAGAAAGGCCGTTACAGAGAATTTTATCAATGCGATGCAGATGTTGTTGGAAGCAATAGCTTATTGAATGAAGTGGAGCTTGTACATATTTATGCAACGGTTTTTAAACAATTAAGCATTGAGGTTGAAATAAAGATCAACAGTAGAAAAATTTTAGCGGCGTTGGCAGAAGTTTGTGGCGGCGCCGAAAAGTTAACAGACATTACTGTTGCGATTGACAAGCTTGATAAAATTGGAATTGAAAAAGTAAAAGAAGAATTAGTACAAAGAGGTTTGAATGAAAACCAGATCAATATTATTGAACAATATCTTTTGATTGATGGTAGTAATGTTGAAAGGTTGAATAAGTTAAAAAAATTAATCGGCAATAACGAGTTAGGCAATAAAGGCATTGAAGAAATTGAATATGTGTTAACCCACTGTCAATTGTCAATTGTCAATTGTCAATTAGATTTTACTCTTGCCCGTGGGTTAAATTATTATACCGGAATTATTTTCGAGATCAAAGCCAAGAATGTTCAAATGGGCAGTATTGGCGGTGGCGGCCGCTACGATGATCTTACAGGATTATTCGGCGTACCGAATATTCCGGGAGTAGGCATTTCTTTTGGGGTTGACAGAATTTATGATGTGATGGAAGAATTAAAGCTCTTTCCCGAAACATTGAGCAGTTCTACACAAGTATTGTTTTTCAATTTAGGCATAGAAGAGGGTAAAAAAGCATTCCACTTAATGCAACAATTAAGAAGTAAAAATATTCGCTGCGAACTTTTCCATGAAACATCAAAATTCGATAAACAATTTAAATACGCAGAAAAGAAAAACATCCCTTACGCAATTATTATAGGCAGCAAAGAATTAACAGAAAATACTTGTGTGGTAAAAAACCTTAGCAACGGAACCCAACAAACCATAACACAGGAAGCTCTGACCCTTTTTTCATTTTAATTCAAAAAGCGGCATAAGCCGCTTTTGTATTATTTTATTCTTTGCAATATGAAGTCGTGCGGCATCATTGGGTATAATTCCCGCTGTAATCTTATAGCTGCATCATCTTTTATTCCTTCCAAATGATAGCCCATTGCATCAATTACTACTCCAACAATTTTCCTGGCATCATTTCTTTTAAAAACAGCTATCCCCTGAAACGATACGATAGTGTATGTATCAGCAGCTTCTGTTTTTTCCAGTGCAGAGTTCCCTGCTGACGAAGACATGACCAACGCTCCATTGTCGTGCGAAACCGTTACATCTGCTATAACACTCCCATCGGGAAAGCGATATTTTCCCAACAGTTCTTTTGATGTAGAGTCTGTTTGCGCCTGTACAATTGCAAATGCGATTATGCCGAAACATAGTGCCAGTATTTTTTTCATACAAGAGTTTTTACTGATGTTAAGTTAGCTTTTCTTCTTAAAAAAAGAAGATGAATTTTGTATGAATCATTACAGGCCTTCATAAATAAGCGCCGCTCCCTGGCCAACACCCACACACATGGTGGCCAAACCGAAACGGCTTTTTCTTCTTCGCATTTCATGCAAAAGTGTAGTAGAAATCCTGGCACCGCTGCAACCTAAAGGATGACCAATAGCAATGCTGCCTCCATTTACATTAATAATCTCTTTATTCAATTCCAGGTCTGCAATGCAAGCCAGGGATTGAGATGCGAAAGCCTCATTTAATTCAATAACATTTAAGTCATTCACTTTTAAGCCGGCACGTTGCAATGCTTTTCGGGTAGCGGGCACAGGGCCAACACCCATAATACTCGGATCAACACCAGCAACGCCCATACTTACAATTCTTGCTATGGGCTTCAGGTTAAATAATTTAACAGCTTCTTCACTAGCCAGCAGCAGTGCAGAAGCACCATCATTAATACCGCTTGAGTTACCTGCTGTTACTGTTCCGTTTTTTGCAAATGCGGGTTTTAAACCAGCCAGTTTTTCAAGAGTGGTTAAACGGGGGTGCTCGTCTGATTTAAATACTGTTGGTTCTTTATTCTCGGTTATTTCTACCGGTATAATCTCATCATCCCACTTTCCTTCGCCTAAGGCAGCAAAATACTTTTGTTGGGAATGAAAAGCAAAATCGTCCTGAGCCTCCCTGCTTATATTCCATTGCTGTGCTACATTTTCTGCAGTTTCACCCATTGAAAAGGGATGGTACATTTCAGCCATCTTTTTGTTGGTAAAGCGCCAGCCAATGGTGGTATCGTGAGTTTCTGTTTTCCTGCTCCAGGCTCCATCACTCTTTGCAGTAACAAAAGGAGCCCTTGTCATACTTTCTACGCCACCGGCAATATATAATAAGCCCTCACCACACTTAATAGCCCTTGCAGCATCCATAATCGCCTGCAGGCCGCTGGCACAGAGCCGGTTTACAGTATTGCCACCAACGGTTACGGGAAGACCAGCCAACAATGCAGCCATGCGAGCAACATTTCTGTTATCTTCCCCTGCCTGGTTAGCAGCTCCGGCAATTACGTCTTCAATAACATTTGTATCTATAAGCTGGTTTCTTTTCACTAAAGATTTAATCATTAAAGCCAGCAGATCATCGGGCCTCACGGTGCTCAGCTTGCCACCATATCTTCCTATAGGTGTTCTAACTGCATCTATAACATAAGCGGTTTGCATAATCGTAGTAAGTTTACATTGCGGTGCAAGATAATGTTTCGCCCTTCAAAAAAGAGATACCGCTATTCGTTTCTTATCTTTGCCGCATGCAAAACATTCGTCATCTCAATTATTCAGACATAGAGGCTTATTTCCTTTCCATCAATGAAAAAAAATTCAGGGCCAAACAGGTTTGGGAATGGCTTTGGCAAAAACATGCCATGAGTTTTGACGATATGAGCAACCTGAGTAAAGATTTAAGAAATAGGTTAAGCGAGGTCTTTTCTTTCCCCTCTCTTAAAGTTGATGCCACACAATATAGTTCGGATGGTACTATTAAAACAAGATTCGCCACAATAGAAGGACATAAAATAGAAGGTGTTCTGATTCCTACCGATGAAAGAAAAACGGCCTGTGTTTCTTCGCAAATAGGCTGTAGTTTAAGCTGTAAATTCTGCGCAACCGGTTACCTGGAGCGAAAACGCAATTTAACATTCGATGAGATTTACGACGAAGTAGTACTTATTAACCAGCAAAGTTTACGGGTATACGATCAAAAACTGAGCAATATTGTTTTTATGGGAATGGGCGAACCATTACTGAATTACAATAATGTTTTAAAAGCGATTGAAAGAATCAGTGCGGAAGACGGATTGTTTATGAGCCCTAAACGAATTACCGTTTCTACAGCCGGTGTTGCCAAACAGATTAAAAAACTGGGAGATGATAAAGTACGTTTTAAACTGGCTTTGAGCCTGCATGCTGCCAACGATGTAAAGAGAAACGAGATTATGCCCATTAACGAAACGAACAATATAAAAGTGTTGATAGAAGCTCTAAATCACTTTTATAAACAAACGGGCAATGAGATTACGTTTGAATATATCCTGTTTAAAAACTTTAACGATTCTGCAAAAGATGCTGAAGAGCTCGTAAAAGTTTACAGGCAGGTTCCTGCAGACCTGGTAAACATTATTGAATACAACCCGATAGATAATTTTAAGTTTACTAAGCCAGATGAAGAAGGTATTGAAACCTTTATGAATTATTTGGAAAAAAATAAAGTGAATGCCCGTTTACGCCGCAGCAGGGGAAAAGATATTGATGCGGCCTGTGGGCAACTGGCCAATAAAGACAGGCTGTAATTGGCTACAGCACTGTATTTGATACACATAAAAGCCATTTATTTTATAAAGTTTATCTTTGCGCTTTATCATCCCGTTGTAAAACGGCAAAAAATTCCCTCACATGAGTAATAAAGGATTTGAAAAATTCATTAAGCCAGATTTTAAAGGAGCAAAAAAGAAAGAGGCTATTCGCCAGGAAAAAAGGAAAATCAAAGCAGAATTAAGAGCTGCCGGAGAAGAAGCCCGCAGAAAAAAGTGGGAACAACAACGAGGCATTCAAAGCGACAAACCAGAAGATAGAAGACAGAATACAGAAAACAGATGGCAGAAGCCAGATGACAGAAAATTCGAGAATCGAAAATCGAAAATCGAAAATCGTGAGTTTACCGATAAACGAAATTTTAAGTCTGAAAAAAGATCACAGAAAACTGATGACAGAAAGTTTGAAAACAGAGATTTCAAATCTCAAACATCCAATCAGAAATCAGAAGATAGAAGACAGAATATAGTAGAGAAAAAGTTTGAACCTCGAAATATTAAATCAGAAATCAGAGATCAGCAATCCGGAAATAGAAACTTCAAACCTCAAGCCTCAAATCAGAAACCTGCAGCCGGAAACAAGCAAGAAGAAACAGAATTGATGCCTCTGAACAAATTTATTGCCTATTGCGGGATTTGTGGTAGAAGGGAAGCCGCTGAAATTATTAAAAATGGATTGGTTACCGTAAATGGAGATACGATTTTTGAACCCGGTTTTAAAGTACGTGGTAACGAAGATGTAAAGGTAAAAGGAAAGAAAATATTTCTTCAGAGAAACCTCACATATGTTTTACTGAACAAGCCTAAAGATTATATTACTACTGCCAAAGATCCTGAAGGAAGAAAAACTGTTTTAGACCTTATTAAAGGGGCTACAAAAGAAAGGATTTACCCTGTTGGCAGGTTAGACAGGAATACTACCGGCGTGCTGTTATTAACCAACGATGGCGAACTGGCACAGAAACTCACACATCCTTCTTTTGAAATAAAAAAAATCTATGAAGTAAGGCTGGACAAACCTGTAACCAAAAAAGACATGGAAGCAATTGTAACCGGTATACAACTGGAAGACGGGTTTATTAAAGCAGATAGCATTGCTTATGCCGATACAAAAGATAAAAGTATTATAGGTATTGAAATACACAGCGGTAAAAACAGGATTGTACGAAGGATATTTGAACATTTGGGGTATGATGTAAGAAATCTTGACAGGGTAATGTTTGCCAATCTTACTAAAAAGAATGTAGACAGAGGTAAATGGCGTTTTTTGAATGAAAAAGAAGTGCGTTTATTAAAATTCCTCAACCAAAGTTTTGTAAAGAAACATTAATCACTTCATCAAAAGAAACCTGTGATTCTACCCGGGGTTAAACTCAGGATTAATTCAGAATCCCATTGGCAAAATGCTGAATCAAGCCTTACAAGTTAGTTCAGCACAACAGCAAAATCCTACAAATGAAACTCGATATTATTTTCGAAAACAATCAGTTTATAGTGATCAATAAACCTTCGGGTTTATTGAGTGTTCCGGATAGAAAACAAAGTGAACCTTCTTTGAAAGATATATTGATTGAAAAATTAGGCAGTATTTATACTGTTCACAGGTTAGATAAAGATACAAGCGGTATTATTGTTTTTGCAAAAAACGAACAAACTCATAAACAACTCTCTCAATTGTTTGAAGGAAGAGATGTTGCAAAATTTTACAATGGCCTGGTGTATGGAACGCTTTACCAAAATAAAGGAACCATTGATGCCCCGATTGCCGAACATCCTATACATGTAGGCATGATGACAACCCACCAAAAAGGCAAGCACTCAATTACCGATTATGAAGCAATAGAAAGCTTTCAACGCTATTCATGGATGCAGTTTCAGATACATACCGGAAGAACACATCAAATAAGGGTGCACATGAAACACATTGGCCACAGTATTGTTTGTGATGATGTTTACGGAGATGCATCCCCGATATTGCTTTCTTCTATAAAAAGAAAGTTTAAACTATCTAAGCACGAAGAAGAAGAGAAGCCTATTTTAAACAGGCTGGCACTGCATGCCGTAAAACTTTCTTTCAGTTTAAACGGAGAATGTTTTTCTTTTGAAGCAGCATTGCCTAAAGACCTGAGGGCATTGTTGCAACAATTAAGAAAGTGGGGAAAGTAATTTGTGTTATTCAGAATCTGATATGGAAATACTGAGCAAAGTTTCAATTTTCAACGCGGCGAAGCGTTATAACTTTTCCAGCATTTCTACAACACCTTCTTTTCGTAAAATCAAATAGCCTAAGCGATCGTTACTAATTCCCTCTTTTAACTGGTAGCTGAACTTTAACTGATCGTCTTCAACACTTGTTTCAAAATACCTGAACTGTATATTATCATATTGCTTCAGTTGGTCTCCTATCTCGTATAAGTGTGTAGACAATACGAACAAAGCGTTATTCATTTTACGCAACCCTGCTATAACAACAGTGCTGCATTTCATGGCGTCTTGCACATTTGTTCCCTTAAACAGCTCATCAATCAATATCAGCCATTTTTTTTCATCACTTATTTTATCAATTGTTTTCTTAATGCGCTGCACTTCGTTAAAAAAATAGCTTTCGCCCTTTACAATATTATCAGCAACCTGTATATTGCTCAAAAGCCCGTCAAACAAACTCAATTGCATTTCTGTTGCGGGTACGCCCATTCCAACATGTGCCAGGTATACAGCCACTCCCACTGCTTTAATAAAAGTGCTTTTGCCGGCCATGTTTGCGCCGGTTAAAAAAATAAAATTCTTTTCCTGTTTCAACTCAACATCATAAGCAACAGGCATGTGCAATAACGGATGGTACACTTGTTTTACGGATAATACAGGCATATTTGTTTCTGTTATTTCCGGGAAAATGAGTTGGTGTTTTTTGCACGCAACAGCCATGCCGTAATAAGCATCGAGTTTTGAAAATATTTCAATCAACTCAAGCGTTTGCTGTTTAAAATTGTTTCTGATAAAGAACCCTAAATGTAAAATCGTTGTTATGCTTATGGGCCGGGTTTTATCAATTTGCAGGAATGCTTGTATCTCCGCTCGTTTAAGCAATTGTTTTATTCTGAGAAGCAGGTCATTCAGAATTTCCGGATTGTCTTCATGATCTAAAAGAGTTACCAATTGTTCCAGTCCTTTTAAAAAATCAACATAATGAATAATGGTGTATTTGGTAACAGAAAAGTCGGAAGCATTGGTAAGTTTATATATAAAAGCTCCTACAATAGCAGGCCTGTTCGGGAGGCTGTTAATTGCCGTTTCGTAGAACCGCTCTAATACCATTATTGTTCCGTTAGAAATGGTTTGAGGCCATTGATCAGCAACAGCAATAATTTTTTGAAGCAACTCCTGTGTTTGTTTTATTTTTTTTGTTGAATTGAAAGGATTGCTTAAAAAATACCTGAACCACTCCCTGCCGCCATTGGTTTGTGTACAGTTTAAAAAATGGAATACAGAAAAATTTTCCTCGGTATGAAAAATGGAGAGATCCTGCAGTGTAATCTGGTCTATTTGCATTTTTTTGAATTATGAATTAAAAATCATGAATTATGAATTATCCCCTTTCACTCATAACGCATAATTCATCATTATAAACTTACCTGCTAAACTTAAGGCGTTTCCCGAATACAGATTCATCAAACACGCCATTTCCATAAACCATGTGGCCGTTTACAAATGTGTTGGTGATTGCAGCCGGAAAAGTTGTTCCCTCAAAGGGACTCCATCCGCATTTATATAATAAGTTCTCTTTCGATACTGTATATTGTTTTTGCATGTCAACCAAAACAAGATCGGCAAAATATCCTTCCCTAATATATCCCCTGTCGGCCATTTGAAAACACGTTGCTACCGCATGGCTCATTTTTTCTACCGTTTTCTCAATGGTTATTTTCCCTTCCTGTACATAGTGCAACATTATTTGCAACGAATGTTGCACTAATGGCAATCCCGCATGTGCTTTTTCGTACGGTTCATTTTTTTCCTGCCAGGTATGTGGCGCATGATCTGTGGCAATAACATCCAGCCTATCGTCTAATAAAGCTTCCCACAAAGCATTCCTGTTTTCTGGCGCTTTAATAGCCGGGTTACATTTAATTAAATTGCCTTTCGCGGCATAATCGTTACTTGTAAAATGTAAATGATGTACGCAAACTTCTGCTGTTATCCGTTTGTCTTCTAAGGGAATAAAATTGGTGAACAACTGCAACTCCCTGGCTGTGGAGATATGCAGAATATGCAAACGGCTGCCATGTTTTTTTGCAAATTGAATAGCCTTAAAAGAAGATTGAAAGCAATTTTCAACATCACGTATAACAGGATGATCCGAAGGCTCTAAAACAGTTTTTTCTCTTTTAAGCTTTTCTAAATTGGCCTTAATGATTTCTTCTGTTTCGCAATGTGTGGCAATTAACAATTCACTTCCGGCAAACACTTTATCCAGCACTAAAGGGTTATCTACCAATAAATTTCCGGTTGATGAGCCCATGAAGATTTTAATACCGCACACATCGTTTTTCTTCGCATTGGTTTTCATTACCTCATCATAATTATCGTTACCAGTGCCCATAAAAAAAGAGTAATTGGCCAGCGAAGTTTTGTTTGCAATAGCATATTTTTCCTCTAATAATGCTTGCGTAAAGGCGGGTGGATTGGTATTGGGCATTTCCATAAAGCTGGTAACCCCCCCTGCCACCGCAGCCTTTGCTTCCGTATAAATGCTGGCTTTATGTGTAAGGCCCGGCTCTCTGAAATGTACCTGATCATCA
Organism: Sphingobacteriia bacterium; assembly: GCA_017304675.1. GTDB lineage: Bacteria > Bacteroidota > Bacteroidia > Chitinophagales > Chitinophagaceae > CW01. The sequence goes on from JAFKLS010000017.1 coordinate 144,276, forward strand.
ATAACACCCGGTAATAAATGCAGCCCGGCAGCATTAATTTCCTTAACGGCTTCTTTTGTTTGAATGGATGCAGCAATTTTTTCTATCCGCTCATTTTTGATCAATACATCCAATATCTTTTTCGTTCCTTCGTTTACTATACAGGCATCTTTTATAAGGTATGCAGGCATCTTAACTATAATTTTTTGAATGCTTTAATCTGGCAAGTTTATGAAATGTTTACGTATTGGATTATTATTCTTTACAGTGTTCAGTTACAGGCAAAGTCTGGCACAGGCAGATTTTATTCCGCTGGGCGATAAGCAATACGATGTTCTGAACAGGTTAGAGATTCAACTGAGAAAAGACTCAGTTCTAAATTTTTCGGCAGTAAAACCTTTTAACAGGAGGCGTATTATGGAGAGAATGGAATATGTGCAGAGCCTGATACAAGAAGGACGCTTGAAAATATCTGATGTAGATGCTTATAATTTAAACATTGCTATGAAAAATAATTTTGAATGGAGAAAAGATTTTGGCGATTCTTCTCTGAAGTTCAAATACATTTTTTCAAAACAGATTGCTACACATCCTCCATACTTCGGTATTAAACAGGATAATTTTTCTGCCTATGTTACACCGCTGGTAAGTTTGCAAACGGGCAAAGACAATAATATTAATAAGGAATTGTTCAACTACATCAGAGGCTTTAGTGTGCGAGGGCAGTTAACCAAAAATCTTGGGTATTATACCACATTTACCAGTGCCAGAGAGGTGGTTCCGCTGTATGTAACCCAATACATTGATTCTTTAAGAGCATTCCCCAACCAGGGTTATTTTAAAAAGCCAACCCGTAATGGTTATGATTATTACGATGCCAGGGGTGGCATTATGCTAAGGGCAAGCAAAAACATAGACCTTCAATTTGCTTATGACAAAGTTTTTATAGGAAATGGTTTCAGGAGTTTGATATTAAGTGATTTTAGTAATTCTTTTTTGTTTTTAAAGGCAAATTTCCATTTCTGGAAACTGAATTATTATACCCTTCTTGCACAAATGGTGGCAACACATGCAGATATTTCGAACGATTATGAATATCCTAAAAAGTACGATGCATTTCATATGCTGGAATACAATGCAAAATGGTTTACCCTGGGTTTTTTTGAGAATATAATGTTCGATCGCAGCAAGGGTTTTGAATTGTCTTACCTTAATCCGTTTATCCTGTATAGTTCTATGCAGAGAAACCTGGGCAGCCCCGATAAAACAACGGTTGGTTTTAACCTGAAGGCCAATATTTCTTCCAAAACACAACTTTATGGCCAATTTATTATTAATGAATTTATTTTTGACGATTTTATTCATCCCAAACAGGGTTCATGGGAAAATAAACAGGCATATCAGTTGGGATGGAAACAATTAAACCTGTTCGGTGTGCCTAATTTAGATCTTCAGGCAGAAGTAAATTTTATTCGCCCTTTCGTGTATACACATAATGATTCGGCCACTTCTTTCACACATTACAATCAACCGCTTGCACATCCTTTAGGCGCCAACCTTAGAGAGTTTATAAGTATTATAAAATATCAGCCATTTAATAAATTGAAATTTCAGTTAAAGAGTATTTACACAGAGCAGGGGTTAGATAGTGCCGGCCTGAATATGGGAGGCAATATTTTTGAATTGTATACAACCAGGGCAAGAAGCAATTACTTATTTATAGGTTCCGGAATACTGGCCAAAACATTAATACTATCCGGGTTGGTAAGTTATGAGATTGCCCCCAATATTTTTATAGACCTGAATGCTATAACAAGAAGGTTTGAAAGAGCCGATAAACCCGGAAGTTTTACTTCCAATATTTTTAATGTTGGTATAAGGGTTAACCTGGCAAGAAGGGAATACGATTTTTAATATTCAAAGTGGAGCGAAAACACAACCATTCTTGAATTGATCTGGTCTATAATACTAGAATATTTTAGCGAGGGGTCTGGTACGTGCAGGTTAGATAACCCGTAACTGAATTTTATTTCGGGAGATAAAGTGAAATAAGGCAAGAAGAAATTAAACCCGATACCTCCTTCTACACCAAAATCTGATGATTTAAACTTAATATCGTTAGAAGCTCCTGCTACATTTGCATTGCTTGTTAAATACAGATCGTATTTAATGCCACCCAGCATATATACCCTGAAATTATCTATACGGTCTGAATTGAATTTTAAGCTAAAAGGGAAACTAACAATATTGGCGGGCAACGTTTTACGTTGGTATACGGGCTCTCCCGGTTGAGGATAATTAATCACATAATCGAAATACCTTGCCTGCCCTATAATGAATTGCGGATTAGCTCTTACCTGAAACCGGTCAGACAATCTTGCGGTTGCTGCAAGCCCAATAAAAATACCGCCGCTACTGCCGGGTTCTGCCACCAATACGCTATCGTCATTAATAAATTTTTTTGAGCGGGTAATATGCAGGTAAGAAGAGGTATAACCTAAGGTGGCACCAAAATAATATACTTTATCATCATGGTCAGGCCTGAACAGCTCTACCCTTTGTGCAAGCAGGTTGTTTATAAAACAAACAGAAATAATAAAGAAAAGAATTAAGCCTTTATTCCGCAATAAATGGTACATATACCTAAACTAAGTGATTGTAATTGTGTTTGGGTAAATCCTGCTTCATTCATTACATTTAAAAAGGTTTGCCCTTCAGGAAAGGCTTGAACACTATTGTTCAGGTATTGATACGCTTTTTTGTTGCTCGAAAATATTTGTACTACACCGGGAGCCATTTTGCTCAGGTAAAACTGGTAAAAGATACTGAATAACCCCTTTTTGGGTTTTGAAAATTCTAATACCACCAGCTTACCTCCGGGCCTTAACACCCGCAACATTTCTTTCAATCCTTTAGCCAGGTTCTCAAAATTACGAACACCAAAAGCAACAGTAATGGCATCAAAATAATTGTCAGGAAATTGAATGTGTTCGCTATCGCCGGTTTGCAATTCAATCACATTGTTCAATCCCTTTGCTTCAATTTTTTTTCTACCCAATTCCAACATTCCTGTACTTATATCTATACCAATAATTTTTTGGGGATGTAATAGCTCATACGTCATTAAAGCTACATCTGCCGTTCCGGTAGCCACATCCAGGATTAATTGTGGTTCAACCGGTTTAAGTTTTTTAATCGCCTTTTTCCTCCACAATAAATCAATCCCACCACTTAAAAACCTGTTTAAAAAATCGTATTTAACAGCAATGCTGTTAAACATGTTGGCAACCTGTTCTTTTTTAGCAAGGCTGCTTTCTTTATCGGGTACAACTTTGTCGTGCTCAAACATACTCATCTGTAGCGAAGATATTGAAATAGCAAAAGGAGATGCTTTTTATATTGCAATAAAGAAGATAATCCTTAAAAAATTAACTAAATAAATTGTTTTGTTGGTTGCCCCTGTTGTTTTTCTTGCCCAAATGTTCATAAGCTTTGGCCGTTACCTCTCTGCCGCGTGGGGTTCGTTGTAAAAAGCCTTCCTGAATTAAAAACGGTTCGTATACCTCTTCAATGGTTCCAGGTTCTTCGCCAACTGCGGTAGCAATGGTAGTAATACCTACAGGCCCTCCTTTAAATTTTTCTATGATGGTTAAAAGAATCCTGTTGTCCATTTCATCCAATCCATGCTCATCTACATTCAACGCTTTTAATGCATGTTGGGTAATACCCAGATCAATCTTAGCATCATTCAACACCAAAGCAAAATCTCTTACCCTTCTTAATAACCCGTTGGCTATTCTGGGCGTGCCCCTGCTTCTCCTTGAAATTTCACCGGCAGCTTCTGAAGTAATAGAAGAATTTAAAATAGAAGCGCTCCGTTCAATGATTTTTTTCAGCACTTCTGCATTGTAATATTCCAGTCTCGATTTGATGCCGAAGCGAGATAAGAGCGGTGCGGTAAGCAATCCACTCCTTGTTGTAGCGCCAATTAATGTAAAAGGATTTAGATTGATTTGAATACTTCTTGCATTGGGGCCGCTATCAATCATAATATCAATCTTAAAATCTTCCATTGCCGCATACAAATATTCTTCAACAATAGTGCTTAACCTATGTATTTCATCAATAAACAAAACATCGTTAGGTTCTAAATTGGTAAGTAATCCTGCCAGGTCTCCCGGTTTTTCAATTACGGGGCCGCTGGTTTCTTTAATATTCACTCCTAATTCATTGGCCACAATACGGCTTAGGGTTGTTTTACCCAAACCGGGTGGGCCATGAAACAATACATGGTCTAAAGCTTCGCCTCTAATTTTGGCAGCACGAATAAAAATCACTAAATTTTCTATCAATTGAGGCTGACCGGAGAAATCGTCAATTTCTTTTGGGCGGATACTGTTTTCGAATTCTTTGTCGGCACTACTCAAAGAACCCTCATCGGTATGTAAATTTAAATTTGCCATCGCTTCAAAACTACAAAATAAGCATGCAATCGATCGATAAAAAAGGAATAGATATTCAAAGAATTGCTTTAGTAGCAGGCGCTACCGGTGTAACCGGAAAGTACTTACTGAAATACCTGCACCATTCTGGCGCTTATTCTACTATAATTGCATTTACCCGAAAGCCACTGGATATTATTTTTGAAAATCTTGATGAAAGGATAGTTGATTTTGACCATTTGCCCGATGATGTTTTTGCGCATGATGTGTATTGTTGCCTGGGAACCACTATTAAGAAAGCAAAAACAAAGGAGGCCTTTAAAAAAGTAGATCATACGTTTGTAATTAACCTGGCTGAAGTGCAGAAAAAAGCTGGTACAGAACATTTTGCAGTGATTAGTGCTATGGGGGCTTCTTCAAAATCACCTTTTTTTTATAACAGGGTAAAAGGTGAAATGGAAAACGCATTAATGCAAATAGGTTTTAAATCGCTCTATATATTCCGCCCTTCTTTCATTGCAGCACATAGAACGGAAAAAAGAAGCGGCGAAAAACTGGCTTTACTTTTTTTCTCATGGATCAACCCTTTATTAATAGGGCCTTTAAAAAAATACCAATCTGTTGCTGCAAGCGCTATTGCCAAAGCTATGGCCCTAAAAATGTTAGAATCAAAACCGGGAATACATCTGGTGCTTTCCGATGAGATAAAAAAATTCACGTGAAATATTTGCATATACAAATAAAATACACTTACCTTTGCTGAACGCATGAAAGCATCGGAAAGTAAATATTGCCAGTGCCTGTATTTTAGCACCAACGCTTTGGCCCGAAAGGTTGAAAAACTGGCAGTGGAAAGTTGGAAGAAAGTTGACCTTTCTCCCAGCCATGCTTATTTACTGATGATGATTCTGGAAGAACCCGGCCTGCAGCCGGGATGTTTAGCCAATCACCTTCAACTTACACCCAGTACCATCACCCGTTTAATTGAAAAGCTGGAAGAAAAAAAATTGGTAGTAAGAACCACTGAAGGAAAAATTACCAATGTTTACCCAACACCTAAAGCCAAAGAGCTTTTACCAGAATTAAAAGGATGTGTAAAGAATTTCTATAGCAGCTATGCTTCTATTCTTGGTGAAGACGAAAGCAGCAAGCTTATTAAAAACATTAATATTATAGCAGATAAATTAGAAATATAATTTTTTTTATTCAAATATTTGTATATACAAATAAAACAAGCAATTATGAAATATGTTATCACTGGCTCTGTAGGGCACATTAGTAAACCACTCGTTGAAAACCTGGTTAAAGCCGGGCATGATGTTACGGTTATTAGCAGTAAAAACAATAACAGGTCTGTTATTGAGCAATTAGGAGCCAAAGCAATTATTGGGTCTGTTGAAGATGTTGATTTTTTAAAACAGGCTTTTTCAAATGCAGATGCAGTATATACTATGGTTCCGCCAAATTTTGGTGCCGCTAACTGGAAAGAATGGATCGGCAGTATCGGGAACAATTATGCTTCGGCCATTGCTGCAACAGGCATACAACACATAGTAAATCTTAGCAGTGTTGGCGCACACTTACCTGAGGGTTGCGGGCCGGTTAGTGGATTATATTTTGCAGAACAGGCATTAAACAAATTAGCAGGAGTACATGTTAAGCATTTACGCCCCGGCTTTTTTTACCATAACTTTTTAGCCAACATTGGTATGATACAACACATGAACCTTATTGGTGGCAATTACGGTGATGCCAGTACAAATATGGTTTTGGTAAACCCTGCCGATATAGCTGCAGTTGCTGCAGAAGAATTATTGAACCTGCAGTTTACCGGAAAATCTGTAAGGTATATAGCCAGCGATGAACGAACTACGGGTGATATTGCCCAAATATTGGGTACAGCCATTGGTAAACCGGATTTACCTTGGATAAATTTTTCTGATGAGGATACCTTGAAAGGAATGCTGCAAGCCGGACTACCGGAAGAAATTGCAAAAAATTATACCGAAATGGGCATTGCATTACGCAATGGCAGCATGACGGAAGATTACTATAAAAACAAACCTGTTTTAAGTAATACCAAGTTAGAAAGTTTCGCAAATGTGTTTGCGCAGGCATATCATCAATCTATAAACCATTAAACTAATTTTTATGAAAGTTGGTATTTTAGGTAGTGGTATTGTTGGCCAGGTTTTGGCCAAAGCATTTAATGCAGAAGGGCATCAGGTAATGCTCGGAACAAGAAATATTCTGAAAGAGGAGGTAGTAAAATTTAAAAATGCCAATGCTGCAATAGCAATAGGCAGCTTTACAGAAACAGCAGCTTTTGGAGAGTTATTGGTTTTAGCCATTGCAGGCAATATAACCATTGATGCAATAGATATTGCAGGTACTGAAAATTTCAGGAACAAAGTAGTGATTGATGCAACCAACCCCATTGCCAAAGAACCTCCGGTAAATGGTGTATTGAAATTTTTTACAGATTACAATAGCTCATTGTTAGAAAAAATTCAGTTGCATATTCCCGAAGCAAATCTCGTTAAAGCATTTAGTTGCGTAGGCAATGCCTTTATGTATAAACCCAACTTTAACGGGCAAATTCCCACCATGTTTATTGCGGGAAATAGTGAGGCGGCCAAAAAAACAGTAACAGGTATTTTAACATCATTCGGTTGGGAAACTGAAGATATGGGCACTGCCGAAGCTGCGAGAGCCATTGAGCCTTTATGTATTCTATGGTGTTTGCCCGGCTTCACAAAAAATCAGTGGACACACGCATTTAAATTATTAAAAGCATAATTAAAAAAATAAATTTATGAACAAGAAAATAGCATTGGTAACAGGAGCCAACAAAGGGATTGGCTATGAAACGGCTAAGCAACTGGCCCAAGCAGGCGTTAAAGTGCTTGCTGCATCTAGAAATAAAGAGAAAGGAGAAGCCGCTGTAGCATCTTTAAAAAAAGAAGGGTTGGATGTTGAATTTTTGCAATTAGATGTATTGAATGAAAATGATATTGATAATGCATACAATTTCATTCAAGAACAATTTGGCAAGCTGGATATTCTTGTAAACAATGCAGGCATTCAGATTGAAAGTACCGAGTGGGCAAGTAATACGGCTGTACAGGTAAATGAAGCAGCGTTGAGGGAAACACTTGATACCAACTTTTTCAGTATTGTTAAATTAACGGATAAGTTACTTCCGTTAATTAAAAAAAGCGGTTCAGGAAGAATTGTAAACCTAAGTAGCATTTTGGGTTCGCTTGCTTTACATGCAGATGAGAATTCTCCTATATATAGCTCTAAACTTTTTGCTTACAATGCTTCTAAAACCATTTTAAATGCATACACCATTCATTTAGCAGCAGCAGTAAAAAACGATGGCATTAAAGTAAATGCCGCACACCCGGGTTGGGTTAAAACAGATATGGGAACCGATGCTGCTCCTATGAACGTGGCTGAGGGCGCTAAAACATCTGTAAGCCTGGCTTTATTGGATGAAAAAGGACCAACAGGAAAATATATACATTTAGAACAAGTGCTTCCCTGGTAACAAACCGCTATTAAACAGATGTAATTATAAAAATGCCCCTGAAAATTCAGGGGCATTTTTATTAATGATGTTCTGCATGCTCTTCTGCCTTCTGTTCTGTTGCTGCCGCCTCATGATGACCTCCCACTTTATAAGGGCCATGGCATTGGGCAAGCAAAACAAACAAACAAAAAATTAACGCAAAAGAAAGCAATGCTGTTAGAGTAAAGTTTTTAACGATACCGCCTTCTTCATGTTGGTGTGCACTCATGTTAGTTATTTTAACGCAAGCAAAATAAATTGATTTTTTGAAAACAAAAATGATTTTCATTTTGCAATAATTGCAAAAGGCATCATTTGCAGAATTAAATCAGGATTGGGGCAATTCTTTAAATAAAAAGCTGCCTCGCTCTGCTTACAAACTCCCGGGTAATCTCCTTTCATACCCTGCATATCTTTTATAATCTGAAAATGAAGATGTGGCGGCCAATGGCCATTTTCACACAAATCTCCAAAATGCGCAAAAGCCTGCCCCGCTTCTATTACATCTCCTTCCTGTATACCAGCCAAATCATTTAAGCACAAGTGCCCGTATAAAGTATAAAACGTACAGCTTGTAAAAACATGTTTCAAAATAATGGTAGCGCCATAATCGCCATACCTGTTATTAAATGCAAAACTATGAATGCTGCCTTTCAATGGCGCAAATACAGTAGTACCTGCCCTCCCCCAAATATCCATTCCAATATGCAGCCGGCGAGGCTCTTCAGCATGCTTTCCGAAAACCTCACTTACCGCATATATTGTTCTTAGCTCATTATAACCGCCTATGCCATATATTGCTTGTTCCTGTAGCAGGAAATGCTCTACCTTTTCCTTAAACAAGTGTTCATCCCTGGTTACCTCATCATTCCATCTGTTATTCTCTTTTGAAAAATCCATCCGCACTAAGCGGTCTGTTCTATCATTCCAGGATACCACATGTTTACATTGATATGTAATTGTTTCCATCCATTCTTCAAAATTTGTTGCAGGCATATTGGTGGTTGATTATCTTTAATATCTTCAAAACTAAAACATCTTGCTATGCGTAAACAGTTATTGATCCTATTTTTCAGTACCCTAACAGCAAGCTTATTTGCACAAAACAACCCGTTATGGTTGCGTTATCCGGCTATTAGCCCGGATGGTAAAACAATTGTTTTCGGTTATAAAGGAGATTTGTATAAAGTGCCTGCAAGTGGTGGTAATGCCGTAGCACTAACATTACACGAAGCACAAGATCAGATGCCGGTTTGGAGCCACGATGGAAAATACATTGCTTTTGCCAGCGATCGTTATGGCAATTTTGATGTATACATAATGCCCAGCGAAGGTGGCGAGGCCACCCGCTTAACGTACAACTCTGCGAATGATTTTCCCTGGGATTTTAGCGTAGATAACAAGCAGGTGATTTTTGGAAGCGGAAGAAACGATTTAAACAGTTCTGTTCGTTTTCCCAACAAAGGCTTATTTCAAAAATTGTATCAGGTTCCTGTAAATGGTGGAAGAAGTGTATTACTGTTAACCGCCGGTACAGAGAATGTTCATTACAACAGTACAGGCGACGTTATTGTTTTTCAAGACAGGAAAGGATATGAAGATCCCTGGCGTAAGCATCATACATCAAGCGTTACAAGAGATATTTGGACATACGATTTCAAAACAAAAACCTATCAGAAAATCAGCCCGTTTGAAGGGGAAGACAGAGAGCCTGTTTTTGCCACAGATAACAAGTCTGTTTACTACTTAAGCGAAAAAAACGGCACGCAAAATATTTATAAAACCGCATTGAGCAATACCGGCGATGCAAAGCAGCTAACCAATTTTAAAGACAACCCCGTTCGCCATTTATCAAGAGCCAACGACAATACGTTATGCTTTAGCTGGAATGGAGAGATTTATACCATGAAAGAAGGCGGCAAACCCGAAAAAGTAAGCATTAGCATTAATGCAGATGCAAAATCAAATTCCGAACGCATTGTTCCCATTAGCGGTGGCGCCACAGAAATGAGTGCCTCTCCCAATGGTAAAGAAATTGCATTTGTGTTTAGAGGAGAGGTTTTCGTTACCAGTGTAGAAGGCGGCATTACCAAACGCATTACCAACACGCCACAACAAGAACGCATGATTGCTTTTGCACCCGACGGAAAAACATTATACTACTCGGCAGAACGTAATGGAAGCTGGGATATAATGAAAGCAACCATTGCAAGAAAAGAAGAGCCTTATTTTTATGCCTCAACGGTTATTAAAGAAGAACCGGTGATTGCTACTGAGAAAGAAGAATTTCAACCCGTTGTTTCTCCGGATGGAAAAGAAATAGCTTACCTGGAAGACAGAAATACTGTTAGAATATTCAACATAGAAAAGAAAACATCCAGAACCATTTTGCCGGCCGGCCAGAATTTTTCGTACGGCGATGGTGATCAAAGTTTTGAATGGAGCCCGGATGGTAAATGGCTTGCAATAAAAAGTGCCAAAGGAAACTTTGCATTGGGCGGAGGAGATATTTTACTGTTTAAAACCGACGGAAGCGATACAAAGGGTACCGATATAACCAACAGTGGTTTTAGTGAGAGCAAACAGCAGTGGGCTTTTGGCGGAAAAGCTATTTTATATACCAGTGATAAATATGGTAAAAAACCATTAGCCATTCAGGGCGCAAGGGAAAACGATATTTTCATAGAATTTTTTGATAAAGACACATACGACAGGTTTAAGCTGAACAAAGACGATGCTGCATTATTAAAAGAAAGAGAAGACAAGGAGAAAAAAGATACTTCTAAAAAGAAAGAAGATATAACCCCGGATTTAACCAATCTGGAAGAAAGAAGGATTCGTTTAACCAACGGTTCTCTGAATCTGATAGATTATGTTTTATCTCCCGATGGAAGCAAATTATTTTACCTCGCAAAGTTTGAACAAGGGTTTGACCTTTGGCAGTTAGACACGAGAACAAGGGAAATAAAATCTATTGCCAAACTGAATGCAGGAGGCGGTGGAATGGAACTGAGCAAAGATGGCAAAAGCCTTTTTGTAATAGCCGATGGTCGCCTTATGAAAGTAGAAACAGACGCCGGCAAAGTAAGCCCTATTACAATTAACGGAGAAATGGTTTTAAATACAGCCGGAGAACGTGCTTATATTTTTGAGCATGCATGGCGCCAGGTAAAGAAGAAATTTTACGACCCCAAATTACATGGCATTGATTGGGAAATGTATAAAAAGAATTATGAACGATTCTTACCGCATATAAACAACAATTACGATTTTCAGGAATTGTTAAGTGAACTTTTAGGAGAATTAAACGCATCACATACAGGCGGTCGGTATTCACCGCAAAACCCGAATGGAGATGCCACTGCATCGCTTGGCCTGTTTTATGATGAAACCAGCGGTGGCAATGGTTTAAAAGTAACCGAAGTAATTACAAACGGCCCTGTTGATAAGGCAAAAAGTAAAATACAGGCAGGAACCATAATAGAAAAGATTGATGGAGAAGATATTACTGATGCAGTTGACTGGAACAAATTCTTAAACCGTAAAACAGGCAAAAATGTTTTATTAAGTTTAAGCAACGGAACAGACAAGTGGGAAGAAGTGATTAAACCAATTTCCGTAGCAGAAGAAAATGCTCTCTTATATAAACGCTGGACCAAAACCATGGCCGATATGGTAGAAAAACTTAGCGGTGGCAAAGTAGGTTATGTACATGTTCAGGGAATGAATGATGGCGCTTACCGAGATGTTTTTGAGCAGGTTTTTGGAAAAAATGCAGATAAAGAAGCTTTAATAGTAGACACCAGATTTAATGGCGGAGGATGGCTGCACGATGATCTTGTTACTTTCTTAAAAGGCAAGCAATATTTAACGTTTGCTCCATATGGTTTTAAAAGCGGCGGTGGAGAGCCTGTTGGAAAATGGACCAAACCTTCTGTTGTATTAATGAGTGAAGGTAATTATAGCGATGCATTTATATTTCCTTATGCATACCGGGCTAATGGAGTAGGTAAACTAATTGGTAAACCTGTGCCAGGAACGGGAACTGCCGTATGGTGGGAAACCCAAATAGACCCTACTATTGTATTCGGTATTCCCATGATTGCAACCATTGGTGCAGAGAAAAGACCTACAGAAAACCTGCAGATTAATCCGGATATTGATGTAGACAATCCATATAAAAATGTGTTATTTGGAATAGATGATCAATTAGCCGCAGCAGTAAAAGAAATGTTGAAAGCAATTGGCGGAAAATAAATTAGCATTCATAAAAATATTATTTTCAAATCCCCGAAAAAATCGGGGATTTTTTATGAGAAGTAACTTTAGTTTCTGGAGATTTTATATAATTTATTTGTTTATTTTAATTCTGCTATGTGTTAGTTTTTACCTGTTTCTTCAGCCTTCCATTTCACTAAAAACAAAATTTGGAACAGAGCTTCCTGCACCTTTTGCCGGAGTATTTTTTTTTATACTTGGCGGATGGCTCTTTTCAATCATAAACAAATGGTCAACCATACTTATTATTAACAACCAGCAATTAATTCTAAAGCAATTATTTAAAAACAAGGAAATAAAAGTTGATGAGATAAGCAAGATTGATCTCCTGGCTCGTGAATCCATTGGCTCACTAAGCAATTCTAAAAACGTTAATTGTACAGCGATAGTTTTAAAAAATGGTGAAAAAATAATTCTTCCGGATAGCTTTTATGCCAATGTTCTGGAAATAAAAGAAACATTGAGAGCCAACTTTAAAGAACTTGTTGTAGAGCCGGAATCACGTACCGCTTTGAGAAAAAAAACTGATACTGTTTTCCCGGATTATGAAGAATTTTCAGGCAATTACATAACCAGTTTAAATGGTATTCTGTTTTATGGAATGCTGCTTGTTTCCGTTTATTTCATATTAACAAGTTTGAGTTCTCAAAGGTTTGTTCCCATTTTTTTTGCACTCTTGTATGTGAATTTGCTTATGTATTTTGTGTTAGGAGTTTAGTCTAACTATTTTCTCGTATCGGAAGATGCCCTAATAATTAGAAACCATCTCTGGTTTTGGAGAAATAAAGTTTACCTTCTTGATAATTTGAAAGAATGCATTTACGAAAGCCCAAACAAAAGCTCGAATTCTTTAAGAGTTATCACAAAAGATTTTAAGTCAAAAATTTATCCTGCCGGCAGTTTGAGAAAACAACATTGGCTCGGTTTAAAGGAAAGGTTAGAATCCTTAGGCGTTATAATCAAAAGTGAAATCTTATTATAATCATCTTCTGCTTGCAATCAGCAGATTAAGATCCGTATATTTCAAATCAAATTTCTGACTGATATAAAAATCTGTTAACGCACCCTTAAACAGGTAGATGCCTTCACGCATATGCAGGTTATGCCAAACAATCTCTTCCATACCGCCCTCATCACTTATCTGTAGTAGCAGTGGCATCAATACATTACTGATAGACTGGCTGGCAGTGCGGGCAAAGCCGCTGGGAATATTGGGAACACAATAATGTATTACATTGTGTTTAATAAAGATCGGGTTTTCGTGGCTTGTTAGTTCGCTGGTTTCAAAACAACCGCCCCTGTCTATTGCCACATCTATAATAATACTGCCTGGCCGCATAGCTGCCACCATTTCTTCAGTTACTACCACAGGTGCTCTGCCGTATTCATTACTTAATGCCCCAATGGCCACTTCGCAGGTTTTTAATTGCTTGGAAAGGATTTTTGGTTCTAAAACGCTTGTCCATACCCTTTGCCCCAGATTATTTTGAAGCTGTTTTAACCGGTATACATTATTATCAAACACTTTCACACTTGCGCCTAATGCCAACGCATTTCTTGTTGCTACTTCGCCCACAATACCCGCACCTATGATAATTACTTTTGCCGGTGGAATACCGCTAATGCTTCCTAACAAAACACCTTTACCTTTATTGAAACTGCTTAAGTATTGACCCGCAATAAACATTAATGCACTTCCTGCAATTTCGCTCATACTGCGTACAATAGGGTAAGCGCCGCTATCATCTTTTAAATTCTCAAAACTCAGTGCAGTAACCCTCTTCTCCATCATTTTTTCTACAATCACAGATTTTAATGCAGAATAATGGATTGGCGAAATAATGGTTTGATTCGTTTGCAACAGGGGCAGGTCTTCTTCTACCACCGGTGCACTCTTAACCAATATGGGGCATTTAAAAACATCTTCCCTGTTGTAAGTAATTTTTGCACCGGCATCGCCATAATCTTTATCAGGATAATTACTCCCTTCACCGGCCTTGTGTTCAACCATTACTGTGTGGCCGTTGCTTACCAATACACCTACCGCATCTGGTGTTAAAGCAATCCTGTTTTCCTGAAAGGCTATTTCTTTAGGAATCCCTATCAGTAGTTTAGTGCCTTGCGGCTTTACATCCAATGTTTCTTCCAGAGGCTCGTAACTGAATGATGTTGAAATAACCGGTTTGCCTGCAGCCATACTTATATTTAAAGGTGAGGTATAAAGTTAAGTAAAGAATTCCGGAGGAATATTAATCTTCAGACGTAAATATCCTTCGTGTTCGATCATCTAAAATCTCTATATGAATTTTCAGTGCATCATCTGGCAATAATAATGGCGCTTTTTCCGGCCATTCTATTAAACACAGGTCTCCTGTAGCAATGGCATCTTCTACTCCCGCATTAATAGCTTCTTCTTCATCTTTTAGCCTGTACAAGTCCATATGGTAAATAAGCCTTGCCGTTTCGCTGGTATATTCATTAATGATAGCAAACGTAGGGCTGCTAACAGCTGTTTTAACCCCCAGCGCCTCACATAAGGCATGAATGAAAGTGGTTTTGCCACTACCCATAGAAGCATAAAAAGCCCATACCTTTTTGTTTTTATATGCTTTTAAATACGCTTTTGCAATTTGTTGAATTTGACCGATCTGAAATATTGCATCCATGTGGCAAAGATATTTCTGCTGTCGACAAGTGCCACTTTTAGAATAAAGTAAATTTGTGAGATACATCATCTGCCATACGAGGCAAGTGTTTAAACTTTGATGAACATTTCACAAAATTGCATACAATAATGGAAAAGGTAGACCTAAAGGTAGAAGGAATGGACTGCGCCAATTGTGCATTAACCATCAATAAATATTTAACCAATAAAGGCTTGCAGAACATAAAAGTTAATTTTATCGGGGGCGCTGTAAGCTTTGAAAAAGACAATGCCATTTCTGAGGATGAAATAAAAAATGGCATCAATAAATTAGGTTATAAAGTAATTGAAGAACATCATCATAACCATCATGGCCACGACCATAGTGAAAAGGGGCTGCTAAAATTCAGCAACCACTATCAACGCTTTATTTTTTGTCTTGTTTTTGCGGCACCACTGTTCTTGCACATGATTGTACCTATTCATTTTTTAATGAATCCATATGTGCAGTTACTGCTGGCAACACCCATTTATGTAGTGGGGATGGATTTTTTTGGACGTAGTGCTGTGAAAAGTATTGTAAGCGGTATACCCAATATGAATGTGTTGATTGCATTGGGAGCTACAGCAGCCTTCGGTTATAGTGTTTATGGGTTACTAACTTCCAAAGGTGAAGATTTTTTATTTTTTGAAACTGCTGCCACTACCATTACCCTTGTTTTTCTGGGTAATTGGCTGGAAGATAAAAGCATTGATACCACTCAAACCGCTTTAAAAAAACTGGCTGTAAGCAAAAAAACAATGGCCAATATGATTGCTTTTGATGGAGATCATCAAGAACAAATTTTTCAGGTAGAAAGTACAGCATTAAGAGTAGGTGATCTGGTATTGCTTAAAAACGGAGACGTTGTTCCGATGGATTGCAAAATTCTTTGGGGAGCCATTGATGTGAATGAATCTATCATTACCGGCGAAAGCATTCCTATAGAAAAAAAGATTAACGATACCCTAATAGGAGGAAGTTTAATTGAAAACGGAACGGCCAAAGCTCAGGTTACAGCCGTAGGCGAAGACACTGTGCTCAGTCATATTCTTAAGCTTATTAAAGATGCTGAAACAGAAAAACCACCGGTACAGCAAATGGCCGATAGAATCAGCGCTATTTTTGTTCCCACTGTTTTAAGCATTGCACTCATTACTGTTTTGGCAAACTATTTTATAGCACACCAAACTTTTACAGACAGTTTATTAAGAAGCATAGCCGTATTGGTAATTGCCTGCCCCTGCGCTATGGGCTTGGCAACACCTGCTGCCGTAGCTGTTGGATTGGGAAGGGCAGCGAGAAACGGGGTTTTATTTAAAAATGCCAAAAGCCTGGAGATATTTAAAAATATTCAGCAGGCAGTATTCGATAAAACAGGAACACTCACTACCGGCAAATTTCAAATCGCAGGGTTTGAATCGGTAATAGAACAGGAAACATTTAAAAAGATCGTTTATTCTTTAGAAAAATATTCTAACCACCCTATTGGTATTGCCATTTCAAAAGCATGGAAAACAAAAGAGATTGTTCGTTGGCAAAAGGTTGAAGAAATAAAAGGTTTGGGTATTCAGGCAACAGATAAGGAAGGCAATATTTTATTGGCGGGTTCTTATAAAATTGCAAAAGAACTTACCAATAATACACAGCACAGCATTTATGTTTTGAAAAATAATGAGCTGATAGGATGGATTGATATTGAAGATGAAATTAGGCCCGAAGCAAAAGAGATTATTCAATATTTAAAAAGAAGATCTATTAAAACCATTTTGCTCAGTGGCGATAAGAAAGAAAAATGTTTGCATGTTGCAAATTTGTTAGGTATTGATGAAGTAATTGCCGAGCAAAGCCCTGAGCAGAAATTACAGCATATTACGCAACTAACCAATGAAGCCCCTACCGTAATGATAGGTGATGGAATTAACGATGGTCCGGCCCTTGCAAAGGCAACAGTAGGCGTATCTGTTAGCGAAGCCAGCCAGGTGGCCATGCAAAGTGCGCAAGTTGTTTTAGTAAATCATGGATTAAAGAATTTGCCACTGGCATTAGGCCTGGGCAAGCATACCTACTTAACCATTAAGCAAAACTTATTCTGGGCATTTTCTTACAACATCATTGCCATTCCGGTGGCAGCTTTGGGCCTGTTAGGTGTTTACGGGCCTACTTATGGTGCTTTAATTATGGGGTTGAGTGATGTTGTTTTGGCAGTAAACAGCATACGCCTGAATTTTAAAAAGGTTATTTAATACAATAGCTGAAAGGTATTACCCTGTTACCCTTTAGAAAGGGCAGAGAGGTTTTGCATTTTTATTATTTTCTTTACAATATGGCTTCAGCAAAAGAACTTCTTAAACAATATTGGGATCACAATTCTTTTAGGGGGGAGCAGGAAAATATCATCAATGCAGTTGTTGCAGGTGAAGATGTGCTGGCCTTATTACCAACAGGTGGCGGAAAATCTATCTGCTACCAGATACCTTCTTTAATGAAAGAAGGTTTATGCCTTGTCATTTCGCCTTTAATAGCGTTAATGAAAGACCAGGTAGAAAATCTTGAAAAAAAAAACATACCGGCACTTTATATAGATAGTAGTTATACCTATATACAGGTAAGCCAAACATTACAAAATGCATTACAGGGTAACTATAAATTTTTGTACATATCTCCTGAACGCATAGAAAGTAATTTGTTTCAGGAATATGCTAGATCCCTGCCCGTAAACCTTATTGCAGTTGATGAAGCGCATTGTGTAAGCCAATGGGGGTACGATTTCAGGCCATCTTACCTGCGCATTGCACAATTGAGAAAATACTATCCGCATATTCCTGTTATTGCTGTTACAGCTTCAGCAACTCCGCCTGTTCAAAAAGACATTATAGAAAAATTGCAATTAAAAAACCCTGCAGTTTTTCGCCAGTCATTCGAAAGAAAAAATCTTTCCTATGCCGTATTTAAGGTAGAAAGCAAAATCAATAAACTCATCAATATTCTAAACAATGTTCCGGGAACTGCCATTGTTTATTGTAAAAACAGGCGGTTAACCAAACAGGTTGCCGATCTTTTATTGCTTCAAAATATATCCGCCGATCATTATCATGCAGGTTTATCCTTAAACGAAAGAACCGGCAAACAACAACAATGGAAAAACAATAGTTTAAGGGTAATGGTTTGCACCAATGCATTCGGAATGGGGATTGATAAAGCAGATGTAAGAAGTGTGATACATTACGATATACCCGATTGCCTGGAGAATTATTACCAGGAAGCAGGACGTGCAGGAAGAGATAATCAAAAAGCATATGCCGTTCTATTATACCAGCAGCAAGATATAAAAGAGCTGCAAAGCCTTCCTGACAAACGCTTTCCTGATGTTAGCATTATTAAAAAAGTATATCAGAGTATTGCCGATTACCTGCAAATACCTGTTGGTATAGGCGAATTTGTATATTATGATTTTGATCTGCTTGAGTTTTGTAAAAATTTTAAATACGATACTTCACTGGTAATAGCTGTAGTAAAAATACTGGAAGAAGAAGGATACCTTGTATTCAATGAAACGATCTTCCTGCCCTCTAAAATCCGGTTTACCGCAGATAAATTTTTATTGGATGATTTTGAAAAGGCACATCCGAATCTTGAACCGGTAATCAAATGCCTGTTACGCACTTATGAAGGAATATATGACAATGTTATCAACATAAGTGAAAAGCAAATAGCAAAGCTTTGCAAGATAGATATTGATCAAACCAGAAAAGACCTGCTGTTGTTACAGGCGTTTGGTATTATTCATTACCAGCCGCAAAAAGAAACACCACAAATATTACTATTAACAAACAGGGCCCCTGCAAATTTTTTATCCATTAACACGAGCCACCTTCATTTAAGGAAAAAGTTATTGCAGCAAAGGGTTGATGTTTTATTAAAGTACTGTACCCAGGCTACACAATGCAGGAGCCAGTATATAGGAAATTATTTCGGCGACCACAGTTTGAACATTTGTGGTATTTGCGATAATTGCTTAAAGGAGAAACGAACACAAAACGCTTCTTCAGAGTTTAAATCGATGGAAGAACAAATAGATTCTGAACTTCAGGCAAAAGGGCAGCTGAACATAAAAGAATTTATACAACCATTCTCGGTAGTGCAAAAAGAAACTTTTTTTGAAGTGCTCAGGTTTTTACAGGAGCATGGAAAAGTAAGAGTATCCGATGAGAACCGTATACTAAAAAACTAAAATGCTTCTTCTCGCTCTAACATTAAAATTGCACTTTGCGGTACAATAAAATATTTTTCATTCTCATACATTACTTCGGTTGCACCGCTCAGTAAAAAAATGGCCAGGTCCCCTTCTTTGGCTTGTAAAGGAATATATTTCACCTGCTCTTCTTCAGGCTTCCAGCTTTCGTTTTCTACAGGCAAAGGAATGGCGTAGCCTGGCCCTGCTTTAATAACATAGCCTTGTTGCACTTTTTCTTTTTCCTGAACGCCTGGAGGCAGGTACAAACCACTTGCCGTTTGCTCACTGGGTTTGGCTAAACGAATTAAAACCCTATCGCCTATAACAATTAATTTTTTCAACTTATTATCCGGGGTTAACATCATAACAATACCGTTTAAAAAGCAAATTTAATAAAATGGTAATCGTGCTGTTCATGCTTTTCACTGTGCAAACAATCGTTTTTAACAAAACATTCAAGGGGATAAATTATCAGCAGCAAATGTTTTATCTTTATTTCACACCACATAAGTTAAAAACAATCGCTATGGAAGAAAAGAAAAAATATAAAATACTGTTGTGTGAAGACGATACCAACCTTGGAATGGTTCTAAAAAACTACCTGGAATTAAGTGATTATGATGTTGTTTTGGAAAGAGATGGCAGGTTGGGACTGGCCGCTTTTCAAAGAGAAAAATTTGATATCTGCTTGTTAGATGTCATGATGCCGCACGTAGATGGTTTTACGCTGGCAGAAGAAATAAGAGACGTTGATCCGGACATTCCACTCTTCTTTTTAAGCGCCAAAACCATGAAAGAAGATATTATACAGGGATATAAACTGGGGGCAGACGATTATATTACCAAACCATTTGATAGTGAAGTATTGCTTTTAAAAATAAAGGCGATCTTAAAGCGCAACGAAGAAGAAAATAAAGTGCATGAGAATATAGAATTTGATTTAGGGGCTTACCATTTTAATCCAAAATTAAGAGAACTGATACATGAAGGAAAAACCCAAACCCTTTCTCCAAAAGAAAATGAATTGTTGAAAATGCTTGCCGAGCATAAAAATGATCTATTACCAAGAGAAAGGGCATTAAAGAAAATATGGGGTAGTGATACTTATTTTAATGGAAGAAGCATGGATGTGTATATTGCCAAACTTCGTAAGTATTTAAAAGACGATGATAAAATTGAAATTGTAAACATACACGGTAACGGATTTAGATTGGTTGCACCTTAATTGAAGCAACACAAAAAAGAAAAGCCACTTACCAATGTGGCTTTTTTTATTGCAATACGTTTAAGACCTGCTCATCAATTCTTTTTGGCTTAAAAGTTTTTCTATTCAGTAGCACCCAAATGCTTTTTGCTGTTGCAAGTACTTTTTCATCTGCCTTTCTGATAATCTCGTAATGCCTGTTCCATGTTGCGGCAGAATAATCGCCGGTCCATGTTTTTACAATCAATTCATCATTCAGCAATGCACTATGCAAATAATCTATCTCATGCCTTTTCACCACCCACAAAACCTGCTCATCTAATTCTTTAGAAACAAAAGTTTTCCAATGCGTTAAAGCCGCATCCTGTAACCATTGCACATACACCACATTATTTACATGTTTCAGGCTGTCTAAATGTTTTTCTTCTACTTTAATTTGTATGGTAAAAAACTTATTCATTGTTTAAATAAATATCCAGTAAGCCTTCTGGTAATTCAACAATCACTTCATTTTTCTTCCTGTCTATTTTTATTAATGATTCTTCGTGCAGCGGAATCATTACTTCCTTACCATTAATTTTTATGGTAACCAGTACCTGGTGGGGCTGTTCAATGACTTCTTCTATCTTTCCTAAATTTTTTCCTTCATTAATAATGGAAAAGCCGAGCAAAGAAATAGCTGCCTGCTTGGCCGCATAAGATTGAAAAAGTGCCTGCGATATCCAGGCCTGCTTACCGGTAACAAGTTTTGCCTTTTCCTTCGTGTCTATCCCTTCCAGTTTTATTGCGGTTTCTTCCGAAGTTCTTGCTTTAGAATACTCAACAAAATAGGGCAACAGGCTGCCTTTCATCATTTCAATAAAAATAGCTTCGCCTTTTTTAAATTGAGCTTTTTTACCCAGTACGTGTACTAAAATAACCTCTCCTTTCAGCCCAAAAACGGCAGCAATTTTTCCTACATGAATTTGTTCGTTCATAACTACAAAGAGAATACTAATTATGTGAATGAAAAAAGCCTTCAATATATGAAGGCTTTAATTTTTTTGGCTAAGCAATATTATGCTTCTCCTTCGGCTGCATTGGTTGATTCAACCTTTTTTACAGCAGGTTGAACCCTTCTCTCTCTTTGTTTTTTCCTATGCTCCTCACTGCGACGTTGTAAGTTGGCTTCATGCTCGGTATGCCACTGCTGGAATTTTATCATTGCAGTTGCATCATCAAACAATCCCAATTTAACTCCACGTAACAAATGCTTCAGGTATAACACTCCTTTAAAAGAAAGGATTCGGCGAACAGTATCAGTTGGCTGAGCACCTTTGTGCAACCAATCTAATGCTTTTTGACGGTCTAACTGAATTGTTGCGGGAACGGTTAAAGGGTTGTAAGTTCCAATTTTTTGAATAAACTTACCATCTCTCGGTGCACGGGCATCTGCTACTACAATAAAGTAGAAAGGGCGTTTTTTACTGCCGTGTCTTTGTAATCTCATTTTTACTGCCATGTTAAATAGACATTTAAAGGCGTTAACAAATAGGTTTAAATATGGAGTGCGAAAATAAAAGGAAAATTATTTTCTGCCAAGTTTAAAGGCTAATGTTTTGTTATCATTTGATTATCAACGGTTCTTTGGTCTTTACAGGAGTCTTTCGTATTCGTAAAGAATTTATTTCCTGCCCATCATTCCTTTCATTCCCGGAAAACCACCCATTGGCATTTTATTCATCATGCCCATCATTTTCTTCATTTGTTCAAATTGTTTCATAAAAGCATTTACATCATTAATATCTTTTCCGCTTCCTTTGGCAATTCTAAGTTTTCTGCCCTGGTCTATTAAATCGGGGTTAGCCCTTTCTTCCGGCGTCATACTTTGAATAATGGATTCTATCCCTTTAAAAGCATCATCTTTAATATCAACATCTTTAATGGCTTTGCCAACACCGGGAATCATACCCATTAAATCTTTGAGGCTACCCATTTTTTTAATCTGTTGCAACTGTTCTAAAAAATCTTGGAAATCGAATTGGTTTTTCCTGATTTTCTTTTCTAATTTCCTGGCCTGTTCCTCATCAAATTGCTGCTGTGCTTTTTCTACCAACGAGGCAATATCGCCCATGCCTAAAATACGTTGGGCCATACGTTCAGGATAAAATACATCCAACGCATCCATTTTTTCGCCACTGCTCATAAACTTGATCGGCTTATTAACAGTGTATTTAATAGAAAGTGCCGCACCGCCTCTTGTATCTCCATCCAATTTGGTTAACACTACGCCGCTGAAATCTAATCTGTCGTTAAAAGCTTTTGCAGTGTTTACTGCATCCTGCCCGGTCATAGAATCTACAACA
The DNA here is from genome assembly GCA_017304675.1 of Sphingobacteriia bacterium. GTDB lineage: Bacteria > Bacteroidota > Bacteroidia > Chitinophagales > Chitinophagaceae > CW01. The sequence goes on from JAFKLS010000017.1 coordinate 167,019, forward strand.
AACAATATTTCTGTTGGGCTTACAGCAGCTTTAATATTGGCTACTTCGGTCATCATCACCTCATCAACAGCCAAACGGCCTGCTGTATCTATGATAATTACATTTTTATTTTTTGTTTTTGCTTCTTTAATAGCATTTTGAGCAATTAGAACTGCATCTTTGGTTTCCGGCTCTTTGTAAATATCCACACCAATTTGTTCGGCAAGAACGGTTAACTGGTCAATAGCCGCAGGGCGATAAATATCGGCAGCAACCACCAAAGGAGATTTGCCTTTTTGGGTTTTTAAATAATGGGCCAGCTTTCCTGTAAAAGTTGTTTTACCGCTACCTTGTAAACCTGCTATTAAAATAATGGCAGGATTGCCAGAGATATTGAACTCTTCTGCTGTTCCACCCATTAAATCTGTTAATTCGTCCTGAACAATTTTTACCATTAACTGACCCGGACTAACGGAGGTAAGTACTTTTTCGCCCAGTGCTTTTTCTTTTACTTTATCAGTAAACTCTTTGGCAATCTTAAAGTTTACATCCGCATCAATCAATGCACGGCGGATATCTTTAATGGTATTGGCAATGTTTAGATCGGTAATGCGCCCCTGGCCTTTAATATTCTTGAAAGCACCTTCTAAACGCTCTTGTAAATTATTGAACATGAACTACTGGTTTGGTATGCAAATAAAAAAGTGAACCTGAAGTTCACTTAAATAAGGTTGCAAATATAGTATTTGAATATTAACCAAGATATACCCTCAGTTGCTTGCAGCGGCTGGTGGAACGAAGTTTGGTAATGGCTTTGTCTTTTATTTGCCTTACCCTTTCCCTGGTGAGGTTAAACCGGGCGCCAATATCTTCAAGACTGAGCGACTCATTTGTTCCAATCCCAAAAAAATAACAGAGCACAGCCTTCTGCCTGTCTGTTAAGGCCAACATACTTCTTTCAATTTCTTTTTTTAAGGATTCGTGGTGCTCCAGGCGTTCATCTGCCTTCTCTGCATTGTCATTAATCATTACATCCATCAGGGTATTATCTTCTCCTTCACCCAAAGGAGTATCCATGCTTACATGGCGGGTATTTACATTTAATGTAGCTGTAATTTCGTCAATATCCATTTCTAAAACAGAGGCCAATTCTTCCGGAGAAGGTTCTCTTTCAAACTCCTGTTCTAATTGCTGAAATGCTTTGCTGATGCGGTTTGTAAGCCCAACCTTATTTAAGGGCAAGCGTACAATTCTGCTCTGTTCTGCCAAAGCCTGTAAAATGGATTGACGTATCCACCACACAGCATAAGAAATAAATTTAAATCCTCTCGTTTCATCAAACCGCAGCGCTGCTTTTATCAATCCCAAATTACCTTCATTAATAAGATCCGACAGGGTGAGCCCCTGGTTTTGGTATTGTTTTGCCACAGAAACAACAAAGCGTAAATTGGCTTTCACAAGGCGATCCAGTGCACGTTGATCCCCATTTTTTATTTTCAGGGCCAATTGTACTTCTTCTTCAGGACTAATCAGATCTACCTTGCCAATTTCCTGCAAGTATTTTTCAAGGCTTTGGCTTTCGCGGTTGGTAATAGATTTGGAGATCTTGAGTTGACGCATACTCATATTAAAGGTTTTTTTAGTTTAGTGTTGGTTTGGGTTGACTGATTCACCGCGTCTCGTGCACATAGCAATTTAAGTAATTTAAGAACCGAAAATCAAAAAAGGTATATTTTTTCTTGCTTAAAATCTTAAAAGCCCTTATTTACAAAAAAACATTTGGTGGGTTGGTATTATTTAATATTATTGCAAACCTCTGCGGGAAGCAGTGAGCCACAAAGTTTAAGAGATGAGTAAAAAGCAATTGTATACATTGGAATTTAAAGTGCGTTGTTCCCCAACCATTTTATATGAATTTTTAAGCACACCTGCGGGTTTACAGGAGTGGTTTGCCGATAAAGTAGATGAATGGGATGGCGTTTTCAGTTTTAGCTGGGGAGGCGGTGTGCCTGATAAAGCCAAGATTCTTGACCAGGAAGAAGATCATTTTGTAAAATACCACTGGTTGCACAGTGAAAAAGGCGAGTATTTTGAATTTAGAATTGAAAAAACGGAAATATCTAATCAAACCATACTGGTGATATCAGATTTTGCTGAAAAAAGTGAGATTAAAGATCAAAGCCAATTGTGGGGATACCAGGTGAAAGAATTGTTTCACCGCCTTGGAAATTAAAATTGTGAGATTAGCTGATGGAATGCATCAGCTAATTTTTTTTCTGCACTCTCCCATTCCGATAAATTTAATTTTTTAGCAAGCTTAATAAAAGGCAATTCCATCGCCTCGGTTAATGTTATTGCAGAAAGAGGGCTATAGTTATTGGCTCCAAAGTGGTGCTGCCATTCTGCTTCATTCACACAAACAAACCATTCTTCCTGTTGCAGGAAAGGGTACAATAAAGCAAAATATTGCTGATATCTTCCTTTTAACTGTAATGTGATACTGAAAAAGTTACCCCACCAAAAAAAAGTTCTGATGGCAAAAAAGTTTTCTTCTTTAAAATATCTTGGATAATCGAGCATTACCCACGGAAGCCCCTCATAAAACTCTCCTCTTGAAATTTTAGGGCTTTGTTTTAAAACTTCTTCCGGTATTCCTGCATTAGAGGCATGCGTTTTATATTGTTCGCTCAAGTGCCCAAACAATGCATACACTTTTTCAATGATGCGGTTTTTTGTTAAAATCCATTCCGCATTATTTACCAATTCCATTTCAGCCAACGAAAGTTTTACATTTGCCATGCCATAAAATTAAACATCAGTTCGTTTTAAACTTAGTTAGATCGTTGCAGTGATTAAAAAATTAGACATACTCGTTCTCCGGGCATTCATAGGGCCTTTCCTTGCTACATTCTTAATCGCCGTTTTTGTTCTGGTACTTCAGTTTTTCTGGGTGTACCTCGACGATTTTGTAGGTAAAGGTTTAGATTTTGGTACTTTACTTTACCTGGTGGGTATGGTGGCAATACACTGGGTACCCTTGGCATTACCCCTGGCATTATTGCTCTCTTCTATTATGACCTTTGGTAATTTGGGAGAAACTTTTGAAATAGTTGCCATTAAAGCCGCAGGTATACCACTATTACGTTTTATGCGGCCATTGCTTATCACATCTATCATCATCAGCGGTATTGCATTTGTATTCGCCAATAACATCATTCCTTTTGCAGAGTTAAAACTCGATGCCCTGAAATACGATATTATTGTAGCCAAACCTGCATTTGATATTAAAGAAGGTGTTTTCTACAATAAGATAGATGGTTATATTATAAAAATCGGAAAGAAAGAAAAAGACGACAGTACTATCCGGAATATTGTTATTTACGAAAAAAGTTATGGGCTACAGGATAATCTGTTAACCGCCGAAAGCGGCATTATGCGAACATCTGCCGATAAAAAATTCCTTGAATTTATTTTAAAGAATGGCTATCGTTACCAGGAAAGAGGCGTAAGGCAAACGTTGAATACAGATTTTATTAAAACAGGTTTTAAAGAATATAAAAAGGTTTTTGATCTGAAAACCTTTCAAATGAGTAAAACGAACGACAGTACTTTTTATAATCCTAAAATCTTAAGTGTTCGTCAATTAGATAAGACTATCGACTCTCTGCATCATTTGCAAAAATTTTATTTAAAGAGAGCCTCTACAGAATTAGACCCCTACCTGGTGTTTATAAAATACAAAGACTCTTCCTGGCCCAGGAAAGACACCGCATTGTTGAATAAATATTTTGCAAAGAACAATATACCAGATACTCAGCGAATTGCTATTTACGACAGGGTATATAACCAGGTAAGTGTTATAAAAGATAATTACAGGATTATTAATGATGATTTTAATAATAAAATGCTCTCGTTACGGCTACACGATATTGAATGGCACAGAAAATTTGCCCTAAGCTTTGCCTGCATTATTTTATTTTTAATAGGCGCTCCTTTAGGCTCCATTATCAGAAAAGGCGGCCTTGGTTCGCCGCTGGTATTTGCCATCGTGTTTTTTGTGCTGTTTCATCTATTAAACACTTTTGGCGAAAAATTTGCGAGAGAAGGCGTTACCGGAGTAGTTACCGGCATGTGGCTTTCATCTTTTATACTACTGCCCGTAGGCATATTTCTAATTTATAAAGCCATGAGAGACTCCCAATTATTTAACCGGGAATTCTATTACCGTTTCTTCAGAACATTAAAATCTCTCATTAACTTTAATAAATCTGAATAACCAAAAAAAACCCAGTATATGAGCACCACAAAAAACAGCCGCAGAGAGTTTATTATAACTACCGGCAAAGCATCGCTTGCTCTTGGTTTATCTGCAACGGCTTTATCTTCTCTGGCTTCTGGTTCCGAAAAAAAGTATGGCCGGGGAATACCATTTACACAACAGCCATTGCCTTATGCATATAAAGATTTAGAAGTAGCCATTGATGCTTTAACAATGGAAATTCACTACAGCAAACATGCCGCAGCATATGCCAAAAATCTTTCGGAGGCCGTTGTTGCTGAAAAAATCGACACAACAGCCGGCCTTGAAAATCTATTGGCAAAAGTTTCAAAATATTCTACAAAAGTTCGCAACAATGGCGGAGGCCATTGGAACCACGAATTTTTCTGGAACAGTATGGCCCCACACTCAATTGCAAAACCAGATGGCGCATTGGGCGGCGCCATTACCAAAGATTTTGGCTCTTTCGAAGCTTTTAAAACACAGTTTACAGATGCCGGTAAAAACAGGTTTGGCAGTGGCTGGGCGTGGCTGGTTAAAACAAATGATGGCAAACTGGTTATCGGCTCTACACCCAACCAGGATAATCCTTTAATGGATATAAGTGATTTAAAGGGAACACCATTATTAGGATTGGATGTTTGGGAACACGCTTACTACCTCCGCTACCAGAACAGAAGGCCCGATTATATTAATGCCTGGTGGAATGTAGTAAACTGGGAAATTGTTCAAAAAAGATTTGAAACTATGTAAAAGCAATAGCATGAAAAATACAAATGCAATTGGATTGGATATAAAAAAAGCAGAGAAGCTTGCAAATAAGCTCAACTATTTGCTGGCCAATTATTCTATTTTTTACCAGAATGTAAGAGGCTACCATTGGAATATCAGGGGCGAAAAATTTTTTGAATTACACTTAAAATTCGAAGAGCTATATAATGATCTTTTATTAAAAATAGATGAAATAGCCGAACGCATATTAACCCTGGGCTATGCTCCGGATCATAACTATTCAGGATATAAAAAAATATCGCAGGTGGCAGAAAGCTCTCAGGTTACCGATGGATTAAAAGCGGTAACAGATATTCTGAATTCGTTTAAAATAACCATTTCTTTACAAAGGGAACTACTCATATTATCTGCCGATGCAAATGATGAGGGAACCAATGCTTTAATGAGTGATTATATTAGGGCACAGGAAAAACTGGTATGGATGTATTCAGCCTTTCTTAACAAAAAATAACAAACAGAGAAATTATTATGAAAGCAACAGCTAAGTGGGTAAACAAATTAGCATTTGATGCAACCAGCGATAACCACCATACAGTAAGAATAGATACAACAGTGGAAGGGGGAAGTTTAAATAGCGGCATGAGCCCAAAACAAATGGTACTGGCTGCTGCCTGTGCATGCAGTGGTATGGATGTAGTGAGTATTCTCGACAAAATGAGAGTTGCTTACACTAAAATTGAAATTGAAGCAGAAGCAGAACAAACGGAAGATCATCCCAAAGTATTCAAATACATTAACATGAAATACAGGGCCGATATTGCTGTAGAAGATATTGATAAGCTAAAAAAAGCAGCGCAATTATCGCAGGAGAAATACTGCGGGGTATCTATTATGCTTCAAAAACACTGCGCTATTCAGTATACGGTTGAAGTATTATAAATATATTTTCCTTTCACAAAAAAACAATCGTTGCAAGTTTCTAAACAAAATTTTCGTGTTCAATTAGTAATAACAGTTTTAAGTGTTGTACTTTTTGCTGCGAAGATTATTGCCTATTATGTAACGCATTCTGTAGCCATCTTATCAGATGCACTGGAAAGTGTGGTAAATGTTACGGCCGGTTTTATTGGCCTGTATGCATTATACATTGCTGCCAAGCCAAAAGATGTAGAGCATCCTTATGGCCATGGTAAAGCCGAGTTCGTTTCTGCTGCAGTAGAAGGTACACTTATTGTGGCTTCCGGTTTCCTGATCATTTACCAAACAGTTGCAAGTTTAATAGAACATAAACCTATTGAATCTTTAGACACAGGCATTGTGTTAGTGGTTATAACAGCTATCATCAATTTTATTGCAGGCAGTATCTGCATCTCTGTTGGTAAAAGAAACAGGTCGTTAGCATTGCAAGCCAGTGGCAAACACCTGCAAATAGACACTTATTCAACAATAGCCATTGTTGCAGGTTTACTGGTTATTGTCATCACCCGTTTTTACTGGTTAGATAAAGTTATAGCCATCATCATCAGCATCATTATCTTATTCAACGGATATAAAATAATAAGGGCCTCACTGGCAGGTATTATGGATGAGGCCGATATGCAATTATTAAAAAAATTCGTGCTCGAACTTGATAAACACAAAAAAGACAATTGGATTGACTTGCACAACCTAAGGGTAATTAAATACGGTACTACCCTGCATATAGATTGTCATCTTACCATTCCCTGGTATCTTAACATACACCAGGCACACGAAGAAATAGATGCATTGGAAGCACTGATTATACAAACATTTGGAGATGCTGTTGAATTGTTTGTACACACAGACGGATGCCTGCCTTTCAGTTGCAGCATTTGCGGCGTTGCCAATTGTAAAGAGAGACAGCATCCTTTTAAAAGAAGGCTGGAATGGACTTTAGCCAACATACTTTCTAATGAAAAACACAATGCCGGTTCAATGAACAATGAATAACGAACAGTGAAAAATGTATAGTGAGTAACGAATTAAGCAATCAATCATTTATAAAACAATTAAGCTTAATCATAAAAATCTGCGAATATGGAAGCATGGAAAAAATACCAGGAAACCAACAAAGAAAATTTCCTGAATGAACTGCTCAACCTGTTAAGAATACCGAGTGTTAGTGCAAGAAGCGAACACAAACAAGACATGTTACATTGTGCCGAAGAGGTAAAAAAACATTTGGAAAAAGCCGGATGTACTAAAGCGGTAGTATACCCTACACTGGGGCATCCTGTAGTTTACGGAGAAAAAAAATTTGATACTGCCAAACCAACTGTTTTGGTTTATGGTCATTATGATGTTCAACCGGCTGATCCGCTGGAACTATGGCACAGCGGGCCTTTTGACCCCGTGATAAAAGACGGAAAAATATTTGCCCGTGGAAGTTGTGATGATAAAGGCCAATTTTTTATGCATGTAAAAGCGTTGGAAACAATGGTACAAACCAACTCTCTGCCCTGCAATATTAAATTCATTATTGAAGGTGAAGAAGAAATTGGAAGTCCGAATCTTGCAACTTTTGTAAAAGCCAATAAAGAATTGTTGAAGGCAGATGTTATTCTTATCAGCGATACATCAATGTTAAGCATGGAAACGCCGAGCATAGACGTTGGTGTACGCGGATTAAGTTATATACAGGTAGAAGTTACCGGGCCAAACAGGGATTTACATAGCGGAGTATATGGCGGTGCAGTTGCCAACCCAATTACAATGCTTGCAAAAATGATTGCATCTTGCCATGATGAAAACAATCACATCACCATTCCCGGGTTTTATGATGATGTATTGGAAGCAAGTGCAGAAGAAAGAGCAAAAATGGCAAAAGCCCCTTTCAATGAAAATGAATATAAACAAGATCTTGGTGTTGAAGCATTGTGGGGCGAAAAAGGCTATACAACAAATGAAAGAACAGGTATTCGTCCAACATTGGAATTGAATGGCATTTGGGGTGGTTATATTGGTGAAGGTGCCAAAACAGTTTTGCCTTCAAAAGCATTTGCAAAAATTTCTGCAAGATTGGTTCCTAATCAATCTTCAAAAATCATCACTGAAAAGCTGTTGAATTATTTCAGAAGTATTGCTCCGCAAGGTGTTACCGTAAAAGCAGAAGAACATCATGGCGGCGAGCCATATTTAACACCGATAGATTCTATAGAATACAAGGCAGCCTCAAAAGCAGTGGCGGCAACATTTGGCAAAGAACCTATTCCCGTTCGTGGCGGTGGAAGTATCCCTATCTGTTCTTTGTTTGAAAAAGAGTTGGGTATTAAAATTGTATTTATGGGATTTGGATTGGATAGCGATAACCTGCATAGCCCGAATGAAAAATATGATGTGTTCAATTTTTATAAAGGCATTGAAACCATTCCGTATTTCCATCAGTTCTATGCTGAGATGAAGAAATAAATAATGACGTCGTTCCGAGCGAAGCGAGAAATCTCAACATTAAAAAGAGATGTCTCACTTCGCTCAATATGATAAATTTTTTATGTTATGGCAGAAAAAGAAAAACTTCGTATTGATAAATATTTATGGGCCATCCGTTTATTTAAAACGAGAAGTCAGGCAGGAGATGCTTGCAGTAAAGGCAAAGTAAAACTGCATGGCGATCCTGTTAAAGCTTCTAAGATTGTAAACATAAACGATGAATACGAAGTAAAAACGGAAGCCAAACGCTGGGTAATAAAAGTTACAGGCTTATTAGAAAATCGTGTACAGTACAGTGAAGCCATTAAATATTATATTGACATCACTCCTGCTGAAGAATTAGAAAGATTACAATTTCAGGCAGCCAGTTTTCATACAGGTAAACGATTAAGCAAAATCGGTCGCCCAACAAAAAAAGAAAGAAGAGACCTCGATGATTTTATGGAAGGTTGATTCAGTTATCAGTTGGAGGCAAATCATCTATAGAATAAAAATTAAATTCAGTAGTTAATATTATTTTGTTTGTTTTGGCATCAAATCTTGTAAAGCCAGAGCAACGTTTTAATTCATCATAATTATAAACATCAACATACATTTTTATTCGCTTTCTTCCTGAACTTATATAACGCTTTGTTATCAATCCTGCCGCATCTTTCTCATAAGTAATATTATAAATGTGCGGTTCAATATTGCCCTGCGTATTAGGGATTTTAATTTCAATGTATTTAACATCAAAATTGTTATAATAATGACATTTATAACGAATGTTACCACTATCTGTTTCTATTTTTCCGGTTACATTCAAATATTCATCATCTGCATCTTTTAAAAAATCATGCGCCGCTGTTACAAATACATCAGCAGTTTTAAATAACGAAATATTTTTCAGCCAATAATTATTAGTGAAAACAGAGTTGCTTTTTGCAAATGTATTATTCAGTGTAAAATCAATCTCTAAACGGGTCTGTGCACTATCGTTGATCTGAAGTTTCGCAGATTTACATTGTTTATTCACATAACCCATGTTCGATTTATACTTTATTGCAATAGCCGTTAATGATTGGCCTACAGCAAGATCAGGATAATATGGCGCATTTTTATTTCCGAGAGCGCTATTAACCACACCTTGTGTTATAACGGAACCGGTACCGTAACGCAAATAATTAAAATTTTTTGAGCTGACGATTTGAATAGCATCAAAACCCAATATCTGCGCCTGATCTTTCAACCGCATTAATAATTCATTTTCACTTTGCGCACCTGAAACTTCTAAAAGCCTTACTCTGTAATAATCGGCTTTTGGTTTATCACTTTCCATGAAAACATCAATCTTACCTGATGTGGATTGAATAGGTATATTGGTAAAAGTGTTTAATGCCGTATCTTTTCTATCTGCCTCGGTAACAAATTTGTGTTGCGCTATTATGTTTGCAGAAAGGCATACACAAATAAGTAATGATAGGATTTTCATATGATTTTATTTATAACACTAAAATAAAAATCATCATATTAGAGTAATGTTAAAAAAAGGCTACATTTTTTACTATGTATTAGGTAAGCATTCTTCTATCAGTTTTTCAGCGCGGCATACAATAATTCTACAGGATGCAAAGCCTGTTTATGTGTTCCGTCTTTTATCTGATGCCGGCAGGATGTTCCGGATGCCACAATGATCTCATCTTTAGCATTTCGAACAGCCGGAAATAAAACCAGCTCCCCTATTTGTTGTGATATTTCAAAATGTTCTTTTTCATAACCAAAAGAGCCTGCCATACCACAACAACCTGATGGAATGATTTGTGCTGAATAGTTTTCAGGGATTTCTGCCACGAGCCTGATCATGCTCTGTGAAGACAGTGCTTTTTGATAGCAATGCCCATGAATTAAAATTTGCTTCTTCTCTTTTGTAAATAATACACTATTTATAGAACCATTTTTAAATTCTCCGGCAATAAACTCTTCTATGGTAAAACAATTCTTTGCTAATTGTTTTGCTTTATCGGCATTTGTTTCATTTGCAAGATCAATATATTCATCTCTGAAAGTTAAGACGGCGGAAGGTTCTATACCAATCAAAGGTTTTTTATCTGTTATCAGGTTGCTCAACAACTCAATATTCAAATTGGCAATTTGTTTCGCCTTATCAACAAACCCTTTAGATAGATAAGTTCGTCCGCTTTCTTCATGTTTAGGAATAATCACTTCATACCCCAACGCTTCCAATAATAAAATCGTTTTCTTTCCTATTTCAACATCGTTATAATTCGTGAACTCATCGCAGAACAAATAAACAATTGCATTGGTGTTGATTGATTTTTTTCTTTTTGTATACCATTGCAGCAAGGTTTCTCCGGCAACAGAAGGCATTGTTCTGTTGGGGTGAAACCCTGCCAAGTTATTGGCAAATTTTCTGAATGAAGGAATTTGATAGAACCAGTTATATGCCCATGAAATTTTTGAAATCCATTTCATTTGCCGGTTGAAATTAGCAATCAGTTTTGCTCTGAAAGATGCGCCGTTCTTATAATAATATTGCTGAAGGAACTCTGCTTTCATTTTGGCAATATCTACACCCGAAGGGCATTCTGTTTTACAACCTTTGCAACTTAAACACAAATCCATGATCTCTTTTAGTTCCTGATGGTTAAAAGGGTAATCATCCATTTCATCGCTCAAAAACTGTCTTAGCATATTTGCCCTTGCCCTTGTTGTATCTTTTTCTAAACGCGTGGCCATATAACTCGGGCACATTACACCACCCGTTATATGTGTTTTCCTGCAATCTCCGGAGCCAGAGCATTTTTCTGCCAGTTTTAAAATACCCTCATTCTCATCAAAACTAAAACTTGTTTTAATTTTTCTTGATCGTGGTGTTTGTTGCACCCTCAAGTGTGTATCCATTGCCGGCGTTGCAGTAATCTTACCTGCATTAAAAATATTATTCGGATCGAATATTTTTTTTACCTGAACAAAAAGATCATACACCTCATCTCCAACTACACTTGCAATATATTCTCCTCTCAACCTGCCATCGCCATGCTCACCGGAAAGCGATCCCTTATATTTCTTAACCAGCTCAACCGTATCGGCTAAAATATTTCTAAATGTCTCTACGCCCTGTTTGGTTTTTAAATCTACCATAGGCTCAACATGCAATTCACCTGCACCCGCATGTGCGTAGTACGATGCAGTTACTTTATGTTTTTTAAGCACCGCTTGCAAGTCTTCTATATAATAAGGCAGCTCATCTGTACTTACGGCACAATCTTCAATTAAATTCACCGGCTGTGCATCAGATTTAATATTGCGCAACAAACCTAAGCCCGCTTTACGAATATCCCAGGCAGCTTTGGTGTGTTCATTATACAAAACAGGATAAGCATAACCCAAACCCGCTTCCTGCAAAGATTGTATAAGTTGGTTTGTTTTTTGCTGCAGTGCAGTAACGTCATCTTCCATAAACTCAACCATTAAAAGTGCTGCAGGGTCTTCTTTAATAAAAAACCTGTTCTTGCTATATTCAGGATGATCAATTGTAAAATCCATGATGTATTTATCAACCAACTCAGAAGCCATTGGCCGATGTTTCAATGCAACGATATTTGCATGCAATGATTCAATAATGGAATGGCAATGAATACAAACAACTGCCACTTCTTTCGGTGGCAGCTCTATTAACCCTATTTTTATTTCCGTAACAAATGCAAGTGTACCTTCTGAGCCCGCAAGCAATTCACAAATATTAAAAAGCTTTCCTGAATTTGTGAATGGTTGCATCTTAAGCAAACTATCCAATGCATATCCTGTATTTCTCCTGGTAATTGTTTGTTTTGGAAAGTTTTGTTGAATGATCTGTTTATTGCCTTCATCATTCAACAAATGATAAATGTCCTGGTAGATTTTTTGTTTGAGTGGATTTTTTTCTTCGCAAAAAATATCTTCCGTAGTAAAAACAACTTCAGAACCATCGCTCAACAATGCTTTTACTTCCTGAATATGATCTCGAACAGAACCCCAGACAATACTATGCAGCCCACAGGAATTGTTTCCCAACATCCCGCCAATCATCGCTCTATTTGCAGTTGATGTTTCAGGCCCAAACATTAAACCGTATTGTTTCAAATAAGCATTCAGATCATCACGTATCACGCCGGGTTGTACACGAACCCATTTCTCCCTTTGGTTAACCTCTACAATATGGGTAAAGAATTTAGAGATATCTACTACAATCCCGTTCCCTACAACTTGCCCTGCCAGCGAAGTGCCTGCTGCTCTGGGTATAAGTGTTATTTTATGATCGTTGGCAAAAGCGATCAGTTTGATAATATCACCGATTGATTTTGGAATAGCAACCGCTAAAGGTTTTTCCTGATAAACCGATGCGTCGGTTGAATAGATTCTTAATTGTGCCTGATGTATGGAGCTGTTATCATAAAAAAATAAGCCTTCAATATTATTCCCTAACTCAGTTAAATATTCTTGCATGATACTTGTTTCAAAACTGTTTTCAAAAGTAATTCTTTATATGCGTTATGTGGTTGAATTAATGAATTGAACTTATTTTCACATCTTTGCTGCATGAACATTCACATCATTACTGTTTTACCTGAATTATTGGAAAGCCCTTTTCAGCACAGCATTATGAAGCGTGCCCAGGAAAAGGGTTTATTACAAGTGCATGTTCATCATTTACGGAAATGGGCTATTAACAAACACGGACAGGTGGATGATTACCAATATGGCGGCGGCGCCGGAATGGTAATGATGTGCGAGCCGCTTGCCAATGCGATTGATGAATTACAGCAGGAGAAAAAGTTTGACGATATTATTTTCATGACCCCCGATGGTGAAACCTTCAATCAAAAAACGGCCAACCAACTTTCCTTAAAAGAAAATATACTTATTATATGCGGGCATTATAAAGGGATTGATCAGAGAATAAGGGATACATATGTTACAAAAGAGATTTCCATTGGCGATTTTGTATTGAGCGGCGGAGAATTGGCGGCAGCTATTGTTGTTGATGCAATTGGCAGGATTATTCCCGGTGTATTGAATGATGAAACTTCTGCTCTTACAGATTCTTTTCAGGATAATTTATTGGCGCCACCTGTATATACTAGGCCGGCAGATTATAAAGGATTAAAAGTGCCTGATATTCTCTTGCAAGGCGACCCCAAAAAAGTAGAAGACTGGAGGTACGAACAGGCGTTATTGCGTACACAACAACGCCGCCCGGATCTTTTAAAAGATTAGTTCCTGTTTCTGTAATATTTTGTATCTATTTCAACATTATTAATAAAATCTGAATTCGCCAGATCTATTTCAGCGGCCCCAACTTCTAATTTTTCTTTCATAGGAAATTTAATGCCGTTACCTATATCATCATAATTAGAAAAGAGAATATCTACTTTCATTTTGTTGGCATTACTACCCATTTGCTCCAGTAAAGGGCCTATGCCAAACTGTTGAATGGCTACTTTTCCAATACATTCCAATTTAACAATATAATACGTGGCAGTGCTAATGTAATAAGTCATTTCCTGGCCGCTCTTTAAAGTGAATTTTATTTTATAACAATCCTGTTTGTTCACTTTGCCCGTTCCAAGCAGCTCTGCTTTATGCCCTTTAGCCGTATAATTTACCAGGTGGCCAAATGGCCCATCCAGATCAAGCTGATAAGTTTGTTCTGCCAACTGAGCATCGGTCATTTTCGTTAAGGGAGACTGTTGCACATCTCCTCCACCAAAGCCGCCACCGCCAAAATTACCCCTGTCTCCACCACCTCCTCCAAAACCACCGCCACCAAAACCACGCATAGGTGGTATATATAAATAACCGGCGGTATCCGTTAATAAAGAGTAAGAATTGCGCATACCCATCATTCCCTGCACTTCCCTTCTGTATAATTTTTTATTTTCCCGGTAATTGTTCACCGTAATGTCTATCGGACTGCCCATCATTCTTAAAGTAATAACACTTTTGTATTGAAGGGTTATCAGTTTTTGTAATAAAGTTCGGCCGCCAACAGCATCTTCAAACTTCATCAATACCTCATCAGCCGTTTGAGATTTTGCAACAATTGAAAAAAGCAGTACGGCAGCTATCAATATTTTTTTCATAAAATAATCTTTAGTGTATGTTTACCTTTCTAAGCTAATTAAATAACATAATGTTTATGGGCAAAACAACATTTAATATAAGCGGAAATTTAGTAGATGTTTGGAAGAAAGAAATTTATCCGGCAGAAATATCGGTGAACAATGGAAAAATTGTGTCTATCGCCCGTATTAAAGAGATACAATTACCCGGTGCGGGGTATATTATGCCCGGTTTTATAGACAGCCATGTACATGTAGAAAGCAGTATGCTGGTGCCCAGTGAATTTGCAAGACTGGCTGTTACACACGGCACAGTAGCAACCATAAGCGACCCTCACGAAATTGCCAATGTGTGTGGTATGAAGGGTGTTGAGTTTATGATTGAAAATGGTAAACAGGTAAACTTCAAATTCAACTTCGGAGCGCCAAGTTGTGTGCCTGCCACTGTTTTTGAAACTGCAGGTGCAACACTAAACAGTAGTGATGTAAAAAAATTATTGGAAAAAGAGGAGATAAAATATTTGAGTGAGATGATGAATTTTCCGGGTGTATTGTTTAAGGACCCGGAAGTAATGAAGAAAATAGAATATGCTCATGAATTGAATAAACCTGTTGACGGGCATGCCCCCGGGTTAAGGGGAGAAGATGCAAAAAAGTATATTGAAGCCGGTATTTATACAGATCATGAATGTTTTACTGCTGCAGAAGCTTTAGATAAATTGAAGTACGGTATGAAAATTCTCATACGAGAAGGAAGCGCCGCCAAAAATTTTGAAGCTTTAATTTGTTTGCTGAACGATTATCCTGAAATGATAATGTTCTGCAGCGATGATAAACATCCGGATAGTTTGGCCATTGGGCATATCAATCAATTGTGTGCAAGAGCTATTGCAAAAGAAATTGATCTGTTTAAAATTTTACAGGCAGCTTGTGTTAACCCGGTTTTACATTATAAATTAAATGTTGGTTTGTTAAGAGAAGGCGATGAAGCAGATTTTATTGTAACTGAAAACCTTATTGATTTTGCAGTTAAGCAAACCTACATTAAAGGAGAACTGATGGCTGAGAACGGAAAATCATTTATTCAGTCCGTTCCCGTTCAACCCATCAATCAATTTAATTGTACCAAGATTACGGCGCAGCAACTTTCCATCGGCATAAAAGATTATCCTTCTGAAAATGGCTTAATACCTGTAATAGAAGCATTAGACGGACAGCTCATTACAAATAAATTATGGCTTGAACCCACCATTGAAGGCGAGTATTTAACCGGCAATATTGAAAAAGATGTGTTGAAAATGGTAGTGGTAAATCGTTACAACAATGCTCCGGTTGCAAAATGTTTTATTAAAAATTTTGGATTGAAAGAAGGTGCTTTGGCCAGTAGTGTAGCACACGACAGCCATAATATTGTTGCTGTTGGTGTAAACGATGCCAGTTTAACAAAAGCCATTAATCTTGTAATTGACAAGCAGGGCGGTGTTAGCGCCGTAAATAATAGCCACGAAATGGTATTGGGCCTGCCCGTAGCAGGTTTAATGAGTACAGATGACGGTTATAAAGTTGCCGAAGCATATACGGCCATAGATATTTTTACCAAAGAGGTTTTAAAAAGTAGTTTAACGGCCCCTTTTATGACACTCAGTTTTATGGCATTGTTGGTAATACCACATTTAAAACTGAGCGATAAAGGTTTGTTTAACGGCGATACTTTTTCGTTTGTTTAATTATTTAAAACAGGCTTAGCATTCATAATATAACTGCTAACACTATCTGTTCCACGGGGAGTTTTATATTTTGTTTTAAATGCTAGGCTTGCACCGGGTTTAATGGCATTTTCAAAAAACTCTTCGTGGTTGGCCACAAGAGCCCCTTTTTTATAGTATAAAAGTTTTACTCTTACCTCTTTAAATGCAGCAACTGATGCCGTATTGATTATTTTGCCATTATATACTGTTTTACCAAATAAGTTCCGGTGGTCATCTCCTGATACCTTCAAAAAAATCTTAGGGCTTTGGCGCTCTTTTTCTGCCAGGCTAATTTTTTGTTCCTGGTAATTTTGCTGATTAAATTTTTTCTCTTTTCCCTTACATCCAAATATTAAAAATACCGATAAAAGAAGGCAAAGATGTTTCATAAACTTTTATTATGTATTCTTAAAAATAAATCAAAAAACATTCCTACCTTATTTTGTATTTACTTTACACCCGTTTAATCATTAAATAGTGGCTATGACAGTTAATTTGAGCAATGAGCACAGTCTTGTAAGCAACTGGGTTTCTGAATTAAGAAATGTATCTGTACAAAACGACCGGATGCGTTTTAGAAGAAACCTGGAACGTATTGGAGAAATTGCAGCTTACGAAATAAGCAAACAAATGGAATGGGTTGAAACAGAAATTCAAACACCTCTCGGTACACATAATAGCAAACTTTTAAAGCAACAACCTGTTTTAGCTACTATTCTAAGAGCCGGTTTACCCATGCACCAGGGCATGTTAAACTATTTTGATAAAGCAGATAACGCTTTTATTTCGGCTTACAGAAAACACCACCACGATGGCAGCTTCGAAATAAGCCTGGAATATATGAGTTGCCCCAACCTAGATGATCGTGTTGTAATTATTAGCGACCCAATGGTTGCAACAGGAGCTTCTCTTGTAAAAACAGTGAATGTTCTAAGACAGGAAAATAAAATTGCACAAATACATATTGTTTGTGCCATTGCCTGCACGGTAGGTATTGAATTTATTTACAGGGAATGTGGAAATGACCTTACTATTTGGTGTGGCGATATTGATGATGAACTTACTGCTAAAGGATATATTGTTCCCGGCCTGGGAGATGCAGGAGATTTATCGTTTGGCACTAAAATGCAATCATAACAGATATTCTTGTTAAAATATTGTTTTGCAAACCTTTTTTACAGCATTTCGTTTACTTTAGGCATCTTATTTTTCTGCGATGAGGAAAGTCTTGTCTCTATTAATGGTGGGTATTATGCTACATACGGCAGTCATGTCGCAAGATCCGCATTTTTCCCAATTTTTCTCATCACCATTAACTTTAAATCCGGCCTTTACCGGCAAGTTTGATGGCAGTTACCGTGTTGCCGGTAATTACAGGAACCAATGGCCTACTCTTAATAATGCGTTTACAACGGCTACAGCCTCTCTCGATTTTCATATATTGAAAGACAGAATACCTTCTAACGATACCTGGGGCCTGGGTGTAATGGGTTATAACGATAACAGTGCTAACGGTGCTGTAAAATTCAATTATTTTACAGCCTCCACCGCTTATCATAAAGGATTGGATGAAGAAGGCAACCACCAACTGGGTGTTGGGTTTCAGGTTACTTATGCCAACATGCTTATTAACACAGCCGATCTTAAATTTGAAGATCAATTAACCTCTTCAGGTTTTACCGGTGTTACCAGTGAAATCTTCAATAATTCAGTTTTAAAAAACAACTATGTTGATATCAATGCCGGCATTTTATATAATGGCAGCACCAATGATCAGAATAATTTTTATGTGGGAGTAAGCCTTTACCATATCAGCAGGCCCGTTCAACAATTTACCGGCGGATATTTTCAATTAAATCCACGCGCAACTATTCATGCGGGTACTTATTTTCCCATAGCCACCAATACCAAATTACATTTAAGTGCCTTACAAAGTTTTCAGGGAGGAGCAACTGAAACAGTAATGGGTGGCGCTTTTCAACTGAGTACAGATGCCGATGTTAATGAGAAACCAACAAGCCTATATGTTGGCGGATGGGTAAGGTTTAACGATGCCATTTTTCCTTATGTGGGGCTTGAGTTTGGCGATCTGAGATTGGGTATGAGTTACGATATTAATACCTCTTCTTTAAGAACAGGTTCGCAAGGTGCAGGCGGTATTGAATTTTCATTGATTTATACAAGAAGGCCATCTACTGATAAGCCCATCAACTGCCCTAAATTTTAGTAATTATTTCCAAACCAGAATTAGCATTCCAATAAATATTAATCCTGCGCCGGCCATTATTTTTGGCGTTACCGGTTCTTTTAACAAAATAAAAGAAAGCACAAGCGTTATTACAATGCTTGCCTTATCTATTGCTGCAACATATGATACCAGGCCATCTTTCATAGCCCTGTAATAAAATAACCAGCTTAAAGTGGTGGTAATACCGGAGGCAATAAGCAAAAAGGTTTGTTTGCCGTTTAATAAGTGAATTTGCTTGTATTTGGCCCCAACAATATTTAAAGCGGTAATTATAAAGAAAATGGTAGCCGTTCTTATACCCAGCCCCAGATCAGGGTGTACATTCTGCAATCCATATTTGGCAAGTACAGATGTTATGCCGGCAAATACCATTGAAAGAATGGCATAAATTACCCAGGTTTCCATAATTTTTTCATGAAATTAATCAGAATTGCATTAGGAATGTTTATCAAAAAAACCAACCTGCTTTAAAAAAGATACCTGGTCGAAATAACTGTTAGATTCCAGTATTTTGCCACTTTGCAGATTAAGGCGGGTTATGTTTTTAATAATGTATTTCTTACCCACCATATAATCCGGTGTGCCTTGTTCTGCATATTGCAGGGTACCTTCTGTTTTATATTCAACTACAGCAGTATTGGGCCCAATAGTTAGCTGTGTGATGGTAAATTTTAAATCGGGGGTTGAATTAAAATACCGTAAGTACACTTCTTTTGCACCAATAGGGCCTATTTTAGAGCCTTCCCAGTTAGGCGATTCCAGCCTGGCAGAATCTGCAAAGAGTTTTGTGATCAATACAATATCATGATTGTTCAGCGCTTGAAAAAGCTTATCTACTGTATCTTTCACTTCATAATTATTTTTAAAATCAGTGCAGGACATTGATATGCATATTAAGCATAACAGGGTTATCAGGTTTCTCATGTTGCAGTATTATAGTTCAGGGTATAGTTTTCTTACCGCTAACATAACGATTTTTATCAAGAAAAAAACGATACGGCAGGGAAGCATCTTCACCTGCATAGTTTACGCCTATCCTGGGAGAAGCTTTTATTAGGGCCGGATGTGGCACATAATGATCTTCTGCAATAAATACATCATCACCTGTTAAGCTTATGCCTGTACAAGCCACGGTAATGCCCAATGCTTTTGAAAGATTACCAGGCCCTTTTGTAAGGCTGTAATCTGTTGGTGCTTTTTTCATTCTATTACTCATAATTTCTATTCCTAAAAGCGGTTCCGCCGCTCTTATTAACACAGCATGAGGAATATTCTCTGCATTGGTTACCACATTAAACAAATGGTGAATACCATAACACAAGTAAACATAAGCAACACCTCCTCTTGCATACATAGTTTCTGTTCTGGCGGTTCTCCTGCCACCATAAGCATGAGATGCTTTATCAACCACTCCTTTGTACGCTTCGGTTTCTACAATTCTTGCAGCGGTAATTTCGTTGTTAAAACAAGTAACAATTATTTTCCCGATTAGTGTTTTTGCTGCCCTAACAACATCTTCCTGCAAATAAAAATTTGCATTCAATTTTGTAATATCCCCTATCTCGAATTTCTTATTCATTTAAGTACAATGGTTTACATTCGTGTACTAAAATACTCCCGATTGCTCAAAGAAATTATTATAGCAATACAAGCTTATTTTCAGGCGCATCGTTTTATAAAAAAACACAAGCTGTGGAAATGGATACTGATACCCGGTATTTTGTATGCTATTTTGTTTGGAGTAAGTATGGTATTGTTTTTTCATGCTTCTGAAAGCCTTGTTGCTACTTTAATACTTAAAACCGGATTGCAAAACTGGCTGGATAAATTGCAGGGAAGCTGGCTTGGTTTTTTGTTTGTTATCGGTGGCTTTGTTTTAATGCTTATTCAAATTATTCTCGGTTTTTCCTTATTTAAATATTTTTTTCTCATTACCGGCGCCCCATTGTTTGCTTACTTGAGTGAGAAAACAGAAGCTATTATTGAAGGCAACGATTTTCCCTTCAGTGTACAGCAACTGGCAAAAGATATTATTCGCGGTATCAGCATAGCGGCAAGAAATTTTATATGGCAGGCCGTATATGCACTGGCCATACTCTTTGCATCGCTGGTACCATTGGTTGGATTGCTTACCCCTGTTTTGGCATTATTGGTAGATTGTTATTTTTATGGTTTTTCCATGCTTGATTATAGTTTGGAGCGCCATAAAAAAACAACTGCAGAAAGTATTTTGTATATATCTAATCACCGGGGCCTGGCCATTGGCAATGGCATGGTGTTTTATGCCATGCATCTTATTCCGGTAGTAGGCTGGGTACTTGCACCTGCCTATGCTGTTGTTGCCGCCACATTAAGCATGTATCCTTTAAAAGAAAACGACTAACATCATGCCCTTAGGAACCGTTTATCTGATACCCACTTATTTGTGCGATGAGAACATAGAACCCATACCGGCATATGTTGTTGCTGCCATTAAACAATGCACTGTTTTTTTTGTAGAACAGGAAAAAACAACACGCAAGTATTTTAAACGTTTGTGGAAGGAAATGGTGATTGATGATTACGAATGGATTACCATTCACAAAGCCGAGCAGCAGGTAAAACAACAATTTATCAACCAGTTAAAAGCGGGAAAGAACATTGGCATTGTAAGCGAGGCCGGATGCCCTGGCATTGCAGACCCCGGGCAAGTACTGGTAGAAGCTGCCCAGAATATAGGAGCTACCGTAAAACCGCTCACAGGCCCCAGCTCTATCTTATTGGCACTTATGGCCAGTGGAATGAACGGCCAGTGTTTTCAATTCAACGGGTATTTACCAATAGACCCGCACGAAAGGAAAAAGAAGATAAAAGAACTGGAAACAGAATCTATTAAAAAAAATTGCAGCCAGTTGTTTATTGAAACGCCTTACAGAAATAACCAGGTAATAAAAGATATTATAGATACCTGCCACCCTAATACCCAGTTATGTATTGCGGTTAACCTTACAGCAGCCTCAGAAAACATTCAAACCAAAAACATTCAATCCTGGAAAAGAAATATACCAGACATTCATAAACATCCGGCAATATTTATTATTCATGCTGCTAAGGCATGATGATTCTTTTTGTTCGGCTGGTATGTGCACTGAAATATCCTAAAGCACCATTATTAATATTACTTACAGGATTAGCGGGTGTGGTTTGGCTACCATTCAAATCTGCCAGGGCGTACATATAATTGAATACGCTTTTATCAATACATCGCATTTCAACCGCAACAGTATCTTTTGTTTTAATATTGAGTGAATCAATTTGATCAGAGTAGATCAACCTCCTGGTATTGGTTCCGCCATCATTTACATTATCGTTCCACGCATATACATTTTGTATAACCCTGCTGTTTATTTTCTCTATAAACTGATAACAATTGCCTCTGCCCAAAGGATCGGTATATACCGGTACAACCACTTTTAATACTTTATTCCCGTAAGTGATTGCATCTGCCCTTAAGGAATCAAAATTTACTAACTGAGGCATTTGGCAAACAGCAGTATATGTTGTTCCATTCACAGTAACATTCATGGTATATGTTCTACCAGATTTACCAATTATGGTATTAATGCTGTAAGTGCCTTTCTGAGAAGATTCTGTAAGTGTAAAATTATTACCTGCATTATCGGTAATGGTTACTGCTGCACCCGAAACAGGAGGGAAACTATTATCGCTGCTGAATGTAACCGATTTAGAAAGGGTTACTGTTGGCGGTGCAACATCATTCACTATGCCTTCAATTACCAATTGTTGCGGGGCATTTTTTAAATCAACATTCACAATTTTTTTACAGGCCATCATGCCTAAAAAAGCTATCAGTAAATAATATTTTCTCATCTTGAATTGATTTTAAAATTTAAAATTCCAGGTTACACTTGGCACAAATCTGAAAAGCGATGTTTGTTCTGCAATGGTTTTGTTGGGATTGTTCGGATCATCTTTAAATTCTATCGTATACGCATTTTCCCTTCCATAAACATTATACAGGCCAAATGTCCAACTGCTCTGGTACCTGCGTATTTTGTTTTTACTGTTATCGATCGTGGCAGATAAATCGAGCCTGTGATAAGCAGGCATCCTGTACCCATTACGTTCTGTATACAAAAAAACGGTTTGGTTATTTACATGATATTTTCCTGAAGGGAATGTAACGGCACTGCCTGTATAATATACCCATACACCAGAAAAAGACCATTTATCGTTCAGTTTATAAATACCTACTACAGAAATATCGTGGGTTCTGTCCTGCCTTGCCGGGAAAAAATTCCCGTTATTTATTTCGGCAAATTTTTTCTCTGTTCGAGATAGCGTGTAGCCTATCCAGCCGGTTAGTTTCCCTGTTTTTTTTCTAATCAACAATTCCACTCCATATGCCCTTCCTGTTCCGCCAAACAACAACTGGCTTTCTACATTATCATTTGCCCTTAGCTGTGCACCACTTTTATAATCTATCTGGTTTTGCATCCACTTATAATAAGTTTCAACAGAAACCTCATACTTATTATCGTTTATATTTTTAAAATATCCCAACGAAAACTGGTCAGCTATTTCAGGTTTAATATTATTACTGCTCGGCAGCCACAGGTCTGTAGGCGAAGCTGTGGTAGAATTACTAATAAGGTGCAGGTTTTGAACATTGCGTGTAAAAGAAGCTTTGATGGATTGGCTTTGATTTAAAACATAGCTGGCAGAAAAACGTGGCTCCAGGTTCCAGTACGATACAACGGTTTGGCCCGATGTATACCGGAGTGTATCGAGCGTATTACCGGCAGAATCGTATTGATAGAAATTGCCCGGGCCAACCACCAGCAAGTTAGAAATTCTTAAGCCATAAATAAGACTCAGCTTATTGCTTGCACTAATTTCATGAGATATATAGGCTGCAGATTCCCATGAGTTTTTGTTTTGAGAATAATTGCTTGTAAAGCCAGGATTATCTGAAGTTACCTTCCCTGGTGCTACGGAATGATGTATAATATTTGCACCGAACTTTAATTTATTGGTGTTATTAATGAACAGATCCAGATCTTGTTTCAGATTAATATCTTCTATATGTGAGTTGATGAATAAATTATCCTGTCCGGATTTAATGGCAATGTTATATTGAAAGTTGCTGTATATAAGTGAGGTATTGGAAAACAGCCTGCTGTTAAAAATATGATTCCATCGTAATGTTGCAGTGGTATTACCCCAGTTGGTATTAAAGGTTTGGCCAAAGCCAAGCACATCTCTTCCAAAGTAACCCGATAAATAGAGCCTGTCTTTTTTGCCTATGATATAATTAGCCTTCGCATTCAGATCGTAAAAATAGATCTTGTTGTTTTTAACCGTTGTGTCTTTAGACAGTTTTAAGAACATATCAGCATAAGTTCTTCTGGCACTTATAATAAAAGAGCTTTTATCTTTTTCAATAGGGCCTTCAATATTTACCCTTGAGGCTATGATACCAATCCCCCCGTTCACATTAAAGTTTTTATTATTACCATCTTTCATTTTAATATCCTCTACTGACGATAACCTGCCGCCATATTGAGCCGGCATTGTTCCTTTAAAAAGGGTTACGTCTTTAATGGCATCGGAATTGAACGTAGAAAAGAAACCCAGTAAATGCGATGGATTATATACGGGAGCCTCATCCAGCAGGATGAGGTTTTGATCACTGCTGCCACCCCTTACATAAAAACCGCTATTACCTTCTCCTGCCGGTTTTACGCCGGGCAATAATTGCATGGATTTAAGTACATCTTTTTCGCCAAGTAGAACAGGTAGTTGGTTTATCTCTGTCATATTCAGTTTTTCCGCACCCATTTGCGGCTTCACGATATTGTCGTTCTTCTTTTTAGTAACCACTGTTACTTCGCTAAGATTAACCGGCTGTGGTGTTAATGCAATATCTATTACAGTATTAGCTTCAATATTTACCTGTGTGGTAAAGGTTTTATAGCCCTGGTAATTTACCCATAGTTTTATTATGCCTTTACCAACGGTTACGGAATAAAAGCCATATGCGTTGCTAACAGCACCCGTACCTGCGCTATCCGTTCTAACAGCTGCGCCAATTAATACCTCGCCTGTTTTATTATCTTTTACAATTCCGCTGATAGTAAATTTTGTTTGTGCGGCTGCTATGATATATCCCAATAATAGCATTAAAAACAGTAGCGATTTTTTTTTGCAGGGGTTGCTTAACATCATATAAGAGAAAAAATTACAAATATTAAAAGGTGTGCAAATTTCAGCTTTATTCTTTGTGCAACTGTTAAAATATATTTAAGTATGATGAATGAAAAAGCCCCAAATATATTTGGGGCCAAATCAGAAAGAAAAAAGATATTTTTATTTAGGCTTTATCATTGTTTCGCCATTAGAGTTTCGTATCTCATAAATACTATCTACTATATAATTGCTATTGCCTCTCCAGGGTAATGCCCCAAAATACCGTTTATAATGAAGGTTCACTTCCCTGCCAGAATTTTTTTCAAGTATTTCAGCAATAGAAGGGTCTGCCACACTAAAATCAAACTCATTACTTTGTACGTTGGCTTTAAAGCCGCTTTGTATTATTAACCCTTCCCATGTTTTAAAGACATATCCTTTTTTTTGAAAAGTATTCAGCAATCCTGCTTTTGTACCGGTAGCAAATACATAATAATATCTTAAATAACCAAAGGCAACCAGCCCTAACAATAAAACCACAACAATAGTGCGCATTGTTTTTTTCATGCAAAAAGATTTACGTATTAAATAATGATTACAACCCGTATTTATCTACCAGATAAATCAGGCCGGCCATATTCACAGCTCCTAAATGCAGCTCTCTCTTATTTACATTTTCAAACACATCGCTACGAGCATGGTGCACATCAAAATAACGCTGGTTATCGGGTATAAACCCTGCCAATGGTGTTTTTAAATTGCGTGCCAACGGACCTATATCTGCACCGCCACCGCCAGCTGAAATAGTTTCTGTACCATAAGGCTTTAACAATGGCAGCCAACTTTGTATTTTTTGCAAAGAAGCAATCGGCGCCGTTACCCCAAAGCCTCTTGGTGTAAAACCACCTTCATCACTCTCAAGTGCAAAAATATGCTGCTCATTTTTTTCTTTTGCCATTGTTGCATATTTCTCTCCGCCCCGCAATCCATTTTCTTCATTGGCAAACAATACAAACCGAATAGTATGTCTTGGCCTATATCCCAATGCCTTCAATACACGCATCACTTCAATAGTATGCACAACACCTGCCCCATCGTCGTGAGCGCCTTCATTCACATCCCAACTGTCCAAATGGCCACCTACCGTAATATAATGATCAGGCTGCTCTGTACCTTTTAACTCTGCAACTACATTATGACCAATGGTATCCGGTAAAAATTGGGCATGGGTATGTATGGCCACTTTCACTGTTGATGACTGGCACATTACCCAAAGCCTCTCTGCATCGGCCAAGCCTAATGCTGCACATGGTATTTTTGGAAATGAATCATTATAAGCAGTAGCACCTGTGTGCGGATTATTATCGGTTGCTTCGGTTAAAGAACGGATCAATACGCCTACCGCACCATATTTTGCTGCGCGGCTGGGGCCATTTCTTCTATAAACGCCGCTTTCTGCATATGCCCTGGAGGGAACAATATATGTTGGATTAAACGGATAATTATAAAAAACAATTTTTCCTTTTACTTCATCTTTCCTTCTTTCCAGTTCTGTAAAATCTTTTACTGCAATTACCGAAGCAGTAACATTGCCTCCTAAAGAATTACCCAGTGCAAGTGCATCCAATGTAATATTTTTTGTTTTTCCATTTTCTTCTGTTATCATCACCTTATCACCATTACCTCTTACCCAATGAGGCACCATTGTTTCCTGCAAATACACAGTATCTGCCCCAAGCTCTTTCATAACAGTTTTACCCCATTGCACAGCCTGTGCAAATTGTGGGGAACCGGCCAGGCGGCCTCCTATTTTTTTTGTTAATGAATGTAACAGATCGTAAGCTTTACCATTGGTTAAAACATCATCAGAAATTTTTTTAATGAAAATGGAATCTTCAGTGAATTGCGCCGAAGCCAGAAAGGGAAGAACCAATGCAAGCAGTAATATTTTTTTCATAGAACTAAAGATATATATTCTCCTTTAAAATTAAGTTATGATGAATGGGCAGAACAGAATGAAGAATAAGTTGTTATTTCGTTTAAGAAAGTTGAGGGTTCGGCAGAGCAGTAAGTATGAAAGAAACCGGATTCGCTTTTTCTCTTACGGGCAAATTGGCTTTACAACTAAAAAAAACTACGAGTATGCGTATTGGAATTGTTTGCTACCCAACATTTGGCGGAAGTGGCGTTTTGGCAACGGAATTAGGAAAAGCACTGGCAGATAAGAACCATGAAGTACATTTTATTACATACCAGCAACCGGTAAGGCTAAATGTATTTAATACCAATATTTTTTATCACGAAGTAAGGGTACCTACTTATCCGCTATTCGATTATCCACCTTATGAAGTGGCATTAGCCAGCACGATGGTAGATGTGATTATTAACCATGATCTTGATCTTTTACATGTGCATTATGCCATCCCGCATGCCAGTGCAGCTTATCTTGCAAAACAAATTGTAAAGAACAAGAACGGGAGGATGGTTCCTGTAATAACAACATTGCACGGAACAGATATAACACTTGTAGGCAGGGATAAAACTTACGAACCTGTTGTTACTTTTTCTATTAATGAGAGTGATGCCATTACCGCCGTATCGAATAACCTGAAAGAAGAAACTTATAAAAACTTTTCTATTCAAAAAGAAATTGAAGTGATCACCAATTTTGTAGATGTTGGCCGCTTCAGCAGAAAACCTTTTGATGCGTTTAAGAAAGTAATCGCACCGAACAATGAAAAGATCTTAGTGCATGCTTCCAACTTTAGAAAAGTAAAACGGGTACAAGACGTGGTAAAAGTATACGCAGAAGTAAAAAAACATGTTGCCTGCAAACTATTGATGGTGGGTGATGGGCCTGAAAGGCCGGCGGCAGAAGAACTGGCAAGAGAACTTGGGTTGGAGCACGAAATTCGCTTTGTGGGGAAACAAGAGCAGATTGAAGAAATACTTGCTGTAAGCGATGTTTTTCTTTTGCCCAGTGAATACGAGAGTTTTGGTTTAGCGGCATTAGAAGCTATGGCTGCAAGAAATATTGTGATCAGCACCAACTCAGGAGGGTTAACAGAGATTAACCACCATGGCATTACCGGATTTACCGCCAACATTGGTGATACCGCTGCAATGGCACAGTTTACAATTGAAATATTGCAGAATGAAAAAGAATTACAAACAATGAAAGAAAACGCTTACCTGCAGGCAGTAGCATTCGATATACACAATATCATTCCTCAATACGAGAAGTTGTATAGCAGGTTTTGCAGAATGTGCTAATGCTACGCTTCTTCAATACTTTTTACAATCGTTAAACAAAGTTCTCTCAGTTCTTCTTCCGAAATACTTAATGGCGGAGCTATTCTTAAACAATTACCCGCAAATAAGAACCAATCGGTTATTATACCGTTTTGAATACATTGCTGAATAATGGCATGATTGGTTTCAAAATTTTCGAAGCTAACAGCAGCCCACAATCCGGCAGTACGCAGTTGTTTTATTTTTTCATGCTGTAATATTTGTTGAATCATTTTTTCTTTGTGTTTTACAGCAATCATCAGTTCATTATTCAACAAAACATTCAAAGCCGCATTACCAGCCGCACAGCTAACCGGATGCCCGCCAAATGTGGTAATATGGCCTAACACGGGGTTGTGTGTTAAAGCCTGCATTAATTGTTTATCGGCAATAAAAGCGCCAAGCGGCATACCACCACCCAATGCTTTACCCAATAATAAAATATCCGGCACAATATTTAGTTGCTCAAAAGCAAATAAAGACCCTGTTCTGCCAAAACCACTCTGAATTTCATCTGCTATTAGCAGGGTACCTGTTTCGTTGCATTTTTTCCGGATAGCTTTCAACCAGTTCTTGTCGGGTATAATAATACCTGCTTCAGCCTGTATCATTTCCATCACTACACAGCAACATGTTTCATCAATGGCATCTACTACTTTTTCATCATTAAAATAAAAATGATGGATATCTGGCAATAGAGGCCTGAAAGCATTTCGCCAATATTCATCGCCCATTAAGCTTAGTGCACCCTGCGTACTGCCGTGATAAGAATGATGAAATGCAATGATTTTTGAACGATTGGTAACCCGCTTGGCCAGTTTCATAGCTCCTTCTGTTGCCTCAGCACCGCTATTGGTAAAGTATACACAGTTTAGGAAAGGGGGTAGTAAAGAAGTTAATTGTTTTGCGTATGCTACCTGTGGCTGTTCTATAAATTCTCCGTACACAATCAGGTGCATGTATTGAGCGGCCTGTTCCTGTACAGCTTTAACTACCTGTGGATGGCTATGGCCAATATTAGCCACGCTAAAACCGGAGATTGCATCAACATACTTCTTCCCATTTACATCAAATAAATAAATACCTTCTGCCCTTGCCATTTCAATACCGATAGGTGCAGGAGAAGTTTGTGCCACATGATTAAGAAATAGTTCTCTGTGAGAAATTCCGCTCATAAAATGTTGTTTCCTCAGATTAATATTCGACATTCGATATTCGAAATTAGTTTTTTATGGCTACTATTCTTCCTGTTCTTGATAAACATCCGCAGTTGGGGTCTGATTGTTTTATTGCACCTAATGCAACCATTGTGGGAGATGTGGTAATGGGCAATGAGTGCAGCATTTGGTTTAATGCTGTTGTAAGAGGCGATGTGCATTATATAAAGATGGGCAATAAAGTGAACGTGCAGGATGGCGCTGTTATACATTGCACTTATGAAAGAAACCCTACAGAAATAGGCAATAACGTATCAATAGGGCATAACGCTTTGGTACACGGTTGTAAAATAATGGACAATGTTTTAATAGGTATGGGCGCTATTGTAATGGACAGATGTGAAATACACAGCAATTCTATAGTAGCAGCCGGCGCTGTTGTTTTGGAAGGAACGGTTGTTGAAGCCGGCACTATTTATGCCGGTATACCTGCTAAAAAAATAAAAGATATTTCGCAGGATACGATACATAGTGAAATTGAAAGAATTGCCAACAACTATACAAAATATGCATCGTGGTTTAAAGATGTTAACGAAGCACCTTTATAACAATCAAATAAACTGCTATGAACAAACGTACAACTACTTTCCTGCTTGCAGGCATGATTATACTTAACAGTTGCAGCCTTTTTCACAGAACAGAAAAATACGGCTGCCCAACCGATGGCAAAAATGTAGATGCCGGTAAACTGGCAGTTGATGACCCCAAAGCAAAAGCTGATGCAAAAAAGGCCAAGAAATATAATTTAGATAAAATGCCCATTACCAATTAATAATATTGCTCATGAATGGAATCTAATATGCTGCAATAGCTAATATATCTTTCCTCGGCAATCTCCCCGCTTAATACTGCGTCTTTCACAGCGCATCCCGGTTCGTTCATATGTATGCAATTATTAAACTGGCAGTTGCCTAAAACTTTTTTCATTTCAGGGAAATAACCAGACAGTTCTGTTTTCATAATATCAACCAGCCCCAGTTCTCTTATACCCGGCGTATCAATAATTCTGCCGCCAAAAGGTAAATCGAACATTTCGGCAAAAGTGGTGCTGTGCATTCCCTTACCGCTCCAACTGCTTACCTCCAGTGTTTTTAATTCCAATGCAGGAAAAACAGCATTGATGAAAGTAGATTTCCCCACACCGCTATGACCACTTAATAATGATGTTTTGTTTTTCAATACCTCTTCAATTTTGTCTATTCCGTTTCCATTTAAAACACTTGTTAATATTACTTTATACCCTATGGCTTCATACATTTCTTTCCAATGGTCAAACTTTTCCTGTTCTTTCTTTTTATACACATCAGCTTTATTAAAAACAATGATAGCGGGCACATGATACATTTCACAGGCAACTAAAAAACGATCTATAAAACCCTGGGATGTTTTAGGTTCTTTTAAGGTGGCAAACAAAATACTCTGATCTATATTGGATGCAATAATATGGTGCTGCATTTTATGATGCGGGCTTTGCCTGGCTACATAGTTTCTACGGTTGTATATTGTGGTAATAATACCGGTACTTTCATTTTCGTTCTCTAATTCTATCTCCACTTCATCGCCTACAGCGATAGGATTGGTAGAGGTAATACCATCTATTTTAAATATTCCTTTTATACGGCATTGAAAAAAATTCCCTTCAGTTGTTTTTACACTGTACCAGCTTCCTGTAGATTTATATACCAATGCCTTCATACAAACGAAGATAATGCTGAACTAATTAGTAATTTAGAAGCCTCTATTCTTTGTTGTTTTTATTTTTAAACCATTTAAATTGTATCAGCCACAACGCTATATTGCCCACTTAGATTTGGATAGTTTTTTTGTAAGCGTTGCAATAATCAGTCGCCCTGAGCTGAAGGGAAAACCTGTAATTGTAGGAGGCAGCAGAGACAGGGGTGTTGTTACCAGTTGTAGTTATGAAGCAAGAAAATTTGGCGTTCGCAGTGCCATGCCAATGAAACAGGCCATGCAGCTTTGTCCTCATGCCATTTTAGTAAGAGGTACAAGAGGCGAGTATAGCCATTTTAGCAATTGGGTTACCAATATTATTGCCTCTAAAGCTCCGTTGTTTGAAAAAGCCAGTATTGATGAGTTTTATATAGATCTTACCGGAATGGACAAGTTTTTTAATCCATTGGAATGGACGATCGCTTTGCGGGAAGACATTATCAGGGAAACACAATTGCCTATTTCATTTGGCTTGGCCAGCAATAAAATGATTGCCAAAATTGCTACCGATGAAGCAAAACCCAATGGCTATTTGTTTGTTCAACCGGGAAAAGAAAAAGAGTTTTTAGCCCCCTTGCCCGTAAACAAATTTTCGGGTGTGGGCCAGCAAACTTTTCTCAAACTAAAATCAATGGGCATTCATTTAATTGGTGATATTGTAAAATTCAGCGAAAGTGAATTGGAAAAAGAATTGGGTAAATGGGGAACTGATTTATATAAAAAAGCACAGGGTATTCATTACGGAGCAGTAAAGCCTTATCGTGAAGCGAAAAGTATTTCTACTGAAAATACTTTTGAGGAAAATATTGCAGAAAAAGAAAAATTACTGAAAGAGCTTGCAAGAATGACCGAGAAAGTTGCATATGAATTAAGAAAAGACGAAAAACTATGCAGTTGTATTGCCGTAAAAATACGGTATCCGAATTTTGAAACTACTACCAAACAAACAACCATTGCTTTAACCTGTAGTGACGATGAACTGATACCTGTTGCCAAAGACCTCTTCCATCAATTATGGAAAACCGGAAAACCCGTTAGGCTTTTGGGCGTAAGGCTAAGCGATATAAATGGCAATGCCCTTCAGGGCAACCTCTTTACAGATACCAAAAAGAAAACCGATCTTTATAAGGCTATTGACGATGTGAAAGACAAATACGGTAAAACATCTTTAACCAAGGCAGGGATTGTGGGTCTTTTAAAGAAAAAGAATACAAAAAAATAATCCTACTAAAATTGTAGATTATTATATCTTTGTCAACATTTCTTATCACTTATAAAACAATAAGCATATGAGTTTACGTTTAGGAGACATTGCTCCAAACTTTAAAGCCATTACTTCTATTGGCGAAATAGATTTTTATGAGTATTTAGGCAATAGCTGGGGCATTCTTTTTTCTCACCCTGCAGATTATACGCCTGTATGTACAACAGAACTGGGCAAAACCGCCCTGTTAAAATCTGAGTTTGAAAAAAGAGGTACGAAGGTTTTAGCACTGAGTGTTGACCCTGTTGACAAACATTTAGGATGGATAAATGACATTAACGAAACGCAGAATTGTTCTGTAGACTTTCCTATTATAGCCGATAACGACAGGCATGTTTCCGAATTATATGGCTTTATACATCCTAATGCCTCTGCTACCGCCACTGTTCGTTCTTTGGTAATCATTGGCCCGGATAAACTCGTAAAATTAATCATTACCTATCCTGCTTCTACGGGCAGAAATTTTAATGAGGTATTGCGTGTACTGGATTCTCTACAATTAACTGCGCATTACAGCGTAGCCACTCCTGCCAACTGGAATCATGGTGAAGACGTTATTGTTGTTCCCGCCGTATCTACCGAAGATGCGCAAAAAAAATTCCCTAAGGGGCTAAATATTGTTAAGCCTTATTTGCGTTATACACCACAACCCAATATTGATTAAGGACAGAACAAGTACAATTGTACCGTTTTATAAAAAAATCCCGCTCTTTAGTTAGAGTGGGATTTTTTATGGTCTCAAACCAATTGTTTTCATTTTTACTTTCAACTTTATTTTAATTATCTTTCATATCCAAACCAACTTACATGAAAAAGCTACTGACTGCCGCTTGTATACTGCCCTTATTTGCCTTGGCTCAGAAAACAATTATTTATTGTGGCAAACTGATAGACCCCAAACAGTTACAGGTACAAACCGAAATGTCGGTTATTATTGAAGGAAATAAGGTTACAGATGTACAGAAAGGATATGTTATAGCAGGTTCATCTGATAAAGTAATAGATCTTAAAAGTAAAACAGTAATGCCGGGTTTAATCGATTGCCATGTTCACATGGACCATCAAACCAGTTCTAACCGCATGCTGCCATTTATAGAGAACCCGGCCGATAAAGCATTTACGGCTATTCAGTACTCCAATATTACCTTAATGAGCGGGTTTACCACCGTAAGAGACGTGGGTGGCTCTGTTACCATTTCTATAAGAAATGCCATTAATAAAGGCCAGATTATAGGCCCAAGGATTTTTACAGCAGGAAAAATTTTATCAAGCACCGGTGGCCATGGCGATGGAACAAACGGACTGAGAGAAGATCTGATGCATATTCCTGAATTGAATAGCGATGTTGTAAATGGTATTGATGAATGTATTAAAATGGTTCGTCAACGTTATAAAGATGGAGCAGATTTAATTAAAATATGCTCAACAGGTGGTGTATTGAGTTTAGAAAAAGATGGAAGCGGCGCACAATTTTCTGAAGAAGAAATAAGGGCTATTGTAAACACAGCCAAAGATTATGGAATGAAAGTAGCATGCCATGCACATGGTGCAGAAGGCATTAAACGCGCAGTAAGAGCCGGTGTTGCTTCTATAGAACATGGCACTTATGTAGACGATGAAGCCATTGCACTGATGAAAAAAATGGGCACTTATCATATTCCTACCATCATTGCAGGAAAATCTGTAGCAGACAGCGCTAAAAAGCCTGGTTATTTCCCTGAAATAATTGCAAAAAAAGCTACAGAAGTTGGTAGCACCATACAAAGTGCATTTGCAAAAACTTATAAAGCCGGCGTGAAGATTGCTTTTGGCACCGATGCAGGTGTATATGCACACGGAAAGAACTGGATGGAGTTTATGTATATGACAGAAGCCGGTATGCCTATACTGGAATGTATTAAAGCTGCCACCGTTAACGCTGCCGACCTATTGGGTATAACAGACATTGGTACACTGGAGAAAGGTAAAATTGCCGATATAATTGCAGTAGACGGAGACCCTACTAAAGATGTATCCGTAATGGGCAAAGTAAAATTTGTAATGAAAGACGGGAAAGTGTATAAGAACGAATAATTGTTACCACCACTCATCTTCTACCTGCTATATGAAAGGAATATTACTAACATTTGGTTGTATTTATTTGCTATGCCTTGAGCTGTTAAAGGTTTATTTCATTATGCCTTTTCCAGGAAGCCAGGTTACCGATAGCATTGGCTTTGCTTACTTTATACACCTGCATATCTGGTGGCTACGTATTTTAGGTATCATTATTATTATTTTTCCACTCGTCTACTTTTCAATTAAAGGAAAATTATGGCAAAGAATAATAATATTAACATTTGCCGTAATGTACACAGTAGTTTGTTTTTTATTCAATTATCGTTTTCTGGCAGATAAGATATTTTATAAACCAGATTATGTTGAATTTAAAACAATTAATACAGATACCACCAACAAACAAACCCTGATTATAGGCGTAACAGAAAATGGAATAGCCAAAGCATACCCCATTAATATCATTGGGTACCACCACCAGGTAGAAGATACGCTTAACAATAAACCCATTCTGATAACTTATTGCACTGTTTGCAGAACAGGAAGGGTGTATAGCCCGCTCATTAATACAGTACACGAACACTTCAGGCTTGTAGGCATGGATCACTTTAATGCCATGTTGGAAGATAGCTCTACCAAAAGCTGGTGGCGGCAGGCCAACGGAATAGCCATTGCAGGCAGAAGGAAAGGAGAAAAACTGACTGAAATACCTTCTTCGCAAATGACCCTGGCTGACTGGATTGAATTACACCCCAATACATTTATTCTTCAGGGTGATACAACTTTTGCTAAAAAATACGATAAACTAAAGCCCTTTGATGAAGGAACTATTAAAAGCAGCCTGGAAAAAAGGGACAGCAGTTCGTGGAAGAATAAATCATGGGTTGTTGGCTTAACAGTTAAAGGCATGTCTAAAGCCTACGATTGGAATGACCTGGTAAAAGAACGGATCATTTCAGATACTTTACAAAATATTCCTGTTCTAATTTCAATAGAACCTAATAACAAAACGTTTTACGCTTTCACCACTTTATCAGATAGTACTGCACTACACATGCAGTATAATACAACCGGGTATTTAATGGAAGATGCAGAAACGCATTCACAATGGAAGATGAATGGCGTTTGTATTGCTGGAAAATTGCAGGGCAAAAGATTAGAGCCCATACAAGCCTATCAGGAATTCTGGCATTCTTGGAGTTATTTTCATCCCAATACAAAAAAATATATAAAATAATTGTCAATCAATTTGTATTTTAGTTAACGCACCCGGTAAAGTTTTTGTTTTAAAAAATAAATATGCTTGTTAAAACTTTTGGCAGTGCCGTATATGGCGTTGATGCTATTAGCATTACCATTGAAGTGAATATTAGTGGCGGAGATTTAAAATATTACATTGTGGGTTTACCGGATAATGCAGTAAAAGAAAGCCTACAACGTATTGAGAGTGCCATTAAAACAAACGGCTATGCCTTTCCCCGAACCAAAATTGTGATCAACCTTGCTCCTGCCGACATTAAAAAAAGCGGTTCGGCATTCGATCTGCCAATGGCTATAGGCGTTCTTGGTGCAAGCGAGCAAATAGAGCAGCCTGAACGGTTAAAAGATTTTATACTGATGGGTGAATTAAGCTTAGACGGGAGTATTCAACCAATAAAAGGCGCTTTGCCCATTGCCATTCAGGCCCGCAAAGAAGGCTTTAAAGGATTGTTCGTTCCAAAAGTAAATGCCCGTGAAGCGGCCATGGTAAATAACTTAATGGTTTATGGTGTAGAACATTTGAATGATGTGGTGAATTTTTTTAAAGATGAAAATTGCTTACAGCCTGTTACCGTTAATACAAGAGAGGAATTCTTTGCCAATCAATACGAATTTGATTTTGATTTTAGCGATGTGAAAGGGCAGGAAAATATAAAACGTGCATTAGAAATCGCCGCAGCCGGTGGCCACAATGCCATTCTCATAGGCCCGCCGGGTGCCGGAAAAACCATGCTGGCAAAGCGTTTGCCAACCATACTTCCACCTCTCAGTTTGCAGGAAGCATTGGAAACAACAAAAATTCACAGCGTTGCAGGCAAACTTCCGGAGCATGCTTCGCTGATTTCTAAACGTCCTTTTCGTTCTCCACATCATACAGTTTCAGATGCTGCTCTTGTAGGCGGGGGTGGCATTCCGCAACCCGGAGAAATTTCTTTGGCACATAACGGTGTTTTGTTTTTAGATGAATTACCCGAATTTAAAAGAACGGTTTTAGAAGTGATGCGCCAGCCAATGGAAGAAAGAAGAGTAACCATTTCAAGAGCAAAGTTGGCGATCGATTTTCCTTCCAGTTTTATGTTGATCGCTTCTATGAATCCTTGTCCATGCGGTTTTTACAATCATCCCGAAAAAGAATGTACTTGTGCGCCGGGTACTGTTCAAAAATATTTGAATAAAATTTCAGGGCCTTTGTTAGACAGAATTGATCTGCATGTAGAAGTTACGCCAGTTGCTTTTAATGAATTGAGCAATGCTCAAAGAGGTGAAAGTTCTGCACAAATAAGAGAAAGAGTAATTACTGCGAGAAACATTCAAACGGAACGCTATAAAAATATTGATGGCATGTATGCCAATGCACAGATCAGCAGTAAACAACTGAGAGAAATATGTGTGCTGGATAAACCGAGTGAAATGTTGTTGAAGAAAGCGATGGAAAAATTAAATCTTTCGGCCAGAGCTTACGACCGTATTTTAAAAGTAAGCAGAACCATTGCAGATTTAGCTGCAAGTGAAGCCATTAAAGCAGAGCATGTTGCCGAAGCCATTCAATACAGAAGCCTGGACAGAGAAGGTTGGGCGGGATAAATTTCATGTTCATACAATATTCCTTCCCCTCATCCGACTATCATTGTTAAGATGAGCGCAGCAGTTACCTTAGCAGCCACAATGGCCAACGGGCAAAAGAGAAATATTACCGACATCATTAACAGTTACAGCAAACGTTTAATGGGGTTTATTCGCAAACGTGTAACTAATGAGGCTGATGCAGAAGACATATTGCAAGATGTTTTCTACCAACTCATGGGCAATACCCAACCTATTGAACAACTTACCGGATGGTTATTTGCTGTTGCCAGAAACAAAATAATAGACCGCAGCAGAAAACATAAACCCGTACTGATAGACGATCTGTTTTTTTCGGATGATGAGGATACGATTGACTGGACCGATTTCTTTACAGATGGTACCAACAATCCTGAAAAAGAATTTTTAAGATCTCTTTTCTGGGAAACGCTAAACAATGCGTTGAATGAACTACCGGAAGAACAAAAAATCGTTTTTATTAAGAATGAACTGGAAGGCGTTCCCTTTAAAGACATTGCCCGGGAAACAGGCGAAGCGGTAAGCACTTTACTAAGCCGTAAACGTTATGCCGTATTGCATTTGAGAGAAAAGCTGCAAACATTAAAAAACGAGTTATTAAATTATTAAAGACATAAAAGATGAAAAAGAATTTTAAAAAATTTATTCCATTGTTTGTACTATTATTCATTGGCCTGGCAGCACTTTGCATCTGGTTAGTAATGTGGCTATGGAATAATG
This sequence comes from Sphingobacteriia bacterium, assembly GCA_017304675.1. GTDB lineage: Bacteria > Bacteroidota > Bacteroidia > Chitinophagales > Chitinophagaceae > CW01. The sequence goes on from JAFKLS010000017.1 coordinate 204,885, forward strand.
TGTTGGCAGAGGCAGTCAGCGGCATCCACATCATTGGTTTCTGGCAGGCGGCGGGCATTTTTCTACTGGCAAAAATCTTGTTTGGTGGCTTTAAAAAGGGCTGGAGAAAAAACGATTGTTACCCCGATAAAAAACACAAATGGTTTAACATGAGTGAAGAAGATAAAGAAAAATTTAAACAGGAATGGAGAAACAAATGGTGTAAGCCTTCAGCCGAAAAAAGTAACCAGGCAGGAACAGAGTAACCTTAATGATCCCGAAACAATAAAATCGGGATTTTTATTGTGTATTTCATTTGTATCTTGAAACAATAAACCCATCTCTCTATGAGATTAACAATTTTACTTTTTTGCAGTATTCTCTTGCAACAGGTTATAGCACAAAAAACCATTGCCATTAAATGTGGTAAATTGTTTAATGCAAGAACCGGTAATATTGCTTCCAATCAAACCATAATTGTAAAAGGAAATAGAATTGAAAGTATTGGCACCGATACAAAAGCCGATTCAATAATTGATCTATCAGATTATTTTGTACTACCGGGTTTAATTGATTGTCACACACATGTTTTATTACAGGCCGATATAACCAGTGAAGATTATGATGTTCAGATCTTAAAAGAATCCATTCCCTATAGAACCATTCGTGCAGTGAAAAGTTGCAATCAATCTATCCAAAATGGCTTCACCACTATTAGAGATCTTGGAACCGAAGGTGCAGGGTTTGCAGATGTTGATTTGAAAAAAGCCATCAACAAAGGAGAAATGATTGGCCCGAGAATGTTTGTTTCCACATTAGCTATTAATACAACAGGCCACTATCCTATCAAAGCTTCAGATTATGCATGGGAATTGCATTTACCAAAGGGTTTGCAGGAAATTACAGGAGCAGATGAAGCCAGAAAAGCCGTTCGCTCACAAATAGAACATGGTGCGGATTGGATAAAAATTTATGCAGACAGAAGTTATTATAAAACTGAAAACGGTTACAGAGGTTTGCCAAATTTTACAACAGAGGAAATTAATGCCATAGGCGATGAAACAATTCGTTCAAGAAAAAAATTAGCAGCACATGCCATGACACGCGATGGTATTATTGCTGCGATTAATGCAGGCGCAAGAAGTATTGAACATGGAACAGGCATGGATGATGAATGTATTAAGCTAATGGTAAGTAAAGGTGTTTTCTGGTGCCCCACAATTTTTGTAAATGACTATGTGGCGGAAGGAAGGGCAAAAGCAGGAAGCATCATTAACAAACAGTTTATTGAAACATTACCAGCCATATTTAAAAAGGCAATAAATGCTGGTGTAAAACTGGCATACGGAACAGATATAGGTGGTTATGCATGGGATATGCCGCAAGCAAAGGATTTCGAATATTTTGTGAAGTGGGGTTTAACGCCAATTCAGGCCATTCAAACAGCAACTATTACTGCATCACAATTATTAGAACAGGAAGGAAATATTGGTGAAATAAAAACAGGTGCTTTTGCAGATATCATTGCAGTAAAAGGGGATCCAACAAAAGATATTTCTTTATTGCAACAAGTAAAATGGGTGATGAAAGATGGCGTGGTGTATAAAACAGAGAAGAAATAATTCTTTGTTTCGTAACAAAACCTTTGTTGGTACAGCTTTCTTTGCAAAAGTATTATGTACTTTTTTGCTTGTTCGAAAAAGTACCAAAAAAAGACCCGGAAAAACGATATTCAGCACGTTTTTCCGTTTTTCATTAATTGGGCTGGGCTTTTGTGCTACTGAAACTTGTACAGCAGTAATTCTATTGTACAATTCTCGTTGTACTAAAGTAGATTAGAGTACAAAGACAAAAAGTGCTGAATATCTTTTTGTCTTGATTTTTTGCTCCACTTTTGTCTTGATACAAAAGTGGAAAGAATTAAACAAACAACTCGTATGAAAATTTTATTACAATACATTAAACCTTATCGTTGGTTAATCATGCTCGCATTGCTGCTTGCAGCCATTAATCAAACATTCTCAATGTTCGATCCGATGCTGATCGGGAAAGTGATCGACCTATTTGCCAATCACCCTTATCATTTCGATGCTGCAAAACAATTGGCAAGAACAGAAAATGAATTTCTTTGGGGCACTTCTTTATTTCATGGTATTTTATTTTACCTGATGCTTCTCGTAGGTACTGCAATGGTAAGCCGTATTGCCAAAGCATTTCAGGATTATGCAGTGAATGTGATTGTGCAAAAGTTCGGTGCAAAGATTTTTACAGACGGCCTTCAGCATTCTATGCGTTTACCCTACCAGGAATTTGAAGACCAGCGCAGTGGTGAAACCTTATCTATCTTAACCAAAGTAAGAACAGATACGGAAAAATTTATTGGATATTTTATTAATGTATTTTTCGGCATTATTGTAAGCATTGTTTTTGTTTCCGTTTATGCTACCAAATTACATTGGAGCATTATGCCTGTATTTCTGTGCGGTGCACTGGTAATTGCACTCATCACCAATTTGCTGAGCAAAAAAATAAAATTCATTCAAAAAAATATTGTAAAAGAAACCACCTCCCTTGCAGGAAGCACCACTGAAAGCTTGCGGAATATTGAAATCGTTAAAAGTTTGGGTTTAACACAACAGGAGGTAAATCGTTTAAATAAGAATACGTATAAAATTTTGGGGCTTGAATTAAGAAAAGTAAAAAGCATCCGCACACTTTCTTTTATTCAGGGAACAATGGTAAATTTTTTGCGCAACATAATCACGTTCACCTTGCTCTGGTTAATTTACAGAGGCATTCTTTCTACAGGTGAATTGATTTCACTGCAGTTTTACAGCTTTTTCATCTTTGGTCCAATGCAGGAAATAGGCAATATTATTTTAAGCTATCGCGAAGCAGAAGCATCTCTGAATAATTTCCACAACCTGATGATTAAAAAACCTGAACCAGTTCCCGATCAGCCAATACATATCGGCACGATTGAAGAATTGGAGTTCCAGCATATTTCATTCAAACACCAAACAGCACAATACAAAGCATTGGATGATATTTCTTTTGATGTGAAGAAAGGAGAAACCATTGCATTCGTTGGCCCAAGCGGAGCTGGGAAAAGCACATTGGTAAAATTGCTGGTAGGGCTGTACCGGCCAAAAGAAGGAAAGATTTTATACAACAATGTAGACGGGTATAAACTGAATTTTGAAGAACTCAGGAATCAAATTGGCTTTGTAACACAGGATACGCAATTATTTGCAGGAACCATTAAAGAGAACCTGTTATTTGTTGCACCCAATGCGGGCGATAAAGACCTCTTGGAAGCATTAGAAAAAGCAAGCTGTAACAGTTTATTACAACGCGCAGAAAAAGGGATTGAAACCGTTATTGGCGAAGGTGGTTTAAAATTGAGTGGCGGAGAAAAGCAGCGCCTGAGCATAGCGAGGTCTCTCTTACGTAAACCGCATTTATTAATATTTGATGAAGCCACTTCGGCATTGGATTCCATCACAGAAGAAGAAATAACCAATACCATCAGAGAAATATCTCATGAGAAAGAACAGATCACAGTAATGATTGCACACAGATTAAGTACAATCATGCATGCAGATAGAATTTATGTTTTAGAAAAAGGCCAAATTGTTGAAACGGGCAGCCATGCTTCTTTGCTAGAAGAAAAAGGTTTGTATTATGCTATGTGGCGTCAGCAAATTGGAGAAAGAAAAATGCGTGGAGTAGCGGTTGGATAAAAGATAGTTATGAGTTATGAACGATGAATTACATTAAACAACTCATCATTAAGTTCACTCTCTTTCAAACTTCTTTTTAATGTATTCCAGAACGGTAGGATCTTCTAATCCTTCCATATCGCTCAGCTCAAACTCCAATGCTTTTGTGCTTAGCTGAATTTCCAGCAGAGATAAAAACAGAGAGATCGCAAAAGTAATCAGGCAGGTGGCAAAAAGAATATGAGCCAGTATAATATATTCATTATAAATAAAATACATGCATAAGATGCACAATAAAAAAGTAACCACACCCAACAACTGCATGTTTTTAATGAGTTTTAGCCGATAACGTATGTTTTTTATTTGTGCATGAATAATATGTTTTTGTTCATGGCTTTTGTATTTATCGTGCAAAGCACGTATCCTGCTGGCCAGTGCCAAAAAACGGTTGGTATGCGCCAACATAATTAAACTGATGGCAGGAAACAACAATGCCGGTGTATTGATAGAGATATCCATATACCGGCAAGTTACAAAAAAGCCACTTTTACAAGTGGCTCATATTTAATTAGCGGGCAAAATTAAAAGGAACAATAATCTTGAGCGAAACATTACGCCCCATATTATAAATACCATGTTCTCTGCTATCCGTTGGGTAGGATGTAAAATATTTCAACCGACTTAAATGATCCCAATAATACACGTTAAAAATATTATTGGCCATTAAGTAAACACTTAAAACATGTTGGTCTTTCTTATTCACTAAAGTGCCGCCAACACCAGCATTAAACAATGTATAGCCGGGTGTACGGGTTTCCGTTCCATAAGCTGTAAACACCTTGTCTTGCGTGGCATAATATTCTGCCTGTATTTTAACAAAGCCATGTTTTATCTTCTTCGTATCCCAATCTAATCTTATTTCACTGATACCATGAATCGGTGGTATAAATGGCAGGTATTTTTCCGTATCGGCTACCGCTTTTCCCTGAATACCTTTATTCAGCGCATTTACCAGAGATATGCTGTTTTCAAAATGAATTTGTTTTAACGGATGAAGATCTAACCTGAATTCGCCACCATAAAGGTTGGCTCTTGAAGATTGAAATTTAAACACCTGTGGCACGCCACTTCCTGCAATTACAGAATCCTGTCCGTTGACTCCTAATAGTTTTTGATTATAAATATAATTGTTGATGAAGTTGTTAAACAAGTTCAACTCAACAGTTATTTTACTGGAACTATATAAAAAACCTATATCCTCCTGCAAACTAAATTCGGGTTGAAAACTGGAATTACCGATTTGATAAAAGTTGGTTCCCGGATGTACTCCATTGGCAGATATCTCAGAAATATTAGGCGCCCTGAAACCCCTGGATACATTTACTTTAACAGAAAATTTTTCCGTAAAATTATAGGTAGCCCCTATGCTGCCTGAAAAGCCTGAAAAAGTTTGGCTATAGGCAGAAAAAGGTTTATCTCCTCCCAGCGTATCAACTCCATAAACAGGTTTATCGAAACCAGAAACAGGATCCGGCTTTGTGTACAACTCACTATTCCTGAAAGAGCGTATATCATAACGTAAGCCACCGGCTATATCCAATTTATTAAACGTTTTCTTTACTGTTATAAAAGGCCCTGCATCAAACTGGTGATAAGAAGGAATAACAAACTCCGTTCCATTGGTTACCGTATTGGTTTGATACATACCGTTAATGCCGGTAGTAATATTCCAGTCATCAACATCTTTCAAAAAATATTTCAAATCATAAGTATAAGTATTGAGCTGAAGATAAAGCCCCGGAACTTTTTGATAAGGTGTTTCAGGATGGCTGTATTCTCTTCTTATACTTCTTTGGAAACCCAGATTAAGCAACAACCTGCTTCCATTATTGAAAACAAAATTATTACCGGAAAACAACCGGTAATGCTGCACATGCTGATGCAAGGTTTCTATTTTATAGCTATTCAAATCCGCATCGGAAACAATTTGTCTAACCGTATCTATTTCCGTAATGCGCCTGGTGAATTTCCAGGTGGCGCTGTCTCTGCTGCCATCGGGAATTTCCTGCAAATCATCATACATACTGAAATCTAAATGCGAGTAGCCCCATTTTTTATGCAATCCAATAGAGGCATTGGCATCTGTTTCGTTAAAGGCGGTACCAAAAACCCTTCCGTCTATTTTGTTTTGATAATTGGTAGCTTGTTTGTGTGAAGCCCTCACCAGCCATTCAAAACCGTTTTTAGTTGAGCTTAACAGAACAGAGCCGCCGATCATTTTATTATTAGACTGATAATCGATTGTTGCATTGCCTACAAACTTCCCTTCCGGAGCCATAGGTGTAGGAATAAGATTTACTACCCCTGCCAATGCATCTGAGCCGTAACTTAAACTGGCCGGCCCTTTAATCACTTCAACCCTCTCTATAGAATATTGGTCTACTTCAATACCGTGTTCATCCCCCCATTGCTGGCCTTCCTGGCGGGAACCATCGTACAAGGTCAATATTCTATTATAACCCAAGCCACGGATAAACGGTTTAGATACATTGGGCCCTGTAGTAAGCGCTCTTACTCCCGGCACTTTAGCAATGGCATCTATTGCATTCGTATTTAAGTTGGTAATTAAGTATTCTTTGTTAATGGAAACAATAGGTACAGGGCTACGTTTTATCTGCGATGCTTTAGAAGTACCTGTAACTACCACTTCATTGATCTGTTCTACAGACGGCTCCAAATAAAAAGTAACTTTTATCGGCTGCGTTTTTAAAGTTACGGTTTGTGCCAGGGTTTTATACCCTTCAAATTTTATTTCTATTAAAAAAGTACCCACCGGCAATTTTGTAAAAGTGAAGCTCCCCGCAGAATCTGCGATAGCAGTTAATTTTAAATCAGGAATACTGATACTTGCTCCGGCTAAAGGAATACTATTTTTTTTATCGAGCACGGTAGCAGATAATACAGCAGTTCCGGGCAAACCGGCAGGTGAAGCTTTAATGGTTTTGGGCAGACAAAAAGACAATATGGTAATAACTAATAAAAGTTTTTTCATAATAAAATGAGAATGTTAGTATAATATGGGAATAGCAAAAAGTATAAAACAAGCAGTTTTATAAATGCATTAAGCGAAAAATATACTAACAGTACGGAGGGCCTCTTAGCAAACAAACTACAGCCGAATTGCAAAACAGTTTTCCCTGAATAGTATTGTTTTGCGCAATACCAAAATGAAAAACAAATGAAATACCTGTTGTAGAGCCTTTATCAAAGGGAGAATCTGCAACAAAATTATCGCACTCGCATTTAATACCGCTCTCATGAAAGTGAGCATTGGCAGCTTTTTCATGGCATACCTCTCTTACATCGCGGTGGCCTGCCACCCAATCATGCAAAATACGCTTTGGTGTAATGCTGAAAGCAAGCACCACCAACAACAGAAGTGTTAGGCTTTTTTGTATGAAAATACGGGGGCTCAAAATTGATACATTGTTGCAAAAATAGGGTATAATTCAAAATGTACGCAGCGCTTCTAAAGTATTTATGTCCTATATTTAGGGATAAATTATTATCTCCTAATGACGGAACATGCGCTTTTAGCAGGTTGTTTGCAAAATGATGCACTGGCACAAAGAGAGTTGTACAACCGGTACAGCCCCAAAATGCTTTCGGTGTGCTATCGTTTTGCACAAAATCGGGAAGATGCTGAGGACATGTTACAGGAAGGTTTTATAAAAGTCTTCTCCCAGATACATACTTTTCGCAATCAGGGAGCATTTGAAGGCTGGATCAGGCGGATTATTGTTCATACCTGTATTAACTTTTTGAAGAAAAATAAAAAGTTTAATGAGAGCATTGAACTGGATAGTGCGCAACAGGTATATGCCAAAGAAGAAAGCATAGCATCGTTCATGCAAGGGAAACAGGTTATTGAAGCCATAAGGTTACTGCCTATCGGATACAGAACGGTTCTTAACCTTTATGCCATTGAAGGCTTTAGCCACAGAGAAATAGGGGAGATATTAGATATTGAAGAAAGTACCAGCCGAAGCCAGTTTACAAGAGCAAAAACAATGTTAGAAAACATCTTAATAAAGAAAAGAATTATTGAAGCACCCAAAAACAATGCATTCGATATTCTTTCAACCAGTTTAAATAAGTAACCATCGTTGCTTAGTGATTATGGGCATCAGGAAAAACCAAGACGACCAATTTGAAGAGCTATTGAGAGCCGAAGTAGAAGACCATAAAATGTATCCATCAGAAATGGTATGGGAAAATATACGTACCTATTTGCATGGCAACAAATCCTGGCCGGCGCTTAGTGTTTTCTCCGTTTTAATCATTACTGCATTATCTTTTTTTACCTTTTACAATTACCCTCCAAAAAATCTTGTTGATAAAAAAATCATTAGTAATACTGCTACTCCTACTTTAGAAGATAACGAAATAACGGCCAACAAAATTTCCAGGTCTGCAGAAGCTTATGTGGCCCAAATAAATCCTGTGAACATTACTGAACAAACCATTGATGCACTGTTTGTACCAATCATTAAAAATGAACTATTATATATTGAACCCGAAAATGTTACCATTGCCGTTCAGAATTTTTCACCCAAAGCAAATATTTCTTTTGAAAAGAAACTTACTTCAACAGGTATTGTTCAGGATGTGATTGAATCGAACAATTCTGTTTCTTCCGTAATTACCAATACGGATACCCATACATCAGAGGTAGCTGAAGAGAAAAAGCATGCCGGCTCAAAATTTAATGGATTAAATTTTTCAGGAACAGATAAAGATGAAGACCCCAATGCATTAAGCCACGAAGACATGGCAGGAAACAAAAAAGCAAAAAGCGCCGGTAACAAATGGATGTGGCAATTGTATGCAACCCCATCTGTAAGCTACAGGAAACTGGAAGACGAGTCTTCACCCATTATTTCCAACTTGAATGGCAACATTGATAAAACCGTTAATCATAAGCCTGCTATGGGTATTGAATTCGGTGGCGTGCTAAAATATTCAATATTAAAAAATCTCAGGATAACATCGGGTTTACAATTCAACATAAGGCAGTATTACATAGATGCTTACCGCTCATCCGGGCTTGCAACATTCTCTTTCATTAATAACAATCATTTAGATTCCATCAGTATCTTCTCCATATTTGCAAACAGCGGCGCCGGTAGTGCTCCGTATTTATCTACCAAGCTGGATAATAAATTATACCAAATTTCCATACCGATAGGAATAGAATGGGATATGATACAAGGTAAAAAATGGGGAACAAGAATTGCCGCAGCCATTCAGCCAACATTCACATTGAATAAAAGTATTTATGCTATTTCCAGCGATTACAAATACTATGCGGATGGTACTCCCTTTTTTAGAAAATGGAATTATAATACGAATATTGAATTTAACCTCACCTACAAAACGCCAGGAAACACTATTTGGTTTATAGGCCCGCAAATACGCTATCAACACCTGCCAACATACAATGATGTTTATTCCATTAAAGAACATCGCATAGATTATGGTTTAAAGATTGGCTTCTCCAAACCTTTGAACTAATTTTCCTATCTCATTTAGAAAGACTTGAAATACTTTTAGGGCATGAAAGTATCGCCGCTTATAATGGTTATATGGCTATATTGTTGCAGTTGCACTCAACGGCCACACATATCTGAACAAAAAATGAATGCTGATACTACTGCTTTCTTTCCGGTGAATGATTATTTGCGTGCTGAAATAGCAGACATACAGCAAACCCCATATTTAATAAGATGTGTAATAATGGAAAACAACAGGTTAGTGGATTCGTTACCCATTTCTAAGAAAGTATGTACAGATTGGGCGAATTTGTTTTTGAAAGACAGCATTACAAATGTTTCGCAGCATGCATATTATACAGGCAATTTATTTCACGACCTCTCTACTCAAAGCTATACATTTACCTATAATGCCCTGAACGATACCCTGCAGGTAAAGATGGTAAACGTATTGGTAAGCGATGAGAATAATAAACTGAAATCGGTTTTTATTGCAGCATCCAATACCTCTGATTCTGTGAAAGAAGAAAAATTAATTTGGACAGCCGGTAAGAGCTTTAGAATAAACAGGAACCTGATAAGATTGAATAAAGAAATTGAACAAAATATTTTTGTAAACTGGAATGACAAATAAAGTATACCAGGATATTGCGCCAACCTTGCCTAACCAGCCCGGCATATACAAATATTTTGATGCCGAAAATGAGTTGTTGTATGTTGGTAAAGCAAAAAATTTAAAAAAAAGGGTAAGCTCTTATTTTACCAAAACCTTTACATCTTACAAAACCCATGAGCTTGTTCAACGAATACACCGTATAGAGTTTACAATTGTAAATTCTGAGCAAGATGCATTCCTTTTAGAAAATTCGCTAATTAAACAATTCCAGCCCAGGTTTAATATCAATCTAAAAGATGATAAAACATACCCGTATATCGTTATTAAAAAAGAGCCTTTCCCACGCATTTTTCTTACAAGAAAAAAGTATAATGATGGTTCTGAATATCTTGGCCCCTTTACATCTGCAGGTAAAGTAAGAGAGCTCATCAGCTTCATCAAGCAATTTGTTCCGTTACGCACCTGTAAACTAAATCTTACTGATGCCAATATTCAGCGAAAAAAATTCAAAGTATGTTTAGAATACCATCTGGGTAATTGCAAAGGACCATGTGAAGGCTTGCAAACACATGAAGATTATATGAGTGGCCTGCAACAGGTTAGAGATATTTTAAAGGGGAATCTAAATTCTGTTATTGCCCACTTCAAATACACCATGTTGCAATACGCTACAGCACTTGAGTTTGAAAAAGCCGAACAACTAAAAAAGAAAATAGATTATCTCGAAAACTACCAGGCAAAATCAGTTGTAGTTAGTAAAACGATTGTAGATGCAGATGTGTTCTCCATTCTTAAAGACGAAGACACTGCTTATGTAAATTATTTAATGGTAAATAACGGAACCATCGTTCAAACCCATACTGTACAATTAGAAACACATTTAGAAGAAAGTGAACAGGAAGTATTGGGCTTTGCTATCAGTAATTTAAGAGAAACCTTTAACAGCTTATCAAAAGAAATTATAGTACCATTTGAAGTTGAATTGCCCAACAATATACTTACCATTACCACTCCTAAAGGAGGAGATAAAAAGAAGTTGTTAGACCTTTCTTTAAAGAACGTGAACTATTTTAAAGAAGAGCTGAAAAAGAAAAAACTCCTGCATCTTGAAGAAAAAACAGAAACAGAAAAAAAGGAAGTATTGCATGAATTGAAAGATTACCTGCAGTTACAACAACTGCCGGTGCATATAGAGTGTTTTGATAATTCTAACTTCCAGGGAAGCTTTCCGGTTTCTGCGATGGTTTGTTTTATGAACGGATTACCAAGCAAAAAATATTACAGGCATTTTAATGTAAAAACCGTTGAAGGCATTAATGATTTTGCTACCATGTATGAAGTGGTTTACAGACGTTATAAAAGGCTTAAAGATGAGGCAATGCCTTTTCCGCAACTGGTAATTATAGATGGTGGAAAAGGGCAGTTGGGTATGGCTTTAAAAGCCATTAACGATCTTCAGTTAACAGGCAGGTTTACACTTGTTGGGCTTGCAAAAAATGAAGAAGAAATTTTTTTTGCAGGCGATCAACAATCTTTAAAACTTCCATGGAACAGCAACAGTTTAAAATTAATCAGGCGGATAAGAGACGAAGTACATCGTTTTGGTATTACCTTTCACCGGTTAAAAAGAAGCAAGGGTACCTTTACCAATGAATTGGAAAATATTAAGGGAATCGGCAAACAAACGGCAGATGAATTGCTGAAAAATTTTAAATCTATAAAAAATATAAAAACAAAAACAGAGCCGGAGCTGGCATCTTTAATTGGTGCTGCCAAAGCAAAAATTGTTTTCAATCATTTTCAAAATAAATAAACCAACATTATGAACGAATTAATTGAGCGCCTTTGCAGTGAAGCAGGCATAACCCCCGAGCAGGCTAAAAAAGCAATTGAAGCTATTGTAAAATTTGTAAAAGAAAAATTCCCCATGCTGGGCGGAGCGGTAGATAATATTTTCAAATAAATAAAAATCCCTGCTTAATGTAAGCAGGGATTTTTTTGTTGGTAAAGGTTTCTGCATTTAATGCAATATCTCTCTTGCTATAACCAGCTTCTGAATTTCACTCGTTCCCTCTCCTATGGTACATAGTTTGGCATCTCTGTAATATTTTTCTACCGGAAAATCTTTTGTATAACCGTATCCTCCAAAAATCTGAACAGCATCTGTTGCCACTTTTACAGCCACTTCACTGCCATAATATTTTGCCATAGCGCTTTGCTTGGTAAGCTTTTGATGATGTTCTTTTAAAGTACATGCATTGTACAGTAATAATTCTGCCGCTGCAATTTCTGTTGCCATATCAGCCAGTTTAAACCCAATTCCCTGGAAATTAGCAATAGGCTGATCGAACTGATAACGTTCTTTAGCATATTGCAAAGATGCTTCGTATGCTCCTTTGGCAATACCAACTGAAAGAGCGGCTATAGAGATCCTTCCACCATCTAATATCTTTAATGCCTGCCTAAAGCCATCGCCTACCGCTCCCAATCTCTGTTCATCACTTATCCTGCAATGATCAAATATCATTTCTGTTGTTTCGCTGGCACGCATACCCAGCTTGTTTTCTTTTTTTCCTGCGCTAAAACCTTTTGTTCCTCTTTCAATAATAAAAGCAGTACTGTTGCTACTGGTTCTGGGTTCGCCTGTTCTGCAAATTACTACGGCTACATCTCCGCTCTTGCCATGAGTAATCCAACATTTAGTACCGTTAATGATCCAATCATTCCCATCTCTTACCGCTGTAGTTTTCATATTACCGGCATCGCTTCCCGTATTGGGTTCCGTTAATCCCCATGCTCCTATAAATTCTCCCGTTGCTAAAGAAGGCAGGTATCTCTTTTTCTGCAAATCGTTACCAAAAGTTAAAATATGATTTGTACAAAGCGAATTATGCGCAGCAAGGCTTAAACCAATAGAGCCGCAAACTTTTGCTATTTCCTGAATAATGGCAACATACTCAAAATAGCTTAATCCTGCACCGCCATATTCGTGCGGTACCAGAACACCCATCATGCCCAATTCGCCCATTTTTTTAAAAAGCTCAACAGGAAAAAATTGTGCCTCGTCCCATTCCATTACATAAGGTGCAATATGTTGTTGTGCAAAATTTTTGGTGGTAATGGCCACTTGTTCTGTTAACTCTGTTGGTGCAAAATTCATGTTACAATATTAAACTAACATTTGTTAGTTTTCAAAATAAATCACTTTTTTATTTTCGCGCCGGCATTATTTAATCTACTGTTAAATAAGGAGCAATTTTATAGAACAGGTCTTCTTTTATAAAAACAATTTTCCTGATATCTTCCAGTTTTGTATAGGCCCCATGCTGCTCCCTGTAAATAACAATTGCTTTTGCAATATTTTTAGGAATGTAAGGATGGAGGCTTATTTCATAATCAGAAGCCTTGTTAATATTGATCTTATGAACGGTTGCAGGTTCTAATTGCAGGTACGGTTTTACCTGGTTGAATACCGAATCAGACATGCCGTATGCCTCCAGTAACTGTTCTATTGCAATAAAGCCACCCAGTTTATCCCGATATTTTATTATTCTGTAAGGCATCGTTTTATCGGAAAAAGGAAGTTGCTGCCAGTCTTTTATACCTGCCGTGTTAATGTCAATTGTTTTTAAAGGAATGTTGCGCTGCTTTGCAGAAGTATGTAGCAGTTCTTTATTAGTACTATCGTTAATAATCACAGCATAGGGAATAATCCTATCTGCCTCTTCCTTCTTCAATCCCCATATTTTTCTGATATCTTCTGGTTGTTTGAATTTTCCGCCTTTATTACGATAGTTAAGAATAGTTTGCACCGTTCTGCTCCGCAGGCCCAGCTTCAACCATCCCTGTTCATTTAAAGTATTGGGGTTAAAACTGAATAAAGTATAAGTATTATTAACCCGAGTAACTTCGGCAGTATCATTTGTTATAAGCCCGGTTGTAGCAGAATATGGCAGATTTGATGTATCTGCAGAGGACATCAATTGTTTTTGAAGAAGGCTATCGTTGGGCAGGCCTGTTGTAGTTTTTATTTGGTTAATAGACGGGTATATAATGAAACCCCCAATTAACAATAACAAAGTAAGGGCAGCAGCAGTTTCTTTTGCAGAAAAACTAAAATACTCTTTAATCCATTTTTTCATAGCTGAGAATTGAGGTTCAATTCCGGAGCTATATATGCGCTGTAACTTTTAACCCATCATATGCAAGTTGCATATTGGCAGGCAGTTCGTTATTAATAACATTATGCTTCCCTAACTGATGGCTGATGTGAGTAAAATAAACATTTGGTATATCCATTTCGGCTGCCAGGTTTACTGCCTCATTTAAAGTGAAATGCGAAATATGTGCCTCTTTTCGCAAAGCATTTAATACAAGGTGCTCGCAACCCTTTATTTTATGCTTCTCTTCTTCATCAATCTTATTAGCATCTGTAATATAACAAAAATTTCCAAACTTAAATCCATAAACTTTCATCTTCAAATGCCAAACCAATATAGGTTCAACCGGTATATCTCCAACAACAAAGGGTGTTGTATCTATGGTATGCAGGTTAATTTGCGGTACACCGGGATATTGCTTATCTGCAAACGCATAATAATATTCCCGCTGTAAAGCTTCTGCCGTTAATGCATTCGCATATACTTCCATTGGTTTTTGCTGAAAAAAATTATATGCTCTAATATCGTCTAACCCTGCAATATGGTCTTTATGCGGATGAGTAAATATTACTGCATCTAATTTTTTATTATGGATACGCAACATCTGGTACCTGAAATCAGGAGTGGTATCTACCACCAATGTGGTGGAAGGTGATTGTACCAGGATACTACTTCGTAATCGTTTATCTTTTTTATCGGCAGAAGTGCAAACAGCACAATCGCAACCAATCATCGGAACACCGCTACTGGTACCGGTTCCTAAGAAAGTGATGGTTAAAGGTGTGTTTGCCACGAACAGTATCTTGCAATAATGGTTTTTGAAATAGAGATTATTCGGCAGTAATTTCTGATTTCTTTATAATCTCTTCAAATAATTTCTGGCTTTCGTGTGTAAGTTTATCGTATTGAATATTTAATTGTGGAATCAGATCGAGCAAAGTGTTGATTCTTCCTTCAATATCCAAGAACTTATTCAACACCACAACTTTCTTTGCTTCCAACAAACACCAGCCACTCTGAAAAGTGCCACGCTCGTACCGAACAGTGTATTCACTTTCTCCCAAAATATCTTCTAACCTGCTCAATGTTGTTTGTGTATGTTTCATAGTACAAAACAGCTTCCTTGTTTACGGATTACTCAAAATTAACAAGGAAGCTGCGGTTAACAGGATAGATTTATCCACACTAAAAACGATATGTAGCTGTAGCCATTACCTGTCTTGGGGCAATAGGCGTAATGCTGTAATTATCATGTACAAGGTAACTAAGTGCATTAAATACATTAGATAATTTGCACATAACAGTAACTTTTTTTACAGTGTATGCGGCTGATATATCTGCTGTTGCAAAATCTGCCAGTGGCACTAGCCTGCTTCCCAATACAGATTGGCCAACAGTATTATTGTATCCGCCATAACGAAAGCCCGTATAAAAACAGGTAGCACCTAATTTTAGCTTGTTTAATACACCGTTAGAAAATGTATAGAAAAAGCTTGCATTGGCAGTGTTTAATGGTGCATTGGGCAGTTGCTCTCCTTCAATATTAGAGCCTTTTGCCCCGGATGTATGTGTAAACCGTATAAAATTATAAGCATAGCCTGCTATGAAGTAACAATTTTTTGAAAGTGTTGCATTAGCGCCTACTTCAACCCCGTCGCTTGTTGTTTCTCCACTCAGTGTTTTTACATTGGCATCTGTGTTAGGCGTAACGCCATCGGCTTTGTACTGAGCCTGTTGGGCCAGGTTGCTGTTAATAATCCTGTATACACTTACATTAAGATTTACTTTACCTCCCAATGCGTTATGTTTTACTCCCACTTCATATTGATTAATAATTGATGCAGGAAGTGCATTGCCATACACATCTACACCGGTATTGGTAGTAAAATTATTGGCATAGCTTGCAAACAAAGAAGTATTAATAGAGGGTTGAT
The DNA here is from genome assembly GCA_017304675.1 of Sphingobacteriia bacterium. Taxonomy (GTDB): domain Bacteria; phylum Bacteroidota; class Bacteroidia; order Chitinophagales; family Chitinophagaceae; genus CW01. The sequence continues at coordinate 220,848 of JAFKLS010000017.1, forward strand.
AGATAAATCCCAGTTTAGGTGAGAATACGTTGTAAACAGTAGTAGGTGCAGTGCCATTTGCCGTAACAGCGGGTCTTGTTTGCGTAGCCATACTATCTATAGTGGTTTGAACAGTAGCCTGGTAAGTATACCTGATACCAACAAATATTTTTAATTGACTGGCAAGTGTAATAAGATCTTGAAAGTATACACCCGCTCTGTTAGAAGGCGCTTTAGTAATCAGTGTTTTGAAAACGGAAGGCATATCTGTTCGTTGCACATACCTGGAAGGATCGAGGAGGCTGATAGTATCGTATGTTTTTAAAACAGAACCATTGGCATTTAAAACATTAAAAGCATCTGTAAAAGTTACCACACTGGTAAAATCGGCACCTGCAAGAAAATGGTGAGCAATCTTGTTGGTTTTGAACTTGCCATCCAAGTTAACCTGTACTGCATAATCTTTTTCTATACTATGTGCTTTAGATAAAGGGCGGCCGATAACGCCTGTTGGGCTGGCAGTATTAAGATTACCGCATCCGTACGAGTCTACATCTGTATTTTGAAATGATGCAGCAGCATTAAATAAAAGCTTATCACTAAAAATATGTTTAAACTCTGCTGAAGAAGTACTTTGTTTTACATTATTGTAAGACCAAATTACATTTTGAAATCTTGAACGCGGTATAATATTCGTTAATACCCGTCCGCTATCCAACAATCCAACACCAGGATCGGGCGTTAATTGTGCATTTAAATAGTCTCCCTGAACAACTAATGTAGATTTGTTGCCAAACTTATACATTAAGGAAGGATTGATATAAGTACGCCTAGTGGTAACCACATCGCGATAGCTATGATCATTCTCATATGTTGCAACAACCCTGTATGCAAGATTTTTAGACAATGGGCCATAAATGTCTATTACAGGTTTATATTGCTGGTAACTTCCCACATTCATGGTTATTTCTCCGCCTGCGCTGTACTTTGGTTTTTTGGTAATAAGATTTACTATTAACCCACCAGAAGAGCTACCGTACAAAAAGGCAGTACTCCCTTTAATAATTTCTACCGATTCTAAAGTTGCAGCTTCAGGCATACCGGCAATATTACTTGGCAAGCCATTTTTAAAAACACTACCGCCGCCAGCAGAGCCGGTAACACCTATGGTATAACCTCTTGCACCATAGGTTTCGTTTACCCCAAAACGTGATTGTACCAAAGAAACGCCCGGAACATTTTTAACAATATCCCCTACTCTTAAAGCTTGCTGATCTGCAATAACTTTGCTGCTAACAACGCCCATGGTTTGGGGCATATCTTTTTCAGCAATATTCAGTTTACCTGCCGCCAGTTTTTTTTCTTTAGATACAACAACGATCTCTTCTAATTTCTTCTCAGATATTTTTAGTTGAAAAGACAAATTGATTTTCTTTCCATTTTCTACCGTAACGTTCTGGTGCTGCCTTTCATATCCTATTAAAGAAACTTCAATATCGTACTCTCCGGCTGTAAGATGCAAGAACTGGAACATTCCATCTTCATTGGTAATTGTTATTTTCTTTTTTGAATGATCGTGTAAAATAACTGTTACACCTGCCGCTGCATTATTATCTGATGTGTTTACTTTGCCTGTAATGGTTCCGCCGGCATTTTCATTTTCAGTAGCTTTTGCCAACCCTGTTATGCAAATGCATAATATAGCTATCCATAATCTTTTCATACATTCTATCTTTTATAAACAATTAATTTTTGCGTGCACAAAGATGAATGCAGTAAAAAAGATGCCGATGCCGAATTGGGAAAAGCAGTTTATGCAATCAGGAAAACTTAGCTATAGATCGTACACTTTACGGTGCTTTACTCACCATTTTGATTAAGGGGATGATCATCTCTTCCAGGCTTACACCGCCATGTTGAAACGTGTTTTTATAATAGTTTACATAATGGTTATAATTATTGGGATAGCACAAAAAACCATCTTCTTTTGCAAAAATATAAGAGGAGTTTACGGTAGGAACAGGCAGCCCTGCTTCTTTTGGGTCTTTAAACGCCAGTACCTCCTTAGCTTCATAGTTTAAATTTCTGCCATGTTTATAACGGAGATTTGCAGTAGTTTGTTTATCGCCTATTACCTTAAAGGGTGTTTTAACACGAACACTTCCATGATCAGTTGCTACAATAAGTTTTATTTTTTTATCTGCTATTTTCTTTAAAGCTTGGTGTAACGGGCTATGCTCAAACCAGCTTCGTGTAACACTTCTGTAGCTTACCTCATCGCTGGCCAATTCTTTCAACACTTCCATTTCTGTTCTGGCATGAGAGAGCATGTCTACGAAATTGTATACAATCACATTAAGGTCGTTATGCAATAAATTGTGGATTGAGTTTACCAGTTGTTGTCCATCTGCATGATTTAAAATTTTTGTATAACTGAATTTTATATTGTCTTTCTTCAATCGTTTTAACTGTGCTTGCAAAAATGCTTCTTCGAAGAGGTTTTTGCCGCCCTCATCATCATCATTTCTCCATTGTTGTGGAAACTGTTTTTCCAAATCTATCGGTAACAGTCCACTAAAAATAGCATTGCGGCTATATTGTGTGGCCGTAGGTAATATGGAGTAGAAAGTATCTTCTTCCAATATTCTGAAGCTTTCTGCAAAAACAGGTTGTATGACTTTCCATTGGTCTAAACGGAGATTGTCTATCAGTACAAAAAACAGTGGTGTATCTTTTTCAAGGTGAGGCAATACTTTAAACTGCAAAACATTATGGCTCATGATAGGTGCATCAGCAGATTTTGCGTGTACCCATTTCGCATAATTTTTTGAAATGAATTTAAAAAACTCCGTATTGGCTTCATCTTTCTGAGTGGCAAGTACTTCCTGCATTTCGGGACTATTACTTTTTGCCATTTCCATTTCCCAAAACACAATCTTTTTATATAACTCCATCCATTCATTATAATCGGGAGAGTTATTCAAAGCCATAAACAATTCCCTGAATTGTTGCTGATAAGCTGAAGTGGTTTTTTCTGCAACCAATCTTTTGTTATCAATTATCTTTTTCAAACTCAGTAAAACCTGGTTGGGGTTTACAGGTTTTAATAAATAATCGGTGATCTGACTGCCAATGGCATCATCCATCAAACTCTCTGTTTCATTTTTTGTAATCAGTACAACAGGTATGGTTTGATTATGTTCTTTAACTTTTGCAAGGGTTTGTAAGCCGGATATGCCAGGCATAGATTCATCTAACAATACAACATCTACCGGGTTTTCTTTAATAAAATCCAATGCATCAAACCCATTGGTAAATGTATTTACGGTATACCCTTTTGTTTCTAAAAAAATTTTCTGTGACCGAAGGCTTTCAATTTCATCGTCTACCCAAACAATGGATGCAACAGGCATGCTATACTTTTTTTGTTAGCAACAAAATAGGAAAAAGCAAGCAATCAATTTCTAAAAGTTAATTTAAAATAAAGCAGGAGCAGAGAGAGTGCCAGTACAATAAAATTAGCTACAATAACAGGGCCGCCATCCGGTATGCCAAAGCCATAAATTAACCAAATAATGGTACTTGTAATTACAATGGCAATCATCCAGATGCTTAAATCACCCACGCTTTTGGTTTTCCAGGCTTGTATTACCTGTGGTATAAAAGTAATAGAAGTTAAAAACGAACCGATGTAGCCTATTAATACAACCTGCGAAGAAGAAAGATGAAACAGCAAATTCATGTGTTGTTTATTATAAAAAGGCCGATAGGTTAAAATAATACCGGCCTTCCTGATGAAATTTTTATGCTTCTACACCTAAACTTTTCATTACCTCATTGCTAACACCTGTTGTAGAATAACCGCCATCATGAAATAAATTTTGCATGGTAACCATTCTGGTTAAGTCTGAGAATAAAGTAATGCAATAGTTGGCGCAATCTTCCGCTGTGGCATTACCTAATGGTGCTATGGCATTGGCATAATCATAAAAATCGCCAAAACCTTTAATACCAGTACCGGCTGTTGTTTTGGTAGGTGATTGTGAAACGGTATTAATTCTTACTTTTCTCTTTAATCCGTAATGGTATCCAAAACTTCTTGCAATAGATTCAAGCATTGCTTTAATATCCGCCATATCGGTATAGAACGGGAAAGTACGCTGTGCCGCCATATAAGTTAGAGCAACCACACTGCTCCAGTCGTTAAGAGCATCTAGTTTGTAGGCAACTGCCAGCATTTTGTGTAAAGACATTGCAGAAACGTCTATGCCTTTGCTGAAATAATCGTAGTTTAATTCTGTATAGGGTATATTTTTTCGAATGTTAACACTCATTCCAATGGAGTGTAATACAAAATCAATCTTACCGCCAAGTATTTCCTGCGATTTAGTAAACAATTGAGTTAGTTCATCTACATTGGTTGCGTCTGCAGGGATGATTTCTGAACCGGTGGCTTCAGCTAATTTTTTTATCTCCCCCATACGCATGGCAATAGGCGCATTGGTAAGCACAAACCTTGCACCCTGCTCATGGGCTTTTTCTGCTACTTTCCACGCAATAGAGTTACTGTCTAAGGCTCCTGTAATAATTCCGACTTTTCCTTTCAACAAATTATTTGACATAAGTGGGTATTTATTGAGCGATAAAAGTAAATCATTCTCACATAAGATAAACGAATAAGCAGGCGGGATTTATGCGATAAAATACGGCAATAAAAAAGGGCCAGGATAAAAATCCAGCCCCGTTTTTAAAATCCAATATCCTATGAAAAACCGTTGCTAAATTATGAATTTGTTACTAATAAAACAATAAATCTTAGCTTTTTTTACTCTTATTTACATAAAAAAAGGGGCAAGTGCCCCTTTTTTTGCTGCATTATGCAATTACTTGCAGTCTTTTAATAAGACCATAAATTTTGTTCGAAATTGAATATCTTTTCTTTTACTTTCTCGCCTTCCAATAATCTGAACAGAGGGTCGTTTATATAATCTTTAAAACGTAAATCTTTGTAATTATTGTAAGTTGTTTTTACAATATAACTACCAAATTTATGGCTTTCTAACAGGTCTTCCCAACTTTCACCAGCACCATAATTCTTAGGATTATATACTTTATACTTTGCCAGTACGGGCCTAATATCCGGATAATAAATCCAAAACTTAGGAAATGCCTCATTACTTACACCCTGAACCACTTTGCCTTTATTTAAGAAGGGAACCATAGGCGCTATTCCTAAAATTCTTCTTACCAAACGAGAAGATTCCTTATCAAAAATAATATCTTCTTTTATTTGAAATTGGTACACAGAGTCTACAGGAAACTCAACTGTCCTAACCTCATATTTTGTAATCTTATCAGGATTATCCAGATCACCATATACCGGAACTGTGTCGTAACCACCGGCATATTCTTTTAAAAACCTGTCTTTAGATATTGGAGTAGTGAAGCGTTCATCTTCGAATGCCGTTACATTTCCATCAATCACAGCTTTAAAGAGAATAGCAAAAAACAATTGGCTTCCATTATCTTCTGAACGCGGGTTTCTGAATACCAGGTTTATTTTTTCTCTTGTATCAATAATACTCCATATCCTTTCTTTGAAGAAAGCATCGTCTTCCCTGATAAAATCATACTCTAAAGGAAACCTGTCTCTGATAAGGTTTTGATCATTCCCGTTATCATTACGCAAAGATTGTTTTACAGAATCTGTTAAAGGATTGCTCCCTCCTTTTGTTGGTACTACTTCAAGCGGAATAGTTTTATTGTCTTTTGCAGCAGATGATTTATTTGCATTACTACCGGACGATGAAGGAGCTCCACCACCAAAAGGATCGGCAGTAGTATTGGTTTTGGCCTTATTGGTGTTATTAGCCGGGGCATTATTAATTGGATTGCCAAATGGGTCTACAGTTGTAGACTGTGGTTTTGCAGCAGGCTTTTTCTTGGCTTTGTTATTTTGTGCATGTAATTGAACACTTACTAATAACAACAAAACCGCTGTAGTGCATCCAATTTTAATTCGCATCATTTTCATAAACACTATGTTTAATAATTTATTGGCTCAGATTAAATACTAATTGACCATCCAGTTTTCTGCTGCCACCCGGGCCATCAACAACAATATCAGTAAATATCACGGAAGAGCCGGGTTTACACATTTCAATAATATTTTTTGCATCTGCTGAAAAATACGCTCCTTGGTTTTGCGTGTATTTTGGTCCTGTAGCTTCAAATCCTTTTCCTGTTCCGATAATCAAAAAGTTTGTTACAGTATATTTTACACCTTCAAAAACGAAATCTTTCAACTCAGCTCTTAATCCAACATTCGCTTTAAAAGTGTTTGCAGACATTCTTCCACCTGTACTTGTTCCAACCATTGGAGTTGGCAAAGGCACATTCTTCACTTTAAAATCTGCAGTGGATACTTTTCCATCCACACTTACCGTAATGGTAGCTTTACCTGCATTTTCAGGGCGAACTATATATCTTCCACCACCTTGATTGACCATCTCTCCATTATCAATTTTCGCCTGAATAGCTTCGGCACCTTTTGCACCTCCGGTAATACTTACAGGATTATCCAACCCTATGTATAAAACCTTTACAGCATCGGCACTTACTGTAACGCCTGTTGGAGAACCAACAGTATATTTAACGTCTTGTGTTAAAGTGGCGGTAGTACCATCCGGTTTTTTAAAACTGATGCTTACTTTTTTTACATAAGCACCCGGGCCACCAACCGTTGTTTTATATTCTGCTACACCCTGAGCATTCAAAGCTACTGTTGCGCCATCTACAGTGACTGTTGGTTTTGCAGCACTGCTGAATGCGCCAACACCACCGGTAATTCTCAGTTCCTGGCCAGGCATTAAGTATTCAGAACTCTGACTGGCAATTGCCTGAAAAGCATCGTACTGCACTTCCACCTCACCAATTTCCTTATGACAGAATTCAACAACCTGCGCTTCGCAATTTCTAACATCGTTCTGAAATTTACTCAGCATGGTAATGGCAGCAATGGTTGGTGTCATGTGAAAGTAGGCATACTCCCAATTGTCTTTACCATTTACTTCTTTGCTATTACGCAGCTTAGGCGTAGACAAATCAAGCGGCAAACGTGCTTCTAAATTTTCCTTTATTTTAGGATGAATGGCCATTAACTTATCTTTAAAGTCTGATAGCTTTTTAAATAGCTCGGGGCCTTTTTCTTTTCCATTAGGTTTCTTTTCTACAAACAACCGGGTAGCAGCGTCTAAGTTATCCTCACGGTATTCTTCCACTCCGTCTTTTACTTGCAACCCTGCTTCTTGTTTTAATTCAAGCTTTAAATCGTCAATATATTTAATCGTTTCATCTGCAAGTTTCTGAGCTTCCTGGGCCTTAGGGTACCATTCTTCTGCTTTAGCCTTGGTTTCGGCTTTAGCTAATTTTGCCTGAAAAGATTTAAACAGGTCTTCATTCTTTTTTTCAATAATTCCGGAAGCAGTTGTTAAGCTGCTGTCAACAGTTTTAAAAGCATTCAATATTTCAGACGATACATTCAATGCCAACAATGCCGTTAGCACCAAATACATCATATTAATCATCTTCTGCCTTGGCTCTTTAGGTAGTGCCATTGTATAACTAAGTTTTAAGGTTTAAGATTGTTTTCTAAATAATCATCTTCCGTTACCATGCCCTCTTATCTTCCGCCCTGCATGGCAGAAAGCATATTGCCATAAACCTGATTCAACTTACCTAAGTTATTAGCCAAAGCGCCAATTTGCTCTTTCGCTTTCATTGCATCGTCTGCACTTGCATTCATTGCAGCACTTGCCTGAGCCAATTTTCCATAAAACTGATTCAATGCTTTTAAATGATTATTGCTTTCCTGTAATTCTAATTCGTAAATGGTATTTAAAGAACCCAGGTTTTTAGTTAAAACCTGTACCTGTGCATGAAATTGTTTTACATTTTCAGAAGCAGCATTCAGAGATGATAAATTGGCCGTGGTTTGATTAACAGCACCAGATACCGTTCCTAATGCAGCGGCAGCTTCTTTGGCTTTTGTACCAAAATCGCCTGTTGATTTTACCACATCACCCAACTCTGTCATTTGATTAACAGTATGCCCTAATTTTTGAAAATTGGCACTCATTTTAGATAAATCTGTTTTGAATGAATCCCAATCTATTTCAGGAGCCGTATGGCTTTTTTTATCGTGTGAATGATCTACCGGTGCTGCATCTGGCGGAGGTAATACAGCATATACCAGGAAAATCAACGCTTCTGTTAACAGTCCAACAGTAAGCATAATATCTGCAAATGATTTATGAAGAATTTTTGACCATGCACCAAAAATTACCACTGCTGCACCAACGCACACTACTACGTTTACCAATCTGTTTGTTGCGGGAGAAATGCCGGAAGCCATAATGTTTAAGTTTAATTTGGGTTTAAAGGTTAAATGGATATCAGGTTTTAATAAATACTATTTTTTTGTTCTGGGAGCAAGGTCTATTACACAACGGAATCCGATATAAGATTTAGCTGTATCCTGGTACTCGAACGCCCTTGTGCTGGTTTGCAAAAAATAGCCAATATCTTTCCAGCTTCCGCCACGAATTACTTTACGCTTCATGAAAGGAGGATCAGAATCTTTTGCTTCATACCTAACATCGGGGCTCATATCACTCATAAAATTATAAGCACCTTCGTTGAAGTAAGAGTTTGTCCATTCTGCAACATTACCGGCCATATTGTATAATCCGTAATCGTTTGGCCAATAAGCATCAGCCCTTACGGTATAAAATCCGCCATCTTCAGCGTAGTTACCGCGGCCCGGTTTAAAATTGGCTAACAAGCAGCCTTTTTTATTTCTTGGATAATAATTACCCCAAGGGTACATAGAGTTGGTTCTGCCACCACGTGCTGCATATTCCCATTCTGCTTCGCTTGGTAAACGAAAATCGCTTTCCACAGCCATTTTTTTTCTTTCCAATGCAGAGTTTTGAATATGCGTTCTCCAATGACAGAAGGCAATGGCCTGTTTCCAGGTTATACCCACAACAGGATAATTGCCAAATGCAGGATGTGAAAAATAACGTTTGGTCATTGGTTCATTATAAGAATAAGAGAAATCTCTCATCCATACCAATGTATCGGGATATACTTTCTGATTGTAGCGCCTGATGAATTTGGTTCTTGCAACTCCTGCATTTTCTCTTTTTGCAGCCTCAATAAGGTCGAAAGTTTCTACGTGGTAAACAATCTTGTCAGGATCAACATCTGCTTTGCCGTTTAACCTGTTATCAGGTGCAAGAATCAGTTTATTACCTAATTTTTCGAGATTGCTTGCATCATACCGGATTGTTTTTGCTTTTAGCCAATCAATTGCAATCAAAGAATCACTGCTACCTGCGCCGGGGGCTGATTTATAATATCCTAATTCTTTCGCAGCGATAGAGTCTCTCACCCAAATAACAAATTGCCGGTAATCGTTATTCGTTATTTCGGTAGCATCCATCCAAAAACCGGGGATAGAAACCTGCCTGTTACGGGAAGAATAAGCGTAATTAATATCTTCATCACTGGGCCCCATGTGAAATGTGCCGGGTGGTATGTATACCATTCCCCTCGGGCGTCCCATACTCTGTTTGGCATTCGGTGCTACACCATGCAATTGCCCATCATCTGCCAGTTTTGGTTTTTTCTTGGCAAAAGAGCAAGAAAACAAGCCAACAGAACTAGCCGCAAAAACAACAAATAAAATGTGGTTCTTCATTATTACTCAGTTATATCAGGTAAAGACAAATATAGGGTTTAAAATGGCTTTAAATCCAATTTTCATACCTATTTATCCAAATTTCACAAAGGGTAAAAGTACTACGATACGTAACTGTTTAAAATTGTTGCTTGTAGAATTTATAACAACTGGAATATCTGATTTACTGCAATTTACTGGATTTGATGTTACATAAATGCAAAAACTCTATAAAATCCGCTTCTGGTTGTTCGCAAACATGGTTTTTGCAGAGGTAGAAAAAGGTTTTCTCTTCTACATATCTGTTCATCAGCAGTGAAAAAGCATCGTTCTTTGTATCGGAGCTTTGCAATACCTTATTTGGCATAAACACAGACAGTAATTCGGGAAGATATGTTGCTGCTTCTCTACCCACAATAACAATTTCCTGCAACCCTACTGTAATTGTTTGCATAAGAGCCGCCCATGCACCAAAAGAGGTTGGGTATTTTACAATGGCATTATGCAGACTTTGCAGCATTTTTTCTGCGGCCCGTTGCCAGTGCGGATAATTGAACACAACAGAAAGATAATATAGGTTAGCCGCCATAACAGCATTTCCACTGGGTGTTGCACCATCGTACACTTCTTTTTTTCGTATGATTACGTCTTGCTGACCACAAGGAGTGTAAAAGAAAAAACCTGTTTCGGGTTCGGAGAACTGTGCTATTACTTTTTCAGTAAGTGTTTTTGCTTTTTCTAAAAAAGCCGGCTGCCCTGTTATCTCCTGCAATTGTATGTAGGCTTGTATCAGGTAGGCATAATCGTCTAAAAATGCCGGTATTTTGGCTATTTCTTTTTTATACGAATGTTTCCATTCCTGATCATTATTTTTAAAATACTTTTCCAAGGCCTCCATATTGCTCAAGGCCAAATGACGGTACAATTCTGTTTTCGTAGCTGCATAAGCTTTGCATAACGCATAACACATAAGCGCATTCCAACCAAGCAAAGCTTTATCATCCGTTAACGGCCTGGGCCTTTCATTTCTTTTTTGTAATAAAACGGTCTTTGCTCTTTCAATTTTGCTCATCAGGTCTTCAATTGCAATTCCGTATTCCAGTGCAAATTCCGTGGAGTTTTTCTTTACCCACAAAATATTGGTATGTTCCCAATTGCCTTTTTCCGTAATGTTAAAATAAGCTGCCACCAAAGCCGCATCTTGCCCCAAGCATTCTTTTATTTCTGCCAGGCTCCATGTATAAAATTTACCTTCCACCCCTTCGCTATCAGCATCTAAGGCACTAAAGAAATAACCATCAGCATGCAATAGCTCTCTCTGTAAAAAATGTACAGTTTGTTCTATGACATATTTATATTTTTCTTTCCGGGTAATTTGATAGGCTTCTGCTATTACCGATACAATCAGTGCATTATCGTAAAGCATTTTTTCAAAATGGGGAGCCAGCCATTCATTATCTGTACTATATCGTGCAAAGCCACCGCCAACCTGGTCGTAAATGCCTCCATCTATCATTTTGTCCAGGCTTAACAAAGCCTGCTTTAATGCTAGTTCATCTCCGCTAAAATGATAATGCCTTAACAGGTACTGAATAGAAAAAGTTTGCGGAAATTTAGGCGCTTTGCCAAAACCACCCCAACTGGCATCTGCCTGTTTTAAAATATTTTCTGCTATCTGAAACAGGCTTTCATTATTGAAAACAGTTCCCTGCACAGTTTGCATTCCAAAACCATTTGACTTTACTAAATGTTCCGTGAGGCTTTCTGCCTGTGCATCTACTTCATTACGTTTTTCTGTAAATGCTTTGTAAATGGCAGTAATGGTATCGGCCCAGCTCATCCTGTTATGTGCTGCAACAGGAGGAAAATAAGTACCTCCATAAAAGGGTTTGGCATCGGGTGTTAGAAACACATTTAAAGGCCAGCCGCCACTACCCGTCATAGCCTGCACCGCATCCATATAAATATGATCCAAGTCGGGCCTCTCTTCTCTGTCTATTTTAATGTTGATAAAATATTTATTCATTAAGGCGGCTACATTTTCATCTTCAAAACTTTCTTTTTCCATTACATGACACCAATGACATGCAGCATATCCAATACTTATCAGAATAGGCTTATTTTCTTCTTTTGCTTTTTGCAAGGCCGCTTCGCTCCAGGGATACCAGTTAACAGGGTTATGTGCATGTTGCAGCAGATAAGGGCTTGTTTCGTGAATAAGTAAATTGGTGTGCATGAATGCAAGTTAACTGTAAAACAAAATACCCTTCTGCAGGAAGAAGGGTATTTATAAAACAGGTTAAAAACTATTTTTTGTTGGCTACTGCTAAAAATTTGTCTAATGCCGATACCATACTGGGGGCCTGTGGAACCGGTGCCTTAATATTTAATGTTAACCCCGCTTCTTCGGCGGCTTTAGATGTATTGGCCCCAAATGCGCCGAGTAAAGTTCCGTTCTGTTTAAATTTAGGAAAGTTATCGAACAAACTCTTTATACCGCTTGGTGTAAAAAAACAAATGATATCAAACTTATAAACAGCCATCACTTCTTTAATATCGTTACTGATGCTTCTGTACATAAATGCCAATTGGTGTTCGCACTTATTATTTTTCAGCCAGTTTACAATCTCGTTATCTTGCTGATTTTCGCTGCACACATAGAGAAAACGTTCATTTTCTTTATGTTTATTAATAACATCAAACATGCTTTTATTGGTACCGTCTGCACCATAAAATACCTTGCGTTTCCTGTATAGAATAAATTTTTGAAGATAAAGTGCCACGGCTTCTGTAATGCAGAAATATTTAGTATCCTGCCCAATAGCTACTTTCATTTCTTCGCACATTCTGAAGAAATGATCAATGGCATTTCTGCTGGTGAAAATAACAGCAGTGTAGGTAGCAATATCGATCTTTTGTTTGCGAAACTCCTTGGCACTAATTCCTTCTAATTTTATGAAAGGATGAAATACCAATTCTACATCATATTTACGCTGCAATTCAAAATAAGGAGATTTTTCGCTTTCGGGTTTTGGCTGTGAAATCAAAATTCTTTTTACTGCCCCCACAGTTTGGGAATTTTTGGTTTCTTTTTTTACCATGCTTTTGTACTGGAATTTATCTGGTTAATTATTATTTGCCACAATATTGAAGAGTACCTTGTACAAAATGAGTATCGGCAGCACTTCAACACTGCAAAGGTAAAGGAAAAAATGAAAGGCGCTCACCTTCACATCTCTCCGAACAGTTCCTAAACTAACGGCATACCTGTAAATGAACAAAATGGCTGTTACCAAAAGAGAGGCTGTTACAATAGACTGCAAGAAGCTACCCGATGCAAATGCCATTAATAAAATAAACGGCACCAAAACGATACCTAAAATTTTATTAACCGTAAACACGATGAAGATATATGAGCGAACCACGTTTTTGGCATTAAATACCCAACCTATAAAACTTAAGAAAAGGTATTTGCCCAGGTATACGGCTGTAAGCAGTATGAAACTATATAATAACAAGGGCCAGAAATTTACCTGTACCAGTTTTAACTGCCAGGCCAACTGGTGTATGTATACACTGCCGGAAACCAGGAACAAAACGTTCATTAACAAAGAAGCAAGGTTATACTGCATCATCTGGTCTTTCGTATGCCTTTGCCTGAAAGATGTTTGAAAGAAGAGCGTAAATGTATTATTGAAATATTTGGGGAACAATACCCTAAATAGCGCTACCAGAAACACAATGCCACAAAGCAGGTAAAACAATGCATCTTTGTTATCCGGTATTTTTTCCTGCATCAGCATATAGAGAACAGGCTTACCAAAAGGTAAGAAGGGGTGATTAAGGTAAGCAGCATAGGTAGATGTGTCTTTCTTTCGCCCTTCAAATAAAACACTCTGTGCCTTATTGATAGAATCTTTTTTTAATGAGTCTGCCACTGCAGCCTGTAAAGAATCGTACAACTTAACAGAATCGGTTATAGCATTCTTTAAAGTATCCGGTGCCGGCTGCAGTTTTACAGAATCTGCTTTGCGTATATCCGGCTTTTTAAATGCCACTCTTTTGGGCGTGGTATCTTTTTTAAAAATTGAATCTATTTGGGCATTTGAATAAAAACCACAAAAAGAAAGTATGAAAAATAAAAAAAGTGTACACCGCATGATTGCAACAAAAATAATTCTTCTGGGTCTTCCTAATTCAACTCTTATAAAATTGCTTGCGTAGTTTTGCCTATCCTTATTATGAGCGGCATTTATTTACATATTCCCTTTTGCAGGAAAGCCTGCCATTATTGTAATTTTCATTTTTCAACAACAATAAATAGCAAAACCCCTATGGTTAAAGCTATTTGCAGGGAGGCTGTTGTACAGAAAGATTATTTAACCGACCCTGTATCTACCATTTATTTTGGTGGAGGCACTCCAAGCATATTAAAGATGGAAGAGCTGCAATTATTGCTGCACAGCCTGCACCAGAATTATACAATAACCCCGGATGCCGAAATAACGCTGGAAGCCAACCCTGATGATATTAATGTAGCCAATCTTACCCATTGGCAACAGATGGGTATTAATCGTTTAAGTATAGGGATACAATCTTTTCAGGATGCAGATTTGTTGTGGATGAACAGGCTGCACAATACTCATTCAGCCCTGAAGGCTTTGGAATTGGCAACACATTTTTTTAATAATATCACTATCGACCTGATATATGGTTCGCCTCTATTAACAGATGAAGACTGGTTATACAACCTGCATACAGCATCTTCATTCAATATTCCGCATATCAGTTGCTATGCATTAACGGTTGAACCCAATACTGCCTTACATAAAATGATTGATCAACACAAAAAAGAAAATATTGATGCTGAAAAACAAAGCAGGCATTTTGATATACTGTGTTCCTGGGCCAGAAAGAATTGTTATGAACATTATGAAATTTCCAATTTTGCTAAAAAGGGTTTCCGGAGCAAACATAACAGCAGTTACTGGAAAGGTGTTTCCTACCTGGGCCTGGGGCCTTCTGCACATTCGTTTAACGGAACATCTAGAAGATGGAATATAGCCAACAATGCATTGTACATACGTTGCATTGAACAAAACGATATTACTTTTGAAGAAGAAGTATTAACTCCTGTTCAGCAACTCAATGAAGCCATTATGATTCAGCTAAGAACAATAGAGGGTATTGATTTTAATGATGCCCGATGGATGAATATAGCTTATGAAACAAAGCAAAAAATATTCTCAGCAGCACAAAAATGGGCAAATACAAACCACGTAATCATTCACAAAAATGGTATGTATCTAAGCGACAAGGGAAAGTTTTTTGCTGACGGCATTGCCGCAGATCTTTTTCAATAATACCTCACTATTAAAATAACAATCCTTCTATTCTTTTAAAACCTTCTTCCGCCGGCAGGTTTTCCCATAAAATCTGGTAAACGGTATCTGCAATGGGTATGGCGGCCTTAACCGTTTCATTTGTTTTGTGAATACATTTGCTTGCATTATACCCTTCAGCCACCATATTCAGTTCCAGTTGTGCGGCTTTAACGCTGTAGCCTTTACCAATCATATTACCGAAAGTTCTGTTACGGCTGTATAAAGAATAGCAGGTAACCAGTAAGTCGCCCAGGTAAACAGATGCGTTATAGTTAATAGTTTTTTGCTCCTCTTCAGGCTCTTTACTCCAAACCAGGTTTTTTAAAAAAACCTCCATTTCATTAGAAGCATTGGCAATATATACACTTAAAAAATTATCGCCATATTCCAGCCCGTGAGCAATACCGGCGCCTAAAGCATAAATGTTTTTAAGGATAGCTGCATACTGAACTCCCATTACATCGTGATTGGTAACGGTGTTTATATATTCTGTTTTAAAAAAAGAAGCCAGGCTTGCCGCTTTGGCTTCGTTTGTACCGGAAAAAGTAAGGTAAGATAATTTTTCTGCCGCCACCTCTTCTGCATGGCAAGGACCCAGAATGGTAAAGTAGTTTGCAAGAGGAACATCAAAATACTCCAATATAAAATCGTTCAGCAATTGATTATGTGACGGGAGAATGCCTTTAATGGCACTCATGATTTTTTTTCCCTGTAAGGCCTCTCTATCCAATTGCTTCAGCACTTCTTCTGCATAGGCAGATGGCACTGCCATTACCACAACATCACTGGCTTCTACCACTTTGGCAATATCGTTCTCCAAAACCAGTTGTTTTGTATTGAAATAAGCCCCACTCAGGTAATGTGGGTTGTGCCTTCTTTGTTGAATGGTTTTTATATTGGCTGTATTTCTAACCCACCAATAAATAGTATTGCCGTTGTCGGTTAAAATTTTAGCAAGCGCCGTAGCCCAACTTCCACTTCCGATAATTCCAAACTGCATAACAATGTGTTGATAAACACCGCAAACATACGAAACGAAAAATTGATGATTTGTTCATACAGGTTTTCTGCCAGATATTTTAACCTGTTACCGCAGGCAACAGTAATAAAAAAGGGAAGCAGTGCTTCCCTTTAAAATGTTTTATTTCTTCTTATCGTCATATAATTTGTCTTTCTGGGTAACCGAAACCTTATCGCCATCTTTAAGCGATTTGCTTACAATAGCATAAGGTGCTACCACTACATCGTCTCCTTCGTTTAGCCCTTCTACAATTTGTATATAATTTAAATCTTGTATGCCGGTTTTTACTTTAAATTTTTTAACGGTTCCGTTTTTCTGCAAAACGAATACCACTTCTTCAGGATCGTTACTTGCAGGTGCAGGTTTATCGTCTTTCTTTTTATCTGTTTTCTTATCGGGGTCTCTCGTTGTAACTGCATTCAGTGCCACACTCAATACATTTTTTTCTGTTCTTGTTTGTATGTCTGCACTACAGCTCATTCCCGGGCGGAAAGGAAAACGGCCTTTGCCAACCAAATCAATATAACTGGATACTAGGAGCCTGATATGTACTTTATAATTGGTTACATCTGTAGATGAAGTGGTAGCTGAGGAGGTAGAATTGGTAACCGGATTGGCCACTTTGTATACCACACCTTTAAATTTACGATCGTTGTAAGCGTCTATTTCAATAAGTGCCGTATCGCCAATTTTTACTTTTGGTATATCATTCTCGCCAACATCTACCTGTGCTACAATACTTCCCATATCTGCAATACGCATCATTTCAGTACCAACATTAAAACTGTTACCAGCAACACGTTCCCCTTTTTTAACGCTTAATAAGCTAACAATACCGTTCATAGGCGAAGTAATTACCGTGCGGGATAAATCTTTATCTGCCCTTACCAATTGCGCCTGTGTATTTTTAATATTGGCTACTCCTGCTTTAATATTTTGCTGGGCTGCATTGTAATTTGCCTCTGCCGTACGCAAAGACTGTTCTGCCGTTTCAAACTCGGCCCGGGAGATTACTTTATCTTCCAATAATTTCTTTTGGCGGTTGTAATTGCTTTGAGCCTGATCTAATGTTGCTTTTAGCCCTTTTATATTGGCTTCCGTATTAGATACCTGTGCTCTTGCCTGATCTACACCGGCAGATACCTGGTCTCTCTGAGACTGGTAAATATCTGCATAAATCCGGGCCAGTACTTTCCCTTTCTGAACACTGTCTCCTTCATTTACATTCAGTTCTACAATTTCGCCGCTAATATCAGGAGATATTTTTACCTCTACTTCGGGATATACTTTTCCGCTGGCATTAACTGTTTCTATAATTGTTTTCTTGGTAACTTTTTCAGTGGTAACTTTTGTACCCTCATCTTTACCGATGATGCCGGCAGCTTTTAATCCCATCAGGCCCCCTATTAACACCACCACGCCAATGATTATCCAAAGAAGTGTTTTATTCATAACAATTGATTTCGAGAAATTAATATTTATAATTTTAAACCTTGCCCTTTATAGAACTCAAGTAATTTCATTTTAAATACATAATCGTATTGGTTTACTATGAGGTTCAGTTTTGCAGTAGTTAAATTGTTTTGGTTTGTTATCAGGTCAAGAATCCCCAACAGCCCTATCTCGTAACGTTTTGCTGCAAAATCGTATGCCTTTTGGGTGCTTTCTACATTTTTCTTACCTGCAATATATTTTTGATACGAAGCTATTGCATTGGCATAAGCGGTATAAATATTTTGTTTTAAAGTGTAATCTGCCTGCTCGCTTTGCAGCTTCAAGTTGGCGAGGTTTAATTTGGAGCTTTCATATTGCACCCTGTTTTGTCCGTTAGAAAAAATGGGTATGCTAACACCTATGCCAATTCTTTGTGTGAAGTTATCTGATAACTGGCTGCCGTATCCTTTCCACCAGTCTCCAAAACTTTTCCCAACATACGAATATGTATAGTTCGGTTGGTATACCAAATAATTGGTACCGCTAACTGTAACGTAATTACCTGTAGGGGAAGCACCCGATATGGCAAAAGAAGAAGGATCTACCGATTTTAAAAAGTTAGCGAAGTTGGTAGATAAACTATACCCCACTCCGAAGCTTGGGTATAAGGCAGCTTTATTTGCTTTAACAGATTCTTCCGCCCCTTTAATTTTGTATGCAAAAGATTTTTGTTGTGGCTGCCCCTTTAAAGCAAGCTGGTATACTACATCCGGCTGCAGGTCTGCAAAACTTTCTACGGGTATTTTTTCTATATCAGGAGAGTCCAGTAAAAAAGTTTCGGCTTCATCTATATTCAGCAACGCCTTTAAAGAAAGAATATTTACATCGTAGCTTGATTTTGCGGTAATGAGATTACTGCTGTCGGAACTCAGTTTGGCCTCCAGCTGCAATACATTCAATTCGGGCACACTTCCTGCCGCATATTGTTTTTTGGTGATCTCTAATTGTTGCTGTGTTTGTTCAACCTGTATTTCTGCCACCCTAATCTGTTCTTTCGAGGACAAAGACAATAAATACGCATTGGCAATATTCAGAGAAATATCATTTACCGTTTTTTCTATATCCAGCAGTGCACCACTAAGATTATTTTTTTGTGAACTGAGTGTATATCTTAATCTCCCCCAGTTATAAATAGTCATATTACCCTGTAAGGTATAACTCTGCGATAATAATTGGGTGGTGGTAAACTGGTTGGTTGTGGGATCTATAGACCTACCGAACTGCCCACCCAGATTAGAGGAGAAGTTGGCAGTTGGGAACAAGTTGTATTGTGCCTGCTTTACCTGTAAGGCCGATAGTTTTGCCTGTACAGCGGCCTGCTTTACGGAAATATTGTTTTTGGTGGCATAATCAACGCATCGGCGCAAATCCCATTTATCAGTTGTTTGAGTAAATGCATGAAAAGAAACCAGACATGCAAAAATGGTGATACTTTTTTTCATACCTAACAAAAATAATGGAAAGATGGGATGTTATTAAAAAAATAGATAAACGGTTAAGCGGGCTGATGTAAACCATAACCCGGCCGTATTCTTACCAGCAATATCCTGTTATACAGCAGTATTAAAAGGGTTTTAGGTTTTATTTTTTGCCTTTGCTTTTCTGTGTAATAAAAAGTAAAGGACTATAAACACGCTTAATACGGAGACACCGATTAGTGCCGCATAATTGTTTTTTTCGTAATCCAGGCTAATGCTAATGCCTACAAAAATATACGCAGCAATAAATACCAGTGGGGCCAGTGGAAATAGTTTTACTTTATAAATACCGCTATCATCTAAATGTTTTGTTTTTTTCCTGAACCAAAAAATGGTGGCGCTGCTCAGAATCATTCCAAAACAGTCGAGAAAAATTGAGAAAGTTAATATCCTCTCAAACTGTTGTGAAAAGAAAAGGATGATAATGCAAAGAATGGCAAATACGGTTAAAGAGAAGGTAAGTACTCCTGTTCTCTTGTTCTCGTTGGCAAATGCCTTTGGTAAACTTCCGTCTTCTCCCATGGCAAACATTACTCTTGGATTGCTCATTAGTAGCCCGTTCACATAAGCCAATACACCTAAGAACAGGAACGCAGAAAAAATGGTGGCTCCTGTTTGTCCAAAAAGCTTATCAATCACCACATAAGCTATCTCTTTTTCATTTTTCATTTGATTGAAGCCTACCAGGTTATAATAGCTCAGGTTTACTAATAAGTATAATGCAATAATAATGGCAATGCCTAAAAAGATGCCTCGTGGAATGTTTGAGGCAGGCTTATTTACCTCGTTGCCGAAATTAATGGTTTGCTGGTAGCCTCCGTAAGTAAAAGAAACCGCTACCAAACTAATGCCCAAACTTTTAATCCAATCCATGGATGAGCTTGCATGATCAACCATTTGTGCAGTTGTTTCGTGAGCATATTTATCAGGAAAAAACAATGCCGCAATCAGTACCAATATCATGGTAATTTTAATGATCATTAAAATATTCTGGGCCAGCGAACTCATTTTCAATCCCATTAAATTAATCACATAAAAAACCACAATAGCGGCACAACTTAGTAGTGCTTTATGTGTATCGTTCCACTCCCCCGGGAAAATTTTTAATAAATAACCACTTCCCACCAACGCAACGCCACTAAGGCTTGCAGCGTTACTTACCAATATTAAACAATTGATGGCAAAGGCAATACTCGGGTGGTATGCTTTGGCAAACACTTTGTAATACCCCCCGGTTACAGGATAGCGGCTCCCTATTTCTGCATAGGTTAATGCTCCACATAAAGCCACAATACCTCCAATAATCCATGCGCTAAAATAAACCGATGGGGAAATAGCATCTTTTGCAGAAGTAGCCGCAGTTCTGAAAATGCCCATTCCTATTACAAGCCCCACCACAATCATGGTGAAAGAAAATAGATTGAGTTTTTGTTTTGATTGCATATGTGTATGTGAGAGCTAAATGTATAAAATTTATCTTTCCGCTATGCAATAAGCATTTATTTTGAGATAAATTCTCCACCAAGCGAAACCTACCGATCATACCAGTTTGGATGAATATTTGTGTTGTTGCTTTGCTCTCTGCCAAGAGAAGTAAAGACACAGGCACACAGGTTGGCGCATGTGTTGTAAACACACAATAGAAAATATGGATGCAGGCTACAACGGCTTGCCGATTGGTTGCCACGATAATGATTTTCTATGGTGGGGAACATTTGAAAACAAAATATCCATATGTATGCAACGCAGAACTAAATGGCATTTTAAACAATATTAGAATTAGTCTGCACGGATGCAGAATTTATACGGCTTTGTTTCCCTGCAACGAATGTGTGAAAGCTATTATTAATACTTCCTTTGGTTACGCTCATTTTAAACTTTCCCTTTTCAATTCCTCATTAAAAGTTACCAACTGCGAGAACAGGAATTTTTCTTTTCTTAAACGCAAAACGCTTGATTATACCATTAACAGGTAATTAAAAGTGAATGGCCTGTAAATAAGTTTTTATATACTAACAGGGAAAAGCACTTAGCTATAATATTTTTTGAAAATATGTTTCTATCTTTTATTTTTACCAATTAGTATCAAATTGAAAAACCTATGATTTTTTTTAGAAGATTTTTGTGCTTTTTCCTCTCTGCTTTTTTTCTCATAAAAGCAGATGCTCAAAATACACTCGACAATTTAGGATTATCATCATCTACACCATCTGCAGTGGCTTTTGGTTTAAGGAAACTAAGTAGTAATTATTCCGGGCCTTTAATCCGAATTAATATCAGTCCTGCATATTACGATGTGTATCCTGATAATAATGGATACTTAACTCTGAATTCCGCAATTTCCGCATCGTATAGCACATACAATGCTTCGGCAACAGGAAGCACAGCTAATGCTTTATCGAGTATCATATCAGCATCAACAACTGCAACAGTATGTATCTGGTACGATCAAAGTGGAAACAATCGTAATGCTGCACAACCAACTACTGCCAATCAGCCCACCATCATTCAATCGGGTAATTTTATTTTAAAAAATAATCAACCAACAATAAGTTTTAACGGGTCGAACAATTATTTTCAACTCAATTATATTCCAACTTCTATTACCAGCTTTTCTATAAATACAGTTGCATCTATTTCTCCTTCAGCTAATGGAAATTTGCCTATTTGGTGCAGCAGACCTACACAAAATGGTAATCCGCCTTCATACCAAAACAGCATTACTTTATGTCTCGGCTCCAACAACCTGTTTGCCGATGATTCAAAATCCACACTCATTGGAGTTTCTACCACAAAATCATACAATGATGATAATCTATTTATTTCTTCCAATGTTTGGACTTCCAGTAGTGGTAATGCAATCTCTTCTTCACAATTTTCTATGTACATTAATGGTAACACCCCAACAACTTCAAATACTAGTATCGGTTCCGACAATTCCCCTTTAGAAAGTCATAATACACAACCCGTTTCTATTGGACGTTCTGTTGCATGGGGTAGTTATTTTTATGGAAATACATCAGAATTAATTGCCTTTTCCTCTTCATTATCCGCAAACAACCGAAAAGCGATAGAATCAAATCAAGCAAATTATTATTCATTAAATATAACTTCCAATATATGGAATGGAAATACAAGTACAGATTGGAATACCGCTTCTAATTGGGGATTAGGTACTGTTCCTTCTAGCTCAGATAATGTAATCATACCAAATACAACCAATCAACCTACCATTGGCACAGGCGTTAGTGCCGTAGCCAATACTATAACCATACAAAATGGTTCAATTTTAACTTTAAGCGGTACCGGAACATTGCAAGCGGCCAGTGATATAACAGTAAATTCCGGCGGGGCATTGTTAGGAAACAGCAGTAATGTAACAGGTACCGTTACCGTACAAAAAACGGTAGTTGGGCAGAGAGGTTACAGAGTATTTTCTAATCCTTTCAGTACAACGCAAAGTAATTTAAGCAGCAGCGGCATAAATACTACGCTGACTACTTCCAATGATGTTAAAACATGGGATCAGGGTTCAAATGCCTGGTTGTCGGCTGGCAGCGGATACAGCAATGTAAGTATTGCACCCAACCAACCATATGCTTGTTTTATAAGAGGTGCATCATCAGATTTAATTTCAGGCCTAAGTTATTCAGCAGGCCCAAGTGCTTTTACATATAATGTTAGCGGCACATTAAATGGCAGCAGTGTAAGCGTAACACCAGCGAATACAAGTAATTATTTAATAGTGGGTAATCC
This sequence comes from Sphingobacteriia bacterium, assembly GCA_017304675.1. Classification (GTDB taxonomy): domain Bacteria; phylum Bacteroidota; class Bacteroidia; order Chitinophagales; family Chitinophagaceae; genus CW01. The sequence continues at coordinate 243,702 of JAFKLS010000017.1, forward strand.
GTATGCAGCCCCTTTAAATACACAAGCATTAACCGGAGGCAGTTCTTCGCCCTATTATACTTATCAGATAACACAGGGGGGTAGCCAAAGTACACAAAGAGCCAAAGCAGGAGCATGGGTGGCATCAGGCTCAAACAGTAATACAAGTAACACAATACCGGTGCTTGGAGTTATAGCATATCTGCCCGGAAGTACGAATTCATTTAATATTACAACAAGTGATATTAATACAGGAGGTACCGTACAAACTAGTTTATCAGGAATAGAGACAATAATGACACAAATGGAATTACAATTAAATCATGCAAACGGAGACTATGCAGATAAATTATTTGTAAGATTGGATGCCAACGCAACAGTAAACGGTACAGATAAAACCGACCTTAAGAAGCTTTATAATGATGTTACGAATATGTACACGATAGCACCAGATAAAACTAATATGGCAATAGATGCAAGAAATGCTTTGAGTACTATACCGATGGGTGTAAGTGCTGCAGCGGGAGATTATGCATTTATATTAAAGAGTAACAATTTACCGGAAGGAATAACAGTATTTATTCATGATAAATATACCAGCACTAAAACAGAGTTAACAATAAACCAAGGTTACAATTTCTCGGTAACAAGTGATATAAATAGCCAGGGTGAAGGAAGATTTGAATTACTATTCAGCAGTAAAAACAAAGCAACAGCAACAGATAATACGGCAACAGGAAAATTGCAGTTGAGTGTATTGGGTAATATTACCAACAGTAATCAGGTAGCAATAAATATATCAGGAGCAGAGGGAGCAGCAAGTGTGAATATCATCAACATGAATGGGCAAAGATTAGGAACAGTATCTGCAATGAATGGAATACAGTATATCAATATCGGTCAGTCAGAAAGTGGAATGTTGTTATTACAGGTAATAGATAGTAAAGGAAACAGAGCAATCTCAAAAATTGTAAAACAATAAAAAGAGATTTATTAAGAAAAAACGAGCACTAAGGAAAGAACTACAGCAGTAACAACCCCAATTAATAATTATGAAAAAGATATTGAATATACAAACGTTGATAATAATAATAATCTTACTAATACCATCGTTATCACATGCTCAAGTCACCGATCCTGGCAACGATCCTGATGCGAGTGCGCCTGTAGATGGAGGTTTAAGTTTATTAATTGCAGGAGGAGTAGGATACGGCGTAAAGAAAATGAGAGAGAAGAGAAGAGAAATGAAGTAGTGTATTGTTTGCCAAATACAGCAACTAATAGTTTTATCATTGAAAAAAATGTTGGCCAGAGACGGCGTAAAACTTAGTAAAGTGGAGATCACTATTCACTCCCTATCATTATCTTTTAATGAGCCTAAAGTGTACCGAATGTGTGAATGATTGAAATGTTATTATTAATACTTTGTTTTGCTGCTTCTATTTTCCACTTTTCATTTCCAAATTAATTTTCCCCAATAACGTGAACAAGTTCATTTCACGAAACAATTCTATTGTATAGATTTGCAGTGTGTTTGGTTCCCGAAGTGTCGGGATTAAAAGGGAATCACGTTAAAATCGTGAGCTATCCCCGTAGCTGTAAGTGCAGTGAGTTGTGAATAGTCAATGAAAAAATCTCATTCACTATTCACCATTCACAAATGATAATAAGCGCCACTGTTGAAGAACGGGAAGGTATTATCAGAGCACAAGCCAGAAGACCTGCCAGATGCAGTTCCGAGTAATCGGATCATTCACGGCTTTCGGGTGAAAAGCATGGAATGTAGAAAGCCTTCTGCAGGGGCAATTTATATTTCTCCGTTTTTTAATTTTCCTGAAAGCTCATTGTTCAACATCTTTTAAACTAACAACAATGAGCAAAACATTTGCAATCATCGCCGCACTTCTATCGGCACAAGGTTTATTGGCACAAAAAGACACAACTAAAACCAGGGTTTTAGATCCTGTAATTGTTACTGCCAATAAAATAGAACAAAAACAAAGCACTACCGGAAAAGTAATTACCGTTATCAACAAAGATCAAATTGAAAAGAGCAGCTTTAAAACAGTAGCCCAATTATTAAACGAGCAGGCAGGTATTACCATTAATGGCGCCCTCAATAACCTGGGCAGCGTTCAATCACTATACATACGTGGCACCAACAGCGGTAGGGCATTAATTTTGTTAGACGGTATACCTGTTAGCGATCCCAGTATGATTAACAATGAGGGAGACCTTAACCTGTTTTCATTAAATGGAATGGAAAGGATTGAAGTTTGCAGAGGAGCAGAATCTACACTCTACGGTAGTGATGCTATCGGAGGGGTTATTAACATTATTACCGTAAAAAAAGATGTTACTAAACCTATAAATGCTAAAGCAACACTCAGTACTGGTAATTATGGCACTTTCAGGGGCAATGTGCAGGTTTATGGAAAGGAAAAAAACCTCAGCTATACGGCCCGTTATGCTAGGCTGGCTTCTAAAGGTTTTTCTGCAGCTTACGATAGCACAGGAACCAAGAATTTTGATAATGATGAATATATAGGAGACGTAGCCAATGTACAGGCCAATTATCAATTAACCAAAACGCTCTCCGTAAAAGCTTTTAGCTTATACAGCAAATACAAAGCAGGCTTAGATGCAGGCCCGTTTGCCGATAAACAGAATGATGATGTTTACAACCAGATGTTTTTGAACGGCACCGGATTTCAGTTTAAAAAAGAAGGCATTACCGTAAACGGAACATACCGGTATTCAAAACAAAACAGGAAATATGATGATAATTATTCTGTTCCCGGAGCTGCTGCTTATTCTTTAAACGAATACAATAGTATTGGGCAATACGCAGAATTATATGCCAGCATAAAACTGAATAAAACATTAACGCTCTTGTCTGGTGTAGATTATCGGTACGGATCGTTCAACAATACCTATAAATCTCTTAGTTCTTTTGGCCCATACAATAGCACCTTCAACGATACCAGCAGTCAGCAAACTTCATTATATGCTTCGCTTATATACAATGCCAATCGGTTTAATATAGAAGTAGGAGGAAGGGCAAATAATCATTCCCAATATGGTGCTAATTATACGTATACCATTAACCCTTCATACAATATCAATTCATACTGGCAGGTTTTTGCAAGTGTAGCAACAGGATTTAAAATACCCAGTTTGTACCAATTATACGATCGCTTCAGTGGTAACAGTAACCTGAATCCGGAAACCGCAGTAAACTTTCAAACCGGTGTGCAATTTAAAAACACCCATGTAACCACCAGGGTTGTTTACTTTAACCGTAACGTGAATAACGGTATTGATTATAATTATATCAGTTCCAGATATTATAACTACATCAAACAGCAGGTGAATGGCCTGGAAGCGGAAATAATGGTTAAACCTGTTGAAAGGTTATCTATTACCGCAAATTATACCTTCCTTTCCGGCAACGAAACAACACAGAATAGAATTACCAATAAAGACACAGTTACTTACAACTATTTGTTAAGAAGGCCCAAACATAATGTTAACCTGACTATTGACTGGCAAGCCACCAAAGCCTTATATGTTTCCGCCACCGGAAAATATGTAAGCAGCAGGTATGATATTGGCGGTTATAAAAAAGCAGATGTGCCGCTTGATGGATATTGTATTGTTAGCGCATATGCAGAATATGCAGTTAACAGTGTTCTGAAATTTTTTGCTGATGGCCAGAATATTACCAACAAAAAGTTTTTCGACATAAGAGGATACAATTCCATTCCTTTCCTGTTCAATATAGGTGTTACAGTTAAGCTGTAATATTAATAACGCATCATTCTCTACATGCATAAACATGAACTAAAAAACTGCTGCAGGTGTTATGCCTCCTTCGAATGTAAGGCAGGCAGCATAACAGAATGCCAGTGTAGCCAGATACAATTGACTAATGAGGAGCGTATTTATATTGAAGACAAATTTTCAGATTGTTTGTGCCTGAATTGCCTGGCAGCTTTACAAAAAGAATATGCAGCCTTAAAACGGATCAACTTCAATATTTAATAAATAAATTTTATACTTCTGTGTGAAAAACATCCTCCGTTGTAGGGGATGTTTTTTATTTTTGTTAAAACCCTTGTATCATGCCCTTTGATGTTAACGAATTACTTACGGTAACATTTACGCTGTTTGCCGTGATAGATATAGTTGGCTCTATACCCCTTTTAATTTCGCTGAAAGAAAAAATGGGCGAGATAAAAAGCATGCAGGCCACTCTCGTATCAGGGGCATTGATGATCTTATTTCTTTTCTTTGGCCGGAGTTTTTTAAAAATATTGGGTTTAGATATACGTTCTTTCGCTGTTGGAGGCTCAGTAGTAATCTTTCTGCTGGGGCTGGAAATGGTATTGGGTCACGAAATTTTTAAGAGCGATAAAGATGGCCCGTCCGGAACCGTAGTCCCCATTGCTTTCCCGGTAATTGCCGGCTCGGGAACACTTACTACCGTAATGTCTTTAAAGGCAAATTTTGATGAAGTGATTATTTTGGCAGGTATACTCATTAACTTAATCGTTATCTACATCGTTTTAAAATCTTTGAAGTGGATAGAACATGCTTTGGGTAAAGCAGGCTTACTTGCCGTGAGGAAATTTTTCGGCGTAATCCTCATTGCCATTGGTGTAAAAATATTCAGCAGCAATATTGCCGCTTTTGGTAAGTAATTGGTTACTCTTTGTTTTGTTGCTTTTTAAAAAAGACAAAGCAGGTTACAAGAATGCTGACTATTTTCTAACCTGCCGCGGTTGAACGGGAATATTACTTAAACCTGTACAACAGTAATTCCGCTATTCGGTTTTCTCTGCAAAAAAAAGGATGCATATTTCTTGCCCCACTTTTGTATCAACACAAAAGTGGAATACATTTACCCTACATATCAAACTAATTATATGAGTAAACTTGCTTTAACGTACGATGATATACAGCTTGTTCCTTCTTTCTCCAAAGTAGTATCAAGAAAAGATATCAATCTTTCAACCCTTGTAACCAAAAATTATGGCTTACAAATACCGCTTGTAGCATCGTGCATGGATACAGTTTGTGAAAGTGAAATGGCCATTGCTATGGCCCAATTGGGCGGTGTGGGCTGCATCCATCGTTTTATGAGTATTGAACAACAGGCTAAACAGGTAGCTGAAGTGGTTAAACAAGTTCCGGTTATTCAGTCTTCCTGGGATTTTAGCAGTGTTTTTTTTACAGCAACATATAAAAAGGTTCCGGTTATGGCAGCAGTAGGGGCCAATGGAGATTTTTTAGAGAGGGCCAGCGAACTGGTAAAAGCAGGCGCCAACATTATTTTAATCGATGTTGCTCATGGGCATCACGACAATGTAAAAAAAGCAATTGAAATATTGAAAAACGAACTGCCTGCACTGGTTAACATTATAGCAGGCAATATTGCCAGTGCCGCAGCAGCCAAAGATCTGGAAGCATGGGGTGCCGATGGTTTACGTGTGGGTGTTGGAGGAGGTTCTCTTTGTACAACAAGGTTAAAAACAGGTTTTGGGGTTCCTAATGTTAGCTGTCTTGAAAACATTATGTCTGTTACCAATATTCCTGTAATGGCCGATGGTGGTATAAGAACAAGTGGAGATATTGCAAAAGCACTGGCATTGGGCGCATCTTGTGTAATGTTGGGATCATTAATAGCAGGAACCAGGGAAGCACCCGGAAAAATGATTGAAAAAAGTACCGGCCTCTTTAAGCGCTACAGGGGTGCAGCCAGTTTAGAAACGAAGATGGCACACGGGCAGGAAGAAAGAAACGTAGAAGGAGAAAGTACAGTAATACCTTTTAAGGGTGGTGTAAAGTTCGTGGTAGAAGGATTATTAGATGGTGTACGTTCTGCATTGTCTTATGGCGGGGCAGATCATTTAAAAACATTCAGGCCTGAATATGTACAGGTAACCAATGCAGGCCTTGCAGAGGCCAAACCACATTTATTATAATAATGCGTATAATAAACAATCTATAAAAAGATCCGGCAAGTTCTTGCCGGATCTTTTTATGGTAGTGGTCTCGCCAGGAATCGAACCTGGATCTGGAGCTTCGGAAACTCTCATACTATCCATTGTACTACGAGACCGTGGGCTGCAAAATAAACAAATCGTTGCTGCAATTACAAATACTTCAATAATTCAGTAACATCTTCCTGCTGGCAAAGGGCTGTACCCATATGCATGGTAGCAGAACTGCCGCAGGCAACGCCGTATTTCAATACATCTCTTAAACACATTCCCTCCGATAATGCATATACCAACCCCGCCACCATACTGTCGCCTGCACCCACTGTGCTCATGACTTTTATTTTTGGCGGAGTGATATGATGATATACTTCTTTTGTAGCCAGTATTGCTCCCTCGCTTCCTAACGATACTACTAAAACTTCACAACCGCCTTTTGCAATAACAGATTGTACGGCCAGTCTAATTTCATTTTTAGTAAGTGTTTCTTTTCCATATAACGAGCCCAGTTCAGCTACATTGGGCTTTATTAAAAACACTCCTTCTTCTATGGCTTTTTGTAAAGCGTTGCCCGAAGTATCAACTATTAATTTTGCATTCTTCTTTTTAACTATCGCAGCCACTCTGCCAAAAAAATCAGCGGGTACCCCTTGCGGTAAGCTGCCGCTGGCAATCAAAAAATCAAACCCTTCTTTTTCATCCAGTATTTGCAAACAGAGTTGCCAGTCTCTTTCCGCAACCGGCTGGCTTTCCATTCCAAATCTATATTGCTGTTGCGATGCATTTTCAAAAACAATAATATTGGTTCGTATGTGTGTATTTACCGTTATCTCTTCTGCAACCACCTGTTCCTGTTCCAGCAATTTTTTAAAAAAGGGCCCGTTAAACCCGCCTCCAAAATACAAAGCGCAACTTCTTTTGCCCAAATGCTGCAAAGCCCTGGAAACATTAATTCCACCACCACCCGGTTCATATGTTGGATGAACGCATTTCAGCTTTTTCTCCGGCTCAATTTTTTCAGTAGTAGTGGTTTTATCTATTGCCGGATTAAGTGTTAATGTGATGATTTTTTCCATAAGCTTAACCATATTACCTGCATGGCTGCCGGTAAAAATACTTTGGTAGGAACAGATTGTAAAATCTTCAGGTCTTTGCGCAAAGAAGTTTCGTTATCTAAAAACTGTAAAATAGCCTGTGGAGAATTGTTTTTGAATAAAGCGGTGAATACTGCATCTCCGTTCATGTTATTGTTACTCAATACATTTAGTAAAGTTTTATCGTATAATTTGAATTTTTTAGCGGAGAAAGATTGCTGTAAGCGAAAAGTATGCTGTAACATTTGTTGTACAATCTGTTCCGTTTGTTTTTGAATGAATTGAAAAGTATACCCGCTACTCGCTTTTGTTTGCCCTCCTGCGGTGCCTATATTAATAATATTGCCTTGTTGCAAGGGGAAGTGCGCATCTGTCATGGGTATTATGCCAAATTCTTCATGCACAATGGTGTATTTGTTTACAGAAAGCGTATGTTGAATATAGTGTTGCAATGCTTCCGTATAAGCTGCATCCTCTAAAACAGAGGCGGTAAACAAAGTATATTCTACCAATGCACTAGTAGGGCTTACAGGCAGAACATACATAAAAGCAGTTCCATTTTTTTGATTAACTGAAAAATCCATAAACATAGCCTGCCGGGGATTGAATATGGCCTCCTCGGTTTGTATAAACCATCCTTTAAAATGCTGCAGTAAATTGTATATGCCTTTTGGCTTGTTGAATAGTATGGAATTAAATACCCATTTTCCTGTATAAGTATGCTGCTCTGTTATAACAACAGCATTACTGTTATCTGAATAAACAGATTCCACTTTTTCATGCACCCAGTGAACATTGGGAAAACGTTCTGCAAAAGACAATACATACCGGTAAAAATCGATTCCCCTGATCATTTTGTATTGATAAGGTTCTATGGAGAATGTATCAGAGAATGTTGCCGACCTGAAAATTAATTCTTGCCAGCGATGCAAAACAATGTCTTCAAACAATCCGTTTGTCTTCTCCCAGAAACACCAGGTTTTATCATTCGTATTTTTTTCAACCGCATCAATAACAAGTATGTGCTTATTCTGTAAAGCAGGCTCTTTCAATATCCTGTATAGTAAGCTCAGTCCTGCGCAGCCTGAACCCGTAATAATATAATCGTACTGTATATTCAAAAAAAAGTATAAAGAGAAAGCGTTATTTTGAAGATGGCGAGCTGTATTGTTGTTTCTGAAAAGTTTCATCGCGCCTTATCTTATCCCGGTACTTTTTAGCAACAACCAACATACCGAAACTTTCCCCGCTTTCTTTCTCTAAATGTTTATGATGCATTTTATGTGCCCAACGGATGGCTTTTACATAACGGTTATTGCTTCTGGTAAACCATTTCAATCTTTGGTGAATAATCACTTCATGTATTAAAAAATAAGCTGCCCCATACAAAGCAATACCAAAGCCAACAGCAGCAGCATAATGGTTTTCGTGCTGAAGGCCTAACATAATGCAAAGCCAACTGGGTATAGCAAAGATCAGGAAAAAGGCATCGTTCTTTTCTATAAAATGCCCCTGCGGCTGGTGGTGGTCTTTATGCAGGTACCACAAAAAACCATGCATTATATATTTATGCGTAAGCCATGTAATACCCTCCATTAAACAAAAAACAACCGGCGTAATGATTATATAAACCAGTATCATAAATAAATTCTTAGTGCAAGAAAAAACAATAGCTGAATAATTAACAAATGTATTGCAAAATAGTTGCGGGCTATAGTATTAAACCGTTTAAAAACATATGCCAGCAAAGCGCTTATTAAAAACCATGAAGCATAATTATAGAGCGGTATTTTATGCTCGTGCCAATACCAAAACCCAAGTTTAACAGCTACCGGCTCAATAATGAAATCGAACACAGTTGCCAGCAATGCAACATCTATAACGAAATAAAGCCGTTTGGTTTTAGCAGGAACGGCTACATCTTTCTGAGAGAGTTTTTTAGCCATCCATACATACAACATGTTCATGGCAACACAGTTGCAATATATTATTATAAACCAGTTAACCCCAATAAGCAACGGCACTTGCGCCAGTTTTATACCTAAAACATTTCCATAATTGTAATTGCCAAATAAATAATGAGTGTGCACACCTATTATTTCTGTAACCATCCCTGTGGCAAATGCAATTATTAAAAAAAAGATGAAAGAAAAATTTATTTTTTGCTGATTGATGAGCAGTAAAACAAATACAAGGCATAAATTCAATGGCGTAAGCTGGATAAACCAATTTTTATAAGAAGAAAAAGCAATACCAATAAAGCCACATAAATGAAAGAGCAATGTGAGTGAAACAGCAATGTATGTTTTAACCTTCAACGCTATTGTTTTTTAAAATCTTTCTGAATTAATTCTGTTACAATTTTAGCGCTCTGCATACAGAGAGGTATGCCCCCACCCGGATGCACGCTACCGCCGGCAAAATACAATCCTTTTACAGAATTACTAAAGTTGGCATGCCTTAAAAAGGCCGCCATTCTTGAATTAGAAGAAGTGCCGTACAATGAGCCGGTATAAGAACCCGTTCGCTCTTCAATTAAAGCAGGGTGCAGCATAGCTTCTGTTTCAATATGCCGGCTGATATTTGTATTCAGCATTCGTTCAATCTTATCAATAATATTTTTTTTATACTTTATAGCAAGAGAGTTCCAGTCCTGGCCCACATCTGCCGGAGCATTCACCATTACAAACCAATTCTCTTTACCATTAGGGGCCTGTATACCGGGTTCGCACTTGGAGGTAATATTAATGTATACAGTAGGATCGGCATACATTGTTTTGGTTTGAAAAAGCGAATTGAATTCGGCATCGTAATCGTTGCTGAAAAAGATATTGTGTAAATCCAGCTGAGGAAAAGTGGTATTCATTCCCCAATAAAAAATAAAGGCACTGCTGCTTCTTTCCTGTTGCAACAGTTTCGCGGCAGCAGCATCGTTGTTCAGCAGGTTTTTGTAAGTAAAATAAACATCAGAGTTACTGATAATAATATCTGCGTTGTAAACCATATCGTTCACTTTAATACCGGTAGCTCTTTTCTTCTCGTTAATAATCTGCTGCACATTGGAAGAAAAATAAAATTTTACATTCTTCTTAAGAGCAAGCTTATACAACGCATTTATAATTGAAACCATACCGCCTTTAGGATAATAAGTTCCCCGTGTTAGTTCAAGGTGTGGAATCATGGTTAGCATAGCAGGTGCTTTGTACGGATTGCTGCCATTATAAGTTGCATACCTGTTAAACAGTTGAATTGTTTTTGGATTAGTGAACGATGTGCTATTGGCCTGATGCATGGTTTTAAAAATATATTTCCACCGAAAAGAAAATATTGCCTTCAGCATATCTTTTTTAAACAACCGGGATAGTTTATGCAGAGAATTACCAAGAAAAAAAGTTCCGATGTTATTGTAAATATGTGCAGCTTCATCAAGGTATTTATTCACTGCAGTCTTTTTTTCCCCCAGCTTTTCTTCAAACTCGCTGAGTAACTGCTCCCTGTTGGTATAAGCATTTACAATAGTTCCATCTTCATAGAAATATTTAAACGAAACAGGCCTTGCACTATATTGAAAGTATTCCTGTATGGGTTCGTTTGCAAAAAGAAACAATTCCTCTATATACTCTGGTTGTGTAAATAAACTGGGGCCGGCATCGAACTGAAAATCGTTGATGGAAAAATGCGCCAGCTTTCCGCCAACATAACTGTTTTTTTCAAAAATGCTCACGTCATAACCTGTTGAAGCAAGCCTTATAGCTGCCGCAAGGCCAGCAATTCCTGATCCGATGATGATAACTCTCTTAGAATATTCCATTAAAATTTAACCGGGTGGCTTTTATGATACCACTCTAATACTTTAGGGAAGGCGAGTAAAAACCATGCTGTATAAAAATCCGGATGTTCGTTTAAAAACTGGTCTATAAAATCCATACTTCTGTATGTGTAGTTAGCCACTTCTTTTAAATTGATATCCGGCCGTTCATCTGAATATCCTACATATACATGGTCAAATTCATATTCAGACAATCCATTATCAAATTCAGCTTTATAAATAAAGTCAAAAATCTTTTTCAGAGGAGTAACAATGCCCATCTCCTCTTTTAACCTTCTTTCAGCTCCCCGTAAAGTTGTTTCGTCTTTCCTGGGATGGCTGCAGCAGGCGTTGGTCCATAAGCCGCCACTGTGATATTTCTTTAAAGCCCTTTGCTGTAAAAGCATTTCTCCCCTGCTATTAAATATAAAAACACTGAAAGCCCTGTGCAATACAGCTTTTTCGTGGGCTTCCATTTTTTCCATGTACCCAACAACATTATCTTTTTCATCTACCAAAATAACCTCTTCCATATTCATAAAATCAAAAAACAAATTACCGCAAAGAATACAAATTGAGGCTTAAAAAAAGATAAAGTTATGCAAACATTAAAGCAAATTTAACTGATTCTTTAGCCCGGCCTTGGCAAGGATAAAAAATTTGCCATAATCAGGTATTCTTATGCGGTGTTCCAATATCTTTTGCGGCTGGAGTTTTTTAATCTTATTGAATAATGAAAGATAATACCTGTAAGCAACATACACGCCAAAACGGGCTTGTACAGGCAGGCGTATAATTCCTTTATAGGCTTCATCGAAATCTTTTTGAATATCTGCCTCTATCAGGTATTTATCTGAACAACTGAAATTCTTAAAATTGCATCCGGGAAAATATATCCTGTTCATTCCCTCGAAATCTGCTTTCACATCCCTTAAAAAGTTAACTTTCTGGAAAGCGGCTCCAAGGCTTCTTGCAGAAGGTTTTAATTGTTCATACAGGCTTTTATCACCATTACAAAAAACATATAAGCACATTAACCCTACCACTTCTGCACTGCCATAAATGTATTGTTGGTATTCTGTTACGGCATATGCTTTCTTTTCCAAATCCATCTCCATTGATAATAAAAAGGCTTCAATTAATGAATGGTCGATGCCATACTGGTTAACGGTTTTTTGAAAGCTGTTTAATACCGGATTCAGGCTGATTTTCCTTTCTATTGCCTCGTATGTTGATTTTTTAAATTCGGCCAGCAAGGAAGTTTTGTCGTACCCATGTAGGGTATCTACAATCTCATCGGCAAACCGAACGAAACCATAAATATTATAAATAGGTTGCCGGAGATTTTTGTGCAATAAATTGATTGCAGAAGAAAAACTGGTACTGTATTTCTCAGTCGTATTTCTGCTACAGTCTTCGCTTATTTCATGAAACAGATCAATAGAGCTCATTGCATATTATTTTAATTAATTTAAAATTTTCTGAATTGTTTTAATACTTCTTTTGCCACTACTTCACCACTTATTAAACTGGGAGGCACTCCCGGACCGGGAACAGTTAGCTGCCCTGTATAGAACAGGTTGTTTACTTTTTTACTTTTACAGGCCGGTTTTAAAATGCTGGTTTGTTGTAATGTATTGGCCAAACCATAAGCATTACCTTTAAAAGCATGGTATTCGCTTATAAAATCGCTGTGAGCAAATGTTTTTTTGAAAATAATATGTTCTTTTATTGTTTGTCCTATCCTTTTTTCCATACGGGTAACAATCTTATCAAAATAATATTCCCGCAAGGATTCGGTATCATTCTCTAAACCGCTGGCAACCGGAATAAGGAAAAATAAATTTTCGCATCCTTCAGGAGCACAGGAAGGATCGGTAACCGAGCATGCATTTACATAAAAAAGCGGATCTGTAGGCCATTGCTTGCTTGTATATATCTCCTGCCCATGTATTTGAAATGATGTATCGAAGAAAAGCGAGTGATGGGTTATGCCCTGTAACTTTTTATTTAACCCAACATAATAAAGCAAACAACTTGGCGCCATTACCCGACTGTTCCAATATGCTGAATCATAAGACCGATAGGCTTCCGGTAATAATGTTGATTCTATGTGATGGTAATCTGCCCCGCCGATTAATACATCTGTATCATAATATTTTTCTTCTTTTGTAAGTGTGTTTACAGTAATGATTTGCTTAACGGATTGTTTGTTTATTTGTATAGAGCGTACTTCTTCGTTAAACTTAAATTCAACTCCCAATTCAAGGGCTAGCTTGTACATACCATCAACAATACGATACATTCCTCCTAAAGGATACCAGGTTCCGCCAACAATATCGGCATAGTTCATTAAACTGTACAATGCAGGAATTTTTTCTGCCAGTGCCCCTAAAAATAGTACCGGAAATTCCATCAGTTCCCTCAGTTTTGGATGTTTAAAGTGTTTTGCCACATGGCTTTTCATGGAACTGAAAACATCTAACCGAAATATGCCTTTTAGTAAATCAATATCCAAAAACTCGGCAACAGATTGCCCGGGTTTAAATACGAGCTTATTAACTCCAACCTCGTATTTATAGGATGCTTCTTTTAAAAAAAGATCTAATTGCACGCCACTGCCCGGTTCTATGGATTCGAATAGTTTTTTTAACTGGTGGTAGTTTGCAGGAATATCAGAAAAATCATCGGGCCAGAAAACACGGTAAGATGGGTCTAATCTTTGCAGTTGATAATAATCGCTCACCTTTTTTCCAAAACAATTAAAAAATCTTTCAAACACATCGGGCATCCAGTACCAACTCGGGCCCATATCAAACACAAAGTCATTGGCTTTTAATTGCCTTGCCCTTCCGCCGGGCATGGCATGCTTCTCAATAACACTAACCTGCCATCCGGCTTTGGCCATGAATGAGGCGGCGGCTAATCCTGAAAACCCGGCTCCTATTATGATCACTTTCCCTTTCAAAGAATACATATTTTAAGAACGTTCAATTTGATTTTTTAAAAGTTTCCGGGCAAAATGAATCCTGCTTTTAATAGTGCCTAATGGCTCTTTTAAAATTTCTGCTATTTCATGGTATTTAAATCCGTCATTGTACAGCAAAAAAGGGTTTCTGAACATCTCCGGCAGTTTTAAGATGGCGGCTTGTATTTCTTTTATATTAATGGAAGAAATGGCGCTGTTTGTTATGGCTCCCTGTGACGATTGATTCAGCAGATATTCGTTTGGACTATGATCGAAAATGGTTTGCTGTTTGGACCTTCTGCGATAATTATTGATAAAAATATTACGCATGATTGTGTAGAGCCATGCTTTTATGTTTGTGCCCACACTGTACTTGTCTTTATATGCCAATGAGCGATATAATGTTTCCTGCACCAAATCTTTGGCTTCCTCTACATCTTTTGTTAGCGTAATAGCAAACGGTTTTAGAAACTCCGAATTGTTTACTAATAAGACATTAAAATCAGAAGTGGTCATTTTGTTTAAGTTTTAACTACTCAAAATTAAACAAAATAAAAATGAATAAACAAATTTTTGTTTAAACTTTATATTAATAATGTTAAACAGAAATAGAATCGATTAATTTACAAACACTTATGGCACTAAATGGTATGTACAAAATCCATTACCTCTGAAAGAGTTTGTTTAAGAAAGATGTTTTCGGGAGTTTTTGCCTTAAAAGATTGCGTTATTAAACCTGAAACTACCATTGTATACCCGGGTAATTTCTCGCAGAAAACGGAGATAAATTTAGAAAGATTGAAGCTATTGGAAACAGAAGTTAAATGGGTATAAATATAATTGGGCTGTTTTAATTTGGCAACTGTTTCTACATCTTTAAAAGGTATATCAGCACCAATATAAAGCGCCTGAACACCCCTGCTTTTTAGTAAATAATGTACAAAAAGTAACCCTAGTTCATGGTGTTCGCCGGATGGAAGGAAGAGCAATACAGATTTATGAGATTCGATATTTGATTTTACTTTATCGATACCCACTATTAATTTTTGCCGGATAATGTTTGTAACAAAATGCTCCTGTGCAGGGTTAATATGGTTGGTTTGCCAAAGTATGCCAATACGCTCCAAGAATGGGAAGATGATTTGTAATATGGTTTTTTCTATGCCTTTTTGAAGAATATACTCGTCTAATACCTGCTCAAATCCTATCAGGTCAATATCGGTCATTTTAGAGATCAGGTCGTATACTATTCTATCTTCGTAAGCCTGTCCCTGGGTTAACAATAATATTTTTTCCCTGATCTCCTCTTCGCTCATCTTATTAATGCGCGAAATCTTAAACCCGTATTTATTGAGAAGGGCAATGTTTAAAATGGCTCCAAGCTGTTTGCTGTCATAATAGCGGATATTGGTTTCAGTTCGTTGGGCTTTTAAAAAAGAGTAACGCTGTTCCCAAATACGGATGGTATGCGCTTTAATTCCGGAGAGGTTCTCAATATCCTTAATTGTAAAAGCGTTCATACTAGTCTAACACGCGAGTCCAAAAATTGTTTTTAAAAAATCAATTATTTTTTGATGTTCTTCAAGTATTCTCCGTAGCCGCTTTTTTTGTAGATCTCCGCCAATTCAAGTAATTGGGCTTTATCAATAAAACCCATTCTGTAAGCCACTTCTTCTATACAGCCTATTTTCTGGCTTTGGCGTTTTTCAATAACCCTTACAAATTCACATGCATCGCTATATGAATCGAAAGTGCCCGTATCTAACCAGGCCGTTCCTCTATTCATCACGCCTACATGCAGGTTACCTTTCTCAAGATATACTTTGTTTACATCGGTAATTTCATATTCACCTCTGGGAGATGGTTTAATTTCAGAAGCAATTTTTACCACTTCATTATCGTAAAAATACAAACCCGGAACTGCGTAATTAGATTTAGGTTTTGATGGTTTTTCTTCAATGCTTAGTGCTTTCAACTGCGCATCAAATTCAACCACGCCATATCTTTCAGGATCATGCACTTCGTAGGCAAAAATGGCTGCTCCATTTACATTGTTGAATGATTGCAATAATTTACTGAAACCCGAACCGTAAAAAATATTATCGCCCAGTATTAAGCACACTTTATCATCCCCTATAAATTCTTTGCCAATTACAAAAGCCTGTGCCAGTCCATTCGGTACGGCCTGCACTGCATAGGAAAACTTACATCCAATGATAGAGCCATCACCTAACAAACGCTGAAATTGTGCAGAATCTTCAGGAGTGGTAATAATTAATATTTCGTTGATGCCCGCCAACATTAAAACAGACAGTGGATAATAGATCATTGGTTTATCATAAACCGGCATCAATTGTTTACTGATTCCCTTGGTTATGGGGTACAATCTTGTACCGCTTCCTCCGGCCAAAACAATTCCTTTCATATATTAAAATTAAGTGTAGGTTCAATTGTTTGCAATGTTGGCAACGCCATATCTTTTTCCGATAAAAGAGGCTCTACTGTTGTGTTCCATTGAATGTTAATGGATGCATCATTATATATAATACCGCCTTCAGATGCTTTATTATAAAAATTATCGCATTTATAAAAGAAGATCGCTTCATCACTCAACACCTGAAAGCCATGTGCAAAACCTCTTGGAATAAAAAATTGCAAGTGATTTTCTTCCGACAGTTCTACCGCCTCATACTGTCCAAATGTTGGAGAATCTTTTCTAAGATCTACCGCAACATCAATCACTCGGCCCTTAAACACTCGTACCAGTTTAGATTGTGCAAATTCTCCTGTTTGAAAATGCAAACCCCGCAATACCCCTTTGGTAGACATGGATTGATTGTCTTGTACAAAGTTGATCTGCAGCCCCGTTTCTTTTTGGAATTTTTGTTGATTATAACTTTCAAAAAAATAGCCCCTGTCGTCTTTAAAGATCGTATCATGAATAATAAAACAACCTTTTAATTTCGTTTCCTGTGCTTTCATAGAATATTAATAGAATCTTACCTGTTTGTATACATTTTGTTGTAATAATGCTGGTACTGTCCACTGGTTACATGCTGCAACCATTCAGTATTTGCCAAATACCAATCTATTGTTTCACTCAGGCCTTCTTCAAAAGTAACACTTGGCTTCCAACCCAGTTCCCTGTTCAGTTTTGTGGCATCAATTGCATACCTTCTGTCGTGGCCGGGCCTGTCTTTTACATATGTAATCAACTGTTCACTTTCGCCTTTTTCTCTTCCCAGTTTTTCATCCATCAGCTTGCATAACAGTTTTACCAGATCAATATTCCTCCATTCATTAAATCCGCCAATATTATATGTTTCTGCTGCTTTACCATTATGAAAAATAACATCAATAGCTACAGCATGGTCTTTTACGAACAGCCAGTCTCTCGTATATAGTCCATCACCATAAACTGGCAAAGGTTTTTTGTTAATGATA
Source organism: Sphingobacteriia bacterium (assembly GCA_017304675.1). GTDB lineage: Bacteria > Bacteroidota > Bacteroidia > Chitinophagales > Chitinophagaceae > CW01. The sequence continues at coordinate 260,997 of JAFKLS010000017.1, forward strand.
TTATTAATGAAAAGCGGAATCAGTTTTTCAGGAAAATGATACGGACCGTAATTGTTTGAACAATTAGAAACTACTGTTTGCAGGTGATAGGTTTCTGCATAAGCCCTGACAAAATGATCAGACGAGGCTTTACTTGCAGAATACGGAGAATTGGGATGATAAGGCGTTGTTTCGGTAAAAAATCCTGTTTCTCCCAAAGCACCATATACTTCATCTGTTGATATATGATAGAATAAATGCTTGCTGTAATCTGCTGCCCATTTCGTTTTGGCAGCATGTAAGAGGTTAACTGTTCCTATTACATTGGTATATACAAAATCTAAAGGAGAAACAATAGAGCGGTCTACATGAGATTCTGCTGCCAAATGAATAACATCAGTAATATCATGTTTATCAAAAACATTTTTCAATGCTTCGGCGTCTAATAGGTTTATTTTCTCAAACAAATAGTTTGGCGCCCCTTCCACATCTTTCAAATTTTCCAGGTTTCCTGCATAGGTTAATGCATCAAGATTAATAATTGTATACTCCGGATATTTGGTAACGAATAAACGCACTACATGAGAGCCTATAAAACCGGCGCCCCCTGTTATTAGTATTTTTTTCGACATAGGATTTGTTGTTTGAGCTTAAAACCAACACACGGCGAAGGTAATGATAAGCCGATTCTATTAAAACAATTTATATTCAAAATATATGTATGAAAAGGGCCGCTTAGTTCCACAACATATTTTTTACTTCTTCGTATACCATTTTTATCCCCTGCTCAAGGGTAATAGTTGCAGACCAACCTAAATTTTTTAATTTATTTACATCCATCAGTTTCCGCGGGGTTCCGTCTGGTTTGGTTGTATCGAATAAAAGTTGTCCATCATATCCAACAATATTTTTTATCAGTTGTGCCAGTTCCATAATTGTTACATCTTCACCCCAACCAATATTCACCAATCCTTTTTCATTATAGTTGCCCATCAGGTATAAGCAGGCATCTGCCAAGTCGTCTACATGCAAAAACTCTCTTCGCGGAGAACCGGTTCCCCACAATTCTACAGAAGGCATGTTATTTCTTTTTGCTGTAATGAATTTTCTTAATAGCGCAGGTAATACGTGAGATTTTTCCAAATCATAATTATCATTGGGCCCATATAAGTTAGTTGGCATGGCCGAAATGAAATTACATCCATATTGAGCCCTGTAGCTATCGCACAACTCTATGCCGGCAATTTTTGCTATAGCATAAGGTTGATTGGTTTGCTCTAAATAACCGGATAAAATATATTCCTCTTTCAAGGGTTGTGGTGCCAATTTCGGATAGATACAAGATGAGCCGAGAAACAATAATTTTTTTACTTGATGAACATACGAAGCATGAATGATGTTTGATTCGATCATTAAATTTTCGTAGATAAAATCTGCTCTGTAAGTATTGTTCGCAACGATGCCTCCCACTTTGGCAGCAGCCAGAAAAACAAACTCAGGTTGTTCTGTTGTAAAAAAATCGTTCACGGCTTGTTGATTCCGTAAATCCAACTCAGCAGAACTTCTAACGATTATATTATTGTATCCTTCTTTTTCTAATTTTCTTTTAATAGCACTGCCTACCATTCCACGATGACCGGCTATATATATTTTTGAACTCTTATTCATAAAATTGAATCTCTAATTAATCTTTAGATCTTAGTCTTTGGTCTTTAAAATTGATTCTCGCAATGCATTCATTCTTTTTTGAATAATGTTTAATTTATTGCACAAATCATGAATCAACTCTTCCGGTACTATTGACAAATCTGTTACAATTCTAAAATATGTTTCTAATTCAAAACTTGAGCCTAAGGCTATATCCAAGAATCTTGCAAACTCTGTCGAAGTTTTTCTACTTGCTCTTTCTGCAATATTAGCGGGAATAGATACAGCACACCTGTTTATCTGTGAGACAAGTTAATACTGCTCTCCTTTTGGCAATAATTTTGAGAATTTGTACACCCTACTAACAAAATTTACCTACTGTTTCCAAACGTCTAATTCTCTAAAATTCCGCATGTTATATTATTCAGAATTCATCCAAGGACAAAAGACCAAACACCAAAGTCCATCTTATTCAAATTCATTTTTTACATCAAAGCCTGCTTCTTTTAAATGTTGTTCTCTGATGAATAATTTCAAATCGCTTGCTACCATTTCTTTCACCAATGCGGCAAGATCATATTTCGGCTCCCAGCCCAATTTCGTTTTCGCTTTTGTTGCATCGCCAATTAATAAATCAACTTCCGTAGGGCGATAATACCGCGGATCTACTTTCACCACCACTCTTCCCTCAGGCAATTGATATTTCGGGTGGCTGCATGTTACAACATACCCTTCTTCATTTTCTTCATTACCTCTGAATGCCAACTCAATTCCAACCTCCGCAAAACTCATCCGCACAAATTCTCTGATTTCTGTGGTAACACCTGTTGCCAAAACAAAATCTTCCGGTTGTTCCTGCTGCAATATGAGCCACATGCCTTCTATATAATCTTTTGCATGCCCCCAATCTCTTCTCGCATTCATGTTACCTAAATACAATGTTTGCTGTAATCCTAAGGCAATTTTTGCAACGGCTCTGGTAATTTTTCTGGTAACAAATGTTTCGCCTCTTTGTGGCGACTCGTGGTTGAATAAAATTCCATTACAAGCAAACATTCCGTATGCTTCACGATAGTTTACCGTAATCCAATAGGCATATAATTTAGCCACTGCATACGGACTTCTTGGATAGAATGGCGTTGTTTCACTTTGCGGTACCGCTTGTACCAAACCATACAATTCACTGGTGGAAGCCTGATACACTTTTGTTTTTTTGGTCAAACCCAATAGTCTTACCGCTTCTAATATTCGTAATGTTCCTATTCCATCTGCATTGGCTGTATATTCCGGTGTTTCAAAACTCACATGCACATGGCTCATCGCCGCCAGGTTATAAATTTCATCCGGTTGTACTTCCTGAATGATTCTGATCAAATTGGTGGAATCTGTTAAATCACCATAATGCAAAGTCATGTGTTGCACCTGAACATGCGGATCTTCATAAATATGATCAATCCTTTGTGTATTGAACAAAGAGCTTCTCCTTTTAATACCATGTACTTTGTATCCTTTTTTTAAAAGGAATTCTGCCAAATAAGCGCCATCCTGCCCCGTAATCCCTGTAATCAATGCTGTTTTCATAGCTGCAAAAGAATTAGATATTTCTGAAATTTCAATGAATAAAAAATTGTGACACTTTTCTCAAAGGTTTTAAATACAAAGTAAACCAATAAGGTTTCATATTGTTTACTTTCCAGGCAAGTCTATCATTCTGATTAGCACTCACTCTGTTTTGCACACTTTGATTGCTAATTCCTCCTGTCCTCATTTTCAAGATCACTTCCGGCAAGTATCCAATTTTGATTTTATGCTTGTGAATAAAACGCAACATCAATTCATAATCTGCCGCGCTTCCCAGGTTTAAATTGAATTTTCCAAAATTTTCATACACCGATTTTCGAACAAAAAAAGTGGGATGCGGAGGCATCCATCCGTATAAAAAGGAATTCGATTTTACTTTTCCGGAAACCCATTTACGTTTAATCTTGTTTACATCATGGGTATCTACATAAATCAAATCTGCATACACTGCGTCACAATTTTCATCATTAAATACTGCTATTATTTTTTCAATTACAGATGCATGAATATAAAAGTCATCAGAGTTGATGATGCCAATTACTTCGCCGCTGGCCAATTCAATCCCTTTATTCATGGCATCATAAATACCCTTATCTTTTTCAGATACTACTTCATGAATATGGGGAAATGTTTGAACAATATTCAAGGTTTCATCTGTTGACAATCCATCCACAATAATATGTTCTATATGCGGATAAGTTTGTTGCTGAACAGAACGCAATGTGTCTGCAATGGTTTTAGCTGAATTATACGTTGCAGTAATCAAACTTACTTTCATCTTTCAACAATAATATTTTCCATCACCAACATATCCATCTGTGTCCTTAAAAAACAATCCAACGCTTCCTGTGGCGAGTTAACAATGGGTTCATTTTCGTTGAACGATGTATTCAATAAAATAGGGACCTCTGTTTTTTTTCTGAAAGCTTCAATCAATGCATAATATCTCGGAGATACCGTTACATCAACTGTTTGCAACCTTCCCGTTCCATCCACATGTGTTACTGCAGGAATAATTTGATGCTTTTCTTTTCTGATCGGAAATACTTTTTCCATGAACGGAACAACATCATTCACTTCAAAATATTCATCCACATATTCTTTTAAAATACTGGGTGCAAAAGGTCTGAAACTTTCTCTTCGCTTAATTTTTGAGTTCAATAAATCCTTGGCATCGTTTCTTCTCGGATCGGTTAAAATGCTTCTTGCTCCCAAAGCACGCGGGCCGAATTCTGCTCTTCCGTTAAACCATCCAATAACACCTGCATTCACTAATCTTTCAGCAACATACTCAAACAACACATCGTCGTTCATTTTTTTGTATGCAATATTCTTTTCCTGCAATACTTTTTCAATCTCTTCATTTGAAAACCTGGCGCCGGTGTATGCACTCCACACAGCAGCCACTCTTTTTTGTTTTAATGTTTGGTGATATACGTATTGCGCAGCGCCCATTGAGATACCTGCATCGTGCCCTGCAGAAGGAATATACACTTCTTTAAAAGCAGTGTTACGGGTAATCTTTCCATTACTTACACTATTTTGCGCAACACCACCAGCGATACAAACTTTATCTAAGCCCGTTCTTTTCTGCAGATGATTCAACACATGAAAAATAGTTTCTTCCGTAAATCGCTGAACAGAAGCTGCCAGGTCTTTATGATATGGTGTTAACGGTTCTTCTTTTGTTCTTGGCTTACCGAACAACTCAATCATTTTCTCGCCGAATAAAGAAGGAACAATTGGCAAATGTGCTTCTTCATTATAATTTACAAAACCTTTTGATGGGGAACGAAAGAAACTTAAATCAAGTTTAAATAAACCATCACCTGTCCACTCCAATACATCATGCATTTTATTGGTGAGTGAAGGGTTTCCGTAAGGAGCCAATCCCATCACCTTATATTCATCGCCATAATGTGGAAAACCCAATAATTGCGTGAACGCAGTATAAAAAATTCCAAGCGAATGCGGGAAGTCTATTGAATCAATCACTTCAATATCTGTTCCATTGCCAACTCCCAACATGGTTGTTGTAAAATCTCCCGAGCCATCAATACTTAAAACAGCAGCTTCATTAAATGGGGATGCATAAAATGCACTTGCCAAATGACTTCTATGATGTTCTACCTGATGAATTTTGTTTTTCAATAATGACGCATCTATTCCGCCGATAGCAGACAACTCCTCTTCAATACTTGTTACTTTCTTTCGATTAAAAAACCTGTCACGCACAAAATGAAAAGAGCTCACCGGATGTTTCGAAATAAATAAAAGTTTGTTCCAGAATTTTGCATTGGGGTCTCTGCCAATAGCAATATGATCCACTTCCTGTAACGAAACATTTGCTTCTTTTAAACAAAAGGCAACAGCCATAGAGGGGAAGCCTGCCCAGTGTTTTATTCTTCTAAATCTTTCTTCTTCAGTGGCCGCAATCATTACGCCATCTCTGAAAATAGCAGCTGAAGCATCTGCATGGTATGCATTAACACCTAAAACAATCATAATTATGTAAATAACGCTTTATAAACTTCTGAAAAATTTTGTTGCTGAAAATATGCCTGTGCCAGGCTCAATGCACCATTATTATATGCCTGCCACTCTTCCTTATTCTTATCTGATAACGCATTTAATAAATGCATTATTGAATCCGGATCATCAATATCAATATTCCATCCAGCACTTTTTTGCTGCAAATTACTCCATGGAGTAAAATGGCTCGTAATAACAGGCACACCAACACTAAAGGATTCAAAAATAGCATGACCAAAATTTTCTCCTTTAGTCAGTAAAATCATGGCATCGTAAGTTGATAAAATATTTTGCACTTCATTAGGTATAATCGCTCCTTTATATTGAATCCTCTTTTCATCATCAATGGCACTTAAACACTGTTGCCAATAGCCCGTATCTTTTATCGGCCCATAAATATCCAAGCTTACCTGGTTATTGCAACGCTTAATAAGTTCAATTGTTTTTAACAGGTTCTTTTTTTCCGCTATTAATGAAAGGAATACCAACTTGAGTTGATGAGGAGATTTGTTGTTCACAGAAAACAGCCAAGGCTGTTTGGGAATATTGCCGGCAATATTCACTTTTGCATTATTGGAAAAATTTTTCTTTATATCTATCAGCTCCTGTTCATCTGTTGCATGCCATGAAATATGATTTGTAAACCCAAGCCATTTTACCAATTGCAAATACGGTTTCTTTTTAAAAGATTTGATGGCAAGATTACTTTGCTGCAGCATTCCCCTCGGGCTAAGAATTGTGTGAATGCCAAGTACTTTCAACTGCTTAGCCAAACTTAAAGGGTTCCAGAAAAATGAATGTGAGTATAACCCATTGATAAAAACAAGATCTGCAGCAGTTTCAAGAATCAACTCCTTCATTTTTACCCTTGAAATATTGGCTGACGCATAAAAGCATTTTAGTGCGATCTCGTTCAAATTAATTTCATTCCATTCATCGGGTTTAATATTGGCGTAAGGAGTTATTTCATTTAAATCATATGCAGATGTAATCACTGAAAAATTGTATTCTTTATTTAAAGAACCAATCAGGTTTACAATAGATTGAACAGGGCCGCCAGCTTTAAAACCAGGGAAAAAATACGGATTGATTATTACGATATGCTTCATCAACGCTGCAAAACAGATTCTAGTCTTTTAACAAACAAATCAAAGCCAAAGTGCTCTAACATTTTTTGTTTTTTTAATTCAGTATCATCATTCGCATTTTCAAGCGCTGCAATAATTGCAGTTTCAACATCATCTTCGTTATCAGGATTCACCAGTACTCCCAGTTCTCCACCTAATAATGCATCCGCACTTCCATCACCATTACCAGCAATCACTTTTTTATTGCAGGCCAATGCTTCTAAAAAAACAATGCCAAAACCTTCACCTTTACTCGGCATTATAAAAACATCGCACATAGAATAATAACTTTTCAAATCTTTTTCTTCTACAAATCCGGTTTGTATCACTTCATTTCTAATACCGAGTTCATCAATCAATAAATTGATCCTATTAAATTCCGCCTCGTCTGCTTTTCCAACCAAAAAGTATTTAACATTGTTAATATGCTTCTTTATTTGAGGCAAGGCATTCAGCACTATATCATACCCTTTGTATTGTTCCTGCGATGATTGCCTTGCAATGGTTAAAAGAATTTTATGAGTTGATTGTAACTGCCATTGATTTTTTATTTTTAAAGAGTCTATTTCCGCATTCAAAAAAGAGGACTCTATTGTGTTTGGAAAAATTTGAATCTTATGCGCATCAATTGCAAGTTTATTTTCTATCAGCTTATTTTTTGTAAACCCACTCACCGCTAAAATTGAATTACATAGTTTAATCGCCTTTTTCTGAACAGGTGAGTGAATATTCCATACTTCAATGCCATGAACAATTAAAATAATGTTAGCATTCGGTTTGAAAAATTTTAGTAAGAAAATTAAGATAGAAAGATTGATATGACCGATAATGATAACATCACTTTTTAATCCCTGTAAAAAGGATTGCACTAAAAAGGAAAGCCTTTTTTTTTGAAAGCCTTTAAATTTGATCCCGTCAACACTCTTATTAAGGTCGTATAAAGAAAATGCAGTTATTTCCTTTCTATTGATGTTGGCTATCTTCAGAGCCTCTACCAAATTGCGGTTGAATTTTTCTATACCTCCCGTTTTGGAGTAGGCTGTTAAATAAAAAAAAGAGATCCTCAAACGATTACCTGTTTACTAATTGATAGGCCCAATATTTGCTCCAGTGAATTTTTCCTTCTTTCAGTTTTAACCGCAGTTGATCATTAAAAGTATCCGGGCGGCCTAATTGTATTTTATACATCCACTTTTCAAAAGGAAAAGTAAATCCCTGCTTAGGCCTTTTCCAAATGGCTTCAGGCAGTTCATCTTTAAACGCTTTGATCAATAGATGTTTTTTTTGCTGCTGATTGAATTTTATACCCGGGTGGATTGAATATGCCAATTGCATTAATTCCTTATCCAGAAAGGGAACACGTACTTCAACACTATGCCACATGCTCATATAATCCGTATCTTTTAACAGTTGATTTTGCATGTAAAGATTCGTTTCTAAAAAACTAACTTTTTCCTGTTCATCATACAGATCATTCGCATCAGGCAAATACATTTTTAACAAAATACGCCACACTTCATCTTCGCTGCAATACAACATTTTTGAAATTTGCTTCGGTGTAAAAAAGCCACGATTAAACAAGTACTGTGCAACTATATTTTCTTTTTGTTGCAAAAAAGAAATCCGTTTCAGTTTATCGTTCGGTAACAAAGAAGCATTCTTTAAAATAAATGCCGGCAACTGTTTCAGCTGTTTAACCAAATCTGTTTTATAAAAAGAGGGATAACCACCAAACAATTCATCTGCCCCTAAACCGCTCAGCACCGCTTTCAATCCGTATTCCTTTGCATATTTTGAAATAAAATAAGAATTAATACCATCCGTACTTGGTTGATCCATTGCATTCAAAATATCCTGCAATGAATCTTCAAATATTTTTCCTGTTACAACAAAAGATTCATGATGTGCTTTTGTTTGTTGAATGATAATATCCTGATACATTTTTTCAGAAAATTTTTCATCCTCAAAAACAATGGAAAGCGTTTTCAATTGTTCTCCTACAAAGTTTTTAGCAATAATTGTTAATAAGCTGGAATCGATACCGCCACTCAAGAACAAACCAATCGGCGCATCGGAGATTAAGTGCCTTTGCACAGCAGCTTTTAATTTTTGCCTTACTTGTAAAACCGCTTCGCCTTCATCCGCTATGGCATACTTATATTGAAATTGTTGAAACGGATTAATCTTGTAGCTAAGGTCTTTAACATTCAATTCAAGAACATTTCCTTTAGCAAGTGGTTGAACATGTTGCAGTGTGGTAAACGGTTCCGGCAAATGACCGAAAGCCAAAAAAGGTATTTTCCATTGCTCGTTTACCGGCCAATCAGGATTAAGTGTTTTAAATGCTCTTATTTCAGATGCAAAAAAGAATTGTTGTTTATAAAGCGCAAAATACAATGGTTTAATGCCTGCATGGTCTCTGGCAAGCATTATTTTTTTATTGGCCACATCATATAAAGCCAAGGCAAACATACCATTGAATAAACGGAAACAATCGGCCCCCCAATGTTTGTATGCATAAATGATCACTTCAGAGTCTGAATGCGATCTGAATGTGTATCCTTTTTGCTGTAGTTGACTTTTTAAAGTATGAAAATTATAGATCTCGCCATTAAACACCAGCACTATTTGCTGTTCATCATCAAACATAGGTTGGTGACCGGCTTCAGAAAGGTCAATAAGCGATAGCCTTCTATGCCCTAAAGCAATATGATTTGCTGCATCTATAAAAAGGCCTCGATCATCCGGCCCGCCATGCGACATAGCATCTCTGAATATTTCAATATTGTTTTGCTGTTGATGGGCTCCAATAATTCCCGCTATTCTGCACATTGGCTTTTAAAGTAATAATTTAACATTCAGTAAAATTCCTCTTTTTGTTAAAACAAAATATATATGTTAGTGATACATTTATTTGTAAAAAAGTTACAAGCTAATTATTACACAATTCATTTAATGTGTGTATTATAGTTGTGTAAGAATAAGTTTCAAGAAGGGATTTATTTATCTCAGATACTTTTTTTTGTTCTTCTTCAGTAAAATGCAAACATTTATTTATTGCATTTGCAAGTGCATCTATATCGCCTTCCGGAAAAATATATCCGTTACTGCCTTCTTTAACTAAATCGAAGCTGCATCCCGTAGAATCGGAAACAACCAGAGGCAAATTAAAATTCATTGCCTCATTTACTGATAAACCCCATGTTTCTCCCAGCCCTGAACACATTACAAACACATCAGCCACTGCATAATACCGGGCTATGTTAGATTGATTTACAAAGCCGGTTAACATCACTTGCTCCCTCACATTATTATCCCGGATCATTTGCTCCATTTGCGGCCTCAGTTCGCCCTCGCCAACCATTACCAGCATAATATCTGTTCTATTTAGTTTGATAAATGCAGCTATAAGATCTAATGGCCTTTTCTTTACTGTATATTTTCCAGAGTAAAGAATCATTTTATTTTGCTTTTTGGGATAAAGCAGTGCTTTCAATTCAGCTTTGTTCATCTCTTCTGCAAAAGATGAAAACCGGAAGTTATCTACACAATAGGGTGCGAAATACAGGCGATTATCAGGTACATGCATTTTTTTATAAAAAAGCCTGTTCTGCATGCCTATAAATAAAAAACAATCTACCAATGTAAAAAGGCATCTCAGGTATAGATGTTTAATAGGTGTAACCCATTTGTTTTTCATTTTTTCTTGATGCCATGGTGTTTCAGCACGCAAACAAACAATATGCCCTTTTACTTTTGCCGCTATAATGGCTAATATATTTGACAATGATCCCCATCCATGTATTACTACCACCGAACGAGGTTGCTTCCATAAAAAAGAAATAATCCCCGGATTAAACAAACCCCAAAAGCTATTTAGAGATGGCTTAATTGCATAATTCCGAAAAAAGATAGAAGAGTATCCATTAAGCAATGGAATATCCCACTGTATATTGGTACCAAAACCGCTGTCTTTATGCGACTTTAGACCAGCCTCACTACAATACATTACCTGCAAACAGATAGTAGTTGAAGTTGTTATCTGTTTATACAAAGGCACAAAATATTGAATAGGGTGTGAATTTAGAAAAATCAGAGGTTTCATACGCCGGTTTCCACTTTACTTAGTTCTTCAATAATTTCAACCCATCGTTCACCATAAGCATCCCATGTGTATTGTTCAGCCTTTCTTCTTGCTGCCCTTCCCATGATTTCTATTTGCTGAGGGTGATCAACAAAAAACTGTATAGCTTTCTTTAGCTGCTCTTCATTTCCCGGTTCTATAATAAAGCCTTCTTTCCCGTGCTCTATAATATCCGGCCCTCCTGTAGCGCTAGTTGTTATTACAGGTAATCCACAAGCCATTGCTTCCAATATCACTAATCCAAAACCATCAAAAAAGCTGGGGAATACAAAAACATCATGCTTCAAGAACAATGAAGGCATTTCATCGTGTAATATTTTTCCCAGCACAGAAATATTTGTGTAACTGTTTTTGGTTAATTGGTCATTCAACTCAGCGCCGTTATATCCTGCAAAAGTTAATAACAGGTGATTTGCATTCATTGAGTTAAATGTATTGAGTAAAAAAGCAACTCCTTTTCTTGCATTCAAAGACCCTACAAATAATAACCTAATACTTCTTTTATTATTGTATGAATATTTTTCCTTAAAATGATGCAAGTCAATACCATAAGGATTTACATATATTTTATCGCCTGCCACCCCATTATCTATCAGTGTTTTTCTAGTGAAAGTGCTTGCCACCACTATAGCGTCTGCATCTTCTAACTCCATTTGTTCTATCCGGAGTAAGCTTTCTTTTTTCTCCATTATATTCAAACTCCACAATGGATAATCTTTCCTTAGTTTATTAGTTATAAGCTGATTGGTTATAGGGTGAGGTGTTGTAACGTCAATGATGATTTTTTTTTTCAACTTCTTGCACCTTTCTATCAGCCTCCAAGAGGAAGTATCGAAGCCAATAACAATATCGGCTTTTTGAATGATCTTAAGGGGTATCTTTTCCTGAAAAAGTTTATTTCTAAAAAAGTAAACATCTTCAGCGTTTCGGTTTAATTGAATTTGTAGCCACGCTTTTAATTCGGCAATAAAATGTGTATGCAATTTTTCAGCAGGAATATCTTTAATCACCCTGTTTCCAAATTTTTTATAAAACCGAGCTGGCATAATAAATTTTATAATCTTGTGCCCAATAGCATTCTCACTAAAGCAAATACTTGTACAAAAGAAATAAAGTATCCTGTTTTTAAATAATTGCCTTGCCAGCCTAAACGAATGTTGAGTACCCGGATGAGCAAGTACTATTTTAATATGTTTATCCAAAATAGCTCTTTAACTTGTTCGTTGTGCTTGTAGAATAATAACAACTATCCAGGAATATCAAACCTAATGAAATAAATATAGAATTATATACGCTAAATACTACTGCATCAAACGTCATGATTAAAATACCCACCAGGATTTTCAGAAGTGTGGGAATGTACAACTGACTGAAGACGCTAAATAATATGACCATTTTAAAAATAACCAAAATGAACCCACCCTCCAATACATACCGGGTTACTTCCGTTTCATACCCGCCATATTCCTGAACATACATGGATGTTCCATAAATAGCATTAGCACCTTGGTAAGTTGCACCTAAGCCCATACCATAAATGGGATATTTTCCTCTAAATTCAAGCAATTGATTTACATCAGAAAAAAGCCTTTCTTTTTCTTCTCCTTGTTTGTCAAGGTCTTTTCTTCTTTCGTTAAAATTTTTAAATGCGAGAGTAGCAGTATCCTCAAAGCCTACTTTTCCATTTATTAAGAAAATCAAAAAAACAATAATCCCCGGAATTAACATTTGCAGGAATACAGATTTAATTTTATCTGATCTTACTTCTACTAATAACATCACTGCTGATATCAATATATAAGAATAAGTGCATCCGCGTGAGCCGGTCATAAATGCTGAAATTAAGCCACCGAGAAATAAAGGAATCAACACATATCCTTTTACATTCCTCTTAATTAAGGCGCCCATTATGAATGCATGAAAAAGCAGATATGCCGTATAACCGCTTATGTAACTGAATGTTGCTGTTACCCTTACATTATCTCCTACTGTGGCAATATTGCCTACAGCTTTCTCATTAACATATTTGTTTAAGATATTCTCCGGCGGCAAAAAGTATTGAACACTTGAAAAAGCAATCAGGAAGCCGCCAACAAAAAGCAAATGACTATAATTACTATGAAAAGAGAAATATTCCCTGTTCTCTATATAATAGATCAATAAAAACCAAAAACAACTATGTAGCAAAATGCCGAAAAGACCATGATAGATGGTTTGGTTTTTGGGGTTTACAGCACAGATTATTAGATAAATCAAATAAAAAGCAAAAACCCTGTTATTGAATACTCTGTTAAGTTTATTAGACCCCAGTAGTATGTATAAATATGGGATGATCAATTGTATTAGAAAAATAATATTACCTGCCAGTTCTGAAGTAACAACCCATTTCCTTATAGCCCCACTAAATATGGTGAAATACACTATAAAGTAAAACAATCTAACTTCTTTAGAAGTTTTTTTCTGATCCAATTTATTTATTAGGTCTGTCACTTAAATATCATTTTACTTTTAAAAGAATTGCCGCTATCTTATCTTTATAATTCGAGAAACTAAAACGATCTGCCTCTTCTTTGCAGTTTACGGTAATTGTTTGCAGTTTATTTCTATTAAGCAGGTTAGCTGCAATACAATCTTTTAACGAATCTTCATTTCCTGTAATAAAAAAATCTCCTGCTTTGCCTATAGCATTAAGCATGGCAGGCTGGTTCGACACAATTACAGGAGTTCCCAGATAAATTGATTCTGCTATTACTAAGGGACTGCCCTCTACATGTGTGGTAGAAGGCACTATTAACAACTTTGCCGATATGTATGCACTCAGCAGGCTTTCTTTGTCCAATATACCCAAATACTCAAAGTTCGTTTTAATAGTATTGCAGTAGTGAAAGAATTTCTCTTTATCACTCCCATCACCTGCCACTGCAAATGTTATAGAATTCTCACGTTGCAATTCTGAGATTACTTTTGCCAATAAAAAAATCCCCTTCCCTTCAATTAGCCTGCCAGCGAATAAAAGATCATATTTTTTTTCAATAATGCCAGACTTTAATGTGGGTGCCAGTTTTTCTAAGTCAACGTCAATAGGATTTAGAAGAGAAACACTTTTTTTATCGAATTGTGAAAGTTGTTCTCTCCCAAATTCAGAAGTGGCGATATTAATTGACGCTTTTTGAACAAACCATTTCCTTAATGCGTTGTTTATCTTTGTGAGGATAGATTTACCATCTCTGATATGCAGGCTTGATGTTTGATAAATGATTGCATATTTCTTTCTGAAAAGGATTGACGGCAACAATACTTTCAGTGATATGCCACCATTAACAATAATAAAATCTGATCTTTTTACTTCTTTAATTAATTCTGTTCTTTTTTCAATCCTTTTTACCACATAAGGCCAATAATCTGCTTGAGACTTAGCATTTGTAAAAGTTAATAACTGCACACGATAACCTAATTCTAATAATGCCAGGCAAAGGGAATTGGTATTTCGCTCCAATCCTCCTAAACTCGGGAAAAAAGATTCCGAGAAAACTACAATATTATTCACTTTTATAAATTAGAAAGCCCGCCGAATTAGAAAATATCTTTAGAGGTAGTTTTAATTTTATTCCTAAAAGGGGGACGACATCCTCATAATTATAATAATATCCTACCATTGTTAAATCATTTTCAGAGACAATTCTTTTCATATCTACTTTAGTTATACAAGAAATATGTGCCGGGTAGCATGAATCTTGAAAATATCTATGCTCCCCTTTTAAAAGAAAATTAATCCGGCTAAAAATATTTAAATTATTAGGAGTGCTTATATATGCATACCCACCTGGTTTTAAGATATGCTTTATTTGTCTTATAAAATAACGAGGATTTTCAATATGTTCAATTACCTCTAATGAAAAAACAAAATCGAATATTCCTGGCTTTATATTCCAGTCCTCATTTAAGTTAGCTCTTATAAAATTTACCTTTTCGGAATTAATTTGGGGGTCAAAATCGTCTACCAAAGTAATCTCTTTACAATACTCTTCAATGTAATGCAATAATTCTCCTTTACCTGCACCAATATCAGCAACATACAAATTACCTGGCAAGTTCAATTCTTTAAAAGCTGCTAATGCCATTCTTTTTATTGAATCAGGCGACTGACCTTCTTTCTGAATACCTATTATTTCTTTATTCATTTAAGTTTAAAAAATTTAAGTATTTATTTATACTATTGCTCCAACTCAAATAGTTTTGATAAACCGTATAAGAGCCAGCTCTTAGGCTTTGCTTTAAATTATTATCGCTAAATATATTCTCAATACTACTTTCAATGGCAGTTACAGATGAGCCATCAACTTCTATAAAATTTATACCATCTTTTAAAATTTGCATATTTGTCATGTCTCCTGCTGTGCCAATGATACAACAGGAAGCACTCATTGCTGCTGCTAATGTTCCACTTTTAAAAGATATTCCACTCTTTATATAATTCACTTCTGGTTCCAATTGAACATAAATTCCCGCTTTAGAAAAAACATCCTCAATATGTTTTTTATCAAAATTTTTATCAACAACTATAAAATCTTCAAATTGATTAGACTGTATCTCCGAAATAATTTCATTCTCCTTTATAGCATTTGCCTTGCCTATTAAAACTAGTTTAACAGTATATCCTTTTTTAATTAAATTATTTACAGCAGAACCTATAGTTGAACAATACCTGTTTGTAAAGCAGATAATCAAATTTTCATCTTTAAATGAATTGTTTAATGGGGAGATAGCAAAATTTGGGGGAATCGGAATAATAAGTGCCCGAAAAGGAAACAGGAATTTTTTATATAAATCAATGCTAGTAGCAACAGAATTACTTAACATGCATATAGCCCATGCAATTGTTCTTTGAATTATAGATAAAAAAGAACTTTTAATGCCTAAGCCAAAACTCCTGACAGATACTTCGTGAAAAAAAACAAAAACTTTAATCCCAGAAAGCCTGCACAAAATGAATAGCATTAATAATGAAATGGGGGTTCCATACTTACTGAATGAATAAGGAACATATTGCAAACACAGGCTATCATATTTAGAACGGGTTATAAAACGGAATAGGCTGATACATTCAAAAAAATTCCATTTTTTAATAATACTAAAAACTTCATTTTGTAATCCTTCTTCATTTATATATTTAATAACCTCATTTTGCTTTTTTATTGCAACATGAATGTTGATACCTTTATCTTTTAGTCGCTTATATAGTTCGAAGGAGTAATCACCCACACCATCAATGATTGGAGGAAAATTATTTGTTACGATTAATACTTTCACTTCTTTCTCCTATTTTCTTTGCCGGAACACCACCCCAAATTTCATAAGCAGGTATTGACTTGTTTACAACCGCTCCTGCTGCAATTACTGCTCCGTTACCAATAGTTACACCCTTTAGTATAACAGCATTAGCGCCAATCCAAACATCATCTCCAATAAATATGGCTGCAGTTATACACTCCTGCTGCTTCATAGGCATGCCCAATTGCATGTCGTGGTCATGATCTATAAATCTAACACCGGATGCTATCAAGCAATATTGCCCGATCTGAATTTTTTCTTTGATATTAAACTCCGAGCCAGAGCCAATGAAGCAATTATCACCTATTATAATAGAGTAACCTTCCGAAAAAGGCCCATCGTGTTTAAAGTAAACATGATGTTCAATAACGCAATTAGCACCAATCATTACTTTATGCGGCCATGTAAAATAAATATCCCAAAGTAAAATATCACTTTTACAATGCAGCCCGCGCACCTTATATCCCCAAAAAACGATGGGGTTAATTACTCTTTTTAAAGAGAATTTGAATGATGCTTTAATAAATAGTTTTTTCATTCTTCAACTCTTTCAACCATTTAGAATATGAATCTGCAAGTTCTTTACCAGACTCTTCCCATCGTAATGTTTGTGCCTTTTCGTAATTATTACTACTGATTTTTTGTAACAACGATTTATCATTAATTAACTGTAACAATAAGTTTTTTAATTCTCCCTTTTGCATAGTATTCAACAACAATACTTCCTCTCCCTGAACAAGATCTGCAGCATACCCCATGTTAGAAGCAATAATAGCACAACCTGTCGCCATTGCTTCAATTGTAACAATACCGAAACTCTCGGCTTTGGAAGGCAAAATCAATATTTTCATCTCTTTGTATAGTTCAAAGAGTTGCACTTTATTTTCTACAAAAGGGAATACTTTAACCTGCTGCTGAACATCGTCAGGAAAATAAGACCTTACCTCTACTTCATTTCCAACACCTATAAGATATAGCCAGAAAGATTGATTCTCTTTAAGAACGAGTGGAAGGTCACTTATGATCAGATCAATCCCCTTTTTAGGCAGCCAGGTTCCAACAAATCCGATAATATTTTTTTTTGCTTGAAAACTAATGGATGCATTTATAAATGTATCAGATAAAGCCGGCGCTATTCCCTTAGTAACTACGTTAAATTTTCCCTTTGCCCATAATGCATCTGCTTTTGTTGTTGTTACCACAGCATGAACATTTTTACAAGTGCTATCATAAACAGTTTGCAAGTTTAAATGATACCATTTTTTTTGCCCTTCTAAAGCTTCCATTATCGGAACATATTTAGATTCAAGGCCATTGCTATGATGAATTCTTAAAACCGAAGGGTAAAACCATTTTACAAATAAGATTGCTAAAAAACTATCAGCGCCCCAAAATTCAACAACATCAAACCTCCTGCCTTTAAGAACAAACAGTTGAAATGTTAACAGCACTTTTCCTATGGATTGCCTATATAAATTAGCCCTTCCTCTTAATTGTGGAAACAATTCATAATCTCTAACGTCAAAATAAGTTACATCAAAATACTTGCGTAGCTGCACGGTAAAATGATGAATAACATAACCTGAACCCAAGTATTCAACATCAGGACAATTAGACAGTACCAATACGCGTTTAAGCAATTTTTTTACTAAGTTTTTGAAACGGTTGTTCTATTAACAGGAAATATACCCATGCAATAAATAATGTAATAGCTATAGTGCTGATTATTATCAATAAGGCATATACTGTACTATGCGGAATAAACCTGGAGGCAAGATTTTGAATGCGGCTGGATACAGGAATATGAATAAGATACAATGAGAAAGATATTTTACCCAACCATAACAACCAGGAAGGATAATTTATATGGTTTAACCTAATCCAACAAAAAGCCAATAAGGTAAATACAGAACTGGCCATACCGTTTATGTATACGTTAAACAACAGCAATGCAAACAAAATAACATAAACAAAAGCCGGGTTGTTGGGTTGATGACCTGTTATATTTCGGAGCAATAAAAACCCAACAGAAAAAATTGGCAAATACCTGGGAAGTATTAAATATTCTTTTAAGAAAATGGCGGGAATATTGATGAACAGCAATAGAAGAACAAATACCCATTCTTCCTTCTGAAGGATATAGCGAAAAATGAAACAAACAAAAATGTAATACTGTATTTCAATGGCCAGTGTCCAATACACATCATTAAAATAGGGTTTACCAAAAAAATAGTTGGTATAGGTAAGGTGTGCCGGTATGTTACTGAAATCAATTTGTATGTTTTTTTGCCCCTGGTATAAAGAAGAACTTGCAGATAAGTAAGTAAGCAATAATACAAAGGCTATAGATACCACATAAGGTAGCTCTATCCTGGTAAGTCTTCTTAAAAAGAAAGAACGAAAATCTTTTCGCAGGGAAAAGCCTCTTGTAAACATGGCATATGGAATAACAAAGCCTGATATTACAAAGAAAATATCTACACCGTATTTACCGAATTGAAACAGGTTAGATAGCTTAACACTGTTAAACCAACTAAATACAGGGTTTACAGAAACATGCAGCATAAATACCATAAAAGAGGCAATGCCTCTTAATGCATCTATATGTTTAAGTCTTATAATTTTATTATAAGTACCCTCTTGTGTCATTTCGGTTTACTCTTCCTTCTCTAAACTGTAATTCCTGTGTTGGGCTGGTATGTTCTGCTATTACCCTGATGATATCTGAATAGGCATAACAAAGCCCCCCATAACCATATTTTCTGTAATTTTTAAATGCACGCCAAAAACGAACACTTAGTCTTAGCCAATTAGTAAGCGCCGTTTTAAATAATTGAAACCCCGACATTTTTTCTATTGATGCCTGGTGCAGTTCTTCATCGGTAAATTTCTGTGCATTAATCATTTCAAACTTAAACATTTTTACTGCATTCACTGCCAGCATAGGATTGCTATGATGCTCATAAAAGGAATATAGTTTTTTTATAATTCCGTCTACAGAAGCAAATTCATGGACATTTGAATTTCCATATTTTATTTTGCCTTTTTTTATTATTTTATTGTAGTACTCCCCCCTTCCAAAACAAGCTCCGAAACTATATTCCATTGAACTAATTTGCAACGCATCAAAATCTTCATCCAATGATAAGATTTGAATTATTTCATCAGCCAACTCTTTCGTAAAAAACTCATCAAAAGAAGTAAGCATTAAGTAATCTGAACGCATCAAATTTTGCGCTTCTAATATGCGCTTTTTAATATCTATATTCTCATGGTAAAAATGCCTTGCTTTGGGGTATTTCTCAGAAAGAAGTATCTCTATTTTCTTATTAGTGCTTACATCAGAAATAATAAATTCATCCACAAATTGCATTTGCGCTAGACATTTATCCAAGATTTCAGGATTATTATTTACTGCTATAAATGCTGCTATTGATTTCTTTTTCATTAAAAAAGGTTTTTATCATTCTTACAACCTCAAGGATCATTGCCTTGGTCAACCCTGGCCACATAGGAAGGCTTAAACAAGTATTTGCTATTTCTTCTGCAATTGGGAAATCTCCTTTTTTATAATTTAAACCCTTATAGGCATTCTGTAAATGCGGTGGAACAGGGTAATGAATTAAGGAACCAATATTGTTTTCTGCCAAATATTGTTGTAAACTATCTCTTTGTTTTGTTCTGATAACATACAAATGATATACATGAGTTGCGTTGTTTGCAGTTAGCGGCAGAATAAGGTCGCCCACATTATTAAGCATGTCATTATATATATCAGCAATTATATTTCGCTCTTTATTCCATAATTGCAGATGCTGCAATTTAATATTCAAAAAGGCTGCCTGCATTTCATCTAGCCGCATGTTATACCCGATATATTCATTGTAATATTTTTTGTGCGAGCCGTAATTTCTTAATGCTATTATTTTTTCAGCAATCGTATCGCTACCGGTTGTAATAGCTCCTGCATCGCCTAAAGCGCCTAAATTTTTTCCGGGATAAAAGCTGGTTGCATTCACATCCCCAAAACTTCCTGTAACCTTATTGTTATACATGGCGCCTTGTGCCTGTGCATTGTCCTCAATTACATATAAATTATATGTTTGGGCTAGTTGCATTATTGTATCCATCTGGCATGCCTGACCATATAAATGCACCGGCATGATTGCCTTTGTTCTACTGGTAAGGGCATCTTTTATTTTACTAACGTCAATGTTATATGTATTGATATCGGGCTCAACAGGCACAGGTTTTGCACCCGTATAAGAAATAGCCAGCCATGATGCTATATATGTATTAGAAGGCACAATAACTTCATCTCCCTCTCCAATACCTAATGCTTTCAAAGACAAAAACAAAGCATCTAATCCGTTACTAACACCTATTGCATGTGGTGCTTGATTGAAAGCAGCATAATTTTTTTCAAACTCTTTTACTGCGTCACCAAGAACAAACCATCCCTTATCATAGAATTCTTCAAATGCCTTCAGCATTTCGCTTCTAATAGGTTGGTGCATGCCTTCAAAAGAAACGAACGGAATTTTCATTATAATACTATTTGGTAAAATTGATGAACAACACCTCTCCCTCCCATCATTTCCTTTTGCTGAATTAACCCTTCATTTAATATTTTTCCATTTTGTTCATTAGATATTCCAAAACTAAAATATTCTCTATTATTGTATAAATCCGTAATTAAATAATCGCAAAGAAAGTCTAAACCCCCAAGCGCTCTTCCTTCGTTAGAATTTGCCATATATTGAGTATGCACAACGTTACCATAGTCATATACAACTATTCCTGACAATAGCTTTTTACCTTCTCGTAGTTCAAAAAGTTTTATATTATTAGGATATCGCACTCTTAAAAGTTGCATTTCCTTCAAAGAATGCGTTGGTGATACTGAAAATTTTTGAAGAACATCAGAAAGCAAATTCCAGTATTCACTAAAATTATCACTTTCACAAATATTCAATAGTTTATTTTGTTTACACTTTGAAACTGACTGTCTCTTTGATTCTGAAAATTTTATTCTATTTGGTATATAAATAACACTATTTATATCTGTGCGATAATTTTGAGCGTTTAGCCTAAATAGCGAGTAAATGTCTTCTTGGCAAGTGTATTTATGAAAAATAAATGGAATTGATTTGTATATTATTTCTGTGAATCCCTCTTTTTGTAAAAAGGTTAAAAGCTCTTCAAAAAGTTTCAAAGTATCTGCAGCTCTTGCATCCCTATCTAAAATTAAAGAACCAAAAGTAAGGCCACCGTGTGAAATCAATGTAGTTCCTTTCCTTGTTGCTGGTAAAACTCCAGTAAGTTTATTTTTTTTGTAAAATAAAAGGGAGTAATCTTCAAATCTATCTTCATGATATTCCATATAATCTCTAAAGAATATAAATAGACCATTTTTCGAATTCGAAATGAAACAATCCCATTCATCTTTTTGTTGCTTTGAATATTTCTGAACCATGAAAATCATATTAAACTCCCATCCAATTCTGCATAACCAAATCCATCATATCCCATTTTATTACCATTATAAAACATGTAAGTTTTGTCTTTATAAAAAATTAGCGAAGGATAGCATAAGGTATCTGAATCCCACCCGGATTCAGACAAGCTAATGCCAATATCTTCATCTTTTCTTTCCCACGATATTCCATCATACGATATTGCATAACCTGGGAAATAGCTTCCGTCAATAGTTCCTTTGGTGTAAAACATTAAGTAAATGTTACTAGGTAGCTTATAAACTCTAGGACGCCCAATTCTATACTCCGATCCAACTACATCAATACAAATTTTGTGATTAATTTTTGAACTGAAGTCAATTCCATCTTTTGATTCCATGTAATGAATATTATAACAAGGATATGGAACACTATTAATAATTTCCCATTTATTGCCGGCTGCATACCAAATTTTCCAGCAACCTTCATCAAAAAGTATAGTGTGAATTGCTCGTATATAAATTTCATCCTTAGTTCGATCTAAAACGGGCACATTTGAAATTTTTTCAAAACTATTACCATCGTCTTTACTTATTGCTAATCCCGTAAATGCAAAAAATTTTACTTTTTGAACTAACTGAAAGCCAACATAATACAATCGTATGTTTTTGTCATCTTTTACAACATCTCCCATTATTAAACCATTATCATCAAAAGTTCCAGGCACACCCAAATCTATAATTGGCTGATTAGATATTTTAACAATTTCCTGTGGGTTATCTGCACTAACATCAACAAATCCAATTCTGCTTACACCCATTTCATCACGAAATCCGCAAAATATTCTAATGATGTCTCCCATTAATAATGGTGTTGGAGTTAAGGCTGAATTTTTTGCCCACTTAGGTTGATTCTTATTTGAGAAAATAATGCCTCGTTTAATCCACTTCATTCACAAATTTATTTTATACCAAATGCCTCATGAGAAGAGTAAATAGCCTTTGCGGGGTTCCCTACATAAAGCATACCATCTACTGTATTTTTTATTATGATTGCGCCGTTGCCTGTTGCACAATCTTTGGCGATTTTAATATTGTCATTAACAGAGCTATTAACGCCAAGAAAAACATTCTCACCTATTTCACAAAACCCCGATACTACAACATGTGAAGAAATAAAACAATTATCCCGAATTATAGATTGATGCCCTATATGATTGCCACTCCATAGAATTACATTATTACCAATTTTTACCTTATATTGAATTACATTATTTTCGAAAATAAAAACATTCTCACCTATTTCAACATTATGCCAAACAAAAGAATGCGAGCTTATGTAGGTAGCACATTTATACCCTTTTAATTTCAAGGCATCATACATTTTTTTTCTTACAGAATTCAATTTTACGGAAGACGCTGCCGCAAAGGCATCGCATTCAGAAGGAGGATATTTGAGTTCAATCTCCTCAAAAGCAATTACAGGAATAGAATTAATTGAGTTTTGTTGGACAAATTCCGAATCAGCACAAAATGCCACTACTTCATATTCAGAGTCTCGATTAAAGTAATCAGCACATATTTCAGCAGTTTCCCCTGCCCCATAAATAATTAACTTTTTTATTTTATGCATTCTTTTGTTGTAATTCTATTTCGTTAAACAAGTCAGATAGAGTTATATACTTATTAAAATCAGCATATTTAATGTTAAGCTTATGTTTATCATTCAACCAAGAACAGATACTCATAATCGTAAGTGAGTCAATTTCTTCAATCTCCTCAAATTTAGAATCAAGTGTAATTACATCGCTTTCTGTTTCTATAATTTTTTTTATATCTGTTAAAAATTGGCTCTTATCCATAAAGTATATTTTAAAATTCGATTATGCCAGCACCCCACGAATACCCTACACCGAACCCTACAACTATGATCTTTTTATCTTTTAGATTTTGCTTATTGAACAAATTACATAAGGCAATAGGGATTGTATTAGAAACAGTATTACCATAATTATCCATATCAATAATGAATTTGTCTTCAGGAATGCTTATCTTTTTTCGAAGGTGCTCTAACATAAATTTATTAGCCTGATGAAAGATAAAATAGTCAATAGTTTCTAAGTTCAAATGGTTTTTTCTTAATAAAGTATCTACTAGGCCCGGTATTTTAGAGTCTGTAAAAGCAAATATTTCAGGGCCGTTCATAAATAAACAAGCTGGAGCACTATTAAGAAATTTAGTTGCTCCATTTTTAACAATCAAATTTTCAGCACCACCACCATCTGTTCCTAAAACAAAATCTTTACAATTAGATCTAGTTGTGTTTTCAATGATTGTTGCAGTAGCTGCATCTCCAAATAAAGCTCTGTTTCCGGCATCATTTACATCAATATATTTTGAATATGTCTCTGCAGTAACAAATAAAATCTTTTTAGCAATCCCCCCTGCAATCAACCCTTTGGCAATCGCAAGTCCATAAACATATCCTGAGCAACCTAAATTAAAATCAAAACAGGCTGAGTTTTCATTAATGCCTAATTTCTTTTGAAGAATGCAAGCAGAAGTAGGTAAAAAGTAATCGGGGCTTTGCGTACAAAGGATAAGTGCATCTATCAATGCAAAGTCAGTTTGCAGTTTAATACAAGCCTGGTAAGCTAAATCAAGCGCTGTTTCATTTGTATCAGCAATATAGCGTGTATGAATACCGATTTTTTTTTCAATTTTTTCTGCTGTCCAATTAGGCATAATAGAAGCAATTTCTTCATTTGAAATTGCTTTAGCAGGAATAAAATATTTAATATCGCTTATGCCTATAGCCACTTTGAAAAATTAGTTTCTAAAGTTAATAAAATCATTATAGTCTCTTAGATAATCATTTTCATTATACTCTAACGATGCTAAAACCAAGCAAATAGAACCGGATGAAAAATTGGAAATATCTCTCCAAATACCAGGTTTTATGTGTAGGCCAAAATATGGCCGGCTTAAATGAACTGTTTTTTTATTCTTGCCATCATCAATAGTAATATCAAAACTGCCACTGGCAGCTATTATCAATTGTTCCAATTGCCTGTGTGCATGAGCAGCTCTTGATTCGCCACCCGGTATATCGTACAAATAATAAATTCTTTTCGTTGCAAACGGAATATGCATATTGTTTTCTGCAACAGTTATATTTCCTGCCACATTCTCAATTTTGGGCAGGTACAACAGGTTGCAATCAAAAACAGTGGTTTCTCTAGCCATTTTTCAAATGCTTAAAGTCATCAAATTCCCGTAAATACTCATCTTCATTGTACAACTGGTTAGCGGCAATCAGTGCCAGTGAGTTGGTAGAAAAATTTTCTATGCTCCGCCAGTACATAGGTGGCACATACAAACCATAATAAGAACGATTGAGTGTAAATTTTATTTCTTCTTTACCATTATGCAACACAACATCAAAACTACCGCTTAGGGCAATAATGAACTCATGTAATGTTTTATATGCATGGCCTCCTCTTTTTTCTCCGCCTGGAACATCGTATATCCAATAAGTTCTGGCAATTGCAAAAGGAATGTGTATATTATTCTCAAAAAAAGAAAGGTTGCCCCTTGGGTCTTTGATTTTAGGTAACTGAATGATTTCAGGATATTGCATTATTATTTAGTTTCATTTTTTGCATTCCTTTCCAATTCATATGTACGTTAATTAACAATACCGCCATGTTAACATATACAGACATTAAAATTATATTCGCTAAAGAACTTACTCCGTATAAATATATGTATACTACTTGTATTAACGTAGACGCAATAGGTACAAACCATAAACTTCCCAACCAACCTTTTACCTGGTTAATATTTAAAATTACAATTGATGCATTTGAAAGCAAAGTTGCAACTACCATTATTAATAATTCTTTAGAAAGATATTCATACTGTTTACCAATAAGAGCAAGAAACAAATAAGGTGCAAACTTTACAAAAAAATAGAGTACTAAAGATAAACAGCTATAACTGAAGTAAATTAAAAAAAGGATTTTAGAAGCTTTTTTGTAATCTGTTATTTTTGAAAATGCAGGGCACACAATTGTTGACAAAACAGTATTTAATATCTGAAATAAGATAGCCAATCTTGACAATGCTCCAAAATCAGCCAAAGAAGTGGTGTTGCCAAAATAACTAATCAGGAAAAGGCTTATTTGGTATTGAAATAAAGAATAAACGATAAACAACCATTGTTTTTTTGCTAGTACTAATAACTCTTTTTTCAATAATAAATTGACCGGCCCTCTATAATTTAGACTTAAAGTATTTTTCTTATAATAACGATAACAAATTAGTGCCGCAAAAACGCCACTCAAACATGTTATCCAAGTATAAGGCAGTGAAATAATTAAAATTATTATGAACCCGCTACGAATGCCATTATACAAAAGAGCAGACACCTGTAATATATTTAGATGCTGCTTGATTCTTGCATATACATCCATTAAAGTAGAATAAAACCGTATTATCCATTCAGTCAGGGTCAATGTTAGGATAATAAGAATATAAGAAATAGAAGCGATTTTCTTGAAAAAGAAAAAGGAAATGATTATCGCATAAATCAAAGCTACAACCATCAATCGCTTTCTAATATATAATGCTGATGAAAATACTTCATTTAAATAGCTTTCATCATTTTTTTTTGACCCAATTGCAATTAAAGAAGAATTTAAGCCCATATCACTTACATTCAACAATGTAGTTAGTACGGTTGCAATTATCGTATAATATGCAAGTTCGTCTTTAGGGAAATTCCTTACGATTAATAATCCAGCTACAGCATTTATACCTTGTACTAATACCTGTATAATTGTAAAATAACTAAGCGACTTAATCCATTTATAATAATTCATTAGATATTTTACTATTATCTCTTTTTCCCGGGTAAATCAAAATAGCCTTCCGTTCCTTTAGAAAAATATTTATTGCCGTAGGCACCATAACCATAGCCATAACCATAGCGGTACCCGAGCCCATAGCGATAAATATATCCATAACCATAACCGTATCCGTAACCATAATATCCATACCTGCCGCCCAAGTGTACATCGTTCACCACCAGCGATACATTGGTTAGTTTATTCTGTACAATCATATCGTTTAAAAACTCAAGCTGTTTCTTAAAGGTATAACGCTGCCTTATTACATATAAAACAGAGTGCGTATATTTTACCAGAGAGAACGAGTCGCTCACCAGGCCTACAGGTGCAGAATCAATCACCAGGTAATCGTATTGCTTCTTCAGTTGGCCGATCAGTTCATCAATTCGCGGGCTCATCAATAATTCCGCCGGGTTGGGGGGTATGGGGCCTGAGCGATAAACATGCAGATCAGGGAATTTATCTATCGTTGTTATAATGTCTTCCACCTTATCGGTTTGTCCTATCAGAAAGTTGGTGATCCCTTTGGGATTCTGCTGTTCACCGGTATACACAATATTGCGCATTTTACGTAAATCGAATTCCAGCAGGGCTACTTTCTTGCCTGATAAAGAAATAACACTGGCCAGGTTAACACTGATAAAAGATTTTCCTTCACCACTAATAGAAGAGGTTACCATAATCACTTTGGCCTGTTCCCGGTTGGAAAGGAGGAATTGTAAATTGCTTCTCAATATCCTAAACTGTTCAGCAATAATATTTCTCGATTGTGCCACCACAATATTGGAAATTACCCTGTCCACATGGCTTATCTCGCCTGAAATGGTTGCACCGGTTCTCTTTACAATATCGTCTCTCGTAGTTACCCGGTCGTTCAACAAATCAATCACATAAATAATACCAACAGGTATTAGCATGCCCAGTATAATAGCAAATAATTTGATATTTTTTGAATTGGGCTCCACAGGTGTGCCTGAAGCTTCAGCAAACTCCAATTGAGTATAATCCGATACCGTACTGGCAGATGCAATCTGGGTTTCTTCTTTTTTCTGTAATAGGAACAAATACAATTGCTGCTTAATATTTTGTTGTCTTAAAAACTCTGCCAGATCCACTTCCTGCTTGGGTATCCTGGCCAGCACCGATTTATTGTCTGTATTACGTGTTTTTAGCGCCTCAATTTTTTTATTATTGTTCTTTTTAATACTGTTCAATACATCTAAAATGCTTTTTCGCAAATCGCTCAACTGGTTCTCATAATTCAGAATAATGGGATTGGTGGGCAATAAAGAAGATTGCAGTTCGGCATTCTTTCTAAGCTGCAAATCGTTGTATTTCCCTATCAGCCCGTTTAGTACCAATTCGTTCAATCCCAATGATACCGGAACAAGGGAATCTTTAGATTCTTTTTTCTGTATATAGTCTTTAATTAAATCTGCAATGGCATTATCGCTTTCCAGTTTATATACTTCTTTTACATTCTCAAAAGAGTTATCAAGATAAAACTGGAATTGTTTCTGAATGTCTAATACCTGGTTCTCTTCCTTATACTTTTGAATTTCCTGTGTTACCTTACCCAGTTCTTCTGTTACTACTCCTAACCTATCGTCTACAAATCTTATAGTGCTTCTGGCAATTTTATTCTTATCCTCAATATTCATTAAGCTGTATTCAGCAATCAAAGCATTCAACAAATCCTTAGCCTGTTTGGGGTTTTCGCTTTTAATGGATAGCTGAATGATGGTGGCTTTTGTATTAAGAGGATTAATTAGTAACGAGCTTCTTAAAATATTAGAAGCTTTAAATACGGGATCCCACACAATAGAAAGTACTTTATCGGCAGTAATGATTGCTTTATTTCTTTTAACCAAGGTAAACCTGAAGCCGTTAATGTTAACAGAATCATTCCATTTGAACTTAATGTCTGCTTCGTCAATATCTTTTTGCGATTTAAGCGAAACCACCCCGCCCTTATCGGTTAGTTTCTTAAAGAATAACCGGTATTCACGGGATGAATCAGCAATACTCAACGGGTAAAAAACAAAGGGACAATCGTTGTATACATTCTGGTTCTTGATGTTCCCAACATCATAATAGTTGATATTATAGTTTGTTTTAGTAACAACACGGGCTAAAAAAGAATTGGAGCGAAGGCGTTCTACTTCATTATCGAGGTTAATTCTTTTACCACCAAATACTGCATTGGAAACGATATCGTTATTACCGTTAGATGAAAAAACATTGTTGTCATCAGTGGTTCTGATAAGCATGTTGGCCTGTGCCCGGTAAATAGGTACTACATAACGTAAATAAAGGGCCGCAATACCTAACGCAATGGCCAACGATAATAAGAAAAGCGGCAGGTACGATATATATTTAAAGAAAAGTTCTCTCAGTGTAAAACGGCTCTCGCCTTCTTTCTGAGATGTTGTTCTTACAAAACTATTTTCAGCAGGCATTAAAGACTTTTTATAAAGGTGGTTAAAGATACCAATACCGTTACAAGCGATAATACGCTCAGTGTTAAACTGATGTCACGGTCAACATTGGGATTACGTTTCACTATTTTAAGTTTGGCATCATTGGGCCTTACGTATACAACATCATTTTGTTTTAACTGAAATACGGGTGAATTGATAAAGCTGGTGTTTCTCAAATCAACATTATAATGTTTCAGCTCCCCGTTCTCATCGCGTATAACGAGTATGCTATCTCTTCTTCCATAAGCGGTAAGATCTCCGGAAAGGGCTATTGCATCCAAGAGGGTAACACGTTGTGTATTCAGGTTTTTTACCCCGGGAGATTGTACTTCTCCCAATACACTTATCTTGAAATTAAGAAACCGCACCACTACGCTGGGATCTTTCACAGATAACCTCCTCAGCTTATTCTCCAGGCTGTCTTTTAATTGAATGCTGGTAAGGCCTTTTACATACAGTTTTCCAAGCCCCGGGAAAAAAATATTCCCGTCGTCTGTAACCAGGTAACCACTGGTTGGCGAAACAGCAGCCACACCACTTGTAATACCGTTTACCATATTGTATAGGGCCACCTGCTCCTGGTTAAGGCTATTACTGTATACTTGTATAGACAGCAGGTCGTTCGGTTCTATTAGCGGGTTCTTTAATTCCAGTTTACTCAAACTGTCGAGGCCTTTCTGAAAATAAGTAAAATTTTTGTCGATCCTTTTTTGTGTGCTGCAACTGTAAAACAGTATCACTGGCAAAACAAGCAGGTAGGTGATTTTTTTCACGGTAAATAGAGTTTTAATAAAGCGCTGCCACTTCAGTCACAGGCTGAATGAGCTTATATATGAAAAAGCATCCTCTGTATAGTACAGCAGAGAATGCCAAACTGTTTTAGGTTAAGTAGTTTTTCAGTTTCATACAGGATGCGTCGCGGCAACTCCACAGCATTTCTGCCAAAACAAATATAGGGTTTTTAGTGCTGAGCAAATCTTACCACTTCTATAGATAACCCAATATTTTTATCCCTCAAAAACTTACTTGCTTTTCAAGTATCTTGCCTGCACAAAACTGCTATATGAATAACCGCTATTACTCATTAGATGTATTTAGAGGAGCAACCGTTGCCTTAATGATACTGGTAAACAATCCCGGCTCCTGGGCACATATCTTTTCTCCCCTGGAACATGCTTCGTGGAATGGCTGCACGCCTACAGACCTGGTATTCCCATTCTTTCTCTTTGCAGTGGGTAATGCGCTTTCTTTTGTAATGCCCAAATTTCAGAGAGAAGGAGATGCTTTTTTCCTGAAAAAAGTACTTAAAAGGGCCGCGCTGATATTTTTAATAGGCTTGTTCCTGAATTGGAGCCCTTTTATTAAATGGGATGCCGACCATATTGTTTTTAAACCCTGGGAAAAAGTGCGCATCATGGGCGTATTGCAAAGAATTGCCCTGTGTTATCTTTTTGCTTCCATAATTGTTTATTATTTCAAAAATAAAGCGGCTTATTATATCAGTTGCGTTATCCTGCTTTTGTATTGGGTACTCTGTGTTCTGTTGGGCAACCCTGCAGACCCGTTTAGCCTGAATGGTTTTTGGGGAACCAATGTAGATATTAATTTATTTGGTGTTACCCATGTATACAAGGGAGAGGGTGTTCCGTTCGACCCCGAAGGACTGGTAAGTACAATACCGGCTATAGTTCAGGTAGTTTTTGGTTTTTTTACCGGGCAGTACATACAACAAAAAGGAAAGACATACGAAATGCTATCCAACCTTTTTGTTATTTCAGGGGTTTTGATGTTTACCGGTTATTGCTGGGATATGGTTTTCCCTATCAATAAAAAAATATGGACCAGCAGTTATGTACTATATACTACGGGGCTGGCTATTGCGGTGCTTTGTATTTTAATTTACCTGATTGAATTCAAAGAGGAAAAAGGCAAGTGGAGCAGTTTTTTTGATGTGTTTGGTAAAAATCCTCTTTTTATTTTTGTATTAAGTGGTTTTCTGCCCAGATTGCTTGGCCTGATACGTATTAATAATGGTATAAGCCCGGATGGCAAACCTGCCTATACTACGCCTTTTGGCTGGTTTTATGAACATGTTTGCAAAAATATTTCTACCGATTTAAGGGTTGGTTCTCTCGCATATGCGCTTGTGCTCATTACCTTTTACTGGCTGATTGTATTTTGGATGGATAAAAAGAAACTATATGTGAAAGTATAAAAAAGGGCCTTAAGGCCCTTTTTACATTATTTTACCTGACGGTTAAAGTACGCTGTAAGCCTGCACGGTATTGTTATAAAAATTAATGAAACAGGTTCTCTGCAACAAGAATGTTCTCTGGTTTGCCAACGTCTACAAACTTAGCACCACTATGATCAAAGTATTCTATTGCCTGCTGAGCGCAAAGAGACAAGTATACATCTACCATAGAGAACTTCCCTTCCTGCCGTACCAGGGAAAAAATACTTTCATTAATTACATGAATACCACTAAACGCTTTTTGTATAAGCGGGTCTTCTTTCCTGATAATTTTTTGTTCACCTGTTTTAATATTCTCCCACCCGCATAATTGTTGGTGGTTATTAAATAGAAAAAAACGGGAAGAGTTTCTGTTAGAAACAGCCAGTGTTGCAAGAGGCTTATGTTGCAGGTGCTGTTGAATCATTTCGCCTAAGTTAAAATCAGTGAGAATATCAACATTCATTACCACAAAATCATTTTTTAAAAACCATTTTGCTTTTTGCAAACCGCCCCCGGTTTCTAAAACACTGTCTGTTTCGTCACTAATAGAAATATGCGAACCCCAACCATTATTTTTCTGAATAACTTCAATGATCTGATCAGCAAAATGATGAACATTTACAATTATATCCTGTATTCCGAAGCCCTGCAAATACTCTATATTACGTTGCAACAAGGTTTTCCCATTTACCATTGCCAACGCTTTGGGATGGTGGTCTGTAAAAGGTTTTAGCCTGGTGCCAAGGCCTGCCGCAAAAATCATACCCCTAACCCCTGAAGGGGAATTATTATTGATAGTCATTTAATTTTCGTTTATGATATACATTCATTTTTTATCTATTAAAAGAAATAAAAAAGAATTTTTATTCTGTAACGTTTTCAATCTCCCTTTAGGGGTTGGAGGTTCTCCAATTCAATTCGTTTGTATGATTTAATCTCACTTTTACTTTATACTTATTTCTTAAATGCCTTGCAGTTTGTTCTGCAGCATATACACTTCTGTGCTGGCCGCCTGTACAACCAAAATTGATCATCAGGTTGTTGAATCCTCTTGTTAAATAATCTTCAACAGTAATATCGATCAGGTCCCAAACACTGTTTAGAAAAGCATTCATCTTTGTTCTTTGTTCCAGGAAATCTTGTACGGGTTTATCTTTCCCGTTCAATGTTTTGTATTCATCAAATCTTCCCGGGTTTAAAATGCCACGCATATCAAATACAAAGCCACCGCCATTTTCTGAATCATCTTCGGGAATACCTTTTTTAAAACTAAAACTGTTAATGGTAATTTGTAAAGGCGTATTTTCATCTGCCTGCGGAGCGGTAAATCTTTCAATAATATCATCGCTTACCACCAGCTTTAATACCCTGTCAAATTCAGGTGTAACAATACCTATACGTTTATGCTCTAAAAAAAATTTCAGGTTGCGCAGCGCTAATGGTATACTCGACAAGAAATGTGCTTTACGCTCAAATAACCCTCTAAAGCCATATGCGCCAATTACCTGCATTAAACGTATTAATACATAACCGTTATACTGACTGATAAAAGTGATTTTATCTATATTTTTTTGCAATATTTTTTCCACTTCCTCTATATAATAGAGCAATAATTCGTCTTTCCACTCTTCGCTAAGCTCTGCTTTTGCCTGCCATAACATGGAAGCAACATCATATTGCAAAGCTCCTTTCATGCCTCCCTGATAGTCTATAAAAGATACTTTATCGTTGTGTACAATAATATTCCTGCTTTGGAAGTCCCGGAACATAAAATATTTGTGTTCTGTATGTGCCAGGTAAGTGCTCAGGGCATCAAAATCATCGAGCATCTGCTGTTTATCGTAAGGCAGCCTTAATGTATCCAGGAAATAGTATTTAAAATAGAGCAGGTCGCTTAATATGGCCTGCTTGCCAAATTCTTTTGCAGTTAAACATGCATCGTAATTTAACCCGTCATCTCCGCAAATCTGCAGTTTTGCCAATGCTGCCAGGCTTTTTTGAAAGAGCCGGTATACATATTCTGTATGGCCTGCCTGCTCCAGCTTGTTCAGCAAACTTTCTGTGCCAAGGTCTTCCTGTATATATATTTTACCGGTATCGTCTAAGCAAAATATTTCAGGAACAGGTAATTGTTTTGTTTTAAAATGATTGCTGAATTCGATGAAAGTTTGGTTCTCTTTTACATTCAGGTTATAGGTTGCAATAAATGTATCATGTGCGGAATAAATCCTGAAATAGGTTCTGTCACTACCGCTCTGCGGTAACTTTTCAATTCTTGAAGGCAATTGTTGTTTCCATTCAACAAACAATCGTTGTATGCTTTCTGTGATGTGTTCCATTAAAACGAAAATAGAATTATTTTTTCCTAAATAAAAAGTAAAGCGGTAAGCCTGTAAGGGTAATGGCAATACCCCAAAAGGAGTTAATAATCTGAGTGTGGCCGGCCCTGTATCCCTTTATATCCGTATAAACTGTTACCACTAAAAAAAATAAGGTAAATACTATAAATATCACCGGCACCAACGGGTAACCCCATACTTTATACGGCCTTTCTTTTTGTGCATATTTTTTTCTGAGAATAAAAACACCTAATGCACTCATACCATAAAAAAACCAGCTAACAAAAATGAGCATATCTGTTAACATATCGAATGAGCCACTTAATATAAGAACAACAGACCAGCAGGCATTTAGCAACAAAGCATTTCCAGGTGTATTATACTTATTTTGTTCTTTACCCGCCCATGCAAATAAACTGTTCTCCTTGCCCATGGTATAGGTAACCCTTGCCGTAGCAAGAATATTGGCATTGGCCGTACCTACTGTTGAAAGTATTACTAACAAAGCAATCATAGCCCCTCCGCCAATACCCCACACTTTTGTGGCAGCATCAGATGCTACAAAAGAAGAGGAAGCCATTTGCTGTATAGGCAATACGTAAATGTATACTGTATTAATAAGGGCATAAATGCTAATACATAGCAGTAATCCGATGATCAGGCTTTTTGGAATGTTCTTTTGCGGATTCTGTACTTCGCCTGCAACAAAGCTAATGTTGTTCCATCCGTCGTAAGCCCAGAAAGCTCCTGCTATAGCTGCCATATAAGCACTAATTAACGACAACCCTACAGGCATGGTACTGCTATTTTGAGTGAAAAAATGCATATTCCCTTTCCCTGAAAAACCGATACCTCCTACCAACAGCAGCATGGCAATTATTTTTAACGATGTGAGCCACCGTTGCAGCCCTGCACCATATTGAACACTTCTGTAATTAATGAGTGTTAACACCATTACCAGCAACATGGTTACCAGTTTTAACCCGATATTGTCTAAAGGCATAAAATTGCCGATCAATGGAATATGCAACCGGCAGGATTGTACAATAGTATCTGGCAACTGAGGCAGGGCAATGAAATAATGCAGGTATTGCGCACATACATAAGCAATAGAGGCATTACCACCACAATTAAACACAGCAAAGGCCGCCCAGCCATACATGAAAGCAAATCCATTACCATACATTTTTTGAAAGAACACATATTGCCCGCCTGTTTCAGGAAACATAGCGGCAATTTCTGCATTACTTAATGCGCCCAGTAAAGTAACGATACCTGCTACCAGCCAAACACTTAATAATAAAAACGGAGAACCCAGCTGAGAAGCCATTAAAGCAGGCTTCATAAAAATACCGGAGCCGATTATACCGCCAATAACAATTGCAATGGTTGATCTAAAGTTCAACGATCTTTTAAATTGGCTCATGGTTTTAAAGGTAGTATAAACTTGCTCTTAACGGCACAATTGCTATTTTCGTTCTATGAGAATATCAGAAGTAATTACGGTTGCAGACCAGAATACATTTATAAAAATAAATGTGTTGATGAATGGAAGTAATTCTAAATATATCAGGCCCCTTGATAAAGACATCAACGATATTTTCAATCCTTTAAAGAACAAAAGCTTTAAACATGGTAAAGCACAACGATGGATATTGTGTAATGATAAAGGAGAATGGATAGGAAGAATTGCCGCTTTTTATACTCCCAAATATATTAACAAGGGAACAGATTTTGCTACCGGAGGTATTGGCTTTTTTGATTGTATTAATAACCAACAGGCTGCCAACCTGCTTTTTGATACCGCCAAAAGCTGGTTGCTTGAAAACGGTTGCGAAGCAATGGATGGCCCTATTAATTTTGGCGACAGAGACAGATGGTGGGGATTAATGGTAGAAGGTTTTGACGAAGAACCCATTTTTGGTATGCCGTATAACCCGCCCTATTATGAACAATTGTTTACCAGTTATGGTTTTAAAAATTATTATAACCAGTACTGGTATAAAATGAGGGTAGATGATCCCCTGCCACCTCGTTTCCCCGAAAGGTATGCAAAGTTTAAAACGAAACCCGAGTATACTGCAAAACATATTTCTTTAAAAAATTTAGCGCAGCATGCTCAGGAATTTGCTACCGTTTACAATGCAGCATGGGCACAACACAACGAAAACAAAGAGATCACTAAAGAACAGGTGCTGAAAATATTTAACACCATGAAGCCTATAATGGATGAAAGAATGGTGTGGTTTGCTTATTATAAAAATGATCCTATCGCCATGTTCATCAACATTCCCGATGTGAACCAGTATTTTAAATATTTTAATGGCAAGATGGGTTTATTGGAAAAATTAAGGCTGCTCTGGATGAAGAAAAAGGGTGTTTGCAAAAAGCTTACAGGTATTGCCTTTGGCGTAGTGCCCAAATACCAGTCGTTAGGTGTTGATAGTTTTATGATCTATGAAAGTGCTCTTTTGATACAGGGCAAAGGCTGGTATGAAAGTTACGAAATGGGATGGTCAGGAGACTGGAACCCTAAGATGATCAACATTTATAAAAGCCTCGGAGGAAAGGAAAGCAGGCGCATGGTTACTTTCAGGTACATTTTTAATGAGCAGGTTCATCCGTTTGAAAGGCATCCTGCAATTGAGTACAAATAGTTTATTTCGTTAAACAATGCCATCATCATTATCCTACCCACCAATAAGCCAGTAGCTGGCAGGCAGCACCTGTTATTAGTCCCGCATATATTTCAAAACTACTATGCGTATTTAACAGCAGCCTTGCAGTACAAACCATTCCTGCAATTAATGCCGCCAGGGTAATGATCAATCCAAGATTCGTGTGGTAAAAAAAAGAAAACAGTATTACGGCAGCCAAAGCACCACCCACACCCATACTATGCATACTGATCTTAAAGAAATTATTGGCTATTAGCCCCACTATCGTTGCTAAAAAAATTCCAAAGAAAAAGAACTCCAATACCTCCGGCTGGTCTTTCATATTCCTTCCCAAATAATACATCCACCAATAAAAAAACATGGTGATCATGTAAGGTGCTATCCTTTCCTTTTGTGTTCTCAGGTAAATGGAACTGTTTAGTTTTAGTTTCCATAAAAGGAATACGGCAAAGGCCGGGAAAAAAGCAGTCATCCAAAAAACCGAAAATAGTTTCAGTGTTAACTGAAAGGGCATGGCAACAGTAAATGTTGAAGGGAAACTCAGCATAAGTACCCCAAAAATATATGTGGGAATAAATAAGGGATGAAAGACATAAGAAACCAGTTTTGCAAAGAAGCGGAATGCCGTATTACCCAATTGCGGGTCTGGTATCTTTATTACTGTTTCTTCCATAGTTATAATTGTTTACGCAATCTTGCCACGGGAATATTTAGTTGCTCCCTGTATTTGGCTACTGTTCTACGTGCAATATTATATCCTTTTTCATTCAGCATGTCTGTAAGTGTTTCATCGGCCAAAGGTTTGCGTTTATCTTCTGCATCAATAAAATCACTCAATATTTTTTTTACTTCTCTTGTACTAACTTCTTCTCCACTTTCTGTACTGAGGCTTTCGCTAAAGAAGAATTTAAGCCGATAAGTACCAAATTCTGTTTGAACGAATTTACTGTTGGCCACACGGCTTACAGTAGAAATATCCAGCCCGGTTCTTTCTGCAATATCTTTTAAGATCATTGGCCTCAACTCTGTTTCATCTCCGGTTAAAAAGAAGTTCTGCTGGTAATTTAAAATGGCTCCCATTGTATTCAGCAGTGTTTGCTGCCTTTGCTTGATCATGTCTATAAACCATTTTGCCGAATCTATTTTTTGCTTGATAAAAAGCACTGCTTCTTTTTGCCGTTTATCCTTTTTACTGCCTTTATCGTAATCTTTCAGCATTTCCCTGTAGCCTTCGCTAACTCTTAAATCAGGAGCATTCTTACTGTTCAATGAAAGCTCCAGTTTACCCCCATTATTAATTACAAAAAAATCCGGAATGATGTAACTCTCTGCTTTGTTAATTCCGCCAACATTTCCGCCAGGTTTGGGATTAAGTTTAATGATCTGACTGATTACTTCTTTCAGTTCATTATCTGTTAAATTCAATGCCCGTTGTATTTTTTCGTAATGCTTCTTGGTAAACTCGTCGAAATATTTGTCTAATACTTTAATAGCCATTTCAACACCAATACCTTCATTCCTTTTTCTTTCCAGTTGAAGAAGCAAACATTCCCTTAAGTCTCTGGCAGCCACCCCGGGAGGATCAAATTGCTGGATCTGGCGAATCAGGCCTTCTACTTCTGCTTCTGATGTAATAATGTTTTGCCGGAAAGCAAGATCATCTACAATACTGGTAAGTTCTCTTCTCAAATACCCATCATCATCCAGGCTGCCAACAATTTGTTCTGCTATTTTAAACTGGTTTTCTTCTACGTCCAGTGTTCTCAACTGATCGTACAATACATCAAAAAAACTGCTTTCAGCCCTTATGGGTGTTACTTTCTTATCATCAAATTCGGGGTAATGATCATCTCTTGTTTTATAATCGGCCACTTCATCATCGCCTTCACTTACATATTCGCTGATGTCTATATTATCGTACTCTTCTTCACTTCCATCCGGTTCATACTCCTCTTCAGCCGAAAAGTTTTCATCAAAATCGTTCTCCATACTATCCTCGTGGCCTTCTTCACTTAATTCCAGCGCCGGATTCTCTTCTATTTCTTCTTTAATACGCTGTTCAAGATTGGCCGTAGGCACTTGCAACAACTTCATTAACTGAATTTGCTGAGGGGAAAGCTTTTGTAAGAGTTTTTGTTGTAATGACTGACTTAATGCCATTGCTGTTTGCTTAATCCACTAAACCTGTTAATGATAAACGGTTTATATTTAACTATAAAATTAAGTGCAAACTAAAAAAACTTCATGTTTAAACAGATTTGTTTGTTTGTGAAATTATTGCTATTTACGCTCCTTAGCCAGTCGCAACCGCCTGCCGCTAAAAGCGCTGCAGATAGTTTGTACCGGCTAAAAGCACCTGTATTGGCGCCGGATTATTATACAAAGCACTGGGGATTTATGTGCAAACAGGAATTACAGATAGAAAAAACTACCAAGATACCTTTAAAAATAAGGCTTGGTAGTATAGACTATTGCAATAAATTGGAAGGAAAGCCCCGTTAGTTACCGAATGTTCTTACCTGCACATTAAGGCCGCTTACACGAAACAGATAATAACTGTATAGATAGCTTGTTAAAACAATTACAGGAGTTGACTGATGGCCTTACGCACTTTATCAAACTCAAAAGCAGAAATGGCCTCTTGCATCATGCTCTCAATTTTGTCGTTACAAAGGTTACCAATTGTTCCTTCGTGTGTGTGATTGATTTGAGTAGAATATTCGAATTTTCCTGCTTCAATATCCATCCCTACTTTTTTATATGCATCTCTAAATGGCATTCCCTGCAATACCAATTTATTCACTTCTTCCACACTGAATGCATATTTGTATTTTTCATCATCCATGATATTTTCCTTCACAGAAATATTACTCAACATCAATATTGCCATCTGAATACAATCGTTCAATGTTTGAAATGCAGGGAATAAATGCTCTTTTAATAATTGCAGGTCTCTATGATAACCGCTTGGCAAATTGGTAGTCATCATGGTGATTTCGTTTGGCAAGGATTTTATTCTGTTGCAATGACTTCTGATCAATTCAAACACATCAGGATTCTTTTTGTGCGGCATAATGCTGCTACCTGTTGTAAGCTCTGTGGGGAAGGAAACAAAATCAAAATTCTGGTTTAAATACAAACACATATCCATACTCAATTTAGCCAAAGTATCTGCCACATTGGCCAAAGCCTGTGCCGTAATTCTTTCCGCTTTTCCACGCCCCATTTGTGCATACACCACATTATAATTCAATTCAGCAAAGCCTAACAATTGTGTAGTTAATGTACGATTGATGGGAAATGAAGAACCATAACCGGCAGCACTTCCCAAAGGATTTTTATTCACCACTTTATAGGCAGCATGCAAAGTAGTTACATCGTCCACCAAACTTTCTGCATAAGCACCAAACCACAAACCAAAAGAAGATGGCATGGCCAATTGCAAATGCGTATAGCCCGGCAATAAATGCGTTTTATATTTTTCGCTTTGCTGAATTAGTAATTGAAAGAACGGTTGAATATTGTTCACCAATTTTTCAATCTCATTTCTTAAAAACAATTTGATATCTACCAAAACCTGATCATTCCTGCTTCTGGCGCTATGAATTTTTTTTCCGGTATCGCCTAATTTTTCTGTGAGCAAAAATTCTATTTGCGAATGAACATCTTCAATGTTATCGTGAATCGTGAATCGTGAATCGTTAGTAGTTTTATAAATTTCTTTCAACTCTTTTACCAAAGCATCTCTTTCATCATTCGTAAGCAATCCAATGGTAGCAAGCATTGTAGCATGTGCAATATTGCCCAGCACATCGAAAGGTGCTAACAGCAAATCCATTTCCCTGTCTTTTCCAACAGTGAATTTTTCTACTTCTTTTAAGGATGCTTTATCTTTTTGCCAGAGTTTCATAAATAATAGTTATTAATCTTCTTTTTTAAAAAGATTGAATAAATCGTTTACAATGATGAGTTTATTACCGGATTGCATTTTTGCCGTTTTAAATCTTGGCGAAAGTAAAAAGGTAATTACAGAAGTTATAATAAAAACCCATTTTGATTTTTCGTTGGAAAATAATAGAAATATACCAAGTGAAATAAAGTATATAATAAGGTACGCTAGAAATGAGAAAAGAAATGCTTTTAACTTTACTGGCATATTATACAATTTGATTTAACAACTGAATATACAAATCAATTCCTTCTTTAATCTCATCAACATAAATAAACTCATCTGCAGTATGACTTCTGGCACTATCTCCCGGGCCCATTTTTAATGTTGGAAAATGCATCAAAGCCTTATCACTTGTTGTCGGCGAACCATAATACGCTCTTCCCAATTGTAAGCCAGATTGAATTAATGGATGCTCAACTGCAATAGAAGTTGAACGCAACCTGCAGCTTCTCGGAATAACATCAGAAGCAACATTCGATTTGATGATATCCAGCACTTCTTCAAAAGTGTACAATTCATTTACACGAACATCAACAACAAAAGAACATTGTGATGGTACTACATTATGTTGTTTGTTTTCTGTATTGATGATGGTAACACTCATTTTCATTGGCCCTAACAAATCGCTCACTTTATCAAACTTATAATTCATGAACCAATTAATATCTTTCACTGCTTTGTACAAAGCACTTTCGCCTTCTTCTCTCGCTGCATGTCCCGGAACTCCATGTGCAGTACAATCCAGCACCAGCAAGCCTTTTTCGGCCAAAGCCATATTCATGAGTGTTGGTTCACCTACAATTCCGAAATTAATTTTTGGTAGGCGAGGCAATAAAATTTCAACACCATTCTTACCTGAAATTTCTTCTTCTGCTGTTGCAGCAATGATGAAATTGTATTTTAAATCCTGACGATTATAAAAGTGCAAGAAAACATTGATCAGTGAAACCAAACATCCACCGGCATCGTTACTGCCCAAGCCAAAGAGTTTTCCATCTTTTTCAATAGGATCGAATGGATTTAAAGTGTATGCTTTGTTCGGCTTAACAGTATCGTGATGAGAGTTCAATAAAATAGTTGGCTTACGCTCATCATAATATTTATTCTTCGCCCAAATATTATTTAAGTATTGATGTGTAACCACACCTTTCGATTCTAAAAACAGTTGAATAATTTCCGCTGTTTCCTCTTCTTCTTTGGAGAAAGAAGGCGTAGCAATTAATTTTTTTAATAGATAAACTGCATCTGCATATAAACTATGTAATTGTGCGTCACTCATGAACAATGCTTGTTCCGGCAGAACCGGTGATTAGAGAATGTAATTGTTCAGCTTTGCCAATGATCACTTTTTCTACACCGCTTTGTAATGCTGCAAAAGCATTATCCAGTTTCGGGATCATTCCTGCAAAGATGATGTTGTTTTCTCTCAGTTGTTGATAAGAGGTGGGGTTGATGCTTGCAATAACACTGTTATCGTCTTCTGCATTCATCAAAACGCCACTCTTCTCGAATGAATAGATTAGTTGCACATTATAATGCTTGCTTAAAGCTTTGGCAGTTTCTTGTGCTATTGTATCTGCATTCGTATTTAAAAGTTGACCGCTTTCATCGTGTGTAATTGGTGCAAGCACCACTGCTATGTTTTGATCAATTAAACTTGTCAGAACATTTGTATTCACTTCATCTACATCTCCCACAAAACCATAATCAATACCCCCAACCCCTAAAGGGGAGTTTGTATTTCTTTTATGTGCTTTAATAATATTTCCATCAGCACCAGTTAATCCTATTGCATTACATTGATATGATTGTAATTCTGCAACAATATTTTTATTTATGTAACCTGCATACACCATGGTTACAATCTTTAATGTTTCTGCATCTGTAATTCTTCTGCCTTCCACCATTTGTTGTTCAACACCTAATTCTGCTGCTAATTTTGTTGCCAGTTTTCCGCCTCCGTGTATCAATAACCCCCTGCCCCTAAAGGGGTATTGAGAATTTGATCCAAACAATTCTGCGAATTGCTTTAGAAAGGATGACAGCTTAACCTCATCATCTATAATATTTCCTCCAATCTTGATTACGTATAACGTTTCTTTCATTGAGCAATTTATTTAGTTCCTCCCTCCAGGGAGGTTAGAAGGGTTGATAACACCGCTTGTGCTGCCCATACTCTG
This sequence comes from Sphingobacteriia bacterium, assembly GCA_017304675.1. Classification (GTDB taxonomy): domain Bacteria; phylum Bacteroidota; class Bacteroidia; order Chitinophagales; family Chitinophagaceae; genus CW01. The sequence continues at coordinate 303,568 of JAFKLS010000017.1, forward strand.
TTTCCTGCTTCTTGCGTAACCAAACTGTTTGGTCCGTCTAAAATTTCATCGCTTAATTCCACATTTCTTCTTACCGGCAAACAATGCAACACTTTTGCGTTATTCGTTAAACTCAATTTTTCATTCGTCAACATCCAGCTCGGATCATTTTCATAGATCTTTCCATAATCTGTGAATGTGCTCCAATTTTTCACATACACATAATCTGCATTTTTCAAAGCTTCATCTTGATCATGTGTTATCGTTGCACCTTTGGTAAATTGCTCATGTAATTCATAATCCTGCGGATGCGTAATTACAAAGTCAGCTTCTCCCCATGCATTCACCCATTGAGCAAAACTGTTTGCAACGCACTGCGGCAAAGGTTTTACATGCGGTGCCCAAGTGAGAACAATTTTCGGTCGACGGTTTGCAGTCAACAGTCTACAGTCTTCTTGAATGGTGATGATATCTGTTAAAGATTGCAACGGATGCAAGGTTGCACTTTCCAAACTCACAACAGGAACACCTGCATATTTAATAAATTGATTAATGTACAATTCGCTGTAATCATCTTCCTTATTTTTTAAAGATGGAAATGTTCTGATTGCAAGTACATCAAAATATTTTCCAAGAATAGGTGCAGCATCTTTAATATGTTCAACAGTATTGCCGCTCATGATGGCACCTTCTTCAAACTCTAAAGCCCAACCTTCTTTATCTACATTGAAAACAATTGATTCCATTCCCAGATTACTGGCAGCAACCTGGGTGCTTAAACGTGTACGCAAACTTGGATTCAAAAACAACAACCCAATTCTTTTACCAGCACCCAAATGCTTATCTGCAAAAGGATTTGCTTTATAGGCTAATGCCTTTTCAACTAGAGCATTAATGTTTGTTACATCATTTACAGAAATAAATTGTTTCATACCCCTATCCCCTAAAGGGAAATTTAATTTTAAAAAATATTGTAATAATATTATATGCTAATTTTATTCAGCAATTTTTTCCAACTCTCCTTTAGGGGTTGGGGGTTTCAGCTCTGCTATACATTCATTCAACACCTCTAAAAATTCATCGGATTGTTTTCTTGAAATTGCCAACGATGGCAACAAACGAATTACATTCGGTTTTGCTTCACCGGTAAAAACGTTAAAATCACTCAACAATTTTTTCTTCAGATCTTTAATTTCCTCTGGTACATCAAAGCCAATCATCAGCCCTTTACCGCGAACATTTTTAATGCTATCAATGCTTTTTAATCTGTTCATTAAATATTGGCCACGTTGTTTCGCCATTTCAATCAAATTCTCTTCTTCCATCACTTCCAATACAGCCAATGCCGCAGCACATGCCAAATGATTGCCACCGAATGTTGTACCCAACATTCCATGTTTGGGTTTAATGTGCGGAGCAATTAAAATTCCGCCAATAGGGAAGCCATTACCCATTCCTTTCGCCATTGTATAAATATCTGCATTCACACCAGCGTGATCGTGTGAGAAAAATTTTCCGCTTCTTCCATAACCGCACTGCACACTGTCGGCAATATAAACAGCGCCATGTTCATTACACAATGTTCTTATTAATTGCAAGAACGATTCGCTGGCAACATTAATACCACCAACACCTTGTATCCCTTCAATAATCACCGCTGCAATTTCATTTCCGTTTTTATTGAAGCAGTTTAATAAAGCATTTTCATCGTTAAAGGGGAGGAAAATAATGTTTTCTGTTTCATTAACAGGAGCAACAATATTTTTATTGTCAGTTGCTGCAACTGCCAAAGATGTTCTTCCGTGAAATGATTTATTGAAAGCAATAATTTTTTTTCTCCCTGTATGAAAGGAAGCCAATTTCAAAGCGTTTTCATTTGCCTCTGCACCACTGTTGCACAAGAACAATTGGTAATCTTCCTTACCACTTACCTTACCTAACTTCTCTGCTAATTGTTGTTGAATAGGAATGACAATAGAGTTTGAATAGAATGCAATTTTTTCTAACTGCTCTTCAATTCGTTTAACCCAATGCGGATGTGTATGGCCAATACTGATTACAGCATGACCACCGTACATGTCTAAATACTGCACACCATTTTCATCCCACACATAACTTCCCAAAGCTTTGGTAATGGTGATGTTGTTAAGCGGATAAACGTCGAAGAGAGTCATAAGTTTTAAGTTATAAGTAATAAGTTAAGCCCTTACTTTATTAATAAGTGCAATGAGCATTCCTTTTACTTCATTAATGATGATGTTTAATTGAATAAAGTTTTCTTCCGTTAAATATTTCAAGTCTTTGCTTAGAATTAAAAAATATTCAGCTTCATTGGCTGAACCCAATGCTATGTTTAAGAAATGAGCAAGTTCATTATTAGAATTTTTACCACACCCTTCTGCAATATTTGCAGGCATTGATGAAGCAGCTCTTCTAAGTTGATTTGTAAGGCTATAAAGTTCTTCTTTAGGAAATAATTTAGTAGCATCACACACTGATAAAGTGAAATGATGTGATTTTTCCCAAACTTTTAAATCTTTATAGTTTTGCATACTTACAACTTATTACTTACTACTTAGAACCTAATAGCTTTTAATTTTAATCCTGTTGTTTCATCTAATCCGAACAAAAGGTTCATGTTCTGCAAAGCTTGTCCTGATGCGCCTTTCAACAGATTATCAATTACTGAATGCACCACCATTTTATTGCCTTGCTTTTCTATATTGATCAAACATTTATTGGTATTCACTACTTGTTTCAGGTCAATCATTGAATCGCTGTAATGCGTAAATGCAGCATCTGCATAAAAGTTTTTATACAATGTTTTCAATTCATCCAATGATAAATCAGTATCAATGATAGATGAAACGTAAATGCCTCTTGTAAAATCTCCACGCCATGGAACAAAATGCACACCCCCAACCCCTGAAGGGGAGTTAGGAAAACTATTTTGAAGTTGATGTAACGATTGATGTATCTCTCCTAAATGCTGATGCGTTAAAGTTTTATAAGCAGAAATATTATTCGCTCTCCAACTAAAATGTGATGTAGCACTTAAACTTTGTCCGGCTCCTGTGCTTCCTGTTATGGCAGTTGTATACACATCTTTCAACAATCCGGCTTTTGCCAAAGGCAATAAACCCAATTGGATAGCTGTTGCAAAACAACCCGGATTAGCAATGTTCTGTGCGGATTGAATTTGTATTTTGTTCAGTTCAACCAACCCATAAACAAAATTTCTTTCTTTAATGTTTGCATCTTTTGCAAGTCTGAAATCATTTCCAATATCAATCAATTTAATTGATGATGGAATTTCATTCGCTTCTACAAATTTCTTTGCTTCACCATGCCCGGCACATAAAAAAATCACATCAACATTTCCTTCACTCAAAATCAATTCGCTTGAAAATTTCAGTTCAGTTTCTCCAAGCAAATCTTTATGCACTTCATAAACAAATTTCCCTGCATTGCTCGAACTGTTTATAAACGCAATCTCCACTTGTGGATGATTGATCAATAAACGAACCAATTCTCCGCCTGTATAACCTGCACCACCAACTATTCCTGCTTTAATACCCCCATCCCCTGAAGGGGTGTATTTATTTTTTTTACTGTTTTCTAAATTGCTCATAAAATATTTTATATCCCCCTTTAGGGGTTAGGGGTTAACTCTCTTTCACCTTAGTATAAATCACCGTTTGATTGCCAAAAATTTTGCTGAAGCCTCTTACATCTTCACCAGTAAATCCGGTATTCATTTCACCATATTTTCCAAACTTGCTGCTCATCAAATCGTTTTTACTTTCAATACCAATAACCTGGAAATAATATGGCTTTAACAACACAAATGCATCGCCTGTAACTTGTTGTTGTGAGTTGGTTAAATACGCTTCAATATCTCTCATCACAGGATCCATAATTTGTCCTTCATGCAACCAGTTGCCATAGAATTGAGACAATGTATCTTTCCATTGCAACTGCCATTTCGTTAACACATGTTTTTCCAAAGCATGATGTGCTTTTAAAATAACCATTGGCGCTGCTGCTTCAAAACCAACACGACCTTTAATACCGATAATTGTATCTCCAACATGAATATCTCTTCCGATTCCGTAAGGACCGGCAAGTGTTTGCAAATATTGAATAGCTTCTGAAGGGTGATCGAAAGTTTTATCATTCACTGCCTTCAATTCCCCTTTTACAAAAGAAAGTTTTACTTCTTCGCTTCCTGTTTTTGTTACTTGAGTAGGCCAGGCTTCTTCTGGCAACAAACCTTTGCTGTTCAAAGTTTCTTTACCGCCAACACTTGTTCCCCACAAACCTTTATTGATTGAATAAACAGCTTTATCAAAATTCATTTCCACCCCTTTGCTTTTCAGGAAAGTAATTTCTTCTTCCCTGCTTAATTTCAAATCGCGTATGGGCGTAATGATTTCAACTCCCGGAATCATAATGTGAAAGATCATATCAAAACGAACCTGATCATTTCCTGCACCGGTGCTGCCGTGAGCAACTGCATCTGCATTCAATTTTTTTGCATGTTCTGCAATATGCAATGCCTGGCTTAATCTTTCCGCACTAACACTTAACGGATAAGTATTGTTCTTCAACACATTTCCGAAGATCAAATACTTAATAATGCTGTCGTAATAACCTTTAACAGCATTTACAGTAGTATGCGTTTTAACGCCAAGTTTATAGGCATGTGTTTCTATCTTCTTTAATTCTTCTTCGCTAAAACCTCCTGTGTTTACAATAATACTGTGTATTTCGTATCCTTTTTCTTCAAAATGCTTTACACAAAAAGTGGTATCTAACCCACCGCTAAAACCTAAAACAACTTTCTTGCTCATTACCGTTGTATTTAAATGGTGTTGATGATATTATATAAATAATGAAAACGGTGATTTTTGTTTACCGCCATTGTTGCCATTACCGTTTCTATCTTTTCTGAACAATTGCTTCCACCGCAATAATCTTTCGTAGAGTTTAGATTTCTTTTCAAAATCTTCTTTTGTTTCTTTGGGCTCGTAATGATCTGCAGGGTCAAACAACATAGCAGTGCACATGCAATTTTTTCTTCCCTTGCTCATTAAAATGTCGTAGTTAACACAGCTCTTGCAACCAGCCCAAAAACTTTCATCGTCTGTTAATTCTGAATAGGTAACAGGCTCGTAACCCAGTTCGCTGTTGATTTTCATTACAGCCAGCCCTGTAGTAAGGCCAAAGATTTTTGAGTTAGGGTATTTCTCTCTAGACAGGTCGAATATTCTTTTCTTAATCTGTTTAGCCACACCGCTTTTCCTGAATTCAGGAGAAACAATCAGCCCGCTGTTGGCCACAAATTTACCATGGCTCCATTCTTCAATATAACAAAAGCCTACCCATTGGCCTGTTGTGGTAACAGCAATAACGGCTTTGCCTTCCAGCATTTTTTGGGCCACATATTCGGGCGAACGCTTGGCGATACCAGTGCCTCTTGCTTTGGCACTCGATTCCATTTCGTCTGTTATACGTTTGGCATAGTGTGTATCTAAATGATCTGCTACACGAATAATGATTTGCTGTTGATTTTCCACTGTTGAATTGCACGATTAAATAAACGAATGAATGAATACACGTACGGCTACTAGGTTTGTTTCAATACTAACTAATTGAACACTAACTTTTAACTATTAAATACGTGGTCGTCGCAACAAGAATAAGCCAGCCAAATTACCCAAAGAAGGTTTAGCGCCATTTAAAAGAGGATGGCCTGCACATAAATGATTATGGGTGATTACTTTTTTCAATTTCTGTTCAAAATAATAGGTGAACAAAATTTTTTGAGAGCGTAAAAGTATAACTCTTTCAATTAAATGAACAGATTTTTTTGTTAAGCTTGCAAAAACAATGGGGCATTAGTTTTTCCTGCCACCAAAGCCTCCTCCAAACCCGCCGCCAAAGCCACCTTCGCCCGGATTGGCACGAAACATACCCGGCATTCTGTTACCACTATTGGGCTGTGCAAAATTTCTGAGGTTATAGGTAAATGTGAGCATTACATAACGGGTTAATACATTGGTTCTTGTATCTACGATACGCGTATCGGAAATGGTTCTGGTAACACTCTGGTTCTGATTCAGCAGGTCAAAACAGGTAAGCCTGAATTCGGCCGCCTTATTTTTAAGAAACTGCTTGGCAATAGAAGGTGAAATAAGGGGTACGCTGGCATTATAACCCGGAGGGAGGTTACCAATATACGTATAATCGAAATCTGCAGCCAGCAACCAGCCATTATTGGTATATCCTGTAGCTTCTACTGAGAAATTATAGGTAAAATAATTTGCATTAAGCGAAGGCTGCAAAGTATACTGCGCAATATTATAGGTAACACCTGCACCAAAATTCATATCAAAATTATCCCGCAGGTTGGTAGTCCACTTAATTGTTTCACCTAAAGTGGTGTTGTGGGTATAGTTATGATTAAAAATACCCAATGCAGCAGCAGAATCTGTTGCCTGTAAGGTTTGGCTTTGTGTATAGGCAAGCGTTGTAGCAAAGTTCAGGTTAGACTTTGGATGCTTGAGCGGAAAGCCATAATTGAAATATCCGTTTATATTATAAGTGCCGTTCAGATTGGTGTAGGTGGTGGTTTTTCCACCATTTGCTTTTTGAATCACTTTTGCCTGTATATCGTTAGTAACCGTACTGGCATTAATGGTTGCAAATATTACACGTTGCGTTAGGGGGTCGAAAGAATTGTATAATGCACGAATAGAATGCGTAAACTGTGGACGAAGATCAGGGTTACCCATTTGAAAATTAATAGAATCGGTAGTAGTGGCAATGGGTTGCAACTGACTTACAGAAGGCTGTCCCGTCCTTCCATTATAAAAAAAGCGCAACGCTTTTGTTCTGGTAAAATTATAAATAAAATTAGCCGATGGGGTGAAGTTTACATAGTTACGAGATACCAGCACATTTTTGGTAATATTATTACTACTTAAATCGGTTAACTGTATGCCGCTGCCCACATTAAAGTTGTATTTGGATTTTTGCAGTCGGTAACTCAGTGTAAAATTATTAGAGTTAGCCAGGTATTTATAAGAATTGCTGAACAGGCTATCGAATTTATTGTAACTTTTAGAAGTGTTATCGTAACGGTAAGTATCGTTAATGGAGTTATTCTCGTTGTGCGAATAATTATACCTTAATTCCAATACCTGGTTTTTACCTATTGGCTCAGTATAAGATAGTGTTGGGCTAAGTGTAAACGATTTGGTGGTATCGGTATAATATTGGTTAATGGTATCTACCTTGGCAATAGGTTTATAAAAGGTATTAATGGCATAATTGTATCCGTATCCCTGATTTTGGTTGGTTGAAAAATTCAGGTCGAGTGAAATGGTTCTAAACCTTTTGGCAAACTTATGACGTAGCTGCAAGTTTGCACCATTAATGCTGTACCCGCTGTTAAAACTGTATGTATTGGTTGTAGACCCGTTTATTGGAATGCCTTTAATTCCACCGGTGGTTGATGTAACGGATGATGAACTGGGTGTACTGTTTTGTATGGTGATGTTGGGCCGGAACACCAAAGAGTTCACAGAATCTAATTTAGATTCCAGGTTGAAATTGATGCGATGATTTTGTACATGCGCAATACTGTTAGACTGGCTATTATTGAAAGTAGAAGAATCTGCGGAGATAATATTCTGCGTTGCACTTTGCTGATCTACAACAGTTCTCTGGTTGTTGTAAAAATAACTGCCGGATATATCGGTATTCTTTCCCCAGCTATCCCGATAATTCAAACCGGCATCCCAGGTAGTGGTAATACCCGATGCATTGTTGCCACCTGTACCACCAATACTGATATTGCTTCTGCCACCGCCTATATTCTGAGAAGTAAAATTTTGCTTATTAATATCGTTGCCCTCGCCTATGAGCGATAGTTGCTGGTTACCCTTAAAACGGTTTATACTAATATTGTTATTATAAGTATCATTGGAACCGGCCCCTAATACAGCTTTACCGAAATAGCCTGTACTCTTATCTTTTCGGGTAGTAATATTAATGGTCTTTACCCGGTTACCATCATCAAAGCCGGTGAATTTAGATTGATCACTCAGGTCATCAAAAACCTGGATTTTATCAATCACATCCGGAGGGAGGTTTCTTGTAGCCAAACGCGGATCATCTCCAAAAAATCTTTTCCCATTTACCAGTACTCTCTGAACAGCTTCTCCCTGTGCTTTTACATTACCGCTTTTATCTACATCTATACCGGGTAGTTTTTTCAGCAGGTCTTCGGCCACAGCATTGGGTTTCGTTTTAAAAGCAGAAGCATTAAACTCAATGGTATCTTTTTTTACCTTAATAGGTGCATCTTTTACTACAACGGTAGGCAAATCGTTCTCTTCCGGCTTCATATATACCACTCCCATTGCAAACAGGGGGTTGTCTTTAGAGAGGTTAATATTTTTAACATAGGTGGCATATCCCTGAAAAGAAATATGCAAAATATAACTGCCGAATTTTATACCCGTCATTTCAAAACTACCATCCTCTTTTGCTAAAGTGTATTGCGCTAATGAAGAATCGTTAGGATTGGAAATTGTAATGGAAGCGCCTTTCAGGGATTGCTTACCTACTGTGTCTATTAATTTACCTTTAATAGTACCGCTATTTTGTGCAAAAGAGATTTGTATAACTGCAATCCAAACAATAATAAACGCTGAATAATATTTCATTACAATAACAATTGTTTTGCAAACTAACTGAAACTATAGTTAAAAAGATAATGAATCGGCTAACCATTTTAAAACATAGGCAAGACAGTTATAATGTTAAATCTACCGAAAAGAGAAGGTTTTCCCCGAAATTTACACGTAATACAAACAACGGAATTGCAAAAACCAATGTCATTAAAGTTGTAACCGACTGCATACATGAAACGTTTTATTTTATTCATTTTTTTTCTAACCTGTATTTCTGCTGCTTATGCTATACACATTAAAGGTGGGTGGATACAGTACACTTACAAAGGCGCTACCAGCAATGCAGCGAATAAATCTGATTATATTATAACTATTTATGTTTTCAGAAGCTGTGTAAACAGTGGCCCCATGCCTTCTGCTGTAGGTGTTTACGATGCAAAAACCAATGTAAATGCTGTTACGGTTAATATTGGCTCTGCAGAATTTGTACTTAGCAGTATTGCAGATAAAAAAAGTTTTGACCCCTGTATTAATAACCCTCCCAGTGTGTGTTACCAGGTATATTCTTATAGTACCACTGTTTCTTTGCCAAACAATACCAATGGTTATATCATTGCTGCCGAAGATGCCAACAGGGTATCCGGTATTGTAAATATTGCCAACTCCTCCGCCACCGGCATTTGTTTTACGGCAACCATACCGGGAACAGTTAGTGGAAACGATTATCATATTAATTCCAGCCCTTATTTTGAATTTAGGGACACAGCAATCATTTGCTATGGTTCTTCCTTTTCTTACCAGGTAAACGCAACCGATGCAGACGGAGATTCTTTAAGCTATGCTTTTGGCAATGGTTTAAACGGTAAACCAACATTAACATCGCCCCCATATAGTCCGTTAAGTTATATATCGCCATACAGTGGTACCCAGCCATTAGGCAGTACCGTAACAATAGATCCTTCTACCGGGCTTATTTCGGGCACGGCACCCAATATAACAGGAGAATTTGTAATTGCTGTATATGTAACAGAATGGCGCGATGGTGTAAATATTAACACGACGAAAAAAGAGCTTCAAATTAATGTGGCTAACTGTACATTAACATCAGCCAATCTAAAACCTGTTTACATTAATTGTACAGATTACAGTTTTACTTTTCAGAATGAAAGCAGCTCGATTATAAGTTCTTATTTGTGGGATTTTGGGGTGCCGGGTTCTTCACCTCCGGCAACCTCAACCAAAGCTACACCTACATGGACATATAAAGACACAGGCACTTACACCTTAAAATTGCTTGTAGCTAATAACGGTGGCTGCAAAGATTCTGCAACTGCTAAAGTGAAAGTGTATCCTAAATTCATAGCCTCTTTTATAACAGATGGCGTATGTTTTCAAGCACCTGTTATATTCACAGATAAAAGTACAGCCACTTTTGGCGATATTATTTCCTGGTCTTGGGATTTTGGAGACCAAGCGGTAACCACAGGCACTTCTTCTCTGCAAAATCCAGTGTACGCCTATAGTAAACCGGGTAGTTATACTGCTTCTTTAAATATTACCAGTAGCAAAGGGTGCACCTCCAGTTACTCTACCAATATTACTGTAAACGATAAGCCTTACTTGCACTTACCTTTTACAGATACCCTTATTTGCAGTATAGATAGTTTACCTTTTACCATTCAAACAGCCGGAACTCCCGTTTGGACACCCAATAGTAATATCACCGATATACATTCTACTAACCCTATTGTTTTTCCCAAAGACACTACGGTTTATAAAGTGGTGGTTACAGATAAAAGTTGTGTGGATAGTGCCACTATAACGGTTAATGTATTACAGTTTATCTCAGTAAAATTTGTTGCAGATACGTTTATGTGCAAAACAGACAGCATAACACTTAAACCTATTAGCTATGCTCTTAGTTATGCCTGGAAAGAAACATCAAATACCAATTCGCTTAATAACTATTTCATAAAAAACCCTAAAGCTTCGCCAGCCCAAACAACAACTTATTATGTTAAGGCCAACCTAGGTTATTGCCAGGACAGTTCTAAGATAACAGTGTACGTAGACCCTTATCCCACTGCCAATGCCGGGGCCGATACGATTATTTGTTTTGGCAGCAGAATACAACTAAATGCAAGCGCTACAGGATCGGCTTTTATATGGAACGCCGCCAATACACTGTATAAAAGCAATACGTTAAACCCTATAGCCGGCCCGTTATCTACCACCAGCTACATTTTAACTGCTAAGGGAACTGCATATTGCCCCAAATCAATATCAGATACCATTACCATTTCTGTAATACCTATGCTCCCCATTAATGCCGGAAGAGATACAAGTGTTGTTATTAATCAACCCTTACAATTAAAAGCCACCGGCGATACCACACTCAGCTATCAATGGTACCCGCAAACAGGGCTTAACAATCCTTTCATTTATAATCCCGTTGGTATTTACAGTAGTACAGATCCTGATTCTATCAAGTACACTGTTAAGGTGAGTTCTAAAGAAGGGTGCTATAATACAGATGATATTTGGGTAAGAATTTATAAGAGCAATCCTGATATATGGGTACCCTCTGGTTTTACACCCAATAACGATAACAGAAACGATATTCTGAAACCTATATTGGTAGGCGTTACGCAGCTGCATTTTTTTAATATATACAACAGGTGGGGCCAGTTAATTTTTTCAACCAGTACCCCCAATAAAGGATGGGACGGTACTTTCAACGGTGTTCAACAAAGCAATGGTACTTATATATATACTGCAGAAGGAGTAGATTATATGGGGAACACCATCTCCAGAAAAGGCACTGTTGTATTGATACGATAACAGGTTGCAGCAAATAAAAAAAGGCGATGAGGGGTACTCATCGCCTTTTTATTTATCGTAGTGAATTAGAAATTATACTTAACACCTAACTGACCTTGCCAGCGTGAGTTGATAGGATCAGCAGTATAATAATGTCCTGCAGAACCAACTGCACCACTCGGATTCAGGAAGTTGAAAGTTGGAATATAACCTGTAGAAGGTGCACCAGGAGCTTTACCGTTTGCATCGTTAACAAATTTCAGGAAGTTAACAGTATAGTTGTTAACGTTGGTAACGAAGTTAATATGCCCCCAATCGTTGTTAATTAAGTTCAACACATTAAATACATCAAGACTAACCTGTATTGATTGCGATTTGTGAGATTTACTTAATTTAAACTCATGCATCAATTTCATATCAAGGTTATGATTCCAAGGTGTACGCAAGCCATTTCTTTCTGCATATTGCCCCCTTCTCTTGCTTAGGTATTTATCGTTTCTGATGAAATTATCCAAATCTGCCCATTGTTGTGCGGCTGAATAAGAAACACCATTTAAAGTATAAGAAGCCAGGTTGATGTCAGAAATATTGTTTGGAATATAAGGAAGATCTGCATTGTTACCTGCGTTATTGAACGGACCGCTTACATAGATTACAGAGTACGGGCTACCTGACTGGCCAGAGTAGAAGAATGCCAGTGAAGTTGAATTCATATCATTCCACAACATTTGCCCGCTGATAGTACCAACAATCCTATGCCTTAAATCGAAGTTAGAATAAGATAATGCTGCGTTCTCCATGCTGATAGCAGGGTTTACTTCGTAGTTAGACTGCCATGAGTTACGGATACCATTGGCAATATCTTTACTCATACCATAAGTGTAGGCAGCGCTCCAGTTCAGGTTAAATAAATGGCTACCCACTTTAATATTGTTGGTTGTTTTACTAATCTGCGCAGTAGCATTATATCTGAAACCTTCGCTGGTATTTTTCAGGTGGTAAACATTAGAATAAGAACCATTCAGTTTTCCACCAACATAAACAGGAGATAATGTTGGCCCAGTAGAGAAATATTGGGTAGAGTCTTTAATATTTATTTGTTGAAACTTCACATCGTTAATCACTTTGGTGTACATGAAGTCAACTGTTAACTTATAACCTTTACCAAACTTGTAGTCAAAAGCAATATTACTTCTCCAGATAGTTGGTAATTTAAATTTATTATCAACAATATCTACCTCTCTTGTTGAGCTTGCAGTAGGGCCCATGTATTTGCTTACAGTATCTTTTAAGCTATTGGGGTCAACAGCAAGCGGAACATATTTGCCCGGCTTTGTATCAATATTTCCATATACATTACCATTTAATGTATAACCATAACCTAACCAGGCAAAAGGTACTCTTCCGATAAACACACCGCTACCGCCACGCAATACCAGTTTGCCATCGCCTTTAATATCATAATTAAATCCTACTCTCGGAGAAAAGGTTGGTGTACCAAGCCATTTTCCATTCAGGTCTTTAAAAGAAGTATGCGTATAAGTAGGGTTTGCTGAAACATAATCAGCCATATTATTTAAAGCTGGGTCAATTGGAGGATTAGAACCTGTTGTTGAATAATCGATTCTAATGCCCGGAGTGATTTTGAAATTCTTATTCACTGAAATTTCATCCTGCGCGTAAGCACTTAACAAATACACATTATAAGGATAAGGTGCATTGTTATATAAATAGTCTCTTGAATTTGGATATTTGGTAGGATCCAAAGTAAAGGCGCTGCGTATACGTGAAGGAACATCGTTTAAGAAGTTGGTTAAACTTCCATACTGCCAACGGCCATTCCAAGAATTCACAAATCCGTAAGAAAGGTCGTACACTTCGTTATGGGTACCAATGGTGAATTTATTGATGCCTTTGGTTAAGGTAAGGTTATCTGTAATTTCGAAAGTAGACTGCTTCATATTATAAATAGAAGCCTCTCTCCAAGAACCTACCCAAACATTCTCTGAACCATAAGTAATATCCATGAAGGGTCCAAGTTTTCCGGGAAAATCTCTGTATTCGTGTACTTTGATATAGCTAACAATTAACTGGTTGTTTACATCGTTAGACAGTTTGGATTTTAATTCTGCCGCCAGGTTAAGGTTGTTGGTATATTGGGTAAAGTCTGTAGAACCAAACTGGAAGTTTGTAGATGTTCTTTCCAGGTTATTACCCCAACCTTTAGTATAAATACCACGTATGGTTAATGTACTGCTCTTGCTCAGGTTAAAATCTAAGCGGCCAAAATATTTATTACTGTTGGTAAATATTTTATAAGCACCTTGGTAAACACCTGCATCGTAACCCTTTCCTGCTAATTGATTATAAATAGAGGTGGCGTCAGCAAGTGTTAGGTTTTGGCCTGGATCGCCAATATTATAAAACGTAGGTTCCTGTCTTCTTGTTTGTTCATAGTTGAAAATAAAGAACACTTTGTTTTTTACAATCGGTCCGCTAACGGTAGCGCCGTATTGGTAATCATAAAAGTCTGAACCGATTGATTTTTTCTGTCCGTCAACACTTTTACCTACTAATACCTGGTTGCGTCCATAACCGTATATAGAACCATGAATATCGTTGGTACCGCTTTTAGTAACCGCATTTACAGAACCGCCGGTAAAGTTTCCTAATTTAACATCGTAGGGAGACAACTGTACCTGTACTTCCTGAATTACATCTATACTATATGGATTGGTACGTGTACCGGCACCGGCAGCACCACTTTGGCCACCACCACTCACACCACCAAAAGAGTTACTGAAACCAATGGCATCATTGTTTATGGCACCATCAATCGTAATATTATTATAACGGAAATTACTTCCTGCAAAAGAGTTATTATTAGACTGCGGTGTCATTCTCGTAAAATCAGATAAGCTTCTTCCCAAAGTAGGCAATGTTTGTAATTGTTTACCTCCAATAGTGGTAGCACCGGCAATAGCCTTTTTACCACCTGCCGTAACGGTAACTTCTTTTAATTCTGTAGTGCTGTTTCTTAACACCACATTTAAATCCGGGTTAGCACCTAATGTTAAATTAATATCACCATAAACTTCTTCTTTAAAACCAAGGTTAGATATTTTAATTGTATAAGGGCCTCCGGGTTTCAGGTTAGGAATAGCAAACAAGCCCCTTTTGTTGGTTTGAGCTGTTACTGTGAAGCCTGTTGGTTCATGTTTTACTGCAATAATTGCTCCGGGGATGATTGCTCCTTTTGTGTCTGTAACACTACCTGTTAAAGTAGCGGCAGTTTCCTGGGCAAAACCATGTAACGATAGTACCAGAATCGTTACAATAGAGAGTAGTTTTTTAAACATAAGTTGAACTTTTGATTTTCGATGCAAAGGTTCAAGCGATATGTTAACGAATTGTTACGCTAATGTTACGAGCACATTAACAAAATGTCACACAAAATTGGTTTTTTGAAATATCCCCCTATCACCAATATTAATTAATTATTAACTTTCTTTAATTTAGTGATGCATGGGGCACTCCGTTTACATTTGTAAAAATTGAAACAACCAATTATGGGCATTAACAGTATAGGCAAAATCTTTATGCCTAAGAATAAGGTTTTTTACGAGTTATTTGAACAAGTTGTTGATACTGTGGCAGAAATGGGCGGCCTTTTAAAAAAACTCGTTGCCGAACCTGATTATGATAAACGTGCAGCAATTATTAAACAGATAGAAGACCTGGAACACAGGAACGATGATCATACCCATAGGATTTTTACAGAACTGGGAAGAAACTTTATCACTCCTTTCGATAGGGAAGACGTACACTATCTGGCTACTTCTTTAGACGATATTGCCGATTTTATATATGCCTCCGCTAAAAAGATCAACTTCTACCATGTTAACCCCAATGATAGCGGCATTCAAAAACTTACAGACCTGATAGAACAAGGTTCTGCAGAAATAAAAATTGCGGTGTATGGTTTAAGGGATATGAAAGATCTTAGAAAAATGACCGAAGCCCTTGTAAAAGTGAACAGTGTTGAAAACCAGGCAGACGATGTTTTTGATTTGAGTATAGAACGTTTGTTTGAAATGGAAAACGATGCCAAAGAAGTAATAAAAAAGAGAGAAATTTATCAGGTGCTGGAAATAGCCACCGATAAATGCGAAGATGCGGCCAACGTAATAGAATCTATCATTATTAAATACGCCTAATAAGTTATGCACTGTTGAATTGTGGATGATAAAGCACTTACAAAAACGCTTTCTTATCAAAATTCATAACTCATCGTTCATAATTTATAACTTTTCAATATGGTTACGCTCCTAATTGTCATTATAGCATTAGCATTTGTTTTTGATTATATTAATGGGTTTCATGATGCGGCCAATTCTATTGCCACTATCGTTTCAACCAAAGTTTTAACCCCTTTTCAGGCAGTATTGTGGGCAGCCTTTTTTAATTTTTCAGCTTTTTTTATTTCGAAATATTATTTTGGCGGGTTCGGCATTGCCGATACCATCTCTAAAAGTGTTAGCATTGCGCATGGAGATCCGCTGGCGCTTTACGTAATTTTAGCAGCCCTTCTGTCTGCCATTACCTGGAACCTTATTACCTGGTGGTTTGGAATACCATCCAGCTCTTCCCATGCTTTAATAGGAGGTTTAATCGGTGCCGCAGTAGCGCATTATCATACTTTTTCTGTAGTGAATGGATCTAAAGTTCTTCCTATCATTTCCTTCATTGTGTTTGCGCCATTTATAGGTATGATCATCGCATTTTTTATCACGGTTCTTATTGTACATATTTGTAAACGCAGCAATCCTTATAAGGCAGAAAAATGGTTTAAAAGATTACAACTGGTATCTTCTGCATTATTCAGCATAGGGCATGGTGGTAACGATGCGCAAAAAGTAATGGGTTTAATAGGAGCAGCCATGGTAGCCAGCAATTATATAGATACTGTAAAGGATATTCCTGATTGGGTACCAATTTCCTGTTTTCTTGCTATTGGTTTAGGCACTATGAGCGGTGGATGGAAAATTGTAAAAACAATGGGCACACGCATTACTAAAGTAACCCCTTTAGAAGGTGTAAGCGCAGAAACTGCCGGAGCCTTAACACTATTTATTACAGAACACTTTAAAATACCTGTAAGCACTACGCATACCATTACCGGTTCTATTATAGGTGTTGGTGCCACTAAGAGGTTAAGTGCCGTTCGCTGGGGCGTAACCGTTAACCTGCTTTGGGCATGGATATTAACCATACCTGTTTCCGCTGCAATGGCCGGGTTATTTTTTTATATCATTCGCTTATTTATTTAACAGGTTCATTTTTTATAGCAACTATAAATTACTTTTACGGTAATAAAGTTTACCATGAAAAAGATTTTAGTTACAGGTGGCTGCGGGTATATAGGCTCTCATACAATAGTTGATTTACTGGAGAATGGTTTTGATGTTATTTCTGTAGATGACAACTCTCGTTCTACAAGATATGCTTTGAGTGGTATTGAAAAAATTACCGGTAAAAAGATTAAAAATTATACTGTTGACTTAAAGAGTTTTGATGACCTCTACGCTATTTTTCAGGAACATGAAAATATAGAAGGCATTATTCATTTTGCCGCTTATAAAGCTGTAGGCGAAAGCGTTGCCGCCCCCTTGTTGTACTATGAAAACAATATGTTTGGGTTGATCAATCTTTTAAAATGCGTTAAAGAATTTAGTATTCCTCATTTTGTTTTCTCATCCTCTTGCACAGTATATGGCAATCCCGATATTATCCCTGTTACAGAACAATCCCCTACTAAACCTGCCGAAAGCCCATATGGCGCCACCAAACAAATGGGAGAAAGAATCATTCAGGATTTTTCGGCGGTAGAAAAAACAAAATCTATTTTACTCAGGTACTTTAACCCGGTTGGTGCTCACCCTTCTAATGAGATTGGTGAATTGCCATTGGGCAAACCAATGAACCTGGTTCCCGCCATTACACAAACAGCTATTGGCAAATTGCCTAAAATGTTAGTGTATGGCAATGATTACGATACACGAGATGGCTCCTGCCTGAGAGATTACATTCATGTTTCAGATATAGCACATGCACATACACTGGCTATTCAGTACCTCATTAATCAAAAGAACAAAACCCAGTGCGATATTTTTAACCTGGGTACAGGCAACGGCGTT
Source organism: Sphingobacteriia bacterium (assembly GCA_017304675.1). GTDB lineage: Bacteria > Bacteroidota > Bacteroidia > Chitinophagales > Chitinophagaceae > CW01. Next base: position 321,266 of record JAFKLS010000017.1, read on the forward strand.
ACAGTTTTAGAAGCTATTAAAACCTTTGAGGAAGTAAGCGGTACAAAATTAAATTATGAAATTGGCCCCCGCAGGGCCGGAGATGTTATTGCTATTTATGCCAATAACGATTGCGCCGTACAAGAGCTTGGCTGGAAAATACAGTTTGGCTTGAAAGATATGATGCAAACAGCCTGGGCATGGGAGCAAAAACTAAAAAAAGAAGAGAACCTAATAAAGCAGCAGGCGGTTTTAAATTAACTTCCTCTGAATAAGCATAATAGATTTTTGCAAAAAATAACGTGCAAAAAAGTATGGCTGCCTTACATTTGCACAATTTGTAAAAAATGAGCAAGACACTTTCATCCAACGAGTCTATCCCATCTTCCAGGAAAAAAATTGTTGTTTTAGGGAGCGGACCAAACAGAATTGGCCAGGGTATTGAATTTGATTATTGTTGCGTACACGGGTTACTGGCCATAAAAGAATGCGGTTATGAAGCCATTATGGTGAACTGTAATCCTGAAACCGTTTCTACAGATTTTGATATGGCCGATAAACTGTATTTCGAGCCGGTGTATTGGGAGCATTTATGGGAGATTATTGAACTGGAAAAACCCGAAGGTGTTATTGTTCAATTAGGTGGCCAAACAGCATTGAAACTTGCCAAACGTTTACACAATAAAGGCATTAAGATAATAGGCACTTCTTTCGATAGCATGGATATAGCCGAAGACAGAGGCCGCTTCAGCGATTTATTAAAAGAGTTGAATATTCCCTACCCGCAATATGGAACTGCATATACTGCAGAAGAAGCTATTGATGTTGCCAACAAAGTAGGTTATCCCGTATTGGTAAGGCCAAGTTATGTATTGGGCGGTCAGCGAATGAGGATTGTAATTAATGACGATGAGGTGGAAAAAGCAGTGATTAGTTTATTAAAACATATTCCGGGTAATAAAATTCTGATAGACCATTTTCTGGACCGTTGCCAGGAAGCTGAGGTAGATGCCATTTTTGATGGTGAGAATTTTCACGTAATGGGTGTAATGGAGCATATTGAGCCAGCCGGTATTCATAGCGGAGACAGTAATGCAGTATTACCTGCCTTTAACTTAACACCATTGGTAGTTGAAACCATGGAATATTACAGCGAAAAAATTGCAAGGGCTTTAGACATTAGGGGGCTTATCAATATTCAATTTGCCATTAAAGATGGTAAAGTGTATGTAATTGAAGCCAATCCAAGAGCCAGCCGCACCACTCCTTTTATTGCAAAAGCCTACCAGATACCGTATTTAAACATTGCTACCAAAATAATGTTAGAGGCTGCTAAACTTACCGATTTTACATTGGAGAAAAAACTGGATGGCTACGCTATTAAAGAACCGGTTTTCAGTTTTAATAAATTCCCCGGCGTTAATAAAGAGTTAGGCCCTGAAATGAAAAGCACCGGAGAAGCTATCCGTTTTATTAAAGACCTGAGAGATCCTTATTTCAGAAATTTATATAAAGAAAGAAGTATGCATTTAAGCAAATAGCAGTTTTAGCTGTTATTTGCTTAAATTACTGGTTTATGGCATAACCGTTTTTAACGGCAAAAATGGCCAGCTCCTGCCTGCTGTGAACATTTAATTTTTTGTATAGAGAATCTCTGTAATCTTCTACGGTTCTTGCACTCACAAACATTTTTTCAGCGATCTCTTTATACGAAAGATCTGTACAGGCCCACTTTAAAAACTCTCTTTCGTTCTGGCTGAAAGAATAATCTGTTGCCGCAAGGTCTTTATTAGAATGCATGGCTTCTACCATATCATTCAAATGGGTTTGCGGTAAATAATAGTTGCCTTTTAACAAAGATTTTAATGCCTGGTAAAGATCATCGGGTTCCAGGTTTTTACTTAAAAATCCTTTTGCCCCGCTCCTGATTATTTTGCTGATACTTACACCGTCATCATCACTGGAAATAGCCAATACTTTTATTTGCGGATAATTTTTCTTTAACCACTCTGCAACGGCAAAACCATCCATATCCGGCATTTTAATATCCAGCAAAATAATATCCGGGATTTTACCGGTTTTAAAATATTGCATTAATTCTTTCCCACTGCCTGCTTCAAAAATTACTGTAAACTCATCATAAGCTGCTATATAGTTAGCTAAAGCTTTGCGAAACATCGCATGATCGTCAATTAAAATTAATTGGTATATACTTTTAGGGCTTGCCACTATAACTAATTGTTATTTAATTTATTAGGACAAAGGTAACTCAATTTTAACTGTTGTACCAAGCCCAATTCCGCTTTGAATATCCAAGTCTGCATTAATTTGAAATGCCCTTTTATATAACCCGGTCAGTCCAATACCATCCGAACCACTACTTTTTTTTCTTGCCTCTTTAACATTAAAGCCAACGCCATTATCTACAACCGACATAACAAATTTATTTTCCGAAGGGGTTAGCAATTTAATCAATACCCTGCTTGCCCGGGAATGCGCAATTACATTACCCATAATTTCCTGGAACATTCTAAAAAGATACACAGTATGTTTCTCTTCTAACAGAACATTGTCTGAAGTTTCTTTTTCAATGGATATTTCTATATTAGATGATTTTTTCAATAAATATGTTTCAAATTGAATTGCTTCTGCAAGGCCTATATTCACCACTCTGTCAGATTTTAAACTATGCGAGGTAAACCTGATCTCGTTAATCACTTTACCCATTTCAACAACAATTTCATTCAGTGTTTCTTTTGTATAATCTTCTTTGGTTTGTCTTGCTAGGGTAACCAGCATCAATTTGCAGGCATTAAGACTATTTTTAATTTCATCGTGTAACTTATCTGCAATTTGAGAAAGTGTTTCTTCCTGCATTTCCAGTTGCGCCTCATTAATTCTTTGCTCCAGGCCCAAACGCATATCTGCAATTTCTTTTTGAAATTGTTGCTGCCTTTTGGTGTATTTGTAGGTAATATAAAATAGAAAGGTAACAAAAGCAAGCCCAAGAACACCGCCTAGGAAGATAACGAATTGGATTTCTGAATTTGCGTTTGACATACAAATGCAATACTAAACATTGAATATAATACAATATTAGTAATTGTGATGAAAATGCTTATACCATTATAAACGATATTTGGTAAATGTGAAATAAAATTCGTTAGCCCAAAAACTGCAAAAGTGGATGTGTAAAAAAACAGTAACCCTGAGCATACCCAAAATGACGGCTGATTCTTTAGAGTTGTTGAACTTGGATACAGCATTAACTCGTAGAAGTAATACAACAAAAAGCTAATGATAAAAAAGCACCCTAATGAATAAGACATGGATGAAAAAGAGCCGCTTTTACCCTGGAGTAAGACATTGTTTGTGAATCCAAGTAATCCATAAATGACAATAACAATAATAAGCCACATCTTAATTATCTTTTTTCTCACAAAACTTCTGATCAAGTACAAATAAAAGCAGAATTCAAGAGTAAGGTAATTATTATAGAGAATAACATTTAGTTCTCTTTTCAAATAAACAGTAAACAATAAGCCAAGGATTTCAACACATACTGTGACTACTAAAAACAAAGTCAGTATTTTTAGAGGCTTATCCTTAATTTTTCTATAAGAAGATATACCTATAAAAAAGCTAATGATTTCAAATAGAATAGTTAGGTTCGCAAATTGAAATATAATCTCAAGAATCTTTTTCATAATGAAAAATGCTCCCTAAAATTAGGAGCATTTCTTATGCCGAAAAGCAAATGTTTCAGTGTTTGTAAAGAATTTTTAAATAACTGCTGTTTCTTTTTTAGCCTTATCGAAAATAGATATACCAATTTCAAAATCATCGAATGTATTGGTATCCTGTTGCTGACAAGCTGGTGGGCATAATCTACCAGCATTGTATGCTAAAATATCAGCACCTTTATCTGTTTGAACGTAAATATCTCTATTTCTGTTAGAGCCATCTGCATATACTTTCTGCTTAGTACCAACCATCACTAATGTTTGCAGGCCGATATATTCAGGGCGATGAGCCGTTTCTTCGTCATAAGAGGCAAAATAAAATTTCAAGCCGTCTGCACCGTGCATTTTTGCTTCTTCAATAAATGCTTCTAATTCTTCAATGCTCCACCATGCACTTAAAGAATCTTCTTTACCTAATCTCTCACTATTATGTACCCATCTTTCTTGTTTGTAGTTGCGGGTTACTTTTTCAACATGGTTTGTGTTTACACGTTTTCCAACTTTTAGGGGTTTTGGGGCGATTGTTATCATGGCTTAACAGTTTTTAAAATAAATAATGATTTTTTATCGGATATCGACAGTGTGAAATTATTTTCTACTTTATTAATAGCCAATGAATTGTGATTGATTTTCAATTAATTATAAATAGTGATAATCTGTAACCGTTTGATTGGTGGAAATTTGTATAAATCAACGGGAATAAATACCGTTTATTTCGCATTTTTTTTCCGCTTTATACCGGTGTTAATTGCCCGTTATTTTCCTGTGTATTTTGCCATAATAAACGCACAAAAATCCCGTTCCAAAAACTGAACACAGAATTTAATAATCTGCCCAATGCTTGTGATATTAGTAGCAGGTTAGCAAAAAAGGGCCGTTTTTATATATCCAATATCTGAACAAAAACCCTCCCTTCTAATGTCCTCAAAAGTTTTTCAGAAAAGCCTATGAGGGCATTTTTACCTTTAAATATAAGGCTCAACAGCTATATATTACCATCTGTAATCGTAACAATGCTGTAATATATGATGCCTGCTGCCGATACCTGGAAGCGAATTCCTATCATTCGTCTTTTACTACTTTTTGTAGTAGGAATCATTGTTCATTTTTACATGAAACTTCCGTTGTTTTTTTACGGAGTATTATGTATGCTATCAGCCTGCTTGTGGTTGATATATCAAATTTTACCACTTTCATACCAGTTCTCAAATGCATGGATGAAAGGCATCGGCATCCTTTTTATTTTCTTTTGCACCGGTGCTTTTGTGTGCCATATCTCTCTACCAGCTAATCAGAAAAATAATATTTGCAATGTCTACACAAAGGGAGACAAAGTTTCTATTGTTCTTTTAGACAAACCTGTTGAGAAGAATAAACGTTTTAAAGTGCTTGCACGGGCAGAAAGTGTAGAACATAATAGCACTATTACGAAAGTTACAGGCAACGTGATCGTTTATTTTAGAAAAGATAGTTTCACAAATAATCTTGCCTGCGGAAGTACATTAATTGTTTCTGCTCCGTTACAACCTATACATAATTCAGGGAATCCGGGAGCTTTTAATTACGAACAATATTGCCTGTTTCAGAATATTGCTTATCAAACCTTTTTAAATAAAAGAAATTATTCAGTACAGCCCACAATGCAATACATGCCATTGTTGCAAGCAGTTTTGCAGGCCAGGGATGCCGTATTGAATATTTTGCAAAAACATTTTACAAACAGGAATGATCTCGGCATTGCAGAAGCATTGTTAATAGGTTACAGAGAAGACCTGGATAAAGACATTGTTCAGGCATACAGTAATACAGGAGTGGTACATATTATTGCCATTAGTGGTTTACATCTTGGAATGATTTACGGGCTGCTACTTTTTCTTTTCAAACCGTTTGATAAAATAAGGCTGTTCCGTATTATAAAACCATTGTTTGTACTCAGTATTCTCTGGGGGTTTACATTTATTGCCGGTGCCGCACCCTCTATAACCAGGAGTGCCATTATGTTTAGTTTTATTGTTACAGGCGAATTGTTTAACCGAAAAACCTCCATTCTCAACAACCTTGCTGTTTCTGCATTTTTTATACTATTGTTTGCTCCATTCAGTTTATGGGATGTTGGGTTTCAATTAAGTTATGCTGCAGTGCTAAGCATCGTATTATTCAGCCATACAATAGAAAAAGTATTTTTCATACGCAATAAAATTCTGCATCATTTATGGCAATTAAGCGCTGTTACTATTTCGGCTCAAATACTTACAATGCCTTTTATCTTATATCACTTTCACCAATTCCCTAACCTTTTTTTATTGTCGAACCTGGTAGCAGTGCCTTTATCGGGGTTTATTTTATACGGAGAATTATTATTGCTGGCCATAAGCTTTATAAGCACGCCTTTTACAAATTTTATTGCCTCTTGCACAAGCATACTGATAGAATGTCTTAACAAGTTTATCTTATTTATGGACAGCCACCCCAATGCATCCTGGAACGGAATTTCTATTTCCATCTTTCAAGCCATTGCATTAACATTTATATTCATCGGCTTCTTTACATGGGTCTTTTATAAAAATAAAAAACAATTGTGGGTGTGTTTATCCTTTGCAACATTGTTTTGCATGGCAAGGGCTATTGATTTTATAGAAAAACAACAGCAACATAAACTTATTGTATTTAATGTTCCCAGCCACTCTGCCATAGATATTGTTGAAGGGAGAAGAGCTGTATACAATGGCGATAAGGTTGTGATGGAAGATAATTTTTTACGAAATTTCCATTTACAGCCATCCAGGATACAATACCGCTATACATTATCAGATTCACTTTATTCAACTATTATCACCAGGCATTATATTACCACACATAAAAAAACAATATTACTTATTGACGATTCATTTCCAACTTCAAAACCAACAACCAAAATACAGGCAGCAGCAGTAATTTTAAAACAAAATACAAGTGTAAGCCTGGCTGCACTTTCTTCGTTTATAGCATGCCCTCTGTTTATTGCAGATGCAAGTAATATGCCCTGGAAAATTAACCGATGGAAAAAAGAAGCCGAAAAGTTACATTTGCGGCTCCATTCAGTAACCGATCAAGGGGCATTTGTAATGGAACTATAAGCCCCTGCAGAGGAGAATTATAATTAAAATAAAAATTATGGCAAATTCTAACACCCCTTCAGGGGTTGGGGGCAAACAAATTCAATCTGCCCTGATATCCGTTTTCTATAAAGATGGTATTGACACTATTGCAAAAAAACTGCACAGTTTAGGAATCATCATTTATTCAACAGGGGGAACACAAAAATTTTTGGAAGACAACCACATTCCCTGCATTCCTGTTGAGAATTTAACAACCTATCCATCCATTTTGGGCGGGAGGGTAAAAACACTGCACCCTGTTGTATTTGGGGGCATTTTAGGCAGGCGATATGAAGAGCAGGACCTACAGGAAATGAAGCAATTTAATATTCCTGAAATTGACCTGGTGATTGTTGATTTATACCCATTTGAAGAAACCCTGAAAAATACATCAGAAGAAAAACTGATTATTGAAAAAATTGATATTGGCGGGCCAAGCATGATACGTGCCGCTGCCAAAAATTTTAAAGATGTGGTAGTGGTGGCAGCAAAAGAAGATTATGCTTCTTTAGAAAATTTATTGAACGAACAGAGTGGCTCAACAACTATTGAGCAACGTAAAACATTTGCCTCAAAAGCATTTCAGGTGGTAATGAATTACGATATTGCCATTAACAATTATTTTAACCCAGAAAATACCGCAACGCAAACCAATACTGCCAAACAAGTATTGCGTTACGGAGAAAACCCCCATCAGCAGGCAACATTTTTTGGTAACCTGGGCGAACTCTTTACTCAACTAAATGGCAAGGAGCTTTCTTATAACAACCTGGTAGACGTTGATGCAGCCGTACAATTGATTGGTGAATTTGAAAACGGAACGGCAGAAAAAACATTCGCCATTATTAAACATACCAACGTTTGTGGAATTGCACAAAGAAACGCTGTAAAAGAAGCATGGGATACTGCGCTGGCAGGAGACCCTGAAAGTGCTTTTGGAGGCGTGCTCGTTTGCAACGGAGTTATTGACCTTACTACCGCTAACGCCATTAACGAAATTTTCTTTGAAGTATTAATTGCACCTTCTTTTAATGCAGATGCTCTACAGGTTTTGAAGAGCAAGAAAAACAGGATTTTACTTGAATTGAAAACGGAGAAGCTAACAGTGAAAAATCAAAGTAAAACAGTTTTAAATGGCATTTTATCTCAACAAACTGATGAAGGCAATTATGCAGAATGGAAAGAAGTAGGCGGAAGGCAAACATCTGCCGAAGAAAAGGCAGATCTTGAATTTGCAAACATTGTTTGTAAACATTTAAAAAGTAATGCCATTGCATTGGTAAAAAACAAGCAACTGATAGGTAAGGGTTGCGGGCAAACATCCCGTATAGATGCATTACGCCATGCCATTGAAAAAGCCAATCAGTTTAAATTTGAATTAAACGGGGCAGTATTGGCAAGCGATGCCTTCTTTCCGTTTAACGATTGCGTACAAATAGCACATGCAGGGGGCGTGCAAGCATTTATTCAACCTGGCGGCTCTATCAGAGATAAAGACAGTATTGATTATTGTGTAACCAATAATTTGGCAATGGTTATTACAGGCACAAGGCATTTCAGGCATTAATTCAAAAAAAGAAGCTTTTCAATAAAAACACCCTTCCGTTTTATAAGAACGGAAGGGTGTTTCATTTAATACCCTGATTTATACAAAATGCATTAATGCTTACTTTTCTCCTGCCACATTTGATTGAATGTTTTTGAACCGAAATTCAAATCTGCACGGTTCTTCGTCCACGCAGTGAATATTTTATTTACAATCCTGTTTTTCAATTTACCGCTTCCCATATTCATCATCTTCCTGTTCAACATGGCAGCTTTCCATCCTTTCCAGGCCAATCTTTCCGCCAATATACTGGTACCTTCCGCAACTGCTTCATACCTGTTTTCTAACAAAAGCTCGTGCAGGCTTATTCTCATTGGGCAAACTTCGGTACAATTACCACAGAGAGAAGAAGCATAACTTAAATGTTTATAATCATTTATTTTTTTTAGGTGTGGGGTGATAACGCTGCCTATTGGCCCGCTGTAAGTTGTTTCGTAAGCATGGCCGCCAATATTTTTATATACCGGGCAGGCATTTAAACAAGCGCCGCAACGAATACAATATAAGGCCTCTCTGGTTATTGGGTTGGCCAGTAAATTGGTTCTTCCATTGTCTAAAAGAATAACATACATTTCTTCCGGCCCGTCTGTTTCGTTGTCTTGTTTTGGCCCGCTAACAATCGTGTTGTACGAAGTAATTTTTTGCCCTGTTCCATAAGTTGCCAGTAAGGGCCAAAACAAGCCCAGATCGTTAACAGAGGGAATCATTTTTTCAATGCCAACAATTACAATATGTGTTTTAGGCCAGGCACAGCTTAAGCGTGCATTCCCTTCATTTTCTGTAACAGCTATCGCGCCAATATCGGCAATAATAAAATTGGCTCCTGTAACACCCACTTCTGCCTGCAGATATTTTTCACGAAGTTTTTGTCTTGCAATCAATGTTAACTCTTCAGGAGATAAACCACCGGGAACACCCAGTTTATCTGCAAACAAACGGGCAATATCTTCCTTACTTTTATGCATGGCTGGTGTTACAATGTGATAAGGAGGTTCACCATCGAGTTGTTGAATATATTCGCCCAAATCTGTTTCAACACTTTCAATACCGTTATCTTCCAAATATTTATTCAGGTGAATTTCTTCGGTAACCATACTTTTGCTCTTTACCAACGTACTGCAGTTTTTTGCTTTACATATTTTTCCCACTTCTTCTAAAGCCTGTGCTGCATCTTCTGCCCAAATTACCCTGGCACCACGGGCAGTAATTGTTTTTTCAAACAGTTCTAAATGTTTATCCAATTGCTCAATAGCTCTCCACTTAATATTTTTTGCCCTTTCTCTTGCAAGCATTACATTATCAAACTGGGCTTTGCCCAAGGGCACAGTTGCATTGTATTTACCAATATTGAAATTGATCTTTCTGCGATGATCCAGGTCGGCAGCCTTAATGGTGCTTTTTGCTATAAATGAAGAGGCATTGCTCATAAATAAAAATGAATTGTAAATAATAAATATTGAACAATGATAATATGCTACTTGAAACGCCGTTTGGTTTATTTGCTTTCCTTAGACTTTATACTTATTTTTTCAATTGCTCTGCAGCAGCTTCCAAGCCTTCATAAAATATTTCTCCATATTGTCTAATGATGGCTTCCTTTAAAAATTTATACACAGGCATTTTTAATTTTTTTCCCAACAAACATGCCGGGTTACATAAAGTTTCTCTCGGTTCGTAATTAACAAACTCTATTTCTGCATCTTGTTTACTCTTAGAAATCTTGATAGGGTATAAATGGCAACTGATTGGTTTCTTCCATTTTAATTTACCATCGTAATAAGCCTGTTCAATTGCACAAAGAATAACACCTTTCTTATCTCTGAAGCCATAAGCACAGATACCACTGCCAATTGTTGGAGTTACCCAGCCAAACTCTTTGTCGTAAATATATTTTCCTTTTCGTTCTACTTCTTTAATGCCTTCCCCGGTCATATAAGGTTTTATCACTTCAAATTCATTTGCAAGAATATCCAGCTCCTCTTTTGTTAAGGGGGCGCCTGCATCACCTTCTTCACAGCAACCACCTTTACATTTTGCCAGGTCGCAAACAAATTGTTCCTGCAATACCTCGTCGCTCACAAGTTTATTGTCAATAGCAATCATTCGTAATTTTTTACAAAGTTAATGAGCCTTCCACTGAAAAGTGTTAATCAAATGCAGCATATCTTCTTTTAAGAATCGATTTACCGGGGCTAAAGAATCTGCATTGGGTGTAGCATCAAAATACAAAGCGCCGCGCAAAAAATGCCTTACAGAATCGGTGAGTAAGAATTGATTGGCTGTTGCTGCATCGCCGCCAATTCTAAATGCCGTTCCACTAATACCATGTATTGTTTTAAAAACACTATCTTCTATTGAGATTGCTTTACTGCTATGTTTATACGTGAGCTCGTAAGAGCCGTTAACCAGTTTATCAAGTGTATTAACAGCTACAGAATCTATATAAACGCCTTTGCCGGATTTTATTTTGTAAGTGGCTTTGCCGCCAATAATATTGTAGCTTATATAAATTCTTCCGCTAAACTGGGGGAAATCTATATTAATCCACCAAGGATTTTCCGGACTCTCACCAAAGAAACTGGTATCTTTTACAATGTTTGCATATGCAGGATATTCGAAACTATAAGGATAGCCCGGTTGATTAAAAAGCAGGTATTTTTTTTCGGGAAAACTTATCTTAAAGTAGCCTTTTGGTTTTGCAGTAAATGTACTGTTGCAGGAAAAGAAGACTATAGACCACAGACCATAGACCATCGTTTTTTTAAACCCTGACAATTTATTATTGCCTTTTGCTTTTTGCCTTTTGCTCATTCTCACTCTTCCGTTTGCGGTTTAATGGTAACTTTTATTTTATTAAGCCTTGTTCGTTCTGCTTCCAAAACAGTGAAATCAAAATCACCGGAACTTACTACCTGGTTAACAACAGGTATTTCTCCGGCTATTTCTAAAACTAGCCCGGCAAGTGAATCACTCTCCCCTTTTACAATATCAAAAGTATCGGCACTTAATTGCATTATTTTGCAAACATCGTTAATCATGGTTCTGCCTTCAAACACATAATTGTAATCATCAATTTTGTTGTGATTAGATTCTTCATCATCAAATTCGTCTTTAATATCGCCTATCACTTCTTCTAAAATATCTTCCAGTGTTACAATACCACTGGTACCGCCAAACTCATCTACCACAACTGCAAAATGAATGTGTTTGCTTTGAAACTCTCTTAACAGGTCTTCTATCAGTTTCTGTTCATGCACAAAGTAAGGTGGGCGAATTAATTTGTGCCAGTCAAAGCTGTCTGTTTCCTCAATATACGGAATAAGGTCTTTGGTATGAATGATACCTGTTACTTCATCAAGATCATCTTTATAAATAGGAATACGACTATAGTGTACTTCGCGTACTTTTCCCATAACTTCTTTAAAGGACGATTCATAGGCAATACCGCTAACATCTAACCTTGTTTTCATTATTTGTTTAACCGTAATGTTTCCAAACTTCAAAATACCTTTTAAGATATTTTTTTCATTTTCATTCGTTCCCGTATCGGTAATATCAATGGCGTGATACAGCTCCTCGTTGGTAATGGTGGTATTATTTTTTTTCGATAACCTTCTTTCAATAATATCGCTGTATTTCACAAGGCTTTTACTTAACCTTTTAAAGAGGTATTGAATAAACTCTATAATAGGGGCCATTTCCTTTGCAAAGCGAATATTGTTCTGTGCCGCCAGTATTTTAGGCATTACTTCGCCAAATAATACCAATAAAAAAGTAACTGCTACAACTTTTATTAAAAATTCTATCCATTCAAAAGCAGTACCGAACTGAAAGAGTTCATCAATTAAAATATTAGAGATAATAATAATGGCAATATTAATAAAGCTATTGGCTATTAATAAAGATGCCAGTAATATTTTAGGTTGATCCAGCAGAAAGAGGATCCGTTTGTATGACTGTTGTTGCTTGGTTTTTAAAAGATTGATGTCTTTATACGTTAAGGAAAAGAAAGCAACCTCAGCTCCGCTGATAATAAAAGACAGAAATAATAAACACAATAACAATACAATCAGTACTGTTGTGCCTTGTGTATTAATGGTACCTGGAAATATATCTATCAAAACCGAGTGATAATCCAATCTGATTTGTTTTAATTAGCAATAGCAGCTTTTCAGCAACGCAGCAAATGTATTTAAACTAATCTTAAAATGGCAAGCTTTCGCTGCTATCTGTATCTGTTATCGGCCCGTTTGGGTCATCGCCCATAAAGCCTTCCATATTTTCTCCACCGTTATGGCCATCTGTTCGTTTGTCTAACATAATCAGATTATCGCCTACTACTTCCGTAGCAAATTTTTTATTCCCTTCCTTATCTTCCCAACTCCTGGTGCGTAATCTGCCTTCAACATAAATTAAACTGCCTTTATGCAAATATTTTTGAGCAAGCTCTGCCAATCCACGCCACAGAACAACAGTATGCCATTCTGTTTGAGAAACCAGCTTACCGTTTCTGTCTTTATATGTTTCAGTGGTAGCTAATGGAAATTTTGCAACAGCAATATTTCCCTCCAAATGTTGCAATTCCGGGGTTTTACCCAAATTACCAATCAACATTACTCTGTTTACGCCTCTCATATGCTATTATTTTAAGTGCATGAATGATTTGCTGTTCTTAAAATTAGCTTTTTTTCAATAAAATTCAATCCTGCGCAAAATTTTATATTACGGATAACTTTTTACCGTTTGTTACCTTACTAAGGTTTAATAAGTACAATGGTACCGGCAATGATTAATAAAGCACCTACTATAAGTTTAGGTGTAATGGGTTCTTTTAATAAATAGTACGAGAGCATAAATGTTACCAGAATGCTTCCTTTGTCTATTGTAGAAAGCACCGAAACATTGGCTGTACGCATGGCTTTAAAGAAAAATATCCAGTAAACAGCAGTAGCTACACCGGCGAGTATAAACCAGAACAAAGCTTTCTGTGGAATAGCTTTTACATTTTTCAATGCGCCGGAAGCAATGGCGTTAAGAGCTACAATTAAAAACAGGATGCCTGTTCTTATTAATAATGCAATGTTCTCATTGGCATCTTTCATGCCCATTTTGGCAAAAACCAAAGCAGCACCACCTGTTAGTGTAGATAGAATTGCATAAAACATCCATGGTTGCATATAAATAAATTAGGATTAAGAGTTGGTTTTGGTAATCAAAAATAGCCTCCATTCATCACTTTATAAAACCATTTATACTTTACTGATTAAAAAATATTTTTATTAATTTATTGATTATCAATTATTTAAGATAATTATAGAACTACATCACAACCTATTACTAAAAAAAACTTGGTACTTTGTGTTGCATAGTACTAAAAAATACCCATCTTTGTGTTGTCAATCGATAAACAGAACATCGAAAAAAAATTTAAAACAATTAAAAATACTTTTATGAAGCTTGAAAAAAACATGTTTACCAACCTGAATAAAACAGAAGTAAACGAATTAACAAAAGAAGTTAAAGAAACCATTGCTTTAGATTATCAGGCCCAGGCGCCAAAAGCAGCATTTTGTGTGGCAGATTTATGGAACATACAAAAGATGAAAAAAGTAAGAGCCTACAGGAGAGAAATAATAGGCTGAGAAATAACATTATTAACGGCCTGCCATGCTGCCTGTCTTTAACCACTGCACAGTATGGCACACCAACCAAAAACGCCAGATTATGGATATTCAAAACACTCAAAGTCAAATGCGGAAGGGCGTACTGGAGTTTTGCATTTTAAGCATTATTAAAAAAGGGGAGGTTTACCCAAGTGATATTGCCGAACAAATGAAAGCTGCCAATTTAAATATTCTGGAAGGTACACTGTACCCTTTGTTAACAAGATTAAAAAATGCAGGCTTTTTAACTTACAGATGGGTAGAAAGCAGTAGCGGCCCGCCCCGAAAATATTTTGTGATGACCGATAACGGCCTGGAGTTTTACCTGGAATTGGAAAAAACCTGGAAAGAGCTTGCTGATGCAGTAAACGCTATTACAAATAATCAGGGTATAACGGTTATCCAAGAAAATACCTCCCAACCTTAACCAAATAAAAGAACTGATCATGAAAAAAGTAATCAATATAAATTTCCAGGGCCGTGTGGTTCCTATTGAGGAATCTGCGTACGACGTATTGAAGAAATATGTTGATAGCCTCCGCAATTTCTTTGCAAATGAAGAAGGGCGTGATGAAATTATCAATGATATAGAAAGCCGGATAGGAGAATTATTTGCCGAAACCTTAAAAAAAGGTAGTACCTGTGTTACCGATGATGATGTGAACAGGATTATTGCCAGCATGGGACGGCCTGAAGATTTTGAAAGTGAAGAATCGAACGTTAAATCTCAGCTTAGTGGAGAAGAACAGTCTGCACATGCTGAAAATACCACTGCACCTGCAAGCAATGAACCGCGCAGGTTGTACAGAGACGAGAACAACAAGATTTTAGGCGGTGTTTGTAGTGGTTTGGCAAACTATATGAACATAGATTCGGTAATCTTAAGAATTCTCTTCGTAATCTTCATCGGCATTACGTTCGTGCCTTATTTAATCCTGTGGGTTGCTATTCCCAGCAGTGCCACCAAAGTAATTGGCTCTCCCAGGAAAAGGCTGTTTAGAGATGCAGAAGATAAAATAATTGCAGGTGTGTGCAGCGGCTTGGCCAAATATTTTGGTATTAGCGTATGGTTACCGCGAATATTGTTTTTATTACCATTTATTTCTCTTGCATTTAAATTCGGTAGATGGGGATGGTGGAATTTTCCGCACTTTTTATCATTCTCATTCAGCCCCGGCTCCCTGTTCGTATATATCATACTATGGCTTATAGTTCCCGAAGCAAAAAGCGCTTCGGACAAATTAGAGATGAAAGGTGAAAAAGTAGATCTCAACAATATTAAAAATACCATTCAAAGCGATCTGGAAGGTTTTGGTAAAAGAGCGGAACAGTTTAGTAAAGAAATGGGTACCACTCTTACTGAGAAAGGTAAACAATTCAGTGCAGAAGCATCAACCGTAGCTAAAAGAAGTGGTAGAAGCCTGGGCGATATTATAGTACTAATCTTTAAAATATTCGCTTACTTCATTTTGGGTGTTATTGTATTTTCTGTTGTAGTATCCTTATTTGCCATTGGCGTTGCCTCTACCGGAGTATTACCTGCATGGCAATATGTTTTTAACGATGGATGGGAAAATATTTTAGCATGGGGAACACTCGTATTGTTTATCTGGGTTCCGGTATTGGGCATCATTACCTTTATCTTCCGCAGGATTGCCAAAATAAGAAGTAACAGCAATATCATCCGTTATTCATTTTTAGGATTATGGTTACTGGGTTTGTTCTGCTTCATCAGCCTGCTAACCTCCCTGCGCAACGATTTCCGTTATAGCAACCATCCCGAAGAAATAAATGTGCCTTTAAAAAACAGCAGGATAAATAAGCTGGAACTTACCATTCCGCCTCATGCAAAATACCTGAGCAAAAGAAGCTGGTTAAAATTTGAACCTTTTGCAGCCATAGATGACGATACTATTTACGTACAAAATATCCGTATACATATTGTTAAATCCAATACAGATACTTTTAAAATAGGAATGCTAAAAACAGCGAATGGCAGAAGCCGGGCAGAAGCCGATGAAACAGTAAGCAAGATCAATTACAACATTACACAAATAGATTCTTTATTAGAGTTCGATAAAGGCATTGCACTGTCTCCAACACAAAAATTCCGTAATCAACACATCTCTTTTACTGTATACGTACCCGTAGGCAAGAAAATAAGAATCAGCGATGATATTGGCTGGGATAATAATGTACATGTAGGATTTAATTGGGATGATGATGATTGGGATTGGAGATTTTACTCAGATGTTAAGCGTGAAAGCTGGAGGCCTAATATTGAATACTTAATGACTGAAAAGGGGCTGCAAAGAGTAGACAAGTATGCCGATGATGATAATGGCAACAGTGCAGACTTAGACAATACCATTAATGAACTGAAACAAAAGAAAGAAGAATTACAAAAGCAAAAAGAACAAAAACTGAAAGAACTGGAAAACATAGACAAAGAACTTAATCAGAAAGCAGATACCACCAAGTACCGCTACCAGCCTGATGCACCTAAAAAAAGCAGTACACCCAAAACAGTATCTACAGCATACATAAGAGAAGCCACTTTTAATATGCATAACATTATTATGGCAAGAGTTTTTTAAACTTGGTTGAAGTTGGGAATACAGTACCTTTTTCCGTTCTCGGTAAGAGGTACTCCCTTTCAAAATATTTTACCATGAAAATAATAACACCTGCAACAATTGCTTTTATTATAGTCCTCTCTTTTACTACAAGCCAAAGCATTGCACAAAAAAATGAGGATACTAAAAATCTATACACAGAAATTGTTGCCTTAGACAGTATATTCTTTCATGCATATAATACTTGTAACCTGAAAATACAGGCGGCCTTTTATTCAGACAGTATTGAGTTTTATCATGATAAGGGTGGTTTTTCCACTTCTAAAAAAGACCTGCTGGCTGCTACAGAAAAAAATATCTGCGGAAAAGTTACAAGAGAGTTAATTAAGGGAAGTATTGAAGTATCGCCCATACCGGGTTATGGTGCTGTAGAAATAGGCGAGCACCGGTTTCACAACAACCAGGAACCGGAAGCTAATCAAAGACAAACAGGCAGCAAGTTTGTAATTATCTGGCACCAACTGAAAGACAGGTGGGAGATTGCCAGGGTAATCAGTTTACATTAACCAGCAAAACCATTTCATATGAAACATATCCTGCTTAACTGTTTGCTGCTGCTTACATTATTCTCATCATGCAGGCATCACAATCATAACATTAGCATCTCTGTTAAAGACAGGGAAGAAGACTACCAGTTTTCTGCAACTTATCATAAAAGCGCTACAGCCAAGGTTCAGTATTATATCAACCAGCACATCAGTCCTTCGCACATATTCGAATCAGTTTCTGATGATATAGATGCAAGTACCGAATTAAAAGACGGCACCAGGTTTTATATTAAATCGCATCCGGGTTACCTGAAAATTAAATTAGACAAAGAATCTAATTCAGAAGCGGCTTATTTGCGTATTAAAGAAATGTGCAATGGCATTAAAACAGAATTAACCACAGATCGTTAACCATTATTTTTATTCCGTTTTCAGAAGCAGCTCTTACAAGGGCTGCTTTTATTTTTTCTGCGAGGCACTTACACTTATTTTTGCAACTCAATAAAACACACGATTGTGATTAAGAACACTCCATTTACACAAAAGCACATGGCATTAGGAGCAAAAATGGCTCCGTTTGCAGGCTATAACATGCCCATTAGTTATTCCGGTATTAATGATGAACATGCCACTGTTAGAAATAATGCAGGTGTATTTGATGTGAGTCATATGGGAGAGTTTATTTTAAAAGGGGAAAACGCATTAGAATTAATTCAACGTGTTACCAGTAACGATGCTTCAAAACTTACCGATGGAAAAGCGCAGTATAGCTGCCTGCCCAATGAAGAAGGAGGTATTGTAGATGACCTGATTGTGTATTGCATTGAAGAAAACAAAGTATACATGCTGGTAGTGAATGCAAGTAATATTGAAAAAGACTGGAACTGGATTTCTGCAAGAAACACGAACAATGTTGAAATGCACAACATAAGCGATAAAACCTGCTTACTGGCCATACAAGGGCCCAACGCCACAAAACTGTTGCAGCCGCTTACCGGTTTAGATATTATGAACCTTAAATATTACACATTTGTAAAAGGGGCTTTTGCAGGCGTAGAGAACGTAATAATCAGCGCTACAGGATATACAGGTGCCGGAGGAATAGAAATTTATTTTGAAGATAAAGATGATGATGCTTTAAAAATATGGGATGCAATTGCCGGTTTGGGAATTAAACCAATTGGGCTTGGAGCAAGAGATACACTACGTTTAGAAATGGGCTATTGCTTATACGGTAACGATATTAACGATACCACTTCGCCATTGGAAGCCGGTTTAGGATGGATTACCAAGTTTACTAAACCATTTACAGCAAAAGCCATTTTAGAAAAACAAAAAACAGAAGGCATTCACAGAAAGTTAGTTGGATTTGAAATGTTAGAACGCGGCATTCCGCGCCATGATTATATTATTAAAGATGCAGCAGGTAATATAATAGGAAAAGTTACCAGCGGTACACAGGCTCCTTCTTTAAACAAAGCAATAGGGCTTGGTTATATAGACCTAAAACATGCTGCGTTGGATAGTGAAATATTTATAGACATCAGGAATAACCCTGTTAAAGCCAAAGTGGTTAAATTTCCTTTTGCATAGAACAAATGAATAAAAAAATTTCTGTTTTCCTGGCTATGGCACTTATTGTAAGTGCCTGTCATAGAAGAAGCGTTCCCTCAACCCTTCCCGGAGAAGGCAGGGTTGAAACAGAAACAGGTATTGCATCTTTTTATGGAGATGAATTCAATGGTAGAAAAACAGCAAGCGGGGAAGTGTTCAATCAATCTAAATTAACAGCAGCGCATAAAAAAATTGCTTTCGGCACAATTGTTAAAATAACCAACCTGTCTAACAATAAAACAGTTACGGTGAAAATAAACGATAGAGGCCCCTTTGTACACGGAAGAATCATAGACCTGAGCAAAGCCGCTGCCAGGCAAATTGACCTGATTGCCCCCGGAACCGCAAAAGTAAAAATAGAATACAGGAAGAAAAACTAACATGAGCAATAAACCACAATTACATACCATTATATCCCCGCGTCTTTTAGATATTTATGATGTGAGCAACAGTATTGTTGTAATCATAGATGTATTCAGAGCCACCTCTACCATTGCCACAGCGCTCTATAATGGCGCTGCCAAAGTAATTCCGGTTGATGCTGTAGACAAATGTATTACCATTGGCAATGCCACACCCAACAGCATTACAGCAGGTGAGAGAGACGGAAAAGTAATTGAAGGTTTACAATATGGCAACTCTCCTGCCGAATACCCCAGAAGTTTTGTTGAAGGAAAAACATTGGTGCTTACCACTACAAATGGAACCAAGCTATTACATATGGCCTTACAAAAAGGTGCCAGCAATATTGTAACAGGCTCCTTCCCCAATCTTGACGCGGTTTGTAATTATCTTATTAAACAAAATAAAAATGTGTTTCTTGGCTGCTCGGCCTGGAAAGACCGGTTTAACCTGGAAGATACTTTATTTGCCGGTGCTGTTATTAACAGGGTAAAACAACATTTTACTATTCATTGCGATGCAAGCCTTATGGCAGAAGAAATGTATTTGCAACATAGAGGAGATATGAAAGCATTTATTCGTAAAACAACACACTGGCACCGGTTGGCACAATATGGATTAGAAAAAGATTTGGAATACTGTGTTACAGAGAATGTTGCCAATATTCTTCCACTTTACAAGGAAGGATCTTTAGTAATCGGGTACAATGAATAATGCATATGAGGCATTTACACTTACCTAATTAATACAAGCATATTATTTTTTTCAACCGGGCAAAACCTGTAAAGGTAACAATTTCCCGTGTAAGCAACATCTTACCAAATCATTAAAATCTTTGGTTTAAACAATTCTTCCACAAAAGATATTTTCTTCAAAAAATCTGCATTTCATTCCTTTATTTTTGCAGATTAACCTTTTTTGAAATAGCATGGCATTACCGTACCTGATTAAGTTTATTTATAATAACGGAGTGGAAGAAGTGATTCGTCGTGGTAAAAAAATTCACAGCACAGGCAATGTTGAATTGATTGAATACGATGATCTGATGGGCAGTATTGTATTCAGGGTAAAAGATGACAGTTACAATACTTTCTATAAAATTTATTTATCCAATTATAAAGATGAGAAAAACCTCTCCATCAGGTGTACCTGTCCTTATAATTTAAGTGAAGTTTGCCGGCATAAAGCGGCGGCCCTGTTTCAATTGCAGGAATTGCTCGATAAAAATTTACTGGGCGATAAAGAAATGGTTTATAACCAAAAGCATACTGTTGTTAAAATGAAACAACTGGATCTGAAAATGATCAAAATGCTTTCATCATCAGAAATTTTTACTGCTGCAGAAGAATTCCTGAGAAGCAATAAAGCCAATATACTGGAAGCAATAGATGAAAAAGTAATAGCAGAAGTTGATTATAACAATAAGGTTTGGAAAGTAATCATCAGGAAAAACGAGGAGCGGAATTTTGATACGAGTTGCGACGACGAAAGCGAAACAGCACACCCGCTCTGTACACAAAAAGTAATTGTGCTGTTACAGTTGTTAAATAGCTATGGCCCAAATTATTTTGACAGTATTAGAAACTGGGATGCTGTTAAAAACAAATTACTTTCTGTTTATGGCTATTCGCTGAATGATGATCTTACCGGAAAATTTGAATTTACTTACCAGGAAGGAAGGCCCTTTTTAAGAGTATTAGACAGCTCTATTAAGCGGATAGTGTCTCCTGCTAATGCAACCGATTTTAAACCGAAACCCGTTTTAGCGGAAATAGCCACTGCTCCCAGCATTACACATACACCTGCAGAAATTGCAGAAGTTGCCCAAAAGCCTACACTAAAACTTGGGCTGGTAATTACTTCAGGCAAGCCGCAGTATCCCTATATACAGATAGAAGCAGTGCAGGGAGAGATTAACGATAATTTTGATAAGTATACCGGCAAAGTTGAAAAATTAGACCTGAATAAATTCATCAACACAGAGCCTTTCAGTGAAGATGATAAAATATTGCTGCAACAAATAAGGAAATTACTTCCTGCTGAAATAACAAAATACCTGAACAGAAATTCTCCCTTTAGTGGTTTTTGGGAAAATATTATACAACAGCATGATGATGATTTACCTGAAGAAACAAGGCACCTGATAAACGAATACCTTCATCCAAAATTCAAAAAACTATTTACAGAACTGGCAGAAAGTAATTTCAATTTTTTTCTGCCCGAAAATAAAAACTTCATAACAGCCAACCTGCAAAAGGCAGACCTTGCCATACAAAGCATCAGTCCGGAATTTTCCATTGAATATATAAACGATCACTATGAAGTAAGCTGCTTTGTAAAAATTGGTTTTACCAATACCAATATTGCAGAGAATGAGAGTGGCTCGCCCGTTCTGTTTCAGCATAAAACAGAATTTTATAATTGGGGCAGAACCGAAGATATTATGCTGGTTGAAAAATTTTTACCAACCGGCAAACTCATTATCAACTCGGCAGATTGGCCCGGGCAATTACAGCAATTCATTTTGCCGCTTGCCAAAGAATACAATGTGCAGTTTGGTAACTTGCAAAAAGAAGAAATTAAAGACGAAACACCTGTAATGAAAATGTTGCTGAAAGAAAAAGGTGAATACCTTTTATTTCAACCGGTGTTTACTTATCGCGGCTACGATGTGAGGATGGGCGATAAAGAAAAAATAGTACTGCCGCTTGCCGACAGGTTGTTGGTAATTCAAAGAAATATAGAAGTTGAAAAAGAGCTGGTAAAGAAAATTGAGAACCTGCATTCGCAATTTATCCGTCCACAGGAAAGTGATACCCTTGCTTTAAGAGGCGCCGAGGTTTTAAAAAACAACTGGTTTTTCCTTTTTGTAGATGCAGTAAAAGAAATGAACATTCAGGTTTATGGTTTTGAAGCATTGAAAAATTTCAGGTTCAACACAGCAAAACCTTCTACAAAAATATTCATCAGCAGCCATACCGATTGGTTTGATGCAAAAATTGAAATACAATTTGGCGAACAAAAAGTTACGGTTGCAGATGTAAAAAAAGCATTGGCCAACAAACAACAATTTGTTCAGTTACAAGATGGCACATTGGGCATTTTACCCGAAGAATGGATAAGAAAATACTCCTTATTGTTTAAGGTAGGAGAAGGTAAAATCAGCAATATGAAGCTGAGTAAATACCAGTTTAGTGTTATTGAAGATCTGTACAACCAAAGAGATGAAGAGGAACTATTTATTCAGTTGGAAGAAAAATACGAAAGGCTTAAAGATTTTGACACTATTAAAAAAGTGGCAGCACCGGAACATTTGCAACCCATTCTAAGGCCTTATCAGGAAAGCGGCTTTCAATGGTTGAATTATTTATGTGAAGTACAATGGGGCGGTATATTGGCAGACGATATGGGTTTGGGTAAAACCGTTCAGGCACTTGCTTTTCTACACTATCTTAAAGTAGAAAAAAAACAACTGAAAGCACTGGTGGTTTGCCCTACCACTTTAATGTTTAACTGGCAGAACGAGATACAAAAATTCACTCCTTCTCTCAGCTTTTATGTACACCACGGCGGGGCAAGAGACCACGAAAATATTACCAACAAAAACAATGATGTAATCATTACAACTTACGGAACATTAAGAAGCGATATTAAACAATTTGCAGATGTTGATTTTGATTATGTTGTTCTTGATGAAAGCCAGGCTATAAAAAATCCTAACAGCAAAGTTGCCAAAGCTGCCTGCATATTAAAAGCTAAAAACAGGTTATGCTTAAGTGGTACACCTCTGCAAAACAATACTTTCGACATATTTGCTCAAATGAATTTCTTAAACCCGGGTATGCTGGGTAGTATTGAATTCTTTAAACAGGAATTTGCCGTACCCATTGATAAGTTTGGAGAAAAAGAACAAAAAGAGCACTTGCGCAAACTATTATTCCCGTTCATTTTACGTAGAACCAAAGAACAGGTGGCACAAGATTTACCGGAGAAACAGGAGATGATTCTGTTTTGTGAAATGGATAATGAACAAAGGAAGATTTACGATGCATACCGTAATGATTACCGGGATAAAATTTTAGGTGTTGTACAGGAACAGGGCATTCAAAAATCGCAGCTTACCATTTTACAGGGCCTTATGAAACTGCGGCAAATATGCGACAGCCCGGCCATTATGAAAGAACAGAGCGGGGAGAAATACCCAAATGCGTCTGTTAAACTTGAAGAATTAGGCAGAGAGATCACAGAAAATATAAGCAATCACAAAGCGCTTATATTTTCCCAGTTCCTGGGAATGCTTGCACTGATAAAAGACAAAATGAGGGATCTTGGGGTAGATTACGAATATTTCGATGGCAGCACCACCGCCCAGGAAAGAGAAAGGGCCATCACTCGTTTTCAGAATGATGAGCATTGCAGGGTGTTCTTAATTTCATTAAAAGCAGGCGGAGTAGGGTTAAACCTTACAGCGGCAGACTATGTATACATTGTAGACCCTTGGTGGAATCCTGCTGTAGAACAACAGGCTATAGACCGTACACACCGTATTGGGCAAACAAAAAATATTTTTGCCTACCGGATGATCTGTACCGATACCGTTGAGGATAAAATTTTAAAATTACAGGACCGCAAGCGTGCTTTGGCTAAAGACCTCATTACAGATGATGAGGGATTTGTAAAGTCGCTTACAAAAGAAGATGTAGAATATTTATTCAGTTAACCTTTTCATTACAATTCGTTCACATTTTCTTCATTTATATGCAAGAGATTTGGTGTCTGAAGCTTGAGTTCATAGCAAATGAGCAAATAGAGTACAGTAGATTTCAGCGGCCTCTATTTTTATAGGGGCTTTATTATTCACACAACCTAATGTTTTTCAAAAATAGTTTACCTACCGTTTATTCTTTTTTACCATCTAATGTAAAGCCTATGGTAGTACCAACATCAATTTTACTGCGTGCATGAATAGTTTGTCGGTGTGCTTCAATAATGTGTTTGCAAATAGCAAGCCCCAAACCGGTTCCGCCAACATTACGGCTCCTGCCCCTGTCTGTTCTGTAAAATCTTTCAAAGATGCGGCTCAGGTGTTCTTCTGCAATACCAATACCATCGTCTCCAATCTCTATCAATACATGTTTACCGTCTGTATTGTACACACTGGCTACGATATTTCCATTTTGTTTACCGTATTTAATGGCATTGGTAACCAAATTGGTAATTACCTGCCTTATTTTTTCCTTGTCTGCAAAAACAACAATAGGGGCTTCGCATCCTTTTTTAATAGAACATTTAATCTCTCTTTTGGTGCTTTTAATAGAGAGTTCTTCATAGACTTCTTTAATCAGGTCCTGAATAACAAAATTCTCTTTGTACAAAGGCTGCTCGCCACTTTCTAATCTCGATATTTCGTCCAGGTCGTTTACCAGGTTAACCATACGGTCTACGTTGCGTGCCGTATTCTCCAGAAACCTTTTATTTACGTCAGGGTTATCTAATGCACCATTCAGTAACGTATCTACATAACCTTGTATAGCAAAAATGGGTGTTTTAAATTCGTGTGCCAGGTTTTGCAAAAACTCTTTCCGGTATGCTTCATTTTTCTTTAGCAGTTCTATTTCTTCACTTCGCTGCTCAGCCCATTTCTCAACATCTTCCCTTACTTCATCAATACCCTTTTGCGGCAGAATATATTTATAATACGTTTCTTCTCTTTTACTGGCCTTGGTTTGGTATATGAATTTATAAATGAGTTTTATTTTCCGGTAGATAAACCATTCCAACACAAATCTTATTAAAAAATAACTGCCTACAAATACTATACATGCTGTAATAGCAGCAAACCACCAGGTTTCAACAATATAAAAACCAATACCTATGGGAACGGACAGGAATAGTGCCGTTAATGCGGATAATTGTTTGGGAGATAAGTTTTTGGGTTTGAACATGGATACGAAGCTAATAGCTTTTAGCCAATGGCTGTTGGGCTATAACTCAAACTTATACCCAACGCCTTTAACAGTTGTAATGCAATCTAAACCAAGCTTCTGGCGAACTTTTCTAATATGTACATCAATGGTTCTGTCTCCAACAATAACATCTGTACCCCAAACCTGAGATAATATTTCGTTGCGCAGGAATACACGGCCCGGTTTTGATGCTAACAGGTACAACAACTCAAATTCTTTTTTCGCAAGCACTACTTCACTATCATCTACAATCACTACAAATTTTACCGGATCTATTTGTATGTTGCCGATTTTAAGGGTTTTACCTTCTTCTTTATTAATCCTGCGAAACAAAGCATTTACCCTGCTTACCAGCACTTTTGGGCTTATTGGTTTACTTACATAATCGTCTGCCCCGGTTTCAAGGCCTTTTATGTGGGAAGTTTCATCGCTCAATGCCGTTAAAAAAACAATTAATGTATCCTGAAACAAAGGTTGTGTTCTCAAATACTGGCATACTTCCACGCCTGTTTTTTTAGGCATCATAATATCCAGGATAATCAGGTCCGGATTCAATTGTTTGGCTCGTTCAATTGCCTCATTACCATCTTTTGCTGTATAAATCTCATACCCTTCTTTAGCCAGGTTGTATTGTATGATCTCTACAATATCCGGCTCATCGTCTGCTATCAAAATTCGCTTGGCTGGTATTTCCATGATTAACAATAAGTTTACACAAAAATAATCTTACCTGCAAATCATCAAGCAGAATATTATTATGTAATTGTTAAGTTGAATGCGGCCTTTTACAGTGTATTGGCAGTATTTTTGTTCTGAATAACAGGCATGAAGAAAAATTTTACGTTACTACTATTTATTGTTTGGGGGTTACAGGCCTGGGGGCAATCTGACTTAAACACGTTGAATATCCCGCAAATGCGGCAGATTTTTCACGATAACATTGTTAAAAGTCAAAAAGAATTACTTACCTCCCTTGGAGGCAACGGAAAAATTTTTAACGCTACAAAAGACATAGACCTTAACCTGCAGTTTACCCATAGCATTGTATATACTATTGACAAACTCAGGTATACAGTAGAGACTAAAACAGGTTTTACCGAGAACGACAAGTACAAATGGTTAAGAAGCATTAACGATATGCTTGTGTATTTTACATTGGCTATAAAACAAAAAAACATCGATGCCACTTCGGTTACAGACTATATTAATGCCTACAAAGCATGCATGCAATTAGACAGCAGGGATGAAAGCATACTCCCGGTAATTGAAAAAAATGAAATAGAAATCATTTCCTTACTACTCAGCAATTTTGCCTTCCGGGAAAATACAGGCTATAAAGCGAGTAAAGATGCGCTCATATACAAAACCTGTACCCGCTACCCCGATAATATTCTGAACATTATTTCTCAAAACCTGCAATACGAGAAAGCAGATTCTTTTTTAGCCGTTTCGGCATACAGAAACCCTGAAAAGTTTTATGATTATGCTGCAGCACAAAATGCACTCGCTAAAAAAATAAAATCTGTAAACGAACCTCTTGTAAAAACCATTGCACAAATGGCCTCTATGCCTACAGGAAGGGTTTATTTTCCTTTTCTGGATGAAATATACAGGAACAAACTTTCAATAGATTCTATAGCAAAAGCTGGCGACGATGCCTACCAATACTATCGTTTACTGGTAAGTACCGAAATAAAATATGCAGGCCGTATGAAAAACGGCGATACCCCTTTTGTAAAACAAGTACTCACCGATAAACTGAGAGATAAAGCAGTGGATTTTTATATTGATGAGATTAATGCCCTGCATGATGAAAAATCCGATGCCGTAAGATTTAAAATTTTAGAAGCCCTTACACCGCAACAACTTTACTATTTATGCGTATTAGGTGAAGAAGAAATTTACACAAGCAGCTATCTGGGCGTTTATAAAAGAATTTTTGAAAGATTACAGCCCGGCGGAGCCGATAGCTTGTTAGCCTCTGTGAACGATGATTTTTATAAAAAATTTATACGCATGGCTGCTGCTTATAATAAATTATCGGACCTCTTGCAACGGATGGATAAGGTTTTTGCTGAAAACCTGATGCAGCGTTTTGTTGACGGATTGGACAAGAATAAAACGTTGGAAGATGCCGTAGATGTAGCAGACTCGTACGCCAGTATAACAGATTCTACCATTAGAAAGAATATGCAAACCAGGGTTGCTTATAACCTGCAAAAAGCAAAAGCCACCACCAATAAAAGGGCAACTGTTATTTACGATATTCTTAATACTATTTTTCAGTCGGGCAATAACAACGATCTTATTGCAGGGATGCCGATATATACCATGCCTGCTGCTAATTTAAAGAACGAACAAGGGCGAATCACTATGTTGCAGTTCTTTTATGGTGATAAAGATGGCATGAACGTTTTTAATGCCTTCATCAATACTTTTAACAATGGTAATTGGAGAAGGACTGATAAGGGCGAATGGATTGAAGTGTCGTCTGTTAAAGGAACGCCCATAACCATTTATGCCAATAAACCTCTTGATGAGTTAAAAGACCTAGACGCCCAGGCACAGGAGCACCTGTTAACCTATTTAGATAGCATGAACATAAAACCTACCGTGGTAATACACAGGGGGCATAGTTACTATGTTAAACAAACCATTCAACAATTACCCTCTTCTGCAAAAGTTGTTTTATTGGGTAGTTGCGGTGGTTACCATAGTTTAAACGATGTATTACATACATGCCCTGATGCGCATATAATAGCATCTAAACAGGTAGGCACAGGCGTTGTAAACATTACGCTTATTAACGCTATAACCGAAACACTCCGTTCCGGAAAAGATCTTAACTGGCCACAGATTTGGAAGCAACTAGATACACGTTTTAAAGGCGATGTAAAAGAAAAATTTGATGATTATGTACCGCCGCATAAAAATCTCGGAGCCATTTTTATTATGGCTTATAAAAAGCAAATACAATCTCCTTAAGCCAGGAAAGGATTATTGTTTTTTTCATAGCCGATGGTGGTGGTTATTCCATGTCCCGGATACACTTTTGTTGCATCGGGCAGCACAAAAAGTTTTGTTTTAATACTATTCAACAAAGTGGCATGATCGCCTCCTGGTAAATCTGTTCTGCCTATACCCATATTAAACAAAACATCTCCGCCAATTACAAAACCCTGCTCTTCATTATAAAAACAAATACTGCCGGGGCTATGGCCCGGGGCAAGAATAATTTGCAGCCTGTCTTCTCCTAATGTTACCCAATCTCCTTGAGCTAAAAAATGCAAAGGGCCTTCGTAATTTTCAAAAGGCATTCCCCATTTTAAGCCAGATTGCTGTGCCCGTTCTAAAACAGGTTGTTCTTTTTCATGAATATATAATTCAAGCCCATACTGTTTATGTATCCATTTATTACCAAAAACATGATCTAAATGGCAATGAGTATTTAAAAGCTGTATAGGGGTTAACCCCTGGGTTTGTAAAAAAATTTTTAACGTTTCCTGCTCAGCGCTAAAATAACAACCGGGATCTATAATGAGTGCTTGGCCCTTTTCGTTGTATAAAACATATGTATTTTCCTGAATAGGACTAAAAGTAAAAACTTTAACGGTAATCATAACTGCAATTTAGAGCTTTAATAATGTTTAAATACCTAATTTTATTCTATAGTAGTAAGGATGGGCCGTGCAAATCAATAACCTTTTTGCTGATGAATTAGCTTTACCTATACTCAATATAAATAAGAAGGGATATGCAAATAAAAAGATGGAAGAACCAGCTCATGATGCTTGTGTGTGTGTTTCCTTTATTGGTTAGTGCACAGGTGAATACGGTTGAATACGGTAAAAACAGGATACAGTATAAAAAATTCAAGTATAAATTTTATCAATCCCCCAACTTTAATATATATGTTGGCCAGGGAGGAACAGAGTTAGGCAAATTTGTTTCTCAGGTTGCAGAAGAAGAACTGCCACAACTTGAAACATTTATGGAGTACTCCTTACAACGAAGAACCAATATTGTTGTATATAACAGTTACGATGAGTATAAACAAAGTAATATTGGATTAGATCTCGACTGGCAGAATGCCGGCGGTTTAACCAAACTGGTAAATAATAAACTTGTTGTTTATTTTGATGGCAACCACGAGCATTTAAGAAGAAGCTTACGGCAGGGAATTGCCAGGGTGTTAATGGAAAACCTGTTGTTTGGCGATGATATTGGCGAAGTGGCCAGCAATGCTGCCCTGTTAGATCTGCCCAAATGGTTAACAGATGGTTACATTGAATATGCAGCAGAAAACTGGAGCACTGCATTAGACGATGAATTAAAGAGTGCCATACTTAGCGGCAACTACACCAAATTTTATCAATTTGCTTTTAACAAGCCAACCCTTGCCGGGCATGCGTTCTGGTATTACATTTCTGAAAAATATAAAAAAGAGAATGTAACTTATCTTTTATACCTGGCCAGGGTATACAAGAATCTCAACACTGCTGCCGAAAAAATTTGCAAGAAAAAATTTAAAGAAGTCTTGGCAGATTTTATGGCCTATGAACAAGATAGGTATTATAAAGATATACGCCAACGCCGTAACGCTCCAAAGGGAACATTAAGTGTGAGTGAAGATGTAAGCAAGAACGATTACTACCGTTTTCAGGCAAACCCTAACCCAAAAAATAACAACTATGCAGTGGTAGAATTTAAAAAGGGGGTTTATAAAGTTAAATATGTTGAAAATTTTTACGATACCAAAATACTATTAGATAAAGGGGTAAGAACACATTGGGGAGATATTAATCCGAATTATCCTATACTCGCCTGGGATGTAAAAGGAACAAGATTATTGGTTATTTATTTTGAAGCAGGTAAAACCAAAATGTTTGTATACGATGTAATTGCCAAATACAAAAGGTTTAAACAGGAGATAACAGGTTTTGAGCAAGTGCTCGATGCCTCCTTTATGCTGGATGCCAATACTTTGGTAATGAGTGCGGTTAAAAACGGGCATCCTGATATTTTTATTTACAAAATTGATGAGCAAAAAACAACACAGCTTACCAACGATGTGTATTCAGACCTTAATCCCACTTTCGTATCATTCCCCAACCGAACAGGTATCATATTTGCATCTAATCGCCCTTCACCGGATGCACCAAGCAATGATACCGTATTGCCCAGCCGTTACAGGTATAATGTTTTCCTTATTGACCTGTTAAACAACTCTAAAGTAAAGCAGATAACACAGCTTACCAATCTTAAGTATGGCAACGCCTCTTACCCCATGCAATACAATACCAATCACTTCACTTATGTATCAGACGAAAATGGTATTGGTAATCGTTGGGCCGGATTTTTCTCTACAAAAAGAACTGGTTTAGACACGCTGTATTATGTAGGTGATGAATTATTAAGAAATCCTGCACCCAAAGAATTAGACTCTGCATTAATCGCATGGAATAAGCAGGAAGCCGATAGCATCAGCTATTTTCAGGTATATAAAGATTCTACCTACAGCTTTCCAATTACCAATTACCAAAGCTCACTGTTAGAATCAAGAATTGCCGGCAACAACGGGCAGGTAAGTGAAACCCGCAGAGAAGGAGATTATAAATTTTTGTACAAGTTGAAGGTAAATGAAGATGCTCTTAACAAGCGCAATGTGAACCCCAAGCCTACAGAGTACATGAAGAGCATAATCAATACACAGAAAATAGCAGAAGGTAAGGCAACAGTGTACAATAAAAATAATGTTGCAGATACTTCTTCTAAAAAGAAAGCCATTTTTCAATCAGAATTTGCAGACGAAAAGCCGGATACATCTCTAAAATCCAATGCACAGTCCGTTAACATTGCATCATATAAAAAAACATGGCTGCAGAAAACAAAACTGTATGATTATAGAATGAAGTTCAGTGCCGATTATATTTTAAGTGGCCTTACCAACAATGTTCTTGTAAATCGTTATCAACCTTATAATGGTGGTTCAGGCCCTATTCAATTAAACGATGGCAACAACCTGAACTGGAGTTTCAGAGTGGGCGTTTCCGACCTATTTGAAGATATTAAATTTGTTGGCGGTTATCGTTTCGGATTAAACTTAACAGATAAAGATGTTTTTTTCTCCTTCAAGAATTTGAGGAGAAGGCTTGACTGGCAGGTAACTTACTACAGAAGCAAGGTTTCTAATTATTTTCCTGCAGGTGGTTATGACAACGCCCTATATACCAATTTATACCAGGGAACCATCTCTTACCCTTTTGATGAAACAAGAAGTATAAGGCTTACTGCCGGTTACAGGAGTGATAGAGGCGTGCTTAAATCTCAGGATCAGGCATCTTTAATAGCGCCGGATACCATTGCAAGATATGCATTGGCAAGAATAGAATACGTGTACGACAATACCATTAATCCCACCACCAATATTTACAATGGCTTAAGATGGAAAGTGTATTTAGACATTAACCGGCCTGTTGGCGGAACAGGCGGCTCTAATAAAAGCACATATAATTTAGGGTTTGATGCCCGCAATTATGTAAAGATTTACCGCAACTTTATTTGGGCTACTCGTGCTGCTGCCGATTTTAGCTGGGGCACCCAAAAAATAGTGTATTTCTTAGGCGGGGTTGATGGATGGATATCACCCAGGTTTATTAATGGGAACCAGCCTGCCGCCGATCAGAACTATGCATTTCAATCACTCGCAATTAACATGCGTGGCTACAATCAGAATATAGCTAACGGAAACAATGCAATGGTCATGAACAGTGAGTTGCGCCTGCCCGTTTTCACTACTTTATTCAACAAGCCCATTAACAACGCCTTTTTACGAAATTTTCAATTGGTACAGTTTATTGATTTAGGTACTGCATGGAATGGAAAATATAATGCATTAGAACGCCCAAGTGAACTTTATGGAACCAATAATGGCTCTAATCCTATTACCGTACGTATTAAAGCTGGTGGTATCGGGCCCTTTGCCGGTGGATACGGCTTTGGTGCACGCAGTACCCTTTTGGGTTATTTTTTAAGAGCAGATATTGGCTGGCCAATGAGAGGAGTATTCAGGGGCCCAGCCCAATTTTATTTTGCAATGGGGTTAGATTTTTAAAAAAACACCCTTTCATAAAAAGAGCCCCTATTTCCGGGGCTCTTTTTATATTCTACCAAACATCATAACATTATTTTAAGCATTACCCTAAAATATACTAACGGTAAAATACTCATTAACACATCTTATATCTTTGCAATACTTATGCAGCAAAGCTACCAGAGACTTTATTTATTATTATTTGTGTTTATAGTTTACGTTACTAACAGTTTTTCCCAATCAAAAATAATTTCGGGCATCATTAAAGACAAACAAAGCGATGAGCCGATTCCTTATGCCTCAGTTCAATTGTTTATTGCAAAGAAGGGAGCACTCTCAGACACCACCGGAAAATTTATATTGCCCATAGATCAATGGTTTGATAAAGACACCATACTGATAAGCAGCGTAGGCTATAAAATAATTCGCATACCATTATCTTACCTTAAAGACAGCAGTTTTATAGTACTGAAGCTGGAAGTATTGCCACCGCAATACGAAGCCGTTGTAAAAACAAAATACAACAGGGCACTCTGGTTTTGGAAAAAGATCATGAAAAACAAGCCTCTGAACGATAGAGCCAAGTGGGATAATTATAGCTATGAGATTTATAATAAACTGGAGATAGACCTTCAAAACATAAAGAAAGAAAAAATTGCCAAAAATGCATT
Source organism: Sphingobacteriia bacterium (assembly GCA_017304675.1). Classification (GTDB taxonomy): domain Bacteria; phylum Bacteroidota; class Bacteroidia; order Chitinophagales; family Chitinophagaceae; genus CW01. The sequence continues at coordinate 354,264 of JAFKLS010000017.1, forward strand.
TTTAAAGCCATTGAACTTTGTATTGGATTATGTGGATTCTACATCGGAAGAAAAACCTTTTCTACCCGTATACCTTACAGAAACTTTATCTGATTATTATTACCAGAAATCACCAAAAAGAATAAAGGAAAACATAAAAGCCACTAAGGCAGACGGTATTGATAATGAAAGTGTGATAAAGAATCTCGGCGGAATGTATCAAAACATAAACGTATACGACAATTTCATTCCCGTTTTTGATAAGAACTTCATCAGCCCGTTTAATGAGCGGGCCGATAACTATTACAATTTTAAATTATTAGATACCCAATATCTTAACAAGAAAAGGTTGGTACATTTTAAATTCACTCCAAAAAGAAAAGGAGAAGATGTTTTCGATGGAGATTGCTGGGTACACGATACTACTTTCGCCATTCAGAAAATAACATTAAGGCCTTCTACAGATGCCAACATTAACTTTATTGGCGGTTTATCCATCATTCAGGAATATAAGCTTATCAACGATACTACCTGGTTTTTGTATAAAGACAAGTTTGTAGCAGATATTGTACCGTTTGGCAAGAATAAAGTGGCAATGAAAGGAAGAAAAACAGCCACCTATAAAAACATATTGCTAAGCTCAGATTCTGTAACAAAAGTGTTAGCTCAAAATAAGCTACAGGAAGAGATACACTTATTGCCCAATAACCTGTACCGGCCAGATTCGTTCTGGATAAAAAACAGGCATGAAGAGCTAAGCAAAAGCGAAGCAACCGTTTACAAAGTATTAGATACACTCGATAAAAATCCAACATTTTTATATTACAGGAATATTGTAAATTTCATAGCCACCGGAACAAAAGATATTGGCAATATTCGTATAGGGCCCTGGTATTATTGGTTAAGCGCTAATAACTGGGAGGGTACACGGTTAAGGTTTGATGTATCTACCAATACCGGTTTTAACAAACATCTTTATTTGCATGGGTATGGTGCTTATGGGTTTAAAGACGGTGCATTAAAAGGTAAACTGGAAGCCAAATATCTTTTTAATAACAACCCCTGGAGCTATGTACAGCTCAGTTATCGCAACGATCTTGATTTTGGGCAGGTATATTTTGATCAGCTCGGTACAGATAATATTTTGGCAACCATCTTCAGGCGACCAAATATTCCCTTCAAATTTCAGCGATCAGAAGAGTATAAAATGGAATATTACCAGGAAACCAACTCAGGGTTTCATTTTGGCATTGCAGCAGGCAGTAAACAGTTTGAAGCATTAGAAAATCTGCCTACCAAAAATTATTTCCCGGTAAACAACGGATACATCCCTTTAAAAAGTTTTGAAACGCAACTGCATTTACGATTCGCTTTTTTAGAGAGATTTATAGAAGATAATTTTTTACGCATTAGCCTGGGCAGCGATTATCCTATTGCAGATTTTCGTTACACGCATGCATTTCCAGGCGTGTTTAACGCTGCCTATGAATACGATAAGATAGATTTCTCTTTGTCAGACTATATTAAAGTCTCTCCTTATGGTACTGTTTACTGTAATCTTTTTGGGGGAAAAGTATTTAACACACTGCCTTACCATTTTCTGAACATCATACCCGGCAACGAATTATATTATTACAACAGGTATGCTTTTAATCTGATGCGGCGTTTCGAATTCTTAACCGATCAATATGTTGGTTTTAATGTTGAACACATGATTGGGAACGGCTTATTTAAATTTATACCGCTTACAAGAAAATGGAAGTTCAGGCAGTTTTGGAGCGCCAAGGGTGTTGCCGGTAATTTAAGCGATGAGAACAAAGCACTTAATTTTGTTGGCAATTATCCTTTTCATACGTTAGATGGGAAAATGTATCTGGAACTGGGAACAGGCATAGATAATATATTTAAACTTTTCAGGGTAGATTTTGTATGGCGTGTAACCCCCAACAACCTGCCCAACGATCCGGCCACCAAATTTGGGGTATTTGGCAGTTTCCGCTTATCTTTTTAATACTGGCCGGTGCTTAACAATACCAATGTACATGCTTCCATAGCCAATATGCCGTTTTCTTCTGCCAGCTTTTTTAAAGCTGTATTCTCTGTACCGGGATTGAATATGATTCTTCTGGGGTGCAGTTGCATTAAATAATCGTAGTACTCGGGCTGATGCTGTGGCCCAATGTATAAGGTAACTGTATCTATATGTTCCCCTTGTGGGAGAGTGGTTACAATGGGTGTACCTTCTATTATACCGGCTTTTTTGGCAAAAGCAATTACCGGGAAATGATGCGCCTTTAATCTTGCTACAGCCAAATAACTGTAACGTGTTTTATTCTCTGAAGCACCTATTACCAGTGTTGTTCCTTCAATCATGTTATAAAGTTAGCACAATAGATATCAGGAGTTGCATTAAAAGTTTAAGGTAGATTTACAAAATAAATGACTACTGTTTTTGAATTTATAAAATTTAATCTCTAACTTTCATCAATCATCTAATCACCCAAAAATTCAAATAATTTTTTATGGCAAAAGCTAAGAAAAAAGCAGCCAAAAAAACTGTAAAAAAAGCTACTCCCAAAAAAGCTGTAAAGAAAGCTGTAAAAAAAACGGCACCTAAAAAAGTAGCGAAAAAAGCAGCACCCAAAAAGACTGTAAAAAAAGCAGCACCCAAAAAAGCTGCAAAAAGCCCCGTTAAGAAGGCTGTAAAAAAGGCCGCATCTAAAAAAGTTGCACCTAAAAAAGCGGTGAAAAAAGCAGCACCCAAAAAAGCTGTAAAAAAGGCTGCACCTAAAAAAGTTACAAAAAGCCCCGTTAAGAAGGCTGTAAAAAAAGTAACACCAAAAAAAGTGGTGAAAAAAGCAGCGCCCCCAAAAGCGGTATCTAAAAAAACAAGTAAGCCAAAAACAAAGCAGGCACCTCAGGAAGAAGTGGTTGTTATTGAAGAAATAATTATTGCAGAACCTATACCTGTAGTAGAAATACCGGTTGTAAATACACCCGAAGCAGATACAGATTCTTTATAAAATATTACTGCATATACCATTTTAATCCCCCGGAGATAATACCCGGGGGATTATTGTTTTTACGTTTACCGCCGTTTTATTCCATTCGCAGGGAAAAAAATATAGTTTACAGAATACCACTTTTGGCAGCCATTTTTTAGATGCATCTTTATGGTGTTGAAAGGAAATAATAAAAGAAAAGATTAAAGCAAGAAGTTCCGTTTTGATAATTCACTTTATCCTAAAATCCGGTGTTCTTGAAAAACATGATAATCCATATCCTAAAAATATTTAGCAAACCTTTTTTCAGTGTTTAGAGGTATTAAGGTAAACGGGCGGCAATTCTTTGCTGCCCTTTTAATTATATGTAAATATGACGAATATCATAAGAGAAGTGCTTAATACTTTTAAATTTAAATACGTTGTTTAAAAAGCCTGCTGTTGCTTATGAAAAGCATTAATATTAAATATTTAACAGCGATTACCTACCTGATGGTAATAACGGTCTTTATTGTATTGTTTTCCGTTGTTTCCAAGAATTTTATAGTGACTGTTAAGCTTAATGAACAATCTGGCAGATACCTTTCGTATAGTTCAGGGCTGGGTACCCTTGTAGAAAACTTAAGTTATTTAAATTCTGTAGAACGTGGTTTCTTCACTCAAAAAAAAGATACTTACTTACAGTTATTCCCGAGCGTTAAAGAAAAGTGCATGACCGCTGCCGATACGTTCGTATCCAGAAGCAAAGCCATAGATTACCAATTATCCGCAACCGTAGCACTCACCAATACCATTAAACAAAGAATAGAATATACAACCGCTATTTACAATGCCTTTATTAAAAAAAATCAGAAACATGCTGAAACTCTTTTTACTGAAGGCAGAGGTAATGAGTTAATGCTCGTTATAAAGGAACAGTTTCAAAAACTTTTTTATCATGCAAATAGTGATTATAAACAGTTTAACAGATTAGAAAATAAAAATGCAGAAAGCATTGAGCAAAACTTAATTCTGTTTGGCCTTATCGGGTTTGTTTTAATCAGCTTCTCTCTTTTTATTACCGGTAAAGAGAATACGGAATTAAAAATGACCATCAAGCACAATAAAATGATGGCCAATACTATCAATTCTATTTCTGAAACTATCTTAATAGCAGACCTTAATAGAAAAATTTTATATCTAAACCCTGCTGCAGAAAAGTTTTTTAAAAAGAAAAGAGGAGAAATATTAGGGCTACCTATAGAAAAAGCAATTGGTGCAATACGAGATAACACACAGGTTGAAGAATTATTTAATAAGGTTTTGAACGATGGTTATATTAGTTCGCAGGGTGTTATTAAAATGCCTGACAACGCTTTAAGGAATATATATTTTCATCTTTCACTTATAAAAGACGATCAAAACAAGCCGATAGGTTTCAGTGCACGGATAAATGATTTAATTGACTTAAAGAAACAGGTTACACTAAAAAATCAATTAGACCTGTTATCAGAAAATTCATTCGATCCTGTAATCACCGTAGATACACAGTATAATATTACCCAATGGAACAAGGCCGCCAAAGAAGCATACGGTTATACGCTTGAACAGGTTTTGTATAAGCCTGTTGAGCAATTTGTTTACTCTGATTCGTACAATAAAATACGCCATCAGGTACGTAAAGAATTGGAGTTGGCGGGCTATTGGCAAGGGCAAATAGAAGTATATGATAAAGATTATACCATTAGAACGGAGTTGGTTACTATAAATGCATTGAGAGATGAAGAAAATAACCTGTATGGTTATTTCGGTATCCATAAAAATATTACCAGCGAAATACGCCTAACCAATCAGTTAAAGTCTTTTAATGAAAATCTAAAATCGGCAATTGAAGAAAAAACAAAAGAGCTTACTGAAAAAAATGCCAGGTTAAATGCTATTTACGAATCAAACCCCGTATACCTCATTGAATTAGATAGAAACGGAATGATTCAAACATTGAATAAATCCAGAGTGGCGGATGCCAATATTAAAGAACAATTTATCGGGAAATATTTTGCAGATATGGTAAATACCAGCCGGGCAGACATTAATACCGTAATACAAGATATTTTTTATTCGAGAAATACCGCCATCATGCATTTCGATTTTGTTGCTTCCGATAATAACAGGTTTGTGGCGGTATGCTATTTAGCCCCCGTTATTCAAAATAATGAAGTAGTTTCTGCATTGGCAGCTTTGCTAGATGTTACCAAAGAAAAAGAGAAAGAAGAGGAAGCAAACGAGTTAAAAGAAATTATAGACTCTTCTATTGCATTGGTAAGTTATACGGATAAGAATGGTAAAGTGCTCTATAGAAACAAAGCTTTCAAAAAAATAAAGCCGATGATTAACGGTACTTATTCTGTAAGCCCTGCAAAAAAATCAACAGGCGATATAGGTTTCGCAAGTTTTGAGCAGGCATTGGAATATGTACGGAATCATGGCTATTGGATTGGCGAAAATGAATTGATTAGCGAGAATGGTGAAGTAGTGCATATTTTACAAAGCATTAAAGCACACAAAAACAAAAACAATGAAATAATAAAATACTCAACAACGGCTATTGATATTTCTGAGTTAAAAAAGAAAGAAGAACAAACAAAAAAACTGGCAAGCATTATTAACCAGTCTAGTGCCTATTTCAAAATAACCGACATTCACGATCACATCATTTTTATCAATGATGCTTTAAAAAAGGCTTTGGAAATTGATGGGCATGATAATGTTGCCAATAGTTCTTTTTCCGAGTTTTACAACAAAACTGCCCCTACATTTGACGATAATTCCATGAATGTAAAACCGGAACTGATTCAAACCGGGTTCTGGCAGGGTGAAACCTATTTTAAAAGCAAGCACGGGAAAATAATACCTGTACTTAAAGCGCAGGTGTTACATAAAGATAAAAAAGGAAACCCATCTTATATTTCTACAACAGCGCTCGATTTAACCATTCAAAAAGAAAAAGAAAATGAGTTGGTGAAAATGAATGGCGAACTATTAGAGCTGTACAACAGGTTACAGGAAATAAGAGAAGAAGAAAGAAATGAAATTGCCAGGAATATTCATGACGACCTTGGGCAGTACCTTACTATGCTAAAATTTAATGCATCGTGGTTGAGAGATAATTTGAAAGACCAGGATATTAAGACCATGCAAACAGTTAACAGCCTACTATTATATGCACAAAACACAATAGATGCCAGCAGAAGGTTAATGAATAATCTGCATCCGAATATGTTAGAGAATATTGGATTAATTCCAACGCTGCAATGGCATATTCAAACATTCAGTCAGTCTACCGGTATAGATGTTGTTTTACATACACAATCAAAACAGTTCAATTTCTTTGAAAAAGTAAACCTTTGCATTTATCGTGTTTTACAAGAAAGCTTAACCAATATTCTCCGTTACGCCAAAGCTACCAAAGTAGATGTAAACATTGCCTATGAAAACAACCAGTTAAATATGAGTATTGAAGACAATGGCATTGGCTTTGAAACCAGCAAAGTGGATTCGTCTCATCACCATGGCTTAAAAAGTATGAAAGAATGGGTTTTTGCACTCGGAGGAAAATTTAATATCATATCGGCACATAACCAGGGAACCATTATTAAAATAAAACTTCCTAATGTACTGGAAAGAGATAACCTTATCTCTTAAAAAGAACGCCACATAAAAGTTTATGTGGCGTTTGATATTTTAACTGAAGTATTTTATATCATCATCCGTAACGGCTCTTCCAATAAAGATTTCAGCGTTTGTAAAAAAGCAGCGCCCGTAGCACCATCTACTACTCTGTGATCGCAGCTTAATGTTACTTTCATTATATTTCCCGGAACAATTTGCCCGTTCTTTACAACAGGTTCCTGAGAAATACCGCCTACTGCCAAAATACAGGCATCCGGTGGATTGATGATTGCAGTAAACTGATCAATACCAAACATTCCTAAGTTAGAAATAGTAAATGTGCTGCCTTCCCAATCTGCAGGTTGTAATTTTTTATCCTTGGCTTTTTGAGCATACTCTTTCACCTGAACAGCTATCTGGCTAAGGCTTAATCCATCCGCAAAACGAACAACCGGTACTAATAATCCTTCATCAACAGCAACAGCCACTCCTATGTTTACATGGTGGTTAATCCGTATTTTATCGCCCAACCAACTGCTATTTACTTTAGGATGTTGTTTTAAGGCAACGGCAGTTGCTTTCAGCACCATATCGTTAAAACTAATCTTTACTTTACTTACCTCATTCAGTTTAACTCTTGCTGCAACAGCCGCATCCATATCTATGCTCATTGTTAAATAAAAATGCGGGGCAGTAAATAAGCTTTCACTTAAACGGCGGGCAATGGTTTTGCGCATTTGCGAAACCGGAACTTCTTCAAAAGAAACTACGCCTGCAGGTACACTTACTGTTGTACTGGCTATACTTGTACTGGCTGCTGCTGGTTTTACATCTGCAGAAGCAGTTGCTTTATAATTATCTATATCGGCTTTAATAATTCTTCCATTATCGCCGCTTCCCTGTACATATTTTAAATCAATTCCTTTTTCGGCAGCTACCTTTTTAGCCAGAGGAGAAGCCAGTATTCTTCCCTCATTAACTACTGTAATTTGCTGGCTATCGGTTACCGGTACAGTTGTTTCCTGCTGTTTAGCAGCAACTTCTTCCTTGGTGTCTATAGTTTTCGCACCAGAGCCCGCTTTTACAGCTGCAACAATTGCATTCACGTCTAACCCCTGTTTGCCGATAATGCATAACAAATCATTCACCAATATTTTTTCACCCGCCTTTGCACCCTGGTATAATAACACGCCATCTTTATAGCTTTCCAATTCCATGGTAGCTTTATCCGTTTCAATATCTGCCAGTACCTCTCCTTTCTTAACGGTGTCTCCAATATTTTTATGCCATGCAGCAATAACACCTTCGGTCATGGTATCGCTCAATCGTGGCATTAATACAACTTCTTCCATAGAGCTTACATCAATGGATGAAGCTGATGATGCAGCCGGAGCCGGGGCTGCTGTTACTGAAGCCTCCTGTTTAGAAGCAACTGCACCACTATCGTTATGCTTTGCAACCAATGCACTAATGTCTTCCCCTGCATTGCCAATAATTGCCAACAGGTCATTCACCTGAAGTTTGCCGCCCTTTTCAGTTCCAATATGCAATAAAGTTCCGGCTTGGTAACTTTCTAATTCCATGGTAGCTTTATCTGTTTCAATTTCGGCAAGTAAATCGCCTTTTTTAACAGCATCACCAACTTTTTTATGCCATGCAGCAATAACACCTTCGGTCATGGTGTCGCTTAGTCTGGGCATTAATATCACTTCGGCCATAACATTAATTAAATTCGAATTTAGAAATGTGAATTACGAAGTTTTTGGGGTAACGAGCCAAGTGCCATTAGCGGCTTTTGTTGCGTCGCACACTTCAACTTTGGTAACTCTCCTGCTCAATTTTTGAGCCGTGAAATTAATGCAATTTGCATTTGCAGCAAGAAGTGTTTTTTAGCGACTATTTTCCAACAAAAACCCGAATAAAAATTCGGGTTACAATTTTTCTTAAAATCAAAAAATATAGTAGCTCTTTTTATTGGCCCTGAGCCAGACTGTAAGCTTTTTTATCGCCCCAGGCATTCAATAATTCAAGAGAGCATATCTTAAAATCGCCACTTAAGCTTACATATAAACCAATTATATCCTGTTGGTTCAGTGTTTCGCCGTCAATACTTTCAAATCGGGCATTATACTGGTTTACAAGGTTGGTAAACCTGCTTCCGGTAGGCCAAACCTGTGTTCCCCGGTTGCTTATGTTCACCAATTTAAACTTTACGCCTGCATGGCGCTGGCATTTTTTGGCCAATACCTCAGGCTGTACATTACTTTCAATAAACATATCAACCCCCACAATTCTTTCTTTAATAGTTTCCTGGCTTTCCATCATCGCATTGGCATCTAAATTTACCACCGTACAGCTACTGGGTATATTGTGCAGCTCCGGTTTTGCATTCTGCAACGGTTTTTTACCAAAATTGCCAATAATAGCACCTGCAAATTCGGTAGTATTTAATGCCGGGGTTGATTTATCGCCGAAATCTCCGGTATGTATGCCACTTTCTAATGTATACAATAAGGCATTTTCAATAAGGGAAGCATTTTCCATTAAACCTAAATGTTGTAACATGCCAATACCGCTTAACAGGAGTGCAGTGGGGTTGGCAATATTTTTACCGGCAATATCGGGAGCTGTTCCATGTACTGCTTCAAATATGGAAATATGATCTCCAACATTGGCACTGGGGGCAAATCCTAAGCCTCCTACCAATCCGGCACAAAGGTCGCTTACAATATCTCCCTGTAGATTAGTGAGTACCACTACATCAAACAGGTCTGGCCGGGTAACCAGTTTCATACACAGGTCGTCTACAATTACATCATCGGCTTTTAGTTCAGGGTATTCTTTCGCCACTTCATAAAACACTTCTAAAAACAGGCCGTCTGTAATCTTCATAATATTGGCCTTATGGCCACAGGATATTCTTCTTGCGCCTTTTTTTCGTGCCATTTCAAAAGCATACTTAATAACCTGGTGGCTTCCCGGACGGGTAATAAACCTGCGGCTAAGGGCCACATCTCTTGTAAGCATGTGCTCTATACCGCCATAAGTATCTTCAATATTTTCACGAACAATTGTAACATCAATTGGAATGCCGGCTTTGCTAAAAACGGTATCTACACCATGCAATGTTTGAAATGTTCTTTTGTTGGCATAGGTATTCCATGTTTTACGTGCCGTAACATTTACGCTTTTAACGCCTTTTCCTTTGGGCGTTTCCATGGGGCCTTTAAAGAGTATGCCCAAAGATTCAATGGTATGTTGTGCTTCAGGTGTCATGCCATTGCTGTAGCCTTTATCAAAAACCCATTTACCCATTTCCACAAACTCGTATTCCAAGGGCACTTTTGCGGCATTAAAAATGCTGAGAACGGCATCCATAATTTCTGGTCCTATTCCATCTCCTTTGGCTACTGCAATTTTTGTCATACAAGCGATTTTAGGTTGCAAAAATAAGGTCGGCAACGTTTGCGTTTGTTAAATTTCTTTATATCACATCTGCATTATTTTATGTATCTATATTTACGGGTACAATCGCTTTGCTTATCTTTATATCATCGTATAATTTATGGTCTCCAAAATATCAGAAGGCGTAGAAATTAGTGTAGAAACTTTTTATCAGTCGGATTACAGTAATCCGATGAACCATGAATTTATGTTTGCTTACAGGATAACCATCGAAAACCATAATTCTTTCAGCCTGCAACTATTGCAGCGCCACTGGTATATTTTCGACAGTAACGGAGAGCACAGAGAAGTGGAAGGTGAAGGTGTTGTGGGGATACAGCCGGTGATTAAGCCGGGAGAACAGTTTCAATACGTGAGCGGCTGTAACTTAAAAACGGAAATGGGCAAAATGCAAGGTTATTATACCATGGAAAACCAGAACAATAAACAAAAATTCAATGTTAAGATACCTGCTTTTGAAATGGTGGTACCTAACAAATTGAATTAGAGCCTACCTTTTTAAAACTCATTTTTTATACACTTATCACGGTTTATATTTTGCTTCATTGAATATTTGTTGTGCCGGTGTTTGTAACAAATCGGGCAATGTTTTATTCTTATTTTTCTCCATCCACTTTTTTACAATCTGTAACCCGGTAAACTGTCCAATAAACCCCGGAGCAGTATTACTGAGTTCCGGCGTACCGGGGCCTTCTGTTACATAAATAGCAATCTGTGATGGCTCTGTTTCATATAACAAATTGTTTTGAACAAAAAAGGTCCAGATATTTCTTTCATTGTTTAAACAATCTTCATACTGTTTTTTTGTATAGCTATTTTTAAGCGTATCTGCCGTATATGGCATAAATGCATCTAATAAATAGGCTCTTTTGCCCGCTTCTATTATACGTTCTATCAGTGGCCTGCCAAGGCTCTTATCAGGATATATATCTTCAATAATATTCTTCACACAGTTTACGGCAATAAAAGGTTCTGCAAAGGTTCTGGATTTATAAGCCGGGTACACCTGGCTAATATATTCTGACTGGTAAGCAGGGTAATCTTTCCCTAAGTAAGATTGTAAGCCTATAGCCATGCCAGAGCTGGTTAGTGCGCTGGCAATACCATCGAAAGGTCCAATAAATGTAATAAGGGCTGTGGGCAATTTATAACCGGGAAAATAATAATGAATAAATTGAAAGCTTTGTTTTACCTGTTTTTCAACTGCGGCAAAGGAAGCATACTGCCGTTGGCTTTCGTAATACACCTCCTTATACCCTTGCTTAAAAAGCAGGATATTTTTAATAACACTGTCTTTCTGCGGTATAGAGCCAAGTATATTGTACAGATAATCGTTAATGAATGCGGGATATTTTTTCTGCAATGAATCAATTGCTGCCTGCGGCCGGGTGGTATCTAATTTAAAAAAATCCTGTTCAAAACGCTCAACCGAAAGGTTCACAGCAATTTTATCTACATTCGGAATCGCCTTCTTTTCCTTGCAGGCCAATGCACCAATTAACAAGATAGCTGTAACTAATTTCCTCATCATTATGCGAATTACATAAATAATATTTAATTAAAGGGGCAGTTGCTAAATTTTCACAAAGCATTTATTCAATTCAGCACAAATTGTGAACTTAGCGTTATGAAAATTTTCCTGGCACAGCAAAACTATCACATAGGCAATTTCGAAAACAATGTTGCCAAGATTGTTTCTGCAATTAATGAGGCAAAAAAACAGGGTGGCGATATAATTGTCTTTAGCGAGATGAGTGTTTGTGGATACCCGGCAAGAGATTTTGTTGAGTTTAGTGATTTTATTGATAAATGTTACGAAAGTATTGACATCATCAAACAACATGCAGACACGATTGCGGTGCTGGTGGGCTCACCTGCACGAAATCCGCTCTCTGAAGGCAAACGATTATTCAATGCCGCTTTTTTCCTGTACGAAAAAGAGGTGAAAGCAGAGATTCATAAAACATTGTTGCCCACTTATGATGTATTTGATGAATACCGGTATTTTGAACCTGCATATGATTGGAATGTGATAGCGTTTAAGGGAAAAAAATTAGCCGTTACCATTTGTGAAGACATCTGGAATTTGGGCGATAATCCGTTGTACAGAATTTGCCCGATGGATCATTTGATGGAACAACAACCCGATGTTATGCTGAATCTGTCTGCTTCTCCGTTCGATTATACACATGATGAAGACAGAAAAGCAGTGATTAAATCGAATGTTGTGAAATATAAACTGCCGATGTTTTATTGCAATGCAATGGGTAGTCAAACAGAGATTGTTTTCGACGGCGCTTCTTTGGTTTTTGATAAACATGCCAATTTAATAAAAGCATTACCCATGTTTAAAGAAGCATTGGTAGGTGTTGAATTGAATGATGACGGAACCATTGATGCACCGATTATTGAACCCGCAAGCCGTGTACCCGATAAAGAATTAAATCCTGCAACACTTGAAGAAAATCTTAATATAGACCAAGTGTACGATGCATTGATCTTAGGCATCCGAGATTATTTTTCAAAAATGGGTTTTTCAAAAGCCATTCTTGGAAGCAGCGGTGGGATTGACTCTGCGGTAACATTGGCAATAGCCTGTGATGCTTTGGGTGCGGAAAATGTGCATGCTATTTTATTGCCATCGCCTTATTCTACCGACCATTCCGTGAACGATGCAGTTGAATTAAGTAAGAACCTTGGTAATCCTTATGAGATTATTCGTATTAACAATGTGTATGAAAACATGCTTGCAACGGTACAGCCTGTTTTCAAAGATTTGCCTTTTTCGCTGGCAGAAGAAAATATGCAAAGCCGCATAAGAGGTAATATATTAATGGCTATTGCCAATAAGTTCGGGTATATCTTGTTAAACACTTCCAACAAAAGTGAACTTTCAACTGGTTATGGAACATTATACGGAGATATGGCCGGCGGCTTAGCCGTATTGGGAGATTGCTATAAGTTACAAGTATATGCTTTGGCTAAATATATCAATCGCAATAAAGAAATCATTCCGAATAATATTATTGAAAAAGCACCAAGTGCAGAATTGAGGCCTAATCAGAAAGACAGTGATAGTTTACCGGATTATTCCATTTTAGATAAAATCCTGTATCAATACATAGAAAAAAGATTAGGGCCCGATGAAATCAAACAACAAGGTTTTGATGCTGCGTTGGTTGATAGAACGCTGAAACTCGTAAACACCAATGAATACAAGCGAAATCAGTTTTGCCCCATCATCAGAATTTCACCAAAAGCTTTTGGCGTTGGGAGAAGGGTTCCGATAGTGGGGAAATATTTAAGTTAACTCTGAAAAATATTTTTCATTTTTACTGTTGAATTTTTTCATTTGAAATGCAACTACCCTCTTCTCTTTTAGAAAATGCCGTCAATCAATTTGCCAAACTGCCTGGTATTGGCAAAAAAACTGCTTTACGTTTAGTATTGCATTTATTGAAGCAAGATGTAAACGATGTTCAATTCTTTGGGGAAACGATTGCCAAAATGAGGAGGGATATTCGTTTTTGTCAACGTTGTTTTAATGTAAGCGATGGAGATATTTGCAGTATTTGCAGCAATAGTATGCGTAATCAGCGGCTGATTTGCGTTGTTGAAAATATTCGTGATGTTATTGCAATAGAAAGTACCCAGCAATTCAATGGCACCTATCATGTATTAGGGGGCATTATTTCTCCTTTAGATGGGGTTGGGCCGGATCAATTAAACATTGAATCACTTGTTGCGAGAGTTGAAAAAGAACAAACAGAAGAGATCATTTTTGCACTCAGCCCCAACATACAGGGGGATACCACCATTTATTATATTCAGAAAAAGGTTCATCACCTCCCTTGTAAAATTACTACCATAGCCCGTGGCATAGCTTTTGGCGGCGAACTGGAATATGCAGATGAAATGACCCTTGCAAGAAGCCTCACCAACAGGTTGCCCGTACAGCAATACGTTAAATAAATTTCTTTTATCGAAAAAATTGAATCGTACACCTAAAGCTCAAAACCTGTTTTCGGCTTTAATTTTGGCAAAAGTTATTTATGCTGTTTAAACTAATGAAAGAATTACCCTGGATGTTTGCCATTGCCGGCATCTTGTGGTTAATAGTAGTGGTTATCGTTTACAAAAACTTCAAAAAAAGATCAGGTAGTTTTTTCGCAAAACATAGAACGAGCATTATTGCCATTATTGCAGCAGTGGTTTTAACGGTAACAGACATTTGGTTGTTTGTTCAATACATTCCTACACATTTCAGAAAAGAAATGCAAGCCGAGCCGGCAACCATTTCAGAAAAAGAGATTGCCGCAGAACTACAGCCAGCCGATTCATCTGCTAAACCAGGCTCTTCTGGTTTAAAAAACGATTCCGTTCAAACCAATATCAAAAAAGATTCTGTAGAAAAAGTGTATACAGATAACAAAACAGCTATCCGCTTTCTTTCCAGTACGGCATCGGAAGATATAGAGGCAAAAAATAACAATGCCACCAGTATATTCAACGCCTCTAATGGTAAGATCACTTTTATTGCACTAATCAAAAATTTTCATTTTGAGAATGGATTGATGCAAGACCACTTCAATCAGCCAGAATATATGAACAGTGCAGCTTTTCCTAAAGCAACTTTTAAAGGAAATATAGCCAATTTCAATGCTTCGCAACTCAGTGTAAACGGAAATTACCCTGTAACAGCAACCGGTAATTTAACCATACATGGCGTTACCAAACATGTTGAAGCAGCAGGAACTTTAACCGTTTCAGGAAAAAATATCCACTTAAAAAGCAACTTCAAAGTTCATGTGCAGGATTATGGAGTTGATGGCAGTGAAGTGGCGGATCAACTGGATATAACAGTTACAGCAGCTTACCAGCAACCATAGAATCATGTCCTATTAATAAATACTTTATTACATTTGCATTTCAGGTGGATTTGTTTATTGTTCAACCTGTACAAAAATTAGAACTAATAAACGTTAAGCAGCTACTGCATTTATTGCCTCACTTACGTTTATCAGTTTAATTTATTGATTGAAAATATTTACCCCGACAGCGATTGTAAATCCTGTCGGTGGTTATAAAATTATAACTGATGGCAAGCATTCAACAAGAATTAGAAAAAAGAATTTTGGTGATTGACGGCGCAATGGGCACTATGATACAGCGCCATAAATTGCAGGAAGCAGATTATAGGGGCGAACGTTTTAAAAACTGGCATGTTGACGTGAAAGGCAATAATGATCTGTTGTGCATCACCCAACCGGAAATCATTATTGGCATTCATTTGCAATACTTAGAAGCCGGTGCAGATATTATTGAAACAAATACGTTCAGCAGTACAACAATTGCAATGGCCGATTATGAAATGCAGGAGTTTGCTTACGAATTAAATGTTGCGGCAGCACAATGTGCAAGAGAAGCCGTTAAAAGATATTATTCAAATCAGAAATCAGAAATCAGAAATCAGAAATTCGTTGCCGGCTCTATTGGCCCATTGAATAAAACATTAAGTTTATCTCCCGATGTAAATAATCCCGGCTATCGTGCATTAACATTTGATGAAGCCGCAACAGCATATTACGAACAAATAAAAGGTTTGGTAGAAGGTGGTGTTGATTTGATTTTGATTGAAACCATCTTCGATACACTGAATGCTAAAGCTGCCATCTTCGCTGCAAAAAAATTCTTCAGAGAAAGTGGTAAAGAACTTCCAATCATGATCAGCGGAACAATTACCGATGCAAGCGGAAGAACATTGAGCGGACAAACATTGGAAGCTTTTTACATTTCTGTCGCTCACGCTAATCCATTAAGCGTTGGTTTGAATTGTGCTTTGGGTGCACAGGAAATGAGAAGTCATATTGAAGAGCTTTCACAAATTGCATCTTGTTATACATCTGCCTATCCAAATGCTGGATTGCCGAATGCCATGGGTGAATATGATGAGCAACCGCATCAAACAGCACATTTCATTGAAGACTGGGCTAAAGAGGGATTTGTAAATATTGTAGGTGGTTGTTGCGGCACAACGCCTGATCATATCAAACACATTGCAGAGCAAGTAAAAAATGTTCAACCGAGAAAATTACCTGTTGTAGAAGAAACCCTCTAAATCTCCCTAAGGGGAGGCTTATAAAAAAAGTTTTATTAATGCAAAAAGATTTTCAAAATACAATAAACAAAAATTCCCCTTTAGGAGTTAGGGGTATTAAACCTTATTTGCGTTTATCAGGTTTAGAACCTTTGATCGTTCGTCCGGAAACCAATTTTGTGAATGTGGGAGAAAGAACAAATGTTACCGGTTCTAAAAAATTTGCACGTTTAATTAAAGAAGGGAATTTTGAAGAAGCATTAAGTGTTGCTCGTCAGCAGGTAGAAAATGGTGCGCAGATTCTAGATATAAATATGGATGATGCATTGCTCGATGGTAAACAGGCAATGGTTACTTTTTTAAATCTTTTACAAAGCGAACCTGATATTGCGAAGATCCCCATCATGCTTGATTCTTCAAAGTTTGAGATCATTCAAGAAGGATTGAAATGTGTGCAGGGAAAATGTGTGGTGAATTCCATCTCCATGAAAGAAGGAGAAGAAAAATTTATTCAGCAAGCACAGATATGTAAAGATTTTGGTGCTGCGGTGATTGTAATGGCATTCGATGAAAACGGGCAGGCAGACACATTAGAAAGAAGAGTAAACATTTCTGAAAGGGCTTATCATATTCTAACAACAAAAGTTGGTTATCAACCGGAAGATATCATTTTCGATCTCAACATTTTTGCAGTTGCAACAGGTTTGGAAGAACATAATAATTATGGTGTAGATTTTATTGAAGCAACTCGCATCATTAAACAAAAACACCCACTCGTAAAGATTAGTGGTGGTGTAAGTAATTTATCTTTTTCGTTCAGAGGTAATGAGCCTGTTCGCGAAGCCATGCATTCTGTATTCTTGTATCATGCCATCAAAGCAGGAATGGATATGGGTATTGTGAATGCAGGGCAATTAGTGGTGTACGATGAAATTGAGCCGCAGTTAAGAGCGTTGTGTGAAGATGTTATTTTAAACAGAAACAATGCTAACAACGAAGCAACAGAAAAATTAATTGCATTTGCAGAAACTGTAAAAGCAAAAGGGAAGGTTGATGTAAAAGATGAAGCATGGAGAAATGAACCTGTTGAAAAACGTTTGGCACATGCACTTATAAATGGTATTACAGATTATATTGAAGCAGATACCGAAGAAGCCCGTTTAAAATATGCTCGCCCATTAGATGTTATTGAAGGCCCTTTAATGGATGGAATGAATGTAGTGGGTGATTTATTCGGTGCAGGAAAAATGTTTTTACCGCAAGTAGTAAAAAGCGCCCGTGTAATGAAGAAAAGTGTTGCAGTGCTTACTCCGTTCATTGAAGAAGAAAAGAAAAAAAATCCGAATGCGCAGAAAGGCGGTGCTGCCAAAATTTTATTGGCTACTGTTAAAGGCGATGTACATGATATTGGTAAAAATATTGTTGGTGTAGTATTAGGATGTAACGGCTACGATATTATTGATCTTGGTGTGATGGTTCCGGCAGATAAAATTTTAGATACGGCACAAAAAGAAAATGCAGATATTATTGGCCTTAGTGGATTAATCACACCATCGTTAGATGAGATGGTACATATTGCCAGAGAAATGCAGAGAAGAAATATGCAACAACCGCTGCTAATCGGCGGTGCAACCACCTCTCGTATGCATACCGCCGTAAAAATTGCTCCGGAATATAAACAAGGTGTAGTGCATGTTTTAGATGCAAGTAGAAGTGTTACTGTTGCCGGAAGCTTATTGAATAAAGAACAAAAACAGTCTTTCTTAAATGATAGTTATACTGAGTACAAGAAACTGAAAGAGAATTTTGATAACAAGAAATCTGTAAAGCAATACATTAGTTATAAAGATGCGCTGAATAATAAAATGAAGATAGATTGGGATAGTTACCAACCGGTGCAACCACAATTTACAGGCATAAAAGTAATAACAGATGTTGTTGTAAATGATCTCAGGAATTATATAGATTGGAAGCCTTTTTTTATTGCATGGGAAATGCATGGAAATTTTCCGGCGATATTAAACGATAATTTGATTGGCAAAGAAGCAACAAAATTGTATAACGATGCCAATGCTTTATTAGATAAGATTGCTGCCGAAGAATGGTTAACACCTAAGGGTGTTATTGGTTTCTGGGAAGCGGTTTCTGAAAATGATTCTGTACTTGTGAAAAGTGAAACATCAAATGTAAAATTGGAATTCCTTCGCCAACAAATTCAAAAAGCAAGTAATCAACCGAATTTATCATTGGCAGATTTCATCAAACCCAAAGACCAGAGACCAGAGACCAAGGACTATCTTGGTTCCTTTGCAGTTAGTATTCATGGCATTGAACAACATATCAAAAATTTTGAAGCCAGTTATGATGATTATAATAAAATTATGTTGCAGGCATTGGCTGATAGGTTAGCAGAAGCTTTTGCAGAATACTTGCATGAAAAAGTGAGAAAAGAATATTGGGGTTATGTGAAAGATGAGCGTTTAACGAATGAAGATTTGATTAAAGAACAATACCAGGGAATTCGTCCGGCACCGGGTTATCCAGCCTGTCCTGATCATACAGAAAAATATAAATTATTCAATTTGTTAAATGCAACGGAACATGTGGGTATTGTATTAACTGAGTCATTGGCAATGTACCCTGCAGCATCGGTATGTGGTTGGTATTTTAGCCACCCTAAAAGTCAATATTTTGGTATTGGTAAAATTACGAATGACCAGTTGGAAGATTATGCAAGAAGAAAAGATACAAGTGTTGAAGATACAGAGAAATGGTTGAGGCAGAATTTGGAATAGGCAACACATACGTCTTTTGAATCTTTAAATAAAAAAGAGGGCGATTAAATAATCACCCTCTTTTTTATTTTTTATCATGTGTTCAACACCATTAATAGTTCGCATTCTTAACCGCTGCGCTTCCTGCTGCAGGAGGGTTTTTTACGATTTCATCGGCCGGAACATCCCAATAATCCATAAAATTGTAATTGATCGTAGCATTGGTGTATACATTCTTGTTATAGATGATTGTACAACCATATCTGCCACCACCATTTGCAATAGGATAAGTCCAACCCCATCTTCTTGCATCATAATAAGAGAGGCCTCTGAATGCTAATGCAGCCATTCTTTCCATAGTTAATTCATTCATTGCCCCTGTTAAACTTGTAATAAGGCCAGATACTGCTGGAATACCTGCACCTTGTGACACTCTTACTTGATCTATATAAGCTAAACCGGGAGCAATATTACCTGTTCTAATATTTGCTTCTGCTAGCATTAATGCATTTTCTTCATATGTTGGCCCAATATAAATTTCTAATTTTCCAACTTGTCTGGAGCCCAAAATAGGAATGCCAGTTAACCCTGCTGTGACGCCATCCACTAAGCTCCAGCGAGTACTATTTGTATTAGCATCCCCATAAAAAGTACCACTAGAAGTAGAGAAGTTTGCAAGCCTGTTATCTCCTGTTTTAAAAGATTGAACCAAACGCTCACTTACTTTATAAGTAGTTGTTTGATTACTTGATGCGCATAAGCCAGCAACAGAGCCCCCAGAATTTGTGAAGAAAGAATTACTTGCGGAAGTTCTTCCAGTAAATACATAGTCTCCCTTTTGGAGGCCGGCATTACACAAAGTAATTACATTTTGCCAGTCAGAAGCTGCCATGGGAGTTATGGTTGATTTGCTGATAGTTGCCGCTGGATTACCGTTTACGAATGGCGACAAGTGATTTAAAACAATATTGCGTGCCAACATAGTATTAATGGATCTTTGCCATTGAATATTACTTGGAGCTTTACCCAAACCCGTTTGACATTGTTGAGGTATTAATTCGGCTATCATCGTTGCATAATCACTTTGATTTGAAATAGCCTTCAAAGTTGTTAATGCAAGATTTAATTGTTTGTTAGATTCTGTAATCATTGCAGCTTGGTTAACAAAAGAGTTTACTTTTGAAGGATAAGCATCAACAATCAATCCTGCATAATATAAAGTACCAATTTGTGCGTAAGCATATCCTTTCCACCAGTAACACCATGCTTTAACTGTATTTGCTTTGTCTGTACTTAAACCACTAATACTACCCACTTGCTGTAACGTTTGATTACAAGCATTAACAATACCATACATGTTCAGCCACTCATAATACAAAGCATTATTTGAATTTGCAGTTGCAGCAGTGGTATTAAAACTTCTGATAATGCTAACTTGCGGAGCCGTATTTGTAAAAGTCGTACCACTTGAATTTGTAGGGTCAGCGACAAATTGGTCAGGTACACCCATGGTAGTTGTTTGGTTGTTAGAACCTTGACCCCCTCCAATTACATCACCCATCAATTCATGATATCCCCAAGGCAAAGAGAAGTAACTATCCCCCAACCAACCATCTCCATAATTGAATCCATTCCAATAAATTCCTCCCATTGCAAACTGAGCAATGCCAGTTTCAGTATTTACATTTCCTGAAAAAGTTGGAGCATTGGGATTAACTTGATCTAGTTGCTTTTTGCAGGAGCTTATACTCAAAATAGATGCAAGTATAGTAGCATAAGCAAGTTTAGCCACAACCTTTTCTTTAAAAAACTTAAATTTAATATTTTTCATAATTAGATTATTTAAAGATTAGAAACCAAAGTTCAATGTTGCCTGGTACGCTTTTAAGTTAGGAATTGTACTGTGATCGATTGCCCTATCATACGCTGAGTTAGAAGCGCCAGAACTGATTTCAGGATCAACACCATGATACTTTGTGAAAGTCAACAAGTTTCTTCCACTAAGTACCAATTGGCATTTTTTTAACCATTTTTGATTTGCAAATTTTGCAAAATCAATACCCAATGAAACGTTCCGTAATCTAACAAAAGAGGCATCACTCCAGAAATAATCTTTAGTAACGTTATTACCAACTCCTTTTGGTGTATTACCCAAAGCATAATAAGCACTTGCGTAATAAGCTGTCCATGCACCGGTTTGCCCACCAATTGTAACAGGATTTTGGAAATCGTTACTAATACCATCGCGATACATCCATTCATTAGTTTGATTATACAAATGAGACCCTTTCACCCAATCAAATTGGAAGCTAAATGATAGGAATCCTTTATATGTAAAACTATTAATGAAAGATGAAATTAATGTTGGGTTAGGGTCACCTAAAGAATGTGCCTCATCTGAGAAGAAAATAGATTTGGTTGTAGTATTCACAACCATGCCATTTACGATAGCATATCCGCTTTGACTTGCTGTTGGAATGAATGGAGTACCATCAGATCTTAATTGACTAACGCTTGTTAAAGCTTTATAACCGTATACCTGCCCAACTTTCGCTCCTGCTTTCAAAATTAAACCGGAGCTTCCAGCAGCACTGGTAAGAGGGATATCTCCACCAACAATATTATCAATTGTTGATGATTGATGACCAAAATTAGCAGTTAAATCCCATACTAAGTTTTTACTCATGTATACAGGGATGTTTAATCCAAGTTGCCATCCTTTAGAGGACAGTGTGATAGTATTAGTTGTGATACTTGTTGCTCCTGTTGATGGCGCCACATTTTGTGCAAAGATGGCATTGTCAGTATGTCTTGTCCAGTAAGTGAAAGATGCATTCAAGTTTTTAAACCAATTTCCTTTTAATAAGCTGAAAGTTAAATCAGTACCATATTCAGTCTCGGCAGAAACTTCCACATTTAAGTTAGGATCATTTACAGCAAGTGGATTACTATACGCTGCCTGATTACCTGTTAACTGGCTATTCAAAACTGTTTGTCTTTGATAAGCACCAGGTTGGATACCCGCTTTTCCATAAGCAGCTCTCAATTTAAAATTAGGTATTGCTTTGCTTAATGGATCCCAAAAGTTGAACGCTGTTAGGTTTAAATATCCGTTAAAGTGTGGGAAAGTGAAAGGAGAAGAACCTTTACCAAAAGCAGAAGAGTAATCTGTTCTGAAACCTCCTGTAATACCACCATAATTGCCATAGTCTATTTTTTCGTCCAATAAATAACCATAAGTAACAAAAGTTTCATCATAGTCATTTGCAATATATTGCTGCTGTGTGTTAGCAAAATTGAAAGGAGGTGTTAATGGAAGCGATTGTCCAACGAAACCTAGCTCTTTGTATGTATTCTTTCTGTAATCATAACCTATCAAGGTACTTGATTGAATTGGTAACTTAATATGAAAATCTTTTTCGAAATCTAATTTAACAGTTGCAGTAGTAGTTAAGTTTTGTTTGGTTTGATTGTATTGGAAATTATTGATTTCACCAGTATTATCTGTACCATTATATTCAGATGTCCAAGTTGAATAATAATTAGAATTTGCATTTAAAGACTGATTATAGAAAGTCCAGATATCATTCTCATTCTTGTAGCTTATACCGTAGCGCGCATTAAAAGTCAAATATTTATTCACTCTATAATTTGCATCGAAGCTTTGAATAATATCATACCTTTTACTATCTCCTTTTGTATAAAACATTCTGTAATATGGGTTAAAAGCGTTCACACTCAAGAAACTCGCTCTTTGATAAACTGCAGGAACACCCCCTGTGATTGTATCTGTTAAACTAAAGAAAGGAGAAGTATTTAAGAAGCCATAAACACCGCCAACATCTGCATTAGAAGTGCCATAGCCGTAGCCTGGACCACCAGGAGCTCCTAAGTGAGGGTGCATAGTATTATTAGTATACACCAAATTGGTTATAGAGCGGATAGTAAAGTTTTTAAATACTTCAAATCCTAAATTAGAAACAAAATTTGTTCTGTCTAAATATCCATTATCTTTCATTAAAGCAGAGTAAGTTCTATTATTCGCCATAGAAAAATTATAATCCATTTTATCGCTACCACCGCTTACGCTGATTGAATTATTATAAGAAGGAGCACTTTGAAACACTTGTGCAAAATGGTCGTAATAATGCAAGTTGCCTTTATAAGGTTGATTAGCGTTATTTCTTGGATCTAAAATACCATAACGAGTATAGCTCTGAGTTTCTCCAGGTGCGGTACCGCCGTTATCTGAACCATATTTATATGCTATGGAACCTGAACCCATAATATTTCCAATCACAGGATCTATTTTTAAAGGATCCCCTGCATTAAAGCCGCCACTAGCTGTAGCAGAAATAATATTTCCATTTGCATCAGTTAAATAAGGATGCAAACTTGCCTTACCAAAATTACCTGCATTAATATAGCTACTGTAGGCATAGCTAGAGGATACACTGATGCTTGCTTGTCCTTTTGTACCTTTTTTGCTAAAAATCTGAATAACCCCATTCGCCCCTTGTGCTCCATATAAAGCCGAAGAAGCAGCACCTTGTACCACTTCCACTCTTTCCACTTGTGTTAAATCCAAATAACTTAAACTGGCGAAAGGAATTTCTACTCCATCTAACAAGATCATCGGCCTTGTTCCACCTTGAATTGTATTGATACCTCTTAAAACGATATTTACCTGATCGCCAGGATTTCCCGAAACTGACGAAATCTGAGCTCCAGCTACTTTACCTACCAAAGCTTGATCAATAGAAGCGATGGGAACCTGAGGTAGTTTATCCCCACGAATAGATTCAACCGCGAAGCCTAACCTTTTTTTACTGGTAGCTACACCAGTACCTGTTACTACTACTTCACTTAATGATTTCACATCTGTCACAAGTTGAATCATTAAGTCTGACCCAGCAACAATTTCTTTATTCTCAAAACCTAGGGCGGTAACAATTAATTTAGCGCCGCTTCTGA
Organism: Sphingobacteriia bacterium; assembly: GCA_017304675.1. Taxonomy (GTDB): domain Bacteria; phylum Bacteroidota; class Bacteroidia; order Chitinophagales; family Chitinophagaceae; genus CW01. Next base: position 378,203 of record JAFKLS010000017.1, read on the forward strand.
CCTTGAGGGAGAAAGTACCATCATTGTTTGTACTGGTGCCATTTTTGGTGCCTTTTTCCAGAATGGTCGCTCCACCAATTCCAGCACCTTTGTCGTCTGTAATTTTTCCGGTAGCAAGAGTGTTTTGCGCCAAAATGCTTCCTATGCATAAAAGCATAGCGCAAAAACTCAATAGGAGTTTTTTTCTCATGTTGCTTTGTTTTAGTTAAAATTTACCGTTTATTAACGCTAATTGACCGTCTAAAATAAAAATTAGCTGCACTATTCTTAACAATTATTTAAATTTTAATCTTTTTTAAAGGATACATTTTATACGATTTTATTCGTAAATGCTGGTGTGTAAAACTATTTCCTCAAAAAATATTTTGTCGTCTGCCCCTTTATTGTAATTTAGTGCTGGAATTTAATGGGTTAGTAAGTAAGAGGGCTGGCAGTAATGTCGGCCCTTTTGCATATCAGAAAACCACCCTTATTTTAGCAGAATGAGTAAAATAAAAACTGCTTTTTTTTGTACCAATTGTGGTTATGAAAGTGCAAAATGGCTGGGTAAATGCCCCTCATGTAACCAGTGGAATACTTTTATTGAAGAAGTAATAACCAAAGGGAATTTACAAGAGCACCCCTGGGCTGATATAAAAAATAAAAAAAGCAACAAGACCATCTTACTCGATCAAGTAAAAAATACCAGCGAAAAAAGAATCATCACCCAAGATGCCGAGCTTAACAGAGTACTGGGAGGTGGTATTGTAGAGGGCAGCATTGTTTTAATAGCAGGAGAGCCAGGCATAGGAAAAAGTACTTTATTCCTTCAAAACGGATTGCTCCTGCAAAATTTAAAGGTTTTATATATCAGCGGAGAAGAGAGTGAGCAGCAGATAAAAATGCGTGCAGACAGGCTGAACATCATCAACAATAATTTCTACCTGCTTACAGAAACCACTACGCAAACCATTTTTCAGGAAATAAAAAAACTGCAACCCAACCTGGTTATCGTAGATTCTATTCAAACACTACAATCTAATTTAATTGATTCCGGTGCAGGAAGCGTTTCACAAATAAGAGAGTGTACCGCAGAGTTACAACGTTTTGCCAAAGACTCGAATACCCCTGTTTTTTTAATAGGCCATATTACTAAAGACGGGAGCATTGCAGGCCCCAAAATATTAGAGCATATGGTAGATACCGTTCTGCAGTTTGAAGGCGACAGGCATTATACCTATAGAATTTTAAGGACGCTGAAGAACAGATTTGGAAGCACTGCAGAGTTAGGTATTTATGAAATGACGAGTGATGGCATGAGAACAGTTACCAATCCATCAGAAATTTTAATTACACAAAAAGAAGAGCAACTAAGCGGCAGCACTATTGCAGCTACAGTTGAAGGCATGCGGCCATTATTAGTAGAAGTACAGGCACTCGTTACACAAAGTGTGTATGGCACACCACAAAGAACTGTAAGCGGGTTTGATTTGAGAAGGCTGCAACTATTATTGGCTGTTTTGGAAAAACGTGGCGGATTTTTATTTGGCACCAAAGATGTTTTCATAAATATTGCAGGCGGATTAAAAGTAGAAGACCCCTCTATAGACCTCGCTATCATTTGCGCATTGCTTTCTTCGTATGAAGATATTCCTTTGCCTCACAGTATTTGCTTTGCAGGTGAAGTGGGTTTGAATGGTGAGATTAGAGCCGTAAACAGGATTGAACAAAGAATTGCTGAAGCAGAAAAATTGGGCTTTGAAAAGATTATTGTTTCCAAATACAACAAAAAAGGGTTGAATTTAAAGAACCAGAAAATAGAAGTGGTTGCATTAAGCCAGGTACACGAAGTATATCAGTACTTATTCTAACCTAAGTGATTTTACCCTGCAAAGTACAGTTGGGAAATAGTAGGTTAGTGCATGGTATTTAATATTGTTTCTGCATTAAAAGATTTTTCACATTTATTGTTTCCACATCATTGCGAAGGTTGCGGAACAGATGTTGTAGATACAAACCAGCTACTTTGTATTAAGTGTATACAATCATTGCCCGAAACAAATTTTTTCAATTCCCCGGGCAATCCTGTAGAAAAAATATTTTATGGGCGAACTAAAATTCAACATGCCGGGGCTTCATTCTATTTCACGAAAGATTCGTTATTGCAGCACCTACTCATTCAATTAAAATACAGGAATAATAAAGAAGCAGGTATTGCTTTAGGAAAGCTAACAGGTTTATTTTTAAAAGATGCAGAAAGATTTTCGGGTATTGATGCACTGGTTCCGCTCCCCCTCAACCCTAAAAAAGAAGCCAGGCGTGGATACAATCAGGCAACGGTTATCTGCAATGGCATTACCTCGGTCATTTCGAAACCGGTTATACCGGATGCGGTAGAAAGAGTTCTTTTCACCGAAACGCAGACCAAACAAGATCGCCTTCACCGCTGGCAAAATATGCAACATGTATTTAGTATAAAAAATCCAAAGCTTTTAAAAGACAAGCATGTATTGCTGGTAGACGATGTTGTAACCACAGGAGCAACTTTAGAAGCCTGTGCTTCTGTTATCAGTACTGTTGAAGGTTGTATGGTAAGTATTGCCACAACAGCCTATACAATTTAGCCATTCGCCCATTTCTCTAAACAAATCCAAGTAAAATTTGTTACTTGCAGTAAATTAAACTACCATGAAATACTTTTTATCACTTGCACTTATTGCTGCCATTTCTGCATTCACATTGCCTGCAGTGAACAGCATTCATGCCTTTAAAATTAAATCCATTGATGGAGGCGAAATCAATTTCGCTCAGTTCAAAGGCAAAAAAATTTTAGTAGTGAACACAGCTTCTAAATGCGGCTATACACCACAATACGAAGCATTGGAAAAAGTATATGAGCAATACAAAAATAAACTGGTAATCGTTGGTTTTCCCTGCAATCAGTTTGGCGGACAAGAGCCGGGCACTTCTGAAGAAATTCAACAATTCTGCAAGGCAAGATACGGCGTAACGTTTCCTTTAACCGAAAAAATAGATGTGAAAGGAGATAACATCAATCCTATTTACAAATGGCTTTGCAATAAATCTGAGAACGGTGTTTTAGATGCATCGATTACCTGGAACTTCAATAAATTTTTATTGGATGAGAATGGAAAACTCATTGCTTATTTTCCAAGCAAAACAACTCCCGACAGCGAAGAGATCTTAAAATATCTGAAATAAGAAGTTTATAGATAATTATTTCGAAGGAAGATATGCATTGCGGCATATCTTCTTTTATTTTGTACCATGCAGTTTAAAGACGTTATAGGATTAAGTGAAACCAAAGAACAATTGACTGATCTTGTTAAACAAAACAGGTTAAGTCATGCTTTATTGTTTTTAGGCAAAGAAGGAAGCGGTGCTTTACCATTGGCTCTGGCATTTGCACAATACGTGGTAAGCACTCCACAAGCAGCACCCGTTGTAGAAGATCTGTTTGGTGGAATGACAGCATTAGAACCCAAACCTTCTTTTATTCATCCAAATGAAATTCAATCACAACCTGCATTTCAGCGAGCAGAACAATTAATTCATCCCGATCTTCATTTTTCATACCCCGTTATTCCAAAAAAGTCCGGAGATAAACCTACAAGCACAGATTATATTTCTGAATGGAGAGAATTTGTAAAACAATACCCTTATGGCAATGTATACGATTGGTTGCAATTTATTGGTGCAGAAAACAAACAGGGAAATATTACCGCAGAGGAATGTAATGATATTATTAGAAAACTAAGTTTAAAAAGCTTCGAAAGCGAATACAAAGTATTGTTATTATGGATGCCCGAATATTTAGGAAAAGAAGGAAATAAACTATTGAAACTTATTGAAGAGCCACCGGCAAATACTTTATTCATTTTAGTTGCAGAAAATGATGAACAGATTTTACCAACCATTCTCAGCAGGTGCCAGCTGGTAAAAGTTGCAACCCCGGAAAATAAAGAAATTGAAGAAGCATTAATCACAAGAGCCAATGCACCTGAAACAACTGCCAAACAAATTGCCGCAATTTGCGAAGGAAATTACAGAGAGGCTTTGCAGTTGTTACAACATGCAGATGAAGACTGGCAAAGTTTATTGAAAGACTGGTTGAATGCCACTTTAAAAGGTGGGCCCATTGCCCAGGTAAAACTGATTGATGAATTAAGCAAACTGGGAAGGGAAAAGCAAAAACAATTTTTACGATACTTTACCCATTTACTGGAGCAGGGAGTACGTTTAAAAGCAATAGGTGAAGAAAATTTTGCCATCAGCGATCATGAAAAAGATTTTGCATTGCGGTTAAACAAAATATCGGGTGTTAGCCAACAACAATATATTATTGAGGAATTAGATAAAGCGGCTTATTATATTGAACGCAATGCCAATGCAAAAATGTTGTTCAATGCATTAACGATAAAATTGTACCATATTATTCAGAATAAAGTATTGGTGGAAGTATAATAAAAAAGTTCATGATTACTCATGAACTTTTTTTTATTAGAGGCCGAATCAATCCTGAATCAAGTTTCAGAACAGTATAACCACTCACGTTTATTTATACAACCCGTTAAATAAGAATTTGAATGTTCCATAAGGTTGTGCTCTGAAAGTAATTTCAGGGCCGAATGCATACAATGTTCCTGCACCAACAGTTGCCTTAAATGCGGCTACGCCACCATTTAAGTAAGATTGCCCCCAGGCCCAGCCGCTTCTTAAAGGTTGTGCATTATCAAACCAGGCAATGGGTTTAACAGTTCCTTTGGCTTGTGCTTCGGGTAAAATATTGAAAACAGGACTTGCATCAAAATACACATCGGTTCTTGTTTTAAAACCATATGCAGCTTGTTCTGTTGAATCAACTTTTACATTTAAAATACTTCCCGGAATATAGAATTTTTCGCCCGGCAATGTTTTCTCAACACCATTCACGGTTTCCATCAATGCATTTTTTACAGGCAATGAAAGATGATAGGCCAAGTTGGTGCTGCTGCCAATAGTGATGATGTTTCCTCCATCTTCCAAAAATTTCTTTAATTGCGGAATTGATTTCGCGGCTGTAATTCTTCCCAACCTGTTTCTGTATTCTTCAGGAATGGAATCTGCTTTAGGTTCTCTGTCAAAAAAGCTTCCACGAGTGTTCCCTGTCAAAGAAGGGATAGCTCCGCCAACAAAAACAATCACATCATATTTAGATTTTAAATTCCCGGTATCAATATCTTTTGCATAAATAATATCTGCGTTGAAATGATATTGTTCAAAAATATAACGCACCCAACCGCTTGGCATAGAGCCGCCATAATTATCCCACAACGCAATTCTTGCAGCAGAAACTTTAGAAATATTGCTTGGTTTCTTTACTGCTGCAATTGCATTCACACCAAAATCATTAATGACTTTTTCAATAGTTATTTTTGTTTTAGATGAAGAAGGAATATAGAACGAACCTTTTGCAACATCTGCTCCTGCAACAGCATCGTTAATGCGATATACTTCTACTCCTGCTTTCAATAAATCGTTCACTACAGCAAAGGCATTGTTGGCACTTGCATTTAAAATATATCCATTGGCATTTTTAGTAATTGTTGATTTTGCTGTTTGCAATTCACCATAATTTATTTTTTCAAAAGGGCCATCGAATGCATCCAACACTCTTGTAAATTGAATACCCATTTGATACGCTAAAGTCCAGCCTGCTGCATCGTAAGGAGGAATCGGAGGACCGCCGGGATATTGAAAATCGTTCGGGTGGTCTTGTGGCTCGAACATATCCAAAATGTGCGGACGAAATGCCTGATTGGTTTTTACCACATAAGACCCTGCAGGATATTTGATACCGCTCACTTCAAAATCTGCAGTAGCTTTCTGTACCTGCAGCCCGCTTGCAATTAGCGTATTGATAAACCTTGTGGCAGTAGTAAAATCTGCCTGATTTGAAGAAATGATATAACCACGGGGGTCTCTGTAATTCTTATTTCTTAACACGCTATCGTATAATTTCAAAGGAATATTATTCGAAGCCCTTACTCCACCAAAATTATCTTCTGCTCTTGCAGAATCGGCCCTTCTGTTCATTTGCGTTGCCTGAAATAATTTGGTGATCTCTGCAGAACGCTTCGGTGAAAGTGTCCAGTTATCTTTTTCACCACGCTCAATAGAATTTTTTCCCATCTTATAAATGTTATACAACAATTCATCTTTATGTCTTACTGCATACATTAAAACGGCATAATTCAACGAAACGGAATAATCTATAGAATTTCTGAAACGCCATTTCTGAGGCAGCACAGGAAACGGTGTTGCACTGCTTGGAATTAATCTTTCCGGAACCACGGGTATTTCTGAAGGTGTTGGACTACCAATGATTTCTGTTAAGAGGCCTACCATATTATGGAAATAAGTAGAGGTTCTTAAACCGCCGTTATACCAGGTTGAATAAACTGAGCCTGCTCTCTCAGTATAGCCCGGCTTACCTTCTGCGTTTAAGCGATTGATCATGGCGGCACCAACGGCATCGAGGCTTGTCATTACCAACGGATCGAAAGTATAATTGAAAGGGTCTCTGAAAGGAGGGCCAGCCACAACTGAGCCAGCAGGACCTGTTTGGTGGTGGTTGTACATGATTTGCGGTAACCACTCAACAAACAATTGCCTGCCCATGTTCTGAGTTTCTTTCAGGTTGAACATGTAAAAATCTCTGTTGTTATCGTGGCCTGCATATTTTTCGTACAAACGTGGTAAAAAATTGGTTGTTCTTTTTTCTTTATTCGATTCCCGCATATACCAGTTAGAAACCAATTCTTGCCCGTCAGGGTTGGCATGCGTCATCAGCACAATTACATTTTTCAGAATTTTTTGTGTTTCGTCATCATTCCTAGAACATAATTGCCATGCTGTTTCTATTAATTGATGTGCGCCAACTACTTCGGTTGCATGCAAGCCTCCATCTATCCAAACAACAGCTTTACCTTCTGATGCCATAGCTTTGGCCTGTTCGTCTGTAATACCTTCGGCATGGGCTAACTGTTGCGATATTTTTTTATACCTGTCGAGGTTTTTATAATTTTCCGGATCTGTAATAATGAGTGTGTATTGGGTTCTGCCCTCTTCCGTTTTACCAATATCAACTAGTTTTACCCTGTTAGAAGCAGCTGCCAGTTTTTTAAAATAACTTTCTGTTTGCGTGTAATTGGCCAGCATATAATCATCGCCAATAGAAAAGCCAAAATGCTCTTTAGGCGAAGGGATCTGTTGAGCATTGCCAACAAGTAAATTGCCGGAAAGAAGCAATGCAATTGCGAGTTTAATACCTCTCATAATGTAAGTTTTGGTGCGTTGAGTGTTAAATGTAGCAACAGAACTGAATTATTTACCTATTTTTGAAAAATTGATACTTTTTTTCGGTGAAGAGAGATTTTGTTTGTGTGAAAAAAAGGATGATTGAAATAAGAAATATAACACGTTGTTATTTTAATATGTTGATTGAAAATAATCTTCAATACACAGAAGAATAAAGCACAACAGTACAAGTGTGCGACGCAACGATGCATGATTCTTAATTCTTATGCCGGGCTCCCCGAAAAAAAATCAAATCATTTTATTAAACGACAAACTTTTATACAATGGGTTGTGGTAGTTGTGGCACGGGTAAACCTAACGGATGCAAAAGCAATGGCGGTTGCAGCACCGGTGGTTGTAACCGTTTAAATGTGCACGATTGGTTAATGAATTTGCCGTTTGCGGATCCTGAAAGCGATTGCAAAGTGGTGGAAGTTAGTTTTAAGCAAGGCAGCAGAAAAGAGTTTTTTAGAAATGCTACCCTTCAGTACTTTGAGAAGGGTGAATATGTAACTGTGGAAGGCGTTAACGGATTTGATGTTGGAGAGGTTTCTTTAACAGGTGAAATGGTTCGTTTACAGATGAAGAAAAAAGGTGTGGATGAATTTAATGCAGACATGAAAAAAATTCTTCGCAAAAGCACCGATAGGGATATTGAGGTTTTTAGAATAAGTAAAGACAGGGAGCCGGCAGTACAGGCAAGAAGCAGGGAGCTGGCTGTTAGCCTGAAGTTGCAAATGAAAATAAGTGAAGTGGAAATTCAGGCTGATGGAAAGAAAGCCACTTTCTTTTATACTGCAGATGACAGGGTTGATTTTAGAGAATTGATTAAACAATATGCCGGCGAGTTTAAGTTGAAGGTGGAGATGAGGCAGATCGGCATTAGACAGGAAGCTGCAAAAGTTGGCGGCATTGGTAGTTGCGGAAGAGAATTGTGTTGCAGTACCTGGTTGAACGATTTTAAAAGTGTGAATACAACGGCAGCCCGTTATCAAAACTTATCTATCAATCAAACAAAACTCAGTGGCCAGTGCGGCAGGCTAAAATGTTGCCTGAATTATGAATTGGATACCTATTTAGATGCCTTACAACATTTTCCCGACAACGCAGAAACATTAGAGCTTACAAGGGGAACAGCCATTCTGATAAAAAAAGATATTTTTAAAAACCTGATGTGGTATATGATGCAGGGCGGAAGCAAACATTACCCTGTTACCATTCATCGCGTAAAAGAAATTAAAAGATTAAACCAGCAAGGTGTAAGACCCGAAGAATTAGAAGCTGTTGAAGTAACCAGTTCTAAGCCGAAAGAAGTTGAACCACAGTTTGTAGATGTTGTTGGACAAATTAGTTTGCGCAGCCTGGAAAAGAATGACAGGAAAAGAAGGGATGAGAATCGGAACAGAAATCAAAGAGACGACAGAGGACCAAGAAATAATCCGCCACAAGAAAGAAGAGAACAAAGGCCCGATAATAGACCACAGCAAAATAACAACAGACAACAACAGCCGCAACCACGCAATCTACAAAGGCCACAACAGAACAGGCCAAATAATCCAAACAGAGATAAGAAAGATTAAAATAAAAAAGCCTCAGTAATCTGAGGCTTTTTTATTGAATATTTTGCATATTTAAATTTACAGCTTTTCCATTTCTTCATTTACAAACTGCATTAATGTTTTGATGTAGTTTGGAGAAAGATCGAATTTTAATCCGGCTGCTGCATATAGTTCAGGCAATGTTTTTGTTCCGCCCAAACTCAAGGCATTGATATAATTGTTGATTGCTTTTTCTTTATTTTGTTTGAACTGCATCCACAAACCGATAGCACCTAATTGTGCAATACCGTATTCAATGTAATAAAAGGGCACTTCGAACAAATGTAATTGGCGTTGCCACCCAATTTCCCTGAATTGCTCCAAGCCTGTAAAATCAATAGTATCGGTAGAGAATTCATTTAAAATCCGCATCCATGCTGCTGTTCTTTCTTCTATAGAATGATTTGGATTTTCGTACACCCAATGCTGAAATTTATCGATCGTTGCAATCCATGGAAAAATGGTGATCGTTCTTTCCAACTGGTGTTCTTTTGCTCTTTTTAGGTCTTCTTTGTTATCAAAAAAACTTTCCCATTCGTCCATACTAAACAATTCCATGCTCATACTGGCCACCTCCGCAATCTCCATCGGGTATTCTTTAAATGCACTCAACTCCAAATGATGTGCAAGAAAAGAGTGTACAGCATGGCCACCTTCATGAACCATGGTGGTAACATCATCCATTTGTCCGGCAGCATTCATAAAAATAAACGGAGCACCACTTTCTGTAAGCGGGCAATTATATCCACCCGGCGCTTTTCCTTTTCTGCTTTCCAGGTCAAAATGTTTTAACTCATCCATCTTACGCAAACAATCTGCAAAAAATGGATTCAGTTTTTCAAAACAGGCGATGGACTTATCTAACAATTCCTTTCCTGTGTTGAAGGGTTTCAAAGGCTCTACCCCTGCAGGTTCTGCTTCCGTATCCCAGGGTTTCAATACATCAACACCCAGTTTTGCTTTTTTATTACGATTAATCTTTTCAACAATCGGCAATACATGCAACTTCACTGCTTCATGAAACTGGTAACAATCTTCTTTCGTGTAATCGAATCTTCCCAGTTCAACAAATTTGTAATCACGGTAATTTTCAAAGCCTGCATTCAATGCAACCTGGTGTCTTTTTGCAATTAATTTACTGTAGAGATCATGCATCGCATCTTTATCCTGCAATCTGCGTTGCTGAATTTTTCTGTATACTTCCTCCCGCAAATTTCTATCATGATTCAATAAAAATTTACTCGCCTGTTGCAAAGTATATTCCTGACCATTTACTTCAACGGTCATTTTTCCTGCAATCGCTCCATACTGTTGTTGCATTACGCCTAACTCTGCCTGTAACGGAATATTTTCTTCACGGAAAAGATCAATGCTCTTTTTTACAGAACGTAAATAAGTGAAGAATTTATCTTGCGGAAGTTCTTTTGTGAAAGGATTATTGATGAGTTTTTTATTCAACAGATCTGCATAAGGTTGAATTTTGGGCTGAATCTCCATCATAAAAAAAGTGAATGCTTCTTCTAATGATTTATTTTCTGTATCGCAGGTCATTTTTATTTGGCGCCAGCAAGCATCCTCACTCACCACTGCTTCCACTTCGCTCATATCTTTCAACCATTGCTCCAAATCTGAGAAGCTATTTATTTCCCTATTCACCAGATTTTTTAAATAAGGTTCTAAAACTTCCCATATTGTTATTGTAAAATCTTCCGGAAGAAAATGGCGTTCTAATTTTTTAATTGCCGCACTCACATTCATATTTCTGAAATTTAGATGGCGAAGATAAAGAACCATGATTAACTTATTAAATGAATATGAATGGTTGATGGCCCGTGTTGACACGAGCCATGGCAGAGGATGTTAAAAGATGTTTCAACAAGCTCAACATAACAAGAAATTATTCCACAACCAGTTCCTTGCAAATATTTTTCACAATTGCAGGACCTTCATAAATAAAGCCTGTCCACACCTGTACTAAAGATGCACCTGCATTTAATTTCTCTTTGGCATCGGCTCCTGTAAAAATTCCGCCACTGGCAATAAGAGGAATTTGATTTTGCAACTGATCATGCAAATATTTCAAAACGGTTGTACTCCTTTGCTGTACAGGGTTTCCACTCAAACCACCCATACCAATTCTCTCACTTTTCGCTTTTGATTTTTCACTTTTGAATTGTCTTTCAATGGTTGTATTCGTTGCAACCAATCCATCTAACTTTGTTTCGTATGCCAAAGCAACAATATCATCTAACTGTTCATTGGTTAAATCGGGAGCAATTTTTAACAATAAAGGTTTACGGTTTTGTTTCGCAAAATTGATGTTCTGTAACTCTCCGATAATTTTTTGCAAAGCGTCTTTCTCTTGTAATGCACGCAGGCCCGGCGTATTAGGGCTGCTTACATTCACCACAAAATAATCCACCACATCAAATAATTCATTAAAACAAATCACATAGTCCTTCCATGCATCTTCGTTTGCTGTTACTTTGTTTTTACCAATGTTGCCACCAACGATTATTGACGATTGACCATTGACGATTGACCATTTTTCTAATCTTTTTCTCACCGCTTCCACTCCATCATTATTAAATCCCATTCTGTTGATGATGGCTTTATCTTCCGGCAGCCTAAACAAGCGAGGCTTCTCGTTACCACTCTGTGGTTTGGGAGTAACTGTTCCTATCTCAATAAAACCAAAACCAAGTGCTTCCAATTCTCTTAAATACAAGGCATTTTTATCAAACCCAGCCCCCAAGCCAACAGGGTTTTTAAACTTTAATCCAAACACTTCTTTTTCAAGTGATGGATGTTGAACAGAAAAATTATGTTGAATAATATTTTTTACGAAAGGAACAGAGCAAGCTGTTTTTAAATTGTTCATTGAAAAATAATGCACTGCTTCCGGATCGAAGTTGAATAAAATGTTGCGAATCAACGGATAAATCATGCTGTAAAGATAGTTTCAAGCTAAATGCCGAACGCAAAAAGCTAAACGCTTAATGTATTGCCCTCGGCTTTCTGCATTATGCCTTCAGCAAAATAATAGTTGCATAAACAACTTTTTATTATTTTTAGCCTCTAAATTTAGATTGCTATGCAAGAAGCTTACATTGTTGCCGGTTACAGAACAGCCGTTGCCAAAAGCAAAAAGGGTGGATTTCGTTTTTTTCGCCCTGATGATTTAGCAGTAGAAGTTATTAAAAGCCTGGCTGCATCTATACCACAACTCGATGTAAAAAGAATTGATGATGTAATTGTTGGCAATGCCGTTCCGGAAGCTGAACAAGGTTTGCAGTTTGGAAGGATTATTGCGGCCAGGGCATTAGGCATAGAAGTGCCGGGTATTACCATTAACCGTTATTGCGCAAGTGGGCTGGAAAGCATTGCCATGGCTACTGCAAAAATAAGAACAGGTATGGCTGACTGTATTGTTGCCGGCGGCACAGAAAGCATGAGCCTTGTTCCAACGGCAGGATGGAAAACAGTTCCATCGTATGCCATTGCAAAAGATGAGCCGGATTATTATTTAAGTATGGGTTTAACCGCAGAAGCAGTTGCCAAAGAATTTAATGTAAGCAGGGAAGACCAGGATGAGTTTGCTTTTCATTCTCATCGCAAAGCAGGCATTGCTATTAAGGAAGGATATTTTAAAAGCGGCATTTTACCCATTATGGTTGAAGATGTATACCTGAATGAAAAAGGGAAAAGAGCTACCCGTAACTATGTTGTAGATACAGATGAAGGCCTGCGTGCCGATACAACTATTGAAGGCCTGGCCAAATTAAAACCAGCTTTTGCACAAGGTGGCAGTGTTACTGCGGGAAATAGTTCGCAAACCAGCGATGGTGCTGCATTTGTAATTGTTATGAGTGAAAGAATGGTGAATGAATTGGGATTGAAACCAATCGGGCGTTTGGTTAATTGTGCCAGTGCAGGTGTGCACCCACGCATTATGGGTATTGGTCCGGTTGCTGCTATACCTAAAGTTTTAAAGCAAGCGAATATGAGCCTGAATGATATTGATTTAATTGAATTAAACGAAGCATTCGCATCGCAGTCATTAGCAGTTATTCGTGAATTGAATTTGAATAAGGAGATTGTAAATATTAATGGCGGTGCTATTGCATTAGGCCACCCGTTAGGTTGTACAGGCGCTAAGCTTACTGTACAGATTTTAAATGACATGAAACGCCTGAATAAAAAATACGGAATGGTTACAGCCTGTGTTGGCGGCGGGCAGGGCATTGCAGGAATTATTGAAAACCTGTAATACTATTTTATATTCATCGTAAATTTTAATGCCTCACTAATGGTGAGGCATTAAAATTTATAAGTTGATTGATACTTCATTTTCCCAATTATTCCGCACATTAATTTTTTTAGGAATATCCTGTACTATTTCAGGCTGCTTTTTCAATTTATAATTTCCCGCATCCCATTTCCCGTTTTTATTATCGTCGTACAATACTCGCAGTTCATAATCCCCCGGCTTAATCAGTTTCCTAAAAAATTCATTCTTTGTAAGCACAACAGACTCTGATAAATTATCTCCCTGGTAGAATTGCAAGACCGGGTTTTTATTCAAATCAATATTTAAAAATCTGATCTTTAAACTTCCATAGTCACTTTCTTTTTTGGTAAAGAATTTAAGCGTATCGGTTTTAGCTAAATGAGCACCGCCGGTATCGGTAACAGCATCTTGCATAACAATTACACGATAAGGCATATCTTCTCTCCAGCCGTATTGTATTGAAAGTTTTTGAGCGCTTGTATCAATATGGTAAGCCATGGCTTTTAAAGGCCTGAACAACGTATCGCATAAAATTATTTTTGCAGTATCAAATACTTTAAGCTTCCTGGTAAACTCAAGCTCTAATGGAGCAATCAGTTCCTGGTGGCCGTTATCAAGCTGCGGTACCATTTTAAACTTGATTTCTGTTTTGCTTTTTGGCGGAGCAGTTTTAGCGCCGGTTGCCGAACCTGGTTTCCCTTTGTCTTTTTTTTCTACTTGTGCATAGGCATAAAAAAGTGCCGGCCCTGTAGTATCTGAAATATGAACAGGTTTATTTAAAAAAGCGAAAACTTTGGTGCTGTCGTTATATTTTTTATCAAACCCATTTTCCATCACAAAAGCATTAAAAGTGCCAACCGGTAAATGGTGAAATACAAAATTCCCCTTACCATCTAATTTAGCATAATAACGCGGTAATGTTTTTACAACAGCGGAATCATCCAGGTTTTTGTACAATGCAACAATTAGGGTAGAATCTATTTTGCCGGAATTAGCCAACAGTACTTTTCCTGCAAAAAAACCCGAATCTATTTTAGGCCCAGTGGAAAAAACGTATGAAAAATTTTTAGCAACATTGCCTTCGTTAATGTCTTTAATGGCATTACCAAAATTGAGTGTATAAGTGGTATTGGGTGTTAATGTATCTTTTAATTTTATTGTAACGGTATTGAGTTTATAATCAACAACGGGAGATTGTTTGGGCAGCGGAGACACTACCAGATTATTAGAAATATCTTTTGCTTCTACAAACTCGTTAAAGGTTAATACAATTTTATTAGATGCAACCATAGTAGCCGAATCTCTTGGCAAAGCATGTATTAATACGGGTGGCAAGGTGTCTCTCGGCCCACCCGCCGGCGGAATAATGTTGGCACACCCTGTTATTGTACGGGCCATGCCCTGAATAATTAGAGCAACTATAATAAATTTTAAAAATCTTGTGGTCATGAATAAAAGTAAATCTACCTGCAAACATAATCTTATAAAACAGAAGAAATCCTAATAATCCTTTAAATCAATTTTCTTCTTCCGTTATCTCATGCAATGCAACAGCCATATTATTGGTTTTAACAAAATTGCACCAATGGCAATCGTTTTTACCGCAGCCTTTATAAAAGTCTTTCTGTTGAATTTTTTCCCATACGGTAACAATTTGTTGTGTAACGGTTTCTATATCCTGTGGTTGTATAACCAGTTTTGTTTTACGGTACTCTTTCTTTTTATCAGGTTCTATAAAATCAAATTCAGTGCTAACCACTTTCCAGTCTTTCTGCTCATAATTGTCTACCAATATCTTATAAAACACTGCCTGGCGCCAATAATCTCCACCGTTCGGTTGCTTATCGTTTGGGGGTAGCAATTTATCTTTTGCTTTTTCAACATCTCCTGTTTTATAGTCTACCACATTGGCATTTTTGCCATCAAATTCAATTTTATCCAACTTTCCTTTTAGCGGAACACCTTTTACAACCACATTTCTTATACTTTTTTCTACTGCAACAATCTTGTTAAAAGAATCAACATACTTGTCATAATAATTAGCCAATACATCATGGCCCTGTTCTAACCTTCGGTTGAACTGCTCTTTTGTAAAATTTTGCCTGTTACGATGCATATACCATTCAAAATCTTTCATGAATTCTTCCTTAGATGGGAACTGATTTTGATTGTTCTGCATTTTGCGGAATAATTTTTCTAAAGCATAGTGTACGGCAGAGCCGAATTCTGTAGCCTCCGATTTACCCGATGGAACTTTTACGAGGTTATTAAAATAAAACTGTAATGGGCATTTTAAATAATTGTTCAATGCCGTTACATTCATTACAAACTTATCTAATACTTTTTCTATAAATAATGTTTCTGTTTTTTCTATTTCGGGGGCAGTTTCTTCTGCAAAAGCCAATGCTCTAAAAGCATTCAACACATCAATATCTATAAATATTTTTTCAACCGGTAATGCATGTTGTTCAATTATTTCTGCAATAAACATAGAAGGCTCCAGTTCTCTTCCATCGTTCTTAAACCTGCTGAAAGAAATTTGAAGGTGTTTTTCGGCCCTGGTTAATGCAACATAAAACAGGCGTCTCAACTCTTCTTCGTCTTTATGGTTACCGGAAGAAGAAAACATGGTATCAGGGAATGCGTATCCACCGCCGGGTTTTCTTTTTTTCTCCCAGTTGGCGGCATTACAACCAACTAAAAAAACATATTCAAATTCTAATCCTTTAGAGCCGTGTGCCGTTAACAGGTTAATCCCTTTATCGCTTCCGTTAACCTGCACCAGTGGAAGTGATATGTTTTCTTTCTCCATCAATTCAATCACATTCACAAATTCCTGTAATTGCAAGGAAGGATTACGGCGTGTTTCTTCTTTTACAAAATCAAACAGTCCGGTTAACACCTGCAAATGCCAGTGCTTATCGGCACTCTGCATAATGAATGAAAGCACACCCGCTTCTCTCACTATATGCTCGAACAGGCTTTGCAGCGTAATATTAGGAACATCTGCTATCAACCTCTCCAAAATATTGCCGGCTTTTATCAGGCCTGTATGTGCCGCCTGGCTAAACAGATCTTTGGCAGGGGCATTTATTTTTTGTTGTACCAGTTCGCGTAACGATATTTTGTGCTCGCCAAATTGCCTGTTTGCTACTTCAATACTTAGTTTAGCAACCTCAACAGGAGGTATGTTAAACCAGTCTAAGTGTAATATTTCAAACAACATTTCATCGCCACCAAAAGGAGCATCATGTTCGGCAGCCAGGTATTTTAGTACCAAAACTATTTTACGGGCAAGCGGTATTTCCAGAATATTCAGGTTACGTTTACTGTAAACAGGAATGTTTTTTAACTTAAAATATTGTGTTAGCTCTTCGCCATATTTGTTCTCTTTATAAATGATACCAATATTACCGGCAGGTATATTTTGCTGTATTAGTTTTTCTGCCTGCAATACAATATCAATCATTTCCTGATGCTGCGATTCGTATTCTCTAAGAACAGGCTTTTGTGTTAAATGATTGATTTGTTTATTAGATGCAATTAATTCTTTGCTTAAGCCCGGTAACTGTTTAACCAATCGCTCTTCATTTTTATTTATAATGGTTTTAGCTACATCTAATATAGGTTGGGCGGAGCGGTAATTTTGAGTGAGCACTATTGTTAGCAGGTCTTTTTGGTACCCTTCTGCAAAATTGAGCATGTTCTCAATATTAGCACCCTGAAAGCGATAGATACTCTGGTCATCATCTCCCACTACAAAAATATTGGGCACTTCCCAGTAATTCATCAACAGCTCTACCAAACGATTTTGTGTTCCACTGGTATCCTGGTATTCATCTACCAGAATATACAAGTACTGTTCCTGGTAGCGGGTAAGCAACTGTTTGTTGTTGGTAAAAGCATCTATTATCCAATTAATCATATCATCAAAATCGTACCTGTTACGGCTGCGCATTAACCGGTTATATGTTTCAAATTCACCGGCAGCAGCACGTAATTTTTCCATTCGTTCTTTTTGCTCTTCTATCTTATCTGTTCTAACATCTCCTTTTTTAAATTCTTTGGTAGCCCGTTTGGCAATGTATTCTTCCCGTAAGGGCAGATCGTTCAGGTAATCATCAATTTTCTTGCTAATAAACAACGGGCCCCAGCCTTCTCTTTTCATGGTACTGAAAAGCTGCTGCAGATTATTGATTTCAAAATATACATCGCCCCTATACCTTTTTAACGGATGATTTTTGGGGAAAGCGTCTATCAATTCTTTTAGCAATTCAATTCTTTCAAGATCTGAAATAGGGTCTAATACTGTTTTTTCAAATAAAGAAAGATTTTCCTGTATGATATCGTTGCAAAAAGCATGGTAAGTATAAATATTTACTTTATAGGCATCGCTACCAACAAAATTGAATAATCTTTTGCGCATGGCAACGGTGCCAGCATCTGTATAGGTTAAGCAAAGAATGTTTTCCGGCAGGCTATGGGTTTGCAGCAATATTTTACCAATACGGGCAGAAAGTATTTGTGTTTTACCTGTACCCGGGCCAGCAATAACCATTACGGGCCCCTCAATGGCATCCACAGCACGACGTTGCTGTTCGTTTAAAGCATCATATATATTTTGAAATTGCTGCAGTTGAAAATCTTTCGGCATATATTCAAAGTTAATAGATGCAAACATTCCTGTTGCTTTATTGTTATAAAGCGCATGAGTAAAGTATATTCGTTCAAAACCGTTCAGAAAATACCCGCACCATTAGCAACGGTATGGGAGTTTTTCAGTAATCCCGTCAACTTGCAAAGTATTACCCCGTCTAAATTAGGCTTCAAAATTATTTCCAGGTATCATGGCAATACAATCTATTGCGGGCAAATTATTGAATACAAAGTGTCTCCCGTGTTAGCGATCCCGCTTTATTGGATGACAGAAATTACACATGTAGAAAATGAAGTGTTCTTTGTTGATGAACAACGTTTTGGCCCTTATTCTTTCTGGCATCATCAACATCATTTCAGGGAAATAGACGGCGGCGTGGAAATGACCGATATTATACATTACAAGATTCCATTATGGCTGTTGGGCGATATTATCAACAAGCTCTTTGTAAAAAAACAGTTAGATTATATTTTTAATTACCGGTACAAAGCCTGCGAGGAAAAATTTGGCAGTTGGCAGCCTACACCAACACCTACAATAAGCTCTAATTATTAAATTATACTTAAGTTGTACGCTCCTTAGCCCAACAATAATTGGCTTGCCTATACATTTGTGTCCGTTTTATATGTTAGCTGCTATTATTTAACTCAATAGCGTTGCATTAGAACAAAGAAACCACCTAAATACCCCTGTTCACATCTGAAAAATATCAATTAAATTTAATAAGCTATTATACACAAAGTATACCTGTTAGAAATTTGAGCCTATGCCAAACGATCATTCGAGCAACCATTTAAATAAACTAACCCTTGGCGGATTACTGGTTACTTTAGGAATTATTTATGGAGATATCGGCACTTCGCCATTGTATGTTTTTCGTTCTATTATTGGCAATAAAATTATTACAGAGCAACTGGTTTATGGCGGAGTTTCCTGCGTTATATGGACCCTAACATTACAAACCACTTTTAAATATGTGCTTTTAACCTTAAGAGCCGATAATAAAGGAGAGGGTGGCATATTCTCTCTTTTTGCCCTGGTACGCAGATATGCCAAATGGCTGTATATACCGGCCATTATAGGAGCTGCAACGCTTTTGGCAGATGGTATTATTACACCCCCTATCTCCGTTTCATCTGCCATTGAAGGATTAAATGGTGTTAGCGGATTGGAAAAGGTAATTGTTCCCGGTAATGGTTTAACCATTGGATTGGTGATCGGCATTATTTCACTGTTGTTTTTCTTTCAGCGTTTCGGTACCAAGATTGTAGGTTTTTCTTTCGGCCCTATAATGCTTGTATGGTTTAGCATGATCATGTTGTTAGGCTTATTGCAGGTTGCCAAACATCCGGCTATTATTAAGGCACTTAACCCTTATTATGCCATGCAATTACTGATAAATTATCCTCACGGATTCTGGATATTGGGAGCTGTATTTCTTTGCACAACCGGTGCGGAAGCATTGTATAGCGATCTGGGGCACTGTGGCAGAAAAAACATACAGGTAAGCTGGTTTTTTGTAAAAACAGCATTGATTATTAATTACATGGGGCAGGCAGCCTGGCTCATGAATTTAGGTAAAGAGCATATAGATGCGGGCATTAACCCTTTTTACGAAATAATGCCCGGCTGGTTTTTATTAATAGGTATTATTATTGCCACCATGGCCACCATTATTGCTTCTCAGGCTTTAATAAGCGGTTCTTTCACACTTATCAGCGAGGCCATTAGTATGAATTTTTGGCCCAGGGTAACCATTAAATTCCCTACAGATGTAAAAGGACAAATCTATATCCCAAGCCTTAATTGGATTTTGTGGTTCGGATGTGTAGGTATGATGTTGTACTTTAAGGAAAGCTCTACCATGGAAGCTGCTTATGGTTTTTCTATTGTTATTGCCATGCTCATGACCACTTCATTAATGTATATTTATATGAAGCGGGTTAAAAAGTGGAATGCATTGGTTATTTTTCTGATCATGGCTGTATTTCTTTCCGTTGAATCTGCCTTCTTTGTAGCCAATGTTGCCAAGATTAAACAAAGGTGGATGTTTTTATTTTTTGAAGCCGGCCTTATGTTTATAATGATAGTGTGGTACAGGGCAAGAAAGATTACCAACCGTTACCTGCAATTTGTTAAGATTAAAGAATACATTCCATTATTACAACAGCTCAGCGTTGATAAGGATATTCCCAAATATGCAACACACCTGGTTTATTTAACCAAGGCCGATGCAGATAGCGATATTGAGAAACGGATAATGGATTCTATCCTCAGTAAAAAACCGAAACGGGCAGATGTATATTGGTTTGTACATATTGACAGGGCTGATAATCCTTATAATATGGAATATTCTGTAAAAGAGATCGTGGATGATAAAATTATCCGGGTTGATTTTAAACTCGGCTTCAGGATACAGCCCAGGATTAACCTGCTTTTTAAAATGGTAATGCAGGAAATGAATAAGTTGCACGAGCTAGAATCCCTGAGTAAGTATGAAAACCTTGATCAAAGTAATTTCCATACAGATATTACTTATGTAATTATTGAAACCTTCCTATCGGTTGAAAACGAATTATCGCTGAAAGAAGGATTTATCATGGATTCTTATTTCACCATAAAACAACTGGCACAGAGCGATCAGAAAGCTTTTGGCTTAGATAACGCCACCACTATTATGGAGAGTGTTCCACTGCTTATAAGTCCTAAAACTTATTTACCTCTAAAAAGAGTTTGCTAAAACGGGTGTATCGTTTTTTATTTTAGTTCTACTGCTTTACTAATATTGTTATTCCAGTCTACGCTGCAAACAAATAAGCGGTCGTTTGCTGCAGCAATGGATTTATCCCTGCTGTATATTGTTTTTTTATCTGCCACAACCAGGTCTATTATGGTAGCATACTCAAACTTCTCTTCAACATTATTGGGCAAAGCAAGTATGATAAACCCTTTAATCTTTTCTTCTCCATTATAATTAATTACAAACTGGTTTTTATTTTTTTCAACCACGGGCTTCGGTGGCGGAACACTATCTATCCAATACATTGGCGGTACCAGTGCAGGCAAAGCATAGTAATGCATTCTCAAACTATCAGACCATCCGTTAGGGTTGGCAGTAAAGTTTTTACTGCTGAAATATGCACTGCCCTGTGTGGTAGTATATTCTCTTAGTTTTTTAATCTGGTTAGGCAACTCATCTTTATCTTTCCATGCAGTATTTGTGTTGGCCCTGTAAAAGCCGTGGCCTATGTAAATATGTTTTCCGTAAGCATGCTTATTCCACCAATCCAACAAAACATCATAATCACAAAGTTTATGGCCCCGCTCCCAGTATAATTGCGGAACAACGTAATCTATCCAGCTTTTTTTCAACCATAATAAAATATCTGCATACAGATCATCGTAGTTGGTTTGGCCGGCTTTGGTATCACTTCCTTCTATGTCTTTGTCTTTGTTACGCCAAACACCAAAAGGGCTGATGCCAAATTTAACCCGCGCATTGGCCAACTTAATAGTTTCCGA
This sequence comes from Sphingobacteriia bacterium, assembly GCA_017304675.1. GTDB lineage: Bacteria > Bacteroidota > Bacteroidia > Chitinophagales > Chitinophagaceae > CW01. The sequence continues at coordinate 399,609 of JAFKLS010000017.1, forward strand.
TAATTGCCTGATAATACTATCGCAATTGCTTCTTCGCCAATCATCTTTACTCATGCCATTCCCATATTGTTTAAATGCCTGTTCATCCGGAAATTCTTTTCCGGCTATGCGATATGGATAAAAGTAATCATCCATATGTATTGCATCAAGGTTATAACGTGTTACCAGGTCTCTCACCACCCTGGCCACATGATTTCTTACTTCAGGCAACCCGGGGTTAAAATATTTTTTATCTCCATAGGTTAAAAACCATTCAGGATGAATTTTTGTAAGATGTGTTGGAGCGATGGAAGATTTCGTAATGTTGAATACAGCCCTGTACGGATTTAACCATGCATGAAACTCCATACCCCTTTTATGTGTTTCTTCTATCATGAACTGAAGCGGATCGTAATACGGCGAAGGCGGTAACCCCTGCACGCCAGTTAAGAACTCGCTCCAGGGTTCGTATTGAGATGGGTACAAAGCATCCCCTGCAGGGCGTATTTGTACAATCAATGCATTCATTCCGTTATGCTGGTGCATATCTGCCAGCTTAATAAACTCTTCTTTCTGTTCTGCAACGCTCAGGCCCTTTTTACTGGGCCAATCAATATTATCTACACTTGCTATCCAAACTCCTCTGAATTCAAATTTTGGAGGTGTTTGTGAAAAAGCAAAAAATGAAAAGTGGAAAATGAAAAATAGGGAGATTAGTTTTTTCATGTGGCTAAGATAACCCCGATTGGCGAGGTTTCGTATTTGTGTGGATGAAATGCCACTGCATGGTGTTTAATTAACATCAATCTTCCCAAACTTTCAGCCCCTCACTGCAATTGGCGCAGATATCAATATTCTTACGGCTGGTCATTAATTCTTTCCTGAATTGCCTGTAATTATCGTTTTGCCAAATATCTTTAAACGATTGCATTTTTAAATTTCCTAACTGGTGCATGGCATCTTTATCAAAACAACAGGGCACTACAAGGCCATCCCAGGTAATTACATTGGCATGCCATAATTTCCAGCAATGATTCTGTAAGCCGCTTTTAGAAACAGTAACACCTTTTTCGTTTTTCTTATAGCGGCTGTATTTGGCAATGGATGGGATCAGTTGGTTAGGATCATTCTCATAATCGTATACCTGGGCTGTTTTAAATCGAACCTGGTCTACCCCAATTTCTGCACCAAGCTTTTTAATTTCTTCAATTTGGTGTTCGTTTGGTTTTACCACCAGAAACTGGAAAAAAACAAATGGTGTTTTGCTTTTCAGTTCTTTTTTCCATTTTACAATATTCCTTGCGCCCTCTAACACTTTTTCTAACTTGCCACCCACCCTGTATTGCTGGTAAACATCTTGCGTGGTGCCATCTATAGAAATAATCAGCCTGTCTAACCCACTTTCTACTGTTTGCCTGGCTTTTTCCTCCGTTAAATAATGTGCATTGGTAGAAGTGGCCGTATAAATGCCTTTACTGTGAGCATATTGTACCATTTTTAAAAAATCCGGATTCAGATATGGTTCTCCCTGAAAATAAAAAATAAGATACAGCAGGTCTTTATGAATGGCATCTATGGTTTGCTGAAAAAAAGAAGATTGCAACATTCCTGTTGGTCTTGTAAATTCTCTTAACCCGCTTGGGCATTCCGGACAGCGGAGATTGCAGGAAGTAGTAGGCTCAAAAGAAATAGAAATAGGATACCCCCACTGTATGGGCTTTGCCACTATTTTACTTAGCTGGTAGCTCATCCACACTTTTGAAGCATTCATTATTCGCCGAAAAGTGAGCTTCGATAAAAAATTAAGGCTGTCGTTAAAATTATAATACCCCATATCGTTTGTAAAAATAAGCTCCCCAATTTAAAAAAGCTGAGTACAGCAGGAAGTTTCGGATAGCGAAAACAGTTATTCATTGTTTTAAAGCAATTGCTGCTTACGGTTGATGACAATCAATATAGATACTGATAAATGTCAGTTGGTTTGCAAATAAGGGCAAATATTTTTGAACTGAATATGCAGTTGGAAATTAATGATATGATGAATATTGGCTCGCTACAGTACGAGTTTAATAAATTGTTCCCTTATTTAAAATTGGAATTTTATGAAAAAGACCATGCCAATAATAAAAAGGTGATTCCTAAAAATATTTATAACAACAGCAGGTTGTTAAAAGAATTTATTGTTTCCAGGAACCACCCTCAATTTATTATTGCACCTGAGATGACAGTGCAACAGCTTGCAGAAAGCTTTGCAAAATATTATTCACTGATTACAAAAGTTTTCAGGCGCTCGGGAAATGTATGGCTAAGCACCAGTGTTACAGACGGCTGGTCTCTCTACGAACAAAACAAGCAGGGAGAGCTGATAACAGCACAAATGTCTGACAACAGGCTTTAGTTCTTCAGGTCTTTTAATTTGTTGTAGTTCAGGATTGTGATTTTGCTGGCATGTACTTCTATTAGTTTCTCGTCTTTAAAATCACTCAGGGTTCTAATAGTGCTTTCTGTAGCAGTACCGGCAATATTGGCCAGGTCTTCCCTGGATATATTAATGGTAAAGTTATCTGAGCCTTCTTTAACAAACCTATTGTGCAGGGTTATCAATGCATCCGCTACTTTTTTCCTTACAGAATTATACGCAAGCTTAACAAGCTGCTCTTCTTTTTCATGCAGGCCAACACTGAGCATTTTTATAAATTTTTTAGATACATCTGCATTTTTATACACAAGTGAATAAAAGTCTTCTTTAGGCAGCAGGCATATTTCTGCATCTTCTAATGTAACAGCCGTTTCATTATACTTACCCTCTTCCAGCAGGGCCAGGTAACCGAAAAACTCTCCCTCATTGTACAATCCGGTGATAAATTCTTTCCCGTTTTCGCCTGTAATGCTTGTTTTCACTTTCCCTTTGTTTAAAAAGTAAACACCCCTTGGGTAATTGCCTTCCCGGTATATTTCTTCTCTTTTCCTGTATTCTCTCAATTCTTTTTCTTCAGATAATTGTTTAAGGGTATCAAAACCTTTTACGTCTGATATAAATTCGTTCAGGCCCTCTATGCTTTTACTAAATTCTTTCCTCAGAAGATCACTTTTTTTCAAACGACTTTCAATGGCGTTTAATAATTCAACATCATCAAAAGGTTTAGTAAGGTAATCGTCGGCTCCCATTTCCATTCCTTTTCTAAAATCGGTACGTTCAGCTTTGGCCGTTAAAAAAATAAATGGCGTACTGGCTGTTTCTACATTTTTAGAAAGCAATAACAGTACACCGTACCCATCTAATTGAGGCATCATAATATCGCAAATAATCAACTCCGGTTTTTCTTTCTGGGCCAGCTCTACCCCTTCTCTTCCATTCATGGCAGTTGATACCTTATAGCCTGCCAGTTCAAGAATTTCGGCGGTATTTTCACGCATCTCAGTGTTATCTTCTATCAATAATATCCGTTTACTCATCATTTTTTATATTTGGTATTTTTATTGCAAATGTTGTTCCTTTTGCCAACTCGCTTTCAACCGTAATTTCACCTTTCAATAATTCTACATAACGTGCAACAATGCTAAGCCCTAAGCCGGTGCCCTGTATATTCATTACGTTATTTCCTCTGAAAAATCTTTCAAAAAGGTGTTTTTTGTCTTCTTCAGTAATTCCGATGCCATGGTCTTTTATTTGAATTTGAAGATGATCTTCAAACAAAACAGTACAAGCCTCTATAGAAGCATTTTCAGGAGAGAATTTAATAGCGTTGGATATAAAATTGAAATAAACAATCCGTAGCACTTTCTTATCCAAACAAATGTTTTCCCTGCCTGTATGTTTGTATTTAATTTTCTGTCCTCTTTTGCAAAGTTCCTGTAACTCCTGCATTACTGTTTCCGAGAATTGAACCAGGTTAAAGTTTTCGTTTAAAATGGTAATTTTTCCTTCTTCCAGTTTACTGATAGAGAGTACATCGTCGAGCAAATCGGTCATATGCGTAACTGCCGATTTAATCCGGCTCATATGATGTGCCTGTTTTTCTGTATTGTTCAGTTCGGTATATTTTCCAACAAGGGTTAAAGAAGAAAGAATTGTGGCCAGTGGTGTTCTGAATTCGTGAGATGCCATAGAAACAAAACGGGATTTCATTTCATTAAGTTCTTTTTCTTTTTCCAGAGACTGTTGCAGCTCTTCTCTGGATATTTCAAGTTGTTGCAAGGCCTCTTCTAATATCATGGTTCTGTCTTTTACCCTTTTTTCCAATTCCAGCGCCAGCTTTTCAAGGCTTTCTTTTTGTTGTTGAATACTTAGCTCCTGCTGTTTTCTTACAGAAATATCTATAATAAAAGCAATCACATATTTTTTACCGTCAGACTCAAAGGGGCTTAAACTCACCTCTACCGGCATTTCTTTCCCGTTTTTGGTAATGCCGAATAAATCTCTTCCAATACCCATGGAACGGGCTTGTGGATTCCGGTTGAATTTATCCCGCATAGCGTGATGCCCACCGGAAAACCTCCTAGGAATAAGCACTTCAATAGGCTGGCCAATCAGTTCCCCTTTATTATACCCAAAAAGGTTTTCTGATGAAGGGTTGGCCATTACAATATGGCCCTGCACATCTACTATCAATATGCCCTCCGTTGTAAACTCAAAAAGCGCTTTAAACATTTCCTCCTGTAAAAGACTGTATGCCATAAGGCATAAAGATAAAAAGATATGGTTTAAAGCAAATATGTATTTATATGGAAAAAATAAAACTGATTGTCGTCATTTTTTTGCTTTCAACGCTAAATTTATTTGCACTGTTATTTAGCCAGTTATGAGTAAAATAATTGAAGCCAAAGTGCAATGTTACCATTGTGGGGAAACCTGTGTTAGCGTTATATCTGCAAATGATAAGCACTTCTGTTGCGAGGGTTGTAAAATGGTGTATGAGATTTTAAATAGAAACGGTCTCTGCAATTATTATGAATTGGCAAAGAATCCCGGCACTTCACAAAAAATAAAAGTACGGGAGAATAAATTTTCTTTTTTAAACGATGCGGCCATTGCCAACTCGCTTATTTCTTTTAAAGATGATGAGCAAACACATATAGGCTTTTACCTGCCGCAGATACATTGCAGCAGTTGTTTATGGTTGCTGGAAAACCTTCATAAAATAAATGATGCAGTGATTAGCAGTAAAGTGAATTTTGAAAGAAAAGAAGCTTTTCTTGTTTTCAATCACAACAAAATATCACTTCAAAAAGTAGCGGAGCTATTAACATCCATCGGATACGAGCCATATATCAGTTTACACCAGTTGGAAAACAAAAAAGCACCTCTCAATAAATCTAAAATTTATAAACTGGGCGTAGCAGGTTTTTGTTTTGCCAATATAATGTTGTTGAGTTTTCCGGAATACCTGGGCATTGATACCAAAGAACAAAACCTGATGGTTTTATTCAGGTACCTGAATGTACTGCTTAGCCTGCCTGTATTTTTTTATTCGGCTTCCGAATTTTATATAAGTGCATGGAAAGGTTTACAACATAAATTTTTAAATATAGATGCGCCTATTGTGTTAAGTGTTTTGGTAACTTTTGCAAGAAGCCTTTACGAAGTGTTTTCAGGAACAGGTTTGGGCTATTTCGATAGTATGAGCGGTATTGTATTTTTTATGTTGGTAGGAAGAGTATTACAGGATAGAACTTACCAGCAATTAAGCTTCGACAGGGATTATACTTCTTATTTTCCCATTGCCGTTACAAGGATAAAAGAAAAGCAGGAAGAAAGTGTTGCCTTACCATCTATTCAACTGAATGATACTTTGCTTATCCATCACCAGGAACTTATTCCGGCAGATGGTATTCTTACAAGAGGAAAGGCCCTGATAGATTATAGTTTTGTTACAGGAGAAAGCATTCCTGTAGAAAAAGAAATGGGAGAAATTATTTATGCCGGAGGAAAACAAATTGGCAGTAATATTGAAATGCTGGTAATTAAAGAAGTAGCACAAAGCTATTTAACCGGCTTATGGAACAGGGAAGAATTTAAAAAACAAAGCAATAAAACCGAGCACTCTTTTGTTCACTTGGTAAGTCGTTATTTTACCTGGGGTGTTTTTACAATTGCATTCTTTGCAGGGGTTTATTGGTATTTGCACGATACTTCTAAAGTTTGGAATACAGTTACCGCCGTTTTAATTGTTGCCTGCCCCTGTGCATTATTGCTAAGCAACACTTTTACCAACGGCAATATTTTGCGTATTCTTAGCCGCAATCATTTTTTTATAAAAAATGCACAAACCATAGAAGAACTTGCAAACATTAATTTTATTGTTTTTGATAAAACAGGAACACTCACCTATAACGATTATTCCGATGTACAGTTTGATGGAAAAGAGCTAACAGATGAAGAAAAAAGGAAAATTACAGCATTGGCTGCACAAAGTACACACCCATTAAGTAAAGCAATTGTTCAATATTTACAGGTGCCGCAAAAAATACAGGTAACTGCATTTAAAGAGCATAGCGGTAACGGCATTGAAGGGTTTGTTGGGGGAGACCTGGTGAAGATAGGCTCGCTTCCCTTTATAAGCGGTAGCGCCACATTAGAAAAAGATATATCTACAAACGCTTATGTTTCTATTGAAGACAAGGTAATGGGGCGTTTTATTTTAAAAAATCATTATAGAAAACATATTGCACCCTTATTACAAAAACTCAGTCAGCGATATCCTGTTGCCGTATTAAGCGGTGATAATGCAGGTGAACAAAAATTTTTACAGAAAATACTTGGTTTTGAAGCACAGCTTTTATTTAACCAAAAGCCCATAGATAAATTAAATGCTATCAGATTATTACAGCAAAACAATAAAAAAGTTTTAATGGTAGGAGATGGCCTAAACGATGCGGGAGCATTAAAGCAGGCCGATGTTGGAATAGCCGTTACAGAAAACAGCAACAGTTTTACACCTGCAAGTGATGGTATTTTAGAAGCCAGCCAATTACCCATTCTTTTACGCTTTATTAAATTGTGCAAAGCCAACAGGAAAATTGTTTTAACGGCATTCATTATTTCTGTTCTGTACAATATTATTGGCCTGGCATTTGCTGTTCAGGGAATATTACAGCCTGTGGTAGCGGCAATCTTAATGCCTTGCAGTAGTATAAGCATCTTGTTAATCACGTTCGGCCTTAGTAACCTTATTTCAAAATTTTTAAAACTTTCACACCCGTTATCTTCCAGAACATGATTCCATAACCTTAAAATTTTTAGCCATAAAAACCGCTAAACAAGTAATTGAAGGTAAAGCACATTACAACAATGTTGTTGGCCCGCACGAAAAGGTTTTGAATGCTGTGAAGATTATGAAAAAAGAAGATATCTCTTACACCATTGTAATGGATGAAGAGAAATATTTAGGCATTTTCGGAGAGAAAGAATATTCTCAAAGTGTGGTACTAAATGGTAACCATGCCGATGAAATGCTGGTTAAAGAACTGTTGGGCACCGTATATCCCGCCATTGACGCAAGCGATACAACCGACAACTGTATAAAATTGATGAGTTGTTATAAACTTCGTTACCTGCCTGTGTTTGACGGGTTTGATTTTATAGGTATTGTAACTGAAAATGATCTTTTAGACGAAGTGGCCAAGGAAAAAACAGTTAAATAGCCATTAAAACATAATTTTTTTTAAAGCATTTAGTGCATTCAATAAAAAGGATGACGGATGTCATTATTTTATTTGAGCAATATCATGTTGCTTCTTTTCGCTCAAAAATAGCTTTGACACTTAAATAGAGCTGTATATATGAGCGTCATCATTATTCTTCTAATAGCTAGTATCAGCGTAGCAGCCTTATTCTTATTTGGCTTTATATGGAGTGTTAAAAACGGGCAATACGATGATGAGCAATCCCCGCCGATGAGAATCCTTTTCGACGATAAACCTTCAAATAATCATCAATCATAAATCAATCAACAATCATTATGCAACTGGAGAAATTCTATTACGACAACAAGATTGTTAAATGGTTCGCTTATGCCACCATTCTTTGGGGAGTTGTGGGTATGCTTGCCGGGTTGTTAGTAGCGGTGCAGATCTATTTGCCGTCGGCTAACTTTAATTTGCCCATCACCACATTTGGAAGAACAAGACCCGTACATACCAATGCGGTTATTTTTGCCTTTGTGGGCAATGGTATTTTTATGGGTGTATATTATTCGCTGCAGCGTTTATGTAAAGCCAGAATGTTCAGCGATACATTAAGTAAAATACACTTTTGGGGATGGCAACTGATTATTGTTTCTGCTGCGGTTACTTTATTGGCAGGTTTTACTACCGGTAAAGAATATGCGGAATTAGAGTGGCCCATAGATATTGCCATCACTCTTATTTGGGTGGTATTTGGCATTAATATGTTTGGAACCATTCTTAAAAGAAGGGAAAGCCATCTCTACGTTGCCATTTGGTTCTATATTGCCACATGGGTTACCGTAGCTATGCTGCACATAGTGAATTCGTTTGAAATTCCTTTTTCTCCCTTAAAAAGTTATAGCTGGTATGCAGGAGTGCAAGATGCTTTGGTACAATGGTGGTATGGCCACAATGCCGTAGCCTTTTTTCTTACAACACCTTATTTGGGCATCATGTATTACTTTTTGCCCAAAGCTGCCAACAGGCCCGTTTATAGTTATCGTTTATCTATTATACACTTTTGGGCATTGATCTTTATTTACATATGGGCCGGCCCGCACCATCTTTTATATACAGCCCTGCCAGATTGGGCCCAAAGCTTAGGAACAGTATTTAGCGTAATGCTTATTGCACCAAGCTGGGGTGGTATGTTAAATGGTTTATTTACCCTTCGTGGTGCTTGGGATAAAGTAAGGGAAGACCCTGTTTTAAAATTTATGGTAGTTGCCGTTACCTGTTATGGTATGGCAACATTTGAAGGCCCCATGCTGAGCTTAAAAAGTGTAAACGCCATCTCTCACTTCACAGATTGGACCATAGCTCACGTACACATTGGTGCTTTGGGATGGAATGGTTTCTTAACCTTCGGTATTTTATACTGGATCATTCCAAAAATCTTCAACACGCCGTTATATTCTAAAAAATTGGCCACCAACCATTTCTGGATTGGCACTATCGGTATTGTATTATATGCCGTTCCATTGTACTGGGCAGGATTTACTCAGGCCGAAATGTGGAAACAGTTTACAGAAGAAGGACAAATAAAATATCAATTCCTGGAAACAGTAACACATATTATTCCCATGTATGTTACCAGGAGCCTGGGTGGTGCCCTGTATTTATCCGGCGTATTCATAATGGTCTATAATTTATGGAAAACAATTGCTGCAGGAAATTTAGTGGCTAACGAAGAAGCGGAAGCAGCCCCATTAGCCAAAAATGCCGACACACATGGAGAAACCTACTGGCACAGGTGGATTGAAAGAAGACCTGTACAAATGCTGGTATTCAGTTTAATTGCTGTGGCTATAGGCGGGTTATTAGAATTAATTCCAACTTTTCTTGTAAAAAGCAATATTCCAACCATTGCATCTGTTAAGCCATATACTCCTTTAGAGTTACAAGGCAGGGATATTTATGTTAGAGAAGGTTGCTATACCTGCCACTCCCAAATGGTTCGTCCTTTCAGAGATGAGGTTGCACGTTATGGTGAATATAGCAAAGCAGGAGAATTTGTTTATGATCATCCTTTTCAATGGGGTAGCAAACGTACAGGGCCCGATTTGGCACGTATTGGCGGGAAATATCCTGATAGCTGGCATTATAACCACATGATGGATCCAAGATCTATGAGCCCCGGATCTATTATGCCTAATTACCCATGGTTGTTAGATAATAAAATAGATACTGCTATTACAGGAGCCAAAATAAGAGCCATGCAAACACTGGGTGTTCCTTATCCTGCCGGATACGATAAAATAGCGAATCAGGATTTAATGACACAGGCAAATAAAGTAAGAATCAGCCTGAAGATAGATAAGATTGAAACTCCTGCCGACAGAGAGATTATTGCTTTAATAGCTTACCTGCAAAGAGTAGGTATAGATATTAAAGGAGAAAAGAAAGAGCAAACCGCATCCATCAGGTAACAGAAAAAAGTACAGTATGAAATTTATTCACTACTTAGAAAAAACAACGGGTGTTGATATTTATGGCATCGCAGCATTTCTCATCTTCTTTTCATTCTTTATTGCTGCAGTTATATGGGCAATAAAGGCAGATAAAAAAATGATGGACGAAATGAATCAACTCCCACTTAAATAATTAAATCTTTTTTGTTTATGAAACTTTCAGTTAAACACTTTTTAAAATGGCCGCTGTTAATATCTGCCTGCCTGATATTACCCAATATGCTTTTTGCAGCAGGCCCGCCCAAAGAATCTGAATTAAGCAATCCTATGGCGCAGGCGTTGGTAGTTGTTGCAATAGTGTTGCTCATCTGTATTGCATTACTGGCCAGCGTTGTATTGGGCGCTGCTAAATTATACCTGCAACGTTTTAAAGAAGAAAGAGACAGGAATAAAACAAACGGCATTGCAAAAGCCGCTGGTATTGTTATACTGCTTTTTGTAACCAGTACGGTATTTGCTCAAGAGGCAGCGGCACCGCAAAGCGAATTAATATCAGGCTTAACCCCTGCCGCTTTTTACGGCTTGTTCAGCGTAATTCTAATTGAACTGATTGTACTGATCTTATTAACCTATAACCTTCGTTTATTGCTACAGAAAGAAGCAGCCATTTTAAATGAAAGCGTAGAAGTAGTTAAAGAAGAAAGCAGTTTTGCAAAATGGTGGGATAAGATCAATAGCTTCCGCCCTATTAAAGAAGAAAGCACTATAGACCTGGGGCATGATTATGATGGTATTCGTGAACTTGATAACCGATTACCAGGCTGGTGGGTTTACGGGTTTATTTTTACTGTTATCTTCGGCGTATCTTACCTATGGCGTTACCATGTTGCGCACTCTGCACCTTTAAGCCAAGAAGAATTAACTATTTCACTGGAAAAAGCAGAAGCGGAAAAAGAAGCATACCTGAAAAAAGCAGCCAATAATGTAGATGAAAATACAGTGAAATTTTTAACAGACCCTAACGACCTGGCAGCAGGTAAAAAAATCTTCACTACCGTTTGTGCAGCCTGCCATGGAGCAGATGGTGGCGGACTGGTAGGACCCAATTTAACAGATGATTACTGGTTGCATGGTGGAAGCATTAAAGATATTTTTAAAACCATAAAATATGGCTGGCAGGAAAAAGGAATGAAAAGCTGGAAAGATGATTACAGCGCATCTCAAATAGCACAGATAGCCAGTTATGTAAAAAGCCTTCATGGAACCAAGCCTGCCACACCAAAAGAACCACAGGGCACTTTATACGAAGAAAATACTGCTGATAGTTCAAAAACAACGAAATAATTACATAAGAAATGTTTTCAAATCTTCCACATTTAAACGAGCCTACTACAGAAAGTTTCAGAGACCGCATTGCTACTGTAGATGAAACAGGAAAACGAAAATGGGTTTATGCTTATAAGCCGAAAGGAAGATTTTATACTATCCGTACCCTATTAAGTATTTTTTATTTTATCATCTTCTTTGGTCTGCCTTTTATTCAAATAAACGGCAGGCCATTATTCTTGTTCAATATTCCCAAAGCCAGCTTTATTCTGTTTGGTAAAGTATTCTGGCCGCAAGATTTTTTCATCTTCGGTCTTACCATGATCACTTTTATCTTTTTCATTATTTTGTTTACAGCTGCATTTGGAAGATTGTTTTGCGGATGGGCATGCCCGCAAACCAACTTCATGGAAATGATGTTCCGCAAAATAGAGTTTATGATATTGGGTGATGGTGCTGCACAAAAACAATTAAAGAATGCACCCTGGAGCAGCAAAAAAATTTTAAAAGTTTCTCTAAAGCATATTATTTTCTACCTCCTTTCCTTTACCATTGCCAATTTCTTTTTAGCGTATATCATTGGCATGAGCGAGCTTCAAAAAATTATTAACGAGCCCGTAACAGAACATGTAATCGGTTTCGCTTCCTTACTCATTTTTAGTGGCGTGTTTTATGCCGTATATGCTTTTTTCAGAGAGCAGGCCTGTACTGTTGTATGCCCTTACGGAAGATTGCAAAGCGTACTGCTGGATAAAAACTCTATGATCGTTGCTTACGATTATAAAAGAGGTGAGCCGAGAGGTAATGCAAAAAAACAGGCAAGCGACCATTTGGGAGATTGTATCGATTGTTTTCAGTGTGTAAAAGTTTGCCCAACAGGCATTGATATAAGAAATGGAGTTCAGATGGAATGTGTAGGATGTACTGCCTGCATAGATGCCTGTAATAATGTAATGGAAAAACTAAACCGTCCAAAAGGATTAATAAGGTATGCTTCGGAAAACTCTATCGCCAACGGAGAAGCCTTGCATTATACCACCAGAATGAAGCTGTACACCTTTCTTTGTGTTTTGGTATTATCTGTATTAAGCTTTATTCTCTTTACCCGTAAAGATATAGATGCTACTGTTATTAGAACACCGGGCATTTTATATCAGGAAATAGGGAAAGACAGCATCTCTAACCTGTATAATATTAAAGTGGTAAATAAAACAACAGAAAATATCCCTCTAAAAATAAAAGGTGTAGATGGCTTTGTAACTATAAAAACGATTGGCAAAGACGATTTTATTGATGTTAAAAAAGAGGGGCAGGGTGCAGGCTCGTTCTTTGTTATTGTTCCGAAGAATAAAATTAAAACCAGGAAAACCGAATTGAAGCTTGAATTGTATGCAGGCGATAAAAAAGTTGCCGCTACCACTACAAGTTTTCTCGGCCCTGTATCAGAATAACATTAAAAAATAAATATATGAATTGGGGATACAAATTATTATTTGTTTTTGCAGCTTTTGCCACACTTATTGGTGTACTCGTTTATAAAAGCATGAACACTAAATTTGAATTGGTAAGCAAGGAATATTATAAAGACGAATTAAGATACCAGGATAATATCGATGGATCAGCCAATGCCGCTAAACTATCTGGTATTAATATTACACAAACAGAGAATTATGTAGCTGTAAGCTTTCCCAAAGAGCAAAACGGTTTTACAAAAACCGGTGATATATGGTTCTATTGCGCAACAGATGCATCTAAAGATCTTCGTAAACCATTGAACGTAAATAATAACGGAGAACAATTATTCTTTAAAAAAGACCTGTTAGCTAATAATTATCTGGTAAAAATCAGTTGGAAGGTTGGCAATACCAATTACTATTCAGAAAAAAAGTTTGCCTTAAACAAATAACATGCTGCAAGTAGCAATTACAGGTTTAACAATTGGTTTAATAAGCGGTTTTCACTGCGTGGGAATGTGTGGCCCTATTGCATTTTCATTACCGGTGCAAAGCTTAACTACTTTACAAAGAAGCATGGCCATATTGCTCTACAATGCCGGCCGGATTTTTACTTATGTCCTTTTGGGCATTCTGTTTGGTGTTAGTGGCAGGTTGGTATATTTAGCAGGTTATCAGCAACTTCTTTCTATTACCGTTGGCAGCATATTTACGCTTGTAGCTCTTGGCTATTTTACAAAAAACAAAACATTGCAAAAGCCAATATTTAAGAAAATCCAAAATAAATTATGGCTATTGAGCGATAAGCTCTTTACATCCAAAAAGTTATATACGCATTTCGTAATAGGCAATCTCAATGGCCTGTTGCCCTGCGGTATGGTTTATTTTGCTGCCTCAGCAGCATTGGCAACCGGCAGTTTAAAAATGGGCGCCTTTTTAATGCTTTTTTTTGGGCTGGGTACCCTGCCCTTAATGATGCTTATTGGCCAATTTGGTTTCTTTTTAAGCTTAACTATAAGAAATAAAATAAAAAGAACAGTACCCTATTTTATAATGATTATGGGTATTTTGCTGATTGTGAGAGGTTTAAATTTAGGAATCCCATACCTAAGTCCACATTTCAGCAATACCGCCGCTGCAGCAATTTCCTGCCATTAGAATTTGCATTGTCACGTAAAAGTCTATTAACATTTTTTTGATAAACCTTTGGGAAATATTTCAGTCTCTTATATAGACTTTTGTATTGGAATAGTGAAAGAGGAATAGTTGCTATAAAGCAGCAGATAAAGGAAAAAAGGAATCTGGTTAGAGAGATTTAACATTATAAAAGGAGGTTTGGCAGATTGTTTGTATACCTTTGTATAAAGAAATTAATAATTCAATCGATTTTCTCATAAGCAGTTAGTTTTGGTTGCGGCCCTTGTTTCTACAAGGGCTTTTTTTTGGGCTGGTATTTAGGTTTCATTTTTATAGTGTCTCCATCTACATAAAAATAAGTTTCCTCGTAATCATTAAACCAAAACCATAAAAAAACAATCCCTGTTCCAAAAAGGTCTGCAGCAAAATCCCAAACATCGCCACTACGATAAGGAATAAATAAAGCCTGTATTATTTCTACGGCTATACCATAAATAGCACAGCAGCATAGTATAATGGTAATCCAGAGATTTTTAGAAACTTTATCTTTTTTTCTTCTGGGAAAGATGAAAAGAAAAGACAAAACAGCAAATAACCCTGCATGAATAACTTTATCAAAATGCAGCTTCTCAATCCAGGTAACCTGTGGCAATTCACTGCCTGGTGTAAAAAATAAAACCATTGTTACAATCAGCCACAAATAACCCCATTTAAATTCTTTTGCAGAAAACATATAGATATACAATACTTCAAATATAAGGAGCTACAGGCTATGTAGCTCCTTATAAAAAAAAATTATATGATTAATTTCTGCTTAATTTTTGGTTATTTTATCCTACAAGAGCTTGATAAGCTTCCGCAGTTAAAAGGTTATCAACGTCTGCAAGGCTGGCTATCTCTAATTTAATCATCCAACCATCTCCATAAGGATCATTATTAACCAGTTCAGGCTGTTTCTCCAAAGCCGGGTTTACTTCCAGGATTTTTCCGGTAACGGGCAAAAACAAATCGCTTACCGTTTTTACAGCTTCCACGGTACCAAAAACTTCTTCTGCATTTACGGTTTTGCCAACAGTAGTAATATCTACGTATACAATATCACCCAATTCACTCTGAGCAAAAGCCGTAATGCCAACCGTTGCTATATTTCCTTCTAAACTGATCCATTCATGGTCTTTTGTGTAGCGGAGATTTGCAGGAAAATTCATTATTGTGTTTTTTAAGTGTGTTGCAAATATTCAATTTTTTTTCGGTTGAATAAAAGGCGATCTTTTCATACCTAATTAATTAATCTAACTTTCATTCTAATATCTTTAAGCGGCCTGTCTCCCTGTGCTGTTTGCATGGAAGCAATTTTATCAATCACGTCCAGTCCGCTAATCACTTCGCCAAAAACTGTATAGTTCTGATCTAAAAAAGGGGCACCACCTATGCGCTCATAAATTTCCTGTTGAGCTTTGGTATAAGTAAACCCGGGATTATTACTTTTTACAGCCTGATTATATACCTGCTTCAATTGAGCGGTATCGTAGGTTTTTCCCTGCACAATATAAAATTGGCAATTGCTGCTTGCTTTTTCAGGGTTACCATCTCTGGCGGCGGCCAAAGCTCCTTTTTTATGAAGAAAATTGTTTTTGAATTCAGCAGGAACCCTGTTACCCGGGGCAGACCCGGCCCCTACCATAGCATCGGGTGCAGCATATTTACTGTCTGGATCGCCCCCCTGAATCATAAACCCTTTAATTACCCGGTGAAACAACAAACTATCGTAAAAACCCTGTTTTACCAGTTTTATAAAATTATCGCGATGCAAAGGGGTTTGGTTATACAGTTTGGCAACCATTATACCATAATCTGTAGTTATTTCTACCAATGTTTCTTTTTCTGCCGTAGCAGGCTTAAGGGCGGGTGTGGTTGCAGTTTTTTTTACAGTTGCAGTAGCAGGTTTAGCCGTAACAGGTGTATTTTTTTTTACTTGCGCTATTGTTTGAGCCGATAGCAATGCTCCAATTAAAAATGCAAAAAAGTATCTCATTTTAGTTAAAATTCTTGTTGTTGAAAATAAAGCAGAACATGATCTTTTAAAAAATTTTCCTGTTCAGGCAGGGTTAATACCGGCAGTTCTTTTATTTGTTTAAAATGGGGCCAGCCATCAGCATCTTTTTCTTCCGGCAAATAGTACCCGCTGGGTTGCAATATGGTGCAAACGGCAACATGCATAAGGTCTTGCTTCTGTTCTTTCGATATTTTATCGCTCACGAGTCCCGTTTCCTGTATGCCAATTAAAAAAAGAACCGTTTCCATGTCGGGTTTCTTACCAAAACGTTCTGTGAGTTTGGCCTCAAGATTCCACCATCTTTGTTGTAAATCGTCTGTTGCAAACATGTTTCAAAGGTATTATCTGCCAAACATTCTGTCTAAATAATCTTCTTTAAACTCCAGAAAAGTAGGATTGCCCGTTGGTGTTATATTGGGAGTTGTACATTTAAACAGCTCCTCAATCAAATGTTTCATTTCTTCCCCAGTTAAGGCCTGCCCGGCTTTAATGGCCTGTTGCCTTGCCATACAGCGTACCAGTTTTTCTCTACGTGAAAATTTTACATCGCTGCTGAAATGTTTGTATTGTTCTAATAATAATTCAAGCGAATGTTTTTCGTTGCCTTGGGCAATATCGGCCGGCGTTCCCTGTACCACAAAGCTATTATTGCCAAAGGGCTCTATTGTATAGCCTATTGTTTGCAAATCGCCCAGCATTTCATTTAATAATACTGCATCAGACGCCGTTGTTTCTAATGTTACAGGGAATAATTTTTTCTGAGACCCTGCATGCAGCTGATGTGCCAGCCTGCTGTACTTTTCATATTGAATACGTTCGTGTGCCAGTTGCTGGTGTACCAGCAAAAAGCCATTTTGTGTTGCAGCAATAATGTAAGTGTTATGTAATTGAAGGAAAGAATTCAGAAGATAGGAGTTTGCATTCAGAATATTTTTTTCATAACTGAAAGTAGTTTCTACTAGCTCCTCTCTTCTATCTTCCGTCTTCTCTGTTTCAAAAAAACTTTTCCAATCTTTCAGTTCACTTCTGTTATCTTTTTCAATAAAGTGTGCCTGGTTTTTTTGTGTGAAGGTTTTATACAAATTTGAACCCGAAACTGTTTCCTTACTTTCCTCTGTAAAAGGTTTGCTTACGGCATCCAGGTTTTGAATTTCCGCATTCAGCGTAAAATCTAAAGAAGGCGCTACGCTGAACTGGGCCAGTGCATGTTTTACAGCAGCCTGTACAAAAGCATAAATGATCTTTTCATCTTCAAACTTTATTTCCTGTTTGGTGGGGTGTACATTAATATCTACCTGCGAAGGGTCTACATCAATAAATAAAACATAACTGGGAAAACTGTCTTTGGCAATCATTCCATCAAAAGCTGAATTGATCGCATGATTCAAATACGCACTTTTAATAAAACGATTGTTCACGAACAAATACTGATCGCCTCTTGTTTTCTTTGCTGTTTCAGGCTTTCCAACAAATCCATAAATATTCAGATAATCGGTTTCTTCTTTTACATTCACCATTTTGGCGTTGTACGATGTACCCAGTATTTGAACCACTCGTTGTTTTAACGATCCCGCTTCCAGGTGAAAAACCTGTTGGCCATTGGCAGTAAGCGAAAAAAACAGTTCGGGAAAAGCCATGGCCACCCGAATAAATTCATCTACAATATGACGCATTTCTGCAGCATTGCTTTTTAAAAAATTCCTTCTTGCCGGAACATTAAAAAACAGGTTCTTCATACTTATGCTGGTGCCGCCAATATAAGCGCAGGGCTCCTGCTTTATTACGGTACTGTTTTCTATTTCAATATACGTTCCTAACTCATCCTCCTGTTTTTTGGTTTTTACTTCAACCTGTGCAACAGCTGCAATACTGGCAAGGGCTTCTCCCCTGAAACCCATTGTTTTTATTCTGAACAAATCTTCAATGGCTCTTATTTTACTGGTTGCATGGCGTTCAAATGCCATACGGGCATCCGTTTCACTCATTCCTTTTCCGTTATCTATCACTTGTATCAAACTTTTTCCGGCATCGGAAACAATCAGTTGAATTTCGGTTGCTTCTGCATCTACGGCATTCTCCAGCAATTCTTTTACAGCACTGGCAGGCCTTTGAATCACTTCACCTGCAGCAATCTGGTTAGCTATATTATCGGGTAATAATTGTATAATATCGGGCACACGTTCTCTTTTAATGAAGCTGTAAAAATAGTGGTTTCATCAGTGCAGATGAACAACACTTATCTTTGCACCGAATGGAGAAGAATAATTTTATTGATTATATCAGGATTTTTTGCAGAAGCGGGCACGGCGGTGCCGGCGTAAAACATTTCAGAAGAGATAAACTAACCTCTAAAGGCGGCCCAGATGGCGGTGATGGCGGAAGAGGCGGCCACATTATTTTGAGAGGCAATTCCCAATTATGGACTCTATTGCATTTACGCTATTTTAAAAATGTATTGGCACAGAATGGTGAAAGTGGTGCTAAACAAAATAAAACCGGTAAAGACGGCGAAGATATTATCATTGAAGTGCCTTTAGGAACCATTGCCCGCAGCGAAGAAACCGGCGAGATTGAAGCAGAAATATTGGAAAATGGCCAGGAAGTTATTTGGATGAAAGGCGGCCGCGGAGGTTTGGGCAACCAGCATTTTGCCACTCCAACCAACCAGGTTCCCGAATATTGTCAACCAGGTGAAGAAGGTGTAGAGGGATGGAAACAATTAGAATTAAAAGTGCTGGCCGATGTGGGTTTGGTGGGTTTTCCCAATGCAGGAAAATCAACTTTATTAAGCGTTATTACAGCCGCTAAACCCAAAATTGCCAACTATGCTTTTACCACATTAACACCGCAGCTTGGCATGGTAGAATACAGAGACGGCAAAAGTTTTTGTATTGCCGATCTTCCGGGCATTATTGAGGGTGCGGCAGAAGGGAAAGGGTTAGGTCATAGATTTTTACGGCACATTGAAAGAAACAGTTGTTTATTGTTCTTAATACCTGCAGATAGTGAAAATCACAAAAAAGAATTTGAGATTTTATTGAATGAATTGAAGGAGTATAATGAAGAAATGTTGCAGAAAGATTTCATCATTGCCATCAGTAAAAGCGATATGCTGGATGATGAATTGAAAAAAGAAATAGAAAAAGAAATCCCAAAAAATATTCCGCATATTTTTATTTCGTCTGTTACCAATACCGGACTAACGGAGTTGAAAGATTTATTGTGGCTAACATTAAATAAACATACTTCTTAAGGCAATGCACGATCGTTAGCAGTTA
The DNA here is from genome assembly GCA_017304675.1 of Sphingobacteriia bacterium. Taxonomy (GTDB): domain Bacteria; phylum Bacteroidota; class Bacteroidia; order Chitinophagales; family Chitinophagaceae; genus CW01. Next base: position 418,918 of record JAFKLS010000017.1, read on the forward strand.
TTCTCCTTAATTAAAATTGTACCTTGAGCGGCGTACCAATATTTGTTAGTAGCTGTGAGAAGAACATTTAAGTATTACAGGATTATGTGGCTGCGCCATGACCTGGCAGCTGGTCTCTCTGTTTTCCTGGTAGCACTTCCGCTTTGTTTGGGCATTGCATTGGCATCAGGCGCACCATTGTATGCAGGATTATTATCCGGTATTATTGGCGGTATTGTTGTAGCAACCATCAGCAGAGCAACATTGGCGGTATCTGGCCCGGCTGCGGGCTTAACAACATTGGTAGCTGCTTCCATCGTTAGTTTAGGAGATTACAGGATTTTTCTTTTAACCATTATTGTTGCAGGATTATTTCAAATTGTTTTAGGATTATTAAAATTGGGTGTTGTTGCCAGTTATTTTCCATCAGCAGTTATTAAAGGAATGTTGGCTGCTATTGGGGTGATCTTAATTTCAAAACAAATTCCATTGGCTCTGGGTTATGAGCATCCAGATTTCTGGACCAGCGGGTTTTTAGAATTGTTTTCTTCCAAACATATTTTAGGCAACATCAAAGAATTTAGCGAACAAATTACAGCAGGTGCTGTTCTTATTTCTTTCATATCGTTACTCACCATTGTTCTATTACAACAACCTAAATTCAAAAAAATAATATCGCTGCCTTCTTCTCTTATTGTTGTTGTATTAGGAGTTGTATTACAATTTTTGTTTTCAAAAACAAACTCATCATTTGCTTTAAAAACATCTCAGTTGGTGAATATTCCGTCTAACATTTTTGCTAATATTCGTTTTCCTGATTTTTCACAATTATTTACAAATGCAGAAATATGGAAAGATGGAATCATCATCGGGGCATTGGCAACATTAGAAACTTTATTGTGTATTGAAGCAATAGATAAATTAGACAGGCATAACAGGATCACACCCATCAACAGAGAATTACTGGCACAGGGTATTGGAAATATAACCTGCGGCCTGCTTGGCGCTATTCCGCTTACAGCGGTTGTTGTACGAGGTTCTGCCAATATAGATGCAGGTGCAAAAACAAAAATGTCTGCCATCACGCATGGCATATTTTTATTGCTATCTGTTTTATTAATACCGTTCCTGCTGAATTTAATTCCATATGCATCGTTAGCAACCATTTTATTGGTAACTGGCTATAATTTAACCAAGCCCAAACTTTTTAAAAACATGTGGAGTTTGGGTTGGAAGCAGTTTCTTCCGTTCATTATTACCATCATTATTATTTTAGTAACAGACTTGTTAATCGGTGTAAGTATCGGGTTATTGCTTTCTATTTATTTCATCATCCAGAATAATTTTAAAACGGAATATAAAATTTCTAAAACCCAACACCAGGGAATAGAAGCAGAACTTATAAAATTAAACAGCAATGTAACTTTTTTAAATAAAGTGAAATTGAAAAAAGCATTAGACCTCGTTCCGGAATACAGTGTTTTAACGATTGATGGAAGCGACTGTTTTTTTATTGATTATGACATATTGGAAATCATCAGCGAATTTGAAAACAAAGCCCACGATCGACATATTGAATTACATTTAAAGGGAATAGAAAAAGTGAATGTTACTGCAATTCACTAAAAACCTCCTTCTTCTTTAAAACATGCAAGCGTTTGCGTAAAATTTACATTGCAGCAAGGTTACCTTTTGTATGTTTGTAGTATTAAATGATAACAGGCCTGAAATAATATCTCCACTTTTGCCTGCCCTTTGAAATTTCACTTTTGCTTTGCTGTAGATAAGTTCTTTAAGAAGTTAAATGATTGATTGCATATGAATATTGTTAAACGTTAAATTAAGAAAAATGAAAAAACAATCAATTAACACCATTACAAAAAGATTATTTGCCGGAGTGATAGCTGCCATTTTGTTTTTTACTGTTGCACCTAATGCAACAAAAGCCAATGCTGTAAAAGATTCTACAGTATTTAGCGAGAACAACACAAAAGGCAACATTGAATATGTAGGAAGTTCTAATGAGAACTATTACTTCCGCGTAAAGTTTCAAAACGCTGATGCGGAGCCTGTTCAAATTTTAGTAGTAGATGAAAATGGCGAGTACATTAATCGTTTTGTTACTAAAGACAAACAGTATAATAAGTTCTTCGTTTTACCGAAAGATTCAGACATTAATAAAGTAATGTTCATTATCAAATCTAACGCTATCAACGTTAAGCAAAGTTTTGTAGTTGAGTTTACAACAAATACTATTGCAGATGTAGTTGCAAGTAAAAATTAAGAATTGATTTAATTAAAAGTTCTGTGATATCGTATCACAGAACTTTTAATCTTATACCCTTACCATTTTAACAAAGCACCGGCCCATGTAAACCCGCTGCCGAATGCAGCGAGGCATACAAGATCGCCTTGTTTTATTTTGCCGTCCTGCCATGCTTCGCACAGGGCAATTGGGATAGAAGCTGCAGTTGTGTTCCCGTATTTTTGAATGTTGTTATATACCTGCTGATCGGTTAATCCTAATTTCTGCTGCACAAACTGCGCAATGCGCAAATTAGCCTGATGCGGAATAAGCATGTTGAGATCTGATGGCTGATAACCATTCTGCTGCAATGCTTCCATAATTACTTCAGGAAATTTAACAACTGCTTTTTTAAATACAGACGGGCCATCCATAAACGGGAAGTTTTGTGCATGATCAATCATAGAATGGCTCATAAACATTTCACCTATTGTTGCATCATCAAAAAAGGCATAATTTTTATCTGCCCAATGATTAGCATGTGTACCCGGGTTATACATTGCCAATATTTCCGCGCTTTCACCATCGCTATGCAGGTGTGTACTGAGTATACCCCTGTTTTCATTAGCAGAGGGTTGTAATACCACAGCACCGGCGCCATCACCAAAAATCACACTAACATTCCTTCCTCTTGTAGAGAAATCTAAACCAAATGAATGTTTTTCCGCCCCTACCACTAAAATGTTTTTATACATTCCTGTTTTAATGAATTGGTCGGCCACGCTTAATGCATACACAAAGCCGCTGCATTGATTGCGTACATCCAATGCACCAATCTCTTTCATTTTTAAAGCTCTTTGTAACAATACGCCACAGCCGGGAAAATAATAATCTGGAGATAAGGTTGCAAATACAATAAAATCTATGTCTTGAGGGGTAATGCCAGCTCTTTCTATAGCAATTTTTGCGGCTTCAACACCCATAGTAGTAGTGGTTTCTTCTGTTCTGTGCGCAAACCTCCTTTCTTTTATACCGGTTCTTTCTTGTATCCACTCATCACTTGTGTCCATATACTTAATCAAATCATTGTTCGTTACAATGTTTTCAGGCACATACATACCAATGCCTGCAATAATACTTCGAAGCATAGCAAATCGTTTTAATGAGCACATGAAGATAAGTGAAAAAAACTCTTACGGCCTGTTAGCTACCGGCTTTAGCCCGATTACTTCCCGCAAAAATTTTTCTGTTTCCTGTTGAGGCGTAACAATGTCTTTTGATTGAATAGGAGAAGCGATTACATGGTTGCCGGCGTTAGGAACGGGTATCATTCTTTTTTCATCTATACTTGTTCCAAGATTATTGAACATGGTTTTCATTGCACTCACCTTTACCACATTATCCTGGTGTTGGTCGTCTTTATAATAATATAATACCAGTGCCGGTTGTTGCACAGCTTTAAAAGTTGTATTCAGCATTGTAGTTTCCAGCAATTCTTCTAAAGCAACAGCCCCTTCCAATCTGTATTTAGTGTTCCAGTATTGTTGGTATAGAGGGATGTCTTTTTTTATGATATTGTATTTTGAACCTTTTACCAGTCTTGCTATTTGTAAACCCCATGGATCGTTTAGTAACCAGGCATTGGGATCGTTAATGGCAATATTGGGTGAATACAAAATAAGTGCCGCTACTTTATCCGGAAAATCGGCAGCTAATTTCAATGCAAGAGAAGCACCTGTAGATGTTCCCATTAAAATAACTTTTTCTCCTAATTGTTCACCAATTGCCAAAGCTTGTTTGGCACTTTCGTAATATGTTTCGGCAGTTAAATGCAACATGGCATCAGATGTATCTATACCATGTTCTGCCAAACGCGAAAGAAATAAATTGCAGTTAAACTCTTTGGCAATATTCCTGTGAACGGGGTTACCTTCCTCCTGCGAGGCAGAAAATCCATGCAAATAAACAATGGCATATTCCGTTTTTTCTTTCAGTGAATCATTAGCCCAAATTATCCTTGCCTGGTTATCCGGTTTTATTTTGTGCAAGGCTTCCAGTCCTGCAACCTGTTTTTCCAGTTCAGAAGCATTGCTGCTGAAAATGGGTATTTCTTTTGTGTACCGGGTAGTTCCGGGATGAGGCCCCAATAAATAAACAATAAGCAAAACTGTTACAAATGCCAATATCCTTTTAAACCATTTCATAATAGTATTCTCTTTATTATTTTAACAACAATGTAATTATTGATCTACTTCAAAACCTTGTGTTTTCTTTTTAGAACGATCTTTTTTTGATTCTGTTTTTGCAGGCTTTTCGTTCTTAAGAGCATCTTTATCCGGCTTTATACCAAAACCACTATTGGTGGTACAGATACATCTAAATCCCAAATAGCGGTTAGGTGTATTGTACCCAGATCTTTCTCTTATTTTACAGTATTCTAAAGGCAATTCGTAAAAGCCCCCTTTTGCAAGCCCTTTTTCCGATACCATTTCTGCAACATTCCCAATAATATTATAAATACCATATCCGTTTGCCTTACCATAATCTATGCTTACAGGTAATGGTTGAATGGTGTTATGTATAGAATCTAAATCGGCATATACACAATTAAACATTTTCAAAGAATCTTCTTTGGTTAAAATTTTGGTTTCCATACTTCCGTAAGGATATCTTGCAGTATCTAACTTTCCAGCTGCTGCCAGCTCCCATTCACCTTCTGTTGGTAACCTGTATGTTACTTTCCTGAAAGAAAAGTTGCCCGGATTTTTATCAATCATTTCATTCACACGATCTGTTCTCCATTCACAAAATGCTACCGCCTGCTCATAACTAATACCTACTGCCGGAAAATTACCAAACTGTGAGGCTACATGATAGTTATATATAAACCGGTCCCTGTCAATTTTCAGCGAATACCAAACAGTACTGTCGGGTGCCATTTTATTAAAACTGGCGGTATCGTCTTCAACACCCAGCAACCATCCGTGAGTAAATTCGCGCCACATGGCATTGCTTATTTCAAATTTATCTATATACAATCCTTCTCTCAGCATTACCGTACCCGGAGGTACCGTAACCTTTGAAGTAATGATATTTTTTTTGGTCGTGATAAAAGAAAAAAGACTAACTGCTAACAGAAGCAGGAGAAAATTTTTCATATTAGTCATGCTTAATAAAATGTTTACAGAGGGTTTACATTACAATCTCCATTACTTTATTTCCCATTCTGCTCTTTTCAGCCATAAAGCCCATGATATGGCTTTCGATAGATTGGTCGATGGTTGATGTAAGTAACGAAGCATCGTTTTTAGAAACGGCTTCAATCCAGTTTTCTACAAGTCTCCAATCGCCTCCTCCATGTGTATCTGTTGTTTCTTTCCATTCTTCACTCTTCCCTGTTCTGAAATCTGTAATGGTAAAAGAGGTCATATCACCCACTATATGCCCCATACTGCCCATCACCCTCGTTCTTCTTCCTTCATAAGGGGTAAACGCTTCCATACTAAAACTGGCTGTAACATTATCGGCAAACTGAATATTGGTAATGTAATGATCCGGCTGATCGTTATCCATTCTGTACACACATTTGCCATAGTTGGTATTCTTTAAATAATTCATAATGGCTTCTCCCTGCTGGTCTTTATTTTCAGGCAGATCGAAATGATGCAGCCATGTTCGGTTTCTATAATAAATTCTTAATGCAGAGTAAGGGCAAGTTGCTTCAACGGCACAACCATTGGTACACCTATCTGTACTGCCCTGTGGCGCATTTTGTTGTTTAAACCATTTTAAATCTCCAAATGCCTGAATACGTTCACATTTTTTCCCAACCATCCATCGTAAAATATCTAAATCATGACAGGATTTTGCAAGAATAATGGGTGTTGTTTCTTTACTGTTATGCCAGTTACCCCTAACATAGGAATGGCTCATGTGTACATTCATAATAGGTTCCATGTGTTGAATGCTTACCACTTCTCCTATTGAACCGTTGTTCATTAATTCTTTCAGCTTTACAAAATAAGGTGCGTAGCGCAAAACATGGCAAACGCCAACTACTTTACCCGAACTTTTTGCAAGGTTTAAAATATCCCTGCACTCTTTTTCGCTTGGAGAAATTGGTTTTTCCAACAACACATGATATCCCATCTTTAATGCAGCCATACAGGGGCCGTAATGCAAATTATCCGGTGTTGTAATAATGATGGCATCTGCAAATTTTGGCACTTTAAAAACATCTTCCCATGTTTTAACCCTGTTCTTATCTTCTATTTTATGTTTTGTTGCATAGCGTTCATTCCTGACAGGGATTGGTTCTGCAACGCCAACGATATCTAACTTTTCAGGATATTTCAGTGCATAATTGCCGTATACATTACCCCTGTTGCCGGCACCAAGGGTAATAGCAGTTAGGGCCTTATCCATGTGCTGCAATCTCTTATTATCGGGCAGTACAATGGGTATTCCATACTCATCATTTGCAAAAGAAACAGAAGGCAATACAGCAGTACCTGCAGATAGCCCGATGGCTTTTAGAACATCGCGGCGGGAAAAAGTTTTGGGCATGGCAAAGATTTTTTATAAGTAGCGTGTTTTAAAGTTAGTTGAAATAAATTGATACGTGCTCATTCAAAATTGATTATTTTGTTACCGATAGAATATCAGCTTATGCATTCTACACCTTCGCAACGCTTTACCGCTTTAGATGTTTTCAGGGGTATTACAATCTGTTTTATGATCATTGTAAATACTTCAGGCAATTACGAAACCACCTGGTCTCCTCTGTTACATGCCAAGTGGAACGGTTTTACACCCACAGACCTGGTATTTCCCTCTTTTCTGTTTGCCGTGGGCAATGCCATGAGTTTTGTAATGAAAAAATGGAGTAGCTTATCTCAACAACAAGTACTCTTTAAAATACTCAAAAGAACCGCTATTATTTTTTTGCTGGGTTATTTAATGTACTGGTTCCCTTTTTTTAAAATGGATGAAGCAGGCAGAATAATACCTTTCCCTATTTCTGAAACCCGCATACTTGGTGTATTACAACGTATTGCCCTTTGTTATGGTATTGCCTCTTTGTTAATTTATTTTTTGAAAGAAAAAATAGCTTTGCTCGTAACTTGTATGGCACTGCTGGCTTATTGGGTTTTATTGTTTGCTTTTGGCGATAGTGGAAATGAATTAAGCTTAACCGGCAATGCAGTGCTCAGGCTGGATACATGGCTAATGGGCGAAAAGCATTTGTATCATGGTGAAGGTATTGGCTTTGACCCTGAAGGATGGTTAAGTACTTTACCGGCTGTTGCCAACGTTGTGGCCGGATTTGTTGTTGGCAATTATGTTCAGCAAAAAGGCAAAACATTTGAAGGTTTAACTAAAATAATGTTCATTGGTTTTGCATTATTGGTTATTAGTTATTTCTGGAACCTTGTTTTCCCCGTTAATAAAAAGTTATGGACCAGCTCTTTTGTTACCCTTACCATTGGGCTAGATTGCATAATGATCAGTGCCGTTATATATTGGATAGAATTCAACAATCGAAAAAGTCTTTTTTTTGAAGTTTTTGGCAAAAACCCATTGATAATTTACCTGTTATCAGAATTGCTGGCCATTGTTTTTGAGATAATCCATGTTGGGCAGGAGAGCCTACACGAATGGCTTTTTACCCATGTATTTAGCCTGGCAGGCAATTATCTGGGTTCTTTTTTATATGCTGTTGCCTATATGCTCATGTGCTGGTGTGCTGGTTATTGGATGAACAAAAAGAAAATATATGTAAAGGTATAGTTGCTCAAGGCGTTACAGTACAAGGGAGTGACACAACCCAAGCTCAATTGATGTACAAAAGCAGGTAACAAAATGGTTACTTCATTTAATTGGCCGAGCCGCTGAATTGACGTACATTTGCGGCTTCAAAAATTTTCATGGAAATAAGGAATATTGCAATTATTGCCCACGTAGACCACGGTAAAACAACTTTGGTTGATAAGATTTTACATGCCACTAAAGTGTTTCGTGATAACCAGGAAACGGGCGAATTGATCATGGACAGCAACGACTTGGAAAGAGAACGTGGTATTACCATTTTCTCTAAAAATGCGGCTGTAGTTTATAACGGTATTAAAATCAATGTTATCGATACTCCGGGCCACTCTGATTTTGGTGGTGAAGTAGAACGTGTATTGAAAATGGCCGATGGTGTTATTTTGTTGGTTGACGCCTTTGAAGGACCAATGCCGCAAACTCGTTTTGTATTACAAAAAGCATTGCAACTTAATTTACATCCTTTAGTGGTGATTAATAAAGTAGATAAACCAAACTGCAGGCCGGACGAAGTTCATGATGCGGTTTTTGAACTATTCTTCAATTTAGATGCAACAGAAGAACAACTTAATTTTCCTACTTTCTATGGTAGTGGTAAAAACGGTTGGTTTAACGATAAGAACGAACCTTGCGATGATATCACTCCATTATTAAATGGAATCATTAAACATGTTCCCCCTCCAAAAGTGAGTGAAGGTTCTTTACAATTACAAATTACCTCTTTAGATTACTCTTCTTTCTTAGGCAGAATTGCCATTGGTAAAGTAACTCGTGGCAGCATTAAAGAAGGTCAACCTATTGCATTAATGCAAGCTGATGGAACCATCAAGAAAAGTAAAGTAAAAGAATTGTATGTGTTTGAAGGAATGGGCAAACGCAGAGTAACAGAAGTGGTTTGTGGTGATTTATGTGCTGTTGTTGGTTTAGAAGATTTTGGAATTGGTGATACCATTGCTGATGGCGAAAATCCGGAAGCATTACCGGTTATCAGTGTTGATGAACCAACTATGAGCATGACTTTCAGCATTAACAATTCTCCTTTCTTCGGTAAAGATGGAAAGTTTGTTACATCTCGTCACTTGCGTGATCGATTGATGAAAGAAACAGAAAAGAACTTGGCTTTACGTGTAGAAGATACCGATAGTGCTGATAGCTTTTTAGTATATGGTCGTGGTATTTTGCACTTGGGCGTTTTGGTAGAAACCATGCGCAGAGAAGGTTACGAGCTTACTGTAGGTAACCCACAGGTATTGGTAAAAGAAATTAACGGCAAACGTCATGAGCCTTATGAAATACTGGTAGTTGATGTGCCCAGCGAATTCAGTGGTAAGGTAATTGACCTTGTTACACAACGTAAAGGCGAAATGTTGGTGATGGAAAGCAAAGGCGAAATGCAACATTTGGAGTTTGATATTCCCTCACGTGGATTAATTGGCTTACGTTCTCAAATGCTTACAGGCACTGCCGGAGAAGCTGTAATGGCACACCGTTTTTCAGAATACAAACCTTGGAAAGGAGTGATTCCGGGAAGAAACAATGGTGTATTGATTGCGAAATTTGGCGGTACAACAACTGCATACTCAATTGATAAATTACAAGACAGAGGCACTTTCTTTATCGATCCGAGAGAAGAAGTGTATGCCGGTCAGATTATTGCAGAACATATTAAACCGGGTGACCTGAATGTAAATGCAGTGGAAGAAAAGAAATTAACCAACCACCGTGCCAGCGGAAGTGATGAGGGTGTTCGTATTGTTCCAAAAACACAGTTCACTTTAGAAGAGTGTATGGAATACATTCAGCAAGACGAGTGCATTGAAGTAACACCTAAAAACATCAGAATGCGTAAAACCATTTTAGATGAGAACGAAAGAACAAAACAACAAAAACGCATGAGTGCGGAAGTATAAAAAGTTCGAATATTTTTATTCCAGCCCTGACAGTCTTGAAAGATCCGTCAGGGTTTTTTTTATTCCATTTTCCCGAAAGGTTTTGTCATCAACATTGAAAAATTTTCATCTTGCGTATTATCATAATAACGATCTAACCCATAATGGATTTCATTTCTATCCAAATGCAATAATGTTCCTAATGTTCTATCCCAAATAGAAAGTACCGCACCATAATTACTATCGGTAAACGGTTGTTTCCAATGATGATGCACTTTATGCATAGCTGGCGTTACTAAAATATAACCCAAAATCTTATCAGCCCAAGTTGGTAAAACAATGTTGGCATGTGTAAATGCAGTAGATATAACCAATAATGTTTGAAAAATCATTACCGCATACATGGGTGCTCCGCTGGCAATGATGCCCATAAAGAAAAATAATCCACGTAATAAACTTTCTATTGGGTGATGACGGAGTCCTGTTGTAACATCCACATTATTATCGGCATGATGCACCACATGAAACCTCCACAAAAACTTTACTTTATGTTCTGTAATATGTACCAGCCATCCGCCAAAAAAATCCAATACCAGGAACGAAACGAAAATGGTAGCCCCCGTTTTTAAATTAAGCCATTGCAACAATCCAAACCGGTTATTGCTGCACCAGTCACTTAATTTCACGATAAGTATAGCCAAAAATGTATGAATAATAAGATGGATAACTGTAAAACCAAAATTCACTGCTGCATGTTGCGTTTTATTCTTTTTATAATGCATGGGTAAAAAAGGAATAGCCCCTTCTATAACCCAAAAAATTAACAGGCCTCCTACTAAAAAAATCATCCGCTCCAGCGGCCTGTGTTCTAATGTTTGAAAATGATCTATAATATTTTGAAACATGGCAATCGGTTGAATACTGAAAATAAAAAATCCTTCTGCAATTAGCAAAAGGATTTCTGTTATTTAAGTTGTTATTATTAGTTATTCAACATCAGCGGCATTACCAGCATTAACAGGTCTTCATGTTCTGCCTGCTCTGTGGGTTTAATAATACCTGCTTTGGTAGGCGTAGACAATTCTATTTTCACATCATCGGTATCGGCTGCGCTCAACATTTCTATCAGAAATTTTGCATTAAAAGCAATTTGCAAATCACTGCCATCGTATTGGCAGTTCATTCTTTCATTTCCTTCAAAGCTAAAATCAACATCCTGGGCAGCCATTTGTAATTCGCTACCGGTAATATTTAAAGCTACCTGGTTGGTGCTTTTGTTAGAGAATACGCTTACCCGGCGCAATGCATTTTGAAAATCGTGTTTGTTTACAATTAACTTGTATGGATTATCGGAAGGAATTACCACTTTATAATCCGGGAAACGGGCATCAATCAAACGGCAAATCATTTGAACATCGCCATGACTAACAAAAAGATGATTGTTATTATAGCTGATACTTAATTCATCATCATTATCTGGCAACGCATTTTTTAACAGGTTCAATGGTTTTTTAGGCACGATGAAAGATTCTGTTTTCGCAGCTTTTGCATCGGTTCTTTTATAGCGTACCAGGCGGTGTGCATCTGTTGCAACGAATTGAACACTTTCTTTAGATAATTCAAAGAAAACGCCGGTCATCGCAGGGCGCAGGTCATCGTTACTTACAGCAAATAATGTTTTGTTAATAGCAGTTACCAAACCACTGCTGGTCATTGTAAAAGAAGTGGCATCGTCTGCAGAAGGCTCTTTCGGAAAATTATCGGGGTTTTCTCCCATTACTTTATACTTACCGTTATCGCTGGTAATTTCAACCGCGAAACTTTTATCGATATTAAATGTAAGGGGCTGGTCTGCAATATTTTTTAAAGAATCCATTAAGATCTTGGCAGGTATGCATACTTTGCCGTTAACCTTGCTTTCTATATCCATCTGCACACGCATTACCGTTTCTAAATCTGTGGCAGTAACACTTAATTTTTTATCCTGGATCTCAAACAAAAAGTCTTCTAAAATCGGCAATACCGTATTGGCATTGATAACGCCGCTGATTTGCTGTAAATGCTTTAATAAAGACGAAGATGATACAATAAACTTCATATGCAATTGCTTTGTTGTACAACCTGCCCAACGGCAGTAAAGCAAACCTACTGTAATTTGTTAATATTACATACACTAATTTATTGAATTACAACAATGTGGATGCTGTGTGAATTGAAGGCTTTCTGTAGATTTGAAAAAAACAGAAACCTTGGCATTGCAACAAAAACTTACACCACAACAGGCTTTGCAAAAACTACGGCATTACTGCGCTTACCAGGAAAGGAGCCATGCAGAAGTAACAGAAAAATTATACAATTTTGGTTTAAGAAAAACAGATGTAGCTATACTTTTATCCCAACTGATAGAAGATGATTATGTAAATGAAGAGCGTTTTGCCACACAATTTGCAGGTGGTAAATTCAGAATTAAACAATGGGGAAAAGTGAAAATTGAGTATGAGCTGAGGCAGAAAAAGGTCAGCCCCCGAAATATAAAAAAAGCATTGGCCTCTATTGATGAAGAAATGTATACAAAAACATTGCATGAACTAACAATAAAGAAATGGAGGAGTTTAAAGAACGAACAATATTTGAACAGGATGGCCAAAACAACAAACTATATGTTACAAAAAGGGTTTGAAAGAAACGAAATTATTACAGCAATAAATTCTCTTCGAAATCAAGCATAATCGTTTTGGGTTTTAACTTTTTACCTTTGAAATAATTTATGTCGCTTACATTTTCAATTATACAAACATCCCTCCATTGGGAAAACAAAGAAGCTAATTTGGAAATGCTGGAACAGAAAATACATTCTATTCCTAAAACCGAAATAGTAGTGTTGCCTGAAATGTTTAGTACAGGTTTTAGCATGAATGCTTCACTACTGGCAGAAACAATGGAAGGACCAACCGTTGCGTGGATGAAAAAGATAGCTTCTGAACAAAAGATAATTGTTACAGGCAGCTTAATTATAAAAGAAGGGCAACATTATCGTAATCGCCTTATTTGGATGTTGCCTAACGGACAATTGGGTTTTTACGATAAAAGGCACTGCTTTTCCTATGCAGGAGAAGACCAATTCTATACCCCCGGCCATAAAAGATTAATCACCTCGGTAAAAGGATGGAAGATTCATGTGCAGATATGTTACGATTTGCGTTTCCCCGTATGGGCCAGGCAGCAGCCACAACCAGAAAAAGAAACCGAATATGATGTGTTGTTATATGTTGCTAACTGGCCGGAAAGAAGGATTCATGCCTGGAAAAGTTTACTGGTGGCACGTGCCATAGAAAACCAATGTTATGTTGTTGCCGCAAACCGAATAGGTAATGACGGCCATGGCGTTTACCATAGCGGCGACAGTATGGTTGTAAACCCATTAGGCGAAGTTTTATTTACCAAAGCTCACGAAGAAGTTATTCATACACAGGTTTTGGAGAAAAGGGTTTTGGAAGAAGTAAGAAACAGGTTTGCTTTTTGGAAAGATGCAGACGGCTTCAGGATATTGAATGAGGAATAATTCCATTAAAGAGTGTAGATCTCTTATCAACTAAAATACATTGGCAACATAACTGTTCATTTCCTTAACGGCAGCAATAGAAAATATGAAAACTTATTCGGCTCATAAAATTTTTACAGGAACAGAGTGGTTACACGATCATTCCATCATTACAGAAAATGAATTGATAGTAGATGTGGTACCCACGGAGAATATTGGCACAGCTTCTACACAACTATATTCAACACTCATCCCTTCTTTTATAGATATTCAGATATATGGTGCACACGAAAAATTATTGGCTGTTTATCCTGAAGCCGATTCACTGTTCAGGCTATATGAGTATTGCAAAGATGGCGGCGCTTTGCATTTTTGTCCAACAGTAGCCACTAACAGCAATGAAGTATTTTTTAAATGTATTGACGCTGTAAGAGATTATTGGAAACAGGGCGGTAAAGGCTGCCTGGGCTTACACATTGAGGGCCCCTGGATTAACGCTGCAAAAAGGGGAGCTCACATTGAATCGTTCATTTATAAACCTACTGTGTACGATGTGAAAACATTATTAGAATATGGCAAAGGCGTTATTAAAATAATAACACTCGCCCCGGAAGTGTGTACTGAAGAGGTGATTGGTTTAATTCAGTCTCATGGTATTATTATTTCTGCCGGCCATAGTAATGCCACTTATACAGAAGCAACAACCGCTTTTAATAAGGGTATTTATGCCGCCACGCATTTGTACAATGCCATGAGCCCTTTACAACACAGGGAACCGGGGCTTGTTGGCGCCATTTTTAATCATTCAAAAGTAAGGGCCAGCATTATTCCAGACGGGTACCATGTAGATTATGCTGCCATTTGCATTGCAAAAAAAATAATGAAAGAAAGGTTGTTTGTAATTACCGATGCTGTAACCGCCACAGCAAACGGACCCTACCCACACCAGTTGGTTGGAGACAAGTATGAAAGTAACGGAACATTGAGCGGCTCTGCTTTAAACATGAAAAAAGCAGTACAGAATTTAGTTACACACTGTGGTATAGGGTTAGAAGAAGCTTTTAGAATGTGCAGCCTCTACCCCGCACAGGTATTGAACATAAACGGGCTTGGTAAAATAGAAAAGGGATATATGGCAAGTTTTATTGAGTGGAACTAATTCATTTCACTCAACATCAACAATGCTATTTAGTAAAGGCATTCCAGCCCTGGGCTGTAATATCGAACGTATTGCCTCCTTTGGTTAAAAGTTTTATACCTTCTTCTGTTTCTGTTGTATAACCTATCACACTAATCTCTTCATTCAAGGTGATTTTATCGTAATCCTCCTGTTTTAAAGTAAAGATCAGCTCATAATCTTCCCCACCATTTAAAGCACAAACTGTTGGATCTAATCCAAATTTAAATGCAGCCTGTCTCGCCCTGTCGTGAACAGGAATTTTATCTTCATAAATCCTGCAGCCAAGATTGCTTTGTTTACATAAATGCAATATTTCGCTGCTTAATCCATCACTCACATCCATCATGGCAGTAGGCACTATATTATGCTGTTCAAAAAAATCGATAATATCTTTTCTTGCTTCAGGTTTTAATAGCCTGCCAACAATATAATCTTCTCCTTCAAGGTTTGGCTGCACCTGCGGATTTTCGAGATAAATTTTCTTTTCTCTTTCCATTAATGTCAGACCAAGAAAAGCGCCGCCAAGATCGCCGCTTACGCAAATCAGATCTCCTTTTTGTGCCGTATCTCTCCTAATAAATTTACCGGGCGCAACTTCTCCCAGGGCTGTTACGGAAATAATGAATCCTTTTTGTGAAGAAGAAGTGTCTCCGCCAACAAGATCTACTTTATATTTTTCACAGGCGGCATATACACCTTCATAAAATTCATCTAACGCTTCCACGCTAAAGCGGTTGCTAATACCAATGCTCACTGTAACCTGTGTAGGGGTTGCATTCATGGCATATACATCGCTTAAATTCACTACCACACTCTTATAGCCCAAATGTTTCAGAGGGGTATACATTAAATCGAAATGAATTCCCTCTATCAGCAAGTCTGTTGTAACAACAGTTTGTTTACCGAAATGGTCTACCACAGCAGCATCGTCTCCAATACTTAACAGTGTTGAAGCATTTTGAATTTCAAAATTTCTGGTAAGGTGATTTATCAGGCCAAATTCTCCGAGAGATGATATTTCAGTTCTGTTTTCCATTATAAGCTCCCTCCGTTAATCACGTTTAGCATCTGATCGTGAATCTTTCCATTCGTTGCTATTAAATGCGGTTGATAAGGGCTGTATTCATTGCCTGAAAAATCGGTTACCTTACCTCCGGCTTCTTCTACAATTAAAAAACCTGCAGCACTGTCCCATGCCTGTAGTTTATGCTCATAAAAACCATCGAACCTGCCGGCTGCAACCCAACACAGATCTATGGCAGCACTACCCAATCTTCTTACAGGGATTCCTTTCCTGATAAATTTTTCAAAAACCTGTAATGGCCCGTTGGGAGCATCTAAATAGGTATACGGAAAACCTGTTACCAAACAGCTTTTTATAATTTCTGTTTTATTACTAACTGAAATTTTTCTGTCATTCAATGTTGCTCCAAAACCTCTTTGGGCAAAAAACAGTTCATTAATAAAAGGATTATATACCGCCCCCATTAACATTTTACCATTTTTTTCTAAGGCAATGCTTACACAACAAATAGGAATGCCGTTGGCATAATTCACCGTTCCGTCAATAGGATCTATAATCCATTTATAATCGCTTTCCTGTACCACTTCTCCGGCTTCTTCGCTAAGGATAAAATGATCCGGATAATCTTCCTTAATAATATTAATGATGGCTTCTTCACTTTTATGATCCACTTCTGTTACAAGGTTGTTAATTCCTTCTTTATTAGAAACCGTAAAAGATTTATCGAAATATTCTTTCATGATAGAAGCCCCTGCCTCTGCTGCTTTTAATAAGGTGTGTTTTATTAACATGCTGCAAAAGTAACGGCTGAAGCCCACTAAAGGAAAAGATAATTCTCTTGTTGCACCATGCTTAACGGGTTGGCATATAAAATGGCTATCATCATAAGTCTTATCGTAATAAATCGTTATCTTCAGCCCTAAAGTAGCTGAAGATTAGCGTTCTATGATATTTAGCCGATTTAAATTAGTTTCGCATCTCTAAACGCACTGTACTTAATAATGGCCCTAATTGAAATAAACCTCCCCAAAACGATCGTTTCTGCCTTAGGGTTGCCTGAAAACAGCCCCCGAAGACAGCAGATAAAGGTTTTGAAAAAAATATTACGCAAAGCACAATTCACAGAGTTTGGACAGCAATATAAGTTTGACGAGATACTTTTAAGTAAACACCCGGGTAAAAAATTCCAGGAAATAGTTCCTGCTTTTACTTATAACACTATTTACGAACAATGGTGGCACAAAACATTAGATGGTGTTCCGGATGTATGTTGGCCGGGTAAAATAAAATATTATGCCCTCTCTTCCGGCACTTCAGAATCTGCCAGCAAATTCATTCCTATTACTAACGACTTGCTGAAGGGGAATAAAATGGTAATGATCAAACAACTGTTAACCTTGCGCAATTACGACGAAGTACCTCTGGCATCTGTTAGCAAAGGCTGGCTAACGTTGGGCGGCAGTACAGACCTTCAGAAAAACCATGGATATTATGCCGGAGATTTAAGCGGCATTACAGCCAAAAAAGCGCCTATATGGTTTCAGCCATTTTACAAGCCGGGCAAAAAAATAGCTAAAGAAAAAGATTGGAATAAAAAATTACAGGACATTGTAGATAAAGCACCTCAATGGGATATTGGTTTTGTAGTGGGCGTACCGGCCTGGATACAAATGTGCATGGAGATGATTATTGAAAAATACCAGCTCAACAACATACACGATATATGGCCCAACCTTGCCTTTTTTGTACATGGCGGCGTAAGTTTTGAGCCCTATAAAAAAGGGTTTGAAAAATTATTGGGCAAGCCCCTTACCTATATAGAAACTTACCTGGCAAGTGAAGGGTTTATTGCTTACCAGGATAAACAAAATGCTAAAGGGATGCGCCTAGTAACCAACGGGCATTTGTTTCTGGAGTTTATTGAATTCACCGATAGGAATTTTGATGGTGATGGCAATTTAGTGGAAGGCGCTAAGGCATTAATGATTCACGAAGTAGAGGAGAATAAAGATTATGCCCTGCTTATTAGTACCACTGCAGGAGCCTGGCGTTACCTTATTGGCGATACCATACGCTTTACAGACAAAGAAAGATGCGAGGTAATTATTACCGGTAGAACAAAACATTTCCTAAGCCTCGTAGGAGAACACCTGAGTGTTGATAATATGAACAAAGCCATTCAACTGGTAAGCGAAGAATTGAATATTTCCATCCCGGAATTTACAGTTTGCGGCATACCCTATGGCAATTTTTTTGCACACCATTGGTATGTTGCCTGCAATGATGCTATTAATGCAGAACAGTTGAAAGCAATGATAGATGAGAAATTAAAGATTCTGAACGATGATTATGCTGTTGAAAGGAAAAGCGCATTGAAAGAAGTATTTCTTGATATTTTGAGTGAAGAACAGTTTATGGATTTTATGAAAATGAAGGGTAAACTGGGCGGGCAACACAAATTTCCAAGGGTTTTAAAAGGGAAAATGTTGGAAGACTGGCAACGATTTTTAAACACAGTTCCTGCATAGAACATGCCATTAACCAGATTTAAAATTTGTACTGCATGATTGCTCCTTTCTTAAAAGGATTAGCATTGGGAGTAATGCTGGCCATTTCTGTAGGGCCGGTTATCTTTTCAATTATAAAACAAAGCATTAACAACGGTTATAAGGGAGGTTTTACGTTTGTTGCAGGCGTTAGTGCCAGCGATATTACATTGGTGTTAATGAGTCAGCTTTTTACTGCTTTATTTCAGGAGTTACTTTCTTATAAAAAAAGCATAGGCATTTGCGGCAGTATTTTATTAATAGCACTGGGTATTTACATTTTGCTCTTTAAAAAAACAAAGAAAAAAGAAGACGGCAGCCAAAGCATTAACATGCGTAAAAGAGATTACCTTAAAACTTTTTTATCGGGCTTTTTTATGAATACCTTAAACCCCGGCGTAATTGCTTTCTGGCTTATTATTGCCACTTCGGTTGTAGGGCTGCCATTTAATTACAGGCTCATCATGTTCGGCACCTGCCTTGTTTTTGTTCTGGCTACAGATGTATTAAAAGTTTTACTGGCCGGCAGATTAAGAGAAAAGCTTACACCACATAATATTCATATCATTAACCGTATTTCTGCACTCATATTAATTGGTTTCGGCATTGCACTAATATGGGGTACCATGGAATTTAATACCAAACTCCTTTAACTTATTATTGCTTTTTTTATTGTTGCAATACCGCTACCTTTCGGTTGATGAAACAACTATTGCTGTTTTTTTTACTAATAGCCTGTACTGCCGCATTTACACAAACGAACGAATGGATGGTATTACGAAAAAGAGGCGTTTCTGTTAAAACATTTTTCCCGGGAAACTTTATAGCCTTTCAGTTAAACAATTACCAGTGGATTGAAGGAAACATTACTGCCTTCAGGAACGATTCCATTTTTTTATCTCAATTAAGAATTCAAATACTGTATAATGCATGGGGCCTGCCTGTTAGAGATACCGTAAACATGGGCATGCTCGTTTACAGGATTAACGAAATATATGCACTGCCCTTAGAACAAAAAGGGGTTACTGCTTTTAACAACGGTTCTCTTTTACAGGTTGCAGGTGCCGGCTATATTGTACTAAATGCCATTAACAGCGCTATACTGCACGATCCTTTTTTCAGTACTGTAAACTTAGCCAGGATAGGTATTGCTGCAGGTGTTTTTATGATTGGAAAAACAATGCAATGGAACCATCCCAAAAAAGTGATCCTTGGAAAAAAATATAAACTGGAAGCTATTAAGGTAGATACAACTCGTTAAATCACACCATAAATCAAAAGGATTGAAAAAAGCATGGCATTTTATTAAAAGAGTTCTGTTATACATGTTTATCAGTTCACTTATTTATGCCATTGTTTGCAGGTGGGTAATGCCACCTATTACGGTTACACAAATAACAAACTCATTCACTTATGGATTAAAGAGAGATTATGTACGCTGGGATGATATTTCGTATAATGTAAAGCTTGCTGCCATTGCCAGCGAAGATCAGGCATTTCCCGATCATTGGGGCTTCGATATGAATGCTTTGAAGAAAAGCTTCAATCCTAAAAAGAAAAATAAAAAAACAAGGATTGCATTAGGTGGTGCAGCCAGTACCATTTCTCAGCAAACTGCAAAGAATGTTTTTTTATGGCAGGGAAGCGGTGTTACAAAATATATTAGAAAAGGGCTTGAGTTTTATTTTACCGGGTTAACCGAGCTTTTCTGGAATAAAAAAAGAATACTGGAAGTATACCTTAATACCATTGAAATGGGGCCGGGTATTTTTGGTATTGAAGCAGCATCTCAGCATTATTTTCATAAACCTGCAAAGAGTTTAAGCAGGGAAGAGGCCGCAAAGATTATTTCATGTTTACCCAATCCAAAAAGATTTTCTGTAGTACCTATAAGCAGGCGGGTTGCATGGCGCTATCCCCAGATTATACGCGAAATGAATAATATTGAAGACGACCCGGACATTCAAAAAATCATCCGTTAACTTACCTGATGATAGTTACTGAACCACCCATAGGTGCCCGTCCGTTTTTTGGTTGAATTATATAATAATAAGTTCCTATGGGAAGAGGTGTGCCTTTAAACGTTCCATCCCACGGCGTATTATACCCTACCGATTCAAAAACAATTTGCCCTGTTCTGTTAAACACTTGAACAATGCAATTAGGATAGTCTTTCAGGTTACCAATGATCCATGTATCGTTGATGCCGTCTCCATTAGGTGAGAATGCATTGGGAGCAATCGGTTTCAGTAATACTTTTATATTGACCGTATCGCTGGCTTTGCATCCGTTTGAATCTGTAGCCTGAACAATATATGTTATATTTTTTAAAGGCGTTGTTGTAGGCTGCAACAGTGTATCGTTATTCAGATAAGTGGCTGGCGCCCATAAATAGGTAAGGTTATTGCTGCCTGAGCTTGCCTGTATTAAAGCGCTATTACCTTCCAGCACAGACAAACCGGGCCCTGCATTTATTATAGGAGTTTGCCAAACGGTAATGGGTTGCACTGCAGAATCTTTACACCCGTTATTTGCGGTAAACAAATATTGCAGGGTGAATGTTCCGGCCATATTAGGAGTAAACAACCCCTTTGCATTTACCCCTTTCCCCGAAAAAATACCATTCCCTGCCATACCGCTTAACTCAACAGGTGTGGCTATTGGGTAAGCAGGATTGTTTTTGCACAGAGAGGAAATTGCAGGAAATACAATCTTTGGTTTGGCTAATAAATTAAATGTTTTTATAACAGAGTTAATGCAAGTTACTCCCGAATAAACATCGTACCGAATAGAAATGGTTTGAGAAAACGGGCTGATAAA
This sequence comes from Sphingobacteriia bacterium, assembly GCA_017304675.1. GTDB lineage: Bacteria > Bacteroidota > Bacteroidia > Chitinophagales > Chitinophagaceae > CW01. The sequence continues at coordinate 439,968 of JAFKLS010000017.1, forward strand.
AGCATCATAGAAATGTGTGTATCTTTTTTTAAAATCCGGGTTCGTATAAGTTTCCATTGCTGTTGGATGATTGATTGCATCCCAATAAATGTCTATTCGGGTAAGCTTACCAAAATCAACCGATGAATTATCTATGATGGCAACGGTATCTCCTGAACAAAAATCAGTTTTAGTTAGAAAGTTAAAATCTGCTTTCGGAACAGAACCGTTCACCGTAAATGGTTTTGTTAAACTATCTATACAACCTGCGGCAGATGTTACAATACTTTTAACCATATATGTTTTGGCCGCCTTGTATACATGCGATGGATTCTTTAAAACCGAACTATTGGGGTTAAGAGATGTTGCAAGAGCATCATCAAAATTCCAGGAATAATTTAACGGAAGAGATGCGTTGTCTTTGGTAAATGAGCTATCAGTGAAATTAGCAATCGCATCATTTAAACAAATTCCGGGTATACCAAAATTCACTTTCGGGTTTGGCCTTATGCTCACTTTAACACTATCTGTAGAAAAACAACCAGCAGAAGCGGCAAATGCTGTTTTTACATAGTAAGTTGTTGAAATGGTTGTATCGCTTGTATTGTTGTATTGTAAAACAGGATTAGCTGTTGCAGCGTTGCTTAAACCTGTTGCAGGAGACCAGTTATATACATATCCTGCACTGGCATTTGTGCCTAATTGCAACAATTTATTGGAACATATGCTTGCAATGCCATTAACACCTCCTGCCACAGATGGTGGCATATCAGTGTATATAATGGCATTCTTAATGGAATGATTGTCGTTAGAGCCACCTACACTGGCAGTAAAGCCCAAATAGCCGCTGAAGTTAAATTGTTGGTTTGCCGTTAACAGCAATTTACCATTAACAGAAACATTAATTGCACCATCATTATATTCAATAAGCGCATGATTATAGCTGGCAGAACGAATAAAGGAAAGGTTCCCACCTGCATTATCCGCAGTTGGCTGATTCCAGCATTCATCATAACCCGCACCATACCTTATTTCAACTTTAGGCATATTGGCTGTTGTTGGAAACATACAATTATTATAAGTATCAAAACATACTTTCAATCCATTAGCCGTTGCAGGAATGCCTAAGCCCTGGCCTGTAACAAACCCAACAGGTGGTGTATCTAAAAAACAAAATGCAAGCCCATCCGCACCATTGCCATCATATATTCTAAAATCGAATTCTGCTTTCCATTTTTTACAAATAGATAAGTTAATGGGCTGGTTATAAAAAATCGCCCCGCTTTTATTACCACCAATACTACAAATAATTACTTCACTCGAATTGTTATTTAAAATATTACCTACTCTTGCATCTCCCTGTAAGTTCCATCCTGAAGTATTTACAGGGGTGCCCTGTAACTGGGCAAATACATAAGTTTGGGCACTTATGTAATTGATGACATTGGAAAATAAAAAAATAAAAAGAAATCTTATATACACTGCAAGAAACTTAGAACGTAAAAATAAGTTTAAATAAGATGGCCCTTCATAAAAACTACTATAAAATGGTTTTATTTATAAACTCAATTGCAGTAGAAAGTCTTTGTTGGTAATTGCCCGATATTTCAATCCATGGTGTTGACTGATTGATGAGAATGTCTTTGTAAATATAATATAGCTCTTTTCTTGGCTGTTCATCCGGATACTCTCTCAGTGCATCTTTTACCCAAGGGAGATCTATGTTACAAAGCAGGTAAGCATCATATTTCCTTGCCGTAATCTCATTTAAAATAAACTGGTGGCATTTGCCAAAAACATACTCACACCAAACTTTCATTACATACATATCTGTATCAATAAACAAAACAGGCGTAATGGATTGTTTACCGGGTAGTTTCCCTTTATTTGTTTTCGTAGCAGTTACCTGTAATTCGCATTTTTTTTCCAAATCCAATTGCCCTTTTGCTATGGTTAATAACGCATCATACGTATAATCCTTGCCATTGGCCAACAGGTATTCACGCGCATATTCAGGGCAGGAGTACGTTTGATAATGCTCTGCCAGTTGAAGCGTTAAGGTGCTTTTCCCGGTAGATTCCGGCCCTATGATAACGATCTTTTTCAAAGAATGAATTTATATTGTTAGGCTGCCAGTTGTACCTGGTTATTTTTCTTATACAATTTAATCATCCGGATATTTATTTTGGCATGATATGTTTTTGTAAAAAAGGTAGTCATCCAAAAATGCTTGCACAATAAAAACTTAGGGTTGGCAAATATAAAATCAGGGAAGAAATGATACCATCGATAGCCATAATTATAGAAATCCTGCCGGCAATACTTTTTAAATCCCACATCGTCTGCGGCAGCCAATACAGCATCTCGCTGACATCTTGATCTTATAAAGGGTTTAACAAACCTGGCATTATAACCATAGGAATAAAAAAGATCACGCAACTGTTTATAATTTTGATAACGGGAATAAGCATCGAGCTGAGGAAACAAAGGCATTGTTATAAAAGGATATAACAATAATCGTTTTACAAATACAAATTGCCCTTCCATGAAACCGTTTTTATTAAGTCCATTAAAAACAAGGTATAAAAAAACAATTTCGGCAATAGTTACATAATGCAATAATATTCCTGCCCGTATATATGGATGAACCTTCTTCAAAACCTTATTGTTTGTATTTAAAGATACTTAAAGTAATGCTTTCCTGTATCGCTGCTGCCACTGCATCCAGCCGGATATAGCCAATATTAGTAACACTATATATTGAAAAGAAGTAAAGGCCAGCCCTTTGTAATAATTGAGAGGGATTGATGCTATGTTGGTAACGATCCACCAAATCCAATTTTCCATTTTCTTCTTATTCATCAACAACATTCCCGTAAATGCTGCGGCACTGGTAAAAGCATCGGCCTGCGGAACTGTACTATCTGTAAAGTTTTTTAATACAAAAAATAAAATACCCCAGCAGGCTATAAAAAAAATTATCGACTGTACCCATTCTCCGGTACTACTGAAACTAATCAGCAGTTTTTCATTTCCGTTTCTTTTCCTGCTCCACATAACCCAGCCAATAATACTCATTACGGTATAATAAAAGTTAACGGAAGCATCGGCATACAGCCCATGCTTAATGTATAAATAAATATAAATACAAGTACTCACCATACCTACAGGATATACCAGTATATTTTCTTTTCTTGAAAACAATACGCTGCTAATGCCAAACACCACACCAATAAACTCAAGCGGTGATGTGTGTTGTATCTCTGTGGTAAATTGTTGAAAAATAGTTAACAGGTTCACGAAAAAAGGAATTAATGTTTTTTTCAAAGATAGCCATCCAAATGTTTTGTAATTTGGTTTAAAACTTATTACACATATGATACGTACAGCTACCGCCGTTTGGAACGGCTCAGGAAAAGAAGGTAACGGGCATCTTACAACTCAAAGCACAGTGCTTAACAACACCCAATATTCTTTCAATTCCCGTTTTGAGAACGGAATTGGAACCAACCCCGAAGAATTGGTGGCAGCAGCACATGCCGGTTGCTTTACCATGAAGTTGAGTTTTGTACTTGGCGCAGCTGGTTTAACACCAGAAACGCTTAATACCAAATGCGAGTTAGAGTTTAAAGATGGTGCCATTACCAAATCTCATTTAATTGTTGAGGGAAGAATACCGGGTGCAACAAAAGAGCAGTTTGATGCTGCAGTGAAAGATGCAGAAGCGAATTGCCCTATCAGTAAATTATTAAATACAGCTATCAGCAGTGAAGCTACTTTATTGTAAAAAAGAGAATATGTATGAAAGAAAGATGCTTGCAAAGGCATCTTTCTTTTTTTAAACAAAAGGAATTACATTTAGTCCAACAACAAAACCTTGTATGATAAAGCAATCTTTTATCCTGCTTTGTACAATTTTTCTTTCTGATGTTTTGTTTGGCCAGGGCACTACCAATACCACAACTTCGTCTTCATATTTTAAATTAGAATCTGCTTATATTAACGATAACATTTACAATGGCCGGAAAGATTCTCTCCCCTTTCCTAATATAATTACATCATTAAACTATTACCATAAAAACGGGCTTAGCATCGGCAGCTCGGTTTCGTATGCAGCCGACAAAGGTTATTTTGATCTGTTTACAATTGATGCCGGCTATGATTTTAATATTACTGATAAGCTCAGCGGATCTTTATATGGCAGTAAATATTTTTATAACACTACCAGTAATTCTGTAAAAGGTGCCACCAAAGGTGTGTTGGGAGGGATGATCAGTTTTGAACCCGGCCTTATCAGCAGCAGCTTAGATATTGGCTTTTTATTTTCCAATAAAACAGATGTTTACATTACTCCTTCTGTTTACCATGATTTTAGCTTTGGAGAAGAAAACAATAATTTTTCAGTAAGCCCCAATTTTAAACTAACTTTTGGATCGTTAAACTATTATGCAGCATATCTTAACAAACCCAAAAAAGGCCGAACACAGCCACAGCACGTAGAAGTGCAGAATGCCAAAAACATCAACTTATTAGATTACGAGTTCTCTATTCCGTTAACGTATAAGCTAAATAAGCTAAGCCTGTTTTTTACGCCGGCTTATGTTATACCTCAAAGTCCATTGCAGATTACCAAACCCAATGGCACTATATATTATACCGAGCCACTGGATAATAGTTTTTATTTTGAAGTTGGAGCCAGTATAAGGTTTTAAAATAAAAAGCCGAAAAAATATTTTTTCGGCTCAGTTTGTGTGTTGAAACCTTTACTAGAAACAATATTTGTTGGCTTCAAGCATTTTGTTACAAATTCTTCTCCTCGCTTCTTTTGTATTGAATGGATCTACTTTGGTAAATCTCTTCAATCCAATATGCATCATTCGTAACTCATCGCCATCGGCAAAACTATTCAATGCATCTTTACCGGCTTTGTTAATTTTATCTGCTGCATCGTATAAATATGTTCTCATAATATCTGCCTGCAGGCTTGTGGCATCGTCTCCATGTTGTTCGCTAAGTTTCATTACACGCAGCAAAGCACTTTCTGCATGAAATGTTTCAATAGCCATATCTGCTATATTCATTAATATTTCCTGTTCTTTATCCAGGCTCATCATCAGTTTTTGAACTGCAGCCCCGGCCACCATTAAAATGGCTTTTTTAAAGTTGCCGATATATTTTTTTTCTTTTGCAAAAGCACTTTCATCATCAGTTGCAAAGTCAGGAATACTCATGAGCTCTTTTGAAACAGCCATTGCCGGGCCCATTAAATCAAGCTTTCCTTTCATGGCACGTTTTAAAACCATATCAACGGTTAACAAACGATTGATCTCATTTGTTCCTTCATAAATTCTATTGATGCGGCTATCTCTATATGCCCTGCTGATATTGTATTCATCACTAAAACCATTGCCTCCGTGTACTTGTACGCCTTCATCTACCACAAAATCCAGTACTTCACTTCCAAATACTTTAAGCATGGCGCATTCAATGGCGTACTCTTCGGCAGCACCTAATAAGGCTTCGTTAAAAGGCTTACCGTTTTGCATTAATTCCTGTTCTTTATCGTCAATCCATTTAGATGTTCTGTATAATCCGCTTTCGCCAACCCATATTTTAATAGCCATTTCAGCCAATTTATGTTTAATGGCTCCAAACTTGGCAATAGGTAATTTAAACTGCTCACGTGTAGCAGCATACTGTACAGATATGGTTGCCGCATGTTTGCTTCCGCCTAATGCAGCGGCACATAATTTTAATCGGCCAATGTTTAAAATATTAAATGCAATGATGTGCCCTTTGCCAATTTCCCCCAATACATTCTCTACAGGTACTTTGCAATCCTGAAAGTATAGTTGCACCGTTGAAGATCCTTTAATACCCATTTTGTGTTCTTCCGGCCCTTGTGTAAAACCTTCAAATCCACGTTCTACAATAAACCCGGTAAACTTATCGCCATCTATTTTGGCAAATACGGTATATACATCTGCAAAGCCGCCATTAGTTATCCAGCATTTTTGTCCATTCAATAAATAATATTTTCCATCACTGCTTAATGTTGCTGTTGTTTTTGCTCCTAAAGCATCACTTCCACTGTTAGGCTCGGTTAAGCCGTAAGCTCCTTTCCATTCTCCACTGGCCAGCCTGGGTATATATTTTTGCTTTTGCGATTCTGTTCCAAAATACAATATGGGTAAAGATCCTATGCCGGTATGTGCTGCAACAGCTACGCTGAAAGAATGGCCTCCTCCTAACCCTTCATTTACGATGGTTGATGTAATGAAATCTTTTCCAAGACCGCCATATTGTTCAGGAAATGAAGTTGATAATAATCCCTGCTCTCCTGCTTTTTCTAAGAGGTTTTGCATCAGGCCTTCTTCTTGCTTATCAATTTTATCCAGGTTGGGTGTAACTTCTGCAGATAAAAATTGTTCGCACATATCCATTACCATTTTCTGTTCCTCATCAAAATCTTCGGGAACAAATGTTTCAAATGGATTGCTTTCTTTAATTAACCATTCGCCTCCCTGCAGGGCTTTTGATTGTTGTGTGGCAGCACTCATAGAGCTTTTTTTAAAAGTTAGAATATGTTTTTGAATGATCTGTGTAATGTTATTTTACTTCTGCGTTCAAATTATCATATACTTTCTGCAGTACTATTTTAACCGTTTCTATTTCATCTTTAGCAATGCCTACTAAAGCTTCATCCATAGTTTTATTGGCCAGGTCTATTGTATGTTGTTGTAAATCTTTCGCCGAATCGGTTAAATAAATCTGGTTCTTCCTTTTGTCGTATTTCGATGTGGTTCTTTTAACCAGTTTCAATTTCTCTAAATTATCTATAAGCCGGGTAATGCTTGGCTTATCCCTAAAAGTTCTGTTGCACAGGTCTTGCTGGCTCAACCCGTCTTCTTTCCATAAATGGTACAAAACACTCCATTGCTCAATGGTTATATCTAACCCCGCATCCCTGAAATTTTTTTGCATACGCCTTGCCACGGCAGCTGCTGCCATGGCATTGATTACGCTGTATAATTCTCCTCTTTTAAAATGACTATTGGCCATATAGTTGTTTATGCAACTAATTTCAAAATTGATGTATCTTTAGCACACCACCAAACATTTTTATTAAAATTTTCTGACCAAGCGTATAATTGCTTATGCAAAAAAAGCATTTGATTTATAAAACATCCCTTATTGAATACCAGGTTTGGGGTAATGGGGAAAATATACTGCTGGCTTTTCATGGTTATGGAGAGTCTGCAGAAAGTTTTTGGATTTTTGAACCATTTATTGCAGCCACTCATACCCTTATTGCCATTAACCTCCCCTTTCATGGCAATACAAAATGGGATGTGTTGACTGATTTTAGTCCTCAGGAACTGTTGTTCATCATTCAACAGATTAATCCCGCTACAACACGGCCTTTTAGTATAATCGGTTATAGTATGGGCGGAAGGGTTGCTTTAAAAATGTATGAATTATACCCGGCACTTATTAAAAAGATGATCTTGGTTGCACCAGACGGGTTGCATAAAAATCCGTGGCAATTTTTAGCTACACAAACCAGCTTGGGCAACCGTTTATTTAAGTTGTGCATGCATTATCCGCAGCCCATGTTTTTGTTAATGGAGCTTTCTTATAAACTTGGTTTTTTTAATAAGAGCGTATACTCTTTCGTTAAATTTTATTTAACGGAAAAAGATGCGAGGCTTATGCTCTATGATCGTTGGACATGTATGAGAGAATTTTATCCTTCACATTCTGCTATACAAAGCAATATAAGAAAGTACAATACCAATATTCATTTGATCTTTGGTAAGTACGATAAAATAATTCTTACAAAGAGAGGCATACTTTTTCAACAGCCTGTAACAGAATATGTAACCATTACAGAAATAGATGCCGGGCACCAGCTTCTTAAAGAAAAGTATGCAGCTCAGATTGCTGCGTTAATATAGTAAATAATGATTTTCTTTGCTTTGCCATGTTAGCCAGTATTTTATTAGTTATTTTTTCTGTTTTATTTATTTTATATGCTATTATCATTTATCTCTACAGAGTTTGGTTTTTAAGGCTACAGCTCTTTACTCTAAATAAACTGCGTGAGCCCTTAACAAAGTTTACAATTATTATACCTGCAAGAGATGAGGAGAAAAATATTGAAGCATGCCTTGTATCTGTTTTAAATCAACAATATCCGGCCGGTTTATTTGAAGTGATTGTGATAGATGATCACTCTCTTGATCAAACACCTTATATTGTTCAATCTTTACAAAATAAATATGCCAATCTAAAACTTCTGAGCCTTGCCAACGAATTGAATGGCGAAGTATTAAACGCATATAAGAAGAAGGCAATAGAAAAAGCAATAGAACAATCAACCGGTAATTGGATTGTTACCACCGATGCAGATTGTATGGTAAAGTCAACCTGGCTTTTATATTATGATGCATACATTCAAGACACCAATGCTGTTTTTATAGCAGCGCCCGTTTTATTTAACAAGAAAGCATCTATTCTTTCCATGCTGCAATACATAGATTTTATTGGTATGCAGGCTATAACGGCTGCTGCTGTTTCTGCAGGCTTCCACAGCATGTGCAATGGTGCCAATCTTGCTTACAGGAAAGATGTTTTTTATGAAGTGAACGGATTTAAAGGAATTGATAATATTGCCAGTGGTGATGATATGTTATTGATGAATAAGATAAAAGAAAAACATCCCCGTGGCATTGGTTATTTATTTAGCAGGGAAGCAATTGTAACCACCGATCCTATGCCAGACTGGAAGAGTTTTTTCAATCAAAGAATAAGGTGGGCCAGTAAATCTGATCAATATAAAGACAAAAATGTTTTTTGGGTGTTGGTATTGGTGTACTTGTTAAATGCCATGTTGTTAATAGCAGGCCTGCTCTCTTTTGTCAATATAAAAATTGCTGTAATTTTCTTTTTTGCAATAGCAATCAAAACATTAATTGAATTACTTTTTATTGTACCGGCGCAATATTTTTTTGGAGAAAAATTCTTGCTTTGGTTTCCTGTATTGCAACCATTTCATATCCTGTACATAGTTTTAGCAGGATGGTTAGGAAAATTTGGCAAATACCAGTGGAAAGGCCGGGTTGTTAAATAGTTTCTTCAGATTTGCTCGATTGTTGATCGGGCCACCAGGCATATACAATTAACATGATGGTTGCCAATAACAAAAACGGAAGGGAAAATAAATTTTTCATAACTGCACGTTTAAGGTTTGACCAATTAATACCGTGAAGGTTTAAATAATAGATATCAAATTCTCTTCCAGTGCTGTTTTATAAGAAATATTTTTCGGTGAATACCCAAAGAATATGGGTAAGAGCCAAATGCAATGCAGCATTAACATTTTCTTGTAATTGAAAGTACTACAAAAAATATTTATCACTGTACAAATACAAAAGCCTGAACTTATTATTCAGGCTTTTTTAATATTAAAATATGCTTAATTTATAATTTATTTCGCTGCAAAAATAAAACTACCCGTCCACACATTTGATGAAGAAGATAAAGATGTTACTGTTACAGTACACTTACAACTTACAGAACCTGTTGGAATATTAGTGATCGTAAAATTATTGGCAGCATTAGCATTACTTACAGTAGTTGAGAAGAATGTAACATTAGAAGTTTGATTTGTTGCTGCAACATCAATCCTCACTCCATTAGAAGGCATGGTAGAAGTAACCGTTACTGTTAACGGCAATCCTGAGCCTAAAGCTTGTGCAGGCAGGTTACTTCCTGCAGCGGGGTTTAAAGTAACAGCAAGAGTAGCCTCTGTTGTTGAAGAGCCACCGCCACTCGCACCTTTTCCACAACTAAGCGTAACAACTGAAATAGAAATTAAAGCAATACATAAAAAATAAATCCTTCGCATAAAAACAATTTACTTGTGTTAAAAATAAGCAGAAAGCCAATACCAATAACTGCTTTTCTACTAAATTACCCTCACGGTTCTGTTAATACTCTCTTCAAGAGATATTATTGTTTCTGTTCTGGCTATCCCTTTTACACTTTGAAGTTTATCGTGCAACACTTCCCTTAACTGCTCTATATCCTTACATACAATCTCAGCAAACATACTATAGTTGCCCGTAGTATAATTTAGCCTTACTATTTCTGCTATTTCATTCAATTGCTTGGCAACATTATCATATAAAGAACTTTTTTCAAGATAAATGCCAATAAAAGCCACCACATCGTATCCAAGCATCTTAAAATCTACCGAGAGTTTTTTCCCTTTAACAAGTTTTTGTTCTTCCAATTTCTTCATGCGTACATGAATGGTTCCGCCGGAAACAAATAATTTTTTGCCCAGGTCTGCGTAAGAAATATCTGCATCTTCAATCATTGCCTGAATAATCTGCAGATCCAATTTGTCAATATTCAATGGAAGTGGCATTTTGAACAATCGTTTTTAAAAATTTTCATCCAAAATAATGATTAATTAGATTATTTCAATACTTTATTTTTTTTATTTGGAATTTTTATACTTAAAACAACATTATCGTGTAATCTTGTATTGCAAAACAAAAACAAGTTCTTTACACTGTGGGGTGATGAAATTTTTGGCAGACATGCCCTCTCGTCTCGGGGGTGGGGACCAAAGGATAAACGCAGCATAGAGCCTCCTGCAAAGGAGACCGGGGTTGACCACCGGACTTTGTACTGTAGCTAACTTCCCCGTGTAGGTTCGACTCCTACCCCTACAGCTTTTTTCTCAGTGTGTTGAAGCCCATAAAGTTTTTACTTTGAGGGCTTTTTTATTTCGGATAGTTTTGCCATCTATGGGTCAGAAAAAATTAGTTCGCTTTGCAGAAATAAAAGCATTTACAAACGTATTGGAACATCCTGAAAACATGCAGGGTAACTGGCACTCCTTCTTTCAAAATCAAGCATCTGTTACATTAGAGCTTGCATGCGGCAAAGGCGAATATGCCGTAGGCTTGGGAAGGTTATTTCCCAACAGGAATTTTATTGGTGTAGATATTAAAGGCAACAGGATATGGAAGGGTGCCAAAACAGCTTTAACAGAACAACTGAATAATGTTGCTTTTTTAAGAGCCGAAATTGATAAGATCAACCAATATTTTGCAAAAGAAGAAGTAGCGGAAATATGGATCACTTTCCCTGATCCGCAATTACGTTTATCTAAAGCAAAAAAACGTTTAACGCATCCTAAATTCCTGAGACTATACCAACAGATTTTATCCGGGAACGGATTGGTGAATCTGAAAACAGATAGCCCTGATTTATATCTTTTTACTAAAAAAGTGATCGGCCTTTTTGAATTGGAGGTCTTGATTGATTATGATAACCTTTATGCTCAGCCTAGTTTAAACCCCGAACTCTATATAAAAACACACTACGAAAGTTTAGATATTGCACAAAGCAACAGGATACATTATTTGCAGTTTAAAATTAATAAAGATCTTCCGCTAGAAAAAGATGCTATTTTAAAACAAATGTTACATGAAGAAGCTGTTGATTGAGGGAGAAGATTTTTATTATGATGCCAATGGTTATATGGTATTAACTAAAAAATACCATTTGGAAAAAGGATACTGCTGTGGTTTGGGCTGCACCCATTGCCCCTACGATTATGAAAATGTACCTGAACCAAAACGTTCGGAATTGAAACAGGAAAAGGAGAAATGAATATCTTCAGGAAAATAAATTCCCTTGGCCAAGATAAAGAAAACCGTTTCTTCTAAAACATCATCTAAACCTCCAAAGCAATTTTCTTTTTTCGATGATGTGTACGATGTTGTTCGCCAAATTCCAAAAGGAAGGGTAACAAGCTACGGCGCTATTGCCAATTATTTAGGAACAAAGCTGAGTGCCCGAATGGTAGGCTGGGCAATGAATGCAGCATCTTCGGCAAAACCAAAAGTACCTGCACAAAGAGTAGTGAACAGGAACGGAATGCTTACAGGCAAAATGCACTTTAAAACACCAACAGAAATGGAAACACTCTTAAAGAAAGATGGTGTTACAGTTAAAAAAGATACCGTTCAAAACTTCAAAGAAATTTTCTGGGATCCAGCAGAGGAGTTGGGTTTATAATGCAAGAATTAAAAAGCCAGCACTAAATGCTGACTTTTGCTTGTACTATTATCTTTTTGATAAAATCCATTCTACCATAACAAGAAGAATTTGAAACCATTGCTCTTCTGTAAGGCCAAGAAACTTATGCTTCTCCATAATCATAAAATTATGGGTTAAGAAAATTGTGCGGCTTTACTTAAATGGATTTGAAACAGGTCTTTAGCCTCTGACGAGCTGGATCCTTTCTTGATAGGTCAAAAGAGCTACCAATATTACAAAGATATACAATTTTATTTTAATTATAATACGGGCTAATCATTAAATACACAATCGGTCCGGTAACGGCAACATAAAACCATAACGGCCATGTATATTTTGCCAGTTTTTTATGTGTTGCAAACTCTGCAGTTAAAGCCCTGTAAGCAGTAAATAAAATAAAAGGGAGTATTACCGCTGCTAAAAAGATATGTGTAAAAAGAATAAGCAGATACAATACTTTAACCGCCCCTGTTCCGCCGAACTTTGTTTCCCCCGCCAATAAATGATGTGCAATGTAACTCACTAAAAAAATGATAGATAATACAAGCGCTGTCATCATTAATTTTTTATGCAATAAATATTTCCCCTGCTTAACAACCACCAGTGCCGCAATTAATAATATAGCAATTATGGTATTGATAACTGCATTGGCTGCCGCAAATACATGTACATTAAATCCCAATTCTACATTTAACTTAAACTTGCTTAATAACACAACCACTGCAAACACTACGAAGGAAAAGATACCGATCAGCCATTTTGCCTGTGTATCGTTCTTTTTAATTACGGCAGGTAACATACTCTATGTTTAAAGTTTATTTACGTTTATTATTTTGAGCAATGACCACAACAAATACAATTACCAATACTACAACCAATGCCCATAACCATTTCAAATCAATTATTTCAAGAAAAAGAGCACTTTTCTTTGTTTTATCTTTTTCAAGCATTAATAATCCAACATCTTTAGCCAGTTGTGCCAGTGCTGTGGTATCTCGGCCATCGTATAATCCTCTTAATACATAATTCTTATCGAGCAGTAAAAATTTAGGTGTATGTAAAAAAGCGGTATCTACACCATGACCATCAAACAAACCTATCTTTAATTCGTTAAATGCAAAATCATATATTTTTTTCTTTTCGCCCGTAAGCATCCACCAATTATCAGGCGATACCTGGTATTGATCTGCATAATTTTTTAAAGCAGTTACACTATCACGTTCGGGGTCTACTGTAAAAGAAATGAATTGAACAACCGACGAGTCAATCACTTTCCTCCCTTCCTGATAATTGGCAAAAGACAATTGCAGTTTGCGCATGTTGCGGGTGAGTGTAGGGCAAGGATTTGGACAACGGGTAAAGAAGAAATCAATCACAGTAATTTTCCCGGGCCTATCATATAAACTCACAGAATCCCCTAATTGGTTAATGAGTTTTATATTGGCTGTTTGATGCCAAATGCTATCAATAATGCTTTTACCGTTTTCAATCCTGCTGTTAACAGAATCCAGCAAATATTTTCTTGGCATCACTACTGCTGTTTCGCTGGTAGCTTTAAGAATAACATAACTCAGTACAGGGATAAGTACTGCAATCATTAATGCCAATATTGCTTTTTTGCTCATGAATTATTTTTTACTAAACAAAAAACCACCGCAGTGCGATGGTTATATACGATAAAAGATGATAAAGATTTTTATTGCTACCAACGCACTATTTTTTCTCTTCTGCAGCTTCGTTCTTTGTTTCTTTACCTTCTTCTTTTTTCTCTATCTTGGTTTGGCTTACTTCTTTTTTGTACGGATCGTAAGTGTTCTTAAGGTTTTTAAACGAATTGCCATCGTATAAAAATGCAATAATAAACCAAACAAATAATAATAAAGGAACAACAATCGTCATAATCATATTGCGTATTTCATGCTTCAGGTGCATAAAGTATCCAACAATATAAAAAGCCTTTGCCAGCATTAATATAACAATAATCCCTTTAACAGCGATACGGGTACTGTGAGAATCAATCCCCATCATCCAGAAACCCAATGCTAATTCTATAATGGTAAGTACGGTAAGAATAATGGTTACATTTCTTACTTCTTTGGCACCGCCGCCATGATGTTCCGTTGTATGATCCATATTCAATTAAGAATTAAAAATTAAAAATTATTATTGCAAAAATGGTATTGCCTCATTTATATTAAATAGAAGCAAGTAAATACGAATACCCATACCAAGTCTACAAAGTGCCAGTATAACCCGGCTTTTTCTATCATTAAATAATGGCCTCTTTTTTCAAAAACATTATTTAAAGTCATAATCAACATGATGATATTGATAATCACGCCGCTGAATACGTGAAACCCGTGAAAACCTGTAATGGTAAAGAAGAAGTTGGTAAAATTGGTGGAAGACTGGGTACCATCTGCATTTAAGAATGGGTTACTGCCCCACCAGGCGCCTTCGTGGTGTAAGTGTGTCCATTCCCAAGCCTGGCAACCTAAAAATGCCAACCCGCCAATAATGGTAAGGATAAGGTTAATAACCACTTTCTTCTTTTTCATTTCCTGGCCTGCTTGTACCGCCAATACCATTGTTACAGAACTGATGATTAATATAAAGGTCATAATACTTACAAACACCAATGGTGCTGAAGAACCTTCAGGCATTCCGGGATAGGATTGGAATACTTTATTGGGGTCAGGCCACCCATTGGAAGCAAAACGTGTTGTACCATAAGCAATAAGAAATGCTCCGAAAGTGAAGGCATCACTCATTAAAAAATACCACATCATCAATTTTCCATACTCTACGTTGAAGGGGCTTTTTCCACCACTCCACCATTTACCGGGTGCTGTTACAGTTGCTGTAGTTGACATGTTAATAATAAAAATTTCGTTCGCAAATTTATTGGCTCATGCTTAAAGTTCCTGCATTAAAGCCAATTTTTTTCATTTTATTTTATCCAGTTTAAAAATATAAATAGGTAAATCCAAAGCAGGTCTACAAAGTGCCAGTATGTGGCTACTATTTCAACCGGTGTACTGGTATATACTTTGGTGCCCGTTCTAAAAGCCCTTATGGTTGTTATGAGCAAGGCAATAATTCCTCCCAATACATGCAGCACGTGCAAGCCGATTATTACCACCAGAAAAGAGGCGGCAGGATTACTTCCATTACCTAATAATTGAATTCCGTGATTCTTCAGATTAGCGAAGCCTGTCCATTGCAAATAACCGAATACTACCCCCAATGCCGCTGTAAAAAGCATGAAGTTTTTATAACGGCTTCTTTCTCTTGCTTTAATTGCCTTTACTGCCAAATGCATGGTAAGACTGCTAATTAATATAACAATTGTTGAATAATAAAAAACAACCGGCAGATCGAACTCTAACCAATTACTTTGATTTTTCTTTACAATGTAAGCGCTGGTTAAACCTGCAAACATCATACATATACTGGCCATGGCCACCCACAAAGTAAATTTATGCGGATGGATTCTGTTTCGTTGATTGGATGCTGCTGCTGTCATCATCACAAAATTATTTATGTTTAATGAACCTTATCGGCTAATAAAGCCAATAAAACAATAGGTAAATAAATATAGCTGCTAAACATTACCCTACGTGCTGCTTTCGCATTCATTTCCTTATATAGCCTTATACTCTGTATTACCATAAAGAGGTTACAGGCCAACAGTATCCACATACTGGCAGATCCTGCCATATGGAAATAGGCAGGCAGCAATCCCACAGGAATCATCAGTACACTGTACATAATGGATTGTACTGCCGTAAAAGTTGTTGGTCCTTTATCACTGGGTAATAATTTAAATCCTGCTTTAGAATAGTCTCCATGTGCCACCCAGGCTATTGCCCAAAAATGAGGGAATTGCCATAGAAACTGAATGCCAAATAAGATCCATCCCCCAACACTAAAATCATCCTGCCCGGCTACCCAGCCAATTAAACAAGGTAATGCACCGGGAAAAGCGCCTACCAATACTGCTACAGAGTTTTTTGTTTTTAAGGGAGTATAAATAAAGGCGTAAATAAATAAACTGAATGCTGATAATAATGCAGAAGAAAGATTGAAAAAGTACCACATCATTATTACTCCTATTATACCGGTAACAGCAGCAAATGTATATGCTTCGGTTACACTCATTCTTCCGGCAGCCACCGGCCTCGATGCAGTTCTCTTCATTAAGGCATCGGTATGTTTTTCTGCCGCCTGATTAATGGCATTGGCACTACCTGTAACAAACATACCTGCTACAAATAACAAAACAATCATTCCCCAATCGTATAATACCACTTTGGGTGCTATTAAATAACAAACCACGCAAGAAAATACAACCGTAAAACTCAAAGTAAATTTTGAGAGTGCTGCATAGTCTTTCAGCTTGTCTTTAACAGAATATGTAATGGTTGTTGATTGCATTTTTATTTGAAAAAGAATGCCCCCAGTTCGGGAGCACTCAAACTATTCAACCTGTCTTTTAGCAGTAAACTATACTGCAATTATTAATGATGACTCTCATCTGCTCCAACCGCTTCCGTTTGTGGTATAAACTCCCTTCCATCTTTTCCATAGTCGTACGCCCAGCGATGTACCTCAGGAATTTCTCCTACCCAGTTTCCATGGCCTGGTCTTATTGGTGTTGTCCATTCCAGTGTATTAGAGTTCCATGGATTAAGCGTAGTAACTTTTCTTCCTTTGAAAATAGAATAGAAGAAGTTGAACAAGAACAATAGTTGGGTCATAAATACAATCATGGCAACAGTACTGATAAACCTGTTCAGCTCAGCAAACTGCTTAAAGCTTTCCCAAATACTATAATCGTAATAACGGCGAGGCATACCGGCCAAACCTTCATAGTGCATTGGCCAGAAAATAAGGTAAGCACCAATCATCGTAATCCAAAAATGGATATAACCTAATGTATTGTTCAAATAACGACCGTACATTTTAGGATACCAGTGATAAATTCCGGCAAACATTCCGAACATAGATGCAACACCCATTACAATATGAAAGTGTGCAATTACAAAATAAGTATCGTGTAGGTGAATGTCTAATGCTGAATTTCCAAGCCATATACCTGTTAACCCGCCTGAAATAAATAAACTTACAAAACCAATTGCAAACAACATTGCCGGAGTAAACCTAATATTTCCTCTCCACAATGTGGTTAACCAGTTAAATACTTTAATAGCAGAAGGAACTGCGATTAATAGTGTTAACAATACGAATATAGATCCTAAGAATGGGTTTAAACCGGTTACAAACATATGGTGCGCCCATACCAGGAAGGCCAGGATAGCAATGGCAAACATTGATCCGATCATGGCGATATAACCGAAAATGGGTTTACGTGCATTGGTTGATAAGATTTCACTTACCATACCCATTGCCGGTAATAGAATAATATATACTTCTGGGTGCCCTAAAAACCAGAATAAGTGCTGGTACAGAATGGCACTACCACCCTCATTTGGCAAGGCTCCAACACCATTAATATAAATGTCTGATAAATAAAAACTGGTTCCGAAGTTTCTGTCAAAAATCAATAAAATAAAGCCGGAGAACAATACCGGAAATGATAGTACACCTAATACGGCAGTAAAGAACAATGCCCATATGGTTAAAGGCATCCTTGTCATGCTCATTCCTTTTGTTCGCATATTTAATACCGTAGCGATGTAATTTAAACCGCCTAATAAAGAAGAAACAACAAATAATGCCATGGCAACAAGCCATAAATCCATACCTGTTTTAGAACCGGGAGAAGCTGTGCCAAGAGCGCTTAAAGGAGGGTACGCTGTCCAACCACCACTGAAAGGTCCTGTTTCTACAAACATAGAAGACAACATTACCAAACTGGCTATAAAAAAGAACCAGTAAGAAAGCATATTCATGAACGGAGAAGCCATATCTCTTGCACCAACCTGTAAAGGAATTAAGAAGTTGGCAAAAGTTCCGCTTAACCCAGCAGTTAATACAAAGAATACCAATACTGTTCCGTGTGTGGTTACCAATGCATAATATGCTTGTGGTGTTATACGGCCATCTTCTACCCAGAATTTTCCGAGAATGTCCTGTAACCAGGAAAAATGAGCATCAGGATATCCTAACTGTAAACGAAATAACACACTCATTAAACCACCCAATACTGCCCAAACCATACCGGTGATTAAAAATTGTTTTGCAATCATTTTATGATCCTGACTGAAAACATACTTGGTAATGAATGTTTCATGATGATGGTGTTCATGATGATGATCACCATGCGCTTCATGATGCGTAGCCGAAGGGGCTTGTAAAACTGCTTCTGTACTCATATCAATTCGTTAATATTATTATAACCGTTCAGCCGGTTAATGAGTTTAGTTTTTTGCAATAATTTTTTTGTCAGCAGGCATACTGGCAGCCATTGGTTTTACTGCAGTAGTATCTGATTTTTTTGAAGGGTCTTTGTCCGGGAAAATATCTAGGTATTTTGGTTTTTGCTTCGCCATCCAAACATCAAATTCTTCTTGCGTAACCACTTCAATAACACCTTTCATGGAATAATGCCCGTTACCGCACATTTGATCACAACTGATTTCATATTGGAAATTAGGGTTGCCTGTTTTGTCTTTCATTTCCTTAGTAGTATACTTGGGAGTGAACCACATGGTTGTAGGAATACCCGGTACGGCATCCATTTTCATCCTGAATTGAGATAACCCAACATCGTGAATAACATCCCTTGAGCCGATGATTAGTTTAACCGGTTTATCTTTTACAACATACATGGTTTGCTCCAATACGATGTCGTCGTGTGTTGCAGGATCATCTTTCAGATTTAAAGTCGCACTGTCTTTCCAAACCAGGCCCAAAGAGTTATCGGCAGCATCAATTACTTTATAATATTTTTTACCAAATGTTTTATCCTGGCCAGGATACCTGAATATCCAGCCGAATTGTTTACCGGTAACTTCTACCTGCATAGCATCAGCCGGGGCATCGCCTGTAAAATAAAACCAGTTGCGTAACCCAATTACCACCAATACAGTTAAAGCAATGGCCGGTACAACGGTCCACAATACTTCTAATTTATTGTTGTGTGGAAAGTAGAATACTTTTCTTTTATCACTTTCCTGGTATTTATATGCAAACCAAAATAATAAAATCTGGGTGGCAATAAACACTATTCCTGTAACAATTAATGTAACCCAAAGCATACTATCAACCCGCTCACCCTGTACACTGGCAGAGCCAACCGCCAATAAGGTTTTGTTATATAAAACCTCGTTGCAGTACCAAACGCCAATAAGCCCGGCCACCAAAAAGCCCACCATTAAAAATCCATTGATTTTGTTGGTTTGTTTGCGGCTCGTTTCCTCACCTTTTAATACCGATACATATTCCGCTGCTTTAGAAATCTGGAAGATCACTAAAAAAATCAACGCAACTACTGCAATTACTAAATATGTTGTTGTGGTCATGATGTATCTAAAATTTTCTTTTCGTCAAATTCATTTTCAAAATCGCATCAAACAAAAATTTGTTTTACCGATTATGTATGGTGAATAATACTTTCTTTTAAGAACGGATGATATTTTGGAATCAGTGGTTTGCTTGCCAATGCTCTTGAAACGAAGAAAATCATTAGCCCAACAAATAAACTCAATATGCCAAAATCCAACCATCCTAATGTAACTTCCTCCTTGCTGATACTACCCATCACTTCCTGATAAAAATCTATCCAGTGGCCAAATAAAATCAGTACGGCCATAAAGGTTATAAGTGTATAATTCCTTTTAGCTGAGCGCTTCATTAAAATCAATAACGGGCAAATAAAGTTGATGATCAGGTTTAGGAAGAAAATTCCTTTATAAGGCCCCTGTACCCTATGTTTAAAATAAATCGTTTCTTCCGGTTGGTTACTATACCATATAAGCATGTATTGAGAAAACCATAGGTATGTCCAGAAAATAGAGAAAGCGAACATGAATTTACCAATATCGTGCAAGTGTTCCTGATTGGTATATTCCAGGTAGCCTTTATTTTTTAAATAAATAACCCATAGCGCAATAAGACTCATACCGCTAACAAATGAACTGGCAAAATTGTACCAGCTGTACATGGTGCTATACCAATGCGCATCGATACTCATCATCCATAACCAAGGCACGGTAGATCCAACAGTTAAGGCAAACCAAACAATAAATAATGCAGCTCTAACAGTGTTTCTCCATATAAAAGAGGCTCCTATTTCTCCATCCATGGCAGCAGTATCTGCTTCGTTGCTAATCTGGCGCATTCTCCAGCCTAATAAACTCCATAATCCTACCGCCAATAAAGTCCATATAACAAAGAATTTAACATTTAAGAACCCGGATTTTCCTTTTAATATCTCATCATTTTCCACCGCTTTGGTATCTAACCAATGATAAATATGGTGGTTACCGCTTAAAGCAACAAATAATAAAACAGCAACAGTAATAGAGCCAAAAATAGGTACCATGGTAGAAATAGCTTCCGGTACACGACGGAAAGATTGTTGCCAGCCACCCCATGCCAATGTTGTTACGCAGATAAAAAACATACTGGCATTACAAATCAATGTCCAAAATATGGTATTGTACATAATGGTGCCAATGAATACCGCTTGTTCTTCTTCTGTTCCTCTGCCTTTGGTTATAAACCCGGCAATTAATGCCACCAAACCAAAACCAATTAAGGCGTAGGCCCATGTTTTTAATTTGGAAGGAATTTCGAATTGTTCTTTAATTGATGCCATTGTTTTCTTTTTTGTCAACCTGAGCTTGTCGAAGGCTCATTTATTTTTGAGTTGTGTTTCGACTGGGCTCAACACAACCGTTGAATTTATTTTGCTGCAGTAGCTGTTGCAGGAGCAGCCCCTGCTTTTGCTTCTGCCTGTTTTATTTTAATGTAACGGATCACCATCCAACGTTGTTTGCGGCTTAATTGAGAGGCATAGCTGCCCATTAAATTTTTTCCGTAAGCAACTGAGTAAAACATTTGCCCTTCCGGCATTGCTTCATACTTTGCATCGCCTACCAATGTAGCCGGTTTTGCAGGGTAGGGCCCATCTCCTCCTTTATACAACGGCCCATTGCCATCTAATTTTTTACCGTGGCAAATACCGCAATTAATTAAATACAATCTTTCTGCTTCGGCTAAATCTGTTTTGTTTAAAGAATCAACAGGGCTTTTAACTGATTTAGAAGCTGCATAATTGGTTGTGTCGCCGGCCTTATCTTTTGTAAGATGAAAAGGCATTTCTTCTCCACGGGCAATGGTTCCTTCTACCGGTCTGTTGTTATAGTTAATTCCCTGTTCTTTTAAATTGCTATGATCTGCATACGTTTCATACGCACGGCTGTATGCCATATCCGGCATATAAATATTATTGGGCTTACGCTTAACATCATCGCAGCTAACAATAACTGTTGCAGCTGTGGCGATGAATGCTATGATTGATAATTTCTTCATTGTAAAATCTATTCAAAAATTAAGCTGCTACTATTTTGTTTTCAAAAGGCATTTCGTCTTTATCATATCGTCCTAACCACCAGCCATCTTCAGCAACCTGAACGTTTACTTCTACCGCTCCTGCATTCTTTAAGAATGCTTGCAGGTCATCAATATTGGTTTTACTTGTACACTCAATAGGCATTACAAACAAATCGTCGGTTGCCCTTGCATGAAAATGATGTTTTTTAACAAATGGTGCCAACTGGCATAGATAGCAGAAAGTAAGTACCATGCCAACAGCAGAGAACAATACGGTTAGCTCAAACATAATGGGTATCCATGCAGGCAAGGCAAAATGCGGTTTACCACCAATGTTCAAAGGCCAGTCGCTCGTTAATATCCAACTAATGCAGCTCAATGCAGTGGTTGTACCGGTAATACCATAAATAAAGCCCGCAGTATGCAAACTGGTTTCACGCATACCTAATGCATGATCTAACCCATGCACTGGGAACGGAGTATATACATCCTGAATTTTATACCCTGCAGTGCGTACTTTTTTTATTGCCGGAAATAAAACCTCTTCATCATCAAAACAACCAACAACAAATGTTTTTTTTGCCATATCGTTTTTCCCTTCAGGGAATTTATTGTTTAAAAAATGATCTTTCTATTTTTAATTGTGAGCATGATTGTCTACAGTAGTATGCCCATGGCCGCTATGTCCAAATACTTCTGCAGGTACCTGTTCCAAGTGACCCATTTTTTCTTTATAGCTTTCTCCTGTTGTTTTCAATACATATTTAATTTCTGCTATTGCAATTACCGGGAAGTATTTTGCAAATAAGAAGAAGCAGGTAAAGAATAAACCGAATGTTCCCAAATAGAAGCCAATTTCCCAAATGGTTGGGCTATAATATACCGCCCAGGAAGAAGGCAGGTAATCACGATACAGTGATGTAACAATGATCACAAAACGCTCAAACCACATACCTATATTCACAATTACACTCATAAAGAAGGTAACAAAAAGATTTCTTCTCATTTTCCTGAACCAAAATATTTGCGGGCTTATTACGTTACAAGCCATCATACCCCAATAACTCCATCCGTATGGGCTGAATAAATTAGCACGGCTGTACCAGAAAGTATATCCTTCATATTTGTTCTGAGAATACCATCCCATAAACAATTCTGTAAGGTAGGCAACCCCTACAATAGAACCTGTTAGTACAATTACTTTATTCATTGCCTCTATATGCCCCATAGTAACATAATCTTCCATTCCAAATACTTTACGCACAATAATCATTAACGATTGCACCATTGCGAATCCTGAGAATACCGCACCGGCAACGAAATATGGAGGGAAGATGGTTGTATGCCAACCGGGAATTACAGAAGTGGCAAAGTCGAAGGATACGATTGTATGTACAGATAATACTAACGGCGTACTTAAACCTGCCAATACCAATGATAAACTTTCGTGGCGTTGCCAGTGTTTGGTAGAACCACTCCAACCAAATGAAGCAACTCCATATAAATGTTTACGCAGTTTAGTTTTAGCTCTGTCGCGTACAGTTGCCAAATCAGGTAATAAACCACTATACCAGAATAATAATGATACTGTAAAATAAGTAGAGATCGCAAATACGTCCCACAACAAAGGTGAGTTAAAGTTTACCCATAAAGGGCCACGGGTATTAGGATAAGGCATTACAAAGAAAGCCATCCATACACGACCCATGTGCCAGATAGGAAACTGACCGGCACACATTACCGCGAAGATCGTCATCGCTTCTGCAGCACGGTTTACACCTGTTCTCCAACCCTGACGGAACAATAATAAGATTGCAGAGATCAAAGTACCGGCGTGACCAATACCTACCCACCATACGAAGTTGGTAATATCCCAACCCCAACCAATGGTTTTATTCAGGTTCCACTGGCCAATACCGTATGTAACATCCCGGTAAATAGAGTAAACACCAAATATCAATAATGCAACAGCAATATAAAAACCTATGTACCAAAGCTTGCTTGGTTTTGCTTCAATAGGTCGTACAATATCTTCCGTTACATCATGGTAAGTTTTACTACCATATACCAACGGTTCTCTTAACTGGCTTTCGTACTTTAAATGCATATTTTTAAGCTTTTAGCCTTCGTAATTACTTTGGCTAATATATTTTTATCTAAAAAAACAATTTCCGCTATTGATTCGTTTTTATAATTCTGCGATTGTCAGAATCAGTAACATATAAATAGCCTTTTCTATCAACGGCAATTCCCCAAATTAGATTAAACCCAGTTTTTGTTCCAATTACAGCTCCATTAGAATTCAATTTTACAACTTTACCAATTCTACTAGTTAGATTATCCCAATCAGCAACATATACATTCCCATTTATGTCAACCGCAACATCTGTTGGATTATTAAACCCTGACGCAAAAGTATTTAAATTACCTGCTGAATTAATTTTATAAATTACTTTATTGCCTCTATCAGCAACATATACATTATCGTTATTATCGACTGCAATTCCATTAGGGTTATTTAATCCATTCGTCAAAAAATAGGTACTTATACCAAGATTATTAATTTTAGCAATTTTCCCTCCAGTAAGTACATAAATATTATTGTTATTTAAATTTATTGTAAGTCCATATGTAGTTTCAGGATAGCTAGACCATGTTGAAACACTTCCTCCACTTGTGATTTTAGCAACTCTTCCATGGTCATAATCACCGACATAAGAATTACCGTTATTATCTACTGCAACTCCTATTGGATTAGAAAAACTGTTGTTTCCAATCCCAACCGCAGTACTATCAAGCATATTGAATTTAATAATGTTTCCAACTCCATACATATTAAAGCTAGGGCTTAATTGGTCTGATATGTATAATACTGTACCTGCAGTATCAACAGCAATTTTATACGGAAAATTTAAGCCACCAATCCTTAGTGCTCTAAAAATATTATAGGTATAAACAGGTCCATTAGCAATAGCCCCATTTACTTTAACACTAACATTTCCAGTCGCTGATTGAGGTACTGTAACGATTAATTGATTTTCAGTTGCACTTATAATTTTCGCACTAACTCCATTAAAAAAAACACTATCTAAGGAAGCATTCGAGTTAAAATTTAATCCTTTAATTGTGTCTAAGTCTGTAACATTCCCAGAAATAGGACTTATTGATGTAATAATAGGAGTATTATTTACAGGTTCCGACGCACTTGGAGAACAAGAAAATAATAGAGTGCAACTAATAAATATCGCTATCGTAATACAGCTCACAACTGCAATTCCAAAATTCAATATGTAAATTATTTTCTTCAAAAAAGTAAATTAAGCATGTTCTTTTTCTTCTTTCTTTTCAGCACCTGCATGTTCTTCTTCAATGTTTCTCACTTTAGCTAAGTAAGTAACATTCGGTAACACGTGCAATTGCTCTAATGAGTAGAAAGAACGTAATTTATTTTCCTGTCTGGTGATGCTGATGGCACTATGGCTATCATTAGCATTACCAAATACAATGGCATTTGTTGGACAAGCCTGCTGACAAGCCGTTTTCAAATCCCATTTACCTTCGTTACCTGTTTCTAATGGTCTGCTTTCTTTCTTGGCTTTTAGTTTACCTTCTTGTAAGCGTTGAACACAGAAAGAACATTTTTCAATCACACCACGGGAACGAACAGTAACATCAGGGTTCAATACCATTCTTGTTAAATCATCGTTCATCATCAACACCACATCATTCAACACATCTTTTTGGTTATCCGGGAAGCTGTCTGCACCGGTATAATCCGCCCAATTGAAACGACGAACTTTATAAGGACAGTTGTTAGCACAATATCTTGTACCGATACAACGGTTATAAGTCATTTGGTTCAAACCTTCACTACTGTGGTTGGTTGCTGCCACCGGACAAACGTTCTCACAAGGAGCATTATCACAGTGTTGGCACATCAATGGTTGGAATACTACATTCGGGTTATCCATATCGCCGCTGTAATAACGGTCGATTCTTAACCAATGCATATCGTGGAAACGCAATACTTCAGGTTTACCAACAACAGGAACGTTGTTTTCTGCATGACATGCTACCACACAGGCAGAACAGCCTGTACAGGTATTCAGGTCTACACTCATTCCCCATTTAATTCCCGGCCTGTCAAAAACAGGGTAAATGGTTCCGTCTTTTTCAAATTTTGCTAATCCGCCAAAAGGAGCTAATTCTTTTTCCCTGTCTTCCAAAATTTCTTTCGGATCTTCTTTAAAGTGCGCCAGGGTTAACTCTTTCATCACTTCGGTACGATTACCTTGTGCAGTATCGTAGCCATTGTGTGTTTGCGTTAAAGCAACTTTATATGTTTCGTTTGTTAATTCTAATTGAACATCGGCTACTGAATAATTTACAGTATTACCGTTCAGGCTGGTAAATACAAATGCATTTTGACCTGTACCTGCAGCAGCTTTACCAATTTTTTCAGATCTTCCGTAACCCAGCGCAATACCTACTGTATCTGCCTGTGTGCCCGGAATAATCAGTGCCGGCAAAGAAATTGTTTTACCATTAACGGTAACTTTTACTACTTTTTTAGGAGGCTGCACCTCGTAAGCATCTGCCTGGCCATTATTAGTAAGATCAATGTTTAATAATGTTTTTGCCAAAGCTGGAGAAACAATTAAATAATTATCCCATGTAGCTTTTGTAACCGGATCGGGTAATTCTTGTAACCAAGGATTAGATGCGCCATCAGTAGCACCAACTGTTACTTTTTGGTATAAAACCAATTCGTATTTACCAGCTTTCTTGCCCGAAGTCGCAGCGCTTACTGCATTTGCAACTGCACTGCTACTAAAGTTTGCACTTACAGTATTGGTAGATGCAGGGGCAATAATACCTTCTTGTAATACTTTATCCCAACCATTTTCTCCACCAACTTTTGCAGACCAATATGTTTTTAAATAAGTAACATAATCTGTTGTAGAGCCATTCCACAACAACAAACTATCTTGCCATT
Source organism: Sphingobacteriia bacterium (assembly GCA_017304675.1). Classification (GTDB taxonomy): domain Bacteria; phylum Bacteroidota; class Bacteroidia; order Chitinophagales; family Chitinophagaceae; genus CW01. Next base: position 466,585 of record JAFKLS010000017.1, read on the forward strand.
GACGTGTTTTGAATAAAGGGGCGATAGTAGGTTGTAAAAAAGAGTAATGCCCTGTTTTAATCTCGGCGTCTCCCCAGCTTTCTAAATAATGGTGAGATGGGATTACATATTTACACAACTGTGTTGTTTCGTCGTTTTTACCATTAAAAGAAACAGCAACTTTTACTTTTTTCAATCCTGCTATAAACTTATCTGCCGCAAACCAGGAGTAAGCAGGGTTTGTTCCGTAAACGAACAATGCAGGAACATTGCCGGCATTCATTTCTTCTACCAGCTTCGCAAAATCTGCATCTACACCCTGGTAAGTATATGTTGCAGACCAATCGATTGTTTTACCGTTGCTTTGTAATGCTTCGTTAATGGCATTTACAACTATCTGAATATTTACATCGTTACTACCCGAAACAACCAAAGCCTCACCTTTAGCTGATGTTAATGCTTTTGCCGCTTTCTCAATACCTGCTTTTAATTTGGCATCAGCTATAGATACAGCCTGCCCGTTAATAGCATTTAATAACGCAACGGCAACTGAACCTGTTTCAGAAGGTTTGTGTAAAAATCTTTCATCTGCATTAGAACCTGTTAAGCTGGCCACACTTTCAAAATGAATGTGTTTGCTCATGCTTGGGTTCTTTTCGTTTATTTTTTTGCCCTTGGCATATTGTTTAGAGAATTCAATAGGGCTAATCCAGGTTCCTAAAAAATCTGCTCCTAAGCTTACAATCACTTTTGCATTATCGAATTTATAGGAAGGAATTGCTTTTTTTCCGTAGGTAGCTTCATTGGCCAATAAGATTCCGGAATAAGAAACAGCATCGTACACAACATGCTTGCTGCCCGGATGTTTAGCAATGAATTGGTTGATGATTTCTTTTGTAGAAGGAGAAACTATTGAGCTGGTTAAAATAGTAACAGGGTTAGAACCTAATGCTACAGCTATTTCTTTATCAAATGCCTCAAAAGTTACTTCTTTGGCATCTTCTCCAACACCAATGGTTGGAAAACGCAAACGGGCCGTATCATACAAATCCAGCACAGAGGCCTGAACTCTTGCAGAAGTACCGCCACCAGTGATATTGCTTAAATCGTTTCCTTCAATTTTAATAGGCCTTCCATCGCGAACTTTTGCAACAACGCTAACAGCTTCGCCGCCGTTTACATAGGTTGTAGCATAATAATTGGAAATACCCGGAACAATATCTTCCGGTTTATTGGCAAAAGGAATGGCTTTTTTTACCGGTACTTCGCAACTTGCGGCAATTGTTGCTGCGGCAGTGCTAAAACCTAAATATTTCAAAAAGTCTCTGCGAGGTGTACTTGCAGAAAGTAATCCTTCGTTTTCGAAAGGGAGTTCTTCTTTAAATTCATCCTTTACAGATTGCTGATAAGCTTCTGAATTGTTTAATTCCCCGAAACTTTGCCAATACTTTTTATCGCTCATATTGTATGATGATTAATTGCCAAACGGAGGCAATGTTCTACTTAAATTAATAATGACATTTTTGACACTCAGTACCACCTATTTTTTCAACAGTAATGCCTTTAGTGCTGTCGATCTTTCCGTTCTTCAGGTCTTCGTGGTATTTTTCGTATATGCTATAAAAACCATTTTCTTTAAACTGTACTTTGGTTTCTCTGTGACAATTAATACACCAGCCCATGCTTAAGTCAGTAAATTGTTTTACCTCATCCATTTTAGTGATCTCCCCATGGCAGGTTTGGCACTGCACTTTACCAGCGTTAACGTGTTGGGCATGGTTAAAATATACGTGATCTGGCAGGTTATGAATGCGCACCCATTCTATTGGCTCTGCCTGTGTAGCGTCCCATGGCTGGCCGGGAGTATAATGTGCTTTTTTGTATAATTTCTGAATTTCTGCCGTACCATTTACTTCGTTTCCTTCTTCAGTATAAATTTTTTCTCCTTTATACTCATTAATAGCCATATGGCAATTCATACATACATTCACTGAAGGAATGGTTGCCTGTTTGCCCTGGTAAACACCAATATGGCAATACTGGCAATTGATTTGGTTGATGCCGGCGTGTACCTTATGGGAATAATAAATAGGTTGTTCTGGCTGGTAATTTTTATTTCTACCCAGGCCAATTGCGCCTTTTGTAGTATAATAGCCACCCACCAGGAAAAGGATAACCGTTACAAAAGCAATGTAGGCTTTGTTTTTCCAGAAAGGTACCGGCTCAGGAGCAGGAACCCCTTCTTTATCGTCAGATAATTTTTTAAGATTGCTGTTTACCTGCATTAAGGTAAAGGCTACAACAGCTAACACAAGGGTTAAAATTCCAAACAGCAAAGAACTGTCTTTATCATCTGCGGTTGCACCGTTAGCACCTGGCTGAACAGCTGCTGCTGCCGGTTTCCAATCTTTAATATATTTTAAAATAGCGTCTATTTCTGCATCTGTAAGATTAGGGAACAGGTTCATTGCTGTTTTATTGTACTCGTTGTACAAATCATTAGCATATTTATCGCCTGTTTTCAGGAATGCCTGGTTATTCCTTATCCATGCATGCAGGTTAGCCTTGTTGGGCCAACGATCTTCTACCCCCATCAGGGCAGGGCCGGTTAGTTTTTTATCAATAGCATGGCAGGAGGCACAATTAGCAGAGAAGAGTGCTTTACCATCTTGCGCAGAGGCTGAATTACTAAAACAGAAGCTCAAAAAAACAATGATTCCGGTCAGGAAAATCTTAAGTGTATTTCTTAGAAATGCCATATTCACAAACAGATTGGTCTTGTGTGGAAAAATAACCATACGCGGCTGCAAAAATAGTATACCAATCGTACAAAAAAGCATAATGCTGAAAATTTTTTTAGCCTTATCTGGCTTGCATTTTAGCCGATTGTTTGAAATTAATGATGATCTGTGTCATATAAGTGTAAACAAAATCGTTCGTAAAGAAGAAGAAGCTGTTAAATAAAAAAATCCGCAAAAAATAATTCATTTTTGAGGCATGGCGAGTTTAAAACAAAAATGGAAAGTTGATCAAAAGCAGTTTATTCTCATCTTCCTCACTTTTGCATTAGGTGGCAGCCTATGCGGTTATAGTGGAAGAAAGCTTTTAAGCTTCACTGCTCTTGATAAAACCCTTTTGTATTATGTACTCTACGTTATACTCATCACTTTTTTGTGGCCAATTTGTGTTTTACTCATTAGCATACCGCTCGGGCAATTTTCTTTTTTCAAAAATTATTTAATCAGGATGTATAACCGGCTCTTCAGGCCTGCACTTAAAAGTAAGCAGGATAAAAAAGTACAGCATTTAGCCATTTTTGCATCGGGCACAGGAACAAACGCAGAAAAAATAATTGATCATTTTAAGGATCATCCTTTTATTAAAATAAGCCTGGTTGTTTGCAATAAACCAGATGCAGGTGTTTTGAATATTGCTTTGCAGCATTCCGTTCCTGCATTATTAATAGAAAAAGAACAATTTTTCAGGGGAAATGCTTACGTAGATGAGCTGAAATTGCGGGGAATAGATTTTATTGTGCTGGCAGGCTTTTTATGGAAACTGCCCCAAAAGCTTATAGAGGCCTATCCGCAAAAAATTATCAATATACACCCTGCCTTGCTGCCTAAGTACGGAGGCAAAGGCATGTATGGACATTTTGTACACGAAGCTGTAATTGCACATAAAGAAAAAGAAAGCGGTATTACCATTCATTATGTAAATGAGCACTTCGACGAGGGTGCCCCCATTTTTCAGGCAAAATGCAATGTAGATATTACAGATACGCCGGAAACGCTGGCCAAAAAAATTCATGTATTAGAACATGCACATTTTGCTCCGCAGATTGAAGCATTGCTTTCTAAATAACCTATTTCTTTTCTTTTTTGCAGGTATTAATGCCAAATGGTAAATACAAGGGGCAAAAACTGATAAAAGAGGTAAGCAAAAAAACAATGGCTAATACCAATAAAATTATGCCAGCCGTTCCTTCTAACGTTTTTGTTAAGAATAACATGGCAAAAAGAATGGCTACCAAAACCCTTATTGCCTTGTCGGCTGTTCCCATATTTTTTTTCATAACAAAAATTTTTAAGTACGAGACCAAGCTATTCTAATAAACAGGCCGGTACAATGACTTTTGTCACAAACTGCTTTCTATTTAATAATTCAGTTGTGTTTTTAGCATACAAAAATTATTAAAAAATATAGTACCGCTACCCCTCTCGTATTAATTCCATATGCAATCAATTAATGTAAATAAAAAATGAATAGAGCCCTATCGGTAAATCAATAAGGCTCTATCATCTGAAGCAGAATTATTATTTAATAAATTTCCAGTCTTTATCAAAAAACAGTTCTTTCGATTTTTTATTGATCGTTATTTCTACTTCATACTCTTTTTTACCATCTGCTTTTTCAATACTATACACTTCTTTTATTGTAGCCAATGCATACTTTTCTTTAATTAAATTAACAGCGGCCGCAGGTATAGCACTTGCATCTATTTGCATTTCGGTTTCAACCCATTCTCCTTTTGTATTAAAATTGGCAGAAGCTTTTTTGCCATTTATCGTAAACGCTGCCTCATATTCGGTTTTGCTCTCTTTCGCCCATTTTACATTCTGTGCATTGGGGAATTTTTGTTTAAAAGCATTTTCAACCGTTACAGGTATTTTTGTTTGTGCAGTAGTAACAAAAGCTATTGATATGAAGCTTAATAAAATGAATAATTTTTTCATTTCAAATAAATATTTTAAATAATAATAATATGATTACATGAATAAAAACCTACCATCGGCTATGCCGATAAGATAGTTAAATACTGGAATGGTTAATTAACTGAGCGGAGGATGAAAAATACCCGGATGAAATTCTTGCGGGTGAAAGAATGAATTGAAAACAAACTTTTCTAATTTTACAGGAAGAGGTTGTGCAATATTTATTTCTGTAACTGGAAAATGAAATATAGCTCCTGACTCTATCTGAACAGAAGCATTTGCACCAACCGGTGGAACGGAATGTTTTAAAGGAAAATCGGTTTCTTCGTCTTGTTCAAAAGGATCTAAACCTGCTGTAAGGAGTTTTTCTCCAACAAATTCAAACACATTCATATTACCATCATCCATTAAAGACTGATAATACAATGTTTTGATGGATTGAACATCATCAAAATTAGCATAAGGCATTATCAATGTAGATAATAAAAATAAAAAACTAACAGGTATAAGCAATATTTGTTTCAACAGGTTACGTTATTTCTGATACTGCCACTAAAATACAAAACAACTGAGCTAATAAACAGTTTACTACCCCGGAATTCTGGAAATATATTTTTCAATTTCTTTAATTTGGTCTACCACCTGCTTTGTTGTAGGCTTACAGGCTTTTGCTTTTCTAAAAAAATCTTTAGCTGCTCTAAATTCTCTTTTGTTCATAAAAATCTGGCACATGCTTAAGTAGGCAACAGCTTCGCTTTCCTTATCGGGTATACCGGCACGAATAGCTGCTCGAATATAGCTTTCGCCTTGCTTCAGATCTCCTCTTTGCATGGCCATCATTCCCAATTGCAACTTGTTAGCGCCTTCTGCTTCAGGCATTGGCGCACCCAGTTCGCTACTTTTCTTTAAATGTTTTTCTGCAGAATCGAAGTCCTGCTTCATCATAGCAAGGTTGCCTTTAATGGTAAAATAAGTAGAGCGGATAGGTTTATATAACAGACCAGGATACCATACACTGTTTAATATTTTTTCTACCTCCTCAATATTTCCTGCTTCCATGGGTTCTTGTATTAAACGAAGCGGCCCTATAAAAAAGTGGGTAAACAGCCCTATTACACCAATAAAGTATAAAGGAAAAGCAGGCCAGAAACCTGTGCCTGTTATATTTAAAACAGCGCCCAAGGCTACTGATAATAAACTAAGCGCAAAACGGTATTTAATAATAAGATTGTAAAACTTCATACACACCAATTAAAGGCGGCAAAGATAAAGGCATTATTATAACAGTAGCTGGCGATTCTAAAATTTATCATCATTTATCTCTATCCAATACCCGTCTGGGTCTTGTAGCCATAGCTGGTGAACACCGTCTGCCCTGGTGGTTATTGTATTACGGATACTCTTTGCATCCTGCCAATCAATATGGTTCTTTTTAAGTATCGCTGTAAAATCTGTTATGGAAGGCACACTGAAGCATGTATGATGTTCCCAGAAATATACTTTTTTTTCCTTTGCTCCTTCTATAAGGTGCAGGGCTATGCCCGGTCCTGTTTTTAACCAAACATGTTTCCCATCGTGAAAGGGGTTGGTAATGGTATCTAACCCTATAATGTTTTGATAAAAAAGCTTGCTCGCCTGAAGGTTAGTTACAAACAAGGCCGTATGATTAATTCTTGTGTGTTGGGGTTGTGCTTCTGCAATTTGATACAGGAAGGTTGCCAGCAAAAGAAAAAATATTTTTCGCATACTACTAAGGTAATAAGGAAACACTACCCGACACAATATCACCCGTTTTATTTAGCTTAATTACATAATAATAAGTGCCGAAAGGTAGTTTCTGATTTTTCATGCTGCCATCCCATGGCTTGGCATACCCGGTGGAATGGTACACTATCTGCCCATAACGATTAAACACGTCTATCGTACAATCGGCAAAGCGGGTTTGTAAATATTGTATCTCCCATGTATCATTAATACCATCTCCATTGGGCGAAAAAGCATTGGGAGGAGTAATAGTAGGTTCCTTCACAACTGCTTTCACAGAATCTACCGTAAAACAACCAATATTATCGGTTGCTTTTATATACAACTTTATGGTTGTATCTACGGCATAAGGCATTATAACCGGCCTGGTTAATGCAGCATCGTACCAATAAGAATAACGTACTCCGTTAACCGGTATAAATGTTTTGGTAATATCTACTGTTTGCGGGAAAGTTACCGGCTGCGGACTGGTTGCCTGTAAAAGTGGGTTAGGGTTAACAATTACCTGAACAGGATGTACAACATTACAACCGTTAACACCATTTCCTTTAATATAGTATGTTCCGCTCGATTGAATTCTTTTTGCATTGGTTACCAATTGTGTAGTAGCCGCATCTTCGTAATATTCAAACAAAAATTCACCGGGGTTGGTATTCGTTACTTTAGAAGCAGTTAAATCTACAAAGCCACAGGAGGTTTGATCATTAGCAGAAAAAATATACGGTGCAACAATTGTTGCAGCAATATTAATGGTAGCCGTGCAACCTTCCGGATCTTTGGCCAATATATAGTATACGCCTGAAACATCTATTTGTTGAGGTAACGGAACCGGCTTTGTTGCATCAATATCTTTCCAGTAACTATATTGATATGCAGAGCTGGCGCCATTAAGCAGGTTCAGATCTGTAAGATCAAATTTATCAGGAAGACATACAAGCACAGAATTTGTTTTGGCCGATAAATTGGGAACAGGCTTAATAAATACACTAATGGGTTTTATTTCATTGCAGCCTGCTGCATTTTCAGCCTTTATATAATAGGTCCCCTGGCTCGTAACATTTTTGGGGGTAGGAATATAATTCAGCCCCAAATTATCTAGAAAATAGGAAAATTTAAGCCCGGGTGTTGATCCTGTTATATACTTGGTCCTGGTTAAATCTGCACCAAATGTTGCACAGCTGATTGCCGTATCCTGCAAGGCAAAACGGAAAGCATCCGGAGATTCTGTAATGGTTGTATATACAGTATCTAAACATCCATATCCATCATAAGGAATCAGTTCCAATGCAAAAACAGTTCCGGCCGGTGGTGGCGGTTTAAGTGTAAGTGTGTTGGTGGTTCCAATAACATTTGTAAATCCTGCATCGAACCATTTATATTCCTTAAAGCCAAAAGGAGCTGTTAAGGTTATTTGTTCTGCCCCGTTACAATACACGTTTCCTTCTATAGGCGAAGTACAGTTTTCGTTTACGTCTAAATAGGCGTAACCAAAATGCCCTCCTTTAGTGCAGGCATTGGTTGTAAATTCCAGCCTAATGGTTTTACCGGCATATCCTACCAATTTTATACTTACGGGAGACCAGGGTTTATAAAATACGTTTTGCCCTTTAGAAGATTGCTGAAACCCGGGCAGGTTACCCGAAGCCACAAAAGAAAAAGACGGGCAATTAATATACTTGCCAGCAGAAACATCAAACACATTGGCGGTAAACTTTGGTTGTTCAAAATCCTGGTGATTAGGATTTTCGAACACTACTGCATAATTATAAATAATGCTGAATACACTTTGATTAACGGGGATGGTGAACTCGTAGCTTACTCTCTCTGCGTGCTTTTGAGCACTCTCATCTCCCAGTTTTATGGAATAATTGCTGCCATTAGGACAATTTACAGGAAACCCTCCGTACAGATCTTTTTGCTGTGGAAAGCTGTTCTGCAAAATGGTATGCCGCCCCGCTATGGGTAATGTAGGCTGTACATTAATAATGCCCTGTGCATCTACAAGGCCGGCATAACAAACCCAATTGGTAAAATCTCCATTCTCAAACCCTATATTGGCAGGACATTGGGCATTAAGTTTTAGCTGTATCATTGCTAATACAGTTAAACAGGCTATAATAAATTTAGTTTTCCGCATCGCCGTTGTAAAATAGCTATTCTTTGAAAAGAATGACAAAAAATAGTGTGCATTTGTTTCAATATTTAAAAAAATCGGTGAAACAATAAAACTGAATCCACTAATTTCGCAACTCCTTTTCGTAGACCGCTTTTATTTTACCTTTGAAAACAGGAAAATATAGCTGAAAAGAAAAGTTTGTTACAAGAAAAATAATGGTCCCGTAGTTCAATGGATAGAATAGAAGTTTCCTAAACTTTAGATACAAGTTCGATTCTTGTCGGGACTACGAAAAAACCGCTCTGATATGTAATCAGGGCGTTTTTTGTTTATGCAGAGGTCAATGAAATATATATTTTCTTTACTAAAATAAATTCATTACAAAGCATTCTTCCCATTACTCCGTAGTTGTCTGCAATATTTTTATTTGCATTACCGTAGCAATACTATAGGCTCTTTGTTTAATTAGTTCTGCTTTTTCCCCTTCATATCTTTCATTCACCGCCTCATTAAATAAGAAAAGCCATCGTGCAAACCCTTCCTCAGAAAGCGGCATCATCATATGTACATGCCTATGAGCTTCCATAGGATTACCGGAATATGTTCCTGTGTAAAAAATAGCATTCTCCCAGAAATTAAACATTATTTGGAGATGATTATCCCAATCTACTTTCTTAAAATAGTTTTTAAGTACCTCATCCGCCTTCACTTTTATGTAAAAAGCTGTTACCAGTAATTCAATATCCCTTCTGTTGGAAATATCTTTTTTCATAATCACTTTTTTAGATTAATGAATAATCATTTTTATTTTTTCCAAAACATCTTCGCTGCATCGCTCCTGTATCAGCTCAAACAATACCCTTTCTTCTTTCCTGATATGCTGCTCTAAGTCTCTGCCCAGTTTATCCAGTTTTTCTTCAAGCGCCTGAGCAGTTTGCAGGGAAATAAACTGGTGCTCTAACAATACATGCTCAGCTCTTATTTCATTAAATAAGAGCAGCAACTCTTTATCACTTGTATTAATCAGCGCCAGCATTTTTTCTTCGGCTGTAAAGTGTTCCTTGAGTTTTACAGAAAACAATTCCAGTGCATAATCCGCTTTCTCTTTTATACGGGTAGGAAGCCCTCTATAAACAGGCGCTCCTTTCTGGATTAATCTTGATAAGATCAGTGCATCATGATGTTCCCGAGAAAAAGGGATCAAAGCTTCATGCCTTTTCATAATATTACATATCTTTTTTATTGAACCGTACAATTGAAATTACTACTGGTACAAAGATCCAAATAAGCATTACCAGTATAGAAGAGGCAAAGCCCCACGACGTACCGAAAAAATTTTTAAAAACAGCTCCGGTATATCCCATTAATGCAGATACATCCATTTTTAACAATACCAAAATCCTCCCCAGGTCAATTGGGTTTAACATACTTATGCCGATCATTATTTTTTCCATCGGATAATCTGCAAACTGAAATTCAAGAAATAAAACCAGCCCATCAAACAACAAAGAAAAACACAACCACAACAAGATAACAATACCTATTCCTTTAGCCTTATCTCTTGTAAGCAGTGTTGCCAGCATGGCAATGGCAATAAAAATAATTGTAAGCAAAACCCCTACTATTAAAATAGTTAGCCCAACAGCAGTAGGCTCATAAATACAAACCGGGATGGCTACACCTAACAAAAAAGCAACTACCAGAGAAACCGTTAACCCGCTAAAAAGGCTTATCCAGATCTGTTTTCGTAATAAAGGCTGACTTACCAAAAGTTCAATAAACTCTGCACTGTTGTACACATAAATGGCTGAAAAAATGATACTGATTAACGGAACAATAATGAGTATTATGTTTAACAGCCCTAGTAACCCTTTTGAAGTATTGTCTTCTAAATTGAAAATACTGAAAGAAAAAACAAATAAGCATAAAGTGTACGCCAAAACAATTTTGTTTCTAAGAATATCTGCAATTACATATTTAATTATTTTCTTCATGCTTCCAAGGGATTGTTCATGATTTTGGAAATGGCTTTCGCCAATTTTTTTTCTCCTGTTTCTTCGTGCAGTTGTTCAACAGATTGATGAAAACGCAATACACCTTCCTGCATATACACTACTTCCGTTGCAAGTTCATCTAATTCGCTTAAGATGTGTGAAGTGATGATAACAAGTTTTCCTTTTTGCTTTTCTTTTTCAATTTTTTGTTTGAGTATTTCAGATGACACAGGATCGAGTCCCGCTGTAGGTTCATCTAATATCAATACTTCAGGATTGAACAAAAAAGCCAGGCATGCACTTACTTTCTGCCTTGTGCCGCCTGATAGTGTTCGCATTCTTTTTCCCAATAAATTTTTCATATTGAATGCTTCGAACAGGTCTTCATCCAATGCTGCGATGGAGCGCCGAATATCTTTCATCATATCTATCACTTGTCCAATGGTCATATTATCCGGATAGCGGCCTATCTGCGGCATATAACCAATATTGGCCCTGTACATCCAATCGTTTTTAATATTCATTCCTTTAAAAAAGATAGTGCCTGAATCGGGTACAACCATTCCTAAAACAGATTTTATTAAAGTTGTTTTACCGCTTCCGTTGGGGCCTATCAATGCAATACATTCGCAGGCATTAAAAGAAGCAGAAACTTCTTTTAACACTATGAGCTTACCAAACTGCTTCGATATATTTTTTATGCAGATCATTATAAAACCGGTTTCATTAGTGGACGATTGTCTTTTAAATTTTCAGGTGTTAATCCGGGCATTATTTTTTCGGTTTTATCCATTAATGAGGTGATGAAACTTCTGAATAACAAAACCGCCGTCGGATTTTTTTCTATGATCATAGAATACATGCTCACAGGATGGTAAGGCACATCTCCAAACTTGTCTTTATTCAAATCGTAGCCTTCATATTTATCCCAATAATTTTCGTTGAAGTTATTCAACACTAAAGAGCCATTGGTGGCCACGTCAAAAGTGTTAGCAATAAAATTATTGTGATGCAGGTTAATATCCATGCAACTTGCCTGTATCTTCAAAGCCCACCCATTGTGCTTGAAAGTGTTTTTTTGAAAATCAATTCTGCTGGCACCTTCCATATATACACCGGTTGTGTTATTTTCAAAAATGTTTCCCTGTCCGTAACTATCTGAAATTTCTTTGAATAAAATACCATAAGCACCATCACCCCAGTTTTTTCTAAAGAGATTGTTGAACATTTTTACTCCATGAGAAAACATTACAGATACTCCGGAGCCGTTGCCTTCAAACGTGTTGGTAATATAAGTATCATCATTAGAAAACATAAAGTGCAAACCATAGCGAAGGTTTTCATGCGAAAAGTTTCGCCATATTAAGGAGTGGGTAACAAATTCAAAATAAATGCCGTCTCTGTGCCCGCTTACCGTATTGTTTATAATCTGTATGCTATCGCTTTTCCAACAATGAATGCCATTGCCGCTCTGCTGCTCTTCTTTCTGGTGTGCGACCAGCGTATTGTTTTTAATAACACAATCAATTCCATATTGCACATAAACACCAAAAAAAGTGTCTTCCAAAATATTGTTGATGATGGTAACCTTATGTTTGTTGTAAATCTTTATCCCTGCATAATCTACTATACTTGAAATGGCGGAATGCTGCAACCTGAACCCATCAACGGTTACACTGTCTGCTTTAACGGAAATAATCTCGTATTTACTTTCGCCATCCAACAAAGGTTTATCCAGCCCCATTAAATAAACAGGTTTATCAATCACCAGATTATGTTCTTTATATATGCCTTTTTCAACAAAAATGGTATCGTAACGTTTTGCAATAGCAATTGCTTCTGTAATGGTTGCAATATTTTTTTTACCGACACGAATGATATTGGCATTTGCAGTATTTACTGAAAAGAACAGTAAAAGCAATATGGTTAAATGCATATTCATTTCAATAAGTCGTTCCACGCCAATGCGGTTACATTTTTATACAGTTCCAATTTTCCCGCTTCTTCTTTCTTAGTGAAGGCTGCTATATTTCCACTCATTGGGCTTTTAAATAATTCGCCCGATCTAAGTAAAAAAGCATTTTTAATATTAATAAATTGATGCTCATTGGAAAGGAAGTCTGTTACATAAATATCTTTCGTTTGGGTAATTTCTGCCGGATTGGATTTGATATATTCCAGTAAACAATGCATATCATCAAACTTTAAAATCCTGCCTTTTTTGGTAATGATTTCTGAGCCGAATTTTAAATCTGTTACCGTCATCTTACAATAAAAGCATTGGTCTTTTCCGGCAACAATGGGCTCAGGGTTTACAGTACAAGAAGAAAAAAACATCGTTGCAAAAAACAGTACAACAACTGCAAGAGGAGTTTTTAGTTTTGTTTTCCGGATGAATGGAAACTCCCTGAGCAATACTAAAAACAATATAATACCAACACCAATAAATACCCAGCCACCAATATCAGGAATAGAATACGCCCCAAAGTTCAATAGTTGTTTAAAGCCAATCAGCGGAGGCTGGTATGCCATACCGGGAACTTTTATTGCAGCATCAGGATTTAAATGATGCCCGTAATCGTATTCCCATCTCCAGAAATCTATCATAGCAATAACTCCGAATGCAACAAACAAAAAGAACGAAAGCCTGAACATTTTTTTATTATTTCTGATTCCAACAATAATAAACAGCAGAGCATAGCATACAACAATGTAAGGCAACACTACAAGCTCTGTAAAGTCTTCTTTATGCAATGTTCTCATTCCAATATAATGGTTCAATCCATTTATGATATCAACATTACCGCCTAATTTGCTGGCATAAATATTCAACTCCAGCCCTTCAGGATATTGTGGGGCATCTAACTGTATTTTCCAGATTGGTGTAAACAAAACTGCAATAAGAGCAATTCCCGATAACAAAATGACAACCCTGTTAACGCTCTTTAATTTATTGCTTTTCATAATAAAGAATTGAAATGAGGGCTTTTTGCAGCCCTCATTATCTTAAAAATTTATTTACCGTTTGTGCTATCTGCTTTCGGCAAATTTTTTCCTGTGTTAAAGAGTAGCGGAATGTTACTGCCAGCTACCGAAACACGGATATAGCCCTGCATTTCCTGGTGCAAAGCACTACAGAAATCTGTACAGTACATTGGGAATATACCCGCTTTTTCAGGAACCCATTTTAAGGTTTGCGTTTCACCAGGCATAATTAAAAGTTCTGCATTGGAAGCACCTTTAATGGCAAAGCCATGAGGCAGATCCCAGTCCTGCTCAATATTGGTAATATGGAAATACACTTCATCTCCAACCCTTACACCTTCAATATTGTCTGGTGTAAAGTGAGAGCGAATGGCTGTCATATACACATGCACTTTATTACCTTCCCTAACAACTTTCGACTGGCCTTCTCCTTTCGTAATAAAATGGTGTACATTCTCTTCTATGTTATAAAATTTAAGTGAATTGTTTTTAATCAGGTCTGCAGAAACAGCTTGGGCATAGTGTGGTTCGCCAATGGTAGGAAAATCCAGTATCAATTGCATCTTCTCTCCGCTAATATCGTACAGCTGTGCACTTTGCGATAATTCAGGGCCAGTTGGTAAATAACGATCTTTCGTTATTTTGTTATAAGCGATTACATATTTAGCGTTTGGTTTTTTAGTATCGCCGCCGGGAACACATAAGTGGCCCACAGAGTAATAAGTAGGTGCCCTATCTACAACTTTTAAATCTTTAATATTCCATTTAACTACTTCAGAAGAAACAAAGAAAGAAGTGTATGCGTTCCCCTTCCCATCAAATTCTGTATGCAAAGGCCCTAAACCCGGTTTTTGAACTTCTCCATATAGAGCCGATTCATATTTTATTACCGGAATACCATCGTACTCTCCGGCAAAGTCTTTTGCCGCAATGGCTTTCTGCATCTTATCGAAACTGAATACAGGGATGAGGGCAGCTAGTTTCCCACTTCCTACAATGTACTCTCCTGTAGGGTCTACATCGCAACCATGCGGAGATTTGGGGCAGGGGATAAAATAACAAATATCTTTTAGTTCTTTTGTATCCAATACCACCACTTCTGTTTTCATTTCAGAGTTTGCTGTATGTGTTTTTTCGTTGTAAACATTGTGGGCATATTTCACGCTTTGCTTTCTTCCTTTACCGGCTTTCAGGTATTCTTCCGCTTTTTTCCAGTTAACCGCCATTATGAAATCTTTATCGCGCTGCGAAGCATTCACTTCCAATAATGTATTAGCCTGCTCTGTGTTGTAACAGGAAAAAAAGAACCATCCGTGAGATTTTCCTTTTCCAGCATGGCTTAGATCAAAATTAACAGCAGGGCATTGTAATTGAAAAGCAATATCCATCTTGCCATCTTCTTTTCCTACACTAATAAAGCTTATGGTTCCTTTAAAGTTTTTCTTGTACGTATTAATGGGTACATCTCCATTAACATCATCCGGTGGTACACTAAATCTTGTACCGGCCACCACATATTCTGTATTTTCTGTGATGAAAGGGGAGCTATGGTTACCAGCGCTGTTGGGTATTTCTATTATTTCTGTTGTTCGAAAGGTTTTAAGATCTATCCGTGCTACACGTGGCGTGTTGTTTGCGTTTGCAAAAACCCAGCGCCCATCTATTTCTCCATTGGTTTGAGACAGATCCAGATGGTGCTCATCATCCCAGGGAATAAAGCCATGAGAAGTATTGAGCATTGGTTTTGTTTCTTCAGAATAACCATATCCTTTTTCCGGATCAAGAGAAAAAACAGGAATCACTCTTAACAGCCTGCCGCTTGGTAATCCGTATACACTTACCTGACCACTAAAACCACCGGAAACAAAATTGTAAAACTCATCGTACTTACCAGGGGGTACGTATGCTTTTTGTGCAGCATCTGCACTAACAACATTACCAGCAGATTTTGGTTTACAGGAATAAAGCCCTGCAACAAACGCAATCGTAATTACTACAAAATATTTTTTTTTCATATACACTGTTATTAGTTAAAGGAGATAAGGTTATTTAATGCCATCGTTTTTACGCATGTATTCATAAATGTTTCTTGCATCTTCATCGCTCAGGTTCTGATTAGGCATTCTTACCAAACAGATTTCAAGCATGGCCTGTGCTTTTGGATCTTTATCAAGCATGGCATCTGTATTGGTAGCAAAATTCATGATCCAGTCTGCTGTATGGCGGGAAGTAACACCTTTCCAACCGGGCCCAACTAATTTTTCATCGGTGAGTTTATGGCAGCTACTGCATTTTACATTGTATACTTTTTCTCCTGCTGTTGCTTTGGCACCATCTAACCCTGCAGGTATTTCTACGTTCTTAAACTTACCTTCCCCTCTATTGGGATCATAAGAAGGGTTACCGCTTGCAGAAGCAGCCTCCTTAGATTGTGCGTTATCTGTTCCCGAAGGGTTTGAAGTTGCTCCGCCGCCACATGCTATTAACAACAAAAAGGCAGAAACCGGTAGCAGAAAGAATGCTTTTTTCATTTGAAATATTTTTAAGGAGCAAGATTAGAAATGAAAAAAAAGATGCTTTATGCGTGCAATCATAATCAAGAAAAATGTTTAATTTAAAACACAAGAGCAGGCACCGTTTTTATATATACATGACAAAAATCATATTTTAAAAAGACAAAAATCAGCTTCACTACAAACAAACATTTTTTGTTTTGATGCTGCATAGTTTATTAAGTTATACATGTATGATTGATATTGAGATTTTATTGGCCTGGGGTGCTGTTTATAAACCTGCAAGTGCAGAAGAAATAATTTTTCAGGAAGGCAATCCCTGTAATTTTTACTATCAGCTAATAGAAGGAAGCATTCGCTGGGTAAACATTGATGAGTCAGGTAAAGAATTTATACAGATAATGGTGCAACCCAATGAGCCTTTCGGCATATTGCCATTGTTTGACAATGAACCTTATGCAGCAACTGCCATTACCAATACAGACTCGCTGTTATTAAGGCTTCACCAATCTACATTCTTACAAATGCTGAAAGAACACCCGGAAATACATGTTAAATTTTCTACGCACCTGGCAGGCATGGTAAGAAATAGGTTTTCCATATTAAAAGCTATTGCTCTTAACAATCCTGAACACACCATTTCTTATTTGCTGCAAAACTTTAAAGAGAAGAACCAGCATATTTGCCCCAAATGCCAGCAGCTTAAATTAACAAGACAACAGATAGCCGGAATGACCGGCTTAAGAGTAGAAACCGTTATTCGTACCATGCGCCAAATGCACCACAAAGGTCTTATAAAAATTAAACACGGTAAAGTATACCTGTTTAGTTAATTGTTATTGTTGTGATTATAATCATACCCCTTGTATTTCCTGTTTTGTTCTTTTGTTAAAAAAGAAATGTTCTATTCTACCAATAAATGGGTGCGGATTCCTTTGTTTAATTTTCTTTTAACTGCTTTTATTGGTGTAATCCTCCGCTATAAGATTGCTTTTTCATTACCTTTTGTTCATCAGAAAAATTTATTGCACGGCCATTCTCATTTTGCTTTTTCAGGTTGGGTTTCACAAATATTAATGTTTCTAATAGTAAAACACCTTACTGCAAACAAGGAGTTTCCTAAAAAGTACGAAAGGCTATTATGGATAAATTTTTTTACAGCTACCGGTATGCTTATAACATTCATCATACAGGGCTATGGCTTATTTTCCATTATTTTCTCAATCATCTCTATTCTTATTTCTTATCTGTTTGCATTGTATGTTCTGAAAGATATTAAGCAGCAGGCTGTTGTCAGGCCATCATACCTGTTTATAAAAGCCGCAATATTTTTCAATACCTTGTCTTCTTTAGGTGCATTTAGCCTGGCGTTTATAATGGCCAATAAAATTGTACACCAGGAATTTTCTCTGCTCTCCGTTTATTTTTTTCTGCATTTTCAATATAACGGGTGGTTTTTATTTGCATGTATGGGTTTACTGGCCGGCGCAATTGAACAATATTTACAAAACTTCAAAAAGCTACGTACTGCTTTTTGGATGCTGTTTGTTTCATGTATCCCATCCTTTTTCTTATCGGCACTTTGGTTAAAATTACCGTGGCTGATACATTTGCTTATACTTATTTCGGCATTTGTGCAATTAATCGGTTGGTGTTTTTTTCTCAAAACAATTACCCATCAAAAAATATTCTTTAATTCCATTTCCAGCATTTCGCGTATGTTGTTATTGCTCAGCGGCACTGCGGCAACAATAAAATTTTTATTACAATTAGGTTCACTGGCTCCCTCTCTAAGTACTTTGGCTTTTGGTTTCAGGCCAATTGTTATTGGCTACCTGCATCTTGTATTTTTAGGAGCAATCAGCATTTTCATTGTTGCTTATTGCAGTGTTTTTTTCATGCTACATACACGCCGGAGGTTAAGAGCAGGCATTTTTATTTTAACGATAGGAGTTATTTTGAATGAATTCATTTTAATGATACAAGGCCTGGCAGACATATATTATATTTTTATCCCTAATCTAAATATTGCTTTGCTCTGTGTTGCAATTGTTATGTTTATTGGGCTGGTGTTGATCAATTTATCGCTTTCAGGAAATTCGGCTAAAGTATGCTCCCAATCATAACCCATGCATATTTGTCTTTGCAATTTTGAGGAAACAAAAACATCATGAATAGTTTAACCGGTCAAACATTAGCCGCCATTGTTACCAACAATCATCGGGCTGCAACAGTATTTGAAAAATACAGTTTAGATTTTTGTTGTAAAGGAAAAAGAAGCCTGGCAGAAGCCTGTGCTGAAAAA
Source organism: Sphingobacteriia bacterium (assembly GCA_017304675.1). Lineage (GTDB taxonomy): Bacteria > Bacteroidota > Bacteroidia > Chitinophagales > Chitinophagaceae > CW01. The sequence continues at coordinate 484,956 of JAFKLS010000017.1, forward strand.
AATATTGTGCAGGGAGATGTTATTAATGATTTATTAAATCAACTCTCCGAACAGCCCAAACACATTCCCTTTGCGGAAATGACCAACGAACAATTAATAAGTTATATTCTTATCCGCCATCACTTTTATGTAAAACAGTCTATGCCAACAATCAACATGCACCTGCAAAAAGTTGCTGTAAAACATGGTGAGAGGTTTCCATACATGCTTAAAGTATGGGAGTTGTTTAAACACTTAGAACAGGATATGCTAATGCACCTGCATAAAGAAGAGGTTATATTGTTTCCAAGAATAAAAGAATTAAATAGTGAGCCAATATCTGGCAACATTGCTTCCATTAAAAACCCTATTCATGTTATGGAAGCAGAGCATGACGAAGCAGGAGAGTTAATGTATAAGATAAGAACTCTTACCAATAATTATGAAATACCGGAAAATGCCTGTACCACATTTAAAGTTGTTTTGGGAGAGTTGAAAGAATTTGAAGAAGACCTGCACCAACATGTTCACTTAGAAAACAATATTTTGTTCCCTAATTCTTTAGCCTTATTTGTTTAAGAAAAGATTGCATATACCCGTAAAGAAAGCAACGTTGCTTTCTTTACCAGGTTCACTAAAACAGATATACTGTTATTTGTATTTTTTGTGAAAGGCGAAAAAAGCATATTCTGTTAAACGCTTGCGTTCCGTTTGCCCGGAAGAAGATTGGTTACATATACCATAATCTATTTTGCCTGTTAAAACAGTTTCCCTGTTCATTCTAATATATACCAGTTTTGTAAACTCCACTTTATGTTCATAATACTTTGCCGTAAGGCTGGTACTTTTTTCCAGAATAGTTTGCAGTACTCCTTTTTCTTTAACTTCTTCTTCAGCAATTATTATATCATTGTTCGGTTTAAAGGTTATAACAGTTTTAAAAGGAAAATTCGTTTCGTTATACAAAGAGTATAGATACCAGGAAGGGCTCATTCTGGCAACCATATGCAACTGGTAAACGGTATCTTTTATTTTGGTAGAATAAAACTCCCAGTTAACAGGATTTCCCTGTGAGCGAGAGGTATAGCTGCAGCACAGCATTGCAAGAAGAACAACAAGAGTTCTCATAAAATGATGGGGGTGGTTAATTTATGTTCTTTCCTTTCACAGGCAGGCTCTCGTTGTACTAGGTTTTTCAGGCCAGTAATTTGTAAACACTATCAGCCATTGCAGGATTGTTGGAACAAGTATCAGTGAAGTAAAGAAACACATAAAACAAGAACTATGCAAGTAATGTAATGCATATTCTTTTTGTTAATACATGCCTGGCCGTTAACATTATTTAATTGTCTTCCTTATCATCCGTTTCTTCCAATTTACCATCACCTCCTCTTTTAAGCTTTACCTGGGGATTACTTTGTGTGCCGGTAACAGAGAAAGGAATACCAAAAATACCCAGTGGCGGTAAGCCAACTCTTCCTTTCAGGTTCAGTTTCCCATCTAAACTTACCTGTCCTTCCAACCTGGGCCTAAAGCCAAACACACGCATTTTGGTTTTTTCAATAGTAAGAATGTTATTGGCGATAGTAGATTTTATAGTCACCGCAGAAAGGTCTGGATTGTTTAGACTATCCTTTCCTGTTGCTTTGCTTACAGCCGAGAATAATTTAAAGCCTTTTACTTTTACCTTGCCCAGGGTTAGGTTTCCGCCACCGCTTAAAGATGGCATTACCGGGTACATGTTCTCATTCAGCCGGCCTTTAATTGAATAGTCTAAAGAAACGATGCCTTCACAATAGGCCGCAGCACTGGCCATATCATGAAACAGTTTTATTTCTTTATACGCTCTTTTAATATTGAAATCTTTTGCTTTAATATCAAATTCAAACAATGCTTTCCTTGCATTTATACTCGCATATTTTGCATTCATGCTGGCATTGGCGCCAATCATATCAAACCCTGTTTGATTAAGTGCAACAGTGCCTGTATCTATTAACATCTGGCCTTTAAAGTTTTGCAGCATAATATCTCCATACTGTACTTTTTTTGCAGCAGCATTAACGGTTATGTTCAGGTTTTTAGGAACCATAAAAACACCGCTGGCCGTAGTAGCAGATTTACCCGTATCACCCGCAAAGGCCAGGAACTCGTTTACATTAATATATTCCGAAGCAAGGTTAAAATTGCCTTCCAGCGGGGCTTTATCCTGCAATGCATAATTCACCACATTGGCTATATAACCATTCATGGTAAGATCAGATGCACCATACCTGCTTTTTACATCCTGCAGCCATATTTTATCCTGCTCAAATTTTAAACTGCCTGATTGTATATAAAAGGGTTGCGGAAAATATTCTGTATTCACCTTTATATTTTTCATTTCCATAATGCCGGCATTAAACAATTTATCTATTCGTTTGGCCATAGCATCATTTTGTGTGCCGCGCAAAGCAAGGTTTGTTTTAATGTACCCGCTAACATCAAGCCCTTTTCTTGAAAACACTTTGTATATTTTACCAATATCCAGTATGCCATTGCTTTTAATATCGTAATGAATATTACTAAAATCGTTCAAGCCGGCCTGTATAAAGAATGGCTGACCTTCGAACAAGAAAGAAACAGGTTTAATGTTTAGGGAAAGATCTTTCAACGAACCTTTTGCAGAATTTACAGACGCATCTATTGTAATTTTTTCTATAGGATGCGGATAGTATTTAGTTTGAATACTACCATCATTCATTTTTAATCCAATAACTGTTACAGGAAACATTTTTTTAGCCGGGTTGTAATTGCCCTTGGCAAGAAGGTTAACCAAAAGGTTTCCTTTTAATGCAATACTATCTAAAGGATATACTTTTTGCAGATCGTTTAAATGCAACTCAGCATTTAAACCGGCATCAACAGTATTGTTGGCAGTTCCTCCCAGTTTAATATATCCTTTTACAAAACTGGTTACCGCTTTTGCGTTAATATCGTTTACGATTAATAAAGCATGGTGATAGTTGCTATCTGCACAGGAAGCATCAATGGTTGCGCTAATATTTTCAATGGCTTCCGGCAAATGCCGGTATTTAAAAAACCCTTTCTGTAACTGTGAGTGAAAATTAAAATGCGGTATGCTGCTCACTACTGTATCGTATGTAATTTTCTCTCTTGCATTTTTTTTGGCAATCACTCTGGTGGCATATACTCCATTCACGGTTGCGTTCAGTTTATAATCCCCTTTTAAAGTAATGCCTTTAATGCCTGCAGATTCTGCCAGTTTTTCTATGTCGAGATCTGCTTTGGCCCTGGTATTAATAAACATCCGGCTCAATCCTTTCAGTTTAAAAGAAAGGTCAGCATAACTTTTGGCCTGATTAAAATGCAATGTATCTATAGTAAATACCAGGCTGTCTGGCGTAAGGTTAGGTAATTTAAAAGAAGATTTTAAGAGCAGGTTGGTAATGGGCACAGGTGCTTTATTATAATTGAGCGACCCGTTGACAATGTCCATGGTAAGATCAAAATCCGGCATTTTATTTTTAGCTGCCAGGTAATCGCCTTTTAGTGTTGCTTTAATATCCGTACTGCCGTCTGCATCAATCTTATCAAACCAGGGCGTATACTCCGGAGGCAAAGCCCCCAATACATCATAAAGGTCTGCATTAGTGGTTTTCATTTTAAAATCCATAGAATAACCATCTTTTAAAAATTCAAATTTTCCATTAAACTCAAAAGGCAGGCTGTTCAATACCACTTCATTCTTTTCGAATACAAATGCGAGTGAATGCGTATTGATCTTGGTAATAAGTTTTGCTTTTAGTTTTTTAGAGCCTATATAATGCGAGCCGCCATAATCCAGATCAAAAGAATCGATTTTAATAGATGAGGCAAGATCGAAAATGGCTTTGCTAAGATCTCCTTTGCCCAGATAATTTACTCCCTTTGCATTGATATTGATAGGGATGGACTGGTCGTTATAAAGTATATTGCTCTTATCAATTTGTATATGTTCAATTTTCAGCGCTGTAGTGCTGGAATCGTTGGTATTTTTTACTGTTGCCGTATCTGATTTGTAAACATTGTAGTTGGCCTGCCCCTTTGCATTTACCAGTACGTTAATATTGCTTTTGTTGAGGTATATCTCATCAATTTTTATTTTATTTGAAAAAATACTGGCCAGGTTAATACCAAAAGAGATCTCTTCTGCATTAATAAGGTCTTCTTTCGGAAAAGGATCGGAGCCTTTTAAAGTACAATCGTATAAGGTTAATGTGAGCGATGGGAAATGTTTAAAGAATGACAGCCGGGTTTTAGAAAAATTAAGATCCGTAACAACAGCACTTTTTGCCCATGATTTTATTTTTTCTGAAACAAACCCGGGGAACAGAATGGGCAATAGAAACATTAATGCCAATATGCCTGCAAAAACAATTCCGGATACTTTAAAACCTTTTTTTACACTACGAGGTATACTTAATTTCATTGGATGGCTGCTTGCTTTAATAAGAAAGTTACAACAAAGCTACATGCAAATAAAGCCATTTAAAAACTTAACAATAATTATCCTTTCTCCATTAACCACCATAATTTTTTTCGCGGCTTGATGCCGAATCTCTTTTGTACGGCCGATTGAATATGCCGCATCGCTTCATCAATATCATCTGTAAGTATTACCAAATGAATATCTTCCCTGGCAATAGTACCGGCATTGGCCATTTCTTCCATATAAGCAATCAGGGGTTTAAAAAAATCTTTCCCGAATAAAATAATAGGGAAGTTCTCAACAGTTTTGGTTTGCACCAGTGTAACGATCTCAAAAAATTCATCCATTGTTCCAAATCCGCCGGGCATAATAACAAATGCATAAGAGTATTTTACTAATAAAACCTTTCTGGTAAAAAAATGCTCGAACGTAATGCTTTTATGTACATACGGATTGGGCTTTTGTTCAAAAGGCAGTTTAATATTGCACCCTACAGAATAGCCCTTATTTTCATAGGCACCACGGTTGGCCGCTTCCATAACACCCGGGCCACCACCGGTAATAGTGGTAAAACCCAGCGATGCAATACGTTTACCGAATTCTCTGGCCGCCTTATAATATATATGATCTTCTTTAAACCTCGCACTCCCGAATACGGTTACACTGGGCCCTATAAAATGCAGGTGCCTGAAACCATGAATAAACTGTTTAAACACTTTAAATGCAAATTGTAACTCGTGTAAACGGGGCCTCGGCCCTTCCAGGTATTTGTGCTTTTTAGCGGGAATGATCTTAAGAAAATTATTCATACAAGTTCTCTACAGTAGGTAAACCATTTTTTACTTTGTTCAGCAAATGAAATTAGTGCAATACTTTTGCAACTTTAAACAAATTTGGCAATGAAAAGATTTAGCGTACTTATTATTCTGGCAGGTTTATTTATTCAGGCAACTGCTCAGGAAAAAGAAAAGAAACTTACCACCAGAAAAGGAGAAATTTATTTTTCGTGGGGTTATAACAAAGAATGGTATACCAAAAGCAATGTGCATATTAAACAAGGTTCACTTGGCAACGATTATACCATGTATGGTGTTACCGGCAAAGACCACCCGGGTTGGGATGATGGTATCTTTAACAAACCGTTATCTATCCCTCAATACAATTACCGGCTGGGGTTTCTTATCAACAGGAAAAAAGACCTTTTCTTCGAGATCAACTTCGATCATACCAAATACATTATTCAGGACCAGGGCGTACATATTGGCGGAACATTAAACAACCGGAAAGTAGATTCTACCATTGCCTTTAACGAACCCAACGGTTTTTTTTATTACCTCAACAATGGCGCTAATTTCCTATTGTTCAACCTTGTAAAAAGATGGAAGTTTTATGAATCAGACAGCAGGAATTTTAAGTTGGATGGGTTTGGCAAAGCAGGTATTGGCCCGCTGGTTCCGCATGTAGAGAACATGTTGTTCGGTGTTAAGAACGATCCTCATTTTCAAATAGGCGGATGGAATATGGGAGTTGAAGCAGCCCTGAGAGCCACTTTTTATAAGTATGCATATCTTGAGTTTTCTAATAAAATAGATTATGCCCGTTACAGCGGCCTGGGTATTTATCAGGGAACAGCAAGGCAGGCTTTTGGTACTTATGAGTTAATTCTGAGCCTTGGTTTTACCATTCCTACGGGTAAAAAAATTCAATAATTTTAATCCTCTAATCAAAAAATTCCATGCGTGTTATTTCATACAATACCAACGGCATCAGGGCAGCCATTAAAAAAGGATTTATAGATTGGTTGAAAACAGACCCTGCAGATATTATTTGCATACAGGAAACCAAAGCCACAAAAGAAGATACAGATTATAATGCCATAGAAGCATTGGGGTTTGAAACATATTGGTTCTCCGCCCAAAAAAAGGGGTATAGCGGTGTAGCCGTATTTACCAAGATAAAACCCGATTATATAGAATATGGCAGTAAAATTGAGCAAAGCGATTTTGAAGGAAGAGTGATTCGTTTGGATTTTGGAAAAATCACTTTGGTTAATGCTTATTTTCCAAGTGGTACCAGTGGAGATGAGCGCCAGACTTATAAATACCAGTGGCTCGATGAATTTTTAGAGTACCTGAATACATTAAAACAAACACGTTCACAACTCATTGTTACTGGCGATTACAATATTGCTCACAAAGAAATTGATATTCACGATCCGAAAGGCAATAAGAATTCTTCCGGCTTTTTGCCCGAAGAAAGAGCCTGGATGGATAAGTTTTTAAGTAATGGCTTTGCAGATACTTTCCGCCTTATCAATCCCGCGGCAACAGGTGCGTATAGCTGGTGGAGCCAGCGTTTTCCCAGCGTTCGCCTGCAAAACAAAGGTTGGAGAATAGATTATATCAGTGTTAGCGAATCCCTTAAATCTAAAGTAAAAGATGCCAGGATTTACCCTGATGTGAAACACAGCGATCATTGCCCCATTTATGTTGAACTATCTGTTTAAAAAATTGTATGATTATTTATAATGTTACCACGCATGTGCAGCACACAATTCACCACAACTGGGTGAAATGGATGCAGGAAAAACACATACCCGAAGTAATGGCCACTGGTTGTTTTACGAAGTTTCATTTTGTACGTGTTCTAGATACCGACGAAACGGAAGGCATTACCTATGCCGTACAATATTTTGCAGAAAGCAAGGCCAATTACAATCGTTATATAGAAATATATGCAGGCGTTTTAAGAGCGGATGCCCAGGAAACATGGGGCCATCAAACCATTGGTTTCAGGTCGTTAATGGAGTTTGTGAATTGAGTGTGGATAGATTTTATCTTAATTTTCCAGTTCGGCAAACTTTACTATATTCCTCTAAAAGCCTTACAGGCAAGGCTTTTCAGATGTAAAAACTCCAAAACTGTTGTCAGGCTTGCATTTCAGCGTTTTTACTGTTTATTGTTGTAAAACATTGATGCGTTGCTTTTTTATCAAACCCTTTGGCTGCAAGGCTTTTGCAGGGAAAACCGATTTCAGAAAAATGATAAAAAATATTTTGCCGATTGGTAAAAGCCTCTACATTTGTTACAGTTAAATAACTCATTAAAAAAATTTCTATGAACAAAGCTGAATTGATTGCGAAAATCGCTGATGATGCAGGTGTAACTAAAACACAAGCTAATGCTGCTTTAGATTCTTTTATTGAAGCAGTTACTAAAACTTTAAAAGGAGGCGGTAAGGTAACTTTGGTTGGTTTTGGTACATTCTCTGTTTCTAAGCGTGCTGCCCGTACCGGCCGTAATCCACAAACAGGTGCTACTATTAAAATTAAAGCTAAAAAAGTTGCCCGTTTTAAAGCTGGTAAAGAATTAAGTGCTAAACTCTAATTCTTTGTGAACCTAATTAAAGTCCCGCTACTTTGGCGGGATTTTTTATTTTTGTGCTTTATCAAACATTTACAAAATAAATTATCATGGGTAGAGGCGACAAAAAAACAGCAAAAGGAAAACGCTTTAAAGGTTCTTTCGGAAAAAGCAGACCACACAAAACCACTACAAAAAAAGCAGCCAAAAAATCAGCTTAATTTGGTTTTAACTTATTAGAAAGCCTTGTATTGTTTGCAAGGCTTTTTTATTTGCCTATGTTTGCAAGGCTGAGTTAGGCGGTTGTATTATGAAAAGAAAAATTATCTACCTGGTTAATCCCATATCAGGTACCTCTAAGAAAGACGGTATAAAAAAACTGATTGAAAAAGAAACGGCAGCCAGAGAAATACCTTTTGAAATACTTCCCACCAATGCCGCCGGTAATTACGATTTTGTAAAAGATAAAATTTTACACAACGAAATAACAGATGTAGTGATTGTTGGCGGAGACGGAACAGTTAACCAGGTTACACAAGCCTTACGATATACTCCTGTACATTTTGGAATTATTCCTTTAGGATCGGGTAACGGGCTGGCCTATGCAGCCGGCATATCTAAAAAACCGGAAGCAGCGCTCTCCATAATTTTTTCCGGATCGGCACGGCCTGTAGATGCTTTTCTCATCAACAACATGTATTCCTGCATGCTTAGCGGTGTTGGCTTTGATGCACAGGTAGCACACAATTTTGCAGCAAAAGAAACCCGTGGGCTGTTTACTTATACGCAACAAAGTATTTTAAATTTCTTTAAAGCCAATCCTTACCAGTTTGAGGTGGAGATAGAAGGCTTTTCTTTCTTTACAGATGCTTTTGCCATAAGCATTGCCAATAGCAACCAGTTTGGCAACAACTTAACCATTGCCCCGCAGGCCAGTTTAAACGACGGCTTATTAGATATAGTGATCATTCAGAAAATGAGCAAGGCTAAAATCCCTTTTGCCCTGCTAAAGCAGATAAGAGGAAACAATAAACTGGAAACACTTTTTGAAAATTTCTCCAAAAAAAGTGTGATCTATTTTCAAACTGCATCACTTCACATCAAGAATCTGAAACATGCTCCCCTGCATATTGATGGTGAGCCCAAAATAGCGCCAGAAGTGTTAAATGTTTCTGTTATAAAAGATTGTTTTCAGTTATTGCAGCCATAAAACTTATTCGCTTAGATTTGCTAACATTTGTTAGTTATGACTACGATTGAAGAAAACGGGCTTGTTTCCCTTTTTATTGAAAACAATATTGCAGTGATTGAGTTCTTTCATCCACAAAGCAACTCCCTACCCGGTAATATTTTAAGGAAATTAGCAACAACTATTAGAGAAGCAGATGCAAACGATGTTGTTAAACTCATGGTGTTGCAATCGAAAGGAGAAAAAGTTTTTTGTAGCGGGGCATCGTTCAATGAACTTTCTTCTATCAACAGCGAAGAAGAAGGCATTTATTTTTTCAGTGGCTTTGCAGAAGTTATTAATGCCATGCGAACTGCTAAAAAATTGATTATTGCTAAAGTACAGGGCAAATGCGTAGGTGGCGGAGTAGGACTGGCAGCAGCAGCAGATTATGTATTTGCTCTGAGTAAGGCTGATATTAAATTAAGTGAGCTTGCAGTTGGCATAGGACCTTTTGTAGTTGGCCCTGCTGTAGAAAGAAAATTAGGCTTAAGTGCTTTCTCGCAATTAAGTATAGATGCTGCATCATGGCGCTCTGCAAATTGGGCGCAACAGCATGGTTTGTTTACAGAGGTTTTTGAAGATGTTAGCGATTTAAATAAAGCTGCCGATAAGCTCATCGGCACTTTAGCCAATTCAAGCAGTGAAGCCATGTATGCATTGAAAAAAGTTTTCTGGCAGGGAACAGAACACTGGGATACTTTATTAAAAGAAAGAGCCGCCATTAGCGGCAGGCTCATTCTTAGTGATTTTAGTAAAAACTTCATTGCGAATTTTAAAGCGAAGCAGCAATAAAATTCGTTTACAGGTTCTCGTACTCATATAATGGATCAATATGTGTACCGGCTTCCATCTCAAAAATGGGTTTAATAATGCCGTCTTTTAACCCATATACCCAACCATGCAGGTGTGGGTAATTGTTGTCTTTCCATGCACGCTGAATAATAGATGTTTGGGCAAGATGCAGTACCTGTTCTTTTACATTTAATTCTACCAGCCTGTCTGTTCTGCTCTCTTCATCTTCTATCTTGTCTAATTCTTCCCGGTACAAATGATATACATCTTTAATATTACGCAGCCACATATTCAGCACAGGCTTAAAGTCTGTTTTTGACATAGATGCTTTTACACCGCCACAACCATAATGCCCGCAAACAATTACATGTTTTACCTGCAGGTAATTAACGGCATAATCTAACACTGCCAATAGGTTTACATCGGTATGTACTACCATGTTGGCAATATTCCTGTGCACAAAAATCTCTCCCGGCCTTGTTCCGGTAATTTTATCTGCAGGTACCCTGCTATCACTGCAACCTATCCATAAAAATTCCGGTTTTTGAAGTTTGGATAATCGTAAAAAAAACTCCGGGTCTTCTTCCGTTTGCTCTTTTGCCCAGGCTTTATTTTCTAATAGTAGTTTTTCGTATTGTTTCATAAATATTTTTTTATTGGGTAACGAGTAAGTTATGCATTTGTTTATTAAGGCTCTTTTTAATTTCCACTTTTATCTTTTTAAGATGCGCATGGCAAAGAAAGTTATTGATCTCTTCAATTACATCTTTATCAATAAAATCTGCTCTGGTGGCATCTATTATAACAAAAGCATTTTCTGGCACTTTTTCCAGTTTAAGTTTAATGATGGGTTTATTTAAAAAAGAAACATCTTTCCGCAATCTTATCAGGAAATGATTTTTATCGTTCACTACCAAAACACTGCTCTTAAAATTACTACGAATCAGAAAAAATAAGCCAACAATAATTCCGATACCAATACCAATTAAAAGATCGGTAAGTAAAATAGCTGCAATGGTTACACAAAATGGAATGAATTGGTCCCATCCTTTTTTAAAAAAGTCTTTGAACAATGAAACCTTGGCAAGCTTATAGCCGGTAAAAATCAATATTGCCGCTAAAGCACTTAACGGTATTTTATTAAGCCATAACGGAATAAGGGCAACACAAACAAGTAACAATATACCATGGTATACGGCACTCATTTTTGTTTTTGCCCCCGAAGCCACATTAGCAGAACTCCTAACAATAACAGAGGTTAAGGGCAAACCACCAATTAATCCTGAAGTTATATTGCCAATACCCTGTGCTATTAATTCCCTATTGGGTGGTGTTACTCTTTTATAGGGGTCCAATTTGTCAACCGCTTCTATACCTAATAAAGTTTCCAGGCTGGCCACAATAGCCAAGGTAAAGGCGCTTGACCACACATATGGGTTATTTAGAGAAGCAAGAGATGGCACTGTAAAAAATGAAAAGAAATGGCCTGCGTCTTTAGCAACAGGTAAACTAACCAATTGTTTGGTTCCTAAAGTATATGCCTGGTAGCTGCCTGCAAACCATTCGCTAATAAACGTGCCGATCACTACAACAATTAAAGGCCCTGGAATATTTTTGAGTACCCGATTACGCTTTATAAGTTTACTTTCCCATAAAACCAGAAGAAGTAATGATATAAAGCCGATGAATACTACGGAAGGAGTAATATAATGTACGGCGCCCAATAAAGAACTAAACGTATTATGATGATCTGACTGAAGGAATTTTTCGTCTCCCTCAAAATCCGCATCGTATCCAACAAGGTGCGGCAATTGTTTTAAAATAAGGAGCAATCCTATAGCCGCAAGCATTCCCTTAATAACGGCATTGGGAATATAATCTCCTATAATGCCCGCTTTAATTGTACCGAGGAGAATTTGAATGATACCGGCAATTACTACAGCGAGTAAAAAAGCCTCATAACTCCCTATTTTAATAATAGAAGCGGCAACTATAACAGTTAAACCTGCTGCCGGACCACTAACACTTAAATGAGATCCGCTTAAGAATCCTACAACAATACCGCCAATTATACCGGCGGTAATACCAGCAAATAAAGGAGCACCACTTGCCAAAGCAATGCCCAAACACAGGGGCAAGGCCACTAAGAATACCACTACAGATGCAGCTATATCTGCACCTGAGTGAACAAGATATTTTTTCATGTTACTGAATTAAAGAATTAAATAAAATTTTCGCTAAAGAACATTATGATTTAATTCAGCAGTTGGGAGGAGGTACCAATATATCGCAGGAGTGATTGCTGGGAATATCTACACTATACAAAATACAATATTCTGCAGTAGCAAGTAATGAGTGAGAGAATACCTGCAGCTTATAATCATAAAAGTCGTTCTTCATGTCCAACTTCTTGCTTATGCCACTGTCAAAAGAATGGGGTATTTCTTCCTGTATTTGGTTACTCATTAATAAATTGCCCACTTGCTTTACAGGAAAAACCTGTACAGCGAGTACAATTATTAAAAAGATACCAATTACTTTCTTCATTTTGCGCAAATATAATAAGTGTGCTACCGTATAAAGTGTAAGCGCATTTTTTTTGCAAAAAAAAGCATGATTCATCATCATGCTTTTTCTAAAAGGGAAAAAATTAATGTTAAATATTTAGTCCGCCACAAGTACTAAGTACCTGTCCGGTAATATAACTGCTCATATTGCTGGCAAGAAACAAAGTTGTATTAGCGATCTCTTCGGCCTTACCAAACCTGCCTAAAGGAATTTTTTTCAGGAACTCTTCAGCTCCGGCACCATCTTTTAAATAATGTGTCATATCTGTTTCAATAAAGCCGGGTGCAATAGCATTGCAACGGATATTTCTGCTGCCCAGTTCGTGAGCTACAGATTTAGTAAAGCCAATAATACCGGCTTTACTGGCTGCATAGCTGCTCTGACCTGCGTTTCCACGAATGCCGATAATTGAGCTCATATTAATAATACTGCCCACTTTTGCTTTCATCATTGGACGAATCACTTGTTTCGTCATATTGAAAACACTTTTCAGGTTAATGTTCATCACATCATCCCATTGTTCGGCGGTCATCCTTAATAACAAATTATCTTTACTAATGCCTGCATTGTTCACACACACATCAATGTTTCCAAACTCTTTCAATACATCGTTTACGAATGTTTCGCATTGTGCAAAATCGCCGGCATTGCTTTTATACGCTTTGGCTTTTACACCTAATGCCTGTAATTCGTTTTCTAATGCAGCTGCTTTTTCTGCACTGCTATCGCTAACATAAGTAAATGCAATATTAGAGCCGTGTTCTGCCAGTTTTAATGCAACAGCAGCTCCTATACCACGTGCTGCCCCTGTTACAATAGAGACTTTTCCTTCTAAAAGTTTCATGAACTTTAATTTTAAAGATTAGGCTGTAAAAGTAAGTTTATGGGTGGTATTTACCCAATCATGGTTTTTATTTCTTCAATATATACTCTTTCGTTACTTAGCCTGGGAACTTTGTGTTGCCCACCCAGCTTACCTTTGCTGCGAAGCCATTCTGTAAATACGCCTTTGGTAATGGATTGAACAAGCGGCATTCTTAATGCAATATCTTTATGCCTTTTCGCTTCGTAATCACTATTAATGTTTTTTAGCGCACAATCTAACTCATAAGCAAATTGTTGAATATTATGAGGGGGCTTTTCAAATTCTATCAACCATTCATGTGCACCGTTTTGTTCTTTACTGAAATATACCGGGGCTGCAGTATAATCGTTTACAATACAATTTGTTTTTTCGCTGGCAATGGCAATGGCCCTGTCGGCATTATCAACAATCACTTCTTCTCCAAATGCATTGATGAAGTGTTTTAACCTGCCGCTTACTTTTATTTTAAATGGTTTAAGGTTTGTAAATTGAATTGTATCTCCCACAAGATACCGCCACAGACCGCCATTGGTTGATATAACCAATGCATAATTTTTGTTGAGTTCAACTTTATTCAAGCCAATTGTTTGCGGATTGGCTTTACCATATTCTTCCACCGGCATAAATTCATAAAAGATGCCGTGATCAAGAAATAAAGTCATCCCTTCTTCATTCGGGCTTGTTTGTGCTGCAAAAAAACCCTCGCTGGCATTATACATTTCAAGGTAGTAAATATCTTCTCCAATAATTTGCCTGAATTGTTCCTTGTATGGTGTGAAGGCTACACCACCATGTATGTATAGTTCAAGATTAGGCCATACTTCTTTTATGTTCTTTTTGCCGGTAATTTGCAGAACATGTTTCATTAGCACCAGTGTCCATGTTGGAACGCCGCTTATACTGGTTACATTTTCATGAATAGTGGTCTGTGCAAGCTTATCTATTTTATTTTCCCACTCGTCTAACAATGCAATACTTAATTCGGGGGTACGCAACCATTGGCCCCAGAAAGGGGCATTTTGCAGGAGTACTGCACTCAGGTCTCCATAATGTATATCTTCATTAATAGAGTTAATCTGATGGCTTCCTCCAATTACCAATCCTTTTCCTGTTAACAAATCACTATCAGGATTGAAGTTATAGTACATTGTTAAAACATCTTTGGCAGACTGGTAATGGCAGTCGTATAAACTTTCTTCTGTAACGGGTATGAACTTGCTTTTATCGTTGGTAGTTCCGCTGCTTTTGGCAAACCAGTTTACAGGCGTATTCCATAAAAGGTTTTCTTCGCCATGCATTAACCTTTCTATGTAAGGCTTAAGATCGTTGTACTCCTGTATGGGAACGGCCGCTTTAAATTCCCTGATGGTAGAAATACCTGCCATTCCGAATCTTCTACCTATTTCGGTGTACTGGCCATGGGTAAAGAGGTCTTGCAATACTTCGCGCTGGGTAGCTATGGCATTACTGGCCCATTGTTCAATACGCCAACTTCTGAGGCGTGCTAAACGAGATATGGCTGGACTTAACAGTTTCATTGCTGTTGGGAATAGCAGCAAAATAATAAATGATATTTAAACAAAGAAGATTATTCCTCAACACTTTCAATAGCATCGGACTGTCTTAGTTGTGCATTATCCCTTTCCATTTCAATAATCCAGTCTTTTCGTTTCAGTTCAAAATTAGTTCCCAGGTAAAGACGCCTTACTTTCTCGTCTTCTGCCAGTTGTTCAGCAGTTCCGTGCTTAAATATTTTCCCCTCAATTAATAAATATGCCCTATCGCAAATAGAGAGTGTTTCGTTTACGTTATGATCTGTTATTAAAATACCAATGTTTTTGTATTTTAATTTGGCTACGACTGATTGTATGTCTTCAACCGCAATGGGGTCTACCCCGGCAAAAGGTTCGTCCAGTAAAATAAATTTAGGGTCTACCGCCAGTGCCCTGGCTATTTCTGTTCTTCTCCTTTCCCCACCACTTAAGCTATCGCCATTGTTGTGTCTTACGTGGTGCAGGTTAAACTCATCTAAAAGGTTTTCCAGTTTTTCTTTTCGCTGTTGTTTAGAAAGGCGGGTCATTTCCAATACACTCATAATATTATCTTCTACACTTAGTTTCCTGAAAACGCTGGCTTCCTGTGGCAAATAACCAATACCCATTTGCGCTCTTTTATACATGGGCAGTTTAGTAATATCTTCTTCATTTAAAAAAACAGTGCCTTCATCGGGCTTAATCAGCCCTACCACCATATAAAAAGTAGTTGTTTTACCTGCTCCGTTGGGGCCCAGTAAACCCACAATTTCCCCCTGTTGTACATTTACGCTAACATGGTTTACAACGGTTCTGCTTTTGTAAACCTTTACCAGGTCTTTTGTATAAATGGTTAAACTCACGTAGTATTGTTTTTGCAAATATATGCTGCCGATGAGGATTAGCAGTACTAAAATTAATATGAGAATATTTTGGCCATTTGTTAAAAAAATCCCTACAGGATTAAAATATGCAGGCGCATTCTGCTTTTTAAACATGCTTTCTTTATGTGCTTTGTCACAAAAACAGCATGTGGTATTAGATGGAAGGGAAGAAAAGCACATTATGCAGTTCGCAGAATTGAGTTATTTACCGGTAAACGACTTTTTGCCTACAATAGAAGAAGCTGTCACAGCCTATAACAAAGGAAAATTTATTATTAATAATGCTCCGATTCTGAATTTTGGTATAGCCCGATATGATTACTGGATCTCTTTTACAGTTACCAATGCTTCAATTGCCAAACTACATTTGTATGCCTGTTTTGATAATCCCAGGTTGAATGGAATCTCCATTTACTATTTAATTGATGGTAAGATTGTTCCCAGCCATGCTACAGGAGATCTTTTACCATTTGCTACAAGAGTAACCAATTTAAATACTTTTGTTTCTCCTCTAACAATTAATCCCGGTGCAACCATTCAAGTGTTTGCACTTATACAACATAAAGGCAGTTCGTTGCAGCTTCCTGTTAGCTTACTTACGGCTAATGCATTGCATATATACGAGCAGAAAACTTATTTGATTATGGGTTTGCGAATAGGGATTTTCGCCCTTGCTTTTTTCTTTGGTTTGTTTCTTTTTTTCAGCACAGGAAACCGGAATTTTATTTTCTATAGCGCTTACATATTTATAAGTGCTGCATGGCTTTGGAGCACTGAAGGATTCGGATTTCAGCTAATGTGGCCCCATTTTCCCGGGTTGAATAACAGGCTGGAAGCTTCATTAGGCGTTTTATATTCAGGCGTATTTATTTTAAATGCTTTGCAGTTTACCAAACAATATGACAATAACCGTACCCGGCTGAAACGAACGCTTGTTTTTTATATGTATTTCTTTTTGTTCTGGGGGTTAATGCCTTTGCTTCCTTTTATTAGTTTATCGGCAAACCATCTCGCTACTTTCTTTCTGTTTGCCTTTTTCCTTTTTAACATATCTGGGGTTATACTAATGATTGTTTATTTATTGCGGCTTTTTCTTAAAGGCCATACGATTATATTATACTATTTCTTTGCGGTAGTTGTTACACTTATTTTCTCTGTGCTAACAGTTAGTTATAGCTTCGGATGGATAAATCTCCCTTTCTCTGCCAGCACACTTGTAAGTACAGGAACCATAATAGATGTAATACTAATGACACTGGGTATTGTACGGCAATTCAATAACTATAAGCTTGAAAAAGAAAATATGCTGATGGAGTACCTTAAGCAGCAGAAATCTATTAACCAGAAAATATTACAAACACAAGAAGAAGAAAGAATACGAATCAGCAAAGAGCTGCATGATGATATTGGTGCCGGCCTTACACAGATT
This sequence comes from Sphingobacteriia bacterium, assembly GCA_017304675.1. Lineage (GTDB taxonomy): Bacteria > Bacteroidota > Bacteroidia > Chitinophagales > Chitinophagaceae > CW01. Next base: position 502,066 of record JAFKLS010000017.1, read on the forward strand.
ACATTGATGAGTGAGGCTGCAAAGAATAAATACAATGCTTTTGAAGAGTTATCAGAAATAGCAAAAACGGGTCATAAACTTGTGAATAATATGAGCGAAATAATCTGGAGTATGCATCCCGAAAATAAAACTGTTGAACAGTTTTTTATTCATATCAGAGAGCAGCTTAATGAATTGCTGGAGTATACTTCTATAGAATATTCCATTAATTTACCTGAAAGCGCTGACAACATTTTATTAAAAGATGAGTATAAGAGAGATATCTTGCTTATCACCAAGGAAATTGTGCATAATGCCATTAAATACAGCGAAGCAACTTATATAGCCATAAATGCCAAAACAACTAGTACAACGCTAACCTTTAGCATTACAGATAACGGAATTGGATTTGATATGAACCATATCCGGCCAGGAAACGGGCTGAAGAATATGCAGCAGCGTGTAAAAGGCATTCAGGGTTCTATAAAAATAGAGACAGCACCTGGAAACGGAACTACATTTTTATATACAATACCACTTAAATAACATTGGAGGCTATTTTTAACTAAAAGACTTTTACAATCGTGAAACTAAATAGTATTGCCATAATTGAAGACGATGACAAGGTGCGTCATTATCTTGCCGAGCAGGTTCAGTTATGTATTGACGTAAATGATCTTTTCGTATTTGCGGAAGCGGAATCTGCATTAAAACACTTATCGGTATTTCCCGTAGATATTGCTTTGTGCGATATTCATTTGCCTGGCATTAACGGTATTGAATGCATTAGGCATATTAAAACCATTCATCCCAAAACACAGTGTATGGTATTAACGGTATATGATAATACCGATACTATTTTTGATGCCTTAAAAGCCGGCGCTACCGGTTATCTTTTAAAAACAACTCCTGCTGAAAAAATAATTGAAGCAATTAATGAAATACAGCTTGGCGGAAGCCCTATCAGCAGCCAAATTGCGCGTAAAGTAATAGAAGCATTCTCCTTGAAAGAAAAAGCAAATGAACATTTTCAGGCACTTAGCAGGCGCGAGCAGGAAATGCTCGAAGAGTTAAGTAAAGGTTTCAGGTATAAAGAAATTGCCGATAAACTTTTTATCAGTATTGAAACAGTTCGTACCCATATCCGCAATATTTACGAAAAACTTCAGGTAAATTCCAGAATAGATGCTTTAAGAAAAACCGGTCTTATTTAACCATCCTGAGTTTACTACTTTTCTCACATTGTGCCGCTTTTCATGGGCTAATAGTTTTACATTATAAAATTAACAAGCTCATGAAAAAAATTTTTCTCATTGCATTCTGTGTTATTTCAGTAATTACCTTAAAAGCGCAATCTAAAACCTATAAAAACTTTAAAGTTGATGTTGGCCTTGGTTACGCTATTCCAACAGACGGAAACAGCAACTCAGTTGGTGGAATAACATTTACACTAGAACCGCATTACCGCTTAACGGATGCCATTGCTCTTGGCCTACGCTTAGAAAGTGCAGGATTAGGCTTTAAACAACCGGGTACAAATGATGTTACAGTAGCAGTTGTTTCTTCTTACTGTGCTACCGGTGAGTATTATTTTATGAGTGGTGGTTTTCGTCCTTTTGCAGGCGCAGGATTAGGCTTATTTACACAACAATCTGTTACTATTGGCTCAGGCAGTTCAGCTGTTATTTCTCCCAGTGAGTCTAAATTTGGTTTCTTTCCCAGAGTAGGCTTTGAAACTGGGCATTTTAGAATAAGTAGTGAATATAACAGCATAGATAAAGGCGGCTACATCGCATTTAAAATAGGCTTCTTCTTCGGAGGCGGTAAAAAATAAACGTTCCATCATTTATAAAAGATTAATTATGAAAAAGGTTATTCTCTCCCTTACAATTATTTCTTTACTTACTTTAGTAATAATTGTATCGTGTAAAAAAACAGGCAACGATTCATCGTCATATACATGCAATACCTGTAAACAAGCACCCGATGCCGTTGCTGCTAACGATGCCAACAGTAAAGGAATTTATAAAGGGGTTGTTATTGGCTCAAGTGGTACTATTAAATTTAACGTTGCCAATAGCGACAATACTATTACCGCTACTATGGTGATTGACGGCGTAACTGTTACCTTAACTTCAAGCATTACATGGGTGCAAGGCCAATCTTATGTTGCCCCTTTTACAGGAACATTAAATGGTTCTGCAGTTTCGATTAATTTTAAAGTAGATGCCAATGGGGGTAATCCTATCATCACTTCATCAAACATACCAGGCCATCCAAATGCAGATTTTACACTAGTAAAAGAAACTTCTTCCGCATTAATAGAATGTTTTGAAGGAACGTATCATAGTTCATTACCTGAGGATGGCACTTTTAACCTTCTTCTTTCAAGATCATTAAAACAATATGGCGGAAGCGCCAGAAAAAACGGTTCAACAGTAGCAAGCTCAACCTTTAACGGTAGTATTAATGGTAACAATGATTTGGTTGACGCCCAGGATAATCAGGTAAAAGCTCATCTTTCGGGTGATATACTTTCAGGTAATTCAAAAGACAGAAACGGTAATACCATAACCGTAAATGCTAAAAGAACTTTATAGTAGTATTATACTTTAGATTCCATTTTTTCAAACCTTATTCCTTATAACCAAAGATCTAGGGGTCTTTGGTTTTTTAAATTCATTATTCAAATACTAATTATGTTTGTATCATTATTATAATTGCATAATGAAAATAACCGAGCATATTGCACAGGCAAAAGGAACATTGGTTTCGTTTGAAGTATTGCCTCCTCTAAAAGGCAAAACAATAAGTTCATTATACGATCACTTAGACCCTTTGATGGAGTTTAAACCTTCGTGGATAAACGTTACTTACCACCGAACAGAAAGCATGTTTAAGAAAAAGGCAGATGGCACTTTTGAAAAAGTTGAAGTGCGTAAAAGGCCCGGAACAGTTGGTATTTGCGCTGCCTTAATGAATCACTATAAAGTAGACACCGTACCTCATTTTATTTGTGGCGGATTTACAAAGAGAGAGTGTGAAGATGCTTTAATAGACCTTAATTTCCTGGGTATAGATAATGTATTGGTTTTACGTGGCGATGCCGAAAAAAATGAAGCCAGTTTTATTCCTACAAAAGGCGGCCACTCTTACGCCATTGAACTGCAAAAGCAAGTAGCAAACCTGAACAATGGATTGTACCTTGATGAAGATATTCAGAACGGTGGTAAAACCAACTTCTGCATTGGAACTGCCGGATACCCTGAAAAACATTTTGAAGCACCCAATCTTGAAATTGACTTGCAAAGGTTGAAAGATAAAGTAGATGCAGGGGCAGATTACATAATGACACAAATGTTTTTTGACAATCAAAAGTTTTTTGATTTTGTAAAACATTGCAGGCAAATAGGTATTAATGTTCCAATTGTTCCGGGTTTAAAACCTATTACTAATAAAAAACAACTATCGGTATTGCCAAGAATTTTTCATGTAGATATACCAACAGAGTTGAGTAATGCCATTATGAAATGTAAAACAGATGAAGAATGTGAAAAAGTTGGTGCGGACTGGCTGATTACACAAAGCAAGGAGCTAAAACAATTCGGTGTACCTGTTTTGCATTATTACACACTTGGCAAGCCCAAAGTAATTTGGAATGTGGTAAAGGAATTAATGTAAGTTCAGTTTAATGTATCGTTATACTGCAAATGCAACGCATTGTTTCGCATTTCTGTTACAACAAGATTAGTAACAAAACTTTTTAAGGTAGTTTTGGAACGATAGTTTAATATTAAACAAAAAAGGAATGAACTTAACTTATTCATTCCTTTTTTAGTTAAACCTATTTTTGTTTATACGAGGCTGATATCGAAACTGCTGAGTTGAACAAAGTCTTGCAGGCGGCTTGCAATATCATCGTGATTAATCTCTCTTAATCTCTCCGCTCCAAATTTTTCAACACAAAAGCTGGCCATAGCACTTCCTGCTACAATGGCTGTTTTCATGTTATCGAAAGAAATATCTTTTGTTCTGGCAAGATGGCCTATAAAACCGCCGGCAAAAGTATCTCCTGCTCCTGTTGGGTCAAACACTTCTTCTAATGGCAATGCAGGAGCGTAAAAAACAGATTCGTTGTAAAATAACAATGCTCCATGTTCTCCTTTTTTAATAATCAGGTATTTCGGGCCCATAGAACGTATTTTGGCAGCGGCTTTTACCAAACTAAATTCACCGCTTAACTGCCTGGCTTCACTGTCGTTTACCAACAAGAGGTCTACTTTCTTTAATACCTCTTTCAAATCGTCCATAGCAGTATCCATCCAAAAGTTCATGGTATCCATCACAATCAGTTTTGGGCGGTTTTTAAGTTGATTGATCACACTCATCTGCACTGCAGGCACCAGGTTTCCAAGCATTAAGAACTCACAATCCTGATAGCTTTCAGGGATCACCGGATTAAAATCAGCCAATACATTCAACTCTGTTGCCAAAGTATCTCTTGTATTCATATCGTTATGATAGCGGCCTGCCCAGAAAAAAGATTTTTCATCTTTTTTTATTTGTACCCCTTCTAAAACAACCCCGTTTTTTGTAAGTGCATCCAACTCCTGTTGCGGAAAATCTCCGCCAATAACAGAAACCTGTTTAACAGAAGTAAATTTGCTTGCACTCCATGCAGCATACAATGCGCTGCCGCCAACAATTCTGTCGGCTTTTCCAAAAGGAGTTTCTAGGCTATCAAAAGCCATAGTACCAATAACAACTAAAGACATGGTTGGGATTTTTAATTCGGCTGCGAAGCTATGGCATTCGGTGCATCTGTAAAAGCGATTTATTTAGTCTATTTTTGGCCTAATAGCTTTACCAATGCGTAATCACTGGAAAAATATTATTATCAATACCGTTTTAGGCAACTCCGCAAAATCTTTCGGTTCTAATTATATTAAAGCCAAAGATTTCAGGAAATTTAAGGTTACCATTAGAACATGGGTAAAAGATTTCTTTTTAATTATACTGGGTATTGCCTCTGCCGCTTTTGGGTTAGAGGCTTTTTTAATCCCCAATAAATTTATAGATGGCGGTGTAACCGGCATTTCCCTGTTAATTTCTGAGTTAAGCGGCCTGAAGCTGTCGTTGTTACTCGTGCTTATTAATACCCCTTTTATTTTACTTGGTCTTAAAATCATTAACAGGCAGTTTGCTTTAAAAACGGCATTTGCCATTGCCGGGCTGGCATCTTGTACAGCTTTATTTCATTTTCCTGAAATTACACATGATAAGTTACTGGTATCTCTTTTTGGAGGTTTTTTCCTGGGTGCAGGAATTGGTTTATCGGTAAGGGGCGGGGCGGTTTTAGACGGAACAGAAGTACTGGCTATATTCATCAGCAGAAAACTGGGGGTTACCATAGGCGATGTGATTATTATTATCAATGCCCTCATTTTTGGCACGGCGGCCTACTTCCTTTCCTTAGAAACTGCATTATATGCCATGATCACCTATTTATCAGCATCAAAAACATTAGATTTTGTTATTGAGGGAATTGAAGAGTATACAGGCGTTACGGTTATTTCTCCCAGGCACGAAGAAATTATTCATATGGTAGCACATAAAATGGGCAGGGGTGTTACTGTATATAGTGGTAAACGGGGTTATGGCAAACACGGGCATGTAACGAACAGTGATATTATTTTTATTGTAATTACCCGTTTAGAAATAAGTAAATTAAATGCAGAGATTGAGAAGATAGACCCCAATGCTTTTGTGGTAATGAGCAGTATTAAAGATACCAAAGGGGGAATGGTAAAGAAAAGGCCTCTCCATTAAAATAAAAGAGGCACTTTAAAAGTACCTCCAAACAATCTTTCGAGAAATCAATTACCGTATACGCTTAAAAACTTAATACGCATTATTTTTAGTTGTTCCCAGGTATAATCGTTTTCATTAAGCTCTTGCTGTGCAACCTGCAGCGAGGATGTTTCACAACCTTTAAAATATTCTATAATCTCTTCCTGGTCGTAATCGTCTAGCCATTCTTCAATAGCATAATCAAGATTTAATTTGGTACCGCTGGCGGCAATGGTTTCCATCTCTTCGAGCAATTCGCTTAACGATAAACCTTTATTTTTTGCAATGGTTTCCAGTGGTATCTTTTTGTCAATGTTCTGAATAATATAGATTTTGTTGTTGCTTTTATTGGCAACGCTTTTCATTACAAAATCATCCGGCTTTTCAATATCATTTTCCTCAACATACTTAGCAATGAGTTCAACAAAAGGCTTACCATATTTCAAGGCTTTGCCTTTACTTACACCCTGGCATTTTTCCAACTCGGCTAAAGAAGTAGGGTACATGGTACTCATATCCTGTAAGGAAGTTTCCAGGAAAATAACAAAAGGTGGCAAGCTCTTTTTCTTAGCTTCTTTCTGGCGTAGTTCTTTCAGCATTTCAAATAAACGATCGTCTGCTGCGGCACCCGTTTGAGATGCATTTTCATTTTCTTCATCATCTTCATTGGCATCTTCAAATAAATTATTCAGCACAATTTTAAATGATGCTGGTTTTTTAAAGAATTTTTCGCCTTTATCGGTCATCTTCAACAAACCATATTCTTCAATATCTTTTCTAATAAGGTTTTCCAACATCATTTGCCTTAACAGGCTATTCCAGTAATGAGATTCCTGCCTGTCTTTCCCTATGCCGAATACTTCTATATTCTCGTGCCTGAACATGGTTATTTGCGGTGTTAGCCTGCCCATAATAACGTTCACTACATAATCGGTAACAAAATGTTCATCCAAAGCTTTAATTACCTTAATCACTTTTACTACATCTTCTTTGGCTTCCACTTTCTCTTTAGGGTGCTTGCAATTATCGCAGCTGCCACAGTTTTCCTGTTTCCATTCTTCTCCAAAATAGTGTAACAGCACTTTTCTCCTGCACACGCTGCTTTCTGCAAAAGCTATGGTTTCATTAATTAATTGTGCTCCTACTTCTCTTTCACTCAGAGGTTTGTCTCGCATCAGGTGTTCCAACTTACTAACATCTTTATGCGAATAGTATAATACACAAATGCCTTCTAATCCGTCTCTACCGGCCCGGCCTGTTTCCTGGTAATAGTTTTCAATAGATTTAGGAATGTTGAAGTGAATAACGAACCGAATATCCGGTTTATCTATTCCCATTCCAAAAGCAATGGTAGCAACAATTACCTGAACATCTTCATTCAAAAATTGGTCTTGCCTTTCAGCCCTTAATTTCTGATCGAGCCCTGCATGGTAAGCAACTGCTTTAATATTATTGGCAACTAATATTTCTGCAAGCTCTTCCGTTGTTTTTCTATTAAGTGTATAGATGATGCCGCTTTTACCTTTATGCTGTGTAATAAATTTTACAATGCTTTTAATGGTTTGTTCTTTCTTAATCTTAGGCTGTATTTCGTAATAAAGGTTAGTTCTGTTAAAAGAAGAGATAAAAATATTGGGGTCTTTTAAGCTAAGGTTTTTAACAATATCGCTCTGTACTTTGGGGGTGGCAGTAGCTGTTAAAGCCATTACGGGAAGATCGGGATTGATCTGGTTCATCATTTCGCGAAGCCTCCTGTATTCCGGCCTGAAATCGTGCCCCCATTCAGAGATACAGTGTGCCTCATCCACCGCAAAGAAAGAAATCGTTAGCCCGCTGAACAATTCCAGGTTTTCGTCTTTAGTAAGTGTTTCAGGCGCTACGTATAATAATTTGGTTTTGCCGTTCAGTAAATCATCTTTTACTTCTTTAATTTGTGTTTTGTTAAGCGATGAATTTAAGAAATGGGCAACATCGTCTTTTTCGCTGTAGCCACGCACCAGGTCTACCTGATTTTTCATTAATGCAATTAATGGAGAAACAATAATGGCACAGCCGGGCAGCATCATGGCAGGTAGCTGGTAACATAAACTTTTACCACCTCCTGTTGGCATTATTACAAAAGTATCTTTACCGGCAAGCAGACTGTAAATGGCTTCTTCCTGGCGGCCTTTAAATTCTTTAAAACCGAAATGATTCCGCAATTCGGTATGTATATCTAAATTACTATTGCCTTTCGGGGCAGTGCTCTTTTTTTTGGGGGTTGCTTTAGAAGTTTTTTTTTCTGTAACTTCTTTTTTTGCGGGTGTTGCCATTTTCTTCAAAATATGTCATCCTTACCTAAAGGATGTGTTATTGAAAAATAGAACCTATAAGTTACTGCTTTTATTTTAAAATTTCACCTTTGATGGTTTAATTGAGTAGTGCACTTAAGGGCAGATCAGGGCTCTTTAGTTCCTGACGTTTTTTTATAAAGGACGGCGAAGTTAATAAAGCATAAGGTTAACTTCAAGGGTTTGATGTTAAAGTTTATCTTTACGCCTTATGAGTTCGCCAATTATCCAATCAGGTATTAACACAATTGAGCTGGAAGCAGCATCTGTTGAAAATCTTAAATATTTTATAGATGAACAGTTTGAAAAAGTGGTAAAAACGGTTCACACAGCCAAAGGCAGGCTGGTAGTGAGCGGTATTGGAAAAAGTGCTATTGTGGCTCAAAAAATTGTAGCAACATTAAACTCTACCGGAACACCTTCATTATATATGCATGCCGCCGATGCGATTCATGGCGACCTGGGCATGATTCAAAAAAACGATGTGGTGATGTTGATTAGCAAAAGCGGGGAAAGCCCTGAAATAAAAGTATTGGTTCCCTTCATAAAAAACTTTGAGAATACACTTATAGGCATGGTAGGCAATATCAATAGCTTTTTAGCAGTTAACGCAGATTTAATATTGAATACAACCGTTAATAAGGAAGCCTGCCCAAACAACCTTGCGCCTACCAGCAGTACCACTGCTCAAATGGTTATGGGAGATGCCCTTGCCGTAGCTCTTATGGAACTGAATGGTTTTACAGGATACGATTTTGCCAAATATCACCCCGGTGGTAACCTGGGCAAGCGATTGTACTTAAAGGTTGAAGATCTTTATAAAAATAACGACCGGCCCAAAGTATTGCCTACCGCATTACTAAAAGAAGTGATTGTAGAGATTACTCAAAAACGCCTGGGTGTTACTGCAGTAACCAATGCTGATAACAGCATTGCAGGAATTATTACAGACGGAGACCTCAGAAGAATGCTTGAGAAAAACATTAATATTAATACCGTTACAGCCCTGGACATTTTAACAGCAAATCCTAAATCTGTAGAGCCCGATATATTGGCCGTTGAAGCATTGGAAATATTCAGGAAGTACGATATAAGCCAGTTAGTTGTTGCACAAGGCTCCCAATACCTCGGCATCTTACATATTCACGACCTTGTTAGAGAAGGAATTATTTAAACCCGTTTTCCAATAAATTCTATTTTAACACGTTATAATATAACCAAAAAAACAAGTAATGAACCAACATCACTATGTAGCTATAATGGCAGGTGGCATAGGCAGCCGTTTTTGGCCAAAAAGCCGTACTGCTTACCCTAAGCAATTCCTGGATATTTTAAACACAGGCAAAACATTAATTCAATGGACATATGAACGCTACGCTTCTTTTATGCCCGATGAAAATATTTATATCGTTACTTCTGAAGAGTATGTAAACATTGTGGCAAAACAACTTCCTAAAATACCGAGAGAAAATATTTTAGCTGAGCCCAGTAGAAAAAACACAGCTCCCTGCGTGGCCTATATTGCATTTAAATTAATGCAAAAAGATCCTAAGGCTTCTTTAGTTGTAGCGCCAAGCGATCATATGATATTAGATGGAGAAGGTTATAAATCTATTGCTTTAAAAGCGCTAAACTTTGTTGCAGAGAACAATGCCTTTATTACCCTGGGCATTAAACCAACTTATCCCAATACCGGGTATGGCTACATTCAACACGAAACAAGTTCAGATGTTGAAGATATTTATAAGGTAAAAACTTTTACAGAAAAGCCTAATCTTGAGCTCGCCAAAACATTTATTGCCAGTGGCGATTTTTTATGGAATGCCGGAATTTTTGTATGGAAAGCAAAAGATGTAGCGGATGCTTTTGAAAAATACCAACCGGAAATGTTTGAATTGTTTGAAAATGAAAAACAGTATTTCAATTCTCCGGATGAACAGGCGGCCATTAACCGTATTTATCCATTATGCACTAATGTGTCTATAGACTTTGCCATTATGGAAAAGGCGAATAACGTATATGTTATCCCGTCATCATTTGGCTGGAGCGACCTGGGCACATGGAACAGCGCCTACGAAAATCTTGATAAAGATTATCTTGGCAATGCCGTTGCCAGTGATAATGTAATTATTATAGACGCTACAAAATGTATGGTAAGTGCGCCGCATGAAAAATTATTGGTATTACAGGGGTTAGACGATTTTATTATTGTGGATACTAAAGATGTACTCCTGATTTGTAAAAAAGAAAAAGAACAGGCCATTAAAGAATATGTGGCCGAAGTAAAACGAAATAAAGGGGAGCGATATTTATAATTATAAAGAATCATGCCTCCGTAAAATAAAAATGCCGCTGTTAAAACAGTGGCATTTTTATTTTTATCTGTTACGTTTGTTACAATCCTAATTTATTTTGTAATCGCTTTAATTCTATTTCAGCAGCTTTTGCTGCATAAGATAAATTTACCAGTGTGTATGCAGCATCCTCAAAACTTTTCTGAGCTTCCCTAACTTCAAGAATTGTTGCCTGTGCCAGGCGATAGCGCTCCTGGGACAACTCCATCAATTGCAGTGATAAATCGTATGTATTACGTTGCTTGTTTAACTGCGAAAGGTTGATATTATATGATTGATATGTTTTAACAGCATCGTTTTGCAAACCAAGCAAAGAGCTTTCACGTTGTATACGTGCTATTTTGGTTGTTACGGTTGCAGCCTGTTGCTGGCGCTTGTAAATAGAACCATTGTAAATAGGTACAGATAAACTTACTCCTGCAAACGGGCCATAAGACTGGTTTAGCAAAACCTGGCCGGCATCGCTTGCTGTTCTTCCAAAATTCAGTCCGGTATTAAACCTCAGCGAAGGGTAGCGTTGGGCCGCCGTTTGTTTTTCTATCAACTCATTAACCTTTATTTGTTCATCGTTAGAAACAACAATAGGATTTTGAGACAATGAATTCAATACCGCATCCAGTTGCAGGTTATTATCAACAACAATGGTATCCTGAACAACCAAATTGCTATCGGGCCTGATATTTAATAAAGTGAGCAGGTCGCTGGTTGACTGGTGCAATACAAGTTCCTGTGCCAAATATTCCTGTTGCCTTGTATTAAGATCTATCTGCGATTGAAATAGTTCTGCATTATTAGCCAAGCCAACACTTTTACGTACCTGTATTAAATCTAATTGCTGTTTTGATAGGTCTATGGAACGCTGCAATGCTTTTAAATAAACTCCCTGGCGTACAACATCGTAATACTTAACCATTACTGATGCAATGGTTGTTTGTACTTGTGCATTTAATTGTTGTTCACTTTGCCTTTGCAATGCTTCCAGGCTTTTTTTAGTGGCCACTACCCTCATTCCATTATATAACAGAATACTACCTGTAACATTACCGCTAATAGTATTGGTAGTAGCACCATTTCTAACAATCTCTGCCACAGTGCCGCTGTTATTAATTCTTTGATTTATGTTGGAAACAGACTCCTGGTCGCCGGCAGTACCGGTAACGGTGGGCAAGCCGCCGGCCATGCCATAGCTATTGTTAATTACATTAATATCAACATTCCCTTTTGCAATTTGAATATTAAAATTATTCTTCAGGGCTATGTTAATGGCATCGTTTAAAGGGAGCCGCTTCTGGGAAAAAGAAGAATACGCACAAACAAACAAAGCTGTAAAAGAAAGCAATGATTTCATCATAATCAGTGAAATTATAGTGGCATTCATGCTTACTGTAAAAAATTACAGCAGCGGGTGAAAAAGCTTATTTTACCAGTGTTCCCACATCCATGCCCTGCACTACCTGCAATAAGTTGCCCGGTGTGTTCATATCAAATACAATAATGGGCAGTTTATTTTCCATACAAAGCGTAAATGCTGTCATGTCCATTACTTTCAGGTTTTTACTGATGCACTCCTGAAATGAAAGTTTCTCATAGCGCTTTGCGTCAGGGTTTTTTTCAGGGTCTGTATCATAGATACCATCCACCCTTGTTCCTTTTAAAATAACATCGGCTTTCATTTCAATGGCTCTTAAACTTCCGGCAGTATCTGTAGTGAAATAAGGATTACCGGTTCCTGCACCAAAAATCACCACACGGCCCTTTTCTAAATGGCGCATTGCTTTACGCCTGATATAAGGTTCTGCAACCTGTTCCATATTAATAGCGCTCTGTAACCTGGTATATACACCTATTTTTTCTAACATTGCCTGCATGGCCATTCCATTAATTACAGTTGCCAGCATTCCCATATAATCTCCATGGGCCCTTTCAATACCACTTTCTGCCTCATTCATACCCCTGTAAATATTTCCTCCGCCAATTACTATGGCTACTTGCACTCCCAGATCGGTTACAGATCTAATATCCTTTGCATATTGTTCAATAATTTTCGGGTCGAAGGGGTCTCCGGATTTAACATTGCCCAATAAGGCTTCACCCGATAATTTTAAAAGTATTCTCTTGTATTTAGGGAGCATGGATAGAATTTTAATTCATGCAAAGAAAAGTTTTTTTAGCACTGAAACCATAATATTCTCAAACTCTCCTTTTTACAGGCTGTAAAAATATTTTCGGTATCTTGTTACTTATAAGGCTTAATTGTATGGAGAAACAAATCACATCCTGGCATAGCCCGGCACTAAATAAAGAAATGCCAATTGCAGCTTACGGGCATTTTGGTTTTGCCGTATTAATGATCCCCACCGCAGCAGCAGATTTTTTAGAGTATGAGCGGTTTCAGCTAATGGATTGCCTGGCACCCATGATTAATGAAGGAAAACTAAAGGTTTTTTCTATTGACAGTATTAACAAAGAGAGTTGGTTAAACAACAGTATGTTGCCAGAGCATAAAGCCATTAGGCAAAACCAGTTTAACGAGTATGTGTTTAATGAAGTGCTTCCTTTTATAAGAAACAACACCAGCACCGATACATTTGTATATACCTGCGGTGCTTCTTTTGGTGCTCTTCATGCAATGAACCTGTTTTTAAAAAGGCCCGATATGATTAATGGCGCCATTAGTATGAGCGGCGTATACGATTTAACTGAGTATACAAAAGGTTATTGGGATGAACAGGTGTATTACAACAGCCCCATCCATTATATCCCCAATCTTACAGATCCCTGGTACCTGAATAAAATAAAAGAAAGCCATCACATACACATTTACACTGGAAGCGGAGATTATGAAGACCCAACGGCCAATAAAAAATTTTCTGAAGTACTTTGGAATAAAGGAATATGGCATGACCTGGATATTTGGGGGCCTGATATTAAACACGATTGGAGCACCTGGAGAAGTATGCTGCCACACATATTAGGCAGTAAATTTTAAACGGGCATTTTTTACAATAAAGCGTTAAAGTGTTGCCGTTGTTTTATTTTATTTCTACCAAGCACTTAATATTACAGTTCTAAAATTTTCGGTTGAACAAACATTTACTTTTACTTATCCCTTTTTTATTGGCATCTGTTTTTCTTATTGGGCAGGAAAAAAAATATCCCTTTGTTACGGTTAGCGGTACCGTGTACGATATTACAGCAAGGAAGCCGATAGAAGCCGTGGCCGTACTCAGTTCATCTGGCAGAGGTGCCATTACCGATTCTGCAGGGCGGTACTCGCTTATCGTAAAAGACAACGATTCTGTATGGTTTAGTATGCTGGGCAAAACAACTATGAAATATGCGGTAGACACTATTAAAAACCCTTCTGAATTTAATGTTTCTATTCTTATAAGAGCTGCAGAACTACCCGAAGTAAAAGTGAGGAACAATTATTATAAGCTCGATTCCTTACAAAACAGGCAGGATTATGCTAAATATTTCAATTATAAAAAACCAACATTAAGTATTGTATCGGCATCGCCGGGTTACAATACAACGCCGGGTGTTACTGCGGGGTTTGACCTGGATGCTATTATAAACATGTTTCGTTTTAAATACAACAGGAGCATGGAAGCTTTGCAAAAACGCTTGATACAACAGGAGCAGGATAAATACATTGATCACCGTTTTTCTAAACAATTTGTAAGAAAAATAACCAAGCTGCAGCCCCCTGAATTAGATAGTTTTATGATACATTACAGGCCTGAATATGGTTTTCTGCAGACTGTGAACGACCTGGAGTTAGGTTATTATATTGAAAAAAGTTTTGAGCATTACAAAGCCAACAGGCCAAAGTTCAAAGGAACACTGAGAAGGAGGGATGAAAATAATTAATGATCGCAATCCTCTGCATGCGCATGGTTATGTACCCTGCAGAATTTATAATTAATAATATGTGCCGCCACAATGAATACCACAGCAGGCAATAAAAAAAACAATTGCCACTGATGCAGCAGTTGCTTTAATACCAATAAAGCCATGCCAATTGTAAAAACAACCAATGGTTTAACACTATGGTGATGTTTTTTCCAGCCATGATACAAAGAAAATGCCCCTATGCAAAAAGCCATAAAGATCATTGTTATTTCAAAATACAAATTATCAATAATTTCTATTCCGAATAAAGGCAAACTTGTAAGCACCAAAGGCAATAAAGCACAGTGAATGGCACAGGCTACAGAAGTAGCAATACCTAAAGCATCCCAGTTAATCTTAAAGTTGCTCATACCGCAAAGATAATGTTTTGCAACGATGTTGCAAATTCAAACTCCTTCTTTCTCTTTTTAAAGTGTTGTTACCAACAGTAGTTACATTTGCAGTATGAATAAGAAGTTACTGGGTTATATTGTTTTCTTTGTATTACTCACTTTTGTTTTCATGTTTTTTGTTTTTAGGGGAACAGATGTTTTGCATAAAAGTAATTTACCACTAAGAAGTTCAGTACAACCATTTGTGTTTATTAACCAGGATGGGCAATCGTTCACTAATACAGACGTGGCAGGTAAAGTATATGTAGCAGAATATTTTTTTACCACATGTAAAGGCATTTGCCCTAAAATGAACAATAACATGAAGGGTATTTATGAAGCATTTAAAAATGAACCCGACTTTTTAATTGTTTCTCACTCTTGTAATCCTGAAACAGATTCAGTACCTCAGATTAAACACTATGCTGATTCTTTAAATGTGAATACCAAAAAATGGATTTTTGTAACAGGCAGGAAAGACAGCTTATACAAAATGGCTAGGTACAGTTATGGTATAGATGATCCTAAAAATGCAGTAGCAGATATTAAAGACGACTTTTTACATACACAGTTTTTTGCCCTGGTAGATAAGAACGGAAAAGTAAGAGGGGGTGTTTACGATGGATTAAAAAAAGAAGATCTTGAAAAATTGAAAAAAGATATTGCAGCATTGCTTAAAGAAAACCCTGCAAGATTTGCCAACGGCATTTTTACCAATACGCCCTGATATGAAAGCAACTATTGCAGAAATATTAAAACGCAACCAGCTTAGCATTACTGAAAGCAGAACAAAAATTCTTGAGCTGTTTCAGGATACGGGAAATGCTTTATCGCACAGCATGATTGAGCAGGAAACGGGTAAAGAGTTTGACAGGGTAACAATTTACCGAACGCTGCAAACTTTTGTTGAGAAAGGAATTATACATACTATTCCTACGGCAGACAATTCTGTATTATATGCCCTTTGTAAAGAAGCATGCACACAAGGGCACCATCACGATAATCACGTACATTTTATTTGCGATCAGTGTAACACAACTTATTGTTTAGACAATATCAGCACTCCCGATATTAAATTACCAAAGGGCTTTATACAAACACAAACAGATCTGGTGGTGAGTGGCATTTGTAAAAATTGTAACAGCTAAACTATCTTCACTCCTTAAATACCACATTCAATATGATTTTAGTAACGGGTGCAACCGGCTTGTTGGGGTCACATCTTATTAAACAGCTAAGTGCCCAGGGCAAACAAATTAAAGCCTTATACAGAACAACCATCCCAACCGGTTTTCCTGGAAATACTCAATGGGTTAAAGGAGATATCTTAGATATACTATCGTTACAGGAAGCCATGCAACAGGTACAACAAGTATATCATTGCGCAGCATCGGTTTCTTTCAATCCTAAAAAAAGAACTGTCTTACACAAAACCAATATTAATGGCACTGCTAATATTGTAAACGCCTGTATTGATAACAATATTCATAAACTACTATTTGTAAGCTCCGTTGCTGCATTGGGAAGAATAAGAGAAGATGTATCTATTACCGAGCAAATGAAATGGACTGAAGAAACCAGTAATAGCGAATATGGCAAAACAAAATACCTGGCCGAATTAGAAATATGGCGTGGTATAGGTGAAGGCTTGCAGGCCGTAATAGTAAACCCAACCATCATTTTAGGATCAGGCGACTGGAACAGCGGTTCTACAAAAATTTTTAAAACTGCTTATGAAGAATTTCCCTGGTACACGAACGGCATTAGTGGTTTTGTTGATGTAATGGATGTAGTACAGGCAATGATTATTTTAATGGACAGTAATATTAATAATGAACGATTTATTGTTAGCGGGCATAATATAGAATATAAACAGTTGTTTTCTTTCATTGCAAAAAACTTCAATAAAAAGCCACCGCATAAGCTTGTTAGCAAATGGATGGCCCAGATTATTTGGCGTATTGAAGCAATAAAAGGGAAAATGACTGCTGCAGAACCATTACTTACAAAAGAAACAGCTAAAACAGCACAGGCAAAAGTACGTTTCGATAACAGTAAATTGTTAACCCTCATACCTGGTTTTTCTTATACCCCTTTAGAGGTAACTATTCAAAGGGTTTGCACTGAATTGAAGCAGAAGTACAGCCTGTAATATTTAAAAAGTTACACAATTACTTCATTTTAAATTATTGCATTACTTTCTTCCAAAGCTCCGGAATACGTTTTACCCAAACCAGCTCCCTTCTTTTAATTGAAGCTTCTTCGGCAGGATAACCAAAATAAGTTGTATTACCTTTTAAAGAAGAAGGTACTCCGCTTTGTGCAAGAACTACTGCATTGGCGCCAATGGTAAGGGTTTTACTAACGCCAACCTGCCCCCATAAAGTAACCCCGTCTTCTAAAGTAGTGGCGCCTGCAATACCTACTTGTGCTGCCAGTAAACAGTTTTTGCCAATCACCACTTCATGCCCCAGGTGAACAAGATTATCAATAATTGTTCCTTTACCAATTCTTGTTTCATGCGTAACCCCACGATCAATGGTGCAATTAGCTCCTATTTCAACATTATCTTCAATCACTACATTTCCACAACTTTTCATTCGCTTAAACCATACTTCACGATTTTTTTTACTGTTATAATAGAAAGCATCGCTGCCAATTACTGTTCCTGATTGAATTACTACATTATCTCCTATAATGCTATAATCGAGTATCGTAACATTGGGATGGATAACGCAATTTTTACCAATGGTTACATGATTGCCTATAAACACATTGGGCATAATGTTAGAGCCTTCTCCAATACTTGCAGTTGAACTAACAGATGTTGTATATAATGGTGCAGGCCTGAAATGTTCTACGATCTTTAAATATGCTTCAAAAGGTTCGTTGGTAACCAGCAACGCTTTACCCTCCGGTATGTTTACCTCGCTGTGATTAATGATAATGAAAGAAGCATCGCTCTGTAAACATTTATCATAATATTTAGGATGATCTACAAAAACCAGATCTCCTTTTTCAACCTTATGTATTTCATTAATTCCATCTGCAAAAGCTGTTGTATTACCTAAAAGCTCTGCATTTAAAAAAGTGGCCAACCATTGTAAAGAAACCGGTGCAGGAAATTTCATACGCTCATTTTTAGAAAATCAAAGGTAATGTGCAAGATTGCAAATATTTTTTTTCAGCAAATTTATGTTGTAAAAAACAGAGTTTATTTTCTCTTGCAGGAAAGAGAACTTCAGTTCTTTTTATAAAAAGTAAAAAATATATTCCTTTGAAATATTGATGAACACTGCATTTCAGAGAATTAAATTTTTTCACTTGCAAGAATTTGCATTAAATATTATTCCCTTCAATAAACTACAGGATCATGTTTTGCATTCTTGCAATTCACATAGTGTTGTAAAATGTTAATAAAATTCTTTGGAATTTTTTTTGTATTGGAAAAAACTATTTATAATATTGTATCGGGAATTAAATGTTCCCAGTACTTACTAACCCATCCATATACAAAGTCCCGCTTCAGCGGGATTTTTTATTTTGCATTATGCTTCGGTATTTCATTATATATAAACCATTTCAGGTATTGTCTCAGTTCACTTCAACCGAGTATAAAAAAACATTAAAAGATTTTTTTGATGTTCCCAAAAATGTATATCCCGTAGGAAGATTAGATTACGACAGTGAGGGCTTATTAATATTAACAAATGATGCAAATCTGAATTATCGTTTGTTGAATCCAAAGTTTTTGCATGAAAGAGAGTATTGGGTTCAGGTAGATGGCAATATTTCAGAAGAAGCATTACAGCAATTACAAAACGGGGTTGATATTAATATTGATGGGAAAATTTACAGAACCAAGAAATGTAAAGCAGCGGTGTTTGATGAAGCGCCTCTTGTTCCTTTAAGAAATCCGCCCATTCGTTTCAGAAAAGAAATACCTGCACCCTGGATAAAAATAATTTTAAACGAAGGCAAAAACAGGCAGGTTAGAAAAATGACAGCAGCGGTTGGATACCCTACCTTACGTTTAATAAGATACCGCATAGAACAACTAACTTTAAACAATCTTCAACCGGGAGAAATGGCAGAGCTTTCTCAACAAGAACTTTTTAAAAAACTGTTTGCATGATACCCGTTTACGAAACCGCAGAAGGCGACTATTTAATTACGACCGATAAAGCCAAAATGGATATTGATCTTATTCATCATTATTTATCGGAGGATTCATATTGGGCACAAAATATTTCCAAAGAAATTGTACAACGTTCTATTCAACATTCTTTCTGCTTTGCCATTCTCTTATTGAACAAACAAGTTGGTTTTGCCAGGCTCATTACAGATTACGCCACTTTCGCATACCTGGCAGACGTATTTATACTTCCGGAACACAGGGGAAAAGGATTGTCAAAAAAATTATTACAGTTTATTCATACCAACCCTGAAGTGCAGGGGTTAAGAAGATGGCTGCTCGGAACCAAAGATGCACACCAGCTTTATGCAAAATTCGGGTGGAGCCCCATTACCGAAGAACAGTACAGAAGGTTTATGCAAGTACATGTTCCTAATGTTTACGGTAAGTAGATTACCGAAACGGTAATCATTATCGGGTTTCTTTCTCAAAACTTATCTTTACTGCCCAATTTAATACATATGAGTCAGCATTTAAGCGAACAGGAAATCATTAGAAGAGAAAAATTAAAAAAAATTCAGGAAGCAGGAATCGATCCTTTTCCTGCAGCATTGTACCCGGTTTCGCATTATTCAGCCGATATTAAAGCTCAGTTTTCAGAAGAAAACAAAGATGCTTTCTCCAATGTTTGTGTGGCCGGAAGAATCATGAGCATTAACGATAAAGGCAAAGTTTTCTTCATCAAAATTCAAGACAGCAAAGGCATTATTCAATTATATGTAAAGAGAGACGATATCTGCCCAGCAGAAGATAAATCTTTCTGGGATACTGTTGTTAAACATGGTTTAGATCTTGGCGATATTATCGGTGCAACAGGTTTTGTATTTGTTACCAAAACAGGCGAAACTTCTCTTCATACACAAACCATCACTTTACTTACCAAAAGTTTAAAGCCATTGCCGGTTGTTAAACGCGATGAAGAAGGAAATGTGTTTGATGAAGTAACCGATCCTGAATTTCGTTACCGCCAGCGTTATGCAGATTTAATTATTAATCCGCATGTTAAAGAAACATTTGCAAAACGCACTAAACTTATCAATACCATTCGTGCGTTTTTGAATGAACGCGGTGCATTGGAAGTTGATACGCCTGTGTTACAAGCAATTCCCGGTGGTGCTGCCGCAAGGCCTTTCATTACACATCACAATGCGTTGGATGTTCCTTTTTATTTAAGAATTGCGAATGAACTGTATTTGAAAAGGTTGATTGTTGGTGGGTTTGATTTTGTGTATGAGTTCAGCAGAAATTTCAGGAATGAGGGGATGGATAGAACACACAATCCTGAGTTCACTGTGCTGGAATGGTACACTGCATACAAAGATTATTTCTGGATGATGGAAACAACTGAACAATTGTTTGAAAAGGTTGCTATTGCATTGCATGGCACAACAGATGTTCCGTTGGGAGATAAGATCATCAACTTTAAAGCACCGTTTAAACGCATCAGCATTTTTGATGCCATTAAAGAAAACACCGGCATTGATATTTCAGATAAAGACGAAGCAGGCTTACGTGAAGTTTGTAAGCAATTGAATATTGATGTTGATCCAAAAATCGGGAAAGGGAAATTGATTGATGAAATTTTCGGTGCTACCAGCGAACACAAATATGTGCAACCCACTTTCATTATAGATTATCCTGTGGAAATGAGCCCGCTTACTAAAAAGCATCGCAGCAAAGCCGGACTGGTAGAGCGTTTTGAATTAATGGTGAACGGAAAAGAATTGGCCAATGCTTACAGCGAATTGAATGATCCAATAGATCAACGTGAACGTTTTGAGGAACAATTACAATTGATGCAACGTGGTGATGATGAGGCAATGTACATTGATTACGATTTCTTAAGGGCATTGGAATATGGTATGCCGCCAACATCCGGAATTGGAATTGGTATTGACAGATTATGTATGATGATGTTGAATCAGGTATCTATTCAGGATGTATTGTTGTTCCCACAAATGAGACCTGAGAAGTTTGAAGAATAAACGATTGATTTTATACATGGAAAAGGAGTGATTAAATCACTCCTTTTTAATTAATTATAACACATTATAATTTATGCTATGGATAAATAATGGTGAAAATATATGCCAGCAAATTTACAAGCAGCACCATCCCATATAGGATATTTGTTTTGCCTTTACTTAGAGAAAGCATTACAATAAAAACCGATAACCCCAGGAGAATAATGGCTTTTTTATCTAGCCCTAAAACAAGATTATAATGGTAAATACTGCAAACCAATGCCACCGCCGGAATGGTTAAGCCAATACTTGCCAATGCAGAACCCAGCGCAAGATTAAGGCTAGTTTGTAATTTATTATTATTGGCAGCTTTAATAGCCGCAATTCCTTCAGGTAATAAAATAATCATGGCTATGATAACACCTACCAAAGATTTGGGAAGGTTTACTTTGGTTAAATTATCTTCAATAGGATGAGAGAGAATCTTTGCCAATAATACTATAATGGTAAGCGATACAATAAGCAGTACAAGACTAACAATAACATCTTTTTTGGTAATGATAACAGATGGCTGGTTCTCTTTTTGTATGGCTGTTAAAAAATATTCCCTGTGCCTTACTGTTTGTATAATTAAAAAAGTAGCATAAATAATCAGGCAGGCAATAGAAATAAAGATCAGTTGCGGCTCTGTATAAACCGGGCCATTAATACTGGTAGTAAAATTGGGTAAAATAAGGGTTAAAATAATAATGGCCACCAGGCTTACCAGTGCAACATTGGTAGAGTCTGAAGAAAAGAATTGTTCTCTATATTTCAAGCCGCCTAATAAAAGACAAGCACCTACAATACCATTAAAGATGAGCATAGAAGCAGCAAAAACGGTATCTCTTGCCAAAACAGCTGCATCATTACCGCCTGCCGCCATTAAAGAAATAATAATGCCCACTTCAATAATTGTAACTGCAACAGCAAGGATAATGGTTCCATATGGTTCGCCTACCTTATGTGCCACCACTTCAGAGTGATGCACAGCAGAAAGCACACTGGCAATTAAAAGAACACCTCCGATCATTTCGAACACTGCATGGCTTTCAATAATTCCGGACCCATACATCATCCATGCTAAAACAGGAAAAATAATATTCCACTTTAAAAGAGACTTCACTATTGTAATTTTTTATAAAATAAATAAAAAAGAGCTGTTGTGCAAGTAACAACAGCTCTTTATCAATATAAATTTTTTATTACTCCACTTAATCTCTATAATTCAACGCTGGTTTTCTATCGCCCAATAAAGCTTTATACTGGTAATCGCCTTTTGCTTTTTTAAATTCTTCCTTTGCTTTTTCTATTGCAGCAGGATTGGTGTATAAATCAATTGCCGTAAGTGCCATTGTTTTGGCAGCCACCATCATTCCTTTTGTACCAATATCAGTTCCTCCACAAGAAACGGCCTGCCAGCTATGTGCCGGTGTGCCGGGTACCCAGGTAGCGGCACTCATACCAACAGTAGGTACAGCATAACTAACATCGCCAACATCTGTACTGCCTCCCCCTGCATCTTTTTCTATTTTCATTGGTTTTATGTTTGCAGCTTCTTTCAGATCAGGATATTTATATGTGAAGGAAGATTGAATTTTTTTTGCAAAAGCAACCTCATCATCAGTATAGTTTACACCGCCTACTTTTTCTAAATTTTGCTGCATCACATCTGCCAATGTTTTATTTAATAAAAGATCGTGAGTGCCGCCAATAATTTCGTAATCCATGGTTGTTCCGGTTCCTAAAGCTGCGCCTTGTGCCGCTTTCACCACACGATCAAAAATAGCCACTACATCTTCCTTCTTCGGGTGGCGAACATAATAATATACTTCTGCAAAATCAGGAACTACGTTGGGTGCTTTCCCTCCATTGGTAATTACATAGTGTATCCTCGTTTCCTGCGGAATATGTTCACGCATCATGTTCACCATATAATCCATAGATTCTACAGCATCCAGTGCACTTCTTCCCCTTTCGGGTGCGGCCGCCGCATGAGCCGATAATCCGTGAAAACGGAATTTTGCAGATTTATTGGCCAAAGCACTCATCATCGTTACACTATTATTATCACCGGGATGCCAATGTATTACAACATCTACATCGTTAAACAATCCAGCTCTTACCATATACACTTTTCCGCTGCCTCCTTCTTCTGCAGGGCACCCATATACTTTAATCGTTCCATTGAGTTTTTTTTCTTCGATCAGTTTTTTTATTTCAATTCCTGCAGCAACGCTTGCTGTTCCGAATAAATGATGTCCACAACCATGTCCCGCATCTTTGCCAGCAGTTTGCTTTTCAGGCAGATTTGTTTGAGATAATCCGGGCAATGCATCAAACTCCGCCAGGATACCAATTACAGGTTTACCACTGCCATATGTTGCAACAAAAGCTGTTGGAATACCAGCCACACCTGCTTCTACAGTAAAGCCGGCCTCCTTTAATGTTTGTTGGTGCAGTGCAGAACTTTTTACTTCTTTGTAGCCTACTTCTGCATAATCCCAAATGGTAAGCGCAATTTTTTTATACTGATCGTACCTGGATTGAAGGTCTGCCGATGCTTCTGTTTTAATAGCATCAACCGGGTTTACAGTTGTTTTTTTCTGAGCATAGCTAAATGATGCCGACAGTAGTGCGGCTCCGATAAAAATCTTTCTCATGGACTATTGATTGAAGATGAAAATTACTCAATCCCCTTTTAATAAATATCAATTAATGGAAAACAATATTGTTTTCTATATTCTCTAACGCAATTCCTTTTGTTTCCGGCATCATCTTCCAAACATAAATCAATTGAAATACCATCATAACTGCGAAGCACCCGAATATATAAGCGCCGCCAACATGGTTGGCAAACCAGGTAAAGCTCTGAGAAATGAGTGCAGCAAAAAACCAGTGTGTAAGGCAACCAAAAGAAGTGCCCGAGGCTCTTACTGCATTGGGAAATATTTCTGAAAGAAATACCCAAATAACAGATCCCTGGCCTATGGCATGGGCTGCTATGAATAAAAAGACAAACCATGTAATGCCTCCATGAATAAATCCTGCAAAGGCCAAAGCCATTAAAGAAAGCGAAATGATATAACCAAAAGACCCTATGTACATTAATGTTTTTCTACCGCTCTTATCTATCAGATACCAACCCAATACAGTAAATAAGAAATTAACGATTCCAATACCGGCGCTCGATAAGAATGCAGCATTTTTGGCCATTCCCGCCATTTCAAAAACCCTTGGTGCAAAATAGATGATGGCATTAATGCCTGATAGCTGGTTAAACAATGCCAGTAAGAATGCAAGTATAAGTGGTTTAAAATATTTTCTTGAAAAGAGAACCTCTTTCCGGGTATGCTGAGAATGTTGTATTTCCCGGATCAGATCGTTTGCATTGGCGCCACTTTTTTCAAAAACTTCCCTCGCTTCTTTTTCATTACCCCGGTACAATAATAACCAACGCGGGCTTTCGGGAGTAAAGAACATCATCACAGAAAATAACAAAGAGGGAATGGCTATAAGGCCCAGCATATACCTCCAGTCGTTCTCACCGCCGGTTCCCTGCAACAGGTAGTTGAAAAAGTAAGCCAGTAAAATGCCGCTTACCACATTAAGTTGAAAAGCAATGCCCATTTTACCCCGGTGCTGTGGCGGAGCAATCTCTGAAATATATACCGGAGCCACTACGGAAGATGCGCCAATACTTAAGCCTCCCAGAAAACGAAAAGCCATAAAAGTATACACATCCTGCGAAGCAGCACTGCCAATAGCAGAAACAAAGAAAATAATACCAATTGCAATCAGTGTTTTTTTACGCCCGTATTTATTGGCCGGAATGCTACCACCTGCCGCACCGATAATAGTGCCATACAATGCCATTGCAATAGCTGTTCCGTGCAACAAGTCGCTCAGGTTCCAGAGATGTTGAATCCGTTGCTCTGCCCCGGAAATATTGGCCACATCCATACCAAATAGTAATCCGCCTAAAGCAACCGTAACGGACCAGATGATGAGGTTTCTGTTCATAAGCAAGCATTTAAATACGAGTAGAATTAAATATACTCGCTTAATTTAACAAAGGCAATTGTGTATTGCTCTATACCGTTTGCAGTGGAAAGTTTGCAATAAAAAACCGAAGCAATGCTTCGGTTCGTATTTATAATTTCTCGTACAAGGCTCTGAGTTTATCTTTCGTCATTATTTTTTCCCAATCCTTCCCTAAAGCATTCTCCCATAAAGGTTTCATACCAAGTGAAACATTCATCATGGTTTCAAATTGTTCATCACTTAATCCTTTGCAAATACCTTGCGGAATATCTATTTTATTTTTATCTACCATTTTTTTAAATTCTTCAACCCCTTTTGGATAATATTCTTCTAAATGATTCATCACAATACAATTTCCAATGCCATGTTTGGTTCCCAGTAAATAACTTAACCCATAACTAACAGCATGCGCAACACCAACCTGCGAGTACGCAATACTCATTCCACCGGCATAAGAGGCCATCATTAATTTATCATCGCAGCTATCGTTCCAAATATCTTTTTCTAAAAATACTTCCTGGCAGAGTTGCAATGCTTTTTCGCCATAGCTTTTGCTGAATTCATTTAAGTAAGTTCCTTCCAAACTTTCAATGCAGTGAATATAACAATCCATGCCCGTGTAGAAGCGTTGGTTTACCGGTGCGTCTTTGGTTAACTCCGGGTCTAATACAATCTGGTCGAACGGGGTGAAATCTGAATTCATCCCCAACTTTCTTGTTGGGCCTGTTAATACCGTGGTTCTTGAAACCTCGGCACCTGTTCCGCTCAGTGTAGGAATACCTGCTTTATATACGCCCGGAAGTTTTACGAGATCCCAGCCCTGGTAATCGGCAGAAGAACCGGGGTTGGTCATCATTAAAGAAACGGCTTTCGCCAAATCCATAGTAGAGCCTCCTCCAATGCCAATTATACCGCTTATGGTTCCAAATTCATCTTTTAATTGTTGTGCCAAAGCATCAACCTGCTTTGTTTTAGGTTCAAAGGTTACGTCTGCAAAAATAATTTTGTCTTTCCCTCTTAAAGGAACCCTGTTCACCAAGGGCTTATTTTCAAAGAAATGGTCTATTAAAAAAACCATTGGGGCATCTCCTTTTCTCTGCGGAGCAAGTATTTCGTCTAACTGGTTAAAACTTCCCCTGCCATACACTACATAGCTCACCATCTTAAAATTTCTAAACTGCATACGCTTTTATTTATGTTGCGAAAGTAAGGAACCTTTAAAATAACTGTGAAATTTACCGATTTACGCAATCATTTGCATAATTAATAAAAGCATCATTTCATATAAATATTAAATTGCTTTACCATTTGCCTGCGTAAGAGAACAAAGATTAACAATTGCATTATTTTCTAAAACTTACCAATGAGATTTACATTTAGTTCACGGCATTTTCCTAAAAAAAAGATTCTTTCTTTTTTTTCTTTTTTAATTATTGTTTCTTTTGCTAAAGCACAAAAGATAGATTCTGTATTAAATGTGTATGCAGAAAATTATCAATCAGAAAAAGTACATGTTCATTTTGATAAAACAGCCTACAATGCAGGCGAAACCATTTGGTTTAAATCGTATGTACTACTAGCCAATGCCCCAAGCGATTACAGCAAAACTTTTTATGCAGACTGGTACGATGATAAAGGAAGGCTTTTAAAACATACGGCCATGCCTATGTTGTTATCTAGCGCCAGGGGCCAGTTTAGTATTCCGCCCAATTATACAGGGCATACAGTATTTGTAAAAGCATATACACAATGGATGCTTAATTTTGATTCTTCTTTTATTTTTGAAAAATCAATCCCTGTTTTTAGCAAGAATTCTAAAACCAATTCATCAAACAATACACTTGCGGCCGCCATTCATTTTTTCCCGGAGGGTGGTGATCTGTTCACAGGCATTAGCAGCAGGGTTGCATTTAAAGTAGAAGACCAACATGGGCGCCCGGTATTTGCAAGAGGTGTTTTAAAAAACAGTACCAATAAGATATTGGATTCTTTTATTACTGTGCACGATGGCATGGGGAGTTTTGAGTTAGAGCCTAAAGTCAATGAAACTTATTATGCCGAATGGCTGGATCAGAATGGTGTAAAACACTCAGATGCGCTACCAACAGTAAAACCATCAGGAGCCACTATTGAAGTGGAAACAATAGATGGTAAAAGTATTGTTATTGCCAAGAGAACTGCAACTGTTACCGATAATTTTAAAACCATGTATTTGCTGGCTACCATGAACCAGCAATTGGTGTATCGCTCCAGGGTTAATTTTGCAAGCAAACAATCTGCTACCGGGGAAATACCAACAGCAACCCTTCCTTCGGGTATTTTGAGGGTAACCATGTTTGATGCAGACTGGAAGCCTGTTGCAGAAAGAATTACTTTCATTAATAATCACGATTACGAATTTTTCCCTTCTGTAAGAGCTGTTACCAAATCTTTTGATAAGCGTAAGAAAAATATTTTGGAGATAGAGGTTGGCGATACACTTCTTTCCAATATGTCTGTCTCCATTACCGATGCAGACCTACCAACAGAAAAAAGTACCAGTATTATTTCTCAATTATTATTAAGCAGTGAATTAAAGGGAAAGATTAATAATGCAGATTATTATTTTTCCAGCTCGGCAGATAGTGTGGCCAATCATTTAGACCTTGTGATGCTTACCAATGGCTGGAGGAGGTATAAATGGGAAGATATTGTGGCCGGTAAATTTCCCCGCTTTAGTTATAGTAAAGACAGCGATTATCTTGAAATTAAGGGCAAAGTATTCGGTAGTGCCTTTGAGCGGAAAAATGCAGGCCAATCGCTGAATGTATTCCTGCAAAGCAAAGACAGCAGTAAACAGCTTATGATTATACCTGTAGATGCAGATGGTAATTTTGCGCAAAAGAATATGTTGTTTTTTGATACCGTTAAACTTTACTATATGTTTAATGGAGATAAAAAATTAACCAATAAAGCTGAAGTTGTTTTTCAGAACGGTTTATTATCTCCAACCAAAAATAACCTGAAACAGGCCCCTTCTTATTTATCGCTTCCCAATGAAAACGGAGAGCAACGATTAAAATATTTTTTGGATGAACAAGAACGCCTGAAACGGTTTATGGCATCTACCACACTGGCAGAAGTAACAGTTAAAACAAGGGCCAAATCTAAAGTTGAAGAGTTAGACGAAAAGTACACTTCCGGTTTATTTAGTGGTGGCGATAGTTATCAGTTCGATGTTAATGATGATGTTTTTGCCCTTGGAAAGATGGATGTATTTCAATATTTACAGGGCAGGGTTGCCGGATTACAAATTAATTACAACAGTAACAGCGGCCAACCGGCTTTAACATGGCGTGGCGGAAGCCCTTCGCTGTATTTAGATGAAATGCCCAATACCAGCCCAGATATGTTAATGAGCGTACCCATGAGCGATATTGCTTATATTAAAGTGTTCAGGCCCCCTTTTATTGGTAGTACCGGCGGTGGCGGAAATGGTGCTATCGTTATTTATACCAAGAAAGGAAACGACGGGAAAAGAATTTATAGCAATACTCCCGGGCTTTCTACTTCAGTGTTGGGGGGTTATTCTACTTACAAAGAATTTTATTCTCCGAATTACGATACACAAAAATTTGATGAAGGGCCAGATACCAGAACTACATTATACTGGAACCCTTTTATAATTACCGATAAACGAAACAAAACCGTTCAGCTTGAATTTTATAATAACGATATCAGTAAAAAATTTAAGCTGGTGCTGGAAGGTATGAATAGCGATGGAAAGTTAGCCCGGGTAGAGAAAATTATTCAGTAATACGTTATTCAATTAAATTACTTAGAACAAAATGAGAAACCTGCTTACCCCCATTAAGCAGGTTTCTCATTTTGCTTTACTATGTTAGCAGCCATAAAAATTATACAAAAAGATCTGTAAATAACTGCGCCCCCGGTACAACAGAATATTTAGACAGGTCAGTTATTCCTTCTTTTGCCAATACATCCTCATCAATAAACGTATTACCGGTGTATTGCAAATTCGTTTTGTTCAAAATAAAGTAAGCAGCATCGGCAAGTATATCAACTGTTCTGCTCATTTTAGCCAGGGTTTCTCCGCCTAAAAGATTTCGTACAGCTGCCGTATCAATAGTAGTTCGTGGCCACAAAGCATTAGAGGCAATTCCTTCATTTTTAAATTCTTCCGCCCATCCCAAAGCCATCATGCTCATGTTAAACTTGCTCATGGTATACGCAACATGCGGCCCTAACCATTTGGGTAGAATATGTATTGGCGGAGATAATGTTAGAATATGTGCATTGGAAGATTTTTTTAAATGCGGAATGCATTGTTTGGTTACTAAAAAAGTTCCTCGAACATTAATACTGTGCATGAGATCGAACCGTTTTGCTTCCGTTTGTTCTGTACCTGTTAATTGAATGGCAGATGCATTGTTTATTACAATATCTATTCCGCCAAAAGTTTCAACAGCTTTTTCAACAGCCTCTGTAATCTGTTCTTCAAAACGAATATCAACTTGTAAAGGCAATGCTTTACCACCGGCTTCTTCTACTTCTTTTGCAGCGGAAAAAATGGTTCCGCCAAGTTTTGGATTCTCTTCCGTGCTTTTGGCAGCTATTACAATATTTGCACCTTCTTTTGCCAGCTTTAACGCTATTGCCTTACCTATACCTCTGCTGGCGCCAGTTATAAAAACGGTTTTATTAGTGAAGAACATAACAATATTTTATACAGCAATATAGTTTTTTAAGCAATGCACTCTTTTTTTATTTCCTTCCATAAATCTCTATAACACTGTGCGGCATAACTACTGGCAGCAAATGTTTCAATTGGTGCAATATGAACACCCATTTTTTCAACATCGCTTAAATAGGGAATATAATTTTTAAAGAAGAGCTTGTCTTTATAAAACTGGTTCACCACTTCATGGTGTAGGTTTTTACGGTGATCTACCATACTGAAAAAACATTTCAGTTTGGTTTTGTCTAATCCGTTTTCCTTAAAGTAATCGTTCACCACTTCAAAAGAGCGGATAGATAAAGTTGTGGGAATATTGGGAATGAGAATATAATCGGAAGCAATGAAAATATTTTCGTGCAATAAAGAAATGCCCGGAGGGCAATCGAGAATAACTACGTCGAATGATTTTTTAAGAGAAGAGATCAGCGATGATAATTTCTTCTTTGAATGCTTCATTTCATTCAACAACAAATCTGCATTGCGGGCAGAAAGATCTGCCGGAACAATAGAAAGGTTTTCAAAAGCCGTTAGCTGAATGGCTTCTTTCAAATTCATCTCATCTTCTAAAATCCTTTTAGATTCATTTTTTACTGTTGTATGTACATCGAAATAAAAAGAAGAAGAGCCTTGTGGGTCAAGATCCCATAACAAGGTTTTATATCCTTCTTTGGCGGCGAGAAAAGCAAAATTTACAGAAGATGCAGTTTTACCAACGCCACCTTTTAGGTTGTATAATGCTAATGTGACCATGCTTAAAAATAAGCAAAAAGATGTATATAGTTGCAACAACCACCCTGTCATGCTTTAGCAAAAAACCCTGCTCTTTTAAAAAGAGGGGGAATATCTTCCATTTTATATACTCCAGCTTACAGAACCGTCTTTTTCATCTTTTAACTGAATACCCATGGCAGATAATTCGTTGCGAATTTTATCGCTGGTTACAAAGTCTTTTTTTGTTTTCGCTTCTTTGCGAATGTTGATGAGCAGTTGTAATACACCATCTAAATGTTCGCCGCCGCTATTTTCAAATTTCAATCCTAAAATATCTTCTATGAATAGTTTTAGTTTTTGTTGCATGAATACAATTACATCATTGCTCAAAGCGTCTGCTGCCAATTGCTTATTTTTCAAAGCATTGATCGTTGGAACCAATTCAAAAATATTGGCCAACACTTTTGCAGTGCTGAAATCATCATTCATAAATTCGTCTAACTCATTCAACAATTTCAAAACAGTTTCATCCAACTCAGTTACTGGTTTCAAGTTGCTGGTTACAGGCTGCTGGTTATTGGTAACCGGCAACTTTCCTAAATTTTCGTATGCTTCCCACAAACGCTTTAACCCTTTTTCACTTGCCTGCAGGGCCTCATTACTAAAATCCAGCGTGCTTCTGTAATGTGTTTGTAAAATAAAAAAGCGAATGGTCATAGGATGATAGGCCTGTTCCAATATTGGGTGATTACCACTAAATAACTCGCTTAGCTTAATTACATTATTATAGCTCTTACCCATTTTCCTGCCATTAATAGTAATCATGTTATTGTGCATCCAATAACGTGCAGGACTTTTATGGTTGCATACGGCACTTTGTGCAATCTCACATTCATGATGCGGGAATTGAAGATCCATTCCACCACCGTGGATATCGAATTCGTCTCCCAAATATTTGGTGCTCATGGCAGAGCATTCTATATGCCATCCGGGAAAACCCTCACCCCACGGGCTTTTCCAACGCATAATGTGCTCCGGCGGAGCATTCTTCCATAAAGCAAAATCTGCTCTGTTTCTTTTTTCTTCCTGGTTATCCAATTCCCTTGTTGTTTCCAGCATATCTTCTAACACCCTGCCGCTCAATATGCCGTAAGGCAATCCTTTTTTAGAAAAATCTGCATGGTATTTCTCAACATCAAAATATACCGAACCATTCACAACATATGCGTACCCGTCTTTAATAATCGTTTCAATCATATTAATCTGTTCAACTATATGCCCTGTTGCAGTAGGTTCAATGCTCGGCTCCACATTATTCATTTGCAACATAGCCCAATGAAACAAGTTGGTATATTTTTGCACCAGCTCCATCGGTTCCAGTTTTTCTAATGTTGCTTTTTTAGAAATTTTATCTTCCGCCTCCCTGCCTTCTTCTTCAAAATGACCGGCATCGGTAATGTTTCTTACATAACGCACTTTATTACCAAGATGGGTTAAATACCTGTACACCACATCAAACGTAACATATGGGCGGGCATGGCCCAAATGGCTTTCGCCGCTAACGGTAGGGCCACATACATATAATCCCACATATCCCTGAGTAAGCGGTACAAAAGTTTCCTTTTTCCTGGTAAGCGAATTATAAATAACTAAAGACATGATTTTAGTTTGTTCTGAATGAGCAATAAATTTAGTTGAATAGTGCGGAATCTCTCCACAAAGAAAATAAATGCTGCATTAGCAGCAGCAACAGCAGTATGAAAAGAAATTTTTCATTGATTGCGAAGATAGGGCTTTATACTATATTAAAGTTTATGAAGTGAAAGGTCGGCTACAAGCATGCTGTGATCACTCAGGCCTTCATCAACCAAATCAAATTTATTAACGGCAAAATCTTTGTCAGGCAATATATAATCTATCCGCAGTGTAAGTGCCAGGGCAAGGAAGGTTCTTCCTATACCAAATCCTTTTTTTAAAAAGGCATCGCTTCTGTTATTGCTTCTTATATGAAAATAAGTATAACTGTTGGGCACATCGTTAAAATCGCCGCAGATAACGGAAGGAAAAGGGCTTTTATCTATTTCCTTTTTCACTATCAATGCCTGCTTCCCTCTTCGCTGAAAAGCGATCTTCATTTTTTGAACAATGTTTTTAGATGCCGGAAAAACATCTTCATCCTGTTGCTTTATTTTTTCAATATCCTCATAGTCTGCTTTTTTGAATTTGAATGATTGAAGATGTGTTGTAAAAACCCTTATGGTATCGTTTCCTTTTTTCACATCAACATAAATAAGGCTTTCTGCAATGGGGTATTTTATTTTACCCGAATCTATTATGGGAAGCTTTGAAAAAACAATGCAACCAGAATAATAGTTATTCTTCCTGGTATAATCTTTTGAAAAAAAATAATACGGGTACCGGTCTTTAAATAATCCTATATTGTTGGCATCTCCTACGGCACTGTTAAATTCCTGCAGGCAAACAATATCCGGATCATATTCACGGATAGATTTTACAATATCTGTTTTAACATGCTTCCTTAAGGTTTTTGTTTCATTCAATCCATTAAAGCTTTGAATGTTCCAACTAACAATTCTCAGGTCTTTTAACGAGCGGTTCTTGTTCATTTTATCTTTGCTGTTATAAGCAAACAATACACTTATTTGTTGATAACCGATGCATAATGCTACCAGGGGAATTAATGCTAATTTGGGTTTTACAATAAGCCAAAACAGGAAAGAAAATAAAAGTAACACCAATAAGTGTGGTGCAATGATTCCACAAAAACCAATCCACCAAAAAACAGACGGGTTTAGCCAGGGTGTTAAACAGGTAATTAAAAACAAAAACACTACTATAAAACTTAGCAGCATAAAGAATGCCTTTACCCATTTACGTGCCGTTGTTTTTGCCATACACTAAAAATAGTAAAAGATTTATTTGATAGCTATATCTGTTACATTAGGGTAGTGATCTGACAGGTGAAGATGGGGCGTTTGGTGTTGAATTGCCTGTAAGTGTTTGCTAAATAAAACCACATCTATTCTTAAAGTGGGAGAAATGCTGTCGTATGTTTTCCCCATTCCAAAGCCATTTTGTATAAAAGCATCATTTAACCCTTTGCAAAGGGTATGGTATGTGTAAGAAGAAGGAACAGAGTTTAAGTCGGCGCAAAAAACAAAGGGGCCTTTGGTTGTATCTAAAGATCGTTTGATGCATTTTGCCTGATCTACATGAATTTTATCGAAATACTTTAAAGTACGCAAATTGCTGCGATGCAGAAAAAGCGCCGTATCTGATTTAAGAAAATTCTTTTCTCCGGGTTCAGCCGTTTTATCAGATGTGTGAATACCCATTGATTTTAAGTGGGCACTATAAAAACGAACTATTTTCTCTTTAATAAGAATATCTGCATAAATGAATTTTTCAGATTCGTTATCGCAATACGCCATTTTGCTAGAGTCTACAATTGGAAACCTGGAGAAAATAGCCACTCCATACTGCTCTTTTGTATCGTACAGTAAATTTTCTCCATTATAGGGAAAGTATACGAACGGATAGCCAAGGCTATCTCTTATATACTCCGTATTATGCCTGTAATATTTCCCTGTAAAATTCACAAAATCCTGTAAGCATAAAACATCTGCATTCATCTCTTTTATAAATGCAAACATTTTTCCTGGCTTACTACCGGCAGTATCATTTATTTTCCGGCTGTCAACAAAATCATTCACGTTCCATGATAACAAACGAATGTTTGAGCGTGTGGCTACATTGAATTTTGAGGCAGGATGAAACGCAAATACCACAGTAAGGTTTTTCCACCCGGCAAAAAGAAAAATAAACAGGTAAATGAACAATTTCCTGTAAATAAAAACACTGGCTATTACCAATAAGCAATATCCCAAAAAAATAAAAGGAAACCCAAGTGCCAGTAAAGTAAACGGCCAGGCATGTTGCGGGTTTATATAAGGCGTTAGGCTTGCTGCACCGTACAGTAATATACCTGCAAAAGAAATAAGCGTAAATGCTTTTTGTATAAAAGAAAAAGATTTTAAGAAAGGCATGGTGCTAAAATTACAACTCTTCTTTACTGGCTCTCTTTAAAAAATCCTTTTCTTCATCAGTAAGCATATGGTAACCTTCGGTATTAATTTTATCTAAGATTTCATCCAGCCTTTGCTGGGAAATATTAGAATGTTTCGAGAAAGGCTTACGGTTCGATTTATAAAAGAGTTGATCTTTGGGGCGCGGTTTGTATTTTTTTTCAGGATTAAACAGATCATTCAACCAGTTTACCATATTGTTCATCCACTCACTCCAATCGTTTCCCCTTCTTAATTGTTTGATAAATAAAAAACCTGTTAACCCTGCAGCCAGGTGGGCAATAACCAACCCGCCGGATGTTGCAATAGTTGAAAAATTGATTGCAACAAAAACAACTGTTAATACCCAAAGAGGAATGCCTCCATTAATCATGGGAAATATCCGGTAATCAGGTGCCAGTGTAGTTGTAGCCACAGCTACAGCCATAATGGCGGCACCACCGCCCATCATTGCAGGAGTATAAGCAAGGTTATGCTCAAGGGCCGGTATACAATTAACAGACAAGGCAAAAAAAACTGCCCCCGCCAATCCACCATATAAGTATATGGGAATTAATTTTTTATTTCCTGCAAGGTCTTGCAGAATATATCCGAATGCCCATGCCCATAAACAAGTGCTTATTAAAGCCCACACAGAATAATGTGTGAACATATAGGTAAAAACAGTCCATGGCTTTACAGCAAGGCTCTCTGCCGGGGCCGGTAAAATAAACCAGTTTAATATTTGTTTCTGAAAAAAAGAAAGCGCCACATCGTTACTATCGTAGCTGAGGAAATAACATATTTTGAGTGAGGTGATGAGAATAAACACCAATACATTAATTGCAATAAGCAGCACCAGGCTGTTGTTATTATCGCCTAATAAAGGAATTCTTCTTTTTGTTTGTTCCTGCACACTCATTACACGGTATTTATTAATAAAACATTTTTCGGTTTCGTTTGTTCCAGAAATACACTAAAATTATCCCAACAAGGGCGCCTCCCAAATGTGCAAAGTGGGCTACATTATCTCCCGCTGAGCTTCTTATGCCCGAATACAGTTCAAATGCGGCATACAATAACACGAACCATTTTGCTTTAAGCGGTACAAAGAAATACAAGTATATATAGGTATTAGGGAACAAATATCCAAACGCCGCCAAACAACCAAACACGGCGCCTGATGCACCAAGTGTGGCTTCGTTTAGCTTCATGGTAATCGCTGTTTTGTATTCTAATTGTTCTGTATAAGAAGCAGCATTGTATATATCTATAATGTGTTGGTTTTCTACAAACAGAACAACCATATGGCAAAGAGCTGCTCCCAGCCCGCATGCGAGGTAAAAAATCAAAAATCTTTTTGCGCCCCATAAATTTTCTAAAATAGATCCGAACATCCATAAGGCAAACATGTTACTGAACAAATGGCTGAAGTTGCCATGCATAAACAAATGCGTAATAAACTGCCAGGGTTTAAACAAGCTACTTTGCCAGGTATGCAAAGCAAATAGATCATCCATATTAATTAATCCCTGCCTGCCAATTGTATTCTGTGCTAAAAAAATAATTCCGTTAATGATCAGTAAATTTTTAATCACTAAAGGCAATATCTGGAATCTCGATGGTCTAAACTCTTGCATCAAATCAATTTAAATTAATTCTTCAATTTTAACTGCACCACATTTTCTATATGATGTGTATGCGGAAACATATCTACCGGTTGTATGCCGGTAACAGCATATTTTTCGTTCAGCAGGTTTAAATCCCTCGCCTGTGTGGCAGGATTGCAACTTACATAAACAACAGTTGGCGCTGCAATATCCAGTAATTTTTTAACGAGTTTTTCATGCATGCCTGCCCTCGGAGGATCTGTTATCACTACATCCGGCCTTCCGTGCAAACCGAAAAAATCATCATTACAAACATTAATTACATCACCCGCAAAAAAGCTTGCATGATGTATGTTGTTCAGCGCTGCATTTTGTTTGGCATCTTCCACCGCATCGGCCACTGTTTCTACACCAATTATCTTTCCCGCTTTATCGCTCAGAAAAATACCAATGCTTCCTGTACCGCAATACAGATCATAGACCGTTTCTGTGCCGGTAAGCGCTGCATATTCTCTTGTAACAGCATATAATTTTTCGGCCTGAAGGGTATTGGTTTGAAAAAAAGATTTGGGGCTTATCTTAAACCGGAACTTTTCTAATTGCTCAATAATATAACCATTACCATAATGTACAACAGGCTCAAGGTCGTATATACTATCGTTTTGCTTGGGGTTGATGGTATACAATAATGTGGTGATCTGCGGAAATTGCTGCATAATGAATTTCATTAAAGCAGTAATCATTGTTTCATCGTAATAAGCAACCACCACATTTACCATTATTTGCCCGGTAGTAACAATACGAACCATCATATTCCGCAACCATCCGCTGTGCAACCGGATATCGTAAAAAGGATAATTATTTTCTACTGCAAATTTTGTAACAGCATTGCGTAAATGGTTGGTAGGTTCTTCTTGTAAATGGCAGGAGTTTATTTTTACCACCTTATCAAACATTCCTCTTGCATGAAACCCTGCGGCAGGCTCCCTGCCAAAAAGCTGTTCGGTTGTTGCCGCACTCTGCTTTAATAATCTAAACTCTTCTTCGGGAATGTATCTTTTAGTGGCAAAAGTGTATTCCAGTTTATTGCGGTAATGTTCTGTTCTGTCTGCCCCAATGATAGGGTTAATGAATGGCAGTGCTATTTTTCCGATTCTTGTTAAATGGTCTGTTACCTGTTTTTGTTTAAACAGAAGTTGCTGTGAATAGGGAATATTCTGCCACTGGCAGCCGCCACAATTACCAAAATGTTCGCAAAACGGATTTACCCTTTGTGGCGCATATTCTTTAAACCGAAGCGGGAATGCTTCTGCCCAATCTTTCTTATTTTTATATAACTGAATATCTACCACATCTCCGGGAACAGCCTTCTCAATAAAAATAACTTTGCCGTTCACCCTTGCTAACGATTTGCCTTCTGCTGCAAAATCTTCTACCAGGATATTTTCCAGAATCTGAGGTTGTTTTTTCTTTCTCACGCCGCAAAAATACTGTTGTACTTTATAGAAACCGCATCTCTTTCTTTAAGGCTCTATTTTTGTATCTGTTTAACAATTAAAAAATCGTTTTAAATATATTTACAGCAATAATTTTATTGAATGAGAAACCGAATTCTTGTATTAACCCTGTTTGTATTTTCAGCAACAACATTATTGGCGCAGGTTAAAAAAAGCACTGTTAGCAGTAATAAACCCGTTTTACCGGCAAAGAATATTGAGATTACCCTTACCCCTTTAAAGAACTGCTGGGTATATTTAGGTTGTTATTACGGAAAAGGCAAAATAATTGCCGACTCTGCTTTTTTAAATTATGAAGGCAAAGGCAGTTTTACAGGCAATACCAAACTTACACAGGGCATTTATTTTGTTGTGAGCCCGCAGTATACCATTCAATTTGATTTGCTGATAGGAAAAGGCCAGCAATTTTCTATAAAAGCAGATACAGCACAAAAAGAAAAAGCCATTATTACCGGCAGTACAGATAACGATCTGTTTAAACAGTATTCCAATTACACGAATGAAAAAGGAAAGGCCATTAACGGTTTGTCGCAGCAATTGAGTGCTGCCAAAACAAAAACAGATTCGACAAGTATTCAAACCCAGATTACTCGTTTAAATAAAGAGATTGCCATTTACAGGGAAAAGGTTATGAAAGAGCATGAAGGCTCTCTGCTGGCTGTATTATTACAGGCCATGAAAAGACCTGAAGTTCCAAATATTCCGCTGGTAAATGGTATGGCCGATTCTTCTTACCCTTACAGGTATGTGAAAGAGCATTACTGGGATGGTGTAGATTTTAATGATGACAGGTTATTAAGAACTCCTTTTTTTGAGCCTAAATTAGATGACTATTATAAATATTATGTATCTCCCGAACCAGATTCTATTATAAAAGAGATCAACTATCAATTACTATATGCACGAACAGGAAAAGAAATGTACCCATACCTGTTAACCAAGTTCACCAATAAATACATTAACCCCGAATATATGGGGCAGGATAAAGTGTTTATTTTTTTATACGAGCATTTTTATGCAAAAGGCGATACCATGTTGTTAAACCCAACCAGCCGAAAAACCATTACAGAAAGGGCATATAGTATGATGGCCAATCAAATTGGCGTACAATCGGCCGAACTGAATTTAACTGATACATTGGGCAACAATATTTCCATGTACAGTTTAAAGGCACCATTTACATTTATTGTTTTCTGGGACCCCACCTGCGGCCATTGTAAAGAAGAATTACCCAGGATAGATTCTATTTATAAAGCCAAATGGAAATCGGATGGTGTTATTCTGTATAGTGTAAACATTCATGAAAATCTTATGAAAGAGCTAAAGCTGTTTGTACAGGAAAAAAAATTCAGCCCCGATTGGATACATACTTATCAGAAAAAAGCAGATACTGATGCAGATATTGCTGCGGGAAGGCCTAATTACAGGCAGTTATACGATGTTAGCAAAACGCCAACCATGTATTTGCTGGATGATCAGAAAAGAATTATTGGAAAAATGTTAAGCCTGGAACAATTTGATAGCCTTATTGAAGCAAGGCTTAAGAAGAAATAAAAATGGGAACAGCCAGAAAAGAATTTCAGCTGTTCCGTTTTGATACTCACTCCTTCCTAAAAACTATTTTGAAAAATATAAGAAGATGGCAGTGCCTTCGTCTGGCATGCTTTTTATTTGCATAGAAGCATCTAATTCTTCTACAAAGTCTTTTACCAGCCTGAAAGAGAGTACAACATCAGATTCCTCTATGTCATCATTTGCCGAAGACATTTCTTTTGTGTAAAGGTTCTTAAGTTGCTCCGGAGTCATCCCTTCCCCGGTATCACATACAGAAATCATAACATGTTCTACATCTTCTTCCGCATAAATTGTTACAGTTCCGTTTTCTGTTACCGTGTTTGCATTGTTTAAAAGGTTTTTTAGTATAAACCTTAAAATATTTTCATCGGTTTTAACGGTAAGATTTTCTTCGGTTAAATTCATCAGCCGGTTATTTTTAAGGGTAGCCTGAATTAAATAATTACCCAATATTTCCTTAACCAGTTCATGAATATCAATTTCCTTTATTTGTTTTTGGTATTTATTATCAATAAGCACGTTGCCCCAATCTATAATGTTTTCAATAGTATCTATGGTTCCGCTCAACCGGTTACTGAGTAATTCCCGTACGGCAAGCTTTTCTGTATCCAGCCCCTCATAACCACACAGCTCAACCGTTGCCTTTAAAGATTCAATAGGCTTTAATACATGGTTTCTAACAATCCTGAGCATGTTCTTTTCTATATCTCTTTCGCGCCTTAAATTTTCCTGGTATTCTTTTGCCATTTGAATATGAAAAGAGGCTTCCAGCATTTTACCGGCCATCATGGCAATGGTTTCCAAGGCATTTCTTTGTTCTTTGCTTAATGCATTTGGCTGAATACCCATTACGCCTATAACACCAATTCTTTTCCCTTCCATACTCTTAATGGCAACAGAAACAAAGTATCTTAATTGCATATTACCATTCACCAGCGGATGGTTTACTAGGAGCTCATCTTTTAGCGTATCGGTTACTTCAAAAAAAGAGGGGGTTTGCTTGTTAGCGTGCCGGCATAAAGAGAGAACGGCTGCATGATCTTCTGAAGACATTATCTTTTTATTGGTAAATGATTGTTTAAATTCATCTACCAAATAAACAACCGCTAACGGGGCATGACAAAGAGTGGCAGCAATACTTGCTATATCGGCATATTCTTTTCCTGCTTCTGTGTTTAAGGTTTCGGAAGTGAGAAAAAAATCATCCAACCACCCCTGTTTTGTTTTCAGGTTTAGGTTTTTCATAAAACAGGATTTTACACTCTAAAAGTATAAAGCTTTGCCCTGTTGCCGTAAAGAAGAATTTATGAAATATTTGTAGTGATATGCTTACAGAGAGTAATTGTTATTGCTGCAATTCTTTGTATTTTGCTATTACTTCTTCAGCATGCTGTTTGTTTTTGGGTTTCAGAAAAATCTTAATAACTATCCCTTTTTCATTTATTAAGAATGTAGTACGATGCAACCCCATGTACTTTCTTCCATACAACTGTTTTTCGCCCCATACGCCATATTTTTCAATGATCTTGTGTTGCGGATCTGCAATCAAAGTAAAGGGCAGGTTATATTTTGCTTCAAACTTCTTATGCTTTTGTTCATTATCCGGGCTAATTCCCAAAACTTCAAATCCTTCTTTTTGCAATAAAGCATAATTATCACGAAGGTTACAGGCCTGCACGGTACAGGTAGGGGTATCATCTTCAGGATAAAAATAAAGAACCAGTTTTCTGCCTTTATAATCTGCCAGCGAAATGGTATTGCCATCCTGATCTTTGCCTTTAAATGCGGGTGCTTTATCGCCTTCTTTTAGTGTGATCATTTTTTAAAATGTATAATCGTTTATCGTTCTTGGCAAAGCTACGCTTCAAATTCATACCGCAGAATTCATAATTGCACATTACATTTGCACAATTTATTTTCCAGCAATGCCGAAAGACAATTCCATCAAATCCGTTCTTATCATTGGTTCAGGGCCAATCATCATTGGCCAGGCCTGCGAATTCGATTATTCAGGTTCACAGGCAGCCAGAAGCCTTCGTGAAGAGGGCATCAAAGTAATCCTTATCAATAGTAATCCGGCCACCATAATGACCGACCCCATGATGGCGGATAAGGTATATCTCCTGCCTTTAACAGTAGAAAGTATTGAACAGATACTGGAAGAAAACCAGATTGATGCAGTACTGCCAACCATGGGAGGACAAACCGCTTTAAATCTTTGTAAAGAAGCAGATGAGCTGGGTGTATGGGAAAAATACAATTGCAGGCTTATTGGTGTAGATGTTGCAGCAATTAACACCGCCGAAGACAGAGATCTTTTTCGCCAGTTAATGTTAAAAATTGGTGTTGAAGTGGCTCCAAGCCATGTGGCCAATAGTTTTTTAGAAGGGAAAGAATTTGCCCAGCAGATAGGATTTCCATTGGTAATTCGTCCTTCGTTTACTTTGGGCGGAACAGGCGGCGGCTTTGTGCACGATAAAAGTGAATTAGATGAAGCGTTAAAACGTGGTTTGGAAGCAAGCCCCATACACGAAGTATTGGTTGAAAAAGCAGTATTGGGTTGGAAAGAATATGAATTAGAACTGCTTCGCGATAAAAACGATAATGTAGTAATCATTTGTACTGTTGAAAACCTGGACCCCATGGGCGTGCATACCGGAGATTCTATTACCGTTGCTCCCGCCATGACACTAAGCGATACCGCATTTCAGGAAATGCGTAACCAGGCCATGTTAATGATGCGTTCACTAGGAAACTTTTCGGGTGGCTGTAATGTTCAGTTTGCGTTAAACCCCGCAACCGAACAAATCATAGCAGTTGAGATTAACCCACGTGTAAGCCGTTCTTCAGCCCTTGCCTCAAAAGCAACAGGATATCCTATTGCAAAAATTGCTGCAAAACTGGCCATCGGTTATACATTAGACGAATTGAAAAACCAGATTACACAAACAACCTCTGCTTATTTTGAACCGGCACTAGATTACGTGATTGTAAAAGTGCCCCGTTGGAATTTTGATAAATTCAAAGGCGCCAACGACACACTTGGCCTGCAAATGAAAAGCGTTGGAGAAGTAATGGCCATTGGCAGAAGTTTTAATGAAGCCATTCAA
This sequence comes from Sphingobacteriia bacterium, assembly GCA_017304675.1. Lineage (GTDB taxonomy): Bacteria > Bacteroidota > Bacteroidia > Chitinophagales > Chitinophagaceae > CW01. The sequence goes on from JAFKLS010000017.1 coordinate 544,453, forward strand.
AAAGCTTGTCAGAGTTTAGAGAACGAAGCTGTTGGCTTGGGTTATTATGGCAAGAGCCTGATGAAAAGTGATGAGTTGATTGAATACATTAAAATACCAAAATGGGATAGGATCTTTCGTATAAAAGATGCCTTAATGCAAGGCGTAACCGTTAAAACCATTGCCCAGGCAACAGGTATTGACCGGTGGTTCTTGTTCCAGATTCAAAACATCTGCAACATGGAAAAACATATTGCAGAATATACTTTAGATACCCTTCCGGTTGATTTACTGAAAGATGCCAAGAAGAACGGCTTCAGCGATATGCAAATAGCCAAGATATTACAGGGTAAATGCGATGAAGAACAAGTGTACGAAAAACGTAAGGCCTTAGGCATTACACGTGTTTATAAAATGGTAGATACCTGCAGTGCAGAGTTTGAAGCGAAAACACCTTATTTCTATAGTACGTTTGAGAATTAATTTTCAGGATACGCCTATAACAAAAAGCCACACCGGATTCAGTGTGGCTTTTTTATGACTATTGCTTCCTGATTCCATAAATCTTCACATTCATATTTCTAATGTTGAAGTTGATGGGAACGATATCTGAATAAATGCCCAGTTCAAACAATAAATTTTTCCTGTCTTTATAATCATTCAATGTAAAGAGGTCTGTTGCACTTACCTGATTCCATTGCTGCGGAATAAAATCCTGTTTACTCAATCCGATCAATTCCCTGTTGGTCCAATACACATAATCTTTAATGGTGATTTTTGGAATATCTATTAATGCCATTCGCAGAGAAGGGTGATGATCTAATTCGTTCATCGGAGAAAAAATATCGGCGGCAGTTTCTACAAATAAATAATCGTACCCTTTCGGAATTTTAAACAATTGCATTAAACTCGTATCACTGCTATTGGCAAAGATTTTTTTCTCTGCCGTGTCTTTAAAATCAAACAACAATGTTTTTTCTCCGGGCAACATATCTTTTTGCGAGGCCGGAAAAATTTTATTGTTGGTACATACGTAAGAGTTAATAAGTTTATAATTATCTCGCAGCCGTATCATATAATTTCTGATAGAATCGTTCTCTACAGGTTTTTCTAAAAGTTCAGGCGTTAATTCATATAACTGCTCACCGGTTAAATAATATTTATCGTGAATATAATCTGCTATTTCCCTGCTCCACCACATAAACGGCATGTTATGAATATTTCTGAAAGTTACTGCTGTATCCATTACACTTCCTAACCAATGCACTTCTTTTGGTTTGTATGGGAATTTGAAATTTTGTAACAACATATTGCTAATGGTAGGCGCAATATTGTTATGTGAATTAACAGAAAGAAATTTCCCGGGAGATTTTAACAACGGCGAATACACGATAAAAGGAACATGATAATCGTCTATGCCGCAGGTAGAAGGGAATGAGCCTATATGATGATCTCCCGTGATGAAGAAAATGGTATTGCCGAATTCTGGGCGTTGTGCATATTTTTTAAAAAATTCCCGTAAGCAATCATCAGAAAACATAAATGTTACCAACACTTTCCTGGTTTCTTTCAATATTTTTTTTATCTCCGGTTTTACTACAAGTGTTTTTAATTTTTCATCGAATTTTTTCTCATATTCTTTTTTTTGTTCAAACAAATAAGGCATATGCGTAGTGCCGGTATGGTAAATGTTCAGGTAAGGTTTGTTTTTAATAGAATCCATCACCTCAAAGCTTCTTGCATACAATGCGTCATCCGGATAGCCCATGCTCCAGCCTTCTTCTCCAATACCCATTTCTTTATATTTCCCCGGATAGTGCGACAATAAAAAATCTGTTCCCTGTGCCCTGATATAGCCTCCCATATTATCAAAATCAGGATTAAAGCCTATGAGGAATTTAGCATGGTAACCGTTTTTTCGTAAAATCTTGATAAGAGATAGATGATCTGGCATAATGTTCATGGCCGAAAAGCCGCGTTGCCCATAAGGCAATGAACCCGAAATGGCCGGATGCGCTGCAAAAGTGCCCGGCGCAGTACTTAAAAAATTATCCCATACCAAACTATGATTGGATAATGAATCTAGAAAAGGGGTAAAACTGGTTGCAAATGCATTGGCCCCGCTAAAGTCTCTGGACAAGCCTTCCACTACCAGTATAACAATATTAGGAGGGGTGCTTTTAAAGTTGAAGAAAGAGCCCAATACATCCGGCTCATTATTTTCATGCAATAAAGGATATTCTTTGCTTACAAACTGAAAAGGCTGGTTGGCCTGGTATAAATTGATCTCTTCATTCAGCTCTGCCCTTGTTAAGCGGGATGCATCAAACTTGTTCTTATTCTTAAAATAAACATAGGTGTCTTTTAACCAGAAAGAAAATTTGTTGCTGGTTAAATAATATGCCGCTTTTTTTTCAAACAGTGTAGGCCGTGGTACAGCATACGCTATAAATGCTGTTGAAAGAATCATTAATAAAAAAATAACCCTTGCTGCTTTTTTATGAATGGCCAACGGCTTAATACAAAAATAATATGCTAAAAAATACAGGCCTACGAAAACAATAAAAGGAACATAAACATAAAAACCACTGGTTAACATTTGCTGCGTTGTAAGTAAAGACTCACGAAAACTTCTTGTAAAAAATTCGTGATCGAAAGGGATATTTCTTTCAGAAAAAGTAATGATCAAAGCGATGTACACCATGATCAGGATAATATGAATTGTTTTTATGAAAACGTTCCCGGCTTTTTGATGTATGCAACTAATCAATAAAAACGGCACCAGAAAAACCAATCCTATAATACAACATGCCATTAGATCATAGAATGCTCCCCAGACTTCAAACAAATAACTATGCGGCAAAAATGATTTAGATGCTATTACAATGTACTCGTAAACCCGCACCAGCGTAAAGCTGATACAGAAAGAAAAAAACAATTTTAAGTAACTGTTTATGGATGTTTGAATATCAAGCCTCATCTTGGGGGTAATTAAAGGGCAAATGTAAATTTTTAGGATTATTTTTACCCATTGCTATAGTTATTTTGCATTTTAATACAATACATCATTATTGATTGTAACCCTGCTATGTCTTTATCAAAACAAATTTTTCAAACCAACGAACCCGGTCGATGGCAAAGATTCAAATGGGCCGGAAGGCTGTTCTTAATGTTTGTAGTCATTGCCGCAATAACCGTTACAGTATATTATTCTTTTTCTTTAAAAAACAGTTCTGAAAGAGATTTGCCGCTATCGGATCGGGCCATCAAAAAAGTATTAACATCAGAAATTCCGGCTTATCGCGCCAGTAATTTGGGCAAAGAGTACAGAGGCATCCGCAAATTCATTCAAAACCAATGGGCCAAAGGAAACGGTTGCGGGCAGTTTGATAAAGAATTAGACCTCTCTAATTCTCCTTATTTCAGCGACAGCTTGGGCATAAGAGCTGCCTTTTATGTGGCATGGGACCCCCAATCTCTTTTTTCTTTAAAGAGAAATATTTCTAAACTAAACCTTGTTTTGCCGGAATGGTTTTTCATCAACCCTTATACAGATACTCTTTACGCCAAATTTGATGAGAACGACAAAGCCTACAAATTCATTAAAAACTCTGGGGTAAAAGTAATGCCCATGCTTTCTAACTTTAATGAATTTACAAAAGGGTTTAACGGGCCGGCCTTACACAGAATATTTACAAACGAAAAGAAAACAGAGCGCTTAATTAACGATCTTATAAAGATGATGAAGAAATACAACTTCATCGGTATTAATGTAGACTTTGAAGAGTTGGTAGAAGAGAAAAACGAAACCCTTGCACATTTTCAGCAAAAATTATATGCTGCTTTACATGAAGAAGGTTTTCTTGTTACACAGAATGTTTCTCCTTTTAACGAAGATTATAATTATGCATTATTATCAAAGTGCAACGATTACCTGTTCTTAATGGCTTATGATGAACACTCAGAAAGTACAGGCCCGGGTCCTATAAGCGGACAAAAATGGATTGAAGCTGCCGTAGATAAACTGGCACAACATATAGAACCTTCTAAAATAGTTTTAAACATTGCTGCTTACGGCTATGATTGGAACCTGAACGATAGGAAAAAAGATACTTCTGTTACCTACCAGGAAGCATTGGTAACAGCCAGGCAAAGTGATGCAGTTGTAGATTTTGATAACGATACCTACAACCTGCATTACAGGTATTACGATGGCAACGATCAATTGCACGAAGTACATTTTACAGATGCTGCTACCAATTTTAATACACTACGCTTTGTAACGGAATACCAGTTGGCAGGAACGGCCTTATGGCGCCTGGGTAGTGAAGACTCAAGGGTTTGGCGCTTTTACGACAGGATAATGACCAAGCAGGCCCTGAAGAAATTTGACTTTAACGAGTTTAGCTATGTAGACGGAAGTGAAGATGTAGATTATATTGGCGACGGAGAGATCATAGAAATGGTGTCTACACCAACCGATGGACACATCACCCCAGAAATAGATGCAGGCGATATGCTGATAAGCGAGGAGAATTACGATAAACTACCTTCTACGTATGTAGTGCGCAAGTATGGTAAAACCGCCGCTAAAAAGATTGTATTAACGTACGACGATGGCCCAGACCCTGTATATACCAAGCGTATATTAGATACACTTGCTTTTTATCATATACCCGCTTCTTTTTTTGTAGTAGGCATTCAGGCAGAAAATAATATTCCGCTTATTAAACGCATATTCAGAGAAGGGCATGAATTAGGTAATCATACTTTCACCCATCCCAATATTGCAAATGTTAGCAGAAAAAGAGCTTTATTGGAAATGGATGCTACCCGTTTACTAATAGAATGTATCACCGGCCATACCATGTTAATGTTCAGAGCCCCTTTTAACGCAGACAGCGATCCTGAAGCAAGAGAAGAAATGGTACCCATTGCATTAAGCCGGGCAAGAAATTATATTACCGTTGGTGAAAGTATAGACCCTAACGACTGGGAAAAAGAATTGCATCCGGAATTAAATGCAGACAGTATTTTTAACCGTGTACTGAAAATTTATAATAAAAGAACCATAGAAGACCAGCAAGAAGAAAGCACACATATTATTTTATTACACGATGCCGGCGGAGACCGGTCTGCAACAGTAGAAGCAACCGGTAAAATCATCCGTTACTTTAAAAGCAAAGGCTATGAATTTGTAACTGTTGCCAACCTGCTCAATAAAACACCGGTTGATGTAATGCCTCCCGTACCAACAGGAAGCGGGTATTACCTGTTACAGTTTAATGCATTTCTTTTTGAGTTGGGCTATTGGTCTGGCCATATCTTTTATGCTTTATTCCTAACCTTTTTAATTTTAAGCTCCATTCGTTTATTAATATTGGGTGTTTTTGCTTTTCTGCAAAAAAAGAAAGAGAAAAAAGCTGCTACTTTTTTTCACCTTAACAGTACAACCCAATACCCGCTTGTTTCCATCATAGTTCCGGCTTATAACGAAGAAGTAAATGCAGTGAGTTCTTTAGAAAACCTGTTATATTGCGATTATCCCAATTTCAATATCTTTTTTATTAACGATGGAAGCAAAGACAGCACTTTTGAAAAAGTGAACACTGCATTTGCCAACCATCCTAAAGTAAAAGTATTATCTAAAATCAACGGAGGAAAAGCTTCTGCATTGAATTACGGAATCTCCCAAACCAATGCAGAATATGTTGTTTGTATTGATGCAGATACCAAACTGGCCCCCGATGCAGTAAGCAAATTAATGGACGTATTTTTACAAGCCAGCCCCGGGGAAAATATAGGCGCTGTAGCCGGAATTGTAAAAGCCGGCAATGAAATAAACCTGCTTACCAAATGGCAGAGTATTGAGTATACTACCAGCCAGAATTTTGACAGAAAAGCCTTTGCTTATATTAATGCCATTACTGTTATTCCCGGTGCCATTGGAGCATTTAAAGTACAGGCCATTACAGATGCAGGTGGTTTTACAACCGATACCCTGGCAGAAGATTGCGATATAACCATTCGCATTTTAAAACGTGGTTACAGGGTAGCCAACCAACCAAAGGCATTGGCTTATACAGAAGTACCGGAAACATTAAAACAATTTAACAAACAGCGCTTTCGATGGACATTTGGCGTTATGCAAACTTTCTGGAAACATAAAGATGCTCTCTTCAACAACCGCTTCAAAGCTTTGGGCTGGGTAGCATTGCCAGACATTTTGCTGTTTAAATATGTTATTCCATTTTTTGCGCCATTAGGAGATTTGTTGATGATTTTTGGTTTGTTAACAGAGAGCAGGTCTAAGATCATTATGTATTATTTCATTTTCTTACTGGTAGACGCCTTAATTGCCGGAATTGCTTTTGCATTTGAAAAAGAAAAAGCCTGGAAACTCATCTGGCTTATCCCGCAGCGGCTTATTTATCGTTGGATTATGATTGTAATTTTGTTCAGGGCCCTTAAAAAAGCAGTTAAAGGCGAGTTGCAGAATTGGGGTGTTTTAAAAAGAACAGGGAATGTAAAAGATGTGGTTGTTGCAGCAACTGCAGAATAATGTTGCATTCCTGCAAATCGGATCAAAATCCTTTACTTTGCAGCACTTTAATTTAATGCAATGAGCAAATCATTAAAAGATATTCAGGTTCAGAATGAGAAAGAAACCCGTGGCGGTTTTGGTGAAGGTATTTATGAAGCAGGCAAAGAAAACGAGCAAGTTGTTGTATTAACAGCAGATTTAGCAGGTTCTTTAAAATTGGGTCCATTCATCAAAGAATTCCCGGATCGTTTTATTCAATGCGGCATAGCAGAAGCGAATATGATTGGCGTTGCGGCAGGCTTAACCATTGGCGGAAAAATTCCTTATACCACCACCTTTGCAAATTTCAGTACCGGTCGTGTGTATGATCAGATCCGGCAAAGTGTTGCTTATAGCGGAAAGAATGTGAAAATATGTGCTTCTCACGCAGGATTAACTTTGGGAGAAGATGGTGCAACACACCAGATATTAGAAGATATTGGTTTGATGAAAATGTTACCTGGCATGACGGTGATTGTTCCTTGCGATTTTAACCAAACCAAAGCAGCAACAAAAGCCATTGCACATTATGAAGGCCCGGTTTACTTGCGTTTTGGCAGACCCAAGTGGCCAAATTTCACCAGTGTTGATGGCGCTGATTTTGTAATCGGCAAAGCACAACAATTGAGTGAAGGTTCTGATATTTCCATTTTCGCTTGCGGCCATATGGTTTGGAAGGCGATTGAAGCCGGAAGAATTTTAGAAGAAAAAGGAATTAGTGTTGAAGTAATAAATATTCATACCATTAAACCATTGGATGAAGAAGCTGTTTTGAATTCTATCAAAAAAACAAAATGTGCCGTTACGGTTGAAGAACATAATATTATTGGTGGGTTAGGTGATAGCATTGCACAAGTGGCTGCTAAGCATTTCCCCATTCCTATTGAATATGTTGGCACAAAAGATACTTTCGGCGAAAGCGGAACACCAACACAATTGCTAACTAAATATGGTTTAGATACACCAAACGTAGTTGCAGCTGCAGAAAAGGTATTGGCAAGAAAATAAATACTGAATTTGATACGTAAATAAAAGCCTTCGGAAAATTCGAAGGCTTTTGCATTTCATGCATTGTAAAATTATATTACTAAATTCAAGCTAAATTGTATGTATGAAAATTTTTAAAGTCATCGCCATTTTCATCAGTATTGTTATTTTCTGCCTTTTTGAAAATACAACTTACGCTCAAGCAAATCTGTTCAGCTATAATAAATATAAAAATCAGTCAGGCGATAGTTTGCTGTATCGGTTTCTTTTTCCCGATGCGAATAAAAGCAGGAAATATCCATTGGTTATTTTTTTACATGGGTCTGGGGAAAGAGGTAACGATAATGAAGCGCAATTAAAATGGGGAGTAGCCAATTTTGCATCTGATTATAATATGAAAATGCATCCTGCTTTTGTTATTGCACCACAATGCCCCGCAAACCAATCATGGGGAAATAGTAATTTTCCTGATCTCACACTAAAGCCAACATCCACCAAACAATTCGAATTATTGATTGAATTAATAAAAGAAACTGTTCAGAAATTTCCGATCGATACCAATCGCATTTATATCACAGGTCTTTCCATGGGTGGCATTGGAACATTCGATTTGATTGCGAGATACCCTTATCTATTTGCTGCGGCATTACCTGTTTGCGGAGCAGGAGATACTGCTTATGCTGCTAAAACAGCGCATATTCCTATGTGGATTGTTACCGGTGCTGAAGATCCGGCCGTTAATCCCAATCTTACTTTAAAAATGTTACAGGCACTAATTAATGCAGGTGCAAAACCGGGTTATACCCAATATCCTGAAGTAGGGCATTTTTCCTGGATCGCTGCATACAGTGATCCACTGATTATGGAATGGCTATTCAGACAACATAAATAATTTTTACGGAATTACTTCAAACAACAACACCTGCGACTGTTCTGCTTCGGAAAAATTATCATCAGCAATAAATATTAATGATGCGTGGCCATTAGGTAACGTTGGTCCAAAAGTTACACCTTCAATATTATCAACAAAAAAACCAAGATCATCCATATTTAAAAGCAGTTTTTTTTGCATTGGTTTAAATGCTGTGTCTTTTTTCAAAGATTCATAGTTACTAACATTAGTTGCCCCGTCCATATCCGCCAGAAATACCTTAATGGTACACTGCTGTCTTCCGGTAGAAAAAGCCCTTTCCAAAACGATCAGTTGTTTTTCATTCAGCCACAAAATATCGGGAATACCGTTTATTTTAAAAGCGTCCGGCGGGTTGGCAGCATAAGGAATGGGATCTAAGTGATACGCATATTCCGCAGTATGTTTTTTTGTGGATACATTAAATTCATAAATCCTTATCCAGGCATTATTAGGTTTGGTATCGGCACGTTCTCCATCCTGGTACAGGGGTTCTTCTACATTAGTGTAATATTTTGTAAACTCTTTATTAAATGTTCCTCCTTCTAAAACACCGTTTCTTCTGGGCCCCCATGCTGTTGCATGCATGTAAAGGTTTGTAGGAATGGGTATACTGTCTGTTAACAGGCCATTAGCAGTAATAATATTAATGGTAGGCGATGCCAAAACAGTATCTTCTGCAGTAACAATCCTTTCCCCTTCGCTTGTCCAGATAAGTTCATTGGTTGTGGCGTTATACCTTATAGATTCCGGGTCTGGCGTATTTTGTTTGTCTTGTTTTTTATTAGGGTAATATGCTCCGTTCTGTTGCAATAAGAAATGCATGCCAGTAAACATTACCGTATCAATTCTGCTTCCGTTAAATAGGATTTTTGCTGTATAAAATCTTGCAGGGTTAATATCGCTTCTATCATCGCTAATTAAAAAATATTCTTCCTTTTTAGGATTGTAATCTATTCCCGATAAGCCTCCCACAGTTGTTTTTTTGTAAATAAGATTATGAGGAATTACATATTTATCAATAAACTTTATTTGACTGATTGTTTTTTGCGAAAACGAAGAACTGCAAAATAAAAGCAGCCCCACCAACGTACACTGCGCCGTTAGTACTTTCATATTGATTAGCTTTATGGGATATTCCAAAAATAAGAAAAGCAGCTCTTATAAGCTGCTTTAAATCTTATAAAGAAATAAATTGATCAAGGTATATTATTCAAATATTGCGCAAGTTTATTAATTGAATTGGTAACAACCGCAATTTGCTCCTGCGCCTCTTTCCAGTTTCTTTGTTCAATGGCTTCTCTAACACCGGGCATTGTTTTTACACCGTAGCCCGTATAAAAACCGGGTGCATAAATAGTGTGTTTAAACCAAGGTCTGCGCGGCAATCCATTATCCGTTAATAATTGTTGTTCTGCTTTATACAAGGCTTCATTAAAAGATTGTTGTGAAGTATTTGATTGTATTGCTTTTTTCCAGGAATCATTTACGTGTGTTACACTTTTATCTAATGCAGCCAATGCATTTTGTAAAGACGAAAAATCTATGAATGGAACTTCCTCTTTTATTGTTGGTGCAACTGTTTTTTCTGTTGGGTCTGCTTCCAACTCGTATTGTTTTGTTTTGATGAGTTCATTTTCCAATGCAGTTGATTCACGTAAATTATCGGTCATGTTTATTAACTCTGTAACATAACCGTTAATGGTTTTGTGTAAGGATTTAAAATCGAAAGGCAATACATCTGCAGCTGCCAAACGCAACGCTGCTCTGCCTGCTGTTTTGGCTTGTGCTACACCATATTCAAATGTTGGGTCTTTAAATCTTTTGAAATCATCATAACTATCATAAATGGAATGGTATTCTCCACCGCCATTCTCTCCACCATAACCAATATCCAAACAAGGAATGCCTAAATGCTGAATAAAGGTTGAATAATCTGAACCAGAACCCATTGCTCCAATACTCAACCCTTTTTTATTCCATACTTCTTGTTTTGCTTTTGTTGTGGATGCATTAATTACCTGATTGGCTTTCATTCGATCATACACCGAAACATTTTTTTGCGGATCAATTACTTCTTTACTAATCTCATACATCATATTTTCAAAAGCATGTGAGCCCTCTACATTTAAAAATCCTCTGCCATAAGAATCTGAATTAATATAGGCAACCGCTTTTTGTTGCAGTTCTTTGGCATGATCTTCTGCCCATTCGGTACTTCCCATTAACCCCGGTTCTTCACCATCCCATGCGCAATAAACCAAAGTACGTTTTGGCTTCCATCCTTGTTTTACCAACTGACCAATAGCTTGTGCTTCCTCTAACAAAGCAGATTGTCCGCTAATAGGATCACTGGCACCATTTACCCATGCATCGTGATGGTTGCCTCTCACAACCCATTCATCAGGAAATTCAGATCCTTTAATCATAGCAATTACATCATAAGCCGGTTTAATGCTCCAATCGAATTCTAATTTCAGATGCACTTTTGTTTTACCCGGACCAATATGGTAAGTTATTGGCAATGTACCTTGCCAAGATTGTGGGGCAACGGGGCCGCTTAATGCTGCCAATAAAGGTTGGGCATCTTTATAACCAATAGGTAATACCGGTATTTTTAAAATGGTTACAGCATCTTTTCTATCAAGCCTTTTTGCATCGGGAGTACTTCCAATATTTGGTGTTAAAGGGTCTCCGGGATAAATAACCATATCCATCACACTTCCTCTCTGTACCCCGTATTCATTTTTATATGCCCCTTGCGGGTAAACATCTCCTGCAGTATATCCATCATCTTTCGGATCGCTATAAATAATGCAACCAACGGCGCCATGTTCGTAAGCAACTTTTGGTTTAATGCCACGCCAGCTTCTTCCATATTTGGCAATTACAATTTTCCCTTTTACAGTAACCCCCATTTTTTCCAGTGCCTCATAATCTGAAGGAAGGCCATAGTTTACAAAAACTAGATCGGCCGTAACATCTCCATCGGCACTCCAGCAATTGTATGTTGGCAATTGACCATCCTGCCCGGAAGTAGCATCTTCTTTCAAGGCGGGTTCTTTTAAAATGGCTTTGTAAACAGTTGGGCTTGTCATTTCCAATATTCGTGTTTTAGGCGTTGGAAACAATACCTGGTAGGTTTCAATCTTTGCATCCCATCCCCAACTTTTATATTTTGCCAAAATATTTTCTGCCACTTCTTTGCCGCCCGGCGAGCTTATATGATGCGGTTTAGCGGAAAGTTCTTTAATAGTTGCACCAATTCGTTCGGCATTTAAATAACCATCAAACTGTTTTTCTATTTGTTGTTGTGCAGCGGCAGATTTTTCTGCAAATCCCATGATTGTTTTTTGGGAGAATGGTGTTGCATATATGCATAACCCTGCGGCAATTAAAAAAAATTTTCTCATGAGGCTTAATAAAGGTTGTAGTGAATAAGCAATTTAACGATTAAAAAGCATGCCTCTAAAAAAATTACAGTAATACTTCCATCTCAGAATCTATATTTCTGTTCCCTCTACCCAAATAATAAAAAGCTGGTATCCTAAAGAAAGCACTACGGCACCTGTAAACAATCCGCTAAAGCCAGAAAATAAAAAACCACCGATAGAGCCCAGGAATATTACCAGCATAGGCGTATTTGAGCCCTTGCCGAGAAATAAAGGTTTTAAAATATTATCCAGTATACTGATTAATACCATTGATGCGGTAAATACTACAGCAACCCAAGTGCTGTTATGGGTCCATACATAAATCATAGCCGGTATTGCTACAGGTAAAACACCAATTTGTGTTATAACAGATACCAGACAGGCAACAGACCATAAAGCTGCTGCCGGAAGCCCCACCAATACAAAACTTACAGTGGCCAAAACCGATTGTATTAAAGCCACCAGCAAAATGCCTTTTACTACATTTCTTAATATTAGCGCACTTACAGCAGCTAAATCCATTTTTTTGCTACCGGATAATTTGCGTAAAAATAAAGTTGCAAAATCTGCTGCAGCGTTAGAGTAAGTTAAAAAAACACCGCAAATAATAATAGAAAATGCAAATAAAACAATGCCGGTTCCCGTACTGGCAATTAATGAAAGTATAATGCTGCCTGTTTTTTTTATGGTTTCGGGGTATTGCAAAACAAATGTTTCTATACTATCTGAGGCCTGCTTCCACAAACCGTATAACTCTTTCCCCACTAATGGCCAGTCTTTTACCTGTTCTGTTGGTGGCGGCACAATAAGTTTTCCCTGGTTATATAAGTTAGTTAGCCCTGCAATTTCGTTAGCGGTTTTAAACCCAAGCCAAATGCCCGGCACAATTAGTAAAGCAAGTAATAACAAAGTAATAATTACTGCTGCCAGGGTTGCCCTGTTGTTTAATTTTTTACTGAAAGATTGGTGTAATGGATAAAAAACTACTGCTAAAATACCACCCCATAATACCGGTGTTATAAACGGTTGTAAAATATAGAAACACCAACTGAATAAAGCTATTAATGCCAGAAGCTGTAATAACAATTGAACGATTTGTCTTGTAGGCATCGGCTGCTGAAGGTTATCCATTGGTTCTTCTTTGTTTATAAAAGCAATTTTACTATTTCGAATATACTACTATAATATGCCATTTTATACAACCAGTATTTCTACAATAAAAAACCCGATACCACTTGGTATCGGGATAATGTTTTAGTATAACGTATGAATTTAACCGTTCATACTTGCCAGAAACTCTTCATTGCTTTTCGTTCCTTTCATTCGTTTCAACAATTCTGTCATAGCTTCCTCTGTATTCATATCATTAATATACAAACGTAAAATATTCATCCGTTGCAATACTTCTTTATCCAACAATAAATCGTCTCTGCGGGTAGAAGAGGCAACCAGGTCAATTGCAGGGAAAATGCGTTTGTTGGCAAGCCTTCTATCTAACTGCAATTCCATATTACCGGTTCCTTTAAACTCTTCAAAAATCACTTCATCCATTTTACTTCCTGTTTCAATCAGCGCCGTTGCAAGAATGGTTAACGATCCACCGTTTTCAATTTTACGGGCAGCGCCAAAAAACTGTTTAGGCTTTTGCATGGCATTTGCTTCTACACCACCACTTAATACCTTACCGCTGGCCGGTGCAACAGTATTGTGTGCTCTTGCCAAACGGGTGATGGAATCTAAGAGTATAATAACATCATGTCCGCATTCAACCAAGCGTTTTGCTTTTTGTAATGCAATGGTTGATACTTTTACGTGTTTTTCTGCAGGCTCATCGAATGTAGATGCAATTACTTCGGCCTTCACACTGCGTTCCATATCGGTAACCTCTTCCGGCCTTTCGTCTACCAGCACCACCATTAAATAACATTCGGGGTGGTTGGCTGCAACAGCATTGGCCACTTCTTTTAACAACATGGTTTTACCCACTTTGGGTTGTGCTACAATTAACCCGCGCTGGCCTTTACCAATTGGGGTGAACAGGTCCATAATGCGTGTACTGTAATTGGACGGTGTAGTGAAAAGATTTAATTTTTCGAAAGGAAACAAAGGTGTTAAATAATCGAAAGGAACACGATCTCTAACCTCTTCCGGTTTTTTACCGTTAATGGCATCTACTTTTAGCAGTGCAAAATATTTTTCTCCTTCTTTCGGGGGGCGAACGGTTCCACTTACGGTATCTCCTGTTTTTAGCCCAAATAATTTTATCTGCGATGGAGAAACATATACATCATCAGGAGACGACAAGTAATTGTAATCGCTACTACGCAAAAAACCATAACCATCCGGCATCATTTCCAAAACACCTTCTCCAGGTATCACTCCATCAAATTCAATATTAAAAGCAGGTTGTTTTGAATAAGGCTTATGTTGTATTACATTATTATTCGTTGTTTCTTCCTGTGGTATGGCAGCTTCTTCATCTGTAATGGCATCATCATTTGTTTCTGTGGCCTGCAGCAGTTGAGCTGCAAGGTTTAAAGTTGCCTGATCGGGCTCTTCGGCAATAACATCTGTTTTCGTTTTTTTAGCCTTTGCTTTGGCAACAACAGGTTTTTCTTTTTTAGGCGCTTCTTCCATTATTTCTGCCTCTTCTGTAATGTTGGCCGTAGAAGCTTTTACTGTTATTGGTTTACGGTTACGTACTTTTTTAGTTTCTTTTTTCTCGCTGGCCTGTACTGCCTGGCTGTCGAGTATTTTATAAATCAATTCCTGTTTATCTAATTTCTTGGCATTTGAAATATTCAGTTGTTCGGCAATATCGAGCAACTCGGGCACCAGCATGTCGTTCAATTGTAAAATATCGTACATAAAATTTACTGTGTAAATGAATTTTGGATATGTGAAGTTTTATTAAATCCTTTCTGATGTAAATTGAAAAATGTTCTTCTGATTAGCGTTGATAAGTGTTGAACTGATGTTCCGGGATGGGATATTCTGGGAAAGAATCAGTTATTTTCTATGCAATGATAAGAGAGTTTTTTTAAACCTGCCAAAAAAATTTTGTTCCTTTTCTTTAAAAATAGTGGTAATTGTTCTGCTTTCATCTGTCTGAAAAACTGAATGGGCTTATCTTTGCAAACCCAAATCAATTAAAAAGTAAAAATTAGAAAGTAAAAATATATTGCTTTTCAATTTTCACTTTTGACTTTTTAATTCAAATTCATGTTTAACATCAGAACCAAAATCAAACAACTGCTGCAAAGCGATGCAACAGGCCACGAAGTAACCGTAATGGGGTGGGTAAGAACGTTTCGCAATAACCAGTTTATAGCTTTGAACGATGGCAGTACCAACAATAATTTACAGATCGTGGTTGAACTGGGTTTGTTAAACGATGCCACTTTAAAACGAATTACCACCGGAGCTTCCATGAAGGTTAAAGGTGTGGTGGTTCCTTCTTTGGGCAAAGGGCAAAAGGTAGAATTGAAAGCTGTTTCTGTTGAAATTTTAGGTGATAGCGATGCTGAAAAATATCCGCTTCAACCTAAAAAACACAGCCTTGAATTTTTAAGGGAAGTTGCTCATTTACGTTTTAGAACAAATACTTTCGGCTCTGTTTTTCGTATCCGCCATTCGCTGGCTTTTGCGGTACACCAATTTTTTAACAATAAAGGTTTTGTGTATTTACATACGCCAATCATTACCGCCAGCGATGCAGAAGGAGCCGGTGAAATGTTTAGGGTAACTACTTTACCGATAGATGGAACGGCACCACGCAACGAAGACGGCAGCATTAACTTTAAAGAAGATTTCTTTGGCAAAAGCACCAACCTTACCGTTAGCGGACAATTGGAGGGAGAGTTAGGGGCCATGGCTTTTAGTGAGATTTACACTTTCGGCCCAACATTCAGAGCAGAAAACTCTAACACAGCAAGGCACCTGGCCGAATTTTGGATGATTGAACCCGAAATGGCTTTCTGCGATATTGAAGATAATATGAACCTTGCGGAAGAGTTCATTAAATATCTGATTCAATATGCAATGGATAACAACAGAGAAGATCTTGAATTCCTTGCACAACGCTTGGCAGAAGAAGAAAAACAATTGCCACAAGACAAACGCAGTGAGTTGGGATTGATTGAAAAACTGGAATTCGTGTTGAACAATTCTTTTGAGAGGATTACGTATACCGAGGCTATTGATATTTTATTGAACAGCCCGGCTTATAAAAAGAAGAAATTTCAATACGATGTTAAATGGGGTATCGATCTGCAAAGCGAGCACGAAAGATACCTGGTAGAAAAGCATTTTAAAAAACCCGTAATTGTAACAGGATACCCTGCAGCCATTAAAGCATTTTATATGCGATTGAATGAAGATGGAAAAACAGTTGCTGCAATGGACATTTTAGCCCCCGGCATTGGAGAAATTGTTGGCGGCTCGCAACGGGAAGAAAGATTGGATATGTTATTAGAGAAAATGAAAGCCATGCACATACCTGCTGAAGAAATGAGCTGGTATTTAGATACGCGCCGCTTCGGAACGGTTCCGCATGCCGGCTTTGGTTTAGGTTTTGAAAGAATGGTACAATTTGTTACCGGTATGGGCAATATACGCGATGTAATTCCTTTTGCCAGAACTCCCAAAAACTGTGAATTTTAAAAAACAAGCTATTTTAATATAAGCCACGGTATCACTTCGTGGCTTTTTTGTTTACCCAAACAAGTATTATGAATACACATACACTTCAATTACAAACAGCAATAGCCCCTTTTCGTCAGCAAATTACCGACCATGGCTTATACCGGCATTTAAACAATGTTCAGGCCATACAGGCATTTACAGAAACACATGTTTTTGCAGTTTGGGATTTTATGAGTCTGTTAAAAGGGCTGCAACAACATTTAACCTGTACAAAGCTCCCCTGGGTGCCCGTTGGCTCTGCTGATACCCGTTACCTCATTAACGAAATCGTTATTGGCGAAGAAAGCGATATAGATATGCATGGAAAAAGATGCAGCCATTTTGAAATGTATTTAACCGCCATGAACGAATTGGGCGCCAATACCAGCACCATAGGCCGGTTGCTTACCTATATACAAAATGGGACTGCGGTTACAGAAGCCCTGCAGCAACTTGCTCTACCTGCTGCGGTGCAAAACTTTGTAAACTATACATTTAATGTTGCCGCCATGCAGCCCGTACACGTGCAGGCAGCCGTATTTACTTTTGGCCGTGAAGACCTGATTCCCGATATGTTTTATGCAATAGTAAAAGACCTGAACGAACAGTTGAAGGGAAAGCTTAACGGGTTTGATTATTACCTGCAACGCCATATTGAGGTAGACGGAGACCACCATAGCCATTTAGCCATACAAATGGTGGAAGAACTATGTGGTAATGATGTAAAAAAATGGGAGGAGGCAACAATAGCCGTAAGTAAAGCACTGCAACACAGAAAGCTTTTATGGGATTGTGTGGAAGAGCGTGTTATAAAAATGGCCGCCTTGTAAATAAAAAAACCACATCGCTTGTTATTTGCAACATAGCCCCTATATTTGCAGCCCTTAAGGCTGGTGCGGTAGCTCAGTCGGTAGAGCAAAGGACTGAAAATCCTTGTGTCGCCGGTTCGATCCCGGCCCACACCACAGAAAGCGTTCATAATATATTATTATTATTGAACGCTTTTTATTTTTAGGATTATTTTAGTTTCCTATCCCATATTTTCCATCCCTTTTATAACAGCTTATAACAAATTAGGAAAATCAACCATCCTTATCCTGAACATACGCCGGTAGCAATGGTTTTATACCAATTATCCCATTCACTTTTTATCGTACTAAAACATTCTCAATTTTTGAGAAAACAATATGACTCGTATGATGAAAAAATTAAGTTTTATCGCTTTCCTGGCTCTTTCAACCTTAACAACAAAAGCGCATACTTCAGACACCATTTTAATAAAAGCCGGGCTTCTTCATAATGATGTTATTTCCATAACACTATGATACTTATATTTTTGTACGTGATGATTATCATTTTCTACTATTTTAAATTCTTCCTATATTCATTCCATAAAATTTTGCTATGGGAAACATCTCATTGCTGGTGCTAACGTTTGCAGGTATTGCTTTTGCTGTTGGAGGAATTTTAGTTGCAAGATTTCTTGTAAAAGGTTCTGTTAATAAACAAAAAGGCCAGCCATACGAATGCGGTATTTCTTCTACAGGAACACCCTGGAACCAGTTTAATGTAGGCTACTATCTTTTTGCTTTGATCTTTCTGATTTTCGATGTAGAGCTTGTGTTCATGTATCCCTGGGCGGTTGTAGTTAAACAAATTGGAATAATGGCATTGGTTGAAATTCTCATTTTCGTATTTATATTATTTGTGGGTTTCTTATACGCACACAAAAAAGGAGCATTAAAATGGATGTAATGACACCGCCGGAGTTACCGAAAGATTTTCCAGGACAGTATCATCCCACCGCTGGTGGCGGTATTGCTGTTTCTGCTTTAGACGATGTTGTGAACTGGGCCCGCTCTAATTCGTTATGGCCACTCACTTTTGCCACCAGTTGCTGCGGCATTGAAATGATGCAGGTGGCCGGTGCCAAATACGATTTTTCAAGATTTGGTTTTGAAGTAGCAAGAGCAACGCCACGTCAGGCAGATGTAATCATCATCGCAGGAACCATTGTAAATAAAATGGCACCTGTTTTAAAAAGATTGTACGATCAAATGGCCGATCCAAAATATGTTATTGCTATGGGAGCATGTGCCATTAGTGGTGGTCCTTTTTTTTACAATACTTACTCTGTTGTAAAAGGTGCAGACCATGTTATACCCGTCGATGTTTATATTCCCGGATGCCCGCCAAGACCGGAAGCATTGTTACATGCATTGATAACCTTACAAGGAAAAATAAAAGCAGGATTAACGAGAGAACAAATAAGGCAACAAAATGACTAACGAAGAACTGAAAATAAAACTTACAGAACTCAATCCTGCTGCCACTTTTGAAGAAGGTGGTGAATGGTTGAATCTATTTATTGATGCTGCCGATTTGTTATCGTTCACAAAAACAATTAAAGAAAATTCTGAATTATACTTTGATTATTTATTCTGTTTGACTTGTGTTGATTGGAAAACACATTTAACAATGGTGTATCATTTTTCATCAACCAAACACAGGCACAATATTGTTGTGAAAGTAAAATTAGACAGAACCAATCCTGAAATAGAAACACTTTCTTTCTTATGGAGAACGGCAGAGTTTCACGAACGAGAAGTATATGAATTATTTGGTGTGAAATTTTTAAATCATCCTGATTTGAGAAGATTGATTTTAACCGATGATTTTGAAGGATGGCCACTAAGAAAAGATTTTGAAGATCCTATTAATATGATAAAACTGTAAACCCCAACCCCTAAAGGGGAGTAAAATTTATGGCGTAAATGTTTAGACAGACTGAGATAATAAATCAACCTTCAACAATTCCTCCTTCAAAGGAAGAGGGTGAATATCTAACCATTAATGTTGGTCCTCAACACCCGGCAACACATGGTGTATTGCATTTGGTAATTACATTGAGTGGGGAAACCATCATCAATATAGAACCGCATTTAGGATATATTCATCGTTCCATTGAAAAAATGTGCGAGAGTTTAAGCTATCGCCAGTTCATTTATGTTACCAGCAGAATGGATTATCTCTCTTCGCATATTAATAATCATGCTTGTGCTTTGGTGGTTGAAAAAGGTTTACAGGTTGAAGTTCCACAAAGAGCACAATACATACGTGTTATCATGGATGAATTAACACGTATTGCATCGCACAGCTTATGGTGGGGAGCAATGGCCATGGATCTTGGTGCATTCACACCATTCTTTCATGCATTTAGAGAAAGAGAAGCGATTAATGAAATTATGGAAGAAACATGCGGTGCCAGATTAACTATGAATTACATGGTTCCCGGTGGCGTAATGGTTGATCTTCATCCAAATTTTCAACAAAAAACAAAAGCGCTCATTCAGGCTTATTATAACAGATTAGATGAGTGGGATGAATTGGTAACAGGCAATATTATTTTTCAAAACAGGATGAAAGGGGTTGGTATGCTTTCTGCCGAAAATGCTATTTCTTACGGTTGCACCGGCCCTGTTGCAAGAGGCAGTGGCGTTAGCTGTGATGTCAGAAAAATTTATCCGTACGAAATTTATAACCAGCTTCAGTTTGATGAAATACTAGAAACAGGTTGCGATTCATTGGCCCGTTACAATGTTCGCTTAAAAGAAATTCGTCAATCACTTAAAATAGTAGAGCAATTAATAGATAATATCCCTGAAGGAGAATTTCAGGCAAAAACAAAAGCCGTATTGAAATTGCCAAAAGGAGAATTTTATCAGCGAGTAGAAACAGCACGTGGAGAATTGGGGGTGTACATTGTTAGTGAAGGCGGAACAACACCTTACAGAATTAAATTCCGTTCTCCCGGTTTTTCAAATTTGTCTGCATTGAATCATATGGTGAAAGGAAGTAAGATAGGCGATCTCATTGCAGCAATGGGAACATTGGATTTAGTGATTCCGGATATTGATAGATAAAAGTTGTAAGTGGTAAGTTGTGTGTTTTAAGTATACAAAACATACAACTACTTAAAACTTATCACATAAAACTTATAACTCAGAATGATTAGTTTAGAAAAAATAGCAACACTAATTGATGGCTGGCTGCATCAACACTTCAATGATGTTATTACATTATTAATAGAATGTGTTTTAGTTGGCGTTGGTGCCATTGCTTTATTTGCTTTGCTAGGATTGGGTTTGGTTTGGATGGAAAGAAAAGTAGCAGCTTTAATGCAAATACGCATGGGGCCAAACCGTGTTGGGCCAAAAGGAATTTTTCAAACATCGGCAGATACTTTAAAATTAATTATGAAAGAAGGATTAACACCAGATGGTGCAGATAAACTTCTTTTCAATCTTGCTCCTGTTTTAGTGATCATCGTTGCCATGCTTATTCTTGCACCGATTGCATTTGCAAAAAATTTTCAAATCTGGGATATTAATATTGGCGTATTGTATGTAAGTGCTGTTTCCTCAATGAGTGTGATCGGAATTTTAATGGCCGGTTGGAGCAGTGGTAACAAATATGCATTGCTGGGTGCTATGCGAAGCGGCGCACAAATTGTGAGTTATGAATTGTCTGCAGGCATTTCTGTTTTAACGATTGTTGTGTTGACCGGAAGTTTGCAAATAAGCGAGATCGTTCAATCACAACAAACTGGTTGGTGGATTTTTAAAGGACATATTCCCGCCATCATTGCATTTGTAATATTCATCATTGCCGCAACAGCAGAAACAAACAGAGCGCCTTTTGATTTAGCAGAAGCAGAAAGTGAATTAACAGCAGGCTTTCATACAGAATATTCAGGAATGAAATTCGCATTGTTCTTTTTAGCAGAATACATCAACATATTTATTGTATGCGCCATTGGAGCAACATTGTTTCTTGGCGGATGGATGCCTTTACATATTGGCAACGTTCAGGCATTCAATCATGCGATGGATTACATTCCTTCAAGCATTTGGTTCTTGGGAAAAACATTGTTTTTAATTTTTGTGATCATGTGGTTTAGATGGACGTTCCCAAGATTAAGAGTAGATCAGTTGTTGAATTTGGAATGGAAATATTTATTACCGATCAGCTTAGTGAATTTGTTGGTGATGACTGTGATCGCAATACTTGGATGGCATTTATAACCCCCAACCCCTGAAGGGGAGAAAGGGTTTTTGATAAAATATATTTTATAACCAAAAAAGCCCCTTTAGGGGTTTGGGGTATGTTCATAAAAAACTATATAAAAGAAGTTTTCGGCGCTGTGAAATCTTTATGGACCGGCATGAGAATGACGGGCTATTATTTCACGCATAAAAAAGAAGTCATCACAGAGCAATACCCTGATAACAGAGCAACACTACAATTGGCTGAACGTTTCAGGGGAGAAGTGGTTATGCCACACGATGAAAATAATCAGCATGCTTGCACCGGTTGTTCTGCTTGTGAAATTGCTTGCCCTAATGCAACTATTAAGATCATTAACAAATTTGATATTCTGCCGGATGGAAAAAAGAAAAAAGCGATCGACAAATTTGTTTATCACTTAGAGCTCTGCACCATGTGTGGTTTATGTGTGGAAGCCTGCCCAACAAGTGCTATTAAAATGGCCAACACATTTGAGCACAGTGTTTATGATAGAAGACAATTAACCAAAACATTGAATCAACCGGGCTCTAAAATAAGGGAGGGTGTAGAATGAGTGCTTCCGTAATCATATTTTATATCATCGCAGCATTTATTTTGGTTACAGCAATTTTATCTGTAACCACTGTAAAGATTTTTCGTTCCGCCATTTGGTTATTGTTCTCTTTAATTGGTGTTGCTGCTTTATATTTTTGGATGAATGTTCCGTTCATTGCTTCCGTACAAATTATTGTTTATGTTGGCGGCATTGTGGTGCTCATCATCTTCTCTATCTTCTTAACACAGAAGGCCGGAGATGCAATGCCCAAGCCAGTAAGATCAAGAGCAATCTGGAGTGCATTGGCTGTTATTTTCGGAATTGCTTTTACCTGCAATATCATTAAACAATACAAATTCATTGAACCAGGTAATAAAAATTTTGATGTGCATATAAATGATATTGGCATACAAATGCTCAGTACAACAGACTATGGTTTTGTATTACCATTTGAAGTAGTAAGTATTTTATTGTTGGCGGCAATGGTTGGTTGTATTGTAATTGCCATGAAAAATAAAACCGAACAGAAATGAGTCAGATTCCATTAACACATATTCTTTTCTTAAGCACTGCTTTATTCTTTATTGGAGTATACGGGTTACTCACCAGAAGAAATATGATTACGATGCTAATGGCAATTGAATTAATTCTCAACAGCGTTAACATCAATTTCATTGCATTCAACAAATACTTATATCCTGAAAAGTTAAACGGAATTTTTTTCAGCATATTCATTATTACCATCGCTGCGGCAGAAGCAGCAGTGGCCATTGCCATTATTATTAATTTATACAGAAGCCATCATTCTGTTGATGCAGAAGATGCCAGTGAATTGAAATATTAAAAGATGAATAACCATATTAACATAGCGCTGATTCCTTTATTGCCGCTTGCAAGTTTTGTAATATTGGGTTTGTTCGGCAGAAAATATATTAAAACATTTTCGGGAGTTATTGGCGTTGGCTCCTTACTTATTTCTGCATTGCTATCATTACAAACAGCATATCAATATTTTTTTGTTGATGGAAAACTAAATGGCGTTTATCAAAAAGTAATTGCATTCAAATACACCTGGTTAAGTTTTTCAGATTCTGTTTCAATAGATATGGGTGCCTTATTAGATCCCATTTCTGTAATGATGCTGGTGCTGGTAACCTTTGTTTCTTTAATGGTGCACATCTTCAGTTTGGGTTACATGAAAGGCGAAGAACGTTATTCAACTTATTATGCATTTTTAGGGTTGTTCACCTTTTCTATGTTGGGATTGGTTTTATCAACCAATATTTTTCAGATCTACATGTTCTGGGAATTGGTTGGTGTTTCTTCATTCTTATTGATTGGGTATTATTTTGATAAACCATCTGCTGTTGCCGCTTCAAAAAAAGCATTCATCGTAACACGTTTTGCAGACCTGGGTTTTTTAATCGGAATCTTAGTGCTTTCATTCCAGGCACATACTTTAGATTTTCAAACATTGATCGATACACTTTCCAAACCACAAACCATTGGTTCTTTCATGGGCGTTTCTATTTTAACATGGGGACTAACATTGGTGTTCATGGGTGGTGCAGGAAAAAGTGCGATGTTCCCTTTACATATTTGGTTGCCCGATGCAATGGAAGGCCCAACACCCGTTTCTGCATTAATTCACGCCGCAACAATGGTGGTTGCCGGTGTGTATTTGGTAGCGAGATTATTCCCTGTTTTTTCTGTTGACGAAGCTGCGTTAACCATTGTTACTTATGTTGGCTTGATCTCTGCATTGTTCGCAGCCGTTATTGCCTGCACACAAACAGATATTAAAAGAGTATTGGCTTATTCAACCATGAGCCAGATTGGTTACATGATGTTTGCTTTGGGTGTTTCAAAATATAATGGTGAAGAAGGATTGGGTTTCATGGGTTCTATGTTCCATTTGTTTACACATGCTTTCTTCAAATCATTATTGTTCTTGTGCGCCGGTGCAGTGATTCACTTAGTACACAGCAACGAAATGAAAGATATGGGTGGATTGAGAAAATACATGCCGCTAACCAATGCAGCTTTCTTAATTGCATGTTTAGCCATTGCAGGTGTTCCACCGTTTGCAGGGTTTTTTAGTAAAGAAGAAATTTTATTAGCAGCATTTCATTCCAACAAATTAGTGTATGGTGTTGCATTGTTTACTTCAGGATTAACGGCTTTTTATATGTTTCGTTTGTACTTCTCTATTTTCTGGAATAAAGAAGCACACTTGCACGGAGAACATCATGGTGAAGGAAGTTTTGCCATGAAATTGCCTTTGGTACTTTTAGCAATTTTATCTGTTGGTGCAGGCTTTATTCCTTTTGCAAGTTTTGTTACTGCAGATGGTGCCGCTTTAGAAACGCATATTGATTATGCATTCTCTGCTGCTCCTGTTTTTTTTGGTGTTACAGGTATTTTATTAGCAGCCTATTTATATAAAACAGAAAATGCAAGGCCGCAAAATATTGCCAATACGTTTGGCGGTTTGTATCAATCTGCTTACAAGAAATTTTATATTGACGAGATCTATCTTTTCATTACCAAAAAAATAGTTTTTAATTGTATTGGAAGGCCTGCTGCGTGGATTGATAAAAACATCATCAACGGAACCATTAACTTATTTGGGAATACGACAGTAAAACTTTCTGAATCTGTTAAAACAATTCAATCCGGTAAAGTACAGAGTTATGCTTTGTATTTTATAAGCGGCGCATTATTGTTAGCAGCGTTGATCATTTATGCGTTATGAGTTATGAATGATGAATTAATTAGAAGTTAAATGCAAAAAAATGTTTTGATAGAGAAAAGCTTTTCATTCGCCATTGATGTGGTGAATTGCTACAAGCATTTAACTGATGAGAAAAGAGAATTTATAATGAGAAAACAACTTCTCCGAAGCGGAACAGCTATCGGTGCATTAATCAGAGAAGCGCAGAATGCAGAAAGTAAAGCAGATTTCATTCACAAATTAGCAATAGCCCAAAAAGAGTGTGGTGAAACAATTTATTGGATTGAACTTTTGAAAGAGACAGACTATTTGAACGATTTTCGTTTTAATACATTAAACAACAATGGATCTGTTTTATTGAAGATGATAAGAAGTGCTATATTAACAACAAAACAAAACCATCATTCATAAATTATAACTCATAAATAAAAATGAATTTATTATTGCTCATATCTGTTCCTTCATTAACAGCATTGATTGTGTTGTTCTTGTATGAACCGAAAAAAATAAAAGCTGTTTCTTTTGCCGGTTCAGTTATTCAACTGGGATTAGTGTTATATACATTGAAAGCTTATTATCAGCAGAAACAATTAAACCCATTAAACAACTTCTTTTTTGAAAAAACATATGCATGGTTTCCTTCGCTCAATATCAATTTTCATATAGGTATTGATGGAATTGCCATTGCCATGTTATTGTTAACAGCCGTTGTTGTTTTGGCCGGTATATTGGTTTCCTGGAAAGTAGAGAAGAATGTAAAAGAATTTTTTTTCCTGCTTTTATTACTCAGCGCTGGCGCTTACGGTTTCTTCATATCATTAGATCTGTTTTCCCTATTCTTCTTTTTAGAAGTTGCCGTTATTCCTAAATTTTTATTAATCGGTATTTGGGGAAGCGGTAAAAAAGAATATAGTGCCATGAAACTGGCTTTAATGTTAATGGGTGGCTCTGCTTTAATCTTTGTTGGCCTGTTGGCGTTATATATAACTACTTCCGGAAACGGCTTCAATTGGCAGGTAGTGGCCAGCCTGAATATTTCTTCAGAATTGCAAAAAATTATATTCCCCTTTTTATTCATTGGATTTGGTGTATTCACTGCATTATTCCCATTTCATACATGGGTGCCCGATGGTCACTCATCCGCACCAACAGCAGCATCTATGTTCTTAGCAGGCATCTCTATGAAATTGGGCGGCTATGGTTGTTTACGTGTGGCTGTTTATTTATTGCCCGAGGCAGCCCATTACTATTCTCCTTATATTATTGTATTGGCAACCATTGCCATTTTATACGGTGCATTCGCTACCATGATGCAGCAGGATCTTAAATACATCAACGCATATTCTTCAGTAAGTCATTGTGGATTTGTATTGTTAGGAATTGGCATGTTAACCAAAACATCTATTAACGGTGCCGTATTGCAAATGGTTTCGCATGGGTTGATGACAGCCTTATTCTTCGCCGCCATTGGTATGTTGTACGAAAGAACACATACCAGAATGCTGAAAGAATTGGGTGGTCTTTTAAAAGTGATGCCTTTTATTGCAACTGTGTTTGTAATTGCAGGTTTGTGTTCATTAGGCTTGCCCGGCCTGAGTGGATTTGTTGCCGAGATGACTGTTTTTATGGGATCTTGGGAAAGGGTGGAAACCGGTTACAGGATTGCAACCATTTTATCTTGCAGTTCTATTGTGGTAACTGCTGTTTATATTTTGCGTGCAACCGGACAAACTGTAATGGGGCCAATTACCAATAATCATTTCAATGTATTGACAGATGCTACATGGAATGAAAGATTAGCAGCAGCCGTTTTATTGATTGCTATTCTCATAATTGGGATTGCGCCATTCTATTTGAACGATTTAATTAAACCCGGAACAGAAATGATGATGCAGAAAATTGCATCTTCTGTAAAATAGACAATTATGTTTAGCAATTTTATTCTATCGCTACAGCACGAGCTTTGGCTATTTGCATTGATTATGCTTCTTCTTTGCATTAAACTTGGAAGCAGTGAAATAAAGCCAGCTCCGTTATTATTAGGTATAAATATTCTGTTGGGACTGAATTTTGTAAGCGGCTTTTTCTTTCATCATTCTGGCAGCTTATTCAGTGAAATGTTTATTTCGAATGAATTGAAGGATTTTCAAAAAAATATTCTCAACCTTGGTGTATTGCTAATTTCTTTACAATCTTTCGTGTGGCTTAAAAGCCATCAGCATATCATTGAATTTTATGTACTGCTCTTATCTTCTTTAATGGGCATGTTCTTTATGATTTCGGCAGGTAATATTTTAATGTTGTATATTGGGCTGGAGCTATCCACCATACCATTAGCAGCAGCAGCCAATTTTAATTTAGATAAACGTGTTTCTTCTGAAGCCGCTTTTAAATTCATCATTTCGTCGGCCCTTTCATCCGGAGTATTATTACTGGGAATTTCTTTCTTGTATGGCGCAACAGGAACTTTGCAATTAACTGAATTAAGCCATCTTATTCATAATACAACATTCCTTGTTTTTACTTTAATATTAATTATTGCAGGTTTTGGATTTAAAATATCGGCCGTTCCTTTTCATTTATGGACAGCTGATGTATATGAAGGTTCTCCTGTAGCAGTTACTTCTTTCTTATCGGTTATTTCAAAAGCAGCAGTAATATTCGTTTTCACAAAAACCTTATTAACCGCTTTCGATCCATTACAATCAGTGTGGCCTACCATTATTTCTCTACTCGCGTTATTAACCATTATTACAGGTAATGTTTTTGCCATAAGGCAGCAGAATATAAAAAGATTGCTTGCTTTTTCTTCTATAGCGCAGGTTGGTTTTATTTTAATCGCCATTTCATCCAATACAGTAACAGGAAGCATAGCCACGGTTTATTTTGTATTGATTTATTTGTTTTCGAACCTTGCTGCATTTGGTGTTGTTTCACTCATAAGCGCCGTTACAGGGAAAGAAAATATAAATGATTATAAGGAGTTACGCAAAACAAATCCTATGTTATGCTGGGTGCTCACCATTGCATTATTCTCTTTGGCCGGAGTGCCGCCAACGGCAGGTTTTTTTGGGAAATTTTTCTTACTTATGTCCGGTGCTCCTAATAATAATTTTGCAGTTATTGTTATTGCAGCTTTGAATATGATGGTTTCTATGTATTATTATTTAAGAGTTGTGAAAATAATGTTCATGGATAAGAATGAAAACCCCGTTGAAGACATCAAAATTCCATGGTATAGCAGTTTTGCATTAATTATATGTGTTGCAGGAATTGTATTAACAGGAATTTTAAGCGGCTCTTATAACTACATTTTCAGTATTCATTAATCAGAATTTATGGCCATCAATCAAAATCATACGGTTGAAGAAATAAATGGCGTTCGTTGTGCGATTGTTGAAAAAAATGCAAGCGCAGAACGGGTTGAATTTTTAAAAAAAGTGCTTACACACAATAATTACACAGTTGAAGTTGCTGTTTCGCCGCCTCCCAAAACTGCCCCTGCAAAGCCTTCGGCAGAAGGAGAGGTTGCCCCACTACCTCCGCCACCTGCACCGGAAACATTTACGGTTGGTGTAACAGATGTAACTTTTAATTGGGTAAATGCTGTTTTTGGAAGAATGTTGTTTGCACCCAATGGGCATATTGTTACATTGGCTTACTGGGAACAAAAAGATACTTTGCCTAAAGACGAGGTTCCTTATTTTGAAAAACAATAACCAAAGTTTATCATAAACAAATCCCGAAGTAAAATTTGCTTCGGGATTTTATTTTAGTACGATTTATTTCTTAAGATAAAACAGTAATCAACCCCTTTATTACAGCTGTTAACTTCACAGCTTCAAAAACTTTTGATTCTGATGCGCCGTGTTGCAACACTGATTGCTCGTGCGATGTAACACACATTTCGCATCCGTTCAATGCAGAGATTGTTAAGCTTAGCAATTCAAAAAATTCTTTGCCCAGAACAGGATTCATCATAATGCTCATTTTAATTCCTGCGGGCATGTTATTATAACTTTCTTTGTGCATGAAATGGCGGAAGCGATAAAACACGTTGTTTGTATTCATTAATGATGTTGCAGCAATAACTTCTGCAATTTCATTTTCGGAAGCACCGGCTTCTTCTGCCAGCGCAACAAATGATTCTTTCAATAAATCGAATTTTTCATTCACAGCAACAGCCAATGCTAACAACACCGCTTCTTTTCTATTTAAGTATTGTGTATTGTTTAAAACATTTCCTGTGTTGATCTTTAAATCTTTAATGTAACGGGAATCTGCATTCAACAACGCCTGTGCATTAGAAGAAGGAATATAATTTTCCAGCTTTAATTCATTCAGCAAGTTTGTAAATGTTTCGTTTTGTATTAAAACCTCACTCATAATTATATTTTTTAAAAAAGCCGGTTGTAATGCCGGCTTTATCATTCATTTAGTTTAAGTTCAATTGTGCCGTTAATGTTTCCTGGCCTTTGTTCCAGTTACAAGGGCAAAGTTCATCTGTTTGCAAAGCATCCAATACACGAATAACTTCTTGCACGCTGCGTCCAACATTCAAATCATAAACACTTACCCAGCGGATAATTCCCTGAGGATCGATAATGAATGTAGCACGGTAAGCAATTTTTTCTTCGTTATCTAAAATACCCAACTCTTCCGCTAATGATTTTGAAGTATCGGCCAACATTGGAAATTTAAGATCTTTCAAATCTGCGTGATCTCTTCTCCAAGCTGCATGTACAAATTCAGAATCTGTAGAAGCGCCGATTAACACTGCATCTCTGTCTGTAAACTCGCTATGTTTTTTATTGAACTCGGCAATTTCGGTAGGGCAAACGAATGTGAAATCTTTTGGCCACCAGAACATAACAGTCCACTTTCCTTTTGCTATTGCATAATCGTTTGTTAATTCAATGAATTCTTTTCCTTTTTCAATTGATACCACTGCTTTTTTCTTAAATGCTGGGAATTGATTTCCGATTGATAATACTTTGTTGCTCATATTCTGATTTGTTTTTTACATTTTAATTTGAGCCGCGAAAGTATAATAATACATCATAGATTTTGATTGTTATTTTCTATATTCAATAGATAATATCTATTTATACACATAAAAAAACCACCTTTCGGTGGTTTCGTTATCAATCTTTATAAATTTGTTCAATCACATCTTTATATTTTTCCATAATCACTTTTCTTTTCAAACTCATCTTAGGTGTCATTTCTCCAGTATCAACACTCCATTCACTCGTAAGAAGTTCAAATTTTTTAATCTGCTCTACATGATTAAAGAACTGGTTATACTCTTCAACAATCTCATTAAACAATGTTACAACCTGTGGCTGTTTAACTGCTTCTTCTTTTGTTGTGAATGAAATTCCTTTTTGTTGCATCCAGTTTTTCAGGGCGGTGAAAGCAGGAACAATCAGTGCTCCTACAAATTTCCTTTCCGGCCCAACAACTATAATCTGCTCAATATAGGGGCTTTCTTTCAGCTTGTTCTCTATTGGCTGAGGCGCTACATATTTACCGCCACTTGTTTTAAATAATTCTTTTTTTCTGTCTGTAATCTTTAAAAATCTTAGTTTGGGCTTAATATCATTTTCAACCCAAACGCCAATATCGCCGGTGTACAACCATCCGTTAATAACTGTTTCGGCAGTTAAGTCGGGCCTTTTGTAATAGCCCTGCATTACTGTTGGCCCTTTTACAAGAATTTCTCCGTCTTCTGCCAGTTTAACTTCAATACCATCAATCGGTGGGCCAACCGTTCCATATTTGCTGCCGCCTTTTCCTTTTCTGTTTATAGAAATAACAGGACTATTTTCTGTTGGGCCATACCCTTCATATACCGGTACACCTGCAGCATTAAAAATGCGCATCAGTTTTTCCTGGCAGGCGGCGCCGCCTGTTACAATATAATCAACATTACCACCTAAAGCGTTTCTCCATTTACTGAATACCAATTTATTGGCAATCTTCAATTGAATATTATACCAAAATCCGCCGCTGATGTTGTTATCATATTTTTCGGCAAGTTCAACAGACCAGAAAAATAATTTTCTTTTTATACCTGTTAATTGATTACCTGTTTGCATTATTTTTTCATACACTTTTTCCAGCAAACGAGGCACCGTGCTGAAACCATTCGGTTGAATTTCTTTTAAGTTCTCACCAATGGTATCTAAAGATTCTGCATAATAAATACCAATGCCGCTGAAGAGATAGATATAAGTGATTATTTTTTCGAAAATGTGATTAAGCGGTAAAAAACTTAATGCTTTATTATTGGGTTGCTCTTCGAAAGGAAAACTATCGCTGCTGTACCGCAAACATGAATAAATATTTTGATGACTTAACATTACCCCTTTAGGTGTTCCGGTTGTGCCGGATGTATAAATGATAGTTGCTGTTTGTGTAACAGGTATTTGTTTTTTTAATGCTGCTACTTTTTCTAATGTTTGATCTGTTGCAAAAGCAAGAATTTCTTTCCAGTGGTGTGCATGTTCAACGTCATCAAAACAATAAACGGTTTTAATGGAAGGAACTTTTTCTATTATAGCATTTACTTTATCGTAAAGCTCGCTGCTGCTAACAAATACATATTTTACACTTGCATCGTTGAAAATGAATTCAAGTTCGTTCGAGCTGGTTGTTGGATAAACAGGAACAAGTATGGCGCCTATTTGTTGTACAGCAAGATCTGTAAAAACCCACTCTGGCCTATTATTACTGATGATGGCAATTTTATCGCTGCTTTCTGCACTAAAATCATTTCCGCTTACGCCCAATGCCAGGAGCCCCGCACTCAGTTTATTCACTGTTTCGCAGGTTTCCTTGGTTCCGTATGTTCTCCAAACACCATTTTCTTTTGCAGCAAACATGTCTTTTTTTGGAAAATGTTGCATTTGGTAATCTACCGCATCAAAAAGTCTTTTTATTTCAATCATACCTCAATCGTTAGTATCAAAAAATTAGTTTACTGAAAATACAGAAGCTTTTGTGATTTTACAAAATACACAAAAGCCAGTACCAAGAGGGATAGGTGTACTATTATTTGTAGTACTGCCCCGCAGGAAATTTCATAATATGGCTTTGCTGGTATTTTCTAAAGGCTGCAGCCTGTTTATCGTGTGTATCTACCCAAATCTTATATGCGGCTGTACTTACTGCAGGACCAAACATCCATTGATTATATGCATCAAACAAACCTTCCTGTAACAGGTATTGCTGATAGTTGAATAAATAGAATGGAAGCTTTTCGTTTTTACCCGAAGCAAACCAATCGAGCACAAATCTTGTACGGATAGAAGAGAGGTTCTCCGGGTTGATCCCGTCTTTTGCCAAAGCAATACTCTTGCTTAAAGTTGTAAAAAAAGCTTTTTCAAAATCAGAAGCGGTAGAACGGATCCAGTTTTGAGGATCTTTTTCTGTATATATCCTTACATAAGCATCGTATACCGCAGATTTAATATCTGCAGAACGGGTGGTATAACTTTCCAGGTTTAAAAACTGTTCTCCATAAATAATGGTTTTAAAATTATTTTCAAACCTGTCGTAATACATCACAGCATTATAATAATTACTGCTGTAATTGGCATCTGCTTCAATTCCTTTTTCCCAGGATACTATGGCTTCGGGCAGGTTTTTTTGCAAGGCGCCCAGTTCACCCATTTCATTATATATCACCCCGCTGTTAGGAAACTTCTTTAATGCTTTCTTATATACGTTATCGCACTCTTTATATTCTTTGGTTGATTTATAGCTCATTCCCAAAAGCTGGAAACATTGTTCGTCGGCATCGGGCCTCTCTATCATTAATTTTCCAACTTCTGCGGCTTTTGTGAAATTGTTGATCAGGATATTGATAAATACCCAATCTTTCAACACCTCTAAACTGTCGCCATGTTTTTGTAATAACTCTG
This sequence comes from Sphingobacteriia bacterium, assembly GCA_017304675.1. Classification (GTDB taxonomy): domain Bacteria; phylum Bacteroidota; class Bacteroidia; order Chitinophagales; family Chitinophagaceae; genus CW01. Next base: position 577,314 of record JAFKLS010000017.1, read on the forward strand.
TATAAGCAGCAGAAGCTTTTTCCAGGTCTCCCTGCATTAGAAGTTTATGTGCAGCGTCGTATTTCTGGGCGTAATTGTCCTGAGCTTTAATACTGCAAGCCGTTAAAAGAAAAAGAATCGCTGAAAAAAAATATTTCATAACTGGTTAAAATATTAAGCGCTGATAAGATGTGTTAATAATCCGTCTCTTAATTTTGGCTCAAACCATGTGCTTTTAGGCGGCATTACATTTCCGCTATCGGCAATATTGAAGAGTTGATCGATAGTTACGGGAAACAAACTAAATGCCAGTTTCATTTCACCGCTGTTTACCCTTTTCTCTAATTCGGTGATTCCGCGAATACCACCAACAAAATCTATTCTTTTATCTGTTCGCTGATCTTTAATTCCCAATAATTTATCTAAAACATTATTGCTTAAAATGGTTACGTCTAAAACACCTATCGGATCTGTTGTGTACGTTCCTTCTTTTGCAATGAGCTGATACCATTGATGGTTAATAAACATGCCAAACTCGTGCAATTGAGCCGGTTTTACAGGTGCTTCTTTTTTTGCAACTATAAAATCTGTTTCCAATGCCTTAAGAAACACTTCTTCCGTTAACCCATTCAAATCTTTTACAACACGGTTGTAATCTAAGATTTGTAATTGGGCTGAAGGAAATAAAGTTGTTAAAAAATAATCTGCTTCTTTTGTTGCTGCAGCACCTAAAGCTTTTCTTACCTTGGCGGCAGAGGCTGCTCTATGATGCCCGTCAGCAATATACGTGCATTCTATTTCCTGTTCAAACAAGGTTGTAATATTGTTGATCTGCTCATCATCATTTATAATCCAAATTGTATGTGCAATACCGTCTTCTGCTGTAAAATCGTAGGCGGCTGTATGTTTTGTTTTCCAGTTTTCTACGATATTATCTATCGCTGCATTGCTTCGGTAAGCTAAAAAAACATTGCCAGTTTGTGCTCCTGATGTTTTGATATGGTTAATCCTGTCTTGTTCTTTTTCGGGCCTGGTAAATTCATGCTTTTTAATCACATCATTTTCGTAATCGTTTACACTGCTTACACATACTAAACCCGTTTGGCTTCTGCCCTGCATTACCAACTGATAGATATAATAACAGGGTTTTGCTTCTCTGAACAATACTTCATTTTTTATAAAAGCATCCAGGTTTTCTTTTGCCTTTGCATATACTTCGGCTGAATGGATATCTGTTGTATCGGGTAAATCTATTTCACTTTTGGTAATGTGTAAAAATGAATACGGATTTTCGAGTGCTGCTTCTTTTGCTTCTTTGCTGTTTAAAACATCGTAAGGCCTGCTTGCTACTTGTTTTGCCAGTGTTACTTGCGGACGAAGGGCTTTAAATGGTTGAATATTTGCCATGATTAATAAAATCTTATTAAGAATTTTTTTGGTTAAAATAGGTGGCCAGCTCGCAAAATGCCTGAACACTTTCCGATGCAAGTGCATTATACATGCTAACACGAATGCCCCCAACTGTTCTGTATCCTTTTACACCCACCATATTTGCTGCTTTGCATTCTTCTAAAAATTTGTTTTGTAGATTTTCATCTTCAATAAAGAATACTGCGTTCATGTGGCTTCTGTCTTCTTTTGCCACATGGCATTTGAATAAAGAAAGGCTATCAATGGTTGAATATAATAAGTTCGATTTTTCAATGCTTCTTTTTTCCATTTCTGCCAGTCCGCCTTCTTTTTTTATCCATCTAAGTGTTAACATAGCAACATAAATAGCAAAAACAGGTGGCGTGTTTAATAAAGAATGAGCCTCTATATGTTTTTGATAATCCATTATAGCTGGAATGGGTCTTTTAATTTTTCCTAACAGGCTTTTCTTTACAACAACGAGGTTTACACCTGCTGCCCCCATATTTTTTTGGGCCCCGGCATATATTAAATCGAACCTGGAAAAATCAACCTGACGGCTAAAGATATCGCTGCTCATGTCTCCTATAAGCGGCACATTTACTTCAGGTAATTGATGCCACTGGGTTCCTTCAACCGTATTATTGGTGGTGATGTGCAAATATTTTGTATGGGATGGAACCTGGAAATTTTTTGGGATGTACGTATGGTTTTTATCTTTTGAAGAGGCTGCCACGAAGGCGTTGCCAAACAACGAAGCCTCCTTAATGGCTTTACTGCCCCAGATGCCATTATCGCAATATGCGGCTGTTTCTCCGGTATCAAGCAAATTCATGGGAACCTGCATAAACTGTGTGGTAGCGCCGCCGTGTAAAAACAAAACTTCATAGCCGTCACTTAATTGCATGAGGTCTTTTACATGTTGCCTTGCTTCATTGATCACATCAATAAACCAGTTGGTACGATGCCCTATTTCCAGAATAGATAACCCGGTATTGTTAAAATTAAGAACTGCTTCTGAGGCTTGTTGTAAAACTTCCTGAGGTAAAACAGAAGGGCCGGAATTAAAATTATGCACCACTTGCTTGCTTGTTTTTAGAAACCGCAAGATAATTAAATAACAGGTTTAATCATTTACATCCGTAACGCCGCCGGTAACGGCAAACTTCATAGCTTCTGCAGCAGAGATATCATTCAATATTTTCACTTTTTCTTTGGGCACAATATATGTAATGCCGCTTATGGCATAGGAGTGCGGCACATAAACAACCACATGTTCTTTTAAATCAAAATCCTCTGCTTCTAAACGGGTAATAAACCCTACACGCCAAACACCTGCACTATCTATATTCACAAGAACAGGTTTATCAAACTTCTTTTTATTACCGGCGAAGGCTTCTAAAAAATCCTTTACGGATGAATAAATGAATTTAATGCCCGGTGTGTTTTCCAATACGGTATCTAAAATATCCACCAGCCGCTTTACAATAAAGGAGGAAGAGATCCATCCAACAAAGAGCACTAAAGATACCACTACTAAAAAGCCCAGTCCCGGAAACCTTTGTATGTTTCCTTCTGCATCGTTATTGATTAATTGGGGGAAGAACGTTTTTACAATATTCGGCAGAAGGCTGTCTACTAATGTAAAAAGAGAAATAATTACCCAAATGGTAATACCAATGGGCGCCAGTACAACCAATCCCTGAAGAAAAAATTGGAATAATTTTCTCACTACAGACTTAAGGCCTTGTTGTACCCTGTTGTTGCTCATACTGCAAAGTTTACAATATTGGAGTTAATTGAAAAAATTTACAAGTGCAAACAATATCGGGCAGCTCCTAAACGTCTATCCGTATAATATGCCGTTTAACAAAAAAATAACCTGTTTTTTAAAGGAAACTTTTGCAACGTAAAAAGTTTCTATAGTTTTGCGCCGTTTTAAGAAAAGCTTATGCAGGATAGAATTTTATTAAAAGCCCATGAATTGTTTATGCAATACGGCATTAGAAGCGTTAGTATGGATGAGATAGCTTCTAACCTGGGTATTTCAAAAAAAACCATTTATCAATATTATGCAGACAAAGATGCATTGGTAAACGAAGTGGTAGATATTGAAATTAATAGAAACGAGACCGACTGCAAATACCAGCAATCGGTATGTGAAAATGCCATCCACGAGGTTTTTATGGCCTTCGATATGGTTCAGGAAATGCTCACTACAATGAACCCCTCTGTGTTATACGATCTGGAGAAATATTATCCCAGCTCCTTTAAGAAGTTTCACGAGCACAAAAACAAATTCTTGTTTAAAGCTATTAAAGATAACCTGTTAAAGGGCATTAATGAAGAGTTATACAGGGATGATATTAATACAGAAATCATTACACGGTTCAGGATCGGCACAATATTTTTAATATTCAACCAGGAAGAATTTCCTGCCACCAAGTACAATTTATCACTGGTACTTAGTGAAATAACCGATCATTTTTTATACGGTATCGCTACCCAGAAAGGTGCAAAACTTATTCAGAAATATAAACTACAAAGAACAAAAAGTACAGCTCATGAATAAACGAAAATTATTACACTTTTTAGCCTTCGCATTTTTTGCCCATACCAGCAGCATGGCACAAAATGCAGTAAATGCCAAGCATGAATTTAGCATACAGCAATGCATTGAATATGCTTCTAAAAATAATGCTGCCGTAAAAAATGCTTTATTAAACATTAAAGTACAGGAACAGGTTAACAGGGGTGTTACTGCTGCTGCGTTGCCCAGCGTTGGCGGCTCTGCAGGCTTTACGGATTATATTGATATTCCAACCTCATTAATCCCCGGGCAATTTTTCGGGCAACCCGCCGGTACTTTTGTTCCTGTTCAGTTTGGTACAAAGTACAATGCCAATGCAGGTGTGCAAATTCAGCAATTACTGTTCGACGGACAGGTATTCGTTGGTTTACAGGCTAGGAATACTTCTATTGCCTTCCAACAAAAAAATCTTGAGGTAACAGAAGAAAATATTAAAGCCAACATTTACAAAATCTATTACCAGCTGGTAGTTAGCAAAACCTCTATTGCTTTGATCAATGCCAATATTGAACGTTTGCAAAAATTGGAAAAAGATGCAAAAGCTCTTTATCAGAGTGGTTTTTCGGAAAAACTGGATATTGATAGAGTCTCTGTTCAGCTTTCCAACCTTCAAACAGAAAAAGAAAAAACCATTAACAATATTGCCATTGGCTATATGGGTTTAAAAACCTTAATAGGTATGCCGGCTAGAGAAGAACTGGTTTTAACCGATAAGATAACCGAAGATGAGATTAAAACAAATATTGTAAACGATACCGCTTACAGTTATACAGACAGGAAAGAATTTCAGTATTTGTCGTTGGCAAAACAATTAAATGAATACAATATTAAACGTTATAAGTTAAGTTATTTGCCAACACTAAGCTTATCGGGGCTTTATTCCAAAACAGCACAAAGAACAGAGTTTGATTTCTTTAAAAAAGGAGACTGGTTTACCACTTCGTATGTTGGTGTTAATATGTCTATCCCCATTTTCAGTGGCTTTAGTAAAGATGCCAAAGTAAAACAATCGAGGTTTGAGCTGAAACAGACAGAAAACAACCTTGAAAGTTTAAAATTATCGATCGATAACGATGTAAAACAAGCACAGTTAAATTTTGCTTCGGCCATACATACAATGGATTTTCAAAAGAAAAATATGGCTCTGGCTGAAAATGTTTTTGAGCAAACCAAGAAAAAATACGATGCAGGAACAGGCTCTAATACTGAGATTAATTCTGCACAAACAGACTTAGTAACTGCTCAAACCAATTACATCAATGCTATGTATGCAGCCGTTATTGCCAAAATAGATTATTTAAAAGCAATAGGAAAATTACCATAACCAAAACTAAAATCAACTAAAAAAAAGAATATGCAAAAAATAATAAACATCGCTTTAATTGTTTCAACGCTGATGATTGCTTCGTGTGGAAGCAAACAAGATAAAGGCTTACCACAAAAAAAGGCAAAGCTTGAAGAATTAAAAAAACAACAAACTTCATTGGCTGCAGATATCGCCAAGCTGGAAGCCGATATTGCCAAAGAAGATACAAGTGCTGCAAAAAATAATGAAACGGCAAAACTGGTTGGCGTTACTCCTGTTACCTCTTCTGCATTCACACATTATATAGACTTGCAAGGAAAGATTGATGCAGATAATATTTCTTCCATCACTCCGCGTTACGGTGGCGGGCAGGTAAAGGGCCTTTTTGTTAAAAAAGGAGATATGGTTAAAAAAGGGCAACTGCTGCTAAAATTAGATGATGCCATCATTAAAAAAACATATGCTAGTGCTAAGCAAGGAATTGAAGCCATTAAAACACAATTGGCTTTTGCAAAAGATCTTTACGATCGTCAAAACAATTTATGGAAGCAAGGAATCGGAACAGAAGTACAACTATTGACTGCAAAAAATAATGTGGAAACACTCACCAATCAATTAAAATCTCAGGAAGAAAATTTAAAAGCATTGCAGGAACAAGTGGATGCAACCAATGTAACCAGCGATGTTGATGGTATTGCCGATGAGGTGAATATAAAAGTAGGTGAGCTTTTCGCAGGCATGGGTCAAATTAAAATTGTAAACACAAGCAGTTTAAAAGTTGTTACAGAAGTACCGGAAAACTATGCGGGTAAAGTAAAAGGTAATTCATCTATGACCATCATCATTCCTGATCTGAATAAAACATACAACAACATTTCTGTTTCTTTCTTAAGTAAAATAATTAATCCGATGAGCAGAAGTTTTACATTGGAAGGAAAGCTTCCTTACGATGGACTTGTTCGTCCCAATCAGGTAGCGCAGGTTAAAATAGAAGATTACAGTGCTAAAAATGCGATTACGGTTCCGGTAAACACTGTTGGCACGGATGATAAAGGCAAGTTTGTTTATGTGGCAGTGAAAGAAGGGGATAAATTAACCGCTAAGAAAAAACAAATATCTGTTGGTGAATTATATGGTCAGTTCATTGAAGTGAAGAGTGGCTTAGCTGTTGGCGATCTATTAATTACAGAAGGTTTTCAAAATGCTTATGATGGACAAGCTTTGAAAACAGACAACAAATAATTGTTTAGTAAAGCATAAAACTTACGACCAAAAAAACTAATTATGAATCAATTCATAGAAGGAATAGCCAAAAAATTCAAACAGTTTAAACCAACGAGTTGGGCTGTTGATAATAAAACCGCTATTTATATTATTTCCATACTCATATCCCTGTATGGCCTATTTAAATTCAACACAATGCCGAAGGAACAATTCCCGGACATTGTTGTACCAACCATCTATGTGCAAACGGTATATGTAGGTAATTCTGCCAAAGACATGGAAAACCTGGTAACACGCCCGATTGAAAAACAATTGAAAGGTATCAGCGGTGCCAAGGTTAAAAAAATTCAATCCACATCACAACAAGATTACAGTGCCATCGTGGTTGAATTTGATACTGATGTAAAAACAGAAGTTGCTAAACAGAAAGTAAAAGATGCTGTTGATAAAGCACAATCCGATTTACCAAACGATCTGACACAGCAACCCAACGTAATGGAATTCGATTTCAGTGAAATGCCCATTATGTATGTTAACATCAGCGGTGATTATGATGGAATGACCTTGAAGAAATATGCAGATAAAATGCAAGACCGCTTTGAAGAGTTAACAGAAATTACACGTGCAGATATTGTTGGTGCTCCTGAAAGAGAAATACAAGTAAATGTTGATCCTTTTAAAATGCAGGCAGCACAACTTTCATTTACAGATATTGGCAATGCCATTGGCTATGAGAACCACGATATCAGTGGCGGTTTGGTTACTGTTGGCGATATGAAAAGAACACTTCGTGTAAAGGGTCAGTTTTTAACCGCTAACGATTTATTAAATATCATTGTTCGTAACCCAAGCGGCGCTGCCATTTATTTGAAAGATGTTGCTCAAATCATAGACACTGTTAAAGAAACAGAAAGCTTTGCACGGTTGGACGGAAAGAACGTAGTAACCTTAAATATTGTAAAACGTAGCGGTGAAAACCTTATTAATGCTGCAACAAAAATTAAAGCCATTGTTGCTGAAATGCAAGACAAGGGCCAATTGCCTCCCAAAGGAAAATTGAATGTTGTTATTACCGGCGATCAGAGTAAACAAACAGCCACTTCCTTCAAAGATCTAGTTAATACCATTATCATCGGTTTCGTTTTAGTGTTATTGGTGTTGATGTTCTTCATGGGTGTAACCAATGCGTTCTTCGTTGCGTTAAGTGTACCGCTCAGTGTGTTTGTGGCGTTTTTATTTTTACCCGTTGCAGATGGAATTGTAGGCACACACGTAACGCTCAACTTTATTGTATTGTTTGCATTATTGTTCGGATTGGGAATTATTGTAGATGATGCCATCGTGGTGATTGAAAACACTCACCGTATTTACAATAACGGAAAAGTTAAAATACAACGTGCTGCCAAAGAAGCGGCCGGAGAAGTTTTTGTTCCGGTTTTAGCGGGAACATTAACCACATTGGCTCCATTCTTTCCTTTGCTTTTATGGAAAGGATTGATCGGTAAGTTCATGATCTATTTGCCCACCATGTTGATCTTAACATTGGCGGCATCATTGATCGTTGCGTTTATCATCAACCCGGTGTTTGCAGTAAGCTTCATGCATCCGGAAGGAAGAGCTTTTGAAAAACCGAAGAATCATGTATTCAAAGAAAGATGGTTCTGGGCATTCCTTGCATTCGGTGTGTTGTTCGATTTAGCCGGATGGTTTGGATTCGGAAACTTCCTGATCTTTTTATCCTTGTTAATGATTTTGAATAACTATGTGTTAAGAGGCATCATCCATTATTTCCAGGAGAAATTATTGCCTGCATTAATGAACAGTTACGAAAAATTATTGCACTGGGTATTAAAAGGAAGAAGGCCAGGCTGGTTGTTCGCAAGCTTATTCGGGTTGTTTATAGTTGCCGTAATTGCGTTAGGTGTTAGAAATAATCCTAAGCCATTCTTCCCAAGCGGCGATCCCAATTTCATTTATGTTTATTTAAAAATGCCTATTGGCACCAGAACAGAAACTACAGATTCTGTAACAAAAATCCTTGAGCAAAAAGTATATAAAGTTTTAGATAAAGAATTACCGCAAAAAGGTGGCATTGTAGAAAGTATTATTGCCAACGTTGCTGTTAGTGCTAACAATCCGAGAGATAATAACAGAAGCACGCAAAGTAATTTAGGAAGAATACAGGTTTCGTTTGTTGAATATGAAAAACGTGATGGAAAAAGAACACAACCTTTTTTAGACGCCATTCGTGAACAAATGAAAGGCGGCATTCCGGGAGCAGAAATTTCTGTTGAAAAAGAAAACGGCGGACCGCCAACAGATCCTCCTGTGAACATTGAAATTGCAGGCGATAATTTCGATGAAATTTCTTCTGTTGCCAAAGCTTTATTAAATCATCTCGACACAAACAGAGTAAAAGGTGTAGAGAATTTAAAAGCAGATATTGATTTGGTGAACCCTGAAATTACCATCAATATAGATCGTGAACGTGCTTTGCGTGAAGGTTTAAGCACCGCTCAAATCGGCATGGAATTACGTTCGGCTGTTTTCGGAAAAGAAGCAAGCAAATTGAAAGATGGTGAAGATGAATATAAAATTTACGTTCGCTATGCAGATCTTCAGCGCAACAACATCAACGACTTAATGAATTTAAAGCTTACTTTCCGTGATATGGCCATGCAGGGTCGTATACGACAAGTTCCATTAAATGCAGTGGCATCGGTAGATTATACCACCACTTCCGGCGGCGTGAAAAGAAAGAATGTAAAACGTTGTATTCAGTTGCAATCAAACATTACAGACCCTTCATTGACAGGACCAGCCAATGCAGAGTTGGCAAAACATATTGCTGAGTTTAAAAGAATAACAAAAATCCCTTCAGATGTTACCATCAAACAAACAGGAGAAGGAGAACAACAAGCCGAAACAATGAGCTTTTTATTAGGCGCATTGATCTCAGCATTGCTGATCATTTTCTTAATTCTTGTACTTCAATTCAACAGCATTAGTAAACCATTCATTGTATTAACAGAAATTTTCTTCTCGGTTATCGGTGTGTTCCTGGGTTATGCCATAACAGGCATGAGTATGGCGATGATCATGGTGGGCGTTGGTATTGTTGGTTTGGCCGGTATTGTAATTAAGAACGGAATTCTGTTGATTGAATTTACAGATGAATTACGCAGTCGTGGAATGAAAACAAGAGAGGCGGCCATTCAGGCGGGAAAAATCAGGATCATTCCGGTATTGTTAACAGCATTGGCAACTATTTTAGGATTACTTCCTTTAGCGGTTGGATTCAATATCGATTTTGTGAAGATGTTTACAGAATTGAATCCGCATATTTTCCTTGGTGGTGACAGTGTTGTTTTCTGGGGACCATTAAGCTGGACGATCATTTTCGGTTTGATCTTCTCCTTCTTCTTAACCCTGGTAATGGTACCAAGTATGTATATTATTGCGGAAAGATTAAAAAGACCGATGGATCGCTTTTATGGTACCAAATTTGTTGCATTACTTGGCTTTACTGGTCCGTTTTTCTTTATATTAGTAGGCATAATGTTTTTGGTAAAAGCCGTTCAGGGTAAAAAAGTCTGGATGGGAAATATAAAAAAAGCATAAACTATACTTTTTCAATTGGTAATTGGTTTTAAGTATACCCCGACAGGATTTCTGTCGGGGTTTTTTATGGATTTTACTTTTTAATTCATCTTATTGTAAAAGCAATATGGCAGACATTCAAATCCCTATAAAGGCAAAAACAAAAAGTTTGCACAGAAAATCACTTTCCACCAGAGTGGATTTGACACCTATGGTAGATCTTGGTTTTTTACTAATCACTTTTTTCATTTTTACCACCGCTACCAGCAAACCAAACGGAATGAAGCTCTTTTTGCCAGACGAGGGCCAAACAAATAAACCAACCCTAGCAGCCGAAAGCAAAGTTTTAACTCTCCTGCTCACAGATTCGTTGATAATATATTATAATGGTTCTTCTTCAAATCGTTATTCTACAACAGATTATTCCACAAAAGGGTTAAGGGCATTAATCCTTGAAAAGAAAAAACAGGTTGCTTCGATTTGGAAAAAAGAAAACGAAACAGTTATTCTAATTAAACCCTCTCAAAAATCAACCTATAAGAACATTGTAGCGGTGTTAGACGAAATGCAGATTAACAATATTAAAAAGTTTGTTTTAATGGAGCCTTTGCAAAGTGAGCTCGCCATTATAAAATAATTGCTGTTGAATGCAGCGTATAATATACCGGAAGTGTCAATATAGATAACCCATCTTTTTTTTGTTTTTTATCCTGGCTAAAAATTTGGTTATGTATATTCAAGGTTTATATCCGATACAAGTGCAAAGTGATGGGGTATTGCATATTGTAGCCAATAAACAAACTAAGTTAACAGTTAAGGTTTTAGACAAACAGGGAAAAATTGCCAAAACCTTACAGGCAATGGTTACAGAGGGTCAACAGAACCTTTCATTGAATTTGAGCGATCTGATAAGTGGTAGTTATGTATTGAATGCTTTTTCGGGAGATGTTTTTTTGCGTTCAATCAGGTTCAGTAAACAATAAGCTTTCAATTGGGGGTATGTTAAAAACATACAAGTCCTGCTTTTTTTGGCAGGACTTTTTTTTATTTCAAAAATGCTTTTACACGCAGGGCAACATTTTCTCTAATGCTTATATAATACAGGTTATAATCTGCAATATGATAATTTTTAGCAGTATAAAACAGGTTTCCAAAAAAACGTGGCTTGGGAGTAAATAAAACACCATCCTGAATATTGGCTGCAGCGGTGTGTGGTATTATTTTATTAAAATTAAGCAGCACAGACCCTTTATTTAAAAACCTGTCGGCAAAGGGTTTGCTACTATCCCAGGTTAGTGGATTGGTAACAACCGATGCATATTTTTCCTTCAATATATAATCTGGTTTATACCCGCTTTGCAAGGTTCTCCATCCGCAAAAACACCCTGTTTCATCTGGCTTTTCACAAGGCTTCAAAACAGAGAAATAATCTGGTTCAATAGGAATACCAACTATATAAGCAACTACCAGTTTATCTTTTAGTGCTGTTGTTTCAAAAAACTCTTTTAATAGTCTTTTTGCATGAGTGGTTCCCTGGCTATGTGCGGCAATAATAATGGGCCTGCCCTTATTCCATTGGCGCAGGTAATATTCAAATGCAGTTTTTACATCTTCGTAAGCAATTTCAAAAGCATGGATTGCATTTATTGTATCTTCCCCGCTTTGGGGAAAATAACTCCAATAATTGGCTTGCCTGTATCTTGGCGCAAATATTCTTCCTGCATTATTAAACACCGATGCCTGGTATAAAATAGAGCTATAATCTGTTTTTGAGTTAATCTCCGCATCATCTATTGGTGCATTCCAACCCTCTTTCTTTTCTTTATCGGTATAAGTGGTTGGATGGATGAAAAAAATATCTATTGCGGTATCCGTATTATTTTTTTCCCGCAGGGGTTTTGGAATACTGTCTGCCGGGTTTTTTTTATACGGATGAGCGGCCCAGTAATCTAACTGCGTATAATCCGGTTTACCGCTGGCAGACTTAAAGGTATATTCCTTTACAAACCTGTGATACTTATTGGCACATGAAGCCAACAGTAATAAAACCGGTATTATAACGGCAACACTTTTCATTCATTAAAATTGCACAATATTTTCTTTTACCGAACATCTGTTTTTAAGCAATATTTTTTATTTAATTTTCGGTCGTTATTACATGCAGCTATTACGCCACATACCCTTTTTAAGAACCGTTTTCTGGTACAGTATTTCTGCCTTTGGCGGGCCACAGGGGCATTATGGTATGATGGTAAAAACTTTTGTGGAAAAAAGGAGAGAAGTTAGTGAAGAAGAATTGCTGGAACTGATTAGTTTCTGTAACATGCTGCCGGGTGCTTCTTCCACACAAACCATTACATTAATAGGTTATAAGAGAGGCGGCATTCCTTTAGCAATATTAACCCTGTTGATATGGATTTTTCCGGCCTGCAGTTTAATGGGTGCTCTTTCTTTTTTACTGGATTATCTGGATGACATGAATATTAATGTTCATGCTTTTCGTTTTATTCAGCCAATGGTAATTGGTTTTATTTTATTCTCGGGTTTAAGAATGTTTCATTCAGCAGTACACAATACCATTACAAGAGTTATTGTTTTAGTGGCTTCCATTGCCACATTCATCGCTTTTAAAACGCCCTGGATATTTCCTATACTGATTGTTGCCGCAGGAGTGGCCACCAATTTTAGTGATAAGCGAATTCCGCAAAAAGGCATTCCTCCGAAAAAAATAAAATGGGGCAATATGTTGATCTTTCTTGCCTTGTTTGGTTTGGCTGGATACTTTTCGGAAATATCAACCAAGCACAATTGGAAAAATCACAAGCTTATTAATTTATTTGAAAACAACTATCGTTTCGGGAGTTTGGTTTTTGGTGGCGGAGACGTCTTAATTCCGTTAATGTATAACCAGTATGTTGTTAGGCCAGAAACAAAAACGATTATAAAAAATAAGAGAGATGTGCTTCAAATTAATCAGGCAGATTTTTTAACGGGTTCCGGAATGGTGAGGGCTATTCCCGGACCGGTTTTTTCTATCGCTTCTTTTATGGGTGGAATGAGTTTAAGGGGCGAAAATAATGTCAGCGTTCAGTTGGCGGGTTGTATTATTGGCTCTATTGCTATTTTTTTACCCAGCGCTTTGCTGGTACTTTTCTTTTTTCCCGTTTGGCATAATTTAAAAAAATATGCTGTTATCTATCGATCACTGGAGGGTATTAACGCTTCAGTGGTAGGCATTATGTTTGGTGCTTCGCTTTTTTTGCTGAATGCGGTTGTAATCAGTAAGCTTAGTGTCAACCTTACAGCATTTTTCGGAGACATCATCATTATACTCGGTACTTTTTTAACGTTGCAGTATTCAAAAATAATCCCACCCTTTATTGTATTGGCCTGCTTACTGTTGGGTTGGCTTATTTAATTGGATTTATTGGCTTTTATCAATAAAACAACAATGGGTAAAATAATGGCCAGCAAAAACAAGGGCAGGAACCAAAAACCCAAACTGGTTTCTTTTGTATCGGCACCTTTGATGATTGAAAAAACAACATCGTTCATAAAAAGTACGATCACCAGTTTTACGATTCGCAAAGACTTTGTAGCTGCTTTGTACTGCTGCATAGCATTATCTTCTGTTATTTTTTTTAGATAATTAAATTTATGCGGATAATGGTTTAAGATCGTAAGCAGTAAAAACAAAGCGGAAATAACCAATGGCAAAATAAAAATCACGTATTTGCTTCCGTAATTATCTGCCTTTCCATGATAGTTGTAATGTATGGGAATTGTATCCGGCAACTTGGTGAAAGCATATAAAACATAAAGCCACATAAAGAGCAATCCTGCCAGGGCAATTGATTCTATTAACTTATCTGTTTTAGATAATTCAATTTTAATAACGGGCCTTTGCTCTTCGTTATACATTACAAGTTTGTTTTTTTATTGCCATCGTTCACCGCTTTCATAAATTTGATAATTCCCTTCATGTAGGTTTGTTGATCATCGTACATGGACATATGGCTTCCTTTTGAACACAATAAAAACGATCCGTTGGGAAATTGTGTGCTCATCCATTTCATGTGTTCCGGATCCATGGTATCAAAAGTGGCGCCGATGGTCAGTGTTGGTACTGTTATTTTTTTAAGGTCTGCCTTTCTATCCCATTTCTCTAATTTTCCGGAAACACCAAATTCGCTGGGGCCTTGCATGGTAACATAAACAGATTGATTGAGTTTGCTGAATGCTCTGTTCACCGGCTCCGGCCATTGGTTTAGCGGAATTCTGCAAATATGTTTGTTGTAAAAATGAGGCATCAACAATTCCATATATTTCGGATTATTGAAATCTCCCTTCTTTTCAATTTGTTTAATAGTATCTAACACTTTCGGATCGAATTGTTTTGAGAGCACTTCTTCGGCATATTTTCCATAATCGGGGCAGCTGCTCATCATGTTTGAAATAATTAATCCCTTTAAATGTTGCTGATATTTCAACGCGTATTCCGTTGCTAAAATTCCACCCCAGGAATGACCTAACAAATAAAAATTAGTACTATCCAGTTGTAGTGCTTTTCGTACTGTTTCCACCTCTTCTACAAATCTGTTTAAATCCCATAAAGTGGTATCATTTGTATTGGTAGAATTGCCACATCCAAGCTGATCGTAATAAATAAATTCAATTCCTTCGGCGGGTAAGAAATTTTCCATGCATTCAAAATAATCATGTGTTGCTCCCGGACCGCCATGGAGGAGGAGTAATTTAATTTTAGGATTATTACCCATACGCTTTGTCCATACTGTCATGTTCCCATTTGCTGTTTGAATCGGAATAAGCTGCACACCTCCGCTCTGCACTTTGGTAGAATCTATTGCGTAATAAGTTTGCTCTGTGTTTTTAGAATCGTTCTTGCAAGCGCTAAAACAAATAACGGTTAAACAAGTATGTAATAAAGTTTTTAACAGGTATTTTGTCATACATTATTAGTTAAATATGCACAACAAAATACATAATGATTTTTGGTTTACCTACTATAAGGTTTTATACCTGCAAATCCAATCTACATATAATTGAACTTATCCTATCAATCCGGCGGCTTTACTAATTTGGAGCATTCGGTCAATTGGTTTTTTAGCAGCCAGCCTTAATGGCTCATCCATAATAATCTCCGGCAATTCATATTGCATGCAGAGGTATAATTTTTCCAGGGTATTCAGTTTCATGTGCGGGCAATCGTTACAGGCACAGCTATTATTTGGTGGTGCAGGAATAAAAGTTTTAAGGGGGTTATTTAATTGCATTTGGTGCAAAATACCGGTTTCTGTGGCCACAATATATTCTTTAGTATCGTCCTGTTGGGAATATTTCAATATCTGTGTTGTGCTTCCAATAAAATCGGCCACATTTAAAATAGCTTCTTCACATTCAGGGTGGGCCAATAATTTTGCTTTAGGATGCCTTATTTTCAGTTTGGTTATTTTTTCGAGGCTGAATATTTCGTGAACCATACAGGCACCATTCCATAAAACCATCTCTCTTCCCGTTTTTTTGTTCAAATAAGCCCCTAAATTCTTATCAGGTGCAAAGATGATGGGTTGATCCTTTGGAACCGATTCTATGATCTTTTCTGCATTCCCTGAGGTACAAATAATATCACTCAACGCTTTTATTTCTGCAGTGCAGTTAATATAAGATATCACCAGGTGATCGGGATGCTTTTGTTTAAAAGCTTTAAAGAGGTCTGCCGGGGCACTATCTGCAAGAGAACAACCCGCTCTTAAATCTGGTAAAACCACTTTTTTATCCGGGTTTAAAATCTTAGCCGTTTCCGCCATAAAGTGAACACCGGCAAAAACAATCAGTTCTGCATCGGTAGTAGCGGCTTTTTGGGCAAGCCCAAGGCTGTCCCCAATATAATCGGCCACATCCTGTATATCAGGTTCCTGATAATAATGCGCCAATACAATTGCACGCTTTTGTTTTTTTAATTTTTCAATCTCTGCAAAAAGATCTTTCTGCGGATCTGTTTCAATATCTAAAAAACCTTTTTGTAAAATAGCCTCGGTTTGTATGTTCATATCTCTTGTAATAAATAATAAATAATACTTTTTATAATTAATCCATTACTATTATTAGGGGTGTTAATTTCTTAGTAACTTAATTAATCACATACGGCAAAGTTAATAAGCATCGTGTTCTTAACAGTAATTCACATACTAATCACAAAAAGAAAATGAGTATGGTATTAGGTTTAAATAGTTTTTTAACATGGCTGAATAAAACTAAGTATGCTTATCCTCAATTTATAATTCACGTAATACACACTGTTTATTAAGTATTTGTAAATAGTGTTGAGTTTATTATGAAGGCCTGAAGTTTTAAAAGCAACCCTGTTTTATTCCTTTTTTGCTAACAATTATTTGATGGGTTTTATAGTTTGTCTACACAAAAACAGGTTTATCCACAGTATAACTGTGAATTGAATTGAAAGAAGTATGGGGCAGAAATAAAATTGGTGCTTATACAAAATATATCAGCAAAATAGAAAGCCGGAAACCGGCATTTTTCCACAGTTTGTTAAAAAAACAGTTTCCCCTATTTTTGCCAGCCGCAATAAGCGGATAGTTTATAAACAATTCCAATTAAAAAAGTATGTCTGTTATTCAAAAAATTCGGGACAGGGGTGCATGGATCATGTTTGCCTTGATTGCCCTTGCGTTGATTGCCTTTATTCTTCAGGACAGAGCATTAGGTGGTGGAAGAGGCGGATTATTTAATGGTAATACAACAACAATCGGTAAAGTGAATGGTGTTGCCATAGAGCGATCAGAGTTTGAACAAAAACTGGCTATGTATGGCGCCAACGGAACACAAAGAGAGCAGATGATTACACAGCTTTGGAATGCCGAAGTTGGTACTATTATTATGCAACAGGAATTTGATAAACTTGGTTTAGCAGTGGGCAGTAAAGAATTAGGTGATATTATGTTTGGAGAAAACTCTCCGTTGAGAAGAGAGTTTACAGACCCTCAAACAGGCATTTTTAAAGAAGCGGATGCCCGCAAGGCATTTGAGCAGCTAAAAAAATCAAAAAATGCAGAACAGCGCAGAACCATTGCCGAAATGTATATTACACCGGCTGTACAGCAGGCATTGCAACAAAAATACCAGGCACTTATTCAACAGTCATTATATGTACCAAAATGGTTAAGTGAAAAAACACAGGCCGATAATAATACCATTGCTTCAGTAAACTATGTGTTTGTACCATATACCAGTGTTTCTGACAGCAGTATTAAAGTAAGCGATGATGAAATAATGGCTTATGCCCGCAAGCATTCTAAAGAATATGAAAGAGATGATGAAATACGCAATGTTAATTATGTAAGTTTTGATGCTACACCGAGCAGCACAGATTCTGCTGCTGTTTACAACCAGGTATTGTCTCTGAAGAATGAATTTCGTGCAGCAACAGATATACCTTCTTTCTTCTCTAAAGTAGGAAGCGATTTACCTTATAATGCAGGATTTATAAGCAGAAAGGAGATTAAGCAAAAAGCAATTGATTCAGTTGAAAAACTCCCAGTGGGTGGTATTTACGGGCCATACCTGGATGGTAACGAATATGTTTTGGCTCGTTTGGTTAATGTTAAACAACTTCCAGACTCTGCAAAAGTTCGCCATATTCTCGTGGCTACTCATCAACCCGATCAGCAATCCGGATCATTAATGAGGGTAAGGGAAGACAGTGCAGCCCGGAAGATTATGGATTCTGTTGAAATGGAATTAAAGGCCGGAAAAGCTTTTGATTCTGTTTGTGCCAAATATTCTGATGATGGTAATAAAAATAAAGGGGGTGTATACGATTATTTTCCTACAGGAAGAATGGTTCCTGAATTTAATGAGTATGCTTTTGAGAAACCCGTGGGTAGTAAAGGTGTAATTAAAACCGACTATGGTTATCATTATGTTGAAGTATTAGGGCAAAAAGGTTCTGGTCCGGCATATAAAGTTGCTTACCTGGCTAAACAGATATTAACAAGCAATGAAACAGACAACAATGCACAGAATGCTGCAGCTCAGTTTATAGGTACAGCAAAAAATAAAAAAGCTTTTGATGATAACTGTATTAAACTAAATAAGCTGGCTATACCGGTAACCGATATTCATGAAAATGATTATCAGGTAAACGGGTTAGGAGAGAGCAGACAGTTGGTTCGTTGGGTATATGAGCATAATACAGGTGATATTACCGATCAACCAATCAGGATTGGCGATAAATACATAGTTGCTGTTATTACTGCCGATATTAAACCAGGGCTTCCTCCGGTTCAGGTATTAAGGCCAATGGTTGAATCTGTTGTTCGCAATGAAAAGAAAGCAGCACAATTAATTAAAGATAAATTTAAAGGTGCTTCTTTAGAAGCGATTGCTTCAGCAAACAATGTAACAGTGCAAAAAGCAGACAGCTTATCTTTCAGTAATGCCTTTATCCCCGGCATAGGTGCCGATCCTAAGTTTACCGGGGCATCTTTCAATGCTGCTTCTAAAGGAAAAGTTACAGAAGCTATTGCTGGCACAACAGGTGTTTTTGCAATTAAGGTTGATAATATAGGTGCTAAAGCTGGCAGTGCAGATGCAGAAGCGGTAAAACAAAACCTTTTACAATCGCAAAGAATGGCATTGTACAGAGGTGTTGAAGCGCTGAGAAAGGCAGCAAGCATTAAAGATTACAGAAGTAAGTTCTATTAATAATTTATTCCTGGTACAGGATAAACAAATTAAAGCCCTTCTCCAAAGAGAAGGGCTTTTTAGTTATAGTAAGCCGGCTGCTTTTTCAAGATCTTCCGGCGTATCAATTTCAACACCCATATAGTCTGTTACCACCATTTTTAATGTAACTCCATTTTCTAAATAACGGAGGCATTCAATTTTTTCTGCTGCTTCCAGTGGAGTCATTTCCCAGGAAGTAAAATTTAACAGGGCCTGTTTTCTAAAAGCATATACACCAATATGCTCGTAATAAATAGGCGTTATTTTTTTCTCTCTTGGATATGGAATGATCGATCTGCTGAAGAACAAAGAATTAAAATTTTTATCTACCGCCACTTTTACATAATTGGGATCCGCAATTAATGCTGCTTCTTTCAATACCTGCATTAAACTTGCTACCTGTATGTTATTGCCATCAGGCCCGTTAAAAACAGAAAGCAGTTTTTCTAAAGGCTCTTTTTTAACAAAGGGTTCATCTCCCTGTACATTTACTATAATTTCTACGTTTAAATCTTTTGCAGCCTCTGCAATTCTGTCGCTTCCGCTTTCATGTTCTTTTTTGCTCATAATGGCTTTGCCGCCATTATTGGTTATTTCATTATAAATAATATCACTGTCTGTAACAACAAATACATCATCGAATAAACCAGTGGCTACCGTATTATCGTAAGTATGCCTGATAACGGTTTTATTTCCTAAAGGTTGCATTAGTTTGGCCGGAAACCTGGTGGCCGCATAGCGTGCCGGAATCATGGCAACAATATTCATTCTTATTAATTTTTAGTCTATTATTAAATGTCCGTGTTTTTTTTCATCAAACTCGTGTTTCCATTTTTTATGGCTCCACAAATAGTTGGCAGGATGTTGTTTAATTGATTCTTCAATTTTATGAAGCAACAATTTGGTGAGCGTTCCTTCTTTTTTAAAATCTTCGCGTGGGTTAATAGATATTAATTCAAAATCCAATTGGTAAAAACCTCTTTTTATTTTATAAAAATCGGCATAAATAACAGCGGTATTATTTTGTTTCGATCCCTTTTCCGGTCCTTTTACCAAAGGTGTTTTTTTTCCAAAAAAATTGCCCCAATAAGCATTTTCAGGATTTCCCGGATTTTGATCGCTAACGAGGATTAAAGAATATTTTCCTGAACTATATTTCTTGAATTCGTTTCTATAATTAGTGGCCGAAATTAAAACGGTTTTAAATTTTGTTCTGATGGTATATATCAATTTGTTGAATGATTTATTTTTCAGGGGCATGTACACAACAAGAAAAGGGAATTTACTTTCAATACCAACGGAAAGATTGGCAAACTCCCAGTTAAAATAATGGCCTGTAATAATTTGAACTTTATCCACTTTCTCGTACAGATCATTCAATACATTTATGTTGTTTGTTTTAAACCTGCGCAACATTTCTTTTTCAGAAATGGAAATGAGTTTCAAGGTTTCAATGAAGTTGTCAATAAAGTTGTGGTAAAAATCTTTGGCAATCCTTATTCTTTCTTTCTCGGTTTTTTCAGGGAATGCAATTTGCAAATTATTCAGCACCACTTTTTTTCTATAACCAAAAACATAGTATACGAGTATATATATACCATCACTTATAAAGTATAATATAAACCAGGGTAATAAGGAAAACAGGTAGAATATAAAATAAAGAAAAGCGTACATTTTAAGTTATTTATCGTCTATCACTAAGTGGCCGTATTTTTTTTCATCGAACTGGTGTTTCCATCTTCTATGGCTCCATAAATAATTAGCCGGCCTTTCTCGAATACAATTTTCAATATATTCAACAAAAGACCGTGTTAACATTCCTTCTTTATAGTCGTTGGGAGAAGTGGTTATTGTTTCAAATTTCATTTCAAAATAACCACGTTTTATTTTATGGAAATATACAAAAACAATGGCTGTGTTTTTGCACTTTGCTCCTTTCTCCGGCCCTTTTGTAAAGGGAGTTAATTTGCCGAAGAAGGTTGTCCAGTAAGCATTTTCAGGGCTACCGGGGGCCTGGTCTGCTGCTAAACCCAGCGCATATGGCCGTGCAGCATATTCATTGAAATTTGTTTTAAATTTTGTTGCAGGAATTAAAATGGTTCCAAATCTGGAACGCATATCATACATGATTTTTTCAACAGGTTTGTTTGCAATAGGGCTGTATACACCAAGCCAGGCGTAAGAGATGTTTAAGGAAATACCAAGGTTAATGATCTCCCAATTAAAAAAATGACCGGAATGAAACTGAACGGATTGGCCGGTTTTATACAAGTCATTTATGGGTTGCAGATTTGTAATAAATCTTTTTTGTATTTCTTTTTTGGATATGGAAATACATTTAACCGTTTCTACAATCGTATCAATGAAATTATGATAAAAATCTTTTGCAATGCGTATTCTCTCTTTTTCGGTTTTATCAGGAAAGGCAATGTATAAATTACTTAAAACGATTTTTTTTCTGTAGCCAAAAACATAGTACACCAGCACATAAATTACATCGCTTATAAAATAAAGTACAAACCACGGTAATAAAGAAAGCAGGTAAAAAAGGGCATACAGTATATAATACATGGTTTTATTCTTTTTGGGAGCTTACAGAATTATGTTTTGCAATAACTCGCTTTTATGAGGATGATCTGTGTTAAAATGCAGGCCACGGCTCTCTTCTCTGAATTCGGCTCCTTTTACAATCAGGTAACCTACGGTAATAAGATTTCTTAATTCACATAATTGCGGGGAAACTTTGGTGGAACGATAAAGTTGTTCCGTTTCTTCAAATAAGAGATCCAATCTTTTCATGGCTCTTTTTAAACGCACATCGGTTCTAACAATACCAACATAATCGCTCATTACCTGTTGCAGTTCTTTCAGGCTTTGCGTAATAAGGATCATTTCTTTCGGGTCTGTTGTTCCTTTTGCATCCCAATCCGGAATTGTTTTTTGTTCAAAAGCAAACTCCCCGATCAGTACTGTACTGCTTACAAAACATCTGTGGGCAAATACCATAGCTTCCAATAAGCTGTTACTGGCAAGCCTGTTGGCTCCATGCAGGCCGGTGCTGGCACATTCTCCTGCGGCATATAGGTGTTGAATGGATGTTTTACCGAAAGCATCTGTTTTAATACCTCCGCAGCTATAATGTGCCGCAGGTGCAACAGGAATCATCTGGCGCGAAATATCAATACCGATACTCAAACATTTTTCATAAATATTTGGAAAATGATGAATGAATTTGGTTTTATCCATGTGCCTGCAATCCAGGTATACGTGTTCGGTTCCTCCTTTTTTCATTTCACTATCAATGGCTCTGGCAACAATATCTCTTGGTGCAAGGTCTTTTCTGGTATCGTAGGCTTCCATAAAAGCTTCCCCATTTTTATTGCGTAAAATACCCCCATCGCCCCTGACTGCTTCGGTTATTAAGAAAGAGGGAGATGTACCTGGTTCGAACAGCGCCGTAGGGTGAAATTGAATAAATTCCATGTTTTCAATCCTTCCTTTAGCCCTATATACCATTGCCACACCATCGCCGGTAGCGATTTTAGGGTTAGTGGTGGTTCTATATGCTTGGCCGCATCCGCCACTGGCCAATAAAGTAATGTTGGCTAATATTTTTTCTATTTTATTAGTATGGAGGTTTAGAACATATACACCATAACAGGTTATGTTTTGTGTTGATTTTGTAACGAGGTAACCCAGGTGGTGCTGTGTAATTAAATCAATCACAAAGCAATGGTTAACGATCTGAATATTAGAAAAACTTTGCGCTTTCTCTAATAATGCTCTTTCTATTTCTTTTCCCGTTATGTCTTTATGATGTAAGATGCGGTACTCACTATGGCCGCCCTCTCTGCCAAGGGCATAATCTCCTGTATCTGTTTTGTCGAAACTGGTACCGAATTGAATGATCTCTTTAATTCTTTCCGGGCCTTCTTTCACTACAATTTCAACTACTTCTTTATTACAAAGACCATCGCCGGCAACCAAAGTATCTTCAATATGTTTTTCAAAACTATCATTTACCTCGTCCCATACACCGGCTACACCCCCTTGTGCGTATTTGGTGTTCGTTTCGTCTGCTTGGGTTTTGGTGACTATTAAAACCTTTTTTTCTGGGAAGCGCATAGCCGTTTTAATAGCATATGTAAGCCCGGCAATACCGCTGCCAATAACTAAAAAATCTGTTTGCATGGTACAATTTCAAATGGCAAAGAAACAAACTATTCAGCAGTTTGTTTTCTGAATGCGAAAACATTAGCAAAAGCTTTCTGTTTATTTTTGTATTGTAAAATTGCAGTATGAGCGATCTATTGGTAAATAAAGTGGCTGAAAGCGGATTGATTTCTTTTGATCTGGAGGAATATTATCCGAAATCGGACATTAAATTGTTTGATCTGAAAGATTATCTTTTTATGGGATTGATTTTAAAAGAAAAAGATTTCAGAGCTGCTTTGCAAACAACTGATTGGGAAATTTATCGAGATGCTTATGTTGCTATTACATGTTCTGCCGATGCTATTATTCCCATGTGGGCAAACATGCTGGCGGCAAGTTATTTACAACCTGTTGCAAAAGATGTTGTGTTTGGCGACGAAAAAAAATTAATGGAAGCGGTTTTACTACAGCGTATTAATAATATTGATGTTTCGGCATTTGAAGATAAACGTGTGGTGGTAAAAGGTTGCGGTGAGGTTGCAATCCCTGAAGCAGCATATGTTGCCATCACCAATAAATTAAGGCCGGTTGTGAAAAGTATCATGTACGGCGAGCCTTGCAGCACAGTTCCGATTTATAAGAAGAAGTAATGTAATGTCATTCTGAACTTGTTTCAGAATGACATTAAAAGTAGATGCCGAACCTGGTTCGGCATGACTGATTAGTGATTCATAAACTTCCACAAGCCTCCTAATGCTTTTCTTTTTATTCTGGTTTGAAAAAAGGAGGCCCAGCCAAATAAAACGCCACTTAATCCTAATGCTTGTTTGCTCCAGTTGTATAAATTAAACTGATCTGTGTGTTCTGTTATTAACCCGTTTTGAATTCTGAAATGTGCTTTAATATTGTTTATCACTTTTCTTTTTCGGGGCCCGAATAAATAAGTGGCTGTCCAGTTGCAGGTTGCATATTCTTCATCCAATAATTCAATATTGCTGAATGTTAGTGAAAAATCAGTTGCTCTTTTGCAAAGCATTTCCCACATAGCCTGAGGTTCGCCATTCTGTAAAATGCCAAAAACAGGATCATTAAAAACCACATTTGCTGCATAACAACTTTGCATGGCTGTGTAATCCAGTTTTTGAAAAGCAGTGTAAAACTTTTCTATTAATTCTTTATTGTTCATTTTATTTCTTTTGCATGTACTTCCAGTTTCTTGGTTTACCTTCTGCCAGCCATTCTATCATTTGCTCTATTCTTTTTTCTTTGGTTGCTTCTGTTTTTGCCTCTTCAATCCACTGGGTATATTCTTTTTTATGAGAAGGAGGAAAGTTTTCGAATGTTGTTAATGCCGCTTTATTTTTTTTAATGGATTTGATGATGTATTCAGGAATAACCAATTCTTTTTTAACAATAGGTTTTTTCTCTACTTTAATTCCTTCATCATTCAGCTTCATTGCTTCTTTTATATATGCAATAAATTTTTTGTCGGAAGGAAGGTCTTTTAATGAAGATATTTTTCCTAAATGCCCCATCGCCGTTTCTGTCTTTGCATTTTCCATCAATGCAGGATCACTCATTAATGCACCTTTCCAAAAACTGAAGGAGCAATGTTGCTTAAAAGCAGCCACACTGCACATCATTTCCCCTTTATAATCAAAATGTGGAAAGCCCCATTTTATCTTTTCTTCCGTATCAGGGCAAGCTTTGTGCACCAATGCCCTAACATGTTTTAAAATGGGTTGTGCAAATGGTTGCGCTTTGGCAATATAGTCGTCAACTTTTTTATTGATGATTGGCATAAGTAAGAATTGCAAATTTTAAATTAGGGAGTACAAATCATTAATGTGCTTCCAACCAATTCTTGCCAATGCCCACTTCTGCTTCAACAGGAACATCATTTGGTAAGAATAATGCGGAACGCATGTTATCTAATATCAATGGTTTCAAAATATCTAATTCTTTCTCAACCGCATCAAATACTAACTCATCATGTACCTGCAAGATCATTTTACTTTCCAGTTTCTCTTTTTTCAATGCTGCATGAATTTTGATCATCGCAAGCTTAATCATATCTGCAGCAGTTCCCTGTATCGGGCTGTTAATGGCATTTCGTTCTGCAAAACCACGAACCGTAAAATTGGATGAATTAATATCTCTCAACCATCTTTTTCTTCCCATCAAAGTTTGCACATAACCATGTTCTCTTGCAAAGTTGATGGTATCATCCATGTATTTGGTAATGCCTGCAAATTCGCGTTTATAGTTATCAATGATTTCTTTCGCTTCTGTTCTTGAGATCCCCAAATTATCTGCAAGCCCAAAAGCTCCCTGACCGTAAATGATTCCAAAGTTTACACTTTTTGCTTTGTAACGCATTTCTTTGGTAACATCGGCTTCTGTAACATTGTATACTTTAGATGCTGTTGCTGTGTGAATGTCTTTGTTATGTTTAAATGCATCACACATATTTTTATCACCACTTATTGCAGCAACAATTCTTAATTCAATTTGAGAATAATCTGCACTTACCAAAACCCTTCCTTCACCTCTTGGAATAAATGCTTTTCTGATTTCTCTTCCTCTACTTGTTCTGATAGGAATATTCTGAAGATTCGGATTGTTGCTTGAAAGCCTTCCTGTAACTGCAACTGCCTGTGCATAAGATGTATGTACTCTTCCTGTTTTTGGATTGATCATTTCAGGAAGCGCATCCACGTAAGTGGATTGTAATTTGGTTAATTCCCTGAATGCTAAAATATCATCTGCAATAGAATGTCCGCGGGCAGCGAGTTTCAATAACACATCTTCACCGGTTTGGTATTGCCCGGTTTTTGTTTTCTTGGCACTGTCGTCTAATTTCAATTTGTCAAACAATACCTCTCCTAATTGTTTTGGCGATGCCAGGTTGAAACGAACACCTGCTTCTTTGTATACTCTTTCTTCCGCCTGTTTTGCATCACGTTGCAATTCTTTACTATAATCTCTTAAAAAGGCTTCATCAATCTTCACCCCTTCAAACTCCATATCCGTCAACACTTTCACTAATGGGTTCTCTACTTCGTTGAAAACTTTTTCAACATCTTTTTCTTTTAATAAGGGATGTAAAACATGCTTTAATTGCAAAGTAATGTCTGCATCTTCTGCAGCATAGTCTTTAATTTTCTCCATCTCTACATCACGCATGGTGCCCTGGCCTTTTCCTTTTTTGCCAATCAGTTCTTCAATGTGTACGGGTTCGTATTGTAAATATTGCGCACTCAGTAAATCCATGCTGCGCTTGCCATCCGGCTCAACAACATAATGCACCAACATGGTATCGTAAATATTTCCTTTCAATTCAAAGCCATACCATTTTAATACGAGCATATCGTATTTTATATTTTGCCCGATCCAGGTAATGGTTGTATCGGTGAAAAGTTTGTTGAATTGATTTAAAATAGAAATAGTTTTATCTCTGTCGACCGGGCAGGGGATATAATAAGCCTCATGCTCTTTAATTGAGAAACTCAAACCAACAAGCTCGGCCTGATTTGCATCTAAGCCTGTTGTTTCAGAATCGAAACAAATTTCTTTGGAGGTTTGTAAGATGGAAATGAGATTTGAAATTTCTGATTCTGTTTGAACTAACTGATAATTGTGTTTTACATCGTTAATTGTTTTGAGCGATGAGAATGTTTGCGTGGCACTCTCCTCTTCGGAAGGATCTTCTTTCTTTTCGCTTTTCCCTTTTGAATTTTGACTTTCTACTGCATTGCCAAACAGATCTGTTTGCACACCAACAGGCGCAGTAACGCCAACGGAAAAGTTTTCTCCTAAAATTCTTTTGCCTAATGTTTTAAATTCCAGTTCAGAGAACACTTCAGTTAATGCATCTTTATTCCATTCTTTTAGTTTAAAATCTTCTTCATGAAACTGTACAGGCACATTGGTAATAATGGTTGCCAGTTTTTTACTCATAACAGCGGCATCTTTTCCCGCTCTTACTTTTTCACCTAAAGCACCTTTAATACTGTCTGCGTTGGCTAATACATTTTCAAGCGTATCGTATTCTTTCAACAACTTAGCTGCTGTTTTTTCTCCTACACCTGCAATGCCGGGAATATTATCAACAGCATCTCCCATCAATCCCAAAATATCAATTACCTGATCAACTCTTTCAATGTTCCATTTTTCGCAAACTTCTTTTGGCCCCATTATTTCCACATCACCTCCTTGATAACCCGGCTTGTAAATATGAACACCGTTACGAACAAGTTGCCCGTAATCTTTATCCGGAGTAACCATGAATACATCATAACCGGCATCATGTGCCTGCCAGGCAAGGGTTCCAATCACATCATCGGCTTCATATCCTTCAACACCAATAACCGGAATATTAAACCCCTCGATAATTCTTTTGATATCGGGAACGGCTGCCAGCAAATCCTCAGGCGCTTCCTGCCTGTTGGCTTTATAATCTTCAAAATCTGTATGACGTTCTGTTTTCCCTTCCACATCAAAGCAAACTGCCATATGTGTAGGCTTCTCTTTATTAATGAGTTCAATCAATGTATTGGTAAAACCAAACTGTGCATTTGTATTTCTTCCCTGTGAAGTGATCCTGGGGTTTCGGATAAGAGCATAATATGCTCTGAAGATAAGTGCAAACGCATCTAATAAAAATAATTTCTTCTCTTGCATTCAACTAAGGTAACTAAGAGTTGATATGTACACAAGGAAGAGTAGCTCAGTGCAGATTATTTTTTCTTTTTTAAACTCAGGTAATCTAAAAAGTAGATGACTTTTACAGAAAAAGTATTGTTTTGAGATGAGCTTAATGTATTGGAAAGGTTTTTAAAATAGGGTTGTGTAGCGTCTGTATCGTAGGATGCCACTGCATTTTTCCAGCCGATGTTTAAGAAACTTCCTAAAGCAAACTGCCAGGTATATACCATATCTATATTGAAAAAGTTAACATTTGAATTGTTGAATTGCTGTGTTGAAGGAGAAAGGCTTCCATCGGGGTTTAAGAAATAAAAAAGGTGATAATCTACTTTGCTCCAATAGTGTCTTGCCCTGAATGTTAAGCCCATCATATTGGTGAAATTGTATTTAATATTTAAAATATTTTCTACGGTAATTCTTGTTCTGCTTCCAAAATATACATCTGTTGCATTGGTAGTAGTATTGGTTAAAGTACCGGCAAAGCCTATATTGTTGTAGCGAAGGTTAAAATTGTCATCAAGGCTAATGGTTAATTTTTTATTGAACCGGTAACTATTGTTTAAAAACAGATCACTAAAAACACTGCTGTATTTTGAAGCATATTTATAAGCTATATCTATTGAGGTGGAGTATTTTTTTGCCCGGTTGGTGCTTACCCAGCCTTCTACCAACCAGGAGCCGGGAGTTTTAAATACCCTGCCATCTACCCTCGGTTCATAAAAATCGTTGGATTGTGGTTGAATGCGGAAAAATAAACCCGCATTCCATAAGTTATTCAATTGCCCATTGATATTGGTGTTAATATTGAGTGTTTGATAATCTGAAGGCATGTATCTTCTTGAGTAATATAAATTGAAGTTGAAATAAAGCCTCTTGTATACATGATTGGGCTTTAACCATTTGTAACCAACCCATAAACCATGATCTAAATAATTGTTATTGGTGAAATAGCCCAGATCGTTTTGGTTGTATGTATTGCCCGAAAACTCCTGCCACAGGTTAAAATTAAATCGGCCACCTGTTTTAGAAAAGTTGAGTGAATGAAAAGTTCCTGCATAAGTTTTTCCGGGGTTTTCATAACCATATAATTGGCTTACTGCAAACTGCCCGGAAAAGTTCCAGATATTCTTTTTGTCATAAAAATCCCACAATGCTGCCGAAACTGTGGCATCATAATCGCCGCCACTTCTTATGGTAGACGTATTGATAAACGAAATGCTGGAATTGTTTTTAAGCGTTTGGTCTAGCACAACTATATTATAATCTGTTAGCGGACTGGTTTGCACAGATCTTGTTTTTTTAGATACGGTGTCTTCTATTGTTGCGTACTGTGCGTCTGTTACAGCATTAAAGAAACCCATACCCAGCCCACTTTGTGTTCTGCCGCTAATTTTTGTGGCATTAATGAGTTTAGCATTTAAAGGATTTTGTACAACCGTTTCTGTGGAGGATAAGTTATTGTAAACATCAGAAAAGTGTAATGGCGTTCCTCCTATTCTGCGACTGTAAAAGAGGTTGCCTTTATTAAATAATTCTGTTCCTTCGGTGAAGAAATTGCGGTTTTCGTTGTATTTCACTTCAAAAGGAGTAAGGTTCAATACCTGATTGTCGCTTTGTACCTGGCCAAAATCGGGGATCAGGGTCATGTCCAAAGTAAAAGCCTGGTTGATACCATACTTTACATCCATTCCTCCATTAAATGAATTACTCCAGTTTTTAATAGTGGGGTTGTTATAAGGATAATGATTGGCATAGAGCGATAGATAGGGCGAAAGTGATAAACGAACAGGAGGCTTAATATTTTCTATATTAGTTAATAAACCACCTTGAGCCAGAAAGGTTCCGCCAACGGTTGGATTTACGGGATTCCACATATATTGCTGGCCTGTTTTATTTCTTCTTCTGGTAATATTCATTCCCCAGATTTGACTGGATTTATTTCCGAAACGTATGGCGGAATAAGGTATACGCATTTCAAAAGTCCATCCTCCTTTTACAATCATTGATTTAGATTCGTATACACTGTTCCAGGATGCATCTTCGCCGTTGTTTGAATATTTGGCATCGAACTGTTCTCCCAAAGGCGTAACATAATAACCAAATCCGTTTATTTTATCGTTATAGGTATCAAAAATCACTCCTACAAAATCATTAATACCTATAACATCCCTGCCTACTAATTCTTTCGAAATGCTGTCTGTTGTTTGTTCGTGGCAAAAGCCTGCAATATAAAATGCATTATCATCATATAGCAAATAGATTTCTGTTTGTGATCCTTTGGGCTCTGGCTTGCCAAAATCGGGGCGCCATTCTACAAAATCGTTGAGTTTTGTGGCTTTGGACCATGCTGAATCATTTATGTTGCCATCGATAATTATTGTTGCATTGGTGCGTGTTGCAGCTATTTGCTTCGGCGCATTTTGCGACTGGGCAAACATATTTAAGGATAAGAAAATGATCGTGGCAATAAGGGCTGTTCTTTTCATGCAATGGTTTACTATAATGATATGGCAAGACGCTATTGGTTGTAAAATTGTTACTCTGTAGATAAAATAAAAGGTGAAAAAATGATGAGCGGTAGAAATAAAAAAACCATCTCTTTAAAAGGAGATGGTTTTCTTTTGAATATGGAAAACAACTAATTGATGCCGTACTTGTATTTGTAGCGCTCGTACAGCTGCTTTTGTTTATTGTCTAAACTTACTTCCCTGCCTTGTATTAATGCATGTTCTACGTTGCTGGATTTCATATCGAGGATATCGCCTTCAGCAACAACTATGTTGGCGTCTTTGCCTACTTCAAGGCTACCGGTTTTATCATCAATGCCCAATATTTTGGCAGAGTTTAATGTTATTGCCTGCAAAGCCTGCTCTTTGTTTAAACCATAGGCCACGGCAGTTCCTGCATTAAATGAAAGGTTGCGTGAACGGCTGTTGGCATCATTATCATTCAAGGCAAATAATACACCTGCTTTTTGTAAAGCAGCAGGCGTTTTATAAGGCTGATCTATATCATCATCTTCCATTGCAGGCAGCTCATGCTCCTGGTTTAAGATAACAGATACATTGTTTGCCTTTAACACGTCTGCTATTTGCCAGCTTTCTACACCGCCGATAATTGTGAGATCAAAACCAAATTCTTTGGCAAGATCTATGGCTGCAAGTATTTGCTTCACCTGATCTGCGTGTGCAAAGAGTTTTTGCTTTTTATCGAACAAAGCTTTTACCGCTTCAAACTTCAGGTTAACATTTTTATGAACCGGTTCTTGTAAGTATGCTTTTGCCTGACGAAAGAAAGATTTGATTTCTTCCATTTTCTCTACAGCCACTTTATTAGGATCTTCTGCGTTCCCTCCCCTTATGCCTAATCCGAGCTGGGCAAGAATGGCAGGAGGTATGCCACCACCACCTCTTCTTCCAAAGCGTTGTAAAAAACTGGGAATGTTTAAATGTATGGCATTGTCGTATTTATAGGCGGCATCTTCCCAATTCCATGCATCAAGTTGTACTACAGAAGAGCTTCCGCTGATAACACCACCCTCAGGGGTAATGCTGGCTAACAGAATGCCGTTTGCTCTTAATGTACCTGTTATTTTTGAATCTGTATTATAGGCAACAACTGATCTTATGTTGGTATTGTAATCACCTAATTCCTGAAAGTCATTACTGCCTCTTACACCATTGGCTATTTCACGAAGGCCCAGATCTGTGGAAGGCAATATAAGGCCGGGGTATACATTTTTGCCGGTTGCATCTATCACTTTTACATCTCCCGAAGGAATGGTTATGCTGCTGCCTACCGCTACAATCTTTCCGTTTTCTACAGCAATAGTTGTTTTTTCTAAAACAGTGCCATTGCCAACATGTACGGTTCCGTTTTTAATAAACAATTTTCCTTTGTATTCTTTTGCAGGATAAACTGTTTCCTGGGCTTTGATGGCTGAAGACAGCATTAACAAAGCCGCTATATTTAGAATTGTTTTCTTCATCGCTAATTTTTTTATTTGTTAATGATATCTTCTTCCTGAATATCTACAGTATATAGTCCATCTTTATGATCATGGTCGCCACAGCTTAAAATAAATTGCCAGCTTGGTTCTGCGGGTCTTACAGCGCCAGGGCCTCCTGTTCTTTTTTCTGCAATCATTTTTTGAATCAGCCGGTTTCTTTCTGTTGCTATTTTTTTACGCTGTTCAAGGTCTTTTTCTCTGGAGAAGAAAATGGTTCCATCAACAATTGTATATAAACTCATAGCATAAATACTTAATGGATGATCACTCCACAATACAAGGTCTGCATCTTTACCTGTTTTAATACTACCCACCCTGTCTGCAACATGCAATGCTTTGGCAGGGTTAAGTGTTACCATTTTCAGCGCTTCTTCTTCGCTTACACCACCGTATTTAACCACTTTAGCGGCTTCCTGATTTAAGCGGCGGGCCATTTCTGCATCATCAGAATTGATACATACGTTTAAGCCCACTTTTTGCATAATGGCAGCATTATAAGCAATGGCATCTTGCACTTCCATTTTATAAGCCCACCAGTCTGAGAAAGTAGAAGCGTTAGAGCCGTGCACTTTCATTTTATCTGCTACTTTATAGCCTTCTAAAATATGGGTGAAGGTGTTGAATTTAAAACCATATTTATCGCCTATTCTCATGGCTGCTGTAATTTCACTTTGCACATAAGAGTGGCAGGTAATAAATCTTTTCTTATTTAATATCTCTACCAATGCATCTAATTCAAGATCCCTGCGTGTTCCTTTAGGATCTGCTTTCATAGCCGCTTCGTAATCTTTGGCTCTTGCAAACGCATCGTTTAATACTTCCTCCACTCCCATTCTTGTATCAGGAAAACGATTGTTGTTTTGAGATGTGGTGCGTTTTACGTTTTCGCCTAAAGCGAATTTGATGAACGGATCCCAGTTTTGGAATTTCAGGCCATTATCATCAGTACCCCATCTTAATTTTATCAGTTGTGTTTGGCCGCCGATGGTATTGGCTGAACCATGAAGGATATGAGAAGAAGTAACCCCGCCACTTAGTTGACGATAAATATTAATATCTTCTGGGTTTAAATTGTCTGCTATTCTTACTTCTGAAGTTACAGATTGTGCGCCTTCATTAATAGAGGCAGCTGCTATATGTGAGTGTTCATCAATAATGCCGGCTGTTAAGTGCTTTCCTGTTCCGTCTATTACTTTGGCGCCATCTTCTGATAAGCTTTTGCCGATTTTTACAATCTTACCGGCTTTTACCAAAACATCTGTGTTTTGGAGTACACCTTCTTTTTCATTGGTCCAAACAGTTGTATTTTTTATTATAATATTTTCCTGTTTAGGTAGTTCTTCATTGCCATACCCGTCGAAAGGATATGTTATTTTGGCTAGTGGTTTGGCTGCGGGTTTAGGTTTTGTTGAGTCTGTAGTTGCTGTAGCAGCTTTGGTTAATGTGGCTGTCCAGCTTAATTTATTTCCTAAAGTGTCTTCTCCATATCCATTCCATGTATCACCGCTTACAAAACCGGTTAAGCGAATTTGTTTGGCATTTGAATTTGCTAAGGCTGCACCGCCTCTTCCGCCGAAGCCACCAGATGGCATATCGGGCATCATGCCGCCGCCACGGTTGAAAGCAGGAGTTCTTTGTGGTGTTAATGCGAAACTGAGTTTAATGATTTTCCCGTCAAATGAAATCTTTCCGGCCAAAGTATCTTTCCCTATTACACTTGCAGTGGTACTATTCTTCACGTCAACGGTATAAGAAATGCTGGTACCTGCTGTTGCAGAATTGATGTTGAGAGCGTAAGTCCCTTTTATTTCATTCCAGCCACTTTCATTAACAGCATATTTTTCTCCCTGTACCCAGTTGCTGAAAACAGTAATATTGTCCTTGAAGATGGGCCCTGAAGTAATGATGAAGTTGGCAAGTTTTCCTGTTTCCAGGCTACCTACTTTATCAAATATATTCAGTAGTGTGGCAGGAGTTTTTGTAAGCGCTTCAAAAGCTTTGGCTTCCGTTAAGCCATTATCAATGGCTTTGCGAACATTGGCAAGAAATTGTTTAGTATCCCGAAGGTCGGAAGCTGTTAAGCAAAATGAGATATTTGCTTTTTCGAATGCGGCTGCATTAGTAGGAGCCAATTCCCAATGCTTCATGTCTGCAAGCGATACGGCTCTTGCATCATTCGGGTCTTCAACATCCATGGCCTGAGGAAAGTTTAGGGGAACAATAAATGTTGCTTTTGTGGCAGCGATTTCATTAATCCTTTGGTACTCGTTTCCTCCTGCTTTGATAATATATTGTACACCGAATTCATCCCCTATGCGATCTGCACGTAGGTCAGTCCATTTATCATCTCCTTCAAAAATTTGGGGTAGTGATGCATTGTCGTTAAATGCCTGTAAAGAAATATTTATGCCTTCGGTGCTTGGCTTACTCTTATACCATTGTGCATCTAAATAGGTTTGGCGTAGAAGAGCAATACTTCCCATAACACTGCTGGGATAACTCTGTGTAGAACTTCCCTTGTTAAGCGAGAAATGCGATGAGGCTTTCTCTTTTAACATTACAAGGTTTTCTCTGTTTGTTGCTAAAGTTACAATGCTGCCTGTTCCTCTGGCGATGCCATCTTTTACATGCGTTAATACGGTGCCAAAGCCTATTTCGCGCAGAGATTTTGCTTTTTGCTCATCTATAGCAAATTGTTTGTAGGCATCTGTTTCCGGTTTAATGGCCTGGTTCCAGGCGTATGAGCCCTTTGTATTGGATGTAAGTTGAGCGGGAGCATTGAAATTAAATCCACCAGCTGTTCTTTGAGGAGCAGTAATGCCATAGTCGCTATAAATGTCTATAAAAGAAGGATAGATGTATTTGTTTTTACAATCTACCAGTACTGCTTCTTTTGGTATTGCTACAGTTGTTCCAACGGCAACAATTTTGCCTTCTTTAATTAATAATGTTGCATTCTGCAGTGTTGTTTGTCCATCTTTTACAATTGTTGCATTGGTAAATGCGTAAGTGCCTGTTCGTTTATCGGCTACACCGTTCACCGGAAATGTTTCCTGTGCACGGATTGCAGAAAAACCTGCGAGGCCTACAAAAAACAGTAGGATCTTTCTCATAAATACTTAGGTTTTAAAATGAAGTCTTTAAAACTAATGAATTGACGGAACCTTTAAAACCATTTATCCTTTTTTCGGTAGAAAGAGTTTTTGAAAAGGCGAATGCTAAGAATATGTTAAATGAAAAAGGATCTCTTAAGAGACCCTTTGTATTAAAAATAATTATTATTCATTTAATGGAATAATTACCGCCCCATAAAAACCATTAAAATCTGTACATCACTTGGGTTTACACCGCTGATACGGCTCGCCTGCCCAAGTGTTCGGGGCCTTATTTTTTTGAATTTTTGTAATGCTTCGGCAGATAGTGCAGATACTTTATCATAATCAAAAGTGTCGGGAATAAGCAGTTCTTCCAGCTGTATCATCTTGGCTACAATATCTTTTTCTTTCTCTATGTACCGCTCGTATTTAATTTGAATTTCAGCTTGTTCAAGGCTTTCGGATGTATAACTTTCCAATGCGTTGGAAAAAGATGGTATACCTGCTATAAGGTCATGTAAAAATACATTTGGCCTGAGGATGATTTTAGAAGCTTTTTGCTTTTCTGAAATATGAGCAGATCCTATCCCGGAAAAATAAGGATTGATTTCTTCCGGCTCAATGGACAGTTGGGCCAATACTTCTTTTATTGAAGCTGTTGCATTCCTTTTCGCAATTACTTTTTCCATTCTTTGCTGTGATGCCAGCCCGATTCTGAAGCTCATTTCTGTTAGCCGAAGGTCTGCATTGTCTTGTCTTAATAAGGTTCTGAATTCAGCCCTGCTGGTAAACATACGGTAGGGCTCATCAGTGCCTTTATTAATCAGATCATCAATTAAAACACCAATATAAGCTTCACTCCTTTTCAGCGTGAATGGTTCCAGGCTTCTTACTGATTGGTGGGCATTGATACCTGCTATAAGGCCCTGGCAGGCTGCCTCTTCATATCCGGTTGTGCCATTTATCTGGCCTGCGAAAAACAAACTCTTTATTAACTTGGTCTCGAGTGTGTTTTTTAATTGTGTAGGAGGAAAATAGTCGTATTCAATGGCATACCCGGGCCGGAAGATCCTGCAATTCTCAAAACCGGGTACAGTTCTAAGAGCGCTGATCTGAACTTCTTCCGGCAAAGACGTTGAAAATCCGTTAACATAGATCTCTACTGTATTAAACCCTTCTGGCTCTACAAATAATTGATGGCGGTCTCTTTCCGCAAATCTGTTGATCTTATCTTCTATACTGGGACAATATCTTGGGCCAACACCCTCAATTCTACCCTGGTACATCGGGCTTCTGTCAAACCCGGTTTTTAAAATATCATGTACTTGGGGGTTGGTGTAAGTAATAAAACAGCTTTTTTGTTGCTCTGGTTTTAGCTTAGGTATTTCTAAATAGGAGAAGCCTACAATTTCTTCGTCTCCTTTTTGCTCCTCCATTTTTGAATAGTTGAGGCTTCTTCCATCTACTCTTGGCGGCGTCCCTGTTTTTAAACGATCACTTTCAAAACCAAGCTCTATCAATTGTTCTGTTATGCCGGTTGCTGCTTTTTCAGCAATCCTTCCTCCACCCAATTGCTTTTCTCCAATATGAATCACCCCATTTAAAAAAGTACCACTGGTAATAACTACTGAGCCGCTTTCTATATTATGCCCAAGGCCTGTAACCACACCGGAAGCTTTGCCGTTTTTAACAATCAAACCCTTAACCGTGTCCTGGTAAAAATCTACGTTTGGTGTTTGCTCTAGCATTTCCCGCCATGTTGCAGCAAAGAGCATACGGTCGCTTTGCGCTCTGGGGCTCCACATTGCGGGCCCTTTGCTCCTGTTAAGCATGCGAAACTGGATCATACTTTTATCTGTTACAATACCGCTATACCCACCAATAGCATCAATCTCCCTGATAATCTGCCCTTTTGCAATGCCGCCCATTGCGGGGTTACAGCTCATTTGGGCAATGGTCTGCATGTTCATGGTAATCAATAAGACTTTACTGCCCAGGTTGGCAGCACTTGCGGCGGCTTCGCATCCTGCATGGCCTGCACCCACTACTATTACATCGTACTTTGGAAACATGATCTTAATTATTGGGCAAAGATAATTTTATATGCCCTCACGGAGGGAGACAACTTCTGTAACGAATGTATGTTACACGTGGAACATTGTTTAAACAATTGAAATTGAGCAGACAAGCCCACTACTTACAAATTTTGATTGAAGGTGTGCGGCTGGTTTTGTAGGGTCCGATTGTTTTGTTACACGTGGAACATTTTTGAAGATGCTCGTGGGATTTAATGAAGTAAAATAGGCGGCAATTATTTTTTTAAGGCCTTCTCAAGCTGGTAGTAGTTAAGAATTTGCTGCTCCTCGGCTGCTCTCATTTCCGCAACCTCTTTCTTCAGTTTGTCTTTATAGCCACATAAATGCAATGCTCCGTGTATTAACACCCGTAATAATTCTTTTTTGTATGGCGTATGAAGTTGTTGGGCATTCTCTTTTACCCTGTCGAGGCTTATGTATATCTCCGCGGTGATGGTGGCTTCGGAGGGTTCTGATAAATCAAAGGTGATGATATCGGTATAGTAATCGTGATTGAGGAATTTTTTGTTGATATCCAGCAGAAAGTCATCAGAACAAAAGATATAATGAATGGTGGCTATTTTTTTCCCTTCTTTTCTAAAGCAAGATTCTATCCATTGTTTAAGAAGCTTCTTTTTTGGGAAACTGAATGCTTTGTCTGCTGCTGAAAACTGAATTCTATCCATAAATTATTTCTGCTCCAAAATTCGTAAGAAATGGGTGTGATTAGAATTTACTTTTGTTGAGAATTATGAAAAAACTTAGCGAATTAAAGGTTGGACAGGAAGCCATTATTATTGGAATAGAAAAAGATGAGCTTTATATTAAGTTAATGGAAATGGGATGTGTACCCGGAGAAAAGGTAAAGGTTGAGCAAGTGGCACCTTTAGGGGACCCAATATCTATTTTTGTTTCCGGATACTCGCTCAGCCTTCGTCTGAGTGAAGCGTTCAATATTTCTGTTGAAGTAGTTGTTAATTGATAATCAAACTGTTAAATGAAAATCGGGCTTTTCTTCGGTTCTTTTAATCCTATACACACAGGGCATTTGATTATTGCCAGCCATATGGCGGAATATACCGGGTTAAAACAGGTTTGGTTTGTTGTAAGTCCGCAAAACCCCCTGAAACAGCAGGGCGGATTGCTGAATGAATATCAACGCTTGTTTATGGTGCAACTGGCTACAGAAGATGATTCCAGGTTTAAAGCGTCTGATATAGAATTTAAACTGCCAAAACCCTCTTATACGGTAGATACACTTACTTATCTGAAAGAAAAGTACCCTGAACAGCAATTTTCGATCATTATCGGCAGTGATAGTCTTCAGAATATTCACCACTGGAAAAACTATGAATGGTTGCTGGCTAATTATGAGTTGCTTGTATATGAACGGCCTGGTTTTAAAGTAGAAAAAACGGCGAATACAAATATTCAAATCATCAAAGCGCCTCTGTTAGATATTTCTGCCACCTATATACGTTCGCTGATTAAAGGAAATAAATCTATCAAATACCTTGTTCCGGATAATGTTAGAGATGAAATTGAGAAAAGCGGCTATTATAAATAATTTAACAGCCGGCATTCAATAAAACCATAGCATCTTCGTTATTTAATTGTTTAATAATTTTTAAGTCATGCAAAAAATCTCTACTCTCATTTTAATTGCTGCAGCATCTACGTCTGTGGTGTCTTGTGTTAGTACAAAAAAGTACAAAGAATCTGAAGCGAAGTACACGCAACTGAATGGCGCTTATCTTGATTTACAGTCAAAATACAGGGAGGCTCAAGGCGAGTTGAATGCATGCAAAAACAATACTGCAGATTTAACGAACAGGAATACAGCCCTGAACGGACAAATTGCAGATCTGAATAAGCAGGTAGATTATCTTAAACAAAATAATAGCCAGGTATTGAATCAATTGAAAGACCTGTCTGTTATTTCTGGATCACAGGCAGAAAGTATCAGAAAATCCATGGAGAATATCAGCTCCAAAGACGCTTATATCAAAGATTTACAATCCTCTATTTCCAGGAAAGATTCATTGAATATGGCATTGGTAATGAACCTGAAAGGGGCTATTGGCAACCTGGATGATAAAGACATTAATATTAAAGTTGATAAAGGCGTTGTATACATTGATATTTCTGATAAACTGCTGTTTAAAAGTGGCAGCTACGATATAACCGACAGGGCCAAAGATGTTTTAGGAAAAGTGGCGAAAGTGTTGAACAATCAGCCGGATATTGAATTTATGGTAGAAGGACATACAGACTCTGTTGCCTACAAAGGAACACAATTGGTAGATAACTGGGATCTGAGTGTTAAAAGAGCAACATCTGTTGTACGGGTATTGCAAAACCAATATGGATTAGACCCTAAGCGTATGACGGCTGCCGGACGCGGACAATATATTCCTATTGCAGATAATAGCACTGCCGATGGCAGGGCTGCCAACAGAAGAACACGCATTGTAGTGCTTCCTCAGTTAGATCAGTTCTTTAAACTACTGGAAAAGAAATAATAAATATTAAAATACTATTTAATATAAATAATGGCCCGGAAAATACCCGGGCTATTTTATTTCCTGGAACTCGCCTGTTTGTTTATTCTTTTTAACATTATTCCAGTTAAAATACCGTCCATTCATGGCAACATAAATGCCGTGTGGTAATGTTTGTACAAAAGCCAAAGCGCTTCCCAGGTTGAAGAGTCCGTCGCTACTGCCAAATTTATAAGGTATCATGGCGCCGGTTAGCACAATGGTTTTATGTTGAATTCTTTCTGCAATGTATGCTGCTGTTTCACTCATGGTGTCTGTTCCATGTGTGATGATGATTTTATCTTCATCTGCATGTTCGCATTGCCGTGCAATCAGTGCTCTGTCATCATCCGTCATCTCCAGGCTATCAATCATCATTAGCGTTCTGATATCTACTTCCACCCGGCTTCTGCCTAATTTAAGCATTTCGGGCAGGTGTGTATCTTTAAAAAAGAGTTGCCCGTTGAGTTCGTTGTATTCCTTATCGAATGTTCCTCCCGTAATAAAAATTCGAATTGACATATTGTTGTGTGTGTTGAGTTATTTGGTAAAATTATAATTTCATGTTATCTAATTGTTTTTGCATTCCAAACATTTCGTCTCTGAGTTTTGCTGCTTCAATAAAATCCAGATCCCTTGCCGCCTTTTCCATTTTCTTTTTTGTTTGTTGTATGGCTTTTTCTAACTGGGGAATGGTTTTATAGTTTTCCTGTTCTTCAGCAGCCTGTGTTACAATATCTTCATCGTTTTGAATGGCATAAGTTTTCCTATCGTCAAAACCTTTAATATCTAAAACAGAAGTTTGTTTCATAATCTGCTCAATACTTTTCTTAACTGTTTTAGGAACAATATTGTGGGCAATGTTATGTGCAATTTGTTTTTCCCTTCGTCTGCCGGTTTCATCAATGGTACGCTGCATGCTCTCTGTAATGGTGTCTGCATAAAAAATTACAAGTCCATCTACATTGCGGGCCGCTCTTCCTGCAGTTTGTGTTAAACTTCTTTCATTCCGCAAAAAACCTTCTTTATCCGCATCTAAAATGGCAACCAGCGAAACCTCCGGTAAATCTAATCCTTCACGAAGCAGGTTTACACCCACTAAAACATCAATTTCACCAAGCCTGAGTTGGCGGAGGATCTCTACTCTTTCCAGGGTGTCTACATCACTGTGAATGTATTTTGACTTAATGTTTATCCGTTGAAGATATTTATCCATCTCTTCTGCCATGCGTTTGGTTAATGTGGTTACCAATACACGATCGCCTTTTTTTACTCTTTTATCAATTTCATCCAAAAGGTCATCTATCTGGTTTACACTGGGGCGAATTTCTATCGGCGGATCCAACAGCCCTGTTGGGCGAACAACTTGTTCTACCACTACGCCGCCGGTTACTTCTAATTCATAATCTCCGGGAGTGGCACTTACAAAAACAGTCTGGCCAATAAGGCTTTCAAATTCATGAAAATTAAGTGGCCTGTTATCTAATGCACTTGGCAATCTGAAGCCATAATCCACTAAAATCAACTTCCTGCTTCTGTCTCCTCCATACATACCCGCCACTTGCGGTATGGTTTGATGGCTTTCATCTATCACCAATAAAAAATCTTTCGGAAAATAATCCAGTAAACAGAAAGGCCTGGTGCCGGGCTGCCTCCTGTCAAAAAAACGAGAGTAATTCTCTATACCATTGCAATAACCAAGTTCCCGTATCATCTCCAGGTCGTATTCCACCCGTTCTTTCAACCGCTGTGCTTCAATTAATTTACCAGAAGATTTAAAGTATTCGCATTGTCGCATCATTTCATCCTGTATCTCGTACATTACCTGTTGCATAATATCTTTTGGTGCCAGGTAAAGGTTGGCAGGAAAAATGGCAGCATTTTCTACAAGCCCAATTCTTT
Organism: Sphingobacteriia bacterium; assembly: GCA_017304675.1. Lineage (GTDB taxonomy): Bacteria > Bacteroidota > Bacteroidia > Chitinophagales > Chitinophagaceae > CW01. Next base: position 618,672 of record JAFKLS010000017.1, read on the forward strand.
TCGCGGTATTTTTTTCAATGCTCTCAATACTTTCAATTTCATCGCCAAAAAAAGTAATACGATACCCGTAATCCGCATAAGGTAAATTTATATCAATTGTATCTCCTTTAACTCTGAAAGTGCCCCTGGTAAAATCTCCTTGAGAGCGGTTATACAGGGAGTTCACCAGCGAATGCAAAAAACCTTGTCGGGAAATTACTTGTCCTTGATGTATTCTGATAATTCCATTCTCAAATTCAGAAGGGTTGCCCATTCCGTAAATGCAGCTTACACTTGCCACAACTATAATATCTCTTCTTCCGGTAAGCAGTTCGCTGGTTGCCTGCAAACGTAACTTGTCAAGCTCCTCATTAATACTTAAATCTTTTTCAATATATGTATCGCTTACCGGCATATATGCTTCCGGCTGGTAATAATCGTAATAGCTCACAAAATAACCCACTGCGTTATCGGGAAAGAATTGTTTAAACTCGCCGTATAATTGCGCTACCAGAGTTTTGTTGTGTGTTAAAACCAACGTTGGTTTTTGAACATTTTGAATAACATTGGCCATGGTAAAGGTTTTACCACTGCCGGTAACACCCAGTAAGGTTTGAAATTTTTCTCCATTCAGTATCCCGCTTGTTAATTGCTGAATGGCTGTGGGCTGATCTCCCGAAGGATGATAGTTTGAATGAAGCTTAAATGGCATAAACTGTTATAACGAAATGCCAAATTACAAAAATGGATCTGCAGGAAACAAAAGATTGAAAAAGAATATTCGCCATTATTTATAAACGTATCCCTATGCCGATGGTACAATAAAACAATTGTATCCCTCTTTCATTGGCAATAAGGTTTTCAGGCGCTACGAAAGAAGGGGTAAAACTTGCATTCAATTTACCTGCCACTAAAACAACCGGTGCAGAAAACTCATAACTCAGCAAATTAAACCGGGTATAGCTCGCAGATGCAGGAGCAGAACCTGTTGGTATACCTAAAAAAGAAGTTTTCTGCAAATAACTATAAGAAAAATTCTGCGTTCCCCAATAAGTATAGGCAGAGGGGTTAATGGCCCATACTATTTTTTTATTCGCTGTTTTTATAAGGAAGATATGATCTACACCAAAAGAAATACCCAGGTCGGTTTTATCGTTACTGAATTTTAAGTCTGCTCCTGTATTAATGTTGGCAATATTATTATTTACTACAAGATTAATACCTGTTTGATAATGCAATGCAGACTGAACCAAAACACTGTTATCCTTATACAAAAAATCTGTAAAGAAAAGATTACCACTAAAATGTTTAGACTGAGGGAATTTATACCCGCCTTCCAGAGAGGCTCCGGTATAATTCAATGGCTGAGCTGCGTTTTGAATGAATATAAAATTACTTTGCGCATACAACCCTGATTTGTGTTGATAACCTATACTCGTAAGCATACCGCTGCTTTTCAGGCTGTCTACCCTTCCAAAATAATTTAATTTGGAAACATAATTTACAGAGGCCGAGAAAATACTTTTAGGATCTGCATCAACCTGATTATTCTGTGCATTTAGCCGGCATACTACTAAAATAAAAGTAAGTGCAGAAAGCAAAAATTTGTTGAGGGGTTTCATGTGCTAAAAATTTAGAATGATTTAAATGAAGGCCCTCTGTTTGCCAGAAGGCCTTGCCCAGACAACACATTCTCAACACTTGTTTTTATTGTTTATTTATAGTAGCACCGCTAGATGATTTTACAGATGAAGAGGCATTAACAGAAGGAGATACTGATTGGGCTTTGCCTTCTGCATTTTTTTCTGCAGCAGTTGCTTTTGCTTTAGATTTTTCGCCGATGGTTTTTACATCTGCCTTTGCTTTATCACCAACATCTGTATGGCCTTTTACCGTAGTGTTACCACTAACATGTACCGATGCGTTTTTGTCTTTTACAGAAGCATTGGCTTCTGCATCATTAGAAGAATGCAGGGCTGCATTTTTATCTTTTGATTGTACATCTGCAGCATCACTGTTGCTTGCAGATATGGTGGTTGCTGCTGCTGCATTATTAGTTTGCTGTGCTGCACCGTTTACGGTTGCTTTTGCCGCAGCAGATGAGGCCGCAACTGTAGTATTTACGGCTTGAGATACAGTGGAGGTTGTTCTGCTTACTGTATTAGAAACTGCAGAAGCTGCTTTTGATGCATTTGCTGTTGCAGCCGTAGAACTTTTTATGGCACCACCTACATTAACCTGCGAGAAAGCAGAAGCTACCGTGAATAAGCAAACTGTTATTGCCGGGATCTTAATAAAGAGTTTCATAGTTTAATGTTTTAAATGTTAATGAATAAGCTTTACAGGAAAAATTCAACTACTGTGCCAAAACAGGAATTATTGTGATTTAAAAAAAACTTAAAAGCAAATATTCTTTTCTTTACAGGGGAAATAAGCAGCCTTATTATTTGATTTTCACCGAGTTTTATAATTTGATGTCGTTGCCCTACAATATTGAAAATTTTTTACTTGCAGCACAAACCATTAAAGTGTGTGTACCTGAAAACCATGCTGTGAAAGACTGGTACCTGCAAAATACGCCTGCCAGTTTTCCATATTGGGCAAAGGTTTGGGACGCATCGGTTGGTTTAAGTATGTTTATTGCCTTGAACGAAAAACTCTTTTTTGGGAAAAAGGTTTTAGAACTTGCTTCCGGATTGGGCCTGCCATCATTAACAGTTGCAGGCTTTGCAGATACAGTTGTTTGTTCAGACTTTATCAATCAGCCCTTGCAGTATGTGCAATTGTCTGCAAAAGAAAACAGGATTATTAATCTTTCAACAGAAAAAATTGATTGGAATGAGTATGCAAAGAATGAGATTAACGAAGAAATTATTTTGCTGAGCGATGTAAATTACGACCCGGATTGTTTTGAGGAACTGTATAAATGTTTTATTAGAATTTTACAGCAACAAAAAACAATCGTGCTTTCTACACCTCAAAGATTAATGGCGAAACCGTTTATTGAAAAGATCTTTCCATTTGTTCAACAGCAAGAGCTATTCAATGTAAATAGCAAAGATGTGAGTGTTTATGTTTTAAAAACATAATTGGTTTTGATTTGGTATTGTGTAAGCACAATACCAAGGGCAGCAATCATTTTTTATTCTACTATTCTCAGCTTTGCATAATTCAACATGATCTTTTTCTCTCCATTTGTTTCAAACTGCACTGTTGCAATGGGGTTATGTGCAGAGCCTTCCATTTTTGAAACAACGCCGTAACCAAATTTTTGATGCTCCACTTTTTGCCCGGCTTGTAAATTCGATGTATCACTTGCTTCAAAATTTGCTGAAGGAGTGTGCTCTTTTGTTTGCGGACGAGCAGGCACTACATAACTTGGTTTTTTGTTTTCGGAAGATTTACTTGGTGGCGGTCCGTATTTTCTCTCTGCTTTTTGAACGTCATTGTAATCATTGTTGTAACCAAAGCCTCTGTTCATTCTTTCAAATGCAGAGCCCATATTATTGCCAAAAGCATTTCTGGCGCCACCTCCGGCATAAGATTTATCCAAATACTGTTCCGGCATTTCTTCTAAAAACCTGCTAGGTTCATTTTGTACAAGGTTACCAAAGCGGTAACGGGCATTGGCATAAGTAAGCCATAATTTTTGTTTAGCCCTTGTAACAGCAACATAAAATAACCTGCGTTCTTCTTCCAACTCTTCACGAGTATTGATACTCATTCCGCTTGGAAAGATTGTTTCTTCCACACCGCCTACAAACACACAACTAAATTCCAACCCCTTTGCTGCGTGAATGGTCATCAGTTTTACCGCATCGCTTTCTTCTTTATCATTATCCGCATCGGTTAATAAAGTAATCTGTTGTAAATAAGTTCCCAAATTTTTATTACCAACTTCTCCATCTTCATTATCCGGGCTTTCAATCCATTCTTTAATAGAGTTCAACAATTCCTGAATGTTCTCATATTTTGCCAAGCCTTCGGTTGTTTTATCGTTGAACAATTCTTTTACAATGTTTGTGTGTTTGCCCACCTGAATAGCCACATCGTAAGCGTTGTTCTTTTCCAGCATACTCTGGAAATATTTAATCATCGTAACAAAATTGTTGATGCTTTCTAATGTTCCCGCTTTGAAACCGAATTGTGCGGCTCGTTGCAATACATCATACATCGGAATATTCTGCTCATTGGCAAAAATCACTGCTTTTTCAACAGTAGTTTTACCAATACCTCTTGCAGGATAATTGATGATGCGCTTCAAAGCTTCTTCATCGTTCGTGTTTACAATGATTCTTAAATAAGCAATGAAATCTTTGATCTCTTTTCTTTGATAGAAACTAATGCCACCGTAGATTTTGTAAGGGATACCCATTCTTCTCAACGCTTCTTCAAACGAACGGCTTTGGGCATTGGTCCTGTACAATATTGCAAAATCTTTATTGGCAAAATGATTGCGAAGCTTTTGTTCCTGAATATTATCAGCAACAAATTTTCCTTCATCATTATCGGTCATTGTTCTTACCAGTTTTATTTTTTCGCCTGTTTCATTTTCTGTCCACAATTCTTTTGGCAACTGACCTTTATTATTTTTAATTACTTCATTAGCAACATTCAAAATACTTTGTGTACTGCGATAGTTTTGCTCCAGCTTTACCACTTTCACATCATCATAATCTTTCTGGAATTGTAAAATATTTTCAATCGTGGCTCCGCGGAAAGAATAAATACTTTGAGCATCATCACCCACCACACAAATATTTTCATGCATGGCGGCAAGTAGTTTGGTGATTTGATATTGAACCGGATTGGTATCCTGATACTCATCAATTAAAATGTACTTGAACTTCTTTTGGTATTTTGATAATGCATCGTTGTGTGTTTTCAACAATTCAAACATCTTCAACAACAGATCATCAAAATCCATCGCACCATTTTTAAAACAGCGTGCCGCATAAGCTTGATAAATTTGAGCAATCGCCGGACGGTTCGCTCTCATATCTTCCTGCTGAATATAATGATCCGTTGCATATTCCATGGGACCCACCAATGCATTCTTTGCAGCAGAAATTCTGTTATGAACCACATTCGGTTTATAGTGTTTATCATCCAGATTCAATTCATTGATCACTGTTTTCAAAACACTCCTGCTATCATCTGTATCGTAAATCGTGAAGTTGTTGGGATAACCAATTTTATTGGCTTCTGCTCTCAATATTCTTGCAAAAACGCTGTGAAAAGTTCCGATGTATAAATTTCTGGCTTCGTTGTTGCCCAGCATTTTTTCAATACGCTCCTTCATTTCCGCTGCTGCCTTGTTGGTAAATGTGAGCGCCAGAATATTAAATGAATCAACACCATTGGCCATTAAATGGGCAATGCGGGTGGTAAGTACTTTTGTTTTACCACTACCGGCACCGGCAACAATCATTAACGGGCCATTAATATGTGTAACCGCTTCTCTTTGTTGTTCGTTCAGTCCTTTTAAATAATCACTCATAATTTTTGTAGCGCTGAGTTTATCGAAGCATCTCAGCAGGCCTGCAAGTTAAACTTTGCTTCGTCATGCTGAATTTATTTCAGCATCTCTTTTTATGCACAGCTGTTTAATCGTCATTTCAAAGGAGTGATGTCATTGTTGCTGCTATTTTATTTAATTACATTCGCAGCCAAATAAGAAGTTATGAGTGTAGAGCAGATGTTAAAAAACAGAAGTAATAACGAATGTGAGTTGTGCAAAGCAACAACAGAATTAAGTGTATACCAGGTACCACCTGTTGCAAATGCCACTACAGATAACTCAGTTTTAATTTGCTCAACGTGTAAAACTCAGTTAGAAAAGAAAGCGGAATTGGATAGCAATCACTGGCAATGTTTGAATGAAAGCATGTGGAGCGAAGTGCCTGCCGTACAAGTGGTTTCGTGGAGAATGCTGAACAGGTTTAAAAATGAAAGCTGGGCTGCCGATAAAATTGATATGATGTATTTGGATGAAGAGCACCTGGAATGGGCTAAGAAAACCGGAGATCATGAAGCAGATGCGGCAGATAAAATTCATCGCGATGCGTATGGTGTGTTATTGTTGGAAGGAGATACCGTTGTTCTAACACAGAATTTAGATGTGAAAGGAACTTCTTTCAGCGCAAAATTGGGAACCGTTGTAAAAAATATAAGATTGGTTGCAGATAATCACGAACAGATTGAAGGAAAAATAGAAAACCAAACGATTGTGATCTTGACCAAGTATGTAAGGAAGAAGTAAGAGATGCTGAATCGAGTTCAGCATGACGAACAAGTTATTCTCTCACAATATTAATTATCGGAACAGGCGGATCGAAGTATTGGTTGTTTTCGTTTTGTTTATAGATATTCTTTACAATATCCATTCCCTTCACCACTCTGCCGAAAGCGGCATAACCTTGTTTATCGGCAATATTTTCTCCGCCATAATTCAATCCCGGTTGATTGCCGATGCAAATAAAAAATTCTGTAGTGGCGGTGCCCGGCTCTAAACGTGCCAAAGAAATAGTTCCGTTCGTATGTAAAATGCCTGTTTGTTGTGTGGTCTCGTTTTCAATTCCTTTTAAATGAAGCGTTGCATTCTTTTTTGTTTTCCAAATGCCGCCTTGTATCAATTCCGTTTTGGGTGCATTGCTCGGCTGATTTTCATCACTTAATACCCTGTAAAAATTACAACGTTCATAATAACCCGAATCAACATAACTTAAAAAAGCTGCTACGGTTTTTGGCGCTTGTTTTGGATACAATTCCACTTCAATATCGCCAAACCCTGTTTGAATTAATACATGCGGATTTACATGTTTTGGTTTGCATGCAAAAAAAAGAAGTGCTATGATGAAAAATTTTTTCATCTATCAATTATTCCAACCTAAAAAATTGGCAATGGTATTTTCAGCTTCAGCGCAAGCAGTTTCTAAAACTTCATTCACAATTACTTTATTAAAATGTTTGCTGAAAGAGATTTCGTAATTGGCCTTATCTATTCTAGTTTGCAAACTTTCAGGTGTTTCGGTACCCCTGGCATTTAGCCGGTTCTTTAATTCCTCAACACTCGGTGGCTGTATAAATAAGGATAAGCTGCTATTAGGAAACTGCTGCTGAACATGAATGGCTCCTTTAACATCTATATCTAAAACAGGAACCTTGTTTTCGTTCCATATCCTCTCCAGTTCTGTTTTCAAAGTGCCATAATATTTTCCCTCATATACCATTTCCCACTCAATAAAAGCCTGTTCTTTTATTTTTTGTTGAAAATCTGCCACACTGATAAAATAATAATCCCTGCCATTTATTTCTCCGGTCCTGGCATTACGTGTAGCGGCGGAAATAGAAAAAGAAAGAGTAGGATATTTTTTAAGCAGGTAATGCGTAATGGAGGTTTTACCGGCTCCGCTGGGCGCTGTGATAATAATGATGGGTTGTGAAGGAAAATTTACCATTTGCAAATAAAGCACAAAAAAGCAAAGGTTTATACTGAAATAATACAGGATTAAAGGTTATTTGTAAGTATACATTTAACTTGCAATCCCCCAAAAATGGCAGAAGTTGAGAAAATTATTTTTTTGTGCAGCCTTCTTAGTAATACTTCTTTTTGCATTACAAATACAAACAATTGCACAATGCAGTACGGCGGTAAAAAACTATCCTTATAGCGAAGGTTTTGAGAGTGGAACCGCTAATTGGTTTACCGGTGGAAATGCATCCAGCTGGGCTTGGGGTATGCCCAATAAACCCGTTATTAAAACTGCCGGATCCGGAACGAACTGTTGGATGAACGGTGGGTTAACAGGGGGATTTTACCCTAACGGGGAATCTTCATGGCTGCAGAGCCCCTGCTTTGATTTTTCGGGGTTATCGAATCCGTTTATTTCTTTCAAAATTTTTTGGAATACAGAACGCGTATATGATGGTGTTACTTTTCAATATAGTACAGACGGAGGCAATTCCTGGCAGGTGCTGGGCTCGGTTAACGATAATATTTCCTGCCCTGCCAACAACTGGTTTAATACACCTAATAGCAACAGCCTGCCCGGAGGTAATGGCTGGACGGGTAATTTGAAAACCATTGCGTATAACGACGGGGGAACAAACTGTGGCATTGGCGGCGGGCCCAGTAACTGGGTTACGGCACAACATTCTTTATCTATACTGGCCGGCAAACCGAATGTGCTGTTTCGTTTCTTTTTTGGTGCCGGAACAAAATGTAATGATTTTGATGGTGTGGCAATAGATGATATTTATATTAACGAGACACCTGCTCTTTCTGCAGATTATACTTATACCTGTTCTGCAGGTAATGCAGTGTCTTTTACAACCATTACTGCTGTTAATTGCCCGGTAACTTATTCCTGGGATTTTGGCGATCCTGCAAGCGGAAATAATAACCAGTCTGCATCTGCTAATCCTTCACATCTATTTTCTGCTAACGGAACATATTTGGTTACAGAAAACATACGTTTTGCAGACGGCTCTTTCACAACCATTAGAAAAAACATCACCCTATTAAATGTGCTTACATCTGTCGTTTCTTCTATTGATTGCAACGGAAATGCAACAGGCGCGGTAAAAGCAATAGTAAGTGGCGGAAACGGCCCTTATACTTATAACTGGAATACAACCCCTGCTCAATCAACTTCGGTAGCAGTGGGTTTAAAAGCCGGAACCTATGCCGTAGTTGTTGGTGCTGCCAATGCCTGCCAGGTAACATCTGCAATTACACTAACAGAACCAGCTGCACTAACGGTTGCTGTTACAACTACACAATCAAAATGTAAAAACACTAATGGTGCTATTAATACAAATGTAACCGGCGGAACAGCTCCATATACATATGCATGGTCTAACGGGCAGGCAACCCCGGTTCTTACTAATATAAAGTCCGGTGTTTATGCATTAAAAATTACAGATGCAAATAATTGCATAATAGAAAAAAATAATATTTTAGTGGCCGATACAACAATATCTGTTTCTGTTTTCTTGGGGAATGATACGCTTTTCTGCCCCGGTAATCAACTGGTACTGGCACCGGGGGTTTTCTCTGCTTATTTATGGCAAGATTATTCTGCCGCACCAAACTATGTTGTAAACAAGACAGGAAAATATTGGGTTAGGGTAACAGATGGTAACGGTTGTTCCGGAACAGGAAGTATTAATGTGGTGGTAGACTGTTCGGATATATATTTTCCATCAGGCTTTACGCCAAACGGCGATGGTAAAAATGATGTATTTGGTGCAATTGGTAATCTGGCAGCAGTGAAGAATTACACATTAACAGTGTATGGCCGCTGGGGAGAAATCGTTTTTCAATCTTCAGACCCATATAAAAAATGGGATGGTAATATAAAAAGCCTGCAAATGGATAGCGGAGTATATGTATGGGTAGCATCTTATTCTTTTCTTGGATCGCCGCAAATAGTTAAAAAAGGAACTGTTGTTATAATAAGATGATCTGAAGAAAAGAATCCGCCGGATTTGTTAAATCTTTACCAGTTTCCATTTGCCCCGCTGAAAAATGATAGCAGATGTAATGGTAACCAATGTTTCCGTTACCACTATGGCAACAAAAACGCCTACAGGGCCCCAGTGTAATACAATAGCTGTTGCATAGGCAAGCGGTATTTGAAATAACCAAAACCAGAATAAGTTAATCCAGGTAGGTGTTCTGCTGTCTCCTGCACCGTTAAATGCATTCATAAGAACCATGCCAATGCCAAAGAAAACATATCCCAGGCTTATGATTCTTAGGGCTTTTACACCTGTTTGCATTGTTTCTGAGTCAGAAGCAATTAAGCCGATGAAGAAGTCGGCCGTAAAGAAAAAGAGAACAGAAACGAAGGCCATAAAAACAGCGTTGTATTTGGCAACTTTCCAAACGCTTAATGCAGCCCTTTCCGGTTGTTGTGCTCCCAGGTTTTGCCCAACAAGAGTAGCTGCTGCGTTGCTTAAGCCAAATGCTGGCATGATAAAAAAGATAAGCAGGCGTATGGCAATAGTATAACCGGAAACAGCTTTATCGCCAAAGCTGGCCATAATTCTTGCCATAGCGATCCAGCTGGCAGATGCCACAATAAATTGTAATGTGGCTGTAACAGCAACATTGAGCAATGATTTTAAAATGGAAATAACAGGAATAAAATATTTTACATGCATTTTAATAATGCCTTTACCCTTTAGCAGGTGGTATAGCTGGTAACATACGCCAATTCCCCTTCCGGTTGTGGTAGCAATAGCCGCACCTTGTATGCCCCAACCGAATACTTGTATAAATAAAGGGCAAAAAATAATGTTGCACAGATTGGCCACCCAAAGGCTTTTCATGGCAATGGCCGCATCTCCGGCACCACGGAAAATACCATTCATTAAATGAAGCAGCATAATTACCATGTTACCTGTTAGCAATATTTTAGTGAAGGTAAAACCATATGATGCGGTTGCTGCCGATGCACCCAAAAGCAATAATATTTTCTCTGCAAAGAAAAAACCGGTGATGCTGATAAGAATGCTTACGCCCAGTGCAAGCACTATACTTTGAGCACCTGACCTGGAAGCTTCTTCATATTTTTTCTCCCCCACTCTTCTTGCCACCATAGCTGTTACAGCCATGCCCAGGCCAAAAGCAATAGAATAAATAATGGCCATGGCCGACTCTGTTAAACCTACTGTAGCAATAGCTCTTGGGCCCAGTTTGCTTACAAAGAAAATATCAACTATTGCGAAAACACTTTCCATTCCCATTTCCAGCATCATCGGAATGGCCAGTAAAAAAATAGCTTTGCGTAAACTGCCTGTTGTAAAATCTTTGTGTTCGCTGCTGAAAGATTCTTTAACGAAATCCAGCAAACGCTTAACCCGGTATTGTGGTTCAGAATGGATCATTGTTTAATAAATGCCGAAACTACTGATTAAATCGTCTGCATACCGTAAGGGGATATAAAAAATGGAGCATTGATATGCTCCATTTTGTTTTAGTTTACTAAGGATTCTTAAAAGAACAGATTGCTTAATGCACCTGTTGCACTGCTTGGCTTCAATTTCAAAAAATCAGCAAATTTAGCCGCACCCACAATGCCTTTTATCTTAGAGAACAAACCGCTTTGCAAAGGGTTAAATTTTGCAAGATACTGTGTTGGGTTTGTTCCTGCCAGGCTCAAAATACTGCTTTTATCTTTTAAAAAGCCGCCAATGGCCTCTGTGAGTGCCGGTTTCTGTGTTGCCGGTAATGCCAGTTTTGTTGCCAGTTCTGTAACAATGCTGCCCGTTGTTTTCCCAATATCTCCAATGGCTGGAGGTTTAACAAAACTACTCAAAGCACTGGCTGCTGCTTTAGGATCTATTTTCGGTAAAGAGATCTGCGATTGTGCTTTCATCACCAGAAAAGCAACAGATAAAAACAGGAATAATTTTTTCATGATCGTAAAATTAGACTTTGAATATACAATTTTCAAAGCTTCACAAAGCACCCGAATAAAATCTTCTTCTTAATTTAAATTTAATCATTTGATTAAATCTAATATTTAAGCTTGAAAACGAATCTTTCCACGGTTGATACTGGTAATCCCTTTTGTGCAGTTATTGTTTACACCGATAGACAGTATGCCTTACTGGGCCCAATGGATATCCAGGTGCAATCCCGTTACTTATTTTATTGAAGTAATGCGTATGGTTGTAATGAAAGGAAGCGCATTAAAAGATCTTAAGCAACACTTTATCATCATGAGTTGTTTTGCACTGGTATTTAATATTTTGGCGGTGCTGAATTACAGGAAAACCACCTGATCATCTCTTGATACCCGATATAATAATTGATGCAACAACCATTGCCAAAAGATCAATCAGCAGAAAGATCAACATCTCAGCGGCAAATGAATTATGGTTAACGGCACCTGCCAGGTGATCAATATAAACCTTAATCAAAAAAGCAAACTGATGTGCTGTTAGCACAATCATTAACAGTTCCCGCTTTTTCTGCCGGGTAAACCATGCCATTGCACAAAAACAGGTAATACATATTAATACAGAAACCCTGTTAAACAAGGGATCACTTAAATAGGTTTCATATGAAATAAACCACCAGGGAATTCCTGATAGTATGATAACGGAAAGAAATACCAATAACTTCCCTTTTCGGTTAAATATATGGTTCTCCAATAAATGCATTTGCAGCAGGCAGGGTTTACAACATTTTCGTTTGGGAGAGAATAGAAAATGTTCTGCTGCCAAATTATAGCGCATTATTAAATCGTGCAATTAAAAAGAGCTTATTAAATAAAGAAAAACAGGAAACAGAAAAAGAAGATCGTTTATTCTACAAATAATCATGATTAAAACCGCTCAATAAACGACTGTTGTACTTTTATTCTATGAATCATTTATTGGATAATCCTGTTTGGGAAGCATTAAGTACTACACAGCATGCTTTTAACATGGGGTCTGCTGTTGTAAAATTTTTTCCTGAAGATATAGCCCCATTTCTTGCGATGGCAGACTGGAATGCTGCCGCTGTAAACACGCTGCTTCAACAGATACCCGTAAACAGAAACTTTTCTATTCTTATGGCTGAAACGGTCTCAATACCACCATCGCTTAAACTTGTTTTTACCATACCGTTATACCAAATGGTATGCAATAACTTTAGCCCGGTAACATCTCAGGCCCATCAGCCTGTTGAGTTAACAGAGCAGCATGTTGAACAAATGTTGGAATTAACAGCCAAAACAAAACCGGGCCCTTTTTTTAAGAGAACATACTTGTTTGGCAATTATATTGGTATTATACATCATAACAGGCTTGCAGCAATGGCCGGAGAAAGATTGCAAATGCCGGGCTTCACAGAAATAAGTGCTGTATGTGCAGAGCCTGAATTTTTAGGCAAAGGGTATGCTGCAACATTGGTGTGTGAAGCGGCAGCAAAAATAATTGGTATGGGGAATACACCTTTCCTGCATGTACGGCAGGATAACGTTAGAGCAATAGCGTTATATAAAAAACTGGGCTTTACTATAAGGAGGAATATATTTTTTGCCATTTTTAAAAAAGAGGCACCTTTTCTGTAACCTTTTCCTTTTCCTAAAGTTTACACTATAGATTTCAGTATTAAATCAAAACAGCTTGGAGATATTTTCTGATAACACTTTGATGTTACAGGTCAAAGAAGGGGATCTAGATAAAATGGGATTGCTTTTTCAGCGACACCATCAGGCATTGTATGGATTCCTGTATCGTATGACAGGGCAAAAAGAGCAGAGTGAAGACCTGGTGCAAAATGTTTTTTTCAGGATGTTAAAGTATCGCCATGCTTTTGCCGGTTCAGGAGAATTTAAAACATGGATGTATCATGTGGCAAGAAATGCTTTGAGTGATCATTTTAAGCGATCTGGCAAAAAGAAATCTGTGTATGAGTTATCTGTTGTAGAAAATAAAGTGATGGCAGAGCACCGATCAGATGCTATGATAGAATCCAGGCAAAATAGGCAGCTTCTGGAAAAAGCAATGAACAGCTTAAGTAACGAGAACAAGGAGTTATTGATTTTGTGTAGGTTTCAGGAACTGAAATATAAAGAAGTGGCAACCATTCTCAATATTAACGAGGGAGCTGTTAAAGTAAGGGTACACAGGGCTTTGAGTGAACTGAAAAATATTTACCAACAATTAAGCAATAAGTAAGAGATAATGGCACAGTGCGATTTTTATCAACAACAAATGAGTTTATTTCTTTCCGGAATGTTAAACGAAGAAGAAACAGCCCGGTTAAACGAGCATCTTTCCCTTTGCACTTCTTGCAGTGAAGAAATGACTTCTATAAAAGCTTTATGGGCAGAGCTTGATGCAATTACTATAGAAGAACCTTCGGCAGGTATGCAGGCAAGTTTTAATGCTATTTTAAAAAATTATAAAGAAGATATCGGCAGCAGGAAAAATATTTTTATAAAATGGAATACCCGGATTAAACAATTATGGCAATTACAGCCACGGCTGCAATTAGCATACAGTTTGTTGATGGTAATAGTGGGCATAGGGATGGGTTATTATTTAAGCAACAAGCCTAATGTAAACGAATCTGCTACGAAAGATCAAATTAATTCACTGGCTTTGCAGGTAACAGATATGCAGCGTACACTAATGGTTACTTTGTTGGAGAACCCATCGGCCTCCGAACGGATACGTGCGGTAAACTACACAAACGAAATTAATAAAGCTGATATAAAGATCATTCAGGCATTATTGGCCACGCTAAATAACGATCCTAATGTAAACGTAAGGCTGGCAACGCTTGAAGCATTAACAAAATTTGCACGTGAACCGAATGTAAGGGAAGGCCTGGTACAAAGCATACAACACCAGGAATCGCCTATCGTTCAAACAGCTATTGCAGAATTGATGGTGAAATTGCAGGAAAAAAGATCTGTAAAACCATTACAACAATTGCTGAATAAAAAAGATGTTGATGAATTGGTAAAAGCCAAAATAAAAGAAAGCCTCCATCAGTTGATTTAAACCCTTCAAAACAAACATATGAAAAGAACAAAACTTCCGCTATTAGCGGTAATGCTATGTTATTGTCTGTGCTTTAAGGCCAGGGCCCAGGAATACAAAGAGCATATTACCAAAGAATTCAATGTTTCTAAAGATGCTGCTGCCCGTGTATTGCTGATTTATAATATTACCGGATTTATAAAAATAGAAGGATATGCCGGCGATAAGGTGCTAATGGAGATAGACGAAACCATTACCGCCGATGATGCTAAGAATGTAGAGATTGGTAAAAAAGAGGTAAAACTCGGGTTTGATCAGAAACAAGACAGCCTGGTGGCATATATAGCCGAACCATACGATTCAAGACCAAGAAGGGGTTGGTATTATAATGATGAAAGAAGAGAGGCAGAATATCGTTACCGTTTTGATTATACTATAAAAGTACCTTACTCAATGAACCTGCACATAGGTACTGTTAACAATGGCTTTATTACGGTAAATAATGTAAATGGCTCAATGCACATTACTAATGTTAATGCCGGTATTAAATTAACCAATGTTAAAGGCACAACATATGCCCGTACGGTAAATGGCGATGTTACGGTTGAGTACGCCGATAATCCTTCAGAAGCTTCATCTTATTCCACTATTAATGGAAATATCAATGTAAGCTATAAAGCAGGATTGGCTGCAGATGTACAGTTTAAAAGTCTTCATGGAAACTTGTATACAGATTTTGAGAACATAACCACAGGGCATGAAACCGCAACGGTAAAAAAAGACAACAATGGCAACGATAACATTTACAGGTTAAATAAGATCAATGCCGTTCGCTTTGGCTCCGGTGGTAAAACCTTCAAATTTGAAACACTAAACGGCAACGTATATATAAAAAAACAATCTTAAAACATTAAAATAAAAAATATGAAACATTTCAGAGTAATTACCATGTTATTAGCTGTTGCATTTACTTTTATAAGATCTCATGCTCAAACAACAAATGCAGAACAGTTAACCGTACCGTTAAGCAATCCTGGTAAAGCATACACGTTAAAAATAAGGTCGCTGAGCGGGACTATTAAAATAACCGGTTATTCGGGAAAAGATATTCTGGTAGATGTTAATGCCGAAGATGCCAAAACCAGGAAAGAAGGCACAGAGGAAAGGAGAGGCCTTAAAAGACCCGGTACAGATGAGGATGCAGCAAATGGAATGAAACGAATTTCTTCTTCTGGAAACTACGAAGTGGTTGCTAAAGAAAATGACAATAATGTTACCATTACCACAAATAACGGGAATAAGGTGCTTAACCTGAACTTAAAAATACCGCAGGATGTAAAAATAAAAGTAAGCACGGTTAGCAGCGCTGCAGTGGAGATTGAAAATGTTAAGGGAGAACTTGAAGTAAGCAATACAAACGGCTCTATAAAATTAAACGCCATCTCTGGTTCTGTGGTTGCCAATACTACTAATGGTTCTATCTCTACAAGCTTTGTAAAAGTAAACAATACAGCTCCTATGGCATTTACTTCTTTCAATGGCAATGTAAGTGTAATACTTCCTGCAGATACAAAAGCCAATTTGAAACTGAATTCCGAGCGAGGAGATGTATACAGTGACTTTGATATTGATATAGACAAAACGCAACCACAGGTAAATACCACAAAAGAGCCGGGTGTATACAAGATTAAAAGAGATAATTCAGTTTATGGAAAGATTAATGGTGGTGGCACTGAAATTTTTATGAAAACCTATAACGGCAACGTTTATGTAAAAAAAGCAGGAAGTAAATCCTGATATTACTCGCAGGCCGGAAATGTAACTGTAGCATGGATTTAAAACCACTCTTCTAATGAAAAAAGTAGTAACGGCGTTATTTACAGTATTAACACTGTTTGCAAACGGACAGGCAAAATTAAATTTAAAACTCAAGGCTGAACTCGATAGTATTTTTCAACTCGATCAAAAATACCGGGAGCTATTGTTCTCGGCAGAACTAAAATCGAACCCCGATTCAGTTGCACAATCCTATGGAATAAAAACAGGTGAAATACAAAAATTTTTAATGCATGAATTGGCTTCAACTGATTCTTCTAACATTCAACGAATAGGAGAAATCATTAAAGACTATGGTTACCCTGGCAAAAGCCTTGTAGGCGAACCCACTAATGAAGCGGCTTTTTTTGTAATTCAACATTCTCAAAGTATTGACAAATACTTGCAACTTATAAAACAGGCTGCCGATAAAAAAGAACTGAAATTTAGTCTTTATGCTATGATGCTTGATCGTTCTTTAATGTACAGTGGTAAAGAACAAATATTCGGAACGCAGGGTAAAGGGTTAGAGGTATTGAATACTTCTACCGGGCAAAAAGAGTTTAAGATGATCATTTGGCCAATTAAAAACTCAACGGGTGTTAACAAGCGGAGAAAAAAAGCAGGCTTTAAAGACACAGTAGAACAAAATGCAAAAAGAATGGGGATTATTTATAAGGCGTATACTCTTGATGACGTAAATAAAATGAAAGCCGGTTAATAACAGCTACCAATCATTCAAGCTAACAAAAGATCTATTCAATTTTATTTTGTTAACAGCTTTGTTTTATACACTATGCTCTCACTTGGTTCTTTTCTTAACTATACAACATAGTTAATTCTGTTTGGCATCAATAAAATTTGAAGGATAACAGAACAATAAACCATAGCTCGTTTGCAGTGGCTGTTACTTTAAGTTACAGCTCTGTAAACAGGCTAACCAGATATTTATTGCCACTATTACAATTATTCACCTATTCATCAACTTTTTTATGGCAATGAAAAAAAATACAATCATTACATTTTTTTCCTTTTGCTGCTTTTGTTTTTTTCTAAACAAAGGAATTGCTCAAACAGCAGTAAAAATAAACGGGCAGGTATTAGATGCAGGAAACAAACCTATCAGCGCTGCATCGGTGCATTTACTGCAGGCAAAAGATTCCATTATAATTAAAACAATGGTTACAAACGATAAAGGCCTGTTTGAATTTTCTTCGGTAAATAACGGAGATTATTTCATTACTATAAAAGCACTGGGCTATAAAAATTATTCAGGAAGCTTTATAAAATTGGCAGGTAAAGAAACGGTATTACAACCAATTATGCTTGAAGCCTCGGCAGGGAATGAACTGAAAGAAGTGATTGTTACGGCTACAAAACCCCTGATAGAACAAAAAATAGACAGAACTGTTGTTAATGTTGATGCCCAGATAACAAATACCGGAACCAATACACTGGAAGTATTGGAAAAAACACCGGGTATTATGATAGATGAAAATGGGAACATAACATTTAAAGGAAAAACAAATGTGCTTGTTTTGATCGATGACAAGCCGACTTATCTGTCTGCTTCAGACTTGGCTGCATACCTTAAATCGCTACCTTCTTCTGCTATAGAAAAAATTGAATTAATGGAAAACCCGCCTGCAAAATATGATGCAGCAGGCAATGCGGGGGTTATTAATATTCGAACAAAGAAAAATAAAACAAAAGGCTTTAACAGTAACCTTACAGCCAACTATAACCAGGGCTTCTATTGGCGATATAATGGAAGCACTAATCTTAATTATCGTTCTGGTAAAACAAATTTGTTTGCCAATATTGCAAGCTATAATTATAAAACAAACAGGGAACTGATTATTAACAGGAACTATTTTGATGCGAGCAATAACCCTTTATCTTCTTTCCTGCAACATTCTTATTTTACCAATACAGGCCACAACGCAAACCTGAAAGCAGGGATGGATTATTCTCTTTCGCCAAAAACAACAATCGGTTTTGTACTTACAGGAAGCTTGTCAAAGTCAGATCAGTATTTGCCCAATAACAGCTACCTGTATAATAACACAGCCAAATTAGATTCTTTTTCTGTTGCCAACAATTATGAGAAAAACAGGTTTAATAAGACCGGAATAAATATTAATTACAACAAACAAATAGATTCAAACGGAAAAGTGTTGAGCATTGATGCTGATTATGTAAAATATTCGTCTAAAGGAAAACAGATTTTTAACAATAGCATGTTTTATCCGGGTGGGGCATTAATAGATACACAAAGCACGTATAATAACCTGCCATCTGTAATAAACATTTATTCGCTTAAAACAGATTTTACCCTGCCTTTAAAAGGAAAAACAAAACTGGAAGCAGGGTTAAAAACAAGCTATGTTATGGCAGATAATGGCGCATATTATTTCAATATTGTGAATGGATCGGTTATGGCAGATAACAATAACACCAATCATTTTTTGTATAATGAAAATATAAATGCTGCATATGTTAACTTTAATAAAACGTTTCAACGGATCAGTGTTCAAACCGGGTTGCGCCTGGAAAATACAAATGGCTTCGGCCATCAGTTAGGAAATACAGCGGTAAATGATTCTTCTTTTCAAAAACATTATAACAGTGTTTTTCCAACGCTTTATATTTCTTATAAATTAGATACCGCCGGAACAAACCTGTTGAACTTTTCTTTGGGCCGGAGGATAGGAAGACCTTACTATCAGGACCTGAACCCTTTTGTCTTTTTCGTTAATAAATATTCTTACTTTACAGGCAACCCATACCTGCAGCCACAGTTCAATAACAATTATAAAGTATCGTACCAATATAAAAGTATTTTAACTGCATCGCTTGTGTACGATTATGCTACCGATATACAGATTGAAACAATACAACAAAAAGGTGATGTGTTTATTAGCCGTACAGGAAATATTGGACAAAGAATATTTATGGGGGTTTCTCTAAATATTTCTTTAAAGCCCTATAAGTGGTGGAATATGAATATCTATAGCGAATTTAATCACAATAACTTCAGCGGGCAATTATATAACGGGTATATTGATGAACATTCTACCTGGGTGTATGTTAACGGAAGTAACCAGTTTGCTATTGCCAAAAGCTGGAGTGGGGAATTAAGTTTCTTCTATATTGGCAGCCAAAAAGCATCTCAATTCACTAGGGTGCCAACCGGGCAATTGAATATGGGAATACAAAAAAAGATATGGAACGATAAAGGCACGGTTAAATTCAGTGTAAGGGATATTTTTCATTCTTTTAAAGCAGGAGGAGATATTACAAATGTTCCCAATGCCTTTGTTACATTCAATAACATTTTAGATACACAAGTGGCTACCATAGCATTTACTTATAATTTCGGTAAACAGTTTGATGTAAAGGCTAGAAAAAATAATTCAACAGAAGATACTGAAGCCAACCGAATAAAAAATTAATATAATGTTTATTTAATATAAAAGAGGTAGCACAAACATATATTACCTATAGGTTGCCATTGGCAACCTTTTTCATTAAGCATATATCCAATGCAGTTTAAAAACAAATTATTGCCGGCCATTTTACTACAAGAAAAAATGGCCTTTTACAGTTTGTTCTTTTTTAGAAAAAATATTTAAAAAATTTTTAATTAATTAAAAAAATAGAACCACACATGTAAAATACAGTTACATGAAACAATAGAACATACGTAGCGTTTAGAGGGAAATAGTAAAGGTAATCTAAAATAAATCTAATTAATAATTGTGTAATTAAATGGGGGTTTTTCCTATTTTTTTTATTAATAATTGTTGTTACTTGTATATAAATAAGTGATGAACATTCTTTCTTAAAACCCCTATTAATGAAAACTCCTATAAACGTTGTTGTTTGTGATGATCATGCGTTGTTTAGAAAGAGCGTAACCGGCTTATTAAATACATTTGAAAGAATCACTTGTATTTCTGATGTGGCTAATGGAAAAGAATTGATTACTGAAATGCATGGCGGGTTATCTCCTTCGGTTGTATTGATGGATATTAAGATGCCGGTGATGAATGGATATGAAACAGCATATTATTTAAAGGAAAATTTTCCGGCTGTAAAAATACTGGCTATGTCTATTTACGATAATGATTATGCAATTGAAGAAATTTTAGCATGTGGTGCCGATGCCTTTGTTTCTAAAGATGCTGATCCGAATGATGTGTATGATGCCATTATTGGATTGCATGACAAAGGGCGTTATATGACCAAATGGATGAAACAAAATAAAAAAAGATTATTGGGTCTTCAACGACTTACACCAAGAGAAAGGGAATTGCTGTCTCTGTTTTGTTCGGAAAAAAGCTATGCTGAAATATCACAAACCCTACATATAAGTTTAAAAACCGTAGACCGGTACAGGGATGAGGTATTTAAAAAAATGAAAGTAAAATCAAGATTAAACCTGGTTCTTTTTGCTATCCAAAACGGGATTGTGGTGTAGTAGATATCCGGATCATGAGCATAGCAGTGGGGGATTGAGGGGTGTGAAAAAGGAGCAAATTTATTTGCTCCTTGCTTATTTAATACAACGGCAGAAAGCTTTATAAACAGTTATTTTAAGAGCCACAACTTATACGTCCATCCTGCATATTGCAGGCCGGCCCGTTTTCAATCCCTTTTTCCGTAGCAACTTTGTGTTGTTGATTCAAACAAGAACTTTAACACTAATTAAAATGGAAAAGAAAACATTACCCGCATATTAAAAAGTGGCATAATGGCTGCACCAATTGTTTTAATTGGTACAACAGGCATAAACATTCTAACACCAAAATAACTGAAATTAAAGGCAGCCATGCGGTGCACATACATTTCATAACCGGCTAAGGTAGCCGCCGTAATTATTGAAGCAGCCAAAAGCATACAAGCGAGTAAATGATCTATAAGAAACGTATAAGCCCTGGCATTACTATAATTGATGGGGCTTTTTCGTGCAAAAATTGTTGGGTTAAGTTTTATAACAGGAGATACCTCTTATATTGATAGTATCTTCATTATCTCTAAATCATACACTAATGGCAACAAGCAATTTTAAAATAAGCATTCATATGGTTTTAAGCCTGGATGGTTTTATTGCTAAAAAGAATAACAGTGTTGACTGGTTTGAAACGGTTGACCATTATGAGAACGGCGTGGAGATAACTGAGGAAGATAAAATGGCATTTCTTAAAACAATAGACTGTTATGTTATGGGGGCACGAACATATGAGCATGCTCTTAAACTTGCTGATACTTATGGTTGGGCTTATGGCAATACGCCTACGATTGTATTAACTCATAAGGAGATGCCGGTATATAGCCGGCACGTGGAATTTTTTTCAGGCACCCTGCATGAACTTATAGAGGAAAAATTAAAGCCTCATTTTGGCAATATTTGGGTAGTGGGGGGTGCATCGCTTGCAAAAGCGTTTATCAGTTCAAAACAGGCAAACGAAATACGCGTGTCGATATTGCCGGTTATATTAGGCGATGGTATTCGTTTTATTGAAAATATGGCACAGGAGCAGGCTTTACATTTAAAGAATGTGGTGCCGTATAAAAGCGGTATGGTAGAGCTTTGTTATGAAGTAAAACAATGATGTTGGAAGTTTAGTAATTAAAAATTGTTGCAGCACACAAAAGGTAGAAATATTGCCAGAATTCAGAAATCACTACTGGGGGGCTATAATCATTTTTTAATCTGATGCATATTTAAATTCCTTAATTTCCAAAAACAAGAAATGTTATAAGTTAAAAACATGGCGCTCGTTTATGGCATTAAAAAAACAGGATATTGAAATATGGGTAGAAGAATATGCTGGTATATTACTTTCGTATACCCTTGCAAGAACGGAAAATAATGCAACTGCAGAAGACCTGGTTCAGGAAACTTTTATAAGTGCCTGGAAAAACAGAGATGAATTTAAAGAAACAGCATCAGTAAAAACATGGTTGTTTACTATTTGCAAAAACAAGATTATAGATTACTACCGAAAAAAAGCAAGGTCTCCTATTCAGTTTGCAGAAGCAGGCTCTTCTGATCTTTTTTTTGATGATAAAGAGCATTGGCAAAAAGAAGAGGGGCCCAAGAACTGGCCAAACCGCTTTACTATGCCCACTGAACAAAAAGAGTTCAATCATATAATAGGATATTGCAAAAAGAAGCTGCAAGAGATGCAGCAAAGGGTTTTTGTACTCAAATACCTTGAAGATTTGGAAACAGAAGAAATTTGTAAGCTATTAAACATTAGTACGTCTAACTACTGGGTACTAATACATAGGGCAAAGCTCCAAATAAGAGCCTGCCTTGAGAAAAACTGGATTAAACTGTAAAATGACAAAAAGAATAAAAATTTCGTGCAAAAAAGCCACTTTGCTTATTCTTAAAAAAGAGCAGCATGCTATTTCTTTTAAGGAGAATATTCAACTGTTCATACACCTGTTAATTTGCGATTTTTGTAGCATTTTTAAAAAACAAAGCAAACTTATCAACGAGAAAATGACTGATATTCATACGCAGCATCCTGTAAATGTTACCGAAACATTTAAGCAAAAAATACTTTCCTCTATAACAGAATAAAAATAAAACCGCGTAAAAAAAATTTGCAAACCTTGTAAGGTTTAAACAAATGCTGCGTCTACAGCATTAAATCATCAAAACCACAAAGTATGCAAACAAAAAAAATCGCTAAAACGGCACTTGTTGCTGGTTCTATTATTGCAGGTTCTGTACTTGCATCGTCTGCTAACGCATCTTCATTTAGTTTCCGCAGTTTAGGTAATGGCGCTTCGGTGAGAACCACCTTAAACGGTAATGGTTCCTCTATGAATTTAGACCTGGCTTGTGGTGCCAAAAAAGGGAAAGACAGCACCTGCGGCGCAAAAAAAGACACTACTGCAAGCAAAACAAAAGACGGTAAATGCGGAGAAGGAAAATGTGGCGGTACAAAAAAGAAAAAAGGAAAAAATTAATTCCCCACATTATGGCTGCAGGCTATGTTAAATAGCCTGCAGTATCTCAAAACTTTTTTATGGAATATACCGGAATTGGCTTCCGGAAAGATTTTGCTACATCTTTTCTGGAAGAAAAAAACCTTCAGCCAGCGTTTATTGAAGTGGCTCCCGAAAATTGGATGGGTATTGGCGGTTACTGGAAAAAAATATTTAAACAAGTAACAGAAGTGCTGCCGTTAACCTTACACGGATTGTCTTTATCAATTGGCAGTGATGATGAATTGGATTGGGATTTTTTAAAAACATTAAAATCCTTTATCAAAGAATACAATGTTCAGGTATACTCAGAGCACATTAGTTTTTCAAAGTGCAATAATGCACATTTGTATGATCTGTTGCCTGTTCCATTTCGTTATGAGGCTGTAAAAAGAATTGCCACCAAAACAAGGCAGGTACAGGATTTTCTGGAAATGCCGCTGGTGTTGGAAATTGTATCTTATTACACCCCAATAGCTGCAGAAATGGAAGAACACGAGTTTATAAATGCCATTGTAGAAAATTCTGGCTGTGAACTGCTACTTGATGTTAATAATATCTATGTTAACAGCTTCAACCATCATTACAACCCTTATGCTTTTATTGAAAAACTGCAACTGGATAAAGTGAATTATATACATATGGCAGGGCATGAGAAAGTAGCCGACGACCTGATTATTGATACACACGGACAGCCAATAATAGATCCTGTATATAACCTGTTTGAACATACAGTACAAAAATTATCAAAACCTGTAAAAGTTTTGCTGGAGAGAGATTTTAATATTCCTGAACTGAACGAGTTACAAACAGAATTAACCAGATTAGAAAATATCTGTACCAAACATTGGAATTATGCCACAACCCACGCTTAAAGCATTTGCCGAAGAAAAAAAACTGGCTGATTATTGCAGAACCGGTACTTATACGCGAATACAAGGAATTGTACCGGGCCGGGTTCAATATTATAAATCTCTTGTTTGGAATGTTATTGATGACAGCCTGGCTACGGCCTTTCCGCTTACCAAACAATTATTAACACAGAAAGAATGGGACGATTGTGTGCGCCTTTTTTTTAGTACACATTATTGCAATGCCTATCAGGTATGGAAAATGCCATATGAGTTTTATACTTTTCTTGCAAGAGAACCTCATGTATTAAAAGAAAAGTATCCTTTTTTAATCAGCTTATTACAATTCGAGTGGAAAGAGATAGAAATGTTTATGATGGAAGATCGGCCAGCTCTTGAATATACAAATCAAGGACATTTATTGATAGACGCATTGGTGCTTAACCCTGAGTTAGAGATTATCAGGCTGGATTATCCTGTACATATTAAACAACCATCAGACATTCTTGAAAATGATAAGGCAGAGTATTATGTATTAATTTTTCGTAAGCCGGATACATCGGATATTGAATTTGTAGAACTATCTCCCATTTTCGTTTGGTTAATAGAAAATATTATACACAACCAACATAGTGCATATAGGCTGGCGCAGGAGGCTGCAAATCTTTTTGGGTATTCGCAGGAAGATCTTATACATCATTTTACAATATTTCTTAGCCAAATGCAAAAACAAAAATTAATACTGGGCTTTAAAAAATAATTTATATGCAAATTCTAACACTTTACAAACGGTATGTAAAAATTACAGACAATCTCAAAAGTATATCATTACTACTCATCCGGTTGGTTTTGGCGTACGGGTTTTATCAACCTGCTGTTATGAAGGTAAAAGACATACATGCTATTGGGGATTGGTTTAAAGAGTTAGGTATGCCATTCCCTTATATTAATGCATATGCTGCAACTTTTACAGAACTGGCAGGTTTTGTATTAATTGGGTTAGGCTTTGGTACAAGAATTATTGCCCTGCCAATGATGGTAGTAATGTTAGTAGCCATTAAAACTGTGCATTGGGCTAATGGGTTTGAAGCCAGCAACAACGGCTTTGAAATTCCACTCTACTATCTTCTGATGCTTTTTTTACTCATTTGTTCCGGCGCAGGTAAAATCAGTATCGACTTTGTTATTTTTCAGTACCAAAAAGCTAAAAAAGATTAATGCATACAATACACACAACGCTAAAAAGGAGGTGCTCTTTATTGCAAAAGCACAGTAATATGCTTTTACAATAATAATATTGCAGCATGAATCGGGTAAAAAACATCATTTTCGACTTAGGCGGCGTGTTTATTAATTTAGATTATTCCAAAACCAGGGATGCTTTCATAGAAGCGGGAGTACACAATTTTAATGAACTCTATACCCAACATCATGTAACCCCTGCATTTCATCAACTCGAAGTTGGCAGTATTACACCCGAAATGTTTTATGAGCGTTTAAGGGAGCAAACGGGTATTGCATTATCTGATGCGTTTATTAAAAATGCATGGAACGCCATGCTGCTCAATTTTCCGGAAGAAAGAATCTTATGGTTAAAAGAAATAAAAGAGCGATATCGTATTTTCCTGTTCAGCAATACCAACCAGATTCATTATGATCATTTTATGAACACATTTAACCGGCAATTTGCTGGCAAAGGCTTCAATTCTTACTTTATTAAAGCATATTATTCGCATGAAATGGGACTTCGTAAACCAGATGAAGCTGCATTCAGATTTATTTTAAACGAACAGCAATTAAATCCGGCAGAAACCCTTTTTATAGACGATACGGAAGGAAATATTGAAGGGGCCAAAAAAGTTGGATTGCAAACCATTTTATTATTACCGCCTCAAACCGTTCTTACCCTGGGTCTTTAATTTTTTATCTCTTCAAAATCTATATAATCGCCAGCCTTGGTATGCGGTTCTTTATCCTTGGCGGTTGTTTGTTGTTGCTGGCTTTGTTGAAATTGTTGCTGCTCCTGCATTTGCTGCTGCATTTGGCTAACTTTGCTTTTCATTTGAGAAGCAGCTTTGCTTACCGGCAATACCAGCTCAAACAGGAATTTATAGATGAAATATGCCAGCAACCCCCAAAAAATTAATTTAATAAACATAAGGCATCAAAGATAATCAGCTTGTTTTATTAAGCTTGTTAAAATAGACTTATTGAAAGACGTGCCGGCACAAGTATTATTGCATCTGAAAAATTTTGGAACATAATATCATATTCCCATACATTTGCAACGGAAATGAAACGAAAGAAGGGAACGGCTACCGTTCCCTTCTGCTTTATAGATATGTCAACAGAAACACAAATTCAACAGATTGAGCAACTGGTGAACGAAATGCTGCAAACAGAAACAGAATATTTCTGTATCAGCATTCGTATAAAACCCACCAATAATATAAAGATTTATCTGGATGGAGATAATGGCCTTGCGATTGATAAGTGTGTACAGTTCAATCGCAAACTGTATAAAATGATAGAAGAAAAAGGTTGGTATCCTGAAGGAGAATTCAGTTTGGAAGTGTCTTCTCCGGGAGTAGATGAGCCGTTAAAAAATGAAAGGCAGTATAAGAAAAACATCGGTCGTTCAGTAGAGATTGTTTTTCAGGACGGAAGTAAAAAAGAAGGAAAATTAACAGCCGTTGCAGAATCGGATATTATTATAGAACACATATCCGGCAAAGGGAAAAAAGCAGTAACACAGCAACTGGTAATTCCATTTTCAAACATAAAAACAACAACAGTTCAGGTAAAATTTTAAAACAGCTACGAATAAGATTGTTCCATCAATCGCTATCGTACATTGAAAATTGTAAATTGTATGGCAAGTATTAACTTAATTGATGCGTTTCAGGATTTTAAAGATGCTGAAAATTTAGATCGTCCAACCATGATGAAGGTGGTGGAAGATGTATTTAAAACATTGTTACGCAAAAAATACGGTAGTGATGAAAATTTTGATGTGATTGTAAATGCCGAGAAAGGAGATCTGGAAATCATCCGCCGAAGAATGATTGTTGAAGACGGTGAAGTTAACGACCCCCTTGCCGAAGTTGCTTATTCCGATGCCGTTAAAATAGAACCGGATTTTGAAGTAGGCGAAGAATTATATGAAGAAGTTGATATGTTGGATTTTGGCCGTCGTGCCATTCTTGCCGCCAAACAAACACTGGCAAGCCGTATTAGCGACCTGAAGAAAAACGTGCTGGTAAAAAAATATGCCGACAGAATTGGCGAAATCATCAGTGCAGAAGTATACCAGGTTTGGAAAAAAGAAGTGCTCTTGCTGGATGAAGAAGGCAATGAACTTATTCTTCCCAAATCAGAACAAATTCCACAGGATTACTTTAAAAAAGGAGAAAATACCCGGGCAGTGGTTGAAAGGGTTGACATGAAAAACAACACACCGGTAATCATTTTGTCTAGAACAAGTCCAAGCTTCCTTGCCAAATTACTGGAAATAGAAGTTCCTGAAATATTCGATGGCCTGATTGCCATTAAGAAAATTGTAAGAGAACCCGGAGAAAGAGCAAAAGTCGCGGTTGAGAGTTATGACGACAGGATTGACCCGGTTGGCGCCTGTGTGGGTATGAAAGGAAGCCGTATACACGGCATAGTGAGAGAATTAAAAAATGAAAATATTGATGTAATTAACTTTACCACCAATATTCAGTTACTTATTCAACGTTCTCTAACACCGGCCAAGATTAGTTACATGAACCTGGACACAGAGAAAAAACAGGCAGATGTTTATCTTAAGGCAGATCAGGTTTCTCTGGCAATTGGCCGCAGAGGAGTGAATATTAAATTGGCCTGCGAACTTACCGGCTATGAAATAGACGTATTCAGAGAAGACGAAGAACAAACAGATGAATTTGATATTGACCTGGATGAATTCAGTGATGAAATTGATGCATGGATCATTGACGAATTTAAACGTGTTGGTTGCGATACTGCCAGAAGCGTATTAAAACTTACTCCGGATGAACTGGAAAGAAGAACAGACCTGGAAAAAGAAACTATTGCAGACGTGATCAGGATCTTAAAAGAAGAATTTGAAAAAGAGGCGTAAGGCCCATTCATTAAAAATCAATAAAACGATTGGCTAAACAATTAATCAACGCAAATCGTTCATAAAAAAAATATGTCAGAACTCAAATTACCAAGGTTGTTAGCAGCGGCTAAAGAATTTAATGTTGGGCAAGAAACCATCATAGATTTTTTGGCAAAGAAAGGATTTAAAAAAGATGATCTGAAGCCTACTGCAAAGCTTACAGAAGAAATGTACTATGCTTTGCAGGCAGAGTTTCAAAGCGACAAAGTTGCCAAAAACAAGGCCGACCAGGTTGAAATTCCTAAAGGAAGCAATATAGAACGTAAAAAGAAAGACGAGGAAGAAATCGTTTTCAAAAAAGAAGATAAAAAAACTTCTGCACCGGCACCAATTACAAAAGAAGAACCTAAACCTGTAATAGCAGAGCCGGAGGCGCCAGTAGTTGTGGAAAACCCGGTTAAACCGGTTGAAGTGGCAGAAGAAGAACCAGAGAATGAAACGGTTTCTCCGGTAGTAAAAGTAGAAGCACCAGAAATAGAAGGGCCCAAGATTATTGATAAAATAGATTTAAGTGCAATAGACTCTTCTACACGCCCTAAAAAATCTGTAAAGAAAAAAGAAGAAGAATCAGCAGAAGAAATGCCTGCTGAAACCACTGTGCAACCTCCTGTTGTGGCCATACCTGATGTTAAAGAACACAAAGAAGAAGCTGTTAGCATCCCACAACAGCAGGAGCCTCAAAAAGAAAAAGAAGCGGAAAAAGTTACGCCTGCAGAGGCAATAGTAATACAGCCATCTGCTCCAACTGCAACTATACCGGCCGCCCCGGTAACTGAACCTCCATCAGGAGAAGCCCCGGTTATTGAGAATATAGAAGTGGAAAAATTGAGCGGCCCGAAAATACTTGGAAAAATAACCCTTCCGGTAGATAGCGATACAAGGCCTAAACCTGTTGCAAGAGAAGAACAAAGGAAACGTAAGAGAATACCGGTTGATAAAAAGCAGGGCGGCAATATTCAGCACGTAGATTTCAGAAAAGACAATAATAATCAGCAGGGCCAAGGCCAAAACAGGCCTGGCGGTAATCAACAGGGTGGCGGGTTCAACCGTGGTGGTGGCAACAATCAAAATAGAGGTGGGGGACATCAGGGCGGAGGATTTAACCGTGGCGGTGGTAACCAGCAGCGTGGTGGTGGTTTTAACCGAGGTAACCATCATCAACCTCATAAAAGAGAGGAAAAAGAAATCGACGCAAAAGAAATTCAGGATAAGATTAAAGAAACGCAGGCCAAGCTGGCTGGTGCCGGCGGCAGAGGTAAGAGCTTAAAAGCCAAGTACAGAAAGGCGAAAAGAGAAGAGGCTGCCGAAGCAATGAATGAAATGGAACAGGATAATAAACTTCAGGTAACTGAATTTGTTACTGTAAGTGAGTTAGCCAATTTAATGGATGTAAACTTTACTGATATCATCAGTAAATGTATGAGCCTGGGTATAATGGTATCTATTAACCAGCGATTAGATGCTGAAGTAATAGAACTGGTTGCCAGTGAGTTTGGTTACGAGGTTGAATTTGCAGGAATTGATGAAGTGGAAGAAGAAGAAACAGATGAAGCGGATAGCGATGAAAACTTAACAGGACGACCTCCTATCGTAACCATAATGGGCCACGTAGACCATGGTAAAACCTCTTTGCTGGATTATATAAGAAATGCCAATGTGGTTGCAGGAGAAGCCGGCGGTATTACCCAGCACATTGGAGCATATGAAGTACAATTGCCTTCAGGTAAACATATTACCTTCTTAGATACACCGGGCCACGAAGCCTTTACAGCTATGCGTGCCCGTGGTGCGAAAGTTACTGATATTGCTGTTATTGTAGTAGCGGCCGATGATGCAGTAATGCCTCAAACAAAAGAGGCAATAAGCCATGCCCAGGCGGCAGGTGTTCCTATGATCTTTGCAATTAATAAAATTGATAAAGATGGCGCTAACCCTCAGAAAATATACGAGCAATTATCTCAAATGAATTTGCTGGTAGAAGAATGGGGCGGTAAATACCAGTCGCAAGAATTAAGTGCTAAAAAAGGATTGAATGTAGATTTACTGCTGGATAAAATTTTATTGGAAGCGGAGCTATTAGATGTGAAAGCTAATCCTGATAAGGAAGCTACCGGTACCATAATAGAAGCTTCTTTAGATAAGGGGCGTGGTTATGTGGCTACCATTTTGGTACAAAACGGAACCTTAAAGCAAGGTGACCTGATTGTGAGCGGCCAATATTTCGGTCGTGTAAAAGCCATGTTTAATGAAAGAAATCAACGTGTGGAAGAAGCGCCTCCATCAACCCCTGTGGTTATTTTAGGATTGAATGGTGCACCTCAGGCAGGCGAGAAATTTAAAGTATATGCAGACGAAGCAGAGGCAAAAGAAATTGCGTTGAAGAGAGCACAAATCTTACGTGAGCAGGGATTAAGAGCGAAGAAACATATTACGCTGGATGAAATTGGCCGCCGTTTGGCTCTCGGAAACTTCAAAGAACTGAACATTATTATTAAAGGTGATGTGGATGGTTCTGTAGAAGCATTGAGCGATTCTTTACAAAAACTGTCTACCCAAGAAATTGTGGTAAGAGTGGTGCATAAAGGCGTTGGCCAGATATCTGAAAGTGATGTATTGCTGGCTACAGCGTCAGATGCAATTTTAATAGGGTTTAATGTACGCCCTTCTGTTCAGGCAAATAGGCTGGCTCAATCCGAAGGTGTTGAAATTAAAATGTACTCCATTATTTACAACGCTATTGAGGAAATTAAGAGCGCCATGGAAGGTATGTTGGAGCCTAAGATTCAGGAGAAAGAAGTGGCTACCGTTGAGATTAGAGAAGTGTATAAATTTGATAAAGCTACTGTTGCAGGATGTTATGTGGTGGATGGAAAAATTAAACGCGATGCCAAGATACGTGTATTCAGAGACGGTATATTGCTGTATCCGAGAACAGAAGGCGGCTTCGCAGAGCTGGGCAGTCTGAAACGATATAAAGACGATGTAAAAGAAGTTCCGAGCAATATGGAGTGTGGCTTAACCGTTAAAAACTTCTCAGACATACAACAGGGAGATACTTTGGTTGCTTTTGAGGAAGAAGAGATCAAAAGAACATTATAATTTAAATACACTCAATGGTTCACAGGTGGTATCATGGAAAATTCATCAGCCATGAAGAATAACTTGTGAACCATTTTATGTTTTGTTAAAACAAAAAGCAATAAACAGTAACATCGCCTCTAAATTTTACTTTTGAGATAATTGAACAAAGTTTTATGAAGAAATTGATCGTATTCTTTTCGTTATTCGCCGTACATCTTGCGCTTTCTGCCCAAACCAAAAAAGTAATAGCAGATAAAATAGTAGGCCAGGTGGGTGATAAGGTAATTCTTCAATCAGATATTAATAATGCCATTTCAGATTACAAACGTCAGGGTCAGGAATTGCCCAACAATCCGGAATGTGCCTTTATGCAGGGCCAACTGATTCAAAAAGCACTAATGCTACAGGCAGAAAAAGATTCGCTGAATGTTAGCGAAGATGAAATTGAAGCAGCATTGGATAACCAGATAAGAGGATTTATCAGGGAATACGGATCAAAAGATGCACTGGAAGAAATTGCAGGGCAAACAGTATACCAGATTAAAGAATCTTTTCGCCAGATATTTAAAGAGAGAAAGCTGGCAGACCAAATGCGTAATAAAATCGTAGAAAGTATTAAGATTACACCTACAGAAGCAAAAATATATTGGGACAAGATACCGAAAGACAGCCTGCCTTTTTACGAAACGGAAATAGAGATCAGCCAAATATCCGTTCAACCCAAAGCCAATAAAGATGTGGAAGAGTATGTGGTAAAGCAGCTATATGATTATAAGCGGCAGGTGGAAAGTGGCGGAAAAAGATTTGAGCAGCTCGCAAAATTATATTCAGACGATAAAGGAACAGAAAACCAGGGAGGCACTTTAGCCATTAACAGAAATGATAAAGGCGTAATTGATGCAGCATTTCTTGCAGGAGCCTTTCGCTTAAAAGAAGGGCAGGTATCGCCGGTAATTAAATCAAAATTCGGGTATCATATTATTTATATGATTAGCCGGGCAGGAGACGATGCCGTGGTTAGGCATATTTTAAAAGTACCTCCTGTAACAGATGGCGAAATTAAAATTGCCATTGATAAATTAGATTCTGTAAGAAACCTGTTGCTTGCAAAACAGATTAGTTTCGGAGAGGCGGTAAGCAAGTTCAGCGATGATGAAAGTGCTAAATATAATGGAGGTTCTATACAGGCAATGAATGGGTCTACCTATATTACAATTGATCAATTGCCTGATAAAGACCTTGTTCCACTGATTAAAGAGTTAAAACCAGGGGAATATTCTAAACCACAGGTATTTACAGATGAACAAAGAGGAAGAAAAATGGTGCGCCTTGTTTATTTAAAAACCAAAACACAGCCACATAGAGAGAATTTTAAAGACGATTATAATAAAATAGCTCAACGTGCCCTGGAGGAGAAAAAACAAAAGCAATTGGAAAATTGGTTTAACGAACACCTACCCTCATACTATATTGCCATAGATAAGCAATTTGCGGGCTGCCCCAGCCTGAACCTATGGTTAAAATATGCTGCAAATAAATAATGTAAAGGCCTCATTGCGAGGCCTTTTTTAATGGAGTAAAAATAAATTTGGAAATTACATGTACATACATGTATATTTGTGTTGTGAAATTAGAAACAGCCATACAAAGTACAAAATTTAAAAGTGAAGTGCATAAAGCAGGATTAAACATTCTGTACACTGCATGGTGGTTAAAAACAATGGGCAGTGCAGAATTAAAAGAATTTGGCTTAACACATGAACAATACAATGTGTTGAGGATTTTAAAAGGGAAACATCCCGAACAAATGTGCGTAAGAGACATTGCAGAAAGGATGATAGAAAAAAATTCAAATGTACCAAGAATCATAGACCGCTTGGTGGTAAAGAAGCTGGTGAAGAGGTGCCAGGGCGAGATAGATGCAAGGCAAACCATGATGAGTTTAACACAGGCTGGTATACATATGCTGGAAGTAACAACGCCCAGGTTAGATAAGGTGTTTGATGAATGTATTGCCATTACCAGCCAGGAGGCTTACGCATTGAATACATTATTGGAAAAATTGAGGGAAGGAGAGGAATAAAAAAAATTTTCTCAAAAACATGTATATACATGTAATTCGGTTTAAACACTTAAATAAATATAAAAAGGAGTCAATATGAAAACGATTTTACATAAAGCCAACACCAGAGGCCATGCTAATCATGGTTGGTTAAACTCTTACCATACTTTCAGTTTTGCGGGGTATTACAATGAGAGCCGAATTCATTTTGGGGCTTTACGGGTATTGAACGATGACACTGTAGCCGCTTCTATGGGTTTTGGCAGGCATCCTCACGATAATATGGAAATAGTATCTATTCCATTGTCTGGCGACTTAGAACACCAGGATTCTACCGGCAGGCACGAGATCATTAAACAAGGAGATGTACAAATAATGAGTGCAGGTACAGGTATACAGCATAGTGAAAAAAATGCCAACGACAATAAAGAAGTAAAATTTCTGCAGATATGGGTATTGCCCAAAAAAAGAAATATACCACCCCGCTACGAACAAAAAACCTTTCAGCCGGAAAACAGGTTGAACAAATTAGTTACAGTAGTAGCACCAGACGATACGAACGCTTTGTATATTAACCAGGATGCCTGGTTTACGCTTGGCAATTTTCAAAAAGGAGTAAGCTCAACATATACTTTAAAAAAAGCCGGAGATAATGGTGTTTATGTTTTTGTGATGAAAGGAAACATTACCGTGAATGGCGAATCTTTAAACGAAAGAGATGGGCTGGGCATTACCGATACAGCCGAATTAACTATAAACGCAGATAGTGATACAGAGTTTTTATTAATAGAAGTACCAATGGTTCTTCAGTAAAACGGAGGAAATATGAAAACAGTTAAACAAATCATTAATGGTCATGCAACCAACGTTGGCACTATAAAAGTTCAGGAATTATTACCGGCAGAGCAATTTGAGAATCCATTCCTTTTGTTCCATCATGGTATAGCGGTTGCAGATAAACAAGTGCCTATTCCGCAACAAGGTGTAGGCCCTCACCCGCATCGTGGGTTTAGTGCCATCAGTTTTATTTATAAAGGAGGGGTACACCATCGTGATAGCAGGGGAAACAATCATGTTGTATATGCAGGGGGTACACAATGGATCCATGCAGGTATGGGCATCATTCATAGCGAAAGAGTACCGGCAGATATTTTTGAAATAGGCGGTGTACAGGAGTTATTGCAGGTATGGGTAAATACACCGGCTGCTCATAAAATGGATCAACCACACTATTATCCTGCTACAGCAGCGCAAACACCAACCGTTGTATCGCCTGACGGTCTAATAA
Organism: Sphingobacteriia bacterium; assembly: GCA_017304675.1. Classification (GTDB taxonomy): domain Bacteria; phylum Bacteroidota; class Bacteroidia; order Chitinophagales; family Chitinophagaceae; genus CW01. The sequence goes on from JAFKLS010000017.1 coordinate 653,414, forward strand.
CATTGCGTGTACCATCCGGTGAACTTAATGGGGTTAAAGGAATTATTCCAACTTTTACAAAAGTTACAACCATTATGGGCGAGGCTAAAAAAGGAGGGCAATTTGAATTCAGTTTCCCTTCTGCCTACCAAACTATTCTCTATGTATTGGAAGGAAGCATTACCATCAACGGAAAGGATCAGACAAATGCTAAACAAATGGCACTATTTAATAAAGATGGCGAAAATTTTTCCATTACAGCTAACGAAGAAACCTTATTTTTTGTAGGAAGCGGAGAACCTATGCAGGAGCCTATTGCTGCCCATGGCCCCTTTGTGATGAATAATCAAACTGAGATCATGCAGGCCTTTAGAGATTATCAACTGGGAAAAATGGGTGTTCTCATAGAAGAATAACAAACAGGTAAATTAAATATTTAAATCTATAAAACTCACAATTATGGCAACTTACAAAATTGACGCAGCACACAGCGAAATTACTTTTAAAGTAAAACACCTGATGATTACCAATGTAACCGGTAATTTTAAAGCATTTGACGCAACTATGGAATCATCTGCCGATGATTTTTCAGACGCAAAGATCTCTTTTACGGCAGAGGTGAACAGTATTAACACAAACAACGAGCAAAGAGACGGGCATTTAAAAAGTGAAGATTTCTTCGCTGCCGAAAAATTCCCCACCTTATCATTCACTTCCACTTCTTTTAAAAAATTGAATGATGCCGAGTATGCATTAACAGGCGATTTAACCATTAGAGATATTACTAAATCTGTTGAATTAGCCGTGGAATATGGTGGAACCATGACGGATCCCTGGGGACAGGTAAAAGCCGGGTTTGAAATTGGCGGAAAGATTAACAGGAAAGAATTCGGTTTACAATGGAGTGCCACAACTGAAGCTGGCGGTATTGTGGTAAGTGATGATGTAAAACTACATTTATCAGTTCAAATGATTAAACAGGCATAAAGTATATCAATACTTTTAAGGATTTTTGTTACCAAAGAAACGAACAACATGAATATAGAAGTGATTTCGGGAAGCCCTAGGCAAGACAGTATAACCATTAGGCTGGCAAAATTTTTAAAACAATACCTGCAGGAACATTCAAAACATACCGTTGGGTTGATTGATGTTAGGGATTGGGAACTGGGTTTATTACAGAACGTGTTTTCTTCCATAGAAAAAACACCCAACCAGTTTAAACCGCTTGCTGAAAGAATGTTTGCTGCTGATGCTTTTGTGGTGGTAACACCGGAGTATAACGGTAGCTATTCACCGGCATTGCAAAACCTCTTTGATCATTTTCCCAAACAAACCAAAAAAGCCTTTGGCCTTGCGGCGGCTTCAACAGGAGCAATGGGGGGTATGCGCAGCACCCAACAATTACTGTTATTGGTACCTGCTTTATTTGGTTTCGCTTCTCCGCAATTATTGGTAACGCCTTTTGTAGATAAGAAGTTTACCGAAGACGCAAAATTGGTAGAAGAAAGTTTTTTAAAAAATATACATGTTTTTGTAACAGATTTTTTATGGCTGGCAGAAGCGGTAGCTAAAAACAGGGAAAGCAATAATTAACTTTATAAAATGTGGCGGAGTTGTAACTTCGCCACTTTCTTTTTAACCACTCATGAGCGACGCTATTAAACACGAATGTGGCCTAGCCTACATTAGATTGAGAAAGCCTTTTTCTTATTATCTGCAGAAATATGGAACGGTACTATACGGGTTAAACAAATTATACCTGTTAATGGAAAAACAACATAACCGTGGCCAGGATGGTGCAGGAGTAGCTGCAGTAAAGCTGAATGTAGAACCGGGATACCCTTTCTTGCACAGAATACGCAGTAATGCCCCGCAACCCATAGCAGATATTTTCTTTAAGATTGGCGAAGAGGTAAAAGAATTAGAAAAATATCAAAATACCATAAAGCAACATCCCGGCTTAATGAAAGGCCATTTACCAATGCTGGGAGAATTATTGCTTGGCCATTTACGTTATGGTACCCAGGGAAAAAACAATGTAGAATTTTGCCATCCGTTTATTAAAAGAGAAACACAGCCTGGCAGAAACCTGGCTTTGGCAGGAAACTTTAATTTGGTAAATACGGATGAGTTATACGACCTGTTGAATATTGATCCCGGTGAATTTCAAAAACAAAGCGATTTAGCGGCCATGATGGAAACGGTGCATCATTTCTTAGCAAAAGAAGATGAGCAAAGGCCCAACAATGCCAACCTGCTGAACGTATTAAAGAAATCTGTTCCGCTTTTCGATGGCGGATTTACGGTAGGTGGATTAGTAGGCAATGGAACAAGTTTTGTAATGCGTGATGCTCACGGAATACGGCCTGCTTATTATTATATTGATGAAGAAGTAATAGTTGCTGCCAGCGAAAGAGCTGCTATTAGAACCACTTTTAATGTAGGAGAGAACGAAGTGTTGGAACTGATGCCTGCCCATGCATTAATTGTAAACGAATTCGGTAATTACATAATAGAGCAGGTAGTGGAACCCAAAGAAAGAAGGGCCTGTTCTTTTGAGAGAATTTATTTCAGCCGGGGCAGTGACGAAAAAATTTATAGGGAAAGAATTGCTTTAGGCCATCATTTGAGTAAAACAGTTTTAGAACATATTAACTACGATTTAAAAAATACCATTTTCTCTTACATTCCCAATACAGCAGAGGTTGCTTTCTTTGGCCTCGTGAAAGGAATGGAAGAGTATTTGAATAAGATAAAAGTAGAGCGAATATTAAGTTGGAACGGAGATCTTTCTGCAGAGAAGTTGGAAGAAATGGTGAACAGAAAAATAAGGCAGGAAAAAATTGCTATTAAAGATGTTAAGCTGAGAACATTTATTACCGAAGATGCCAACCGAAACGAAATGGTGCAGCACGTATATGATATTACTTACGGCACTGTTAGGAAACAGGAAGATACATTAGTGGTAATTGATGATTCTATTGTAAGGGGCACTACCTTAAAAGAAAGTATCATCAGAATGCTGGCAAGGTTACACCCCAAGAAAATTATTATCGTTTCCTCTGCCCCGCAAATACGCTATCCCGATTGTTATGGAATTGATATGAGTAAGATGGGCGACTTTATTGCATTTAAAGCTGCAATAGAATTATTGAAAGAAAAAGGGATGGAACACATAATAACAGATGTGCATGAAAAAATAAAGGAACTTCAGCGGAACAATCAACTGCATACTGAAAATGTGGTTCGCCAGATTTATAAATCTTTTACACCCGAAGAAGTTTCAGCAAAAATTGCACAACTTATTACACCGGCGGAGATTGATATTCCTGTAGAAGTAATCTATCAAACCATTGAAGACTTGCACGATAGCTGCCCCACTAATAAAGGCGATTGGTATTTTACGGGTAATTATCCTACACCAGGTGGTAATAAGGTTTGCAATAAGGCATTTCTAAATTATATTGAAGGAAAAAACGTAAGAGGATATTAATGTGAGGTCTCTAATCATTATACGCCATGCTAAGAGCAGTTGGGATTTTTCAGGGATAAAGGATTTCGACAGGCCTTTAAATGAACGTGGGCACAGAGATGCTCCTGTAATGGCCGGAAGATTAATAAAAAGAAATATTTCCATCGATGCTTTTGTAAGCAGTACCGCCAACAGGGCACTCACAACTGCAACCTATTTTGCAGAAGCATATGGCCTTGGTGAAAGTGAAATCGTTAAAGTACCTGCATTGTATCATGCACAGGTAACTGCTTTTAACGAAGTAGTGTCTCAGTTGAATAATGACTGGAAAACGGTTGCACTCTTTTCCCATAACCCGGGTATAACGGAATTCGTTAATAACCTTACTCCAACACAAATAGATAACATGCCAACCTGCGGCGTATTTGCAGTAACTGCGGAAGTGAATAGCTGGCAACAATTCAACAACTCGGCAAAAACATTTTGGTTTTTCGATTATCCTAAAGCAGTTTAACCATCAATGCTTTCCAATCCTTCGGGAACGGATAATTTCTTTTTCCTGTTTACAAGGTACACGCCGCTGAAAATTAAGCAGGCGGCAATTATTTTAATAAGATTAAGGTGTTCGTTAAATAAAATAATAGCGCTTATAGTAGCAAAAAAAGGTTGTGTATAAATATAAGAGCCAACAACAGAAGAGCCCAAATGTGCAATACCATATACAATAAACAGGTAAGCGAAAAAAGTAGCGCCAATAACAATAAAGCCAAGCGATAACCAGTGTGTCCAGTTAAAGCTTGCCCAATTAATATGGTTAAAATCATTCCAGCCTAACGGAATAATGAATACGGCTCCAAATAAAAAAACCCAACGTATTACATGCGTGGGAGCATATTTTTCCATTAAAGGTTTTACCAGTATCAGGTAAGAAGCGTAAGAGGTAGCGTTAAGCAATACAAATGTATCGCCTGTTAAGCTGCTGCTTTTATCTGTATCCATATTCCTGAAAACAATCAACAATGCAGCACCGCTAATGCCAAGGAATAAACCCGTGTATTTTAAAACACCCGGTTTTTCTTTTAAGAAAAAGAGGGAGATAAGCGTAATGGCAATAGGGGTTGCCAATGATAACAATGAAGCATGAATTGGGCTGGTTAATGAAGTTCCTTTTACAAATAATATTTGATTAATTACCACACCGCTAATGGCACAGATTAAAAATAATGGCGCATCTTTTTTTTCAATAGAAGGTTTTGAGGGGTTAAATGCGAATAAAACCCAAAACAAGATCAATGCTCCGCATATGCGCATAAAATTCAATGCAAGTGGTTGCATTAAAGAAGGCGTAATATGCTTAACCGCCACTACGGCCGTTCCGAAAAAAAAGTTTGCCAATAGCACTGCAATATGTGCTTTTGCTTTATGATTCATGTTGCAAAGTAAATAAATGATCAGCCTAAAGCAGATAGAAAATCTGCAACAGTTTTGTTCAGGGTATTTCCTTGCATATCTGGAAAAATATAATTAAAACTTAGCGCCTGCTCTACGGCTTTGCTAAAAACAAATTGATGCTGTAAATAAGTTACGCAAAAATTTTGTTTGCTCAAATGTTCGGCAAGGTACTCCTGTTCTGTTTGCCCCGGCGTAGGAATGAGGATGGTTTTTTTTTGCAGATACATCATTTCCATAACTGTAGTATATCCGCTCCTGCATATAACAAGATTGCTTCGTACAATTATGTTCAATAATTCTGTTTCAGTAAGATAATTATGAATGATTGTATTGAATGGGGCTGCTATTATTTCTTCTTTGCCCGGTAACCCTCTTACCAGCACTACTTTTTTATGAACAGAGACCACTTGCTTTAGTAAGATATTCTCCAAAATAGTTCTTTGGGGCTCGGGGCCGGAAAGCACTATACATACATCAAATTCAATACTTACAGGCATGGGTTTGGGAAAACGAACCAGGGGTCCTATATACTGCAAGGGAATACCGGGGATGACTGATGGATGAGATAACCTTCCGGCAAGGTTCTGACCCGAAGCATTATCGGGTATCCAGCAAGTTGTATATTGATTGATGTAATGGTAATTTATTTTTTGAATCAATCTTTCCAACAGGCCAAAGGGAGTGACTATTTGTAATTGATGCGTTATAAAAATACAGGGAATCTTAGAAGTGAACAGACCAAACCGGTTATCACTTATCACTACATCAATTTTATATTGTTCAATAACAGCCTGTAACCATACATGCTCTTTTTCAATCTTTCTTTTAAGCGTTTTTAGCTGGATTAATAACTTGAAAGCCAGTCCCCATCTGTATTTCGAATAATGTATTTGGTAACCTTCCAAGGGTAAAAAAACACTATCGGGAAATTCCTTTTTTAATAAAATTTCGTTAATGCCGCTTGCAGCAATAACAATTTCACAGTTTTTTTGTTTTAATGTTCTAATGATTGGGATACACCTGGTTGCATGCCCCAGTCCCCAATCTAACGGGGCTATAAGTATTTTAGGTGCTGTTAAATTTGATGCTGGGATTTGCACGGGGAAGCTTTTTACAAATTAAACTATTATTTTTATTTCAGTATGATAAACTGTAGCAGGAAAAATAGTTTGTATATATTATTAATATTTGTATATTCAGTATCGGTATTGAGTTCGTGCGGAATTTTTGCTAAAACAAAATCTCAGAAACAATGCATGTGCCCTGTTAGAAAGCCTGTATAATAACTGTACATCCCCCTATAAATATAATATATGAACAGAAGCAGAGACTTGCTGATGCTTACAAAAAATGCAGACTACAACGAGCTGGAGGTTGAATTAGAACTTCAACGCCTTAACCAGATATTATTTGAATTGGAGAACATTTCAAATTTTTGCCTGGCCCATGAAATAATTGATATTAATAAAGGGAAGATCATCACAAAAAAACAAAAGATTGAGAAAAAGATTACGGCCGAAAAACAAAAACCTTTTGTTTTTATCTTCAATAAAAACTGAAACATTTTGTAAGCAATATATAAAACAAATGAGCGGCCATAGCCGCTCATTTGTTATTGTAAATTTGCCAATGCTTTTTCCAACTGTATAAACATTGCATTAATGTCTTCTATTCGGCTGGTGCCAACACTTAACCGGTACCATGGGTTTTGTTGGTCTCCTCCAAAAGCTAAAAAAGGAACAATGGCCAGCTTTGCTTCGCTTAAAATAAAATCAGTTACATCGCCTTGTGTACATAATAATTTGCCGCTGACTGTTTGCTTTCCTTTAAGGTCTATTTTAATTGTAAGATAAATAGCAGCCTGTGGTGCAACTGCATCTACATTATATCCTTTCTTTTTTAATGCTATAAATCCTTCATAAAACAGGTGTAAGCGTTTTTCTATTTCTTTTTTAAACTGCACAAGGTATTTATCTATCGCATCTTTATCGGTTAAGTAGGCTGCCACTGCTTTTTGTTCTGCCATTGGTGCCCACGCCCCTATATGGCTGAGAATGGCTTTCATTTTTGCAATTACGTTGGCAGGGCCTAAAGACCAACCCACCCTTACTCCTGTTGCGGCAAAAGCTTTAGAGATACCATCTACAAAAATGGTATACTCTTTCATTGCAGGCCTGAGCGAGACAGGGTTTACATGAACCGTATTACCAAAGGTTAATGTCCAGTACATTTGATCAAACAACAAGTATAGCTTTTTCTGCCCAGGGGTTCTTTTTTTGTTCTCTTCAAGAATTAAATCGCAGATATCTTCCAATGCCTCTTGCGAAAGCGTAGTGCCTGTTGGGTTTTGCGGAGTACACAAACAAATAAGCGTTGCACCGCTAGCATGCTGTGCTATATCTGCAGCCGTAGGCATGAAATTATTTTCTACAGAACATTCAATTACACAGTGTTGCCCATCAGTTAAATGTGCATAGTGATTATTGTTCCAGGATGGAGTGGCATAAATAACTTTATCATCCTTGTCAACTATTGCTTTAAAGATGGTGTAAATAAGGGGCCTTCCGCCTGAAGCTATTTGTATTTCATTTGTCTCGTAATGCAGCCCTTCCCTTTCCTGTATAAAATGGCTTACAGCTTTACGAAGTTCAAGTATACCATCTGCTGCAGGGTAATTGGTATAGTGTTTTTTATAAGCTTCTATAATTAATGTTTCCAGTTCTTGCGGTATGGGAAAAATATTCGGATCAAAATCTCCGATAGTGTAATTATAGATCGTTTCCCCGTTTCTGATGCGCTCACTGATAGCGTTACCTAGTTTTACAATTTCACTACCTATTAATGTTTCGGCTAAATGACTGAGGGGAGAATGACTCATACATGTTTGAATTAGGCTGCAAAAGTAAAGTAATGCTAACAAATGTTAGCCCTTGTTAAGGCAAAATAATAAGGAAGCATTTGCTTCCTTATCCTTTTTTATTATCATCATACTTCTTTTGTGCTTCTTTGGCTTTTTCAAAATCCAGTATTACCCCATTAATACAATAGCGTAAACCTGTTGGCGGTGGGCCATCGTCAAACACATGGCCTAAATGGCTTTTACATCTCCCGCATTCTACCTCTGTTCTGCGCATACCATAACTATCATCGGGTAAATAAATGATAGAACTTTTAGAAACAGGCTCGTAAAAACTTGGCCAGCCACAGCCGCTCTCAAATTTAGTATCGCTTTTAAATAAGGGGTTTCCACAAACAGCACAGTAATAGGTTCCCACTTCTTTAAAGTTTTCAAATTTGCTGCTCCAGGGTCTTTCAGTTCCTTTCTCCCGGGCAATATGAAAAACTTCAGGGCTTAATATTTTTTTCCAGTCTTCTTCTTTCATAACTACTTTACTGCTGTCTGTTCTGGAATAAACAGGATTGTTTTTTTCTGTGTTCATACCTGTAGGTTTATTATTTGTATTCGATTGGCCATTACATGCTATTGCCAGTGTTACTAAAATACAACACCAGGCCCAAGATAATTTTCTTAAATGCATAACCGCTAATATTGTTTAAATAAGTTACGAACAAATGATTAATCGGGTTTCTTAGTAAAAAGTTAATGCAATAATTATTTACAACAGTAAACCTGACGAATTGTTAAATTTTTTTAAAGGCGAGCCCTTATATTTGTTCTTTATTAAGGCAAGCAACTAACATGTTCAACATTATTCTTTTTGGCCCTCCGGGTAGTGGAAAGGGTACCCAAAGTGAGAAATTAATTGAAAAATATGGGCTGGTACATTTAAGTACAGGCAATTTATTGCGTAGCGAAATTGATGCCCAAACTCCTTTGGGGCTGGAAGCCAAATCTTTGATGGATAAAGGACAGCTGGTACCTGACGAGGTTGTGATTGGCATGATCAGTTCCGCTTTAGATGCCAACGCTAATGCCAAAGGCTTTTTATTTGACGGCTTTCCCCGTACAGAAGCGCAGAGTGAAGCACTGGATAGCCTGCTAAAGCTTAAAAAGAGTGAAATAGGTGTTGTTCTGGCATTGGAAGTTGGCGAAGAAGAATTGGTGAAGAGGTTATTGAACAGGGGATTAACCAGTGGCAGGTCTGACGATACGAATGAATCTGTGATCAGGGCAAGGATTGTAGAATATAAAAGGAAAACAACCGTTGTGGCAGATTATTATGCCAGGTTCAATAAAGTAAAAACAATTAAAGGCGAAGGAAGCGTTGAAGAAATTTTTTCTGCTTTGTGCAGCGAAATAAACAAACGTTTGTCTTAACCTTGTGATATCACTCACAAAACCAACTGCTATGCCGTCAGTGTTATTTTACTGGCGGTTTTTTTATGCTGTTAACCAACAGGTTTTCTGAATTTTATAATAAAACATGCTTATTTTTTTTCAACCCTAACAATTGTTAGCTTTACCGCATTGAACGATTGTTATGTATCAGTTAGAAAATTATGTTAGTGGGCAATGGATTGCCGGCGAAGGTCGGGGTCAGGTTTTATTTAATGCTGTTACGGCAGAGCCGATAGCAACAACTTCTACCGGGGGTATTGATTTTGCCGCTGCCTTAGAATATGGCCGTAGAATAGGAAATCCTTCTTTGCGGCGAATGAGTTTTCATGAAAGAGGGCTTATGCTAAAAGCCCTGGCACTTCATTTAAGAAATCATCTCCATAAATTTTATACAATTAGCTACCAAACAGGCGCCACCAAGGCAGATAGCTGGGTAGATATTGAAGGGGGTATTGGCAACTTGTTCTCTTACGCTTCCCTGCGTAGAAAATTTTCTAACGACTCTTTTTGCCTTGATGGAGAGCCACATATACTGGGCAAGCAAAATAGTTTTATGGGGCAACACCTGTTAATTGCAAAAGAAGGAGTGGCTGTACATATTAACGCCTTTAACTTCCCTGTTTGGGGTATGTTAGAGAAAATTGCTGTTAACTTACTGGCAGGTATGCCGGCGCTGGTAAAACCGGCAACAGTTACTTCTTATTTAACAGAAGCAGTTGTAAAAGAAATTATTGCCTCCGGAATCCTTCCCAAGGGAGCATTGCAGTTGGTTTGCGGCAGTGCCGGAGACTTGTTAAACCATGTTACCATGCAGGATGTAATTACGTTTACCGGTAGTGCATCAACAGGGTTATTGCTTAAGTCTACTAAAAAGATTTTGGAAGAAAACGTTTCTTTTACCATGGAGGCAGATTCTTTAAACTGTATTGTATTGGGAACAGATGTAGAGCCTTCTATGCCTGAATGGGATTTGTTTATTAAAGAAGTGAGAAAGGAAATGACGTTGAAATGCGGCCAGCGCTGCACCGGCGTCAGGCGGATTTTTGTTCCGGAAAACAAGATAGAACAAGTGCAAATAGCCTTACAAAAGGCGTTGGCGCAAACAATTATAGGAAATCCTTTAAGTGAGAAAGTTAGAATGGGCTGCCTGGCCGGCGAAGCACAGCGAAAAGAAGTAAGAGAGCAGGTTCAAAAACTGCTGGCCTCTTCTCATATAATTTATGGTAGCCTGAATGATGTTGCGGTAACAGATGCAGATGCAGGCAAAGGTGCTTTTATAAGCCCTTTGTTATTAATGAACAATAACCCCTGGTCTGCAAAGGAAGCGCACGAAATAGAAGCTTTTGGGCCGGTATCTACGTTAATGCCCTATGGGAATATAGATGAGGCCATTGCTTTATCCAAATTGGGCAAAGGGTCTCTCGTTTCTACTATTGTTACTGCCAGCAGTTCTATTGCTAAACAATATGTATTGGGTGCAGGAACTTATCATGGGCGAATATTGGTACTGAATAATGAATGCGCTAAAGAAAACACAGGCCATGGAAGCCCACTGCCATTGCTGGTGCACGGGGGCCCCGGAAGAGCAGGCGGCGGAGAAGAAATGGGGGGGGTACGAGGTGTAAAACACTACATGCAAAGAGTAGCATTGCAAGGATCTCCAACAATGTTAACTGCTATTACGAATGTTTACCAGCCTAATGCTGCCGGAAGACAAACGGCTATACATCCATTCGAAAAATATTTTGAAGAATTAGAAATAGGTGATCAGCTGATTACAGAAAAAAGATTGATCACTGCAGAAGATATTAATCGATTTGCCGATTTAAGCGGTGATCATTTTTATGCGCATATTGCCGCTACCGATTTTAACGGGACTATGTTTGATAAACAGGTGGCACATGGATATTTGATCATGAGCATTGCTGCGGGATTATTTGTAGACAGTTACAAGAAAAATCCTGTTCTGCTGAACTATGGTATTGATGAATTAAGATTTACAAAACCTGTTTATCACGGTACGGAGATATACGTTCGGTTTACCTGTAAAGAAAAACTGGAGCAGGAAAAAAGAGAAATTACCGATATTGATAAAGGAATTGTAAAATGGTTTGTTGAGATTTTTGATGATAGCAACGAAATAGCCGGGGTGGCTACTATTTTAACAATGGTTGCAAAAAAGGGGGAATGAGTGCTGGTGGTATATTAATGCTAAAGAGCACATTTTCATTTTCTTTTGCTTTGTAAATATTTGTTATGGATAATGGTACTCAATGGTTTTTCGTGCACTTTACTCTCCAGCCATGAAATAATGTCTAAATAAGCAAAAGCTCTTGTTTCAAACCTGTTTTTTTCCAGGTGTTTTACATCATTCAGGAATTTTTCAAGTTCGGGTTTTAACTGTTTTAAAGAAAGCCCGAAAGAGCTTTTTACAAAACGAAACATTTCTTCTTCCACTACTGTAAGGTTTTTCATTTTGCTCATAAAACGATAAACAGATTTTGTAAGCGACTCAATTAAATCAAAATTACCGAGTTCGTAATGCGACATTAAATGCAGCAGCCGGGCATAACATTGAAGATCTATCCGTAGGTCTAACGGCCCATTAATGATTTTTAGTAAATAATCAATAGCCTTGCCATAATCTCCATTACCAAAATGTAAAGTGGCAAACTTATAGTTGAATACGAGAATACGATGCCTGTCAACATACAAACCGTATTCTTCAAGCTTTTCTTCTATAAAAGGTATGAGGGCCACACCTTCTTTAAAAGTTCCCTTCATTATATAGCCATTTATTTTAGCACTGTTGATATAAATGGAAGTATGTGTTCTGAAATTGTCATGCATCCTGGCCATATCTGTTTTTTCAAAAGCCTCAAAATCTTTCAGTGTTCTATCAAATTCAGAAAAATTGCGCAAGTCAAAATGCGCATTCAATAAAGTATGCATTCCTTTAATATAGTGCCCTGTTTCTACCAGTTTCATTAAAGGGTGTTCAACAAAAACATCTACCCATTTCTGAGAATAACGATAGTACATTAAGAAATCCTGACGTATAAACGCATACCAGCAATAGCTTTGAAACAAGTACATTTTTTCATAAAAACTATCTGCGAGGTGAACATCTTCTGGTAACTGGTTTTTAAAATAAACCTTTACATCTTTTTCGTCGTGTTCATTTCTTGCGTGCCCATGAATCACATACCAACGGTATAATAACAATGCAAGGTTAGAAAGCTTGGTTACCCTGAATACATGCCCGCTTATATACAAGGCTTCACTGGTAATTTGTTCGGTTTTATCAGTGGTGCTACGGGTAATATGAAGTGTTTCAATTTTCTTTTCTAAAGAAAGTACCGGAACCAGAAAATTGAATTTTTGGTGTGTTTTTGCCAGCTCTTTGGTTTTTTCCAATATTTTTAAAGCTTGTAGCTTAAGCCCTTTATTGTACAGAAGGCGTGCATAATCTAAATTTTCAGTTAACTGCAAGTCTATATTATTGGTTGATTTTAATAATCGAAGGCTTGCCAATAATTGTTTATAAAGATGATTTTTTAGATTGGCCAACTGGGGGCGGGTGATAGTGGGTATTTTTTTAAAGAGGGAAGCCTCGTCATACTCCTGCATTTTATCTAAAACATCAAATAGCTGCACCATTTTAAGATCTTCTTTTGCAGAACTTCTTTTAATGTAGAGTTTAAAATGGCGTTTTTCCGACTTTTCAAGCGAATGGATCAATTGAAATAAACTGTCTGAAAAACGGTTGGACATCTTAGGTTTTTTTTTCTACAATGCTTTGCCAGCAAGGGTTTTAATAATTCTACAACACTTTAGGCATAATAGAATTAACGATAAGTTGTTTTCTGCAAATAACAAAGGCGGGCTATTTTTACATCGTTGAAATAAAACAACGTTTAGGCAAGCAATCGTTAGAGAAGTATGGCGGAAATCGTAGAGGCCTAAAATTCGAGAAATTCAGTCTAAGAGGCTGTAACCAACAAAGACAGAACTTTTTTTCATATGGCAAGCAATCGTTAGAGGTCGGCTGTTTCTACAGTGGACCTTTTTTATTTGCGTTTGCCAAATTAGGGCAAAAATCTTTTCATAATATAATTTTACCAGTATTTTTTTTAAGGAGCTAATCGCTCAACTTTCCAGGAACCATTAATAGAGCTTTTATACCTTATTCTATCGTGTAGCCTGCTGCTGCGGCCCTGCCAAAACTCAAAACAATCAGGAGCCACAATATAACCTCCCCAGTGCTCGGGGCGTGGAATTTGTTCGCTGCCAAATTTTTGTTCGGTAATTAAAAAATTGTCTTCAATAACCTTCCTGCTGGTAATTACGGAACTTTGCGGAGAGGCCCATGCTCCTATCCTGCTGCCCGCCGGCCTTGAAAAAAAATATTCATCGCTTTTTGCAGCAGCAATCTTGGTAACACTTCCTTCAATTCTCACCTGCCTTTCCAGTTCTTTCCAGAAAAAAACGAGAGAAACATTAGGGTTATTTTCCATTTCTTTGCCTTTATTGCTATTGTAGTTGGTGAAAAACACAAAACCGTTTTCATCATAGTCTTTTAACAATACAATTCTGGCATGCGGGTTACCGGCTGAATCTACAGTTGCCAGTGTCATGGCATTTACCTCATCAATATGGCTTTCTACAGCTTCATTCCACCATTTTGAGAATTGAAGAAAAGGGCTTACTGCCACTTCTTCTTCGGAAAGTGTTTGTAATTTATAATCTCTCCTAATGTTAGCAATGGAATGGCTTTGTTGTTGCATGAGCTATAAGATTCTTTTTTGCGCATCGAAATTATAAACTAAGCAGCATTAAAAGCATGATGTATATCAGAAAAAGATCCCGCCCTTAGGGCGGGATCTTTTGAATTTATTCTGTAACATGTAATTCTTTGGCCTTGTGTTTACCCGAGATAAAAGTGTAAACTGCCGGTATTACAAATAAGGTTAAAATAAGAGAAAATAAGATACCGCCTACTACTACAATACCCAATGGAATACGGCTGGTAGAGGCTGCACCTAGGCTTAAAGCAATAGGCAAAGCACCTAAAGAGGTTGCCAAACTGGTCATTAAAATTGGCCGCAGTCTTTGTGTGGCAGCTTCCACAACTGCTTCCAGTTTAGGTAATCCATGTTCTCTTTTCTGGTTGGCAAATTCAACAATTAAAATACCGTTTTTGGTTACCAACCCGATTAACATAATCATACCAATCTCAGAAAAAATATTGAGTGTTTGTTTAAAAACATATAAACTTAATAACGCACCGGCCAATGCCAGCGGAACCGTGATCATGATGGTGAAAGGGTCTAAGAAACTTTCGAACTGGGCAGATAATACTAAGTAAATTAATATAAGGGCGAGGCCGAATGCAAATAAAATATTGGAGGAGCTTTCTGCATAATCCCTGGAAGGGCCGCTTAAGGATGTTTGAAAGCTTTGATCTAATAATTTGTCTGCAATTTTCTGCATGGCATTGATACCATCTCCAATGGTTTTACCATCGGCAAGAGAGGCTGAGATGGTTGCAGCCTTATACCTGTTAAAATGGTACAGTTGAGACGGATTGCTTCCTTCTTCTAAATGTACAACTGCGTCTAATGGAATATTATCTCCATTACTGTTCTTTACATACAGATTTTTAATATCGTTAGGAATGTCTCTATAATCCCTGTCAACCTGGGCTATTACCTGATATTGATACCCGTTCATGATAAAATAAGCAAGCCTTCCGCCGCTATAGGCTGCTTGTATGGCCGAAATAGCATCTTGCGTAGAAAGCCCCAGATCTTTTAGTTTTATACGATCTACTGTTAGCCTTATTTCCGGTTTATTAAATTTCAGGTTCACATCTACATTGGCAAAGGTTTTATCCTTTCTGGCTTCGTCTAAAAATTTAGGAATGATGTCTTTCAGTTTATTGAGGTCCTGGTTTTGCAGGATAAACTGAACAGGCAAAGATCCTCTCGAACTCAAGCCCACCGAAATGGTTTGTTCCTGAATGGCAAAAATTCTGGCATCATTAAATCTTGACATTTTCTTTTGCAGTTCGCTTGCGATTTCGCCCTGCGACCTGGTTCTTTCTTTGGGATCTATTAATTGAATTCTTGGCTGAGAACCGTTCATGGATGAGCCATTTCCGGCCGGTGTTCTGGCCATTACATAATCTCTTTCAGGAACAGAATCGTATAAGAAATTGGCTATTTTATCAGTTAGTTTTTGCATGTACGGATAACTTGTGCCTTCAGGAGCCGTAACTGTAAAGCGGATAGTGCTTTTATCTTCCAGGGGTGCCAGTTCGCTCTGTAAATTTTTCATTACAAAAACAATGATGCCTACGCAGGCAACAACAATTAACCAGGCGGCCCATCGTATTTTCATGAATTTTTGCAAAAGGGTTTTATAACCACTTTCCATTCCTGTGAAGAAGGGTTCGGTAATCCTGTAAAACCAGCCTTCCTGCGCATGTTTAGATGTTAGGTATACGTTTAGTACCGGTGTAATGGTTAGCGATACAAAGGCAGAGATTAATACCGCAGCGGCAAGTGTAACACCAAATTCGCGGAATAATCTTCCCACAAATCCTTCCAGGAAGATTACGGGCAGAAATACTACTGCAAGCGTAATAGAGGTAGAGATAACTGCAAAAAATATTTCTTTACTGCCTTCCAATGCTGCTTTGCGTAAAGGCAGGCCTTCTTCCATTTTTCTAAAAATATTTTCTGTAACAACAATACCATCGTCTACCACCAATCCCGTTGCGAGCACAATGCCTAACAAGGTTAAGATATTAATAGAAAACCCTGCCAAATACATAATGAAGAATGTGGCGATTAAAGAGATGGGAATATCTATTAACGGCCTGATGGCAATAAGCCAGTTTCTGAAGAAAAGGAAAATTACCAGTACCACCAACCCAAATGCAATAATGAGTGTTTCTTTTACCTCTGACAATGATTTACGTATAGTGGCCGTATTGTCTATTACTACCGTTGTTTGTATATCTGATTTGTTGGCTTTGGTAATAATGTCCAGTTTTTTAAAAAAAGCATCTGCAATCTCAATATTATTGGCGCCGGGCTGAGGAATAATGGCAAGGCCTACTGCATACAAGCCGTTTAGTTTCCAGGCCTGTTCTAATTGTTCCGGTCCCAGCTCTACCCTGGCAATATCGTTTAAGCGTACGATACCGGAAGCGTTTTGTTTAATAATAAGGTCTTTGAATTGCTGTTCGTTTGTAAAGCGGCCCAAGGCCCTTATGGTTAATTCTGTGCTATTTCCATAAATTTTTCCGGGAGGAAGCTCTATGTTTTCACTGTTTAATGCAGTACGTATATCGGTGAAAGCGATATTATATGCATTCATTTTATCAGGGTTCAGCCAAATGCGCATGGCGTACCTTTTCTGGCCAAATATCCCTACAGAACTTACATCTTTAATGGTTTGAAACTGTTGTTGTAATACATTCTCTGCATAATCACTCAGTTCTAATAGACTTTTGGTGCGGCTTTGAACAGCAATAACAATGATGGGATCACTGTTAGCATCTGCTTTTGATACAACTGGCGGTGCATCTATATCTTGTGGTAAAGAACGCAAAGCCTGGCCTACCTTGTCTCTAACATCTGAAGCGGCAGCTTCCAGGTCTACCCCTAAATTAAACTCAATGGTAATAAAGCTTGATCCCAGAGAGCTGCTGGAACTGATTGTTCTAATTCCGGGGATGCCATTTATTTGTTTCTCTAAAGGCTCTGTAATTTGTGTTTCAATAATATCCGGATTGGCACCGGTATAGCTTGTATTTACTGAAATTACCGGCGGATCAATAGCGGGGTAATCTCTAACAGCCAGAAACGTGTAACCTACTGCTCCGAATAAAATAAGCAATAAGTTCATTACTGTTGCGAGTACCGGCCTTTTTAACGAGAGTTCGGAAATATTCATAAAATGGATATCAGAGGTTAATTAGCTAATTGATCTAAGGTTTTTACTGCTTTTATTTTTACGAGACTGTTGGGCCTGGCAAATAATACACCGCTTACAACCACCGAATCGCCCGGATTTACTCCGGATGTTACCTCTACAAAACCCGCTTCCCTAACCCCGGTTTCTACCGTTATAAACTTTGCTTTGCCATTTTTTACCACTATTAGCTGTTTGTCTTTATCGTCCGGAATAATAGAACCCGTAGGTACGAGTATGGCTTTATTATCTGTGTTTGCATCTAAGACCACTTTTACGAAAGCACCCGGATTAATTTTTACATTATCCAGAATGGCCCGTACTTTTAAATTGCGTGTGTTTTGATTTATCTGAGGCTCCGTAGCAATAATGGTTGCCAATGCTTTGGTTTGCTTTAACTGATCTAATAAAATTGTCACCTTCTTGCCTTTTACAATCAGGCTGGTATATTTTTCGGGGATTACAAAATCTATTTTTACTTTATCTACCTGTTGTAAAGTGGCTATAATATTGGCGGGTGTAATGTAAGCGCCCGGGCTCACCTGCCTTAATCCCAAAACACCACTGAATGGTGCTTTAATAACAGTTTTTACCAGAATAGATTCTGTATACTGAATATCGGCCTTATATCCGTTCACTGCACTCAATGCATTATCGTAATCAGATTGGTTTACACCACTTACCGATAATAATTTTCTCAGGCGCTCTTCATTTTTTTCTGCAAGGTCTAATTGTACTTTTGATTTATCCAGTTGCGCCCTAAGATCTGCATCGTACACTTTTGCTATAACAGTGCCTTGTGTAACATAAGCTCCTTCGGGTACGTTTAAATAAGTGAGCCTGCCGTTAATTTCCGGATGCAATTCAACATATTCATTGGCAACAACGGTTCCATTTGTTTCTACCCTGCTGGAGATGGATTTTGGTTGGGCCACCAGTACATCAACCAGTGCAGCGTTCTGCTGGGCTGATTTTACAGGTGCTGCTTTTTCTTCGTTTTTGCTTTTGCATCCAAGAAATGCAAACAATAAAGTAGCTGATAAAAAAGTAAGTTTCTGCATGTGCGGATATTTGCCAGTTTTTAATAGAGGGTGTGAATATACTTAGAATTTGCAGCTTACTTTTACCGAACATAGAGAATGGTGGAATCGCCTGTTTTTATCGGTTAATCAATGAAATAACAATAACCTCGTGATTAAAAAATGCTGAAAATTATTGCGGTTAATATACACATGCCTGTGTTCTACATAACATACACCATTGCCCGATAAAGATTTGCCCGTCCGCTTGTTTATTTATTTATCATGCTGCAAACTCGTTAGTTACAGGCTCTTTCAGAAACCTGAATAATATAACAAATTTGTACAATAAATCAAATCTCATGCAGCTTCGCATCCATTTTTTAACCATGGCCGGTTAGAACTTTCCTTCAACCAGGCAAAGAAGCGTTAATCCTGCATCACCCGGCTATCAGCCAAAAAGCAGACGAGACAGTGCTTGCCGGTTTTTAGCATAACAGCGCAGAAAACACTATTGCCTAAAATTTTAGCTTAAATGCTAAAAAAATTAGTGTTTATAATTTAATTTCACCTACTTTTATACCCGCATTAAATTTGAAATACTTTAAAATACATTCGTTATGAGCAATGCAGACAAACTGAAAGCGCTTAAGTTAACCATAGACAAGATAGATAAGGATTTTGGCAAAGGAAGTGTGATGATGATGAATGAGAAAGCTGAACGGGAAATGGAAGTGGTTAGCACCGGATCTATCGGGTTAGATATAGCTTTAGGTGTTGGCGGTGTACCCAAAGGCAGGATTATAGAGATCTATGGCCCTGAAAGCTCTGGTAAAACAACCATTGCCACACATATTATTGCCGAGGCTCAGAAAAAAGGAGGTATTTGCGCAATTATAGATGCGGAACACGCTTTTGATAGTACTTATGCTCAGAAATTAGGGGTTGATGTAGATAATCTCCTGATCTCTCAACCAGACTACGGAGAGCAGGCTTTAGAAATAGCAGACCGTCTTATTCTTTCAGGCGCCTTGGATGTTGTAGTGATAGATTCTGTTGCGGCTTTGGTGCCTAAAGGCGAACTGGAAGGAGAAATGGGAGACAGTAAAATGGGATTACAGGCACGCTTAATGAGCCAAGCTCTCAGAAAACTAACTGCAACCATTAATAAAACCAATACAGTTTGCATTTTTATTAATCAGCTACGCGAAAAAATAGGGGTAATGTTCGGTAACCCTGAAACAACTACAGGCGGTAATGCGCTTAAATTCTACGCATCTGTACGGTTAGATATACGCCGCATTTCTCAAATAAAAGATGGAGATGAAGCCATTGGTAACAGGGTAAAAGTAAAAGTGGTGAAAAATAAAGTGGCCCCTCCCTTTCGTCAGTCAGAATTCGACATCATTTTCGGAGAGGGTATCAGCAAGCTGGGCGAAATTATTGATATGGGGGTAGAACTGGGTATTGTACAAAAAAGCGGAAGCTGGTTCAGTTACGATAGTAATAAATTAGGGCAGGGAAGAGATGCTGTAAAGCAATTGTTACACGATAACCCCGAATTGGCCGGAGAAATTGAACAAAAAATAAGGGCCAAGGTTATCAGTATGCAAACTGCCGGCAATACCCCTAAAGAAGAGTAAACATTTTTTTGGATACAGATTAGTAAGTAAAAGCCATCTTGTTTAAAAACAGGATGGCTTTTTGTATTGAGTTGATTCTCCTTTCTTTAAGGGGTATTTATATAGGGTATTCTGCCTTATCTTCGATAAAGACCTTTTTGGTGCCTTGCTAACCGTATATAAGATTGTTAATGAATGCAAAAACCTATATTCCGCCTTTAACAGGGATAAGAGCTATTGCCGCTTTCATGGTTTTTTTTCACCATGCCAACCAATTAGATTATCCGAGGCCTATTTTCAGGATATTCAATGAATTTCATACAGGGGTTGCTATTTTTTTTGTACTCAGTGGTTTTTTAATTGCACTTCGTTATTACGAAAACTGCGAAATTTCTTCTAACTGGTACAGGCGGTACATTAAAAATCGGATAGCACGTATTTACCCCATGTATTTTCTGATTACAGTGGCCACATTTGCAGTAGCTTATTGGTTAAACGATAATACGGTTTACAATAATTTTCCCTATCATCTCTTATTAATAATACTCAATATTTTTTTTATAAGAGGATTGTTCGATGATTTGAAATTTACCGGATTAAGTCAGGGGTGGACTTTAACCGTAGAAGAATGTTTTTATTTTTTAGCCCCCTTCTTTTTTATAAAAATTAAAAAGAATAAAAACAATCTCTGGAAAATACCTGGCGTATTGCTGTTAACCGGGATTATACTGGTTCTTATTTTTAGAAATCTTTCTTTTTATGGTTTTTATGGAAATTTTACATTTATGTTCCTGTACACATTCACAGGAAGGTGTATAGAGTTTTTCATAGGTATTGCTGTTGCAAGAATATGCTTGTTGCATTCAGAGAAAATTAAAAAGTTTGCATTTCCTGTTTATACCATCGGTGGTTTTTTGCTTGCTTGTACAGCAATTGGCATAATGGCTTCTTTACCATTGTCTAAGGAATATCCTTTTGGCCAGTATCACCCTATAGGTATTATAAGCAATAATGTTATTTTACCATGTGGTGTAGCCTTATTGTTTTATGGCTTAATTAATGAACACAGTCTTTTTAAAAAATTTCTTTCTACACCAACGATGCAGTTATTGGGTAAAAGCTCGTATATATTTTACCTGGTACATATTGGTTTTATTGCACACGCATCTAATAGTTGGGCACAGGGCGAAATAGATAAACTATACAACTGGTTGTACGATAAAGGGTGGGATTGGTTTCCAGACAATATAAATGGTAATGTTATATCAACAGCCATAGTATTTATAATACTCAATATTGTATCTATTATTCTATATAAACTGATTGAACATCCGGTAAATGAATGGATAAGAAGATCTTCTTTTCTGGAGGGGAAAAACGCAGTATAGAAGAATGAAATATACTCTAAGCAAT
This sequence comes from Sphingobacteriia bacterium, assembly GCA_017304675.1. Classification (GTDB taxonomy): domain Bacteria; phylum Bacteroidota; class Bacteroidia; order Chitinophagales; family Chitinophagaceae; genus CW01. Next base: position 674,657 of record JAFKLS010000017.1, read on the forward strand.
GCAGCCTATGCATTCAACTATTTTTAAAATATTATTGTGTACTTTCTTTATTGCACAGCAACAAAGTAGTAATGCGTTTGTTTCAAATAAACCAATTACAGCAAAAGAAGAAAATGTAACGTTTAAAATTATACCCGGAACAAAAGATGCTGTATTCAGAAAAACAAAACCACGGTATACGGTTAAAATAGAAAGTACGTACAAAGAGAAACAGTCGGGCACATTTTCTTATATCTTAACAGACGCCAAGCACCAGTTTATTGCAAAAGGAACAGCAAATCTGAACATTGGTAAAATGGCTTCGGTTAGTTTACCTGTTGAATTGCCGGTTACTGAACCCGGCTTTTACGAGTTTACGGCAATGATCAACATAGATTATTATGAAGATACTGTAAGAAACGTTTGTGCATACCAGCCTGAACGGATTAACACCCCTCTTCACAAACCAGCCGACTTTGATGCTTTTTGGGATAAAACAAAACAGGAATTGGCGAAAGTGCCTCCTGCTTATGTTGTAACCAGGAGTAATGAAAAATCTGACTATGCACATGATGTGTACCTTGTAGAAATGCAGTCGCTGGATACGGTTAAAGTTTACGGATGGCTAACCGTTCCCAAGCTTAAAAAAAACTATCCGGTACTGTTAGCCTTACCAGGTTACAGGGTAGAACTTAAACCGCAGTTGCCTGATGAGTTTGCCATTTTCGCACTCAATATAAGAGGCATTCATCCGAGCACAGAAAGGATCGATCCAAAGAATACAGAATATAACCTGTATAACATACAGGATAAGAATAAATACATTTATCGCGGTGCGTATATGGATTGTATACGTGCAGTAGATTTTATTTCCTCTCATGCTTATATGGGTTTAGATGTGTCTCGTATAGCTGTAGGGGGCGGTAGCCAGGGTGCTGCGTTGGCCATTGCATTATGTGGATTGGATAACAGAGTGTCGTGCTGTGTTGCCGATAATCCCATTTATTGCGATATGCATACTACTTACGAAATTAATACAAAAGGCAGATCGGTCTCTTGGCCATTCAGCAGGTTTATTGAATATGTAAAATACAAGCCTAATGTGCATATAGATAATATCATCGCTGTATTGGATTACTTCGATCCCCAAAATTTTGCATCAAACGTACAATGCCCGGTATTGGTTGGCGTTGGTTCTTTAGATAACCTGGCCCCGCCGGTTACCATTTTTTCTATGTACAATAAATTAAATGCGAAAGCGAAGAGTGGAAGTGAGATATATGTTTTTCCAGATAAAGCCCATGAAGTGAACATTCATCATGGCAAGTTTAGAAATATCTGGATGCTGGAAAAACTTGTTACCAAACATGAATATGCAAGATGAAAAAAATTGGTATTACCATATTGCTTATTTCTGCTGTAATGCAATCTTATGCAGGTTGGCCCATTGGTAAAGGGCGCAGCCTTACAGCACTTACTTACGATTGGTTCAGGTCTGCCAAGTATTTCGACGGGCAGGGAAAGCTTCAAAATATTGGTGGGCCTAACGATTATTTTTCCTCAGGGTTCGTATCCCTCAGTTATACCTACGGCCTTAAACGCCGTGCAGATTTTAGTGTATCTATTCCTTTTCTTACACAAAAATCTATCTCATCAGGAACGGTTTATGAAAGGGCTGGCTTTGGAGATGTACAGGTAGGGGTTACTTTTCATAAAGAAAATACAGATTATACCAAATCATTCTCCGTACAATTCCTAGGTATTATACCATTGTACAGTAATGCCGATGAAAAATTATTACTCGGGTATCAGAGTTTGGGCGCCATGATAAATTTTAATTATTCCATACTGCCAAAATTTTTAAAATCAGGCTACTTGATTTTTGATGCCGGGTACAAACAATATTTTGCCAGCGATGGCCCCAGCCAATTTTCTTATACCGCCACAATTGGCTCTTCGATTGATAAATTTAACCAGTTGATTGGTTCCATAGGCGGCGTAAGCTCTTTCAGTATCAACAAACAGTTCAGCTTATTAAACCCCAGTGTGGTTAAAAATTTTACTTCTATTAATGCCACAGCCACTTATGGAAGAAGAATTACTAGAACTTTTTCTCTTTACCTCTCCGGAAATATAATTGTTTGGGGGGTAAATACAGGGCAGGGTGCAGGTATTGGCCTCTCTGCATCTTTAAGAATACCGTAACGAACAAAATAGAAATCTGTTTTCTGCGTTATTACATTATAATCCGTAAGCCCGATGGTTTTGTTTGCAAAAAGAAAACAAATTACGAACAGGATATTGCTATCATCTATAGCCATACCGGCATTGCTGGTGGCCAGTATCCATACATTTGCGCAACACACATCCAATCAACCTACCCAGAACGTAAATATTCCGGAACAATTTAAAAGGCAGCAAAAAGAAAAGCTGGATAACAAAGAAGAAAAAAAGGAAGTAAAAGAAATACGGGTTGAACCTGTAGACCTTAAGTACACCGTAACACCTTTTAAACAGGATTGTATTTATTTAGATCAGGATGATCCTGGTTTTTTTGTTGAATTGAAGAATATGCATAAAGACGAAGGGCAGAAAGGCAATATGGTGGTTACGGTGCAGGATAATACTAACGGAAAGAAGTTAATGACCCTTACATACGACCTTTCTTTTCAACGCAATCAAACCATTACAACAAAGGTTGCTTTTGGTCCGGGCAAATTGCCAACGGGCTTTTATAAAATATCCATGGTGTTAGACCTGGATTATTACGGCGATACTTTGATCTATATGATTGGTATTAATCCTGAAAAAATATATGCACCTATAAAAAAACCAAAAGACTTTGATGCTTTTTGGGCACAGGCAAGGAACGAGTTAGAACAGATCAATCCCAATTATAAGGTTACGGAAATACCGGAACTTACTACCAAGCATATGAAAACCTACCTGGTAGAATTTAAATCATTGGGAAATGCTACCATTAGGGGGTGGCTTACAGTACCTCGTGAAAAAAAACATTATCCGGTGGTGTATTTAATGCCTGGTTATGGAATAGAATTACAACCAGATATTGCTGTAAGAAGAGACTTTGCAGTATTTAGGCTTAACATACGGGGTGTAGGCAATAGCGCCGATAATGTGCATTTGTCAGACGATAAGTATATGCTCTACAACATAAATAATAAGTACCGTTATATTTACCGGGGTGCTTATATGGATTGTTTAAGGGGGTTTGATTTTTTATATACTCATCCCGAGTTAGGGATTAACATAAACAAAATATGCGTTAATGGCGGAAGCCAGGGGGCAACCCTTGCTTTAGCAGTAGCGGCTTTTGATGACAGAGTGAAAGCTTGTGCTGTAGAGTTTCCCCTATTCTCCAATTTACGAAGTGAGTTTCAATTTCAATCCTGGCAGGGAAAACAAACCTTTCCGCTAAAAGACTTTATTAATTATACCAGCGACAGCCGAAACCGGCTGGCGTTAGACGACCTGCTGAATATGTGGGATTATTTTGATGTGCAGAATTTTTCTCAAAAGATCAAATGCCCTTTATTAATGGGGGTAGCGTTGAGAGATAAATTTGTTCCGCCACAATCAATTTTCTCTGTATACAATCAGGTAGCTTCAAAGATTAAAGAAATAAAAGTAAATCCGTATAAAGACCATGAAATGGATTTTGCATACTTTATGTTTGAGGATCTATGGATAAGGGAGCAATTACGGGTTCCTTAAATCATCATGAAAAAAACGGCCCTACATATTATAATGTTTATAACAGGCACATTGCTATATGCGCATGCCTATGCGGGATTTCCTATTGGCAAATTCAGGCATGTGGTGGTGGTAAGTTACATATATGGTACTACCAATAAAGCCTGGGACAGTACAGGAACATTAAAAGAATTCAGTAACAACGGAAGGTTTACTTCTAATTTTTTCAGCACTTATTTCGGGTATGGCTTAACCAGAAAAGTAGACATTTTTGTTTCACTTCCTTTTGTTTCTAATGCTTACAGGGAAACAAATTTGGCACAGGCCAATTCAGGTTTTGGAGACTTGAATGTTGGGATGACGTATTACATAGAACACTTCGACTATTCAAAATATGTATCGATAAGTGTTGCATTAATAGCACCCATGTACACCAATAACCTTAAACCTTATATTGGCTATGCAGAGTCTGGAGTAGAAGGCAAATTCAATTTTTCAGGTTATAGTAAATCTGGCTGGAAGAATACTTATTATGACCTTCAGTTTGGAGGCAGAAGATACAATACATACCTGGGGCCTACACAGGTATTTGCCAGCGGTTTGTTCGGCTTCCCAACAGGGTACAGAACAGGGATGAATTTTCAGGTAGAATGGTTGAAATCTTTTAGCAACGATAAATCTTTTAATGCAATAGACTTGCAGCTAAACAGGGATTTTACTTATGTTAAAGGGGGAATTAATTTTAGTTACAGAATTAATCCTAATGCTTCTTTATATTTCAATATATATTCTTTTTTAACTGGAAAGAATACGGGTCAAAGTACCGGAGCTTCCCTTTCAACCATTTTCAAATTTTAAGTTGTTAAAAAATAACCTGCCGGTTATAGTATATAATTTCTTCCTGAAATTTGCGTTAATAAAAAAAATCAATTCGTGCCCGCATCCTGCTTATTCATAAGGAGTAAACTTTTTGTATTGCCTGTTATGGCAATGTTTGCTGTTTTTTTTTCTGAGGCACAAACTAAAAATCCGCTTACTATTAAAATGAAGCCGTTGCAGAAAGACGGTATTTTTCATAGTTCAGACAAAGTAATCAATTACAATATCAAATTTAAAAATGAAGTAAAAGATATTCAGAGAGGTAATTATTTGTTTGATGTTAGAAACGATAGCGGCCGTTCTATATTTCACGATGCAGGTGGTTTTGCTATTAATCAGGGGGGTAGTTTTGAAAGGGAGATTACGATAGAAAAATACAAACTGCAGCCGGGTTGTTATGAGATAAGCCTTGCCACACAAACATTTTATTACAAGGATACACTTAGTAATTTCTTTTGCTACGATCCGGAGATCATTGCTTTTACCGATAATGCCCGGCCTGATGATTTTAGTGCTTATTGGGAAGATGCAAAAAGATCTTTGTACAACACCTACCCTTCCTTTACTGTTAACAGGCGTAACGATCTTGCAGATAATTATACAGAGGTATACTCGGTAGAATACTTGTCTGTAGATAATATCACCATTAGAGGCTGGCTAACTGTGCCCAAAGGCCGCGGAAAATATCCTGTACTGTATAAACTGGGAGATTTAAATGAACCCACCTATCCGGAAAAATTTAAAGACAAGGCAATTTTCTCTATAGATGTGCGGGGTTTTGGCAATAGCGCAGAAGATAACCTGAGGTTAAAAAAAGACGATTATATTACCAAAAACGCCAACAATAAAAATAAGTTTATAGGCAAAGGGGTATACCTTGATTGCTTGCGTGGTATAGATTTTTTATACAAGAGCAGCGATCTTAGAATAGATACTTCTAAAATTGTAGTGGTAGGCATTGGCCAGGGAGCGCCTATGGCTGTTGCGGCAGTAGCATTGAGTGGCAAAGTAAAGGGACTGGAACTGATTGCACCCCAAAATTTTGATTTGTTTAATTTATTAATGGCAGCAGACGAAAAAAATAATTTTACCGATTGGCCGGTAAATGTGATAAGAGATTTTATCATCAATCCTGCAAACAAAACCACCAGGGATGATTTTGAAAGAACCTGGTCTTATTTCGATCCTGTAAACTTTGCATCCCAGATAAAATGTAATTTTTTAATGGGTGCCAATCTGAGAAATCCGGCATCTCCTGCAAAATGTATTTATCATTTTTTAAATAAACTTGCTGTTGGAAGAAGAGATATCTATGTTTGCCCTGAGTGCAATAATAATGAGATGGATTATTCGTTTAAAGTAATGGAGCAGGTTTGGTTTAGAGGCGTGTTTTAAAGTTTTTTAATTCTGTACTAATGAAAAATATGTTGAGCAAGGGGTTATTAGGCCTTTTTTTTGTATTGTTTTTATTACCAAAAGCAAAAGCAGGGTTCCCATTGGGTCAGGGGCATTGGATGCTTTCGCCTACTTATAATTATTATTCTGCAAGCGGGTATTGGAACAGTTCTAAACTGTTTACCCCCTATGCCAATAACGGCAGGTTTTCATCAAATTACTTTGGGCTTTATGGTACCTATGGTATTAGCAGGAACACTGAATTTTATTTTAATGTACCGGTAGTTGTACAAACTTACTCAGAAACAAACCTGCTTAACCAGAAAGCAAGCCTGGGCGACGTAACAATGGGACTTAGCTTTTATCCGGCGCAGAACGATATTGATAAACATTTTTCCATTAGCGGAGGCATTATAATACCGCTGTATCAAAATAGCAGTAACACTCCCAGCAGTTTAAACGGAGTAACTGCGCCTTATGTTGGATTTGGAGCTTTGGGTGCCGAAGCTAAATTAGGATATGCCGGGAATGCTCCTAATTTTATTAAGAACTGTTATTTTGATGTGTCTGCAGGCCTGAGGCAATATTTTTCTGCAATGGGCCCAACACAAATATTTTTTGATGGCACTTTCGGTGTTGGGATAGATGAGAACTGGAAAATATATGGTAACCTGAATGCAGTTAACTCTACCAGCAACTATCAAAATTCAAGTAGCACCGATGGTGTGAACAGAGATTTTGGATATTTTAGAATGACAGCCGGCGTTGGCAGAAAACTCGGTGAAACCACGCAGCTTTTTGGTAGCATTTTTCAGGATGTTTCTGGCAGAAATACCGGTCGTGGTAGCGGCTTCTCTTTATTCCTTGTAATCAAGTTTTAATTCTGCCAAGGTTACATTATTTTCTTTTTTTGTATCAATCTAAAAGTAATGGCAACAACACAAGTGATAGGCAAAAGAAAGCGTATAGCATTGGTGGCTCACGACCATAAAAAGCAAGATCTTATAGATTGGGCTATTTTTAACAAAACCACTTTAGCCAAGCACGAATTATTTGCCACCGGAACAACAGGAAAATTCTTAGAAGAATCTTTAGACCGCCCGGTGAAAAAATTATTGAGCGGCCCTTTAGGCGGAGATCAGCAAATAGGCAGTATGATTGCAGAGGGAGAGATTGATGTATTGATCTTTTTTTGGGATCCTATGGAAGCACAACCGCATGATAGCGATGTAAAAGCATTGCTTCGTTTAGGCGTTGCCTGGAATATACCCATGGCTTGCGACAGAGCTACCGCCGATTTTTTAATGACCTCGCCCTTCATGCATGAAGAGTATGAAAAAAACCTTCCCGATTATACGGATTATCTGAAACGCAAAATCTAAATACAACCAACTGTTTTGATTTGTTGTTATCTTTCAACAAACCAAAACACCATGCGAAAAATACTATTGCCTGTCTTTGCTTTTCTCTACATTACCTCACTTTCGCAAGACAGTATTACCAAAGCCGACCTGCTCTCTGCAGCAAAACTGTTTGATCTTTCTTTCACACAAAGAGAAATTGATACCATGTACGATGGTGTAAGAGAAAACATTGGTAATTATAAGCTAATGCATAAGCAATCACTTAAGAACAATATTCCGCTTAGCCTTTGGCAAAGCCCTGTTTTACCGGGAATGAAATTTAAAGAGAAACAAGACCCTGTTCTTTGGAACCTACCTGCTAATGTTGTATTGCCCGCTAATAGAAATGAACTGGCATTCTATTCTGTACAACAACTTGCTTCGCTCATTAAAAACAAAAAAATAAGTTCTGTTGAACTAACCAAATTTTTCATTGAACGATTGAAAAAATATGGTGATACGTTGCAATGTGTGATTTACATTACTGAAGAAATTGCCATGCAGCAGGCAAAACAGGCAGATGAAGAGATAGCGAAAGGGAAATATCGCGGTTTATTGCATGGCATTCCTTATGGATTGAAAGATCTCTTTGCCGTGAAAGGAACAAAAACAACATGGGGAGCTGCCCCTTACAAAGAACAGGTAATAGAAGAAGATGCCTTCGTGTACACCAAACTAAAAGATGCAGGCGCTGTATTGATTGTAAAATTTACTTTGGGGGCATTGGCAATGGGCGATTATTGGTATGGTGGCAGAACAAAAAATCCATGGAATACCAAATACGGTTCATCAGGCTCTTCAGCTGGTTCCGCAAGTGCAACAGCTGCAGGTTTAGTACCCTTTGCTATTGGTACAGAAACCTGGGGTAGTATTGTTTCTCCATCTTCAACATGTGGTGCAACCGGCCTCAGGCCTACATTTGGAAGCATTAGCAGAACCGGTGCAATGGCATTGAGTTATAGTTTGGATAAAGTTGGTCCGATTTGCAGAAGTGCAGAAGACGCTGCTGTGGTGTTCAATTATATTCATGGAACAGATGGTATTGATGGTTCGGCTGTAAATAAACCCTTTAATTACAAACCGAATCTGGATATAAAAAAATTAAGGATTGCCTATACCAAAAACTACTTTGATAAAATAACCGACACCAGCCGTAACGAATGGAAAGTATTGCAAACCTTTAAACAAATGGGCATTCAATTGATACCGATAGATTTTCCCGATAGCGGCGTATATAATTTTAATATTATGCGATTGGTAATAGGAGCAGAAAGCGCAGCGCAGTTTGATGAATTTACAAGATATAATGTAGATGACGAAATGACGAGGCAAACAAAAAATGATTGGCCCAACGAGTTTAGAACAAGACGGTTAATGAGTGCTGTTGAATACATTAATGCACAACGCCACCGTTATCTATTGATGCAAAAGGTAAATGAAGTGATAACAAAGTATGATGTGATTATCTGCCCAGGCTCTTTGGGTAACCAGTCTGCCATTACCAACTTAACGGGGCACCCCGTAGTATGTGTGCCAACCGGGTTTAACAAACAGAATTTGCCAACAAGCATTACGTTTATTGGAAACCTGTATGATGAAGCTACCATTCTTCGGGTTGCCAAAGCCTACCAGGAAACTACTCCCTGGAATAAAATGCATCCCGAAATGTTTAAATAATAAGAAGAAAAAAGAAATGACCGAGGACCTTATTTTTTAAAGATGCTGTTGTATATAACACTCTCAAAATATTTTAACAGAAGAGGCCATCACTACTTTGTGATGGCCTCTTCGCAACAAAAGAAAATATTCTATTGCTTACAGTCATTATCTTTTACCACGCTCATGCCGCCATTCATATTAGTTACATGTAAAAAACCATTTTGTGTAAGCAAATAGGCAGCCTGCGGACTTCTATGGCTGTGTGAACAAAAAACAATGATCTCTTTAACTTTATATTCTTTTAATTCAGCCAACCTGTTATTTAATTGTTGAATGGGAATATTGATAGCATTTTTTAATGTGCCGTAATGCGGATTGGCCTTCCCTTCGTACTCTTCTTTTGTTCTTACGTCTAACAAAACAGCATTGGGGTGCTGTTTAATATAATCACATATTTGTGTAGGTTCTACTGTTTTAAAAACCACCGTAGATTTTTCTACCAGTTGCATTCCGCAAGAAGCACATTTGCCTGGGGCAGAATAAACTTTCTTATCACAGCCGGAGCCACAAGGCAAGCACTGATAAATGGCAGGCTGGGCATTTTGCTTGCCGCTTGGAATGTTTGTAAGGAGAACAAAACTCAAAAGAAAAATAAGTGATTGCATGATGTTGTTATTTGATGTCTTTCAATAATGCAGTTACGGCTGCTTCCAATTGCTGATCTTTCCCTTTGCTAACTTTTTCAAATTCGTTGAACACTTTAATATCCGGCTCCGTTTGATGATTCTCTAAATAGTTTCCATCAACCGATTTACAGCCCAATGGTGGTACGCCCCAGCGAATGCTGTTATCTTGTAAAGTTTCCCATCCTGCAAACGTGCAAGTGCCCGGTACAGGCATGCCCACCAGTTTTCCAAGTTGTAAATATTTATAAGTAAATGCGTAACAATGGCCATCACTGTAATTGGCTTCATTGGCTAAAGAAATACTTGGTTTTGTCCAACGGAAATTCGGCTCATAACCTGCACTTCTGTTATCTGTTCCATAATCCATAAATTTTTTACCACTTAAGAACATGGCAAGGTCTGCAACCAGATCTCCTCCTCCATTATTTCTGGTATCAACTACTATTCCTTTCTTGTTGAAATATTTTCCCATGATCTCTTCATACGTTGTTCTGTAAGCACCATCATTCATTCCGGGAATATGCACATAACCCAATGTTCCACCGCTTAATTTTTCAACTTCATCCGCATTGCGTTTTACCCAACGCTTATACAACAATTGAGATTCTTCTCCGAGTGAAATTGGCTTAATAGTAATTTCTTTTTTATTCGCTCCATCTACAACCGTTAATAAAGTAAGTTTTCCTGTTTTTCGATTTAAGTATTGTGCTAAATCTTTATCTGCTGCAATGGTTTCTCCATCTATACTTTCAATGATCATTCCCGGTTTAATATTAAGCCCTGCTTTGTCTAACGGACCATCTTTAATTACTTCTTCCACTTTTACACCGTTGCCTTTGTAAGTATAATCATAAAAAACTCCAAGTGATGCAGTTGCATCTCCATTCGGTGCATTGTTAAAATAACTCGCACCACTATGACTCACATTTAGTTCTCCTAATAATTCACTTAACATTTCGGCAAACTCATAGTTGTTGCCAATGTGCGGAAGGTATTTTTCATAATCGGGTTTATAACTATCCCAATCAACACCGTGCATGGTTTTGGTATAAAAAGTTTCTTTGGTTCTGCGCCAAACATGTTCAAACATAATAGCTCTTTCTTGTGCAATATCAATACTTGCTTCACTGGTGATACGCACTGCATCTTGCTTTCCGCTGGTTGGATCTAATTTGAAAATACTTCCATCTGCATTAATGAAAATATTTTTTTGATCCTTATCCCACTGCATGTTTGCAAAACCCGCATTTAAAGGAGCAATTTGTTTTGTTTCTTTTGTTCTGAGATTGGTGCTCCATAAATTGTAGCCTTTTTCAAAACGTGCTAAGTAGTATAGTGTTTCTCCATCTTTACTGATCAACGCATCGCTTAGTTGAGAAGAATGAATGGTGAGTTTTGTTTTGCGAAATGTTAATCCATCCCAATCAATCACCACACTATCTTTTTTTATCTCTTTCTTTTTAGAAGTATCTGCCTTCGCTTTGGCATCTTCTGCTTCTTTTAATAATGCCGCATCTTCTTTTGATAATTTAAACCTGTCGAATGCTTCTTGCGTAAAGAACATGGCATAAACATCTTCCTGTCTTCCGCCGCTTTGTGCTTTGCTGCGTAAACCATCTCTATCGCTGAACCATATCATGGCTTTTCCGTTCATAATCCATTTTGCTTCACCATCGTTAAATCCACTCTGTGTAAGGTTTTCAGGCTTCCCTTTTCCATCGGAAGAAATCAAACCAACTTCATCAACAGCATCACCTGGAATATGATAATTGAATAAAAAATATTTTCCATCGGGGCTCCATTGAAAATATTGATCGTTATCGCCCATGCTAAATAACTCGTTGCTATTTAGAATGGAGCGTGTTTGTTTGGATGCAATGTTGTACACTTTTAAATTCATTCTGTTTTCAATGAAAGCAATTTCTTTTCCATCGGGAGAATATTGCGGCTGATAATTTTCATTGTCATTTGAAATAATCGGTGTTTCTTTTACAAGGGTTGATGCATAGAAGTACAATTCTTCATCACGTTGCTTTCTCGTTTCAAAAATTTGCCAATGTTTATTTCTTTCACTTGAATACAATAATGTTTTTCCATCGGGAGAAAAACTTACGTTTCTTTCCTGTTCAGGTGTTGTGGTAATTCTTTTGGTAACACTTCCTTCCACACTACTCACATACACATCGCCTCTGAAAACAAACGCTACTTCTTTTCCATTTGGCGAAACAGCTACATCTCTTGCATTGCCTGCAACAGGAATAATTTTTTCGTTATTTCCTTTTACATCTGCATTAATCGTTACGTTTACTTTTTTAGGTTGTGAGTTTGCTTGCATGGTATATATATCACCATCATAACTGAAACACAAAGTGCCATCATTACTCTTGCTTAAAAAACGAACCGGATGTTTTTTGAAAGAGGTTAATTGTTTGGAAGTAGAAGGATTGTTCAAAGAAAGTTGATGTACATTGAATGAACCACTTTCTTCACTTAAATAAAAAATGCTTTGTTCATCATTCGCAAAAACAGCGTTTCTGTCTTCTCCGGCAAACGAAGTGATTTTTTTATGTGTTTGTGTTTTGGTATCGTACACCCAAATATCTCTTGCAATAGCGGAAGTATGATGTTTGCGCCAAGCATTTTCTCCGCCTTTCTTATCGTGATACAACATTAAAGTTCCGCTCTTATTAAATTTCACATCTTCGGCAGGGGTTGTAAAAACTTGTTCCGGCCTTCCTCCTTTTACAGCAACCTTATACAATTCAGGTTGTGAGCCTGTTGGAAACTGCCTGTTACTGGCAGCATCCATTCTTGCAGAACCAAAAACAACATACTGGTCATCGGATGTAAAATCGTACGGGTATTCTGCTGCAGAATGATACGTAATACGTTTGGCTTCACCACCTTTGGCGGGAATAATAAAAACATCGAAATTGCCATAGCGATCACTTGCAAATGCAATACTCTTTCCATCATGGCTCCATACCGGCATAAAGTCGTGGGCTTCGTGTGTGGTTAAGGCTGTTGCTGTTCCACCACTTGATGCAACCGTAAACAAATCGCCCTTATACGTAAAGGCAATAGTTTTACCGTCTGGCGAAATGGCTGAATATCTTAACCAGCTTGGTGTTATTTGCGCAGTAAGGATATTAAGGATTGCTCCTGAAATAAGGAATAAAAATAATTTCTTCATAAGCTGAAAATGAATTTGTAAAATAAGAAAGAACTCTCAAAAGCCATTATTTTTATGATGAATGCAGAATCGTTATAAAATATTCTCCCTTGGAGACGCAGCACTTAGTATAGAGTTGGGCAATAAAATAGATATTGCACTGAATAAGAATGTGCATGCATTGGCACATGGCATACGCAGCGCAGCAATTGATGGAGTGAAAGATGTTATTCCTGCTTACACATCCGTTACTGTTGTGTATGATATTGTATTGCTTAGAAAAAAAACTAGTTCAGCATTTGAATGGATAAAGAAAGAAATTGAAGAAGTTATTACAACCAGTAACCAGCAAACAGTAACCAACAACAATAAAAAAATCATTCCTGTTTGTTATGATATTTCTTTGGGCATTGATCTTGAAAATATGGCTGCAATAAAAAATATCAGTGTTGAAGAAATCATTCAATTGCATACAGGTAAAACCTATCATGTGTACATGATCGGCTTCTTGCCTGGCTTTGCATACATGGGTTCTGTTCATGAAAAATTGATTACGAAAAGAAAGCATCAACCCAATTTGCATGTAGCTGCTGGTAGCGTTGGTATTGCAGGAGAACAAACGGGCGTTTATCCTTTCAATTCTCCGGGCGGTTGGAATATTATTGGAAGAACACCTTTGCAAATGTTTGATAAAAACAGAGAGCAACCGGTGTTGTTAGAACCCGGAGATGAAATAGAATTTAAACAAATTAGTTTGGAGGAGTTTAATGCTTACAGAATATGAGCATCACCATTGTTAAACAAGGATTGGCGGATAGCCTACAAGATATTGGAAGGTTTGGCTTTCAGCATTTAGGTATTAATCCAAACGGAGTGATGGATGCAGTTGCTGCTCAAACGGCAAACGCTTTAGTAGGTAATGAAATGAATGAAACTGTTATAGAATGTCATTTCCCTGCAAGTGCTTTTTTATTTCATCACACAACACTGGTTGCATTGAGTGGCGCAGATTTTAAAGCAATGGTGAATGATATTGAAGTTGCTATCAACACGCCTTTCATTATTCATGCCAATAATATTCTTCATTTCAAAAAAAGAAAAAATAAAGCGAGAGTTTATATTGCCGTGCAAGGTGGATTTAAAATTGAAAAATGGTTGAATAGTTGCAGCACTAACGCAAAAGCCAATGCCGGTGGACTTTTCGGAAGATTTTTAAAAAAAGACGATGTACTTGATTTGAACGATCAGAAAGAATATAAAAAGCTATTGAATGATAAAGATGTTTTGATGATGCCTTGGAAAGTATCTGTTGAAAAACTTTACAGCACTACAATTGAAGTAATAAAAGGCAATGAATTCGAATTACTGCAACCATCGTCTCAACAGAAACTGATCAAACAAAAATTTCAAATCAGTAGTCAAAGCGATAGAATGGGTTATCGTTTAAAAGCAGAAGAGTTGTTTTTACAAAAACCATTAGAAATGTTATCATCAGCAGTTACAAAAGGCACTGTGCAATTATTACCAAACGGACAATTAATTGTATTGATGGCCGATCATCAAACCACAGGCGGGTATCCAAGAGTGGTGCATGTTTCCAACGATTCTTTTCCTTCATTGGCACAAATGAATGCGAACGACTTTGTTCAATTCGCTACTATTTCACAACAAGAAGCGGAAGATTATTTTATTAAACAACAACAATATTTGCATCAATTACAAATTGCCTGTAACTTTCGTTTGACTGAATTTTTACAACAACATGTATATTGATCTGAATTGCGATATGGGTGAAGGCATGATAACCGATGAAAAGATTATGCCTTTTATCAGCAGTGCCAATATTGCCTGTGGTTTTCATGCAGGAAACTTGGAAACGATGAAAGCCACAACCGCATTGGCTTTGCAACACCATGTTGCTATCGGAGCTCATCCGGGATTTAATGATAAAGCAAATTTCGGCAGAACAGAAATACAGTTAACTGCTAAAGAGTTTTATGAACTTATTTCCATTCAAATTATTCAACTCCATAAAATTTGTGTAGATGCAAAAACAATATTGCATCATGTAAAACCACACGGCGCTTTGTACAATATGGCCGCAAAAGATAAACAGATGGCTGCAACCATTGCACAAGCTGTGAAAGATGTAAATGAAGAGTTGATTGTATACGGATTGTGCGGAAGTTATTTAATCAGTGAAGCTAAGGCAGTAGGATTAAAAACAGCCAGCGAAGTTTTTGCGGATAGAACGTATCAGGATGATGGTGGTTTAACTTCTCGCAAAGAGAAAAATGCCTTGATAGAAAATGATGATGATGCGATTGAACAAGTATTGCAAATGATTGAATACAAAACGGTGAAAACAATTTCAGATAAAAATATTTCCATCAATGCAGAAACGATTTGCCTGCATGGCGATGGAAAACATGCTGTTGATTTTGCAAAAAAAATTCGTCACACGCTAAAAGAAAAAAACATTGTCATTAAAACTATTTAAAAAATTTTCTTTTACAGCAGGCTCTTTAGGCGGGGCCACTATTGGTGCTGCATTTTTAATGGCCAACTCTTCCATTGGCCCGGGCTTTTTAACACAAACATCTTTTTATACCGAACAACTCATCACCAGTTTTGGTTTTGTAATTCTTGTTGCTGTTATATTAGATCTGGGCGCTCAATTAAATACCTGGCGCATTTTAACCATGAGCGAAATGCGGGCACAGGATTTAGCCAATCAATTATTACCGGGATTAGGCTTTGCTTTAACAGCCATGGTAGTGTTGGGTGGCTTTGCATTTAACATTGGCAACATTGCAGGATGTGGCCTTGCCATTAATGTTTTAAGCGGATGGAGTTTTGAAAAAGGAGCCATACTCAGTGGCGCATTTGCTTTGTTGTTATTTTGGTTTAAAGAGATTGGTAAAATGTTGGATGGCTTTACAAAAGCATTAGGCACGTTAAAAATTTTGCTCACCATATTTATTGCATACGCTGCAAAACCGCCGCTAATGCAGGCTTTGCATCACACTTTCATTCCTGAAAAAATTTCTGTTGCAGCTATTGTAACCATTGTTGGTGGAACGGTTGGCGGGTATATTACTTTTTCAGGGGCGCATCGTTTATTGGATGCAGGTATTGTTGGTGAAAAAAATATTCGTCAGGTAAATAAAAGTGCAGTGAGTGGAATTGTTATTTCTACCACCATGCGTTTTGTTTTGTTCCTGGCTGTTGTGGGCGTTGTTTCAAAAGGCGTGGTGCTGGATAAAAATAATCCCGCCGCAACAGTATTCGAATTTGCTGCCGGCCATTTCGGACTAATGTTGTTTGGTGTGTTGTTATGGTTCGCTGCTATTTCATCTGTTGTTGGTGCTGCGTATACTTCTGTTTCTTTTTTCAAAACATTTCATCCCTTATTTCAAAAATATGAACGATGGTGTATCTCTGTCTTCATTATACTTTCAACATTTATTTTTATTTTAATTGGCAAGCCGAAAGAATTATTGATCTATGCAGGTGTGGTAAATGGGTTTATCCTGCCACTGGCTTTAGCGGTTGTATTGATTGCCGTTACAAAAAAACGATTGATGAAAAATTATCAGCATCCTTTGTGGATGCAAGTTTCCGGCTGGATAGTGGTTGCATTGATGGGTGCTATGAGTGGTATGGCTTTAATGGATTTGATGAAATAACCTCGTCATTCTGAAAATGCGAAGCATTATTCAGAATCTTATTTTATCGAAACATCTTCTTTGTTTATTCTTTCAATAAGCTACGCAAATTGAATAACCCCGTTGGCGTAACCGAATAAAAAAGGTGCTTATTGCGATGACTGGCGCTGGAAAAGTAAATAGTAAAATTTTATTGTATGCTGAGCAGAACGAAATATTCTTTCAACTTGCACAACATAATTTTTGTACAGGTAAATTACAGGCAACGAACAAGGCCTGCCGAAGTGTGGGGAATAGAATTACGTCTGCTTGGCTTACTAATGCCAAATTGAAAATCTGACTCCTTTAATGGATCGGGGTCGGTGAACGTTGTTCCATCGTCGCCAAAGTAATGGCGTAAGTGCTCATGTTGGCAGAAGTATTATTTATTGATGAGTGTTGGTTTCGGTTTCTAACTTTTTTTGAATTGATTCAATATTTTTAATCATCTCATCTAATAATGGTTTCCATCTAGCATCCTTTTGCAATGGTTTTAAACAGTCACTAGAAGTGAGTGTATAAGCATTATAGAACTTACCTACAAATACAATTCGATTTAATTCCTCAAATGCACTATTGAAATCATTTAGCTGAACATAACAACAAGCAGAGTTTAACCTATGCTTGACCTTACCTTTATCATCATTTAGTTTAAAGGCAGTACTATAAAGTAATATGGCATTCGAAAAATCTTTTTTGAGATAAAAAGAATCTGCTCTATTTGTTAATTTGTCATAACACTCAATGCATTTTCCATTGTTAATATTTGTCTCAAAAAGTATTTTCCCTGTGTTTTTATTCCGTACAATTAAATATGCAGAAGTAGGCAGTTGTTTATTTTTGAAATTGTCATAGCTGTTGTTTGGTATGCCATTTAATTTTAAAGTGTCATATGTGTTTTGAGCATCGCTTTTTTGCATGCTAATACTAAGTAGAAAGATTAGGTAGAAAATATAATTATGCATGATTTTAATTTTTAAAAGGGTACAAAGTACCCTTTATTATTTAACACATTGAATCCATTGAATCTGAATATGGCAATATGAAGTTATACCAATATAATTAGTATAATCCATTGGTTTCCATAATTCCTAATTACCAATAGTATAAACGGCAAAAAGATAAAAGCAGCCGTCATTGTATAAAACCCACCAATATTCTAGGGCATTTAATTTATGAGGTGTATTCATTTTAAATGAATATAAGCTACTTAGGAAGAATTTTCTGCTTTTGGTTCAGGAGTAGCATTAATTGCATAAGAGTTTGTAAGGATCAAAGACAATAAAATGGCAATGAGCAAAACTGTTTTTTTAGTCATTTTAGATAAATTTAATTGTTGAATGGGCATATCCCAATTGAGTTCGACTCGCTACATTTTTTTGTTTTTTAACAGTAATTGTCTAAGAATTGGTTATCATATACAACATAATCTGTCTTATTCTTCATAGTCATTTCGTAAGATTCTTTCTTGCTCTATATTGACTCTTGAAGTTAGATGATTTAGTGTTATTTCTGCCAATTCATTAATATAAAAAAGCTGCTTTAATCATTAAAAAAATAAAATATTTATTTTAATTAATAAATTTTTGTGTTTTTTGTATTGTTGTTTCATTTTAATTGCGCAAATCCAAACATCACTCCCTGCACAATGAGATACCTCTCTTCGTTAGGAACGACAAAACCTCACGGCTTTAGAAAAAAATACATCGACAGGCTCAGTACGATAATGGGATTCTGAATCAAATTCAGAATGACGGATTCACTTTAACCGATTCATTCTCCCCATTCCTAAAAAAGAATTAATTATTTCCATTTCCGGCATTAGATTTATACACTCAAAACAATGTATTATGAGAAAATTATTTTTCTTTCTTTTTGCTATTGCTTCCATAACGGCGGAAGCACAGCTTAGTGTTGAAAAAATTATGAGAGATCCCAAATGGATGGGAACACAACCTTCCAATGTTTCATGGAGTTGGGATAGTAAACAAGTTTTTTTTAGCTGGAATCCCGATAAAAATATTTCAGACTCATTATACGGCTATTCCTTAATAACAAAAGAGATCAGTAAAGTAAAGTATGCAGATGTTGCATTCAACAATGCCTTGAATAATGCTATGTATAACAGTAATTATTCTCAATTGGTGTATGTATTGAAGGGCGATTTGTATTTGCTGGATGTAAAAACAAATAAAACAACGAGAATAACACAAACAGAAGAGTTGGAGAGCAATCCGAAATTTATTGGAAAAGATGAGTGGATTGTTTACACAAAAAATCAGGATTTATTTGCCTGGAATATTAAAACCGGCATTACACAGCAATTAACAAAATTTGGTCGTGGTACTGAGGCTACTGCTGTGCCGGCTTTTGGCGGAGGAAGAGGGGCTAATTTTCAGGGAGGTGCCAACAGGCTAACCACAGCCGCTGTTGTTGCTAACACAGGGAACCAGCAAGATCAATTTTTGCAACAACAACAACTGGCAACTTCTGATATAGTAAAAGAACGCAAACAAAAAAAAGATGCCCGCGATGCATTTTTAAAATCTCATAAAGACACCGATACTTTAAAAGTTTTAAATGTTGGAGATAAACAAGTTCAATCATTACAGGTTAGTCCGGATGCAAGATTTATTACTTATCGTTTGTTCACCGCACCAGCAAATAATAAAAACACTATCGTTCCAGATTATGTAACGGAGAGTGGTTACACAACAGATATTCCGGGAAGAACAAAAGTGGGCAATGCTTTAGGCAATTATGATTTTTATGTGTACGATAAACAATACGATACAGTGATGAAAGTAAGTGTGGATTCGTTAACAGGCATTACAGATGCTCCGGATTATTATAAAGATTATCCAAAGTATGCGAATAGAAAACCAACGGTTAGAGCCGTAACATTCGGACAGGTTATTTGGAATGAAAGTGGAACAATTGCTGTGTTGGATATTCGTTCTCAAGACAATAAAGACAGATGGATCGTTCAGTTAGATGCAGCCACTGCAAAATTAAAAGTGATCGATCGTCAGCGGGATGAAGCTTGGATCGGAGGGCCCGGTATCAGTGGATTTGGTGCAAGAGAAGGTTTCATTAACGATAATCTTTTTTATTTTCAAAGTGAAGCAACAGGCTATTCTCATTTATATACTTTCGATTTTTCTTCCAACAGCAAAAAACAAATCACACAAGGAAAGTATGAAGTGCAGGAAATTGTGTTGAGCAAAACCAAACAAAACTTTTTCATCTTAACCAACGAAGAACATCCGGGAAAACAAAACTGGTATAAAATAAAAACTGATGGAACTGGTAAAGAAAAAATAACCTCGATGGTGGGTGGTTATACCGTTTCACTTTCTCCTGATGAAAAAAACATTGCTTATCTCTATTCATACATCAATAAACCTTGGGAATTATTTGTGCAGGAAAATGCTGCGAATAAAAAACCAACGCAGGTGACAACCAAAGCACAAAGCGAGGAGTTTAAAAATTATGCTTGGAGAGATACAAAAATCTTTACCATCACAGCAAGAGATGGCCAGCCGATTTATGCAAGATTGTATGAACCAAAAGCAGGAACAAAAAACAATGCTGCGGTCATTTTTGTGCATGGCGCTGGTTATTTGCAGAATGTACATTATTGGTTCAGCAGTTATTTCAGAGAACAAATGTTCAACAATTTATTGGCTGATAAAGGTTATACAGTAATTGATGTTGATTACAGAGCAAGCAGTGGTTATGGCAGAGATTGGAGAACAGGCATTTATCGTTTCATGGGTGGAAAAGATATGGAAGATGAAGTAGATGCAGCAAATTATTTAGTGAAAGAATTAGGCATTGATAAAGATAGAATTGGAATGTATGGTGGAAGTTATGGCGGCTTTATGACGTTGATAACTATGTTCACCGCACCTGATGTAATTAAGGCTGGTGCTGCATTACGCCCGGTTACAGATTGGGCACATTACAATCACGGATACACTGCCAATATTTTAAATGAACCCTTCACAGACAGTATCGCTTATGCAAAATCATCTCCTATCAATCATGCAGCCGGATTAAAAAATCATTTATTGATCTGTCATGGAATGGTAGATGTGAATGTGAATTTTCAAGATGCGGTTCGTTTGAATCAACGATTGATCGAATTAGGAAAAGATAATTGGGAAATGGCAGTATACCCGGTTGAAGACCATGGTTTTGTTGAACCTAGTAGCTGGACAGATGAATACAAGCGTATTTTAAAGCTTTTTGATACATACTTATTAAAATAAAATTAAAATCTTTTTATAAGACGTTTTTCACAGTAAAAAAATAGCCTTTTGCTGGCTGGTTAGTTTAATTCATAGGAGGGCATAATAGGTTTAGCGTAGAAATCAAACCTATGAATCCAACCTTAAGTAAAAAGATCAGTGTGATCAGTTTCTTTTCCATGATCGCACTTGTATATGTTCACAACTATAATCTCAATGAGAGGATTATTACTCCGTCAACAGTTGTACACGAAAGCATCACGTTCACAACTTTTGCGGAGTATTTATTTTCTAATGGTTTGTTACGTTTCAGGTTGCCACTGTTAATGGCTATTTCAGGGTATTTGATTGCTAACTCAAGGTTTCAGACTGTACCTAAAATATTCCTGCAAAAGTTTAGAACACTGCTTGTGCCTTATTTTTTAATCAGCGCCATTGGGTTTTTAATAGCCTTATTTATTGAACTCTTATTTTTCAAGAATAATTCCGGTATAGCCAATATTATATTCAATAAACCGATTACTCATTTTTCTATAAAAGAAATGTTGTATTGCATTTTAGTTTACCCGTTACCATTTCAGCTTTGGTATCTGAAAGTGCTTTTTATGCTAAGTTTATTATACCCTTTAATTAAGAAAATATTGTTACACTATCCTGTTCCTTTTTTAATATTTATTTTCTCTGTTTGGTTCTTTACTAATTACCCCGATGGCAACAGTAAAGACAGGGCATATGTTTTTTTTGTCTTAGGAGTGTATCTTAAAATGTATAAAATAGATTTTTCGAAACCTTTTAAAAGGTTTCCGGTGGCTTTGGCTTTTTTATTATTCCTTGTACTCAATGTTTTTAAAACATGGCTTGCATTTAAAGGAGGCTTGTTTTTAAACAGTACTGAAGTTGCCTATGCAATAGAATTATTGTACAAGACATGCGAAATACTTGGATTTTATGCCATGTGGTTTTTAAGCGATAAACTGGTTGCTTTATGCTATAAAAATTCTTTTTTAAACAGATCTATACAATCGGCATTCTTTATTTATGCTTTTCATGCCCCATTGATGATGATGGGCAGCCAATTGTTACTACAACGTCTCATGTCCGTGCCGTATATCAGGCTTATAGAATATGTTGTATTTCCTTTAATAGTTGCATTTATCTGTACTGAATTTGATGGAGTATTGCGAATGTACTTCCCATTGGCACACTCTATAATAACGGGGGGAAGAAACGCTGCAAAAGAAAATGAAGCTTCTTGGAAACATTCACTACCCGATAAATGGAGTAAAGAACATAGTTTGAATTGGGCCGGTTAATTTTTGATTGTTAGTTTTTGTATTTTCAGGGTCAATCTTTTCAAATTGCCAATATGAAAAAACAATCATCATCACATTCCCAATCTCGCAGAGATTTTTTAAAAAACACATCATTAGCATTAGCCGGATTTTACATTGTTCCCCGCCACGTATTGGGCAGAGGGTTTATTGCACCGAGCGATAAATTGGTTATAGCCGGTATTGGTGCAGGAGGTAAAGGAGAAAGCGATCTGTGGAATTTTTATAATTCCGGCAAAGCAGAAATTGCTGTGTTGTGCGATGTAGATGATAGAATGGCTGCAACAAGCAGGAAGCGTTATCCTAATGCAAAATATTACAAAGATTACCGCGAGATGCTGGAAAAGGAACACAAGAACATAGATGCTGTTTCTGTTTCAACGCCTGATCATATGCATGCAGTGCAAGCAATGGCAGCTATGCAGTTAGGTAAACATGTGTATGTTCAAAAACCCATTGCACATGATATTTATGAAGCAAGGATGATGACGGAAGCAGCCAGAAAATACAAAGTGGTTACACAAATGGGTAATCAGGGCGCATCCGGTGATGGTGTTCGGCAATTAATAGATTGGTATAAAGCAGGATTGGTTGGAGATGTGCATACAGTATATTGTTATACAGACAGACCCGTTTGGCCGCAAGGTATTCAATGGCCAAAAACAAATGTTCCGGTGCCCAAAGAATTGGATTGGAATTTATGGCAAGGTACAGCGCCACATAAAGATTTTGTAGAAGGATTGGTTCCTTTCAACTGGCGTGGCTGGTGGGATTATGGTACTGGTGCGTTGGGCGATATGGGTTGTCACATTATTGCACCTGCCTTCCAGGTATTGAATTTGGGTTATCCAACAGCAGCAGAGTGCAGTGTTGCTACAAGATATTTTCAGCCATGGCAGAGAGCAAGTTATCCTGAGAGTGGTCCGGTTTCATCACACATCATTCTTACATTCAATGATCACAACAATAAAGAAATAAAAATGCATTGGATGGATGGAGGCATTCAACCTGAAAGACCGGATGAATTAGGTGCGAATGAAATGATGGGCGATGGTGGAAATGGTGTTTTATTTATCGGCACAAAAGGTAAAATGATGTGCAGTACATATGCAGAAAATCCACAACTGTTGCCAACAGCAAGAACAAAAGAAGTGAATGTAAAACAAACCATTGCTCGCGTAGAGGGTAGTGCCAACGGGCATTACAAAGCTTGGGTGGAAGCTGCCATTGCCGGTTATGGAAGTGAAAAAGCAAAAAATCTAAGTTCACATTTTGATATTGCCGGGCCGTTAACAGAAGTGGTGTTGATGGGTAATTTAGCGATCAGAAGTTATGATATTAAAAAACCGAAAGAAGATAAACCGAATCAGTTTAACTATCCGGGAAGATATATCAAATTGTTGTGGGACGGCCCGAACATGAAGATCACCAATCTTGAAGATGCCAATCAATTTGTGAAAAGAACATATACCGAAGGGTATACTTTAGGGATTTGAAATTGATGATCTTTGATTTCAAACTTATTCTGTGTAACTCAGTGGTTAATAGCTGCAGAGTTTTTTTTAATTTCAAAGTAGAAACATCAAATCATAAATTATGTTACAAGCATCTACTATTAAATTTTTAAAAGATTTAAAGAAGAACAATAACAAAGAATGGTTCGATAAAAACAGAAAAATATATGAAACTGCCAAAGCAGATTTTTTATTGTTGGTAGAAAATGTTTTAAAAGAATTATCGAAGAAAGATACAAGCATTGCTCACTTGCAAGCGAAAGATTGTGTGTTCAGAATTAACAGAGATGTACGTTTCAGTAAAGATAAAAGTCCGTATAAAACCAATATGGGCATGAGTATTGCGCCGAAAGGAAAGAAAGGAATCAGCGCCGGATATTATTTTCATGTAGAACCGGGCGGATGTTTTATGGGTGGAGGCTTGTATCAGCCAATGCCGGAGGATGTTAAAAAAGTTCGCCAGGAAATTGATTATTGTTTTGATGAATTTTCAAAAATAGTTTCATCCAAAAAATTCAAATCGGTTTATGATGGATTGAGTATGGATGAAGGGTTGAAACTAAGCAGGCCACCCAAAGGGTACGATGAAAATAACCCTGCAATAGAATTTTTGAAATTGAAAAGCTTTATCGCCATGACAAATGTTGCTGATAAAGATTTAACGGATAAAAATTTAACGAAGAAAATTGTTACATCATTCGAAGCATTGCAACCAATGATTAATTTTTTAAACAGAGCATTGGATCATTAAGACTCTCTCAAAAAATTAAATGCTTTTCCAATTGTTTGGATAACATCTGTTGCCAATAAGCTTTCGTAAGATTGTTGTTCTAATGCAAGATCGGCGGCTAATCCGTGTAAGTAAACACCAATCAATGCTGCATGTAATGAATTGTATTGTTGAGCCAATAATGAAACAATCATTCCGGTTAAAACATCTCCGCTTCCGCCTTTTGCCAATCCAACATTTCCTGAAGTATTGAAATAGGCTCTGCCGTTCGATGCAATCAATGTATGATGGCCTTTCAAGACAATGATGAATGAATATTGTTTTGACAATTCAACTGCTTTTTCCATCCTTTCAAAATCATTTTCACAAACCCCAAAAAGCCTATCGAATTCTTTTGGATGTGGTGTTAGTATAGAGCCTGCTGGAATCAATTTCAACCAATCTTTTTGTAACGATAAAATAGTTAACGCATCAGCATCTATCACCATCGACTTAAAAAATGATTGTACAATTTGTTTGAATAATTGTTGAGAAGACTCATCAATGCCCAAACCCGGGCCAACAGCAATGGCAGAAAATTTTTCAATGTCTGTTACGCCATTTTCTCTTAGCTGAATCATTGCTTCCGGAAAACTTGCATGCAAGGCATTCATACTTGCTGAAGGAAGATTTGTGGTAACTAATCCGCAACCGGTACGCAATACAGCGCCTGAGCACATAATGGCAGCGCCAGTTTTACCAACATTTCCGGCAACAATTAAAGTATGCCCGAAATTTCCTTTGTGAGCAAATGATTTTCTTGGCTTAATCAATTCAGCAATAAAATTATTTTCTAGTGTTTCAACATTGGTATTAACTGTTTCTAAAAAAGTTTTGTGCAGTTCAATATTCAAAACATGTACTTCGCCAAAATTTTCCGCATTCTCTGCCATGAAAAAACAAAGCTTCGGAATTTGAAACGTGAGTGTTGTGTTGGCACAAACAGCAGGATAATTTTTTGAACTTTTATCAATGCTTAATCCACTTGGCACATCAATAGAAATAATAGTTGCATTGGATTGATTAATGTGTTGAACCAGGGCTGCACTCATATCTTGCAAAGGCCTGTTGAGTCCAGAGCCAAATAAAGCATCAATCACTATATCATCTTTTGAAATAACAGGAAAGAAATTTTCTGATTGAATAAAATGAATATCTTTTGTAACAAGATGCAGGTGTTGCAAATTAGTTTGAAAATCGTTTGTACCTATAGCACCGAATTCTAGAATGTAAACAGTAACAGTATAACCTTTCGCAATCATCATTCTGGCAATAGCCAAACCATCGCCACCATTATTGCCTTTGCCACAAAATACGTTAAATTTTTTTGTAATGTAAAATCTTTCTTCCATCCATTCAACACATTTTGCAGCAGCACGTTCCATTAATTGAATGGATTCAATTGGTTCGTTTTGAATGGTGAATGCATCCCACTGTTGAATTTGTTGTGCCGATAGTATTTTCATTCTGTATTAAAGTTACCAACCTTTTAAAAATTAATTGCTTAAAAAAGAAAGGCTCCCTTTACAGGAAGCCCTTCGTAAAAAATCACTCACAAAACAAAAATTATAATAAGCCTTTGCTCAATAAATATTCTGCAATTTGAACCGCATTGGTAGCAGCACCTTTACGAAGATTATCGCTAACAATCCACATGTTCAACGTTTTGGGCTGTGTTTCATCTCTGCGTAATCTTCCTACAAACACTTCATCTCTTTCATGTGCATTCAATGGCATTGGATACAATTGAGCTGCATCATCATTCTCAACAATTACACCCGGAGCTGTTGCTAACAAATCTTTTACTTCTGCAAGATCGAATTCATTTGCAAACTCAATGTTAACACTTTCACTATGACCACCGATTACCGGGATACGAACAGTAGTGGCCGTTACACGAATGGAATCGTCTTGCATGATCTTTTTCGTTTCGTTCACCATTTTCATTTCTTCCTTGGTATATCCGTTTTCGAGAAAAACATCAATTTGAGGAATTACGTTCAGGTCAATTTGATATTTATAAGCCATTGGATGTTCTGCGTTACTTCCTTTTTCAGCTTTAGCCCTTTCACCGAACAATTGATCAACTGCTTTTTTACCTGTTCCTGTAACGCTTTGATACGTAGAAACCACCACTCTTTTAATCTTGTATTTTTTATGCAGGGGTTGTAATGCCACTACCATTTGAATAGTAGAACAATTAGGGTTGGCAATAATATAATCGTCTTGGGTTAACACATCTGCATTTACTTCTGGCACTACTAATTTTTTAGTAGGATCCATTCGCCATGCGCTGGAGTTATCAATTACTTTAATACCGGCTTCCGCAAATTTTGGGGCCCATTCCAAAGAGGTTCCACCGCCTGCAGAAAAAATGGCAACAGCAGGTTTCGCAGCAATGGCATCGCTCATGCTTACAACTTTGTATTGCTTTCCTTTGAATTCAACTTCTTTACCAATACTTCTTTCACTGGCAACAGGTAATAATTCTGTTACGGGGAAATTTCTTTCTGCCAATACTTGCAACATTTTGGTTCCTACCAGGCCGGTTGCGCCAACAACAGCTACTTTCATGTTTTACTCCTTGTCTCTTTTATACAGAGATTTTTAAGGTGATGAATAAGATTGTTTGCTTTTTTCTCAATGATCTGCAAAAAAAAACCTCCCCGTTTCGGGAAGGCCTTTTATACTTTTTATGTTTACCACAAAGCAGTACACCTTCCCTTACGAGATGTGTTTCTTACTGTTCTTTGTGATGATAGTTGTGTTCATTTGTGCTTGCAAAAGTATTGGCGAAAGCGATTGGTGCCAAAAATATTTTTTGAAGGCATATCATTAACACCAATGCTTTCTTATAAAATGTTTATTGTACCGTTAATAAAAGAGTGGCAGTATAATTGGCATAAGCGTTATTTATGGTATAGGTAACAGTGCAAGTACCTGTTTCTACACCGGTAACCAATCCTGTTTGGGAGATGACTGCAACAGTTGAGTCCGAAGTAGTCCAACTTCCACCCTGAAATGGTTCGTTCAATTGTAATGTGGAGCCGGTGCTAACATTGTTACCGCCTGTAATGGGAACTATAGTGGTTAATGGCACTACATTAATAGAATCTGTTTTAATAACAGGGGTTGATGAATTGTAGTACAGATAAGAAATTACAACTGATCCTGATTTAACTCCCGAAACAATTCCGTAAGACGAAACGGTAGCAATGGTTGTATCGGAACTGCTCCATGTACCATTGGGAATGGTGTCTTTGAGTTGAAGGGTTGAGTCTACCATTACCGTTGTTGCCCCCATAATTGCATCGTTAATGGTAGCAGTTGTAGAATCGAGGTTTTTTTTACATGAAATGCAAAGCAAGGTTGTAGATACAGCGAATACTAATAGTAGGGATAACTTTTTCATGTTTGCTTTTTTAATGGTTCAGAATACTTTTCAGACCCCAACATGAGAAAGAATGTTTATTGTTGTTATGCGAAAAAAATGTTAATGAGGGCGGGGCTTTATTTTAAAGCGGCGAATAGTTAAAAAACAATATTTAATATTAAAAAGAGATTAATATTTTATTTCAAGAGCTGGTATACGAGGAAGCTAACGATATAAGCAGATCCCGTCATTACAAATAATTGTATGGCCGGCCACTTCCAGCTTTTTGTTTCTCTTTTTACAACAGATAAAGTGCTCATGCATTGCATGGCCAGTAAATAAAACATCATTAAAGAAAAGGCAGTAGCTAAAGTATAAACAGGTTTACCATCTTCAGTTTTAGCATTTTCCATTTTTTTGCGCAGCGATACATTATCTTTTTCTTCAACACTATAAAGTGTGGCCATTGTTCCAACAAAAACTTCTCTTGCAGCAAAGGAGGTAATTAAAGCAATGCCTATTTTCCAATCATACCCAAGTGGTTTAATAACAGGCTCTATGGTTTTGCCTAAAACACCTGCATAAGAGTTTTGTAGTTTTTCTGCAGAGAAGCTTTTTTGTAAAGAATCTTTGGCTTCTGGCTGCTGTTGTATAAGCAGGGTATATTTGTTTTCTACCTGTTGTATTTTGTTAGATGGCCCGTACGAACTTAAAAACCAAAGTAGCAGGCTAATAAGCATAATAATCTTACCGGCATCTGTTACAAATATTTTGGCTTTTTCTACCATGGTTATGCCTACATTCTTCCATCGTGGAGAACGGTATACCGGCAATTCTAAAATAAAAAAACTTTTTTCCTGGATTTTTACATAAAACTTCATCACCTGGCTTACTATTAATGCAAATAGTACACCCACCAGGTAAAGACCCATCATTACCAAACCTTGCAGGCTTAGAAAGCCAAAATAATATTTATTTGAAACAACCAGCGATATTAAAATAGTATATACAGGAAGCCTTGCACTACAGCTCATAAAAGGTGTAACAAGTATGGTGAGCAGCCTTTCTTTCCTGTTTTCAATATTCCGTGTACTCATAATAGCCGGTACAGCACAGGCAAAGCCGCTTATCATAGGCATAACGCTTTTCCCGTTAAGGCCTACTTTTCGCATCAGCTTATCGCTCAAAAAACTAATGCGTGCCATGTAGCCTGTATCTTCCAGTACGGTAATGAGCCCAAACAATATCATAATCTGCGGAACAAATACCATAATACCGCTAAGGCCGGCTACGGCTCCGTTAATAAAGAGATTACTCCACCAGGCTTCGGGTAAATTATTATTCAGGTATGCGGCGATTTGTTGAAAACTCCATTCAATACCATCCATCGGGAAGCGGGCCAGCCAAAAAATACTTTGAAACAATAAAAACAGAACGAGTAAAAGAATAATATACCCCCAGGTTTTATGAAGCAGCAGATCGTCTAATTTATCTGTAAATATCTTTCTTTCAAGCGGGCCGGGCTCTACCACATTTTTTTGAACAATCTGTTTAATGCGCTGGTAGCGTTGTAATACCTCTTCGGCTTGTGTTTTAGTGGGGTTGAAGTTGTTGTTAATTTCTATTTGCTCAATCGTATTCTGCATTGCTGCATTTAACGGGAAGTTTTCATGGTTGATTAAATAATGCAATGCTGCATAATTATTCAGTTCAGGAAAATGAGCCTGCAGGCTTTTAATAGGAGCTTCGGCCAATTGCAGCGTATCTAAAAATTTTGCAGAAGAAATTACTTTTTTTTGTTTCACTGTTTGTAGCATCACTTTCTTAAGCTGTGTTAACCCTTTACCTTTTCTTGGATTAACAGCTACAACAGGTACACCTAAATCAGCTTCAAGACCCGCAATATCTATTTTAATATTTTTTTGCGCAGCAAGATCGGTCATGGTTAAAGCCACTACCACAGGTATTTTCAGATCGATGATCTGGCTGCAGAAAAGTAAGTTTCTTTTAAGGTTACTGGCATCGGCAACAAGTAATATCATGTCTGCCTTTATGTCTTCATCAACACCCATTAAAACTTTATAAGCAACCCATTCATCTGCCCTTCTCGGATAAAGCGAGTAAGTGCCGGGCAAATCTATCAACTCTATGGTTTGGTGTTCTAATGCTACCGCGCCGGCTTTCTTGTCAACCGTAACACCCGGAAAATTGCCCACCTTTTGATTTAGGCCGGTTAAGGCATTAAATAGCGATGTTTTACCACTATTGGGATTACCCACTAACGCAATATGTGCTGCAGTATTTTTCACAAAGCCAGCAAATGTAAACCCCGTGGATAGCATAAGGTTACGAGGTTGGGAAAAGAATATGCCTTAAAAGGAAACAAACTAATCTGCTGCGCTTAATTTTGTATGAATACTTCTTTTTATGAGATATATATGGTTGATGATGGCCCTGCTGCCTTTAACAATAACTGCACAAAACAGGAAAAAGAAACAGAAAGAGGAACAGCAGGCCAATATTGCACTTGAAGCCGCTTTAAAAAAACATATAAGTTATCTTGCCAGCGATTCGCTTGAAGGAAGAAGGGCCGGAACAAAAGGCGAGAAACTGGCTGCACAATACATTATTTCTCAATACACGCAAGAAGGAATTGAACCCGGGGGCACTAATGGTTATTTACAGGAGTTTACTGTTGATGAAGGGAAATCTGCCACTACTGATACTTATTTAAAAATAAATAACAGAATTGCGGAGTTACAGAAAGATTTTTTCCCATTGGCCTATAGCGCTAACGGGAATGTTAATGGTAATGCTGCTGTAGCCTTAAACCAATATGCACAACCCTGGTTTAAAGACGTAAAAGAACTACTGGAAGACAACCAGCATAATCCTCATTTTGATATAGATGCCGCCATTAAAAAAGAAACAGAGAAAGCTGCATCAAGGGGTGCATCAGCGTTGTTTTTATACAATTCATCTGCCCTAACAGATAATATACAATTCAATAAGAACGATCACTCCGCCAGCACACCAATACCGGTTGTGTTTATTACAAAGCGTGGGTACAAAACTTTTTTCGGTAACGAAACAATTGCGCAGGATATTCTGTTGCAGGTAAGCCTGCATGCCAATGTAAGACAATGCAGTAATGTTGTTGCATTTATGAATAACAATGCTCCCTCAACAATTATCCTGGGAGCTCACTTTGATCACCTGGGGTATGGAGAAGATAAGAATGCGTTAGACACCGGGCACCTTGTTCATAATGGAGCAGATGATAATGCCAGCGGAACGGCAGCTCTTATAGAGCTGGCCAGGCAGCTTAAAAGATCAACGCTAAAAAATAATAATTACCTCATCATTCATTTTTCAGCAGAAGAACTGGGCTTATTGGGCAGTAAATACTGGCTGGAGCATCCTACCGTACAAGTAAACCCTAACTATATGATTAATATGGATATGGTTGGCCGCTACGATAGTGTACATAAACTAACGGTAGGCGGCTATGGAACCTCTCCGTATTGGGGTGATCTCTTTGCAATGAATTCTCCGAAAGACCTGGCGATTAAATTAGATAGTAGTGGCAGTGGTCCCAGCGATCATGAAGCTTTTTACAGAAAAGATATCCCCGTATTGTTCTTTTTTACCGGCAGCCATCCTGATTATCATAAAGCAACAGACGATTGGGATAAAATAAATTATCCGGGAGAAAGAGCCATTATACAATTTATCTATCGTTTAATTAGTGTAACCGATACAAAAGGGAAGCTTGTATTTACTAAAACCAGGGAACAAAGTATGAGTAGGAGTACAAAATTTACGGTAAGCCTTGGCGTAATACCGGATTACGGTTTTACGGGAACAGGTGTACGGATAGATGGGGTTAGCGGAGGAAAGCTGGCAGAAAAAATAGGGTTGCAGGCCGGAGACATTTTATTACAACTGGGCGAATATAAATTTGTAGATGTAATGAGCTATATGGAAACGCTTGCAAAATTTAAAAAGGGAGACCCTGCAAAATTAATCATCAGGAGAGGCAATGAAGAGAAAGAGTTTAACGTTGTATTCTAAAACTTCTGCCCGTGAGCAAACTGGTACTTGATAATGATTTTGTATACGAAGACTTCTTTGAACAAACAAGGTTGCTGGGCATTATTGCTCCCGTAAAAAATTATCAGTTTTGCTGGCGGTTGAATAAGCAGTTGGGGTTTGAATACAGGCTGAACACCGATTGTGTGGTACATTTAAAAAAAAGAAACAGGGATTACTTTTTTAATATTTATGAATCGAGAGAAGAAAACAGTTTTTTAAGCCATTATTTATACCATAATCAATACGACGGAGAGTACCTCCTGCCCGAGTTTAAGCATATAGATTTTTTATGGTTGATGAAGGGAGATTGGGTAGACGAAGAAAAATGTGCTTTAATAACCAGTGCCGTTAAAAGCATAGAAGGAGTGCAATTGGTTACCGAACTAACCAACGAGAAAATAAAGAACAAAGGGAACATGGTATTTTAAAACCCTAATTGATAATTACTACAATCAACAAAATGCTATGTGGCAGCAACAAAACAATAAGCTTTATAAAAAATTTCAATTCGGTGATTTTTCAGAAGCATTTGCTTTTATGACCCGGGTGGCCATGGAAGCAGAAAAGATGGATCATCATCCTTTATGGACAAATGTTTGGAATACGGTAGAGATATGGCTTTGTACCCACGATGCAGGCAATATAATTACAGAAAAAGATCATGCCCTGGCTAAAAAAATAGATGGGTTGGCGAAGTAAAACACAAATTCAAAACACCAATCATTGCATAAGCTGCATTTGTGGGTTGGGTTCCGATGAAATAGGGATTCGCCCGAACATGTGCAACATGTTCGAAAGAAGCCGCAACAGCAGCGTTGCAATAATAAGCCTTACGGCGTTGGAGTAAAATATGAGATTCCAAATCAAGTTTGGAATAACGATCATTTTCAAATGATCCATTCAACTTCACCAAAGCTAAAGCATTGCTGCACTCCGTTAGTTACAACAAGCTCCCCGTTATTGTTCACATGTTCAACAATGCACTCAAAAGCAATATTGTTCTTCTTCAGTTTTGTAACTTCTCCTTTCCTAAATAAAACAGAATTATATTCTTTCAATAAACTATCAAAAGCACCTTGCTTTAGTTGCAAGTATCTTTTTTCTAAGTAACTACATAATTCTTTTGCCAATACAGAAGGAGTAAAACTTTTTCCGGTTATCTGTTTTAAAGAAACAGGCCTGCCTATATCAGGGAATGCTGTTTGATTGATATTGATACCGAAACCTGCAATAGAAAATCTTTGCTGCCCCATGGTGGTGGTTTCTACCAAAATACCCCCTGCTTTTCTATTTTGCCAGTAAATATCATTAGGCCATTTTATTTTGGTATCATCCGTGGTATACGTAGAAAACAATTCAAATCCCGCTAATGCTGCCGCAATACCCACATAAAATTGGTTACGTAGGGGAATAAAAGTGGTATCGAGTATTACGGACAATATAATGTTACTGCCGGGCTCAGCTTTCCATATCTTGCCACGCTGGCCCCTGCCCGCAAACTGCTCTTCCGCAAAAACAGAATAGCCATGGGCAGCCATTTTTGCATGTAGCCGCTCATGGGCATAATTATTGGTACTATCTACGGAAGCCAATTGTATAAAGGGATGACCGATTGTACCGTTGGATTGAACAGATGCCAAAAGATTATTACTTTTGGCGAAGATAGAGTTTAGATAATTTGAAATCTGTACAATATTTATTCAGGTTTCTACGTCTCTAAAACAGAAAGTATTTTTATTATCATTTAAACGCATTTGTTATTGGCACCGTTAACCGCTTTACAAGCAAGAAAAAAGGGTATTTCCGTTCGTCTTACCAAAAGTTCAAAAATTTTTAAAGCCATTATTAAAGCCATTCAGGATAAGAAAGGGGAAGATATTGTTAGCCTTGATCTGAGGAAAGTGCCTGAAGCTGTTGCCGATTTTTTTATTGTTTGCCAGGCAACGAGCACCACTCAAATAAAAGCTATAAGCGATAATATTGAAGAGGAAGTAAACAGGTTAACCGGCGAAAAACCCTATAAACACGAAGGGTATAAAGCCTTGCATTGGGTGCTGATAGATTATGTAAACATTGTGGTACATGTTATGCACCCAGATTCCAGAAAATTTTATAAGTTAGAAGAAATGTGGAGCGATGCGGCTGCAGAACAACACGACCTGTAATTGTTAAAAAAAACTTTACGTTAAACAATTAAGCCTTTGAATCATTAATATTGAACCCGAAGCAATAGAATTTATGTTACAACAAGAAGAAAATAAAAAAGCAAGATCTCCTTTTAACGATAAACAGGATGATAGCAAGCCACAAAGAAGAATGCCTAAATTCAACATTTATTGGATATACATCATTATTACCGCTTTATTACTTGGCTCAACACTTTTAAGGTATAGTCCTGAGTCTTCAAAAGTAAGCGAGCTGGAAATGAGGAAAAATATGTTGTTAAAAGGCGATGTAGACCATTTCGATCTCGTAAAAAACAAAGAGGTGGTTAGGGTGTATATTAAATCAGATAGCATTGTAAAACCATATTACGAAGAAAGGTTCAAAACAAAATATGAGCCTTCCAGGATAAAAAATGTTCCGCTTTTCCAGTTTGAAATAGCAGACCCCAAAACATGGGAAAAAGACCTGGCCGATTACTGCCAGAAAAACAATATAGACCAGCCTTCGGTGAATAAAACAGACGATCCGGACTATATCGGTCCGCTTACCAATATTATTGTGGTAGTGTTAATGATCGTGAGCTTTATTTTACTGATGCGTAAAATGGGTGGCGCTTCCAGTGGTGGCGGTCCGGGCGGCATTTTCAACATCGGAAAATCAAAAGCACAATTATTCGATAAAGGCACGAAAGTAAACATCACTTTTACAGACGTTGCCGGTTTGGATGAAGCAAAAGTGGAAGTAATGGAAATTGTAGACTTCCTTAAAAATCCAAAGAAATATACGGCACTGGGTGGAAAAATTCCGAAAGGTGCTTTATTGGTAGGCCCTCCGGGTACCGGTAAAACCTTGCTGGCAAAGGCAATGGCAGGTGAAGCTCAGGTTCCTTTCTTCAGCTTAAGCGGTAGCGATTTTGTGGAAATGTTTGTTGGTGTGGGTGCAAGTCGTGTAAGAGATTTGTTTAAACAGGCAAGAGAAAAAGCACCTTGTATTATTTTCATTGATGAAATTGATGCCATCGGTAGAGCTCGTGGAAGAAATGCCATTATGAGTAACGATGAAAGAGAAAATACTTTGAATCAGTTATTGGTGGAAATGGATGGATTTGGTGGCGATAGCGGCATCATCATCTTGGCAGCTACCAACAGGCCTGATGTTTTAGATAGTGCGTTGTTAAGACCTGGAAGATTCGACAGACAAATTACGATTGATAAACCGGATGTAAAAGGAAGAGAAGCCATATTTAAAGTGCATTTAGCACCAATTAAAGTTTCAGAAACCTTAGATATTCATAAACTGGCCGAACAAACACCGGGATTTGCAGGTGCGGATATTGCCAATGTTTGTAACGAGGCAGCTTTGATTGCAGCTCGTAACAATAAGGAAGGTGTGGATATGAAAGATTTTCAAGATGCAATTGATAGGGTGATTGGCGGATTGGAAAAGAAAAATAAAATCATCGCTCCGCACGAAAAAGCGATTATTGCTTATCACGAAGCCGGTCATGCTGTATGCGGTTGGTTTTTAGAACATGCATATCCTTTATTAAAAGTAACCATCGTTCCAAGAGGCACAGCAGCATTGGGTTATGCTCAATACACACCAAAAGAACAATACCTGTACAATACAGATCAGTTAATGGATCAGATTTGTATGACATTAGGCGGCCGTGCGGCAGAACAAATCTTCTTCGGAAAAATTTCAACAGGCGCAGCCAATGATTTGCAACAGATTACCCGCATTGCTTACAGTATGGTAACAGCTTATGGAATGAATGATAAAGTTGGGAATGTAAGTTTTTACGATCCGGCAGCAGAAAATACTTTTACAAAACCGTATAGTGAAGAAACAGGAAAGATGATTGATGAAGAAGTGAGAAAAATAATTGATGAGGCTTATGAAAGAACCAAACAATTACTTACTGAAAGAAAAGAAGAAGTTGAAAAATTAGCGAAAGCGTTGTTGGATAAAGAAGTTTTACACCAAAGCGATGTGGAAGAGTTAATTGGTAAAAGACCTTATGAAGAAAAGAAAATCCTGGATGTAGATGAAAATAATTCAACTGCTCCAGAAAGTAATAACGAAACAGTTTCAGCATAATGGCAACTACTGCAAAAGAGAGTATTCTTAAAAAAATAAGAC
The DNA here is from genome assembly GCA_017304675.1 of Sphingobacteriia bacterium. GTDB lineage: Bacteria > Bacteroidota > Bacteroidia > Chitinophagales > Chitinophagaceae > CW01. Next base: position 710,894 of record JAFKLS010000017.1, read on the forward strand.
AGGCACTGGCACAACCGGTGCCTGTTCCCTTTCCTGCAAGCGAAGGAGGAGAATCTGTTTTCAAACCACTAATACAGGAACTGGAAATAGAGTTTGCAGAAAATTTTACCAAATTGCAGGGCCGGTTTTCTTTTTGCGCCGGCCTTAGCGAATTGGCACAACAACTTAATACCCTGGCAACAGCAAGAAAATGGACAAAAATGTACTGCAGGGAAGATGAATTAAAAGCGGCACTAAATTCCTTTGGTTTTACCGGGCACGAGCATACAGACCTTTCTTCTTGTGAAGCGGCTATAACCACTTGCGAAAGTTTAATAGCAAGAACAGGAAGTATTATTATGAGCACGGCACAACAAAGTGGCAGAACAGTAAGTGTATATGCACCTGTACATATTTGTGTTGCATTCACTCACCAGCTAAAGTATGATATTAAAGAAGGGTTGAGCGAATTGAAAGAAAAATATACAGACCGCTTACCCTCATTAATTACGTTGGCTACAGGGCCAAGCCGCACGGCAGATATAGAAAAAACCCTGGTTGTTGGTGTTCATGGTCCAAAAGAAGTTTTTTGCTTTTTGGTTGATAGTTAGATTTGCAATACATGCAAGACAATTCAAAAAAAATATACTTTCTTTCAGATTTTCATTTGGGTGCACCTAATGCGGCTGCCAGTTTAGTAAGAGAGAAAAAAATAGTCGCTTTTTTAGACTTTGTTAAACACTCTGCCGAAAAGATTTTTATTGTAGGAGATATTTTCGATTTTTGGTACGAGTACACAAAAGTAGTTCCCAAAGGCTATGTACGTTTATTGGGGAAACTTGCCGAACTGACAGATGCAGGGATTGAAATTTATTTTTTTGTGGGCAATCATGATATGTGGATGAAGGATTATTTTCAAACAGAACTGAATATTCCGGTTTATTTTGAACCTAAAACATTCAATTTTAACCATAAGAAATTTTACATTGGTCACGGGGATGGCCTCGGGCCCGGAGACCATGGATATAAATTCATTAAAAAGGTTTTCAGAAACAGGCTTTGCCAGTGGTTATTTGGGCAGCTGCATCCAACATGGGGGATTAACCTTGCCAATTATTTCAGCAGAAAGAGCAGGGCCAAAACAGGCAGCAGCGATGAAATTTTTTTAGGAGAAGACAATGAGTGGCTGGTGATTTACGCTAAAACTATTTTGCAGAAAGAGCACTTCGATTATTTTATCTTCGGGCACCGGCACCTGCCATTAACAATAAAATTAAACGAACACAGTACTTATATTAATTTGGGAGATTGGATTAGGAGCTTTACTTATGCCGAGTTTGATGGAGAAACTGTTTCTTTGAAAAAATGGGAACAATAAACAAACTATGAAAGAACTTTTGCGATACACTTTTTTAGACAACAGTATTAAAAGCTACCTAATTGTTATGGGTACTTTATTATTGTTGTTCACAGTTAAACGGATTATCTCAAAATATTTTGCAGGCATTTTATACAAATTATTTGCCCAAAAAGGTAAAACCGTTTTAAGGCAGGCGTTCATTAACCTGATCATTCCTTCCCTGGAGTTATTCCTGATGATTTTTGTGGGATTTATTGCAGTAGATAAATTAAAATTCCCCTCCCAATTTGATTTTGATGTATACCATGTTACTTCAAAAAAAATAACAGAATCCCTGGCTTCAGGCATTCTCATTATAGTCTTTATCAGGCTTTGCCTGCGTGTGGTGGATTTTATAGCGATGATACTGGAAGAAAGAGCCAACCAAACAATAGATCAGACAGACAACCAGTTAATCCTATTCTTCAAAGATTTTTTTAAAGTGCTCATTGTTATCAACGGTGTATTAATGGTGCTTCATTTTTCACTTCATAAAGATGTGGGCAACCTGTTAACAGGATTGAGTATTGTTGGTGCTGCTGTTGCCTTGGCAACAAGAGAAAGCCTGGAGAACCTGATTGCTTCTTTTATTATTTTTTTCGATAAACCTTTTACTGCAGGCGATACCGTTAAAGTTCATGCTTTTACAGGTATTGTTGAAAAAATAGGTTTGCGAAGTACCCGTATAAGAACGGAAGACAAAACCCTGCTTACCGTTCCTAATAAACAAATGGTAGATAGTCTTATAGATAACTTAAGCCTACGTTCCCACAGAAAAGCCGTATTGCAGATAGATGTAAACCTTTCAGCTTCGGCAGAGCAATTAAAACAATTGAGTGCCGGCATAAAAGATGTGCTGAAACAAAAAGAAACGATCAGTACTTTTCATGTTTTTGTAAGCGATACCGGTAAAAATGCACACACATTAACAGTAGATTTCTTAATGCCTATGCCTTTGGATATTTACCAGTTTCAGGCTTTGAGAGAAGAAATAAACCTGCAGTTGATAGATTTATTAAATAAAATGAACCTCTCTTTGGCAGCAGCCTCTACAGATGTGGTGGTAAGTAATAAATAAATTATTTTATAGCCGCTACTATTTCACCCAACTCTTTATCAATAGCGCCATACTTACCATATTCCGTTACCCTGCCAATTTCTTTATTGTTGTGCAATACAATAAAAGTAGGCGTATGTGTTGGATTAAACTTTTGTGCAAGTTCTTTCGTGGTTTGCTTGTCTCTGTCTACACAATAAAGCGTTATATTTTTTTCGCTGTAACCACTTTCCGCTACCAACCTGTAAAAAACAGGCAATAAGGTTTGCGTGTCTTCGCACCAAGTGCCGGCAAAAACAACCATTGTAAAATCATTTTTCTTGGTACGGAATGTTTCAACAGCCTGTTCGTTAAGCTTACCCCATTTCATATTCTCGTCAAACCATTTATAGCTCGTGTCTTTTTCAATAACAGATCTGTTAACAAACCCTTTTAATACTTTCTCATTCCTGTTGTTATAATAAGACTGGTATTGCAGTTTATGGCTGCAGCCTGCAACCGAAACAATTAAAAGCAATAAAATAAAGCGGAATTTTATCATGATTCTAAATTAGCTTTCAATTCTAATAAAAAAGATCTCAGGGTGTTAAGCATATTGGCAAGATCTTGGTGAAGGGATACTTTCTTTGCATTTGCCTGCAGGTATTCTTTAGCACCCTCTATGCTATACTTTTTATTACGCAGCAGGTAATAAATAAGCTGCAGGTTTTTAATATCTTCTTTTTTAAACAGCCTGTCGCCCTTTTTATTTTTTCTGGGTTTTAGAATATCAAATTCTTTTTCCCAAAAACGTATTTGCGAAGTATTTACATTAAACCAAACAGCTACCTCACTAATACTGTAATATAGTTTTTGATCGAGAATAGTATCGTCAGGAATATTGATAAGATCGGCCGATAAATACATTTCTTTGTTAGACTTCCTTCCCCGCTTTCCTTTGGCTTTAATTATGTTATGAGCTGGCGGGGCAACGGCTTCGGGTTCTTCAGTGGGCTTGCTTTTATGCGCTTTAACAACCTGCTTCGCAGGCTTCTTTTTAACAGGAGCCTGCTCTATGATATTACCGAATAAATCTAATTGCTGAAGAGCCATAACGTAAAAATAACAATAAGTAGCAGTATACAATTAAAGATGCCCCATAGAGTTAATAACTCCTGAAAAACTTACTACAAGAATGCATCAACCTTATTGCTGCTGCTAAAAATGTATCTTGCAAATATGAAAAGAATTTGTTCTGTTGCTGTGTGTGGCGCCGGCACTATGGGCAGTGGCATTGCGCAGGTTGCCGCCCAATATGGTTTTAAAGTAATCCAGTTTGATGTGAATGAAGTTGTACTGGAAAAAAGCCGGCAACTGGTTTTAAAGAACCTCCGGTTCCTTGTAGAAAAAGGAAAGATAAATGAAGATGCTTTAAAGGAAATATATAGCAGGATATTGTTTACCAATAATATTAACGATTGTAAAGCAGATGTGGTTATTGAGGCCATAATAGAAAAAAAAGAGGCAAAAGCAGATCTTTTTGAGCAACTGATGAATATTAACGGTAACGATACTCTTTTTGCAACCAATACTTCATCCATATCAGTAAACGAACTGGCTACAGCACTTAATAAAACAGAACGCTTCGCTGGAATGCATTTTTTTAACCCCGCCCCTCTTATGAAACTGGTGGAAGTGATTAAGACCAACTATTCTTCCCCTGAAACCATTGCTGCACTGGTACAATTAAGTAAGGATCTTGGAAAAATTCCTGTTGTGTGCAAAGATGCTCCGGGTTTTATTGTAAACAGGGTGGCGCGCCACTATTATTTAGAGGCTATGAAATTAATTGAACAGAACCTGGCAACCATAGAAAACATAGATATGATTATGGAAGCTTCCGGGTTTAAAATGGGGCCTTTTAAATTAATGGACCTGATTGGGATGGATATTAATTTTGGTGTTAGCAATATTGTATGGAACGATCTTGGAAAACCTGATAGATTAAAGCCCTCTATAATTCAACAACAAAAAGTAGAGCAGCACAAACTGGGCAGAAAAACAGGAGAAGGGTTTTATAAATACGAATAGATAGCTTTGTTGCCCTACTTTCTACATTTGCTTTATGAAGATTGTTATCAATTGCGTTTCTTTTAATAAACATTCGGCTTGCTATAGCAAATACTTTATTAAATGTTTCTTTACATGGGCCTGCAACAGCCATAAAGAAGATGAATTTATTTTTTTGGTAAATGAAGAATGTAACAGCCAGTTTCTTTTGGCACCCAATGCCAGGGAAATGAATACCGGCAAAAAAAAATCTTCTGTGGCGCTAACTGCTTTTTATAAAATTCAATTGCCGCTTATTTTAAAGAAAATAAAACCAGATGTTGTAATACAACCTTTTGGTAAAGCCGGTTCTGGTACAGTTCCGCAGATCATTATTTTTGAAGAGAGCCAGGCTGAAAAAATTTCTGGATATACTGTTTCAAAGGCAGGTGTATGTCTTTGTTTTACACAGCATGCCGTGCAAAAAGTACGATCGCTTTTTTCTGTACACGAAAAAAAAATAATACAAGCTCCTTTCATAGCAGAACAACATATTCATGAGCTTTCTCTCGTACAAAAACAACAGCAACTGGCAAGAATAACCAATGGGAAAGCTTTCTTTCTTTTTTACGATGATGGCATTTTGCCAGAAGAGGCCTTATGTGTATTGAAGGCATTTTCTTTGTTCAAGAAAAGAATGCAGAGCAACATGCAACTGGTAGTAGTTTCGATTAACCAAATATTGCTAGAAGAAAAACTCAGATTGTATAAATACAGGGCCGATGTTATTTTGCTTGCAGAAGAAGCTATGAATAATGAAATATTGCAGGCAGCATATGGGTTTATTCAGCTAAACCAAAACGGCCAATTATCAGCTTTGGTTACTACTGCACTGTTAACAGGTATACCTGTAATTACCGCACCCAATGAGGGCTTGGCAGAGTTGTTTGATAAAAGTTTGTTAATGCCTGAAACCATTTCGCCTGAAAAAATTGCAGAGTACCTCAATCTTTTATACAGAGATGAAACGTATAGAAAAGCTGTAATAGCCAATGGCAAAGAAAAAATGCGCTCCTTTAATGCTGAAAATGATTGTGGCCGGTTATGGAAAACAATTACTGAAACAGTTCGTAAAACATGAATATGCCATGTTTAGCAGTACATTTGCCATCTTAAAAATTAAATAGTTCATGCAAAAATCCACCATAGCAATAGATGTTCAATTAGATGAAAATAAAATACCTGACCAAATTAACTGGTCGGCCAGTGGAAGTACGGCAGATGATCAGCAAAAAGCAAAGGCCATGATGCTGGCTTTTTGGGATGGGGCAGATAAAAGCGCCTTAAGAATTGATCTCTGGACCAAAGAAATGATGGTAGATGAAATGGCAGATTTTTTTTACCAAACCTTAATGGGAATGGCCGACTCGTTCGACCGTGCCACTCATAACCACGAACTGGTAAAAAATATGAAAGAGTTTGCCAAAGATTTTTATAAAAAATTCAGAGACCAGCAATTGAAAGAGAACAAGGCAGATTAAATAATAAAAGCATACTAATAAATATATCTTCCATTTTAAATCTCAAACCTTAAATACGAAACGATATGAGCTTAGAAGTAAAGATTATGGCAGAAATGAAAGAAGCCATGAAAGCAAAAAATGAAGCTACTTTACGCGGCTTACGTGCCATTAAAGCAGAGATCATTAAAGCTAAAACAGAACCGGGGGCTAATGGCGCCATTACAGAAGACGGCGAATTAAAGCTTCTGCAAAAACTGGTAAAACAAAGAAAAGATTCATTAGAAATATTTGTACAGCAGAATCGCGCTGATCTTGCCCAAAAAGAACAGGAAGAAATTAATGTGATAGAGAGATTCCTGCCTAAACAACTGTCTCAGGAAGAATTAACAGAAGCATTAAAAACCATTATTGCTGAAGCTGGCGCCACAACTATGGCAGATTTGGGCAAAGTAATGGGAGTTGCTTCCAAACAACTGGCTGGAAAAGCAGATGGGAAAGCCATTGCTGCAACAGTAAAAGAGCTTTTATCTAAATAGCCGGCCATGTTCATTGATATCCTTTATATTATCCTGATTGTACTGGCTGCAATAAAAGGATATTCTCGTGGATTGATAGTGGCGGTCTTTTCTTTTTTAGCGGTGGTAATAGGGTTGGCTGCAGCCCTTAAACTAAGCGCAACGGTTGCAGCATGGTTAAATAAAAGTACAAGCCTGGGGTTAAAATGGCTGCCGTTTCTGGCTTTTTTGCTGATTATAATTGTAGTAATCTTATTGGTAAGAATAGCAGCAGGCCTTTTGCAGAAAAGTGTTGAACTTGTTTTTGCAGGCTGGTTAAATAAATTGGGGGGAATAATACTTTATGCATGCTTATACACAATGGTATATAGTGTTTTTATATTTTATGCAACCCAAATTCACTTATTAAATACAAATGCGGTTGCTGCTTCTTCGGTTTATCATTTTATAGAACCCTGGGGCCCCTTTTGTATCAACCTGTTTGGAGATTTGATACCCCTATTCAAAGGCCTTTTTGAAGAATTGAAAACATTCTTTGGAAAGTTTGCAGCTTAAGCGGGAACAATTAAACTAACCTATATTATCTAAATGCATTAATTTAGCAACAATAGAGTTGAAAGATGCCTGATACCTATTATTAATTACCCATTTTTTCTTTTATTTGTATCGAACCAAAATTTGCACCTGCGAAAAAACGACATGGAGTATCAACTGAAACAATTAGATAAGTTTAAATATATAGAAGAAGGCGAAGGAGAACCTCTGTTGCTATTGCATGGGCTTTTTGGTGCTTTAAGCAATTTTGCAGACCTGGTGGAATATTTCCGGAAAGACTATAAAGTTATAGTGCCCATATTGCCGTTGTTTGACCTGGATATTTTTCATACAACTGTAAGCGGATTAGAAAAATATGTTCAGAAATTTATAGAAACCAAAGGCTATACAGGTATTCACCTTCTCGGCAATTCGCTCGGAGGCCATGTGGCATTGGTACATGTATTAAAGCATCCTGAAAAAATAAAATCGCTAACTCTTACCGGCAGTTCAGGCTTATTTGAAAATGGTATGGGCGACAGCTATCCTAAACGGGGAGATTACGAGTATATCCGTAAAAAAACAGAACTTACTTTTTACGACCCGGCTATGGCCACCAAAGAATTGGTAGATGAAGTTTTTGAAATTACCAATAACCGGTTGAAAGTTATAAAAATTATTGCCCTTGCCAAAAGCGCCATCAGGAGTAATTTAGGAGAAGAATTAAACCAGATCAAAATACCAACGCTTCTTATTTGGGGCAATAACGATACAATTACGCCTCCATTTGTTGGAAGAGAGTTTAACCGGTTAATACCTAATAGCGAATTATATTTCATAGATAAATGTGGCCATGCTCCTATGATGGAAGTGCCAACAGAATTCAATGAAATTTTATACAGATTTTTACAAAAGATCAGGCAGCCTTCTGCAACAATTGCTTAATCTTTGTGTTGTTCGTATATTTATTAAATGCTATTCGCCTCATCAATTATTCAAACAGGATTCCCTTCTATCAACTTATTTGATAGTGCAGGCCTTGCGCTTCAGTTAATGGACGATTTTGATGTGCAACACCTTCCTGTTGTTAATGAAGAAAAATATATAGGACTGATTAGTAAAGATGATTTGTTTGATACCGATGAAACAGCCGTTATAGCTACTTTACAGGATCAAATAATAAAAATTGGCGTAAATAGCAATGCCGTTTTCCTTGAAGCGGTTAAGCAGATTGTAGAACACGAAACAGACCTGGTAACAGTTGTGAACGATGAAAATGAGGTAGAAGGCGTTTTAACCGCTACTCACTTATTAAAGCAACTGGCATTGTTTAACGGAATTGAAGAACCCGGAGGCACAATAGTGCTTGAACTGGAGAAGAGAAGTTATGCTTTTGGAGAAATATCCCGCCTCGTAGAAACAAACGACGCCTATATTACCCAACTTAATACAACGGTTAATGCCGAAACAGGGATGATGCAGGTGCTCATTAAAATCAGCAAAAGAGAAGTCAGCGATATTGTAGCCACTTTTCAACGGTACGATTACCATGTTAAATATTATCTTGGCGAAGAACAATATGCCAATGAATTGAAACAAAATTTTCAACACCTCTTATCATATCTTAACATCTAACACCTACTTTTACTCCATTCGTTTACTGTAACACATTTTAATGAAAAGGATCGTTGCAATCTTTTTATCTTTTTTTGCTTTGCAAATAATTGCAGCGCAACCTTTAACCCACCGGTTAGATACCCTTACAAAATCGTTTATAGCAGATACAGCTGTTACCAAAACATATACTATTGGTAAAGTGGTTGTTACAGGTAATAAAAGAACAAGGCCACATATTATTTTAAGAGAACTAACCTTTAAAACTGGCGATACTGTTACAGCATCAGTGCTTGCAGAGAAAATACATCGCTCTAAAGAACTTGTATACAATACCGGCCTGTTTGTTGAAGACAGTATAAAAATAATTAGCAAAGAAGGCAATGTATTGAATTTTGAAGTGGTTGTAAAAGAACGCTGGTATGTTTTCCCATTGCCTTATGTACGGCCTGTTGACAGAAACCTGAATCAATGGCTGATACAGGAGGGGGCCAGTTTAGACAGGGTTAATTATGGGGTGAAGCTTACACACAATAATTTAACAGGGCAGAACGATAAGTTAAATATTTGGCTGATATCGGGCTACAACCAGCAGTTATCTGTACGGTATAACCTGCCCTTTATAGATAAATCCCTTACCAAAGGTTTTGAAGTTGGCTATACCACATCTCGCCAGCATGAACTGAATTACATGACAAGCGACAGCAATAAGCAATTGTTCTTAAAACTGCCCAATGATTATGCAAGGAGTTTTACGCGGTTTGATTTTACTTATTCTTACAGGCCCGATCAAAAGAAGCGCCATTTGCTCAGGATAGCGTATACAAATGAAATGATAGCAGATAGCGTATTTGTAAGCAATCCTAATTACTATCCGGATAACAGAACGGAAATGAAGTACGTAGATTTTCTATATGCTTTTCGTTATTTAAACACAGATTATTTTGTATATCCTACAAAAGGGTTTATGGGGGAAGTGAGTGTTTATAAACGTGGATTGGAAAGCATCAGCAACCTCTGGCAGGTTGCCCTTCATGGTGTATGGGCCAAACATTTAAACGAAAAAACATTTGGAACTATTGAAGCGGCCACCACTGTTAAATTCCCGTTTAATGATGATTACTATACGCAACCTTTATTTGGTTACGGATACTTTCAGCTAAGGGGCCAGGAGTACTACGTGGTAGACGGTATGTTTGGCGCTTTAGGAAAATTTACTTTAACACATTCGCTCTTCAATTATACTTATCATAATCCTATTAAAAGCAAAACACACGATTTAATCCCTTTCAGATTTTATGTAAAAGCGTTTTTCGATATGGGTTATGCATATAATCCCAACGTTACATCTAACCTGCTGAATAATAAATTTATGTATACCTACGGTGTAGGGATGGATATATTATCTATCTATGATTTAACGCTTAAGATCACATTTGCCATCAATCAACTTGGCAACAAAGGATTATATTTACATGCTCGAAACGATTTTTAGACTTAACCTTCATTCATGAAAGTAGCAATTTACAGCAGGGGTTTAGATGCAGAACATACTCATGCATTGGTGCTTTTATTAGAAGAGTTGAAAAAACATAATATTACTGTATTATTATACCGTCCGTTATTAGGAATGATTCCCATTCCTTCTGCTTTGCTCGAGCATATCATCCCCTTTCAGGTTCCTTCAGATCTTAATAATGAAGTGGAATGTATTATAAGCCTTGGCGGCGATGGCACCATGTTGGATACAGTTGTATTGGCAAAAGACAGCAATATTCCCATACTTGGTATAAATTTTGGCCGACTGGGTTTTCTGGCAAGTATAAGCCCCGAAGAACTGATTGTAGCGGTAGATGCATTGATTAACGGAACATATGTAATAGATAAGCGAAGCTTAATTCATGTAGACGCAAATGTTCCTTTATTTGGCGATGCGCCTTTTGCTTTGAATGAATTTTCCATTCATAAGAGAGACACTTCTCCTATGATTAAAATTCATACTTATCTGAACGGGGAATTCTTAAATACTTACTGGGCAGATGGGTTAATTGTTTCAACACCAACAGGCTCTACAGGATATAACATGAGTTGCAATGGTCCTATCTTGTTTCCCGAATCATCCAGCTTTGTTATTACTCCGGTTGCTCCCCATAATCTAAATGTTCGTTCTATAGTTGTTGCAGACAGCGATATTATTTCATTTGAAATTGAAGGAAGGGCAGAACAGTTTATTTGTTCTTTAGATGCCCGAAGAGAAATTGTAGATAGGAATATTCAATTAGCCGTAAAGAAAGAATCTTTTATGGCCAGCCTTGTTCGTTTGAATGAAAATAGTTTCTTATCTACCCTTCGTACCAAACTTACATGGGGCTTAGATAAACGCAATTGATTTTTTTAAAGGGGTAGGATAGGATAAGTTTTTTGCCAGGCAAGATTATTGCGACTGTTGAAATTCTTCCACGCCGGTTTTTTCATCTACCAGTACCAGCTCAAGACTATGGTTTCTTTTTAAAGAATGAATACTCCATATGGCATTTCCTCTTACAAAATATCTTTTACCGAATTTCACATCTATGTTCTGTTTCCTCTCAGTATTCTGTGCGGTAGCTTTCAGTTCATAAGTGCCTTCTTTAAACAGTTTAAGAACAAACGTAGCATGATTGCTAGCCTTGGTTAATAAAATATCATTTAAATACAGGTTAAATTCCAGCAGGCTCAATACTAACTTACTCTTCCTGTAAAAAAATAACAATGCAAAAGAAGAAGTATCTGTTATACTTTTCTTTTTTAATGATTCTTGTATGTTAACAGGCTGTATTAATTTTAGAATATTGCTGAAACTTTTATTATCCTTTCTCCAAACAGTATCAATAGTGTATTTTTTATTGGCTGCATTATCTGCTGTTTCCTTATACAGGTAATAATCTTCGGTTATTTGAATGATTTGATGTACAACTATATGTTCATTAAGCTTTACATTGTTGTTAGGGGCCGGGCAACTGCAGGAGATAAATTTTAAAGTATATATGCTATCGTTTAACCATTCTATTTTCCAGGCAGAAGTATCGCCATTTATTATATCGGTAAATACTTGTTTGCCATTTGCCCTGCGGATAATGATTTGCGATTGAGTATTTTTTGGGGCATAGTAAAATACACCTTCTTTTAAATTTTCACTAATAGCTCTTTTCTCTTGTGCAGATAAAAAGACAGGAGCAAAGAACAGTGCACTAAACAATAAAAAGCATACACGCATGTAAGTTTATTTTTTCTTCAGCAAGGCGGCCACCGCTATAATTACCCATACAATGTTTACCATCATGGAAGGATATGCCTGATGATAAAAGGTATTGATAATGAAAAATATTCCTCCAACAAGGTTGCCCCATATATATAAGGGAGAATTGGCCTGTAGCTTGCCTCTGATATTAAAAAAATAACAGCCTACTATTAATGCGCTGGCTATCCAGCCCATTATTTCAATCAAAATATTCATCATCCTATTGCTTTATTCAGGTCATCAATTAAATCATCTGCATCTTCAATACCTACGCTGAGGCGAATCAAGCTATCGCTCAGGCCGTTCTTAATTCTTTCTTCCCGTGGAATAGAAGCATGGGTCATGGAGGCGGGGTGGTTAATTAAACTTTCAACGCCACCTAAACTTTCTGCCAGTGAAAATAAGTGTGTGGAAGACAATACTCTTTTTGCTTCTTCTACACTATTATCCTTCAGTTCAAAACTGATCATGCCACCATAGCCACGCATTTGCTGTTGGGCAATATTATGGTTGGGATGATCTGTAAAGCCAGGCCAGTACACTTTGGCAATTTTTGGATTATTGCGTAACCAATGAGCTATTTTTTCACCGTTTTCGCAATGGCGTTGCATGCGCACATGAAGTGTTTTAATACCTCTCAGTACGAGAAAACAGTCTTGAGGACCCGGAACAGCACCACAACTTTTCTGAATAAAATATAATTGTTGCACCAGTTCATCGCTGTTCATCATTAAGGCACCTTGTATAACATCGCTGTGGCCGCCCAAATATTTGGTAGCGCTATGCATTACAATATCGGCTCCAAGGTCGAGGGGGTTTTGTAAATAAGGAGAAGCGAAAGTATTATCAACACACAGTAATACTCCTGCTTCTTTAGAAATGGCTGCCAAGGCTTTAATATCAACAATATTCATTAAGGGATTGGTGGGTGTTTCGGCCCAGATCAATTTTGTTTGTTTATTGATATATGTTTTTATGTTAGCAGCATCTTGCATGTTCGCATAATGGAATTTGATGCCAAACTTTTCAAATATTTTTGTAAATAGCCTGTAAGTGCCGCCGTACATATCATTCCCCGCAATCACTTCGTCTCCGGGTTGCAACAGTTTAATAACAGCATCTGTGGCTGCAACACCACTGCTAAAAGCCAAAGCATGCTTTGCATTTTCTATTTGGGCATAAGCTCTTTCTAATGCAAAACGAGTTGGGTTTTGGCTACGGGCATATTCAAAACCTTTATTTACACCCGGTGCAGACTGAACATAAGTAGATGTTTGGAAAATGGGAGTCATGATCGCCCCTGTTGATGGATCGGGCTCTGCACCTGCATGAATAAATTTGGTTGCGATTTTCATATTAAATGATTTACGGTTTGCAAAGATGCAGAAATAAGGGGTAATTAAGCTGTTTGTATTTTCGGTTTACGCAAACAGTTTTATTAGCAACCAAACAAAGGGACTTGCCAGTAAGAGAGAATCAAAACGGTCTAAAAAACCGCCGTGGCCGGGCATAAACTGTCCGCTGTCTTTTACATTGGCCATACGTTTTAATTTACTTTCAAAAAGGTCGCCCAGGGTTCCCATTACTGCTGCTATGAGTGGTATGCCTATTGCAATGACCCCTTTGCATTTAAAACCGAAATATGCTGTAAGTGCTATAACAGCAACGCACAATATAGAGCCCCCTATTGTTCCCTCCCATGTTTTTTTAGGAGATACTTTACTGAAAGGTGTTTTGCCTATTAAAGACCCCACTATATATTGCATGGTATCGTTTATCCATATGGAGGCAATTAAGAATAATACATACAGCAAGCCATAATCAACTAAAAAGCCCGGGTACAAGAACCTTAAACCAATTAACAAACCCCAGCTTAAAGAAATATATACCAGGCCAAAAGCAGAATAGGCAATTGTTTTAATATTCAGGTTTTTCTTTAATAAAATTTCAACCAGGCAAAAAATAATGGTAAGCACCATAATACCGTACCAGCCAATACCTTTTAAAGCAATATTGCCCAGCTTTAAAACATGGTTGCTCATAAACAGTATAAAGCACCAGCCGATAAGCATAATGATATTCCTGTGCATAGAAGATACTTGCTGATAATCTTTATCAATCAACCCAACCAGTTTTTGGTATTCTATCCAGCAGCCAAAATGAATAACAGAAAAAAGAATTAAAAAACTCCACTGATTGAATAATAACCCCACTAACATTACTACAACGAAAATGATGGCAGTAAGTGTTCTGGTTTTAAATGTTTGTAAGTTAAAAGCCACAATAGTTTAAGATTTATAAATATAATGATAGGCAATTTTTATTATTCCCCGGGTAATTGGCTCAGTTAAACAGCGCCCTATGAACAAGACCTTCTGCAATGCTCTTTAAGTGTATGGGCACATAAATCTCAATCTCGCCAAATACCAGGTAGCTGCTATCTTGTTTGTTTAGCAGTTGTGCCGGTATATTATTTTCTTCGAGCATGCCTTTAATAATATTGGCTTCGGTTAAATTTTTAGTACAGTATAACAATTTCCAGTCTTGCATGCTGAAGCGTTAGTGTGTAATAGGCAAATTTTTCAAATCTGCTTTATATAAAACAGTCTTCGATTCTTTTTGCAATTGCTGTATCAGGTAGATCACGGCAATTAAAGCAACAAGGCCCACCCATAATGGATATGTATCATCGTTCATGGTTTCTTTGCTTATTTTCCCTTTTATGGAATAAAAGTAAAGGGCGGTTACACTAATACCGTTATTAATAAAGTGCATTAAAATATTCAACCACATATTTTGAGTATAATAGAAAATAAGGCCTAATACAATACCCAGCATTGCTCTTGATAAAAACCCATAGAAGCTAACGTGAATGGCACTGAAAATAATGCTGGTGAAAATAATACCTGTCCAGGGATTGCCGATCCATTTGATTAATATAGGCTGAATGCCGCCTCTGAATAAAGTTTCTTCAATAATGGCAGGCACAATAGCAATTGTAAGCAACGAAAAAAGATAATCGCCAAAATTTTTAATCTGCATCATGGCCACTACCTGATCATTGTAAGAATCTTCCCAGCTTTTAAAAGTAGCGGCCCATTTTTTTGATACCGGTATTAAAGAATTTAATTGCCCCAAAGCACCGCTTAAAAATAAAGCCGCAATAGAAATACCAATTATCAGTAAAACCTGCTTTCTGGAAAAAATGGTATTAAACCCAAGATGTTTAAAAGGTTTATTGCTAACAATAAGTGCATATATTAATACCGGGAAAAAGAACATGAACAATGTACCGATGATCTGTATTGTCTTAATCACATCAGCATATTGGGGGTTAAGCATGGTTTTTTGAATATCCATTAACGATGTGTGCGTTAATGCCGGAATAAGCAAAGCTGTTATGAGCGAACCTGCTACCACTCCGGCCCCAATCAAACCCAATAAAATAAAAAACTGCCCAAAATCGCTGATAGCAGGTTTTGTATTTATTTTTTCCCAGAATACTTCATTATCAAATGGTTTTTCTGCTTCTGGTTTAGGAACATGTGCTTGTTCTTCACTCATAGAATTGTGATTAAAATGGGAGGTTGTATTTTTGCAGCTTGCAATATACGTGCTGTGCGTAAAAGTAGCAGAGAATTGCGTGAAACGGAAACATTAAATCTTATTATGGTAACTATTGGCAATATACAATTACCCGAATTTCCTTTATTACTCGCTCCTATGGAAGATGTGAGCGACCCACCGTTTAGATCTGTTTGCAAAGACAATGGTGCAGATATGATGTATACCGAATTTATCAGTAGTGAAGGCTTAATACGAGATGCTATTAAAAGCCGGCAAAAGCTTGATATATTTGAAGAGGAGCGGCCGGTAGGGATTCAGATTTTTGGAGGAGATGAAGAAGCTATGGCGCTAAGCGCCAAGATTGTTGAAACTGTTCAGCCAGATTTGGTAGACATTAATTTCGGCTGCCCCGTTAAAAAAGTTGTAAGTAAAGGCGCCGGAGCCGGTGTACTGAAAGATATTGAACTAATGGTTCGGTTAACAGAAGCCGTTGTTAAATCCACCTCATTACCCGTAACGGTAAAAACACGCTTGGGCTGGGACGATCAATCTAAAAATATTGAAGAAGTGGCGGAAAGATTGCAGGATGTTGGTATTAAAGCCATCAGCATTCACGGAAGAACAAGAAGCCAGATGTATAAGGGCGAGGCAGACTGGAGCCTGATAGCAAAAGTTAAGAACAATCCACGTATTACCATACCTGTTTTTGGCAATGGAGATATCGATAGCCCTCAAAAGGCTCTGGCGTATAAAAACAAATATGGAATAGACGGAATAATGATCGGAAGAGCTGCCATTGGTTACCCCTGGATATTTAACGAGATCAAACATTTTCTGTTAACAGGAGAAATGCTGCCTGCACCTACTATTGAGCAACGGATAGCCGTTATTAAAAAGCATTTGTATAAAAGTATTGAATGGAAGAAGGGGCTTCTGGGTATTTTGGAAATGCGCAGTCATTATGCCAATTACCTGAAAGGTTTCCCGGGTATTAAAGAATACAGAAACAAACTGGTATTGCTAAAAGAGTTAAATGAGATAGAAGCGGTTTTAGAAGAGATAGAGTGCAAATACAAAGGCTATATGGTAGAAAGAACACCCATTGAAATGATCAATTACCACGAAAAATGTGCGGTATAAATAATTTAATATTCTTGTATTGCTCTTTTAACTGCTTTACTTAGAGGAGAAACGGTACTGGCAAAGAAATGCGTAAGCGTGCCTTCCCGGTTAATAAGATATTTGCTAAAATTCCAAAGCGGAGCCTGTGAGCACCAGCCGTTTTTATCGGGATTACTTAGCCATTCAAAAACCATATTTTGCTCCGGATTTTTAATAACCACAGACTTTTTCATTATAGGAAAACTAACCCCATAGTTCATTTTACAAAAGCTGGCTATTTCCTCATCGCTTTTCTGTCCCTGCTGTTTAAAATCGTTTGAAGGAAACGCAAGAATAATCAGCGATCCCTTTTGTTGCTCATACAGCTTCTCCAATTCGGCATATTGTGCAGTATAACCGCAGTTACTCGCTGTATTAACGAGCATTACATTTTTTCCTTTTAGCAAACTAAAAGAAAAAGTAGTGCCGTTGTTGGCATTGGCAAACAATTCATAAAAAGAGAGAATGGGTTTTATTTGTTGATGATTAGATAAAACATTACCTGTTTTATGAAATAATTTTTCTTTCAACATCAGTATAGGATATACTGCTTTTAAAAAAGATTGTCTTGGCGTCATTCGTATATATTTCATGAATAATAAAACGAGTACAAAAATTAATCGTAGCCATTAACCGGCAGAAGAAACGATCGCTTTGTTTAATAACTATTTTACAATCATCTTAAACAAACCCAGCCGTCCCTTAAAAGGTGGGTATTTTAAAGCAGGATCAAACCAGTTAGGCGTTTTCATTACTGCTTTTTTATGTGTGAAAGTGTCAAATGAAAATTTGCCATGATAATTGCCGGTTCCGCTAAAACCCCTTCCTCCAAATGGCAGGTAATGATTGGTTAAATGCCAGCTTGCATTGTTTACACATGCCCCGCCTGCGGGTACTGCCTCTAACCACTCTTTTTCTTTTTTATGGCTTCTGGTAAATATGTAAAAAGCAAGAGGGTTTGCATGCTGCTTAACAATGGCCAAAGCTTCTTCCATAGTATTAAAACTAATTACCGGAAGTATTGGGCCAAAAATTTCTTCCTGCATTACTTTACTGTTCAATGAAACATCTGTTAATATAGTTGGCTGAATATATAAAGTGTTTTCGTTGTAATGCCCGCCATAATAAACCTGACCGTTATTAAGATAACCGGTAACGCGATGGAATTGTTTCTGATTGATTATTCTGCCGTAATTGGCATGCGCAGAAGCATCTTCTCCAAAAAAACGAAGAATATTCTTTTTTAGCTGTTCTAATAATTTTTCTTTCTGAGAAATGTGCACCAGAATATAATCGGGGGCTACACACATTTGCCCACAATTAGAAAATTTGGTAACGGCAATTCTTTTAGAAGCTATTGCAATATCCGCATCCTGCTCAATGATACAAGGGCTTTTACCTCCCAGTTCAAGCGTAACGGGCACCAGTTTTTCTGCAGCCATGCCATAAATAATTTTACCTACTGCTGTGCTGCCGGTATAAAAAACATGATCGAACCTGAAATGCTTCATCATCTCACCAATCATGGCAGCTCCATCTCCCTGCACGAATAAAATATATTCTTTCGGAAAAACTTCTTCAATTATTTGCTGCATTATCCTGGCTGTTGCCGGTGCAAACTCACTGGGTTTTAATACAATGCAGTTACCTGCTGCTATGGCACCAATTAAGGGCGTAAATAAAAGCTGTAAAGGGTAATTCCATGGTCCAATAATAAGCACTACACCCAAGGGTTCTTTCATTATGCTGCTGGAAGAAGGCATATTCAGCAAATTGGTGCCTACCTTTTCATCCTGCATCCAGCTTTTTAAATGTTTTAAAGCAGTATTAATTTCACTGATCACAAAGCCATTCTCGGTAACCCAGCATTCTTCCCTGCTCTTCTTCAAATCTATATACAATGCTTCGTATAAATCTTCTTCGTGCTGAAGTAGTGCCTGCTTCAGTAATAACAACTGCCTTTTTCTGAACTGGTACGAAGTAGTTTGCCTCGATTGAAAAAAAGCACTGCATGCTTCTAATTGCGATAATAAAGTTGTTTGCATAATACCGGTTTTCTATAACCCGTGCTGCCAAGTTAATAATGAAGTTTGAATATTGATAGGAGCTGGGAAATCTTTTACATTTGCAGTTCAAATTTTACGAATGACAATTCATAGAGAAGGTTATAGAACCATTGGTATTGCCGCACTGATTTTCGGGTTGCTAAACGTGGCCTCGTTTTCTTTTTTAAGTTCAGATGTTCATTGGCTCTCATTACTCATTTTTATTGTAACGTTGGGGCTCTTGTTGTTTATTGTTTCTTTTTTCAGGATACCTAACAGGCAACTTACTGTTGATGATTCTAAGATCATTTGCCCGGCAGATGGTAAAGTGGTGGTGATTGAAGAAGTGGTTGATGAGGAATATTTTAAGAACAAACGCATTCAGGTAAGCATTTTTATGAGCCCTGCCAATGTTCATGTAAACAGAAACCCTATTAATGGTGAAGTAACATATAACCAATACCATAAAGGAAAATACCTGGTAGCATGGCATCCTAAGAGCTCTACGGAAAATGAAAGATGGAGTGTGGCTGTAAAAAACAGCCATGGCGAAATTTTGTACAAACAAATTGCAGGAGCTTTGGCAAAAAGAATTTGTAATTATACAAAAGTGGGGCAACAGGTAAAACAAACAGAGGAATATGGCTTTATTAAATTCGGCAGCAGGGTAGATGTATTATTACCTGTAGGAACAAAAGTGAATGTTGCGTTAAATCAGGTTGTTAAAGGAGGCGTTACCGTATTGGCCAGTTGGTAACCATTCATGTAAAACGATATTTTTATATTTTGTTTTATTTATCTTTAAGGCAAAATTAATTAGTATGAAAAAATTTTTAGTGTTGGCCACTGCCGCCTTCCTTTTCAATGGCATTGCTTTTGCGCAAGACAAAACAAAGGATAAGCCTAAAGAGAAATGCGCTAAAGAGTGCTGTAAAGGCGGAAAAGAAAAATGTGAAAAAGATTGCAAAGGAAAAGACGCCAAATGCAGTAAAGACGAAAAGAAAGAAACTAAAACATCAACCAAAAAAGCATAACGATTGCGTTGAAATTTTTTAATCCCCGGCAATTTTTCCGGGGATTTTTTTATAAAATATGCTCCAGTTCCTTTAAATGTTTTATTTCGTAGGTAGCTTGTATATGTGGCTGTATGTGTAAATGATTTACAAAAACAGTATCCATCCCTGCATTTATTCCTCCTTGTATATCTGCTTCAAGGTTATCACCTATCATAATACTTTCCTCAGGGTTCGCTCCTGTTTTTTGAAAGGCATAATCAAAAATTTCCTTATTCGGTTTTAAACTATTGCTGGCCTCGGAGGTAATGATTTCCAAAAAATAAACAGACAGGTTACTATTCTTTAGTTTGTTATGCTGCACTTTTTCAAAACCGTTGGTTACAAGATGCAGCTTATATGCTTTGTTCTGCAGGTAATTTAATATTTCAAAAGTATAAGGAAAGAGGTTTTTCTTGGTAGGCAGCAATTCTAAAAAACCTGCCGACATTTTTTTTGATAAATCTTCATCGCCTATCTTAAAATCCAGCAAAGCCAGCCACATTCTTTTCCATCTTAACTCTTCTTGTTTAATAAAGCCCTTGGTATATCTATCCCATAGCCGTTCATTGTGCATGCTGTATTGGCTAAAAAAAACATCAAAATCGTGCACTCCTTTTTCTTTCAGGTTATACTCTGTATAAAGCTCGCTCAGTGTTTCTTTGGCATTGGCCTCAAAATCCCATAATGTGTGATCCAGATCAAAAAATAAATGTTTATATGCCATGCGATAAAAATACGAATTACGATAAACGGATAACAATTTAGCCGAGTATTTATCTTTACGTAAATTTTTTGTTATGCTAATTGTAATTACAGGTGCTTCAAGAGGAATAGGGAAGGCTTTTGCTGAAATATTTGCAGAACCCGATGCCGTTATACTGCTTGCTGCAAAGAACGAGGAAACGCTTGCGGTAACCTGTGCTGAATTATCTAAACAATACCCGGAAACAAAATTTCATTCAAAAAACATAGATGCGGCCAGGCCCGAAGAAATGAAGGCATTTGGCAATTGGTGCTTGCAGTTTGGTGTACCCGATATTGTAATTAATAATGTGGGCTTCTTTGTTCCCGGCTCCATTGCAACTGAAAAAGAAGGGTTGATTGATGATATGCTGAATACCAATTTCAGAAGCGCTTATGAGCTTTCCAGAACATTACTTCCTGCAATGAAAGCAAAAAAAGCGGGCCATATCTTTAACATATGTTCTATAGCATCGCTGCATGCTTATGCCAATGGAGGAAGTTACAGCATCAGTAAATTTGCAATGCTTGGCTTTAGTAAAAACCTGAGAGAAGAATTGAAACCATTTAATATTAAGGTTACCTCTGTAATGCCGGGTGCAGTGTATACAGACAGCTGGAACGGATCGGGAGTTGATGAAAACAGAATTATGAAGCCTTCCGATATTGCACAAATGGTACACGCTGCGGCCAAACTTTCCCCTCAAGCCTGCGTGGAAGAGATTGTGATACGACCCCAGTTAGGCGATTTGTAGCCTGCCATAACAATTTGTTCACTTGCAAATTACATTTACTTAATATTCATGTGAGAATTTTGGAAAACGAATCCTTACATGGAAAAAAGACAAGTGGATGTGGCAGTGCTGAGTGATTTACATTTAGGAACCTATGGATGCCACGCCAAAGAAATAGTAAACTACCTTAAAAGCATCTCTCCACAAATACTTATTTTGAATGGTGATGTGATTGACGTTTGGCAATTCAGGAAAAAATATTTCCCCCTAACACACATACAGGTAATTAAAGAAATTATAAGCCTTGCCTCTAAGGGCACCCGGGTGATTTATGTAACGGGTAACCACGACGAAACGCTCCGCCGATACAGCAACCTGCAAATGGGCAATTTACAACTGGTAGATAAAATTGTAATGGAAATTGATGGAAAGATGTGCTGGGTTTTTCACGGCGATGTGTTTGATTCTACAACCAAAGGCAGCGCTAAAATGCTTGCAAAACTGGGAAGTCATGGATATGATGTGCTTATCAGGGTTAATCGTTTTGTGAACTGGATATTGCAAATGATGGGCAAAGAAAAAATGAGCCTGTCTAAACGCGTAATGAACAGCGTGAACAAAGCCATTATTAAAGTGAACAATTTTGAGCAAACGGCTGCAGAAATAGCCATTGATAAAAAATATGATTATGTGATCTGCGGCCACATTCATGAACCGCAAATACGGGAAGTGGTAACCGATAAAGGGAAAGTAACATATTTAAACAGCGGAGATTGGGTAGAACATTTAACGGCACTGGAATATGCCCATGGTAATTGGAAATTATACCATTACGATGAAAAAGAATATGCACAGGCTCCTATAATAAACATGGACAAAAAACTACCTGACCTGAATGTGGTGATTGATGAAGTGAAAATGTTTTGCCCTATTCCAAAAAGTTACGCCAATATTTTATTATCCGTTTAGTATGAAAATATTTTATGCCATACAAGCTACAGGAAATGGCCATATAGCAAGGGCCATAGAGCTTATGCCTTATCTGCAGCAATATGGCAATGTTGATATTTTTTTAAGCGGAAGCAATGCTAACCTGGATATTAACCTGCCTGTTAAATACAGGAGTAAAGGAATTAGCTTATTCTATGGCAACCGCGGCGGGCTGAACTATTGGAAAATGTTCAAAAGCTTTTCCCCCGTTCAGGCGTATAAAGAGGCCCGGTCTTTACCGGTTGAGCAATATGATATAGTGATTAATGATTTTGAAGCGATCACCTCCCTGGCATGCAGGTTAAAGCATGTACCTTCTGTTAACTTCGGGCATCAGGCAAGTTTTATAAGTAATAACACACCAAGGCCTTTGCATAAAGACCTGGCCGGCGAATTGGTGCTGAAATATTATGCCCCTGCAAAAAACTATGTGGGTTTGCATTTTAAGCAATACGATGATTTTATTTTTTCGCCGGTTATTAAAGATGCTGTTTTAAAAGCAGAGCCTACCGATAAAGGGCATGTTACTGTTTATCTTTCTCATTACAGCGATGAAGTGATACTTCAGTACTTGCAAAAACTTTCACATATTCCTTTTCAGGTATTCAGTAAAAAAAGAAAACAGGTTGAAGTGATTAAGAATGTTACATTCATTCCGGTAAATAATACTGCTTTTACCGAAAGTATGATTACAGCTCATGGTATTGTTACCGGCGCCGGTTTTGAAACACCTGCCGAAGCTTTATATCTTGGAAAGAAATTATTGTGCCTGCCTATTCGCGGGCAATACGAACAGTTGTGCAATGCTGCGGCTTTAAAAGATTTTAATGTTAAGATTGTAGATAAAATATCGGAAACCTTCCCTGGTGAAATAGAAAATTGGTTATTAAAAGAAGATCAAAAAAAACTAACACTACAGCAATCTACTTACGAAACCGTGCAGCATGTAATTGATATTGCCAGAAATACACGGAAAGAAAAGTTTATCAACTTGCCCGGCCTTTTAACGGAAGAAGATCTTTTGGCAATGGGTTAAACTGTTTTTAAATGCGGAAGCCTGTTTTTCACCTCTTCAAATTTTAAATCGTAATCATTTCTCAGGGTACCCATCCATCTATCCCACCATAAAAAATACAATCCGTAATTACCTTTAAAATGTTGATGATGCTGGTTATGGTTAACAGAAGTATTGATCCATCTTCCCAGCCAATGTTTGTTAAAACCTTTCGGATAAATTTCCCAACCCAGATGTCCGTATACATTGTAAACGATCATAAATAAAAAAAAGAAAAACAGATGCCAGAAGGTAATGGGCATTATGAATACAAATACAATAAAAATGCCTGCTTCCACCACTGCTTCGGTAGGATAAAAAGCATATGCAGCCCAGGGAGAAGGATTGGTTGATTTGTGGTGCAGCAAATGAAATGTTTTAAACAATGCCGGATGATGCATAAGCCTGTGTGTCCAGTAAAAATAGGTGTCGTGAACAAGGAACATTAACGGGAATGCAGCCCAAAACCACAACATGCCATATTGATGAATGTCTTTATAAAAAAAAGTATACTGCCTCACAGGTGTTCCCAGTATAAAGGCAGGCACCAGTGCAAAAATGATCATAGTGATTACGGAATAAAATATTTCCCTTCTGTAATCTTTACTATTAGGAAAACGAAGTTGTATTTTCTTGAAACTTATTTTTTTCTTTAGCAAAACATACCATACTAACCATACAGTTCCTGCAAAAAGAAAATACCGTAAAGAAACTGTTTGTAATGTAGTGCTGAAGTGTTGCCAAAAAGAATTCATACTATAAAATTATACATTCTCTCCTGCCAATAAAACCTGCCAGGCAGCGTTAACGTTTCCTTCATCCAGCAGTTGTTTGGCATAACGGTGCAATTCTTTTTCCATTTCAACAGGGTTTACAGAAAAGTATTGCACTATGTTTTTAAGTGTATCGTTTGTAAATGCTACA
The DNA here is from genome assembly GCA_017304675.1 of Sphingobacteriia bacterium. Lineage (GTDB taxonomy): Bacteria > Bacteroidota > Bacteroidia > Chitinophagales > Chitinophagaceae > CW01. Next base: position 735,094 of record JAFKLS010000017.1, read on the forward strand.
TCTACTTCCGGCAATTGCTGCACATTGGCCAATTGTCCAAGATTATTGCCGGTAAGTATGGCGCTGCAGCGTATACTTTCCGGTAAGGCATCTATACCTATACCCAGTTCCTTGTTGGGTTTGGCTACAGTAAACAGGTTCGCTTTGTTAATTACGGCATAATAATCACCACCGAGCCTTGCAACATGTTCTATTTTTTGCTGATCAATCATTGAGCCGTCTTCATTCAATACAGATTCATCTACATGCATGCATAATACTTCGGCAATAATTAATTGGCCTGCACCCGGCTGATCTCCCAAACTCTTCACTTCATTTACTTTACACTCCATTTTTATCTTCGCTTCTTTTACCATTGGAGGTTTTATAATACTTGCAGCCTCTTTTGTAAAACCGGCTTTAATAAATTCATCTACATTCCTGGGATATTCGCAACTGCTTAAACTTACCTGTTGCACCATAGTGTAATCGCAAATGTTAACCACCACTTCAGGAACTTCTAAAACATTCAGTAATGTATGCTTCAGGTGATTGTCTCTGCCACTTCTTGATGGTGAAAAAATAATGATAGGCGGATTGGTGGAAAAAAGATTGAAGAAGCTGAAAGGGCTTAAGTTTATATTGCCCTCTCTGTTAATCGTACTTGCAAATGCAATAGGGCGTGGGGCTATGGCATGTTGCAGCCAGGCCTGGCGTTTGGGTATTGCAAGTTCTTGTATGTTGATGATCATTTGTGAATTACAGATTAGCGGATTGGCGAATTATTTTTTGATTTTTAATACTGAATAAAGCCTCTTGTTTTCTTTGAGAGCATTACAATTCTTATACTGAAAACCTCATATTGTTTTTGTTTAATCATTTTAGCTTTTAATAAAATAGTTATTTTATTGAAGACTTTCCCCGCAAAACCTATTGCATAAACAAAAAAAACAACAAATAGATTATATACGAATAAACAAAATGCTTAACAATTATTCAATTCGTTCATTCGCATTCGTCAATCAATAATTTTCTTTTTCGAAAGAATTGAAAAATTACTTTCCTCTTTTACTATGTTGTTGCTGAGTTTCCCTAACCCTTCTATTTCCATTTCCACAACATCACCAGGTTGTAACCATTGTTCAATATAATCGGGGTTGTTTAACTTGCCTGTTCCATTCAATTCCAAAAAACATCCTGTTCCAACAGTACCGCTGCCAATCACATCGCCGGGATAAAGGTTTACGCCATAGCTGCAGCGTTCAATAATCTCTGCAAAGGTCCAGTCCATATCACCTATATTGCCTTCACTCACCTGTATACCGTTTACATAACATTTCATATGCAGGTTCCAGCTTTTGCCAATATGGTTGGCCTTGGCCGGTATTTCAAATTGCTCCAGTTCATCCAAGGTTACCAGGCAGGGGCCAATAACGGTAGCAAAATCTTTGCCTTTGGCAGGCCCAAGATTTAACAGCATTTCTTCCATTTGCAATACCCTTGCACTCATATCGTTCATAATCATCAGGCCGCCAATATAGTGGTCGGCTTTCTCTGCCGGTATGTTTCTGCCCTGTTTACAAATAACAATAGCAGCTTCCAATTCAAAGTCCAATTTATTAAAATGGTCCGGCATACATTCAATTGCTCCGGGTCCCTGAATACTATGATGGTTGGTGAAGTAGAAGATGGGGTATTGATCGAATTCAGGGATCATAGGCACGCCACGGTTTCTACGGGCTGCTGCAACGTGTTGCCTGAACGCATAACCATCTCTGCAACTTGCAGGAAAAGGAATAGGTGCCAATAAATGAACCGCTGCAAGCGGAATCGATTTTTCAATGCCAATCCTGCCATTGAGAATTGCTGCATTTACTTTTTGTGCTATTGGGTAGAGATCGTCCCAGTATTGCAAAAAAAGATTCATGCTGCTGGGTAGGTCAGGATGTACCAGGTCGCAATCGTATAAAGCATCGTTGGCCAAAAAAGCCAGCTGATCGTGCCCTTCTTTTAAGTAAGAAACCAGTTTCATCGTTAGAAAAATTTATGCGGCGAAATTATAGTAAAATCTGGCCGGCCCTAAAATTGCTTTTTGCCAATATCCCATTTTTTTATGCTAAATGTTTTGAGCAAATTTGTTGAAATGATGTTTTATGCGTAAAAAACTTGCCGGTTTGTTCGTTTTTTCTGGTATTCATCTTCTTTTAGCCCAGCCAAAAACTGATATGTGGTTAGACCAGTTGTTGAAAGAAAAGGCACCTCCTTTATTACAGCATGTATTAAATAACCCCGACAGCTTTAGATACCAGCTTATTTATACAAAAATTGACCGGGATAAAAAGAATGAGCCGCATTGCACGAATTATTATATACATGCCAACGCAGCAGAATACTTTAATCCTGCTTCTACGGTAAAAATGCCATTGGCTTTTTTATCGCTGGAAAAAATTAACCGGTTGAAAGAAAAAGGTATTAATAAAGAAACGGTGATGTTAACAGATAGTTCTTTCGCTGCACAAACAACTGTTTTCTCAGACACCAGTGCTGCTAATGGGTTGCCTTCGGTTGCACAATATATCCGCAAAATATTTTTGGTGAGCGATAATGATGCCTATAACAGGTTGTATGAATTTTTAGGTCAGCAAACCATTAATGAACAACTGCATAAAAAAGGATATGCTGATATAAGAATCACTCGCCGTTTTGTAACCATGGATGAAGAACAAAATCGTCACACAAATCAGGTTCGGTTTGTACAAAATGAAAAAAAAATATATACACAACCCCCGGCATACAGCAATTTTAAATTTAATTTCCCTCAACCCATATTAATCGGTAAAGCATATTATAACAGAAATGATTCTTTAATTGATGCGCCGATGGATTTTACAAAGCACAATAATATTTCTTTAGAAGATCTGCAACAGATCTTACAATCTGTTATGTTGCCTTCTTCCGTTAAGCCGGAACAACGTTTTGATCTTGGCCCTGAAGATTACAGATTTTTATACCAGTATATGTCGGAACTGCCATATGAGAGCAGCCACCCCAAATATGATACAACAGAGTTTTTTGATAGTTATTGTAAATTCTTTTGGTTTAAAGCCGGCAAAGGAAAATTGCCGGAGTATATCAGGTCTTATAACAAGCCAGGCTGGAGCTATGGTTTTTTAACAGATGTAGCTTATATAGTAGATTTTAAGAACAATGTTGAGTTTATGCTGAGTGGGGTTATTTATGTAAACAGAGACCAGGTATTGAACGATAATAAATACGAGTATGAAGAAATTGGATACCCCTTCTTTCAGCAGGCAGGAAAAATTATATATGAGTATGAGTTAGGGCGGAAAAGAAAGGTAAAACCCAACCTCTCTATTTATAAATGTCAATATAATTAAGAATACAGAAACTTTATGAAAAAAATTGCATTATATATATTGGTGGTTTTTTGCTTTTCCTTTAAAAAGGAAGATACGGTACAACAGGTTATTCGCATTAACCAGTTAGGATATACCACCGGCGGAATAAAAGTGGCAGTGTGGTGCAGTAAGCAAAACACCCTGATAGATTCTTTTCAAATTATTGACAGCGCTACAAAAAAGATTGTGTTTAAAAGTGGTGCAGGAAAAGCATTTGGCGGTTATGGCCCTTTTAATCAAACCTATCGGTTGAATTTTTCTGAGTTTAAAAAGCCCGGCAAATATTTTATTCAATGCGGCAAAGCACAGTCGCCGGTTTTTACCATTGCAGATGATGTTTACAAAGGAGCTGCAGATTTTTGTTTGCAATACATGCGCCAACAAAGAAGCGGCTTTAATCCTTTTTTAAAAGACAGCTGCCATACGCATGACGGGTATGTTTTATATGGTTTGCCTGTTGGCATTAAAGACAGCACACATATTAATGTTAGTGGTGGCTGGCACGATGCCAGTGATTACCTGCAATACAGTTCTACTTCTGCCAATGCAACCTACCATTTGTTGGCTGCATACAGAGATTTTCCTGAAGTTTTTAAAGATGAAAAACTGAGTAATGGATTGGATGGAAGCAATGGTGTTGCAGATGTTTTAGATGAAGCAAAATGGGGATTGGATTGGTTGCTGAAAATGCATCCTTCAAAAAACATTATGTTTAACCAGTTAGGAGATGATAGAGATCATAGAGGCATGCGTATACCTAAAGAAGATAGTTATTACGGTAAAGGTTTTGAAAGGCCTGTTTATTTTATTGATGGCGAAAAACAGCAGCGAGGAAAATTTTTAAACAACACAACAGGAACAAGTTCTACTGCAGCAAAATTTTCGAGTGCGTTTGCTTTAGGGTATGAGTTGTTTAAAAAGGAAGATAAAAAATTTGCAAACATATTAAAGGAGAAAGCTATTGCGGCCTATGCTTTTGCCAATAAAAAGAAAGGTGTAACACAAACTGTTTCCGTTGTATCGCCATATATTTATGAAGAAGCAGATTGGCAGGACGATATGGGCTTGGCTGCAACACATATGTCGGCACTAATCAACAATAAAAAACTTTTAGATACAGCGTATAAATATTTAGAAAATGCCAATGCCGAAACATGGATTGGGAAAGACACTGCAAAGCATTATCAATATTATCCGTTCATTCATTTGGGGGTGAATGAATTAACGAAAAGGCTTGGTAACTCAATAGCCGCTTCAGAAAAAATTATCAGTTATAGCAATGAAATTCTTGCTGTTTTAAACAAAGCAAAACAGAATGCATTTTATAGAGCTATCCCGTTTATCTGGTGCAGTAATAATTTAACAACAGCATTTGCAACGGAATGTTTCTGGTACAGGCAAAGAACAGGTGATCAATCTTTCATTGAATTGGAGCAGGCCAATTTCGATTGGCTGTTCGGGTGCAATCCATGGGGTACCAGCATGGTATACGGTTTGCCTGCATGGGGCGATACACCTGTTGATCCTCATTCGGCTTTCACTCATTTAAAAAATTACCCGATCAATGGCGGATTGGTTGATGGCCCGGTTTATACTTCTATTTATAATAATTTAATTGGTATTAAACTAACTCATGAAGATGCCTATGCAGCTTTTCAAAGCGATCTGGCAGTATATCATGACGATTATGGAGACTACAGCACCAACGAACCAACAATGGATGGAACGGCAAATCTTATATACCTGCTGGCGGCAAAAGAAAGTGAAAGTAAAAAGGGCTTTAACTTTTCAACAAACCCAAGAACAAAACGAAATCTTACTTATAGCTATGGCGCCGCAATAAGAGGCGATAGTACAAAAAGAGAAATTGCATTGGTGTTTACTGCAGACGAATTTGGAGAAGGCATTCCAACAATTGTAAACGTACTTTCCAGGAGATATTTAACCGCTTCCTTTTTCTTTACGGGCAGATTTTATAACGATCCTAAAAATGCCGCGAACATTAAACTCATTCAAGATAAGTTCAATGAATTGGGGCCGCATTCGAACGATCATTTGTTGTATTGCGATTGGAACAAGAGAGACAGTACATTGATAAGCAGGCAAACCTTTGTAAATGATTTTCATTTGAATGAAGATGCGATGGATAAATTGCACGTTCGGGAACCATGGAACAGGTTATTTATTCCGCCTTATGAATGGTGGAACAATGATATTGCAAAATGGTGCCATGAGTTGGGTATACAACTGTTCAACTTTACGCCGGGTTCTGCAACGAATGCGGATTATACTTATCCTGAATTGGAAAAGCAATACAAAAGCAGTGAAGAAATATTACAACGTGTGTACTCAATTGCCAAAAAACCGAATGGATTAAACGGGTATATTTTATTGATACATGCAGGAACCGATAACAGAAGAACAGATAAATTGTATGATCGATTGGAAGAGCTGCTTGGTTTTTTAGAGAAGGAAAATTATAAGGTTTTGCCTGTTGGCGATTTGCTTTATTATTAGTTACCAACGCTCATCTTCCGGTATTGAATTGTTTTGTTTAAACTGGCGCCTGGTATTTTCTTTCTCTGCCAAACGTTGTAAAACCAACGTTGCAATAATTTCTCCTGCATTGGTGCCGGTATTCTGCTGGAGTGTTTGCTTCAGCTTCTTTTCATTAATATCAATTCTGTATAGCAATCGAACCAGTGTATTAAAATCGTTAAGAATTAAATCGTTCAAAGCATCAATTAACTCTTGCTTTTTAAGTGTTTGTATGTTTTCTAAATCTAACATCGTTTATAGTTTTTCCATCACACCTAAGCCGAACAAGGCAAAATCATATTTTACAGGATCCTGCGCATCTAAAGTTCGTAAGTATTCTGTTAACTCAATAGCCGCCTGCCAATCTGTTTGCTCTCTTTGTAAAATTCCCAAATGTTTGGCCACTCTTGCCACATGCACATCAACCGGGCAAATGAGTTGTGAAGGATGAATATTATTCCAAATACCAAAATCAACGCCGCAATCATCTTGTCTAACCATCCAGCGCAAAAACATATTCAATCTTTTACAGTTCGATTTTTTAGCAGGTGTGGCAATATGTTTCCTGGTTCGGTGTGGAAAATCTTCTAACGAGAAAAAATAATTGTGAAAGCCCGAGAGCATTTCTTCAATTGTATTTCCCCATTGTGAAAAAGCGGTTTCTAAACTTGTGTGATGAAGGTAATGTTCTTTTAAAAATTCGATGAAATATAAAATATCCGTTGCATTGAATGTTCTGTGTTTGAATAGCAGCAAACGCTTCATGTCTTTGGGCTGATGATGCAATACAAAATCGTGAGGCGCATTTTCCATTAGCTGCATCAGTTCTCTTGATTTATTGATGATGATGGTTCTGTTACCCCATGCAAACAGTGCTGCAAAAAAGGCTGCTATTTCAATATCCTGCTTACTGGAAAATGAATGTGGAATGCAAATGGGGTCTTTTGCAATAAATGAAGGGTTGTTGTATAAAACTGCTTTTTCGTTCAATAAAACTGCTATCTCATTCCTATTCATAAACTTAATAGTATGCCATGATGTACAAAATAAACAAAAGGCTTCCGGTATACCGAAAGCCTTTGCGAATAAATTATACTGCTACGGCCGGGGTATCGTCATCAAATTCTTCTTCAGATTCTATACGCTTGGTAATATCGTTCAATGAAGTTAATCTTTGAACGGTGTAAGGAATGGTATCCAGGCCGCCTACAAATTTGAGAATGTAATTATAAATACCAATCAATTCACCTGCATAAATGCCTTCTGAAGAAATATTCTTTTTAGTAACAAACAGGGCGGCTGCAATAACAACCATCACTAACATTTCGAGCCAACCGAAATTCCATGCTTCCTGGTCGGATATTTTTATTTGCCACTTCTTTAAATTGTTGTAATGACTCCTGATCTTTAATTCGTTGCCGCTACTAATAACATCTACCTGTTTCTCCAGCTCATCGTTTTTCTTTTTGTTAAGATGTTTCATTTTTTTGCCATAGAAATAACTCATAGCACTAACAGGCAGTAATACACCCAAACAAATTAACACAACTTGTTTATCGTAAAAATAAAGCAATACCAATGAACCGAGAATGTTGTATATGGCTTCAATAACATATACCAGGTCGTACTCAAGAAAGTCTACAAACTCTCTTGCAAGAGTAGAGTGGGCACTTAGTTTTGAAACGGCTTCAGAGCTAAGGCGCTTGCTTAAAAAATTTGTTACCAGTGAAGTATATATAGATGAATAGGTTCTGGTGTCGTACCTGTGCCGTATGGTTCCGATAATAATCCAGCTGAAATGCACTAATGATAAAATAATTAGGCCCTTATAACTCCCGTCAACCAAATCATCCACTGCCTTACCAAGAAAGAAGGGGCGCATAAGAGAACCCAGCATTTCTAATGAGAACAGAGAATACGTAATAAGCAACCTAACTTTATGTTGGGCAAAAACGTTTCGTAATAAGCTATTCTTTTTCATATCCGTTCTTTTTATGTTCAGCTCTAAAAATCTGACCTTACAATAAGTACGGAGTTTAATGGGGTTGCAAGCACTGGCAAATGTAGGGGTAGAATTACTTGTCAGGGGCTGACCTTTTGTCAACCGTATTGCCTGAAATACCGTTTATTTTACCTCTGCAATTGGGGCTTGTACACTGGCAATCAAAGGGTTCGGCTGTATCGTCTAATAGCAATCCATAATCTAAAGTTAGTTCTTCGCCAATCTTAATTTTTTTTGAAGCTACAACATTTAACCCTTTATAAACAGTGTTGGCATTACAAGAGTGGTTTTGCGGAGCCCATTCGGCAGGATTGTCATCCCATAAAATATATACATTACTGCTAATAGGGTATGCATATCTTCTAAAGTTTTCTTTTTCGGCTTCATCCCAATTGGCATCAACAAATTGTTTGGTAATAATTCGTTGGGCTTTGCCTTCTCCTTTAAAGATAAGCTCTCCTTCTTCAATATCGCGGGAAGCATATATGCCATAGCCTGCAATAGAATTGCCTTTCACTTCGTAAGGTTTTTGCCTGCGTTTGTAGCGGGCAATGCCCTCTTCAATAATATGCTTTAAAAACCCTTTCTGTCCTGCGGCGTCAAACCTCAAAATATAATCTGCACTTCCTTCATACCCATTTTTATAAAAAACAGAACAGGTAAAATTGATCTCTAAAAAATAAAGCCGGCTGTTTTTGTCTGTCCTAAAATCGAGCCTTGCATAGCCAATGCCATTAAATGCAGTGAAGATTTTTTCAGCAGCATTGATTAATTCCTGTTTTAATTTTTCATCTGTAACCGGGATATTGGCATCGGTATGCAGATCGGAAGTTTTAAGGGCATAGGTTTTAAAACTCACTTCTTTTGGGAAAATATATTCAATGGGTTGAAAAGCCTTGCAGGTTTTGCCATCTGCATTGGCTGCCACTAAAACGGTAAATTCTCTTCCGTCAATAAATTGTTCAACCAGCAATTCGTTGTACTCGGGCAGGGTAGCAGCAACCTTTTCTTCTAGAGTACTAAAGCTGTTAACCAAAGAGTGCTCATCAATGCCAAGACTGTCTCCTGCCTTGGCCGGTTTTACAAATAGTGGGTAATGTAATTTGTTTTGAATGGAATGAAGTTGTTGTAACGAAGTGATTTTATGGTATGCAGGTGTTTGTATATTGCAACAATAAGCAACATATTTCATCAGCTCCTTGGGCGGGTCGTATAAAACTGTTGATGGGCCCGTATGCGGGAGGTTTAGTAGCTCTAATGTATAAATAACATCAATACTGGGTACTTCCCATTCCAGGTAGCCTTCACACAGGTTAACAAAAACATCAAAACCCTGTGTACTTAATTGTTTTAATTGTTTGTAGGTGGTAAGTTTATTTAAGAAAACAGTGTGCACTTCATCGTCCGGTAATAATACCGATAAATCCCTTGGCGGATCGTAATACTGGTAATCAACTTTTGTAGTGGAATAATCAGGAAGCAGTACACATAGTTTCATGGAAGGAAATTACATAAACATTTATTGTTGAAACAAATAAATGTTAGGAGGCAATGGCCTGAGAGGGTTTGTTTTTTCTTGTTTTAACAGTTACTACTTTGGTGCCTGATTTTTTACGATTAACCGCATCTTCTAAGATATGAACGATGAGTTGCGTAAAACTATTATTACTTAACCTTAATATTGCACCAATGGAAGTATAGTTTTCATCGTCACTTAGGCCGCATTGCGCATTTACTTCCAGAACATATAATTTGTTGGTGGCTTCATCCATTCTCAGATCTACACGGGTATAGCCTTTTCCTTTTACTGCTACATAAGCATCCCAGCTTAATTTTTTAATCTCTTCCAGTAATGACTCGCAGGGAGTTTGGTATTCATAAAAATTTTCGTTAGCCGGCATAGGTGCCTCTTCCTCATAAATCTCCCAAAGCCTGTCGAACGACAGGAATTTTTCCGTGTCGGGTAAGGATGTATGAAAAACTCTTTCCACAGGTGGGTAAATAATCGCTTTATCGGGTTTATTATAAGAGCCAACAATGAGCGTGGTAAATTCCGGCCCTTTAATAAATTGTTCTGCAATAATACCGTCGGCTGTTAGCTGCCAACCTCTATAACCGGTAAACATTTTATTAACCTGTTCTTGTAATTCTGTTTTGCTGTGTACCACATTTTTTATACCAACACCCATACTGCCGCCACTAACTGCAGGTTTTACAATAATAGGGGTACCCAGTTTATCGAAAATATTTTTGGCCACATCTTTTTTATTGCTAATGGCCTGCCATGCTGCAGTGGGTACCTGTGCTTTATCAAAAGCTTTTTTCATAGGAAGCTTAGACGTGGTAATGCTGTAAAAAAAATCGTCTGCCCCTGTGTATATCAGCTCATTTTCTTCCAGGCAATGAATAACAGAAACACCAGGTGTTCCATTAATTTCATCACCATCGCATAAATTTAATATTACAGGAATTTTAGTGCTATGGTTTTTTTGTGATGCAATTTTTTTAATTACCTGTGCATAATTATCCATTGTTACAGGTTGCCATTGCCATTCTGTATTCAGTTCTGCAAAAACTTTTGTATACTCTTCTATGCTTTGCGAAAAATCGTAATAATAATCAATGTTCGGGTCGTTGCTAACAAGGCTTGGAGCCAATACCCATACTTTAATGTTTTGCAAAAAATGATTATCTGAAACTGAGTGCACGATTATTATTTGTTTAACATACTTTGAATGAAGTCAGTAAGTTTGTGTTTTGCCAACAAGGTCTTGTCTATGTATTTGGCACCACTAATATGTTGTAAACAAGTGGCAGTACCACATGTACAGGCAAAAGGCTGGGCCATATCCCATTCGGTAGAAGGATAAAAGAACGTAAACTCATCTCCGGGTTCAATTTTTTTCAAAGCTGTTAGCTGGAATGTTGTTGTATTGAAAAAAACGTTAGGGGTACAACTATGGTTAATATATTGCAGAAACTCGGGTACTAAAGTAATATGTTCGTTGTTCGAAGTTTGTACAGTTAAATAAGTGGGGGTGTTTGAAACTACACCACCTGCAAAACTGCAAATAACATCATCCGGTTGAAATGAAGCAATACTATGCAGCGATTTTTCACCGTTGATTTCATTCTCCATTATTTCAGCAAAACTATGCGTGCTAATGAGACGGAAACTAGTTCTGGCGGCTGTATTTACTTTCATAATTTAATGGGTTGTAGAAGTATGATTAAAGTAAATACAAATAGTTTAATAATTAAAATTTTTAAAGGCACAATGTGGATAAACCTGATAGGTTGCCGTAAGCGTAATTTTAATGGATGTATACCGTGATATATTATTTGTTGGAAACGGAAGAAGAGTATACGGGCGGCTTATTTTCCCTGTATTGGTTTGAGGTGGTAATTGTATAGTTGTTTGCAGATGTTAAGTACTTCTGTAAAACAGCCATTTGTGGTTTGTCTATACCTTGTACGGGTTGAATAGATAATGGGTAATTATACCACCAAGACCCGGCAGCCCAATAATTGGCAATAATCTGTTGTTCGCTTATATAAGTTAAAAATTTATCCATTACCATTAGCCATCTGCTATCATTTGCAGGAACGCCGAATTCGCCAATCATTCCTTGTTTCCTGTTTTTCTTTAACCAGTCTAAGAAAGGTTTTATACGGTCTATGCCTATTTTCTCATAAGCGCCGTCTGCACCATATTCGTTAATATACCTACCGGAGCGGTCTTTATCAAAATAACAATGGGCATCGTAAATGATTTTGTTGGAAGGGTCGTACAAAAATCTAAGTGCATCATTAATAATTGGCCAACTGCTGGGGTCTGAATAGTTTTCACCGCCTACAATAATATTTGCAGTTTTATTAATTTCCCTTATGCCTTCAATGGCTGCTTGCGCGGAAGTAGCCCAGGAAAATCCCCACATATTATGGGGCTCGCTCATAATATCAAACCCGTAAATGTTGGTATATTCTTTAAAGGTGAAAGCTATTTTTTTCCAAACATCTTTAAACGTTTCTTTGGGAACAATTGAACTGCCTACCACAAAATTGGTATTGTATTTTCTGTAACGCCCAAAATTGTGCATGCTAAGAATCACTTTAAGACCTTTTTTGCTGCAGATATTCAATACTTTTTTTATCTCGTCTATTTCTATAATGTTTAAATCTGCGCCTAATTCTTTTTGAATTCTTTCCCACTTAAAAGGAAGATTAACGATTTTAAAGCCTTTTAATGCAAAATAATTGATCTCTTTTTCGTTTGGATAAACGTAGTCTACATTCAGTTTGCCGGGCAGTTTATCTTCTCCAAACTCACTTCCGCAAATATTAATACCCAAACATAAACTGTTTGTTTTTTGCGAGTATCCGGCAATAAGAATACTAAGAAATAATATGAGAAATGCTGCCCTTAGCATGATTTTTCAGTATATAGGTAAGGTTTAGAATTTTAAAAGCTTACAGGCACGGTTAACGAATTTAACAGATTTAATCCGTTTTTTCAAAAAAATATAATGAATTGATAACAGAGGGTTCTAAGTTGAAGCTGGGTTTATCAATAATAATTTACCGCTCTTTAAGATAAATAAATAAATTCGTGCCCTTAAAATGCGACTCCGTAGCTCAGTTGGTAGAGCTACTGACTCTTAATCAGTAGGTCCAGGGTTCGAGTCCCTGCGGGGTCACAAATGCCAAACGGTACCATTTGACTGCTAATGGTACCGTTTTTTATTAAATGCTTATTTATCAATATAAAACGATTTCCTAATCAGAAATTATTCTTTGTAAAATTCATTTAATCGTATCTCTTATCTTTCCAAAGCAAGCCTCTAAACAACAATTGACTATTATTACTTCTTTGATATTTTTAATAAATTCAGTTATTGTTTTATATAGTACCTTGCACCTGAGCCAGATATACCAATTAAACCTGCTGAAAAATAGAGTGTATCATTGCCGTAAGTTTCAAAATAGGAGGCTGAGTCAGTCACTCTGTTATTTGTAAAAAAAATAGTTTGTATGTCTTTTCCATCCTGACGTTTGGTTATTCCATTCTTAAAAGTTCCTAAGCTTACAATTACTCCATTCTGTTTTATTGAATATGAACTGTTTGAATTGAATGAAAGCGTTTCATTAATTCCTGTTGATATTGGTGTTAAAGTATAACTGGGGTTATTGGTGTATTGTATTATCCACTTCCATTCTCCAATTACAGAAGTTGTTTGAGTTGTATTTTTTTTACAGGATACAAATGAAATTAACCCCATAATAAGAATTACTGAAATAGGTTTCATAAAGAATATTTTAATTAAAGACACATAAAACTGCCTAAGCATTGCATTTTGGCGAAAAAATTTATTCAATGGTGTGGGCAGCACACTGCATTTAGGTAGCTATAATAGCTTTTATTGAATGTAGAATCCAGAGCTAATGCAGAATAGGTACTCATTATTTTTTTTATTGCCGGTATTATTCATTAACTGAAAGTGAAACTGATTAATGAACAAAGAGTTGAGCATCTCTCCATATTGTCAATAAAAATTAGTATGCTTAATGCTGCCAACGGTTAGAAAACCTGAAAATCCACAATAAGGCTACAAATTTTCCCTTCATCATTGGTTCCCCAATAACAAGGATACATCCCGTCTCCATATCCTGAATGAAACATAATTATATTTAAGTCTGGCTTATTGGGCAAATAAAAATTCAGCCAGTTTCCAGTGTCGTCTTCCGGATTGGTTGCATTTTTTTTGAATTCTGCAGCAAAAAAATCGTCATAAATATTTCCATCTGGGTTTCTTTGCATAAAACCTGAATCAAACTCATTATATAATTGTTGAGCCTCTAAGTCGCAAAAGCAACCAAGCCCTGCATTAACCGGAAAACCAAAAAAATCATTGTCTTCATTTAATTCTTTTATATCCTGATGTTCTGTTACTGCCATCTTTATTTAACAGTTGAAGGATAGACTATCTGCTATAAACTTTTAGCAATACTTTTTAAGATTGTTATAATATAGCCATCAATGTTCGAGGCTTGCCGGCAAAACTTTTGTTATGCGTTCTTTTTTTCATTTTATACTTGAAAGTATTTATAAACTTAACGGTGGCCCTATATGTTTTATGTCATGCTTTAAGGCCAATTTATCTATTTCTTCCTGAGTTGGATTTTTCAAGTCATTCGCTTCCTTAAAAAAATCTTCTAGCTCACCTGCTGGGGTTACTGCATATATCAATTTTCCGTTTACTGAAAGTTGAAGCCATTGATGCGGAATATTTCTTGGAAGAAAAATTGTATCACCTTCATTCAGTTCGCCTTTGGTTTCGCCGCATACAAAACGGTATTTTCCTTCCAGCACTGTAAAAAACTCGTCTTGGTGAGGATGTACATGTAGAGGCGTGCCAACATTTCCAAACCCCGTAAATAAAAAGACACTTAGAGCATTGTTTGTATCATGTCTTGATATCACAACATCATTTGGATGCATGCCCATATATTTCATCATAGATTCTCCAGAACGGTTTTTACCGGATCGGACTATAAATGGTTTTTCTGTGATTGTATAAGTAAATACAGTTTCTGCTAAAACAAATGAAGGGAAAGCGGCTAATGAGCTAAGTAAAAATTGTTTTCGTTTCATGTTCTAAAAATTTAGAACACAAAGCTAATTTGGGTTATTGCTATTATGTTGGTACAAACTGGACTTTTTCAAACTTCTGCATCACCGAATGCACGTTCGGGAGCTTGTTTATCAATTTCGTAAAACTGAACAGGAGTATAGCCTGTAAACTGCTTGTATGCTCTCACCAAATGTTGATAGTCATGGTAACCACAACTCAGAGCGATGGAAAGCCAGTCTTTTTCCGGGAAACGGTTTTTCATACGAAAGGCTTTATCAAAACGAGTGATTTCTAAAAATTGCTTGGGTGGTATGCCAACCAATTCTTTGAACTTACGGTCAAATTGCCTGTGTGAAAGACAGGCAGCATTGAGGAATTTATCTAACGAAAATTTTTCTTCCTCTTTAAGCATCAATTTGCTTATCTCATCAACCGGATGATTTTTCTTTTTGTACTTTTCTTTTATGAAGTCTGCCAAAAATCGTTCAATAAGATGAATTACTTCAGCATAGGTTTTAGAATGAAACAATTGTTCATTTACAAGCCTGATGTTTTTTCCAAAAATATCTTCTGCATCCCAATGGAAGTTTACTAATTCATGAGCAGAGATATTTGTTAATTGACTGAAGGCAGAGGGTTGAAATACAACTTGAAATAAAAAAAAATCTTTTGGAACATATCGAAAGTTTACAATTGTATGTTGCCCCATTAATGAAGTTTGCGTACAGACTAGTTTTGGATCTGAACTAAAGTAGTTTATGGCATCAGGATCTCTTAAATAAAAATGAAGACAAACCTCAGGCCTTGGTGGATAAGCTTTAACAGGCAAAGGAATGCCAGAAGGGAAGCGAAAATGTACAATCCGGTATAACCTGACGTACTCGGTCAAAAAAGGGGCTGGTTTGATTTCATTTAGTAGCACTTTAACCCAAGTTTAATACTGATCATATTAACATGACACATAACATTGAAGCATTTTTTAAAGTATCGCAATAGTGATTGGTCGGCCTGATGCAAATGCTTAATTAGAAAACTGGTGTTTAATATATTGAAAAAGTTTGATAGCGAAAAGGAGATGAGCAATTGCGGTATAGTCTGCCTACTTTGATCAAATGCTTTGTTGGTTGCTGTTATTTACTTTTTATGCTTACCATAATGATTGTTCGTTTTGCTATTTTTATATGTACCACCTTTATGTGAACTCCCTTTACCACCTGAATAATGTCCGCCGTGGCTTGTCGTATGTTTACTGCCTGAATACCTTTTTTGCCCGAATGAATTCGAATTTGTCATCAGTAAAATGGCAAATAGAAAAACAATGATGATTGCAATTTTTTGTCTCATAGTTTGAAATTTAATTTTTAGAAAATAGTAATAAACTAGTTGTCAATATGATTAAAGTTAATAAAATAAAAATTAATATATAATCTTTTGTATTCTTATTGTAAATTTTATTGTAGACTGCTTTTTAGGATTAGTCAGCTATCCAAAACCTGTAGAAGCTTTAAATCCAAGATTGTGTCTTAATATTCTTTTGTAAGATGTCCGAGCAGCAAACCTTTTTCCGATGATGGTTTTCTAAAACAAAATTTAATAATTAGAATTATTTAAATAGCAACAAACGAGTATGACTTTATGCAGGGTGGCATTAGAATTCCGTCCGCCCAAACCGTCAAGCCACACTTGCACAAAGCCCTATGTTATGTGCCGTTTTTTATCAGTTTGTAGTTAGTGAGGATAACCTGTCAAACCCAACTGTGTTGCGATAGATTTGAGGAGAAACGTCAGTATTGGTCTTAAAAAACCTGCTGAAATAATACTCGTCATCATAACCTAATTCGTAAGCTATTTGTTTTACAGGTTTACTGGTTAAATAAAGTTCCCGTTTGGCTTCAATAATTATTCTCTCTGAAATCAGCGATGTAATCGTTTTATTAAGATGTGCCTTTGTAATTTTTGCTAATGCTTTTGCTGTAATATGCAATATTTCAGCGTAGTCGCTTGCTGTATGCTTTTCTTTGTAATTTTTTTCAATAGCTTCTTTCAAAGATTGAAGTATAAAAGGCTCCTGCAAATTAGAAAGAGAATTTTTTACTTCTTCCTGCTGCTCTACCTTTAATCGGGCTGCATTGATTAAAAATATTTTTAAGTAGGAAATCAATAACTCGTATTGTGCCAATGCAACTATTTGCATTTCGGCTTTCATCTGCTGAATAAGCATTTGAAATGTGTTTATTGTTTTTGAGTCAATGCTTACAATTGGTGGCTGATAAATATTGTTGAATAAAACACCATTGCAGGCAACTTCTTCATGATGTTTATGTATACAAAAGAAATCAGGATGAAATTGAATAGCTATTCCGCTCAAATCACTTTCCGGAGTCAGCATAAATGGCTGATAAGGTGAAAAGGCCAACAAGCTATTGTTTGAATAAATGTATTCAGAGAAATCTGCTTTTAACTTTCCCTTGCCTTGTTTTATCCAAATCAAAGAGTAGTAGTTGTTTCGTTGGATATGGTCAAAAAAATTATAGTTTTCAAAACCGAATATTTTGAAAGCAAGATTGCCATTTTGTGGATTGATAAGCGTAAATGTTTCTTGGTTGTTCATTTTAATTTTCTGTCCTGCTGATTTATAGGCAAGTCATTAATGCTTGCAAAACGTTTTTTCATCAGACCGTTTTCGTCAAATTCCCATAACTCATTGCCATAACTTCTGTACCATTGTCCATTGTTGTCGTGCCATTCATATTCAAATCTTACTGCCATCCTGTTTTCTCTAAAACCCCAAAGTTCTTTTTTCAGTTTGTAATCTAATTCTTTTTGCCATTTTCTCTTTAAGAACTGTTTTACTTCTTCTCTTCCGTTTAAAAATTCTGTTCGGTTTCTCCATTCAGTATCTACAGTATATGCAAGGCAAACCTTTTCAGGGTCTTTTGTATTCCAGGCATTTTCTGCCATTTGCACCTTTTGCAAGGCTGTTTCCAAAGTAAAAGGTGGCAACGGGTACTTTATATTTTCCATTTTAATAAAATTTGTGCAGGGCAACTTTAATTTCCCTGCACTATGTTTTTAAATTGCTTTTGCAACTGGGAAGTCGATATCAACTTTTGTAATAGCGTGCAAATAGTTCATCGCTGATTTTTCTGCTACCAGCATTACGAGTTCTACCAATTGACCTTTTGTGTAACCGGCGTTTAAAAAACCGTTTAAGGTTGTTTCAGAAATGAAACCTCTTTTAGCAGTGATTTCTTTTGCTAATGCAACCAAAGCATTTAGCTTTAAGTCAAACGCTGCCCCCCCTTTTCTAATTTCAATAGTTTGTTCTTCGGTAAATCCATTCATTGTACCAAGAAGTGTGTGAGCCGATTGGCAGTATAGACATTCATTTACTTGGCTTACCACTAAGTTTACAGCCTGTTTTTCTTTGTTGGAGAAGGCTGTCTTTGCATTCTGAAAGTTAAGGTAATTGCCGAGCGCTGTGTCGGACAAAGCCATTACAGCATAAAGGTTTGGAACCATACCGAGGCCTTTTTTAAGATTATCAAAAATTTCTTGATTGCTTGCAGACACTTCTTCTCTGCGTGGAACATTAAAATTTGCCATTGCTTTTATTTTAAATTTTATTGTCGTTATTGACAATGCAAAAGTGCAATGGTATTGTGTCCTGTAAAATGGATGAATGACGTAAGTGGATGGACAATTTTTTGTCTGTGTAAATTGAGTGCTATTGAAGGAGGGCTTAGGGTGACGCTCTAAAATGACACAAAACGAAGCTTCCCACAATTGTCCCTTCATGGTCACCAATAAAATATTATGGCGGGTACTACAATGGGAAGTAGGGATACCCAATTGAAGAAATTCTCCAGCGAAAAGAGTTCGAGTTCTATGCTAATGGGTTCATAAATGGGATGAATTATTTTCACCCCATTTTTATTTAAAAAGATTCGAGACGTGATCCTCACAGATAAGCAAATGAATTGTTATTCGCCGACTTTGCTTGATGCTTTGTTGTGGGCTATTTATGTCTTATTGTATTTTTTGAAAATAATGATTGTATCCATCTGAAATCAGATAATCGGTAAATGTCAAAGTGTCCTTCTTAATTGTAAAAATCTCACCATTTGGACTGAGCCAAAGTTTAGAGGCATTAAAATTACTTAAGCTTAGAATAATCTGATTTGAATTTACTTGTGTTAGTTGATACTTGTCAGTCGATTTGATAACTCCGTTTTCCATATAAGTATACATCATGTCAGATCTAAAATCAAATTTCACAATGTTTGGTGAAGAATTAATTTTCTGAACAGCCAAACCTCCATATGAATATGCCCATTGCCATTGTCCGACTAAATTTGAATTATTGTCAACATTTCTTGTACAAGAATTAAATGTCAAACAAAAAATTAGGTAGGGTAATATAAAAATAAAATACTTTTTCATAATGTCATTTTATTAAAAGACAAGAAAATATGAACAATCATTGCATCAATCTAAAATATTGTCACGCAATAGTCCACAACGAATAGGCCTTTGTGCAGTTGTGGTAATAGCATTCCGTCTGCCCGTAACAGAAGCTAAATTGAAAAATAAATGTTGAGACTTGCTACGCCTGCCCAACTTGCACAAAACCTCGTGTTGCACGTAGTTTTAGTCTAATTAAAGCATTTTAGCAAAACCAAAGAAAAGCTAAAGAATTAAATAACAAAGGCTTTCTATGGCTATTTTCATCGCGTCACTTTTTACTAAAATAAAACACACAATTTTCATTCTCAATTCGCCACTTACCTTTGCAGTTTTCTAATAATAAAGTAACTGACTTAAACCTACTTATACCATAGCTTATAACACAAAAACGATTGTTTCTTAAAAAAATGGGATAAGAAAAGGCACACCAATATTGGTATTCCCCTTTTGCTTGATTGATAGAATCTTTAACTGCTGTGTCTGGTCCTTCTAATTTACTTTTAAGAATTAGATCGTTAGTCACATTTATTACTTCAATATTAGAACTAGTAAATTGATTTTTTTTCAACTGTAAAATATTATTTGTTTGCAGCTCTTTATCTAGATAGTTCATTTCTTCAGTTGAGAATATAGCTTTTAGCGAAAATGCATAATCTTTACATAATGGAAACCGGTCGTTGTCAGCTTCGTCAGCAACCATTATTGGATATTTACTTTTTACTTGTTTTTGTATTACACTATCAATAACAAATGCTAATACTTTGGGCAATTCTTTTTCCATTGTGCTATCTTGGCACAAAGCACCTAACCAGCTAAAAGCTAAAAAACAGATTACAAGTATTTTTTTCATAACTATTTACATTTTGTACCGTTTACGCCAGCATGTTGGTAATTGTTTTCTTTTAAAAAACTATCTTTCTGTGCTTGGGTCAGGTTGTTGTTCCATGTTGGTGTTCCATCTAAACCACCCCAAGCAATTGCCAAGGCTTTATCATCTGAAAAATTAGGAAAACTATTTTTTAATGAATTGTAAATTGTAGAAACATACTTTGATGCAATTCTGTTTTCTTGTTCAATTTTACCAACGACACCAGTTGCTCTTAAATAGGCGTGTAATATTTCATGCAAAATAGTAGCGGTTGTAAATTCTAGAGTGGCGTCGGGTAATGTACTAGAATTTAATTGAAGAGTAATATCTAATACACCTGTATTGGGATTAAATACTGTTTTTGTATGACCATCTAAACTATTACCGTTATTATCAACAAGATTTGTCACCTCTGTAATTACAATATTAAATTTACTAGAACCTAAAAAATTTTCATTTAAGAAGCTAACAATACTATCAGATACGCCTTTACTGTAAAGACTATCCCATGCTTTTCTCAAACATTCATTTTGCAAACTATCTTTAATATCAGTAATTGCGGCAATATTATTCCCATTTGGTGTTACCGTTGGGTTATTCCCACCGTTCCCATCAATGAAAAGGGCGTCGTATGGCACTTCTTCATCGTTGGTTGCATCGTCATATTGCAAAATGACGAAACTAAAAGTATGTGGTTTTCTGGAATAAACAGTCACTTCTGGAAGTGTATTGTCTAAAGTACGGATGCTGCCATCGCCTGTTTTGATATTATTTAAAGTTGCGTTATCGTTTAGGATATCACCGTCTTTTAAGCTTATCTTTTTTAAAAACCTACCGCTTAAAGAATAAATAAAGGTTACACCAGTAAGACCTGCATAATTTTTTTTATTATTCGTGTACTAAATACTATCTGGTATGGTTTTTATTAAAAATCCTTTTATTTTGTTATTATGATTAATAGTTGCCAATTGTATAAACTCGCCTGTGGCTTTATTGTGGTAAATAGGTACTGTCAACCCTTTTCTATCCGCTGAGTCATAATGAATATATGAACTATCCCAATACAAAGTTGTGATATTAAGATTGGGCTCAACAACGGAGTTATTAGTTGACAATGTAGTAATTTGATTATTTAGAATAACGTTTTTAGCATTTAGAGATGAGTCGTACCATTTATGAACTTTATTTATTAAAAGGGTCAGTTCTTCGTTTTGCCTAAAGGTAACATCTTGCTTTCTGCAAGCCCAAAAACCAATAATTGTTATAAGCAATAAACAAATTACGGTTACAGTTTTTTTGTTGTTTCTCTTAAGTGTCAATGTGTGTTTGTTCATAGTTGGTTGTTTTTATTAGTTATGATAGTTTTTTGCTAAAGTATTTTGGAATTGGAGTGATTGTCAAAAATTACGTGCAACGGAAAAGCATTTGTGTTTGTGGCGGAATTTGAAATACATCTGCTGGAAAAAATACCAATTAAAAATACGATGTAGGTAAAGAAACCCTATTAACGAAACCAGAGAGATGGTAATTATGTAAACATCAGCAGCAGCAGTACGTGCAGTGTCGTATCATGATTACAGCAATACCAATTTTTAAAAAATAGCGGCTGTTAATGGTAATGCCTTCTCAAAGCGTTTAGATCGTTGGCAATTAGTATTTGGTGATGATTTGAATTGATTTTTTATAAAAGTCTGCACAACTGATGTACGTGCTTTTTCTTCACACGCAACAGATAACTATTTTTGTAATGTTACTACTAACGGCTTCGGCTTGGCGGTTGGACGGGAACTTGGAAAACGTGCGCCGATTGATAAACTAAGATACAAAATATTCTCTGTCGCTCAGTTTCTAACGTCTAGCCGGAACTAACGCCGATGAATAGATGAAGTTGAAGGCGGCATTAATGTCCTGCCCGGCTGCCGCCAAACCGTTTGTTGGTTGCAGTTTTCTGTCGCACTACAAGGAATCAATCATTTGCTTAAACTTACTGTCTTCGAAAAATTTTTTATAGTCCTGTATGTGCAGCATATCATAAATGGCTTTATGTTTATCCTTAGCGTTTGCATAATAAGATTTACAAATTTCATATCCAACCCAATAACCCAAATCAGCAGGCTTATCTGCTGTTTCCTGGTCTGCATTTGCTATCCAATTTTCCGCTTTGTTTAAATACATTTCTTTTTCAAATGATTCCCAAATTTGCTTTTCCTTTCCTTTGGCATACACCTTCAGCCTTTCATTCGCAGTTTTGCCTGATATTAGCTCTCCAATAAAATCAGCCATGCCTTCTACAAGCGGTGCTTTTAATAAAGTAGTATCAGAAGCCATACCATTTTGTAAGTAGTGAATTAATTCGTGCGCAACAGTATAAGGAAGCCCTTTAAAAGTACTGATGTTGTGTTTTTCCAAAGTCGTTAATTCTGTCGTGTCGGCTGTTGGCGACATACAGGCTTGGTCAATTCCTAAAATAAGTCCATAACTACAAGAAGTGCCAGCCGACCTTAACTTTCCTATCACAAAATAAATTGGTGGAAATACGGCTTCGGGATAAATCTTTTTTAGCTTGATAAATGATTTTTGATATTCAGGTTTTAATTGGGCCGCTTTTAAAGTATTCTCCCGGATGCTTTCATAGTATTTACTTTTAGCATTGTGCATATAAACGAAATTGTCAACCGATTGAATTTTATTGACAAAATAATATTGTAATGCCATTGAACCCTTATCAAAATACGCGTATTTATATATTTGTTCTGCTTTGTCCTGCGAAATTTTTGTCTTGTCGTATGCAGCCCAGAAATTTTTTACATCAGCCTCTATTACCTGAACATTCAGTGGATTTTTTGTATAAACCGGTTTTATAGACTTAAGAAGACTAAGCCACCTGTTAGATTTATTTATAAAGGAAAATGCTTCTTGTGTTTTTAGTTCAGGTAAGTCATTGAAGCCATTTTTTGTTACAGCCATTTCAAGACAATGAAATGTGTTCACACTGTCTTTTGCTTCAGCATAAGCAACTGACGCTATATAAAAATTTGTCTGTTTGGTAATTTTATTATCTGCTAACTCCGCAGATTGACACCAGGCTTTGGCTGCTTTATCAAATTCTTTAGCTTTGTAAAATTTGTTTCCAATTTCTAATAAACTATCAGAAGCTGATTGTGAGAAAGACAGATTTGAAATAAGCATTAAAACGAGTGCAACAACATATTTTCTTGTCATATTTTTTTATTGATTGAATGTCGAGCTAAAATTACCATCAACGAACAGGGCTTTGTGCAGGTTGGGAATTAGTATTCCGTCTGCCCGTAACCGCTGCTGATTAAAAATATATTGTTGAAGTTATGTACAAAGCTGATAGTTATTCGTCGGCTGGAACTGAAGCTGGGATTTGCAATTAGCTGATGTTACAATGTCCAGCCCAACTTGCATAAAACCCAATGTTGCCTGCAGTTATATTTTGGGGTTTGTCTTACGTTCTATTGCTTGCTTAGCTAAAAGTTCATATGGTTTTTTCAGAATTGTGTCGTGCCAAAGTTGGTCTGAAAATACCATCATTCGGCAGTCGTCAATTTTGAGGTTGCTAAAAGCTTTGATGAAATCTATTTTTATTTCATTACAGCATACTATACTTTGTTTTAAATAATTCTTATTTTCCTTATTGCCAAATATTTGGCAATACCATTTTATAGATTCAATATCTCTTCCATACATATATAAAAAACACTCTTGGCTAATAGTTTTCAGAAATGTTATAACATTTTTTTTGAACTCATTAAAATCTTTCTTTAATTTTTTCTTCTGCTCATCATCGCCTATTTCTTTGAGCATATAATCCAATTCTGTTTCGGCAATTTTTAATAAGACTGACTTATTGTTTTGTCTATCATCAGTAAAGTTTTCTTTTTGTTTAAAATCCGAA
The DNA here is from genome assembly GCA_017304675.1 of Sphingobacteriia bacterium. Taxonomy (GTDB): domain Bacteria; phylum Bacteroidota; class Bacteroidia; order Chitinophagales; family Chitinophagaceae; genus CW01. Next base: position 758,921 of record JAFKLS010000017.1, read on the forward strand.
GTATTATATGCCTTAAGTGCTTTATGCGTTATTTTCTTACTCTCAATATCAAAACAACTATGAATGGGTATGTAAAATGGCAGATTATTTTTCTTGAAAATTGAAACTATTTTATAATAATATTCAGGGTAAAGTTCTCTTAACTTTTCTGCCATTTTAATGCAAGTATATTCATCTCTTTTAAAGTGTCCTAACAAGTGTAAATAATTTCTGCAACATGGCACGTCATTAAAATTACCTAAATATTTGTATTCATTGTCCTTAACATAATCTTTCAATTTTCATTTCAGATAAGGTTTGCTGCTTAAACTGACTTTTACGATCAGCAAATTTTCCAGTCAATCCTTTTGTTTCAACAAGAGCGGACGTTGAATTAAACTTTGCAAACTTCTTCGCAATACTTTCAATTTTCTCTGCATCCTGTTCATAAAATTCTATGTATATTTCTTTATCAGAAATTGTAAACTCAATTTTTCCAGCTTTGCTGTTGTAGTTTGCTTTCTCCTGAGCAATGGCTGCATTTCCAATGCAAGCGAAAAAAATTAAAATAATTATTTTTTTCATTGTACTATAATTTTGGTTAAAATGATATATTCATACGTATAATCACCTGGGGCAATTATTTTTTCGCAAAATTGTTTTAAATCTCCTGCGAATTTTACCTGTAAGGATTGATTGGTTTGTTTTAAGTCTAATACTCGTTGCGGTAAAATGTCTTGGTTGCAAATAACCATTGTATGTATGCAATTGGAGCAGTTCCTCTCTACGTATACTATCGTGAATTTATTTTTAAAATTGTCGTTACTATTGTAATACTTGTTGTATTCAATTGTTCCAATCAAATTTGAAGTGTCAGATATAGTTGTTTTGATTGGGGCATCACAACCACAATCAGGCTGGGTGCTTTTTTTACAACTACTACTACTTAAAAATGTAATGGGAGAAATAATTGCTGCTATGATTAATATACGTTTCATAAATTTTGCTTTTTTAGATTAATGTAAAAATAAAAAATTACAGGTGGGCTTTTATCTCTTAACTGTGCTTGTTTTAATGATTTCATAAACGTTGTTTTGTCTGTCGTCACACTTCAAATTTTCAGGGTGTGTCCGATAGGGTTGCTTACAACGATTCCGCATTTAAGTAGAGGCGGAATTTGGAAATATCTTGTTGAAATTATTGAAAAAGTCGATAGCGAATAGGAGATGAGCATTTGCGCTGTCGTCCGCCGACTTTGCTTAAATGTTTTGTTGGCTGTAGTACTTTAATTCAAAATGATTTCATCTAATCGGCTCTCCATACTGTCAAGAAATTCAAATGTGTATTTTGCGGCTTCCGAAATTACAGTTTCAATTTCTGAAATAGCTTCTTGGATTTGCTCTTTTGTGTATTCCTCTAAAATATTATCGTGTGTGTCTTTTGGTTTGCCGATTACTTTATTAATCGTATCCCAAAAAATTATTTTGTCAAATCTGTTTTTAGGGTTTTGTCCTTGATGAACTTTTGAGTGTCTCTGAGTTTTAAATTCGTCGAGAAAGTCCGAAAATTTACTCAAACTCTGTGCAGGTAATGTGTCTTTCACGGTTGGATGAACTGTGAATGAATACCAATTGGCATATCTTTCTTGAATTTGTAAATTGAAAACAAGATTGCCGATTTTACCACATATGTCAATTGAAGTCACAACCCTGACAATAAAATTGTCGTAGTGATATTTATAGTAATTGTCTGCTTCGAGCTTGTCCTTGTAAAGGTTCGGAATTTTAGATTTGTCAACCTTTAGAAACAACACAACCTTTTCAAGGTCTTCAAAGTAAGATTGCAGGGAACCAACTGCAGTCATTATTGATTTCAGGTATTTTTCTTTTTCTTCACCGTAATTGTCAAAGCTTTCTTCATTATTTCCTTTTGAAAATTCTTTCAAATGTCTTACATAAATTGGTTTTGTCGCAATGAATAACTTTCTAATGAAGCGTGATTGGTTTAAATATTCTGAAAAGAATTTGTATGTTATCATAGTATTACTGCCAACGGTTCCGCATTTGCGTTGTGCGGTATTTGAAATTATGTTGACGAATTAATTTTTTAGTTCAGTAAAGATAAAAAGTTCATTGTTTATTCTGTCGCACCGCAATAACGCTAAATGCTCGTGTTGGCAGAAGTTTTTTAGTCTTCAATTTTCCTTTTTTTTCTTACTGTACATTTAAAATAAAGGCTTCCTTTTAAATAAAGTTTGTCCATATTTTTAGAAATATATTTATCTTCTATATCGTAATTAGCTTTATCGCTTGGACTGTAATAGTTATTAGTTTTAAAACTTAAATAGCCTGTAATATTTTGTCCAACTGTGTAATTGGGTTTTGTGTTTATAATTAAGTTCTGAAAATCATTTTTAACTACAATGGAATAACCAAGAGTGTCATTTAGTTTTGTTTTGTAATTTTTTGTTTCAACATCACCAACAAAATATTGACTATTAAATTTATCTTTTGTTATTTCAACACTAAAGCCCCAAAAGCCAAAACCTCCAAGCCCCATACTAACTTTGATTGTGTCATTCGATAAATAACAATCGCATGGTGATATATAAGTGAAGTTTTTAAGTACTTTCAAAGTCTCTTGATCAATTTTGTTATTTTTAAAATAATTAAAGTAATACTTACTCCTATTATTCCTATAAACAGGAGATCTTAATTTCATATCTTCAATTATTTCTTGCTTCAATTCTTGTGTCGTCTTCTCCTTGTACGCTGGATCAATGACATTATCAGTTTTTATTAGCGAGTCTACTAACTTAATACGTTCTGCATAGATAGAGTCAAACTGTAACTCATATTTATTCATTTGCTCAAATTTTGAAATATTTGGAATTTGACCAACTAAAAAATTTTTGAAGTTTGTTTTTGTCTGTCCCAACACAATACTGGTAAAAAAGCTTGTTGTTATTAATAATAGTAATCTCATAAAATTTCTGCCAACGTTCTCGCATTTGTGTTTGTGGCGGAATTTAAAATACATCTGCTGGAAAAAATACCGATTAAAAATACAAATGTTGATGATAAAATTTATTGCCTAATTTATAACGTCAAGCTGGAACTAAAGCTCAATGATGCAATTAGTTGAGTGCCTGCGTACAGTCCGCCGACATAACACAAATGCAATGTTGGCTGCTGGCATTTTACCCAATTTTAATTTTATCAATTTGCTTTATGGTCGTCATTATAGTTACTATTAACCCAATTAAAATTTCTCTTTTTGCTTTTGTCATACAAAAGCATCAATTTTCCCGTTGATGTCACTTTATAAATTTGTTTTCTCCACTCAGGAATTGGGTCGCGATTTTTCTTTGTCTGTAAATAGTGTTTCATAAAAATGAGACTATCATTTCTTACAGTCATTGTCCCAATGTCTGTAAATACATTATTGCAATCAGCGTCTTTTGCATATAAATAATGTGTCAAAAGATATTTTCTTTTACCATTTTCAAGCCTGTACAAAAGGATTAATGTGTCTTTTGTGCCAACACTATTTTCTCTTGTCTTCCTTGTTGTTATAAAAGTAGTATTGTTAATTACAACAGTGTCGTTTTGTCCAAATGCAAATTGCCCAAATAAAAACAAAGCAAAAAATGTCAAATAAATTTTCATGACTTATACTGTCGAAGTTGCTTGCAGCCAACGACCGAGGCTTGCCGCAGTGCTGGCGTTCTTATTCGTCCGCCCACAACTGAAGCCCGGTCTGATTTTTAGCTAAAGTTACAACAATCGCCCAATAGAATATTGTCCGCCGGAGCCGAAGGTGAAAATTGGTTTGCCGCTGATTGCTCTTGTGTCTGCCAGCATTGCGGCAAACCTAATGTTGTAGGCAGCGTTTGTCTTTTGGGAACTAATTTTTTGGAACACTTTGATAATAGCCGTTTACGATTTCAAATATGTCCTGATTTTTACCTTGAAGAAAAGAAAGATTTGTCATAAAGGATTTCTTGGATAATGCAGCATTAAGCCGTAAAAAGAGATTTTGGATTGGATTTAAAACTTGACTGTAAATAATAGAATTGTCAGTAAGGCTAAATGCCAGAAAAATGCGTCCATTAAAATTATAGATGCTAATATCGATAATGTCTGTCCAGCTAATTTTAATGCCCATTGAATTGTCAACAAAACATTCTTGTGTCAAAAGAATAGCTGGTTTTTTTTGTATGAATAGTACAAATGATTTTATAAACATGAACATGGATTGTCCTGCGATAATAAAAAGTGCAAGAACGAAAACAATCGCTGCTGTTTTATGAACTTGTGTAACAAGAACAGTCAACAGAATAACAAAGCCGATAGCAACAATAAAATTGAAAGTCGTATTAAACGGGGAGTAAGAAATTTTTTTGTCGTCCATAAAGTTGCCTACAACGTTTCCGCATTTAAGCAGAGGCGGAATTTGAAATTATGTTGTTGAAATTAATTGAAAAAGTTGATTAGCGAAAAGGAGATGAGCAATTGCGTTGTCGTCCGCCGACTTTGCTTAAATGCTTTGTTAGTGGCAGTTAGTAACGACTTGTGTTTAATATAACATGTCATTTTATTTTTGAGTTAAAACTATTATTTAGTCTACCTACTTTAATTCAAATCAATCTATATTCTATTAAGTCAATTAAATTTTAAACTTATGAAATGTCAACCAATATCGGATGAATAAAATGTATGACAATAGATAAAAGGCTGAAATAAATTTATAAGTTGTTGTCATATTTTTTTTGTCTTTCTTTCTTAGTGTATATATAAGGACTAAGTCAAAGAATAAAATTGGTAAAGGCGAAAAAGCCCATAAAATGCTGTTAAAGGTCGAGTACAAAAAACTAGAAGATTGCTCTCCAAATACGAGCATTGACAAGACAGGATATAATGAAAATATAAATAACCCTAAACTTAGTTGTGCGATAATTACGATTATAAAACGAGTCCAAATAATATTTCTAAACATGATTGAAAAATTGCCACTAACGTTGACGCATTTGTGTTTGTGGCGGAATTTGAAATACGTCTGCCAGAACAAATGCTGATTAAAAATACAAATGTTGATGATAAAATTTATTGCTCAATTTATAACATCAAGCTGGAACTAAAGTTCAGCGATGCAATTAGTTGAGCACCTGCGTTCAGTCCGCCGACATAACACGAATGCTTGTGTAGGCAGCTGTGCTTTTACGCCCAACTGAATTTTGCATCTCTTGTCAAGTGATCTTTGTCAATATCTAAGTCGTTGCTGAATGTTTCTATTATTGTCGTTACAATTTCTTTCCGATTTATTGTTTTGTTTGTCCGCCTAATGTCAGTATAATTTTCTCTTGCTGCTTTTTCTGTTAACTGACGAACTGTTTTTAAATCCAGCCCCTTTCCAAACTTCTCAGCAACTTTTATAGAAATAATAGAAAAAACAATACCAGAAAGTGCAATTTTCCAGTCAAAGAAAAAAGCAAAAAGAGATAATAAAAAAATAACTATAAATGTCAGGGCCAACCAACCAGGATAAGTTAGAATTTTTATGTCAGTACCGACGTAACTCTGAAATTCATTTGCCTTTTGTCGGCGATTGTGTCTTGGGAAGAGGTCAACCAGTTTGCTGTCAAGTTTGATTTCATTCTCGTCAATTAACTGTGTCGTACTGATAGCCTTTCTTATTCTATAAAATGCCTGCTGCTTTGTGCAGTCGTCATAATTTTCGTAATTGATATTATTTTCAAAAACGTCGCACAAATCTCCAAATGTCTTAACGTCGCTAAATGCAGTTTTGTCAAACTTAATACCAAATGATTTTTCAAGTTTGACTACAACGTCGCCAATATCTTCAGCTTCGTAATTGTCAAGTTTCGTTATGTCGTTGAGGTCTGTCATAGCATTGCTGCCTACGTTCGGGGCTTGGCGATGGCGTGGCTGCTGCGTTTCGTCACGCTTGAACTGAAGCCAAATATAGTGATGTTGTTGATGAATATTAAAAATGTTGAATAGCGTTCTGTCGAGCCCGTGACGAAAGGAAAATAGTAGTACAAATGCTGA
>JAFKLS010000020.1 GCA_017304675.1 Sphingobacteriia bacterium
CCTTCCCTCTCTTACTACTCAAAGATCTATCCCTTTTGAACACCATCCTTTTTTCAAACGGGTTGCAAATGTATACACTATTATTTAATATCCAAATCTTTTTATAAAATTATTCCCAACACACATACACAATCACGCAGAATTGCGTGCCGCATTGATAATACCGAATGAACAACGCATTACTAATTTTTCGTAAGGTTTTTTATGGGGCGATTCAATTAACTTCTCATCAGCCATACGCATTTTGCTTAATGCATACTGCTGAATAGTGATTAAAGGCAACACAATTCTTTCCCGCATTTGAATGGAGAGCTGTTCTACGGGGAAATCTGCCATTAAATCTGTATGACCGGTGAGGCGATTGAGATAATGTTTGGTTAATTCAAATTCGCTAAAAAGTTTATTCCATATGTTACCGAACTGCGGGTGTGCCGATAATCCTGCTGTTAACGGAAAGAAACATTTTTGCATTGCCATTTCGCAATTATCGATCAATGTTTTAAAGAAGAGAGAATGCGTATACAATTCTTTCAATTCATTAAATTTCTTTTGTTTGTCTAATTCTTGCAGAGCAGTGCCCACGCCGTAATAGCCAGTAACATTCTGTTTAATCTGGCTCCAGGCACCAACAAACGGGATAGCTCTTAAATCTTTAAACTCAATCTTTTTACCTTTTCCTCTTTTGCTGGGCCTGCTTCCAATATTCGTTTCGGCATAAAAGCGCAATGGGCTCACATGCGCTAAATAGTCTAAAAAATACGGATCGTTTTTTAACGATTGATAAGCGTGGTAACCAATTGCTGCCAATTCACCCAACAACTTTTCCTGTGCTGCAGTAAATGTTTGCTGATCATTTTTTAAAACATCGTTAATTAACCCGGCATTCAACAATTGTTCTATATTGAATTGTGCAGCGTCAACCGTTCCGAAATTTGAGCTCACTGTTTGCCCCTGAATGGTTAACTGAATTTCTTTATGCGAAATGTTTTTACCCATTGAAGCATAGAACTGATGTGTTTTACCGCCACCTCTTGCAGGAGGGCCTCCCCTGCCATCGAAGAAAATAACCTCTACACCATATTCTTTTGAAATAGCAGTTAATGATTCTTTTGCTTTATATATGCTCCAATTGGCCATAAGGTACCCCCCATCTTTTGTGCCATCTGAAAAACCAAGCATAATGGTTTGCTTGTTTCCCCTTCTTTGCAAATGCTGCCTATAAGATTCGTTTTCGTATAAACTTTTCATTACAGTTGCTGCATTTTGCAAATCATCTATCATTTCAAAAAGCGGAACAATGTCTACAGATAGTTTATCTTTCTTCCACCCATTCAATAAGAATAATCCATATACCTCCATAACATTTAGTGCACTGCTGCACTGACTGATGATATAACGGTTACAACCGGCCTCGCCACTTAATTTTTGAATAGATGCAATTGCCTGTATCGCCTCCATAACATCTTTCTGTACATCGTCTTCAAATTTTATCGTTTCTGTACACTCAACAAAATTGGTAAGCAAAGCCATTTTCTCCGGTACAGATAATGATTGATAATTTTCATGGATGATATTTTGTGCAGCCAGGCTATTATACAATTTATCATGAATGGAACTGTCTTGCCGAACATCTAATGTTGCAAAGTATAATCCAAACAATTCAACTTTGTTAATGAGGTTTTCTACTAATGATACGAACAACCCGTTGTGATCATATATAAGCTGCTGACGTATTTTTTGCAACGTATCTAAAATTGCATGCCTGGTTAAGCAGAATTGATTACCCGGTATAAACAAATGTTCATACAACTGTTTTTCCAAAGCAGTAAGTGCCACATCTACACCTTTAAATGTTAGCCGGCGTTTTAGTTTCCTGATATCAAGATAATAACACTTAATAATGCTGCCCCTTAAAGCATCTGCAACCTGCAAAGTAGTAGCAGCATTTACAAAGGGATTGCCATCTCTGTCGCCACCCGGCCAGAAACCCATTTTAATGAGGGGATGCTGTACATGTATTGTTTCAGGGAACCTGTTTTTAATGAAAGAACTTATTTTACCTGCAGCAGCATAGAATACATTTTCGAGGTACCAGATTAAGCTTACGGCTTCATCGTATGGTGTTGGTTTTTCGTGTTGAAAAAAAGGCGTTCTTCCCAACTGTTGCAGGTAAGTATATATCTGATTTTCGTTATTGCCTACAATGGCAGATGACAGATCGTGAATAATACCCAGAACAGCACCCCTGTAAAATTGTGTAGGGTGTGCAGTTAATACCAATTGAATAGAAAAATCTTTCAGCTTCTTAAGCAACAAGTCTTCTGCATTGGCAAGTTCTACATCCATTGCAAGTTGCTTTAAAGTTCCTCTTCCCCCCATATCGTTCACTTCTTTAAAGGCAGCATCTTCCAGTGCATCAAATAAAACAACCTGCCTTTCTACATATTGTACAAGCCTGAATAAAAGATCTATTTTTTCTTCTTCTTTTTGTAAAGAAGTTTGTTGTGCAAAAAATTCGTCAATAATTTCAAGAGGGCTTTTTTTCTTTTTAAACCCGTCTTCACAATTCAGCAACAACAAAGAAACAAGAATACCTGTTCTTTCTATTTTGTGAAAAGGCAGTGAAGTAAACAAACTGTTGTAAAGTTGGAATTTTATTCCAACAAGATTTTTAAACGTTTGAAGGGAAGCCTGTGGGGCCATTGGTTATTTTTTGAAACGGTTAATAAAAGGCCTGCAATTGTTAGAGACTGGAAAAATAAATATTTTTTGGATTACTGTTTTGTATTTCCCTATCTTAGCAGCATAGTAATGCAGAAAAGAAACAACATATTATTCATCTCCACAGTAGCGTTTACATGCGCTACAACCACTATTACTATTACAACCCTGTAAAGGGTTAAGCATTTACATATTATTACAGCCTCTGTACAAGAGTGAATACAAAAGGAAAAATTTTATTCCACCACACCGAGAAAAAAGAGAATAAATTTTTAATCAAAGGCTTTTTTTAAACTATGAAAGTTTTAAAATTTGGCGGATCATCCGTTAAAAATGCAGAGAATATTAATAAAGTTGCAGCAATACTTCAACAGGAAAAATACCATCATGCCATTGTTGTTGTATCGGCATTGGGAGGGGTAACCGACCTGCTCATTCAAACGGGCACTTTTGCATCTAAAGGAAATGAAGCATACAAAGAAACCTTAACACAATTAGAAAAAAGGCATTTGGAAACTACCAAAACTTTACTGCCGGTTACTGCACAAAGTAGTTGTTTAAGCAAGATAAAACAACAGTTTAATGAACTGGAAGATATTTGCGAAGGTGTTTTCAGGCTGGGTGAGTTATCTAAAAGAACACAGGATAAGATCATTTCTTTTGGCGAGTTATTATCTTCTACTATTATTTCCACTTTCCTTCTTTCAAAAAATATTTCTAATGAATGGATTGATAGCAGGGCTGTAATTAAAACAGATAGCAACTTTGGTTTTGCCTCTGTTGATTTTGAAAAAACAAATAGCCTTATCAATCAGTTCTTACAACAATCACAACAAACACTATTTATTGCACCGGGTTTTATTGCAAGCAATGAAGAAAACTTTACTACAACATTAGGCAGAGGCGGCTCTGATTATACTGCAGCAATTTATGCAGCGGCTATTAATGCCGAGGATTTAGAGATATGGACTGATGTAACCGGGATGATGACTGCCGACCCACGTTGGGTGCCCAATGCTAAAACCATTTGGCATACTTCTTACAGAGAAGCAATGGAATTATCGCATTTTGGGGCCAAAGTAATTTATCCGCCCACAATTCAACCGGCAATGCAAAGGGGTATTAAAATTTGGGTGAAGAATACTTTTGAGCCAGAAGCTTTTGGAACTTTAATAGAAGAAAGCCCTGTGCATACAAACGGCATTATTACAGGCATATCAAGTATTAACCACGTTACGCTTTTAAGTTTAGAGGGAAGCGGTATGGTTGGTATCCCGGGTTTTTCAAAAAGGTTATTCGAAGCACTTGCCAGTGAAAAAGTAAACGTTATCCTCATAACCCAAAGTTCTTCTGAACACTCTATATGCGTTGCAGTAAATACTGTTGATGCAGCAAAAGCACAAAAGGTTGTTGATGCAGCATTTGATTATGAAATAAAATCCGGGAAAGTTGAGCCGCTGAAAACAGAGCATGATCAATCTATTGTTGCATTGGTTGGCGATAAAATGAAAAGCCATACCGGAATAGCCGGAAAAATGTTTTATGCCTTTGGCAGAAACGGTATCAATATCAGAGCCATTGCACAAGGATCTTCTGAAAGAAATATTTCTGCAGTAGTGTCTTATAGCAATGTAAAAAAAGCTGTGAATGTTTTGCATGAAGCTTTTTTTGAATCGGCATACAAACAATTAAATCTTTTTATAATTGGTACAGGTAATGTTGGCAGCAGGTTATTGGCGCAGATACAGCAGCAGCAGGAATATTTGTTACAACAGTTAAACCTGCAGGTACGTGTTACAGGTGTTGCCAACAGTAAAAAAATGTTATTTAATAACGATGGTATTGCCCTGCACAATTGGAAAGAAACACTTATCCATGAAGGTGAAGAAAGCAGCCTGAAGCATTTTATTCAATCCATTATTGATAAAAACCTCCGCAACAGCGTGTTTGTTGATGTTACCGCTAATGCAGATGTGGCAAAGGTTTATCATCAATTGCTCACTAAAAGCGTAGCTGTTGTTGCCTGCAATAAAATAGCAGCATCGTCTTCCTTTCAGGATTATCAGAAATTAAAAAAAGCATCAAAAGAATTCAGTGCCCCATTCCTTTTTGAAACGAATGTGGGTGCAGGCTTACCCGTTATAGGCACTTTGAACGACCTTGTTAAAAGCGGAGATAAAGTAAATAAAATACAAGCCGTACTATCTGGAACATTAAATTTTGTTTTTAACCATTACGATGGTAGCAGAACCTTTGCAGAGGTGGTAAAACAAGCACAGGATGAAGGTTATACAGAACCGGATCCGCGTTTGGATTTAGGTGGAACCGATGTAATGAGAAAGATCATGATACTTGCAAGAGAAGCCGGTGAAAAAATTGAAATGGAAGATATTGCCAATAACGGCTTTCTACCACAAAGTTGCTTTAACGGAAGCGTTGCTGACTTTTATACGGAAATGGAAAAGCATGAAGCACATTTTAAATCTTTATATAATGAAGCCGCTAACAAAAAATGCAAGTTAAAATTCGTTGCAACTTTTAATAATGGTAAAGCTACAGTTGGGCTGCAACATATTCCAACAGAATCTGATTTTTACCACTTATACGGAAAAGATAATATTGTTTTATTTTATACCCAGCGTTATCCTGAACAGCCCCTGGTAGTAAAAGGCGCAGGAGCCGGGGCAGATGTTACTGCTAGTGGCGTATTTGCAGATATTATAAGAGTGGCATAGAAGAAATGAAAAAATAAAAAGTAAAAAATAAAAAGTGAGTTTACATTCCATTAAAGTTTTTTCTCCTGCAACTGTTGCCAACATTGTTTGCGGTTTCGATGTTTTGGGTTTTGCATTGAGCACACCGGTTGATGAGTTAACAGTTTCCATCAGCAATACAAAAGGTGTAACCATTGTTAACGAAGATGAATTCAACCTTCCAACAACGGCAGAAAAAAATGTTTGCGGTGGTGCATTGCTTGCAATGTTAGATGAAGTAAAAGATGTTGCAGGTTTTCATATCATAAGCAAAAAAAATATTATGCCTGGCAGTGGTATTGGAAGTAGTGCTGCAAGTGCGGCCGGTGCTGTAATTGCAGCGAATACATTGCTTGGAAATATTTTTTCAAAAGAAGACCTTGTTCGCTTTGCAATGAATGGTGAAAAGGTTGCCAGCGGTGTTAAGCATGCCGACAATATTGCCCCGGCTATTTATGGTGGCGTTACATTGATTCGGTCTATCCACCCCTTAGATATTGTTTGTTTAGATGCCCCTGAATTGCATGTAACTATTGTACATCCGCAGATAGAAATAAGAACAGCCGATGCAAGGCAAATTTTAAAGCAAAATGTTTTATTGAAAGATGCAATTAAACAATGGGGAAATATTGCCGGATTGGTTGCAGGTTTTTTACAAAAAGATTATGATCTGATCGGAAGAAGTTTGGAAGATGTAATTATTGAACCGGTACGTAGTATGCTAATACCCGGCTTTGATGAAGTAAAGCAACAATGCAAAGAAGCAGGCGCATTAGGTGGAGGTATCAGTGGCAGCGGCCCGTCTATTTTTATGCTGAGTAAGAATAAACACGCTGCTCAGGCGATAGAAAAAGCAATGCAATCAGTATATGATAAAATAGGGTTAGCATATCATACACATGTTACCACCATTAATACAGAAGGAGTGAAAATAGTTATGGATGATAAACGATGAATTGATCGTTCATTTTCAACTATAATTTATATTTCATAACCCATAATTAATAACTCATAACGAATCATTCAAAATGTTATATTATAGTCTCAATCATAATGCACCGAGAGTAAGTTTTGCCGAAGCTGCTATCAGCGGGCAGGCACCAGATAAAGGTTTATATTTTCCTAGAAGCATCCCCGAATTACCAAATGGTTTTATAGAAAACTTAAAAAACTATTCTAAAGAAGAAATAGGGTATACAGTAATGAAACCATTTATAGGAGAAGCTATTCCTGATGAAATATTACATACCATTATTGCAGAAACAGTAAACTTTAATTTCCCTTTAATACGAATCAATCAACAAATCGCTTCGCTTGAATTATTTCATGGGCCTACATTGGCATTTAAAGATGTAGGAGCAAGATTTATGAGCAGGTGTTTAAGCTACTTAAACCGTAACAATAAAAAAGAGATTACAGTTCTTGTTGCTACAAGTGGAGACACAGGAGGTGCAGTAGCTAATGGCTTTTTGGGTGTTGAGGGTGTAAATGTAATTATACTGTACCCGTCAGGAAAAGTGAGCCCTATTCAGGAATTGCAGTTAACTACATTAGGGAAAAATATCACTGCTTTAGAAATTAACGGAACGTTCGATGATTGCCAGTCTATTGTTAAGCAAGCATTCACAGACCAGGATATTGCTCAAAAAGTTCATCTTACATCTGCCAACTCTATCAACGTTGCAAGATGGCTGCCGCAACAGTTATATTATTTTTATGCATACCAGCAATGGCAAGAAAAAGAAGCTCCGGTAATTTCTGTACCCAGCGGCAATTTTGGAAATATTTGTGCAGGTGTGGTGGCATTTAAAAGTGGTTTGCCAGTAAAACAATTTATTGCAGCATGTAATGCCAATAATATTGTTCCAAATTATTTTGAAACGGGCGTATACCAGCCGGGGCAAGCTATTGCAACGATTTCTAATGCTATGGATGTGGGCAACCCCAGCAATTTTATAAGAATCCGGGAATTATTTAATCAACAGTTCAGTGAACTGAAAAATAAAATGTGCAGCGTTAGTGTAAACGATGTTATTACCAAGCAAACCATTCGGGATGTTTATCAACAACATAATTACATATTAGACCCACATGGTGCTGTAGCATATAATGCTTTAGAAAATTATTTAAAAGAGCATCCCTCAGATAAAGGGTTTATATTAGAAACAGCGCACCCTGTAAAGTTTCCTGATACCGTTGAAAATGTAATACGTAAAAAAATACCTGTACCAGGTGCTGTTGAGTACTTATTTAATAAAACAAAGCAAAGTATTTTAATGCCGGCAAGTTTTACTTCTTTTAAAGAATGGATTATAACCGGCAAATTCTAAATGTATCTGTAACAATGAATCACTACGCTATATTTTGTACGAATAATACCAATGCGAGTTTATTCATTCAAAAACTTCATGAAGGGAAATATATCAATGCCTTCCCTTCATTAAACATAAACAATGCCGTAGTGTACTCTCCTGCTCTTATAAAAGAGTTTATTGAAGAAGAAGCTAAAAGAGACTATACCATTCTTAACAGGGCCGATAAAAGAATGATCAGAACTTTTTCCAGTGGAGAACAGAAAAGAATTGTGCTGGAATATTTATTATCAAAACAACCAGCTTATATTATTCTGGATAACCCTTTTGATAACTTGGATCTGGAACATCAAAAAAAATTACTAGAAAAAATCAGCGAAGCGGCTCATACTATTTCAATTATTCAGGTTATATACAGAAAAAAAGATCGGTTGCCTTTTATTACAACCGGCTTTCAGCTATGCCAGGATTACCAATTGATACCTATTAAAAATATAGATGTATTTGTGGATCAGCCTTCGCCTGCGGTATTCTTTAAACCTGTTATCCCGGGCCCTATTCACACATACAACCATATCCCCGATAAACTTGTTCAGTTGCATGATGTAACTATTGCATATAACGAACAGGTTGTTCTTAACAAAATCAATTGGATTATTCAAAAAAATGAATTCTGGCAATTAAAAGGTGCTAATGGTTCAGGTAAAACCACATTGCTTACCATGATTACCGGCGACAGTATTAAAGGGTATGGACAAGAGTTGTATTTGTTTGGTAAGAAAAAAGGCAGTGGCGAATCTGTATGGGAAATAAAAGATAAAATTGGTTATGTAACGCCGGCCATGACGGACCTTTTTAACACAAGACATACAGTAGAAGAAATGATTGTATCAGGGTTTTATGATTCCATTGGTCTTTATGTAATACCCTCTGAAATAGCATTACAGCTTTCTAATGAATGGCTGGAGTTATTGGATATGCAGCCCATCAAACAAAAAATATTCTGCCAATTGCCATTGGGTTTGCAAAGAAAAATTTTAATCGCAAGGGCTATGGTAAAACATCCTCCTTTATTAATTTTAGACGAACCTGCTTATGGCCTGGATGATGAAAATACTGAAATGATCGTTGATCTTATTAACAAACTCTCTAAAGAAAGTAATACAACCATTGTTTATGTATCGCACAGGGAAGAGAAAAATCTTCAGCCGCAATATGTATTTGAATTGGCCAAAACAGAGAATGGCTCTGCTGGCCGGGTGGTGCAATTGTAATTATTTTATATCCGCAAACTTCAAACAAACAGGTTTATCAACCGATATTTGCATATTGGCAGGCTGTAAAAACCCGGTACTTTTAATAATAGAAAAAACAACAATGTTATTAGAATCTCTATTGGCTACCAACAAAAACCTGCCTGTTGGATCAATCGCGAAATTTCTCGGATGAACACCCATTGTACTTACATGGCTTACTTCTGTAAGTAATCCTGTTGAGCCTACTCTGAAAACAGTAATATCATTTGCTTTCGCTCTGTTAGATGCATACAAATATTTTCCATCGGGTGTAATATGAATATCTGCACTGCCCTTATCTTCTTTACCGCCGGTGTTATCAGAAACAATGTTTTGAATTTCTTTCAATTTACCATCATTGTATTCATAAGCAATTACTGTTCCCAACAATTCGTTTATTACATATGCATATTTTCCGTTTGGATGAAAAGTAATATGCCTCGGCCCGCTTCCATCAGGAACTTCTGTTACTTCAAAATCATCTTCATTCAAAGGCTTTACAGCGTTTGCATCGAACTTGTATCGATAAATTTTATCCGTTCCTAAATCGTTTGAAAAAACATATTTCCCATCAGGAGAAAAAACAGTGCAATGTACATGCGGTTTAGATTGGCGGGTAAAGTTTACACTATATCCCTGATGTTCTATTGTTTGCGCTGCAGGCTGCAAACTACCATCTGCATTGGTTTTAAAAGAAGACAAGGTTCCTCCGCCATAATTGGCAACAACAACATTTTTACCTGTTGAATCTACATCAACATAACAAGGCCCATCTCCGCCTGAAGGCGTAGTATTAATCAATTGCAAAACGCCTTTGGCTTTATCAAAAGAAAGTGCGCTCACTGCAGCTTTATTTTCGGATTTATTTTCATTCACTGCATACACAAATTTCCCATCCCTTGTAACAGTGAGATATGATGGGTTTTCAACGTTAGAAACTTTACTGATAAACTTTAACGATGCATCGGCAGTATTGAATTTGTATACATGTATGTCTGTAGTATATGTACCCACCAGCAAATAGAATTGTTTGTTTTGGGCCTTTGCATTAACTACCAGAAGAGAAAGAATAATCGATAAAAACCAACGCATAAAAAACTTATTTACAAGGGAAGATATACATTATAAAACTGAAAACAAAAAGCCATCATGAAATTGATGGCTTTTTGTTTTGTAACAATGTATTATTCTTACTTAAGATTCAAATTTCAAATCCAACCCTAAACCTCTCAACTCATGTACCAATACATTGAATGATTCAGGAATACCGGCACGTGGGATATTCTCGCCTTTTACGATTGCCTCGTAAGTTTTTGCACGGCCAATGATATCATCAGATTTAATGGTTAACAACTCTTGTAAGATGTTGGATGCACCATAAGCTTCCAATGCCCAAACCTCCATCTCACCAAATCTTTGTCCACCAAACTGAGCTTTACCACCTAAAGGTTGTTGAGTGATCAAGCTGTATGGCCCGATAGAACGAGCATGCATCTTATCATCCACCATGTGGTGTAATTTAATCATGTAAATAACACCTACTGTTGCTTTTTGGTGGAAACGTTCTCCGGTTTCACCATCATACAGATGAGTATGACCGTTAAGAGGAATTTCAGATTTTTGACACAATTCTTCAATTTCGGCTGTGCTGGCACCATCGAAGATCGGCGTAGCAAATTTCACTCCTAATTTCTTACCCGTCCAACCTAAGATAGTTTCATAGATCTGCCCCAGGTTCATACGTGAAGGTACCCCTAACGGATTCAACACAATATCAACCGGTGTACCATCTTCCATGAATGGCATATCTTCAGCACGAACAATCTTAGCAACAATACCTTTATTACCATGACGACCGGCCATCTTATCTCCCACTTTCAATTTACGTTTAACAGCTAAGTAAACTTTTGCCAGTTTCAACACACCTGCTGGTAATTCGTCACCAATTGAAATGTTGAATTTCTCTCTTTTATATCTTCCTAATTCTTCGTTGTATTTAATACTATAGTTATGCAATAAGGTATTAATGTAATCGTCTGTTTCTTTTTCGCTTGTCCAGCCCAAAGGATTTACATTCTGATAATCGATAGCAGCCAGGTTCTTTGCATTAAACTTAGCTCCTTTACCAATTAACATCTCACCAAAGTTATTGCTAACGCCTACAGAAGATTTATCTTTCAATAGTATCTGTAATTTACCTAGCAATTGTTCTTTCAGTTCTTCTACATTCTGTTGGTGTATTTTCTCTACTTTCTCTAATTGTGCTTTTTCACGCACTTTAGAGTTTTTATCTTTCTTGGCACGTTGGAACAATTTCTTATCGATAACAATACCTTCCGTTCCGTTCGGTGCTTTTAATGAAGCATCTTTTGCATCACCGGCTTTGTCACCAAAGATGGCACGCAATAATTTTTCTTCCGGTGTTGGATCAGATTCTCCTTTAGGAGTGATCTTTCCAATTAAAATATCACCTTCCTTAATGCTTGCGCCGATTCTGATGATACCGTTTTCATCCAGGTCTTTAGTAGCTTCTTCAGATACGTTTGGAATGTCTGGTGTTAATTCTTCCTCACCCAATTTGGTATCACGAACTTCCAATTCATATTCTTCAATGTGAACAGAAGTGAATAGATCTTCACGAACAACTTTTTCATTGATTACGATCGCATCCTCGAAGTTGTAACCTTTCCAAGGCATGAATGCAACCTGTAGGTTTCTACCCAATGCCAATTCACCATCTTTAGTTGCATAACCTTCAGTTAAGAAATCACCTTTCTTCACTTTTTGCCCTTTCTTAACGGCAGGGCGGAGATTGATACAAGTTGCCTGATTGGTTTTAATGAATTTGGTGAGCCTATATACTTTCAAATCGTCTTCAAAACTAATCAGCCTGTCAACATCATTTCTATCGTAACGGATATGAATTTCGTTTGCATCAACAAACTCAACAATACCATTACCTTCCGCATGAATTTGAATACGTGCATCGCGGGCAGCTTTACCTTCCAGGCCGGTACCAACAACTGGCACTTCCGGACGAATTAAAGGAACAGCCTGGCGTTGCATGTTAGATCCCATCAAAGCACGGTTGGCATCATCGTGCTCAAGGAACGGAATCAAAGAGGCACTTAAACCAACAATCTGGTTAGGTGCAACGTCCATGTATTCCACTTCTCCTTTATCTAAAATCGGGAAATCACCGGTTTCACGAGATACAACTTTATCTTCAGCAAATTCGCCATTTTCTTTCAAAGGAGAGTTGCTTTGGGCAATCTTGGCAGTATCTTCTTCCTCAGCACTTAAGAAGGTTAATTCTTTCATGTTCACTTTACCATTCTCTACTTTACGGTAAGGCGTTTCAATGAAGCCCATATCGTTGATAGCAGCGTGAACGCAAAGTGTAGAAATCAAACCGATATTCGGCCCTTCCGGTGTTTCAATGGTACATAAACGGCCGTAGTGAGAATAGTGTACGTCACGAACCTCGAAGCCTGCTCTCTCTCTGCTCAAACCGCCGGGCCCTAAAGCTGAAATACGACGTTTGTGTGTGATTTCAGAAAGCGGGTTGGTTTGATCTAAGAATTGTGATAATTGAGATGTACCGAAAAATGAGTTGATTACGGAAGATAATGTTCTTGCATTGATCAAATCAACCGGAGTGAACACCTCATTGTCACGAACATTCATTCTTTCACGAATGGTACGAGCCATACGGGCCAGGCCTACACCAAATTGAGCATATAGCTGCTCACCTACCGTACGTACGCGACGATTGCTTAAATGATCAATATCATCAATCTCGGCTTTCGCATTTGTTAAGCGAACCAGGTATTTAATGATCTCAATGATATCTTGCTTGGTTAAAACCTTTTTCTCTAAAGGATATTCTAATCCAAGTTTTCTGTTGATCTTATAACGGCCAACTTCCCCTAAATCATAACGTTTATCGGAGAAAAATAATTTATCGATAATACCACGAGCCGTTTCGTTATCAGGAGCATCAGCACCGCGCAATTGACGGTAGATATGTTGCACCGCTTCCAACTCACTGTTCGAAGTATCTTTATTTAATGTATTATAAATGATTGCGTAATCTCCACCCACATCTTCTTTTTGAATGAAAACACTCTTCACTTCCATTTCAACAATAGTATCAATAGCGTCTTCATCTAAAACCGTATCGCGTTCCATCACAATTTCATTACGCTCAATAGATACAACCTCTCCGGTATCTTCATCAACAAAATCTTCCACCCATGTTCTCAATACACGAGCTGCCAATTTCTTACCAATATGATGTTCCAATTCTTTTTTGCTGGCATTTACTTCGTCTGCCATGCCAAAAAGTTCAAGAATATCTTTATCTGTTTCGTAGCCAATTGAACGCAATAAAGTAGTTACGGGGAATTTTTTCTTACGGTCGATATAAGCATACATTACATTGTTAATGTCTGTAGCAAATTCCATCCAGGCTCCTTTAAAAGGAATTACACGGGCAGAATAGATTTTTGTTCCGTTCGGGTGAACAGACTGACCGAAGAATACTCCCGGAGAACGATGCAATTGAGAAACCACCACACGCTCTGCTCCATTAATCACAAAAGTACCACGGGGGGTCATGTAAGGAATATTTCCTAAAAATACATCCTGTACAATGGTTTGGAAATCTACGTGCTCTTCATCATTACAACTTAAACGCAATTTTGCCTTTAAAGGAACCGCGTAAGTTAACCCACGTTCCATACATTCCTCAATAGAATAGCGGGGAGGGTCAATAAAGTAATCCAGGAATTCTAAAACGAAAATATTACGTGTATCGGTGATAGGAAAATTATCCTTAAATACACGGAATAAACCTTCAATGTTACGCTTATCCGGCGTGGTTTCTAACTGAAAGAATTCTCTGAAAGATTGTAACTGAATGTCAAGAAGATCAGGAGTTTCAGCCAAGTGTTTTGTTTTTCCAAAGCTGATCCTGTTGTTCAAAGTTGTTGTAGACATAGTATTTGTAAAACCGGTTTAATTGGATAGAAATTACAGCTCAAAATCATGGCCATGTATGAACTGTAACCTGATAATTACCCTAAAATAAAAGGACTGCAAAAGTAAACAATCCATTGGATTGGCAAAATCAAATTTTAAAAGATATCTACCCAATGTGCATAATAAGCCTAATCTGGCAGAATAACAAAGTTTTAAGAATTATGTATTAAACAGAAAAACACTTAAGAGCGTCTTTTTTGTGTAAACCTACCTAATTATGAAGAAGTTATTAAGTTTAACCTTTTTTTTGCTGGTACTGCAGGCAGTACAGGCTCAATACGGAGGAGTATATATTAGTCCGAGATTTGGCTATTCTATGGGTTACAGGCCACACAGAAACCCTTACAATGCATGGAGGGATTCTACTTTTAAACCCAGTTTGAATATCTCTATAGGATATGGGTTCCCTAATTTAGACAAATACCAATTTGCCCAAACCTATCAATATTACAACCAGTCCTATACAGCCATAGGACCCGTTATGGGTTCTGTTGATTATCGTTTTTCCAGGGCCACTGCCATTGGATTGCTAATTACTTCGGGAAGCAGTAAAGCCGATTATTATGACTATAATTCTTCCGGGAATCAGCCTTCGTTTACCGGCACTTTAAATAGTACGGCCATAATGCTGGATCTTGTTAATTATATGCCGGTTAACAACCCCAAAGTCACCCCTTATTTAAGAACTGCCTTAGGCGTGAATGTATGGAATGAACATTATACTGACGGAAGTGGTAATAAAATGAATTTTTCGAGCAACCCATCAGATTTTGCGTACCAAATAAGCCTTGGCTCTAATTTCTATATTGCAGACCATTTTGGCTTTTTTGTGGAGGCCGGCTATGGTAAATATATTTTAAATGCAGGCCTGTCGTTAAAATTTTAAAAGATGCTTAGGTGTATTACATAAAAAAGCCCTCAAAAGAGGGCTTTTTTATTATTTCAATGCAAAGTGAAATTATTTTACTTCTACTTCAGCACCTGCTTCTTTCAGTTTAGCTACTAATTCATCAGCTTCAGCTTTAGAAACACCTTCTTTAACTGGTTTTGGAGCACCGTCAACTAAATCTTTAGCTTCTTTCAAACCTAAACCTGTTAATTCTTTAACGATTTTCACAACACCTAATTTAGAAGCACCACCGCTTACCAAGATTACATCAAAAGATGTTTTCTCAGCTGCTGCAGGGGCTGCATCGCCACCACCGCCAGCTACTACAACTGCAGCTGCTGCTGGTTCAATACCGTATTCAGCTTTTAATACATCAGCTAATTCTTGAACTTCTTTTACTGTTAAGCCTACTAATTGTTCGGCTAATGCTTTTACGTCTGCCATAAAATTTAATTTTAAAAAACCGCCTTCATTTTCGTTTCCCGAATCCGGCGGAAGGTTATGGAATATTTGCCTCATTTTAACCTCAGAGACATTGGTTTATTATGTTTAGATAAGAAAACCTTGAACTGTTAATATTATTCAGCAGTTGCAGCAGCGCCTTCTGCTTGTTTCTCGTGGTGGTGCAATAAAGCGGCCAATACACGTTTAGCAGGCGATTGCAACAATCCGATAACTTCACCAATCAACTCATTCTTAGTCTTAATTTGAGTTAATGTTTTCAGGTTATTATCACCAGCATAAACATCTCCATTAATGAAAGCAGCTTTCAGTAAAGGTTTTTCACCGTTGCTTGCTTTACGGAAAGAAGAGATGATCAATGCAGGGTCTTTCGGGTTTTCACTGAACATCAATGCAGTTACATTGTGTAAAGCATCGTAAACGCCTGAGTATTTTTCAGCATCAATTGATTCTAAAGCTTTGCGGATTAAAGTGTTTTTAGCCACTTTCATTTCCACGTTCTTGTCGAAACAAGCACGACGCAATTTTGTAACCTGGTCTACAGTTAAAGATTCTGTATCTGTAACGTAGAAGTTATTGTATTGACTGAATTTCTCTTTCAGAACTTCAATCACTTCATTTTTTTGATCTTTTGTCATAACTACTATTTTTATTAAACCTGTTTCATTTTCCGGTTAGGGAATCCACAGGATTTAGTTAGCTAATGCTTTTGTGTCTAAAGTGATACCAGGGCTCATTGTGGTAGCCATGCTTACACCTTTTAAATAAACTCCTTTTGCAGAAGATGGTTTCAGTTTGTTGATAGCCTGAATTAATTCCGCACTGTTTTCAGCAATTTTAGTAGCATCGAAAGAAATTCTTCCGATAGATGCGTGAACAATACCTGCTTTATCAACCTTGAAAGCTATTTTACCACCCTTAACTTCGTTAACAGCTTCTGCTACATTGTTTGTAACTGTACCTGTTTTTGGGTTTGGCATTAAGTTACGAGGACCTAATATTTTACCCAATTTACCAATCTTAGGCATTACAGAAGGAGTAGCTACAATAACATCTACATCTACCCAACCGCCTTCAATTTTTTGAACGAATTCATCCAAACCAACAAAATCAGCACCTGCAGATTTTGCTTCAGCTTCTTTATCAGGAGTACATAAAACCAAAACTCTTTTGGTTTTACCGGTTCCGTGAGGAAGTGTTACTGTACCACGAACTTGTTGGTCAGCTTTTTTAGGATCAACGCCTAAACGGATATGTAAGTCAACAGAACTGTCAAATTTTGTACAGTTGATTTCTTTTACTAATGATGCAGCTTCTTTAAGGGAATAAACCTTGTTTTTATCCACCTTACCAGCTACCGCTTTTCTTTTTTTAGTCAATGACATGATTTAAAAAATTTTGAGGTGAATAAATTAGTTTTCCCAAGGGGCTTTTCCTTCAACAGTTAAACCCATGCTACGGGCAGTACCTGCAACCATGCTCATGGCACTTTCTAACTTAAAGC
Organism: Sphingobacteriia bacterium; assembly: GCA_017304675.1. Lineage (GTDB taxonomy): Bacteria > Bacteroidota > Bacteroidia > Chitinophagales > Chitinophagaceae > CW01. The sequence continues at coordinate 16,980 of JAFKLS010000020.1, forward strand.
AGTTCAGATCAGGCATTTTATCTTTAGCGATAACCTCTATCTGAGCCCAAGTTACTTTACCGGATTTTACACGATTACTTTCTTTACTACCTTTTTGAATTTTTGCAGCTTCCATTAACTGAATGGCTGCCGGAGCAGTTTTAATAACAAAATCGAAAGATTTGTCAGTATAAACTGTAATGATAACGGGAACAACTTTTCCCATTTTATCCTGAGTTCTAGCATTGAATTGCTTACAGAACTCCATAATGTTAACACCCTTAGAACCGAGTGCCGGGCCTACCGGAGGCGCAGGATTGGCTTGACCGCCTTTAACCTGCAACTTCACGAAGCCGGAAATTTCTTTTGCCATGTTTTACGATTTAATTGGTAATAGCGTTCCAAGCTTAATGGAACTCCCAAGTTCAATCCATTCTATTCGAAGAACTTTTTTGGGATTGCAAAGGTAGGCAAGTGTGATTTATTGCACAAATTTTATTTACAAGCGCTGTTCCATAGGCTTCAGAACATGCCTGTTTACCCGCAAAAACAGTGTTTTAAAGGGGATTTTCAAAAAAAACACAGTTGCCAAGGCTTCTGCCGGTTTTTTGCGAAAGTAAAAGACCTTGTAGCAAAAGGATTGAACCTGTTGAAATTAATTTATTCCTCATTCATAGGTAATAAAACAGATAGTACAGGAATTTTAGTAAAAGATTGTATTTATAAAATGAAAATTTGTTTTACTGATGCTTGTCTATAACTTGCAGCAGCATGCAACCATCAATCTCTGTTTTAGTTATTGAAGACGAGTTAATCTGGGCTACCCAATTAAACCTCAGTTTAGAAAGATTAGGTTTTGTTGTTACCGGTTCTTTTGATGCAATTGATACTGCAATAGCGGCTTTACCTAAAACCGAATTCGATATTGCCTTGCTCGACATCAGTATTGATGGCAAAAACACCGGCATTGAATTGGGTAAAATTATTCGTACCGTATACAATAAACCCATCATTTTTATTACCGGAAGTTTAGATAAGCATACTATAGATGAAGCGTTAATGGCCCAACCCTCTGCTTATTTAACCAAACCTGTTAACGATACCTCGTTGTTTGTGGCTGTTCAGCAGGCCTTGCAAAACTATTCAAACAATACGGTGGCAAATATTGAAATTAATGAGCCGGATTATTTTTTTGTGAAAACAGGAAATCGGTATAAAAAAATTTTATGGAAAGAAATTGTATGCTTGTGTGCCGAACACAGGTATGTAAGCATTATACTCAACAACGAAGAAACCATTTATTATTTGAGAAGTTCCCTGCAAAAAATATTGCAATCAGTTATTCCTATTGCCTATAAAAAACAATTTATACAAATCAACCGGAGTGAAGTGGTAAATATTGCTTTCGCTGAAGAATTAGCGGGCAGTAATATTAAAACCCGGCACAAGCAATTTGATGTAAGTGATAGTTTTATGCCTGAAGTAAAAAAAGCACTAAACATTATTACTTAGGATGAATACAACAAATGGGCCCTTTCTATTCTTCATTTTTTACCCAAATTTCCTCTTTAGCTTTAAACTGAAGCAGGAAAACATTTTACCGAATAGTATTTGCCTGTGCAACTGAACACAAACTTTCAGTTAATCTTCCATCTACAATTATGTAAAAGATTAATTTAACCAGTTAACAATTATGGTATAAATATTTCATCCAGGTTTCAACCAACTAATATTAATAGGCCACTTCTACCCTTTCCATTTTACTGCTTTTCCCATTTTTGTACACAACTTTAATAGCATACTTATAGGTAGCGCCGTTTTTCACATCTTCATCTACATATCTTTTAATATTGGCCGGCAATACTTTAACCAATGCCAATTCTTCGCCGGGAGAAGAGCGATATACCCAATATTGGTTTGCTTCCGGCTCATTATTTTGCCAGCTCAATTCAATGTATTTATATTGCCTGGCAACATAGGGAGCTATATTTTTTACTCCTTTTAATGCAGTTGCAGCCTTTTCTATATATACAGATTTGGGATCAGAAATGGCGCTTTTCAAATTACCTTCATCAACAGCTTGCACACTATAATAATAAGTTGCTCCTGGTTGAACATCGGCATCTGTATAAGATGTATCCTGGCTCTTTACACTTATAAGTTGCCTCCATGTTTTCGTTGTATCCGTTGAAGCTTTCTTGTAAATTATATAACCGCTTACATCCTTACTAAAACTTTTTACCCATTGTATATAAATCTTATTATCTCTTATTTTAACAGAATCCATCCTTGGTGGCGCAGGTGGTATTAAATCGGGGCGCTTTACTTCTATATACGCAGTTGGTGCAGACTCATTATAACGGGCATCTACAGCTGCAATTTTATAATACATCACCGTATTTAGCTGATTCATTGGAAGTGTATCTTTAAATGATGTTATGTTTTGTGGTGTTGCATTGAGAATAACAAATTCGTCTTCTTTTTTCTGGGCACGTAAAACACGATAACCCAGGAAATCCATTTCAGTGTTTTTCTCCCACTTTAAGGTAACAACACCTGTAGAGTCTACACTACCTTTAAGCCCAACAGGTATAGCCGGCGGAATGGAATCAATCAATTGATATAAAAAAGGTTCAGACTCTGTTGTTTGATTATATCTGTTGCCAATCGCTTTTACCTTAAAATAAGTAGATAAGCTTTTTGATGTAAAAGAAAATTCTTTCTTGTTTGCAGCCGCACCAACAACTTCACCAATCTTTACATAGTTTGTATCAAACCTTTTTGATTGATAGATTTCATATTTTGCAGTTGCATCAAATAAAGAGTCGGCCAATTCCCATTGAATTGTTAACTTACCGGGCGCCGTGGAATCTACACCGGTAATAAACGGTGAAACATTTAAATCAGGGTAAGCTTTTCCACTAATAACATCACCTGGTTTTCCAAGTTCACCAAAAGTATTTAAGCCTCTTATGCGGTAATAAAATTTAATTTTATTAGGAATAGAATCTACAACATTTATTTTAGTTTCATCTTCAGGCTTTTCTTCAGGAGAAGAAACCTTGATAATCGGCTGACCAATCTTTTCGAAATGAATTGAATCTGTTGATCTCTCTAAAACTGATGCGAAGTAGTCATCTTTTACATCTTTGGTATCCCAGGCAAGGCTTACACTTCTGTTAGAAAAAACAGGAGTTATGGCCGGGCTTTTTGGCAAATCGGTATTCTTATCAGAAACAAAAAAGCTATTGTTTATTTGCGGCACTTTGGTATTGGCTACTGTAATTCTGTAGGTATATTTTTTTCCTGCTTCAACAGAAGAATCAATAAACGCAGAACCTGTTAAAACAGCAGATTCAATTTCATACGATGTAAGGATATAATACATCGCATATTGTTGGTAATCCATATCTCCTTTCGATTCTTTCCCCGGCACATTAAAAATAGAAAGCATGCCTCTATAGGTATAACCATTAGTATCCAGCTTCAGGAATTCTTCTTTTGTATTGATAGGCCTAATAACAGCCTTATTGATTTTTTTAAACTTACCTGAATTATCATCCGCCCTTTCAATATTTACTCCCAAAGTATTTACATAACGCCATTGCGCAGCATTATTAAAAGCCCAGCGAAGGATTACCCTGTTATTGTCTCTGAAAGATTGTATTTTAAATTCAATCTTCTGTGTTGGAGACTGCGATTGTGCGGCATAACAAATTACTGCAAGAAAAACAGTGAAATATATTTTCAGTTTATACATAATTTACTTTTTCAAACAATTAACATTACTACAAACAATCCTTTGCTTTTATTAATACTTCGTTTTTAAAGCTGTATTTAATTCGTCTAAAATTGCTTTAATATCAGCAGCTGACTGTGCTTTTTTAAGTGCTTCTATTTTAGCAGTTACCAAACTCTTTATAAGAACATTTGTTAATGCACTCATTTTCTTCGGCGCATCTTCTAAAGCATTTGTTTGCCTTTGCTGTAAATCTTGCAATGCTTTCTGTTCAGCCGCAATTCTTTCCTCTTCTTTTCTCTTGGCTTCTTTTTCTGCAACAATTGCTTTTTCAATTGAGTTAATGTTAGCTTCCAGGTTTGCAGCAGTAGAAGATTTAAGTTTATTAATTTTTTCAATAAGCGATGTTATTGTACCGGCATTATCTGCATTGTTCAGTTGCTTTGTAAGATCAACAAGTAATTCGTCTCTTTTTATTTCCAAATCAAGTGCTTTAACAAGCGCAGCTGTTGCTGTTAATTGTACAGTTAACTTTACTTTCTCTGTTGGGCTTTTTTCTGTACTCAGTTTTTTATTAAGATCCTGAGTAGTTGCTTCATATTCTTTTTGCTTCTGCTTGTTTTTGTCAATATTCTGCAATCTTAATTCATTCTCTTTTTGCTCTGCTTCTTTATCTTTTTTATATTTTTCAATTACCCTCTCTATATCTTCTATTGTCTTTTTAGAGTTAGTTAAATTATTTAAAGGGGCAGTCCATTTTTTCTCATCAGACAATTGGTTAAATTGGTTTGTTAATAGCTGCCTTTGGCCCGGATCTTTTTCAAGGAACGTTTTTTGATACGGGGTTAACCATTTTACCAGCTCTTCTCTTTTTGCAATCAGTTGTTTTTCTAATTCTTTATCGCTTTGAAATCTAATTAAGAATTGATCGGTCTTAATAATGATTGCCTCTGACGTTTTTTGATTAATTGGTGTTGACCAATTTTTATCTTCAGTTAATGCAATAATCTGAGTTTTCAGGGCAGTTTTTCTCGATTCAATTGCCTCATTGCTCAATTCTGTGTTGTACCGGGCCAATAAGTTATCTCTGCGGGTAACAAGGTTCAACTCTGATGCTTTTAACATTGTAAACCTTTCCAAATACAGGCCCTCCTGTTTAAGTATTGTTTCTGCATTTTGCCGATTAATTGGTGTTGACCAATTTTTATCAGAAGTAAGTGCAGTAAGGTGAAGTTTCAAAGTGTCTTTTATAGCCTTACTTGCTTCAATTCTTGCCCACTCGCTAAACTTGTCGTACAGCGAATCTCTTCTGTTCACAACATCAGCTTCAGATTCTTTTATTTTTTTGAACCGTTCAAAGTATGCATTCTCCTGATCGATTATTGTATTTGCCTTTTGTTGATCAATTGGTGTAGCCCAACTTTTTTCTTCCGTTAATGAAGTAATGTGTGCTTTCAAAGTGTCTTTTGTAACACGGCTTTTCTCAGCTTTCAGTAAATCATTAAATTTAGCGAGCACAGGATCTCTTTTACTCAAAATATTGGGCTCAGATGCTTTAATTCTTCTGAAATCAGCCAAATAATTCTTCGCCTGAACAAGTAATGCTTCGTTCTTGGTTATATCTAACGGAGTTACCCAAAGTTTAGCATCAAAATAGTTAGTGTTGGCTTTCTTCAAATAGTTTTTAGAAGTTTCAAAAGTTTGCTGAGCAATAAGATCGTTCAAATCTTTTACAATTACATCTCTTCTGGCCCTTATATCATCTTCTATAGCCTGGTCTTTTGCATTCAGTTTAATTGGTGGTGGTGGTGGCGCTCCGCATTTTGTTCCTTTAGAGAAAGTTACACCAAAGCTGCCGTGGAATATCCAAACACTGTACCTGCCATCTAAATGCCCTGATACATAAAAAGGTTTAGGCCCACTTAAAAACAGGTTGGCATTAATACTGGCCCTGAAGACTTCTGCACTATAATTTATATCGGGTAAAAACCATGGCATAGATATATGGAAATGCATACCAACAGCGCCATACATATAAGCCTGAACACGGCCTTCGCCAAACCAGCCGTTTAAACCCGCAGGGCCTCCGTTACATTGAAAATTATGTGTATGCATTAAGAGTACATCATACTTTAACCCACCCCCAAATTCTGCCCATATCCAACCTAAATGCGCAGATAATGTAATAGAAGCCGACATGCCATGTTTTAAAGCGAAATTTCCCGAACCATACGGCGATGGGATATCGTTACCCATCATAAAATAACCCGTTCCCTGTACATTTATCGGCCCATTAAGTTTTAAAGAGTTAGGCGTTTTATCTGTTCCTATATAAATGTACCATTTATCATCGCTTACATAGAAAGAAGACCTGCCTGATTGATAATTCCCCATTCCCCCAATTACATAATCTGCAAAGTTCACATAAGAATTCATCACACCGGAATATACAGCGTTCTCAAAGTCGAACTTAATAAAGATATCACCCCAAACAGAAGCATCTTCTTTTGGTGCAGCAGATGTATTTGGGTTTGCAAATTTCCGCATGCTTCCTTTCATTCTTGCTGCATCTTTATTATCATCGCCTGCCAACATTCTAAGTGTACCATTAAGTGAAATGGAGTTAACGCCCCAGTTGCTATTGAACACAATTTCAAAGCCTGCAGTGGCTGTAATTAACTCTTTTGTCATAACATCAAATAACACGCCGGCCCTTACACGTAAAAAAGCATCGTTAGAAGGAACATATAAAATACCACTCGGTAATTTAGGGCTCTCCTTATCTGCAACATCCATTTTATAAGTTACACCACCGGTAAATCCTGTAAAGGTGATTGGTCCCGCCTGTATTTTAAATCCTTTAGCCATACCATCTACAGACCAGTATCTGAAATCGTCTTTTCTTCCAAAAATACCTTTTGCTCCAAGTTCAAATTTGTTGACTTTTAGTTTCAGTGATCCGGCAAGTGCATTGCCATAAACGTCATCGTTTTTAAGAATGGCCAGTTCTCCTTCAAATTTTGCTTTTCCAAAATCAGCGCTAATACCAATCATTCCCAATTCTACATTATCAAATTGCCACTCTCCTTCCGCATCATTGTATACAGCATTAATAGCAAGTTTTGTTTTACCTCCAATTTTGCCATCCATTATTTTAATATCCAATGCAATATTGAGTGAAGCTGTTTCAGTACCTGCTGTATTGGTGGTTCCCGAATTTGCTGAGGTAGCAGTTGTTGAACTTTTTGTTTGAGGGGATTGTTGCGTAGAAGCTTTGGGGTTACTCTCATCATATTTTGTTTCGGTTCCAACGGTAACACTATATTCTGCTTCGAAGGATGCAATATGAAGTTTACCTTCTACACCCATTGATTTAACCTGGAAGTAAGGTTTTACAGTTTGAAGTTGCAGTTCTTCGAAAACTATACCATCGCAGGAAAATGCTTTTTTCTTTTTCTTCGGATTATCTGAATCTTCATCAACAGCCTCATCTTTATTTCCATCCATATTGAATGAAATCTTACCAGATAAGTTCACTTTAGGTAAAAACTGTCCATTCTGTACAATCAATGAAACAGATGAACTTTTATCTAACTGCAATTTTGCTTTCCAGAAAGAGGCTTTGATATCGTTTAATGAACCAACAGTAATTTCATATTCACCATCTTTCGTGATCTTTCCAAAATAGGATAACCCATCTTTACCCGACTTAGATTGAATAGGCAATACCAATTTACCGGCAAGAGAGCCTCCGTTCAGCTCGCTATATTTTACATACACTCCAATCTCATCAACACTAAAGCCCCATGTACCTGCTCTCCCTTTGTCTAACGGTAAAATATTTTTTTGATTGATAACCGTACTAAAACCGGTTGCGTCTATTATGCCTGACAATGCGGTAAAACTAACCCGGTCTTTACTATCTTTCATTCTAAACTCACTTGGCAAAAACACTTGCATCTTGGTAATAATCAATCCTTCCCAAGTATTGGGTTCATCGGGTTGTACATCCGCCAAATAAGTTGCAAAATCATCTGTTGTGCCTTCTGGATTTTTGGTATCAGAAAAATCCAACATCGCTTCATCAACCCGGAATGCATAGTCTTTCGTTTTCTTCATCATGAAAGGCTTGCTAAATTTCAATTTATTAACGAGCAACGACCCAAAAGAATTAACAACAACATTTACAGGTGCAGAACATACCTGGTTGGTATCTCCGAAAGCCTGGTAGCTTGTATTAACGGGAATAAAAACGTCTTTAGATAAAACAACTTCACCAATAATGCCTAACTCTTTAAAGCCCGAGCAATCGAAACTAAAATAAGTTTGTTCACTTGCTTTTCCGGGGCTTGAAGGGTCATTCCCTTTCAATGCCAAACTCCAATCACCAAGATTTTTTATGGAATCGTTACCTATCAATTGAAGTTTACCGTCTGAAACTACACCGCCCACTCTTGTTAAATCAGCATAACCGGTAAAATAAACTTCTTTCTTATTGCCATTTGCATCTGTTTGTGGCATTAGTGCTCTCGCAAAAACCCTGGCAACACCGCCGTTCATTCCAAAATCAATATTACTGATTGCAACCTGATATTCTGTACCGCCTATTTTCTTCTTAATTCCAAACGGAGGAAGCACTGTTGCATTTTCTCCAAAAGTGCTAACCCATGCTCCCGATTTAGTTACTGCATCTAAAAAGTTTTTTGCGGTATCACGTAATCTTTGAATTGCATCGTTTGATGCATATGTTGCTGCTGAATATTGTACTGAATTATCAGTAATTTGATTTTTAACGACTGATGCGCCTGCAATGCTTTTATAAAAAACAGCAGTATCTCTTATAACATTTTTGGCATTTGCAAAAGATTGTTGCAGGCAAAGAAATATACATAATAAGAAAGCGCCCCGAATATTTTTAAATACAATTGTTTTTATTAACTGCATGACTTAATAAGTTATTTGTAAACAGGTATAAAAAATTATAATTTTTCAGTTGTTACTTTTCCATCTATCATCTCAAAATCTTTATTCACTTTAATTTTATCAAACGCAACTTTCATTTTAAAAGCTTTACCAATCCATACTTCAACTATTCCTTTTCCACTAAAAATTCCATTCTGCCCAGTAACATCAGTCACTTCAATTGTATAATCTCCGGCAATAATTTTATCAGATGTTTTCAGAACGCTTAATAAATCTTTTTTACGGTCTTTTGCTGGAGGTCTTGTTCCGCAAGAGGCATTAATTTTTTTAGTTGTGGCACTTGCTTCTGTATTTGTAGTTTTAAATTCTTTGATAACAGAAACAGCATTGGACCCGTCATCACAAAGTGTTTTAACTTTCACTTCGTAAGTAGTAAGAGATTGTAAGGCAGAAAGCGCATACAAGGGATCTGACAAGCCCTTAACAGGATAATCTTTCCAATTGGCATCTCCTTTTTTTCTATAAGAGAAAACAAAATTTTCATACTCCGGCATAGATGCCCATGTAACGTTTGCTGCCGATTTGCTTATATCATTCACCTCCAGCATTGTTGGGCTTTTACAATTGGCAAAATATTTAAACGAGCTATTGTTGCTGTAGCCATTGTTTTGAAAATTGGATATAAAAGATCCTCCGTTATCATAGGTTTTAGCTTGTACACGCCATACATACACTTTTCCGGGAAGCAATGGTGGCAAATCCTCTCCATATATCAAACTGTTAGAGAACGTGCTGTCTGTATAAAAAGGTTTATTGGTCAAAAAAGCTGAATTGGGGTCTTGTGTTGCATCAAACAGTTCTACCATTTCAAACGTGTATTGTACGCTGTTGGCAGGTGCAGATTGCCTTGGCTGCCATTGAAATAAAATATTTTGAAACCCTTTTTCGACAACAGTAGAATTATTGTCTGGCGCAAAAGTAGTTGGTGGATAATTAATAGAATAAGTCACAGAATAGGTTACATTATCACTTACCTGCCTACCTGTTACAGCATCGTATAAAACAAAACCAAAAACTATTTTTGATTGAGGAAACGCATTTTCATATTGACTTAAGGTTAAGCCTGTTAAGTTATTGAAATCAAATAAAGCCGAAATATCCAAATTCGTTAACCTAACCGGCGATCCGCCAGTTAAGGTAATTGGAGCTAACCCTGCAACAACGGGCTTAGATGTTGCTGTAAAATCTTTTGCCTGAATAACCATTGCAATATTTACTGTTAACAGAGAAGGCGTAGCAGATTTATTGGTAATGGTTAAAACTAAAGAAGGAGTGGTAGATGCGTACAAATATTTAATTGATGTTGGATAAGGCGGGTAAATAACCGGCGTTACACTTACCGGGTAGTTTGACGGGGTTTGAGCTTTTACAAATGATATATTTATAATCAATAAGAAGATGAAGCATAATAAGATATATCTACTTAAATATTTTATCATAATTAAAAATTATAATTATAGGTCAACAATATTATTCCTGTAGTGCTGCTGGAATTAAGTGCTTTTAATGCGTTAGAAGTGGACTTAATTTGAAAGGTTGAAGAGAATTTAAAATCGTGCCTTTGCTTGTAATTGTATCCTATATTGGCCCTAAGGTTAAATACGTTCACTCTAACGCTGGTTAAATCTGTGTAAGTTGTATTAAATGCCATTCCGAATAAAGTGGTTAATTTTTTATTCATGAATTTTTTGCCAAATGATGCAGCGTTTCCAAAAGCTTTTGTTTTTGAATTTGTACCCTGCATTGATAAATTATAATTCAAAGTAAAATTCCATTGTACGGTTGTCTTAGGGTAAACAGTAGATAAAGTAAGGTTGGCATTATGAAATTGACTTCCTTCTTCATCAACAAATAAATCTCCTTGCTTTTTAGTTCCTTTTTGTAAAGAATATCCTCCGCTTATAGTTTGCCGTACATCTTTAGTAGCCTTGATTTGATAATTGGCGTTAATACCTGCAGTGAGGTTAAGCATTACCAATTTTATAGAGTCTAAGTAAAAAGGAATCAGGTTATTAGAGTTGGCTATATTATCTAAATTTCTATAATTGGTAACAGATTTATTGTTGTTGAAATTACCTGAGAAGCTTAATTTACTTGTAGGATTGTACGTTGCATTAAGAGAAGTAATGAGCCTGCTGCCTTTTTGACTGAATACAGAATCTGTTAAATCGTTTTGAATACCAAGAGTTGGAGATAAATTGATCTTCCCTTTTAATAATGGAAAATTCAAGCGTAGTAAAGTATTTTCAAAACCATTTTGATTATAATAAGAACCTAAACATTGGTACCCGAAATCAACTTTCTCATATTCCAATCCCATATCCACCATTTTCCATGTGTAACCCAGCTTATAATTCTGTGCCCATTGCTGAGCAGAAGTTCCATTTAAATGAACTAATGAAGAAAACAATGATTTCTTTATAACGGGGTCAAGTGTTGAACCTATATTTTGTGTTATATAATTATTAGCCACTTCTGCCGAAACAGTTACTTCTTTCCAAACAATAAAATTTGTTTTCAAACCCAACACAAAATTTTCTTTTGGCTGAACAGCCATTTCGTATGGAATATTGTATGCAGAAGTTGAATCATCTTTTGCATGAAAAAAGCTCAACCCCATATTAACACCTTTGTATTCATATTCTGCAACAGCGCCAAAACCTTTACGTTTGTATACTGGCGGCTGATCGGGGTTTGCAGTATAATTGCCCGTTCCTCTCAGTAACCTTCCCGTCATTAGTTTAAGCTTTAATTTTCCGGGAGATAAGTCAATTCCAACTCCATCGTATTGATGACCGTTCAACGTGTATGGTGAAAATGTTGCAGATGATGTTCCTAAATGCAATGTTGCCCATTTATAGGTTGGGCTTATTGAAAACTTATTAAAATACATGGGCGGAGCCACACTGATTTTTGCATTAGAATATGAAAAGCTGAGGGGCACATTTATACCCGCTACAAAAAGATTAAGATTACCCCCCAATACCATTGTAAATGGGTCTCTTTGATTATTAGGGTCAGATGTAAAGTTATACAGAAAGGAAGTGTTTAAACCGCCATTCAACTTAAAGAGATTTCCTTTGCCAAACATTCCGCCAAGATTAAATTCCTGGGCATTTGTCATTCCCCAAAAACCGGTAAAAAATATTACAACGATTAAATATTTTTTCATAATTAGTTTTAATGTATCAGGAGTTTTCTAATTCTTTATTTAAACCCAGTTAGCGTTTATTAATTTTTTATCAGTGTTCTTACTTCGTATGCATCCGATGTTTGAACAACTGCGATATAAGTATCCTTTGGAAAATTGGTAATATTAGCTTGCTGATTAATGATTGTTACTCCCGTTACTTCAGGTATCACTGTATTATAAACCAGGGAGCCTGAAATGCTGTATATTTTTAAAGAAACCTTACCTGATTTATTTAGCTTAATTACGAAGTTGAATATTCCTGTACTTGGGTTAGGGCCTACATTTACTTCCCTAACAACAACAGTATTTGTACTTGCAACCGTTGTATCTTTATTGCTGATGATAACAACACCCGAATCGTTACTATTGCAAACATTATAAGATGTTGTTTTTAAGCCTACCTGATATTTTCCGGTTGCATTAAATTTCAATATTAGGTTTGAGGTTGTTTGAGAAACTGTTTGAGCACCTGCTGGTATTGCCCAGGTTGAAGTTTGAGGTGATGGATTGGTAATATTTACTGCTACAACGTTTTCATTTAAATATGCCTGAGACGTTAACAGCATTTTAGCTTTAATTGCTGTATCAACTGTATTGCGCAAATTCACACTATCTAAATAAAAACAACCGTTTGATAGTGTAATCGTAACACGGTACATGGCTGGGGTAGATATGCTAATTACAGGTAACAAAGAAGTAAAACCTCCCGCAGATGCAGTCCATGCATAAGTTGCCAATGGCGATACGGTAGCATCTACAGTTAAACTGGTTGCTTTACAAATCAATGTGTCTTTTACAATTGGTGTTTTAGTTGGCTGAGATAAAACAGTAATACTTGTTGTATTGGTGATACTGCAATTATTGGCATTGGTAACAACATAATTGATAGCAACATTTCCTGCAGTAACGCCTGTTACAACACCGGAACTGTTTACAGTGGCAACAGCGGTATTGGCACTGTTCCAAACGCCGCCTGTTGTAGTGTTGTTTAATGTAATTGATTTTAACTGGCATACCGAAGATGGTCCGGTGATGGATGTTGGCAAGGGCAAAGCATTTATCGTAACAGGCGATGTAACCTGTGTGCTGCAACTATTAGCATTGGTAACCGTATAACTAATTGTTGCAGTTCCGGCACTAACACCTGTTACCGTACCAGAAGTATTAACCGTTGCAAATGCATTGTTACTGCTAGCCCAAACGCCGCCTGAAGTTGCAGAATTTAATGATGTGGTTGCGTTTACACAAACAGTTGTTGCTCCTGAAATTGGTGCAACAACGGGAAGAGAATAAACAGTTAATGTTGCCGAATTGGAATTGGCAGATCCCAATGTATTTGTAACAATACAACGATACTTAAAGCCTGTTATAGTAATATCTGCATTTTTAACAAAAAGTGTATCGGTGGTTGAACCTGTATAAAAACTACCATTAGAAATATTAACAAAACCTGTTCCGTTATCAATCTGCCATTGATACGAGAGTGTTGGCGTACCACTTGCATTCACATAAAATTTTGTTGATGTTCCGGCACAAATTGAGGAGTTAGCAGGGTGTGTATTCACAACAGGAGGGCCTAATACCACCGGTATGCTCCTGTAAATCCTAGCCGTATTTGAACTATAATTTACACAGCCAACATCCGGCAATCCATCCCCATCAATATCTACTGCAAATACTCCCTGTGGGTTTGAGCCCGTGCCTGTTGTTAATCCTAATGTTCCCACAATGGAAATAGAACCAACAGTGGAGTTATTTAATAAAATACCAACAATATTTGTGGTTGTGTGTGTTGCAACGGCATCTACTTTTCCATCTCCGTTAATATCTGCCAGGGTTAATGAATACCCTGAACCAAAAACATTAATATCAACTTTGTTTGCAAGGCTTATCGTGCCTATGGAGCTGGTATTTCTGAAAGCCGAAGCAGTTCCGGGTTGCCAGTTCTGAGTAATAATATCAAGTTTCCCATCTCCATCTAAATCCCCTATTGCAATAGAAACCGGGTCAGAGCCTGATGTAAAATCTGTTTTAGCTGCAAAAGAAATAGTACCTGATGAACTTGTATTCTTAAAAACAGAAATAGAATTTGAGCTCCGGTTAGTTACTGCAATTTCTATTTTCCCATCACCGTCAATATCTCCTGTTGCTATTGAATACGGATTGCCGGCTGTTGTGAAATCAACTTTTGAAGCAAAAGAAATAGCGCTTGCAGAAGTTGTATTTCTAAATACTGAAACAGAATTTGAACTTCTGTTGGCTACCGCAATATCTATCAAACCATCACCATCAAAATCGCCACCTGTTATTGAACCTGGTGTGCTGGCTGTTGTGAAATCTATTTTTGAAGCAAAGGAAATAGAACCGGCAGTGCTCGTATTTTTTAATACTGAAATTGAATTTGCAGTTGAGTTTGCTGTTACAATATCTATCAAACCATCACCATCTATATCTGCAGCAAATAAAGCCAACGGAGATGCCGCTGTTGTAAAATCAATCTTAGCAGCAAAAGCGATAGTTCCGGTTGATCCGGTATTTCTGTAAACAGATATATTGGCCGAATTGCTATTGGCAACAATCATATCCAGTTTTCCATCACCATCAATATCTGCCCATGTAATTGCATTTGGATTTGTATTCGTTGCAAAATCTACATTTGCGGCAAAATCGCTGTTGGTGGGCGTTCCTTTAGTTGGGGTAAAAGTAGGCGTAAAGAAACCTGCACTTGTTACTCCTGCATTTGTTGTGCTATTTATTACACGTATTGGCCCATAGCTGGCTCCAGCAGGAACCGATACTGATAGAGAAGTAGCTGTAGCAGCATTTACAACAGCCTTAACATTGCCAAAATAAACAATATTATTATTAGCGTTAGTGCTAAAGTTTGTTCCTGATATTATAATCGTAGTACCTATAGTTGCATTGGAAGGCGCAAAACCGGATATTGCTGGCACTTGAGCTTTAACAATGAGACTTGTAAAAAAAATAGTGATGGCGAAAAATATTTTTCGAATCATTTTAAATTAGTCTTGGAGTGAAAAATCTATGTAAAATGTGCATCGGCCGTAAACTTACTACGTCTCCAAATTGTATTATTATAGGATGTGCATGAATAGCCGAATGGTGTGTATGAATACCCTTTTTTTGGTAATGAAACTATTGAGTATATGTTTATTCTGCCACTTCAATATATTTTATTGTTTATTGAATATTATCTGGCCAAATAAAAAAATTACAGCTACTTAAACCAGTTTGAGTTTACTAAAAAAATTGTTTATTGTAGCAAGATATCCCGGCAGAAATAAAAAAGATAACCAGGCGTTTGATTATCTTTTAGAAAACAATGTAGAGAATAACGGAGTCTAACCGGTGACCTCTTGCATGATCTCATCGGCCTTAACAAGTTAAATTGATATAAATAAGGACATTAATTATTGTCAGTTACATTCTTTTTGTTAAAGACAAGAGCATTTAAACCCTAATCGCTTTCTAATCTCAAAAAGGTAAGGTGTTAGAACATTATAACAAAAAATGACCAATATGTACACATTATTTGTTAATTTTGCCTATGTATGGCGATTATATATAACAAGCGTGTTGTAACAATTCATTGGAAAAATCGTAAGGGAATTTCATTTGAGGTATTTTCCAATCTTAAGAACTTATGCCTAAGCTATCCTGAATACAATTACAATACACTTAATAATTATTTAAGCAAGGCAAAAACAGCATATGAAAATGATGATGTACGTATTGAACGTAAAGGAATTTTTACCCAACCTAAAAAGATACAGATTGGCACTCCCATTGTAGCTCAACGAATCGTTCCTATTGTTCATAAAATAGCCATGAAAGATGTTCATGAGAAAAATAATGACCTGGAGTATTGGCTAACTCAACCGGTTGTCAAGCGTCTTGCTGCTATTACTTTTATCGTATCTCAATCATTACAGGATGGCCAACGGATGAATAAAAAGATTGTCAACAAACAAAAAATGAAGGCATGATACTCGCACAAGATTTTGAGGACTTTATTAGATTGTTGAATAAATATGCTGTTGCGTATATGGTTGTCGGCGGTTATGCACTTGCATTCCACGGGAAACCCCGCTATACAGGTGATTTGGATATTTGGATAAATATTTCAGAGGATAATGCCGTAAAGATGTTGAAAGTAATGAAAGATTTTGGAATGAGTACGCTTGGTTTTGAGAAAGAAGATTTCCTAAGAACGGGTTATATTACGCAAATTGGTTACCCACCGTTACGCATCGATATACTTAATAATATTGACGGACTTGAGTTTACTGAAGCTATTAAGAACATGCAGCAAGTAGAGACAGATGGGCTTGTCATCAATTACATTGGTCTTCATGATTTCCTGAAAAACAAACAAGCTTCCGGCAGAAGTCAGGATATTGCAGACATTGAGGAAATCAAAAAGAAAATAAAAAGTAATCCTAAAAGAAAACGCCCCAAGTTATAAGCAAGGACTTATATTAATTGTATGAAAAAGGTTCCTTTATTTGGTAATAATGCTATTGCTAATCTGCAAAATCTGATTAGCCCGGTTGAAGCCTTTTCAAATAAAATCAAGACTACACAAAATGATATAAGTGTGTTAATTTGTAATGCTACTTTTTTTGGCAAATATTAAATTCAGTTTATTATACTCTCCAAGACTAATAGAATAACGATTTTGTGAAATTCTCCAACGAAGTCTAATCCTGTTTCTAAAGTTTTCGATTGAAACTGTACCCTTTGAGTTTTTGATACCCATTTGATACCCAATTTTAAAAGTTACAGGTATCTTGGATATTCATATAAATAAAAAAGCCCTTGAAAACAAGAGCTTTATAAGTGGAGAATACCGGAGTCGAACCGGTGACCTCTTGCATGCCATGCAAGCGCTCTAGCCAGCTGAGCTAATTCCCCAGGAGTTTGCAAATGTATAAGCATATAATATTTGAGCAAAAAAAATCTATAACCATTTCATTTTTTTATAAGCATCGTACCCTAATGCAAGAGCTTCATCAATCTGTTTAAACAGTTCGTCATCATTCTTTTTTATATGAAAGCAGGCTTTTCCTTTCAGGCATTTCATCAGCTCCGGATGAATTTGTTTTCCTAATTCCTTATATCCGTAAATAGGCATATAGTATAAGCCAACATAACCTTTTTGTATCAGCGCAGAAACGAACCAAAGCTCCTCTCTTTTTCTTCCTGCAATTTCAACAGGCTTGTGGCTCACAAGATTAATTTGCCCATATGTTGCCTCATATGCTTTAATAACTCCTTTTGCATAAGGTTTCAACAGTTTTTTTAGTCTTTCAAAAATCAAGATCATTTCCGGTTGCCCGGCAGACTTATCTTCATATTTTAGTTTTACCTCTTTCTTCTTTTTTTGGGGAGAAGTGGTTTTATTTTCCAATACTTTTTTCTTTGCACTTGTTTTAGCCATCTTTTTTTCTGTAAAATAAAAAATGCTTCGTACACAACGAAGCATTTAAATAATATATCTCTTTCTGAGTTATTAATCGCCCCATATTTCGCCTTTCCCCTCTAACCACAGTTTTACCGACTCTGTAGTAATGCTCTTCGGCCTTTCAATAGCAAAGCCTAATGCCCTGTCCCAACATAAGCTGGCCAATACGCCCATTGCGCGGCTTACTGCAAAAAGAACGGTATAAAATTCATATTCTAACAGCCCATAATGCACCAGTAATGCCCCGCTATGTGCATCAACATTAGGCCATGGGTTTTTAATCTTGCCTAACGACTGAAGAATTGGAGGTACTGTTTCATATACTTTCCAAACAGTATTTACCAATTTATCATCCGGCATATGTTTTTTACCAAATTCCATTTGGGCTGTAAACCTCGGATCTGTTTTGCGTAAAACAGCATGGCCATAACCGGGAACAACTTTACCACCTGCTAAAGTATCTTTTACATACTGGGCAATTTGTTCTGCAGAAGGCTCTTCTGTTTGCAATTTTTCTTGCATTTCAAATATCCATTTAATCACTTCCTGATTGGCCAGGCCATGCAAAGGGCCAGCCAAACCATTCATACCGGCCGCATAACTTAAATAAGGGTCGCTCAGGGCAGAGCCTACAAGATGGGTAGTGTGTGCAGATACGTTTCCACCCTCATGATCTGCGTGGATGGTCATGTATAAACGCATCAATTCTTTAAAACTTTCATCATTAAAGCCCATCATGTGGGCAAGATTGCCAGCCCAGTCTAATAAGCCGTTCGGTTGAATATGCTCATTGTTCCTGTATTTCCTGCGATAGATATACGCTGCAATGCGGGGTAGCCTTGCAATCAGATCCATTGCATCATCAAACATAGGATTCCAATAATCTTTTTTGTTGATGCCTTTGGAATATTCTTTTGCAAAGTTGCTTTCAGTTTGTAAAGCCATTACAGCCGTAACAAACATGGTCATCGGATGCGTATTAATGGGCAAAGCATCTATTGTTTGAAATACATGTGTAGGCACATGACTTCTTCTTTGCAGAATGCTGGTTACATCTTGTACCTCTTCAACAGTAGGTAATTCCCCTATCAACATCAAATAAAATAATCCTTCCGGCAAAGGCTCGCCGCCTGGAATAGCAGAAGGCAATTTAGCCTGCAATTCAGGAATAGAATATCCTCTGAAACGAATGCCTTCCTGTGCATCCAACAAACTGGTTTCCGTAACTAATCCGGTAATTCCACGCATACCCTGGTACACCTGCGCCAATGTTACTTCGCCAATCGTTTTTGTACCGTGCTCCTTCAATAGATCTTTTATTTCAGCAGCAGCTATGTCAGCCTTCTCTTTAAACTTTTCTTTAATTGATCCCATTGCAATGAATTAATTTATGTGTGTTGAATGGCTTTTTATTGTATCAGCTATTTTTATGGCAGCTAAGGTAACGTAACCGCATTGATAGAACAAAACATTTACGCAATCGTTCACATGAAAAATTTCGAAAAAGAGAACTTTTTATTTGGGTGCTTTTCTATACAGGTAAACTACAACAAAAACGAATACAATATTAGGTATCCAAACCGCCAAAGCCGGCGAGAGGTTACCTTTTGTGGAGAAGATAGTTGAGAACTTATCGGCCAGTATAAATAACGCGGCAATAATAAACCCGATGGCAAGATGCACTCCGCTGCCCCCCCTAACCTTTCTGCCTGCAATAACAGCTCCTATAACTGTTAGCAGGAATACGGTTACAGGTGTTGCATTCCTTCTGCCCTGTTCAACCTTTAACTCACTCAACCCCTCCGAGCCTCTTAGCTCTTCCATCTTGATAAAAGCCGATAACTCATCAGAAGACAAGCGGTCTTTCATGTATTTATCTTTTTTAACATCTGCAGGAGTGAAATTAAGGTTAATGAGCAGGGAGTCCTGCATTTTTATTGTTTCGTTTCCGCCACCCAGGTCTCTTTTAACAAGGTTTTGAAATTTCCATTTTCTATGAGCACTATCCCAAGAAAAGTTATCTGCCCTGATATTGCTGATAAGCCTATTTTGTTTAACAGTATGCAAAAAAACAGGCCCTCCTCTTTTTAGGGTAGTGTCGTAATTATATACGCCGGCATATGTAAACGAATCGGTTTTGGTGTAAAAATCACTCCCTGAGCCAAACCTGCTTTTTATAAGGTTTTCGTAAGAAGAGTTGGGATCGAAATATTTTGCTTCAAAAGCACCGCGTATTTTATTGGCCTTGGGCACCACATAATTAGATGCGAACCATAGCAATACACTTAAAAAAAGGCCGCCTATATAATAAGGCCGCAACCATCTGTTAAAAGATGTTCCGCTGGCCAATATAGCAATCACTTCACTTTTCCCCGCCATTTTCGATGTAAAAAAGATAACCGCTATAAACACAAATAAAGGAAACAACAATGCTATGATATGGGGTATAAATCCAAAATAATAATCTGTTATGATCTTCTGCAGCGGGAGGTGCGACTTTACAAAATCGTCTGCCTTCTCACTAACATCTATCACAACAGCAACTACGGTAAATAAAAAAATAGAGAAGAAAAAGGTGCTTAAAAACTTCTTTAATATATACCAGTCTAATTTTTTCATTCGTTGCAATTAACTGCAAAGATAAAAGCACAGGATAATGTTTTGTAAAAACATTGTTAAGGATATGCTTTAAAAAAAATACATCCATTGAAATGGATGTATAATAAGGACTTCATAGGTAACAGATTAGCAAGTAATGTGAAAGTAAGCATTACACTTCAGCCAAACATTGTTTTATTGTTCAGGTGGATAAATATGATCGGAAATCGCGATTATCCACACCATTAAAAGTGCTTATAATCTTTGTTTCAAAATAGCAGTCATTTCATTCTTCCAACTATAAAAGTTATTATTAAGAATCTGTTTTCGTGCTTCTTTAACCAACCACAGGTAAAAAGAGAGATTATGAATACTGGCTATTTGAAGGGCCAGTATTTCCTGGGCTACAAATAAATGCCTTAGATAAGCTTTTGAATAATAATTGCTGGTAGGGCTATCTATACCATCATCAATTACAGAAAAATCTGTTGCCCATTTTTTATTTTTAATATTAATTACCCCTTTAGAGGTAAACAGCATGCCGTTTCTTCCGTTACGTGTAGGCATCACACAATCGAACATATCAACCCCCAGCGCAATACCTTCTAAAATATTCCAGGGAGTGCCTACGCCCATTAAATACCTGGGCTTGTCTGCAGGCAAAACGTCGCAGCATAATTCAGTGAAGGCATACAACTCTTCTTCCGGCTCTCCTACGCTAAGCCCTCCTATTGCATTGCCTGTTAAATTTTTGGAAGCAATATATTCTGCAGAAGCTTTACGCAAATCTTTGTATGTAGCGCCCTGTACTATCGGGAAAAGGTTTTGTGTGTAACCATACTTATCAGGAGTTTCATTTACCCTGGCGATACACCTGTCGAGCCATCTATGTGTTAGCTCCATACTTTTCTGAGCGTACCTGTATTCGCTCGGGTATGGCGGACATTCATCAAAAGCCATTATAATATCAGCACCAATACTTCTCTCAATATCCATTACCTTTTCAGGAGTAAATAAATGCCTGCTGCCATCTATATGGCTTTGAAACAAAACACCTTCTTCACTAATCTTTCTGTTGGCTGCCAGTGAAAATACCTGGTATCCGCCACTATCGGTTAAAATCGGTTGATGCCAGCCATTAAACAAATGCAGCCCTCCCGCAGCTTCCAGCACATCTGTACCCGGCCTCAGGTATAAATGATAGGTATTACCCAAAATAATTTCTGCTTTTATCTCTTCTTTCAATTGTTGCTGTGTTACCGCCTTAACACTGCCCACAGTTCCTACAGGCATAAAAATGGGCGTTTCAATAATGCCATGATCTGTTGTAATAATACCGGCTCTTGCTTTTGAACCGCTACCTGTTGCTTTTATTTCAAATTGTAATGAAGCCATAAGCCGCAAAAGTAAGCCATACTGGAGTTATGTATTGCAACGATCAATTATGGTTTCTATTTTATATGCAGTTACAAACCAATACCCGCTTTACAAAGCCAAGGCATTACTCGCAATCAAAATTTCTTTTCCACATATGCACTGCTTCATTTCGCTAACCTTTTTTCAAGACTTATTTTTGCAGAATGACGATACCCTATTTACTCGGACAAACATTGTTTATTGGTTTATGTACGGCAATAGCCATCCAGCTTTTTTATTACCTATTTTTTTTCCTGCGGTTTGCTTTATATCAATCAACTTCAAAACAAATTAATCAAGAACAACCTGTATCCGTTATCATCTGCGCAAGAGACGAGGCAGATAATATTGTAAGGAACCTTCCCGGTGTATTGGTGCAGGACTATAAAACCACACACGAAATTGTTTTAGTGAATGATAATTCTGTTGATGAAAGCAAGTACATTATTGATGAATTTAAAAAATCGTTCAAGAACCTGAATCATATTGAACTTACACAGGAAGCGAAGTTGATAGCAGGGAAAAAATTTCCGTTGTCTGTAGGTATTAAAAGTGCCAAATACGAAACGCTTTTGTTAACAGATGCAGATTGTGTTCCTGCCAGTGAGTACTGGATTCAAAAAATGCAGGATGCCTATGACGACAATACTGAAATCGTGTTGGGTTATGGAGCTTACCACAAAAAGCCCGGCCTGTTAAATAAACTAATACGCTTCGAAACATTTCATACAGCGTTACAATATTTATCTTATACTTTGGCAGGTATTCCTTATATGGGTGTTGGCCGGAACCTGAGTTATAAAAGAGAAGTTTTTTTAAGGAATAAAGGATTTTCTTCCATTAATCAAATCCCCAGCGGAGACGATGACCTTTTCATTAATCAGGTGGCCAACCGAAAAAACACCAGGATAGTTATTGAGAAAGACGCACATACCCTGAGTGAGCCTAAAAGAACCTGGAAAAGCTGGATGAACCAGAAATTCAGGCATTATACTACTTCAAAATATTATAAGCCTAAGCATAAATTTCTTCTGGGATTATATTCTTTCTCATTCTTCTTTATTTACCCGTTATTTATCGCCACAGCCATTTTATATAATTGGCAACTTGCACTAATAGCTTACGGAGTAAGGTTCCTGGTTCAGGCAGCCGTTTGGTTCTTCAGCATGAAAAAATTAAATGAAAAAGATCTTTTTCCGTTCTTTTTGTTTTTTGATATTTGGATGTTCTTTTATTATTTCCTTTTTGTGCCTGCACTATGGAAGAAACCACAAAAAAACTGGGATTAATATTTGCTTTGTAGCTTTGCAGCAATCATGGATATTATTTTAAAGTATTTTACAGATTTTACAAGTGAACAATTAGAGCAGTTTAAAGCATTGGAGCCATTGTATAAGGAGTGGAACGAAAAGATAAATGTTGTTTCAAGAAAAGATATAGATCAGATTTACCTCCACCATGTTCTGCATTCTTTAAGTATAGCTGCCGTAGCCAACTTCCCTGCCGGAAGCGAAGTGATAGATATTGGCTGCGGAGGCGGGTTTCCGGGCGTACCCCTGGCCATTTTTTTTCCGGAAGTACGCTTTCACATGGTTGACAGCATTGCTAAAAAATTGAAGGTGGTATCAGCTGTTTGCGAAGGTGCCGGTATAAAAAATATTACCACGCAACATACAAGGGTGGAGGATATTAAAAATAAAAAATTTGATTATTCAGTAAGCCGTGCAGTTGCCCCTTTAAAAGATTTGTGGAGGTGGAGTGAACCCCTGCTAAAAAAGCAATCGAATACTTCAGCTATCAAAAATGGTTTGATCTGTTTAAAAGGGGGTGATTTACACCAGGAAATATCAGAAAGCAATACACGCCCTAAAATGATGAGCGTATACGATATTTTTCCTGAAGCACATTTCATTGAAAAATTCATACTGCATGTAGCTAAAAAATAAGCTATAATTCGCCTGTTTTTTTATAATAATTGATGAGATAAGCAATTACATCATCATAACTATTTACTCCTTTTTGTTGGCGGTTTGCCTTTAAGTAAGCGTTGTATAAACTCATAGAAACAGGAGCCACTTTATTACTTTCATTCAGGAAAAAACGATTTATCATGCGCAAATCTGCTTTTACCAGTGTATCAAGTTTCACATCTCCACCGGGAAAAGTATTATGCAAAAACAATTGCATTCGTGCATACTTATACAGATCGAGGTAAACAGAATATCGGAAATAATCATCCCCGGACCTGGATGCGGCAAGATAACCTACAAAATTAGCTTCTGTTTCACTTGCATAACCAAGCTGGTGTGCTATCTCATGGCAGGCTGTGTAAGGCAGTAATATTGCAGGCACATCTGTTCTCAGCTGCGCTTCGCCGGAGAAAGGATTGTAATAACCTGTAAAACCAATATAGGCCGCCAGACTGTTATACATACTGGGTTTTACAGATGCATGATGGTATACGAGAAAAGGATAACTGGCAGAAAGTTTTTTATAATAAACAGCTGCATTATTAAAAATTTCTTTCGTGTAATGAGATGGTAATACAGAGTCTGCAGAAAGCTTCCGCCTGTAATGATTCACTTTTACAATCAAAGAATCTGTTATTGTGCACAGATCATCTACAGTATAATCTGCATCTTGCATTTTTAGCTGGTATGCAATTCCTGCTCTATAATAATTCAATCCCCATAAAAAATAAAAACATATAAAGATCCAGGCAGTTTTTCGAACAACCGATAAAATAGTATATAAAATGGTCTTTAAAGAAAATCTCGCTGCAAAAAGCATTCTTATCCCTTTTACAAGACTAATAAGCAAAGCCAAAACAAAAAGGGCATAAAATATATCTCCCGCACTAAACGGCAACATTTGGGTAACTGCTCTCAAAAAACCTGCTATACGCGGATAAATTCCTGTGCTGTAATATTGCTCAATGATACGGGGAAATGAACCTATTAACTGTATGAATGCAATTAAAATGGCGGGCAAAATCAGTTTTTGACCTTCAGAATAACCTAAAAATGTGCGCTTTGAGCTCATTACAGGCTGAAAATAAAGAATAAATATGTATAAAATCAAGTTTCCCTTTGCCTTTTGAATAGGTTGTATTACCTTTGCCAACCCTAAAAATGAGACATGAGCAACCGTCGGGAATTTGAAATAGCATTTGTAGGATTAAAACCGGGCATTCATGTTTACGAGTATAGGATAGATGATAAGTTCTTTGCAGCCTATGGCGAACAGGATTTTACCAACTGTATTGTAAACATAAAACTAACTTTAGATAAGAAGAGTGGTTTTATTCAGTTGAAGTTTGATATAGATGGTAATCTTGATGTGGTTTGTGACAGGTGTGGTAATACATTGAATAAACAGCTTTGGGACGAGTTTAACATTATAGTGAAAATGGTAGACGGGCCTGAGGTGATGAATGAACAGGAGGAAGATCCGGATGTGTATTATATAAGCCGTTCAGAAAGTCACTTATACATAGCAGACTGGATGTATGAATTTATCAGCCTCAGTATTCCAATGCAAAAAATGTGTAACGAAGAAGAAATGGGTGGACCGCAATGCAACACAGAAGTGCTGGAGAAACTGAGAAAAATGGAAGAAGAAATAAAAAAGGAAAATAATCCCCTTTGGAAAGGTCTGGAAAAATTGAAAGGATTTGAAGAAAAAGGGGAAGAATAAATAAAATTAGAAACTTAATAAACTGTAAGTTATGCCTAATCCGAAGCGCAGACATTCACAACAACGTGGTGCTAAAAGAAGAACTCACTACAAAGCTGAAGAAGTTACTTTAAGCAAAGACACAACAACAGGCGAAATGCATGTTCGTCATCGTGCACATGTAAGTGAAGGAAAATTATTCTATAAAGGGAAACTGGTAGCAGAAAAAGCTCCTTTAAAAGCATAAAAATAATAAGCGGAAGTGCATAAGTTTTAAGTGGCAAAAAAATTACTTACAACTTAATACAATCAGCTTATTACTTGCTATCTTGCCACACATGAATATTGGAATTGACATGATGGGTGGAGACTTTGCACCGCTAGAAGCAGTGAAAGGTTTACAACTCTGGTTAAGCCAACACTCAGGTGTGGCAAATCTATTTTGTATAGGTAACGAAGAATTGGTAAAACCTCTCTTAGAAGAATACAAAATATCCTCTTCTGTACAACTGGTACACGCACCCGAAGTAATAGGGTATAACGAGCATCCCACAAAAGCACTGAAAGAAAAACAAAAAAGCTCCATAGCTATAGGATTCTATTTATTGGCAACCGGCAAAATAGATGCTTTTATCAGTGCAGGCAACACAGGCGCAATGTTGGTGGGTGCCATGTTTAGTATTAAACCAATAGAAGGTGTTTTACGGCCTACCATTGCAACCATCATCCCGCAAATAAAGGGCGGAACGGGATTATTATTAGATGTAGGCTTAAATGCCGATTGTAAGCCTGAAAATCTTAATCAATTTGCTTTATTGGGAAGCTTATATGCACAGAATATTTTAAACATAAGCAACCCCAGAATTGCCTTACTGAATGTTGGAGAAGAAGAAGGCAAAGGCAATATTTTAGCCCAAACAGCTTACCCGCTTTTAAAAGAAAATAAGCAAATTAACTTTACCGGCAATGTGGAAGGAAGAGATATTTTGATTGATAAAGCCGATGTAATTGTTTGTGATGGCTTTACAGGAAATATCATTCTTAAAATGGCTGAAAGCATTTATGATGCTGCTGTTGAACGTTCTTTAAACAACGATGCCTATTTCAGCAGGTTCCACTATGAGAATTACGGTGGCACTCCCGTTTTAGGTGTTGCCAAACCGGTAATTATTGGCCATGGTATTAGTAATGCAAAAGCATTTATGAATATGATAGGCCTTGCAACAAAAATGATTGAAACAGATTTGTGTGGCAAGATGAAGGAGCAGTTTGCTACACTGTAAGTAATTAATCCAGCATTAATCCTTCAACAAAGTTTCTCCTTTTATAAGCCAGGAAAAACCAAATGCAAACAATGCTATTGTTTCAAATGTAAATGTTGAAGCCGGAAAATTACTCAAAGGAATAGCAACGATGCAAAGCACTATAATTGCCCCGCATATTTTATAAAGAATATTTCTTGCTTTTTTATTGGCCGTTCTATTTGCAGATATGTGTTTGGATTTTGTGAAAAGAAAAAAGATATAAATGCAAAAGTGCTGAACAAAAGCGCCGCACCAGTGTAATGCATACTATTCCTGATTGTATCTAATGGCAGTTTTTGAGTATTGCACCAAGTGACAACATCATTTGAATGATTAACTATATTAGTTGGGAAAAATGCAACAATTAGTGCACATACAGAAGCGAAGTTTGTAGAAAGCTTATCCAACCTATCATAGCCATTATAACAATACATAAACAAAGCCACTGCGCATAAAGTGCCTGTAAAATAAGTGCCCATATTACTATAATAATAATGGCTGATAGATGGCGGTAGCGTAGTACAACTATTTACTAATTTGTATCCTGCGTATAAAACAATTGGCAATGCAATACCTAATACACCAACCCATCTCCGTAAAGAAATATAAGAAACAACTTCAGGTGTATCTGTATTGTTCAATGGTTTATTCCATTGTGTATTGTTCATAATATTAGGTTTTATATTCCTGTAATTTTCGTAAGAATGGGGTATTGTGATGCGATATATATCAAAAACAAAATGATCATTATTAATCCTATCGTCCATTGTATGCTAAAAATTAAAAACAATTTTGATTTTTCCTTAAAGAAGGTAGCCGGAAATTTTGGGAAGCCTACAATCGTACATCTCATTTATTTGTGAAGATGCATCAGTTACAAAATCTTCATTAAGTTTTTCCTTTTGCTTCCAAAAAGGAAAGAAGCCAATTGGATGTTGCGAAATTGCTCCCTCTGTTTTTGTAGAAGTTAATCTGTTCCAAAGAATATTCCACATTTTGGCCATAATCTCATTCCTTGGTTTGTGCACATCGTATTCTTTTATTTTTTTAACTTTCAGCAGCACTTCATTTATTTCTTTCTCATGATCTGTGTAAGATTCGTTTGCCTTTTGAATAATGTTAAACAAATCAACTTTTATAGAAGCATTCTGCGTATACGAATACTGATCGTAAGTTGCAATCAATGGTTTGCAAGATGTTAAACTCAATATCAAACAGCAACTAAGAACAAATGCTCTCATAATTATGATTGTTTTTTGATGGATGAAGATGTTATATTTATACTCCATTTCCAATCCACTCTAAAAACTGAAAAACGTTTCTTGCATAATTAATCGCATTTGTCCCTGAGCCATTATATGCTTTAACTATGTTGAACAGGTCATTAGGATATTTTTGCTGCTTGTCTTGTAACTCGTTCACAACTTTTGTAATACAATCTTCTATATTGTACCACTTTTTCTGGAAGAAAAAATCTGGATCGGTTAAAACAAATTGCAGGTCGTACTGAAAAATACCGTAACCTGCGTATACCCACTGTTTTTCTCCCCATCCCCTCCATGCCCTTGTTATATTTGCTTCTTTAATAAGTAAATCCGCTTTATCCTGCCCGAATCGTTCAATGAATGCTGCAGTATTTCTTGGGAAAACAGATCTGCTTCCATTAATATCACCAGAGGCATCAAAAATGCAGCGACCTAATATTTCTGCGGGGTCTTGATCATCGATCCATTTTATCCAGTAAATAGCAGTTTCCTGGCAAGCTATTGCATATAATAATTCTGGCGGAAACTGCGTATTGGTGATTGCCGAATTAATTTGTGTACCAAAATTATTTTTTAACCATTGGGTTGCCCGAATGCATCGGCTATTGGTTACAGGCAAATCTAAGTTTTGCAGATTAATGCCTGGCGGCAATATAGGTGGTAGTGCAGAAGCGGCATATTTTTGAGCTGCAGTACTGGTTACTACTTCTGTAACACCGCCAGACCATAAATAATGGCCCTGCAAATCTCTATACCATACTGCATTGCCATTAATACTATCGCCATTATTAACCACAGCATCGAAAGTTAATTTGGTATTCGGCTCCAAAGTACCCAGTAATGTTGAAGAGGCAGAAGGTTGTTCTCTTATGTTCAGTCTTACTTTTACTGAGGCAGAGCCAGATTGCGGTAAAATATTATAACTCATAAAAAAGTATTTTAACCTACAGCGTTAGTTGATGTTTTATTGGTTGGGTCGGTAGTTTTTAGAACAGCATAAGAGCCAGAGCTTATTCCTATAAGTACCAAAACAGTCTCGTCAAAATCCGGTATCTTATGCTCCAGTGCTACTTTCTGTATAAAGAGTACTCCGAAAATGATATTGAAAATTACGTTTTGAAACCGTTGAACACTGATGCTCTTATCATCTGAAAGTATGTCGATAAAAAAGCCTTGCGACTTACCCGTTAATTGTGGGATGCTCTCATCGTTTTTTGCAATATCAACCACGCGACTTGCGGCAGTAGTGGTGATACTGATTCCTAAAATAATCAACATTGACGATGGAACGAATGGCAAGCTCCCCTGCCAACTGCACAGAAATAAATACCCATAAGTGAACAATAATGACCAATACAATAATTGAGACCTGCCCAAACTATAGTAAATATTACTTGTGTCTTTAATCATAGATCCATTATACCTCCATAATACAATAAGTAAACCAATTGCTATCAGCATCATTAAGCCTATTACCAGCCGGGAATCAACCAGCTGATTTTGTTCTATTACAATTGGCCTTGCATTCACCATACAGTCCTGATACCTGTTACCAATAGCAAAATTCACCTTAAGAAAGCCTGTAGCATCTTTACTGCCTTTGCCTATTTGCATTAAAGAATGGAGAAATGGCTTGGTAAGCTGAAAGAGAAATACACGACATTTTTTGCAAGTATCGGCAGACTGGTGCTGTATACCGTTAATACTGTATACAGGAATATTGTTAATAAAGATGGTGTTAAAAAAGCTATCTGGCTTGGCCGTAAGTATTTTAATTGCTATTTCGTCATTTAACTGTATGGTATCTTTTCCGTTTCGCCAGTTCTTAACTTCAATCAATGAGTCTTTTAATAAAATAGTACTGTCTTGCGCATTTGCATGCAGCAAGAGAAGAAAAAATAAAAGAGAAAAAACGAATCGTTTTACAGGAAGCTGGTTAACCTCACTCATAAGTAAAAAATATTGCTGCCTTAAATGCCGGTTGAATTGTGGCAGCTTAACAACATTCTACCGGGCATTGGAGGAAACAAAATAAAAATCAGTGATGAGCTTTGCAATAGATAAAATCACCTTTTTATTACATAAAAAATACGTTATATATTATTTGGGTTACTGTAACAGCAAAAAGCCCCGAATGAACCGGGGCTTGCATATGTACATTTTAAAACACTTTATTTATTCTTTGGCTTATTCAACAAATAATCGAATCGTTTACCGGTAACATGCCCGTCGGCCATGTCTGGAATTGCTTCTACTTTATATGCACCTGCATCTAATTTTTTCTTGGTTTCTTCAAATGCATTCAAGGTGAGTTCTATATCTTCATCTGTATGAACGGCAGAAGGAATGAGGCGATAAATGATGTGCCCTTTCGGGATAACAGGGTACACAACAATGGAAGCAAATATTCCGTAATTTTCTCTCAGGTCCATTACCATAGCTGTAGCTTCTTCTACCCCGCCTTTCATATATACAGGAGTAACAACACTATCTGTTTTACCTATATCAAACCCTCTTTCTTTCAATCCATTTTGAAGTTTCAATGCATTGCTCCACAATTTATCTTTCAACTCGGGCATCGTTCTTAACATGTCTAATCTTTTCAAATTGCCCAATACAATCGGCATTGGAAGACTCTTTGCAAAAATTTGTGAACGAATATTATAACGGATATAATCAATAATTACTCTGGGCCCGGCCATAAATGCGCCAATACTTGCCATACTTTTTGCAAAGGTTGAAAAGTATAGATCAATAGCATCTTGGCAACCTTGTTCTTCACCTGCACCAGCTCCTGTTTTTCCTAATGTTCCAAAACCATGAGCATCGTCAACCAACAGCCTGAATTCAAATTTATTTTTAAGTGCTGCTATTTCCTTTAGTTTTCCCTGATCCCCGGCCATACCAAATACTCCTTCCGTAATAACAAGAACACCTCCTGATTGTTGTTTTTCTATCAATGCAGATGCTCTTTCCAATTGTTTTTCCAGATCTTCCATGTCGTTATGCTTGTACACATAGCGATGGCCAGGATGCAACCTTAAACCATCAATAATGCAGGCATGGCTTTCTGCATCGTAAACAATTACATCGTGCCTTCCGCAAATGGCATCTATGGCACTCATAATGCCCTGATATCCGTAATTCATTAATATGGCATCTTCTTTATGTTCAAAAGCAGCCAATTCTGCCTCCAGTTGTTCATGGTATACGCTGTTACCACTCATCATACGGGCTCCCATTGGTAAGGCCAAACCAAATTGTGCACTGGCATCTGCATCAACTTTTCTTATTTCAGGATGGTTGGCTAACCCTAAATAATTATTTAAACTCCACACGATTACATCTTTACCACGAAATTTCATGCGGCTTTTAATCTCGCCTTCAAGCTTTGGAAATGCAAAATATCCATGTGCTCTCTCACGATGCTGACCGATTGGTCCGTAATTCTTGATTAACTTTTCAAAAATATCTGCCATGCTATGTTGATTTGGGTTTAATGATTTATGCGGGTGCAAAAGTAACCATTTGGTAACAAAGAGCCAACCACCCTTATCATATGTTATCCTGAAATGCGATTTTTAACTTGCTTGTAAATATTACATTTGTACAATAAGTTTATAGCTCATGAAAAAATTAATATTTACCGGCTGCATAATAACTGCATTGCTGGCAAATGCCCAACCCCCCAATAACCCTAATCAGCAAAACAGTAAGCAACCCAAACTTGTAGTTGGCATAGTGGTTGACCAAATGAGATGGGATTACCTATATCGCTTTGCAGATATTTACAAACCCAATGGAGGGTTTAAGAGACTAATGGGCGAAGGGTTTTCTTGCGATAATACATTTGTACCCTACCTGCCAACCGTTACTGCCTGCGGGCATACCAGCATATATACCGGAAGTGTGCCTGCCATAAATGGTATTACAGGCAATAACTGGTTTGATAATAATATGCAAAAAGTTGTTTATTGTACAGAAGATAAGTCTGTACAAGGCATTGGAAGCAATGCCGGAGAAGCCGGACAAATGAGCCCTGCCAATGTTTTGGTTACAACAATTACAGACGAGTTAAGGTTGTCTTCTAATTTTAGAAGCAAGGTGCTCGGCATTTCAATGAAAGACAGGGGAGCCATTATTCCTGCAGGTCATGCCGCTAATGCCGCTTATTGGTACGATATTAAAAGCGGTAATTTTATAAGCAGTACTTACTATATGCAAGAACTTCCGCAATGGATGCAAGCTTTCAACAATAAGAAAAAAGTAGACAGCCTTTATGGCCTTAATTGGAACATGTCTTTGAAAAAAGGCGTATACGAAAAATATTGCGATACTCCTGATAACCCTTACGAAAGCAAACCTTTTGGCAAAGAAGCTTTATTGCCTTATAACCTGGAGCAATACAAAGGAAAAGATTACAGCAAGATAACCACTACTCCCCTGGCCAATAATTTATTGGCAGAATTAGCCATTGCCACACTAAAAGAAGAAAAACTCGGCATGGGCAAAGAAATCGATTTTTTAACGGTTAGCTTCTCCTCACCTGACTATGTAGGGCACAACTTTGGTCCCAACTCATGGGAACAGTTAGACACATATGCCAAGTTAGATGAAACACTGGCCTACCTGTTGGATTATTTAGATAAGACCTATGGGAAAAATCAATATACCGTGTTTTTAACTGCAGATCATGCAGGAGCGCATATACCAGAATTTTTGCAAAAGCACAAAATACCCGGAGGCAGATGGGATGATGGTGATATTAAAAAAGACCTAAATGGTTTTCTTCAGGCAAAATACAATCAGCCGAACCTTATTTCCGCGGTAATGGAACACGATATTTATTTAAATCATCCGTTAATTGATTCCCTGGGCAAGTTTGATGAAACAATGCTTAAAAAAGATATTATTGATTATCTTCTGAAAAAAGAGCCGGTTCTTACTGTTGTAGATAAGAGGAAGGCTGCAGCAGCAACTATTCCTGCCAAAATAAAAGAAATGGTGGTTAACGGGTACAACCCTGCCCGTAGCGGAGACCTGCAGATAATTGTAAAAACTGGCGTAATGGATTCTGGAAAAACAGGTATGAGCCACGGTGTTTGGAACCCCTACGATGCACATATTCCTTTGCTGTTTTATGGATGGGGTATTAAGAAAGGTTCTTTAAAAAGAGAAACATATATGACCGATATTTCTGCAACGCTTGCAGCTTTATTACATATTCAAATGCCAAGTGGCTGTATTGGATCAGTAATTACAGAGGTATTGAAATAGGCACAGAAGCCCTTAAAAAATACTTTGAGCCATTTTATTGCTCAAAGTATTTTTTTTGTATTTTCACATTACATTCAGGTATTATTGATTCTTATCACTTCTTCCACTCCTAAGAATTTCCAATCCAAGCCTTATTAACGCTGAACCAACTAAACAACAAAAAATGCGCAACCCATTTTTTTTGGTAATCAGTACTATTCTTCTAACAGGCTATTCTTTACCTGTGGAAAAAATATGCTCTGCTACTGAACTTCTTTCCACTTTTTATAGGGAAGATAAGTCACACTTTGTTTATACTGATTATGCAAAAATGACTTTAGCAGAAGTAGATGCTTATGCGGACGGTTATATACCCCCTCATCAGGTATATAACTTTTATCAAACCCAAGAAATAAAAAGCAAGCTGGATGCCGATAGTAAAGATATGAGCAAAAATATGCTCGGCATATATTGGGCAATGGTAAGATATTATGCAGGAGCTTCCACATTTATTGGGGGCAACCCCACCCAGGCTTTAATATATGCTAACTATATATATGCCATGAACAAATATCTTGGCTGTCTTGCCCATGAATATGTTTACAACAGGCTTAATAAAAAGGATGCTGCCAAAAATTGGTATTTACAATCATTATCAGTAATACCACAAGAAGGTATGGGATGGGAAGTGATACAATACAACAACAATGTACACAACGATATACAGGTAAGAGGCAATTTTAATAATTGGAAACCTCAATACATGTACGAAGAAAAAGGCCGTACTTACTTAAGAAAAGTAATGGTGGCAAAATGTGCAACGTGCAGGTATGAAGTACTTATTGATTATAAAGACAACAAATTACCTACCAGCCAGGAAGCAACCAACAGAATTTATTAAACCGAATTACATGAAAAACTAACAAATAAAAAAAGGAAGCACCAGGGCTTCCTTTTTTATTTATAAATAACTCACTGCAATTATTACATTTTTTTGGCGTCTTCTAAAAATTTAGCCAGTCCAATATCCGTTAACGGATGTTTTAATAAACCCAAAATAGGTTCTAACGGGCAAGTACATACATCTGCACCTGCTTCAGCACACTGAATAATATGATTAGGATTGCGAATGGAGGCAGCCAACACTTCTGTTTTAAAACCCTGGATAGAATAGATGTTTACTATCTGGGCTATCAATTGCACGCCATCCCAGCCGCTGTCATCAATTCTTCCTATAAAAGGAGATACATAAGTAGCACCCGCCTTAGCTGCAAGAATTGCCTGGCCGGCAGAAAATACCAAAGTACAATTGGTTTTAATACCATTATCGGTAAACCATTTAATGGCTTTAATCCCTTCCTTAATCATGGGGACTTTTACAACAATATTTGGGTGAATAGCTGCCAGCTTTTTACCTTCTTCTACTATTTCATTAAAAGTTGTAGACAGCACTTCCGCACTAATATCGCCATCAACCATTTCGCAAATGGTTTTATAATGGTTCATAATTGCTTCTGTTCCTTTAATTCCTTCTTTAGCCATTAAAGACGGGTTGGTGGTAACACCATCTAAGATTCCCAAATCGTTGGCTTCTTTAATTTGTGCAAGATTGGCTGTGTCAATAAAAAATTTCATAAAACCTTTTCCCGGAAAGAGAAAATCTTTAAATGAATGAAACCTAAATATTTATCAGAGGCCCCTTTAGGAGTTGGGGCAAAAAAGGCAGGCTACTCACATCGCACCGCTACAACCGCTTATCCTTGCTGCATTCCTGCCCTGGGGAGGTTCAGCAGGAGCTGGTCGTGTAAGACCTGCCGGTTGCAAATGTAAGGTAACTGAACATATTTTCGGTCATCGATTTTATCATTTATTCATTCTATTTTATCACCTGTTAATTTCTTACATTCAATTAATTTCATTAAGGATTTTAAAACCGCTTGATATGAACTTAACAATTTACCAGGTAGATGCCTTTACAGATCAGTTGTTTGGTGGTAACCCGGCAGCAGTATGCCCTTTAACCAAATGGCTTCCAACAGAGATTATGCAAAAACTGGCCAATGAAAACAATTTATCAGAAACTGCTTTTTTTGTTAGAGAAGGTGAGCATTATAATATTCGCTGGTTTACACCTGAATTAGAAATAGATCTTGCCGGCCACCCTACCCTTGCTGCCGCATTTGTAATATTCAACATATTACATCATGAGCTGCCTTCAATACATTTTCGTAGCAAAAGCGGCTCTTTATATGTACATAAAAAAGAGGATTTGTTTGAATTGGATTTTCCATCCCGTATGCCCCAGCCACACCCTCATCACGAATTGGCATTGATTGAAG
This sequence comes from Sphingobacteriia bacterium, assembly GCA_017304675.1. Lineage (GTDB taxonomy): Bacteria > Bacteroidota > Bacteroidia > Chitinophagales > Chitinophagaceae > CW01. The sequence goes on from JAFKLS010000020.1 coordinate 52,212, forward strand.
GCATTAACATACAGCCACAAGAGGTTTTAAAATCGAGAGACTTTGTACTCGTTTATAAAAACGAAGCAGAAGTGAAAAAATTTATTCCTGATTACGAGTGGTTGAATAAATTGGATACGCTTGGTATTATTGTAACCGCACCGGGTAATGATTCTGATTTTGTTTCCAGGTTTTTTGTTCCCAACTCTGTTATTGGAGAAGATCCGGTAACAGGCTCTGCACATGCTACACTAATTCCTTACTGGAGTAAGGTGCTTAATAAAAAAACGCTTTTTGCAAAGCAAGTTTCAAGAAGAGGGGGACAATTGTGGTGTGAAGATAAAGGCGAAAGAGTTGCTATTGCTGGTAAAGCTGTTCTTTACATGAAAGGGGAATACTTTTTGTAACCAATGAAGTGAGTGATGAATGATGCGTTGTTATTTTAACGAACATTGCAAACTTATTATTCATCATAACTCATATACTATCAATGCAATCACATCCACTAATTATTTACACTGATGGGGCTTCTCGCGGCAATCCCGGCCCTGGCGGATTTGGTATTGTTTTAATGTGGGGAGATAAGAAGAAAGAAATCTCTAAGGGTTTTCGTCTTACAACAAATAACCGGATGGAATTAATGGCAGTGATAGAAGCCTTGCAAACCCTTACCAAGAAAAATATTGCGCTTACTATTTATACAGACAGTAAATATGTGGTAGACAGTATTGAAAAAAAGTGGGTAGATAATTGGATTAAAACAGATTTTAAAGGTGGCAAGAAAAACAAAGATCTGTGGACTAAATTTTACGAACTTTCTAAACACTATACTATTAAAATGCAATGGGTAAAAGGGCATGCCAACAATCCTTTCAATAATCGTTGCGACGAACTGGCAACCGCGGCGGCAGATGCTGCAAATTTATTGATAGACGATGGTTATGAACAAGGCGTATAATAAGAGGTATTCTTGAGTGTTAAACATGATAATTTTCGAACCAATGGATAAAGGGGCTTTTTTATGTAGCTGGAGCGGCGGCAAAGACAGTTGTTATGCTTTTATGCAAGCTGTCAGGTTGCAATATACTCCAAAGGTTTTACTGAGTGTACTGAATGAGGAAGGCAACATTTCCCGTTCACATGGTATACCGGCTAATATTTTACAAGCCCAGTCCAATGCATTGGGCATACCTATACAACTTATAAGCAGCAGTTGGGATAGCTATGAAAAGAATTTCACCAATGCATTGCAAAAATTGAAAAAAGAATATGATTTAGAATATGCCGTTTTTGGCGATATTGATTTACAGGCGCACAGAGATTGGGAAGAAAAGGTTTGCAACAACGCGGGGCTAAAAGCCATATTACCCATTTGGCAACAGCAAAGAAAAGCGCTCGTTTTAGAAATGCTGCACAACAATGTAGAAACCATTATTGTAAGTTGTAATGAAATAATGGGGGAAAAGTTTTTAGGCCAAGCCCTTACTCCTGCACTTATTGATGAACTGGAATTTATGGGTATTGATGCTTGCGGTGAGAACGGCGAATTTCATACACTGGTATTAAACTGCCCGCTTTTTAATAAAAGAATAAATATTGAGATTGTTAAAACAATACAACACCAGCAGTATTGGTTTTGCGATTTAAGATTGTTAAACTAATTTCTTCGCAAAAAATACCCCGCTTTTAAGCGGGGCATCAAATCAGAATAATTTTATTGTTGCTTTACCTGCTATGTTTAGAATACACTTATGCTAATGTAATTTTCAGCGCTTTACTGCCTTTTACGTATACATTAAAAAAAGCAATTAATGAAGGTAAAAACACAACAGACGCTATCAATGCATTTTTATAAAAAGGCAATCCTGCACCATAGCAGAGCAATAAGCCATTAAAATTTTTGGGATATGAAAGTTGCGTTGCACTATTCCAAACAAAGAAATTAGATAATAGAAAAAAGAGCGTTGGGGCAACAACAGCGCTGATCATAACAGATTCTGTACGTTTCCCTTTTAATAGCCAACCCAAAACCGTTGTTAATAACAGTAGGGAATAATTAAACAACTGCCCCTTATACAAGCCCGGGAATACAAATAATCCTGCCTTGTATAAAATTTGAATAAGTACATCGCTTAAAAACAAGGCTACCAAAGGTAAAATGAAAGACTGTGTTTTATCTTTCACCATCATACCGCTGAACAAAGCAATGGCTATAACCGGTGAAATGCCAGCCCATTCTATTTTAGGTGCAAAAAAGAATTTAGACAAAGTGGTTACCAACACCAGTACCATAGTAAAAACAATATCTTTTTTAGAGAACTTCATGTATTCAATATTTCGTGCAAAAATAAGTTTAAATGGCTATCAGTCAATCTCAATTTTTTCAAATTGCGAATTATGCCGGCACAAATGCTTTGATCAGTAAACAATTCCCGGAAGAAGTAATGGTATAATCTTCCCCGGGCAATATGGCCACCACTTCTCCTTGCTTTATGGTCATGTTGGCGCCGCTGCTCCCGTTAATAATTCCGCCACCTTCAACGGCAATGATGATCTCGAAAGAAGAGCTACTGGCACTGGTTGTTTGGCCACCATGCATCTCTATGGCATTAATCCCGAAATCGGGAACAGGGCAAGGATAATTTTTTTCGCAATCGCCCAGCTTAATACCTTTCATTACATCAGGAGTAACCCCTTCAAATAAAGTATGCTTCATTAATTCAGAAACATCAATATATTTTGGCGTTAATCCACCTCTCAATACATTATCACTGTTGGCCATCAGTTCTGCATTCTGCCCTTCGAGATAAGCATGCGGTACGCCTGCTTTTTGAAAAACGGCCTCTCCTTTTTCTACTTTTACAATATTGAAAAAATAAATGGAGAAAATGCCCCGGTCAATATTCGTAAAGTCTGTTTTTCCTTCATACAGTTTACAAACCCACCATCCTGGCATTTGTTTGTTCAGGTCTCCGCGAGATTTCCTGCTCAGTTCGTTTTTAATCAGCGGTATGAGCATTCCGTCAACAGTATCCTGCCCCAGTTCCATCACAAATTGATACAAGCCTTTCAGGCCATTCTTTCTCAAAACAGGCAATAAAATATTCAACTCGGCAGTATCTTCCAATATTTTTTCAAGGTCGGGCAAATGTTTAAACCCATGCAAAAGCCAGAACTCGCTTAAAGCAATCATTACTTCCGGTTTATGGTTTTTGTCTTTATAGTTCCGGTTAGGTGCGTTAATAGGAATGCCGGCAGCATTCTCTGCTTCAAATCCCTTTACCGCCTCTTCTTTAGTAGGATGCACCTGAATGCTCAGCATATCTTTAACATCCAGTATCTTAAACAAATAAGGCAATTCACCAAACTGTTGAAATACCTGTTCTGTAATCATAGTACCGGGGTTTGCATTTATAAGGGCCAACAAAGAACTGGCCTGGCCTGTATGGATGATTTCTGAAGAAGCAGATGGGTGAGCACCCATCCAATATTCGGCGCAGGGCTTTCTATCTTTATTATCGAAGCCTAACAAATGAGGGATATAATCGTATCCGCCCCATGCATAGTTTTGAACTTTACCTTTCAGTTTAAAAATTTTTCCAATTAATTCCATAGGTTAGCATTGATATCAGTTAAAGATGAAATCTAAAGATACAGGCAACTTAGGAGAAAAAATCGCTTCCGATTTTTTGGTGAAAAAAGGGTTTACACTCTTGTTCCATAACTGGCGTTACAAGCAATATGAAATAGACCTGATTGCCCAAAAAGAAAACAGGTTGCATATTATTGAAGTGAAAACAAGGAATGGCGGAAAATTTGGCTTGCCGGAAGAAAGTATTTCTACAAAAAAAATGAATGCGCTGAAAAAAGCAGCAGCTATTTTTCTTGAATTGAATACAGCATATAAACAGCTGCAGATAGATGTAATAGCCATAGTGCTTCACCCGGGCAAGGCCCCTGAGATTATGCTGATTGAAGATGTATTCTTTTAAGCATTATTTTTTCTTTTCCAGCTTCACTCTATCAATCATTTTTTCTACCATTTTAAAAGTTGCAGGGCAATATTCAATATTCTGCTGGTGCACATGAATATAATCTACCATTTTCTTTTTCGTTAGATGCGGAAATCCGGCACAATCAGCAGGCCTCACCTCATAAATGCTGCACATATTGGTTTGCAGATCTAAAAACTGGCAGGGTTGCTGTTTGTTCATCCAATCACCATCTTCTTCATCAAAATACAGCCATTTATCTTTAAACTCCGAAGGTTTTATTTCAAAATGGTCTGCAATACGTTTTATATCTTTTGTGGTAAACGTTGGGCTCATCTTCTTGCAACAGTTTGCACAGGTAAGGCAATCTACTTCGCGCCATACTTCTTTATCTATTTCCTCGGCCATTGCATCCAGGTTTTTAGGCGGTTTCTTCTCTATATGCCCCAGGAATTTCTTGAACGCTTTCTTTCGGTGACGTAATCTTTGTTTAAACGAGCGGATATTAACTGGCTGCATGCAATGTTTAATTAAAAATTGAAAATCTTATATTTGGTTGATTGCTAAAGTAAGGTATTCTTCACGCAATTTGTAATCTTCAATTTCAAATCGGTATTTAACATGTGGGATGCTTATAAGAAAGGCTTTAAAGCTTATTTACAGTTAGAAAAATCGTTAAGCGAAAATTCTGTGGAAGCTTATTTGCGTGATATAGAAAAATTAACCACTTTCCTGCAGGTAACCGAAAACTTAAAAGCGCCGGATACCATTGAATTGAAAGACCTTCAACAATTTATTAAATGGATTGCAGACCTGGGCATGACAGCCACATCGCAGGCAAGAATTATTTCGGGCATTCGCGGGTTTTACAAATACTGTTTAACAGAACAGATAACTACAAAAGACCCTTCTGTTTTACTGGATGCCCCGAAAACCAGAAGAGCACTCCCGGATTTTTTAACATTCGGAGAAATTGAACACATTATTAGCCAGATAGATTTAAGTAAACCGGAAGGCCAAAGAAATAAAGCCATCGTTGAGACAATGTATAGCTGTGGCCTAAGGGTAAGCGAATTGGTGAGTTTAAAAATTAGTTGCCTTTATTTGGATATTGGCTTTATACGTGTTGTGGGTAAGGGCGATAAGGAAAGGCTGGTGCCAATTGGAAGGGAAGCCATCAAGCATATTAAAATTTATTTTAACCAGATAAGAGCTCACCAAAATATTGCAAAAGATTATGAAGACATATTATTCCTGAATAAATTCGGCAGGTCGCTTTCCCGTATTATGATCTTTTACATAATTAAAGAGTTGGCACAAAAAGCCGGTATCACCAAAACCATTTCACCACATACTTTTAGGCATTCTTTTGCCACTCATTTAGTAGAAGGCGGAGCAGACCTCAGGGCCGTACAGGAAATGCTTGGACACGAAAGCATTACCACAACAGAAATATACACTCACCTTGACCGCGACTATTTACGAAGTACATTAATGCAGTATCACCCGGCATTTAAGAAATAATTATTGAACGCTTATTTTTTCTACATACTGCTTTTGTTGTTTTATGCCTGTAACCTTAACAAAATAAATGCCCGGCGCTAATGTTGATGGCAATTGCATCCGAATAGTTTGTGTTTTAATAACAGCAGGCAGTTCTTCGTGTACAAGCAGTTTCCCATGAACATCCAGCAATTGTAATTGCACCTCTCCTGCTATTCCCAACTCAATATTTAAAATACCATTTCGCATAATCGGGTTAGGAAATACTTTTAACGGATTAGCAATAATTGTAAATACCGGGTTATCCAAAGCTTTTCTTACCGCTGCAAGGCTGGTATCTGTAAAAGCAGGCTTACTACAACCAACAACAACAGCACCAACGGTAACAACTTCGCCCATCATTGCTTTGGTATTGCTATGAATAACGATTTCGGGCAACATTCCGTATTGAGTGTTTAACTTCAATGTATCTTTTGAAACTACAAGAGATACATTCCTGGTAACCGTCTGGTATCCTAATGCAGATACCGTTATATCTGCTTTCTCAGAATATTTTCTAAGCTGCAGTTTAAAATTTCCATCTACATCTGTACTTGTTCCCATCTTTGTATCTTTCAGCATTACTGTTGCATAGGGAATAGGCATACCGTTTTCATCAACAATTTTCCCACAAATAAAATTGGCTTTAAGTAATTCGGGTTTTCGTTGCTTTGTTGTTAGCACTTCCTTATTGCTTTGTTTTGCTTCCACTACAATAGTATCGCCTAACATTGTTGATTCCGGGTTCACTGTTATTTGTACAGCCTTTGTTTCTTTTTTTTGTGCATATCCTTTTTTTGTACTTATCATCAATGCCAAAATTGTTGCCACCAACCATTGCCAGCTTTTTTTCTTTTCAATCTTTGTATCGTTCAAACTGCGCTGTAATTGACTATTATCGAATCGTCCACATATTTTTCCCGTTGCATGTTTAAAATAGTTCAGAATTTCTGCATCGGTCATTACACTAAAATCCATTACCTGTTTATTACAGCTATCACAAAACCTGCCTTTCTGTGCAGGATGCATTTGATCCCAATTTTCATAGCAAGGCCTGGGAATATTTAATTGAAATGTTTTGTTCATATGGTTTTTGTTAGCAGGATGCAGTGTTTCAAAAAATTACATAGCAGGTCAGAAAAAAAATTATCTTCATTTCCCATGATTCCGGTAAAGCACATAACTTCTCCCAGAGAAGACATTGATCTATTACATGAATTCCAATTGAGCGGAGATCAGCAAGTGCTTGCTATACTATACCTGCGCTATGCAGACCTTGTATATGGCGTTTGTATCAAATACCTGAAAAACCAGGATGCAGCCAAAGATGCCGTAATGACTATTTATGAAGAATTATTTCAAAAGTTACCTATGCACCAGGTAGAGTCCTTTAAAAGCTGGTTATATGTGTTTACTAAAAATCATTGCCTGATGCAACTGAGAAAAGAAAAAAAGGCAGTTATGGTAGAAATAAAGAACAGCGATATGCAATCCGAAGATTTTTCGCATCTGGATGATGTGCTTGAAAAAGAAAAGGAGCTAAAAAAACTGGAGCGTTGTATTGATACGCTGAATATGGATCAAAATAAAGTGATACGATTGTTTTACCTGGAAAACAAATGCTATAACGATATCGCAGCATGCACCGGATGGGATTGGAATAAGGTAAGAAGCACAGTGCAGAACGGAAGAAGAAATTTAAAAAACTGTATGGAGCAAAAATGACTGAACAATCTAAACATATTAATTATTCTGCAGCAGATATAGAACGTTATTTCAATGGTAAAATGCCTGCTGTGGAAATGTATGCGTTAGAAAAAGCAGCTTTACAAGACCCTCTTCTTGCAGATGCTTTAGAAGGTTATGCCGGTGCAGATTTTGAGCAAGCAAAACATCATTTGAAAGATATAGAACAAACTGTGCTGAACGGAAAAAGAAGTGCTAAAGTTGTTCCGTTACTACAGTCTAAATCTTTTAACCGGATAATTGCCGCATCTGTTATAGTGGTTGCAATTACAGGTATTGTTGTATACGAGGTAATGCAACCTGCTTCAAAAGAACAAAAGCAAACTGTTGCAATTACACCGGCAGCAGATACAACTTTAATTGCTTCACAAAAACAAAACAATAATAAAACAGGTGCTGTTACACTTGCAGCACCATCCTTCAAAAAAGAAAAAACAATTAAGCAACATACGCCAACACCACAGCCCGGTTTATTGGCTGCAACCGAAAAGAAAGATACTGAACAAGCAGGCAATAGCGTACAACTACAGGACGTTGCAACTTTTAAAACTGCCCCGGTTAAAAGCAAAGATGTTGCTGCAGCCATACCACCAATTGCAGACAGCATTGCAATGCCCCATGAGCAGAAATCTTTAACGGCATTGGCTGGCCGTGTTGCAGGTATGGAAAGAAGTAAATTACAAAATTATGCCATCAGGGGAAGGGTTACTACAGCAAAAGGGAAACCTATTCCGTTTGCAACTATTATGATTCCTGATAAAAAGATCAGCACAACCACTGATGGTAACGGAAGCTTTGAATTATCATTAAGAGACAGTACAGCCAAGGTACAAGTAAGCGCTTTAGGATTTGAAGAAATGACTACCGCATTGTCTTTTCAAAGCAACAACCAGGTATCCTTAAAAGAAAGTGAGCAATCACTATCTGAAGTGGTGGTTACAGCATTAAACACAAAAAAGTCAAAAAAAATATCAGATGCAGGGTTTCTCAAAGAGTCTCTTGCCAAAGATTCATTAATGCCAGACGGAGGATGGAACGCATACAGGGATTATATCAGATCACAAATAAAAATCGATAGTTTCTTTAATGGTATCCCCTACGCTGAAATAGAGTTTGAGTTTAATATAGATAAACAGGGTAAGGCTATGAATGTAGAGATATTAAAATCTCCTTCCACACAAATAAACCCATATTTAATTGAAGCCATTGAAAAAGGGCCAAAATGGCTGAGTAATTCGGGAAATAAAAAATCAAAAAAGAAAGCAAAGATCAATTTGCAAACAGATAACCCTCCATCAAATTGATATTGCAGGTGCAAAATCAAACATGTAGGTTTGTGAAAAATAAAGTTTATGAAAAAAATATTATTGCCGGCCTTATTGCTTGCAACTTCTTTTTGTATTGCCCAGGTTAAAATGCCTGCACCCAGCACTACACAAACCATAGTACAGGATTTTGGCATGGGCAAATTAGAACTAACTTATTCAAGGCCCAATATAAAAGGCAGAACCCTGTTTAAAGAAAACAGTGAATTGGCTCCCTTGGGTAAAGTTTGGAGAACCGGTGCCAATAGCGCAACCAAATTAAAAGTTACCGATCCCATTAATATGGCCGGGCATACAATAGATACCGGCAGCTATGCCATTTTTACCATTCCGGGTAAAAAAGATTGGACCATTATCATTAACAAAGATTCTAAGAATTGGGGTACACAGTATGCTGAACAAGATGATTTGTTTCGCTTTACCGTAACGGCAGACGCCATGAAAGAAAGTATTGAAACATTTACCATGCAATTTGCAGATATTAAAGCCGAAAGTTGCGAGTTACATTTAATGTGGGGAAATACATTTGTAAGAATCCCCATTACCACCAATATAAGGGAAAGATTAAGAGCACAGTTTGAAACAGCATTGAATGCAGATAAAGTAAACCCCGTTGTTTACCAACAGGCAGCAACATTTTATTTTGAGATGGACAAAGACAATAATAAAGCCTTACAATGCGTTGCTAAAGCTTCAGAAGCCAACCCTAAAGCATTTTGGCTTTTTTTACAAAAAGCTAAGATAGAAAAAGCCATGGGAGACAAAGCCAGTGCAAAAGCAGATGCTGAAAAATGTATCAGTTTGGCTACAGAACAGAAAAACGATGATTATGTTAGATCGGCCAAAGAAGTGTTGAAATCTTTGTAGGATTTTAAAATAGTATACAACAATAAAGCCCCAGCCACACTGGGGCTTTATTGTTTAAAATGCAACATTAGTTCTTGAATTAAGATTATAGGCTCCTACTAACTCATCGTACCTGTTGCTTAATGATCTGTAATAAACCAAAATTGTATATTGGTTTTCTGTTTCCCAATGGCTTCCATCAATTAAAGATGTTTCAGGTTTGGTATTATCCGTAACATCTTTAGCAATGTAATTGTAATTATAGTATCCCTGTTTAAGCAAGATTTTTTTCTCATACACCCCTTTTTCTTTATTGAATTCCATTTTACTGTTTTCGTTCAGTTGGTTGGCAACCAGTTCTCCTGACAAAAAAATATCTTTCCCTGTATATGGCTGATGGTTGGGAGGAACCAACGTAAACACTACTGTACCATATTCGGTTTGCCACCACGGATTAACATTATCTGCCGATGCAATAAAGAACATTCCATCATAATCCTGCCAGTATAAGTATTGTGATGTTTTTCTAGCAGCATCGGGTTGCAATACAATCTCCGAGCCATTGCTCACTTTAACAATACGATCACTTAAAAAACGAAAGCTTCTCAAATCGGCCCAATGGTACTCGTTGCCCCCCTCAAAAACAAGATCATCATCTCCATTATATTCTATGGTATTCCCTTTTAAGAATGTAGGTTGCGGATTTATGACAGCATTATCGTACCGGGCATTTTGTAAAACAGTTAACTTTACCTGCTGCAAAGCATTCACCATATCGTTCTTTTGCAAGTTGATTTTTAACTGAATTTTTTGGTGGGTTAAATAAGTGTCCTGGTTTAAAGGTTGTACTACCCTTGCTGCAATAGAAGCTTTTTGATCGACCACATAAAACCTTTTTGTAAAAGCCAGTTGTGCCGTGTCGCCATTTAAAAATACCTTCAGCAGGTAATTACCGCTCTTGGTGGGCTTGCAGTTGTATTCCGGCAACAACGCCTGGTAATGAATATAATTGGTAGCAGCGATAGAAGAATTTCTGTATTGTGTAATTCTCTGTTGTATATACCCGCTTATGAAATCGAAAGCAGACAATTGGCAGGGTTGCCAATCTGCATCGCACAACTGAAAAGTATAATAATAAGATTGAATATTTTTTCCAAGATCATCGAAATGCAGTTCTATAAGATCGGCAGAGTTTAGTCTGATAACAGGCAGGCTTAACTGGTCGTTCTGCAAAAAAAGTTTCACTGCTTTAACAGTGGGGGAATAAACCTTATCTGGTTCTGTTTGGGCTGCACCACCTAAAAAAATACAGCAACCCATTAATAAAAGCATATATTTCATACGATCAATAAAATACAAATTAACTATAAATACTTTTGTTCATTGCATTTATCAATTTAGTTTTGACAATAACAAATTTTGAATCTTCCATTTTTCATAGCAGCTAGGGTTGCTTTTAACAGCAAAAAAACATTTTCCCGTTTTATCATCCGTCTTTCTATTATTGCCACGGCAGTAAGTGTGGCAGCCATGATATTGACTGTTTGTTTTGTGAGCGGCTTTCAGCAAACCATTTCAAAAAAAGTATTTAGCTTTTGGGGGCATATCCGTGTACAGCATTTCAGTCTGAATAAATCGCTGATAGCGGAAGAAGAAGCCATTGAATCTAACTCGCTTGTTGAGGATATTATTAAACGCCAGCCGGGCGTGGTATCCGTTCAACCGTTTGCAACCAAAAGCAGCGTAGTTCAGGTTAGTCAGGAAATAGAAGGTGTTTTGGTAAAAGGTATTTCTAACTCATACGATAGTACACAATTTAAACGCTTTATTAAAGAGGGCAGATGGCTGCACTTCACAGATTCGTCTTATTGCAAAGAAATTTTATTACCTCTAAATGTTGCCAGTGCTCTTAAAATACATGCCAATGATTCCGTAAGGGTTTATTTTATCACCAATGGCAACGGTACTTTCAGGAAACTCAGTGTTGCCGGCATCTATAAAACAGGGATTGAAGAATACGACAATACTTTTGCGCTTGCAGACCTCAAATTAATACAGCGTGTGAGCAACTGGCAACCGAATGAAATTGGCGGATACGAAGTATTATTAAATAACGCTTCTGAATTAGACAGTATCAGTAGCCACTTACACAGTGAATTACCCCAGGTTTGGGAAAGCAGAACCATTAAAGAAGTATATCCTAATATTTTCGACTGGCTGAACATTTTAAATACCAACCGCAACGTTGTATTTATTGTTATGGGCATTGTGGCCATTATTAACCTGATTACCTGTTTATTGATCCTGGTACTGGAAAGAACTACAATGATAGGCGTATTAAAAGCACTGGGCATGCCGGATGCATCTTTGCAGAAATTGTTTTTATATTATGCGGGCAGCATTGCTGCAATTGGCATAGGTATTGGGCTTTTTTTTGGTTTAGGCATCTGCATATTGCAATATTTTTTTGGCATTATTACTTTAGATGAAGTGAATTACTATGTATCGGTAGCTCCTGTTTCGTTTGAATGGGGCTGGATAGTATTGATTGTTTCAGGCACTATTGTAGTTTGCTTTGCAGCATTACTCATTCCTTCTTTATTTGTAAGAAAAATTGCGGTGGTAAAAGCCATTCAATTCAGGTAATGATTATAAAACCAGGTGCGAAAGAATAATACCTGTGGCTACTGCTGCATTTAACGATTCTGCTCCACCCAGCCTGGGAATGGTTATTTTTTGCCCGATAAAAGGTTGAATATTCTTGCGGATGCCTTTAGACTCGTTGCCGATAACCAAAATACCTTCTTGAATATGCTTCATAGTAAAGAGGCTGTTACCGTTTAACATAGCACCATAAACAGGTTTATCCGTATTTCTTAAAAAGTTTTCAATATCGGTATAAACAATATTTACCCTCACAAAACTGCCCATTGTACTTTGTACCACTTTGGGGTTATAAAGCTCTGCCGTATCTGCGCTGCAAACAATTTGTTTAACTCCAAACCAGTCTGCAATCCTTATAATGGTGCCTAAATTACCCGGATCCTGAATACCGTCTAATACAATCGTCCACGAATGCTTCATTGCCTTATCGCTCATTGCTTTTTGCCTTATTAGCAATACCACTTGATTAGGTGTTTGCAATTCGCTTATCTGTGCCAGCTCTTTCTCAGATACCATTGTTGTTCTTTGCTTAATAGCATCCGGCTGTTGCTCTATCCAGCTTTGCAGTGCATAAATCTTTACAATATCCCAATCGCTGTTTAGCAATTCTTCCGCTAATTTTGGGCCTTCAGCCAAAAAAAGCTTTTCTTGTTCCCTGTTTTTTTTCTGGCACAGAGATTGAATATATTTGATCTCACTCCTGGTTAACATTAAATATGAAATTTAATCTTCATTCAATATACAATATAACTGCTTTACTGGGCCTGGCTCTGTTTATTATTTCTTGTTCTGAGCAAAGAAGAACAATTATTAAAAACTATCAGCCAAATAAAGCGTTTGCTTACAAAAACACGATAACGGTTAATGGTAATCTCACCAAAGATGAGAAAAAACAATTAATTGGTAATCTCGCTAATTATTGGGATGATAGTTTGCAGGTAAAAAAATTACAATCTTTTCTCGTCCTGTACAAGGTTAAGAACCCACCTTTATTTGATACAGCAAATATTTACCGCTCGCAAAAAAACATGAGCAATTATCTTAATTCTTTGGGATATTATTATTCTGAATTCGATTTTCCTTCCATTCACTTTGATACTATTAATGCCCCGCACGGATACAACCTGTTAATCTTCCCCAAAAACAGGCTGAGAGACCAGATCAGAACCACCCTATCAATGAACATCAGGCTGGGCAAAAACATTACGGTTGATTCGGTAAATTATGTAATGGCCGACAGCTCTTTGCAACGGATAGCTAAAAATGCTTTTAAAAATGCATATACTTTACCAGGTAAACCTTATACCAAACAAGGCATCAGTTCAGACTTAGACAGGCTTGCAAAGCTGTACAGAGACAGTGGATATTATAAAATAAACCGAACAGATTTTTATGCTTTGGTAGACTCTACCAATAGAAAATTATTAAAATTAACCTTCGATCAGCATGAGCAGGCTAAGCTGCTGATGGAAGCAACCAAAAGCAAAAAAGAAAACCCGCAATGGGATGTAACTTTTTACCAAAAAGATATTGACGACTCTTTAAAAATAAGGCGCTACTATATTAACAAAACATATTTCTATCCGGAAACAAAAGCTACCGAAATAACCGACAGCCTTATGTTAAGCGATAGATTTTACGAAACGGGTAAGAAAGATCTTATACTGCGTTATAAGGAAGGAAAGTTTAGACTGAGACCTATGAGGGATAATATTTATTTGCGGAAAGACAGTCTCTATAACGAATCAAAAGTATATCGTTCCATTAACAACCTAAGCCGCATTGGTGCATGGCAGCAGGTAGACCTGAAGATAAAAGACCTGGGCAACGATTCACTTGACCTGTACTATTTTTTAACTCCCAATATTAAGCAGAATTATGAAGTAACCATTGAAGGCTCTCAAAACACCGGCGACATTGCATCCAGCAATCTTTTAGGTATCTCCACAACCATCGCTTACCGAAACAGGAATGTATGGAAGCAGGCCACACAATCTACCACCAGTTTGCGGGGTGGTATTGAATTGAACACATGGAACAGCAGGAACACTACTAATGATCTCTTGCAAACCATACAAGCCGGTATTGCACATACGTATAGTTTTCCGAGATTGATACAGCCATTTAAAAATTGGGATTATCTTAAAACATTCGATAATAAAAAGACCAATATTTCCTTCGCTGCATCTTACACAGACAGGAAACAGTATTATGTGATTCGTAACCTGAATGCCTCTTTAGGATACGAATGGCTGAAAGGGCCTTATGCCTGGAGTTTTAAACCATTGAATATAGAATTATACGGATTAGATACATTGCCCAAATTTGATTCCCTGATTCACAGCAATCCTTTTCTGAAGAACTCTTTCAGAGATGGAAATGTATTTGGCCTGATATTAGGTGTTGCCAGAACTTTTATTAGCAAAAGAAATCCCAATATCAATCATTACTTGAGATTGGGGTTTGAAGAATCGGGTACAATTACTTCTTTGTTGATTAAAAGTGACCGGTTATTTGAATATCAAAAACTGGAAGGAGAATATCGTTTTCATCATAAGTACAAAAAAACCGATTTTGGAGCGAGGTATTTTATGGGGGTTGTTTTCCCACGCAGAGACCAGCATACACCCGTATATAAACAATTTTTTATGGGGGGGCCAAACAGCATGAGAGCATGGGGCTTAAGGCAATTGGGGCTTGGCTCATCTATTTTAAGCGATACCAGCACTACCGGCTATACAGACAGGTTTGGCGATTTTGCCATAGAAGCCAATGTTGAATACCGGTTTAACCTGTTAGAGTTCAGTTCTTTTAAATTAGCCAGTGCCATCTTCGCAGATGCCGGTAATATATGGTCTTTAAAAAATAACCCCACCGACCCTAATGCGCAATTCAGATTAAACAAATTGTACCAGGATATTGCTCTTGGCGTAGGAACCGGTATAAGAGTAGATTTTTCTTACGTTCTGATCAGATTAGATGTTGGCTATAAAGTAAAAGACCCCGCCAGGCAAGATGCTAACGGGTTAATTAATAACGGCTGGATGAGTTTCCCTATTAAGTTAAAAGAACAACGTATGAATGGTGTTTCGGTTAATAATTATACTTTTCAACTGGGTATTAATTTACCGTTTTAAATTTTCGTTCATCTGTTCAAAAAATTTATAAAAGAATAACAACTGGTATTGTATGGCATTGCTCCAGTAATTCCAATCATGTTTTCCCGGCCTTTCAATATAATCATGTGGTATTTGTAGCTGCAACATTTTTACGTGCAGGGCCTTGTTATCATTATAAAAAAAATCGTCCGTTCCGCAATCGAAAATAATCTTCTGTCTGGTTTTAGGGTATTTTTCAACCACCCATAATACAGAATAATTTTTCCAATTATCTGCGTAATGTGCCGTATCGCCTATCCTTTTAGCCACATCAAATTTCCTGGTGCTATAATGTAAATCCACGCCACCGCTCATGCTGCCACAGGCCCCATATATATCCGCATGCCTTAATCCTAAAAATAGGCCGCCATGCCCGCCCATGCTTAAACCCGTAATAGCTCTGGCGTTGGCAGCAGCAATGGTTTTATAATGGGTATCAATATAATTTATCAGTTCATTGGCAACAAAGGTTTCGTATTTAAAAGTTGTGTCTATCGGGCTATCAAAATACCAACTACTGTACCCGCCATCGGGGCAAACGATCAATAACCGATAATCGCTGGCATATCGCTCTATCTGCGGAACGTTTTTTATCCAATTAGTATAATCTCCACTAAAGCCATGTAAAAGATACACTACCGGAAAGCGATCACTTTCTTTCGTGTATGAGTTGGGAGTAATAACAATTGTTTTAATGGTTTTATGCATTGCCTTGCTGTATACCTGTACCGTATCTACTCCTGCAATGACAATATTTGCAGCAAGCACCCATGCCGTCAGTAAAAACAATTTTTTCATATCAGAATTTGGGGGTAATGCCCATATTGAATAAAATAAAAGAATAAATATTCGCAGTTTGCTCAATTGCTTTTGCCGTATTACTTGAACCATGCCCCGAATTGGTATCGATCATGATTAATGTAGGGTTTTTGCTTGTATTTTTTTCCTGCAAAGTAGCTGCATATTTAAAAGAGTGTGCAGGCACCACCCTATCATCATGATCCGCGGTAGTAATTAATGTTGCGGGATAATCCTGCGCTTTAATATTGTGTATGGGAGAATAAGCATACAAAGCTTTAAATTCTTCCGCATTATCGCTGCTTCCATAATCAGCAATCCAGTTCCATCCGATTGTGAATTTTTGAAACCGCAGCATATCCATTACTCCAACTTGCGGAATCGCCACTTTGCACAGGTTGGGGCGTTGATTAATTACTGCGCCTACCAGTAAGCCTCCATTGCTCCCTCCGCGTAAACTGAGGTAATTATTAGAAGTATAATTGTTTTTAATGAGGTATTCGCCGGCTGCAATAAAATCGTCGAATACGTTTTGCTTTTTCAGCTTCATTCCGGCTTCATGCCATTTTTCGCCATACTCTCCTCCTCCTCTTAAATTGGCTACTGCATAAACACCGCCTTGTTCTAACCACGGTATTAAAGAGGCGCTAAAAGCAGGGGTTGAGTTAATATTAAATCCACCATAGCCGTACAAGATGGTTGGATTTTTTCCATTCTTTAGCATATTTTTTTTAGAAACAATAAACATAGGCACCCTGGTTCCATCTTTGCTTGTATAAAAAATCTGCTCTACATTATAATCTGAAGGGTTGAAGCTAAGTTCAGGTTTTTGAAAAACTTCGCTTTTGCCCGTAGCTATATCGTATTTAAAAATAGTTGGCGGGTAGTTAAATGTAGAGAAAGTATAGAAAGTAAAAGCATCATCCATGTTACCCCCAAAGCCACTAACATTTCCCAAAGCAGGTAGTTTTACTTCGCCCAATTGTTTCCCCTTAAAATCGTATTCATAAACCCTTCCGGTAACATCTTTCAAATAAGTTACAAACAACCTGCCGCCAACACTGGAAACATTTTGCATAGGTTCGGCTTTTTCAGCAATAATTTCTTTCCATTCACTCGTAGCAGATACTGTAAATTCAACGATTTTCCGGTTAGTGGCTTTATCGTTCGTAACAATTAATATTTTGTTTCCAACATTATCTATAACAGAATAAGAGCTCTTTCCTATTTCCTTTATAATAGGTTTGAATGTTTTATCAGGAGATTGATTGTCTTTGTACCAAAGTGCATTTCCATCAAGCCCCTTACCCCTATCGCTTATTGTTAAGAAAACAAATCTTTCATCTTCACTGGTGCCAGCAATATTAAAACGCTGTACATTATTCCTGTCTTCATACACAAGCTCGTCAGCATTTTGAGAAGTGCCTACTTTGTGAAACCATACCTGGTGATTTTCGTTTTTACCAGCCAATTCTTTT
Source organism: Sphingobacteriia bacterium (assembly GCA_017304675.1). GTDB lineage: Bacteria > Bacteroidota > Bacteroidia > Chitinophagales > Chitinophagaceae > CW01. Next base: position 69,740 of record JAFKLS010000020.1, read on the forward strand.
CCTTTTTCAGGTGTTGGGTAACGGCTGTAATAAAAGCCATTGCCCTGCCATGCGGCGCCAGATACTTTTACCCAGTTTAACTCATCTGCAAGGTCTTTGCCGGTTTCCATATCTCTTACATAGTATGTTTGCCAGTCGCTACCACCTTTTGAAATTCCCCAAACAGCATACTTGCCATTCTTGCTCAGATTAAACAGTACCAAGCGGGTAGTGCCATCAGTAGATAATTTATTCGGATCGAGTACCAATTCAGGTGCACCGTTCAATCCTTTCTGCCTGTATAACACACTCTGGTTTTGTAATCCGTTATTTTTATAGAAATAAAACCAATCTCCTTTTTTTTGCGGTGCAGTATATTTTGCATAATTACTTACCTGTTCTATTCTTTTTTTGAAGCCGTCTTTAAAAGCAATCTGAGAAAAATAATTGTTGGTTACTTCATTCTCCGCCTTCACCCATGCTTTGGTATCGTCGCTATTATCGTCTTCCAGCCAGCGATAAGGATCTTCTATTTTTGTTCCATGATACTCATCAACCTGACTTACTTTTTTGGTGACAGGATATTTCAGTTGTGCATTAGATGCCAATACTATAAAAAACAAAAATGAAAAGAGGGATGCTTTTCTCATATGCAAGATTTTATATGTGCTAAAGATTGAAGTTGAAATTTATAAAATTTTATTTACGTTTAGCCGTTTTCTTTTCTTTTGTTGCCACATTCAACTGCCACTCATAATCCAACTGTCTTTTCTCAAGGTTAGCTGCCACTACTTTAATTGTAACCTTATCGCCTATTTTAAATTTCCGGCCACTTCTTTTGCCCACCAGTGAATAATCGCTTTCTATAAGCCTGAAATCATCATAATCACTCAGGCTTATAATGCTTACCAATCCTTCGCATTTATGCTCAACTGTTTCTACCCAAAAGCCAAAGCCGGCAACACCACTGATTACTCCATCAAATACTTCACCCAAATGGCTTTGCATAAATTCAACCTGCTTGTACTTATTCCCGGCCCGCTCACACTCCATTGCAGCCCTTTCTTTATCGCTGCAATGTTTGCATTCTTCTTCCATTTTTTTATCGATCATCGGTTTATGGTCCAATACGGTTTGCAATACACGGTGCACCAATACATCAGGGTATCTTCTTATAGGTGAAGTAAAATGACAATAATATTCAAATGCCAGGCCGTAGTGCCCAATGTTCTGTGTGGTATATACTGCTTTTGCCATAGTGCGTATACCCAGTTGCTCTAATACATGTTGTTCTGGTTTGCCTTTTGCATTCAGTAACATTTCATTAAAGCTCTCTGCAATTTTTTCAGGAGATGATATATTGAACTGATGCCCATATTTTCGGGCAAACTCAATAAAAGGTTTTAATTTTTCTTCATCCGGCTGGTCGTGTACCCTATATGGAAAAGGAATAGGTTTATGGTTTAACTCTATCTTGGCAATATTTTCTGCAACGGTTCTATTAGCCAACAGCATCAATTCTTCAATCAGCTGGTGTGCTTCTTTACTTTCTTTCACCATAATACCAATGGGTTTTCCCTGTTCGTCCAGTTTAAAACGCACTTCCTGAGAAGAAAAGTTAATAGCTCCTTTTTTAAACCGTTTTTTCCTTAACCGTTGCGCAATACCGTTTAAGAATAAGATTTCCTCTTTATACAAGCCGTCTTCCTGTTCAATAATTTCCTGCACGTCTTCATAAGTAAAACGATGATCGGAATGGGTAACCGTTCTACCCAACCAATATTGTTTCACTTCGCCCTTGTCGTTCATTTGAAATATGGCAGAAAAAGTAAATTTATCTTCATGAGGGCGGAGAGAACATAATTCGTTCGATATTTTTTCTGGCAGCATTGGGTTTACGCGATCAGGCAAATACACCGATGTTGCCCGTTTATATGCTTCGGCATCTAATGCAGTACCCGGCTGCACATAATAGCTCACATCGGCAATATGTACCCCCACTTCATACAACCCATTCTTTAATGTTCTGATTGAAATGGCATCGTCAAAATCTTTTGCATCCACCGGATCAATCGTAAATGTTAATGTTTCCCTACAATCTTTTCTTTTGGCAATTTCTTTTTTATCCAATACCACCGGCAGTTTTGCAGTTTCTTTTAAAACATCTTCTTCAAACGCAAGAGGAAAGCCGTTTTCAATCAATAATTCTTTCATTGCCGCATCGTTTGCATTTACTGCATTAATGCTGCCTACCACTTCTCCAACCGGTTTCTTATCATCCTTATTCCAACGTATTATGCGTACTACAACACGCTCTTTGTTTTTGGCGCCGTTAAGTTTTGGTAGTGGTATAAAAAAGTCCGGCATGGGCCTGTCTGTATCCGGAATAAAAAAAGCGAAATTGGTAGATAGCTGAATATACCCTACAAACTCCGTTTGTTTTCGTTCTACCACTTCCACAATCCTTCCTTCCCTTTTTCCGGTATTTACATTTTCTTTTACAACTTTTGCCCGTACAACATCTCCGTGTAAAGCATTTGTAAAATCGCCGGGCCTTATTAAAATATCATTTTTACCATCGCCTATAATTACATAACCAACCCCGCTTCTGGTAACATCTAACACACCTTTATAACTGGCTGCAACTTTATGAGTTTGTTTTGAGGTGCTGTGTTTTTTCTTTTTTGTGTTCTTCATAACTAATCTTGATTAAGGGTGAAATGCCGGATGAAATCGGTAACGATACTATCAAATTGTGCTGCCTCATCAAACAGAAAAAGATGTTGTATGGGCAATACATAAAAAGGAATGTCTTTTAATTCTTCCCGAAACTTATGCAATCTAACTGCATCTTTCTCAGTAGTAATGATGGCTTTATGCGAAGCATCCATTTCATAAAATTTCTGTTTAATTTCATTCAAATCATCAATTGAAAAAATATGATGATCGCCATAAGATTTTTCGTAGTAAGTGGCTGTATGCTCTACTATATAATTTTTCAGAGGCACAGGATTCGCTATACCACTCACCAGGAGCACTTCCTGCTCGTGAGAAAGTGTTATTGTATTTTGCTGATGGATTATATGGTAAGGTTTACCATATTGAATAGTGGTAAAAAAAGCTTTTTGTTTTTTTTGCAAACGCAGGCTTTTAATAATCTTTTGCTTCTTGTCTGCACTTAGATCCGGCGGGCATTTTGTAATAACAATAATATCAGCTCTTCTTGCAGAGGCCCACTCATCTCTTAACTCGCCTGTAGGCAAGAAGAAATCGTGTATGTATTGATTGTTGTAATCGCTCAATAAAATATTCAATCCTGCTTTTACTGCCCTGTGCTGAAAAGCATCGTCTAAAATAATTGCCTGCAACCCTTTTACATCTTCTATCAGGTATGGAATTGCCACTAAACGCTCTTCGCCAACCGCAACAGCAACATCAGGGAATTTTAAATGGAATTGCATGGGCTCATCTCCAATCTCCAACGCGGTAGTTTGTTCACTCGCCAGAGCATAACCTTTTGTTTTGCGTTTATACCCACGGCTTAGGGTGGCAATTTTAAATTGTGGATGCAGTAATTGAACAAGGTACTCAACCATTGGAGATTTTCCTGTACCGCCAACGGCAAGGTTACCAATACAAATAACAGGAAAATTAAATGTTGCAGATTTAAGTATGTTCCTATCGAACAGCCTGTTCCTGATAATGATGATTAAACCATAGATTAATGACAGAGGCAATAAAACAACACGAAAAGATTTAAGGAACAGGTTATTAAAATTCATAAATATTGTCTGGCGTAATGCAATAATCTAAAGGTACGTCAAATTGGTTTGTATCGTCTATACGATCCACCGCTTCAAAATAACTAAAACCAATGGCAAGGGTTTCCTGATGGCAATTAATCAGGAACCGGTCATAAAAGCCTTTACCATAACCAACCCTATACCCTTTTTCATCAAAAGCTATCAGTGGAACAAAAACGAGGTCTATGTCGAATGGCTGGATCACTACTCCCGTCTTAGGTTCTGTAAGGCCATATTGGTTGTTTATAAAAACAGTATCATCATGTGTTAAATGAGCCTGCATAGAATGATTGTTAAAGTTGGTTACCGGATAGGCAATCTGCAAGCCGGGAAGCATATGTTTCAGATAGCGAGTAAAAATATGCGTATTGGGTTCGTTAAAGTTTGTAATAGGCCAGTAGCTCATTACTGAGTGGATAGATTGAAAATTAAGTTGCTGAAACTGGATCAGCATCAAATCATCGAGGCGCAATTTATTGCTATGCTCTAATGAAAGGCGTTTTTGTTTGTAAATATTTCTCAATTCCTTTTTCGTCATATGCTAGCCAATAATTTTGTTCTTATTTTTTGCGACTGCAAGTAAATAGCATTACGATCTGTATTATGTAACAAAGGTATGCTTCCCAGCGATGGAATGCCCGTCCAGCGAACAATGTCTTCTTCATAATCTAAATATTGATCATTAAATACCCACCCCAACACTTCAATATTGTATTGCCTGCAAGCAGCGGCAGTTAACAGTGAATGATTGATGCTACCAAGGTAATTCCTGCTCACTAAAATAACTTTCGCATTTAACTCTTTAATAATATCTACAATAAATTCTTTTTCATTTATGGGAACCATTAACCCTCCGGCGCCTTCTATAATGAGATAAGGGTTTTCTGATTGTAACCTGGAAAATGCAGATTTTATTTTTTCAATTCTGATAACCTCACCTTCCTCCCTGGCTGCAATATGCGGCGAAGCCGGCATTTTGAGTTTGTATGTTTCCGGATGAATTTTTGAGAAGCTGTTGCTCAGTAAACCCTTTATGCGCAAGGCATCCGTTCCATCATCAAAACCGGCTTGAACAGGCTTCCAATAGTCGGCCTGCAAAGCTTCTGTAATGATTGCGCTTACAATGGTTTTACCAATATCTGTTCCTATACCTGTTATAAAAATAGGTGTCATCATAAACAATAACGGGCAATTAGCATTAAAAAATTATCTGTTATTTATGAGCCGGAATATTTTTCTAAGGTTCACACGTAAAAAAACTGAAAAGAGTGGTTCCATAATTCCTGACAAATTTAAATCCATTGAAAGACTCATAACCATTGCGGGGGGTATGTTCCAATACAAAATACCCACCTTCTGCAATCAGTTTTTGAGAAACAATTATTTTAGGAAGTTCATCTATAGCTCCCAGGGCGTAAGGCGGCCCTGCAAAAATAAAATCATATTGTTCTTTACAGGTTGATAAGAAAGTAAACACATCCATCTTTAATACTTTAGCATTTTCTGCTCCCAGCATTTCCAGGTTTTTCCTGATGAAATCATACATTACATGGTCTTTCTCTACAATAGTAAGGTCTTCTGCCCCACGTGAAGCCAGTTCATAGCTAATACAACCGGTTCCGCCAAAAAGGTCGAGTGTTTTGATACCTGTGAAATCAATCCTGTTCTGTAAAATATTGAACAAACCTTCTTTTGCAATATCAGTTGTAGGCCTTGTGTGAGGCATTTTTGCAGGAGGGCTTATTCTTCTTCCTCCCCATTTTCCTGAAATAATCCTCATGCCAAAACTTTAAAGAAAGGTGACAAATAGTGAGCGGGGTATTGTTCAACCAATTCAGGCAATGCAATAGCAGTATTCAGTGTATCGAAGCTAATATGTGGAAAGAGTTTTCTTAAGAAATCGTAATCCTGGGTTCTTGTATCTATTATCCCTGCCACTTCCAGTTGCACTTCGCTTGGTTTATACCGGTACTGTTCTAGTACACTTAAAACATAATACAGCATATCGTCTGCATTTGTAATATTATACTGCTGTACCAATTGTAATCGGCGCTCATGAATAAGCACCAACACTAAAGTGTTTTTATAAAACTCTAACCTGAGAAAGGTGCCTGAAGGCAATACTGAATCATGCAACAATACATTTAATAACATGGAATAATAATGCCGTGCTTCTACCATTAGAAAATTAGAGCCTACAATATCGAACAAAGACCGCTTAATACCATATGCATTCACAACAGGTTCATTAATATTAAAAGTATCCGTATTAATTAGTTGATTAAAATGCTCCCCGAAAACGGTGGTCAGAAAATCTGAAGCGCTTTCGGCCGAATATTTTTCTGCCGGTATTAAAACAGATTCAGGCATATTATACAAAACAGTGGTATGGTTGTAGCTTCTGTCTAATATTTTAGACTGGTTCTTTACATTATAAAAAACATCATACCAGTTATCCAATACTTTATCGAACTCAAATAGTTCAAAGGCGGCAATTTCTTCTTTTCCATGCAGCCTTACAATAAAGCACATGTATGTAGGCCCAACATTAACAACCAGTTTATCGCTGTTAAAAGGCGACTGCGATGTTAAATCTCCATAACTGCTAATACTTTTCTCAACCATTATTCAAATATAGTTGATGCAATGATAAAAAATAATTACCAAGCATATAAATCGGCTTTTACATGCTCAAAAGCATAGTTTTGCCAACTATGAGCACTGCAATGAATTTGAGGGTACAAATCACCAATAAACAGATTTTAGGTATTGCATTACCCATTGCCTTAGCCATTCTGGTACCCCAGATTAACTTTATTACCAATAATATTTTTTTAGGCAGGCTGAATGAAAAGGCATTGGCAGTGGCCGGTATTACAGGTGTTTACTATCTAATATTTGCTGTAATCGGCAATGGATTAAATAACGGTTTGCAGGCGCTTATTGCCCGCAGAGCCGGCGAGAACAGGATTGATGAGATAGGAAATCTTTTTGTACAAGGTATCAGAATAGCATTTGTGATGGCTTTTTTGGGGATTCTCGTAACATGGTTTATTGCGCCACAAATACTTCACTGGGCCATTCATGATGAAGATACTTATACCATGTCCATCGCTTTTTTGCGTATAAGGATTTTTGGTCTCTTTTTTTTGTACCTATACCAAATGCGTAACGCGGTTTTGGTAGGCACCAACCAAAGCAAATACCTGATTATTGGAACGGGAACGGAAGCCCTTGTAAACATTGTGTTAGATTATTGTTTTATTTATGGAAAATTAGGTTTCCCATCCTTAGGTTTCAATGGCGCTGCAATAGCTTCGGTAATTGCAGAAGGTGCAGGTTTATTAAGTATTTTTATTGTATTGCATGTAAAAGGCATAGGCCAACAGTTGCAATTATTTAAAAGCTTTGCGTTTGATAAAAGAACAACCAGGCTTATTCTTGTACAATCGAGCCCACTGATAGGCCAATATGCCTTAAGTATTATTACCTGGGAATTCTTTTATATATTGATTGAGCATCATGGCTCAAGGGATCTTGCCATTTCTAATACCATGCGTAATATTTTTGGCTTTTTCGGTTGCTTTACCTGGGCTTTTGCAGCTACAACCAATACGATGGTAAGCAATATTATCGGGCAGGGAATGCACGATAAAGTAATTTATCTTGTTCACAGAATTATAAGGCTCTCTCTTTTATTTGCCGGCTGTATTTGTTTGTTATTAAATTTATTGCCACATCTGTTCTTGTCCATTTATGGCCAGGAAGAAAGTTTTATCACTGCCGCTATGCCGGTATTAAGAATTGTTTCAACAGCATTGGTTTTAATGAGTGTTGCCACCATTTGGTTAAATGCAGTTACCGGAACAGGAAGCAGTAAAATGAATTTATTGATTGAAATGATCGCCGTTAGTTTTTACATTACCTATGTATATCTGGTGCTGGAAAAGTGGAAATTATCCATCGTCATTGGCTGGGGCAGCGAATGGGTATATTGGATATGCACTTTCATCCCTTCATATTTGTTTATGCAAAGCAATAAATGGAAAAGTAAAAAGATATAGGCATTAATTGTTTCCTTTCAATACATTCACCAGGTTAATATATTGTTGCATGGCATCTTCTTTAGAAGTGCCTTTTAAAGATTGCCATGCATTGTATTTTGCTTTTGCTACAAAGTCAAAAGGATTGGCAGGTGTATCTCCATTATTATCTCCTTCTGTGGCTTGTTTGTACAGAGAATACAATTTTAACAATGTTTCATTATCTGGTTTTGCAGGTAAAGTTTTGCTTTCTGCTACTGCTGTTTCAAATAAGTGTTGTAATTCCATAAATTTTTATTGTAGGCTATCTAATATTTTTTGCGCTTCTGCTTTTAGTACGGGGTCATCCATTGTTCTTGTTGGCAACTTTACACAACGTTGTAGTGTTTCCATAGCTTTTGCCGGGTTCCTGTTTTCTTTATATGCTTTTCCAAGCGTTAGCATATTTAATACAAAGTAGGGATTTAAAGCCTTGCACTTTTCCATATATGCAATCGCATCATCTAGGCTGGGTTCAGGTAATCCGCCATACAAAGTTTTTACCGCCAATTTTTTGGCCCAGTTTAAAGTAACCATTTCATAATGCCATTTCCCTTCTATAAAATTGGCCATAGCATGGTTGGGATTTAATTTCAGAGCTTTATCTGCATTTATTTTAATATCACGTACAAACTGTACTGTTTTCTTGTTTTCTGTTTCCACTTCGGTCATTTTGCCAGATACCAAAGCTATTGCATAATATCCCTCGGCATTGGCACTGTCTGTTGTTACCATTCTTTTAGCATAACTCATAGCAGATTCAAATGTTATTCGCTTATCGTTTTTAAGCGGCAGGCGTTCGCCAGTTGAGCAACTTAGCTCAACAGCTTTAAGCAAGGCTTTCATATTACCTGGCTCGTTCAATAAAATCTGCCTGTATTTATCTAATGCTTCCTGTTCTTTATACTGTGTTTCTAAATTAACAGCTTCTTTAAATAAAAGAGTTGTTTCCTGCGCAATTGAAAAAAAAGGGATACAACAAAACAATATCATCCATTTATACTTCATCATTAGCTTTTCTTTTTAAATGATAGTGCACGCCAACGGAACCGTTCATTCCTTCAATAGGCGGGTTTATTTTTTTTATGGAAACAGTCACTTCTTCCGCCAGTTCAAATTTGTGTAAAATTTGCCCGGCTATTTCCATTACAATTGTTTCCAATAAAGGTGTGGGTATTTGCATCCTTTCTTCAATCAGCCTGTACACCAATTCGTAATTAATGGTTTCCTGTATATTTTTAATGGTAGAAACAGGATGGTGATAAATTTCTGCATTCACCTCAAAATCGTTTCCATTGATTTTTTCCTGCTCATACAAACCATGGTATGCTTTAAACTGAAGATGATGTAACCGGATAATTAGCATAAAGCGAAGATAAGTGCTGGGCCTGTGTAAATGAACCCTGTACTAAATTGTTTAACTTATTTTTGATGTGTATGTTGCAAAACACCATAGGATATAGAATTGTTACACAATGGATGCACAGCAAAGGCCTGAAACCATTTGCTTTTCAGGAAGAAACCTGGCAACATGTTCTTAAAACGGAAAGTGGTTTGGTAAATGCACCAACCGGCTGTGGCAAAACATATGCTGTTTTTTTAGGGAGCATTATCCGGTTTATTAATACTCACCCGCAAAGTTATCAGCAACTAAAATATAATGGATTACAATTACTTTGGATTACCCCTCTAAGAGCGTTGGCCAAAGATATAGCCAGGGCAATGCAGGAAGTCATTACTGAATTGAATATGTCATGGGAAGTGGGCATAAGAAACGGAGATACAACTATCGCAGAACGCAACAGACAGAAAAAAAACACACCTGAGATTTTAATTATCACACCCGAAAGCCTCCATTTACTTCTGGCTCAGAAAAACAACCACTCTTTTTTTGCCTCTTTAGAAACAATTGCAATAGATGAGTGGCATGAGTTAATGGGAAGCAAAAGAGGTGTGCAAACAGAGCTGGCGTTAAGCAGGATCATACCTATTGCTGCGCACAATAAATCGGGTGTATCTGTTTGGGGAATTAGTGCCACCATTGGCAACTTAGAGGAAGCTAAAGAAGTATTATTAAGCCCGTTGCACCGCTCTAAGCTTATAGAAACTTTTGTTATACAGGCGAATCTTCCCAAACAAACGGAAATCATTTCCATCATTCCCGATGAAATAGAAAAATATCCCTGGGCCGGGCATTTGGGTATAAAGCTGGCCGAAAAAATTGTTCCCATAATTGAGCAAAGCAATACCACACTTATATTCATCAATACAAGAGGCATGAGTGAAATGTGGTATCAAACATTATTAAATATTGCCCCTCAACTGGCAGGAGCTATTGCTTTGCATCATGGAAGTATTGAACAGGAATTAAGGCTTTGGGTGGAAGAGTCTTTACATACAAAAAAACTTAAAGCGGTTGTTTGTACGGCCAGCCTGGATCTCGGTGTTGATTTCAGGCCGGTTGATACGGTTATTCAGGTAGGTTCTCCTAAAGGCATTTCCCGTTTTTTGCAACGAGCCGGAAGAAGCGGCCATCAACCCGGAGATACGAGTAAAATCTATTTCCTTCCTACACATTCTCTGGAATTAGTAGAGGCCGCTGCTTTAAAAAAAGCCGTAAGCAGCCGCATAATAGAAAGTAAAGAACCACTGGTTTTATGTTTTGATGTACTGATGCAGTATATGTGTACCCTTGCAGTAGGAGACGGATTTGTACCAGAACAGTTATTGCCCGAAATAAGGAGTACCTATAGTTTTTCAGAAATAACCGATACTGAATGGAAAGAAATATTACAGCACCTCAGTACCGGAGGCACAGCTTTACAGCATTATGATGATTATAAGAAAATAGAGATAACGGATGATGGTGTTTATACTATAAAGAACAGGAGAATGGCTATGCGCCATCGTATGCATATAGGCACAATAGTAAGCGATGCGATGCTTAAAGTAAAACTGTTGAATGGTAAATATATAGGTGTAATTGAGGAATGGTTCGTTAGTCGCCTGGAAACAGGTACCACTTTTACGCTGGCAGGAAGAAACCTGGAGCTGGTAGGCATAAAAGATATGAGTGTAATTGTTAAGCCATCTGCTTCCAAGAAAACAATTGTTCCCAGCTGGATGGGGGGAAGAATGAGTTTATCTGCAAACCTTGGTAAAATATTAAGGGAAACTTTTGCAGAAGCAGAAGCAATGGTCAATGGACAATTGACAATGGACAATTCTTGCAATGAGCTACAAGCTTTGCAACCGCTCTTTCAACTTCAACAAGAATTATCACATATTCCATCCGATAAAGAAACTTTAATTGAACAGATAGAAAGTAAAGACGGTTACCATCTTTTGGTATATCCTTTTGAAGGAAGGCAGGTACATGAAGCTATGAGTGCACTCATAGCTTACAGGATAAGCCGGATAACACCCATTACTTTTTCAATAGCTATGAACGATTATGGTTTTGAACTGCTCAGCGATCAACCCATACCTGTTGATGATACCAATGTTCATGAACTTTTCTTTACCAACCATCTGTTGAATGATATTCAAAAAAGCGTAAACAGTACAGAGATGGCAAGGAGAAAATTCAGAGATATTGCGGCAATAGGCGGCCTTATTTTTCAGGGATACCCGGGTGAGCATAAAAAAGCAAGGCACCTGCAATCTTCAGCCGGGTTACTTTTCAATGTATTTGAAGAATATGAGCCCAATAATATTTTACTCAGGCAGGCATATAACGAAGTGCTGGAACAACAGATGGAAGAAGTTAGGCTAAGGAGTGCATTGAACAGGATTGCGGGCAATAAGATTGTGCTTACTTTTCCTGAAAAGTTTACACCGCTATCTTTTCCTATAGTTGTTGATGGGCTTAACCGAAACAACCTGTCTTCAGAAAAAATGGAAGAAAGGGTTAAAAGAATGCAGCAACAATTAAACAAATAAAAAAGGTAGCAACAAAATAGCTGCTACCCTCCTTAAAATGCGTGTGCATTATTTATTGGTAAGATACTTACGTTGTAATGTATACAGGATAATGAACAATAACATAAATGCAAACCCTATTAAAGCGCCAAATCCGCTCACTGCTGCTTTTCCAAGCAATACGATCGTGCATATTGCCGGAACAATTTCGCCCATCAGCCAAATATAATATCCCTGCATTTTAAGTTTACGCATTTGCACCGCGCCAATAATACAAAGTACACCACCCACAATGGTTACAATTAAAATAGGTAGCTTATTAGTAGCTGCAAGCCTTGCCTGTTCCAGTGCTTCCGGTGTAATCATTTTTTTTGCAAAATCAGGAAGTTTATCAAAGTCGGGGCTGTTTAAGGCTTTATCAAGATCTTCAACAGCTTTATCTGCACGAACAAATTGCCAGAATGCTCCGGCCAGGTTGAATAAACCGCTTCCAATAAAAGTTAAAATGGTTAATACATTAAGCGATGAAGGCAGCTTTCCTTCTTCAGGGTTGAAATTGGTGGTCATTGTTATTTCGATTTTAATATGTTAAATGTAATTGCTTTCCTTTAAATAGTAAAGTGTAAAAAATGATTACTGAATGAAATGTGGATAATAGATTTGCAACATGCAGCAACCGGTACCATTTATATTGGCAGAACAACAGTTATGGCTTAGCGAACAAAGATGTATTTTTTGGGAAACACACAAAGCACTGATTGTTTCAGATATTCATTTTGGCAAAACCGGTCATTTCAGAAAAAGTGGAATAGCCATACCACAGGCGGTTTTCAAAGAAGACTTACAAAGGTTGGTTGATTGCATCAGTTTCTTTAAAGCAGAACAATTAATAGTTGTTGGAGATCTTTTTCACAGTATTGCCAATAAAGAGTTGGACCTTTTTGTAAAATGGCGCAACGATTTATCTCATTTACATATACACCTCATTAAAGGTAATCATGATATTTTAAAAGATGAATGGTATGCAAGTGCAGGAATACAAATTACAGAACATAGATTACAGATGGCAGATTTTTGTTTTGTGCATTCAATTGAAGAAATCAATCTTGAAGAAGAACAAAACAATTTCTTTTTTTCAGGGCATATTCATCCGGGTATCAGCATCAAAGGCAACAGTAAACAAACATTGCGATTCCCTTGTTTCTATTTCACCAAACAATATGCAGTATTGCCGGCATTCAGCAGGTTCACAGGTTTAGCAGCCATCAAACCAAAAAAGAATGAAAAAGTTTTTGCAATCGTGAATGAAAATGTAATGTCATTGAATGATTAAAATTGCTTACGATACCATTTATGCTCATCCTTTACCCGAAGGGCACCGGTTTCCCATGTTGAAATATGAATTGATTCCTGAACAATTATTACATGAAGGAACCATTACACAGGAAAATATTTTTAAACCAAGAGCATGTGAAGAAGAGCTTGTATTGCTTACACATGCAGAAGAATATTTCAATAAGCTAAAACATCAAACATTAACAGCATCAGAACAAAGAAAGATCGGCTTTCCGCAGTCACCGCAATTAACACAAAGAGAATTAATAATCACGCAAGGATCAATTGATTGTTGTTATCATGCCATGAAAAACGGCGTGGCATTAAATATTGCCGGAGGAACACACCATGCTTTTGCAAATCGTGGCGAAGGCTTTTGTTTGTTGAATGATTTTGCCGTTGCAGCAAACTATTTATTGCACCAAAAAGATGCGAAACAAATTCTAATTATCGACCTGGATGTTCATCAGGGAAACGGAACTGCCAAGCTTTTTGAAAAGAATAAAAACGTTTTCACATTCAGTATGCATGGAGCACACAATTATCCTTTTCACAAAGAAAAAAGTGATCTGGATATTGGATTGAAAGATGGTACCACCGGAAAAGAATATTTGGAAATATTAAAAACTACTCTACCACAATTAATTGAACGAGTGAAACCCGATTTTGCTTTTTATTTATCGGGAGTGGATATTCTTGAGACAGACAAATTCGGGAAACTAAAAGTAAACATAGACGAATGCAAACAAAGAGATGCGTTCGTTTTCACACAATTGAAAAAACATAATATTCCCGTAACAGTGGCTATGGGTGGCGGTTATTCACCCGAAATAAAAACGATTGTAGAAACCCATTGCAATACGTTCAGAATAGCTGGTTCCCTGTATTAAAAAAGGCCGGTAGACACCGGCCCTTATTACTAACTAACCCAACTAATTCAATTTCTTTTTTAAACTGCTTACCTGCTCTTGCAGATTATTGACCATTCCGGCAAGTGAGTTTACATCCCAATGTTGAATAGTGTTTGCTTTTTGCAAAACGTATACCGCCTTCCACATTTCCAATACATCCTCTGCATTTACATTGTATGGTTCATATTGTGGATTATCACTGACAAGTGTAAGCTTGTTCTTAGTGCGATTATTCTTCATCACCCGTTTATACACTACACCTTCGTTCCTGCTCAAAACAATATAGGTATTGCTGCTTTTCAGGCTTTCCAGATCATCTACCTTCTCCCCTACAATCACACTGCCGCTGGGGGTAGGCAACATACTATCACCTATAATTTCAAAGGCACGATATTGTCCCGGAGCCAGCATTGGTAAAGTAAACGTATTCAATTCATCTATAAAATCAGGATCTGCATAACCGGCCAAATAGCCTGCAGCCGCTTTTACAGGTACAAACTGTATTTCCGCACTACTTAATGCCGCCATTTTTTGTTTTCGGCGTTGTTCTATATAACTACTTCCTTTTGCAGCACTAAGATCTTTTAATAATAGATCATCCAAACTCAATTTAAAAATAGTACAGACTTCTTCCAATGCTTCTAATCGTGGCTCTGCACGTTCTTCTTCATAGGCACCTACCAAAGATCGTTTTACATTAATCTTTTGGGCAAATTCTTCCTGAGTCCACCCTCTTAATTTTCTGAGATAGCGAAAATTTTTTCCTGCATAACTCATAACTAATAAATTTAGATTCAAGTGCAAAATACTAAAAAAATTAGTTTTTCAAAAAAAAATTTTACTCCTATCAAAATATTTTACTCCAACCGTTTCATAAACTTATGGCAACAGGTGATAATTTAGAATGAGCGGTATACAAATAAACTTTAATCCGGCATAATGATTCAGCCATTTAGCAGTTGATGAAAATTTTGCTACGTTTTTTGCTTGTATCTTGCACCCATGGCAACCAGAAAAAAAGAAGAGCCGGTTATTTTAATTACGAACGATGATAGTATTTATGCTCCCGGCATTAAAGCATTAACAGAAGCAGTAATGCACTTGGGCAGAGTGGTGGTGGTGGCGCCAGACAAGCCTCAAAGCGGTATGGGGCATGCCATTACCATTGGCCATCCACTGCGTTTGCAAAAAACCGTTTTTGTAGAAGGCACAGAAGCTTATACCTGTAACGGTACGCCTGTTGATTGTGTAAAACTGGCAGTAGATAAAGTATTGCACCGGAAACCGGATATCTGTTTAAGCGGAATAAATCATGGCGCCAATCACAGCATCAATGTTATTTACAGCGGTACAATGAGCGCTGCAATGGAAGCGGCCATTGAAAGTATTCCAAGCATCGGTTTCAGTTTACTGGATTATTCGATGGAGGCAGATTTCGATCCTGCAAAAAAAATTGTTGAAAAAATCACAGCCAAAGTTTTAAGTCAGAAAAAAACTCCTACTCACTTTTTGTTGAATGTAAATATTCCTGCGGTTGATGAAGAGTTGATCAAAGGCATAAAAATTTGCAAACAGGCTTATGCCAAATATGAGGAAGATTTTATTGAACGAAAAGATCCGCATGGAAGAAAGTATTATTGGCTAACAGGTGAATTTGTAAATTTCGATAAAGGCAAAGACACCGATGTTTGGGCGCTGGCTAATAATTATGTAAGTGTTGTGCCTGTACAGTTTGATTTAACCAATTATCAATTGAAAGAACAATTAGAAAAAAACTGGAAATTTTAAACACAGATTGCACAGATTTTTGCAGATATGAAAGCAAAATAAATTCGTGTAATTCGATAGAATTAGTGAAAAAAAAGAAATGTTGAAGAAAGACAACCTTAAATTAGGCTTACTACTCGGCTTGTTAGCACCCTTATTGGGAATGCTGGGTTTTTATTTTTATAAATTCAGAAGATTGAGTTTTGCTGAATTCATTCAATATCTGGGAATAGAAAGGCACTTGCTTACAGCGATGATCAGTTTTTCACTTTTGGCAAATGCCATCATTTTTACAGTTTATATCAATGCACAAAAAGACAAAACAGCAAGAGGCATTTTTATCATTACAATAATTTATGCCATTGCTGCTTTGTTATTAAAATGGTTGTATTAAGGATGTACGATGGCTGATGTATGATTTTTGTTTATGAAAATTTATTATTCTTCTGACACTTGAAAAGTAATTGTCTTTTCCATTTTGGCAACTACATTTTTACCATTCTGAACAGCAGGCTTCCAAGGAATACAGTTTTTCATTAATCTA
The DNA here is from genome assembly GCA_017304675.1 of Sphingobacteriia bacterium. Classification (GTDB taxonomy): domain Bacteria; phylum Bacteroidota; class Bacteroidia; order Chitinophagales; family Chitinophagaceae; genus CW01. Next base: position 86,082 of record JAFKLS010000020.1, read on the forward strand.
ACAGCTTCTTCTTTTGTTCCATAACCTGGATCGTTCAATGCCGTGACATTGTTTATATCTCCTTTATCATTTACAATAAAAGATAAGTTAACAATATATTTTCCCGGAGGAGCACCTTTGTTTACAGGAATATCTCTATTTAGTTTTTGTTCCAAATATTTAATCCACTCTTTATGCCCACCCGGAAATTCTGCAGGTATTTCTACCTGTGTGAAGATTTTATTATTGATGTTTTGATTGGAAGATTCATTTACATTCTTCCCTAAATCTTTTACTTCCTGTGGTTTGTTTTCTTCTGCAAATTTTTTGGTTGTAATTTCTACTACACCTTTTTTACCTGCATCGCCATATTTATTTATTGCCTGTTCATCCTTCAAAACGTCAATTCTGCTTATTGTATTCGGGTTCATTGAATTGATAACATTTGCATCTTCCCCCCTACCCATAACTTTTCCATCCACAACAAACAAGACATTGTTCATATCTGTTTTTGGATGCATTCTCGGCACACTTGGATCAATTACAATGGTTGTATCTTTTTTTGCAACAGTATTAGTATTATTATCTGTTTTGGTTATGTTTTTAAGTGTGATTGTGGGTTTGATAGTGGTATCTGCATTTGTTGTTATCGGTTTAGCCATAAACAAGGTTAATGAGGTATCCCTTCTTCTTGTTTTTTCAAAGTATGCATTCGTATATAAATCTACCTGAACAAAATGTTTTCCATAATTAATGGCATTAGGCGCCAATTTGCTTTCAAAAAACTTTGAGAAATCAGCTGCTTTATAATTACTCAAAATTTTATTCTCTATACGTTTATCATCTACCCACAATCCATACATTTTGGCATCTTTCCATTTTGAGATTTTAGTTTCTGATGGAACCGCTTTTACATCAGGAGGTATTTTATAGAACTTAACTCCTGTTCTCGCCTGTTGTGATGTATTCATTTCCGAGTATAACTTAAAAAGTTCTTTAAGCTTATTCTGATCATTAATTATCACTATTGCCGTTTTACCATTAGGCAGTGTTTTTTCTTTTTGAATTGAATGCAGCATTTCAGAAAAATGCTTCATAGTTTCAGAGGAAGCGCTATCCACTCCAGCATTTGCAACAAGTGGCAATGCGTTTTCATTTAATAAAAATTTTTCATTCAGATGTTGAGTATTTTCTTTCATTCGGAATGCAAACAATAAAGCAACCATTGCAAAAAGCGGAAGTATTAGAACTCTTCTCAGATAAGAGAATTTTGGATTTGAATTATTGGAGATCATAACAAGTCTTCGTTTTATAGGTGAAAAGAAAAATGGATTGGTTATACTAATTTGATGATTTGGATAAACAGATTTTAAAAGCATAGCCGCCAAAGCAGAAGCATCTCCGTTGTGAATGGCTTTTTTGTCTGCAATAAATTCATGTATCATGGATAGTTCTTTATTCATCAGCCAGAAGAAAATATTCCACCAGCCAAATACATGATTTATCTGCATGAATAATTTATCGTAACTATGTTTTTCTCTAACATGGGTAAGTTCATGCTCTAAAACTTGTTTTCCCGCTTCAGAAGCAATATCTATCTCTTCGTTCCAGAAAATAAACTTTAAAAAAGAGAAAGGTGTTCCTGCTGTGTTTGCCAAAACAAGCACCACATCTTTATAGGTTTTACAGGGATGCTTTCTCAACAATTTCCTGATCTGTAAAAGCGACCACACAAACACTATAAAAAACGATATACAAACTATACTAAACAAAGTTTCAAAGAATAATTCCCAGGAAAATTGAAGCCCTTTGGTATTAATTTCTATCAGTGTGTTTTGTGTGGCTATAGAATAAGCCAGGTAGCTTACAGGCCGTTCTTTTCTAAACAAAGCACTCAGATCTATTTTAATGAGCGGGATTAGCCAGCTCAACATTACAGCCGCAAGCAAATAAAACCTATTATACTGGTGAAATCTTTTATTACGAAGTACAGCATAATAATAACCAAACAACAAGCCGCTGCAAAGCATTACTTTTAAAAAGTATAGAGCAATTGTTGCCATTGTTTTATTTTTTTGTTTTTAGATGTTGAAGCAAAAGTTCAAGGTCTTTCAGTTTTAGTTTTTTTTGATTCACCATAAAAGAAACAGCATCTGCAAAAGAGCCTTCAAAATAACTGTCCACCAAATTATTCATGGTATTGGAAGAATAATCCTCTTTGGAAACCACCGGAAAATAACTGTACACTCTCCCATGCACTTCAACATCTACAAACCCCTTTTCCATCAGTATCTTCAAAACAGTGGCAACTGTATTGGAGTGTGGCCTGGGTTCCGGCTGATCCTCTACCACATCTTTTAAATAAGCTCTTTGCAGTTTCCAAAGCGATTGCATGATCTGCTCTTCCGCTTTTGTAAGTTGTTTTATTTCCATCAACTAAATATTTAGTTATTCAAACGTAAAACTATTATTTTAGTTATGCAACTATTTTTTTAGTTTTTTTTTAAAAAAAAGTTTCTGCTCTAATTAATAGGCTTTGGTTATTTTGCAGAAAATTAAAATTCCCCTTTAGGGGTTAGGGGTATGAAGTATTACATCATTGCAGGAGAAGCCAGCGGAGATTTACACGGAAGCAATCTGATAAAAAAATTGCACTTGTTAGATGAAAGTGCAGACATAAGATGCTGGGGCGGCGACTTAATGCAGGAAGCAGGCGCCACTGTAGTAAAACACTACAGAGATCTTGCATTCATGGGCTTTGCTGAAGTAGTTAAAAATCTTCCTACCATTTTAAACAATATTAAATTTTGCAAAAAGGATATATTGAGTTTTAAACCCGATGTATTGGTATTGGTAGATTATCCTGGATTTAACTTACGTATTGCAGATTGGGCAAAGAAACAGGGATTTAAAGTGGCATATTATATTTCTCCGCAGGTATGGGCATGGAAAGAAAACAGGGTAAAAAAAATGAAGCAATGCATAGATAAAATGCTCTGTATTCTTCCATTTGAAAAAGAGTATTTTAAGGATAAATGGAATTGGGAGGTGGAATATGTTGGGCACCCGTTGGTTGAAGTGATTGATGAAAGCATAAAAAAAGGAGCTGAAAATAAACTAAGCGAACGCCCTGTAATTGCCTTATTGCCCGGAAGCAGGAAACAGGAGATCGCCAAAAAATTACCGGTAATGCTATCGGTAAACAAGCACTTTCCAAATTACCATTTTATTGTTGCGCAGGCTCCCGGGCAGGATGATGCTTTTTACAAACCTTTTTTAGAACAGTATGCAAATGTTTCCCTTGTTAAAAATCAAACATATAACTTATTAAAACAGAGTGTGGCTGCGCTGGTTACCAGTGGCACGGCTACTTTAGAAACTGCCCTATTCAATGTTCCGGAAGTGGTTTGCTATAAAGGAAGCAATATAAGTTACCAAATAGCTAAACGGTTGATCAGCATTAAATATATATGCCTGGTAAACCTTATTATGGATAAGCCGGTAGTAAAAGAACTGATCCAAAACGAGCTTAACGAAAAAAACTTGACTGAAGAATTGAATTTATTATTAAATAATTCCGAAAGGCAATTACAACTTTCTTCAGATTATTCCGCTTTACACAAATTATTATCGCTCGGCGGCAATGCCTCGGCTAAAGCGGCCACTGCTATCTATAAAATGGTTTCTCCGAAAGGGTAAAAAAGTTAGTACTACAAATACCCTTATCCTCTATTTCTTCATTAATGGCAGTAATACGAGCCTTATTAATATAATAATCAGGGCAATTAAAAACATAAACAGGGATATTCTGTTCATCCCGTGCATGTACTTGGTCCACCTTGTAATAGGTTTGTTCGGGTCTCTCTTTTTTATAAAAAGGTATTCTGCAAATTGTCTTAATATACCCATTGCCTTTTTTTGCAAAGGTAATACGGGCATAAAAATTAACCCTATAAATATTCAGGATAATTTTTTTTAAGTAAACTTTGCCGCAACAAAAATCATCTTATATTCGCAATAGTTGCATAAACAACTAATTTATTATAGAAATTGTTTCGTATGAAAATTTTAGTCTGCATCAGTAAAACACCGGATACAACTTCAAAAATTGCTTTTAAAGAAGGCAATACCAAGTTTGATGATAATGGTGTTCAATGGATCATCAATCCTTACGACGAGTGGTATTCACTGGTACGTGCCATTGAATTAAAAGAAAAAGACGCAAGTATTGTTTTGCATCTTGTTACAGTTGGCCTTGCCGATTGTGATCCGGTTATCCGAAAAGCTTTGGCATTAGGTGGAGATGAAGCCATCAGAATCAACACAGACAGTAGCGACAGCTATTACATTGCTGCTCAAATTGCAGAAGTAGCCAAACAAGGCAATTACGATCTTGTTTTAACAGGTAAGGAAACAATTGATTATAACGGGTCTTCTGTAGGAGCCATGGTAGCTGAACTGTTAGACATCCCCTACATTTCACTGGCTACCAAATTAGAGCTGAATGGTAGTACAGCAATCATTAACAGGGAAATTGAAGGCGGGGAAGAAGTAAATGAAGTAATATTACCACTTGCCGTTAGCTGCCAGAAAGGAGTTGCAGAACAACGTATACCGAATATGCGGGGTATAATGGCTGCAAGAACCAAACCTTTAAAAGTAGTGGAGCCTGTACAGATAAACGAACTTACAAGTATAACCGGTTTTGAATTACCTCCGGCAAAAGCAGGAGTAAAACTGGTTGCCCCGGATAACGTGGCAGAACTGGTACGTTTATTACACGAAGAAGCAAAGGCTATTTAAATTATTACAGGCGCTGGGTAATGGTTTCAATCCACTACCTTAAACACCAACTTCAAATTTTAAATTTTAGAAAATGTCAGTTTTAATATTTGTTGATCAGGCTGAAGGTCAAATTAAAAAATCTTCTTATGAAGTATTAACCTATGGCGCAGCTTTGGCCGCTCAATTAGGCACTCAGGCCCAAGCACTGGTGCTGGGTACGGTAAAAGACGATTTAAGCACACTGGGCAAATATGGTATTTCTAAAGTATTTACAATAAACAATACTTCCTTAGATCACCTGGATGCACAAGTATATGCCAGGGCAATTGCAGATGCTGCTACAATAACACAGGCTACCGTGATAGTAATCTCGCATAACCAAACAGGCAAAGCTGTAGCAGGCAGGGTGGCGGCCCGTTTAAAAGCCGGATTGGTAACCGGCGCTATTGCACTACCCGATACTACAAATGGTTTTGTAGTAAAAAAATCTGTATTCAGTGGTAAAGCTTATGCCAATGTAAGCATTAAGAGTACCGTAAAAATCATTTCACTTAATCCCAATAGTTTCCACACCAAAACAGTGGATGGTACTGCAAGCATTGAAGCATTGCCAGTTAATGTTGACGCATCTAAAGTAAAAACCGTTGCAGTGAATAAAGTAAGTGGTGAAGTACCACTCACCGAAGCAGAAATTGTAGTAAGTGGTGGAAGAGGTTTAAAGGGCCCTGAAAATTGGGGAATGATAGAAGACCTTGCTCACGTATTACATGCAGCTACTGCCTGCAGCAGGCCGGTGGCAGATGCACACTGGAGGCCCCACCATGAACACGTTGGGCAAACCGGCGTTCAAATAGCTCCTAACCTGTATTTTGCTATTGGCATCAGCGGCGCTATACAACACCTTGCAGGCGTTAACAGAAGCAAAGTGATTGTGGTAATTAACAAAGACCCTGAAGCGCCATTCTTTAAAGCTGCAGACTACGGTATAGTAGGCGATGCCTTTGAGGTTGTGCCGCAATTAACCGCAGAAATTAAAAAGCTAAAAGGATTATAATATAAATGCCCTGCCCCCATTCATTACCGAATGGGGGTTTTTGTATCTGTAAGCTGATACTTACAACTTCTTTTTAAACTAATTTCATTTATTTTCGTATCCTCTTATGAAGAAAATAGAACTCGAAATAGTTGCCTTATCGCACAGTATTACACAAACACATTCTTATGCTGTTGTATTGGGAGAGGTAAATGGTTTAAGAAGATTGCCTATAGTAATAGGCGGCTTCGAGGCACAGGCTATTGCTGTTGCCCTGGAAAGAATGCAGCCCAGCAGGCCCCTTACCCATGATCTGATGAAAAACTTTATGAATGCATTTAATGTAGAGTTACAGGAAATTGTAATAAATGATTTGCAGGAAGGAATTTTTTATTCAAAGCTGGTTTGCTCCACAGAAAACGACACAGTTGAAATAGACAGCAGAACCAGCGATGCACTTGCCTTGGCTGTACGCTTTGGGTGCCCTATTTATACATACGAGAATATTTTAGAAAGCGCTGGTATTTTGATGGATGAAAATACGGCCGGTAAAAAGAAAAAACAGGAAGCTGTTGGCGTTACAGATGAAGAGTCTTCTCTGGAAGACCTGAGCTCACTAAGCCTAGAAGACCTTCAAAATCTCTTGAACGAGGTATTAGAAAACGAGGATTATATACGGGCCATTGCCATAAGAGATGAGATCAACAAAAGAAAATAAATAAGCACTGCTGATAAAATAACAATATAGGTAGCCATAAACGTTCTTTTTTCAATTCCTCCAAAACATATTAATCGTGGTTGTTTTTCCTAACTGTAAAATAAACCTGGGTTTACATATTACGAGTAAAAGAACAGATGGCTTTCATAATCTTGAAACCATTTTTTTCCCGGTAGCTATTCATGATTGTTTAGAAATTATCTATGCAAATAAAACAGAAAGCACTCATTTCAGTCAAACAGGACTTAACATAGATACAACTTCAGATAACAATCTCTGTGTTAAAGCATACCACCTGCTAAAGAAAGATTTTCCCCTACTCCCCTCCATTCAAATACACTTGCACAAGACCATCCCGATGGGTGCAGGTTTGGGAGGCGGTAGTGCAGATGGTGCATTTGCGCTGAAGTTAATGAATGACCAATTCCATCTTCACCTTTCCGATGATGAATTGATTCATTATGCATTACAGTTAGGAAGCGATTGCCCTTTCTTTATAATTAACAAACCCTGTTTTGCTTCTTCAAGAGGAGAAATCTTAACTCCGATTACTTTAACAGGGCTTACAGCTTACCAGCTATTAATTGTAAACCCGGGTATTCATATTTCAACAGCCTGGGCCTTTGCCAATATTAAACCCAAACAACCTCTTCAATCGCTGAAGGAAGTTATTCAACAACCTGTTGATACTTGGAAGCAACTCCTTTTCAACGATTTTGAAGTGCCGGTGTTACAACAATTTCCTGAATTAAAACAATTGAAAGAGGTGCTTTACCAATCGGGTGCCGCATATGTTTCTATGAGTGGAAGCGGGAGCACTTTTTTCGCTTTCTTCAAAAATAATATCCCGGAAAACTTATCGCTTCCGGCACACTATTTTATAAAAATGGTTACACCGTTATAAATTAATGAAGTATATAATAGCCATACCCCGATATATATATACAACATATGCATTAATTGCCTTTGTACTCATTATGCTGGTGCTGTTACCCTTTGTAATCATTGCATCTTTCTTTGGCATAAATGGCGGTAATTTTATTTATAAGCTTTGCAACATATGGGGCAGCATTTGGTATTTTTTTGTAGGCATTTGGCACAAAGAAATTTATGAAGTGCCGCATACTACCCAAAAGCCGTTGATTTTTGTTGCTAATCATATATCGTATTTAGATATTCCCGCTATTGTAAAAGGCATCCATCAACCCTATCGGGCATTAGGTAAATATGAAATGGTGAAGATTCCTGTTTTTGGGTGGATATACCGGTCAGCCGTTATTTTGGTAGACAGGAGCAGCCATGAAAAAAGAGCCAGAAGTGTTCGGGCCTTAAAAGCAGCGCTGGCAAAAGATATTTCTATTCTTCTTTTCCCAGAAGGAACATTTAATGAAACCGGCAAACCACTGAAATTCTTTTACGACGGGGCTTTCAGAATTGCCATAGAAACCCAAACCAATATTAAACCGTTGATATTGCCAGATACCGTTAACAGGCTTCATTATACAAATATCTTTTCACTTACGCCCGGCATTAACCGGGTAATTTACCTGGAAGAAATATCTGTGCAAGGCTATACGCTGAAAGATATAGAGCAACTGAAAGAAACTGTTTTTGCTGCCATGCAAAAAGCATTATTAAAATATGGAAGTTGGTAATTTCTATTCATGTATTCTCCTGTTACACTTAATTTAGTACGGTAATTCATCAATTTGCAGGAAGAACTTTTTCATACCGATATTACTACCGCTTTGTTTGCAGAGGTTATTATTCCTTTGGCTTTGCCTACAACGTATACCTGGCGCATTCCCCAGCATTTTCAACAATCTGTAACCATAGGTATACGCGTAGAGGTGCAATTGAGAAATAAAAAATATTCAGGGATCATCAGATCATTACACAAAGAAAAGCCTTCTGCATTCAAGCCTAAAGAAATATTGAATGTGTTAGATGATGAGCCGCTTCTCTATCCGCAGCAATTACAATTATGGCAGTGGATTGCTAACTATTATTTATGTAGTGAAGGGGAAGTAATGCAGGCCGCCATTCCATCTAACTTAAAACTTTCAAGCGAAAGCGTTCTCATTCATAATGAAGAATTCGGCGTTGACTATTCTTCTCTTAACGATGAAGAATTTATTGTTGCAGAAGCACTGGAATTGAAAAAAGAGCTGCGTTTAAGTGAAGTGCAACAGTTATTGGATATATCGCATGTTTATCCAGTCATCAAAAAGCTGATTGATAAGGGTGTGTGCTTTATATGGGAAGAATTGAAAGAAAAATACAAAGAGAAAAAAGAGAATTTTGTTATACTTACTACAACATACCATAACGAAGATAAGTTAGCCGATTTGCTGAATAATTGGAGCAAAGCCCCCAGGCAAATGGAGCTTTTATTGGCTTACCTCCATTTATTAAAAACCAATGGAGAAGTAAAACAATCAGACCTGTTAAAAAAAGCCAATGCTTCTCTTGCACAACTAAAAGGCCTGCAAGATAAAGGTGTTGTTAGAATTGAAGCAAGATCTGTAAACAGGCTTAAGCCCATTAACGAAAAAGAAAGATCAGGCTTCAGTTTATCTCCTGCACAACAAAATGCACTTGCGGGAATACAAGAAAATTTTACGGAAAAAAATACCTGTTTACTGCACGGTGTAACAGCCAGCGGCAAAACACAGATTTATATTAAACTAATAGAATCTGTTATAGAAAAAGGCGAACAGGTTTTGTATATGCTTCCTGAAATTGCTTTAACAGCACAAATCATCAGGCGCCTGCAGGAATATTTCGGTAATAGTATTGCCGTTTATCATTCCAAATTCAACCCGAACGAAAGAGTGGAGTTATGGAACAAAGTAAAAGAAGGTACTATTAAGATTGTATTGGGTGCCAGAAGTGCATTGTTCCTCCCGTTTAAACACATAGGACTTATTATTATAGACGAAGAACACGATGCGAGTTACAAACAACAAGACCCCGCACCAAGATACAATGCACGTGATGCGGCTATTTATTATGCCTCTTTATTCAATGCAAAAGTTTTACTGGGAAGTGCCACTCCTTCTGTAGACACTTATTACAATTGCATACATAACAAATACGGCTTGGTTGAACTCACAGAGCGGTTTGGGAATGTTTCTTTACCTGCTATAGAGATCATTGACCTGAAAAAAACCGTTCAGCAGCAAAAAGAAAAAATTGTTTTAACCCAACCTCTAAAAGAAGCCATAGCACAATCGTTACATGAAAAAAAACAAATAATCATCTTTCAAAACAGAAGAGGTTATAGCCCCTATATATTATGCAATACCTGTGGCTGGATACCTCAATGCAAACATTGCGATGTTACTTTAACTTACCACAAATCTAAAAATACACTGAGTTGTCACTATTGCGGAACATCTTACCCTGTTTTGCAAACCTGTGCTGCCTGTGGAAGCCACAATTTCATTCAGAAAAATTTCGGTACCGAGAAAATAGAGGAATTGATAGCAGAAACATTTTCCGATGCCAAAACAGCCAGGATGGATTATGATACGGTAAAAGGAAAACACGACTATGATGCGCTGATCAGGCTATTTGAACAACAAAGAATAGATATCCTGGTAGGAACACAAATGGTAGTTAAAGGGCTCGATTTTGAGCATGTGAACCTTGTTGGTATTACAGATGCAGATGGCATTTTAAATTTTGCAGATTTCAGGGTTAATGAAAGAGCTTTTCAATTAATGGAGCAGGTTAGCGGCAGGGCCGGTAGAAAAGATGGCAATGGTAAAGTACTGATCCAGGTAAGTAACGTGCAACATCCTGTACTTCATTTTGTAAAAGAACATAATTATAAGCAGTTTTTTGAGCATGAAATATTGGCAAGAAAAATGTATCATTATCCTCCTTACTCAAGAATCATCAATATTGTTTTCAAACATAAGCTTAACCATATTGCAGAAGAAGCTGCCAACATTATGAAAGGAGGCTTAAGCAGCACTTTTGGGCTATATATAAACGGTCCTGCGCAGCCGATGGTTAACAGAATACGAAACCAGTATCTTTGGGAATTGCAGCTTAAACTTCCTAAAAACACTGCTTTAATACAGCATTGTAAAACGGCCATTCTGCAACAATCAACCATTATTCAATCTAACAAACAATACAGCGCCGTATCTATCATTGCAGATGTAGACCCGGTCTAAAGAAATTTTAAAAATGACGATACTGCAAAACATTTCCCTTAAACCTTACAATACTTTCGGTATAGATGTTACTGCAAAACAATTCGCAACATTTACATCTGTTGAAGAATTAAAAGAATTGATTTCAAATTCAAAGTTCAAAACGCAAAATTCAAAATTGATTCTTGGTGGCGGAAGCAATATTCTTTTCACAAAAGATTTTGACGGCATCATTTTAAAAAATGAACTGAAAGGAATTGAACTGGTTCATCAGGATGAAGAATATTTTTATATAAAAGCTGCTGCCGGAGAAAACTGGCATTCTTTTGTTTTGCATTGCTTAAATCACAATTATGCAGGCATTGAAAACCTAAGCCTTATTCCCGGAACAGTTGGAGCCAGCCCCATGCAAAACATAGGTGCATATGGCATTGAAATAAAAGATATTTTTTATCAGTTAGAAGCGCTGCATATTACCACACAAACGGTTCAAACATTTAACATAGAAGATTGTGGCTTTGGTTATAGAACCAGTGTTTTTAAAACCAAACTCAAAAATGAGTTCATTATTCTGAACGTTACCTATAAACTTCGCAAAAAAGCAGTGCTGAATACCAGCTACGGAGCTATTGAAAAAGAGTTAGAGGCCATGCATATTGCCGAGCCAAATATTCAATCGGTTGCAGATGCTGTTATCCGTATCCGTTCATCCAAGTTACCCGATCCTGCAAGAATTGGCAATGCCGGTAGCTTCTTTAAAAACCCTGTAATATCAAAATTCAGGCGGCATGCTATTGCAGAGCGTTTTAAAGATCTGCCATCTTTTGTAATTGACGACATGCATTATAAGATTGCAGCAGGATGGTTAATTGAAAAGTGTGGTTTTAAAGGATTTAGAAAGGGTGATGCAGGCTGTCATAAAGATCAGGCCCTGGTACTGGTAAATTATGGCCACGCCAAGGGCTCTGAGATATTTGATTTAAGTGAAACCATAATCAGCGCAGTAAAAAAAGAATTTGGTATAGAACTGGAAAGGGAAGTGAACATTTATTAACCCGCAGGCATATAAGGTTTTTAACAAAAAGGATAAGGCCCGCCGGTAGGCGGGCCTTATCCTTTTCAGAACCGGCATAAAACGGATCCGGTTATTTTTTAGTTTTAAATTCTACTCTTCTGTTCTCTGCTCTGCCTTTTACTGTTTTGTTATCGGCAACTGGCTGAGAAGAACCAAAACCTGCAGCACTTAATCTTTCAGCGGCAATACCATTTTTCACAAAATAATCTTTTACTGCATCAGCACGTTTTTGAGATAATGCAAGGTTTGTTTTATCAGAACCTGTATTATCGGTATAACCTTCAATAATCAAATTCAAAGAAGCATGGTCTTTTAATATAGTAACGGCTTTATCAAGTTCTGCTTTAGCCACTTTTGTTAATACGGCAGTGCCTGTAGCAAACTGAACCTGTTTGTAGTTGAAGCCAAAGTCTTTAATTTCAGGGCAACCTGCATTAGAAGCTGGTCCTTTTTCAGTAGGGCATTTATCTTCTTCATCGTTTACACCATCACCATCGGTATCAGGGATAGGACAACCCTGGTAACGTGCAACACCGGGTACAGTAGGGCATTTATCTTCTTCATCGTTAATACCATCACCATCGGTATCAGGAATTGGGCAACCTTGGTATTTTGCCACACCCGGTACGGTTGGGCATTTGTCGTTCTCATCATTAATACCATCACCATCGGTATCAGGAACAGGACAACCCTGGTATTTTGCCACACCCGGTACAGTAGGGCATTTATCCTGATCATCAGGAATACCATCTTTGTCTGTATCTACCACAACTGGAGCCGGAGGTGGTGGTGGAGTTGGAGCCAACACAGGAGCAGCTTTTTTCTCAGTTAATGGTGATGAGAAACCTAGAGAATAATGGAAATTATAGTTAGAAAGATCACTAACTCTTAAATGGTAATTCCATTGCAGGTTAATAAAAGAACCTTCGCCTAATTTAAATTGTAAACCGGTTCCAACAGGAATATACGCATAATAATATGTACCTCCTACCATACCAGCACCAACACCGGCAGACAAATAAGGTACTACCGCATAGTTATCTGTTAACAGTTTTAAGTTAACATTGGCATCTGATTCTAGTAAGAACTTATCGGTTCCAACCTTTGTTCCATTATAAAAAGGGTAGTTTACAAAAGTGCCATGCAAACTGGCCATAAAATCAATGTAATCGTTCAATCCCTGAAAATAGGATATAGACATACCCGGATTCATATTAGATACTTTATTCCAGCTACCATCTCTTAACACAGAGCCTAATCCATTCTGGCCGATCAAATCCGGAGTTACATAATCTTTCAAAAAAAAGTTGATGCCTAATGTAGGGCGTTTTGTTAAGTCTGTTTTTTGGCTAAATGCAATTACTGTCGAAAATAATACCACCAGTAAAGAAGCAATTTTTCTCATAATGATTTTTTTGGTTGGGCAAAAATAGAGTGTTCCGTTTATTTAATGAAAAAATACAAAATATTCATTTATTCACATAAAATACTAATCCACAGTTCCTTTTGGTAATTCTTCTACCAAAACTTTGGTTAATCCTTTCTTTATGAAGTTTAGTTTTTGGGCTGCAAGCCTTGTTACATCAATCACCCTGCCTTTTCTGGCCATACGGGGGTGCATCCTATCGTTAATACGTATAATGACCGATTTACCGTTACTCAGGTTGGTGACTCTTACCCAAGAATTTAACCTAAAGTTATTACTGGCACCCGTAAGCTTATCGTGCCTGAATCGCTCTCCCGTAGCAGTTTTGGTGCCTTCCAGGTTTCTACTGTAAAAGCTTGCAATGCCCTTAAGCACTTTAAATATATGTCCGTTACTATCGGCTTTAGCTACAATAGTATCTATTGAAGAAGGGATGTTGATGGTGTCCCTGAACAATATGAGTGAATCATTCTTTTTTATGCTCGTATCTGCTTGGCTCCAAGCAGTACTTGCACAAATACATACCGCAATAAGGCTTAATAGTTTTTTCATGCTTTATTGTTTCGTTATATGCCGGCCTGTATTTTTTATGAAAATACTTTATAGTTTTTACAAACTATCGGCAAATAATTCCATGCCTTTTGCCAACTATTGTGCCAAAACTGTAATAAAATCACTCAATTCTAATCAGGTAATTTATAAAACACTGAAAATCAGTTACGATATTTTAAGAGTGTTTAAATTTTCCTGTTTTTTCCTCACCGGTAACAGCTCCCTGGCTCCTTATTTGGATTTGTAAATTGCTAATCCATTCTGCACAATTCCTGTTGTACAAATACTCATTCACCTGGTGAATTACACCCATAACCTCCTCATAAGTTCCTTCCAAAACAGTTGAAAAAGCCCCAACCTCATATTTAATTCCTGATTTTTGAATGATGGCAATGGCCTCATCAACCCATTCGTAAGGATGCTTATCTAAAACCACGGGAACAATTTGAATGGATGCGTTGATGATATATGAATGCATATATAGAGAATTATGGATTAAGAATTATGAGTTATTAAGATTGGAGCTTTTTATTTGGAATTTATTAGCTCAATTTTTATCACAGCGTCAATATTAATGGTTCCAAAAACATGAGGAAATTCTTCATTAACAGATGGAGCCAGTTCAAATTTCAATTCGTTTTGCAATTTTGAAATATCAATATGCAATTTCACAAGATCATTCTTCCCTTGAAAGTATCTTCCTAAAACACCTGCAACTTGTTCTGCTTTGCTGCAATGAATAAAGCCTTCTGTGTGCAATGATGCTGCTTCATAAAATCCTTTCTGCAAAGCTGTTTCCCATTCTTGTTTTGTGGTTACATGATAGATCACTTCCATTTCTTCCACTATTTAATTACTCTAGAAATTCTTTGTTCTAATAACATTGCATCTGCTAAAACAATAGCTGTTGCTGCTTCTACAATCACTGGCGCTCTTAATGCAACACAGAGATCATGCCTTCCTTTAATAGAAAAAGTTTCTTGTTGTTCTGTATCCCAATTCGAGCTTGTTTGTTCTTTTGGCGTTGATGAAGTTGGTTTAATAGCAATTCTGAAAACAAGATCGTTGCCATTACTGATACCACCAACAATTCCACCGGCATGATTTGTTCTAGTTGCACCTTGCATATTTTCAATAGCATCGTTGTGTTCACTACCGAACATTTTTGCAGCAGCAAAACCTGCTCCGAACTCTACTCCTTTTACTGCAGGAATCGTAAACATCATATGCGCTAAAGAAGATTCCAACGAATCAAAATAAGGTTCGCCTAAACCAACCGGCATTCCTGTTACAACACATTCAACAATACCACCAACAGAATCTTTTGCATCAATTGCTTTTTGCAATCCTGCTTCAATATCTTTCAATCCAGCAACTTCTGTTATGATTGCTGTAATTTGTAATTGCGATAATAATTTTTTTGCAATAGCGCCTGCAGCCACTAATCCGGTTGTTAATCTTGCACTGAAATGCCCACCACCTCTATAATCTTCATTACCACCGAATTTTTCATGAGCCACCCAATCGGCATGTCCCGGTCTTGGAATACTTCTTTGTTTTTGATAATCTTCACTTCTTGTATTGTTATTCTCAAACAAAATAGTGATGGGAAATCCGGTTGTTTTTCCATTGAATATCCCACTCTTGAAAATTGGATAATCCGCTTCCTGACGAGGTGTTGTTCCTTTTTGTTTGCCACCTTTTCTCCTTTCCAAATCGAACAACAGGTCTTCTTCATTCAATGATAAACCTGCAGGACAACCATCAACAGTTATTCCAACACATTCACCATGTGATTCACCAAAAATGGATACACGAAATATGCGACCGAATGAATTCATTTTATAATTTTCAAATGACAATTTACGAATTACAAGTGATTTACTGAGGCTCCCAATTTTTGCAAATGCTCATAAAAGTTGGGATACGATTTATTGATGGCATTCGCTTCTTCAATTGCTGTATTGCCTTCTGCTCTTAACGCTGCGACAGCACAAGCCATTGCAATACGATGATCGTGACGAGAATGCACTGTTGCTCCTTTCAATCCGTTGCCACCTTTTATCATCATCAGGTCATCCTGCAATTCTATTTCAACACCTAACTTTTTAAATTCTTCCTGTAAGGTTAATCCTCTGTCACTTTCTTTATGCGCCAATCTTGAAACACCTTCTATCACTGTTGTTCCTTCGCAATAAGATGCTAATGCAACAAGCGGCGGAAATAAATCCGGACAATCAGTTGCATTAAAATGAAATGCTTTACCCCTAGCCCCTGAAGGGGGATTAGAGATTTCAATTTCATTATCTCTAATAGAAATTTTGCAACCACAATCTTGCAAAGCTTCAATAATTTTTTTATCTGCCTGTGTTGATTGAATATCTAATCCTTTCACTACAATCCCATTTTGTGCAGCAACAGCACCAGCCACTAATAAAAATGCACCTCCACTCCAATCGCTTTCAACAGTGTAATTGACAATTGACAATTGACGATTGACAATTGACGATTGAAAAATAAATTTTTCATAATTATGATTAACCGGAACATTCAAACCGAAGTCTTCCATCACTTTTAGAGTGAGATCAACATAAGGTTTGCTCTTCAGATTATTCACTGAAATACTAACACCATCAGCGTTTGAAGCCGCATAGGCCAACAAAAATCCTGTTAAGAATTGAGAACTTAAACTGCCATCGATTGTGATGTTTTTTGGTTGTAACGGACCTTTTACAACTAACGGAAGTTTCCCTTGATTCGATTGAATGAAAACATCTAACTGCGGAAGAATTTCATCAAAAAAATTCATCGGCCTTGTTGTTAAACTTCCCGAACCGTTGATCGTAATTTCACTTGAACTCAATGCAACCAATGGTGTGAACATTCTAATGCTTAATCCGCTTTCACCACAATTGATAGATATAGGTGAATGGTGAGTGGTGAATGGTGAATGAATAATAGCATTCGTGCTATCTATCAATAATTGACCATTTACAATTGACCATTCACATCCCATTTCTTTAATGATGCTTAACGCCGCTTTATCATCGTTACTGATGCCGGGATTATGTATGATTGATTTTCCTTTTCGCACCAAAGCCGCCGCACATGCCCTTTGCATAGAGCTTTTAGATGCAGGTGCAGTAATGGTTCCGGAAACAAATGAAGGTTGTATTTGAACGATCACGTTTATAAAGATTGAATGATTTGCTCCAGCTCACTTAAAGGAATTTGTTTGATCACTCCTTTACCAATCTTCTCCAATAAAATATAGTTGATGGTTGTTCTTTCTCGTTTCTTGTCCATTTTCAACACATCAAAAACCTTTTGTTTGTCAAACTGAACATAGGTTGGCAAGCCATATTGCTCCAATATTTTTACAACAGTTTCAGTTTGTTTGAACTTAAGTAATTGATGAGAAATATGCGAAGCATAAGTCATGCCGATTGAAACCGCTTGCCCATGCATTAAATCGTATTGATTTTCCAAAGCATGTCCAAGTGTATGACCAAAGTTTAAAAGTTTTCTTTCACCTTGTTCAAATTCATCGTTCTGAACTACTTTTAATTTTATTTTGGCATTCCGCTGAATAAGCAAACAAGCCTCTTTTTTTCTTTTAGTGTAAAAGTTTACATCATGCTTTTGTAGCTCTTTAAACATAGCAGCATCTTTAATGCATGCATGCTTAATAATTTCTGCAAAACCATTCTGCCATTCTTTCTCTGGTAATGTATTTAGAAAAATCAGGTCGTGCAGAATGAAGGAGGGTTGCTTCGTAACACCAATAACATTTTTATATATATCAACATCAATTCCGTTTTTACCGCCAATGCTTGCATCCACTAAAGCAAGCAATGTTGTTGGCACAAAACCAAATTGTATCCCACGCATATAAATACTGGCAACATAACCGGTGATATCTGTAATAACACCACCGCCAACGCCTACCAGAAAAGTTTTTCTATCAGCTTCTAATTCTATTAATTGTTGAATAATGGAATCAACAGTTGCCTGAACTTTATATTCTTCTCCTGCTTTTAAAACAATGGTCTTATAATTTTTGAACCGCTTTGCGTGTGCTTCAAAAATATTTTCATCGGTAATAAAAATGGTATTCTTAATATCGATCAACTCTTTGAGATGGCTGATACCATTTGCGAAATAAAAATCGGTTGAACTATTATTGAATTTGAAAGTTTGCTTAAACATGGTCAATAGTCAATAGTCCATTGTCAATATTTATGAATCAACGATCGTGGACTGTCGACCGTTGACCGTTAACTTATGAATTCATAATCCTATTTTGATGGCTGATACTTTCCATATGCACCGCATCAAAATATTTAGTGATGAACTCTTTACTTAAACCTAATTTCTCACCTTTTGCAAACGCTCTTTCCAAAATGGAGTTCCAACGATTGGTTTGTAAAATGGTGATGTTATTATCTTTTTTATACTGACCGATTTTTTCAGCAACTTTCATACGTTGACCAAGAATTTGCATCAACTCATCATCCAAATGATTGATTTGTTGACGTAATTTTTCCAAAGCCGCATGATATTCTTCATTGGCAACATCTTCTTTTCTCCAATGAATATTGCTGATCATTTCACCCAGGCGTTCAGGTGTAATTTGTTGTTTGGCATCACTCCATGCATTATCAGGATCAATATGGCTTTCAATGATCAATCCGTCATAATGTAAATCAATTGCTTTTTGTGCAACATCCTGTAAAATATCTCTTCTGCCACAAATGTGAGAAGGATCGTTAATCATCATTAATTCAGGATTTCTTCTTTTCATTTCAATCGCTAAATGCCACATAGGAGCATTGCGATATTCTGTATTGCCGTAAGAAGAAAATCCACGGTGAATTAATCCGATTTTATTAATACCTGCTTTTGCTACACGTTCAACAGCACCCAGCCATAATTCCAAATCTGGATTGATCGGATTTTTAATTAATACAGGAACATCAACACCTTTCAACGCATCAGCAACTTCTTGCACACTGAATGGATTAACAGTTGTTCTTGCACCGATCCATAAAATATCAACATCAAAATGCAAAGCATCTTCTACCTGCTTACCTGTTGCCACTTCAATTGCTACGGGCAAGCCTGATAAAGCTTTTGCTTTTTGCAACCAAGGCAAGCCTTTTGTACCAACGCCTTCAAAAGTTCCGGGACGGGTACGAGGTTTCCAAATACCTGCACGAAGTACATCTACTTTACCTGTAGCAGCCAAACGTGTTGCAGTTGCCACTACTTGCTCTTCTGTTTCTGCACTGCAGGGGCCGCTGATGATAAGCGGGCGTTTATTCCAAACTTCACTGATTGATTTTGATAATGTTTCTGTTTGTTCCATTTCGAAATGTTTAAGATTAGAATGTTTTAGTTTAATTCTATCTCAGGTGTGTATTGTAAGTCAAAATTCAAAAGTGAAAAGTCAAAACCCAAAGCAATAAACTTTTTCTTTTCACTTTTGCCTTTTTACTTTTTATTTATCTGCTATTCGCATCATTCATTCTGATTCTTCTGCCACGATAGTTTTTACCATCAATTGCAGCGATCATTTGCTTTGCAGCTTTTTTCTCAATTTCAACCCAGCTGTTCATTTCTTTCATATCAATTCTTCCCAACACTTCTTTACGCAAATCACTCATATCTAAAATGAACTGTAAAAAACTTGCTTTATAAAAACCATCTTTCGTTCCAAGGTTTACAAACAATCTTGCATAATCGCTGCCGCCATGTTGAGCGCCTCTGTTATCTCTGCCTCTGCTTCTTCCCTGATCTCTTCCATCACCCGCATCTCTTCTTTCTCTGCGTTGTTCACGAATATTCAAATCACCTGCATTTTCATAATATTTCAAGAAACGATCAAACTCAGTTGCTGCCATTCTTGTAAGAATTTCTTCTTTAGTAACGTCTGCAAATTTTTCCTGCAGCATTGGTAAATAAGTTTGATAATCTCCATGGGAAATATCTACCTGCAATAATTTATCCATGAAATGATAAAACTGTTTTCTGCAAACATCTTTACCACTTGGAATTTCCAGTTTATGAAAAGTGGCTTGCACCATTTTTTCAATCGAACGAATCTTGTACACATCTTTTGTATGCACGATACTCATACAAATACCTGTGCTTCCAGCCCTACCCGTACGGCCGCTTCTGTGTGTATACACTTCAATATCGTCAGGTAATTCAAAATTGATAACGTGTGTAATTTCTTTCACATCAATACCACGAGCCGCAACATCTGTTGCCACCAACAACTGCAAGGTTTTATCGCGAAACTCACCCATTACTTTATCACGTTGTTGCTGCGTTAAATCGCCATGCAAAGCATCAATATCGTAACCATCTCTGGTTAATTTTTCAGCAATATTTTGTGCATCAACTTTGGTACGAGTGAAAATGATACCATACATTCCCGGATTGAAATCAATCAATCTTTTTAATGCTTCGTAACGTTGACTGGCATTTACAACAAAGTATTGATGATCGATACTTTTGTTGGTCGTATTCATTTTACCAACCGTTACTTCCACGGGATCTTTCATGTAACGCTTACTAACTCTGCGAATTTCAGCTGGCATAGTTGCGCTGAATAACCAGGTAGATTCACGCTTTGGAGTATTTTCTAAAATGAATTCAATATCATCTTTAAAACCCATGTTCAGCATTTCATCTGCTTCATCTAAAACCACATAACTGATCTGTTCTAAGTTGATGGCTTTCCTTTCGATTAAATCAATCAATCTCCCCGGAGTTGCCACCACTATCTGAACGCCTCTTCTCAAGTCGCGGATCTGCATACTGATAGATGCACCACCATACACCGCCACAACGTGTAGCCCTGGCATGAACTTTTTAAACCCTTCAATTTCTGTTACGATCTGCATACACAATTCACGTGTAGGGCAAACCACCAATGCTTGCGGATATCTCTGAGAAGCATCTACTAATTGTAATAATGGCAAGCCAAATGCTGCCGTTTTTCCTGTGCCTGTTTGAGCCAATCCAATTAAATCCTTCGTACCGTTTAGCAATACAGGAATAGCCTTTTCCTGTATTAAAGTTGGGTTCACAAACCCCAACGCATCGGTAGCTTTAATCAAATTCGCATCCAAGCCTAACTCACTAAATGTCATATTCTGTTTTTAAAATTTGCGGCAAAGGTAACTAAAACCACTCCGTTGCCCTGTTTTATTTAGTAAAGTGTTGTTTAGCAAGCTTTTACCTTCATGGCATCGCCTGTTGCGTCGCACTCTTCAACGCTTTGAACTTTACTTGTCAATTTTTTTGTCATGCTGAGATCGTCAAAGCATTTGCTACTTTTATTCTCAGATTCTTCGCTTCGCTCAGAATGACAATTATTGTAAAAATTTCCTCCAATTATTTTTCCAATAAGTTGAATAATCAAAGCCATGCTCACCTACTCGCTCAATTGTTTTCACAATATTTTCTTTAACCATAGCTAATTGATTGTTATTAATCTTATAAATTATACCGTTTTTTGGTTCATATTTTTTATTCCTCTCAGAATAAATTGCAAATTGAAAAATTACACCCAGCTCTATTCTTTTATAATTTTTAATCTGGAATAAATGAGATACAAATTGTCCACTTTTTTCAGGTTGATAATCAAAAAACAACCCTAAATCCTTATCTATTAATTGCATTTTTTGTTCATCAAATTCTTTTCCTGTATAAGTAAGATCATAATAAATTGAATCATTCAAATCTCTTGTCGAATATTCCCCACTTGAAACAAATATGTTGTTTTGTGGATTAAAAAGATAAACATCATAACTTAATTTCTGCCAAACAGCAATATCAGGGAATCCGTTTTTATCAATATCTATACTTCTAATATATTTCGCAGCATCAAAAAAAGAATCAATGGTCTTCCATTTATTGTTTTCAAATTTTTCAATTACAACATTTTCTTTTGTAGTATCCTCCAAGCGAATTTTAAATTTTACTTTATTAACATAAAATGTATCTCCTTTTACAGAAGGCCAATGAAAATCACTTGCTTGCCCTTTGCAAAAAGGA
Organism: Sphingobacteriia bacterium; assembly: GCA_017304675.1. Taxonomy (GTDB): domain Bacteria; phylum Bacteroidota; class Bacteroidia; order Chitinophagales; family Chitinophagaceae; genus CW01. The sequence continues at coordinate 107,883 of JAFKLS010000020.1, forward strand.
TTGCAAAAAGTAAAAGTCAATAGTATCGTAAATACTTTTTTCATTTTCCACTTTCCATTTACTTAATAATTTTTCTGATCTTATTTGCCTTCTCCATCAGCTCATTTAAAAATTCAAGGTTCTCTTTTTCCAAAGCGCTTTTAAATTTCCTGAGTTGAGAAATATGTTCATTTAAAACATCCAATACATTTTCTTTGTTCTGCATAAAAATCGGCGCCCACATAGCTGGATTACTTTTTGCCAAACGAACGGTGCTTTCAAAACCACCACCGGCCAATTCAAAAATGGCATCTTCTTCTTTTTCTTTCTCTAAAACCGTATTCGCCAAAGCAAAAGAAGTGATGTGTGAAATATGGCTTACATAAGCCGCATGCATATCGTGATCATGTGCATTCATATACACCAAATGCATTCCCAATTCTTTATAAATATTTTCAACAATCTCAACTGCTGTTGCATCACTTTTTTCTTTTTCACAGATCACACAAGCCCTGCCTGCAAACGCATTTTGCACAGCTGCTTCCGGACCACTATATTCTGTTCCCCACATAGGATGTGTTGCAACAAATCTTTTTCTGTTTGCATGATTTTCTAAAGCCTCGCATAAAGCAAATTTTGTAGACCCCGCATCCACCACAATTTGTTTGTCATTCACCAAATCCATTATTTGTTGCATAATAGGAATGGTAGCATCAACAGGAATGGCCACATAAATCAAATCAGCTTTTTTAACGGCTTCTTCCAAAGGCAATACTTCATCTACCAAATTCAATTGCAACACTTTTTGCTTTGTTTCTTCTCTATTGCACACACCAATGATATGCGATGCCAACTTTTTATTTTTTAAAGCCAACGCAAATGAACCACCAATTAATCCAACACCCACGACACAAACTGACAATTGAGAATTGACAATTGACAATTGGAGATTATTATCTGTACTATTTGTCATTACTCTGTTTGCTTGATTTAATGATACTAATTAATAATTTCAGCAACTATTTACAATCAGAATTAAGGCTTTCAAAGAGCTTTTGATCCAAATAACCTGATTGATGCAATAATTCTAACCAATATTCAGTTTCATTTGCTTCTTTCAGTGCAATTGATAATTTATGAATAAAATCAGTTTTACTTTGAGCTTGTTCTGCTTCTCGAATATTTGCTCCAATTGAAGTTCCACTTCGCAACAATTGCTTTGACAAAATATGTTCTTGCTTCTCCGAACACAAATATTGATTGCATTTAACTATTCTAAGTGCAAAGGCAAAACTTTTCTCTTTTAAAATATTTTCTTTCTTCATTGTCAATTATCAATTGTCAATTTTTAATTCTTCTGATTGCTTCTTCAAAACGCTCAATACTTCCGCACAAACTCACTCTTATATAACCATCTCCTGCCGTTCCAAAAATTCCACCCGGAGTGATGAACACATTTGAGTTGTATAAAACTTCATCACTCAATTCATATCCGTTTTTATATGTTGAAGGGATCTTTGCCCACACAAACATTCCAACTTGTTTTGTAGAATATTCACATTGCAATAGATCCAACAATTCAAAAACCTTTGTTCTTCTTTCTGTGTAAATTTTATTCACGCTATCGTACCAATCTTTATCCAAGCTCAACGCTTTTGCGGCAGCCAATTGTACCGGCAAGAACATACCGCTATCCATATTGCTTTTAAACTTCAATACTTCATCAATTCTTTCTTTAGCACCACACAACATACCAACACGCCATCCCGCCATATTAGATGATTTACTTAATGAGTTTAATTCTAACACAACATCTTTTGCGCCATCTACACTCAACAAACTTTTAGGATTATTATTCAAAATAAAACTGTAGGGATTATCGTGAATGATGAGGATATTATTCTTCCTCCCAAATGCAACAATTTTTTTAAACAATGCATCATTAGCATTTTGTCCGGTTGGCATTTGCGGATAATTCACAAAAAGCCCCTTAATCCCCTGAAGGGGAAATGATGAAATCAATTTTTCTAATTCAGCAAAATCGGGTTCATAATTATTTTCTTCTTTTAAATTATAATATACAGGCGTAGCTCCTGAAAGCTTTACTGCACTTGAATAAGTTGGATATCCAGGATTGGGCACCAATACTCCCACTCCTTCTTCAAAATACGTCATACAGATATGCATGATGCCTTCTTTACTTCCAATCAATGGCAAAATTTCTGTATCCGCATTCAACTCAACATTGTACCATTTCTTATACCAATCCTTCACTGCATTTCTCAATACAGGAGAACCTTTGTAAGATTGATAAGCATGAACATTAGGCTTTGCGCTTTCTTCCTGCAACACTTTTATAACATCAGGGTGTGGTGGTAAATTCGGACTACCAATTCCCAAATTGATGATATTCTTTCCTTGCTTATTCAACTCATCAATCTCTCTTAATTTTTGAGAGAAGTAATATTCGCCTATACCTTCTAAACGTTTGGCCACCCCCCACCCCCCTGAAGGGAGAGTTAATATAGATTCTGTTTCGCTTGTTGTATTTGATTTCATAAATAATTTATGATAATTTTTATAAATGTTTAAATTCTCCTTTAGGGGTTAGCGATTACCGTTTTTATAAATTCCAAAAACTGTTAACTCTTCTATCAACGATTGGATTTTATCCATTGCTTTATTGAATTGCTGAATGTTTTCAAATTCCAGATCAGCATGAAAACTGTATTTAAAATTTGTTCCGGCAATTGGCATGCTTTGCAGTTTACTAAGATTAATATCTGCTTCAGCGATCTTTGTTAATACTTTTGCCAAACTTCCTTTTGTATGATTTGTTTGAAAATTGATAGACGCTTTATTTGCGTCATTCACAACAACTTCTTCATCTTTTCTTTTCAGAACTAAAAATCTTGTGTAGTTATTCTTTTGCGTGTGAATGTTGGGAGCAGCAATTTCTAAATTGAATAATTCTGCCGCCAGTTTCCCTGCTACAGCCGCTATATGTTTGCTTTTGTGCTGATGAACATGTTTGGCACTTAAGGCTGTATCTTCTGTATCCACTAATTTCCAATGATATTTATCTAAATAATCCATGCATTGCTGAATGGCCATTGGATGAGAATGCACTTCTTTAATGTCTTCAAGCTTTACTCCGGGATTCACGAGTAAATGTTGTTTGATGGGCAAATACACTTCACCAACAATTTTCAAATTACCCTTTTGTAACAAAGTATAATTGGGAAGAATGCTTCCGGCAATGGAATTTTCAATAGCCATTACACCACCATTACTTTCTTTTTTGTTGGAAGCAATTTTCACCACTTCTCTGAAAGTGCCACAGGGAATAACTTCTACATTATTTCCGAAGTACTGCCTTGCAGCCATTTGATGAAAACTGCCTTCATAACCTTGTATGGATACTTTAACTGACATAAATTAAAAATCCCGGCTTTTGACCGGGATTGTATTTTGATTTTTTATTTGCTTTAGTTACGCTTTTACAAATACTACCCGGCTACTTGGTTTAAAGTAGTAATAAAAAAAATAAAAGAAAGTATTTGCAATTGTTTGTTTCATAACTGTGTGAAAATACTAACATTTTAATACTGACAAAATATTTTTTTGTTAGCCATTAAAAAAAATTATGAATAAACGTTTGTTAGTTTTAAATAAAAGACATTAAAAAAGCCGCTCTGAGAGCGGCTTTCAGTTTGATTATTATTTTTCAGCTCCGGCACTTGCGTTTTCTTCTGCTGTTGTTTCTTTTAATGTAAAAGTTATTTTACCATTCTCTTTATCTAAACCTGCCACCAGTACATCACCGTTTTTTATATGCATATTTAAAATTTCTTCTGCTAAAGGATCTTCCAAATATTTTTGAATAGCCCTATGCAATGGTCTTGCACCGAATTGCACATCGTATCCTTTATCTGCAATGAATGATTTAGCATCTTCCGTTAATTCTAAACTGAATCCAAGATTCGCTAATCTCTTTGTTACACCTTTCATTAGGATGTCAATGATGCTGAAAATGTTTTCTTTGCTAAGTGAATTGAAAATAACCACATCATCTATTCTGTTCAAGAACTCAGGAGAAAAAGTTCTCTTCAATGCTTTCTCAATAACTGCTTTATTATTTTCTTCCTGGTTTTGTACTCTTGCGGCTGTTGCAAAACCAACACCATCGCCAAACTCTTTCAATTGGCGAACACCAATGTTCGAAGTCATGATAATAAGCGTATTCTTGAAATCAACTTTTCTACCCAAGCCATCTGTTAGCTGACCATCATCTAATACCTGCAATAAAATGTTGTAAATATCAGGATGCGCTTTTTCAATTTCATCCAACAGAATTACACAATAGGGTTTGCGGCGAACTTTCTCCGTTAATTGCCCGCCTTCTTCATAACCCACATAGCCCGGAGGAGCACCAATTAAACGGCTAACAGTAAATTTTTCCATGTATTCGCTCATGTCGATTCTTATTAAAGAATCTTCACTATCGAACATGTAACGAGCTAAACTTCTTGCCAGCTCTGTTTTACCAACACCAGTTGGCCCTAAGAAGATAAATGTACCAATAGGTTTCTTCGGATCTTTTAAGCCAACCCTGTTACGTTGAATAGCTTTCACCACTTTCTGAATAGCTTCATCCTGGCCAATTACCATTCCCCGCATATCATCACTCATTCTACGCAGCTTTTCTGTTTCTGCCTGCACCATTCTTTTTACAGGAATACCGGTCATCATACTCACTACCTCAGCAATATTTTCTTCATTGATAGGGTAGCGTTTATTTTTACTTTCCTCTTCCCACTGCGTTTTTGCAGTTTCCAGTTCTTCCCCTAAACGTTTTTCTTTATCGCGTAACGCTGCAGCTTCTTCGAAGCGCTGGCTTTTTACAACTTTATTTTTTTCATTCTTGATTTCCTCAATCTGTTTTTCCAGTTCAACAATATTTTGAGGAACATTGATGTTCTTTAAGTGCACTCTTGCTCCAACTTCATCCAACACATCAATGGCTTTATCAGGTAATAACCTGTCGGTCATATACCTGTCGCTCAATTTCACACAAGCTTCAATGGCTTCTGCATCGTATTCAACATTATGGTAATCTTCGTACTTGTTTTTTATATTGTTTAATATCTGAATGGTTTCTTCAACACTTGGCGGTTCTACCAATACTTTTTGAAAACGACGATCCAGTGCACCATCTTTTTCAATGTACATTCTATACTCATCTAAAGTAGAAGCACCAATACATTGCAATTCTCCTCTTGCCAAAGCAGGTTTAAAAATATTGGAAGCATCCAACGAACCGCTGGCACCACCCGCACCAACAATGGTATGAATTTCATCGATGAACAAAATCACATCCCTATTCTTTTCCAATTCGTTCATAATGGCCTTCATTCTTTCTTCAAACTGTCCGCGATATTTTGTTCCTGCCACCAATGCAGCCAAATCTAAACTAATCACACGCTTATCAAATAAAACCCTTGAAACTTTTCTTTGTACAATACGCAATGCCAATCCTTCAACGATTGCTGTTTTACCCACACCCGGCTCTCCAATTAAAATCGGGTTATTTTTTTTGCGGCGTGAAAGTATTTGAGAAACTCTTTCAATTTCTGCTTCTCTTCCAACAATAGGATCTAGAGAGCCTGTTTCGGCGAGCTTTGTAATGTCTCTGCCAAAATTGTCTAATACAGGCGTTTTACTTTTGGTATTGGAAGCTTGTTTACTTCCTGCACCGCGGGGTTGCTGAAAACCGCCTCTTTGTTTCTCATCATCAAAATCATCATCATCATTTTCTGTGAATTCAGATTTTGGTGAAGAAGTGCCGCTACCAGGTTGTGTACTACCTACAACACCCAATTCGTTCCTGAAAATATCATAGTCCACATCAAACTGGTTTAAAATCTGAGTGGCAATGTTTTCCTTATTCTTTAAGATACTGAGTAACAAATGCTCTGTTTCTACCAGAGGACTTTTTAAAGCTTTTGCTTCCAGAACGGTAACACGAATTACCTTTTCTGCCTGCTTGGTTAAGGGAAGGCTGTTAATATTAGCAATATTCTTTCCCGTTTTATCTTTTACTGCCAGTTCTATCTCTTTACGCAATTCGTAAAGATCAACATTCAATTGCTTTAAAACTTTTATAGCTATATTATCTCCATCTCTTATTAAACCAAGCAGTAAATGCTCTGTGCCGATGAAATCGTTGCCCAACCTCAATGCTTCTTCCCTGCTGAACGAGATGATTTCTTTTACCTGAGCTGAAAAATTATTATCCATATTCTTTTTGGATTTATACAATGATAACGAATATTTTTGATGATAGTTGTGACCCATTTATGCACAACTGTGACTGATTATTATGATACAGTTCAAAATTGATACCAAGGAGAAATTTACTGTTGTTCATGTGACTGAACCACATGTTAATGACAATATGGCTGCCGATTTAGCTGCCGAATGCCTAAAAGTTTTATCGTCTTCCGTAAAAAATCTGGTGCTCAATCTTCAAAGTGTTGAAAGTGTTGAAAAGGGAGTAGCAGAAAAAATAGCCCGGCTTCAACAAACCTTCTATGAACAAAATACTTCGTTTGTAATTTGTTGCCTTCAGGAAGTGGTTGAAAAAACATTTGAAGATGAAGATCTGCTTGATTTTTTAAACATCACCCCTACAGAAAGCGAAGCATGGGATATAGTGCAAATGGAAGAAATTGAAAGAGAATTGCTTGATGGAGGAAACATTGAGTTTGAAGATCATTCAGAAGAATAATTTAAACCAATGCGATACACATTATTTTTTTTATTCGTCATGAGTGTTATAAAAACCCTGCCTCAGAAAGAAATTAGTTTGTATGAAGGCAATATTCCTAACGCAATTCCCTGCGGTAAAAAAGAATTTTCATCCGCACCTGGGAGAATCAATAACATCACTACACCAACACTTACAGCTTATCTTCCTGCTAAAACAGATAGTTTAAGCACAGCTGTAATTATTTGCCCGGGCGGTGGTTATGCAAGGCTGGCCATAGAGCATGAAGGGCATGAAGTAGCAAAAAGATTTAATGAATTGGGCATGGCTGCTTTTGTTTTGAAATACAGAATTCCTAATGATACTTGCATGACGAACAAAGAAATTGTTCCGTTACAGGATGCACAAAGAGCCATTCAATTCGTGAGAGAAAAAGCAACAGAATGGAAAATCAATCCACAAAAAACAGGTATCATGGGATTTTCAGCAGGCGGGCATTTAGCTTCAACCGCAGGAACACATTTTACAGAAACCACTATTGACAATCCTAAACAAATTTCTTTGCGGCCTGATTTTTTAATTCTTGCTTATCCTGTTATCAGTTTTGAAAATAATGTTCATGAAGGTTCAAGAGATAATTTGATTGGAAAGAATGCATCAGTTGAAAAAATTAAATACTATTCGAACGAACAACAGGTAACTGCACAAACACCAATCACTTTTTTGGTGCATGCTGCAGATGATAAAACCGTTCCGGTACAAAACAGTATTGATTTCTTTACCGCATTGAAAAAACATAATGTGAAAGCAGAATTGCATATTTATGAAAGAGGCGGGCATGGCTTTGGCTTGCATAATCCAACAACAAAAGATGAATGGTTTGAAAGATTGATCAATTGGATGAAAGCAAATCAGTTATAAATAATAGACTTTAAGTTTAAAAAAAAAAGGTCAGCTTAATTACGAGCTGACCTCTTTTTTTAACTTATGATTGTTTACTTTTTACTTATTTGTACATTTCTTCTCTCAATACATGAATTCGCTGATCTTCTAAATATTCATCAAAAGTCATCAACCTGTCGATCGCTCCATTTGGTGTTAATTCAATAATCCTGTTAGCAACAGTTTGCATGAATGTATGATCGTGAGATGTGATTAAAACAATACCCGGGAAATTGATACAACCCTCGTTAAAGCTTTGAATGCTTTCCAAATCCAGGTGATTGGTAGGTTGATCGAGAATAATGAGATTTGGGTTTTGCAACATCATCCTGCTTACCATACAACGTACTTTTTCGCCTCCGCTTAGCACGTTTGTTTTTTTCAATATATCATCGCCGCTGAATAACATTTTTCCCAAAAATCCTCTCAGGAAAGGTTCATCTGCATCTGTAACATGCGCCGGAACAAATTGCCTAAGCCATTCCATCAGATTTAATCCTTCTTTAAAAAATTCAGAATTCTCTAATGGTAAATAGGCTTTCGTAATAGTGGTACCCCATTCAATTTTTCCACTATCAGCTGCAACGTTGTTGCTAATAATCTCAAAGAAATTAGTAACCGCCAACGGGTCTTTACTTAAAAAGGCAATCTTCTCTCCCTTATTGATACTGAAAGAAATTTTATCGAACAATTTTCTGCCATCAACACTTTTAGAAAGGTTTTCAATGTTAAGTATTTGATTACCCACTTCCCTGAGTGGTTGAAAAATAATGCCGGGGTATTTTCTGTTAGAAGGCTCTATTTCTTCAACCGTTAGCTTTTCTAAAGCTTTTTTACGGGAAGTAGCCTGCTTGCTCTTAGAAGCATTCGCAGAGAAGCGGGCAATAAAGTCTAACAATGCCTGCCGTTTCTCCTCTACCTTTTTATTTTTATCGTTAATCTGGCGGGCCATTAACTGAGAGCTCTCATACCAAAAAGTATAGTTACCTGTAAACACTTTAATTTTCTGCCTGTCTACATCTGCCACATGGGTACAAACCGCATCTAAAAAGTGCCTGTCGTGGCTTACTACCAGTACAATATTTTCATAATCTGCCAGGAAGTTCTCCAACCAGCCAATTGTTTCAATATCTAAGCCGTTGGTAGGCTCATCCAGCAATAAAATATCCGGATTGCCGAACAGGGCCTGCGCTAACAATACGCGCAATTTTAAGTTACCAGGGATATCTTTCATTAAACTTTGGTGAAAGTTTTCTGTAACACCAAGATCGCTTAATAAGCTTGCCGCATCACTTTCGGCAGTATAGCCTCCCATTTCGCCAAATTCTGCTTCCAACTCACTGGCTTTCATATAATCTTCTTCAGTAGCATCGGGGTCCATATAAATAGCATCTTTGGCCTGCATCACCTCCATCATATGCTTATGCCCCATTAACACGGCATTAATCACTGTTTGCTCATCAAACTCAAACTGGTTCTGTTTAAGGAAACTCATGCGTTCGCCTCTGCCGATTTCCACTACTCCTTTGTTGGGTTCTATTTCGCCGCTTAAAATTTTAAGGAAGGTACTCTTACCTGCTCCATTGGCACCTATAACGCCATAGCAATTTCCTTTCGTAAAATTGATGTTCACCTCATCAAACAAAACACGTTTGCCATACGCCAATGTAATGTTCTTAGCACTTAACATGTAGAATAAAAATTAAATTGTTCTGAAAAGTGCCGCAAAAGTAAGGGTTACAGAAGAAACGGCGCTTTAAGTATTTTATGAAAGCATTATTTTACCTCTTTAATCACATTCCATAATTCAGTTGCTACAAGATCGGTTCCTTTATCGTTCAGGTGCACGCCATCGGTGGTAAGCAAGCCTCTGTCTGTATTATTGGCATTATTAGCAGCCTCATAGTTAATGAAATAACTTCTGAGATCACAAACCGGCAGGCTTAAATCCTGGCCAATTTTTTTAACAATATAGCCATAGCCATCCAGGTCTTTATCCTGTTTATTATCTCCGTCTTTTTTTTCGCCAATAGCTGCCGGCGTTGCCAGTACCACTTTAATATTGTTGGCCTGTAATTTTTTAATGATGGCCCTGTAGAATTTTTCAAATTTATCCATATCTGTTCCTGTTCCGGCCAAAACCTTATGCCATACATCATTTACACCAATATAAATTACAACGATATCAGGGTTCTTGGCCAATACATCATCTTCCAAACGCAAATAAAGATCGTACACTTTGTTACCGCTAATTCCTGCGCCTAGTAATTCATAATTGGTAATATTTTGCTGTTGCAGCAATAATTTCATTTTTGTAATATACCCACCTGGCTGAATACCCATTTCCGTAATAGAATCTCCAAAAAAAATTACTTTTCTATTTTTTTGTGTGCTGAAGCCCATAATAAACAGTGAAAATACAAAGAGTGCAAGCCAAATGATCTTATTGCTCATACAAATTTCTTTCAAGAAAGATACAGATATGTTGAGTGAAAAAAATTTATTGCATAGTTTTTTTGGAACATTTTTGCTGCACCCCTATTTTTGCACCCCAATCGAGAAATTGATGGCTAAGGATTGGGTTATGGTGTAACGGTAGCACTACAGATTTTGGTTCTGTCTGTCTAGGTTCGAATCCTAGTAACCCAACAAAAGACCCCGCTGTACAGCGGGGTCTTTGTTTTTTGCTTTCTTTCTTAAAAGAAGCGTATGCATTAACAATGCTTTGATCCTTAATTTATTTTTTCAGATACAAGCGTTTGTGAGTAATCTAAATATAATTGCGAAGTATTGCTCGGGTTCTGAGAATACTCTTCTATACGCACTATGCCAGCCCCGGGAGATACATAATACACAAGGGCATAAGTTACCGCATTATTGCAATCGGTAATTGTTTCAACGCTTTTATAACAAGTATACCCTTTAATAGTGTAAGTAGTGGCAAAGCCATATAAAGCATCTGTGCTAATACAGTTGGGATTAGAAAAGTCTTTGCTGGAAGCAATAAGGTAAGAATCGCCCGGCGCTTCTGCAAAGAAAATATAGGCCGATGAGGCATTGGCACTGTCTAACATATATAATGATGTATTGGAGGATCCTACTGTAACATAGCTGCCTGTACCAAACCAACCCAACGAATCATTGATGCCATAAAAGGCCGAACCGTTTATATTAACTGTTTGATTGGTGATGTACGCTGAATCTGAGAAGCTTTCTATTACATTATTATTGGCATCGAATACAGAATCCTGGTATAAAAAAGCATTGCCTGCTTTTAACGGCCACAAAGATGAAGTGGTGCTTATAAACCCGTTATTATTGCTATTGCTTATGTTTTTGGCACATCCAAAAAACAATACGATGCCAAACAAAAGAAGGGGGAAGGTAAGGTTCTTCATGCTCAATAGTTTTTATGTATTTAGAGCCTTTATACACAAAAACTGTTTACTCAGAAGATGTTAAAATGCTATGAAAAAACATTTAAAAATCTATTGAGAACTTCTGTGCCAATTCTTTTAAATCTTTTACAACGCTTCCTGCCAAAGGAATACCAAGAGACATTCTCTCCTTTTCTGTCTCCCTTTCAGGATCGCCGGGTATCAACACTTTTTTATGCGCTGCCGAAGGTTGTGCTTTCCTGAATCTTTCAATCCAGTTATCCATGTGGCTTTTAAATTCTTCTGCCGGCCTAAAAGCATCTACACGCATAGCCCCTAAAAAATGCCCCAAACCTTTTCCCGGCATATTTTCCGGCATAGGTACATAGGCAGGAAACGGGGGGGCCCATGGGCCGTAACTGGCTCCGCTTAAAACAGCCGAAAAAATATCTACAATACTACCTAACGCGTAGCCTTTATGAGAGCCATGTTCTCTATCGCTTCCTAAAGGGAGTAAAGCCCCATTCTTTTTTAGAATATTAGCATCTGTGGTAGGTACTCCAGACTCGGTTTGTACCCAGCCTAAAGGAGCATCTGCATTTTTTCTTTGCAATATTTCCAATTTTCCATTGGCTGCCGTAGTAGTTGCAAAATCAGCTACAAAAGGAGGCTGCTGGCCTGCGGGTATAGCCACTGCAATTGGATTGGTGCCAAGCATTCTTTCTGTTGAAAAAGTGGGTGCCACCAATGCACTGGCATTGGTCATAGCCATTCCTATCATATCATGCTTTAATGCCATCATTGCATGATAGCCTGCAATGCCAAAGTGATTACTATTGTTTACACTTACCCATCCCGTACCTACTTTTTGGGCTTTTTGAATGGCAATTTCCATAGCAAAAGGAGCTACTACAAGGCCTAATCCCGCATCTCCGTCAACTACAGCAGTAGAAAGAGTTTCATGAACAATTTTTATTTGCGGATCAGGATTAATTCTACCTGCTTCCCATAAACGTACATACCCGCTTAAACGGGCTATACCGTGGCTATCTATTCCCCTTATGTCTGCACTCAATAAAACACTGGTGGCCAATTCTGCATGATGATCATTACAACCGATTGCTTTAAAAACTTTAAGTGTAACAGCCTTTAATTGCCCGTAAGAAAAAAGTTGCTCCGTCATGATTGCAAGATACAGTTATCGTTTAAAAAAAAGGAGATACTTATTGTATCTCCTTCCTGGTGTTTTTGAAAAAAAGTTAAAACGGTAAATCGTCCAGCGGTTCTGTAATATCTGCCGGTGCAGGCGAAGCTGCCGAAGAAGGTGTATACGATTGTGCCGGATAGTTAGTATTGTTTCCATCAGTAGGCCTGCTCCCTAATAATTGAACACTGTTAATACGCAATGTTAAAGAAGCACCCTGCGTTCCATCTTGCTTTGTATAACTTCTTACATCCGGAATACCTTCCACATATACTTGTGTGCCTTTTTTTAAATAGGGGGCTACTGCAGTCCTGTCCGTCCAATAAGCACAATCCACCCAGGTAGTCCTGTCTTTCTGATTTCCCTGCGCATCTCTGTAACGCTCCGTATGTGCAACATTGAAATTGATAACCGACTTGCCGTTTACATTATTTACAACTGCATCTTTACCAAGATTGCCAATAACTTGAAGCTTAATCATAACTAAACATTTAAAATAATTGAATAATATATCTGAAAATAGCAAAATTCTTAAAATTTCAGATGTTTGAGGCTTCTTTTTTATAACGAGGGGTTCGCTGCATCTGCCAGGCAGGATTCAATCGTTTTATCAATCCATTTAATAGTCCCGGAAGTAAGACCGGATGTATGAAACCTGATAATCCCTTTCGTATCTACTACTACATGTGTGGGGTACAGGTTAATACCATAGGTTTTCTGTGCAACAAAGCCTCCATCATCTATGATCCGATATTTAAACGGTTGTGTTTTAAGAAACTCTTTTATATATGCAATATTGTCTAAAGAAACTGCAATAAAAACAACATTATTACTATCCTGATATTTGTCTACCAGTTTATTCAGCTCCGGTATTTCATTTCGGCAGGGAGGACAATTTACAAACCAAAAATTAAGCACAACTACTTTACCCTGTAATTCTTTAATGGATATCTTTTTCCCGTTGATATCTCTTTCACTAAACTGTGTTAGCTTATCACCTGTTTTAAAAAATTTACTCTCAACAGGTTTGGGTGCATGTTCTGCTCGTATTGATTTTAGAGAATCGGCTATTCTCTTTTGGGCTTCATTATACTTATAAATAATAAACTCGGTATTCACATTGGCAGGATCAATGGCTTTGATACCATAATTACCGGTTTGAAATAGTTTTTGCCAAATAGCATAGGGATAGTTCAGCCCGCTACTGTCTTTTACAATTGATGTTTTTGTTATTTTGACAATTACTTTTTGGGCCCCAACAACCAAACACAGCAACATCAGGCAATAACACCCTATAATTTTTTTCATTCTTTTTTCATTAAATTATACAAAAAAAATGTCTTGTAAAAATTTCCGCATTCGCAAACGCTATAAAACGATTATAGAAAACGTCTTTTACCGAATGACTATCTTTGCCAGTTCAGAAAATTGAATAAAATGAGCCGAAAAGGAAAAGTGCTGGTAGCAATGAGTGGCGGTATAGATAGTACCGTTACGGCTTTAATGTTGCATAACGAAGGTTATGAAGTGGTTGGTATTACCATGAAAACATGGGATTATGCCAGCAGTGGCAGCAGCAGTAAAGAAACCGGCTGTTGTAACATAGACAGTTTTAACGATGCCCGCCAGGCTGCTGTTCACAACGGTTTTCCGCATTTTATTTTAGACATTCGGGAAGAGTTCGGAGACTTTGTTATTGAAAATTTTGTAGAAGAATATCTTGCAGGAAGAACCCCTAATCCCTGTGTAATGTGTAACACACATATTAAGTGGCGTGCCCTGCTTAAAAGAGCCAATGCATTGAATTGCGATTTCATTGCAACAGGTCATTATGCAGAAGTTCGTCAACATACAAACGGCAGATATGTGATCAGCAAAGGCTTAGATGAAACCAAAGACCAGAGTTATGTTTTGTGGGGATTGGATCAGGAATTGCTAAGCAGAACCATCATGCCTTTGGGAAAATATCATAAAAAAGATATCAGGCAAATGGCCATGGATATGGGCTATCCTGAACTGGCTAAGAAAAGTGAGAGCTACGAAATTTGTTTTGTTCCCGATAATGATTACAGAGGTTTTTTAAAAAGAAGAGTTGACGGATTGGAAGCAAAAGTTGACGGCGGTTGGTTTGTAGATAAAACAGGGAAAAAGTTAGGTAAGCATAAAGGTTATCCATTTTACACAATTGGTCAACGTAAAGGTTTGGAAATTGCATTGGGTAAACCAACTTATGTTACTGCCATCAATCCCGAAACCAACACAGTTGTTTTAGGAGATGAAACGGATCTTGAACAAAACGATATGTTGGTAACGAAATTGAATTGGGTAAAATACGATAGTATTACTGATGGAATGGAAGCATTCACAAAAATTCGTTATAAAGACAAAGGCGCTATTTCTAATTTATACAATACCGAGAACGGCATCAGGGCTAGATTCTATGAGAATGTAAAATCCATTGCACCGGGGCAAAGTGCTGTTTTTTATGAAGGCAACGATGTAATTGGCGGTGGCATTATTCGGAACGGAGCGTTGAACCTTTCTTAAACAAAGCAGCAAACATAGTATCCGCTTTTTTATCGTAACCCACTAATACTTCTTTTTTAAGCAATTGCATGAAAGGAAATTTTTGCTGAATAAACTCAACCACTTTTTCATTTTCTTTTTTGAAGACCGAACAAGTAATGTATAAAAAATAGCCCCCTTCTTTCACCTGGGGAATTGTATTGCTAACAATTTTTGTTTGTAATGAATGAAATTCGTTTATCTTTTTTGTGTCGAAGAAAAATAATTGTTCCGGTGTTCTGCCCCAGGTACCACTACCACTGCAGGGAACATCACAGAGAACTAAATCAAAAAGAGAAAAGTGAGAAGTGAAACTATTTTTGGCTTTTAACTTTTGACTTTTGACTTCAGCCAAATCCGTCACAAACGAATGATACTTTTTAATTCCTGCTTTTGCAAAACGTTCCTGTAAGTTCTTCAGTATAGAACTCCTCACATCGCTTACCGTTAAGTCAATATCGCTTAGAACATCCTTTGCTAAAATTGATTTACCACCGCTGGCGGCGCAACAATCCCACAGCGTTATAAGTGATGAGTTATAAGTGATAAGTTTTAAAAATTCTACAATTCTTTGCGAAGAATAATCCTGTACAACCACTTCTTCATCAATATTTAAAACCGTTTCAATTTTTGTATTGTTGGGTAATTGCAAGCAGGTTTCAGACAATTTATTATAGCTAATCTGTGCATGGTTCAATTTTTCAGAAACAGTTTTTAATTTATCGGGCCTTATTCTTAAAAACAAATCAGGCTGAACCAAATGGCTTTCAATAAATACAGGTACATCAACGGCTCCACTCAATTCATCTTTCCATGGAAAAATACCTGTTATTGAAAAAGGATATTTTTTTTGAACGAATGAGATCCTTTCATGCAAATTTTCACTCCATTCGTTCCAAGTATCATCAAACAATACCTGCCAAGCATTTGCATTGTTATTGCACAAATAAATTGCAATTTTTAATTTTTCTTCTATTGCAAGACCGGGCAAAGATTTACCTAAACGGTAAAAACAATAACATAAATGTGTTATCTGCTTTCTATCCCTGCTGCCATACTTTTTATATTGTGCAAAATACTGCTTTAAGAAATGGGCTAAAGGCAGTTTTCCGTTATCTTCTTGCAGGATGACAATTGCTGATTCAAAATGTTTTTTAATAAACAACTCTATACTCTTTTATTTGTAAAAATAATAAGAGCTGTAATTCATTGTTGAATCCGGGTTTTTGGTAATTACAGTAGATGTTCCCTTAGAAGGGTAACCCGAGGCTGCATAAGTGTATGAATATGTGGCGTTCAGTTTAAAAGATGAAGGGGTTGGATTGGCTTCGCCGACAGAAGTAGTTAGATAATTATTTTTAGCTGGACCATACCCCGTCAACAACACATTGTCATTATTCCACTTCATAGAAGCGTTATTGTTATCATAAGTAAACATATAGTTTACAACCCTTTGCAGGTTACCTTCAATTGTTAGTTTAATCTGAGTATTATTACCATTAGCATCGTAGCTGTATTCATAAGTAGATGTTTTGGCAAAAGCCCCGCCAAACGACATATAATCAACCCCTTTAGAAACCAGGTCATTCACAAATGTATAAATAGTGCTGTCTTTTATAACAGTGCCATTCGCCACCGAACTGCTTATGGCATAATCAAAATTATTAGAGCCTGAAGGATAATGTATATAATGGATAACCGGTGCTCCGGATGCCAGTCCGTTTACGGTTGTTTGTTTGCTGTATTGTGTAATCTTACCGGCTGCATCCCTTGTTATCACATAGCTGGTGGCCTGTTTCTGGCCGGGGCTATAAGCAACCGCATACAATGTTAACAACTGGTTATTGCTGTTATAGGTATATGTTGCCACATCGTTTGTATCTGCGCCGTGAAGCATTACTGTTTTTAACAATAATGATCCGGAAGAATTATTACCCGAAGGCGAAGTAGCCGGCGGCGGAACATACCCCGGTATTGTATAAGTGCCCTGGCAGGCATACAATACAATGATAATACTGATAATTGCAGGTAGTTTAGATTGTATTCTCATAAAAAAAGGATGCAACTAAAAATAAGCTGCATCCTTAATATACCCAAATTTATTTATTTATAATTCTAATAATGCTTTTACAGGGTCTTTACCTATCAGCAGCAACGAAGGGTTTTCTAATAGCTCTTTTACTCTTACCAGAAAACTTACGCTTTCTCTACCGTCTATGATCCTGTGATCGTAGCTTAAAGCCAGATACATCATCGGCCTCACTTCTACTTTACCATTTACAGCCATAGGCCTTTCCTGAATTTTATGCATGCCTAAAATTGCGCTTTGCGGAATATTGATAATGGGCGTGCTCATTAAACTACCAAATACGCCACCATTTGTAATGGTAAAAGTACCTCCTGTTAATTCGTCTGCAGTTAATTTGCTATCTCTGGCCTTGCCTGCCAGTTCAAGCACTTTCTTTTCAATATCGGCCATACCCAGGCTTTCTACATTTCTAATTACAGGAACTGTAAGGCCTCTAGGCGTGCTCACAGCAATAGAAATATCGGCATAATCGTGATAAACCAATTCATCTCCATCTATGAATGCATTTACAGCAGGCCATTCGTTTAAAGCAATAGCACATGCTTTGGCAAAGAAGCTCATAAAACCAAGATTAACGCCATGCGTTTCTTTAAATTTATCTTTATGTGCTTTACGGATTTCCATAATGGCAGTCATATCCACCTCGTTAAAAGTGGTTAACATGGCCGTTGTATTCTTCGCTTCAACCAACCTGCGGCTAATGGTTTTACGCAGGTTGCTCATTCTTTCCCTGCGAACATTTCTTCCGAATAACTCGCCGCCATCGAAAGATTTTTTACCGGGGTTTGCCAGAGCATCCAGCACATCATTCTTTAATATTTTGCCCCCAAAACCTGTGGGTTCTATTTTTTTAACATCTATTTTTTTATCGGCAATAATGGCGCTGGCAACAGGGGTTGCTTTAACATCGTTCGCTACTGCTGTAACCGGAGCCTGGCTTACAATTTGCTCTTTGTTTGCCGAAGGGGAAGATTTTTCTGCCTTATCTGCAACAGGCAAAACAGCACTTGCAGCCGGTTTTTCGGCTGTTTCATCTATTTGTGCAAGGATACTTCCAATCAAAATTGTATCGCCTTCTGCCGCCAGTGTTTTCAGAATGCCTGCCTGTTCAGCATTCACTTCAAATGTTGCTTTTTCACTTTCCAATTCTGCAATCACTTCATCACGCTCCACATAATCACCATCTTTTTTAGTCCATTTCAACAGTGTTACTTCACTGATGGATTCTCCAACTGTTGGAACTTTAATTTCAATCATATTACCTCCTACTCCCTAACAGGAGAAATTTGTTTTAAATATTTTTAAATACTAAATGCTGTTTCTATAATTTCAGCCTGCTCCTGTGCATGCACTTTTGCATAACCGGTGGCAGTTGCTGCACTTGCATTTCTGCTAATGATACCGAAATTGATATTCTTCAAATTCATTTTAAGAAAGGAGGCTGCTCCCATGTTTAATGGTTCTTCCTGCACCCAGAACCAAGCAGCTTTGCCGTATTTTTTGTACAAAGCATCCAGTTGTTTCTGGGGTAAAGGATATAATTGTTCTAAGCGAACCACTGCTACATCTTTCCTGTTTTCTTTCTGTTGTTTCTCTATTAACTCAAAAGCAATTTTACCGCTACAGAACAATACTTTTTTTACATTACCTGCATTCTCTATAAACAAATCGTCTATTACTTCTTTAAACCCTCCGGCAGTAAATTCACTGATATGGCTATAGCTACCCGGGTAACGTAAGTTGGCCTTAGGCGAAAAGTTAATCAGCGGTTTTCTAAAAGGCCATGCTACCTGCCTTCTCATTACATGAAACAGGTTTGCCGACGTAGTAATATTAGTGATCACCATATTCAATTCGGCACACATCTGCAAATATCTTTCCAGCCTTGCACTGCTATGTTCAGGACCCTGCCCTTCATAGCCATGGGGTAATAACATTACTACACCATTCATTCTGTTCCATTTCTGCTCCCCGGCAGATATGAACTGGTCAATCATCGTTTGAGCACCATTGCTAAAATCGCCAAACTGTGCTTCCCACAGTACCAGTGCATCCGGATTAGCTAAAGAGTACCCGTATTCAAAACCAAGTACGGCATATTCACTTAACAATGAATTATAAATCCTGAATTTTTGTTGGCCCTCTTCCAAATACTTTAACCTGTTATAACCTTTATTGGTTTCTTCATCTCTCAATACTGCATGACGATGAGAGAAAGTGCCTCTTTTAACATCCTGCCCGCTCATTCTAACCACTTTTCCTTCAGTAATAATTGAGGCGTATGCCAATAATTCGCCCGTAGCCCAGTCTATTTTATTTTCTGTTTGAAGCAATTTTATTTTTTCCGCCAGCAATTTCTCCACTTTTTTCAACGGTTTAAAGCCATCAGGCCACTTCATAATACCATTGAATAGTTTTCTAAAGCGTTCTTCCGGAATAGCAGTTTCTGGGGATTGGATAAAGTCTTCTTCTGTTGCTCTTCTTAATTTTTTCCAGGCAAGTTCCGGCGGCTGATATTTATATGGCAATGGGTGTTGCTTTATTTCATCGAGGCGTTCCTGCAGATCGGCCCAGAATTTTTTCTCCATTTCTTTCGCTAGGTCTTGTGCATCAGACTCACCATTTTCTATCAGGTATTTGGTATATACTTCCCTGGGATTAGGATGTTTATCAATCAAAGCATACAGCTGCGGTTGCGTATATTTAGGATCGTCGCCTTCATTATGTCCATGACGACGATAACAGACCATATCAATGAAGATATCGCTATTAAATTCCTGGCGGTAAGCTGTAGCTATTTCTGCAATCTTTACTACGGCTTCTGCATCATCTCCATTCACATGAAATACAGGTGCTTGCACCATTGCAGCCACAGATGTACAGTAGTCTGCGCTTCTTGCATCATCAAAATCTGTTGTAAAACCTATTTGATTGTTGATTACAAAGTGCATGGTTCCTCCTGTATAATAACCATAAAGCTTACACATTTGTAATACTTCGTATACAATACCCTGACCCGCTACAGAAGCATCTCCATGAATTAAGACAGGAAGTATTTTATCGTAATCACTACCATACATCACATCAGCCTTGCTTCTTGCAAAACCCAGCACCACCGGGTTTACAGCTTCAAGATGCGAAGGGTTGGGCATTAATTTCAGGTGTATATTTTTATCGTCAGACGTTACAACATCACTTCCATATCCCATATGGTATTTTACATCACCACTGCCCATCGTTTGATCTACTTTGGCTGTTCCTTCAAACTCACTGAATATCTGCTCATATGTTTTACCCATAACATTTGCCAGCACGTTTAACCTGCCTCTATGTGCCATTCCTATCACCACTTCTTCTACATGGTTATTGGCAGCCGTGTTAATAATGGCATCCAAGGCTGCAATAGTGGTTTCTCCCCCTTCCAGCGAAAATCTTTTCTGGCCAATATATTTGGTATGCAGGAATTTTTCAAAAATCACCCCCTCGTTGAGTTTTTGAAGAATACGTTTTTTTTGTTTAAGGGGCAGTGGCTGATAAAATTTCTTTTCTATAGCATTGGTTAGCCAATCTATTTTTTTCTGATCGCTAATATATTTAAACTCAACACCAACATGGCTTGCATAGCATTTTTGCAAGTGAGCCTGTATATTTTTAAGGGATGTTTTTCCCAAGCCTAAGAAGTTACCTGCTTCAAACTCTGTATTCAGGTCTGCGTCAGATAATCCGAAGAATTCAAGATTCAGGTTTGCGCCCCTGTCTTTTCTGGTTCTGATAGGATTGGTTGTAGCAATAAGATGGCCTTTATTGCGGTATCCAACTATTAATCGGTATACGGCGATTTCTTTTAGCCAATCAACGCCAGAAGTGTTGCTATCTCCGGCAGTTTTACCTGCCTGCCCTCCTGCTATGTTATTGGTTATGGCAAAATCGAACCCTTCAAAAAATTTTTTCAGATCAGGGTCAACCGCATCCGGGTTGGCAATAAACTCTTTATATAAACTTTCAATATAAGCTGGATGCGAATGGGTTATATACGAGAAATCCTTCATTGATATAGTAAGTTAACACGTTAAACGGGTTTGCAAATATCGGGCTTTGCAATGATAATTAGTATTGATTTTGGGGCATTTAATAGGAAAAGAAAGTTTTTCTTAACAGAGATGATGGTAGCTTTCAGGATTTTTTTGGAATAAATTTGCATTTTTATTTTGTTACCATTACCTTTGCCGTCCCAAAAAAGGAAATTAATGGCAAATCATTCAGCTACTAAAAAAGATACCAGGCAAGCGGCGAAACGTAGAGACAGAAATAAATACTATGGTAAAACCACTCGTAATGCCATCAGGGATTTAAAAGCTATTACTGAAAAAAAGGCTTATGATGAGAAATTACCTGAGGTTGCCTCTATGATTGACAAATTGGCGAAACGTGGTGTAATTCACAAAAATAAAGCCGCTAACTTAAAGTCTAAATTAGCTAAAAATAAAGCCTGATTTTTAATTGAAGGCATTTAACATATTCATCCTGTGCTAATTCGTTTGCACGGGATTTTTTTATTTGCTGAATGACACTACAAACCTGTTGGTGATTGGGGGAACAGGTTTGTACTGAATTTCTCCGTGATGTATTTCTATAATTTTCTTAACCAGGGCCAACCCCAGACCATAGCCTTTTATTTTTGAAGAGTTATGACTTCTGAAAAAAGGCATCATCACACTTTTTATTTCTTTTCCCGAAATCAACTCCCCTTCGTTATCGAATGTTAAGAATATTTCATGTGCCTGCGCCTTCATTTCAATCAGTACCTGCTTATTGGTGCTATATAGATAGGCATTCTTAATAAGATTAAAGAAAGCCGCTTTTAATAAAGCGTCGTTTCCTTTAATAGATAGATACTCTTCTTTTTCGGGAAAGCTCAGGAAGTTGAACCGGACCTCAATGTTTGTAAAACTTTTCTTAGCCATTTCAATCGCCTCAAAAACCACCTCATCTATTCTTACCGCCGGCAGTTGAAAAGAGTATTGAAGCTTCTCATATTGAGACAATAGCAATAGCGAGTTTGTTAGTTCAATAAGGTTTAATTGTTCTTCTTTTAAAGAGTTAAGCACTTTTTGAAAATCTTCCTGCGACAGGTTTTTATTTAAGGCCGATTCTGTTTGTGAAAGCATTACGGCCAAAGGTGTTCTTAATTCATGTGAGGCATATTGAACAAAGTTTTTTTGCAGCTCAAATGCATTGTTAAGCCTTTGCAGCATTTCATTAAAATACTTTGTGATCCTGTATAACTCGTCTTTTGTGTTTTTTTCCGGAAGGCGGTCTGTTAGATTAAGTTCTGTAGTTTTTTGCATTTGAGCACTGAGCTTAGCCAAAGGCTGAAAGGCCTGGTTTACAAATAGAAAAGAAAACAATGCACTGGCTGCCACCCCACCAAGAAATACGAATAGCAATATCAGTTTCAGGTTATCCATTTTTCCAAAGCCCACTATATCTATACCCGAAGCAATAACATAATATTTCGTGTCTGGCATATAGATACATACAAACTGGCGTGTATTTTCCTGATAATGCAGCTCTTTTACTTTATTAATCTTAGACAAATACGGTGCATCGTTCCTGAAGTGCATGGTATCCGGCAATTTATCTACCAGCTCCCCTTTCTCGTTCAATATGGCAATGCACTCATCGTATAGCGTGTTGGTAAGCAAGCCCTGGGTAATTTTTTCAACCACTGCATCTTTCTTATTGGGAAAGCGGATTGTAAAATCGTAAAAAGCATTCCCCTCCAGTTTTACCCTATCGTAAAAGTCGGTTTCTCTGTAATTGGCATATAGCAAAAAAATGGTTATACTGCAAACAGAAAGAACAATGGCAACAAAAACAGTAAATAGCAGTGCAAATCTGAGTTTGAAGTTCATGTTGATTATTTAATAAAATAACCAAAGCCAGGCTTTGTACTGATCAGCTTTTCATCAAAAGGTTTATCAATTTTGTTCCTCAAGAAACTGATATATACTTCAATTGTGTTGGTGCCTGTATCAAAGCTTAAATCCCATACTTTCTCTAAAATTTCCTGTTTAGAAATTACTTTACCTCTATTTTTTACCAAAAGGTTTAATAAGGCAAACTCTTTGGCTGTTAAGGGTATTTCTTTATCAGCACGCTTTACTGTTTTCGTTTTAAAGTCGATCGTTAAATCATTAATCGACAAAATATTGGCATTCTCTTCATCGTGTTTTGTTCTTTTCAGTGCTACTTTTATTCTGGCATGCAATTCTTCCAGGTGAAAAGGTTTTACCAAATAGTCATCGGCCCCCAGTTTAAAGGCATCCATTTTACTTTGTATTTCGCCCAATGCCGTAAGCATAATAATGGGCACTTCATTATTTAAGCCCCTGAAGGTTTTGCAGAGAGAAAAACCATTCTTATATGGCAAGTTAATATCCAGTAAAACAAGTGAATAGTTTTTCTTGGAAAAAAGCTCTTCTGCTTCCAAGCCATCGGAAGCAACATCTGTTTTAAAGCCCAGTCTTTGTAACTCTTCTTTAATGGTGGCACTTAGTTTAGGCTCATCTTCTGCCAGCAATATCTTATAGTTGTTTTCCATAAACGGTTGTATAGGGTGAAATGAAAGTTATTAATTTATTTTTTTAATATTTCCTGAGCCGGCAATGTGCTGATCTATTGTAGGGTTTCCTTTATAATATACATCCCCAGAGCCTGCAACATGCACGCTGAGTTTATTATCGGCAAAAACATGCACATTACCACTACCAGCTATATGTATTTCCACATTTTCTGCTTTCAGGTTCTCTGTTTTCCAATCTCCGTTACCTGCAATTTTAACTACCTCGCTACGGGTTTCTCCATTTAATATCACATTCCCGCTACCAGCTATATCTCCTTTTACAGAAGGTGTATTCACATCAAGGTTAATATCACCGGAACCGGCAATGGCCAATTCTAAATGATCTCCTCCTGTAAATTTGCCCTTGCCGGCTATATTACCACTGCCAGCTATTTTACAGGCTTGTAAAACAGGGGTTGTTATGTGTATTTTTATTCCTTTTTTAGAATCTAAATTGGCATGTTCTTTTGCTCTCACCACCAACCAGCCGTCTTCATTAAAAATTTCTATATAGGGCAGAAGATTTGCATCTGCATCAACAGACAAGGAAGTATTATCGGATTGCGTAATATCCACATCAAAATCACCGGCTAATTTTATCTTTTGAGCAGATGAAATATTTCTGGTTTCCGTGGTATAGTTTCCATTGCCCTGGATATGCTCACCTAAAATGAGGTTACAGGAAGCAAATATGCCCAGTACAAAAAGGATTAGGATATTTTTTCTCATGGATGCTTTTTGATATGATGCAATTTAAGGAATAAACTTTATGCCTCGTTGTCAGGAAATAAAAGTTGTTCCGTCATTAATAACAGTAGTGGAAAAGTCAAATATTCATAAATCATGGATGGAGCTAAATTTGATAAACGGTTATTGGTTATCATCATTTAAATATAATAAAAAAAATTAACTTTTAAAATTTAAATCATGGCTTTAGAATTCACAGATGCGAACTTCCAGTCTGCAGTACTGGAAAGCGATAAATTAAGTGTTATTGATTTTTGGGCAGAATGGTGCGGCCCTTGTCGTGCTATAGGCCCTGTAATTGAAGAATTGAGCAAAGACTATGCAGGCAAGGTAAATGTAGGTAAAGTAAACGTAGACCATAACCCCAATGTGAGTGTTAATTACGGAATTACTTCTATACCTGCCATTTTGTTTATTAAAAACGGCCAGGTTGTTGATAAACAAATAGGTGCTGTTCCTAAAAGTGTTTTAGATAAGAAGATACAGGCCCATATTTAACTTTCATAACAAAAGGAAGCCTGTTTAAAAGGCTTCCTTTCATATTTTTATAAGAACTACAAGTTTCTTAAAAATTTTTCATTTATAACAGGGTGAGTATTTGTATATTTCACAGATACCCCGCTAGCAAACAGGCAAGTACTTATTACAAAGCCATGTTCCGGTAGTATGCAGAGATCATTTAAATGATAACCGGCCCGATATTATTGCAACCCTCCCCCCTGGAATTTTAAAACAGAAATCATAAAAAAACTACATTTCACCAAAACCTGGGGGCACAATTAGTAACTTACTATCACGAAACTTGAAGTAAATTAAATCTAGTTTAAAATTTAATTATCTTCACCCACTTTACTAACAGTCAACCATTGCTATGCAAAGATTTCAAGGTTTAATTGGTATTGCACTTATATTAAGTATTGCCTATCTCTTCTCGAATAACAAAAAAAGAATCAACTACAGGCTAGTAATTAGCGGTATCACGCTGCAAGTATTCATTGCTATTCTTGTATTAAAAGTTGGACCGGTTAGATGGTTTTTTGAAAAGCTGGGGCATGGTATGAAGAAGATTGAAGAGTTTTCTAAGCAGGGTGCCGACTTTGTATATGGCGGCATTGCAACAGTTGGCTCGGGCGGGGCAGTTGATTACAGAACCCCTTCTTCTTTTGTTTTTGCATTCAATGTAGTATCAACCATTATTTTAGTTTGCGTGCTGGTTGCCATATTATATCATTTCAGTATCATGCAATGGATTGTTTCCATCATTGCAAAAGCAATGAATTTTGTTATGCGGGTAAGCGGCGCAGAAGCATTAAGCAATGTAGCCAGTGCCTTTGTAGGACAGGTAGAGGCACAAGTAATGATAAGGCCATACTTGAGCACTATGACAAGAAGCGAGTTACTGGCCAGCATGAGTGGAAGCCTTGCCTGTATTGCAGGTGGTATTTTAGTGGTATACGCAGCTATGGGTGAGAAAGCAGGCCTAAATCTTGCTCCTACTTTGTTAACAGCAAGTTTAATGGCAGCGCCCGGAGCCCTGGTTATTTCAAAAATCGTTTTTCCTGAAACCGAAGAAAGCCAAACCATGGGTAAAGTAAAGCTGGAAGTGAAAAGCCCTTACAGCAATATAATAGATGCAATTTCGCATGGCGCCGGAGACGGTATGAAGATTGGTATTAATGTAATTGCCATGATTATTGGTTTTCTGGCATTAATAGCGTTTGTAGATTGGGGGCTTTTTAAAATAGGCCACATCTTCAATCCAGATCTTAACTTAAGTTTAAACTGGATATTTGGTAAATTATTTTATCCAATGGCCTGGGCAATGGGTATTCCATCAAGCGATGTTGGTAATGCGGCTACACTGCTTGGTCAAAAATTAACCATTAATGAATTTGTTGCATTCAGCAGTTTAACGCAAAAAACAGTACCTATTTTAACAGAAAAAGGATTGTTGATTGTTAGCATAGCTATTTGCGGTTTTGCCAACTTCAGCAGCGTAGGCATGCAGATAGGCGGTATTGGAGAATTAGCCCCTACCCGCAGGGCAGACCTGGCAAAACTTGGGTTAAAGGCATTACTATGCGGTACCCTGGCATCGTATCTTTCTGCTACCCTTGCCGGTATTTTAATGGGATAAAAAAATTATTCAATAACCTTTCGTTTAACAATTTCTTTTCTGCCGTTAATCATGTTTTTAACTGCCTGTATCAATATCTTTGCACGGCAAAAAATTGATTATGACCGCACCTTATAAAAATGTTCATCAGGCTATAGAATATACATCAGACAGGCAACTGAAAAATATTGGAGAGAAGATACTGAACAAACAAAGAATCAACCAGGAAGATGGGGTATATCTTTTCGAAAAAGGCACTCTTGCCTTCCTTGGTGCTTTAGCCAACTGGGTAAGGGAAGAAAAACATGGTCATAAAACATATTTCAACAGAAACTTTCACATTGAACCTACCAACGTTTGTGTTTTCGATTGCAAGTTTTGCTCGTACTCCCGCCTATATGCACATAAAGAAGAAGGATGGGAATTAACGATTGATGATATGCTGAATATTGTTAAGAAATACGATGGACAGCCTGTAACAGAAGTACATATTGTTGGAGGCGTGCATCCTAAAATGACCCTTCAGTTTTTTTGTGAACTATTAAAAACCATTCATGAACACAGGCCAGACCTGCATTTAAAAGGGTTTACACCCGTTGAATTGGACTATATGTTCCGTAAAGCAAAATTGAGCATTACAGAAGGATTACAAATGTTGAAAGATGCAGGATTACAGTCTTTACCAGGCGGAGGCGCTGAAATATTTCATCCTGATATAAGAAAACAGATTTGTGAAGACAAAGTAGATGCCGACGGCTGGCTGGCCATTCACAAAACGGCCCATCAATTAGGCATGCATAGCAATGCTACTATGTTATTCGGGCATATTGAACAATATTGGCACAGGGTTGATCATATGGAAAAATTAAGGCAGTTGCAAGACGAAACAGGCGGCTTCAATACTTTTATTCCTTTAAAATTCAGGAATAAAGACAATGCAATGAGCCATGTTTCTGAAAGCTCTGTGGTAGAAGATCTTAAAATGTATGCTGTAGCGAGATTGTATATGGATAATTTCCCGCACCTGAAAGCCTACTGGCCTATGCTTGGCAGACAAAATGCCCAGTTAACATTAAGTTTTGGTGTAAACGATCTTGACGGCACCATTGATGATACCACTAAAATTTACAGTATGGCCGGCAGCGAAGAACAATCTCCTTCCATGAATACGGCAGAACTGGTTACACTTATTAAACAGGTAAAAAGGCAACCCATTGAAAGAGACACTTTGTACAACGAGATAAAAGATTACAGTAATATAGATGTTTATGCCCAGGAAACAAATGCAGTGCTTAATTAATATAAGCTCCTTTTACTTCGTTATGCTCTACTTCTACAACAATCATGTCTTGCAATGTAGTGGCAACAGATAAACCTACATAATCTGGCTTAACAGGAAAAAGTTTATGCATTCTTTCTACCAAAACAAGAGTCTGTATACGTTTTGGATGTTGGTTGAGCAATGGTTTTAATGCGTATAACAGGGTTTTGCCGCTATTGGTAACATCATCAACAATCAAAATATTTTTATCATTAAAATCAACCATATCACCTAATTCAATCTCTCGGGGTAAGTGTTTATCAAAACTCATAGAGATGATTTGTGTTGGCATAGGCAGGTAATCTTTTAAGAAACTGCCTATTTTTTCTGCTATTACCATACCACTATTTCTGATGCCGATAATAATTAACGGCGTGTTCTCACCTTCTAAATTTTCAGCTACTTCTAATGCCAGGCGCTGAAGTTTACTGTTTGCCTGATGTTTATCTAAAATATAATTTTTACTCACTATTGTTGCTTTCTATTTCAACGTAAATATAACAAGTTATCCATTCGGCTGGTCGTTCATTAAAACAACTTATCTCCTATCTTAGCAGAACAAGTACCAGTTATGCAGTATTTACCACAGCTTGCTTTTATCGTTTTATTCATCATTGCCATTTATTTATTCAGCAAAAAAGCGGGTGAAATTAAACGGAATATTCTATTGGGCAGGGATGAGAACCTGAGCGATGAAAAAAAGCAGCGCCTGAAGAATGTTTTGTTATTGGCTTTCGGCCAAAAGAAAATGTTTAAAAATCCATTGGTAGCAGTAATGCATTTCGTGGTATACGCAGGGTTTATTATTATCAATATTGAAGTACTGGAAATTGTGTTAGATGGCATCTTGGGCACTCACCGTTTATTTGCCAAACCTTTAGGTAATGCGTATATTCTCCTTATTAACGCTTTTGAAATACTCGCAACCTTAGTAATAATAGTGTGTATCGCTTTCTTAGTAAGAAGGAATATTATCAAATTAAAAAGGTTCATTAGCAAAGATCTTAACGGCTGGCCGAGAAGCGATGCCAATTATATTTTATTCACTGAAATTGTATTAATGCTTCTTTTTTTAAAAATGAATGCATGCGATACCATGCTGCAAAGCAGGGCTTACGGGCATTACGGAGAAACACTTACCGGCAATTTCTTTGTTTCATCTAACTTTCATTTTATTTTACAGCACTTCAGCAATGAAACACTGGTTTGGTTTGAAAGAATCTGTTGGTGGTTACACATTGCAGGCATACTTGCTTTTTTAAATTATTTGCCTTACAGTAAACATTTGCATATTATACTGGCTTTCCCGAACGCTTATTATGCGAGGTTGCAACCACAGGGAAAAATGACCAATATGCCAGACATTCAGAAAGAAGTACTTTATGCCATGCAGCCTGAATTAGCACCATCGGTTACAGAAGAAAGCCCTCACAAAAAATTTGGAGCAAAAGATGTATTCGACCTGAGCTGGAAAAACTTGTTAGACAGCTATAGCTGCACCGAATGTGGCAGATGCACTGCCGCCTGCCCGGCAAACAGCACAGGCAAATTATTAAGCCCCCGTGCCATTATGATGAAAACAAGAGACCGTTTAGAAGAAGTTGGGCGAAACATTAATTGCAACAAAACGTTTAGTGAAGACAACAAAAGCTTATTACATAACTATATTTCTGTTGAAGAATTGAGAGCATGCACAACTTGTAACGCATGTGTGGAAGAATGCCCTGTTAGTATTTCCCCTCTTGATATTATTTTGCAAATGAGAAGATACCTAATCATGGAAGAAAGTAATGCCCCGCAGGAATGGAATAGCACTTTCAGCAACATAGAAAACAATTTTGCACCCTGGAAATTTTCTCCTGATGAAAGAGATCAGTGGAGTGCTGAATAACAGGCAGGCAGTATTGAAAAACAAAAATATTTCTCTTATCTGGCCTTTCATTTTTATTAAACAAAATTCCCCGATACCATTCTGTAGGCCTGGGCGGCGGCGGCAATCATAAAAATAACACTCATAATAATATTTAAAATTTTTGTGCCTGCACGAAATTTTCTAACCAGCCAATTGCCACCATACATATATACTGCCAGCCCCATTATAGTTCCGGCACCACAACCTATAGTAAATACATTGAATTCATTAAACCCGGTAGAAAGCACATTCAGTTGAATAAGATAAGTGCTCCAGATAAACCAGAAAGGTATTTGTGCAGGATTTAAGGCACTCATAGTAATGCCTAACCAAAAACGATGTAACCTGTTATTCAATAACAACGCTTTCTTCTCCCCTTTTTGCTGCAATGCTGTTACAAAACTGGCAATACCCAATACAAAGAAGAATACTACTGTTACCCACCCCAGTATAAAAAAGAGTTTTTTGTGTTGTACAATCCAATCAACACCACCTAAAATAAGCCGCAGGTAAATAATTTCTATCAATGCCACCCCCAACGAATATTTCCATGCATTTCTAAAACTTTCTTCTACTGAAATCTGTGCTGCTGTAATGCTCATGGTACCCAAAGGCAGTTGCCCTAAAAAACTAACCAATAATCCTATACCGCCTATCGCAAATAAATGAAACATAAATGCAATAGTACTGTATAATATTATTATTTCGTTATCAATGCAGGGTATAATCTATCCGTATGGTGATAGATGCTTTTTTGTTTTTAGAAGATGTATTAAAAGTACCGCCTTCAGAAAAATCTTCTGTGCTATTTTGGCCTGTAATCTGAAATACGCCCATATTAGCACGCTTAATATTGCTTAAGCTGCTGCCCGAATTGGAAGCAATGGTTTCAGCTCTCTTCTTCGCATCTGCGCTGGCTTTTGCCAACAGGTCTATCTTCAATTCAGACAGTTTAGTATAAAAATAAGCAGGTTGCATAGAGTTGATTTCAATTCCGTTCTCAATCAGCCTCGTAATCTCTCTGGATACCTTCTCCACCGTATCAATTGCTTTTGATTCAACAGTTACTTGTTCACTTAGTTTATATCCTGTAAATGTAGATCCGCTTCTATTCCCTTTCGAATCAAAATTCTCTTCAAATTCCTTATTAATGGCGATAGATGAAAAAACAATTTCATTGGTATGAATACCGTTTTCTTTAAGATAGTTTTTAATTTTTATCTCATCATCCTTAATGGTGCCATATGCATCTTTTAAAGACAATGCTTTCCTTGAAAATTCTCCACGCCAAACAATCAGGTCGCTGGTGAAATTTTTTTCTGCCAACCCTGTTACGGTAACGGTTTCCTCACTTTTAAACTTGTATTTGTAAGCACCTGAAAAAAGAGCTGCAGCAATAACAACTGAAAGCCCAATTATAAGGGTTGAAATATTACTTCTTAAATGATTCATTTAAATCTTTTTTGTAAGATACAATGTTTTTAATATACTATCTGGTGTGTTTGTTTAATTACACCCATTACAAAAACACTTTGTACGTGACCGATGTTTTCGCTTTGGCTAAGTTTGTTTACATGAAAGTCGTAATAAGTATCCATGTTCTCTTCCAACACTTTCAACATAAAATCATATTCCCCTGAAATATTATAACATTCAATTACCTCCGGTAAAGACATGATGTGTTTAATAAATTTTGTGCCCGCATTTTTGCTGTGCTCTTTCAGGGAAACATAACAAATCACCATCAACCCTTTCTTTACCTTGGTATGGTCTACCAATGTTGCATATTGTTTAATTACACCGTTCCTTTCCATTCGTTTAATTCTTTCATGAACGGGGGTTGTACTTAAATGAACTGCTTCGGCAATTTCCTTTACAGTTATTTTAGCATCCTGCTGCAGCAATTTTAAAATAGAAAGATCAATTTCATCGAGCAGTATATTATTGATAGTGTTTTGTTCTTTTTTTATTGATTTTGCCATACTTATTTTATATTTTATTCTGTAAATTAAGTGTTATTTATTATTTTATCCTGTTTATTGAATTAATTATGGAACATTGTTCTGAAATATTACTTTTGCCCCATAAAATATTACCATGTCTACACTTACAAAAACAATTGACTTTACACTTCCTTATAAGGTTGCTGATATTAGTCTCGCAAAATGGGGAAGAAAAGAAATTCGCCTTGCAGAAGCAGAAATGCCAGGCTTAATGTCTATCCGTGCAGAATACGGCCCTTCTCAACCTTTGAAAGGTGCAAGAGTTGCAGGTTGTTTGCACATGACCATTCAAACTGCAGTATTAATTGAAACCCTGGTTGCGTTAGGTGCAGAAGTAAAATGGAGCTCTTGTAACATTTTCTCTACACAAGACCATGCTGCTGCTGCTATTGCTGCTGCTGGTATTGGTGTGTTTGCATGGAAAGGGCAAACATTGGAAGAAGCTGATTGGTGTATTGAACAAACATTGTTCTTTGGCGGCGCAGACAAACCTTTGAATATGATTTTAGATGATGGTGGCGATTTAACCAACATCGTATTTGATAAATACCCTGAACTGATTGCCAATATTAAAGGTTTAAGCGAAGAAACAACAACAGGCGTTCACCGTTTATATGAAAGGATGGCAAAAGGCACGTTACCTATTCCTGCCATTAACGTAAACGATAGTGTTACCAAATCTAAATTCGATAACAAATACGGTTGTAAAGAAAGTTTGGTTGATGCGATCCGTCGTGCAACTGATGTTATGCTGGCGGGTAAGGTTGCCGTTGTTGCAGGTTATGGTGATGTTGGTAAAGGTTCTGCCGCTTCATTGGCTGGTGCCGGTTGCCGTGTGATTGTAACAGAGATAGATCCTATCTGTGCTTTACAAGCTGCAATGGACGGTTTTGCCGTGAAGAAAATGGAGAATGCTGTAAAAGAAGCTGATATTGTTGTTACTACCACAGGTTGCCGCGACATTATCCGTGGTGAGCATTTCAAAGCAATGAAAGATAAAACCATCGTTTGTAACATCGGCCACTTCGATATTGAAATTGATATCGCCTGGCTGAATACAAATTACGGTCATACAAAAGATACCATTAAACCACAAGTTGATATTTATAATGTTGATGGAAAAGATATTATCATCTTGGCTGAAGGTCGTTTGGTAAATTTAGGCTGTGCAACAGGTCACCCAAGTTTTGTAATGAGTAATTCTTTCTCTAACCAAACTTTGGCTCAGATTGAATTATGGACCAACCATAAAAACTACGAGAACAAAGTATACGTGTTACCTAAACATTTGGATGAGAAGGTTGCTCGTTTACATTTATCGAAAATTGGTGTTGAATTAGATACCTTAACTACAGAACAGGCAGCTTACTTGGGTATTCCGCAAAACGGACCATTCAAACCGGAACATTACAGGTATTAATATTCAGCTCTGTAATTAATTATATAAACCCGTTTCTGTTTGCGAAACGGGTTTATTTTTGTGCATCGTTTTTTAAGTATACATTATCTTCAATTGAGAAACCATTCTTTTGATAAAAAAAGGCAGATATAGAAAGTACGGAATATTGTTGTTCACCTTTTTTTATTGTGCTACCGTTATGGCACAAGATACCATACCTGTAAACAAATACGACACTAGTTTTTTTCTTGCCAATAAAAAGGGCTGGGTTGGTAAACTGGGTAAGATGATTGCTATCAATCCCAATAACAATAAAAAAGATTCTCTGCCGGTTCTGATCAATAATATAGATCCTTACGTTTTGTATAAGGGAGCCATCATCAGGAATGTAGAATTAGTGAATATTGGTTTTGGACAATCAATAACCGACACGTCTTTTAAAAACAAAAATGCTTTAACAAGAATTGCCGACGAACTGCATACAGTAACCCGAAAAAATGCCATCACCAATAATTTATTCTTTCGTAAAGGCGATAGCTTAAACCCTTACCTGTTAGGCGACAATGAAAGATTCTTAAGGCAGCTACCTTATCTTCAGGATGCAAAAATCACTATCAGGGAAATTTCTGACGATTATGATTCGATAGATGTTGTAATACTCTATAAAGACCTGTTTTCTATAAGTGGTACTGTTGATGCTTCAGGCAATACCCTGTTCTTTCAGGCACAGGACGATAATATATCAGGCTATGGCGACAGGCTGCAAATATCTACTTTAGCTGACCCCAACAGGAATCCTCCTTTTGGCCTGGGTGTTGAATATTTAAAAAGAAATATTGAAGGGAGCTTTGTAAACTTTACCATTGGTTACCAGAGTTTGAATAACGCATTTAATAATGGATTAAGGCAGGAAACAGCCATTTACAGCAGGCTGGATTTGCCATTGGTTACACCTTATTATTTATGGACAGGTGCGCTGGAAGTGGGGGAAAGATATACTCAAAATAACTATGTTTCAGACTCTTTGTATAACTCTGATTATAAATACAATTACCAGTATTACGATGGCTGGGCAGGTTATAATATTTCGGCAAAAAAACAATTGCATGAGTTTGACTATAGGAAACCCAAATCGTTTCTTGCGCTTCGTTTGGCACAAACCAATTTTTCAGACATCCCCAATATTTATAAAGCGCAATACAATTTTAAGTATGCAAACCTTACGAGTACATTACTGTCTTATACCCTCTTCAAACAAACTTATTACCATACCAATTATATCTACGGCTTTGGTAAATATGAAGATGTGCCAGCAGGGTTTAATGTATCGGGCATTATAGGCTGGACCGACAAAAACAATTACCAGCGGCCTTATGCCGGTGCCAACCTGCAAAGAAATTATTTCAGCAAAAAGCAAAATTATTTCAACTTCAATTTCACTGCCGGAGGGTATTTCAGGGAAGGGCGGTTTGAAGATTTTGGCATACTCTTTTACCTGGAATCATTCAGTAGTTTAAAAAAGCTGAACAAAAAATGGTTTCATAGAAATTTCATTAACGGCAGCCTTGCCGGGCAGTATAATATCTTCTTAAACGAACCATTAAGAATAAACAGCTCTTACGGAATTGCTTCGTATGCAGAAATACCCAACTATAACGCCAACATGAGAGCAACATTTAATTATGAAAGCGTTTTTTACAGTAATTGGAAAGTAATTGGGTTTGGAGTAGCTCCGTTTATTGGCGGAACGACCTGTTATTTAAAACCAATGGGTACTCATTTTTTTAATGGCGATTTATTTTCTACCATTAGTGGCGGCTTCAGAACAAGGAATGAAGCTTTGATATTTGGTACGGTGGAATTTAGATTAAACTACTATCCGAGAACAACAATAAATATGAGCAATTGGTCTTTTAGCATTACCACGGATCTGAGATTTCAGTATAACAGCGTTTTTATTAAACGACCGGATTTTGTTACGCTTAATTAATACTATTTAAATCAATCAGAAACAATTTATTTAACCACCTGAAATTTGCCGCTTTCAATAATTTGCCCGTTACGGTCTTTTAACTGAAACACATAAAGCCCCCTGGTATAATTTTCAAGGGTAACCGTAAGCCTGGTGGCATTAACAGATAATTCAGACATTTTTTTCCCGATAAAGCTGTACACGCTGATGGTATAAGACGATTTCTCTGTATTTGAGGGGAATTCAAAATTTACATAAGAGGTTGCAGGGTTAGGGTAGCACTGCACCGTACGAACCTGTTCATCACCAATAAACGGAGTGTTATATTTTACAAAACTGCAAAACAGGGATATTATGATAAAATATGCAAAGTAAAATTTCTTCATCTCCTCATTGGTTGCACTAAATTAAAAATCTTTCTTCATTAAAACGTAAAAAATGTACCCCTTGGTATAGGGGTACTTAAAAGATTAATTCAGTTGAGCCAACGTTGCCTGTATAGCTTCAAAATTGGGCAGATCGCCGGCACTATCCAATACTTCAGCATATTTTACGGTGCCCTCTTTATCAAGAACAAAAGCAGAACGTTTACTTACGCCTTTCATCCAGCCGATAAACGTGTCGTACAAAGCACCATACGATGCAGAAACCTCTTTATTAAAATCACTCAATAAAGGAAAATTCAATCCTTGCTCTTCTTTAAACCTAGCCAGTGTAAACGGCGAATCTACACTAATACCCAATACCTGTGCATTGGTAGCATTATACAAGGCAATATTATCTCTGATACTGCATAATTCTTTGGTGCAAACACCTGTGAACGCCATTGGGAAAAACAGGATAAGTACATTCTTTCCCTCAAAAGAAGATAAGGATACCTGGTTCTTTTCCGTATCAACCAATGTAAAGCCAGGTGCTTTTTTACCAATTTCTAAAGCCATAGTTATTATATTTTAAAATGATGGATGAATATATTGTTCGTAAGCTTTTTTACCCCAGTAAGTATAACCAATATTTTCAAATTTTGTTCCAATAAGCACTGAATGAATAAACCCATTCCTTTCTACCTGCATGGTGTGAAAAATTTTGCCTTCAGGGTTATCAATTAAGAAAAAATGAATACGGCCTTTATTTGCTGCATACTGCATTACACTATCTGCGGCAATGGCAGAAAAAATGAAATGCTCCGAAAGTTCTTTCATCATCCATTTACTTCTGTACCAGGTACCACCATGAGCACTAACCAATGGCTTGCCATTAAACACTACCACACTATCATTATAAGCAAACACTGTTAAAAAGTGGTGCGTTGATTTTTTCAACCATGAAAAAAGTTTATTAGTATAGGTGGAATCATAATTGTAATCGCTATCCAGGAAACTGATCCTTCTAATTTTTTGCGGAATTTCTTTTTTGAATTGCAAATAAGCAAGTAGCAGGGAGCCGCCACCACTATGCCCGTTTAAGTGATAGTAATATTTTTTTAAGTGCAATAGCTGTGGGATGGTGTCTACAAGAGCATTCATTAACTCATGATAGTTCTGGTGTTTTGTTTTATAAGCAGGCCAGGATTTATAGTTGTTCTCTAAATAAACAACAATTATATTTTCATTATGTAGTTTATTCCTCACAAAGCTCGTTTGAGCAGCTATATGCTGAATACTGAAATGCCAATCATCCCCATCTTTTGTTTTCCTGCCCATTGTTTGTTCTGTTGTATTTCCATTGGGCAATGCATACAGAATTAATTGTGTTTGTTTGCGGGGCAAGAAATGAGCCGGCCAATCAACCGTAATGCTTACATCTTCCCCGAATGAGAAATGCAATATCTCGTTAGACTGAGAGCATATGGGCCCATGAAAAGAAAACAGGATGAATAGTATGACCAATATTTTTTTCATGAAAATTCTATAACAGTAATTTGAGGCATTCCTGCAAGCTTTCTTGCCATGGTTTTATGATTACATTAAAATCAGCAACGATCTTAGACGTATCTAATCCTGAATAATGGCTTCTTTTTGCCGGTGTAGGATATTCGTTGGTGGTAATGGGCAATACTTTACAGTTTAGTCCGGATAATTGTTGTATTGCTACTGCAAATTGGTGCCATGAAATGATTCCGCTATTGCAATAATGGTATATACCGGCATGCGGGTTGCCAGAATGCATCTCTGCAATAATTTTTATAACAGCCACTGCAAGGTCTCTTGCATAGGTTGGCCCACCAATTTGATCTGCCACTACTTTTATCTCTGGTCTTTCGTTCATTAACCGCAACATGGTCTTTACAAAATTATTACCGTGGCTGCTATACACCCAGGAGGTTCTGATGATAACAGATAAAGGGTTGTTTTGCAATGCCAGCTTTTCTCCTTCCCTTTTAGATAATCCATATTGATTTAAAGGGTTGGTTGCATCATCAGGCAGGTAAGGCGTTTGGGTATTCCCGTCAAAAACATAATCAGTAGAAAAACTGATAAACCTGCACTGGTGCACCAAACACAGAGAGGCGAGTAACCCCACATTGACAGCATTTACATAAAAAGCTGTTTCTTTATCTGCCTCGGCCTTGTCTACTGCTGTATATGCTGCACAATTGATAAAATATTGGGGTTGGTATTTTGTAAAGAAGGCCTCTACCGAAACAGAATTGCTTAGATCCATCTCCTGCCTGCCTATGAATAAAAAATCAAACTCAGATGAATGATCAGCATGTATTTGTTCCAATTCCCAGCCAAGCTGGCCATTTTTACCTGTAACAACAACTAAAGGTTTCATTAATGTTAACTATTAATATTAAACAATGAACCAACTAAAGGCTCCAGTATTTTCGGCTCACGATTTTCTTTCTATAAAGCCCCTTCAGATCGGCAATTAGTGCATGGGGTTTTGTAATAGACGAAAAGAAAGCATCGTCTAATTCTACATATTCTTTATGCGGCACTGCTATGATAACTGCATCGTAATTATCTGCAATTTTTTCAACCAGTCCAAAGCCATACTCCTGCTTTAGTTCAGTTATATCGGCACATGTGTCTGTAACTTCAATATGCAAAGAATATTTTTTCAGTGTATTAATTACATCTACCACTTTAGAGTTTCTAATATCCGTTACGTTTTCTTTAAATGTAACACCCATGATGAGAATTTTGGCTAATCGGATATTGTCTGTATTAGCCAACACATGTTGCAATACTTTTTCTGCAACATATTTACTCATGCTGTCGTTAATGAATCTACCGGCAGTAATGATCTTGGATGTATAGCCTAAATGATTGGCTTTGTAAGTAAGATAATATGGATCTACACCGATGCAATGCCCGCCTACAAGGCCCGGAGAAAATTTCAGAAAATTCCATTTGGTTCCTGCAGTTTCCAACACATCATAAGTATTAATGTTCATTTTATCGCAAATAATGGAAAGCTCATTCATCAACCCTATATTCAAATCCCGCTGTGTGTTTTCAATAATCTTTGCAGCTTCTGCCACTTTAATGGAAGGAGCTTTGTAAATACCCGCTTCAACAACCATAGCATAAACATCTGCAATAATATTCAACGATTCTTCGTTCGATGCCGCAACTACTTTCATCACATTTTCCAGTGTGTGAACCTTATCACCGGGATTAATCCTTTCGGGAGAATAACCCAATTGAAAGTCAGTTGTATTTTTTAAACCACTCAATTGTTCAATAACCGGCAAGCAATCTTCTTCCGTACATCCGGGATAAACAGTTGATTCGTACACAACATAATCACCTTTCTTTATAACCTTGCCTACTGTTGCAGATGCTGCAAGTACAAAACTGAGATCAGGAATATTTTGTTCATTTACCGGTGTTGGTACCGCTACGATAAAAAATTTTGCTTTACGCAGTTCATTTAAAGAATCTGTGAATACAATATCACATTGCTCAAAATCCTTTTTATCAAGTTGGCGACTAGGATCTATCCCCTGTTGCATCAGTGCAATACGCTCTGTATTGATATCGAATGCAATTACAGAAACTTTTCTGGCAAAAGCCAACGCAATAGGCAAGCCAACATAGCCCAGGCCAATTACAGCAAGCTTTTCCTGTTTATTGCGGATAGATTCATTAAGCATTGAACAGTATTACTTTCTGCTTTCAAATTCTTTGGGTTGCTTAAACAACTCTTCCTTTGGAAGCGATTTAAAATATTCGTAGGTTTTACGCAAACCTTCTGCCCTGTCTACAGTAGGCTCCCAGCCTAAAATTTCTTTTGCTTTGGTAATATCCGGCCTTCTTTGTTTGGGATCATCAACCGGTAAAGGCTTATAAGTTATTTTTACAGCAGAGCCGGTTAATTTCAATACTTCTTCTGCAAAATCTTTTAATGATATTTCGTTAGGGTTGCCAATATTTACCGGGTGATGGTAATTACTCAGTAACAATCTGTAAATGCCTTCAATCAAATCATCTACATAACAGAAGCTTCTTGTTTGCGAACCATCGCCAAATACGGTAAGGTCTTCTCCACGAAGTGCCTGACCAATAAAAGCAGGAAGGGCTCTTCCGTCATTCAACCGCATCCTCGGACCATAAGTATTAAAAATGCGTACAATTCTTGTTTCCAATCCATGAAAAGTATGGTATGCCATGGTCATTGCTTCCTGAAAACGCTTGGCTTCATCGTAAACGCCTCGTGGGCCAACGGGGTTTACATTGCCCCAGTATTCTTCGCTTTGAGGGTGCACTAAAGGGTCTCCATAAATTTCGCTTGTAGAAGCGATCAGTACCCTTGCATTTTTCTCTTTTGCCAACCCTAAACAATTGTGTATACCCAACGAGCCCACTTTTAGGGTTTGAATTGGAATTTTTAAATAATCTATGGGGCTGGCGGGAGACGCAAAGTGTAAAATATAATCTAATGGTCCTGGCACATGAATGAATTTGGAAACATCATGATGATAAAATTCAAATTCTTTCAGCTTGAATAAATGTTCAATATTTTTCAGATCCCCGGTTATCAGGTTATCCATGCCAACTACCTCGTATCCTTCTTTAAGAAAACGATCACACAAATGAGAACCTAAAAAACCTGCTGCTCCTGTAATGAGTACTCTCTTTGCCATGATTAAATATTATTTTAGAGTGAACGACCAATGCTTTCGTAATGATAACCTAATTCTTTCATTTGATTTACATCAAATACATTTCTGCCATCAAAAACAACTTTTGATTTGATCTTTTTTTCAATTGCTTCAAAATCGGGTGTTCTAAATTCACTCCACTCTGTTGCTATAATCAAAGCATCTGCATTCTCTAAGGCTTTGTACTGGTTTTCGGCAAAGTCTATTTTATTGCCAACTAATTTTTGAACATTAGGCATCGCTTCGGGATCATAGGCGCTAATAGTTGCCCCTTCTGCCGTTAAAGCATCAATCAGGTATAAAGCCGGTGCTTCGCGAATATCATCTGTATTAGGTTTAAATGCCAGGCCCCATAATGCAAAATGTTTGCCTTTTAAATTACCATTATAATATTTCTGAATTTTTGGAACGAGGTGTAATTTCTGGGCATCATTCACATCTTCTACGGCTTTTAATATTTTAAAATCGTAATTCACTTCCTCAGCCGATTTAACCAGGGCCTGTACATCTTTAGGGAAACAGCTTCCGCCATAACCAATACCGGGGAATAAAAACCGTTTACCAATACGTTCATCACTGCCTATGCCCCTGCGCACCATATCTACATCGGCACCTAACCTTTCACACAATTGGGCAATTTCATTCATGAATGAAATTTTTGTTGCAAGAAATGAATTAGCAGCATATTTTGTTAGCTCCGCACTTTTTTCATCCATGAAAATTACCGGATTACCCTGGC
Source organism: Sphingobacteriia bacterium (assembly GCA_017304675.1). Classification (GTDB taxonomy): domain Bacteria; phylum Bacteroidota; class Bacteroidia; order Chitinophagales; family Chitinophagaceae; genus CW01. Next base: position 148,755 of record JAFKLS010000020.1, read on the forward strand.
GAACATAAGGAGCATATAAATCGCTCATTACTTTCTTTGCTCGTTCAGATGATGTACCTATTACTACCCTATCCGGTTTCATAAAATCATCTACGGCAACGCCTTCACGCAAAAATTCAGGATTACTCACAACATCAAATTCGTATTTATAATTTTCGCTGATTGCATTTTTAACTTTTTCAGCAGTACCAACAGGTACAGTGCTTTTATCTACAATTACTTTATATTCTGTAAGAATTTTTCCTAAGTCTCTTGCAACTCCTAAAACATATTTCAGGTCTGCACTGCCATCTTCTCCCGGCGGTGTTGGCAAGGCAAGGAAGATCACTTTTGCATCTTCTACTCCTTCTGCCAGGTTGGTGGTAAATTTTAAACGGCCTTCTTTAAGATTGCGCAGGAATATTTTTTCCAACCCCGGCTCGTAAATGGTAATCTGCCCATTCGATAATTTATCAACTTTATTTTGATCTATGTCTATACACACCACATGGTTACCCGTTTCAGCAAAACAAGTTCCTGATACAAGGCCAACATAGCCTGTTCCAACAACTGCGATTTTCATAAGTATTTATTTTAAGAAATTAAGGATAGTGCTTGATATATGAGTTAACTGTTCTTCATCCAGTTCTGTATGAATGGGCAAAGAGATTACTCTTTCGGTTAACCAGTCTGTTGTTTCCAGATGATATTGATCTAACCCGAATGCTTCAAACATTTTTTGTTTATGGCCGGGAACTGGATAGTAAATCATTGATGGAATTTTTTGTTCAGCCAAATAATTCACCAACGCATCTCTATCTACACCATTCAATAAAATAGTGTATTGATGATAAACATGTGTTGAATAAGACGCAACGAAAGGCGTTGTTATTTTTGGATGATTTGCAAAAGCTTTATTATAAAAAGCTGCTGCATTTCTTCTTGCATCGTTGTATGCATCCAAATGTTTTAATTTTTCATTCAATACGGCTGCCTGTATGGCATCTAACCTTGAATTGCAGCCTACCACATCGTGATAATATCTTTTGCTTTGCCCATGATTGGCAATCATTTTCATTTTTTCGGCCAACACATCATCATTCGTAAAAATTGCTCCTCCATCTCCAAAAGCTCCAAGATTCTTACTGGGATAAAAAGAGGTGCAACCTATATGTCCTATTGATCCGGTTTTCTTTTTTGTTCCATTGCTGAAAGTATAATCGCAACCTATTGCCTGCGCATTATCTTCAATTACATACAAATTATGCTCGGCAGCTATTTGCATAATTTCTTCCATTGGAGCTGCCTGTCCGTATAAATGAACAGGAACAATGGCTTTTGTTTTAGGTGTGATTGCCTGCCGCAATGATTGGGGATCTATGCAAAAAGTTTTTGCATCTACTTCCACAAAAACCGGTTTTAACCTAAGCAATGCCACCACTTCTGTGGTGGCTATATAGGTAAAAGAGGGTGTAATTACTTCATCGCCTGGTTGTAAACCCAATGCCATCATAGCTATTTGCAAAGCATCGGTTCCATTGGCGCAGGGAATAGTATGTTTCGATCCTACATAATTATTTAAAGCATGGGTAAAATCCTGCACAGCTTTTCCGTTAATATAAGCCGCACTCTCGAAAACTTCCTGAATAGCACTATCTACTGCCCCTTTTATTTTAAGATACTGGGTTTTGGTATCTACCATTTGTATTGGCTTCATATCCAATTTTTAAGTGGTGGCGAAAATACATTAAAAAAGCTTCTTAAGAACTATACACATTACATAAAATCAACCTCTCAACAAGCCATATTCCATTTATTAAGAGTAATTTTACGGTGTGAAGCTATTATACAACCTGTTTATTTTTTTATACCCTAAAATAGCTTTTATCATTAGCCCCTTTAACCAAAAAGCAGGCTTATGGATAAAAGGAAGGATTGGACTCTTTAGAAAGTTAAGGGTAACTTTTCAACAAAACAATGCCCCTGTTGTGTGGATGCATTGCTCTTCTCTCGGAGAGTTTGAACAAGGCAGACCTTTATTGGAGGCTTTTAAGCAACAATACCCCACTTACAGGTTATTATTAACTTTCTTCTCCCCTTCGGGATATGAGGTTAGAAAACATTATGATGGTGCAGACTGGGTATTTTATCTGCCGATGGATTCCAAACGAAATGCCGCTTCTTTTTTAAATATCGTAAAACCGGCAATTGCATTATTTGTAAAATACGAGTTCTGGTATTATTATTTAACCATTGCCAAAGAAAGAAACATTCCTGTTTTTTTAGTATCGGGCGTGTTTAGAGAAAGCCAGCCTTTTTTTAAGTGGTATGGTGGTTTGTACAGAAAAATGTTGGGTTGTTATCACCACCTTTTTCTGCAAAATGAATTTTCGGATTCATTACTTCGTTCCATCAATATTAAAAATGTTTCGGTAAGTGGCGATACAAGATTCGACAGGGTAATGGCAATAGCTGGCTCATTTACTTCCATTACATTAATAGAGCAGTTCATTGAGCATAACGATACTCTTGTTGCAGGAAGCACCTGGCTGGAAGACGACGAAGAGCTATGCCATTATGCAAACAATCATCCGGAAATTAAATTCATTATCGCCCCACACGATATTAGCGCTGAAAGAATAAAAGAGTGTAAACGTTTGTACAAAAATGCCGTATTGTTTTCCGAAATCACTAACCATCTTCCCGGCAGCATGCATACTAATATTTTAATCATTGATAATATTGGTATGTTAAGCCGGTTATACAGGTATGCTACCATTGCTTATATTGGTGGCGCATTTGGAGAAGACGGTGTACACAATGTTTTAGAAGCAGCCGTTTTTTATAAACCAGTTGTATTTGGGCCGGTGTATGAAAAATATGCAGAAGCAACTGCTTTAATAGGTTGTGGTGGTGGCTTTAGTATTGATAGTGCCCTTTCCCTGGAAATAAAATTGAATGAATTGTTTTTAAACAGGCAACTATATGGAACAGCAGCACAAAAAGCAGGAGATTTTGTTAAAAGCCATGCAGGGGCAGCGCAAAAAATTATGGAATACTTCTACGAAAACCGCCTTTTAATAAACTGATCAAAAAGTTTTGCAGCTTCGCTGCTTTCATTCCAGCTTAGTTTTACCTTCAATTCCCGCTGTATCCAATACTCTGCTTCGGGATAAATAGTAAACCCGTTAATGGTTTTCAGGCTCCTCTCAAACATTGTTTCATCTCCTCTGAACAGTTCATTAACAATCAGGTACCTGTCATTAACACCAATCGATTTGCGAAGATCTTTTATAGGTGTTCCCTGTAATACATCTGCAACTTCTGTTTTATGCTCTTTCAGTTTCGAATTCAAAATCGGTTCATCAAAAACAATTACATCATTCAATTCGAACACTTCTTTTTCTTCTTTTATATTTTGGTGAATAAGAGTAGGCACCGTAGTAACGGGATCGAATAACCAACCCGATTGTTCTTCTTTTTTTGCATGGCCGTTTTTAACAGGCTTATGTGTTTCCTGCGCAGGTTCTGTAACCACCGCTGCTTCTGCAGCAGCTACATTAGGCATTACAACAGTTATGTTCCCGTTTTTTACAGCAGTCTGTTTACCTTGTAATTCTGCCAGTAGCATTTGCGCGGTTACTAACATTTTATCGGCCGAAACATTTTGTTCAGCCTGCTCCTGAAGTTTGTTAATAAGAGTTCTCACTCTTTCCATAGGAAACAATACTTTTGAGGGATTGTTAATGTTGTTAAAGTTACGAAGCTTTTTTAAACTTAATTCAGTTTTTATCACATGTTTATAGAACCACATATTAAAGGAGAAAAAATAGGTTGGATAGAAGTTATATGCGGCAGTATGTTCAGCGGCAAAACAGAAGAATTGATCCGTCGTTTAAAGAGGGCAAAAATTGCTAATTTGAAAGTGGAGATATTTAAACCTTCCATAGACATAAGGTATGATGAAACAAAGGTTGTAAGCCACGATGCCAATGCCATTCAATCAACTCCCATAGATAATTCACAAACCATTTTATTGCTGGCGCAAGATGTAGATGTGGTAGGAATAGATGAAGCACAATTTTTTGATGATCAGATAGCCAATGTTTGCGAAACACTTGCATTAAGAGGAATTAGGGTAATTGCAGCCGGTTTAGATATGGATTACCAGGGAAACCCTTTCGGGCAAATGCCTAATCTTTTGGCAAAGGCCGATTATATTACCAAACTGCATGCTATTTGTGTTAGATGTGGCAATATTGCCAATATTTCTTATAGAAAAACAGAACAGGGCGGGCAAGTGCTTGTTGGCGAAAAAGATATTTACGAACCTCGTTGCAGAAGATGCAGTCAAGAAAAATAATGAATACCAAACATATTCTCACTTTAATTAAAAAAGACATATTGCTGGAAACCCGCCAACAATATACTTTATACGGCATATTGCTATACTTGTGTTCTACCATATTTGTTGTATACCTCTCTTTAAAACAACCCGAAGGAGAAGTTTGGAATGCACTTTTCTGGATTATTCAGTTGTTTATTTGTGTTAATGCAGTTGCTAAAAGTTTTTTGGCAGAAAGCAGGGGCAGGATGTTGTATTTCTTTACCATTGCATCGCCAGTAGATTTTGTAATGGCCAAGCTTATCTTTAATTTACTGCTCATGTTACTTATGAGCCTGCTTAGCCTCTTTGTTTTTACTTTATTGCTGGGTAATCCTTTACATAATTTTACCACTTTTATAGGCATCACTTTATTAGGGGGCCTAAGCCTTAGCCTCGTATTTACTTTCCTCGCAGCAATAGCTGCCAAAGCGCAACAGCAGGCTGCACTTATGGCAATTATGGGATTCCCTATAATTATACCACAGCTATTGTTGCTTCACAAAATATCGTCTATTGCTTTCGATAGTGTGTTGCAGGAAGGCCTGTGGCAAATGATTGCAATAATGACGGGGCTTGATATAATGGTGGTGTTACTGGCATATATACTATTCCCCTTTTTATGGAAAGATTAGTTTATGCCAACCAGGGTAGTTAAACTTTTATATATGCTTGTTGTTAAAACTTAAGATGCCTAACTGTTAGCCCCTTATTCTTAAGTTGTTTTAAAGAATCGATGCCAATTTTCAGATGTCTTTCTACAAACTGTGCAGTTACTTTTTTATCACTTGCTTCTGTTTTAATTCCTTCCGGAATCATAGGAGAATCGCTTACCAGCAGTAAAGCACCAGTAGGAATATGATTGTAAAAACCAACCATAAAAATAGTGGCTGTTTCCATATCTATTGCGTAAGCTCTTACAGCCTGCAGTTTCTTTTTAAAATCTTCATCGTGCTCCCAAACCCTCCTGTTGGTAGTATATACTGTACCTGTCCAATAATCAGTTTTATAATCTCTTATTGTTGTTGATATGGCTTTCTGCAAAGCAAACGCAGGTAAGGCCGGTACTTCTGCCGGGAAATAATCGTTGCTGGTACCTTCTCCGCGAATGGCTGCTATGGGAAGAATGAGATCGCCTATTTTGTTTCTCTTCTTCAATCCGCCGCACTTACCTAAAAATAATACTGCCGCAGGCTCTATAGCAGAAAGAAGATCCATTACAGTAGCAGCACCAGGGCTGCCCATACCAAAATTAATAATTGTAATACCATTGGCTGTTGCACATTGAAATGGCCTGTCTTTACCAACAACCTTTACATTATGCCATTTGGCAAACATTTCTACATAGTTACTAAAATTGGTAAGCAAAATATATTTACCAAAACTTTCCAGTTTTTCGCCTGTATAACGGGGCAGCCAGTTGTTTACAATTTCTTCTTTAGTCTTCATAGCTAATGCAGTTTAGGATGATTCAATTACTCTTCTATCTTTGAGAGCCATTCGTAAAAATAAGAAAACTTTAGCGATAAAAATGATCAAAGCAATATATCCACCCCTTACTTCATTCAACATACAACAGGAAAACGGTAAAGAGCAAATTTTTGATGTTGTAAGAAAGCAATGGGTTAGGTTAACACCAGAAGAATGGGTGCGCCAAAACTTTATTCATTTTTTATTGAACAATGCTTACCCTGCCTCTTTAATAGCTGTAGAGAAAGAAATTGTTTTGAATGATTTAAAAAAACGCTGCGATATTATTGTTTATCGTAATGGAGAACCATGGATGATTATTGAATGTAAAGAAACAAACGTACCCTTAACAGAAAAAGTGGTACACCAGGTGTTAAATTATAACCAGGCTTTGCTTGTAAAATATTTGCTCATTACGAACGGAACGGAAACATTTGGTTTAAATACTCAAACTAAAGAAGCACTTACAACTCTTCCAATATACTAATCATTTCATGGGTGCTACCTGGCCGGCAGGTCCAACTTTATAGGCAATACCTCTTATCAGCATGCCCATTTGCAAAGCCGATAAATCAATAATATCCTCCTTTTCAAAATGTAAAGATCCTTTGGTCTGGTATGCAATGTTAATATAATCTATATGCGTACCGGTTGCACCACCGCAAATAAAAATATGAACAGGTTTATGTATCTGATTAAGTAATGTAATATCTCTTACTGCTGCCCAATTATCTGCAATCAATATTACCTCATTACAATCGCTGCACATTTCAATTGATCGTATTAAAGCTTCACAAACATTTTCAGGAGTATCACCTCCACTGCCCTTTAGCATGGTATTTTCAATAAGCATAGCTGCTTCATGCGTGTTTGTAAAATATGCCCCATAAATGCCGCCCGTTGCATTAAGTACTTTTTTATCATTCGGCATATCATCTCCATCATTAAAGCAGGTAATCATTTTCACCTCTTTATTATAAGGTGATTTTTGTAACCAGTTTAACAACTGAACTGTGTACTGCGCCATGCTTAATGTTACATCTGCAACAATTAATATTTTCCTGTAACGCAGCCTTTCAAGGCTATACCATAAAGAAGAATCTGGCAACCTGAAATCATTCATTATAGCATTAGCAGGTACGCCTGCCTGTTTTGCCCGCTGTACATTGGCCACCAACACATATACACTATCTGTTTTACCACTATACTGCAAATGCTCCTGCCTGTTTAAAACAGCCATGTTTTCTAAGTATAGAGTGGAAAGCCTGAGCAAAGAATCGGTATCGCCCGATTTATTAATGGGTTTGTTTGATATAGCTTTAATAGGAAGGCCTTTATAAAACCTGGGAGCTTCCATTTTATCTCCATGTATCACAGACCAGTTGTTTACTTTTTTAGGTTGCTGATTGGAGGCTGGTTTGTTACCTGAAGCAACAACAAATGCATCAAAAGTTTTGATCAGGTTCAATTCTTCTTCCCGCTGTATCATCGAAACAGGTTCCCTGTAATTGATTACAAAACCATGCAGCAATTTAGAAGCGCTCTCCTGATCTTTTCCGTCTAATTGCCTGATGATATTCCATTGCGCTTTTGGGTAGTGCAACAAGTAAGGGCAGACAGTCATTAAATTATGGAGCCTACTTTTATTTAATGGCTTTAGATCCTGCGAAGAAGGGTAATCTGTAAAGAGAAGGTCTACCGATAATATTTCTTTGCCTGTAAGCCTGCACAATCCTGTTGTATCTGTAAAATAAGGTTTGCCAAAATCCATTTTTAAAAAGATACTCTTATTGCCAACAAGAGGTTGCTTATATTGATGCAGCAATACCAACCTGTTATCGAGCAAAGAATCTATAAACCGGTTATTTTGACTTTTACCGATAAAACAAATAGCTGTGAAAATAATAATAGAAACTCGCTGCATTACACATTGTGTTTAGTGAATATACTAACAATAACTAAAAAGCCCGCACAAGTGCGGGCCTTCATCAGTGTGTTTGCAGTACTACCTGCTGTTATGGGAAAATGCCCAACTCTGTATAAGATGTTGCTACTTTATTAATGGCATTTACATAAGATGCTGTTCGCATATCGGGGATATCCGGATTTGCTCTCCATATCTCCATTATTTCCCTTGTAGCGCTGATCATTGTTTCTTCTAAGCCACTGTGCACAAGGTCTACTTCTTCCGGGCCATGTAAAATAAATTGCTTTTCTTTTTCATTCACTTTTTTTCCGCTTGCTTCCTCAATTTGAGAAAGAATATGACTGTTCATATTTTCAGTGAATCTTTTTTCCATTCTGCCATAACGAACATGGCTCAGGTTCTTCAACCATTCAAAATAAGAAACGGTTACACCTCCTGCATTTAAATACATATCGGGTACTACCAATATATTTTTTGCTGCGAGAATTTCGTCTGCTTCAGGTGTAAGAGGACCGTTAGCAGCCTCCCCTATAATTTTTGCTTTTACTTTTGGGGCATTTTCTTCGTTAATTACATTTTCTAATGCAGCAGGAATTAAAATATCGCATTCCAATTCCAATGCATCCGAGCTTTTGGCCAAGTTTGTTGCACCGGGAAAATTTAAAATAGAACCCGTTTTTTTTCTGTGTTGAAATATTTCTTCTTCATTCAAACCATCGGCATTGTAAATAGCACCTTCAAATTCTGCGATTGCTACAACTTTTGAACCATGTTCGCGGAAGAATTTCGCTGTATGATAGCCCACATTACCCAATCCCTGAACCACTACTTTTTTATCTTCTATACCTGTTGCTAACCCAAGCTTCAGCATAACATCTTTCATATTGCATACCTCGCGAATACCAAAGAATACACCTAATCCCGTAGCTTCTTTTCTGCCACGAACACCACCTTGAGAAATGGGTTTGCCGGTAACACAACCTGCAGCATCTATTTCGCCCGGTTTTAATGAAGCATAGGTATCTACTATCCATGCCATTTCTCTTTCTCCGGTTCCGTAATCAGGAGCCGGTACATCTATACCGGGGCCTATAAAATTCTTTTTTACCAGTTCGCTTGTATAACGGCGGGTAATCTTTTCAAGTTCATATGCGCTGTAATTACGCGGATTAATTTTAATACCACCTTTACCACCACCAAAAGGTACGTTTACTATAGCGCATTTATAAGTCATTAAACTTGCCAATGCCATTACTTCATCCTGGTTTACAGCATCACTGAAACGGATACCACCTTTACACGGACTCTTATGCTGTGAGTGCTGTACCCTGTAAGCTTCAATTACTTCAATACGGCCATCGTCCATTTTAACAGGGAAACGCATGCTGTAAATGCTGTTACATGCTTTAATCTGTTCTAACAACCCTTTATCCCACTTTGTAAATTTCGCTGCTTTATCAAAGCTCTTTTCCACGCTCTTGAAAAAGCTGTACTGTTGATTTGACATAATTGTGTGTTTAATTTAAATATGGAGCAATCATTAAATTTTATCTGTATCTATATTGCAGCACATTGTATTCATCTTTAAAACCTAATTAACAGTGCTACGTTATTAGGTTGGTTTATGTTAACGAGATTCAGGCCAAAAAATGTGGTTAATAAACCCAACTTCAGATCAACCAATAAATAGCCTGATTTCTTCTAATCATTATTTTTTTCCAGCCTGGAAATTTTTCTGTCTAAACTGAACACATAACCAAAAAGGCCCAATACAATTACAATTACAACAATCATTACCACATAAATTTTGCCATTACTTTTCATTACCTCTGTTTCGGTGGTTTGTTGGGCAAAAACAATATTGCTTAATAAGAACATTATAAAGCAAGCCAGCAATCTCTTTATTTGTTTATGCATTTTGTAATTTTTTTTCTGCTATCAATTGAACCCTGATTCTTAAAGTGGCCACCCAAACGCCTAAAAGGGTCCATCCTATAACGGCGGGCCAAAAAACACTTTTAATGTGCCAGTCTGAATCTTTTGGATTTAATCCCGGATTACCCTCACTGCCTTGTCCACCGGGGTGTAACGATTCTACCAATCTTGGCAATATCCATAATGTTGGAAACAACATGAAAAACGCAAACACATTGTATACTGCACCAATCCTTGCTTTTTTCTCATCGTCGTTAAGGCTTCCTCTTAAAACAAAATAAGCAAGGTAAATTAAAATTGCAATGGCGGCCCCGTTTTGTTTGGCATCTCCGCTCCACCATGCCCCCCATTGCGATCTGGCCCAAACTGCGCCGGTTATTAACCCCAATAAGCCGAATACAACACCTGTTCTGGCATATTCTAACGAATAAATATCGTATATGGATTGGTGATCTCTTAAATATTTGATGGCATACCATAATGAAGTAAAAAATAAAACCATCATGCCAAACCACATTGGTACGTGAAAAAAGATATTCCTGATGCTGTGCTGCAAAGGTACTCCCGGAGGGTTGGGAACCTTAACCAGGAATCCCATTATACTGGTGTACATCAATAAAATAAAAGCCAATAGTTTCCACCAAGTTTTATGCATGGTTAATCTTTTAAGCTAACAATTGTTCGTGGCGGCAAAATTAGGGCAAAGCAACCCATGAAAGTTATTAATGTGTAAAAATAACATTTAACATACATGCATTGATGTTGTTATAAAACAAGAGCCGGTAAAACACCGGCCCTTGATAAAGGGTGTTTAGTTTCTACAGAATAACAATTAATGCATAAATAATTCCCGGCAGCCAAAAGAACAAAGAAAGTAAGAGGCTAATCCAAAATTTTGTGTTGATCTCATGCTCGTGAAGGTAAACCGCTAAAGGAGGCAATAAAATAGCCAAGATTACCAGTAATACTTTATCAACCTCCTGGTTGTTTGAAGCCGCATTGCTCTTAAGCCATGATTTGTTTTGCTTCCATATCTTCCGGGCCTCTTTTATCCTTGCCTTTTTTTCTGCATGCGATAAAGCATTAAAGGTTTTAATAGCATCGTTGGCTATCATTTTGTCTGATACTGTAGCAGGAATAGTGGGGTCAACCACCGGAACAGAAGGTAATACAACTGCATTCGCTACATTCATTACCAAGAAAGCTACTGCTAATAGAGTTATAATTTTTTTCATAAGGGTTCTTATTGGTTTATAATTGTAAGTTAATTAAAAAAACAATAGAAACCATTACCATTCTGCCCTTGCAGTGGGGCTTATATCTAATGTTGAAAATTCCTGGTTAAGGAATTTGTAATGAGCTGTAATGGCTATCATGGCTGCATTATCCGTGCAATATTCAAACTTTGGGATAAAAGTACGCCAGCCCAAATTTTTGCCTGTTTCGGTTAAAGCATTTCTTAACCCGCTGTTCGCACTTACCCCGCCGGCAATGCAAACATTTTTTACTCCTGTTTCTTTAACCGCTTTTTTTAACTTCTTAAGTAGAATCTGAATAATGGTGTGTTGAACCGATGCACAAAGATCCTGTAAATGCTGTTGAACAAATTCAGTGTTTTGTTTTTGCAGGAAATATAAAACAGAAGTTTTTAATCCGCTGAATGAAAAGTTAAGTCCCGGTATCTGGGGCTCAGCAAACTTAAATGCCTGCGGGTTGCCTTCTTTAGCATACTTATCTATCAGCGGGCCTCCGGGATATGGCAGCCCTAACAACTTGGCTGTTTTATCGAATGCTTCACCTGCGGCATCATCAATCGTTTCTCCAATCACTTTTAAATCTAACGGAGAATTTGCCAGAACAATCTGTGTATGCCCTCCGCTTACAGTTAAACATAAAAAAGGAAAATCAGGCTTATCCTGTTCATTAATCAAATTAGCCAAAACATGAGCCTGCATATGATGCACGGCAATTAAAGGTTTATTAAGTGCCAGCGCCAGCGATTTTGCAAACTGTGCTCCAACCAATAAGCTACCAATAAGACCCGGAGCCTGCGTAAAAGCAATAGCATCTATATGTGCAAGATCAATACCGGCCTGTTTAATGGCAGCATCTGCAACAGGTACAATATTTTGCATGTGTGCCCTGCTGGCCAGTTCGGGCACCACGCCACCATATTGTTCATGTACTTTTTGGTTGGCTATAAAATTGGATAAAATTTTACCATCTACACAAACAGATGCAGAAGTTTCGTCGCAAGATGATTCTATTGCTAATATGGTTACAGGTTTCAAATTATCAATTTCAGGTGTGCAAATGTAACCCATACGGGTAATTTACATGTACAAGAGGTAATCTAATCTTTATGCTATTTTGTTCTTATAGCCACAACAGGATCCATACGTGCAGCAATAGAAGCAGGGATAATGCCCGATAAAACACCTAATACAATACAGATAGATAAAGCCAGAACAATAATTCGCGGAGCAATAAATATTGGAAAAGGTAAAGTAGAGCTTAATACCATTGTTAAAATCCAAACAAAGAAAAGCCCCATTAATCCACCTAAAATACATAAGAATGCACTTTCTAACAGGAACTCGGTTAATATGGTAGATTTTTTTGCACCAATTGCTTTTTTCAACCCTATCTGGCTGGTTCTTTCCCTTACGGTAACGAACATAATATTGGCCACACCAAACGCCCCTACCACAAGGCTAAGCCCTGCAATAAACCAACCCCCCAAACTAATATTGGCAAATAAGCTGCTTACAGATTCTCCAAACAGTTGAATATCGTTTAATGCAAAATCATCGTCCTGTTTAGGGCTTAGTTTTCTGATTTGCCTGAAATAACCCCTGATCTCGTCTATTACAGCCTGCTTGGGAATATTATCTTTTCCTTCAACAATAATGATGTTGTTGCCAGATCTTTCCGGATCGAAAAGCGATACAAAATATTTATAGGAAGCAAGAATGCAATTATCAAACTGGAAGCCGATTTGTTCGTTTCCTCTTTTTTCAATCAATCCAACAACATTCATCTTTTTACCGTTGATGGATATTTCTTTTCCTACACAATTTTCAGCCACTCCAAAAAGGTTTTCGGCCTGTGTATATCCCAGTACGCATACAGGGCTTCCGTATACAAATTCTGCATCGGTAATATACCGGCCTTCCGATATTTTAAGGTCTTGTATTTTATAAAAATCTTCACTGGCACCATAAAAAGGTACATTCTGTAATTCGTTGTCTTTATATGCTGCCTTTACAGAGTTTGCCAAAAAGAAAGCCACATGTTCGGCCTGTTTCATGTTATCTTTCAAAAAAACCATGTGTGCATATTTAATAGAGGGCCTCTTATAATACTTCCACCAGGGATAATTGCCGCCGGATTCACTATAATCAAATTTATCTACCCAGATTGTATTTGTACCAAGTGCTTTTATTTGAGATTGCACATTGGCCTCCAGGCTGTCTACCGTTGCCAGAACCCCAATAATACAAAAGATGCCAATGGTAATGCCAAACAATGAAAGAAAGGTGCGCAGCTTATTAACCCTTAATTCCTGTAAGGCCATTTTAAAGCTATTCCAAAGTATGCTTAGCAGTTTAAACATATTTCAAATGTAAGTTGTTATAGTACAAAAAGTATTTTTTAGGTAAATAGTTTGATGAGTGGATTTTTTTATGTTACCCGTTCTTAACTGTTTACTTCATGAATATCCGTGATAACGTTAGCGTAAAAATTTTATAAGCAATATGAAAGGCATTGCTTTATAATTTACTTTTGCGGAAATTATTTCAACCACAATTTCGCTATATGACTTGGAAACAAATGTTTACTTCTTCGGTTGGTAAGAAATTGGTAATGAGCTTTACCGGTATTTTTTTAATTCTTTTCTTAATTGTGCATGCCGGATTGAATGCCTGTATTTGGGCAAATGATGGTGGTGAGATGTTTAATAAAGCCGCCCATTTTATGGGTGGTAACTGGGTGCCGCGTATTTTGGAAGTTGGTTTGTTTGCAGGCCTTATTTTACACATTGTTCAGGGATTAATGCTGGAAAGCACAAACAGAAAAAAGCGTTCTACAAAGTATGCAGTAAACTATGGTAACAAAGGCAGTAAATGGTATAGCAGAAGTATGGGTATTTTAGGCATATTAATTCTGCTCTTTTTAATTCTTCACTTGTCTAATTTCTGGTTGCCAAACCGTTCTTCGCAGGGCTTAAGCCTTAGCGGCGAGATTGATTTGTATGCAAAAATGAAAGAAACTTTTGCAACACATTCACCTGTTACAGCCATTACTATTTTGGTATATGTTTTAGGATGTGCCGCATTGGGCTATCATTTGGCGCACGGCTTTCAAAGCGCATTTAAAACACTGGGGGTTCATAACAAAAAATATCAGCAAATGCTTATGGCCATAGGATATGTTTTTTCTATTGTTGTTTGTATTGCATTTGCAATGATGCCTTTAAGTTTTCATTTTGGATGGATCAGTTAAATTGAGCATAAAGCCGCTTTTAATAAAATAAACACTTTATCAAAGGCTGTTACACAAGTTAAAAATTTTCAAATCTTCAAATTCTCTGATTGATATGTTAGATGCAAAAATTCCTTCTGGTCCTTTAGAAAATAAGTGGACAGATTATAAGGGTCACTGCAAATTGGTAAATCCGGCCAATAAAAGAAAATTAGAAGTGATTATTGTAGGTACCGGTCTTGCAGGTGCCAGTGCAGCAGCAAGCCTTGGAGAGTTAGGCTATAAAGTAAAAGCGTTCTGCTTTCAGGATTCTCCACGCAGGGCCCACTCTATTGCAGCCCAGGGTGGTATTAATGCAGCTAAAAATTACCAAAACGACGGAGATTCTGTTTTCCGTTTGTTTTACGATACAATAAAAGGTGGAGATTACCGTGCAAGAGAAGGCAATGTTCACCGTTTGGCAGAAGTAAGTGCCAATATAATTGATCAATGTGTTGCACAGGGTGTGCCTTTTGCACGCGAATATGGCGGCTTATTAAGTAACCGTTCTTTTGGCGGCACACAGGTACAACGCACCTTTTATGCGGCGGGGCAAACCGGCCAGCAATTATTAATTGGTGCCTACCAGGCTTTGGAGCGCCAAGTGGCTTTAGGCAATGTAAAAATGTACAGCCGGCACGAAATGCTTGAAGTGGTTATGGTTGACGGGAAAGCAAGAGGTATTATTGCACGGGATTTGATTTCAGGAAAACTGGAGCGCCATTTCGGGCATGCTGTATTATTATGTTCAGGCGGGTACGGTAATGTGTTTTATCTTTCAACCAATGCCATGGGCAGCAATGTAACCGCTGCATGGAAAGCACATAAACAAGGAGCTGCTTTCGGTAACCCATGCTTCACACAAATACATCCAACTTGTATTCCTGTAAGCGGCGATCATCAGTCAAAACTTACTTTAATGAGTGAATCATTAAGGAATGACGGAAGGATTTGGGTTCCTAAAAAACAAGGAGATAGCAGAAAACCAAACGAAATACCTGAAGAAGAAAGAGATTATTATCTTGAAAGAAGGTACCCCGCTTTCGGAAACCTGGTTCCCCGTGATGTGGCTTCCCGTGCCGCAAAAGAGAGATGTGATGCAGGTTATGGAGTGGGTACCAGCAAACAGGCTGTTTATCTTGATTATGCTTCTGCCATTGAACGCTATGGCAGAACGGAAGCCAGCAAACATGGTTTAGAGCAGGTATCTATAGAAGAAATTATTACCATGGGCAAAGAGGTAGTGAAAGAGAAGTATGGCAACCTGTTTGATATGTACGAAAAGATTACAGGCGAAAACCCCTACGAAGTACCGATGAGAATTTATCCTGCCGTTCACTATACAATGGGTGGATTATGGGTAGATTATGAATTGATGACTACCGTTAAAGGTTTGTATGCTTTAGGAGAAGCTAACTTCAGCGATCATGGCGCCAATCGTTTAGGTGCTAGCGCACTAATGCAGGGATTGGCCGATGGTTATTTTGTAATACCTTATACCATTGGTAATTACCTGGCAGATGAGATATATAACAAACCAATCTCTACAGATCATGAAGCCTTTATTTCAGCAGAGAAAGAAGTTAGCCGGAGATTAGAGCAATTGATGAATATAAAAGGCACTACTTCTGTTGAAACATTTCATAAACGCTTAGGCAAAATCATGTGGGATAAATGCGGAATGGCCCGTAATGCAAAAGGTTTGCAGGAAGCCATCTCCGAGATTCAACAATTAAAAAAAGAGTTTTGGAAAGATGTGAAAATTCCGGGAGCTATCGATGAATTCAATCCGGAGCTGGATAAAGCCGGCCGCGTTGCCGATTTTATTGAGTTGGGCGAACTGATGTGCATTGATGCATTAAACCGTGAAGAAAGTTGTGGAGGCCACTTCCGCGAAGAACACCAAACGGAAGACGGAGAAGCTATGCGCCACGATGATAAATTTATGTATGTGGCCGCATGGGAATATAAAGCAGACCATGAATGGATTTTGCACAAAGAAGCACTCCATTACGACGTAATTAAACCAAGTCAAAGAAACTATAAATAAGCAGCACATGGAACATTATACAATGAACTTAACACTGAAGGTTTGGCGCCAGAAAAATGCAAAATCAGAAGGGCATTTAGAAACATATCAGGTAAGTGATATTTCGTCTGAAATGAGTTTCCTGGAAATGTTCGATGTGTTGAACGAACAACTGATCCGTGACGGAAAGGAACCCATAGCTTTTGATCATGACTGCCGTGAAGGTATTTGCGGTATGTGTTCTATGTACATCAACGGCAAGCCACATGGCCCATGGCAAGCCAATACTACCTGCCAGTTGCATATGAGGGCTTTTAAAGATGGTGATACCATTGTGGTGGAACCATGGCGTGCCAACGCCTTTCCTGTTGTGAAAGACCTCGTGGTAGACAGAACAGCTTTTGACAGGATTATTCAGGCTGGCGGTTATGTTTCCGTGAACACAGGAAATGCGGTAGACGGTAACGCCATACCTATTGAGAAAGACAAAGCAGATGCAGCATTTGCCGCTGCTATGTGTATAGGCTGCGGAGCTTGTGTAGCAGCGTGCAAGAACAGCAGTGCCATGCTTTTCTTATCTGCTAAAGTTTCTCACCTGGCGCTGTTGCCACAGGGAGCACCTGAAAGAAAATCGCGTGTGGTAAACATGGTGGCTCAAATGGATAAAGAAGGTTTTGGAGCCTGTACCAATACAGGTGCATGCGAAGCAGCCTGCCCGAAAGAGATTTCTCTATCTAACATTGCGAGATTAAATCAGGAATATCTGACTGCATCTTTAGTATCTGAAAAATAAATATACCAGCGTATTTTTGAGAAGGCTGTTTCATATTGAAACGGTCTTTTCTTTTTTATGAATATTGAAAGCTATTCTTAAACCAACTGCATGCCCAATAATTTTTTTCAATTCAAACAATTCATGATACAGCAAGAGCATTGTGCCATGAAGGTAACAACAGATGCTTGTTTGTTTGGAGCAATGGTTGCAGAGCATGTAAAGCAAACAATTTCATATCGGGCTCAAAATATTATTAATAGTTGTTTAGATATAGGAACCGGAACAGGATTACTTTCATTAATGCTTGCGCAAAAAAATAAACAGTTAGCCATTGAGGCGGTTGAAATAGATGAGGAGGCTGCAAAACAGGCGGAACAAAATTTTGTACATAGTTCATGGAAAAGTAACCTATCTGTCCACTGCACTTCCATTCAGCAATTCGTTAAAAACAATACCCGGAAGTTTGATTTCATTATTTCTAACCCTCCTTTCTTCAATAATGATCTTAAAAGCAATAAACATGATAGAAATATTGCATTGCACAGTGCTGCTTTAAGTTTTGAAGAATTAATTTATTGCATTAAAACAACAATCTCTGCTGCTGGCAGGTTTGCTATTCTATTGCCTTATCACCGAACAACTGAATTTATACAGTTAGCAAAAGATTATTATTTAGAAGAACATATACTAGTTAAACAAACACCCAACCATCCATATTTCAGGAGCATTTTATTCTTTAATACACAACAGGCAGATACAAAAAACAAGGAGATCATCATAAAATTACAGGATGACCGGTACAGCGAAATTTTCATTGAATACCTTAAAGATTATTACCTGTACTTGTAACAATGATCTTTTTATTTCTTAACCAACGTGCAATACAAATGTTTGTTTAACATTCGCTTAAACTAATGGGTATATGTACCGCCAACCCACCATCTGCAGTTTCTTTGTATTTGCTATTCATATCCAAAGCCGTATCCCACATGGTTTTAATTACTTTATCCAAACTTACTTTGGCATAATCGGGAGAACTTTGCAGTGCCAGTTGCGAAGCTGTAATAGCTTTAATGGCGCCCATGGTATTGCGCTCAATACAAGGCACCTGTACCAACCCGCCAATAGGATCGCATGTTAACCCCAAATGATGTTCCATAGCAATTTCTGCGGCCATTAAAGCCTGGCGTTGTGTTCCACCCAAACTTTCTGTTAATGCAGCAGCCGCCATAGCTGAAGAAACACCTATTTCTGCCTGGCAGCCTCCCATAGCAGCAGAAATGGTAGCTCCCTTTTTAAAAATGCTTCCTATCTCAGAGGCGGTAAGTAAAAATTTAATGATCTTATCTTCATTATTGCCATTGCAAAAGGCAACAAAATATTGTAATACGGCAGGTATTACTCCGGCAGCACCATTGGTAGGTGCCGTAACTACTCTGCCGAAACTTGCATTTTCCTCGTTCACAGCCAAAGCAAAACAGCTTACCCAATCTAAAATGCTTTTAAAATCGTTTTTCTGTTGCACAATTTTTAACCATTCACTGTAATCCTTATAAATCAATTCATTGGTTAAGCGTTTATTCAGATCAAAAGCCCGTCTTCTCACATGCAGGCCACCCGGTAATTCGCCTTTGGCGTGGCAACCCCTGTATATGCAATCGCGCATAGTGTACCATATACTCAACACTCCTTGCCTGGTATCAGTTTCGCTCCTCCATGCATTTTCATTCTCTGCCACTACTTCGTAAATAGCCATTCCTGTTTTCATACACCAATGCAAAAGGTCATCTGCCGTATTGATAGGAAAAGGCAACTCCACCATTGCTTTCTGTTGCTTATCTTCTCCTTCTTTTACAACAAACCCTCCGCCAATAGAATAATAGGTTTCACTGAAGTGTTCTCCATTTTTTGTTTCAATTAAAAAAGATAATCCGTTCGGATGAAAAGGGAGTGATTCGTTGTATAAAAATTGAAGATGCTCTGCAGGGCGAAAAGGGATATTTATTTCTCCACCTATATTTAATTGGCCTGATTGATATATATGATTTATTTTATGAGTGATGGAATTAACATCTATTGTAACCGGATCTTCATTACACAAGCCTAACAAAACGGCTATATCTGTTCCATGGCCCTTACCTGTTTTGGCAAGGGAGCCATATAAGAGTACGGTGATGGTATTAATTTGTTGAAGCGATGATCGTTGCTGAATGGTTTCAATACACCGCATTGCAGCACGCCATGGCCCAAGTGTATGCGAACTGGACGGCCCAACACCTATTTTAAACATATCGAAAACCGAAATACTTTCATGTGGCATAATGCGAAAATAGTGTGTTCAACAATGGTATGAAACACCGGCTTTCATTATTTATATTTGATGCATGAAAAAAACATGCATTCTAATTGTTTTGCTTGCAGGCCAGCTTCAGTTGTTTTCTCAAAATAAGAAATCAATCAACGATACTTTTCTGGAGCAGCTAATGAAAACAAAACCAGAATGGTTTCAAGAAATTCTTGCCAAAAGAGACTCTTTTAATGTACAAATCATTTATACGCAAATAAACCGTAACAAACACAATCGCCCAACTTTTACAGACTATACTTTTAATCTCAACCCACAGCATTATTTTTATCCCGCATCTACCGTTAAAATGCCAACAGCTTTCTTGGCTTTGGAAAAACTGCACGAATTAAAAAGTAAGGGAATTGATAAAACAACCACTATGCTTACCGACAGTGGTTACAACAAACAGGATGTTGTATATACACAACCAAATGCAAGAGACAGCAGGCCTACCATAGAAAATTACATCAAACAGGTTTTTCTTGTAAGTGATAACGATGCATTCAACAGGCTTTATGAGTTTTTAGGGCAAGGTTATATAAGAGAAAAATTAAAAGAAAAAGGTTACGACAGTATTGTGATCAGGCACAGGTTAGAGCGTTTCTTAACTCCCGATCAAAATGCAGCCACCAATCCTGTAAATTTCATAGATACCAGTGGTAAACTTATTTACCGGCAACCGGCACAATACAATAAAAATCTTTATCCGTCGTTGAATGTACGGTTGGGAAAAGCTTATTACAAAGGCAATGTTTTAGTGAATGAGCCTTTAGATTTTTCTTACAAAAACAGATTGTACTTACAGGATTTAAAGAGCCTTTTACAGGGTATTTTGTTTCCTGAATCTGTTCCGGTTAAAAAGCGCTTTAATTTCACAAAAGAAGATTACAACTTTGTGAAACACTGGATGAGTGCTTACCCGGGAGAAAGTGATTTTCCGAATTACGATACAACAAATTATGGGGATGCATATTGTAAATTCTTATTGTTTGGAGCTGCAAAAGATAAAATACCAGGCAATATCCGTGTGTTTAACAAAGTAGGCGACGCATATGGCTTTTTGATTGATGCGGCCTATATTATAGACACAAAGAACAATGTTGAGTTTATGTTATGTGCAACCATATCCTGCAGCAGGGATGGCATTTTAAATGGCGGTGTATATGATTACGACGGGTTGGGACTACCGTTTATGAAACATATTGGGGAACTTATTTATGAGTATGAACTGAAGAGAACAAGAAAATTCCCCCCTGATTTAAGGGATTTCATTATAGATTATAATATTCGATAATTGTATATTAAACTGCAAGGTTTTTTCATGAAAAAGCGCCCCTTATATTGGATAGTTTTTGGTGTATGTACCGTTATATTCATTTCCTGTAGCAAATACATTGACACAAGATCTGGAACAGGCAATAATTCCGGTACCACTACTTCTCCTGTAACAGGAGGTGGTTCCGGGGGAACATCCGGCGGCGGATCCGGCGGTAGTGGTGGAACAGGCGGCACCGGCGGCACTCCTAACGATCCGGGCGGCGGTGGCGGATCCGGTGGCTCAGGGGGTGGTACCGGCGCTACTCCTATAGGTGGCCCCTCATCCGGCCCTAACCCCAATGCCGATACAGTAAGCAATTTCGATTTTGATACTGTAAGAACCAATGTATGTAACAATATTGGCGAAACTTTTACTTTCACCAGCAAAGCCAGTGGCGTTCCCACAGGCACCACTTATGAGTGGTATTTTGGTGATGGCAACAGTACAAAAACAACATCAACTTCTGTAAAAACACAATACACTTATAGTAACACCTATACCGTACAAATGAAAGCTACTGTAAAAGGTGTACAATATTCAGCCACTAAAAAAATAAAAGCCTACGGGCAAAACCAGGTACCACAGGCCTCTTTTACGGCTTCTGTAACCAACCCTAACAGCGGCGGTAATATATACGCATTCAATGCAGGGGGAAGTAAAGGACCCGATGGTGGATCTATTGGTAATTATTTATGGGATTTTGGAGACGGAACAACCGCTTCAGGATCTGCAAAACAAAACATCACCCATACTTATAGCCAAACCACAAGCGATCAATCGTTCACAGTAAAATTAACAGTTGCCGGCTCTCCCAGCGGATGTACGGATATGGCATATGCCACAGGTATTGATGTTGCGGCAAAATATGTTGTTACAGGATCTTTTAATGTGTCTTCTACCAGCCCTTGCCTGCCAAGTAATGAAGTATTCACTTTCACACCGAATTATACAGGCGTGCCTGCAGGAGCAGAATATAAGTGGAGTTATACAGATGGCAATCAACCAGAAATAGGAAACCCCGGCACATCGCATACCTTTTTGTATAAGAACAACTACCAGGTAACCTTAACCATTAGCTATAACGGGCAGGTTTTAAAAACAGATACAAAATCTGTCAGTTCCAAGGGGCAGGATTGCACTCCGGTAGTTTCTGTATATTCTCAATACACCAACCCTACCACCTACAGCTATAATGCCAATACAAGTATAGGAGGCGGATGGGCCATTGTTAAATATGAGTGGGATTTTGGAGATGGAACAACAGACACACAGCCCAACATAGTTAACCATGTATTCCCTAAAAGTTCTGTAGCAAAAACATATACCATATCCTTAAAAGTTACCAGCAATTCAGGTTGTACAGCCACAGATAATACGAATACTACTGTGCCTGCCAATTAATTTGAATGCATATATGAAAAACCTTTTCTATTATATTACCTGTATTGTTATAGGCCTGTCTGCCTGCACAAAAACAACTACTTCTAATAGTGAAGGTTCTACCAGTGGCAATACTTTTTTAAATGTAACAAGGATTGATAGCAACGCTAAAACCAATATTGTTGTAACCCCCAGTAATGGTAACCTTTTTATAACATTGGGCGGGTTATACACTTGCGGCTACATGAGCTTTGCAAGTGGACTAACTACCATAAAGGTACAGTCACAATTAAGTGGGCAGGTATACCAAAGCAGTGGTTATATTTTATATGATGATAACAGGAATACTGCTTTCATATACCCATATGGCAATTATTACAGGGCCTCTGTTGTTACAGAAGATTTTGATATACCTGCAACAGGGTATGCTCATGTAAGGGTATTGGATTTTTCAGCAAGAAATGTTTCTGCTACATATAATTTCAGTATTTCAAACAGTGCAAACAATTATTCTTTTAATGACAGGTATTTTTTAGACCATGAGCTCAATAGCGATCTCACAAAATTTACCAATGTTGTTGCAGGTTCTTATGTATTGTATGCCACACGTGGCAACTCTGTGTTGATTAATCCTTATGCTTTTAATTTATTATCGGGTAAAATATATACAATCGTTGTAACAGATATAAGCAATACTAATCTTGCGAGTTTCAGTATGCCACATATTTAAATTCAATCTTATCAAATTTAAAACCATCATATCACTCTTACTGAAAATATCATTTATTGTGGTGTTTGCCATTTCTATCACTACAGAAACAGCCTGCACCAAAGTAGTGGTATCTGGTCCCGATACAATTTATACCGGTAAAACCAATTTAAAGGTGTACGATTTTACTACCGGTACCGCAGTAACCACCTATTCTACGGCAATTGTGGCGCCCGATAATTCCAGTTATGTTTTCACGCCGGGTATAGATACAAATTATTACTCTATTCCTGCAGGCAATCTGCTGGTAAAAGCACTGGCTTATACTACCGGTTATCTGTACTCCCCTACAACTGTTGCTTTACAGAACAATAGTTATTATTCTTCTTTTATTTACAATACCAATACGAGCATTCCGGCAATTGGTTTTGTAAAAGACGATCTATCGTTGCCGCCAACAGGTTATTCAAGAATAAGGATACTGTATTTTGTAAACACAAGAGTAACTAACTCTCCGGTAACGCTAGGCATCTATGGTAATTCCGATACTTTGTTTACCTATAACAGAACTGATGTTGATTTTTTGCGGATTCCGCCATTAACCAATTATACCAATGTTCACGCAGGGCAATACACTGCTTATATTAATGGAATAAACGCTTCTGCCAGCCTTAATTTACTGAGTGGAAGAATCTATACACTGGCCATCAGCAAAAACGCGGCATTTGATTACAGTTATAAATTACACCTGAATAAATAGTTTCATGATACTAAGAATTCAAAATAAACGTTTTAATAAATTAAACCGCTTTTTATTACACAAGGTTGAAGCGATGAAGCACAATAATTTATACTTATTAATCATTTTCGGTGTTTTGTTTTCAGCCTGCTCGCAGTATGTTGACCAAAGGAGCGGAAGCGGCAGTACAGGAGGCACCACCACCACGCCTACCCAACCGGTAACACCTCCAAGCGGATCGGGAAGCGGTGGTACTATTGGAGGTGCAGGTTCTTCTTCAACAGCTTATATAAAATTCTTTAACCCGGTTAACTTTGGCAGCATTGGTGTTTTGCTGAATAATTCTACTGTTGGCACGGTAGGGCAATATGCTGCTACTACCAGTTATTATACTGCCGTAAATGGTACCAATACCATTGCAATTACACAAGGTGGATACACCATTTTAAATATCAGTGTAGACCTGGTGGGTGGCAATTATTATTCCTGTTTCGCATATAAAGTGGGTTACGATTGGAAGATCAATATTATTAAAGACAATTTAGTAATGCCTCCATCTAAATCTGCCAGTATAAGAGTGCTGGATTTTAGAACACAGGCTTATTACGATTATGTGAAGGTAAATATATACAGCCTTGGCTTAGATCAATATACAGATTCTAACAGGCATTTTTTAGACCACACCAGTTTCGATTATTATTTGCAATTCCGAACATTGGCTGCAGGTTCGTCTTACAATGTATTCGTGTACAACGACACAGCCAATCTGATGATTAAAAAAGGTATCCCTTTCAATGATGGTAAAATTTATAGTGTTATCTTAACCACAGATGCTACCTTGCCTGCAGCAGATGCTTTAAAAAAGATAGGGGTTGAGATAGAACAACATAATTAACCTGTATTCCCATTACTTTACAATATCCTAAAACCTTCGGCACATCGAAGGTTTTTTCTTTTTCTATCCGTTATTAACTAATCTTTACATTTGCGCAACCTAAAAAAATCAAAGCCGCAAGATTTATGAGCAACCGTCTATCTTCATTATTACAACGTTTCAATGAGCCTGAAACATTAAAAATGGCAAAGCTTGGCCGTGAATTACGTGCCCAGGGTGTTGATGTGATTGACCTTAGTTTGGGGGAACCTGATTTTGATACACCGCAGCATATTAAAGATGCTGCCATTAAAGCCATTAACGATAACTGGAGCCACTACACCCCTGTTCCGGGTTTTTTAGATTTACGCGAAGCAGTGTGTACCAAATTAAAACGTGATAATAATTTAGATTATAAGCCGGAAAATATTGTAGCTTCTACAGGAGCCAAACAAAGTTTAGCCAATACCATACTGGCCTTGGTAGATAACGGTGAGGAAGTAATCATTCCCACGCCATATTGGGTTACATACAGTGAATTGGTAAAAATTGCCGGAGGGAAAGTAGTGGAAATTAAAACCGATGTGGCTTCTAAATTCAAGATTACTCCTGCACAACTGGAAGCAGCCATCACTCCCAATTCAAAAGTATTTTTATTCTCTTCACCCTGCAATCCCAGTGGAGCTGTTTACAGCAAAGCAGAATTAGAAGAGTTGGCCGAAGTGTTTAGGAAATATCCGAGCATTTACATTATTTCAGATGAAATATATGAATACATCAACTTCAATGGTAAACACGAGAGTATTGCCCAGTTTGAAGATTTGAAAGACAGGGTGATTATTGTGAATGGATTAAGTAAAGGATTTGCCATGACCGGATGGCGCCTTGGCTATATTGCTGCCAATACAGAAGTGGCCAAAGCCTGTGAAAAATTACAAGGGCAATTCACCAGCGGTACCTGCTCCATTACCCAAAAAGCAGCAATAGTGGCTTTAACAGGTAATCTTAAACCTTCTCAGGAAATGACTGAAGAATTTACCAGAAGAAGAGCAAAAACCATGGAGCTTGTAAAAGCTATACCCGGCTTAAAATGCTTTGAACCAGAAGGTGCTTTTTACATTTTTCCTGATGTTAGCTATTATTATGGCAAATCGAACGGAACAACCACCATTGCCAACGCTGCCGATTTTGCCATGTACTTGCTGAACACAGCACATGTAAGCAGTGTTATGGGTGATGCTTTTGGAGAACCTGATTGTGTTCGTTTTTCTTTTGCCAACAGCATGCCTAATATTGAGAAAGCATGGGAAAGGATTAAAGAAGCTTTATCTGCATTAAAATAGTTTTAAACATCATAAAAAAAGCCTTCATTAATTTGAAGGCTTTTTTTATGGTATGATGTGTTGCAAAGCTGGAAAGCAAGTTTTATTTTACTCAATAAATTATTTGTCCATGAATCCAACAGTAATTGATGCAAACTTATTGCCGCACCCAGATTTTGTATATGCGCAGGCAACGAGAATTGATAACCTGATTTTTGTTGCAGGCCAACCCGGAATTGATTTTACAACAGGCAAAGTAGCCAATGACTTTGAAACACAAGCCAGGCAAGCTTTTAAGAATGTATCCCTCGTTTTAAAAGCTGCAGGAAGCAATATGAACAAAGTGGCCAAAACAACTATATGGCTATGTGATGCCTCTAATTTTGATAAGCTGAATGAGTTGTATAAAGAATATTTTCCTGTTAATCCGCCGGCTCGTTCTACCCCTGTGGTTGGTTTACCCAAAGCCAATTTGCAAATATCTATTGAAGTAATTGCTTGTATTGATTGATGCCATTGCCGGCCATGTTGAATTGTGCAATGCAACAGGTGAACGATAATAAATACGCGAAAGCCTGTTACAAAAAGCCTGCTCACCGGGAGCAGGCCTGAAACAATTAACTACCTGCAAATTTAAGAAGGCATGCTTTCTGCCTTAGGATGTTCTTTGGGCATTGCCCCTTCTACATTAACACCCAATTCTGTTGCAACAGCCATTCCAAAACCAATATCGGCCCTAAAGAAATGGCAAAGTTGCCGATTAATGATTTCATCTTTCTTTTCTCCGCTCACTCCTTTTAAAGCACCTGATATATTTTTTATCAACGCTTTCTTATCATCTGTGCTCAACACTTCCCTGTAAAAGATTCCTGGCTGTGAATAGTGGTCGTTCTCTCCTTCTCCGTTCCTGCTATACCAGTCTGCCAGATTACTTTCCAATGGCCAGGCGGGTTGTTTTGTATGCTCATCTAACTTAACGTCATCAAAGCTATTAGGCCAGTAGTTAGGCGATTTTCCGCCATTTCCATTCACGGCCATAAAACCATCCCGTTCATAATTATTAACCATATAAGGACAACGGTTCACAGGGATCTGCTCATAATTACTCCCCAGGCGATAGCGGTGTGCATCAGGGTAACTTAATAAACGGCCTTGTAACATTTTATCGGGGCTATAACCAATTCCGGGAACCACATGGGCTGGCGCAAATGCGCTTTGCTCAATTTCTGCAAAATAGTTTTGTGCATTTTCATTCAATTCCATCACGCCAACATCTATAAGTGGAAAATCTTTGTGGCTCCACACTTTGGTAAGATCGAACGGATTGTATTTATATGTTTTTGCCTGCTCTTCCGTCATCACCTGTATTTTAAGATGCCATTTCGGGAAGTTGCCATTATCAATTGCTTCCAACAAATCTCTTTGTGCAAAATCAGGATCAATGCCTTTCATTTTTACAGCTTCTTCGTTGGTAAAATTTTTAATACCCTGAGCGGTTTTAAAATGAAATTTAACCCAAAAACGTTCGTCGTTTGCATTAATGAAACTGAATGTATGTGAGCCATAACCATTCATATGCCTGTAACCATAAGGTGTACCCCTGTCGGAAAATAAAAACATTACCTGGTGCAGGCTTTCAGGATTCAAGCTCCAATAATCCCACATCATGGTAGGACTTTTTAAATTGGTATAAGGGTCTCTCTTTTGGGTGTGAATAAAATCGGAAAATTTTTTAGGGTCCTTTATAAAAAAAATGGGAGTATTGTTTCCTACAAGATCCCAATTACCCTCTTCGGTATAAAACTTTACTGCAAAACCGCGGGGATCTCTTTCTGTATCGGCACTACCCTTCTCGCCTCCAACTGTTGAAAAACGCAGCAACACTTTTGTCTTCTTTCCTATTTCACTAAATACTTTTGCTTTGGTGTATTGGGTAATATCGTTGGTTACCGTAAACGTTCCAAAAGCGCCGGAGCCTTTGGCATGCACCACTCTTTCGGGAATGCGTTCTCTGTTAAAATGGGCCATTTTTTCGTGAAGGATAAAATCCTGTAAAAGCAAAGGGCCGCGAGGGCCAACACTTTGTGTGTCTTCATTATAATAATAAGGAATGCCCGAGGCTGTTGTTAATTTTTTATCGTTATTCATAAAAAAGTTTTTAATGAAAAAATCATTACAAATTTTACAACTGTTTTTCTATAATTCAAATCGATAAATATTATCTTTCCATCAATAAAATCTATAAATGACTTTTACACAACTGGAATATGTGATTGCTGTAGACAATTACCGGCATTTTGCAGATGCAGCCAGGGCCTGCTTTGTAACACAGCCTACCCTGAGCATGCAGTTACAAAAGCTGGAAGATGAACTGGGGTTTAAAATATTCGATCGCAGCAAGCAGCCTGTACTGCCTACTGAAAACGGGCTTATGGTAATAGAACATGCCAAAAAGATTCTTGCAGAACGAAATGCGCTGCAAGAAGTAGTGGCAGCCAAAAAGGGAGTTGTTAACGGTGAACTAAAGCTGGCCGTTATACCTACACTGGCCCCTTATCTTTTACCATTATTTATTCAACCCTTCTTAAAAAAGTACCCTGGTGTAAAACTCATCATTACAGAATTAACAACAGAGAATATCCTGCATCGTTTAAAAGACGGGAGGATTGATGCTGGCATTTTAGTAACGCCTTTGCCTGATGCCAGTATAAAAGAAACTCCATTGTTTTATGAAGAAATGATGGCTTATGTTTCTCACAATAACCTGGCCTATAAAAAATCTTATGTATTGCCCAAGGATATCGACCCATCTAAACTCTGGCTCCTGGAAGAGGGGCATTGTTTCCGCTCCCAAATTATTAACCTTTGCGAATTGAGAAAGCAAAAAGCAGAGGAGCGATCTTTTGAATACGAAGCAGGCAGCCTCGAAGCATTGAAGCGGATGGTTGACAGGTATGATGGCATTACGGTTCTGCCGGAACTGGCAACTTTAGATCTTACAGCTGTACAAAAAAAACATTTGCGTTATTTTAAACATCCAGCTCCTGTAAGAGAGGTTAGCCTTGTAACACATCGTTCTTATATTAAGCAAAAACTGATGCAAGCATTGCAACAAGAAATATTAAACAACATTCCGCAAAAAATAAAAGAGAACAGAAAAAGGGCTGTAGTTCCTATTTAAAAGGTTTCTTTGCATTATTAGCTGATATGAATAATAACGATAAACTGGTAATGTTTCAAAACCGTTTGCAAAAAGTATTTAAACACAAAAGCAAACAGGCAAAAAGACTGGGTGTTTCCTGCTGGAGGGTATACGACCATGATCTTCCCGAGTTTCCTTTTTGCATTGAGTTGTATAATGATAAAGTATACCTGGCCGAATATCTGAGGCGGCATGGTATGGAAGAAGAAGAGCATCTTATATGGCTGGAAGAATGTATTGATATGATATGCAATATTCTTAACCTGCCCAATGAAAACGTTTATATAAAGCAAAGAAAAAGGATGCACCACCGCAACCAGCAATACGAGAAAATTGATATTGCCAACGAGTTTAACATTGTTGAAGAAAGCGGGCTGAAGTTTAAAGTTAATCTTACAGATTATCTGGATACTGGTTTGTTCCTTGATCACAGGATAACCAGGCAATTAGTAAAAGCTGAGAGTGAAAATAAAAATGTATTGAATTTATTTGCCTATACCGGTTCTTTTTCTGTTTATGCTGCGGCTGGCAACGCCAAAAGTGTAACCACTGTAGATTTGAGTAAAACATACCTTAACTGGGCAGAAGATAATTTTGCTTTGAACAAGCTTAATTATCCAAAAAAATACCAGTTTATTCATGCAGATGTAAAGCAATATTTGAAAACACTGAAGCCAAACAGTTTCGATCTGGTGGTAATGGACCCTCCCACATTCAGTAACAGTAAGCGCATGAAAGATTTTTTAGACATTCAGCGGGATCATGTAGAATTACTGAATGATGTTTTAAATGCAATCACTCCCGGCGGAACCGTTTATTTCAGTACCAATTTCAGCAAATTTATTTTAGACGAAAAGAACATAAAAGCATCTTCCATTAAAGACATCACCAAAATAACCACAGCTTTCGATTTTGAGGGAAAATTGAAAAGGTGGTGTTACCTGGTAACGAAATAGCTTGCTTATTGCTTAAAATAGTTGGCATCCTTTCTCACTTTTTCTGCATCGGTTTGGTATAGTTCAACCTGCTTTCTATCCAATTGGCCTTGCATGGTTTGAAAAGCCTGGATATAATATTCTTCCAGCGCGGTAATGATAGGGTTAAGAATACCCGGATCTGGCTTAAATCTTTGGGCATTCAATGCATTAACCAATACTTGGCTGAAATCAACACCGCTGGAGTAGTTGTAATTACTGGCAATATTTAAATATTTTTTGGGGAGAGGTATACTGATCGCCTGAATTTTTTCTTTGGTAAAAGTTTCTCCGAAAATCATTGTGATCCTTCCTTCCAACACAATACTTCCTTCAAAATAATGAACGGTATAAGATTGTTGATTAAATGCATTTCCTGTTGTTCTGGTAACATTCCTGATATGAAGATTGGAATAATCAACGCCTATATTTATTTCTGGCAAAAGATAAAGCAGGCAGGCTTGTTTATCGTTATAAACCATGCTCGAAACCGTTTCAAAAGGCCCTCTGATATTATAACCGTTGGCTGTAGCCATTTGCTGAATGTCTTCAGACATGTGTGCAGAAAAATCTGTAAACAGTTTTGAGTTGGGGTAGCTCATGCTCGGTGCAAATGCCGGGTTAATGATAGCCAGCGAAATATTGTTTTTTTCGGCAGCTATATTAGGCTTATAATAATAGTTACTTGCTTTAACCTGTGGAACAGCTACCGGTTTAGATGATGGGGCACTGCCGATAACCATTAATAAAAACACTATTGCAATGGTGGCTGCAACAATTGTAGAAGTATTGTTTTTCATATTATTTCCTTTTAAGAGTAGGGGCCAGCAGCACAAACAAGGAAACAATAGCCGAATATAGCAAGAGGTCGTACCAATCGAACGTACCGGGAATAATGCCAAAATTTTGTGCTACTTCCGTAATAAATGGCACCATTAATATAATCATTTTTCCACTTCGATTCAAAATATTCAGTTCAGAGAACGCTACTGTTACAAAACATAGGGCCATACACCACATCATATCTGAAAAATAGTTCATCATGAATGTATGAAGCAGCCGGGGTTTAAGTGAAAAAGCAAATTGAGGGTTGAACCTGAAAAAGTTTAGGACTATAATGTTTTTACGAAAAAGTGCGTAATTAACTAAACCCAGGCACAAGCAAACAAATGCAAGGAAAAGCAAACCAATATATCGTTTTTCAGCACTCATTATTAGATTGCCTCAAACTCATAATCCCTTTCTACCAAACATATTCTCGTTTTATATTGGGTATACCATTTTTCCTTACCGTATTGCTGTGCCAATAAATGTTCGGTATTTTGCTTCCAGTTTTTAATAGCATTCAGGCTGTTCCAGTAGCTTACGGTAATACCAGTTTCATTCCTTGCAGATTCATGCCCCAGGTAACCTGGTTGTTGTTCTGCCAGCTCAATCATATGCAAGGCCATATCGTTGTAACCCTCATTTACTTTCGTTCTAACAGAAGTAAAGATTACGGCATAATAAGGCGGTTCAGGTGTAAGTGCAATCATAATGTATGCTTTGCCATTTCTAAAAATTTTTTATGCAGGGAAAGTACTTGCGGAAGTAGCAATTCCTGTTCATCATTCAACACAACAAAATCGCACAACTTCATTTTTACCTCTTCGTCAATTTGCTTGTTCATTCTGGCCATAACTTCCTCTCTGGAAATATGGTCTCGCTGCATGGTCCTTAATATGCGCAGATGCCGGGGTGCACTTACGCCAATAACATAATCAAGGTTAAAAGCAGAGCCTGCCTCAAACATCAGTGCCGCTTCTTTTACAATATAAGGCGATTGTTGTTTGGCTGCCCATTGCAAACCCATTTCAATGGCAGCAGGGTGTACCAAAGCATTTAGTTTGTTCAGTTCATCTTTATCAGTAAAAACAATACCGGCTAGGTATTTCCGGTTAAGTTTATTGTTTTCATACACAGCTTCTCCAAAAGCAGCTTTCAGTTGCTGCTTCAGAGTTTCATCTTCTTCCATAACCATTTTGGCTGCCGTATCTGCATCAAATACAGGAATACCCAATGTTTCAAATATTTTCGAAACAATACTTTTACCGCTGCCGATACCTCCTGTTAAGCCGATTTTGAGCATATTGTTGTAATAAAAAATCCGAAATTCTTTCCTCGAATTTCGGATTTAGTTTAAAATAAGTTTTAAAAATTATTTTGCTGCAGTGGCTTTGTTAATAGCTGCAGTCCACTCCATGCTTATAGCGCTTCTCTCTATTTTAAGGTAAGATCCGGGGTTTACTTCAATTTGTAAAGTGCCGTCTTCATTTACTTTATTAACAGTTGCATGAATACCTGCAATAGTTACCACTTTATCGCCTTTTTGTAAATTATCGATGAACTTTTTTTGCTCTTTTGCTTTTTTAGCCTGGGGACGGATCATGAACAACCAAAATACCAGAATGATACCACCCATCATCACCAAAGAGAATGTAGGGCTTCCGCCTTGCTGAGGGTTAGCCATTAATAAAACTGATGTCAACATTTGTTTATTTTTTATTGTTTGAATAAATATGTGATTAATAATTCTTTGCTTTTTTAGGGTCGGGCATTACCACTTTGTCATTGTCCTGTTCATTCAATCCTGTTACTTTCCCTTCGAATATTAAAGCACGATCTGTATTTGTTTTATCGTTGCATCTAACATAAATCAGTTTTCTAACATCTGCACTGTGTGCTTTTTTACTGTCGAAAGATGCATTCACAAAACCTTCTTTACCCGGAGCAATCGGCTCTTTAGTATAATCGGCCAGGGTACAACCGCAACCCGGGGTAACACTTGCCAGGATTAATGGTTTATTACCGGCATTTTTGCAGCGAAACTGAATATCTGCTTTCTCCCCATACACAATAGTGCCGAAATTTTTCAGGGTATCTACCCATTCAACACTGGTATAATTGGCCGTATCAGATAGTGTTTTTTTCACAGCGTCATCACCCGTATTATTGTTATTGCACGCTGTAATACCCATTATTAATAAAGTTAAACATGCAAGGTGTTTCATACATACAATTTATGCAAATGTAATATCCGCTTAGTTCCTAGATTTAAAATCTATCTTATGAATTTTGCCTTCCGCCAACAATTCTTTATGAATATTATCTAAAATACCATTTACAAACTGGCCGCTTTGCGGCGTGCTGTAGTCTTTGGCAAGATCAATATACTCATTAATGGTAACTTTTGTTGGGATGGTTTCAAAGTACAGCAACTCACAAACGCCCATTTGCATAATGATCATGTCTAATAAAGCGATACGTTCTGCGTCCCAGTTTTTTAACTTGGGTTTTATTAACTCCAAGCAATATTGTTTTTTATTGAATACCGTAGTAAGCAACGATTTTGCAAAATTCCATTTTTCGTCTGTAAGCATTTTTTGCAGGTTAGAAGCTGCCGGTTTGCTTAAATATTTCATCATTAACTGCCCTATCATTTCCATATCATCATCCCAATTGTTGTACAATTCTTCCATATAGCTTTCAAACACTTCGTTGGCCATCATCAGATCTGTAAATATGAATTCAATGATCGCTTTCTCAGAAGCAGCATCTCTTGATTGCTGGGCAATATATTTTTTATATTGGTCAGATTCGGTTAAATCTGTATACAGTTTCTTAATCCACTCCCTGTCAATCTTTGCAGCTGTACTGTCTGCCTCAACCTCTTTTTGAAAGGAAGCGGATTCCAGTATTTTCCACAGCAACTCATTGCCTGCAATTTTAATATTAACATGCAGATCTTCGTAAGTGGTAATATTTTTAGAAGCCCTTACCCTGGCATCTGTTTCTGCATATTTGGCTACCTCTGTAACAATATAAATAAGTGTTATGAACAATTCCCGGCTTTTATCCAATTGCTTTTGTAATTCTGCCACGGGGTTTTTAAAAAGATGGGTATCGTTGGCGCATTCTATCATATATAATAGCTGCATCACTTTAACCCTGATATTTCGTCTACTGATCATCCTATAAAGAGCTTTGTTGGGCTGCGAAGATAGGTGCTTGAAGGTATTGACCGAAATATAACTGTAGAAACTACAGCAAATGAAAATTTGACACTTCTTTATTCAATAAAAAATGCATCTTCGCAGCCAATTCTGACAGGCTTTCGAAAAAATCTTTAAAACGAAAGAGTAAAACTGAAAAATTGGCTTTGCCGAACAGTTGGCAAAAAAGTTGCGAGTTACCAACCTAATAATTTAATCTTTTAACTAAAACCTATAATTATGGCAACAAAAAAGCTGAATGTTACACCCCTACACGACAGGGTGATTGTAAAACCAGCCGCCGCCGAAGAGAAAACTGCAGGTGGTATTATTATTCCAGACACAGCTAAAGAAAAACCTCAACGTGGTGTAGTGGTAGCTGCCGGTTCTGGTAAAAAAGATGAACCCGTTACAGTAAAAGCAGGCGATACCGTTTTATACGGAAAATATGCCGGTACAGAAATCCAGATCGAAGGGGTTGATTACCTTATTATGAGAGAAAGCGATATTCTTGCAATTGTTTAATGAAGTGAAAAGTCAAAAGAGGCTTTCATACATGAATCACAATTTTTAATTTTTCCTTTTAAATTTTTAATTTAAAAAAAATGGCAAAACAAATTTACTTCGATATCGAAGCAAGAAATAAAATGAAAAAAGGCGTTGACACATTAGCCAACGCTGTAAAAGTTACTTTAGGACCAAAAGGTCGTAACGTAGTGATTGAGAAAAAATTCGGCGCCCCTGCCGTAACAAAAGATGGTGTTACCGTTGCTAAAGAAATTGAGCTGGAAGATGCTATTGAGAACATGGGTGCCCAAATGGTGAAAGAAGTTGCTTCTAAAACCGCAGATCTTGCCGGTGATGGTACAACTACTGCAACCGTTTTAGCGCAATCAATTATTGCTGAAGGTTTGAAAATGGTTGCTGCAGGTGCCAATCCTATGGATTTGAAACGCGGTATAGACAAAGCTGTTTCTTTAGTGGTTGAAAACTTAAAAGGCCAATCTCAAACTGTAGGAAACGATAGCAAAAAAATTCAACAAGTTGCTACTATCTCTGCTAACAACGACGAAACAATTGGTAAATTAATTGCTGAAGCTTTCGGTAAAGTTGGTAAAGAAGGTGTTATTACTGTTGAAGAAGCAAAAGGTACCGATACAACTGTTGATGTTGTGGAAGGTATGCAGTTTGACAGAGGTTATATTTCTCCCTACTTCGTTACAAACAGCGAAAAAATGGAAGCTGAATTGCAGAATCCTTACATTTTGATCTACGACAAGAAGATCTCTGCAATGAAAGATATTTTACACATCCTGGAAAAAGTTGCACAAAGCGGCCGCCCTCTATTAATCATTGCTGAAGATTTAGAAGGCGAAGCATTGGCAACATTGGTGGTAAATAAATTGCGTGGTACATTGAAAGTGGCTGCTGTTAAAGCTCCTGGCTTTGGCGACAGAAGAAAAGAAATGTTGACTGATATTGCAATTTTAACTGCAGGTACAGTTGTTAGCGAAGAGCAAGGTTTTAAATTAGAAAACGCTGATTTAAGCTACTTAGGTCAGGCAGCTTCTGTAACTATTGATAAAGACAATACTACTGTTGTTGGTGGTAAAGGAAAGAAAACTGATATCACTGCTCGTGTAAATCAGATCAAAGCTCAGATTGAGACTACTACTTCTGACTACGACAGAGAAAAATTACAAGAACGTTTGGCTAAATTGGCTGGCGGTGTAGCTGTATTGTATGTTGGTGCTGCTACTGAAGTTGAAATGAAAGAGAAAAAAGACAGGGTAGATGATGCTTTACATGCAACACGTGCTGCTGTTGAAGAAGGAATTGTTCCTGGTGGTGGTGTAGCTTACATCAGAGCTATTGAAGCTTTGGAAGCTAAGATCAAAGGACAAATTGCTGACGAACAAACAGGTGTACAAATTGTTCGCCGTGCATTAGAAGAACCAATCAGAACCTTAACTGCTAATGCAGGAATTGATGGTTCTATTGTAGTTCAAAAAATTAAAGATGGTAAAGCTGATTTCGGTTTTAATGCAAGAACAGAAACTTATGAGAATTTGTTCAAAGCAGGCGTTATCGATCCTACTAAGGTTAGCCGCGTAGCTTTAGAAAATGCAGCTTCTATTGCAGGTATGTTGTTAACTACAGAATGTGTGGTTGCCGATAAACCAAAACCAGAAGCCCCACATGCTCATCCTGCTCCTGATATGGGCGGTATGGGTTATTAACCGAAATAAAAAGGGCCTCCTTAACAATAAAAATCCCGTTTCTGTTGAAACGGGATTTTGTTACATATATAAACCTTAATAGAATCTACTACTTAATTAAGCACCTTTCAATATTTTAGAAAATCCATCGGAAAACAAACTCATACTATAACCATATGCCAGCATTACAATAATGCTAAGATAGTTTTCATTGAAAAATTTAAACTTTTGCAGGGCCAGAGTGGCATCTGAAATAACAAAAAGAATAGCCGCCGGTATAAAAAAGTTCACAGCATTCAGTTTACGGATACCACTTTCCAATTGATTGAAAACAGCAATTACCATTAAACCCATACAAGCAGCATAAACAATTAAAGCTGCTTTATAATCTACAATACCATCGTGCAGAAATTTAAATAGCCTATAGCATAGAAAAACATATACCCCTGTCGCAATAACAGCATTTTGGCATTTGGCCAGCTTCAGCTTCTGAAACCTGAAAAAAGTAATTGCTATTAACAAATGAAAACACATAAAAAAACCCATCCCTGCCATAAAGTAAAATTCCCCTTCTTTTAGTAACAACAGGTCGCCCAGCCATGCACAGAGTAAAGAGAAAAATACAAACAATTTAGTGGTTTGATGGAAGTTTTTCTTCGCATTTAAAAAAACATAAGAACCCAATATGGGAATAAGAAGCCCCTTAGAAACCCACCTGGACGAGTCATTGCCTGAAATGATAAAATAACAATCCAATAAAAGAATACACCAAAAAATCAGCAATCCTCTTTTCTTCAATAACAACATAAAAATCTAAAATTTATTAATTGTAAAAATAAGGGCTCTCAATATAGGTAAAAGCACCCGATATACTGTTATTTTTGCCATATGCTAACCAAAGAAGAATTGGCATTCATACAAAAATGGGAAGGGCAAAGAATACAAAAAAATAAAAATTTTGCTGCATTCGTTAAAGGTTTGTCCAGGGGCATGTTCGTTGGTATAGGCATATTGGCGGTGCTTTCAGCAGGCTGGTACCAACGTGCTAACATGGTGGCCAATACCATGTTTAACCCATTTTTACTTGTATTTATTATCCTAATCATTGCCATTTTCATAGCTTTCATTTACCGCCAATATACCTGGGAACAAAATGAACAGCACTATAAGGAATTACTGGCCCGAAAAAAACGGAGGGAAAATGAGCAATAAATGCCTGGTGAAGGAATATTTGCATAAAAAATAAAAAATTGTTTGAAAATCGGGAAAAAACTCCTAAAATCCCTGCCGATTTTCCTGTCAGAATATCATTTTCATTCCCCTATCTTTGCCCACTCTAAAAATTTTTTAAAACAGTTAGAATTTATGCAACTGAAAGGTTTAGTGCGCTTTTTCGCGATTGCCCTCATTGTTATCTGTCTTTATCAATTGTCCTTTACATGGATTGTAAAGAATCATGAAAGTGCAATGGATACCAAAGCCGAAAAATGGCTTAACAGTTTGTATGTATCACCTGAACAAAAGTATGGCAGCAATGCTGAATTGAAAGTATTGTATGCAGATACTTTAAAGCAGGTGAAAGATAGTCTGATGAAGCATTTATTAGACAGTACCAATGATTCTAAGATAGGGCCATTTGGTTTAACAACTTATCGCAGTGCAAAAGACAAAGAATTATTACTTGGCTTAGATTTGCAGGGTGGTATGAGTGTTACTATGGAAGTAGGTTTAGATGGATTATTAAAATCTTTATCTAACTATACCAAAGATCCGGGCTTTAATACAGCCCTTAACAATGCCATAGCCCGCAAAGCGAATAGCGGTGCAGACCTTATTTCTTTGTTTGTTGAAGAGTTTAAGAAAAATAGCCCTTCAGCCAACTTAGCATCTTTCTTTACTACAAGGAGCAATGGCAAGATTAAATTTACTTCAACCGATGGAGAGGTTTTATCTTATTTAAGAGAACAATCTTCTCAGGCTTTCAACAATACATTAAGAATTATCAGAACAAGGGTTGACCAGTTCGGTGTTTCTTCACCAAACATCAACCCCGATGCTGCAAAAGGCATCATTAATATTGAGCTGGCAGGTGTAAACGATCCTGAAAGGGTACGTAATTATTTACAATCAACTGCCAATTTGCAATTCTTTGAAGTGTACACTTTAGAAAACCAGGAATTAGGAAAAGGCTTTGAAGCTGCTAACAAATCTTTACAGAATTACCTGAACGGTGTTAGCAAAGCAGATACTGCTACAGCCGCAAATACTGTAAAAAAAGATACAACCACAACTGTTAGGAATGCTGCAAAAGATACCGGCAAAACAGCTACTTTGTCTGAAGTGGCCAAAAACAGTGCACCTGTTGCCGCAGCCAAAACAGATACTGCTAAAGCCAAAAACAATGAAAACCCTTTAAGCAAACTATTGTTACCTGGCCCTCAACCTTATCGTGGGGCTAATGGGAAAGTGATCTACCCTGGTGGCTTAGCTTATGTGTTAAGAAAAGATACAGGAACTTTTAACAGTTACATGCGCATGGAGATTGTTAAAAACAAATTCCCGGCCAACCTGGTATTCATGTTTGGAAAAATAGACAGTGAAGATCCCAAGGCTAAAGACCTGATGACCCTTTATGCCATTAAAACACTGGATAACGGGCAGGCTGAACTGGAAGGTGATCATGTAAGCGATGCAGGGCAGGATTTTGATGAGCGTGGCAAGATTGCCATTAAAATGAATATGGATAAACTGGGAACCAATATTTGGGCAAAAATGACCGCCAGGAATATTGATCATCCCATAGCAATTGTACTTGACAATTTTGTTTACTCTGCTCCTAACGTAAACGATGCCATTACAACCGGTAACTCGCAGATATCAGGAAACTTCACCGTAAAAGAAGCACAAGACCTTGCAGAGATTTTAAAGAGCGGTAAATTACCGGCTCCTGCAAAAATTGTACAGGAACAAGTAGTAGGCCCTACCCTGGGTAAAGAAGCTGTTAAAGGCGGCTCTCTCTCCTTCTTTATCTCCTTTATTGTGATTTTCGTTTTAATGCTTGTTTATTACAATACTGCCGGTTGGGTAGCCAATATTGCATTAATATTAAACTTGCTGTTCACTATAGGCATTCTAAGTGCCATGGGCTTTACTTTAACAGCTCCGGGTATAGCCGGTTTAGTGCTTACCATTGGTATGGCTGTAGATACCAACGTAATTATTTTTGAAAGGATTAAAGAAGAACTAAGCCGTGGCAAGAGCCATGTGGTAGCTGTTAACGATGGTTACAAACGTTCTTTAGCACCTGTATTAGATGCTCACGTTACCACTTTATTAACTGCCATTATTTTAGCATATTTCGGATTAGGCCCTGTATTGGGTTTTGCCACAACACAGATCATTGGTATACTTTTATCGTTGTTCTGCGGTATCCTTGTATCAAGGCTTATTACCGATATTTATGCAGGTGGTAAAAACAGGCACTTCGAGTATTTCACTTCTTTATCTAAGAGAATTTTTAAACATGCTTCTTATAAGTTTATCGAATACAGGAAAGTAGCTTACAGCATCTCTGTAGTGGTATTAATATTGGGTATAGCTTCTTTCTTTAATGGGTTTGATGAGGGAGTTGAGTTTTCAGGAGGTAGAAGCTTTACCATTAAGTTTGATGTATCTGTTTCGCCCGACGCAGTAAGAGACGATCTAAAAAAAGTTTTTGGTGGCGAATCTCCGGTAATTAAAACTGTTGGTACTGCCAATCAGTTAAACATTACTACCGCTTATTTAATTCATGAAACCAGGCCGAATATAGACTCTACTATTGAGCAGGCTTTGTTTACAGGATTAAAGAACCATCTTCCCAAAGGCCTAAGCTATGTTGAGTTTGATAAAAAGTATAAACAAAGTTCGCAAAAAGTTGAACCTTCCATTTCAGATGATTTGAAAAGTGGTGCTACCAAAGCAACCGTTTTTGCGTTGATCATTATTTGCTTATACATATTCATCCGTTTCCGCGACTGGAGATACAGTTTAGGTACCATCTTCTCATTATTGCACGATGTGTTTGTAACCTTAATTGTTTTCAGTTTTGCAAGAAAGATTGTTCCTTTCCCATTGGAAATAGACCAACACTTTATTGCAGCCATCTTAACAGTAATAGGGTTCTCCATGAACGATACAGTGATTGTGTACGACAGGATACGTGAAGACACAAAATTATTCAG
This sequence comes from Sphingobacteriia bacterium, assembly GCA_017304675.1. Classification (GTDB taxonomy): domain Bacteria; phylum Bacteroidota; class Bacteroidia; order Chitinophagales; family Chitinophagaceae; genus CW01. The sequence continues at coordinate 189,116 of JAFKLS010000020.1, forward strand.
GGGAGAAAGCAATAGCGAAATTATTAACAAAGCCATTAACCAAACCCTGAGCCGTACTGTAATGACATCATTAACAGTATTCTTAACCATTCTTATTTTATTCATCTTCGGAGGCGAGGTAACAAGAGGCTTTGCATTTGCCATGCTGATAGGTGTAATTACAGGTACTTATTCATCTATTTTTGTGGCAGCGCCTATTTTGGTTGATTTTGCAAAAGACAAACCATTAGGGAAATCTGAGAAATAGTTAATTTCTACAATTTAATACTAATCCCGATGCGTTGCATCGGGATTTTTTGCTTAAAACTAACTTAAACTATTGCTTTAAGAACTTACAGACGGCGCTAGTTGATATTTTTGCACTGTGTTTAGTCTATTGAAAAATATCATGAGCAAGTTGATCATTGCAATCGTTGCATTGCAAATCATCAATATGTCTGTTGATACCAATGATTTTAAGCCACTTCAATGCAATAATGTTATTGGTGATTTTAACTACCTAAACACAATGGCCGAGTACATTACAGAAATTGTAATGAAGAAAACAGATGCTTTTCCGGAGTTCTTCAAACATAGCGGCTCTCAATCACAAAGTTTAAAGCATATAGACATAAAGCTATACCAGCCTACTGCATTTTATGCACTAAATATTTGTTCAACAATTGTTACAAATATTTCCTTCCCTTTTGATGATAAGTATTCATATCAATTCTGCGAAGAAATTCTTCAGCCGCCTTCAATAGCCTAACATCTATTCACTCCTGTTTTATTAACATTCTATAAGCTGCTGAATACATTCAGTCAGCATGCAATTATTTATTTTTTCAAATTTATTATTTATGAAAAGAATGCATATACTGCTATTCTTAAGTTTTGCTGTATTGGGTGAATTATCAGCACAAACAAAGAACAACACATTTATTGTACAAGATACTTTGTCATTGAATTTAACAAATGCAGAAAAGCTATTCTTAGACAGCAATCTTTATGTATTGGCAGCTCATTATAACGTAGATGCACAAAAGGCCCTTATCATTCAGGCTAAGCTGATTCCAAATCCTAATTTCTCTTATGCAAGAGGGCCGGTTATTCCTATTCATGATGATCAATCGAATATTCCTTATTCCAATTTTTTCAATCATGGAGAAGATGCCGCTTCTCTTTCGCAATTAATCCAGGTAGCAGGGAAAAGGAATAAGAATATAAAAATAGCAGTAGCTAATGCGCAATTGGCAGAACTGCAATTGTTCGATTTAATAAGAACACTGAAGTACACTTTGAGAACAGATTTTTATACAATTTACTATTTACAACAATCTGCCAAAGTATACGACCAGGAAATACAGGCATTACAACAAGTTGTAACCGCTTTTAATCAACAGCAAGGCAAAGGATATATTGCCGAAAAAGAAGTAGTTCGTGTAAAAGCGTTGTTATACAGTTTACAAAGCGAATACAATGATCTTATTAATCAGATTAACGATACAGAAAGCGAATTAAGAACTGTTTTAAGGGTTAAACAAAAATACATAGTTGTTTTACCGGATACAGATAAAATAAACAGTTTAACACCCGGCAGTTTAAATCTTACAAAATTGATCGATACCGCTTATGCAAGCAGAACGGATTTACTGATTGCAAGAAAAAATACAGAGATCAGTCAATTGAATTACAGTTTACAAAAAGCATTAGCCAAGCCAGATATTACAGCTATTGCCTCATACGATAAGCAAGGCAGCTATGTAATGCACTTTAATTCAATAGGCTTCTCTATGGATCTTCCTTTCTTCAACAGAAATCAGGGCAACATTAAATCTGCCAAGTCTATGATTGATGTGAATGTTGCAACAACAAAAGCTACCGAGGCAACAGTAGAAGAACAAATTTTCAGAGCCTTACAAAAAGCATACGATAATCAAAAACTGTACGACCGTATCGACCCAAAATTCGCATCAGATTTTGAACGCTTACAGCATGAAGTAATGAACAATTATCAGAAAAGGAATATTGGATTGTTAGATTTTTTAGACTTCTACGATTCGTACAAACAGAATGTACTTCAAATGAACAATATAGGATTAAATCGTATCAGTGCTTTTGAGGATCTCAATTTTTATACAGGAGCTAACATTTATTAATATAAAAAATACAGGTAATGAAAAATTTTAAAATAAAAAACATATTCTACTTTACTTCTTTTTTGTTTTTGCTTTTTTTGAGTTTTACAAGTTGTGAAACGGGAAAAAACAAACAAGAAGTCAAAACAAGCTACATTATCCCTGATTCTCTTTTAAAAACCTTACAAATAGATACGGTAAAGAAAACGCAACTAATAAACGGTATTACTTTAACCGGCAGTGTTGATTTTGACCAGGATCACCAAGTAAATATTTACCCTTTGGTAAGTGGTAATGTTCAAGACATAAAAGTTCAATTAGGAGATTATGTACAAGCCGGGCAAATGCTTGCTATCATTAAAAGTAGTGAGATGGCCGGCTACAGCAATAATTTGATTATTGCAGAAACAAATGTTACCACCACCAAAAAACAATTGGATGCACAGAAAGATCTATTTGCAAGCGGCTTGGCTTCTCAATTAGATGTTATTAATGCACAAGCCAATTATGATCAAGCATTAGCTCAACTCGAAATGGTGAGACGAATTTTAAAAATAAACGGTAATAATACACAAGGCGATTATATAGTTAAAGCTCCTATTAATGGCTTTATCGTTCAAAAAAATATAACAAACAATACATCTATCAGATCAGATAACGGAACAAATATGTTTACGATTTCTGATTTGAAAAAAGTTTGGATTCAGGCAAATGTATATGAAGCCAATATTAGTAAGATACATATCGGAGAAACGGTTTCCGTAACAACTGTTTCTTATCCTGACAGAATATTTACCGGAACAGTAGATAAAATTGTAAATGTTTTAGACCCTTCCAGTAAAGTAATGAAAGTACGCGTTATCTTGAATAATGAAGATTATGCGCTTAAACCTCAGATGTATGCCAACATTACCGTAACACAAAAAACGAATACAGATGCTATCTGTGTTCCGCTAAATGCAGTCATTTTCGACCACAGCCAATATTATGTTTTAAGCTATCACGGCAATGGCAAAGCAGAGATAACTCCAGTGGAAGTACTAAGTAAGAATAATGATAAGATTTATTTAGCTAAGGGTATTAAAGAAGGCGATTTAATAATCACTTCCAATACGTTCCAAATGTATGATCAGCTAAACAATTAAGTCACATTCAAACTTATTACCATGAACAAGTTTTTAAAAAGCATCATTGGGTTCTCTTTAAAAAATAAATATTTTATTTTATTTTCCACTTCATTACTGATTATAACGGGAATCATCACTTTCAGGAATATGCCTATTGAAGCATTTCCTGATGTTACGAATACAGAAATAGATATCATCACACAATGGCCGGGAAGAAGCGCTGAAGAAGTTGAAAAGTTTGTAACGATTCCTATTGAAATTGCGATGAATCCCGTTCAAAAAAAGATAAGTCTTCGTTCTACTTCTATTTTTGGGTTATCGTATATTAAATTGATTTTTGAAGATGGTGTATTAGACCCACAAGCGCGGCAACAGGTGATGAATTTATTGCCGAATGCAACCTTACCTCCCAATATTCAACCATCAGTTCAACCACCTATCGGCCCAACGGGCGAAATTTTCAGGTATACGTTACAAAGCTCTTTGAGAGATGTAAGAGAGTTGAAAACAATGCAGGATTGGATCATTGACAGGCAACTGAGAAGTGTAGAAGGTATTGGCGATATTAACAGTTTTGGTGGTAAAACAAAAGCATTTGAAATAAAAGTTGATCCTGCAAAACTTACAAGTGTAGGTTTAACGCCGTTAGATGTTTTCACTGCCGTACAAAATACAAACATTAATGTTGGCGGAGATATGATTATTCAAAATAGTCAGGCTTATGTTGTACGGGGTATAGGTTTACTGAATGATATAGAAGAAATTAAGAACATCATCATTCAAAATAATAATGGTGTGCCATTACTGGTGAAAGATGTGGCTTCAGTAGAAATTTCAAATATTCCAAGATTAGGTTGGGTTAGCCGAAGCAGCGGTCAGGAAAAGGCAAATGCAAAAAGGGTTGTGAAAGATGAACCGGATGTGGTTGAAGCTATTATTGTAATGAGAAAGGGTGAAAACCCCTCTGAAGTTGTTAAACATGTAAAAGAAAAAATTGATTACCTAAATAATTATGTGCTTCCTTCAGACACTAAGATTATACCCTATTATGATAGACAAGATTTAATTGATTATGCTACACATACGGTTTTGCATAATTTAATTGAAGGCATTTTATTGGTGATTATTCTTATTTCCTTATTCTTATTCGATTGGCGTGCAACGGTTGTAGTGGCAGTCATTATTCCTATCTCTTTGTTATTTGCTTTTATTTGTTTGCATTTAATGGGCATGAGCGCCAATCTACTTTCCTTAGGTGCGGTTGACTTCGGTATCATTCTCGATGGAACCATCGTAATGGTAGAAGGGATATTTGTAATACTTGATCATAAGGCAAAAGAAGTGGGGATGGAAAAGTTTAACAAACTGAGTAAACTTGGTTTAATTAGAAAAAGTGCAGCACAAATAGGCAAACGTCCGTTCTATCTGAACGTCATCATTATTACAGCACTATTACCCATTTTCGCATTCCAGAAAGTGGAAGGAAAAATGTTTTCACCTTTGGCTTACACTTTAAGTTTTGCATTACTGGGATCTTTAATTACCACACTTACGCTCGTTCCTGTATTAATAGGTATTCTGTTACGAAAAAATGTAAAAGAAAAACACAATCCAATTGTTGAGCCATTAATGAACTTCTTGCTCAAAGGATTTATTAGCTCTTTCAGGAACAGAAAAATTGTTATTCCTGTTGCGTTATTAATAATGTTTGGAGGGATTTATTCTTTTAAATATTTGGGATCAGAATTTTTGCCACAATTAAATGAGGGGAGTATTTGGATTCGCATTCAATCAAATTACAGCGCATCCTTAGATAAAGGGGTGGAAATTGCAAAACAGGCCCGCGATATGATCATGAGTTTCCCGCAGGTACAATATTGCGTTTCGCAAACAGGAAGGCCCGATGATGGTACGGATGTTACAGGATTTTATAATAATGAGTTTGATGTATTAATGTATCCAGAATCCGATTGGAATCCGAAAATTTCGAAAGAAGAATTGATCGATCAAATGAATAAAAAGCTTTCGGTAATCCCTGGAGTGAACCTCAATTTTTCACAACCCATTATGGACAATGTGGAAGAAGCGGTATCGGGTGTAAAAGGAAGCATTTGTTTAAAAATCTTCGGAGACTCTTTGAATTATATGGAAAATGAATTGAAAGATTGTTACAGTGTTTTAAAAGATGTAAAAGGAATCGAAGACCTGGGCATCATGCACAATATTGGCCAGCCTGAAATAGATATTAATTTAGACCAACACAAAATGGCATTATATGGTGTTCAAACAGCACAGGCAAATGCAGTTATCAGCATGGCCATTGGAGGACTAGGGATAGGCGGCACACCTGCCAGTCAATTATATGAAGGCATCAAAATCTTTGATATTCGTGTCCGTTTGCCGGAAGAATATAGAAAAACTCCGGAGCAAATAGGTGAATTATTAGTGCCAACACAAAATGGAAGTAAAGTTCCGCTGAAACAAATTGCTAATATAACTCCAAAAACCGGCGCATGTTTAATTTACAGAGATGATAATAAAAGATATGCAGCATTGAAGTTTTCTGTTCGCGGTAGAGATATGGGTAGTACTATTGCAGAAGCCCAGGAAAAAATTGCAGAAAAAGTTCATTTAAAAAGAGGGTATTCTTATGTTTTTCAAGGAGATTTTGAAAATCAGCAAAGAGCTCAAAAAAGACTGGCATTGGTTGTACCGATTAGTTTAATGCTCATTTTTTTATTACTCTTTACTATGTTCGGCAACTTTAAAGATTCATTACTGGTGTTCATCAATGTTCCATTTGCATTAGTAGGAGGCATTACAGCATTACATATTACGAATACTAATTTTAGTATCGCTGCAGGTATTGGATTTATTGCATTGTTTGGAATTTGCATTCAGGATGGGATTATTTTAATTACCGTTTTTAAAGAAAACTTGCTAAAAATGGGAAAACAGCAAGATTCCCTTTATACAGCTATTAAACTTGGCGTTAAAGCAAGAATTCGCCCTGTTTTAATGACCGCTTTAATGGCTGCAATAGGATTATTGCCTGCTGCCGTTTCGCATGGAATCGGTTCTGAAAGTTCTAGGCCATTGGCAAGGGTTGTAATTGGAGGAATTCTCTGCGCAATGTTTTTTTCGTTGTGGGTGTTCCCTTCCATTTTTGCCTGGAGTTATAAAAATATAGATGAAAAATATAAATCACATTTCCTGGATAGCGAACTAACAAAAGAATAAAAAATAAGCGCACCCGTGTTATGAAAACATTAAGAATACACTTATTAAAAAAACAGGTTAGAAACAACATCCTATGGCTATAGAGATGATAGGCCGCCTTTTAATGGCGGCCTATTTTTTAAAATTAGGCGCCTTTTATTGTGCTTGGTTTTACGGCAAAGAGCGTTACTTGTTCCTTACTTAAATCCCGCCTGCAAATAACATTAACATTTTTTTTAAGCAATACTCTTTCTATATTTGAGCGTTGCATGAGAATAAATGTTAAAAATATCATTATAAAAATCGCCTTTTCATTGGTGATTATTCAAATAGTGAATATTGGATTATTCTCTCAAAATATACCTATTACACTTACAGACAATTGCGAACCTGTTAATGTTATCAATTCGGTTGCCGAATATGTGGCAGAAGTACTGATGCATAAAAAAGATGCTTTTCCGGAAAGAAACAATACAGAAAAAGGGCTATATACCTCTATCACTAAAATATTGACGTTCAATTTATATTGTGAAAAAAGTTATGATTTTTTCTTTCCCCTGAAAGATAAAAACCCTAAACATAGGGTTTCTAATGAACACGCTTTAAAGCTCATTTCTTACGACATTATTCTCCCGCCACCCGAACGCATGGCGTAAAAATTTTAAGTTAACACATAAAAAAACTAAGTTTAATAGTGTACAAAAACAAAAACCGGTGTAACCGATTTTTGCTTTTGTGCTACCCCAAGATTTCAATCCTATTAATTTAAGAGTATGCAAAAAACAAAGCATTTAATTCTATTGGCTGTATTTCTATTACCGGCTATCACTATTATTTCAGCACAACAAGCTCCTTTAAAAATGGACACCGTGACGTTGAAGCTTGATGAGGCCGAAAATTTATTTTTGAAGAACAATTTCCTGTTACTATCGCAGAAATACAATATAGATGTTCAAAAAGCTTTAGTTATTCAGGCTAAGCTTTACCCCAATCCTAATATATCAATATATAACGGGCCTTTAATCCCTATCCACGATGACCAAGGCAGGTTTGATTCGGTAGGCTTTTTTAAAAGAAATGATTACGGCATTAATTTCTCGCAATTAATCCTGCTGGCAGGTAAAAGAAACAAATCGGTTAAACTGGCTGAAGCCAATGTAAAACTGGCCGAGTACCAGTTTTACGATTTGATTAGAACTTTAAAATATACCCTCAGATCAGATTTCTACAATATTTACTACCTGCAGGAGTCTGCCAAAGTATATGCAAAAGAGATTGCCGCCCTACAGCAAATTGTTACGGCATTTAACCAGCAAAAAGATAAGGGATACATTGCTGAGAAAGAGGTTATCCGTGTGCAGGCACAGTTATACAGTTTACAAAGCGAGTATAATGATTTGATTAACCAGATAAATGATACGCAAAGCGAACTAAGGTTAATACTACAGGTTAAACCTGCCTATATTAATCCCGTTCCGGATTTAAAGAATGTTGAAGATTTAAACCCGCTTCAATATTCTTTAACTACATTAATTGATACTGCTTATAAAAACCGGACCGATCTTCAGATTGCCAAACAAACTACCAATATCAGCAAACTTAATTTAAACTACCAGAAATCACTTGCAGTACCTGATTTAACTGCAGGCCTATCCTACCAAAAATATGGCGGGTATGTAGAGAGCTTTCAGTCTGCAAGCATTGCTATGGACCTTCCTTTTTTTAACCGTAACCAGGGTAATATCAAATCTGCAAAATCTGTTATCGATATGAATGCGGCTTCACAGAAAAGTGTAGAAGCCTCTGTGGAAGAGCAGGTGTTCAGGGCAGTACAAAAAAGTATTGATAATGAAAAAATGTATAAGCTGATCGATAGTAAATTCCCGAAAGATTTTGAACGCCTGTTGAATGAAGTGCTGATCAACTATCAGAAAAGAAATATCGGGTTATTGGATTTTCTCGACTTCTATGATTCCTATAAACAAAACACCCTTCAGTTAAACAATATACAATACAACAGGGTGCAGGCTTTTGAAGATCTTAATTTCTATACCGGTACCACTTTTTTCAATAAATAATTCAAACTTAATATAATGAACATGACTAAATATTCTTTCAAATCAATAGCTGCCTTATTATTGTTTTCAGGAGCAATAACCCTGCAGAGCTGCACACACGAAACCAAAAAAAGCGATGAAAAGGCCAAATATGTTATTGCCGATTCATTGCTTAAAACAATCAACATAGATACTGTTAATATCTGCCCGTTTGTAAATGCCATTACATTAACAGGCAGTGTAGATTTTGATCAGGATCACCAGGTAAGCATTTTCCCGCTGGTAAGTGGTAATGTGCAGGATATTAAAGTACAACTGGGCGATTATGTTACCACAGGCCAAACACTTGCAGTTATTAAAAGTAGTGAGATGGCCGGTTACAGCAACAACCTCATTATTGCAGAAACCAATGTAACGGCCACTAAAAAACAATTGGATGCCGCTGAAGATTTGTTTAAGAGCGGGCTGTCTTCCCAGTTAGATGTAACCAGTGCGCAGGTAAACTACCAGCAGGCATTGGCCCAGTTAGAGATGGTGAAAAGGGTTTTAAAAATAAACGGTAATAATACACAGGGAGACTACATAGTGAAATCGCCTATCAGTGGCTTTGTGGTGCAAAAAAATGTAACCAATAATACTTCTATCCGTGCAGACAACGGAACCAATATGTTCACCATATCTGATTTAAAAAATGTATGGATACAGGCCAATGTATACGAATCTAATATTAGCAAAATACGCTTGGGTGAACCTGTAGATGTAACCACTTTAGCTTATCCTGATAAAGTATTTCATGGAAAAGTTGATAAAATAGTAAATGTGCTCGACCCCTCTAACAAAGTAATGAAAGTAAGAATTGTGATCCCTAATCCTGATTTTGCACTGAAGCCACAAATGTTTGCAAGAGTTACAGTTACTGAAAAAGAAAACAAGCAGGCCATCTGTATTTCTTCCAAAGCATTGATATTTGATAATAGCCGCTATTATGTGTTGGTATATAAAGGAAAGGGCGAGGCCGATATTACACCGGTGGAAGTAATGGGCACTCTCGGAGATAAAACCTATTTATCATCTGGCGTTAAACAAGGAGACAGGATAATTGCATCTGAGGCCAACCTTATTTACGATGCACTTAACAATTAGTTTTTACTTCCTAAATTATTATCATGATCAAGTTCTTAAAAAGCGTCATAGCGTTTTCGCTAAAAAATAAATATTTTGTTCTTATCTCCTCATTAGTCTTAATAGTGTCAGGCGTAATCGTTTTTAAAGATATGCCCATTGAGGCTTTCCCGGATGTTACCAATACAGAGATAAGTATCATTACACAATGGCCGGGCAGAAGTGCAGAAGAAGTAGAAAAATTTGTAACCATACCGATAGAGATAGCCATGAACCCGGTACAACACAAGATCAGTTTAAGATCTACTTCCATTTTCGGGCTATCTTATGTAAAACTTATTTTCGACGATGAAACCAAAGACCCTCAGGCAAGGCAGCAGGTAATGAACTTATTGCAAAACGCCAATCTGCCAAGCGGTTTACAACCTTCTGTACAACCGCCAACGGGGCCTACCGGCGAAATATTCAGGTATTCTCTAAGAAGCAAAGTAAGAGATGTAAGAGAATTAAAAACCATACAGGACTGGGTGGTTGACAGAAGATTAAGGGCCGTTCCGGGCGTAGGAGATATTGTAAGCTTTGGTGGTAAAACAAAGTCCTACGAAATAAAAGTAAATCCGGAAAAACTCACTTCTTTAGGCATTACACCCTTAGATGTATTTACGGCTGTACAGAAAACAAATATTAATATCGGCGGAGATATCATCATTCAAAACAACCAGGCCTATGTGGTAAGAGGTATTGGTTTATTGAACGATATTAATGAGATCAGGAATATCGTTATCATGAACAATAACGGTGTGCCTGTTTTAGTAAAAGACGTAGCAGAAGTAGAAATTTCAAACGTACCAAGGCTGGGCTGGGTAGCCCGGGCAGACGGCTTGAAAGATGCAAAAGGCAACAGAACAATAACAGATGAGCCAGACGTAGTGGAAGCCATTGTATTAATGCGTAAAGGCGAAAATCCATCAAGGGTGGTAGAATCTGTTAAAAAACAAGTTGAAAAGTTAAACAGTGTAGTATTGCCTGCCGATACTAAAATTGTTCCCTATTACGACCGGTCTGACCTGATTGAATATGCCACACATACCGTATTACATAACCTGATTGAAGGTATTCTATTGGTTACTTTACTGGTATCGTTATTCATGTTCAATTGGCGAACCACCCTTATTGTTTCCATCATCATACCAATGGCATTATTGTTTGCATTTATTTGTTTAAACCTGATGGGTATGAGCGCCAATTTGCTTTCATTAGGTGCTGTTGATTTTGGGATTATCATAGACGGAGCAGTGGTAATGGTAGAAGGTATGTTTGTACTGCTTGATCATAAGGCCAAAGAAGTGGGTATGGATCGCTTTAATAAAATTGCCAAACTGGGATTAATTAAAAACCAGGGAGCACAATTGGGTAAAGCTATCTTCTTCGCCAAAGTAATCATCATCACCGGTCTATTACCCATTTTCGCATTCCAGAAAGTAGAAGGTAAAATGTTCTCCCCTCTTGCATACACTTTGGGTTTTGCATTGTTAGGAGCATTAATTACTACGCTTACTTTGGTTCCTGTTTTAATTAGTTTGCTGCTTCGTAAAAATGTTCATGAAAAACACAACCCTTTTGTGCACCATTTAACGGGCATTATGCTGAAAGGATTCTCTTTCTGTTTCAAAAAGAGGAAAGTTGTTATTCCTATTGCCTTGCTGGCAATGGTATTAGGTATTTATTCCTTTAAATATTTAGGATCGGAGTTTTTACCTGAACTGAATGAAGGCTCTATCTGGTTGCGTATTCAAACACCTTATAGTATATCGTTAGATAAATCTGTTGAAATATCTACCAAAGCAAGGAAAATACTAATGGAATTTCCGGAAGTGAAATATTGCGTATCGCAAACAGGAAGGCCCGATGATGGTACAGATGTGGCGGGCTTTTACAATAACGAGTTTTCTGTAATGCTTTATCCTGAATCTGACTGGAACCCACACATCAGCAAAGAAGATCTCATAGATCAAATGAATAAAAAACTCTCCATATTACCCGGTGTGAATTTAAATTTCTCACAGCCTATTATGGATAACGTGGAAGAAGCTGTATCTGGTGTAAAAGGTTCCATTTGCGTAAAAGTGTATGGTGATTCTTTGAACTATATGGAAGATAAAATTCACGATGTATTCGAAATACTGAAAGATGTACGAGGCATTGAAGATTTAGGTGAGATACATAATATAGGCCAGCCTGAATTAGATATTAACCTTAACCAGCAAAAAATGGCGCAGTACGGAGTGGCAACAGCCGATGCCAATTCAGTGATCTCCATGGCCATTGGCGGCGCTGCAGCCTCTACCCTATATGAGGGTATCAGAACCTTCGATATAAGGGTACGCCTTCCGCAAGATTTCAGGAAAACACCTGAAGATATTGGTAACTTGTTGGTTCCAACCATGACTGGTTCAAAAGTTCCAATTAAAGAAATCGCATCCATAACGCAAAAAACAGGGCCTTGTTTAATATTCAGAGATGATAATGAACGATATTCTGCTTTGAAATTCTCTGTAAGAGGCAGAGATATGGGTAGCACCATTGCCGAAGCACAGGAAAGAGTAAATGCTAAGGTTAACCTTAAAAGAGGTTATACCATGGCATGGCAAGGCGATTTTGAAAACCAGAAAAGAGCTGAAAGAAGGTTAACACAGGTTGTTCCTATAAGTTTGGCATTAATCTTTTTGTTACTCTTTGCCATGTTTGGCAACTTAAAAGATGCCGGATTGGTTTTCCTGAATGTTCCTTTTGCCATTGTAGGGGGCTTGGTTGCATTGCATGTAACGGGTACCAATTTCAGCATTTCGGCGGGTATCGGTTTTATTGCCCTATTTGGCATCTGTATTCAAGACGGAGTTTTGCTGATCACGGTTTTTAAACAAAATCTTGAAAAAATAAAAGGGCAAAGCAACTCACTATACAGCGCCATTAAATTGGGGGTTAACTCACGGATAAGACCTGTAATGATGACTGCATTAATGGCTGCCATCGGCTTATTCCCCGCTGCCATTTCACATGGTATAGGATCTGAAAGTTCAAGGCCTTTAGCCAGAGTGGTAATAGGTGGTATCTTATGTGCCATGATTTTTTCACTTTGGGTATTTCCGCTCATCTTTAACTGGGCCTATCGCAATGTTGATAAGAAACATGCCGAGCCTGTTACAGACGATAAAATGTAAACTCATTTCACATACCTATACAAAAAGAAGCAGCCATAATAGCTGCTTCTTTTTGTATAGGCGAGTTGCGAATAATATGTTTTGCCAATTTCATTACTGGTTACACATCATTTTCATGAAAAGAAACTTCTACACATGCAATTGATATTTGAGCTTACTTTTACACAATCATTAATAGCATGTTACAGATTTTATTGATAGAAGATGATGCACGAATTGCAGAGCTTACCAAGAAAGGGCTGGAAGAACAGGGCTTTGCTGTAACGCTAGCTTACGATGGTTTGCTTGGCAGGAAAATAGCCATAACCAATACTTTCGATATTATTATTACCGACATCATCCTCCCTAATATAAGCGGGCTCGACCTATGCAAAGAGATCAGAAGCCTCAAACCATCTATTCCCATCATCATGCTAACAGCATTGGGCGCTACTGACGATAAGATAGAAGGCTTTGATGCCGGTGCCGATGATTATCTGGTAAAGCCTTTTGAGCTGCGGGAGTTGGTAGTTCGCATCCGTGCACTATTAAAACGCACAGCCAGCAACAGTACAAATGCTTTCGGGTTTCTTTTGAAATATGATGATATTGAAATGAACCTGCATACTAAAATTGTAAAACGCAACGGCAAAGAAATAGCACTTACTCCCAAAGAATTGAAGCTGCTGGAATATATGCTTAAAAACCCCGAAAGGGTATTGAGCAGAACCGAGATTGCCGAAAAAGTTTGGGAAACCACGTTTGATACAGGTACCAATTTTATTGATGTGTATATTAATTATTTGAGGAAAAAAATAGATAAGGATTTTTCAGCAAAACTTATTCATACCAAACCTGGCCTGGGTTTTATTCTTAAAAAGAGTTAACCATGCAAATAAAAACAAGGCTTACCATATTGTTTACCATACTTGTGGCAACATTGTTACTGGTATTTGCATTAACTATTTACTATACATCGTCTAAAACAAGGGAAGAAGAATATTTTAAGCGGTTAAAGCAGCAGGCTTCTATTAAAGCCAGCTTACTGTTTGATAGCAAGATTGCCCCCAATGTGCTGCAAACCATTTACAAGAAATCCAACAATACCCTTTTTCTGGAAGAAGTGGCCATTTACGATACATCGTTTCATTTATTGTACCACGATGCCGTTGATATTGATAAAGTGAAAGAAACCCGGCCATTGATAGACAGCATCATTTCATTAAAAGAAATCAATTTTTATATAAAAGAATTGCAGGTAGTAGGCATTTTATATGAACACAACGGAACCCCTTATATTATAACGGCAGCAGCAATAGATAACTTTGGCTATGCCAAGCTATCTAAACTAAAAAACACTTTGCTTGCCGCATTTGCCATTGCAATTGTTATCACTTTTTTTGTAGGGTTATTCTTAGCCCGGCAGGCATTGCAGCCCTTTGCCAAAATTGTAAATAAAGTAAAAAATATAACTGCCAGGAACCTGGATCTGAGGATTGATGAGGGAAACAGAAAAGATGAAGTGGCTGCTTTGGCCATAACCTTTAATGAAATGCTCAACAGGCTGGAAGAGTCTTTTGATGCACAGAAACAATTTGTTTCCAACATTTCCCATGAGCTTAGAACGCCATTAACTGCAATGCTTGCAGAGTTGCAATTAATGGCTCAAAAAACAAGAAGCATAGAAGAATACAGGCTCGCCAATCAGCACCTTATTTTAGATACCCAAAAACTGATACGCCTCTCTAACAGTTTACTCGATTTTGCAAAAGCGAACTACGATACCGGACAAATTGCTTTTAAAGAGTTAAGGATTGACGAGATATTACTCGATGCCCAGAAAGATGTACTGCATAACCAGGCCGGCCATACTGTAAAAATTGTTTTTGAAAAAGAAATTGAAGAAGATGATTATATTTCTTTAAAAGGAAACGAATACCTGTTGAAAACGGCTTTTATCAATTTAATGGAAAACGGCTGCAAGTTCTCTGCCAACCACCAGAGCAGTGTTTTCATCAGCTATAATGATAAAAATACAATATTAAAGTTTACAGACGAAGGCATAGGCATTGCAGAAGAAGAACTGCAACATATTTTTGATCCCTTCTACCGGGGCAATAATAAAAAATTTGTAGATGGTAATGGCATTGGCCTTGCACTTACCAAACGCATCATTCAAATTCATAACGGAAATATCTCGGTTAGCTCTGTGGTTAACAAAGGCACTACTTTCACAGTATCCCTCCCCCATTTATTCGTTCAAAGCGCTGCTTTCTAATAAATTTCTAATAATATTCTATCTGTTCTCTAACAGCGTATTCTTTATAACAGCACTACTTTTGCACTGCGTTAAAGAAATACATATTTTTTAACAAAACAAAAATGATGGATACACATCCTCCAAGTAGTAAACAAAATTATTCACAGGCCTGCTGTTAAATAGGTGCTTTGGTTAGCCCTGTTGAAGCAGAGGCTTTAAAACCTAAGTACCATGTTCAAATTCATTTTTTCACTTCACGGTGCTAAAACAAAACAAAAGCTTTATCAATTCCCTATGGGAGAAGAAGCTAATCCATTTATTGCCGCCAACCAAAAGGCAGCAGGTGCCGATCGTTTCTCTACCGCTCCTAAAGTGTACATGCCAAGGCATTATCTTTTAAAGAGCAGAAGAAATAAAAAACACATACTTGTTTAAACCAAATATTGTATGAGAAAAAGAAATAACTGGTTACCGGCAATCATTATCATGATGATTATTGTTTATCTGGCCGATGCACTTGTAAATGAGCATAACGAGTCGTTCAGAATTATGTCGCTTGCAAAACAGATTACCATAGCAATGATCATCATGGTATTTGTATTATTCATTCAGTTATTCATTCATAAACACAATTCTCAAAAATAACCAGCATGCTTTCAGCAGTAAAAGACAATATAAAAAGTAAGTTTTCATTTTCAGGCAATGGAAATGGCAGCCATGAAGAAGCATTAAAACTGAAAGTTGCCAGTAAGAGTGACCATGATTATGTTTTTACCCTGATGGATTCTCAGATGACAGGCTTACAATCGTTTCAGGTAGAAGACAAATTGCAATTGTTTGGCCTAAATGAAGTACATCACGAAAAAGCGCCATCCTGGTTACGCCAATTGGTTCAGTCCTTCATCAATCCCTTTATTGGTATTCTCATTATCATCGCAATCGTATCGCTCATAACAGATGTTTGGCTTGCCAAACCCGGCGAAGAAGAATATAAGACTGCCGTTGTTGTAGGCATTATGGTAATGATCAGTTCTTTACTCCGCTTTATACAGGAATATCGTAGCAACAGGGCAGCGGAACAATTAAAAAGCATGGTTAAAACCACTGCCACAGTATTAAGAAAAGAGGAAGGGAAAATAGAAATAGACATAAAAAAACTGGTTCCGGGAGACATTATTTTTCTGTCTGCCGGAGATATGATACCTGCAGACTGCCGGCTTATTCTTTCGAAAGACCTGTTTGTTAGTGAAAGTATGCTTACAGGAGAATCTTTACCAGTAGAAAAAAGAAACCTCGCCATCCGCAATGCAGAGTCTAAATCTCCTTTAGAATTAGAGAACATTTGTTTTATGGGAACAAATGTTGTAAGTGGCTCGGCAACTGCAATAGTTATTAATACAGGCAATCATACCTACTTTGGCTCGTTGAGCAAAACATTAATAGGAAAAAGAGCTGAAACCAGTTTTGATAAGGGCGTAAACAAAGTGAGTTTTTTATTGATCAAGTTTATGCTTATCATGGTACCACTGGTATTTCTCATTAACGGACTTACCAAACATGACTGGATGGAAGCTTTCCTTTTTGCAGTAGCTATTGCAGTAGGGTTAACTCCTGAAATGCTGCCCATGATTGTTACCGCCAATCTTGCGAAAGGTGCTGTTAATATGAGCAAAAGAAAAGTGATTGTTAAAAGGTTAAACGCTATTCAAAACATTGGTGCTATGGATGTGTTCTGCACCGATAAAACCGGCACACTTACATTAGACAAAATTGTATTGGAAAGGCATTTAAATATTTTTGGAGATGATGATGAAGAAGTATTAAAATGGGCATACCTCAACAGCTTTCATCAAACAGGATTAAAAAATTTGTTAGACCATGCGGTACTGGAACATATAGAACTACACGATTACCTGAAAGTAGAAGAATATTTTTTAAAGGTAGATGAAATACCATTCGACTTTCACCGTCGCCGCATGTCTGTGGTATTGCAACAGCGTAACGGCAAACACTTACTGATTTGTAAAGGTGCTGTAGAAGAAATGCTTGACCTCTGCAGCCATGCATTTGATCCCGGAGAAAACAGGCAGCTGCATATTGAGAACGACAGCATTATACCTATGGATGAAAAAATGCGTGAAATTATCTTAAACACTTCTAAAAGGCTCAACGAAGAAGGCCTGAGGGTATTATTGGTAGCTATAAAAGAATTTGATGACAGAGCCCTTACCTATTCTGTAGAAGATGAAAAAGATATGGTGCTAACAGGTTTCATCGGTTTTTTAGACCCTGCCAAGCCTACTGCCAAAAGTTCTATAGAAGCATTACAGAAATTGGGTGTTACCATAAAAGTACTTACAGGAGATAACGAAATAGTTACTAAAAAGATTTGCCGCGATGTAGGGATTAATTATAATAGAATTTTATTGGGTACTGAGCTGGAGAAAATGAGTGATGAAGAATTGCAGTTACAGATAGACGATATTTCTATATTGGCCAAACTAAGCCCGATTCAAAAATCGAGAGTGGTTAAAGTGCTGCAATCAAAAGGGCATACGGTTGGCTTCATGGGTGATGGCATTAACGATGCTGCCGCACTAAAAGATGCAGATGTAGGCATTAGCGTAGACACGGCTGTTGATATTGCAAAAGAAAGTGCAGATATTATTTTACTTGAAAAAGACCTGATGGTATTGCGCAAAGGCGTGATATACGGGAGAAGAACTTTTGGCAACATTATTAAATACATTAAGATGACAGCAAGCAGCAATTTTGGCAATATGTTCAGTATGCTGGGAGCCAGTGCGCTGCTGCCGTTCTTGCCTATGTTGCCTGTTCAGATATTAATCAACAATCTTCTGTACGATATATCGCAGGTTTCTATTCCGTGGGATAAGATGGATGAAGAGTTTTTGCAAAAGCCAAAGAAATGGGACGCTTCAGGTATTCAAAAATTCATGGTATTTATAGGCCCTATCAGTTCCATTTTCGATTATGCTACATTTGCTTTGATGTGGTTTTTCTTTAAATGCACTTCACCTGCACATCAAAGCTTATTTCAAACAGGTTGGTTCATAGAAAGCCTGCTTTCACAAACACTAATAGTACACATGATCAGAACAAGGAGAATCCCGTTTATTCAAAGCTGGGCTTCTACACCGGTGGTAGCATTAACTTCTATCATTATGCTAATAGGCATTATTATACCTTTTACACCTTTTGCAGAGGGATTAAAAATGCAGCCGCTTCCATTTAGTTTCTTTCCCTGGCTGATTCTTATTTTAACCTGCTATTGTGTATTAACGCAACTGATTAAAAACTGGTACATAAAAAAATTCAGTCAATGGCTCTAAAGTAGGAGCACCTTAAACATTCATCACTTAAACATGTAAAGCACAAAGACATGAAAAGAAAATTCATTTCTGCAGTTATCATTTTGTCCTTATCGGGCCAGTGGTCAAAAGCACAACAGGCATCAGACAGCTCAAGCTCTAAATGGTCAAGCCATTTTCAAACAACAATCATTACACAAACACACTCAGGTTTCAGGTCTTTATACAGCGGGCCTTATTCTTTGGCAGACTCGGTAGAACCTATTGCAACAAGTTCTACAGCCACACTTTTCCTGGGTAGAAAATTATGGAAAGGCGCCGCCTTTTACTTTAACCCCGAAGTAACAGGAGGTAAAGGTTTAAGTTTTGCAACAGGTGTTGCCGGTGCATTGAATGGTGAAACATATCGTGTTGGTGAAGTAGAACCAAAAGTATTTATAGCCAGGGCCTATCTGCAACAGCACATTCCACTGGGCAATACCGCCTACGAATATGTTGCAGATGATGCAAACCAGGTTGCCGATAAAGTACCTGTAAACAGAATTACCATTACAGCCGGCAAATTTGCCATAGCAGATATTTATGATGATAATACTTACAGCAAAGACCCCCGTACACAGTTTTTTAACTGGTCTGTTTGGGCTAATGGCGCATGGGATTATCCTGCCAATACCAGGGGTTATACTATGGGCATAATTGCAGAATTAATAAAACCCAGATGGGCTCTTCGTATCTCCAGCGTAGCTGTGCCAAGGATTGCCAATTATCATTTAATGGAGTATAATATTAGCAAAGCGCACTCTGAAACGGTGGAGTTTGAACATAAATTTTCAATCAATAAAAGGCCGGGTAATATTCGCTTTACTGCCAGCCAAACTTTTTCCCAGGCACCATCTTATAAAGACGGTTTAAATGCAATTGCTGCAAACGACAATTTTTTATTAGATGTTATACAAGGTATTGATGAACGTAAAGCATATGGCGGTAAAAAATACGGGCTTGGTTTAAACGTAGAATACGAATTAACAAAAGAGATGGGCTTTTTCAGCAGGCTCGGTTGGAACGATGGAAAATATGCTACCTGGGCTTTTACAGAAATAGATCAAACTGTAAATGCAGGGCTATCTGTTAAAGGAACAAAATGGAAAAGACAGGATGATGTATTTGGAATAGCAGGAGTTGTAAATGGCATCTCAAAAGATCACAAAGAATATTTAAAAGCCGGAGGATATGGCTTTATTGTTGGCGATGGCGGGCTGAATTATGGCAACGAAATGATTGTAGAAACTTATTACAATGCAAAGCTTACTAAGTTTTTCTGGCTAACATTCGATTATCAGTTCGTAAAAAATCCGGGATATAATAAAGACAGAGGCCCTGTTCATGTATTCGGTATAAGAGGGCATGTTGAGCTGTAATCACCAATTGAAAAACGAACCTTTATTAAAGTTAAAAGGCCATCTCAAAGAATTGAAACGGCCAATTTACCTGATAAATAACCCAACTAAAGAGTTAAAACAATAGTTTATTCCGTTACAGAACAACTGCAAAAAAGCAGTTCGGTATATCATTACTGAACTGCTTTTTACATAAAATAACCTTGTATATTTAGTTAATCTGTAAAGGTTTAATAAAGTGATGCAATTTGAAAAATGGAGAGATGCGGATGCTTGGCAACGAAAGATTCTTGCACGGAAATATTAATGCCCGTTAAGAAGGTCTACCAGTTCATCAATTTTATCGTTGGTAATAGGCACTTCTACATCATCGTTTAATAAAACAGCTCCTGTGGTTCTTACTATTTTTTTAACGTAACGCGTGTTGATTAAAAAACTTCTGTGTGTTCTAAAGAAAAAAGTACTGCGTGTTGATAGAATGTCTTCAAAATATCTAAGGCTCTTACTAACCAGCAAAATATCATTCTGCTTCATGCCTATTTTGGAATAACTGCGCTCGGCTTTTACATATTTAATATCGTTCACTCCCAATACCTCATAGCCGTTCTGTGTTGGCACAACAATCTTCCTGTGCGATTCTTGATCAACCTGCTTCTTCGACACCAGTGTCGAGAACAGGTCGATATTCTTAATACGTTCCATTAATTCTTTTAATTTTTCAGTTTTTAGGGGTTTGAGTATATACTTAATGTTATTCCTTTCAAAGACTTCAATCATTGCTTCATTGTATCGTATTATAAAAACAATACGATGGGCAATGGCATCTTCTGTAAACAAATCAAAAATTTGTTTGCTTTCAGCTTCCAGCAAGTCTACGTTCAAAAAGAAAACATCGGGTATTTCTTTCACTATACATCTTAATACTTCATTGAGGGTATAACATAAGGTAATGTCGTGAATGCTATCATCTACATGGTTTATAAGAGACCTTAGATATTGAGCATCTTCCTTAGAGGCATCAATAATCATTATTTTTCCCATTCTCTAGTGCTTGATACAGATAAATAAAGAAGCGGTATACCCTGATATTAAGTAATAATTAAAAATCGACTAAAGTACGGTTAAATAATTGACCTGACGAAATATCCAATCTAAAATATGCTTACAATAAAACACATTTGCAAAAAATTTAAACTCTGTATACAGTGTAAAGTGTTGTGTTTACACCTATTAATTTAATAGTAATCTTTATACATCCATTGCATATTCGCATAACACACTAAACCAATGCAACGCTTTAAATTAATATGCGGGTACAGCCAGTAAACAAAACAAGCTATACAGTTTAATTCACTCCGTTCTTTTAGTAAAATCTTATTACAATTCCAGCGTTTGCCTGTTTAAATACACTTTTAATATTAGGGTTGCCTAAAGAGAATTTATCACAAACCTGCAGATTCATACCAATACGATCATTAAACCAAAAATAAGTTCCCACGCCTATAGTAGTTGCAAACAGGTTTTTACCTGTATTGGTAATGGTAGATGAATCGGCCATTATATAAGCACCTCCTGCGTAAACATATGGTTCAATCCAATCATCAAGTGGCAATAATTTTTTAAATGAATAACGCAGATTCAAATCTATAGATGTCATTTTAATCTCTGGTTTCGTATTCACTGTTTCAGGCTTGCCGGCTTTATATGTATTTTGAGAGAACATACCGTTTAAACTAAAACTCTTATTAATGATATAATCGGCATTTATTGATTTAACACTGGTGTACCATGATTTATCAAACCTGAAATAATCATTTAATACTCCGCCTGTATTGTTTACAAAGCTAAAGCCAACTCCCAATCGCCATTTTTCTATATCATCGGAATGGTCGAATTGAGCTTGGCTTGCCAGGCTGCTCAGAACAATTGCCCAAAACATCATTAGCTGTTTTTTCATAGTTTATTATATTATGTGTTTAGAAGAATGTATTAAGAAATAGTTATTGATGCTATTGTAAAAGAAGAGCTGTTAAAGAAATATATGCCTTACATATTTCTTACAATAGCATTTGAAAAAAAGTTTTTAATCCTTTGCTCATACTGCTTTCTCCAGAAAGGGAAACAAGATTTTATAAAGCCAACTATGCCATAAGCATGGGCTATAAACATTCTGCTTTTTACTTTATCTGACTGCGAAAATATTTTTCCATTATCAGCAATAATTACAGACTCAACATCCAGAATAACAGTTCTGTTCGTTTCAGGGTATTTAAAACATACGCAATATTTAACTACATTTTTATCAGTATCGGTATGGTATGCCCATGCCGATACCAATTTGGAGCTTTTAATAATAAAGCTCCAAAACTGAACAAGCTCCGGATACGCCAGCCCTTTTTCTAACAGGTTTGTTGTGAAATATGAAGAATCTTCATAGCATTCAGCTAACTCATCAAAATTTGCGTGATTTATGCAATTGATGAATCTGTGCACAGTGCTAATCCAACGGGAATCTTGCACTTGCATAACATAAGCAAGAGATTGTTCCATAAGATGATTTTGGATTTTGGTATTAAGGTTGTGATTTTAAAATTGCTTTGCCTATAACTATGAAGAAGTGAGTGGAAATATAGCAAGGGCTTACTTAATATGCATTAACCCCTTTGAATACGGATAAGAAAGTAAGGATGATAATTTTAATATCTAACCCAATACTCCAGTTTCTTATATAAGCCACATCGGCCCTAACCCTTAACTCCATATCATAATCGCTGGTAGTGGCACCTCTTAACCCGGTTGCCTGTGCCAAGCCCGTAATGCCTGGCTTTACCAACATACGCAACTCGTAATCTTCAAAATAGTCGAACCGATTGTCTAATACTTTTACATGCGGTCTTGGCCCCACCAGGCTCATCTCGCCTTTCAATACATTTATGAATTGAGGTAATTCATCCAAACTTGTTTTTCGTAAAAAAGCACCAATTGAAGTTACCCTGCTGTCGTTTTTAATGGCTTGCATAAATTTTCCCGAATGATCTGCCTCCGGGGCATTATATGCCATAGACCTGAATTTGTATACTCTGAAAGGCTTACCGTTTAACCCGGTTCTTTCCTGGATGAAAAAAACGGGGCCTTTTGAATTTAGTTTAATGCACAATGCTATTAGGGGGAATAGCCATGAGAAAATAAAAAGGAATAGTAATGCAGATAAAGCCAAATCGAAAAAACGTTTGCGCTTACTCATATTACATTCCAAAGCTTTGGCCTCTATAGTGCCATCCAGTATAGCCCACAAACGCCCATATTTAACAATACCAGGGCTAATAACGGCCTCGTGGGTATACGGAGAATTCTTAAGAATGG
Source organism: Sphingobacteriia bacterium (assembly GCA_017304675.1). Taxonomy (GTDB): domain Bacteria; phylum Bacteroidota; class Bacteroidia; order Chitinophagales; family Chitinophagaceae; genus CW01. The sequence goes on from JAFKLS010000020.1 coordinate 212,310, forward strand.
TTTTCATAAAATATGTATTAGAAGATAATGGTTACACTTTATAAAAATCCCTGTACCAGTTAACAAACCTGCGAACACCTTTATGCAAATGGGTAGAGGGTTTATAATTGAACTGATTGATTAAGGGGGAAACATCGGCGTAAGTTTTATAAACATCCCCCGGCTGAATAGGCAGAAATTTTTTATGCGCCTGCCTGCCGGTTTCCTGTTCAATCAATTCAATAAAATCAAGCAATTTCACCGGCTGGCTATTACCAATATTATATACCTTGTACGGTGCATAAGAGCTGGAGGGATCAAATGTTTTATCGGCTATGTTTTGTTCTTTTACCGGTGGTTCAGCATCTACAATCCTGGCAATGCCTTCAACAATATCGTCTATATACGTAAAATCTCTCAGCATATCGCCATTATTGTACACTTTTATTTCTTCACCATTTAAAATGGCTTTTGTAAAAAGAAAAAGAGCCATATCCGGTCTTCCCCAGGGGCCATATACTGTAAAAAAACGCAAGCCTGTTGTAGGCAGGTTATAAATATTGCTATATACATGCGCCATTAACTCGTTGCTTCTTTTGCTTGCAGCATATACCGAAACGGGGTGATCAACATTTTGTTTGGTGGAAAATATTTCTTCTTTACTCATTCCATAAACACTGGAGCTGCTTGCATAAAGCAAGTGCTTAACATTCCATTGCTTACAGCATTCCAAAATATTTACAAACCCGAGAACATTGCTGGATATATATGCTTTAGGGTTTTCTACACTATATCGCACCCCTGCCTGTGCGGCCAGGTTAATTACAACTTCAAATTGAAAACGGGCAAATATTTTTTCTATAGCATCGTCATCCTCCAATTTCATTTTATAAAAAACGTAGTTGTCATATGCACTGCTCTTAATTTCTTCGTTGTAAACAATGTTATCCGTTGCTATTCCCGATGCTTGCAGCCTTCCTAATTTTAATTGAACGTCATAATAGTCATTGATGGAGTCTATGCCAACTACATCGTGCCCGTTGGTTAGTAGTTTATTCACTAAATGAAAACCGATAAAGCCGGCGCTACCGGTAACTAAAATTCTCATGATACTGTTTCTTAAAGTCTTTACAATAGTTAAGGAGGAAGTGCTATTGTTTAATATGTGCTATGTATACCTTATTGGCCAGGCCTTTATTAGTTAACCTGATTTTGTTTGATGGAGATAAAATAATATCCTGCGAAGCACTGGCCTCTTCAACTAAAAGGTTATTGGTTTTAAAAACGGAGCCTATAACAATTTTTTCAGGTAGCTCTATTTCACTGTTGGCATTCAAAAAAATAAAAAAAAGTTTTCCGGTAAAAGGTTGAATAGCATATATAGCTTTACTGCTAATAAATGCAGTAGGACTTTTATATATTGCCCCGTCCCACTTTCGTTGTTGTAAATCTGTGCCGTTAAGATTCTCCCATGTAGTTAGCGCTCTTACCAGTTTTAATCTATCCGGAACTTCTGAAATATTTTTATAATCAGGCATATTACCAGTGCCGCCAAATCTGCCAAACCATACAAAAGCAGAGCCGTTAATAGCCGCTTTTGCAGCAATCAGCCTGTTACTTTCTTCATCAAATACATCGGGTGTAGATGAAATAAAAAAACCTTTCCGAAGCAATCCTGAATTGTAAATTTTAGGGTCATCTACAAAATCCGTTCCTTTACTTTCCTGGCTAATAATATCAGGAGTTATCTCTTTTTTATCAGCCCTGTTTTCAATCGGCTCAATCCAATCACCAATAATATGATATGGCTCACTGATAAAGTGTGCATTAGCGTTTATTTTTCTGGCGGCTTTATACAGCTCTTTGTAAAATGCGAGATGACCATCTGTATATGTATCGTAATTTACACTTGTGCTGTTATAATGTGCCCCTCCGTTTTTGTTTGTCCAGAAAGACAAATTCACCTGTTTTAATACACTTTTTGCTGTATCCCAAAAATCTCCTGTTGGTCGCGGATCGTCCCAGGCAAAACCGGTAAATTTAAATTTAGGGTTACGTGCTGTTATTCCTGTTACATAGTTCATAATAGAATCCACCGTATAAGTGATTACTTTTTCTTGCTGAAAATCTAACAATACTGTAAAGGGGTAAACATTGTTGTTTTTCTTGTTTAACCAAACCCAACCTGTAGCAAGATTATCCGGGAAAGCATGCAGTGTATCTTTAAGAACACAATAATTTTCGTAGAACTGTTTTTCTTTTTCGGAATATTTTTTTCGCTGGTCGATTAACCTATTGTAAGTAATGTATTCAGGTGTTTCAATATAAAAACCCATTCCGTTAGACAGGCTGTCTAACTCCATTCCAACCTGGTAAAACACATATTCATACCCCATTTGACGGGCATATGCTAAATTTTCATGTGGCTTACCTCTCCATGAAATACCGTAAAAGTTTCTATAATCAGTTGCTGCAACAGGCAACTGTGCTTGCATTGTTTCATTTAACGAAAACACTATTAAGCTAACTAAGAGAAACTTTTTTTTCAAGAAGCTCATTATAAACTTTTATGGTTTCACCGGCAATATGCTTCCAGTTATACCTTGTCATATCGTATTTTCTATCCTGCAACGCAGAAGTGTTATTTTTAAATGTTAACAGTTTTCGGGCTAAAGCATTTACATCACCTGTTGTAAAATAATCATCCTCTAAAAGTTGTACCTGCAGATTGGCTTTAATGTTTGATGCGAGAATGGGCAAACCATAAGACATTGCTTCCAATAGCGATATAGGTAACCCTTCATAATACGAAGGCAAAACAAATAATGCAGCATTAGCAAACAATTGATTCAACGTATTCCCTTTTACAAAACCGGGCAATATTACGCCTGCCTCCTTTGCCTGCTTTTTTAAAGATTCGGAGTATGCCGTTGCATGATCTGCATCGCCGGCAATTACCAACTTGTATGGCGTACCTTTAAATACCTGCTGATACGCTTTTATCAAATAATCGAACCCTTTCTCGGGTACAAATCTTCCCAAAGAAAAAATATACATTCCTTTTATAAGGCCTAGTTCCTGCAATATCTTATCATCGTTACTTAATTCAGGTTTAATAACTCCATTAGGTATTACTACAGCATTCGAAAAATTATACTTCAGCTGTAATTGTTCTTTTATGTCTTCAGAAATAACGATCAATTTATTTGCAAAACGAACGCCAGACCATTCGCCTAATTTCAATATTGTTTTGGCCAGTTTACCCCATTTCTTCCTTTCATAATCCGGGCCATGGTGTGTTACTACTGTTTTCATTCCCAAAAAACGTGCAACAGGTGTTATTATGCTTGGTCCAATTGCATGTATATGAACAATATCCGGCTTCTTTATAAATGCATATAAAATGCCCAATAGCGAATGAACAAAAGCTTCAAGCGATTTATGTTTAGGTGCATAAATTGTTTTCAAGTGTACTCCATTATATTGAATGTCTTTTTTCTTAACGTAACAAGATCTTCCTATAACTGTAACATCTATGCTTCCATTTTGTGAAATGAGAGGATACAGATGTTCACAATGAGATTCAACACCTCCCATAATATTTGGAATGCCCCTTGTTCCTATTACAATCACTTTCATGCAGCGGCTTCTATTAGTTGCTGATACTTTCTGCGAAATTGCTCTACTGAATAGTTGTTTTGTAAATGCACTTTACTGTTTTTACCCATCCATTGCCGTTTGGGTTCATCAACAATGAGCGTACTTACAGCTGCAATTATTTCAGGTACGTTTTTTACTGTAGTTAAATACCCGGTAGTTTCATGAATTACTAATTCATTATTATCTCCCACATTAGTGGCTACAACGGGCAGGTTGGCATTCATAGCCTCCATAATAGAATTGCTCGTGCCTTCAAAAATAGAAGTGGACAAATAAATATCTGCTTCATCTAACAATTCGGAAATATTACCTGGATTGATATAAATTTTTACTACTGACTCCAAATTTAATTCTGCAATCTGATTACGGATCTCTTTTTCCAATGCCCCATATCCAACAACCAGATATTGTATGTTAGCATATATTTTACTTACCTGATGAATAACACGTAATGCCGTATCATAATCTTTTTGTGGCACAAAACGGCCAACCGAAATAATGCGAACAATATTATCTTTTTTTTGTTTTGGTGTATAAGCGGTAATATGCTCAAAACAATTAGGTATCACCACCATTTTGTTGTTCATAAAACCACGCTGTTCAAAATAACGTTTGCCAGAAAAACAGTTTAAAATCGTTTTTGTAGAAAAAAAATTACACAGGTAACGCTCTATTATTGATTTTACAGGTGGCAGATATGCATTTCGTACACCAGGATATATATGTTGTATACCTGATAAACGCGCTGTTAGCACAGCGAAAAGGTTAGCGGCGGTAAGGTAACTGAAAATGTATTCTATTTTGTTTTGTTTGATATATGTATAGAACCTGTATATTCTTAATAAGAGATTCCCATTGAATGCAGTATAGTTAACATTTGAGCTCTCAGAAAGTAATTGCAGGTATTTAGGTTCCTGGTGCTTTGCATTCAAAACAATATAATGTACGTTATAAAGTTCGTTTAATGATTTGGCCAGCAATACAGATTGTTTTTCTGCACCACCGCTTGTAAGGTTCTTTACCACTAATAGAACTTCTTTTTTATGAAACTGCATAAACCTATCGTCAATAAATTTTATGTTACCAGATGTTTTCTGCCAAATTTGTTGATATCATACCTTTTAACAATGTACCTGTATTTACAATCATTATTTAACTAAGGGAACCAGAATACAGCATATAATATTTATTCGCACATTCATCAATAGAGAAGTTGCGTTCATACAGCTTAATAATCTCTTTTGTTTGTATAAATTTTTTCCGATCAATAAAGCTTTGTATTGCATGAATATAATTTTCTTCAGAAAAATCCGGAGATACAAAACCGGTAACCCCATTCGTAATAATATCAACCACTCCGCTTACCGGCGTGCTAATAACGGGGCATCCGCAGGAAAGCGCTTCTATCAGGGAAATGGGCATTCCTTCATATAAAGAAGAAAGGCAAAAAGCATCACAAAGCATATAATAGTCTGAAACATTTTTTTGAGGCCCTACAAAATGCACCCCTGCACCTGCCATTTGTTTAAGTGTATTACCGAGAACTGAATTATTATAACCATCTCCTACAATAAGGAGCGATACAGCTTTTCCCTGCTCGTTTAATTTATTAACCGAGTTTATTAATAACCCTAAATTTTTTACTTCGCTGCACCTTGCCACATTTAACAAAATGATTGAATCGACTGAAGTTTCCCTGATATTTTCAATAAAATTTTTTACGCTCTCATATTGATCGCTTTTTTTAGTAGCTGCCCTCCCATTATAAATCATCTTATCATTATTCAACCCTGTAAACATTCTGAAAGACTCTCTATTGGAGGGTGAGATTGTTGCAACCTGTACACGGTTAAGCTTCACCAGTTTTAAAAACAACCACCGCATTTTTGGAGGCAGCCCCTGTTCAGCTTTACTATGAAGTGTAAAAACATATTTTGGTTTTCTGTAACGCAGCATGGTAAAAAGCAGGTAATGGGCCACACAATGCACGTGTACTATATCTGGTTTTATTGCCCTTACAAGCTTGTGCAAGGTGACAATGTACCTGATGTTAAACCCATCACCAAACGATAGCTTAATATGCTTTACGGTATTTGAAATTTCGTGACTATAAAAATCTTCATTATGCTCCGTTCTGTTTTTAAGTGTTACCAGAACAACATCGTTAGCAGTAGATGCTGCAAGTTTGTTGGTTAGGTCAACCACCAGGCGTTCTGCTCCGCCGGGGCTTAATGAATGTATAACCTGTAAAATCTTCATCTTCAAACTAAATGAACAACTTCTCTTTTAAAACGTTCAGAAAGCCATGGCCATGCTTTAAATCAGGTTCTACATAATTCCCTTCTGCCCATTCATTCCAGGAACGCAAAAAAAGTATTTTTTTATCTGCTGGCTTATGGGCAACAAGCTCCAATGCCCGGTCTACGTGTTTGCCAAAAAGTGCAGGAGTTGCGCCGGTGTAAATCACCGCCCTTCTCCCGCCACGAGGAGAACGATCCCATTGCGGAATCAATGAAGGATAGGCATTATCAAGCTTATCATAATCTGTAAACAGTTCTTCAATAATGTCTTCATAAGAATATTTATCTAAAAACACCGACGGGAACCTTTCACGTATCTTATGTACCAATAATTTTTTCCACTTACCTTTTACTCTTGATTCTGCCACCCAGAGATTTCCCGGTGCAATAGCATCAAAACCTAAATCGAGTATTTTCTGATTGTTTTCAATCCATCCGGCAGATAATCCAACAAAATGAATACCTTCTAATCCATTCTCTTTTGCCAATCGTTGCCATGTATTCATAAATAAGGATGCATCAGGAATATCGAGTGGCGCATATACCATGAACAAAGGTTTATTTTCCACTCGTATGTATCTTTTATCCTGAAAGGCGGGCAATACATTTATAAAATGCTGAATATAATCCTGTTCTCCCGGGTACAACTGCTCAATCATGATAGTCCTTTCCTTACGCTTTACTTCACTACTCCATGTATGTGTGGCCCAGGTATGGTTTGCCCATCCAAGACAAAAGGGGAAATCGGGCTTTCCGCTTGCCAGTACTTCATTAAAAGGCCTTTCCAATGCTCTTTTACCGTTACCAAACCAATAATGCCAATACATAAACCCTTCAACACCTGCATTACGGGCCATTTCAGCCTGCGCTTCTCTTACTTCTGCTAATCGTAAATCATAATAGCCCAAATCTGCTGGCACTCTTGGTTGATAATGGCCTTTGAAAAGCGGTTTTGCTTTTCCAACATTGGTCCACTCAGTAAAACCTTTTCCCCACCATAAATCATTTGCTTCGAAAGGATGAAATTGTGGTAAATAAAATGCAATAACTCTTGCTTTTTTCATAATCTATACAACTTTATTAAGCATAACCTAACACTACTATTGTTAAACAATCTGCAATCTGAGTTTTTCTTCTGATGCAATACTATGAGCAAACCAGGAATTCATTACCAAATAAGAAATGACCAGGAAAGCAAACACAAAAGTGTTGATGGAATTATTATTGCCAAAAGCGCAACCCCAACTTCCGATCATGATAATAGAACGGTCTTTTAACGAATAGCGTTGTAAACATTTAAAAGATATAACGAGCTCTAAAAAGACTTTTAAACCACCTACAATCCAACCCCACCATGCAATAGTTAACAGGATCCCGTTTTCAAGAGAAAACTCCGTTCCCGGCATATAAATTATGCGGCCTCCCACCAAAATATCCTGCATATTCCATCGCTGGCTGGCAAAGAAGATATAACTCATTACCCTGGTAGCCGATGATTCGTCTTCGAGATTATTCTTTTCCGCTAACCGTCCAAAGATTTGCGAATTGTCCTGCAGCAGCATAACAATATCGCTTAAGAAGAAACCATAAATAAACACACCTAACAAAATTGGTATTAGAGGATTGCTGTTATAAAAAAATAAACGGTATAAAAGTAATGCTCCCCAGAGTAACATTGCCCATCTCGAATTAAAACAAATTAAAGCATATGTACCTAAAATCAACAGCCCAACCCTAATGTATTTATTCATAAATGTATTGACAAGTATGAATGAAAGCATTATTAGAACAACATTAGCGGCAAATAACGGATGTTGCATTAGGCCCTGCGCCCTGAATTTTGTATTGTCTAAAAAAGAGTTGAGTTCCTGTTCATTTATTTTACCAAAATCGAAGAAATGCGATCTTGCATTTCGTTCTAAAGCAGCAATCAGGCAATGCATCACAAAGAATCCTATAAAACAAAAAACAACGTATCGCTGTAAAATGTACTCTCGGCCAATTATTAGCAAGAAAACAATGAACATCCATTTTAAAGATTCCCATAATACTTTGGTATTATCCGGCAATATTAAATGTAAAAAAAAGCCAAGTAACATAACCCCAATATACATTCGCTCATACTTGCTGCTCTTGTTATAGCAATATGGCAGCAGCATGAAAACACTTAGCAAATAGGTGCAATTATCAACCCACCCCATCAGCGTAGAGCCCAATATCAAAAAAGGGAGTGCAATATTACTAGCAAGAAGCACCACAACACAAAGCCCGAATAAGTGTTCACGTTTCATTAGTAAGTAATCTTATAAAGCCGGTTGTTGATTAGATAAAATGTTCTTGTATAAAGCAAATATTGTGTTACAATAGTTTTCGTTGGTACAACGTTCCACTGCTATTTTTGAGGCCTGTTGTATTTTTTTTTCATATTGTTCAGTATTGGCAATAGACGCTGTTAAAAGCATTTGCCTGCCCATTTGAACAGCATCGTTGAACAAGTAGCCGCCTTTTGTTGTACTGATGATTTCTTTTGTGCCCCCTTTATTACGGCCAATAACCAGGCAACCTTTAAAAGTGGCTTCAATAGTCATTCTGCCCAAGCCTTCAAAACGAGATGCCACTATTAAAGCTGTTGCATCTTCCATTAAATTTACCACATCATGCCTGTGATCCTGAAATTCGATACGGTCTTTGCATTTTAGTTCCCGTACAATCATTTGCAATTTTTCATAATACAGTTTATTATGAATCTTTCCCACGATAAGCAGCTTATAGTTGCTTAGCTGATCAGCAACATTTGCAAATCCTTTTATCACATCTTCAATATTCTTTTCCGGCGAAATGCGGTTGGCGCATAAAAAGAAAGGCTGCTTATGATGTTTGTACACAGTATCATTTTGCGGTAAAATACCATCCCAAATAGCCTTAGCATTTTTTGAATATTCCAGGTTAAAATAGCGCAGGATATCTTCTGTAATAGCTACTACGTTCGTGGCGGCAGCAATTTTTTTGAACCGGTGTTTAGAAGGCATAATATGCCAACCAAAATCCTTGGTTTGATATTCTCTTAAGTGAAGCAAATGAGGAATATTTTTTTTAATACAGTATTCTGCCACATAATAAAAAACACCAACATTAGTGTGTACAATATCCGGATTGTGTTTTTTAATAAGGAGTTTAATTTCCCTGTTGCTCTTATACAACTTGAATAATTTTCGCGTTAAGCGAAAGGGAAATTTTGCTATGTGCCCATACCCTTCTTCCATTGAGTGTTGTGGGTAAATGGCCATTTCTGCTTCAAAGAATTCAACGATACATTTTTGTGATATCAAATAATCAACAAAATCTTTATTAACATTATTCCTGCTAACCAATACTATGGGTTCACACCCTTTAGAAAGCATGCCATCTACTATAACTTTAAATGAGATTGTAGATCCCGCCATCATCGTAGAGCCAAGTACATATAATACTCTCATCTTAATCTAAATGATATTTTTTCCAGTATTTTACCTTGCACCCTATTCACCAGCATGGCCCGTTCGGTTTTGTTCAGCCCTATTAATAACACACAACCAAGCGTTGTGGCAAAACATACCAATGCACAAGTAATTGTTCCAACAATTGTATCAGGCAAAGCCTTTATAAATAGCCTGGATAAAACATATGCAGGTACAGCCGTGATTGCTACAGGAAGAAAAATATGCGTACAATAATATTTAATTGATAGCCCAACTTGTCTTTGAGCAATAAACATTCTCAGCCACTGTGCCAGTATATAAATAACTATCAGAAGGATCATTGAATAGTAAGCCGGCGCTTTGCATTTGAAAACAATGTAACAAAGAGGGATAAACAGCAATGTAGCAGAGCCAATAACTATTTCGTATTTTTTTACATTGCCGGTAGCCTGTATTAATACTGTAATTGGTTGCTCAAAAACATTCACCAAAGAAAACACCAATACCAGTTGCGAGAATATGATCATTTCCTGCGTTACCTGCGCTGCACCCAACCATATTGGCAACACTTTATTCATTAAAACAATTAGCGGCAGGGTTATGATAAGCAGTAAATAAAAAGAGAATTTTGTACTGCTATAAACGAGTTTGTACAAATATTCATAATCGCCTTTAGCATAGCTTTTAATAATTCTTGGGCGAACAGCCATATAGAAATTGGTACTGAACGAAGCTACAATTACATTCATCTTATCCGCAATGGCTTTTGCTGCGTTAACAACCGGTCCAAAGAAAATATTCAGAATAACCGCTTGCCCCTGAAAGTTTAGAATAGTGGTAATACTGCCAAACAGGTTCCACCCAATATAAGAGAGGAGTTGTTTAAAAAGGTTTTTATCCCAATAGAACCTGAATTTACACCCGTTCAACTTAAAATAACAATAACCTATATAGCCTAATGTTACCATAAAAATGGCCAACGTGTTTAGGCCTCCGTATGTTAATAGCTTATCTAAGGGTGATATATATAAAGAATAGGCAAAAAGTAGTTTTAAAGATACTTCTATTAAGCTCATATATGCATAAATACTCATGCGCTCATATGCAATAATGGAAGACATGTAGGGTATGCTTATTAAGTTTAAAATGAAACTTAGAGCTGAAAAAAGAAGCAGCCATTTTGCTATATTCTGCCGTTGAACTGGTATTACTAAGAAATGTTCTATTATTTTATTGCCCGCAAATACCGAAGCAAAGAGAATAATTAAAGCAAGCATCCAAAAAACCGTAAGCATCATGCTAAACACTTTGTTATACCTGTTAATATCGCCTTTCCCTAATTCAAAAGTCAAGAATCGTTGGGTAGCAGATACCATTGCACCATTAAGCATACCCAAAAAACCAATAAGTCCCGCAATAACATTAAAAACACCAAAATCCTCCACCCCAAGTATTTGCAGGGTAATTCTCGTAGTAAAAAGTGATACAATTGTTACTACAATCATCCTGAAATACAGGAAAAGTGTATTCTTAAAAATCGTATTATCTTTTTGATTCAAATTGAGAGATGTTAAGTTTAATTTTAAGCTTCTCTTTTATAAGAGGCCCCTCAAGCGCTTGCCTGTTAAATAGTAAACCTTTTTTTGCTTTTGCTTTCTTCTGTATTATACCCATACCCGTAGCCATAGCCATAACCATAACCATATTTAGCTGAAGCCTTTCTGCGTACATCATTAATAACGGTGTATAAATGCGGAGCTTTTCCTGAAAGTTTTAATTCATCTATAAATGCCAAGTGTTGTTTATAGGTGTAGTTCTGCCTTATAACATATAAAACAGCATCAGTAAAAGGTGCAAGCAACAATGCATCTGCAACAACACCTACCGGAGGCGCATCAATAATAATTATATCGTACCTGGCCTTTAAATACGTTATCAGGTCGGCAGTTTTGTTGCTTCCCAATAACTCGGCAGGATTAGGGGGTACAGGTCCGGAAGTGATTACATCTATTTTATCGTCGAGACCCGATCTAACAATTACATCGTTAGGCTCTATTGCTGTTGCAATATAATTGGTAAACCCGGCAGTAGATTGTATTTGCAGGTTACGTGCCAGCTTCGGTTTACGAAGATCCAACTCAAGCAACACCACTTTTTTACCTGAAGAAGCATAAGCCAGGCCTAAGTTAGTTGCAATGAACGATTTACCTTCTCCACTAATACTCGATGTTAACAGTATAACACCACATTTCTGCTGAGGCAATATAAACTGCAGATTAGTTCTCAATGCCCTGAATTGCTCTGCAACAACAGATCTCGATTTCTCGTTATACACCAATGTGATGCCTGAACGATTGTGATCAATCTCTCCCACATTAGGTGTTTTCGTTTGCATTAAATACTTTATCTCAGAAAGATCTGTTAATCTGTTATTGAACAAATTGTATATGTTACTAATACCTATCGGTATTAAGAGTCCTAAGAACAATCCGCCGAAAATAATAAACGTCTTTTTAGGGCTTACAGGATCGATGGTTGATTTTGGTTTGTCTATCACCCTAACACTCGCAATATTTGATGCTTTTGTAACAGCCACTTCTTCTTTTTTCTGCAAGAGGAATACAAACAAAGCCTGCTTCAATTCCTGTTGACGGCTTAAATTAAGAAAGGTTCGTTCGTTAGCCGGAACAGTGGCTATATATTTGTTTAAAGTGTTGTTTTCAGTTCGTATTTTCTTTAAGCCAGTTCTAATAACCACTAACTGGTTTGTTAAACTGGTTATTAAATCTTTACGGGTATTATTGATTTGCTGATCTATGTTTATAACCAAAGGATTGTTATCAGTACCTGCCAACCCCATTCTTTCTCTTTGTAAAAGCAGCCCGTTATACTTTTCCATTAATGCAAGAAAAGTGGGGTCTGGGTTGGTTATAATAGATGGAACAGGCCTTTTGTTATTACGAACATCCTGCACATATTCCAACATAGTTTGGGTAACCTGCTCCTGAACAGAAGCTTTGCTCTCATCCTTTGCGTAATCGGCTTCTTTTTGGAGTACAAGCTGTGCTTGTGTTGTTATATCTGCAAGATGATGATTGGTTTTGAAATTCTCTATATTTTGCTCTATTGATGCCAGCTCATTGCTTACCACTGCCAGCCTGTTATTAATAAAGTCTACCGTGCTATCAGCAAATGCATTTTTTTGTTCTATATTATCTCTTATATAATCGCGGATGAGTATGTTCAATATTTCAACTCCTTTATTAGGAATGGAACTTTTTAACTCAAGGTTAATGGTAGTTACGAGTTTGTTAGGGATATCAACATTTAATTCTTTCTCAAGAGATTCAACAATTGCATTAACAGAAGTAAGCGCAAAACCATATTTTATCTTGTTATCATAATTGTCGTTTATAGAATCAATCCTTAACCTGGAAAAACGGCTTTTAAAAGGCTGCCCCATTGTTACAGTATAAATACTATCCAATTTTCTTCCGTTAAAACTGTTCTTCTCTTCTATTTTTAATTCGGTGCCTTTTTTTGAGAGGATGGTGAACAATGAATTTTTTATAGAATCAATATCGGATAATACAGTTGTTTTAAACCAACAATCTTTGAAAAGCTCTACTTTATGTACCGTGCCAATATCATAATAAGTTGTAAACAGCTCCAAGTCTTTTACCACTGCCATTTTCAGGTCTTTGGTTTGCAATATTTGAGCTTCATTATCTACAGAGCTTTTCATATCGAATATTGAACTGAAGCTTTTTAAAAGATTAGAAGGTTGCCCAAGCATTCCTCCACCCTTATCAGGATCTTGTACCAGTACTGTTGCGTTCACCTTATACATACGCGTTGCATAACGCAAGTATAGTACTGACAATCCCCCGCAAATAACAATGGAGAGAACAAACCAATACCAATTATCTATAAATAAAGCGATATACTTTTTTAGAATATCCTCATCCTTTCCCTTTTTTTCTAATTTCAATTCAGTATTATTCGTTATAACAGTATTCATTCCAAAACAATTATTTTGCTCTTGTGGCAATAATGATCAGTAAAGACAATATAGAAGTGGCAATAGTGGTGCCGATAGTAATTCGCCTGGTTTGTTCAACATCCATAGCTGCAATTTTTTCTTTTGCAGGTTCTACATAAACAACATCGTTCTGGCGCAAATAATAATAAGGCTTATCTAATAACTGGTGGCTGTTTAAATTAATCCTGTTCATCTGTTTTACTCCTGCAGAATCCCTGATCAGTAAAACATTTTCTCTACGGCCGTAAATGGTTAAATCACCTGCAAGTGCCAGTGCATCTAAAACAGTGTTCTGTTCGTTTACCAAATTATAAGTGCCTGGTTTTTGCACTTCACCCAAAACATTCACTCGTAAGTTGGCAAATTTAACTGCCACCACCGGGTCTTTATAGTAGTAAGAAGTTTTATTGCGGATAAGGTTTTGTAAGCTATCAATGGTTAAATCCAAAACTTTTACAGAACCAATCATGGGCAAGCTGATGTTTCCAAAAGCATTTACTACATAAGAATTCATAGGCGAGTTGCCGGTGTTTCCCGATGCCAGGTTCATTCCATTGTTATTCATTTGCGTAATGGCATTGGCAGCCGTGGCACCAATGCTACTTCCTACAACCCCCATTGATTGGTTAAATACAGCATTAGCAGCAGGATCTATTGTTACAATAGAAATATACAATGCGTCGCCCGGCTGTATTTGCAACGGTTTAAAAGAGGCAGTAGGAACAAACTTGAAAGTGGCAGAATCAGGAATATCTTTGAAATATGCCACATTGTGATACGTTTTACAGGAAGATTGGATAGCAAAAACGAGGAGTAAAAAATAGAATTGGCATCGATTGCGGAATGCAAATAAAGCCTTCAAATGCTGGGGCACAAACATGTTTATTTTTTTTGGAAAGGCAAATTATTTCCCTGGTGATGGCTACATCACAGAACATTTGCAATAGTAAAATTTAGAAAACTTAGAGAGATTACTTCACATTAAATAAGTTCAATGCGAAATATCAAAAAAAGGGTTAGCAGAAGGGGCTGAAGGGGGTAATCGACTGTCGTTTGAAAAATATTGCCGAATGAGTATTGTAAGTATTAAGGTTATTAGTTTTTACAAACGGCTCCGCCAATCTCAGTCACAAGAGACTATTTTTTACAACGACAATTTATTACGGATTAACGTAGCGCAATGATACGCACCTGTGCCCTCTTGTACAGTATTCATTTTCCCGATGGTTATATAAAATTTCCGAAACAGTCATATTAGCTTTCGAAGGCCGCCTTTTAGAGAAAATAAATCAATTTAATTTATTTAATTAAAATAATATTATATACATATTATATTTAATTAATTAAATTTAATCAACTCTGTATTGAGTTTTGTATTTAAATAATTAATTAATTAGATATTAATAATTTATTAATTAACACCCAATAGTTTAAATTGAATAGTAATTGTTCGTCTTTTATGTAGTATAAATACTACTACAAGTAGTATTTATACAATTGCGTTTGCTTTGCCGTTCCAAGCGTTGCAAATACCGTAAAACTCTCGAGGAAAACAGGTTGTTGAAGGGGTTGCGTGAGCTTTAATAAACAGATTCCCCTTTTCACGCCAAATGTGTATCCATATAATTTACAAGTAAGTGGTTTCACCTGTTCAACAGAAGCCTATGGATATTAAAAAAATTGGCCCTTTTAGAAAAAAGGGCCTCTACTGAAAAACCTTGATGACCGTAGTCATAACTTATAATACTATTGTAAGAATAGAGTGTTTTTTTCTATTGTTTATTGCTGTTTTCCTATTAGTGAAATCTAATTTCCCAAATACAGTTTTTATATTGCGAGAACGTTTATTGTACATCACTTGATTCTTACATTTAAGTATAATAGGCAGAAAATTACATTGTAAATATTGCACGTTCAGCCTTCACTCAAGTATTTAATTTTTCCTCAAAGACAATGTCAGGCATATTCTTCTACAGTATGTTTGCTGTACATATCTGCAAGCTTCTGCTGAACATCAGAAGCAACTGGAGCATACTTTTCAAAAACCATAGTAAATCTTGCCCGCCCCTGTGTAATACCTCTGAGTGCTGAAGAATAGTGATGCATTTGCGCTAATGGTACTTTGGCAGTAATTTTTTGAAAATGGTTTTCCGCCTCCATACCTTCTACTACTCCCATTCTTGTTTGCAGATCTCCAATCACCACTCCTACCAGATCATCCGGGCAAAGCACAGTTATTTTATAAATGGGTTCTAACAATTGAGGTCTTGCTTTTAAAAAAGCTTGTCTGAAAGCCTGCAAACCGGCAATCTTAAAAGAAATATCGTTACTATCAACCGGATGCATTTTACCATCAAACACACTTACCCTAATATCTCTTGCATAACTACCGGTAAGGGGCCCATTTTCCATTTTTTCCATTACTCCTTTTAAAATAGAAGGTAAGAAGCGGGTGTCAATGGCTCCACCTACAATGCAATTATAGAATACCAGTTTCCCACCCCAATTCAGTTCAATTGTTTCTTTACCTCGTACTGTTAATCCTAAAGGTTCGGGCATACCCTCCTGCCAGGGCTCTATTCTTATACTTACTTCACCAAACTGGCCGGCACCGCCACTTTGTTTCTTATGCCTGTAATTTGCATCGGCTGCAGTTTGAATGGTTTCCCGATAAGGTATTTTAGGAGCGGAAAACAGAACTTCCAATTTATGAACGTGCTTGATTTTCCATTCAATTACCTGCAAATGCAATTCGCCCTGGCAATGAATTAATGTTTGCTTCAATTCAGGAGATACTTCAAAGCCAATGGTTGCATCTTCTTCAGTTAAAACATGTAAGGCCTGTGCCAGTTTTTCTTCATCGCCTTTATTCACGGTGCTTATAGCTACCGTAAGATTTGGTGATGGAAATGCAATAGGCATCAACTCAATATCTGCTCCCTTTTCATGCAAGGTATTGTTCACATGCGTTGAGCGCAGTTTTAAAGTAGCACCAATATCGCCTGCAACTAATTCCTGTACTGATATCCTGTTGCGACCTTCCAGCAATAATAATTGGTTCAATTTTTCCGTTACACCCGTATTCTCGTTCACCAATTCACTGCCTGCCTTAACAATTCCACTATACACTTTAAACAAGCTTAACTCACCAATATGAGGTTCTATAATGGTTTTATAAATAAAAATACAGGCAGGGCCGTTTGAATTACAGTGTAAGGTTTTACCGTTTTTTAGTGGTTGTGGTGGCATTTCACTTGCAAGAGGGCAAACATTATCTATAAAACTCATAATCCTGCCGACTCCCATATTGAGTTCGGCAGAAGCACAGAATACAGGGAAAATATCGTGCTTGATCATTGACTGATGCAATCCTTCACGCATATCGTTTTCATCGAGTGTTCCTAATTCAAAATATTTTTCCATTAGTCGCTCATCGTTAGCGGCAATCACTTCCACCAATTCCTTATGCAGTTGATCTGCTTTTTCCTTTTCACTATCCGGAATAGGTAATTTCCGGGGCTTTCCTCCCTCTGGTGCAAATACATACATTACCATGTTTAATATGTCTATTATGGAATTAAAGCCTGCACCTGTTGTAAGCGGATACTGCACCGTTACAACATTATTACCAAAATGTTGTTTGGCTTCAAGCAATGTTTTATCAAAGTCGGCATCTTCATAATCCAAATAATTAAACACAAAAAAAGCAGGTGTTTTAAACCGGCAGGTATAATCCCAAATAATGTTTGTACCCACTTCTACCCCGTTTGCAGTATTAATGAGTATAATTCCTGTATCTGCTACCCGCAGAGCACTGATTACTTCTCCTGCAAAATCGTCGTAGCCGGGCGTATCAATAATATTAATCTTATACCCTTTCCATGGTGTATGCATAAGGGAAGCAAAAACCGAGCTGCCCCTTTCCAATTCAAGATCGTTATAATCACTTATGGTATTCTTTGCATTTACAGTACCCCTTTTTTTAGTAACATCTGCATCAAATAACATACATTCTGCAAAAGTTGTTTTACCACAACCCGCATGCCCAAGCAGGGCAATACTTTTTACATGATTACTATCTATACTGGCCATATATAACAATTAACAAATGATAGAATAAATAAAAAAGCCAACTCGTATAATGCAAGTTGGCTCATGATGTAGCAATGCTATGATTTTATGAAACTGTGGAAATCTGATTCAAGATCATTTAAGTCTCCCACAAGAACATCGAATTTTTCTTTAAGATAATGGTGCGGTATGCGATGCCCGAAGTTGGGATGCCTTTCTGCTTCCTGTACATGGTGTTTTATTTCATGTTTCAGGTCGTGCACATTGATGAGTTGAATATGAAACTGGTTATGAAAATGTTCTATGCCAACCAATATATCTTTATTGGTTTTTCCCGGAGCGAAATAATATAATTCGTTTTTTAGCTCATTTAATTTTTCCCTGTAAGATGCTAAAGTGCCATGCCACTCGTTACACTCTGATATGAGTGCTTTATGCTGTGCTTCTGTAACCATAAGGATTGATTTTGAGTTATTGAATTAATTGTAAACAACCAAAAGTTTGTTAACAATTGTGTTATTAAATGTCAATACAAACAAGCATCAAATTCATGATAAGAATCATCCATCCAACTTCCAAAGAACATGATGTTTTATTTTTTGCAACAAAAAAATCCAAAACTGTAATGAATCATTATGCTATGGCAATGGAAAGACAAGAAATCTCAACTTCGTTGCAATAAAATAACATGCTTAGAGAATCTCCGGGGCTATTTTTGCTTGTATGAAAGTTAAGACAATTCTTGTAATATTAACCATGTTACCGGGTTTATTTTATCTGCATGCGCAAGACTCTACGGGTAATAAAAAACTCTCTTTGCACTGGCAAGCTACTATAATACCGCAATATCATTTTGCATTTAAAGCCAGCTATAGCGGAGATAACAGCATGCTTACCTCCGAGCCTGTAAAAACCTCCTTAACTTCTACCTTGTTTGCAACATATAAACCTTTTAAACAGGGCTATATTGTGTTTAACCCAGAAATTGCAGGCGGTAAAGGGTTAAGCCAAACCCTTGGTGCAGCAGGTTTTCCCAATGGTGAAATTTACAGGGTAGGCGATCCAAAGCCACAAATATTTATTGCACGTCTTTATTACGAACATCATTTCCCTTTATCGGACAGAAAAGAGAAGATTGAAGATGATGAAAACCAGGTTGCAGAGGTAACGAATGCAGACTATGCTTCTATATCGGTAGGTAAATTCTCTTTATCAGATTTTTTTGATGCTTCAGAAATCTGCAACGATCCCCGTACACAATTTTTAAACTGGGCACTGATGGGTAGCGGCTCATGGGATTACCCTGCCAATACAAGGGGTTATACCATGGGGGCTGTTATTCAAATGATTTACAAAGATTTTCACCTGAGAGGCGCTTTAACTACCGTACCTATTGAAGCCAACGGGCCAGATCTCCAGTTTATCTGGAACAAGGCAATGGGAAGTGTTATAGAATTTGAAAAGAAGCATCTGATCACTTATAAAAGAAAGGATACTTATACAGATGCATCCATAGGTGTTTACCAGAATATCGCACATATGGGCAATTATGCATTAACACTTCAAAACACAGTTCCCGGAACCACTCCGGATATTACTGCCACCAGGGCTTACGGAAGAACTAAAACAGGATTCTATATCAGTATTGATAACCATATTGGGAAGCTGCATCATTATGTTAATTATAACTGGAGTGATGGAAAAAATGAAGCATGGGCCTTTACAGAGATTGACAGAAGCATAGCCACCGGTTTTAAACTGGATGGTACAATATGGAAAAGGAAAAAAGACTTTATTGGTATTGCCTATGTTAATAATGGTTTATCGAACGATCATAAAAATTACCTGGCAGCAGGAGGATATGGTTTCATTATTGGCGATGGGAAACTGAATTACGGCCACGAACAGATAGTAGAAACTTATTACGCTTACAGCGTTAACCGTTTTTTTACCGTTAGCGCCAATTACCAGTTTATCAACCATCCTGCTTATAATAAAGACAGAGGCCCTGTGCATGTTGCTTCTTTAAGGTTCCATTTTGAACTCTAAATAGTTGATTTACATTATTCACTTTTTTTTAATTAACTTTTGAACCTATAGATAGTCAAACATTTCGGACGGGGAAACATTTATCGTTCATTATTAAACCATGCTGAAATGAAAAAGACTTTTAAACAACTATTATTAACAACAGGAATAGGCATCATGTTTACCTCCTGCTATGTATCGCAGCCGGTTATAACAGAAACACCACCCCCTCCTGTAGAACAACCGGGAGTAAGCCTTTCTGTATTTTACAACACACTGTCGCCTTACGGCCGTTGGGTAGATTATCCTTCTTATGGAAGGGTTTGGGTATGTAATGATGTAGGCTTTGTTCCTTACAGAACCGGCGGGCATTGGGTGTATGCCAATGTAGGTTGGACATGGGTATCTGATTATAACTGGGGATGGGCTCCTTTCCATTACGGCCGATGGTTTTACGACCCGATATATGGCTGGGGATGGGTTCCAGGTTATGATTGGGCACCTGCATGGGTAAGCTGGCGCAGTGGCGGAGGATACTATGGTTGGGCCCCATTAACACCCGGATTCAGCATTAGTATTGGTGCTACATTCGGCAATATTCCTACAGAGCATTGGTGTTTTGTACCCAATCAATATATGGGGCATCCTGGCATCAATAACTATTACATAAACAGAAGCAGCAATACCACCATTATTAATAATACTACCATTATTAACAATACCAATGTTTATAATAACACAAAGTATATGAGCGGACCTGAAAGAACAGAGGTAGAGAGAAATATTGGCAGAAGATTAGACCCTGTAAACATTAACGATGCCAGAAGACCTGAAGAAGGAGGAATGGTTAACAGGAATTTGAATATGTACAGGCCTAACATTACAAGGGAAACACCTGCACCCGCACCTCCAAAAAACAATGTTCCTTTTCCTATAAACAACAAGCCTGAATCGCATATGGTAAGACCGGAAGTAAAACCGGTTCGCCCTCCTGATATAACTGCCATGCCCGGTAGAAGAGACGATCAGCCGGAACGGTCAAGAGGCGTTCTCAGTCCTGAGGACAGAAAGCCTAATATGCCGTCTCCAACACCGCCGCAAAAGCAGCCTGCACCCGATCAAAGAAATGGGCAACCCCGGTCTAATGCTACGGATAACAGGAATATTTACCCATCTATACGAATGAATAACAGGCCACAACCAAACCAAAATAATGGCCGTTCAAACAATAATAAAGAACGTAAAAACATACAGTATTAAATAACTACAGCGAGCACCGTTTTAAATGAAAAAGGCTTCCAGTTCTGGAAGCCTTTTTCTTGTTGAATATGATCATACCTAATTAAACGGCAAAAGAAGAACCACAACCGCAGGTTTTAGAAGCATTGGGATTATTAAATGTAAAGCCGCGGCTATTTAATCCATCCTGCCAGTCAATCTGCATACCATATAGGTACAGTTCATGGCTCTTATTCATTACAAAAGATATTCCTTCAAAATCATACACAATATCTTCAGGTTGTTTTTCATCAAAACCCAATACATAACTCATTCCACTGCAACCACCACCTTTTACACCTACACGCAAGGAATTATTGGCATTAAAGTTTCCCTCACTCATTAATCTTTTAATTTCACCAATTGCGCCTTCTGTAAAGCTTACTGGTGCTGTAGCGGTTGTTTCCATTATCAAATAAATTTTAATTACCTGCAAAAATACAGATGCCGATAAAATTTATATCATTAAGCACTTTCGTAAAACGAAAAACATACTCCTTTCGGTTATTTTTGTACAAATTAGGTTATGGATACTACAACTATTGTACTTAGTTCTATTATTGCGATTTTGCTGGCAGGCTTTCTGGCATACATATTTTGGATACAGCGCAGGCAATCGGTTCAGGCTGAAAATGGAGAATTATCCTCTGTTTCCGGCCACCCATTACAATTACAGGCTTACGAACGGTTGATTTTGTTGGCAGACAGGATAGCTATACCCAATTTAATATCCCGCCTAAACCATCCTGATCTTTCTGCAAGAGAAATGCAATTGTTATTAACGCAAACCATTAAACAGGAATTTGACCATAACATTACCCAGCAAATTTATGTAACCGCAGAATCATGGGAGGCGGTTAAAAATTTAAAAGAACAAACCTTGTTAATAATAAATCAGCTTGCCAACACTTTAGCCATTACAGCCAAAGCTTATGATTTGAACAAACTGCTTTTAGAATATTTGCATACTGTTGATAATATGAACGATAAAGTAAGTGCCTTACTAAGCTTTAATGCTAAGAAAGTTTTGTAAGAGATAATTGTTGAATAAAATACTTGCCATGAAAAAACATACTGATAGCGGAATAGAAATAAAAGAAGTTTACACTGCTAACGATATAAAAAACTTATCTGTAGAACAACCGGGATCATTTCCTTTTACAAGAGGTGTACAAGCCGATATGTATAGAGGAAAATTGTGGACGATGAGACAATATGCAGGATTTTCAACTGCTGAAGAAAGCAATAAACGTTATCATTATTTATTATCGCAAGGTGTAAGCGGTTTAAGTGTTGCATTCGACCTTCCCACACAAATAGGTTACGATAGTGATCATGATTTGGCCGAAGGTGAAGTAGGAAAAGTTGGTGTGGCGATTGATAGTATTGAAGACATGCAAAGACTGTTTGAAGGAATTAAGCTGGAAGATGTTTCCACTTCCATGACCATTAATGCAACTGGATTTATTTTGCTGGCTTTTTATGTAGCACTGGCAAAACAGCAAGGTGCTGATCTGAAAAAAATATCAGGAACCATTCAGAACGATATTTTAAAAGAATATGCTGCTAGAGGAACGTATATCTATCCGCCAAAACCTTCTATGCGTATCATTACAGATATTTTTGAATGGTGCAGCAAAGAATTACCAAAATGGAATACCATTTCTATTTCGGGTTATCATATTCGTGAGGCTGGCAGTACTGCCGTTCAGGAAATAGCTTTCACATTAAGCAATGGAAAAGCTTATGTAAAAGCAGCATTGGCAAAAGGTTTGGATATTAATGTTTTCGGAAAGCGTTTATCATTTTTCTTTAACAGTCATAATAATTTATTTGAAGAAGTCGCCAAATTCAGAGCAGCGAGAAGAATGTGGGCTAAGATGATGAAAGAATTGGGCGCAACAGATGATAAAGCGATGATGCTCCGTTTTCACACACAAACCGGAGGCAGTACACTTACCGCTCAGCAACCCCTGAATAATATTTCCAGGGTTACCATTCAAACAATGGCAGCAGTATTGGGTGGCACACAAAGTTTACACACCAACGGTTACGATGAAGCATTGAGCCTGCCAACAGAGGAAGCTGCAAGAATTGCCCTGCGTACACAACAGGTTGTGGCATTTGAGAGTGGCGTGGCAGATACAGTCGATCCACTGGCCGGCAGCTACTATGTAGAATCTTTAACCAATGAAGTGGAGCAAAGAGCATGGGAATTAATTGCGAAGATCGATGCCATGGGTGGCAGTGTTAGTGCTATTGAACAAGGTTTTATACAGAATGAAATTGCTAAAAGCGCTTACGAATATCAACGCCAAATTGAAAGTGAAGAAAAAATAATTGTTGGCGTGAATAAATTTACGATTGATAAAGAAGAACCGATTCCTGTTTTTAAAATTGATGACAGTATCAGGCAAATGCAGATAGAGAAAATAAATGCACTGAAAGCTAAACGTTCAAAGCAAAATGCTGAGCGTTGCTTACAAAACATTTCAAAAGCTGCTTCTGAAGGCTCTAATTTAATGCCCCCCGTTATTGAAGCCGTAGAAAACAATTGCACTTTGGGCGAAATTGCAGATACTTTAAGAACGGTATTTGGCGAGTATAAGTAATTCATTTTGTAAAATTGATTCTGCACAGGTTCTTTAATTTGAAAAATCTATTATTTTATTAAGCAATCAATACATATTCCCCTTTACGCATGCTGATATAGGAATTGTGATAGAATTTTATTTATAAATGTTTAAATTCATTTGCCATTTTATAAGAAGTATTTGTTAGCAAATACTTTTCTTACTCCTATTGATTAAAACAAATACTATGAATTTAAAACAGCCGTTTGTACACCACGTTTATTTCTGGCTTGCAGATACTCAAAACAAAGAAGCTAAGGAAGCCTTGCAAAAAGGATTAGAAAAAATTAGCAGCATACCCACCATTCAATTGTTTCATATTGGCACGCCTGCAGATACCAACAGAGAGGTGATTGATACTTCATATACTTTTTCCTGGCTGGCCATTTTCAATAACAAAGAAGATGAAGAAATGTATCAAACCCACCCAACTCATTTGCAATTTGTTGAAGAGTGCAAACATTTATGGAAAAAAGTTTTGGTGTACGATTCCGTTTCAGTTTAACATAAACCCGTTTTCGTTTTTTATTTTACTATTTCAACACAAACAGCAATATAGGTTTATGAAAAAATATTTATTTGTCTCAGTCATCACCATCATTAGTTTATCTTTTGTAAGAAAACAACCGAAAGTTTTGGTTTTTTCTCTTACAAAAGGATTCCATCATCAATCCATTCCAAAAGGCATATTGGCTATTCAGCAATTGGGTGCAGAGCATCACTTTTTAGTTGATACTTCTACCAATTCGGAAGTTTTTACAAAAGAAAATTTAAAACATTACAATGCTGTTATATTCCTGAATACAACAGGCGATGTTTTGAATGATGAACAGGAATCAGCTTTTAAAAATTATATTGAAAACGGTGGTGGCTATGTGGGCATACATGCTGCTTCTGATACAGAATACGATTGGCCTTGGTATAATGAATTGGTTGGAGCCTATTTTAAAAGTCACCCGAAACAACAAGAGGCCATCATAAAAGTGAACGATGCAAATTTTGTTGCCACCAAACATTTGCCTGCAACATGGAAGCATTTTGACGAGTGGTATAATTTCAAATCAACACAGTTTGATAAAGTACATGTTCTGCTAAGTGTTGACGAAAAAACGTATTCAGGCGGAGAAAACGGCGATGATCATCCGATCAGTTGGTATCACAATGTTGAAAAAGGAAGAGCTTTTTACACAGCTTTGGGACAAACCGATGAATCTTATACGGACCCTTTATTTTTGCAACATCTTTTAGGTGGCATTGAATATGCCATAACCGGTAAAACAAAATAAAACATGACTAAACTGAGTGTAAACATCAACAAATTTGCAACATTGAGAAATGCCAGAGGTGGCAATAATCCCGATGTGGTAAAAGCTGCCATTGATGCGCAACTATTTGGGGCGGATGGTGTAACTGTTCATCCTCGTCCCGATGAAAGACATATTACTTACAAAGATGTTTACGACATAAAAAAAATCATTACTACTGAATTTAATATTGAAGGAAATTGTACCGAGCAGAAATTTGTTGATCTAGTTTTGGCTGCGAAGCCGCACCAGGTAACGCTTGTGCCGGATGCACTGAATCAAATAACTAGTAATCACGGATGGAATACGATTGAACACAAAGATTATTTATCAAGTATTATCGCTGTTTTTAAAAATGCCGGTATTCGTGTTTCTATTTTTGTTGATCCGGTTATTGAAATGGTGGAAGGTGCTGCTGCTACGGGCACAGACAGAATTGAGTTATATACAGAAGCCTATGCAAAAAAATATGCCGCAGGCGAAAAACAACAAGCCATAGAACCATACATTGCAGCAGCAGAAAAAGCAAAACAACTTGGATTAGGATTGAATGCAGGCCATGATCTTGATTTACATAATCTTCATTACTTCAAACAAAATATTCCATGGGTAGATGAAGTAAGTATTGGTCACGCATTGATCTGCGATGCCATTTACCTCGGTTATCAAAATACCATTCAATTATACAAACGACAACTTCAATAAAATTTCTTTATGGCCAATTTTCAAAACATCAAATCATGCATTCTTGATAAGGATCTGAAAAAATTAAAAGAAAACATTCGCCATACAAAATTCACAGAGTTATTAAACATCATCAATCATTTACCTGATACAGAAAAAGTTCTATTGTTTGAGGTGCTGGATGAAAAACAGGCACTTAAAGCCTTTAAACTGCTTTCACTCAGCTCCAGAAAAGGAATTATTAAGCAACTGCAGCACGAGAAAGCCGCTAAATTGTTAAATAGCCTGCCCGATGATGACCGTACAACTTTTTTTGAAAACCTGCCCAGCCGAACTGTAAAAGAGCTGATTGCATTATTAAATGATGAAGAAAGGGCACATGCTTTACAACAATTGGGGTATAAAGAAGGCTCTGTTGGAAGGTTAATGACGCCGCATTACATTGCCGTAAAACAAAACTGGAGTATTGGTGAGGTTTTCGATTTTATCAAACAAAAAGGAAAAAATTCAGAAACCGTTAATGTTATCTATGTAGTTGATGATAACGGTGTATTGATAGATGATATTCGCATAAGGGATTTTTTATTTGTAGAACGTGATAAGAAAGTTAGCGACCTGATGGATTATCAGTTTCTATCGTTACTGGTAACAGATAAACAGGAGAACACGATTGAATTATTTAGAAAAAACAACCGGTTTGCCTTACCCGTAACAGACGATAAAGGAATATTGATTGGTATTGTTACGATAGATGATGTGCTCAGGCTGGCAGAAGAAGAAAACACAAGAGATATTCAAAAGATCGGAGGCTCTGAAGCATTAGATGAGCCCTATACACAGATCAGCTTTACAAACCTCATAAGAAAAAGAGCCGGTTGGCTCATCATTTTATTTCTTGGAGAAATGCTTACCGCTACCGCTATGGGAAAATTTGAAGGGGAGATAAGTAAAGCAGTGGTATTGGCGCTGTTTATTCCATTGATTATTTCAAGCGGGGGCAATTCAGGTTCCCAGGCATCTTCTATCATCATCAGGGCCATGGCATTGGGAGAAATCAGGTTCAGTAACTGGTGGTATGTTATGCGGAAAGAGATTATTTCAGGCCTCGTCCTCGGCCTTATTTTAGGCCTGGTAGGCTTTTTAAGAATCTTTATCTGGCAGCAATTTCATTTCTACAATTATGGCGAGCATTGGTTAAATGTTGCTTTAACCGTATTCTTTGCGCTGATTGGTGTTGTGCTTTGGGGAACACTTTCAGGTTCTATGCTGCCATTACTTTTAAAAAAATTGGGAGCAGATCCTGCTGCATCTTCTGCACCTTTTGTTGCAACACTTGTTGATGTAACAGGACTGGTAATTTATTTCTCCGTTGCGTATATAGTAATGAGTGGAACGTTACTATAAATTTCCGTTCATGTAAAAAAAAGGGTTTTCATCACAAAAGAAAATGTATAGTAAAAGAGCTTTAGTAGTTTCCTGCTCTAAATACTTCAACATGAAAACTATTGCTATTGCTGCATTAATGCTGCTCGGCATTTCATCATTTTCACAAAGGCTACTCACCACACCACCAAGCGGCGGCAACAAAAAAGCTGCCGTAAAAGAGCGCATAGGCATTACCGATGTTACCATCAATTACGATCGGCCCAGGGTAAATAATCGGGAAGGAAAAATATGGGGGCAGTTAGTACCTGTTGGTTATTCAGATCAGCAATTCGGCACCAGCAAAGCCGCACCGTGGAGAGCCGGAGCAAATGAATGCACTACCATTGATTTTTCTACAGATGTAAAAATTGAAGGGCAATACCTCGCAGCTGGCAAGTATGGTTTTTTCATTGCCTATGGGCCCGAAGAAAGTACCATCATTTTTTCGAGAGACTATACCTCATGGGGTAGTTTTTATTATGATGCATCGAAGAATGTTTTAACAGCCAAAATAAAACCGGTTGCATTGGATAAAAGTGTTGAATGGTTGAAATATGAATTCGTCAATCAAACAGAGAATAGTGCTACCATTGTATTAAGTTGGGAGAAATTATCATTTCCCATTAAAGTAGAAGTTGATCTGCTCAAAACACAAATAGAATCTTTCAGAAAAGAATTGAGGACTGACATCGGTTTTACCTGGATGCCCTGGCAAATTGCAGCACAATGGTGTGTAGACCATAACACTAATTTAGAAGAAGCATTGCAATGGGCAGATACTTCAATTAACCCGAATGTTCTGGGCAACAAAAACTTCACATCGCTTTCCACCAAATCGCAGGTATTAGTTAAACTGGGCAGAAATAAAGAAGCTGATGCTATTATGAAAGAAGCGCTGCCATTGGGTACAATGCAGGAAATTCATTTGTATGGCAGGGAATTAGTTAGGCAAAAAAAGAATAAAGAAGCATTAGAAGTGTTTCAACTCAATTACAATAAAAACCCCAACCAGTTCACTACCCTATTTGGCTTGGCAAGAGGTTATTCTGCCAACGGCGATTATAAAAAAGCCTTGGAGTATGCACAAAAAGCATTGCCGCTTACTCCGGATAAGGTTAATACATTAAACGTAGAAAAAGCTATTGGTTTACTGAAAGAGGGCAAAGACATTAATTAATATTTTTAAAGGAAAAACTGCCTGCGCAATGCTTGGTAAAATAAAACTATCTTGCAGGCAGATTTTTCATTATGGCACTACATAAACCTTTAGTTGGCATTGTAATGGGCAGCGACAGTGATTTAACTGTAATGCAAGCCGCTGCAGATATTTTAAAACAATTCAACATTGAATTTGAGTTAACCATTGTTTCTGCGCACAGAACCCCTTTACGCATGGTTGAATATGCCGGAAAAGCAAAAGAAAGAGGCTTACAGGTAATTATTGCCGGCGCCGGCGGAGCCGCACATTTGCCCGGTATGATAGCCAGCATTACAACATTACCCGTAATTGGCGTACCGGTAAAATCGTCTAATTCAATAGACGGATGGGATTCGGTTTTATCTATTTTACAAATGCCCAATGGTGTGCCTGTTGCCACCGTTGCTCTAAATGCTGCAAAAAACGCAGGCATTTTAGCAGCACAGATTATAGGAACACATCATGAAGAAGTTGCAAAAAATTTAGCTGCTTACAAACAAACCATGCAACATGAAGTTTTAAACAAAGCAGATAAACTAAAGAAAGACTGGAATAACGGATTTGATATTTAATTTAATGGAACAGTAGTTTTTCATAGCATCTTCGTTGCGTCGCACACTTGTACTGTATAACATTCCGCAACATTTATAAAACAGTAATCACACCAAATTGTTGCTCCAGCCCTTTTGAATGCTTGTAAATTGTTTGCAAAAACGCTTTACCGTATAAAGCATAAAACATAGAAACATTTTCCGTTCTTTCCTGCAAACTATTATCGGGGAACAGTTGTTGTTTTATTTTAAATATTCTTTGTTGCTGAACAGAGAACTTTCTTTTTTCCGCTTTTAATATTTTCTTCTCCAAAACCTGAATTTTTTCGAAAGACCTTTTTTGTAATGCTTCTACATGCTGAGACAAGGTAACATCAATACTGTCTGTTAAACTTTTCACTTTCATGTAAAAGTCTTCCAGTATTTGCAATTCGCCATTTAAGTGCAATTTGTTATTAGAATGCTTTTTTACAAATTCATTCAATAAGGTTCTTTCTTCTTTAAAAAGATCTTTTACATCAAATCCCATCTCTTTCCATTGTTGCAACTGCTTTTCGTGCAACAACAAAAAAGAATTTCTTAACACCAAAACCGGATAAGGCACATTCACTGCCGCAAAAACATTTTTCAACTCCAGCCAATAAGCCAATTCTCCGCCGCCGCCGATAAAAGCTATATTGGGCAGGATGGTTTCCTGGAATACTCCACGTAAAATAACATTAGCGCTAAACCTTTCAGGATAATTTTTTAATTCATCCAATATTTCTGCTTTACTGAATTCCAGTTTTAAATTTTGAATCTTGAATTTTGAATCCTGAATTTCAATCCTCTCTCTTTTATCATCAATTAAATAAAACAAATTCAATTCTCTTCCGCTTGCCTGTACTTTATAATTCTTAGCCAGCTCTTTTGCTGTTTGTTCAACAATTGAATAAGAAAACTGCTCTGTTAACTCTTTTTCAACAACAGTTTCAAATGATTTTTTCAATGTTGAATTATCAGGTATCACCACCAGCACACCAAAATCTGCAAACAGTTCATTCACCAACTCTAGTGTTGCTTGCTGAATGGTTTTATTCAGCGAATAACATTTCCTGAACAAACTGATTAATTGTTTTCCATTTTCCTGTACCGCGATTTGGCCGTTTATTTTCTCCATCAGTTCTATCAGCGCCTTATCTACCTTCATTCTCCCAACGGCACCGGTTTGTTTAGTATTCCAAACCAGTTTTTCGCCATTCAAATTAATAAAACCCAACTCATCAAGGTCTGCATCTTCGCTACCCATGTAATACACGGGTACAAAGTTGTTTTCGGGCATTGCTGTTTTTAATTCTTCTGCAAGTTTTACGGTATGCAGTATTTTATAAATAAAATAAAGCGGCCCTGTAAAAATATTAGGTTGGTGCGCTGTTGTAACGGTAAATGTATTGTCCTGTATTAAATGGTCAAGGTTTTGTTGCTGAGATGAGGAAAGCGCTAATCCATCGTATTGCTTGCGCAATACTTCAGCCAGCAATGTTCTGTTTGTGGGAAACTGCTTCCTGGCTTCTACAGAAGCCCTTATACCTGTAATGCCTGAATCATGTTTAAAGAAAGGCTTTATTGTTGCAGCCTGTGCCACATAATCGGCAACAATTTTTGAAAAAAAGCCTGTACTTCCGTATGATATATATTGACAATTACTTTTCATGTATCGTTATTCTTACGAAGTAAAATCTTTTATAGTTTCTATACAAGCCATTACTACACAGAACCGCCCTTTCATTCAAAATAACCGTTTCTCGTAAATATATACTAACTGCCATCAACATTATATAGCGGTTAACGGGGTTATAAAAATCATTCCACCACTTCTCCTTCAATATCGTAATCGTATGCTTTAGTAATCTTCACATGTACAAAATCGCCGATCATTAATTTCTTTTTTGAATGAATCACCACTTCATTATCTACTTCTACACTATCAAATTCCGTTCGCCCCAAATAGCGGCCGGCTTCTTTTTTGTCTATGATCACTTTAAAGGTCTTTCCAACTTTTTCCTGATTTTTTTCTAAGCTGATCTCTTGCTGCACTTCCATAATTTCCTGTGCCCTTCTCTCTTTTTCTTCTGCAGGAACATTGTCTTCTATTTCGTAAGCAGAAGTGTTTTCTTCGTGGCTGTATTGAAAAATACCCACTCTATCGAAACGGTGCTCTTGCAAAAATGCTTTCAACTCTTCAATATCTTCTTCTGTTTCGCCGGGAAAGCCTGCAATTAAAGTTGTTCTTAAACAAATTCCGGGAACACGTTTACGAATTTCATGAATCAATTCCGTCATCTCTTCTCTCGTAATATTTCTTCGCATTGCATTCAACATATTGTTGCTTGCATGTTGTAAAGGCATATCGAGATACTTACAAATATTATCACGTTCACGCATTACATCTAAAACCTCCAATGGAAATTTTGAAGGATAAGCATAATGCAAACGAATCCATTCCAATCCTTTAATATCCGCCAGTTTATTCAACAGATCAGGCAATGCGCGTTTTTTATAAATATCCAATCCGTAATAAGTTAACTCCTGAGCTATTAACATGATTTCTTTTACACCTCTTGCTACCAATGCTTCTACTTCTTTCACCAACTCTTCTATTGGTTTACTAACATGTTGACCCCGCATCAACGGAATAGCACAGAACGCACAGGTTCTGTTACAGCCTTCACTAATTTTTACATAAGCATAATGTTGCGGTGTGCTCAGTAAACGTTCACCCAACAATTCACTTTTATAATCTGCATCAAATTGTTTCAAAATAAGCGGCAACTCCAACGTACCGAACCAAGCATCTACTTCCGGAATTTCTTTTTCAAGATCACCACGATAACGTTCACTCAAACAACCTGTAACATATACTTTATCTAATTTACCCCTGCGCTTTAATTCAAGCTGATCAAGGATTGTATTAATGCTTTCTTCTTTCGCTTTATCAATAAAACCGCAAGTATTCACCACCACAATATTGTGATCCAGCTTTTTGTTTTCATGCACCACATCAATTTCGTTTGCCGCTAATTGTCCGCTCAGCACTTCACTATCCACCAGGTTTTTACTGCAACCCAATGTGATGATGTTCACCTTGTCTTTCTTTAATGTTTTTGCTTTCATTCTCTCTAAGTTACTTTCAATTTTCAATACTATTTATTCACTTCACTGGTGAAATGAAAAACAATATCCGGATTGTTTGAAATCTCTGTATTTAAAAACCATTCGCTTTGCGCTAAATAAACAGGCTTACCATCTTTATCTTCCGCACTGTTCTGTTGTTTAAAGCGAAGAAAATCATCTAATTTTTTCTGATCGTTAGATGTTAACCAGCAGGCCTTATAAAATGGCAATGTTCTGAATTCGCAAGCTGCACCATATTCTTGTAACAAACGGTATTGAATTACTTCAAACTGTAGTTCTCCCACGCAACCGATAATTTTTTTATTACCGCCAAATTGTGTAAACAATTGAGCTACTCCTTCGTCTGTTAATTGCTGAACACCTTTTTCCAATTGTTTTGTTTTCATCGGATCTTTGTTCACCAATTCTTTAAATATTTCAGGCGAAAAGGTTGGAATACCTGTGAAGTAAAAATTTTCTCCTTCCGTTAATGTATCACCGATTTTAAAATTTCCTGTATCGAATAAACCAATCACATCGCCGGGAAAAGCATCTTCAATCACATCTTTACTTCTCGCTAAAAACGAATAAGGGTTACTAAAACGAATATCTTTATCTAAGCGAACATGATGGTAATACTTGTTTCTTTCAAACTTTCCGCTGCACACACGCATAAAAGCAATCCTGTCTCTGTGCTTCGGGTCTAAGTTGGCATGAATCTTAAAAACGAAACCTGAAAACTTATCTTCACCAACATTTACTTTACGTACAGAGGTTTCCCTGCCTCTTGGTACCGGTGCAATGCGTATAAATGTTTCCAGCATTTCTCTTACACCAAAATTATTTACGGCACTACCAAAGAAAACGGGAGCCACTTTCCCTGCCAGGTACTCTTCTGTATTCAAATCGCCATGCACAGCTTCTACCAATTCAATGTCCTCTCTCAATTGGGCAGCATCCCGCTCCCCTACTTTTTCATCTAATAACGTAGCATTCAAATCATCAATTGAAATAGCATCCTCATCATCCGCTTTTGTATTGGCAGTAAATAACAACAAGCTTTTATTGTCTAAATTATATACGCCTTTAAAATCTTTACCGCTGTTGATTGGCCATGTCATTGGGTGGAGAGATATCTTCAACTCCTTCTCAATTTCTTCCAGCAGGTCGAACCGATTTTTACCATCACGATCCATTTTATTAATGAACACGATTACAGGTGTATCTCTCATGGTACACACTTCCATCAGCCTTCTTGTTTGTTCTTCCACGCCGTTTACACTATCTATTACCAGAATAACACTGTCAACAGCCGTTAGTGTTCGGTATGTATCCTCAGCAAAATCTTTGTGCCCTGGTGTATCCAGCAAATTAATCAGGTTGTCTTTGTATTCAAAAGTCATTACGCTGGTAGCCACACTAATGCCACGTTGCCTTTCAATTTCCATAAAATCGCTGGTAGCATGTTTTTTTATTTTATTGCTCTTTACCGCACCAGCTGTTTGAATGGCACCGCCAAACAACAATAATTTTTCCGTTAAGGTTGTTTTACCGGCATCGGGGTGAGAGATAATGGCAAATGTTCTTCTCCGGTTTATTTCTTTTTCGTACTTCATTGTTGAGACTGTAAGTTAGCAAGCCCGATAGTCCGACTTACAGACTTTCTGACTTCCCGTCTTATTTTTTAAAGCCGCAAATGTAAGACAATATAGGCTTGCGATGTCAACTGCTGGTTTTCAATCGTCTACAGTTGCGTCGCACACTTGTACCGCCTATCTTTAATCGTCAAAATTAAGGGTATGAAAAAAATACTTTTCCTGTTGGCAATAGTTATTGCCATACAGTCCAAAACACAAATTCTTTCTTTAAGAGAACAGGCAAATGTGGTTGATGAGGTTTTGGCAGACCGGCTAAATAATCTTCTCCCACAATTAATGGCACAGCATAAAATTGATATGTGGGTAATGATTACAAGAGAATACAACGAAGACCCGATTGTAAAAACAATGTTACCCGCCACCTGGCTGAATGCGAGAAGAAGAACCATTTTGGTTTTTTATCATAATCCGGAAAAAAAGGTTTATAAAAAACTGGCTGTAGCGCGATATGCTGTTGGCAGTTCTATTGAAGCAGCATGGGATATGCAGAAGTTCCCCAATCAATGGGATGCTTTGAATAACATTATTGAAACATATCAACCCCGGAAAATAGCGGTGAACATGTCTGATAATTTTGCCCATGCAGATGGGATAGATCATACAGAATACACTCAATTCATTCAAAAAATCTCTCCGGAAAATCAAAGAAAAGTCATTTCATCAGAACCGCTGGCTGTTGCCTGGCTGGAAACGAGAACGGAAAGAGAAATGCAATTTTACCCGCAGCTTATTGGCATTACGCACAATATTATTGCAGAAGGTTTTAGCAATAAAGTAGTAACACCGGGCATTACAACAACTGAAGACCTGGTTTGGTGGTTCAGGCAGAAAGTAAATGATCTTGGATTAACAACCTGGTTTCATCCCTCAGTAGAGATACAAAGAAACGATTCTGCTACCTTCGATCATATAAAAGCATTCAACAATACTAGCAATAACATTATTCAACCCGGAGACCTGCTTCATGTAGATTTCGGTATTACTTACCTGCGCCTGAACACTGATGTACAAGAACATGCTTATGTTTTAAAGCCAAACGAAACCGATGCACCGCCGTTTCTGAAAGATGCTCTGGCAAAAGCCAATCGTTTACAAGATATACTTATATCGCAATTCAAAGAAAATAAAACAGGCAATCAGGTTTTAGCAGATGCTTTAGCGCAGGCAAAAAAAGAAAATATCAAAGCAACCATTTATACGCATCCGATAGGATATCATGGCCATGCTGCAGGGCCAACCATTGGTTTGTGGGATATGCAAAATGGTGTACCCGGAAGCGGCGATTTTCCTATGCATTACAAAACCTGTTATTCTATAGAATTGAATGCAGCAAGTTTTATAAAAGAATGGAATAAAGAAATACGAATGATGTTGGAACAGGATGGCTATTTTGATAAAGATGGTTTCAGATATATTAATGGAAGGCAAACCAAATTGCACCTCATCAATTAACTGCTTTAATTAATATTTAATTTATTTGTTAATTCAGCATTAACAGAACGTTATATAATTATTACTATCGACGATTCCCGATACCACTTATAAAGCTCGCTATAGTACTGCTTATAGTTTTGCCGAAAATCAAAACTTCATGCAATTACATTTACAAAAGGGAGCTTTTCTTTTATTGTTTCTCTTGGTTTGCAAATGCTCATGGGCAGGTATTATCAGAGGAAAAGTATCTGATGCCAAAACCGGCGAGCCTTTAGCCGGTGCATTCATTCATTTACAAAGCACACAATATTCTACCACCGTGAATTTAGACGGCAGCTTCATTTTTAAAAATGTT
This sequence comes from Sphingobacteriia bacterium, assembly GCA_017304675.1. Lineage (GTDB taxonomy): Bacteria > Bacteroidota > Bacteroidia > Chitinophagales > Chitinophagaceae > CW01. Next base: position 247,521 of record JAFKLS010000020.1, read on the forward strand.
CCACCGGGCAAATACCAGCTTGAGGTAAAATTATTAGGCTATACATATCAAAATAATATTGCCGTTTCCGTTAACGATACCCAGCAAACAATTGTTGCAGAAATTACAATGGAAAGCCAGGCAGATATATTGGAAGTTGTTACTATTAATACATTGCACGATAAAAACGCTGACCGCACTGTAAGAAACATAGAGAAGAATTCTGATATGGTTCAGAATATTTTATCTGCAAAAACAATACAATTATTGCCAGACGTAACAGTTGCCAATGCATTGCAGAGAGTGAGCGGTGTAACCATTCAGAGAGACAATAATGGCGAAGGGCGCTATGCCATTATCAGGGGAATGTCGCCGCGCTATAACAATACCTTGGTTAATGGAATTAAAATACCCAGTCCGGATGATAAGTATCGTTTTGTGCCAATGGATGTATTCCCTTCCGATATGCTGGAACGCCTTGAAGTAATTAAAGCCTTAACACCTAATATGGAAGGCGATGCTATTGGCGGAACGATGAACCTTGTTATGAAAAGTTCTCCCGACCACTTTTTGTTTACGGCCAATGTTGCCGGAGGATATTCTACATTATTTGCACAAAGGCCATTTACAGCATTCAGCCATTCAAGTATTAACAAGCAATCTCCTGCCGAAGCACATGGCAATACTTATGCTGCTACTTCTGCAGATTTCCCGCTCGATAATTTGCATTACAACAACAAATCGAACCCAATTAACAGCACTTTGGGTTTTACCATTGGAGACAGGTTTTTGAATAAAAAACTGGGCATCATTTTTTCTGCAACCTATCAGAATTTTTACAGGGGATCTAATTCGCAAAATCTTATTCAAAGTGCACAACCAGGTTACAACCCTACTGCCAATACTCCTGTTTTTACAGATGCTTATGAGCGTCAGTACTCAACACAAACCAACAGGTTAGGATTACAAAATAAAATTGACTATGTATTCAATAACAGAAATAAAATTTCCTTATTCAATCTATACATTCATCAAAACGATCTGCAGGCAAGGTTTACACCAGATACCACTGTTGGTACCAATTCTTCTGCAGTGAGCAGGTCTGTAGATGTATCATACAGAAGCAGGTGGCAGATACAGGATATTTATAATGCCACTTTACAGGGAGATCATCAATTAAGCAATCAATGGAAGCTTAATTGGAGCGCTGTTTACTCTATTGCTAAGAACCAGGTACCGGACATGGCATCTTATGACTTTAATGCCAATGTTCTGCTGGATGGATCTGGTAAAGTAACAAGAGTTGACTCTACTACTTATGGAACCAACATGGGCCGGATATGGCAAAGAAACAAGGATCAGGACGTAGCCGGGTACTTAAACCTTACTTATACCCCCAGGTTATTTAACAGGTATGTAGAGTTTATGGCTGGCGGAATGTACAGAGCAAAAACAAGAGACAATTATTATAATGATTATAATTTAAAAGCAATCTATACAACACCACAGCCATTCCACACAATTGATCAGGTATCTCTTGCATTTAGTCCAGCTGCCAACGGAACAGGCACTATTACTGCATTAAATGCCAATTCTTACAGCTCGCACGAATATATTGGTGCTGCATTTATTCAGGCAAAATTTATGCTTACCACAAAGCTTCAGGTATTGGGCGGTGTAAGAGCAGAAAATACCAAACAGGATTATTATACCGTTATGCCTGCAACGTTTGACGGGAAGGATGGAACCATTACTTATGTAGACCTGTTACCCAGCATTCATTTCAAATATCTTGTGCAAGACAATCAGAATATAAGGCTATCGTATTTTAAATCAGTTAGCAGGCCTGGTTTTGGAGAAGTAGTGCCTTATACAATACCGGGAGAACAGTTTACAGAAATAGGCAACCCTTACCTGAAACATGTTCAGGCTGATAACATAGATTTAAGGTATGAACTCTTTTTAGGCCATGCCGATCAGTTATTGCTTGGTAGCTTTTATAAACGATTACAAAATCCGATTGAATATTTTGTAACCAGAAACGGCGGGCCCAGCGCATTGTTTATTCAACCGGGCAATGCAGACCAGGCAACCAATTATGGCTTTGAAGCCGTATTTACAAAGTACTTTGGTAACATTGGCGTATCGGCAAACTATACATACACACACTCTGAAGTAACTACCAATAAATTATTATACCATTATGTTAACGGCACTGGAGTAATAACAGAAAACGTATCGCAAACAAGGCCTTTACAAGGGCAGGCCAACCATATTGGCAACCTGTCTTTATTATATAAAAGTTCAAAAATGGGCTTAGATATTCAATTGGCTTTTTCTTATACCGGAGAACGGATAGCACAGGTTTCTCAATATTACAACTTAGATACCTGGCAAAAACCCTTTAGCCAGTTAGATCTCTCTTTTGAAAAAAGAATTGTTAAGCACTTTACATTTTATGCAAAGCTCAACAACTTAACCAATCAGCCCAATCAGTTATTTCTGAAAACGCCTCCTTCTGTTATTAACCAGCAATTTTCGGGTTATAAAATACCTTTTCAAACATCAAACGATTTTACAATCGTTCAAAAAGATATGCTGAAACTTAGTTTCCTTGGAGGCTTCAGGTATAAATTTTAAATCTTAACAATTCGATACAACTTAAAAATATTCATATTATGAAATCAAGATTAATAATACTATTACTTATTGCAGCCAGCTATGGTATGAGTGGTTGTAAGAAATTATCAGACGACAGTTCTAATATTTACAAATATGTTTTACCGCCGGGTGCAACCGTTAGCGATGCAGCGCCTTTATGCGGTTCTATTAAAGGAGTAATGCTTACAGGAAAAACTTATACTTTAGGTTGCGATGTATATATTAACAAAGGAGATACACTGATTATTCAACCGGGCGTAACGGTTAATTCTACCAATGGCGCCGGCATCATCGTTAGAGGCTCATTCATTAGTTTAGGAACACAATCGCAGCCAAATTATCTTACAGTACAAGGCGTATCTAAAAACACTACACCCGGCATTCCGCTGGCAAAAGATTCAGCACACATTGGATTATGGAAAGGCATCATTGGAGACACTTCCTGTACCAACATGATTATTAAATGGACGCATATTGATTTTGCAGGAGCAGCTTATGGCAATGTAGCAGGGCCTGCTGTAGAGCAAAAAGCTTCCACATCATTTTGCATCTTATTTCAAAATCCTAATGGCAATTTTATTTTAGAAGATAGCTGGCTTTGGGGTGGTACAGACGATTGTATTAGGGTGTCCAGCGGGAAAATACATGTATTTAGAAACACATTTGAAAAATGCGGAGGCACGGGAGGCGATATTGTAAATGTAAAAGGAGGCACTGTGGGCACTATGGCATATAATTTTTTTATTGGCACTGCCTATAACGGGCAAAAAGCTTCTAACAAAGGGCAGCCAACAGGAGCCATGCAAACCAATATTGTAATGTATAATAGCACTTTTGTAAATGGCGGTTTACAGGTAATACCCGGCCAAAGAGGTTCTACCATTAATTACGAGGAAGGAGCTGCCGGTTCTTTTTATAATAACGTGGCTGTAAATTGCCGCGTTGGTTACAGAGTAGTAATTAATCCTGTTGCAGATACATTACATTTAACATATGGCAATAATTATCAGTACGCCGATTCTTTAAGCATTGCCAACCAGTTTTTTACTTTTGGCCCTGTGTGCACCCGCCCTCAAACAACAGATATTCCTGCACCTTACTCTTATTTACCGGCTAATTATACTTACGGAGCTTCTTACGACGGAACACCCGTTGTACAGGCGTTGAACCCGCAATTTGTAAATTATCCGTTACCAAGTCCTTATTCTCCCTGGTCTGTTTCCGCTATTGGCAGTTACAATTTCAGGTTGAAACCTAACTCTCCCTTAATAGGCAAAGGCAATACCAGTGTAACACCATTAGTGGTAGTGCCTGTAGATATGGTTTACGGTGCATCGGAAGTAACGCCTCCGGGTGCGGACTTAGGATGCTATCAAACCAATGGAAGAGGTAATCAACATTAATCTCGGTAACCTATACCATTAATTACTCGCAAAGAGGCGCAGTTGATAAAAAATAATTGTGCCTCTTTTATTTCTATATTATGAAGAAGATATTTTTTGCTTTGTTATTACTTATTGTATCTGTACAAATAATAGGTTGTAAAAAAAGCAACCAAACCGGTACCGGTAACAATAATGGTATTGATAGTTTACCGATGCCTAATACTGTTTTTAAACAAGATACTGTGAGGGTGATGGCTTATAATATTTTGAATTATGGCGATGGATGCCAGGGTACAACCGCTTCTTTAAATACTTATTTCAAAACAATTATTGCATATAGTAAGCCGGATCTTCTGAGTTGTGAAAAAATAAATTCGTTTAACCCTTCACCCGGGGCCAATGGCAACCTGGCCGATGATATTGCTAACAATGTTTTAAACAGCTTATTTCCCAACAGCTACAGTTATGCAACAGCCACAAATATCAGTGGCGGCAAAACAATGTCTGTGCTGTTTTATAATACACAAAAATTTACTTTCCTGAAAACGGTAACACTTGTAAACAACATCACCGATTTCAATTTATACAAGTTATATTATAAAGATGTAAACCTTAATATAACACATGATACCACTTTTCTGTATGTAGTGGTAAATCATACACAATCAGGTTCTGCAAGCGCTTCAAGAGACGTACAGGTAACACAAGAGATGGTTGCACTGAGAAGTAAGTTTCAATATTTCCCTAACCTTATTAATATGGGAGACTTTAATACATCAAATAGTTTTGAAGCAGGCTATTTATCTGTAATTGATAGCACCAATAATCAATTAAGAATGTATGACCCTCCTTATTACCCCGATCAGCAATTAACATACCCCGGCAACTGGGATATTACACCATTTGTGGTTGCTCCATATTTAACAACATCAACAAGAGCATCTGGCACCAATCCCAATACCTGTGGTACCAGCGGAGGTGCTAAATCCTGGTTTGATCATATTTTTATTTCACCATGGATTGTAAATGGCAATAACTATATCCGGTACATGAACCATTCGTATCAAACCGTTGGCAACGATGGCAACAGGCTGGGAACAGATATTAACAGCACAATACCTTCTGTCAACAATTCGGCACCCTCTAATGTTATTGATGCGTTGTTTCATCTATCAAATAAATACCCGGTAATGCTATCATTAATCATTCAAGCAAATAGAAACGCCATCAGTCCACCTGATCCCGCTGAGAAAAATTAATTCTGCATATACCATTTCTTTACCAATAGGTAATAATTGTACATACCATGGTGCATGAAGATCTTATTTACATTATCTGCAAACATTTTATTGTATGCTTCGTCCTGTTGTAAAATAACCGGTATACCTGCACGCATATAATTTGCACTTTCGGTATAAATCGGTTCTTTGAACTGTGGTAATATCTTTTTCACTTGCCCGTAAACCATTGTACCTAAATATTTCTGATACGCCCGTTGTGATTTATCTGCCCTCCTGTTCATTTTATTATAAACACCATTCAAATACCACCGTACCAGCAATTTTTGTTTTTTTAAAACAGGTTTAATATTTACGAAAGGATTAACCTGATTAAAATCGGCTATTCGCTGTGTGGTAAAAGGTGTTTCCGGCACCCAGTCTTTTGTATTTACTATGGTATAAGACCAACCATTCCTGGTAATAAAATCGTAATCATATGCATAAAAAAGATTGCCCGGTTTAGGGGCAGCACTACAATAGGTTTTAAAATAAACATCAGCAGGCAGTTCTTTATTTTGTTGTAAATAATGCAAATAGGAAGTGGTTAAGAATGCCAAAGCGCCTCCCTGGCTATGCCCCATAATAATAAATTCTTTCACCCCATTTGCATATTGTTCTTTTATTTTTTGAACAATGACAGGTGCAAGGTGTGCCAAACCAAGTGTCCAGCCAACATGTACCATAGCGGCAGGGTTATCTGCAAGCTGATAGTTGAAAAAAGTTGAATCATTTAATTGCAAGGTACCTTTCGCAGGAACCATAGCAGCATAAAAATTCTCCAGCCAACTGGCTGCGTTGTTTACTGTGCCCCTAATGCTAATTAAGGCAACATGAGCATCTTCCCTAAGCCATAAACTCCATTGGTTTTTTAGGCCAACTTCAGCAGACAGGTATATTTTTTTAAACTGCTTTGGCCTGGGTGTTTTATCAAAAGCATATCCGCTATCACTACCATGGTATGTTGTTGCACCTAAAGTTTCTATGTATTCAGCAGCATCAAAAAAAGGCTTTAAATATTGTTGTGCAGTAATTGTAGTGCAGATAATGATTGTTGCAAAAAGTAATCCTGTTTTCTTCATAGCATAATTATTTATCAAAAGCGCTCAGCAACCGTTTAACAAACCCATCCATCGCATTGTTTTCTATCCATCTTACCACAGCCACCAATTCATGTTTACGATCTACATAGATCATATTGGTGCCATTGCCAATGTGCACAAAAACTTCTTCAGATGCCGAGGGCAACAATTTTTTTTCTGTGTTGAGAAAATAGTTCATAAAGCCATATCCCGGATTTGCTTTGGTAGGTGTTGTTGCCATTTGAAGCCATTTTTCGGAAAGAAGTTGTTTCCCATTCCAGTTCCCTTTGTTTAAAGTTAGCCAGCCAAAACGAGCCATATCGTATGCATTAATAAACATACCTCCTCCAAAATGGCCTCCACCACTTACAGATTGAATCAACTTTCCGTCTAAAACAATCCAGGAATTTCTATAACCCGTCCAATGCCATGAATTGCTGGCACCAATAGGTTGCATAATATTTTCACGTAGTACATCTGGCAGGGGTTTGTGCCAAACACAGGTGGCAGCCAAAGCCAATGCATTTACGCGGGTATCGTTGTATTTCCAAACAGCTCCGGGTTCATTTCTCAATCGTGTTAGCCATTCGTTTGGTTTATCGGCAGGCCTGTCCGCCCAATCGGGCTTGCCCCATAGCGTGCCTTCCCAATCACTTGTTTGGCGAAGCATATGATCCCATGTTATTTTTTGGTTGTGAGCCGAAGCAAATAAGTTTATCAGCTGTGGCCTGCCAATATCATCCGGGCTTCTGTATACCTGTTCATTATAAGGCTCTATCAAAGGAACATAACCTGCAATAGCATCGTCCAAATTTTTAATCATTCCTTTATCGTAAGCCAGGCCTATTACAGCAGATAAAAAACTTTTTGTTACGCTATGTGTTTGATCTGGCCTGTTCGGTTCTCCCCATTCGGCAATAATATATCCTTTGTAAACAATAACACCTGTAGGTGCACCCCTTTCTGCAAAAGGGCCAATACCATCGCTAAAAGGCTCTTTACCAAAACTCATGGCCTGCGCCAGTTCCTGGTTACGTGGAAGTTTTGCTTCGTTGGCGATGGCAAATTGAATGGCTTCTGCAATTTTAGCACTATCTAATCCAAGGCTTCTCGCAGGTCTTTGCTCCCATTGATTGGCGGGAGGAAAATATACAGGAGGTTTTTGTGAAAAGGTTTGTACGCAAAAAAAGAAGGCTGCAAAAAAGTGAATCGTCTTTTTCATGAGCATGAAAATAGCTAAAACAGTGCATAGAAGAGCCGAATGGAATGGCTATTTTTAACTAAGAAAGTTGTGCAGGTTTAGAAAGGAACAGCAGTATAGCTATAATACTTCCCATCCCATATATATATTTTATCAGTAGTGTTATCGGCTCTGCCCACCAGCCAGTCCTTCCCTTCAACAGCACTCTTTAGCACAATAGGATAATCTTTTTTACCAGTAGTTTCCCATTTGCCTGCTTTTTTTTCGCCATAAGCCTCCCAGTAGTAAGTGCCATCATTATTAATAATTAACGGCTGTTTCTTTTCAGTACCTGCACTGGTAGTGGTGGTGGTGGTGTTAGTAGCGATATCGGTTGTTTGATAGCTGGCCCCCGTAACACCGCTTCTCCATTTACGAATGAAAAACTTCAGGTCTGCTGATTTGACAATAGTTTTGTTTTGAAGGTTTGTGGCATTATCTTTTTTTTGATCGTTTGTATTTAGAGTCTTTGCCTGGTAAGGTGCTATTTCCTTTGCCTTATATTCCTGCATTTGTGCGGTTCCAAAATTTGCCAACATAAAACATATTGCCATAGCAATGGCTGTGGTGTAAAGTTTTCTCATAAAACAAATTTTAATAAAAATAAATAAAAACAAAATCAAATAAAAATCCCGCCAATAGATTACCGGCGGGATTGATATGTTGAATATTACTACAGTTCTTAAATGTCTATGGCTTCACCATATGCAGCGGCAGTGGCTTCTTTCACTGCTTCGCTCATAGTTGGGTGCGGATGAATAGCGTTTAATATTTCATGAGCCGTTGTTTCTAATTTTCTGGCAACAGAAACCTCAGCAATCATTTCAGTAACATTAGCACCAATCATATGGCAACCCAAGAATTCACCATATTTAGCATCGTAAATTACTTTAACAAAGCCTTCTGTAGCGCCTGCTGCACTTGCTTTTCCGCTGGCCATAAAAGGAAACTTACCCACTTTTACTTCATACCCTGCTTCTTTTGCTGCCTTTTCGGTATAGCCTACGCTTGCAATTTCCGGAGTGCAGTAAGTACATCCCGGAACATTGTTATAATCTATGGTGTCTGGTAAATGATGGTGTTTCTTTTCCATATAGGCCATATGTTCTGCCGCATTAATTCCTTCTTTGGCAGCTACATGCGCCAGTGCCTGGCCAGGAGAACAATCGCCAATTGCATAAATACCGGGCACATTGGTTTGTTGGTATTTGTCTACAATAATTTTCCCTTTTTCAGTTTTAATACCATTCTCTTCCAATCCAATATTTTCAATATTAGATACCACACCAACTGCACTTAATACAATGTCTGCTTCCAATACTATGGTGCTGCCATCCTGTTTTTTTACAAGGGCTTTAACACCTGCTCCACTTGTATCAACACTTTCAACAGAGGCATTGGTCATTATATCAATACCCTGTTTCTTATATTGTTTTTCTAATTCTTTACTGATATCCTCATCTTCAACGGGTACAATTCTGGGCATAAACTCAACAATGGTAACTTTTGTTCCCATACTATTGTATACGTATGCAAATTCAACACCAATAGCGCCACTGCCTACAATGATCATGCTTTTAGGTTGTACCGGCAATACCATTGCTTCTCTGTAGCCTATTACTTTTTTGCCATCTTGTTTTAAGTTGGGCAATTCACGGCTACGGCCTCCGGTTGCAATAACAATATATTTTGCATCCACTATTTTTTTGCTGCCATCGGCGGCAGTTACTTCTACTTTCCCTTTAGATGCCACTTTCCCATAGCCCATGATCACATCTATCTTATTCTTCTTCATCAGAAACTGAACACCTTTGCTCATTTTATCGGCTACGCCGCGGCTGCGTTTAATAACCGCTCCAAAATCTGCACTGCCACTGGCAGTGATACCATAATCAGCAGCATGTTTCAGATATTCATATACCTGGGCGCTTTTTAATAACGCCTTGGTAGGAATACAACCCCAGTTTAAACAGATACCTCCCAAACTTTCTTTTTCTATAACGGCCACTTTAAAGCCTAACTGAGAAGCACGGATAGCAGCAGGATACCCTCCGGGGCCGCTACCAATAACAATTACATCGTATGACATACTCTTTATGATTTAATTTTTTGATTGTACATGAAGACCGGGAAAACGATCTTACTGCAAATCGGAGTGCGAAAATACGTTCATCAGCTCAAATCGAAAAAAAAGGGTTGTTTTACTCGAAGTAAACCCTAACTGTATGGTAAAACCATTTGTATTGTGTGCTTTGTATTTGATGATCTGCAATTTCATTATAACGCTTTAGCCCGAATAACCCGGCCATATTGCCTTTGTTAATAGCTATTTCCAGGTACCCGGCTGCATTGAAAAAAGCCACCATTTCAGATTCATTTACGGCGCCGTAATGCTCTTTAATGGTATCGATTGATTCGTCTCTTTTAAACAAAATTTTAAAGCTCCTGCCTTTTCTGTTCGCTTCAAATTCTTCTTTTGTAATGTTAATAATTACATTTTCGAAATGATCAATAAATAATATCTGGCCTTCCATCCAATTATTCCCAATGGTTGGTTTTAAAGATACCCGTTCTAATAATTTATCGTTTGTTTGCATTTGCCCCCACCCTTCTTTTACGGTATCCCGAATGGTATTGGCAATTGTTTGCGTAATAGCAAGGATATGGGCCTGCTGTGTAGGAAAGCTGATTATTTTGAAAGAGGAAGGCAGAGATCCGAAGACCAGGCCAATAATACCATTGTCCGGACATATCACCCATTGGTTATTCACCCGGGCCATGATGAATCTTTTATTACCTGAAAATGCATCGAGTAATATAATATGAAAAGTATCTGGCGGATAATATGGAAATGCATTGCCGCAAACATACGCTGCATGCGCATAATTAAATGGCAGCAGGTAATGTGTAATATCTGTAACAGAAATATTGTTTACTGATTGAAGCAGTTGCCCTTTAATGGCTCCAACAATATAATCTTGTTGTCCGATATCTGTAGATAATGTTACAATAGGCATGCTTCTCAGAAACGTTAAACTTGTTATCCTTACTTAATAAGTACCCCGCCTTTAAAGAAAAATTTTCTTACCAGTTTATCTGCCAGCGCCGGAAAAAAACGGTTAAAAAAAACAGTTTGTTTACCTTGAAAAGTAAGCACAATTGTTCTTTTTCTATTTTCAATGGCCTGGGCAATATGTATGGCACACTCTTCGGCACTCATCATTTTAGATTCATCCATGGGTGTTTCTCCAAAAGACCTGCCTTCTTTGTTTAAAGCAGCATTTCGTATATTAGAAGTGGTAAAACCGGGGCATACCCACATTACATTAACTCCTGTATCCAACAACTCCGTTCTTAAAGCCTCTAACCATCCGTTCACTGCAAATTTAGAAGCAGAATAGCCACTTCTTCCGGGCAACCCTCTATAGCCTGCAATGGATGAAACGCCTACAATTGTGCCTTTATTTTTAATAATATGGTTTAAACAAAATTTGGTGCAATAAACGGTGCCCCAAAAATTAATGTCCATTACTTTTCTAATTGCATCTAAATGAACATCCTGCACCAGGGCACGCATAGACACGCCGGCATTATTAATTAAAATATCTATGGTACCATAAAGTTTAATGGTTGCGTTTATGAAATTTTCGCAATCCTGTTCATTGCTTACATCTGCAGCATAAATCATTAAAGGGCGGCCGGCATGAATTTTCTGAAGCTGATTCAGTTTATCAAAATTTCTTCCGCAGGTAGCTACTTTAGCACCATTCATCAGGTATAATTCTACCAATGCTTTGCCAATGCCTTCTGAGCCTCCTGTTATCACAACAACTTTATTTGTAACGGGTAACATGTAATAAATTATAGCAACAAAAATAAGCCGCCACTTTTACATTATAACAGTTTAAAAAATAAAGAATATGAGAAAAAAAAGAATAAAAATTTGGTACAAATATTAATTCCCCTATTTTTGCACTCCCAAATAAACGAGGTTGATCTCGTAGCTCAGTTGGTAGAGCACAACACTTTTAATGTTGGGGCCCTGGGTTCGAGTCCCAGCGGGATCACCACTAAATCTTAAAAGCCTTGACAGTATTCACTTTCAGGGCTTTTTTGTTTTCAATGGCAACCAGTTTTTTCAAGCATCTCCGGCTTCTGTATTTTTAGCATTTCGTACATGCCGCAGAGTATCTTTCTAAAACTTAAAACAGGCTGAAGTTAACGATAAATTAAGCTATTAGTGTTGCATATTTTCAGCATTTACCGTAATATAATATGGTTATTTTTTGAGAAGAAATTTCAAATAGAAAAGCATGTGCAATATAAGGTGTTTGCATATTTATATTATACCCGATAAGTTAGTGTGCGATAATAACCTAAACTATATTTTCTACCTTTTACAATAACGCCCCGCTTTACAGTATAATTTGTATTAATGGATAAGTTGAAATGTTAAAAAATTGGATAAGCAGATTGTGCTGCTAAGAAAGAGAAAAATTTGTTGCGGGCATGTCTGGCTGGCCTCATTTGCTTTACTTTAATACGTGTTATCTACTGTATAGCCAATGCCGACATACCCCACAAAATTCCAAATCAATTGATTATTTAATAAAGTATCATTATTACGCATATTAACTTGTTCATATTCAAATAAGTATTTACTTTTAAAGCAGCTTTAACGATTAGCAACCCCCATCGGCGTAAAACCAATCCATCGAAATTGATATTGATTGCTCAGCAACAGTTTTAGCTGTGACTGAGAGAGCTGTGCTTTGTATTGATGTTCGATTTACGCAACTATCAATACAAAAAACGCAATTAATAGCATATGAAAATCAACCTATTATTTTTAACCTTATTAACACCACTTGCGTATATTTAGGTGTTGTACGCAAAAAAGTTACATTGCCATATAACTGAAATATAAATTTTAATGCCCTACTCATTTAAAAAAGTCTAGATGAAATTTACAAAACTTGTTCCAAATGTATTTTTTGAAAACATTCAAGATGGACTTAATCTTTTTGTTGACTGTTTAGAATTTTCTATTGGCTATAATGACTTATGTTCTGAAAATCCATGCTGTGTTGTTCAAAAAGACATGTTATCTGTATTCTTATTCCAAAATAAAGAATATGCTGACAAAGACAGACCAGAATTTAGACTTCATACCGACAATATTGAAGATGTTTATGAAAAAGTTTCTAAGACACATCCACATTTTTTACATCCCAACTTAAATAAGATAACACTTCGACCTTGGGGAGCTAATGAGTTTGCGTTGAGGGACAGCACAAACGTATGTGTTATAATTCAACAATGGAATTAATGACAAAATAAATACAATGCGTACAACAAAGCATTTAAGCAAAGTCGGCGGACTGTAACGCAATTGCTCATCTCCTTTTCGCTATTAAACTTTTTCAATATTTTCAACAATATATTTTCAAATTCCGCCTCTGCTTAAATGCGAGAACGTTGGTTGCTACTTAAAGGCATTTAAAAATGGATATTAAATATTTTAATTTATTTGACGGCTCATTAGAATTCCACTCCGACAAAATAATAATTTTCGACAA
>JAFKLS010000011.1 GCA_017304675.1 Sphingobacteriia bacterium
AAGCTTTCTTTTGCTGTCTTTTTTGTCGCGTCAATATAACTTTGCGAATATGAAATTGTAATAACACTAACAGTCGCTAATAGCAGTAAAATAATGTGTCTCATTTGTGTGGTAATGTTAACTAAAATTGCAGGCAACGAGCAGGTATTGCCGATGGTGGGGAATTTTATATTCGTCAAGCACCGAGCCACAGCACAGCAGAGTTTCCGCTGCTCATTGCTCCAATGTCAAGCCCCACTATTGGCAATACTTTTGTTGTATGCAGCCTTGTCTGGTCGAAATTATTGATGTTAGAGAATAAAACGGAAACCCACACCTAAAAATCCAAGACCAGTGTTATTATTAATATTTGAATAGAAAAGAAACTGTTCCTGTTTTGAGTTTTTTACTTGGGTTACTTCATTTTCAAACTTTGTCACTAAGTATTGGATGCTTAGTATGTTTGGGATTGTCACTTCAAGCTGCATTTTTTTAAAGACCTGATAAGAAATACCTGGTGTCAAAGAAATGAAGCCTCCTCGTTGAGTAGCTTTCACGTCTGCAGAAGCGATTTTATAGTGCTCTGTCTGATTAGCAGTAACATAGGAAGCGTCAACTTGACTGAAAAAGTAAAAATCCTTTGCAAGTTTTTTGTACTCTCGGTAAAACATACCTATGTCAAATCTATTGAAAGCTAAGCTAGTCGTGTCACCATTATTTAAATAATTAGACTGTCGTATTGGTGAAAAACTGAGATTGATACCAAGAATGTTGTTATCTTTAAAAGCTTTGCCGATAGAGATACTAATTGTTCCACTCTCTGACTTTTGGTTTAGGTTTTCAACTTGGCTTTTATTGTTATAATAAAAGAGTTGTCCGCCTAATAATATTGATTGCTTTTTGATTTGAGCATTTATTGCAAAAGATGAAAAGAATAGAAAAACAAATAAGTAGCATTTGGTCATAACGTAATTTTTGATTGAATAGTCAAGACAAAAAAAGTGAAACTGTTGATGTTAAAGCAGTCACAATGTTCGGATTCTTTTTGACGCTGAGAAAAGGTTGCATACAACGTATCCGCATTTAAGCAGAGGCGGAATTTGAAAATATGTTGTTGAAATTATTTAAAAAAGTTGAATAGCAAAAAGGAGATGAGCAATTGCGTTGTCGTCCGCCGACTTTGCTTGAATGCTCGTGTTAGCTGCAAACCTTATTTGTGAACTCATTTTTTAATTTATCAATCAAATCTAATGTCGGAGCTGCATTTGGAATCAATTCTGTTAGAGCTTGTGTCGCAAGAGGGAATTCATCTATAAAATTTAAGTCGTCGATTTTTATAAGCTCAAATTCTTGCATTATGTTATTGAAAGTTTCATAGTCTGTCCCCCAGTATTTAATGTATTTAGTTTTGTCAACAAAAATTTCAATAAACAACTCTTCATCATGATAAATAACGCCGAACTCTATAAATCCATCTTGTGTCAATTCTAGTTTAAATTGGTTTAGCTTATTAAAAAAGTCCAACTTGTCCATGTAAGTGCTATATATTGGCTCATCGTCTGAATGCCCAAAGATGAAACTTACTGTGTCAGGAAAAGTAAATAGAAATACATTGAAAAGTGTCCATAGTTTAGAATTGTCAATATTTATTTCACAATAGAATTTAAAAGGTAGTTCTGTTGATGGATTTTCGTGAAAAGTATAACCTTCAATTATTTTAGCTGAATGTCTTTTTTGGATTCTTTCTGCTAAGGAGTCACTATATGGAAGTTCATCGATTCTTGCAGTTCTTATTGTTGTTGGCAATTCAAGTTGTTTCATAAATGGTTGCAGCTAACGTATCCGCATTTAAGCAGAGGCGGAATTTGAAATTATGTTGTTGAAATTAGTTGAAAAAGTTGATTAGCGAAAAGCAGATGAGCAATTGCGTTACAGTCCGCCGGATTTGCTTAAATGCTTTGTTGTAGGTAGCCTTTTAATTAAATTATTCTCTTTCTTTTAATTTTAATAATAAGTCATTAATCTCTTTTTCATAGTCAATGTCTTTTGTCGATACTCGATTTTGATTAGTCAACACCATTTGTTGTTGGGCAAAATCATACTCACTTTTGAATTTATCATATAAAAGTTGTCTAAATTTTTTTACACATTCAACTAATACGATTAATTCTTTAATTGTATTAGGAATGTCATATTGATCAAAAGATTTGATAAGAAAAACACTTTTGTAATTACTTTTTTTGTCTCTCAAATTATGAGCTAAAACATTATTTCTAAATTGAACTATTTCTGTCCATTTGTCAATACGTTCCCAAATCGGTTCGCATAAATATTTGAATTCATCAATTTTTTTGTCTTCAATTTTTAAAAATTGTCTATTGTATTCATCTCTTAAAGAGCATAGGCGAATTAAAATATTAGTTGTTACATTTTCTCTTATAATATTGTCAAAGTCATTTTTTTCTTTCGTCATGTTGCAATACAATCCAAGTCCTTCAAATGATTTTGTGATAAGGTTTGTTATAAATAATAAATGATAAACAGAAATACTTATTGCATCCATATAATGTCGATAAGGTTACCTACAACGTTCACGGCTTGCTGCTGTGCTAGTATTTAATAATTGTCAGCCTGGCAACTCAAGCCGATTAAAAAAACAAAGTACAAAATTTATTCTGTTGCTCAATAGCGTTCAGTCACGCTGGAACTACTGTTGATAAGCGGAACAAAAGTTGATGCTGTGTTGGGTCAGCCAGCATAGCAGCAAACCGATTGTTGTGCGTTCGTACATCTATTTTAGGATGAACTTTGCACTAATGTTTGCTATCACTTTTATTTTTTCAAATTCAATTTTTGGTAATTCCTTAAAGTCATTTTGAATTGTTGTCGCCCCACGAATTTGAATACCTGCTACTCTTCCTTGCAATTGCTGATTAAAATTTTCCGTGTCTGTAATATGAATTGCTTGTCCAACAGTTTGATTTAAAGACTTTGTCAATGTAATAGCTCTTGCCTTAGCATCAGAAATTGCTTTTGTCCGCATTAAATTTTTTATGTTTTCTAAGTCCGAATGGTCAACCCTTTCGATAGATGTATTTGAAATTCCAATTTCTTCGAGTTTAATAAAAACTTGAGTTGCGGTGACAGCATCTTTTACCTTTAGTGTGTAAAGTTTTGTCTTAATGATGTCCTTACTTTTTAATAAATAGAATTTAAAGTTGCTGGACATATCAGACGTCGTCAAATCCTTTTCAATGTCAAGACTTAAAGACTTTAAAGTGTTAACCATTTTTAATTCAAGGTCTTCAATAGAAACTCTGTCTCTCGTATCTTTTTCTGATAAAAGTATTCTAATGAATATTTCATTAGGTGTTACCAAAGTGTCAGCACTACCATTAACTTCAATGTAAGGCTGGTCAATAAAGTTTTTTGCCTGGCTATGTCCTATAAAAACTGCAAAAGTTAAGAGGATTGTTAGTTTTATTTTTCTCATATAGTGTAATGTCTGTTTGTATGACGCACAACGTTCTCGCATTTAAGCAGAGGCGGAATTTGAAAATATATTGATGAAATTATTGAAAAAGTTGATTAGCGAAAAACAGATGAGTAATTGCGTTGTCGTCCGCCGACTTTGCTTAAATGCTTATGTTGTACGTAGTTTTATCTTACTGGTATTAATAGTGTGTCGAAAATAATTGGAGCTTCTGTAGTGTCGCCCAAATGCTGAAATATTGAAACTTTTAGTTTTATTTCTTTTAAATTAGAATTACGTTCTGGTGCTCTTATTTGATATTCATTGTCATTTATAGGACTAATTATTGCATTCGAAAATAAAATACTTCTGTTGTAACTTGGTAGCCCACTGTTTATAATTGTAATTGTGTCCACTTTATCTTGGTCAAAATAATTCCTGTTACTTTTGAAATAATACTTGGTCTTGCCAATACTTTTAATGTCAAGTGGAGTTTGATATTTTAATTTGTTTAAGGTGTCATACACTTTGTAATAAATTAATCTGTCGTCTTTATACTCGTAAGAATAGATGCCATAGTCCGCATAGTATTTGTTTTTTACACCATTTAATTTGCCATTTTTATATTCTACACTTGAATCAATATAACCACCTTTGTTAAAATAAAAACTAATTCCGTCTTTTAAGCTGTCATTGTTCAATGAAATAATTTCTTTGACTCTTGCTGTTGAATAGAAAGTCTTGATAATAATATTCTTATTGTCGTTGTTTGGTTGAGTACAACTTGTCAAAAAGAAATAAATAAAACTATAAAATGAAAATAGTCGCATAAAGTATGTTGAAAATTACGTACAACGTTCTCGCATTTGTGTTTGTGGCGGAGTTTAAAATACATCTGCTAGAACAAATGCCAATTAAAAATACCAATGATGATAATAAAATTTATTGCTTAAGTTATAACGTCAGGCTGGAACTAAAGCCAAATGATGCAATTAGTTGAGTACCTGCGTACAGTCCGCCGACATAACACAAATGCAATGTTGGTGGCAGTATTTTTTTCTATTTAGTTGTCAAAGTATTTCTTGATTATTATTTGCCGTTTTTCTCTTTCAACCTTTATTATTTCATTTATAAAGGATGTTATTTTGTGTTCGTCAATTTTAAGTTGGCTCATCAATAAATTTATTTTTTGTGCGCCAATTTCTTCAGTGATTTTCGCTCCCCACTTGGAAAGTTTCTTTTTAAATTCAAGATTATCGTCAAGCACTAAGGAAACAAACTTTTGTTCATATATGTCAAGCGGATAAACAGCTTTAATTTGCTCCCATTTTATTTCGTCTCCATTTGTCGTTCTGTCCCATATCCCATTTTCGTCAATAATTATTTGTGGACGTCTGTCAAGCGTTTGAAAAAGTCCAAGAGCAATGCCAAGTCCACAAAGACAAACACAAACCCATGCTATTATATTGTCAAATGAACTTGCAGACTTCGAGAACAGCCAAATTCCCATTGCCGCAAATAGAATTGGCCATACAAATATTTTTAGTCCTTTTGATGAACTTTTGTAAAATTTAATTTCTGTCATTTATGTTTGTTTAGGTTGTCCATAGATATTGCCACCAACGTATCCGCATTTAAGCAGAGGCGGAATTTGGAAATATGTTGTTAAATTATTGAAAAAGTTGATTAGTGAAAAGAAGATGGGCAACTGCGTTTTGTCAGCCGACTTTGCTTAAATGCTCATGTTGGCAGCAGTAGTTATTTGGTGTTTCCATAAATATATTCATACATTTTTGAATAATCTTCTAGCTCAGTGAAATGTCCGGTAGTTTTGTTATATAAGAAAATGTATTTTACTGGAATTGTTTTTTGCTTTGAGC
>JAFKLS010000018.1 GCA_017304675.1 Sphingobacteriia bacterium
CCTTCCCTCTCTTACTACTCAAAGATCTATCCCTTTTGAACACCATCCTTTTTTCAAACGGGTTGCAAATGTATACACTATTATTTAATATCCAAATCTTTTTATAAAATTATTCCCAACACACATACACAATCACGCAGAATTGCGTGGTAATACTATTAACTCCCAATAAAATTATACAGTTTTATTATCTGTTATAATTGATATGGATATTTAACCAAGCTGAGAAACAATCCGCATGCTGGTGAAGTAAAATCTGCATTAGCAGCATTGGCTTCAGTGATGATTTTTGTAAATTGATGTGCAGATAGCTTTCCTCTACCCACCTTTAATTGTGTGGCCACCAATGCCCGTACCATTCCCCGCAAAAATCTATTGGCTGTAACTTCATACATTAACCCATAGTCTGTGGCAATCCAATTTGATTGTATGATAGTGCATTCAAATGTTTTGACCTGAGCGTTCTTTTTCGCGAATGATTGAAAGTTATGAAATAAGGTTAACAGGTTTGCCGCTTCATTTAATTTTTGAATATCTAAAGGATAGGGATAAAACCAAGCCCTGTCTTCAAAAAAAGGATTCTTGGTTTGGTAAATATGGTATTGATAGGTTCTTGAAATAGCATCGAACCGGGCATGCGCATTTTCATTCACACTAAAAAAGTTCTTAGCAACAATATCAGCAGGTAGAATGGCATTTAAATGATATAAGTGATCATTGTGTACCGGTATATCAGAATCAAAGTGAAAAAAATTCTGTAAAGCGTGTACACCGGCATCTGTTCGGGAAGAGCCAGTTAACGAAAAAGGCTGACGATAATAAGTTGACAATGCTTTTTCTACTTCCGACTGAATGGTTACTGCATTCGCCTGAACCTGAAAACCACTGTAAGCAGTGCCTTTGTAAGATACTTCTAAAAAAAAACGGGCCATAACATCAACCTTTTTTACTTAATTGTTGAAACGCTTTAATAGTTGATGATTTAGTGAATTGATTCTCCAATGAGGTAAAGTTAGCAGGATCGGCAAGATGTAGTTGTGCAGCTTTAAAGAAACTTAACCTATTCTCTTCTTCCAAAAATAATACCCCAAGGTTTTTAATTTGCTCTACTGTAAAACATTTTACCATAAACGCTTTTTCAGCAGCAGTAATCATAGCTTCTTCGGTGGTTGCTGCCGCCATAAACATTCGCAGCTTATAAAAATCTTCATTACCGGCTATAGTAGCACAGGAAGTAACAGTTGTTACATTTGTTGCAGAAGTATTTTTTTGTGCGGTGGAAATAAAGATGGCAATAGTATCTGCCTTCTGTGAAAAAGATTTATCTATAAACACCATATCTATTCCCTGCATTGATTCTTTTTCGAAAGCTTTTATAACAGTACCATTGTTTTGCGGAGGCATAGTTACAGAACTACGGTTTGCATTTTCAGTTTCTGATTTAGAAGGCAGTGTGCTCTCTGTTGCAGGCTGCATGATGGATTTACCGGTTGATTCTTCAGCAGGTATTTTTTTATTCCCCTGCTCAGGATTGTTTCCTATTATTTCGTTCGTTATATAATTAACCAGGTACCAGCTCTTATCTGCCTGCTGTTTTAAAGTGAATCCAATACCCGGACTGGCATCATCAACATCTACAATAAATTTTTGTTCCGGATAAAGGTTTCGCGGAAAGCCTACGATTAAATAGTATTTGCCTTGTACCAGTTGCGAAATATTTAAATACCCGGTTACAGTAGAGCTATAAATAGTATTGTTTAAATTAACATAATAAGGCTGACTATTTTCACTTTGAATATAAATAAAGTGTTTTTGTTGGGCTTTTATTGAAAAAACTGCCAAGAGTAAGAAAAAAGTTATGCCGAAATATTTTAAGATAGATCTCATATAACACAAATCTAACCCGAATTACCGTTTAAAATAATTCTTTCTTTGACCAGCCTCTTTTAATGCAATTCATAAAAATACGCTTGTTTAAGGCCGCGCAGTTTTTATCTTTATTCCTTAACATTTTTTATATGAGAAAATATGTACTGTTTTTAGCACTAACTGCTGCTATTTCGGCTCAAAGCCAAACGGCCAAGGAAGAAGAAGGTTGGAAGAAAGAATACAGGGCATTTGCCACCAAAGAAAATGACTTAATACATACCAAGCTAGACGCAAAGTTTGATTATGCCAATTCTTATTTAAACGGGAAAGTATGGATAACAGCCAAGCCTCATTTATATCCCACCAATATCATTCAACTAGATGCAAAAGGAATGAACATCTATACAGTATCAATTGTAAAAGAAGGAAAAAAGGCTTCACTTAAATATGTTTATGATAGTACATTTTTAATCATTACGCTGGACAGGCAGTATAAAAGCAATGAACAATACACTTTATACATAGAGTATACGGCCAAACCCAATGAATACAAAGGGAAAGGAAGTGCAGCCATTTCTGATGCAAAGGGCTTGTACTTTATTAATCCCAAAGGAGAAGAAAAAAATAAACCCACACAAATCTGGACACAGGGAGAAACAGAATCTAACTCAGTTTGGATACCAACAATAGACAAGCCTAACCAGAAAATGACCGATGAGATTTATATGACCGTACCGGCAAAATATGTAACACTCAGCAATGGAAAACTTGTTAGCCAAACACCAAACGCTAATGGTACCCGAACAGATTACTGGAAAATGGATTTACCGCATGCCCCTTATTTATTGTTTATGGGCGTTGGCGAATATGCTATTGTAAAGGATACTTATAAAGGCAAAGAAGTAAACTATTATGTAGAGAAGGATTACGAAAAATTAGCAAAAAAAATCTTCGGTTACACACCTGAAATGATCAGATTCTACAGCGAAAAAGTTACCGGCATAGATTATCCCTGGCAAAAATATTCTCAGATAGTAGGCCGCGATTATGTTAGTGGTGCTATGGAAAATACAACTTCTACCCTGCATGGAGAAGGTGCCCAACAAGATGCCAGAGAATTGAAAGACGGCAATATTTGGGAAGAAACTATTGCACACGAACTCTTTCATCAATGGTTTGGCGATTATGTTACCTGTGAGAGCTGGAGTAATTTAACTGTTAATGAAAGTTTTGCCAACTACAGCGAGTACCTGTGGGCAGAATACAAACATGGTAAAGACGAAGCAGATTTCATTAACATGAGAGATATGAGTGGCTATATTCAATCTCCCAACGGTTCTTCTAAAGATCTTGTTCGTTTTTTCTATGCTGATAAAGAAGATATGTTTGATGAAGTGAGCTATAACAAAGGTGGAAGGATTTTACATATGCTGAGGAATTATGTTGGAGACGAAGCTTTCTTTAAATCACTCAACCGTTATTTAAACGCAAATAAATTTGGCAATGGAAATGCCACCAAACTAAAACTGGCTTTTGAAGAAGTAACAGGAAAAGACCTGAATTGGTTCTTTAATCAATGGTATTTTGGCAGCGGCCACCCTAAATTAGATATTACCTATGGGTATAATGCAGAAACCAGAACGGCAAGTATAATTGTTAAGCAAAATCAAACAACAGAAAAAGTATTTCAGTTGCCGGTTGCAATTGATATTTATATTGGGAAAGAAAAGAAAAGGCATTCTGTTTGGGTAGAACATAAAACAGATACTTTTAATTTCACCGTTTCATCTAAACCAGACCTGATTAATTTTGACGCTGATAAAATATTGCTTGCAGAAAAGAAAGAAAATAAAACACTCAGCGAATACATCCATCAATTTAAAAATGCCGGCAAGTACTTAGACAGAAGAGAAGCTGTTGAGTTCGCATCAAAAAACATGAGTAACCCCGATGCTTATAAACTGATGACAGAAGATGCATTGAATGACTCTTATTTCAGGATAAGAATGAAAGCATTAACCAGTTATGGTACTAATAAATTAGATGAAGCTGCCATTAAAAAAATAGAAACCATTGCCGTTACAGATGCTTCCACTTTAGTAAGAGCGGCGGCTATTGATATTTTAGCCAAACAAAAAAATACAACTTATGCTCCTATGTTCCTTAAAGCCACTGCAGACTCTTCTTATACGGTGGCAGGAGCCGCTTTAGATGCATTAGCATTTATTGATAGTGCATCAGCAATAAAGCAATCTGAAAAATTAGTGCAGGAGCCCAATAAAGGCAGGTTAGCAACAGCTATTGCAAACATTAGTATTAAATATGCAGGAGAATCTGCCTTTAGCAATGTTGCTGATGCTTTTGAGAAAATGCCTTTATCGCAAGAAAAACTGAACCAAGCAGCCAGCTTTTCGCTTTATTTACAAAAAGTAAATACTCCCGTTAATTTTAAAAGAGGGGTTGATCTGATTGTTGACCTAAGAGATAAAATACCGGAAGCTTATAAAACACAAACAAGTCCATTCATTAATTCTATGCTTACCACTTTAAAAAATAAAAAACAGGAAGCAGGGCAAAAAGAATTGGCAGATTATGTTCAATCGAAATTGTAACAACAACATTCATAAAATAAAAAGCCACCTTAAAAGGTGGCTTTTTATTTTATACTTATTTCCTTTATTTCATTTTAAATGTTTCCAGGAATTTAGTAGTGAAGTTGCCATTAATAAAATCTTCGTTTTGCATTAATTGTAAATGAAACGGAATAGTTGTTTTAACACCTTCAATCACATACTCACTCAAAGCTCTGTACATTGTATCTATGGCTTCTTTACGTGTTTGGGCAACAGTAATTAGTTTACCAATCATACTATCGTAATAAGGTGGAATTACATAACCGGCGTACACATGGCTGTCTACCCTTACCCCATGGCCTCCCGGTGTATGCAGAGTGGTTATTTTTCCCGGAGAAGGGCGAAAATCGTTGTATGGATCTTCTGCATTAATACGGCACTCAATAGCATGCATTTGAGGGAAATAATTCCTGCCGGAAATTTTTTCACCAAGGGCTATTTTAATCTGTTCTTTAATCAGATCATGATTAATCACTTCTTCCGTAACGCAATGCTCTACCTGAATACGCGTATTCATTTCCATGAAATAGAAATTGCGATGCTTGTCTACCAGGAATTCTATTGTTCCAACACTTTCATAATTAATGGCTGAAGCTGCTTTAATAGCTGCTGCACCCATTTCTTCGCGAAGCTTATCCGTCATAAAAGGAGAAGGAGATTCTTCTACTAATTTTTGGTGACGCCGCTGTATAGAACAATCTCTTTCACTCAGGTGGCAAACATTTCCGTATTGGTCTCCGGCCACCTGTATTTCTATATGGCGTGGTTCTTCCACAAATTTTTCCATGTAAATCCCATCGTTCTTAAATGCAGCACCAGCTTCAGCCTTGGCTGTATTGTAAGCTCTTTCCAATTCATCTTCATGCCAAACAACACGCATACCTTTACCACCGCCACCGGCCGTTGCTTTTAAAATAACCGGGTAGCCAACAACGTTTTGAGCAAGGTGTTTTGCCTGTTCCAGGCTTTCCAACAAACCATCGCTTCCGGGAATTACGGGTACACCAGCTTTTATCATTGTTTCTTTAGCCGTCATTTTATCGCCCATGGAATTAATCATCTCGGGCGTAGGCCCAATAAACTTAATTCCATGATCAAGACATATTTGAGAGAATTTCGCATTTTCAGCTAAGAATCCGTAGCCCGGGTGTACTGCATCGGCATTTGTAATTTCAGCCGCTGCCATAATGTGAGGAATATTTAAATAAGAGTCTGCCCCAGCTGGTTTTCCTATACAAACTGCTTCATCTGCAAACCTTACATGGAGAGAATCTTTATCGGCCGTTGAATATACTGCAACTGTTTTAATACCCATTTCCCTGCAGGTTCTAATAACACGTAGGGCAATTTCGCCTCTATTGGCTATCAATACTTTTTTGAACACTTTTGAAGAATTAAAAATTAAAAATTAGAAATTAAAAATTGTGGATTCAATAAAGACGATCCTTTTTGAATTTTGGGTTTTTAATTTTTATTATGCCGGTTCTACCAGGAACAATGGCTGATCGTATTCTACTGGGCTGGCATCATCTACCAACACCTTTACAATTTTACCTGAAACTTCACTTTCAATCTCATTAAACAGTTTCATCGCTTCAATAATACAAACCACTTTGCCTACGGCAACAGCATCTCCTACCTCTATAAAAGCAGGTTTATCGGGAGAGGCTCTCCTGTAAAAGGTACCTATCATAGGGCTTTTAATGGTAATAAGATTATCTGTTTTGGCAACAGGAGCTTCCGATACTGTAGTGGTGGCTGGTGTTGAGGAAGGCATAACTGGCATGGGTGCAGCGGCAGCGGGGGCAACATTGTATACTTGCGGAGCAGATTGTGCAACCGTTACCACAGGTGCTTCCTTTTGCTTGATGGTTACCTTACCATCTTTGTCTTCTATACTGATTTCACCTATGTTACTCTTATTAACAATTTTAATTAATTCGTGAATTTGCTTTAAGTCCATATTCTGAGTTTTGGGGTGATTTATTTAATTTTTTGACCAAAAAGTGGGGCAAAATAGGTAAAAACTTTAAAAAAAGGGCATTTTTCAAAAAAACAGCCTTTTAAAAGTTATACACAAAAAAAGCGGCTTAGGCCGCTTTTACAATTGAATTCAGTTATTCTTTCACTCTTTCCACGTATTCACCTGTTTTGGTGTTTATCCTAATCACTTCGCCTTCTTCTACAAATAGCGGCACATTTACTGTTGCACCAGTTTCAATAGTAGCTGGTTTTAAAGCCCTGGTAGCCGTATCTCCTCTAACACCCGGTTCGCAATAAGTTATTTTTGCAATTATTTTTTCTGGCAATTCAGCACCAATGGGTTGTTCTGTTTCAGTATTAATATATACAAAAACCTCGCTGCCATCTTTCAAAAACTGTGGTGCATCAATCATTTCATCGGCTAAAGCAATCTGTTCAAAAGTTTCGTTATTCATTAAATTATAGCCACTTTCATCCTTATACAAATACTGGTAAGCTTTTTTCTCTACTCTAACAGGAAAAATAGTTTCACCGCTGTTCCAGGTTTTTTCAATCGTACGGTTATTATCTACACCTTTTAATTTAGCCCAAACTTTAGCTGCGGCACGGGCAGTTTTGTTTTCGCCGAATTCTACCACACTGTACAGGCTGCCATCTAACTTTAAAATCATACCGCGGCTGATATCTGATGTTGTTGCCATAAGAAAATTTTAGGTCGCAAAAGTAGGGATTGCATTTGTAATAAAAATTAAACTTAAAAAAATGGGTAGTTGTTTTAAGAGAAATGAAATGATTATTACCTTGTAAGAGTGAAGGAAAAGATTTTTTATAAAACTTAGAAATAATTTTTGGTTAGAATGGAGCACACTCCTATTTTTGCGCTCCGATTAAAAAGAAACGAACACAAATGGCCGGTTCGTCTATCGGCTAGGACAGCCCCCTTTCACGGGGCAAAGACGGGTTCGATTCCCGTACCGGCTACGAATAAAATTTATAAAGCCTTGAATTTCAAATAATTCAGGGCTTTTTTGTTTTTACAGGGGACTAAATAGGGGACTTTGTGGAAAAGTTCTTCCCTACCAATCCTTACCACTAAAAGATGGCATCAAAACTTTAAAATTCACGCTTGATAATATTCTGTGAGGCAATACTAATTTTTTTGAAAAGCTCTTGATTGCTTAGTGTACTATTTATAAGCTTCCATTCTACTCTTATTGAAAAGTGGTTCATTTTAGCAGAAGGATAATTGGTATGAAATACTAAGTTCTATTTCGAGCAACGACTTTAAATCTGACTATCTACGAACTTGTATAAATTGATTCACATTTAAACAGTACTATTTTGTCTATTGGTAGTCGTAATCCTATACATATTTAGCAGAATACTTTTCTATGTAAGTATTAAAAAATACCAACTCTTTCTGAAATATTAATATATTCACTGATGAACCATTATTAACGTAATCGAGAAAATGAAAAATCGCTCTCTTATCTTATTTAACATAGCGGAAAAACGTTTTCTTAGAAGACTTAAAAGCAAAGAAAAGCAAAGAAGAAGAAGAAGAAGAAGATACCTTCGTTACATTACTGCAAAAGCGTCGTTAAATGGAGATACCTCACTTGAAAATGTTATAGCAAGCTGGCTTCCAATAAACATATCCTACTTACTGAATTGTGAAGAATCAGATTTCCATATTTCAAAAATCACAAAAAATATCCCAGAAAATAATGGCGTTTTCAAAGTTCCAAAAGAGTTTTCGATTGTCGAGAATGCCAAAGAAAGCTATGAGTTTATTAGAACTGTTGTAGGAGCTTTGATAACTCAAAAATATATTAAAGTAAGCATTGATTATTCTGAATGCATTAGGCTTGACCTAGGAGCTCAAGTATTCTTTGATATCATATTGAAGGATATTATAAAATTCTTCAAAAAGTGCAAACAATATAAACATACTAGGTCTAAAGTTCGGCAAATTGACGGTGTACATTATAATAATAATGATGTAAGAAAGCTTCTTTTTTCTGTAGGTTCTCCAGTTATCCATAGTAAACAGTTTATCAATTTTTCAGACATAATACCATATAAGTTATGCATTCATGATAGAGAATTATACGGAGAAGACTCAATAAAAATTCGTGAACAAAAAGATATTGATACAACTAAACTGGTTGATTATGTTATTGATTCTTTAAAAAGGCTAAACAAAACATTAACGCCTGAAAAAATAGATGACCTTAGTACTGTAATAGGTGAGATATTAATTAATGCAGAAGAGCACTCCACTACAAAACATCGATTTTCAATTGGTTATTTTCACGAAAGGTATGAAGGGGGCAAACATTTTGGAGTCTTTAGGCTTGCAATATTAAACTTTGGTAAAACCATATATGAAAAATTCAAAGACCCAGAATGCCCAAATAAAGATGAGGTGAAAAAAATGCAGAGTCTCTCTGAAAAATATACGACAAAAAGATTTTTCTTTTCTAAAACATTTGAGGAAGAAACACTATGGACTCTTTATGCTTTACAAGATGGTGTAACCTCTGTCGCAACTGATAGATACAAAAGACGCGGCAATGGTTCGATACAATTCATTGAGAGCTTTTTTAATATCAAGGGCAAAGGCAAGGAAATAGATGATTTTTCTATTCTCGCAATACTTTCCGGGAAAACAAGTATAACTTTCGATGGTACATATAGTATCTCACATGGGTATGTCGATGATGAACCATATAAATTTATGACATTTAATGACTCTTGCAACATAGAAGATAAACCTGATACAAAGTTTGTTAAGTTTGTAGATAACTATTTTCCAGGCACAATCATAAGTGCACGTATTATGTTTAACGAAGATGATTTAACTGATGAATAATGAAACTAAGTAATGAAAATATTATAAACCTTGAAGACTATAGAGTCAAAGGAAGTGACGGCACAGTTGCAAAGGTCTTTACAGGAAGAGACAGAGGTGAATATGTTCGTATAGCATCAAATTTAGATAATATTGAAAAGAAGTATAACACAGTAACAATTGTCATCCCTGATAATATCTACTCTATCAACCCTTCTTTTTTTGAGGAGCTTTTTGTTAATGTTGTTCTAAAACTTGGGGCTAATGAGTTTCGCGAAAAATTCAAGTTTGAGTCACATGGCAATTATAATTATGAACGACCATTATCAGAGGCTATTATTAGAATATTAAGAAAAAAAAGCGCTTTAGGATAAATTATGTGCGGCATTATTAAACCACCAGAATCGACAACTGATTTTATGATCTTGCTTGACATTGCATTTAAAAGTGCGACAATTTTAATAGCCGCATTTAATGCCATTTTCGCAGTAAAAATATTTTATTTAAAAGATGAAAAAGATGCTACTGAAAAGGAAAAGGATAGAAAAATACAATTACTAAAAACCCTTGTTCTTGATAATAATGTTAAGAATTATTATTCAATATTCGAAGAGATTGAAAATTCATTAACTCGATTAAAGCAAATATCTATCTCACAAAGTGATAAGAAAACAATTGATGAAAATTTGTCTGACTTATTTATAAAATTAAGATATAGATTTTACGACACATTATTAGCTGTTGATGACCAACTATATGAGAGTATAAAATTAAAGGCAGATGATCTTCAAACCTATCTTACAGATACAATATTTGACCAAGGAGTCAATCTGTCTCATCTACCCAAATATGATATGCTTATTACGCAAAAGCTTGTCGAAGCAAAAACGAGTATGATTAAAATTTTATTTGAATATAGGCCTAATTAGCTTTTGAGTATAAGTAACCTCTTTATTTGATTGAAAGAGTACTTACTACGTTTATCAACCTGCTTTAAAACCACAGGTATATACTCTATTTTCAGCTATAAATTCTTAAGGTGTCTCGTATTTATAAACGGTTGTTCTTTTCCAAAAAACAAGAAGGGGCTTGCGCCCCTTCTTGTTTAGCATGTTTGTACATGCCTTTTGTTTTAAGTTTAATTATTATTCAGGTATAAGTTTATATACCTCACATTTATTGCAGTATAAAATAAAATGTTTGTCTTTCTCATAATAGCAGAATTCCTCTTTCTTCTCTTCGGGCAGTTCTTCAAATTCTATTATTAAGGCATTTACATAACAGGGTAAACAGTTTTCTTTTACATGGTTATTCAAAGCTTCTATTGGATTCATAGTTTTATTCGTTTTCTTTTTTCCAGTTCTCTTTATTTATTTCTTCAATTCCTTTATAAAATTGCATTGTCAGTTTATTAAGTGGTATCAAATGCAGGTTGCAATGTTCTAATGGTATCATTTTATGCTCTCCTCCTAATTGGTCAGCTTCTGCCAACCTCTCAATATTTCTAATGAAGTTGATACCAGTATAACCACAAGTGTAAAGCCTTGATATTTTCTTTGAGCAATTCCATACCTGACAATAAAGCGGAGTATCACTTTTTGTGAGATACTTGGTTAAGTAGTTAGCTACTCCTTTTACGTTATTCGAGTTAATAGCTCTTACATTAAATGCCGAAGTTGGTTTGAAATTTACATTTCTTGGAACTATATCGTATTTCTTTTGAACATCTAGCCAATAATTCCACCACTTTTCTAAAGGCCAGTATTTATTTGTTACTAGGTGAAAGTGAATATTGTTTTCAAATACCCTGTTTTCACTTTGCTTCTCTGCAATCCATAAGTACTCAAAATCTTTGAACCTCTTTTTGGCATTATCCAAAAATGTACGCAGCACCTTAACAGCTAATTCATCTGCAACTTTATTAACGAATGTGAGTGTTACAAATGTGAGTTTAGCATGAACCCGAGCCAATGCAAAAACCTTCTGCCTAATCTTGCTTCGAGTTCTCTGCGACATAGTTCGGGGTTTAATCGTTTTCTTTTGAGCTTCTTCAATCTGGCTTATATCTCCACTAATTACAGCTTGTACTAATGCCTCAGTATTCTTTTTAGGCGTTTTCTTTCCTAGTTTTTCTTTCTTCTCTTTTGCTTTTCTATTCAAGGATGAACCTCCAAAAGTTCCCAATAGTTTGGCTCTCTCTCTACTAGCTTCCATAGCCGCACTAATACCGTAAGAATTTTTAACCAGAATCATGCAATACCCCCTTTGTTTTGAGCAATGTTTAGAGTCCAAATCGTTGCAGTATTATTAAAATCATTTAGGAGCGAGTAATGGGGTGAAGATGGTTTTTCATAGGTTAAACAAAAGGCAAGGATAAAAGCGAGTACAAAGACTGGAAGAAAGGCAGGAATATATGAGCCTCTCTTCACTTGTTTTATAAACTCATTTGTTCTACGATTATAAATATTGAAATAAGACCAACTCGGATGCTTTTTATCGAGGAAGCTTGCAAAGCCTTTAAGGTTATGTACATAGCCCCATTTTTTAGCTCTGCCTATTTCAAAGAAAACAGTACAGGAGTAATCATTTTTATGCGTCATAATGATACCCTCCTTTCTTGTTTTTGTGAAGAGCAAGCTTCTCAACGTTAGCAAAGACTTCAGATTCTTTGTAGAGAACTCTACGACCGACTTTATAACACTGAATCCAACCGAGTTTAGTCCAGTCATTCAATGTTCCTAAAGTGATGTTTAAAATTTTCGCAACTTCTTTGCGAGTTAGAAACTTAGGTTTTGTGGGATGATTGATTTGGGCTAAAACTTTCTCAAGTCTTTTCTCAACGAGTTGACCTAAGCTTTCTAACAACTCATTGGCGTTGATGCCCTGAAGAAATAGTTGACTCATTTTAAAATGCAGTGTGTTTTGTCACAAATGCACTGCAAAAGTCATTTCAAAGCGACCCTGTAGGGGGTGTTGTAGGGGGTACAAATATTTTTAATAAATCTTCATAATTGTCAAAATTGCATTATAATTATTTTTAATTTTTATTTAACCTGATTAACTTAAAAAAGCAAACTACTTTAGTGAAATTTGTATAAACAAAAATTTATGAACATAAAAATCTATAAAACTGACACAATAATTGGACAGCTAAAAAGATTAGTTAGACAGTTAATAAGAACTAATAAAAAGAGTTTTAGAAAGAAAAAAAAAGACCAAATAAAAGGCATCAAACAAGGCTCAGACTTAATAAATCAATTTTAGATTATAAAAGCAATTATATAGAGACAGAAAATCATTTAGCTTTTTTCAAATCCTTTTCAGCATTTAATACATAATCTTTTAGTTTAGATTCGTTTAGTTTCTTAATTACTGCTTCTATATTATCTTTTGTCTTGTGGTTATTTACATGAACTTCGCGAATTGGATCATACAAACCCTTTTGACTTCTATTAGTTATAGCAGATATTATTCTAGAAATGACAGTTTTGTCTAATCCATTATCTTCTAAAATTGAGATTACATTTGTATAGTGAAGTAAAAGTGCTATTTGGGCATTTGTGAGATTTTCATCAGAGTGTACACTAATTTGAGTTCCTTTTGTTTTATTTAGTTTTTGTTCTAAATACTCTTTATATCGAGCATATTGATAAAAATTATTAACAAGTAAAACATTATGTACACTTGGGAATACTTTTGAATAATCAGGAGACATATCATACTTCAAATAGTTTTCGAAATATTGATTATAATAATTGGCTTGCAGGAAATTCTGATTACTAATCCAGTCGTCAATTTTTATAGCTTCTTCTTGAATTAAAATTTTAGGATTTTTTTGCTCGGAAAGCTTATGTTCAAATTTTTCTTTGAGTTCATCAAATTCTACAAATGCAGACTTAAGTTTTTTTCTATACTTTAAATCTTCTTGATATTTATCAATTCTTTTGAGCCTTTTATTTATATACTTTGGTATTTCACGTAAATACCAATCATTTAAATTCTTCCAACTACTTTCATCAGTGAATAGTTCAAACTCAGCCAATACAATTTGCGTATGATTCTGCGAGTACTCAAAATGATATTTAAAGTAATTAATGCCAATTTCATTTTCCCAAAAATTATATTGCTCCTCATAACTATTTAGAGACTTAAATCTTTCAAGTTTGGTCTCTTTAAGTTGTGATACTAAGTCAAATGCTTTTTTTGAATTTTGTTCAAGGTGCAAGAGAAAGTCTGACTGTGATAATTCAAGTAACTCTATTAATTCTTTCATATTAATTAAAGAAAGGGTGATTAGTTAATTTGATAGCGTTTTCTTCCTGACTAATTTTGATATATTTCATAAATGCTCTTTCAGTAGTATGTCCAGTAATTTTCATTATAGAAATAGTTGGAATATCTCTTAAATAAGCATTGGTAGCAAAAGAACGGCGTGCAGTATGTACAGTAACTAATTCATATTTTTTAAATGTTTCTGTTTTCTTTATGCCTCCTTTGGTAAACGAAATAACAACATCATCGTTAATTTCTGCTTTTTCTGCAACCTGCTTTATATACTCATTCATTTTAACATTGCTTATTAATTCAGGTAAAACGCCGTTATGCTTTGCAAGTATATTCTTCACCATCGAATTAAGCGGAATAACTACAACCGCCCCAGTCTTTTCGGTTTTAACCTTAATCTTTGTTCTTTCATCTATTAAATTCTCCTCTCTGATTTGTATTAAATCAGAATATCTCAAACCAGTATAACAAGCAATTACAAACAAATCTCTTACTCTATCAAGGCGGGGATTATCTGAAAAGTCATATTCGTAAATTGCTTTTATTTCTTGTTCTGTGAGATAGATATTCTCTGTTTCTTCCTCTACTATTTTGAACTTCTTATTCCTAAACTCCAAATTCTTGGTTAATCCCTTCTCTACTGCCTCATTCATAAAAACCTTGATATTTTTTACAGATGTTCCAATTGAATTTAAACTGTAATTCTTTTCAATCATGTATCTATTAAAATCTTCGTAAAACTCAAGGTTAACATCATCAAAGTCTATATTTTTCCTTCTGTTAGTTTCATAAGATTTGAGCCTATTGGATGAAGTATTATATTGCTTTATGGTATTAGGTTTCTTGGTTGATTTTTTTATATAATCTTCAATAAACTGTTTGAATGTAAGCCGACTGAATGCAGTAGTTTCTTTATTCAAATACTCGATAATTGGTTTTTTTAAATTTTCGGGAGTAATTGGTTTACCCTCATTTATTAAGTCTAACTCTCTTTTATTAATTAAACCATCCAGTGTTTTAAGTACATTATTGAATTGGCTATGAGGGAAATCTTTTACTTGTTTAGCTCTTTGTGTTTCAGGGTTCCAGTATTTTGGATGAATCTTTCTTCCAGTTGTTACCTTTACTCTAACTCCATTACTATTGTACAGAAGATACACAAGTGTTTCTTTTGTGGCTTTTGGTTCTTTTAGGATAAATACGGAATCTGGCATATATTTTAAAATGTGCCGCAATATAAATAGCGAATTGATATAACAGGGGACTAAATAGGGGACTAAATAGGGGACTAAATATTCAAATCTTATTGATTTATCAATTTTGTTAATAACTGATGAAATATAATACAGGAAAGAGTTTCAAGATGATTAAAGTTTTTTAAGATGCAATAAAATGCTGTAAATTTCTTCCCGTACCGGCTACCATAGTAAATTTTGAGAAAACTGCTCTATTATGAGCAGTTTTTTTTGCTTCAATATCAAGGCTTTAGAACGAAAAACAGTAGGATATACGGTGTTCGATAGATATCATCTGAACAATACAGTTTGCTATCGAACACCGTATTTACAAATCCCTGTTTCTGCAATGGATATTTATTCTTTTGGGATAAACCTTTTTTTCTCTTCTACACCGTTGTATCGCACAAACAAAAATCTTATCGGCTTTAGAAAGAAATATAGGAAGAAAAAATTGCGAGGGAGTTTAACAATCCTGAAATCTATGATAGAAGGCAGCAGAAGCGTAAAATAGAATTTCAATAGAAAATTGAACTTTTCAACTCCAGATCTCATTTGCTGGTTTTTTCGCATAAGGAAGCCTGTCGGCTTTTTCTCTACCATATTAACCGGATTAACAACAATTAATTGTTTAAGAAAGGCTTTAGAAAGAGAGGGATTGGGCTGATATGAACTTTTAATACCGAAAAGTGAATCCGCCAGCTCTGTTGCGAGGTTAAAACTTTTTTCGCATTTTGTTTGCTGCAATCTTCTTTGAATTTTTGTCCAATTAAGTTGTTGCTGTTGCAAGAACACTCCTATATCTATTATGTTTCTTAATAAAGTAAAGCAATCTTTGAATGCATGATGCATAAAAATGCTCATACCATGAGCCTCGTTACTTAATAAAACCAAATCTTTCTTTACAAGAGCATTATTAATATTCGTATCCCAAAGAAAATTGTTTGCATCGTTATTCAATACACAATAATTTTCCGCTACTCTCCAATGAAACTCAACATGAAACAGCCGCTTTTGTTGCTGAAATTTATTGAAATTAAAATCTTTGTTTAACCGAAAATTTTTTTCTTGTAAAAATTCATGCACCCAAACATTTTCCCCAAGGTATCCATCATGCTGCATTAATTCAATAATGGTATCCAAATCTTTAAACTCAATTATCAAATCAATATCACTGCTTTCTCTGGAGATTAAATCTCCATAAAACTGCTTAGAATAAGCTGTACCTTTATAAGGAATTGCTTCTACTCCATTTGCTTTAAGTAACAATATTAATCGTTCTGTTTCGCAAGCCAATTCCCAATTCCGCTGTGTTATTTGCAATAACTCCTTCTTAATCCTTTCTAAAATATCTGAAGGCAGCACTGCTTGCAATAAAATCTTGTAAACAACCGGCCTGATCTTATGTCGCTTACTGGCTGCGAGTACTTCATTCCAGTTAACAGTAATATTTTTCGTAATATTATTTATATCTTCAATTGTTGCCGTATTAAAATAAACCCTGCAAGCCTGCAGTATTACAGCCATTTCACGCCCATATTGTTCGTTTATTTTTTCAATTGAAATCATAACTGCTGGGCATTATACATTTTCCTAAATAAGCCATCTTCCTCTAACAGAGCTTTATAAGTTCCGTGTTGTACTATTTGCCCTTCATCTAACACATAAATTTTATCTGCTATTTTCAAGTTATACAACCGATGTGTAATTAGAATAATCATTTTTTTCCCGCAAAAATTTTTTAAGTTTTCAAACAGCTTTAATTCCGCATTAGCATCTAAAGCACTGGTTGGCTCATCTAATACAACAAGCTGAGCCTCTCTGTAAAACATTCGGGTTAATGCAATTTTTTGCCACTGCCCACCACTCAGCTGTTCACTTCCCTGAAATATTGTACCCATCCTGGTTTTATACCCATTACTTAATTTTTTAATAAAACTATCAGCCCCCGATAATTTAGCAGCCCATTCAATTCTAGAAGAATCCGGTTCTTCACCTAACGCTATATTTTCTTCAACTGTAAAAAAATATTTTTCAAAATCCTGAAATAAGAAAGTTGCTTTTGTTCTGAATGATTGGATATTAATATCGTTTAATGCATAATCATCTATTTCAATTTTTCCGGACTGAAGATGATATAATCTGGCCAGTAATTTTACAAATGTTGATTTACCTGATCCGTTCTCTCCCACAATAGCAATAATTTGCCCGGGGGCACAACTTATAGAAACATTTTTTAAAGCAGTTTTATTTGAAAAAGGGTATGCAAATGAAATATTTTTTACTGTCAGCCCGTTATTTATAATTGATGGAAAAGTTTTTGTACCTCGTATAATATTATTTTCAGCCATTTGGAAAAAGTAAAAAATATCTTGCAAAAAAATACGAAGTTGAAACAACTGCACGAATGACTGCAGAAAAGATTTGGTGGTGCTCTGCATACGCTGAAAGCCTTGCAAATAAATAATGAAAGCCCCGATACTTATTAACTTAGTGCTTGTTTCTTTTGCCAGAAAAAAGAAAATAAGCAACATTGCAATTACTTCAAAAATTTCTGCAATAAGCCCATAGAGCGTTAATCTGTGATGCATTTTATTCTTGTAATCGGCTATAAACTTTTTAATTCTTTTAAATTTTTCAATAAAATTATCTCCATACCCAAAAAGCCTCACCTCTTTCGCAAAATTTACATGAGTTAATGTAGTATAGAGGTAATTGGCTTCTCTTTCCTCCGCAGCAAACTTCCTATCTAATCTTGCCACTTCCACACCATAATACCATTTAACTATTGCCAACGGAACAGACAATACGAGAAAAGCCAAAGCAAAACCTGCATGCATGGAAAAGAAAAAAACAATCAGAAGAAATAGAGATAAAACATTTTGCAACATTAAACTCAGTTGCCCTATAAGCTGTGGAAATCTGTATAAAGATTGCTGTTGAGCCAAGTGCAATGTATCATGATAAACAGGGTTCTCGTAATAGCGATAATCAGCTTGTGTTGCTTTATACAAAACTTCTGTTGAAATAAAATCAGTTACTTTTTGTTGATGTACTGTTACAACATATGCTGCATACTGCGATACTATTACCAAGCCAATTTGCGTAATGCTAAAACCGGCAATAGCCATCACTACACCTGCCTCACCTTTATTAGCAGTTAATGCTTCTATCAATAGTTTAATATAGTACAAAGAAGCTACCGGCAACAATGCCTGCAACAATTGTAGCAAAATATTAATCATTCCATTTCGCTTATCAGCTTTAAATATTAAGGCTATTGATTTTTCTAAATCATTAATCCACGGCCTTATTTTAAAATTTGAGAACATTATAGAATTAACTGTAAAAATGATGCTTTAAAGGGCCAAACTAATATCAATACTACAATATAATAATATTGATTTAAAATTTTATTTTGCATTTCAGAACGCCCAATAACTGGGCCATGTAACTAATTACCTATTAAACAATAACATCATTAACACAGTGTAGTAAAACCACATTTTAGTGCCTAAATCTATTGGGGGTTTAAATAAAATATCATTAATTTGTACATAGCTGAATAAAATTAAATACCAATAAACGCAAAATGATTACCCTATCAGAACAAACAGTTATTCAAAGAAATGATACAAGATTTTTGTGCAGTGCATTAGGTGATGAAATGGTAATGATGGATATGGAGAATGGAGATTATATTGGTATAAATAATGTTGGCACAGATATTTGGAGCATACTGGAAAAGCCAGCGTCTATAAAAGACATTGTTAATCATTTATTAACAGGCTATGATGTTTCTGAAGAACAATGTACAAAAGAGGTACATGCTTTTCTGATAAAAATGCACGAACAAAACCTATTGATTATTAATTCAACGGAATAACACCTATTCAACCATCATTTTTACATAGGGCACTTTCAATGAATGCCATAAAAGCCTTTTTGCTTTTCACAGAAGCAATTATTACTTCTGCTTATGTAAAAATCATACTCAAATTTTTACCTTTTCGGATCGCTTTAAAAAGGCTTGGTAGCCCTGTTTCTAAAAACAATGAAATCGTATTTCTTACCGATGAAGATCTTGTTGTTATAAAAAAAATACAGCATGCAGTTAGAAGGTGCAATAAATATAGTTTTTGGCAAACAGAATGTTATACACAGGCTTTAACCGGGAAAATATTGTTACAGCGCAGACACATTAAAAGTGTTGTACACATTGGCTTTAAAAAAAATGCTACCAGCGAATATGAAGGCCATGCATGGCTTACTGTTGGCGATATATATATAACTGGCAACAATGGCGTTTTACACACTTATTACGAAAACGGTGCTTTCCTCTAATTACTCACCCCCTGCTTTTCGTACACTACCCAATGCCCATTAAACTAAATTGACTAAACCTGCTTTTCGGCACATACACTCTAAAAAAGTAGGAAAATTCCCCATTGTACAGGTAAAAAAGAATTTGGAATTTGTCGTTCATTTATTAACACTTAAAAAAAAACTATGGATGCTTACATTGGAGAAATAAGGGCTTTTCCCTACACTTATATTCCAGAAGGTTGGTTGCTATGTGACGGGAGCACGTTAAATATATTTCAATATCCGGCATTGGCTGCCGTGATTGGAGCTCTTTACGGCGGAAACGGAACCAGTACATTTGCTTTACCCAATTTACAAGGTAGTGTTTTGCAAGGCATTGCTGCCGGAGCAAGTAAGCTAACCACAGGAGGGAAAGAAACCGTTACGCTTAATTTGACACAAATACCCGCACACAATCATATTGTTAATGGTTTGGCTCACAAATTATCACAAAACTCTTCTACAGTTAATACACCGGTTAACACAGCTTTTTTAACAAATGGTGTTTCTAAAAGTATTTCGAAAGGGATTGAAGGTTATTCTGCTATTTCAAATAATACTCTCATGAACGTAAATACAATTAGTGTTTTTCCGGCAACCCCTGCTACAGCTCATGAAAACAGGATGCCTTATCTGGCGTTTATTTATTGTATTTGTGCAACAGGCGGAACGTTTCCTCCAAGACCATAATTAATTCATTACTAAACAATTTAAAGTAAAAATATATGGATAATTTTCTCGGTGAAATCAGGTTATTTAGCTATGTGGGCAGCAATGTTAACAAAACTATAGACAATACCTGGCTACCCTGCCATGGGCAGTTACTTAATATCAACCAATATCAAGCATTATATACCCTGATCGGCTTTCAGTTTGGTGGTGACAAAAAGACAAATTTTAACCTGCCCAACTTAAATGGCAGAACCATTATTGGCACTGGCAAAAGCCCATTCAGCGGAACGACTTATCAAACCGGCGATGCAGGCGGGGCCGAAAACGTTGTATTAACTACATCCAACTTACCCCAACATACTCATACGGTAAATGCAAATGAAGAATATGATACAATCGTTCCGATTTCAAACTTTCCTGCTAATACCAATGTTGCGGGTAGTAGCGTAACGCCTAATAATGCAAACCTGGGAACAGTAAATTTATACATCCCTACTAATAAAAACCCATTAACCAACTTAAATCCCGAAACGATTACTGCAGCTGGTGGCGGTGGCGGCCACGAAAACCGCATGCCTTTTCTTTGCCAGCAATATTATATTGCTTATCAGGGTATATACCCGCCGAGGCCATAAATATTCGAAACAATATTCAAAATCTTTATTCGTAAACACATTAAATAATTTCATATGGACTGTTTTGTAGGAGAGATCAGATTATTTGCCGGTAATTATGCTACCCCAGGTTGGGCGGTATGCGATGGCAGCTTATTACAAATTTCACAATATCAAGCTTTGTTTGCGTTGTTAGGCACAACTTACGGTGGAGATGGGGTAACTAACTTCAGGCTACCCAATTTAATAGGTAAAGTACCTGTAGGTACAGGAACGTCTACTGCAGCCAATGGCTCTACTTATACAGTTGGCATGACTGGCGGAGCAACTTCAGTGACAATAACTGACGCAAATATGCCCACCCATACGCATAATTTTAATGCCGCTACAGATGCTGCTGATACAGGCGATCCAAGAGGAGCATATTATGCACAAGGCAATGGAACAAGCTATCCTGATGTAGAATTTTATTGCAATCTTCCAACCGGCATTAACAAACCAAACATCACTTTAGCAGCAAACGTATTAAACAATAGCGGTGGTGGCCTGCCACATGAAAATATGATGCCTTATACAGGTATGCTCTATATTATAGCCACTAATGGAGTATTTCCTACCTTCTCGTAGTTTAATCACGATGAAATTTGAACTTATTCTCAATTTAGAGGATGTTTTTACCTTAACGTATACACTTGCAGCTATTATAATGCAAGTGTATATTTTTATAGTACTTCTTAATATGGATTTGTGAATTAAAAAATATATTTCCATTCAACAACTTAAATTGCTACTCCCCAGTTTGTGCGAATATAGTTTCTATAATCAGCGTTGCTTTACAAATACCCTGCACAAAAAAGTTACGTCAGAAATCTTAATATTATCTCTGTTAAATAAAGGGCGGTTTCGTAACAGGAGATTTTGTTCAAATTCAGAAGGCATATACCTCTCTGCTATAACCGTATCCATGAAACTAAAGTCTGCATGATCAATTATTAATAACCCGCCTACTTTCAATTTGCTATCTAATAGTATTAATTCTTTTTCAAACAATTCAAAATTAAAGCCACTTGCTGTTGTATTGTTTTTATTAGTCCTGTTTTCCGTACGCTGAAAAACTGCCATACAAAAAACAGCATCGAGGCTATCTAATGTTTTAAATTCTTTAGAAAGCCTGTGGTAGAAAAAAAAGTTGGTTTTACGATTGTTTTTATTACATTGTTTTATACACCATTTATTAATATCAATACCGATAATAAAAGCATTTGGAAGATACCTGCCTAATGTTCTTACCTCTTCACCCGTAGAACAGCCAAAAGACAATATTTTGGGAGAAACAAACTGTTGCAGGTATTGTGCACAGTAACGGAATAAAAAAGGATAGCGATCTTCTTTAGTAAAAGTAGAAACCTGATAATGATACTTGTTGCTTTTAATTTTGGCTAAAAACTCTGCACGTAATCTTGCATCAGTCGATAATTTTACTGCCATCCAAAATGGCTTTAATGTATAAAAAGCAGTTTTCAAAAAAATGTTTTCAGAATGCTTAAATTGTTTTATTTTCTCTTTTAAACGCATAGTGCAACATTAAAAAATACAATTAGTTTTATTGCCAATAACTTATAAAGAAACATGAGCGCAATTTTTGGGATTATTAATAAAAAAAACATACCAGTTACCGAACACACAGTAAATTTAATGCAAGTTACTCTTCAACATCGTGCAACAGATGGTTCGGGCGTTTATTACGAGAATAATGTTTTTTTGGGGAATAATCAACTTGCCACATCAGTATATCAAAAAAATGAAGCACTGCCTTACCAAGAAGATGATTATATCATTACTGTAGATGCCAGAATTGATAACAGAAGTGAGTTAATTAGTTTATTAGGCCTTTCACAGAAACTGGCAGAAGCTTCTGACTCTGTTCTCATTCTTAAAGCATATAAAAAATGGGGGGATAAATGCACTAATCATTTAGAGGGCGAATTCACTTTTGTGATATTTAATAAAACAGAACAAACTTTATTTGCGGCTACCGATCATATCGGCATAAGGTCTTTTTATTACTATTTGTCACCCGAAGGCTTCATCTTTTCCAGTGAATTAAAAAGTATTCTGGCTGTAAAGAAACCGCCGCATCATTTTAATGAAAAAATTATAGCAGATCTTATTACAACCAACCACAATGGTACCACGATTGATAAGGACATTAATATCCTAAATGCCGCTTCGCATTTATACTATGATAACCATACCTCAAAGCCTGTAATCCAAAAATATTGGGAACTTAAAAAACGGGGAAAATATCGTTTTACCAAAGATGCAGATTGGGTAAACTGCCTCAAGGAATTATTAACACAGTCTGTAAAAAACAGGTTAATTACAGATAAACCCATTGGACTTTCGTTAAGTGGGGGGCTCGATTCTTCGTTTTTAGCTGGAATAATAGCATCTGAATTAAAAAAACAAAATAAACCGTTATATACTTTTTCGTATGTTTTACCTAATGGCCATAAAGGGCCAGAAAAAGATGAAACGTATTTTATTAATAAAATGGTGCATTTTTATGATAACATTTGCCCAACATTTGTTCAATTACCCCCTGAGGTTGGCCCATTTACTAACCTGTCGGATATTTTTGAAAGGACTGAAACTTTATGTTACCCGTTTATTTATATAGACAAGGCATTGTATGCTGCTGCAATGGATAAAAAAATAGGTACCATTTTCACAGGGTTTGGAGGAGATTTTACAATTTCCAACAAAGGAAACAGCATGGTATATGAAATGATTAAAGCAGGAGATTTTAAAAAAGGTTTTTACTACTTTTTGCAGCTTAAACAAAGGCATAACCTATCATATTTAAGAGGATTAAAATCTTTAATAGCTGATTACTCCTGGTTAACGCAGTTTTACGGGCCTGTTATACAACTTTTTAAACCGAATGATCAAATTCCTCCTTTAAATAAAAACTTGTTTGCATTAGTATCAAGTAGAAAAAATTGGGGAACTGGTAAGGCAATCAAAACGGGTATTGTGGAAATAATCAATTCCGGAATTATGGGTGGCGCATTATTTAATACTCAGAAAAAACTAAGCGCCAGCTACAATATGGAGTGTACTGCCCCAATATTAGATAAAAATATTAATGAATTCTTTCTGGATATCCCTCCTGAACAATTCCTTTTAAATAATACAGATCGCAGTTTGATGCGTAGGGCAATGGATAATATTACCCCTTCCGAAATACAGTGGAGAAAAGATAAAGCGCCGTTTAATCCAGACTTTTTCAGGCGATTCAAGCAGCAAAAGACGGAGATAGAATATTTTTTATCTGATACTAAGTTCAAATCTGCACAAAAATATCTTGATGTAGAAAAAACAAAAACGAAGGTAGCCCAACTATTTAATCAAGACATAAGCAGCGTAATTCCCGATCTAAGCCGAAATACAGCATATGCCATAGAACTGGTATTGTTTGTAGATTGGCTGAAATCTAAAGAATTTATTTTCTAATATTTAAATTTTCATTAAATTTAACCGTTCAATTACCTTTAATAATAAAAAAATGGAAAATCAATTAGCAACAAAAAAAGATTGGAAAACACCTGAATTAATTGTAATGGACAAAGAAATTATTCAAGGTTCAATTTTTGCGGGTAATGATGGAAATGGTAATAACACCGGATCATAAGATTAGCGGAAAACCATTTCTATTACCGACAAATGCTAAAATATAACCACCACTAACAGTAGTTATATTTTAGCATTATTTTTTTATGGGCATTTATAATGCTTGATGCTTGCTCAACATCAAGCTCCTCTCTCCAATTATTGATAGCTCCTTTTCTAAAAAAGGGCAAGGTTTTAGGTGTAAAATTCTCTTTAAATCCAGAAGTAAGTTCTTGCTCCTGTAACTTGGCAAACCCTGCAGCATCTATTGCTTTTAGTATTTCTCTATCATTAAATTTATCTGCTTCAATGGATTTTACAACTTTTTTAAATGTGTTAAAAGTATCTACAACCATATCTTCATATTTGATAAGATAAACCGGAAATGGCGCGTACAATGTCCAGCTATTTACATGATAACTCCAATTGGAAAGGTATTGCCTAAACTGAATATCGGTATTTATGTTACCATTCTGAGCACACCAACAATAATCATCATCTACTAATGAATGTACAGCTTTATTTATGCTTATCTGAGTATGGTTTGCAAGAGAGGCTACAATATCTAATGGATTTCTAATGATATAAATAGCACAAAACGTGCTTTCAGTAGGTATTATGGGTTTATTAAATTGATTTAGGGTATATGCGTCATGTACTTTGATAAAAATTTTTTCGCTTTTATCGGTAATCGCCAGGTAATTAAACACCTCAGGTTGTAATTGCTTTGCTTCTTTATCAGTTAAATATGTTGAATCTATATCAGTATATTCAGAAAAAAAATCACGGGATGAAAATATCGTTTTTGTTACCATTTTATTTATATCAACTTCTCCATTGTTTAAGAGTGCAGATAAAAATGCTCGCATCCATGTATTTCCGCTTTTGGGATAAGATGCCAGCCAAACTATTTTCTTGGGTACTTCCATCTTACACTAATTTAGTCTCAATTTGCAATAATAATTCAGGTAATGTATTCCTGTTTGATGGCCTGTTTATTTTATAAGTGGCTGTATTTTTTATAAGGTGGTTTACGAACGAGAAAAGTATGTTCCTTTTTTTCATCGAAGTCAGTTGCAAAGGGCGATAAACATTTTTTTGTATTTCATCAAAAGCTTGCAGCGCAGTTAACGGATTAATGTGCACTCCATCTCCCAAATTATTTTGTTCTAAAACAAAAATTTGCTTTATCAATTGAGGCTGAGTAAAAAAATTAGCGTGAAAAAAATTAGCATATTTGGGCAATTCAGGTCTTAAACGTTTTTCTTCATCAACCATCATCAA
This sequence comes from Sphingobacteriia bacterium, assembly GCA_017304675.1. Lineage (GTDB taxonomy): Bacteria > Bacteroidota > Bacteroidia > Chitinophagales > Chitinophagaceae > CW01. The sequence continues at coordinate 25,466 of JAFKLS010000018.1, forward strand.
TCCGTTTTTTTCAAAACTATCCTCCCATAACTTAATCATCGGGTAGCTGGGTACTGCAGTAACAGAACCATCTGGTTGCTGTTGCAATACACAAACATCATCAGTAAATACTCTATATCCCTTCTGTTGTAAAGCCGTTATAGTTGTGGACTTACCGGCACCACTTGCACCACAGAATAACGCCACGCCTTTCTCATAAAAAATACCAGACGCATGTAAGGGTATTAGATTGCGTTGGTATAAGATTGCTGCAAAAGCATTGCTTAAAGCAAAAAGCCGAACGCTTTTTTCATCTCCATCCGGTAAAGGCTCTATTATGATTTCATTGCCACGCGCTGCATAATAATTAGCCACGTTTAAAAATTTCAATAAGTACTCGTTAGGACTAATGGAAACCCTAACCTTATGTACTACGCCATCACCGGTCAGAGCTTCTGGTGTTTTACCCAAACGTATAGTAACATCCTGTTCTTCAAACACATAGGGTAATAGTTCAGGAAATTCCATTTCGCTTGCCACCAATAATCCATAAGCCCAGTAATGATACATAAATAAATATTATTAACTAATTTTAATAAGATAAGCAAATTAGAGAGTGTTCAACAAATATATTGATGAATCATATATCATTACAACCATTTAAACAATCACACCTGCCATTCCTTGAAAAATTGTATTACAGCACAAGAGAAGAGGAACTAAGCCGAACTAATTGGTCAGAGCAGCAGAAGCAACAATTTGCATTAATGCAGTTTTTAGCTCAGAAAACAGGGTATGAAAAAAAATTCCCCAATGGGTTAGAGCAAATCATTTATTTTAAAAAAATACCTATCGGCCGGTTATACATCAACGAAACAGAGAACAGCATACATATTATTGATATTTCTTTATTACCACAGTATCAAAACAAAGGCATCGGTACATTTTTGTTGCATCAATTGATAAACACTGCAAGAAAATCTCATAGATCAATCACACTACAAGTTATTAAAACAAACCACGCTAAAAATTTATATGCAAGGGCTGGTTTTGTAACCATTAGCAACGATGGTGCAAGAGATTATATGGAATGCCGGTAATTAAATAAAAAAAGTATGACGGGAAATAATTTCACCCACCAGCTAAAAGTATATACACAACTTTTGCTAGATGAAGAAAGTAATTGGGGTGAACGCAGAGAATCGCTCCAACAAATACACCGCTTGTTTGCAGAATGCGGCGCTATGGATATGTTACAGACGGATAATGCTACAGACAGAGAAGCCGTTTGGCTGGAAGGAGGCTATGCCGTATCGCCTTACTCTGCCGGTATGTGCCTCTTTGAAATTGTACGAACACGCTTATTTGTATTAGGCCTAATTAATGCCATTACCGATTTGTTGCAATTACAAAAAGAAAGGCCGATACAGGTACTCGATGCAGGTTGTGGGCCTTATGCATTATTAAGCTTATTGGCATCACTTTATTTTACTAAAGAGGAAGTTCAATTTCATTTGCTGGACATTCATAGAAGTAATATGCAAAGTGCCGGAAAGCTAATTGAATCTTTAGAACTGTCGGACAGATTTGACAGTTACCTGGTAGCAGATGCATGCACTTTTCAATGGCATCGGCAAAAGGATCTTAATATTGTTATTGCAGAAACCATGCTCAATGGCTTACGCAAAGAGCCACAGGTAGCTCTTACCCTGCACCTGGCTCCGCAACTTTGTACAAACGGCATCTTCATACCTGAAAAAATAAGTGTGGATTGCAGGTGGCATGATAGTACCGGCCAGCAAAGAAAGCTGGAAGAAATGAATGAATTGGGTGATAACAGCATTCCTGATTATAGTCTCTTTGAAGAACAGTTGTGTAACGTACTCACCCTTACCAAAGATTCTGTTAAAGATTATTTTTTGCAGAGTCCTGTTGCCAAGGCGCTTATTCCGCTACATCATACCTCTCAAAAAGATCAGATCAGGCTGTATACCACTATAAATGTTTACAAACAATATATAATGCATCATCACGATTCCAGCTTAACAGCACCTATAACTATTTCCCAACCAAATAAAAATCCTTTACAACCCGGTACCACAATAGATTTTTGGTATGCTATTGAAAATATGCCTGAAATAAAGTGGAAAGCATATTCCTGATAAGGGAGAATTAGGTTACAGCCCTGAGTATGCTATGTAAACCCCGTTGCTTATCTTCTCTATATTTGTTAATATGATTACCGACATTTTTGTTAAGTTATTTACCAAAGATCCTACCATTAAAAGACACTTTGTAAAAAGTGTAAGTTGGCGTATCATGGGTTCTATTGATACGGCCATTCTCGGCTTTATTATAACAGGTAAGCTCTCTGTAGGAGTGAAAATAGGCGGCCTTGAATTGCTTACAAAAATTATCTTATATTTCATTCATGAAAGGATATGGCACAGAGTATCCTTTGGATTGCCTGCATCTGCTAAACGTACGCAAAAAATTAATAAGAGGGAGCGCAACCTGTTTTACCAAAGCTTCATCATTACAAGAAAAGACAGAGAGCAACTAAACAATCATACTGCTTTTACCATTTGGCTTACCGGCTTACCGGGGTCAGGAAAATCAACAATTGCAGCAGCTCTGGATGAATGGTTTTACCAGCAAAAAATGCACTCTTATATTATTGATGGAGACAATACTCGTTTAGGTATTAACAGTGATTTAAATTTTACAAGAGAAGGAAGGCAGGAAAACATTCGTCGCGTGGCAGAAATATGCAAGTTATTTAATGATGCAGGAACCATTGTTGTTTCTTCTTTTATCTCTCCATTTGAAGAAGACAGGCAGCAGGCAAAAAACATTATAGGTGAAAATAGTTTTATTGAAGTTTTTACAGATGCCTCTATACATACCTGTAAGCAGAGAGATAAAAAAGGTTTATACAAATTAGCAGAAGAAGGAAAGATAAAAAACTTTACAGGCATTAACAGCCCATATGAAAGGCCTTTGCAGGCAGATATACACTTGAACACTGACATATATACTCCGCAGGCATGCCTTAACTTTATAGGAGAATGGCTAAGCAAGAATCATCTAAACGGTTCCGGCATATTCCAAAAAAATAAGACGGATAATGAATAAACATTTAGCAGTTTCAGGCAGGATGCTTGCCAGAAAGGGTTTTCTTCATTAACCTTCTATCCTTTTCTAAAATACAATTCTACTTAGTTTGCTAATTCAAGCATCCCCAATTTCAGAGCATTTATAACCAATCCTGCTCTTGATTTCACATCAAATTTTTTAAACAAAGACGATCGGTATTTATCAATTGTTTTAAAACTTAAGTTCATACTACATGCTATTTGTTCATATGTAAGATCTGTAGAGGCTAATTTCAATAATTGTTTTTCCCTATCCGTAATGAAGAAAATGTCTTTCACCATAACTTTTTTTCGGGAGTGGCTCTTTATCTCCTTATCGGCAACACAGATTTTTGTTATTGATTCTTTAATAAGATCAATATCCCATAATTTAGAAAAATACCCGTCAGCGCCCAAGTTCATTAACCTAGAAATGGTGATGCTATCTTCGTAAAAGGGCATTAATACAACTTTTACAAAAGGGTATTTTTTGTTTATCCATGCCAATGTTTCAATCCCGTTTTTTTGAGGCATCATAATATCAATCAAAACGAAATCTAACTGCATTGCATGCTGATTAAGCCCTTCAATAAAGCATATACCATTCTCGGCTTCCAACAAACAATTAAACGCGCCTGTTTCTTCCAAGGATTGCTTTAATGCTTTTCTGAATACCGGTTGATTGTCTACAATAGCAAAATGAATCATGGTATATCGGATTTATAAGATGAACATTCTTCAACAAAAGAAAGAAAGATCAATAGCCGGCAAGCAAGTAGAAATACCTGTTTTTGAAAACGGTTATTTACCCTCTACCTGTTTTTTCCCGTTTTGTCGTCTTTTGTATTGAAGAATTAAATGCCCAGGTTTTAAAAAAAGCTTAAAAAGTTTATCTCAACCCTTAATCACTAAAACAATTACAATCTACCATTATGAGCGCAAAAAAATCAAATTTATCTTCAGAAAAATATGGATATGACATGGTTGTATCCGTTACACAGGATTCACTGAATGATACATTAAAAAATTATCTGTCTGATTATAATGGGCAAGAGCTTATTCAGGTTTTTGAATTAGATGACAATGATAACATTCAATCAATTTCTTATACTGATTTTCTAACCTCAATTGATAATACGGATATATTCAATATTCCAGACAAAGCGGACAAAGCAAATAGTGATGTAAAAAAGGTTAAAGAAAAAAGGCCCGAATTCTGTTTTGCATTCAAAGCAACAATGGGGATTCCGGAAAACATTGACCCGCTTTTAGCTCCCGATATTATTGTTTTAAGTAACGATAAAAGCTCGGTTCAATACCAATTGTATTTTAAAGAATTTACTGTTGTTAAAATGACAAGAGGCGGCAAGTGGAGTAAATTTTCGCAGGAAGATGCTAAGCCATGGATTTTTTCTTTTATCATTAATCTCGATTTAAGAGAAGACAATACAGATAACACTTTTAGCAGCTTACCAAAGCATGTTAGAGATAAGGTTAAAAACCTCAACCCAGATACAATGTTTAGTGTACAACAATTGTATTTGAATTTAAATACAGCCGGCTTGTCGGAAAAAACGCCTAAAATTGATAACATCGATCCGGCATCCTCTGTTGATTTATATAATGCGCTTACCAAAATATTTTTGGGAACTTATTTTCAAACTCTAAAAAAGAAAGGAGATATTGTATTAGGCTATGGAATTAAACCTTCCAAATTTAACCCTCAACAAAGAAAGCCCTCTATTACACCTACCGATTTCAATTTTGAAATATGCCCATATCTCGATCATTCAGGCAATCCTATGCCTTCCAATAAAGGGTTATATACTTTGAATTACCTGGTAATGACAGAGAATAGAAGGTTACATCCGCCGGTTCAGTTTGCATGGAACTGGATTGATGTATCGGAAAGAAAAAACAGCCATGGTGTTATGTCTATAAGGCGAGAAGTTTTTGCAAATTTTCTGAAAAAAGTATTATCACCGGCGCTAAACAAGATTAGTTTAAAACCATGGTGCAAGGTTGAGTCAAGATTTGCATTAAAGAATATTCTTTACAAATACAATTTTGAGGTTGACAACAATCCCCAACAATACGCTTATATAACCGATAGTACCGACAAAACGAAAATCCTTTCGTTCTCTTACAACCCGCCAAGAGCTTATGATGAAGCAGGGCTGGAAATAGGCTTACATGGCAATTTAGGTATAAAAAGTGCCGTGCAGTCTGATGTATATCTTATCGATAATATCATAAAGATTGTTTCTACCGTTAAGGTGAATATACATGTAAACTGTGGTGGCGCTGTTGCCGACGGCGATTATGTAAAATTAAGAACCGAAAACAAATACCAGATAAGTGTATCTGACAAAGGAGATTTGGTTGTGACTTTAATAGATACCGATAAAAGTTTTAAAGATGAATCGGATGCTGTAGATGCAGGTTTTTTCAGCAAAATTGCAAGCTTCGGCCAAATAACGGATTTAGCCCAAAATGTAAAAAATCATTTTATGAAAATGAAAGATTTTATGACCGGCTTCTCCGGAGATATTGAAAGAATACTAAACAACACAAATGTTTGGGTATTCCCCGGGAATAAAACTTTTGTCTTTAAAAATGTTTTATTCTCAGAACATCAAGACCTTATTTCTCATATCACATACTCCGATACCACTTCGAACTAAATCATATACAATATAATTACTTAATAACAAGATACCATGCCACTCAACATAACATTTTCATCTGAATTGATGACCAACTATAAACAATTTGAAGTTGCCAACCCTGAAAAGAAATTTAAAGTACTGGAGTCGGAAGCAGGAGATTCGTTGTTGTTCTCTTTAGGAACAGATAATGCTCTTTACCTGATAAAAGAAAATACAGCAGCAAGTTCTACAGGCTGGGAAAAAATAAACATCAGTAACATCGTTTGTAAAGATGGAAACAAAAAGTATCCCGTAAAAACTTTTGAAGTGGGCCAAAATGTGCTTACGAGAAAGATTACACTACTCATGGTTGTAACCAAGCAAAAAGAGGATCATGTTTATATTTCAGAAAACAATATTCCTAATGCACAATTAGGTCAAGATCAGCTTTCATGGACTTTATTAAAGTTTGATGATATAAACAGAGAATCTGAATTTTCTCTGCAGGTATCCGGCATCTATGTTTCTGAAACTGCAAAGGGGCAGCTAATAGTAGTAGATGCGTTGAGAAATCCGGCAGATGCAGTGAAATATATTTACAGGTATTACATCGATCCCAAAAAATCAACTGGCAATTATTGGATTCCACAGGATGTAACCACAGATATGGAAGCCAATAAAATTGTTACTTGTATTGGTAGAAAAAACAAAGGGCGAGTTGATGGTATTTATACATTAGGAGAAATTAAAGGAATAAAAGAACTATTATACCAACCAATTTACAATGCATATAGTAAAACAGGAGGCATAGCCCCCTCTTCCAGGTTATTGCTGCCACAAAAATCAACCCCAACAGCATTAGCAACATTACCAACAAAGAACGGGTTATATACAGATCTTTTTGTGGCAGGGAAAGGGTCATTATATTATTTTCCGCATGACTCGCAAAATGATAATGACTCGGGAGTTTGCATTTTTGAGCATGCTATATTTGATGATGTTACACATTTATTTGCAGACAGATCAAAAGACAATAAGATTATTGTATGGGGAGTTAACAGAGCAAAAAAACTATTTTATATAACCTGCAAGGATGAAGAAATAACAAAAAAAACCGAATGGTCATTCCCGCTTCCTATTTTAAGTAATGTTCAGCAAATAACGCCATACATTAACCAAAAATTAAATATTAATACTTTTTTTGCTCATACCGGAGAGAACAGGTTTATGAAAGCAGTTCAAAATCCGGTAACAACATTATGGAGTTATTATGCTATAACACTAGCACCCGACAAAGACACTAAAGCGGTAGCTTTTAATTCTTATACAACGCGAATAATAGTTGAAAAAGTAAACGGAGAGCCTGTTGAACAGGGTACAGAAATAAAGCTTAGTACCTATGCGCCTCAAAACGTTTATATAAACAATCAATATTATGTTTTAAATACCACTCCGCTATCCATTCCTTTAGATGAGTCGGGCACATTGAACATAGTAGAAAAAGCAGATTCCTTGAGAGCCACCTGTTTCAGGGTTCATGATGGAGAAAATATCATAGCAATAAATCCGATGTCGAAGCCTTTTGAAAAATTAAAAGCGCTTTCTACAAAAGATGGCTTAAGCAAGGCAATCATTAAAAACGATGAAGGCACAACAAAAAGAAGCTTAGTGAAAGATGGCATCACCGATAGAGAATTAAAGGCCGCCGCAGCCGCCATAAAAAAAATCCTGGATATTGAAGACACCTTGCCGGATGATGGATCAGTACAAAAAGCAGATCATTCAACCAGGAGAAGAAGCAAAGAAATGCCTGAACCGGAGTTGTTACTATCCGTTAATATTAAAGGAAATAGCATAGCTCTTGCTCAAAACACAGCCATTCTTTCAAATATTAGTAAAGCCATTGAAGTGGCCGCAGGAGATGTTTACTGTTTTTTATTAAATGGAGCAGAGTATGCTATTAATTTCTTAAAAGATAAGATTAACGACACGTGGATTTTCTTATTAGAAATAGGAGGCGCCATTTATCGTTTCGTAATTGATTGTGCTGAAAAAGTTGCCGGGGCTATTGAAGTTATTTTTAATGCCATAAAAACCGCCATAAAAGACGTTATACAATATGCGAAGTTTTTATTTGACTGGCAGGATTGCATCCGAACAAAAGATGTAATGAAAAGTTTCTTTAATCTTCAGTTACAAGATAATATCAATACTATTAAGGGCACCAAGAAAGATATTGAAATAGGATTGAAAAAACTGAAAGACCAAATAGCACTATTCGCCAATATTGAAAAAGATACATGGTCTCGCACTGCGCCGGAGTTAAATAAAACATTTATGGAAAGCGGGAATACCGAAGAAAAAAAATCGGTAACAAGTTCTCCCGGTTCATTTTTAATGAATCATTTGAAAAACAATCTTGATAAGGCTACATTTCTCTCTTCAAGTAAAGGATTAATAAAAACAAGTATCAATGCAATTGAAGACCTGATATCCATCATCACGAATGCATTGAGCAATCAGGGTTCTATTTTCTTGAATACGGTTTCACAAATTAAAAAAGAACTTCTTGAAGGTGGCAAGTTCAAGCAAATGTCAATATTAGACATTATAAAAAAACTGTTTGGCATTTTATCTTATACCATTTTAAACACAGCAGAAAATATCCTGGGTTTTTTGATTGATATTATTGTATTGGCATTGAGTACAGCGCTTGACATTTTGAACCAGCCAATTAAAATTCCCGTAATTTCTGATATTTTGGAAAAAGTAATAGGGAAAGAAATTAATATATCATTACTTGATATCATTTTTATGGTAGTTGCTGTGCCCACAACAATTATTTACAAAATTGCAAAAGGGAAAGCACCCTTTACAAAAGAAGATGGCTTCAGCCAAATAATCATCGATTCAAAAAGTTTTGAAGAAGTTAAGACCAAATTAACTGATAAAAATGCTGTTCATCCATTTGGCATAGATGATAGCAGGAAAAAAGCTTCCGTTCCTTTAATAACTCCTTCTAAGGGTGTGCAAGAAGTGATCTTTTCAATCTGTCATTATTTTGCTGGTGCTGCTGCCATTTTAAGTGCGCCGATAGTTGCTGTTGCACAGTGTTTTGATAACACACCCCAAACCATCAGCGATATAGTATTTTATTTCAACATAGCCATCACTGTAGGAGAAGTTGTAGCCGATAAGTTTGCAGGACTACACGCTATTGACAATCCTACATTTAATACAATATCAACACTATTGTCAACAGTATCTTTAGCCACAACAGTAACCTTTTTTGTATTAAAGAAAAAGTTTGTAGATAAGGACAATATTGAAAACTTTCAAATGTTTGTTGAAGGCGCAATAGCAGGTTTAAAAATCATACCAATCGGCTATCATATATATGAGTTATCACAAAAGAAGAACACCAAAAACAGGAACCTGACAATACTAAATAATTGCAGCCAGATCAGTAAGAATTTAAGTAAAATAACAAAGATCGGCGCCAAAAAAACTAATGGAAAGCCAAGGATAGTTTTAGCTGTTTCTTCAGGAGTACTTGTAGGCACATACGGTGTATTACAAATAATTGTAGGCACCAATTAAGTTGGAAATTTATTGCTTGAAGTTTATACTATCCATCAAAAAAAAGTATTCATTTAATTACTGTGTGAAATATATGATAGCTGGCACTGCCATATGTAATGCCTTATATCCCAATTACAAGGGAACAGCGGGATGTTTTCTTCAAAAAGAGGGAGATAATAATAGCATATACTTACTTACCTGCAGCCATATTATGACGAATGGTAATTCGCAAGATTTTAACGGGGTTATTACCAATGCACATCGTTCAGCAGCAATAGGATATTGTAATAACCGAAAGCAACCAATAGGGAAATGGGTATACGCTGTTCAAAATAAAAATCTTGATATTGCCTTAGTTGAAATTAAGCATACAGGAAAAATTGTATTATCAGGCTTCAAAAGAAAGCCCAGGTTTATCAGCCAACAAGATATTGCACTTACAAAAAAGTTAAAGGTAAGTATGAGCGGAAGTTATTCGGGGGTTAAAACAGGCATTATTAAGAAAGTCAATCAAACAAAAGAGATAATATATACAGATGGAGAAAGAAGAAAATTCAACAATCTTATAGTTATTCAAAACGAAAATGATCCGTCATCTTCCTTTGCTTGCAAAGGAGATTCGGGAGCAGTTGTATTTGACAGTGAAAGGAATATCATAGGAATGATTGTAGCAGGTGATGTGGAATATTCTTATGCTATGCCGATGAAACCAATTATCGATTATATAAATATGGTTATTATAGGATAAAGCCTCCATTAAACATCAATATGCAATTGATATTTAATTGCAAAAAGTACCAGCCCTGCCGTATTGCGGCAGCCTATTTTTTGCAATAACCTATTACGGTGCCCCTCAACTGTTCTAATACTCAGAAATAGTTTGGCAGCTATTTCTGAGTTGCTATATTCTTTACAAATTAATTGTAACACTTCAATCTCCCGCTTTGTTAGCTGAAATGGAATTCCATTTATATTCTCGTAGCTTGATACCTTGTGAAGACTTTTCTGTTGCAAGATTTGCATGGTATATTTATTAATATAGAAACCCTGGTCGTATACATTATGAATTGCCTTTAACAACTCTTGTTTATCACAGTTTTTAGTAAGATACCCGTCTACACCGGAACGTATCAAAGAAGATATCAATCTTTCATTATCATGAACAGATAATATAATCACCTTAATCTCAGGGTGTTTTTTATGCAAAAAATCATTCAATTCCATTCCATTCATTTCTGGCATTTGCAAATCCAACAACACAATATCCGGGGCAGGTTCATGAAGTAAAAACTCCTGGAAATTTTTAGCGGATTCAAAACATTGAACAACATATGTATTGGGGATACTATTGATTAAGCTGGAGAGGCTTTCTCTAAAAAGCTGTTGGTCATCAACAATAGCTAAACGAATCATATTTATACAGGTATGTCTATTTGCATAGTGAAGCCGGCATTTGGCTCACTAACAATCATAAAATTAGCGTTTAATAAATTTATTCTGCTTTCTATATTCATCATACCGATTCCTTTTCTTGTTGAATTACCGGTTGTAGAAACGCCAATGCCATTATCTGAATATACAATCTGCAGTTTATCAATATACTTATTAAAAAAAATTGTTATATTAGTTGCCTTTGCATGTTTCACTGTGTTGTTTATTAATTCGCAAAGAATTCGGTATAAGGCAAGTTGAGCGCTTTCAGACAAAAAGGAGCATCCTGTTTTATCAATATTTGTTTGAATGGCAATACCTGATACAACATGAACATTGGCAATAAAATCTTCTATTGCATCGCTCAATTCATATACGCCTTTAAGAAACGGGGAAAGATTATGCGATGTTTTTCTAACGTTTGTAATAATACGGTCAATTTTAAGTTTACTTTCCTTTTTAAATTGAACAGAGTGCATATTACCATCAGGGAAAAATTGCTCTATATATAATCGCAATGCCGATAATGCAGACCCCACTTCATCATGTAAATCCATACCAATCCTTTTGCGCTCAGCCTCTTGAGATAAAATTAAAGTATGCGTAAGTGCCTTCTGATGTTCCATCTCGGCTTCTGCTATTTTCCTTTTTTGAAATAAAAGCTTATTCCGGCTCTTCATTTGAAGAAGGATCATCAGCAATACAAGGAAGAACACGCCTATCATAGCCAAGCCAATCAATACATATATATTCTCACGCATGTTGTTTCTTTAACTTATAAAACCCTATTGAAAAAAAGATATACATAACCAGCAATAATGTTGCATGAACCGACCAGATAATGCGAAGCAAATTAAAGTCGCGATGAGCAAGCGCATCCGTTAATAAAAAATTGGAAAAAACAAATAAGCAAAAAGAGCTGGAAAAATATAGTAGAATGCCACCAAGCACCCAATTTACAGGGTATTCTGCCCAAGTTATGTTTTCTTCACTATTATATTCTTTTAACCAATAATTGATTGAAAGAAAAATAAACAGTATTGATTCTATGGCTCTCGGGTAAGTATTAATCTTTGATGCTGCCTGAAACAAAACCAGGTTTACAATGCATGCCAGGGGAAAAAAATATGTTATGAATGTAATTATTCGCCTGGAGAGCGTATCGCTTTGAAGCTCTTTGAAAAAAAACAAAAGCAATACAGATTCAACAATAGTATCAATATGAAAAAGCCAGAGATTGGAATAATGCATTAAGCCAATAATAATTCCTGCTGCATTAATGCAGGCAGATAAAAACAAATACCCCAAAAGTATCTTATAAATCACTGTCAGCTTTTTATATTGCTGCAGCAGGATGATTATTGGTACCAATATACTTGAGGGCACAAGATATGCTATGTAAACTTTATAAAAAGTTACCACAGCAATTCTAAATGCTAAACAACCAGCAAGAAAAAACATGAGAACAAAATACTTACAGGAAATAAAAAAATAACTTAAACATCTAAACCAGAACCATCGCAAACAGAAGGGCAGGGATATGTCATATCGTAAATAGATGAGTCCATATCGTCACTGTTTAAAGAACCGCCTTCTTTGGGTGTATTTAAATGTACGATAACATCTTCATGTATTTCGGAAGTACCGTTTTGCTGCATCACTTTAATTGTTGGCACCACTAAACCTGTAATATTAAAATCTTCGCTGCCGGGCTTTTCTTCTATAGTAAGATAAATACGCATACCGCTCAACTCAATATCAACACCTTTTGTAAGTTTGGCAATATTAATAGCCTGCTCAAAATCGGTGTAAGGAACCCAAATAGATTTAGGAATCTTATGGTCATCTATCGGATCTAAATATTGTTTCATTTTAGATTTAAAAGCTCTCATTCTTCTCTTAGCTTCATTAACCGAAACTGATGTTTTTGGTTGATTTGATAAAGGCATAGTTTTGATATTTTAAAGATGAAAATTACGGGACCAATTTTGCAATAAAACTAAATTATCGTTTTTTGCAATTAGTCTCTAATAAAAAAATAAGCTGTATACCTAATATGGGCCGGTGAATATCTTCTCCCTAAAGCTTTAAGCACATATAATTGTTATATCCCTGAAAACAAGCAATACAGGCAGCCTTATGATATTGCTGAGAGACTGTAACCTGACCCGGATATATTTAACGAGGAAAATTTGAGATCGCCACCAAATTCAATTTAGGATAGGAATGCTTTGCTTTTTGCCGAAAACTTAACTTTTAAAAGTCTATGTCTAATCAGTGCCGGTTGCATCGTTCGCCGCCTATTCAACTATTATTATACTAAATCCCTAAGGCCGGATATCTATGCTATTCATCATTTTTTTAAGCACAATTGTTCTTAACTTGTAAGAACCAATTATTAAAACTATTTTATGAACTTCCTGAACATTAAAACCACTTGGAGTAATGCCGAATTTATTCCTTTCAAGCTTTGCATAGCAAGCATATATATTGTAGTGGGCAGCTATTTTCACAATTTCTTTCAAAATTATTATACACCTCTATTAATTGTATTTGGTATCACTACTGTGTGGACTGTGTACTTATGGTTTATTAAGATGAAAAAGGCAAATCGCGAAAAAAAGATTATGTGAGTTTCCCTTATTTTAGTACCAGGGTTAATTATAGTGTTAAATACTGATGAAAGCTGATATAAAAAAAGCATCAGATGAATAAAAAATAGAGGGAATTAGCAACAGATTAAACAGTAACCGTTTCATCTTGCAACTAATTTTTACACAAAATGTTTGCCTGAAGATTTTTGATTAACAAAATCATTTAGCAACCTTTATCGGAACATCAAACTGTCCGGTAACAGGAATAACCGTGTTATTAGTGTTTTTAAAAGTGCAGGAAAAATTTCCTTTAATCTCATATTTAACATAAGCGGCAGCGCTGTCTATTTTAACGATACTTGTAATATTATTTACAATATTTGTTGGTTGCAATACTGTATTACTATAAAGGTTAGGGATACTGTTATCTATGAGGCCAATTATTAAATCACAGTTACAAGCTGGATTAGATAACAATACACCTGCATCATAAATTCTATGTGAGCCAGCTTTAGTTGATGCAAAATCTATATTGTTTGCATAGTGTTTGATATAACAATCTAAATAATAAGCATCAACATTTATTTGGCCAATATTGGTTACAGTATAATTTTTATTGGTAGCACAACCTTGCTGATTTGACAAAACAAAAGTTGCTACCGAGCTCGTTGAATACTGTACATTACTTATTAATGTTTGCAAGAAATACGGGGAGTTTACATTATCGTTGCTCGATTTGCCACATCCTGACAAAACAATACAAAGTATCAATCCTGCTAAAAATGTTTTCATAATTTATTTATTTTAAACAATACATTATTAGTTTCTCAATAACCAATTAAAATACTTCACCTAAGTTTACGTAAAATCCTTTGCTACCGTTTCCAAATCCGTAATCCAGGCAAAGATTAGCCCCAGAATTTTTATTTAATTTTATTCGTAATCCTGCTCCGTAACCCGGCAATAAGTTATCATAAGGTCTTTGGTTTCCTGCAAAATGTTCCACATTAAAAAATATAACTCCGCCAAACAGTCCATTACGCGAAATGCGATACCTATATTCCGTTTCAAAATAAATCATTTGCTTTCCACGAAATCTGCTTTGTATATACCCTCTTCCTGTATTATACTGATCATCCCATCCGGTACTTGGCAACAATAAATAGTTAAGATCTCCCGCCAATGTTAACCAATTATAACTCCAAAAAGCTAATGTATTTTTTGAGCCACTCGGGAAACTAAAATACTTTCTCGCATCAATTAACAAAGATGCCCATTCATCATCACTACCCAATTGCTGCAGGTTTTGCCTTAACACTATGTTTAGATAATTTCCCTTTTCAGGGTTTATTTGATTGGCCCTTGAGTCATACAATACTTTAAAAACAGGTCCGCTTGCAGCTGCAGTAGTACCAATTTTTTTTTGTATAAACACATTAATTAACCTTGTTTGGGGATCAATAATTTTAATATTCCAGAAATAATCATAATAATAACCGATTCCGCCATAGAAGTTTTTAAAAAGCTTTCGTAAAACTGTTTGATGCAACTTAATTTGACTAAAATCGATGGTATGACCTTGATTGGGATCTGTAGCACCACCTAATCCAAAAATATCTGATGGATAGGAAATATATCTATTGTCGGAAATAAAATTATACTTCCCTCCTCTCGACCATATGTCTGCGAATAAAGGGAGTATGATTTGATTATATTGGGAATAAGTAACGCTAGTACTAATGGTAGAGATTTTCGCGTCCTCCCCTCTGTCATTATAATATCCAAGATTTCCACTGATTATACCGGCAAAACCTGTTTGCAAAGTATACCCTGCTGCAGGAACAACAGTTAAAAAATAATTTTTAGTTTTATGTTTTGAAGCAATTGAATCTTCTGTTTTGTTTGATTTTTTTCTACTGAAAACGTCTTTCAAATCTTTGTCTGGAATGCTACCTAATTCCGTTTCTTTTGTAATTGCTTTTAATGAATCTGATTGTGACAGTGAGCGTTGAGCAATGAAAATAGATATATACAGTAAGGCTGTAACCTTAAGAGTCATACAAGGGTATTTATTCGCAAATTAAGTCTTTTATGCATTCATCATGAATTTATATAAACCCTAAATAATGCATCAATTTTAAGTCTTATATCTTTTAAGATTATTGTACTTTGTACGAAAACTATTAAAAATAATTACAGTCTTTTTTATGCATTTTACAAAAAATAGCCAATGAATAGGCTATTCCGATCTGAAAATCGTGATCAGCCCATACTACAATCTAAACTGTTAGTATTAAAGAATCATGCCATAAAATTTGATTATTGGCATGAGTGCACTAAATTCATTAGTGCTGTTTCCATCAAACAATCAAGCGTTTTAATGTTTTTAACGGGATTAAAAACTCTTTCTATCAGCGTCACAATACTTTTGTGCAATGAAATAATGGTGATTTTGAGAACACTTTAAACATATTAGCCGTAACATTAATAATAAACGTTTATAAATACGATTACCAGTGATTATTGTGTATATTTAATTGAATAAGCTATACCAGCTATCACTTTCGTTCTTTATTTTACTGTTGCTTGTACCTAACCAAAAACAGGTAAACTACTGTTTCATTATTTTTATTTCATCCGAAATACCTATGTAAAACGGTCCATTTGCGAACCCCTGAAGTTACCTGCAGCCTGCTGTCTATTTTATCCCGTGCCAAACTTTGTAATAGCGGCGGCTGTTGGGTAACACTTGTTGCAGATGCAATAATTTTAGTAGTTTTCAGGTTATGTTACATCAATTTCCATTTTACCTGTTGCTGGTAGTGTTCATCATGCTGCTTATTATGCTGGCAAAACGTATTAATGTTGCTTACCCGATTATACTAGTGCTGGGCGGACTGGCTTTAAGTTTTATACCATCTGTACCCAATGTATCAATAGATCATGAACTGATCTTCCTTATATTTCTCCCGCCACTTTTGTATGAAGCAGCTTGGCAAACTTCATGGAAAGAGTTTTGGCGGTTCCGTCGCATTATTGGCAGTTTCGCTTTTTTAATAGTTATCCTCACTTCGCTGGTAGTGGCATGGGTGGCCAGTAGTTTTATACCGGGCTTCAGCCTTGCTTTGGGCTTTTTATTGGGAGGGATTGTTTCTCCGCCAGATGCAGTAAGTGCCTCGGCCATTATGAAATCTGTAAAAGTGCCCAAAGCGCTTGAAGCGATTATTGAAGGAGAAAGTCTTTTAAATGATGCATCGAGCCTTATCGTTTTTCGTTTTGCTTTGATAGCTGTAGAAACTGGGCATTTTATTTTAAAAGATGCAGCACTCAGTTTCTTTTGGGTAATAATGGCAGGTGTGGCCGTAGGTCTTCTTATAGGATGGATATTTTACCTGTTGCATCGTTGGTTGCCGACTGATGTAAATATTGATCTTGTATTTACGTTAGTGGCACCTTACGCCATGTATCTCGCAGCAGAGTCTATACACGTATCAGGTGTGTTATCTGTGGTATCAGGAGGATTGTTCCTATCTACCCACCAACATCGTATTATGAATAACAGCAGCAGGCTAAGAGCAACAAGCGTATGGTCTGCATTAGGCTTCGTACTCAACGGGCTCGTTTTTATGTTAATAGGATTAGAATTACCGGTTATTGTAAACGGCCTTGGAGAAGTAAGCATTAAAGAAGCCATTGGCTATGGTGTACTAATTACGGGAGTACTCATTGCAGGCCGTTTGGTATCTGCTTATGCGGCCATAGCATTTACAATATTCATGAGCCGATTTATTACCACTGCAGGCAGGCCCAATAGCTGGAAAACCCCTTTCATATTTGGCTGGGCAGGTATGCGTGGTGTAGTGTCGCTTGCTGCGGCATTGTCAATACCTGTTGTATTGTCTGGCACCAATACCCTTTTTCCGCAGCGAAATCTTATTCTTTTCATCACTTTCGTTGTAATACTGCTTACGTTAGTGGCACAAGGGCTTACAATGCCATGGCTTATAAAAAGGTTGCAGTTAAAAGATCAGGATAACCATCTCTCTTACGAAGAAGAGAATAAACTAATCAGTCAAAAACTGGCTGAACAAAGCCTGCTTTACCTGCATCATCATTATGCCCGGGAGTTAACAACACAACCTGCTTTGCAAAAAATTGCTCAAACATGGTCTGGCAAAAAAGACATGGCCGACAATGAAGAACTGAATACGATTTGCAGGAATGTGTATCTCGAAATCATTAATAAGCAACGCAATTGGTTGCACGAATGGAATAAGGATCTGAAGACTGATGAAGATGTAATACGCAGACAGTTGATGAAACTGGACCTGGAAGAAGAAAAACTGAAATTTTCTTAAGCCGCACAACTACACCATTCGGCTTTAGTACCTATTTTATTTAAAAAAATTACTTTGCCTAAAATACCGGTAACGTTACCGGTATTTTCCCAAATTGCAATACGCTAATACAGTATTTTTATAGATATGGAAAAACAGGCCACCATCATTGACATTGCAAGAACCCTCAATATTTCTACCTCCACCGTAAGCAGGGCACTCAGGAATACTTTCGATGTAAAAGCAGAAACAAGAGAAGCTGTTATGGCACTGGCAGAAAAACTGAATTACCAACCCAACCGCCTTGCCATCAGTTTGCTGAAAAGGCAAACACATACCATAGGTGTAATTATTCCCAATCTTGATTTTGTATTGTCTACAATGGTGAAGGGAATTGATGAAGTAGCACTGGAAGCAGGCTATACAGTAATGGTTTGCCAGAGCAATGAAAGTTTTGGCAGAGAGCTGGTAAATACCAAGAGGCTATTAGATAGCCTGGTAGATGGTATTATTGTATCTGTATCCAGCGAAACCAAAGTTTTTGAGCATATTAAAAAAATAAAAGACAGGAACATTCCTTTAGTAGTATTTGATAGGGTGAACAAAGAGATCGTAGCACCGCATGTGCAATTAGATAATGTTGAAGGCGGCGTATTGGCAACAGAACATCTGTTAGAACAAGGCTACCAGAAAATTGCCATTCTTGCAGGCCCGCAAAATTTAGACATCAGCAATAAAAGGATGGAAGGATATTTAAACACACTTAAAAAGCACGGGCTACGTATTAAGAAAGACTTTATTATTCATTGCGATTTTAACCAGGATTATGCTTATGAAGCTACCAAAGAATTGCTCACGATGAAAAACAGGCCGGATGCCATTTTTACCATTAGCGACAGGATGGCCATTGGCGCTTCACTGGCTATAAAAGAAAAAGGCCTGCGCATGCCCACCGATATAGGATTGGTTGGTTTTAATAATGAGCCTATTACCAAATTGGTTACGCCGAATATATCCAGTGTAGAGCAGCCCGCTTTTGAAATGGGGAAGATAACCGCAAAGCTTTTCATTGAAATGATGAACAGTAAAAAGGATATGAATAATGAAGAGATTATTTTAAAGCCCAAATTATTCATTCGCGAATCTTCTTTACGATTCACTAAAAAAGTATAACATAAAAGTAGCCTTATTGCTTAAGGCTACTCAATGTAATTATTTCCGAACCTGCCAGTAAGAATGCTCCTACACCAAATGTTTCTGTATTAGAATCATCTGTAACACCGGGCTTCTCGCCTATTTTTTGTACAAAACCCAACTGACCATTACTGTGCACACAATTTGTTAATGCATCCCATGCTTTCCATACCACTTTAGCATATTTTTTATAAGGTATTATATGATGATTAATGCCCCATGCAAGGGCATAACAGTAAAAACCGGTGCCACTTGTTTCTTTAAGCGGGTAACTTACAGAATCTAATAAAGCACTGTGCCAGGTACCATCCTGATGTTGTAACCCGGCAATTCTTTCTGCCATTTCTCTGTACAATCTTATAAACTTTTCCCTTTGTGTATGTTTAGGGGGCATTGCTTCCAGCAGGCGTACCAGCCCTGCCATCACCCATCCATTCCCACGAGACCAAAACACCTTTTTGCCATTTGCTTCACGCATATCAAAATACTTGCTGTCTCTGAAGTATAAATCTTCCTCTTTATCAAAAAGATAATCTGTTGTTTTCCACCATAAAGAACAGGCAGTATCCAGGTATTTCGGGTTTTTGGTTACTGTAGTTAAATAAGCCAATGCAGGCGGTGCCATAAACAATGCATCGCACCAGGCCCACTCCCTCAAACGAACATCGTTCTTCCACTCTAAAGATTCGGTATGGGGCATAGAGCAGATAGAATCGGCCTGTAGTTTAAATTTTTCAATCATCAACGGTTCATGATACTTTGCATACAATTGTATATAGGTTTGAGCAATGCAATAATCGTCTGCCATCATTCGCCTGGGTCCCGTATTCCATTGTAAAGCTTCTCCAATTGCATACATGGCTTTGCAATAAGTGCTATCGTTTGCAATTTTATCAAAAGCCATAAAGCCGGCGTAGGCAGTGGCATTTGTCCAATCCCATTTTGCAGCTTTCATTCCTTTTTCAGCCCAGGTATTCAATTGCCAGTCGGCAACTTTTTTCATAACCTGCTTAACAGAATTTGCAGAATAGGTATACTGCGCTTTTACAGAACCGAAAAAAATAACGGAGGCTATCAGCAGTAATGCTGTATTCTTACGCATAATTAAATAAGGTTATTTTATAGATGCTATGGCAACAGGATCCATATCGGTAAATTCTTTGTTCTCTCCCGCCATACCCCAGATAAATCCATAATTGGCAGTTCCCACGCCAAAATGCATACTCCATGGAGCAGAGATAACCGCTTCATTATTGGCCATTACAAGATGTCTTGTTTCCTGCGGCTCGCCCATAACGTGAAATACTCTTTGCCCTTCTTTTACATCGAAATAAAAATATACTTCCATTCTTCTGGTATGGGTATGCGGCGGAACTGAATTCCAAACACTACCCTCTTCCAATACTGTTAATCCCATTACCAACTGGCAGCTTTGTATGCCATCGTTGTGAATGTATTTGTAAATAGTTCTTTTATTAGATGTGGAAATATCTCCAAGATGAACAGGAGCAGCTTCAGCCTTGGTCATTTTACGATTAGGATAAGCCTGGTGTGCCGGAACCGACAACAGGTAAAACAGCGCCGGTTCTTGTGCCGAAACACTGCTAAAGCTTACCGATTGTGTACCCTTACCCACATAAACACATTCTAATTTTTCAATCTCATATGCCGTACCATCTGCTGTAACGATTCCTTTCCCACCAACATTAATAATACCCAGTTCGCGTCTTTCTAAAAAGAATTTTGCTTTTAATTCTTCTTCATTAGATAAATGAATGGGTTCATTTACGGGCACAGCCCCGCCAATAATAATGCGATCGAAATGTGAATAAACAAGCTTAAGTATTCCCGGGCTCATTAAATTCTCAATTAAAAAATTACTGCGCAATTCTTCTGTGTGCATGCCCCCGGTTTCTTTGGGGCTGCTTTGAAACCTGATTTCCATGTATATTAATTTTTATAATACTTAAATGATTTTATTATCTTCCCATCCATCCGCCATCAACAGTAATGATCGTGCCATTTATGTAGTTAGCTGCAGAAGATGCCAGAAAAACATAGGCACCCGTTAGGTCTGAGGTTTCTCCCCATCTTTTCGCCGGAATTCGCGACAATATAGAACTATTTCTTTCTTCATCTTCTCTTAACTGTAAAGTATTATTGGTGGCTATGTATCCTGGTGCCACACCATTTACATTTACACCATAAGCCGCCCACTCATTAGAAAAGGCTTTTAACAGAGAAGCAACTGCTCCTTTGCTGGCTGCATAACCCGGCACGTTAACCCCACCCTGAAAACTGAGCAAAGAGCAAGTGAATATAATTTTACCGGAACGCTGCTCTATCATTCGTTTACCAATCTCCCTGGTAATAATGAATTGTGCATTCAGGTTAATATCAATGATTGTATCCCAAAATTCGTCGGGATGTTCTGCAATCGGTTTTCGTAAAATATGCCCGGCATTGTTCACAAGTATATCTATTCTTGGATGATGTTGTTTTACCAGATCTATGAATTGGTAAATAGAATCTCTATCGGCAAAATCGGCAGTATAGGCATAAAACTTTCTCCCTGCTTTTTCTACAGCCTCCGCAATTTCACTACCCGTTGCCGATAAACTTTTAGACACACCAATAATATCTGCTCCACATTGTGCCATTTCAATAGCAACAGCTAAGCCTATTCCGCTATTGCATCCTGTAACCAACGCTATTTTTCCGTCGAGCCTAAAGTTTAGCATACTTAATTTGGTTTACTGTTTCGTATAATCATAATAAATTAAGCAACAGCGTATAATATGTATCTCCTGCTATTTTTTTTATGGCTTCCGTACAACGGTTACAACCATAAACAGTATTGCTCCTGAACAAAATAGGAAATGCATCCTGGTAAACAAACGGTGTTATTTGTGCATGCTGCCATATTTTTTCCTGTGCTATAAATGGCTGAATGGCATTGAAAGCCTGTTCAAGAGATTTACCGGAGCTTGTTTTGGTGTGCCAGAAATCAACAGTTGTTTTTTCTGAAAGCCCTGCAATTACATAAAACGCATTCAGCAGAAAAGTTGAATAGTGTAAAGATGTTTTTCTTTCCAGTTCCAGAGGGAATAGTCCCTCATTATTCATTTGTTGTTCTAACCTGTTTACAGCCCGCAGTACTATTTTGTTGGCCAAAGCTGTACTATCTACATATAATGCAATAGCCAGGGATTGCGCATCGTACCAAACGCCATGATTGTTCTTTGCGTTCATTTCATCGATTCCTATTTTACTGGTTTGCATCCAATTCAAGAAAGAAGAGAACCATTGTTTCAGTTGTTCGTTATCCTGCTTTGGCCAGTATTTAGATGCTTGCAAGAGTTGCACACCATCTAACAAAAAAATAAAATGCCGGGTATCAATCAATCCTTCAGCCCTGCCATTGGCAACTCCTTTAACGGCCTGCCCATAATTAAGATTGGGATTCATTCTTGTAGCAGTATCGATGAACCATACCTTCAACAGTTTGCCGGCATGTTCGGCATAAGTTTCATCGTCCGAAAAATAATAAGCCAATGCCAACATATATACATTTTCACAAAGCACAGGAAGATGCTCTTTATCCGGGTAACTGTTCACTTCAGGGTTTACTTCACCGTCTTTACGCATGTAGGGCATGCCGCCCGGCTTAGACGGATCGGGCCACCAATAAGGCGCAATGCTCATATAATCATGCTTATCGTTACTGGGTGGGTAAGCGCTTTTTTGCATTACGCTTACCGGTTTGTACTTCAATAATTTGTTGGCATTATCTATTAAATTCTTATACGCCGGGAACTGCCATCTCTTATCAGATTTCAATTTTTGCTTGTTAACGGCAAGTGTTTTAAAATCAAGTTTTATAAGATCCGATTTAGACAGTTTGCCTTGTGCTTTTACTATTTCTCCATTGCCAACAATTGCCAGCATTAATAAAAAACAAGCATATATTTTTTTCATTTTCATATCTCTTTTTAATACCCGCTTTTAATTTAGGCCATAATAAAAAATAATCCGCTTCATTTATTTACCATCCATGGTTTTGTGTCAGGTTACTGTTAGACTGCATTTCAGTATAAGGTATTGGGAATAAAAGATGATCGTTATCTACTGTAATGCCTACTTTGCTCATAGCTGCTGCATAGCGGCCCAGCCTGATAAGATCCCACCTTCTATGCCCTTCGGCACATAACTCTCTTGCCCTTTCCACCACCAATGAATCTACAAAATTTGCCTGCGTAGGCGTATTGGTAAAATTGAGAAATTTTGCAGAAGGTATTTTGGCCCTGCTTTTAACACTATCTATTCCCGCAAATTTTGCCGGGTTGTTCGGGTCAATATTGTTCATAGCCTCTGACTGCATTAATAATACATCTGCGTAACGTATAATGTTCCAGTTACAACGAGAGTTGTTTGAGTTGGCCACCCATTGGTTATCTCTGTATTTATAGAAATAATATTTGGTAGAATTCAGTTTAAAAATATTCCAGCTACTGCGCATCGTATCGGCAGAAGAATATGCTGTAGTGGCAAAACTGGTTTGTGCCAGAAAAGAGCCGGCACCACCTAAAGAAGAAGGCAGCATCATTCTCACTACGATATTACCGGTATTTGGAGGCAGACCAAACTGAACAGAGAAAATATGCTCCGAGCTGTTTTTTGTATCTGGATTAAACAGGTTGGAATATACAGGTATTAGCTTATATACGCCTGAATTGATTACTTTATTGCACTCTGTTAGCGCATTCTGATTATCGGCAGGGTCGGCAAACGAAGTACTGCTTCTTTGTAAATAAACCTTTGCAAGCATTGCAGAAGCAGCACCATTAGATACCATTCCTTTATAGGTAGCTGGTTGTCTTGCATTACCTACATTTGTGCCAATAACATTTTCCGGGAAACAATTGGCTTCGGCAAATTTCAGGTCTGATACGATTTGCTGATACACCAGAGCAGCTGGTGTTCTGTGAGGGAATAAAGAGGTATCTGACGGACTTAGAATTGGTTTGGTAAGCAAAGGCACATCGCCAAAACTTCTTACCAGATCAAAATAACCGATTGCTCTTAAAAAATAGGCATTCCCCAAAATATTATTGCGATAGTTCGTATCCATATCAATATGCGGAACATTAGCAATGATATCATTAGCGTTTTTAATCATCTGGTAACAATTCTGCCACCATACGGTGATTTCACTATTGGTTGACTGGTAGGTTAACGCACTCAAATCAGCCCTGGCCTGGTTGCCGCTTGAAGGATACATTAAATCGGAAGGCAGTTCAGTGATCTCATAAATAGCCCTTGAATAATAGTTTTGCCCCTGTAATACACTGAGTGCACCATTCAATGCAGTTTGTGCATCTGTTCCTGTTTGATAATAATTGGAAGGCGATAGAAAACTATAGGGTGTTTCGGTAAGTAATTTTTTACAAGAACTAAAAGCAAGTGCTGCTACAGTTAATAAGCATATTATAAAATTATTTTTCATTTTTTATTCTTTTAGGTTATTAACTAATTAAAAAATAAGTTTCGCACCTATTAAAAACGTTTTCACATTAGGGTAAGAATTATAATCTGTGTTCAAGCTCGTACCATCTAACCCATAAGAGTTCACTTCAGGATCGTACCCGCTATATTTTGTAAGCGTAAGCAGGTTTTGAGCAGTGATGTATACATTGGCAGATTTAAATACTCCTTTGGTAAGTTTTGGCAAAGGAAGATCGTAACCCAGTGTAACGGTTTTTACCCTTAAGTAAGTGCCATTTTCAATCAGGTCGCTCGTAACACCCAATCCTATTCTGTAAACACTATTAACCGCAGGCATGGTATTGGTAGAACCGGGGCCTGTCCAGCTATCGGTTCCAACATAAGCAAGCTTATTGGTATTGGTATACCCGTTAACTGTTTGTAACAAATTTTCATTCAAAATATTATCGCCATACTGGCCTTGTAACAATACAAACAGGTTCCATCTGCCAAAGCTCAGTGTACTTGAAAACCCATAAGTGAATTTGGGTGTTGCATAACCAATAATAGCCTGGTCTGAAGCATTCAATAAGCTATCTCCATTTAAATCTTTATAAATAGGATCTCCGGGCTTAACAGGTTGTTTTGTTCCGCTTTTAGTTATCTGGTCTTGCGATTGCCATATTCCGTCGAACACATAACCATAGAAAGCACCTACAGGAGCCCCTACACGTAATACAGAAGAAAAGAATTTACCGGCTCCGGGATAAAGGCTGCTGCTCACACTACCTATTGGCACATTGTTCTGGCCACCGAGGTCTAATATTTTGTTTTTATTAAAAGCAATATTGAATGAGGTAGACCATTTTACTTTAGGCGTAGCAATGTTTACCGTATTAATAGAAAACTCTAAACCCCTGTTTTCAACACTGCCTATATTCTGTAACAATTTGGTGTAACCTGAACTGGAAGGAATGGAAGCCTGCAGCAAAAGGTTTGAAGTTTTTTTGTAATAATAATCTGCCACAAAAGTAATTCGTCCCTGTAATAAACCCAGGTCTACACCTACATCGAAAGAAGAGGTTGATTCCCATTTTAAATTAGGATTGGCAATATTGGCAGGATAAAAACCAACCTGCGAATTGGTGGCACCCGAATTGGCTCCTCCCCCAGTATAACTGTTGGCTGAGTATTGCAGCATAGAATTATACGACCCTATTTCCTGGTTACCCGTAATACCATAACTGGTTCTCAATTTCAGGTCGCTGATGGTTTTACTGCGTTTCATGAAATTTTCATCAGATAACCTCCAGGCAAACGCTCCGGAAGGAAAATAACCCCATTTATTGTTAGGGCCAAAACGAGACGATCCATCAGCACGCATAGTGAATGTGAAAAGATATTTTGACAATAACCCATAATTTACCCGGCCGAAATAAGAAACAATAGAGTTTTCAGAAGCAACCGAAGTAGGAATCAATATATTCTGCCCTACAGCAATATTGTTGCTTCCCAGGTTATTGGTTTGCAGGTTTTGAGTAGTTGCGTTGTAATTAGATTTTCTAAAATCCTGTACGGTAAATCCGGCAACTGCTTTTACAGCATGTATGCCTTTAAAATTCTTGTCGAACGAAAGCGTATTTTCATTCAACCAATTATAGTTATTAAAAGTTGTTTTGCTGATAGAGCCACTGGTTAGTGCACCTAAAAATGTAGTAGTGGGATAAAAAACATTTTCTATACTGTCTCTATAATTTAAACCGAAAGACGATTTAAACACGAGGCCTTTTACAATTTCGTATTCTGCATGAAAGTTAAAGAATGTACCTACGCTCTGCATCCTGTCAGTATTGTTCATAGCTGCTGCAACAGGATTACCTACTTCTCTAAAATAAGTGGCAGGTGCATTGGCAAAAGTATATTGCCCGGTACTATCTCTTAACGGAATGGTAGGGCTCATGATAAGCGCATCGCCAATAATGGCGCCGGCATTACCACCGTTAGGGTTTACGTTAGATTTTTGTTGATAGCTGTACGCTACGCTTGAACTTACGCCAATCTTTATTTTATTACCTATTTTTTTATCGAGATTAAAACGGAGTACTCCTCTTTTATAACCGGAATTGATAACAATACCGTTCTGATCAAAATAGTTGAAGCTTAAAAAATGTTTTGTTTCTGCATTACCGCCAGAAAAACTTACAACATAATTAGAAATAGGCGCAACTCTGAAAAGTTCATTCTGCCAATCGGTGCCTTTACCAAAAGCACTGATCTGTGCCGGGGTAAAAGGAAGTGGATTACCGTTTCTTGAATATACAGAGTCTATATAGGTTGCAAACTGCGAGGCATTCATCATGTTCATTTTTTTAGACACTTGTTGATACCCCATATACATTTCTACATTCACTGCATTTTTACCAGATGTGCCCCGTTTAGTGGTAATAATTACTACACCATTGGCACCACGGCTTCCGTAAATAGCAGTGGCAGAAGCATCCTTCAACACATCTATCGACGCAATATCGCTCGGGTTAATGGTTCCTATATCTGCACCCGCAAAACCATCTACTACGTAGAGCGGCTCGTTACCGGAGTTAATAGAATTGGTTCCGCGTATCCTTAAAGAAAATACAGAACCTGGTTGTGCATTTACCTGTGTTACCTGTACCCCGCTCACCTGGCCTTGTAACAATTGTTCAGTTCCTGTTACAGGTGTTTTATCAATATTGGCAAGCGACACGGATGCTACCGATCCGGTAAGGTCTTTTTTCCTGGCACTTCCATAACCAATCACCACTACATCAGTTAATGCTGTACTTACCGGCTGCAGGCCGATATTGATAACGGTTTTATCGCCCACTTTTACTGATTGGCTTGTAAAGCCTACATAAGAAACAGTGAGTACCGTATTTTTAGAGCTTACTTTAATAGTATAAGCTCCCTCTACGTTGGTGGTAACCCCTTTCTTATCGTCGCCTACAACCACACTGGCGCCTTCAATTTTTTCACCGGTTTCTTTGTTGGTTACCTTCCCGGAAATAACAATACTTTGCGCTTTACCGAGTAAACCACCCAGTATGCAGCAAAACATTAAAAGCAATCTTATTTTTTTCATGGCAAGCTAGTTTTAGCGTTTGTTTGGTGTATTAGTTTATTTTGTTATAAAATCATCTCGCATGGGGTTAAATACATCTATTAAAACACCTTCTTCAATGCATATAGCGCCATGCAAAGCATTAGGCGGAATATAATACGCATCTCCGCTTTTAAGTATTTGTTTCTCATTTTCTATTTCTATTTCAAAAATGCCACTGGCAATATGAGTAATCTGAGAATGGTGGTGTTTATGTAAAGCACCAACACCGCCTTTTTCAAATCTTACTTTAACCATCATCAGGTTTTGGTTAAAGGCCATGATCTTTCTTTGCACGCCTTTATCTACCTGCTGCCACTCGATCTCATTGTCGCTGATAAATTTTTTTACTACTTCTTTAATCTCCATGATATTGTTTTTTTAATCTGTTGTTTGATTGAAAATTTGAATTGTATAAGGGCCGCTCCAGTTGATTGGCTCTCCGTTAATATTAATACTGTGTTGCGTTTTTGTTCCTGTATCTCTATTAGACTGTGCAATGCGGATGATAGCCTGTTTCAGTTCAATCTTTAATACGGTATACTGCTCATCATCTCTTAATAAGAGAATATGTTTAACAGACGGATAAGCATTGGCTGATATTTCTGTGGTGGGGTTAAAATTGCCATGCGCTTCAATTACATTTACAAAGGTTTCGTTATTCCCTTTTTTTCTGATGATATAGGCAGGCTCACGGCGTAAGTTAAAACTTGAATCATTGGCGCCTATTCTTGCAAAATAGGCTGAGGTTGAATCGCCACCCAACGACGAGATACTATAATAAGTATTATGCTGAAGAAACGTAAACTGCATAGTACCCTTTACTACAGGTGCTTCTGCTTCTTTCCATAAATACTGGTAACCATTGTGGGCACCTAATGTTGTTTGCCCGTTGCCAAAGTAAGTATACCTGAAATTCGTGTTGATTAAGTTACCCAGATAATAAAATGGCAGGTCGTATTGGTGTACTGTGTTGGAGTTTGCTTTGAAAACATCAACGATCAACGGCTTGCTATACTCTTTCAGGCTAAGCATATATAAAGTTCTATGCAACCCTACACCGTTATAGGCCCTGTTTTCTGCTGCACTTACTACCTGAATATATGGTTCTTTAATATTACTGAACAGCTTTACGGGTGTATATTGCTCACTCGCATTTTCATTGGCATTAAAATCGCTGGCCCCATCTACCGCAATTGTATTATGTGCTATGGTTTGCTGCGCAAAAGTTTTTGTTTCCGGCAAATAGCGGCCACCCCATTTTTGTTCTATATTAATAAACCGAACAGCTCCATAATCTTGTAATATCTCATGGCCGTTATCATATAAATTAATATTCAGTCTGTCAAAATGCCCATGCCCCATACCATGTGAAGCATATTTAAAAATAAGTGAAGTAAGGCTATCTGTTCTACCACTGCGCAGTATGCTTACGCCCCCTTTATCTCCACTTGCCCCATCTGTATATTCTACTGATCTATAAGCTAAATGAGCAGGGATGTTCTTTGTGGTGGCCAGGTCGGACGCAATGAGCATACCGCCTTTACTTAAAGTAACACGAGATTGCAACTTTGCAACAGGTAACAATGTAATATCTTTTCCATATGCTTTCCGGCTAATGTTCAATGCTTCAACTATTTCATTTGTAAAGAAGGTTTTATCCTTTAATGCATCATTATATCCATAAAAAGAACCATCCAGGTTTGTTTGTTGCAATGCACAGGATAAGGCTTTTTGAAGAATAGAATCCCGATAAGCAAAGACCTTGTATTGAGGAAATTTATTATTTAGCGCATTGGCAAATAAATATACCGGCAATAGTGCATACCTGGCGTAATAAGGCCCTTCTACATAATAGCCATCTGGAGAAAAGAGCTGATCAAGGTTTGCCCAAAAGCCATATTTTCCGGTAAGGGATGTGCCTTTCAGGGCTATATTAATATAATCGCTATTATCTGTTGCAATGCCAACAATACCTATTCCGGCACATGCCCACAATGCCTGGTTATGAATAATATCAAACCAATTCCTGAGATCTTTTGTAAAAAAATCTACTTCAGGCTTAAAAGCCCCTTCTGCTATTTTTTGCCTGTCGCTTACACTTAGATAATGATGAATACAATCAAAAGCAATACCCGTATACACCAGCCAGTTGGCATCGTTAAGCGCTTGCCAGAACAAACGACCGGGTGAGTTGGTTGTGGCCTGCGGATGCTTTGTTAAGGCTGGATTTAAAGCGGCATATTTCAAGAACATTTTACGTACAAGCTCGGCATATTCTTTATTCCCTGTTAGTTGATACAATAAACCAGCATTAAACATTAAGGTATAATTAGCCTTATGCTTATCGTGTGTATACCCTCCGGCAGCATCTTTAGGCAAAGGAACATCTACTTCTTTGCCAATAAAAGGGTCTACTGCAGCTTTCATTTCCCTAAACGAACTACTTAATGATGGATATAATGAAATGCCTTGCTTAAGGCTGATGATTTCTGAATTGGTGCAATAAACCACAGGATGCTGACCAATAGCATCGTTAAGAAAGAATAAAATACAAAATATCGCAGGTGCAACTCTCATATGGCTGGCAATCGTTAATGAAAAACTACGACTTGCACAGTAATATTAGCGTTATCGGTAACGGCAAAGCAGGTAAAGCCCATTTAATTTTTTATAATTTTTTGATTTATTTTATGAAATAAATCTATTTAATCATAAAATTTATTGAAAAAAAATCAACATTTTAAAAATGTCAACGTTACCGGTAAGGCTACCGAGAATAAGTTTTTATGGCAGTAAAATTTACTTCTTTTGAAGGGAATTTAACAACTGCAAAAGACATATTACAATTCAGTAATTGTATATTGTAGCTCATATTCAGGTTTTAATAAAACATTCAATTTCACCAACCCTTAAAATTCTGCAACAAATGAAGCCCTGTATTATCATCTGTTCGCTATTATTCTACAGTACCATACATGCCCAGGAAAAATACATACCACAAAGTAGCTTCTTAAACAAACAACAACAATCCGGCAACTATTTTCAATTCACTGGTAAAAAGCAATTGCTTGCATCCCCAATTTTCAGGCAACGGAATGTGCTCGTAAAACCCAGTTTTATTACTCCTTCCAGGATTGAACATTCAGATGCTTATCTGAATACAAGGTATTACAGGTCAAATATCCACTCGAACAAAGCATACTATTAATAATTATAAGTAACTGTATTAAATTCCTCCAATGAAAAAAAGATTTTTGGGCATTACCTGTTGCATTTTATTTTTCTTACAGGCCTTTGCGCAACAGGATATTGATACAAGCATCCGGGCCAGCCTGCATCATTCATCAATGAACAAAAAAAATATCCCTACGGTTAATGAAAATCTTTTTTTATTAGCCAAAGTATGGGGCTTTCTTAAATATTACCATCCAACAATTGCTGCCGGCAAATTTAACTGGGATCAGGAGTTGATTGCAATACTGCCTTCTATTTGCAATAGCTCTGCAAAAGAAAGGAATGAACTGCTGGAACAATGGTTAAACAAGTTTGGGCCGGTTTCTGCCTGTACCTCCTGTAATGACAGCATATTGGTGAATGCAAAGCTAAAACCAGATTTTTCATGGATCAATGAAAAAAACTTCTCCAAAGCGCTTGTTCAAAAATTATTATTTATTAAGAATAACAGGATACAGCAAGAGCCATATTATATTAAAGTGCTGGCCGCAGATGGTGTGAACTTTATTCAATTTCAACATGAGCCTTTGTATCTTAACCTTGTATTTCCAAACGATACATATGGGCTGCTATCTCTTTTTCGTTTTTGGAATATTATAGAATACTGGTACCCTTACCGATACGGACCATTAAAGCAATGGGATACTTTTTTGTATGAGTTTATTCCTAAAATGCTGCGCCATACCAACGGGTATGATTATACTATTTGCATTGAACAAATGCTTGTTGCTTTACAAGACGGGCATGGCTATTGCCGGGGGCCCTTAACAGAAGAAATACTTGGGAAATACTATATGCCGTTTACCGTTAAACTGATAGAGCATAAATTACTCGTTACTTCCATATTAAAAGATTCTCTTGCAGCATTATCGAAAATTAAAGTAGGAGACATTATAGAAAGTATAGACAATAAATCTATCCCCACGCTTATTCAACAAATAAGTTCAAACCTGCCCGCCTCTAATACCGGCTCTTTACTTCATAAAATGAGTTATCGTTTAACAAGAAGCAATAACAAAGAGAATAACCTTACTGTTAGAAGGAATGGGGAATTAATAAACATTCGTACACAGAATTATATTCCTAATATTTACCCCCCGGTAAATTTAGCTCCTCCTTTTTTCAGTTATCAAAAAGACAGCGCGTTCTGTATGTTGGAAGAGGAGATCGGTTACGTGAATCTTGGCAAATTTAAAAGAGCAGACAGCTTAGCACTAAAATCATTTATATCAAAAGCAAAGAGCCTTATTATTGATAACAGGCAGAACCAGGATGAAACAAATGGAACAGGCGGGGGCGATATTGTTGCAAAGCTAATATTGCCTGCAGAGAACCGCTTTGTAAAGTTTACAAGTGCACAACCCAAATACCCCGGCGTATTTACACTTGGCAATGCATCTAATATGGGTATTACCGAATCTGCCAATCCCTTTAAAGGAAACATCATTATTCTCATTAATGAAAAAACCATAAGTGTAGGTGAGTTTTTAACAATGGCCTATCAAAAAGCACCAACGGCTAAAACACTTGGTACTACTACCGCTGGCGCCGATGGGAATATTGCCCATATTATGTTACCGGGAAGTATTAATACCGTAGTAACGGGATTAGGGGTTTATTATCCTAATGGAAAAAAAACCCAAAGAACAGGTATTAAGCCGGATATAGAAGTAACACAAACCATATGGGGTTACCAGCAAGGTATAGACGAGCAACTGGCAAAAGCGGTTGACTATTTAAAAAGAAAACAATAACGGCCTTTGTTGCATTGTACAGGTTATGCTACAAAAATATTATTAGCAAAGCGTTCGCTTACGCTCGATTTTTTTCCATTCACTTCTATTTCCATTGTACCATCAAATTCCTGCCGGTTCAGTACTTTTATTTTACTGCTTAAACCCAAACCAACACTTACCACATATTGTAAAAAAGTAGCACTGTTATCTCTTACCGCCACAAGTTTACAGGTTTTGCCAACAGCTATTTGCGATAAAGTTTTACGGGCCTGTAACTTTAATTCTCCTTTTGCATTGGGAATGGCATCTCCGTGCGGATCAATTAAAGGGTACCCTAAAAATTTCTCCAGTTTTTCTATGAGTTTGGGAGAATGAATATGTTCTAATTGTTCTGCCACCTCATGTACTTCATCCCAGGTAAATTCCAGTTTCTCATAAAGAAATGTTTCCCATAGCCTGTGTTTTCTAACAATATCTATTGCCTGTTTTTTACCAAGAGAAGTGAGGGATATCTTCCCATATTTTTCGTAATGAATGAGTTTTTTTTCTTTCAGCTTTTTAAGCATATCGTTAGCGGTAGCCGGCTTTACATTAAGCATGGCAGCCAACTCATTGGTGCCTGCTTCAGGCTTATCAGCATATTCTTCAGTGAGGTGGAATAGCGCCTTTAAATAATTCTCTTCCGTTTGAGATAACATATACCAAATGTAAGCAGGTTTTTCAAATTATATTTGTTAGACTAACCTAACTTTATATTTTTGCTAATAAAACATACGATGAAACGATTCATTCTGCTATCCCTAATAATATGCATGGCTTTTATTGCCCGGGCACAAACTGCAAATATTAAAGGAAGCGCCAGTATTTACAATAAGCCTGCTGCCTATGCAGCAATACAATTAAAAGGAAGCGGTTTTAAAACAATGGCAGACAGTACCGGTCATTTTATGCTAACCAATATTCCTGCCGGTTCATATATTCTGTCCGTGCTGCATATGGGTGCAGAAGATTTTGAGCAACAAATCCTGGTAAAGGCAGAAGAAGAATTTACAATACACATTAATCTTACCGAAAACAATAGAACTATTAATGAAGTGGTAGTTACCGGTGTTACCAAAGCTACCCGCATAAAAGAGAACCCTGCTGCGATAGTAAGTATATCGGCAAAGCAGATTGAACAGGCAACAGAAAGCAATATTATTGATGCATTGGTTAAAAATGCACCCGGCTTACATGCTGTTAAAACGGGTCCCAACATTTCTAAACCCATTATCCGCGGGCTTGGTTACAACCGTGTATTAACATTGTTTGATGGTATGCGGCAGGAAGGCCAGCAGTGGGGAGATGAGCACGGCATTGAGGTTGATGCTTATAATATTGAAAAAGCCGAAATTATTAAAGGCCCGGCCAGCCTGATGTATGGATCCGATGCTCTTGCCGGTGTAGTAAGTTTATTTGCACCAATGCCACAACTAAAAGATGGGAAAATGCATGGTAAATACACCGGCGAGTACCAAACAAATAATAATTTAATAGGCAATGGTTTAAATATAGAAAAATCGAAAAATAATTTATCATTTGTTTTACGAGGCTCTTTTCGTATAGCCAAAAATTACCGAAATAATATAGATGGAAGGGTATACAATACCGGCTTTAACGAGAAGCATATTGCCGGATCGGCAGGGTATACCACTGCAAGAGGCTATACCAACCTGAACTTTACTTTATACGATAACAGGCAAGGTATACCCGATGGAAGCAGAGACTCTGCATCAAGAAGATTTACAAAACAAACAGAAGAAGGAGATATGGATAGCATAAAAAACCGGCTAATTGTTAGCGATAATGAATTAAACGCATATACAATTCCGGCATTATCTCAGCATATTCAGCACTACAGAATATACGTTCATCATGTTTACCAATTAAGAAAAGGTGATATAGACATGCTTGTTGGTGCGCAGCAAAATATCCGCAGAGAATATGCGCACCCTACTGTGCCAAATCAACCGGGAATGTATGTTCGTTTAAACACATTAAATTACGGCATAAGATACAATATGCCGAAGTGGGCCAATTTTGAAACTACTATTGGTATGAATGGTATGTTGCAAAATAACAAGAACCTACGGGCAACAGATTTTCCTATTCCTGATTACAGATTGTACGACGGCGGCATATACCTCTTCGCAAAATGGAAATATAAAAAATGGACAATAAGCGGTGGTACCCGTTACGACATGAGATATGTTGAGTGGAATGATTTTTATATAAGAACCAGTGCCGCCAATGGGTTTGATGAACAAGTGTTTGTTCCAGACACTGCCAGTGCTTCATTACAATTCAATGCATATCGAAAAAAATTTTCAGGCACCTCGGCAAGTATCGGCGTTACTTATGCGGCAACGAAACAGATTAGTATTAAAGCCAATATAGGCAAAGGATATCGTGCTCCGAATATTACAGAAATGGCTTCTAACGGATTAGACCCAGGCGCACATATTGTTTACCTCGGCAATACCGGTTTTAATGCAGAGTTCTCGTTACAGGAAGATATAGGCCTGATGGCACGCTTTGCAGATTTTTCTGCGGAAGTGAATTTATTCAACAATCATATTCAAAACTATATTTATCAAAGTATGGTAGTAGATGTAAATGGTAATGCAGTAACTGATGCACAGGGCAACAAAACTTTTCAATATCAACAATCTACTGCACAACTCTACGGTGCTGAAATATGGATTGCGTTGCACCCGAAGAAGATAAGCGCTTTCAGATGGGATAATAGTTTGGCAATTGTTTACGGGTTCAATAGAAAAAACATTTACACGCACAAAGGCATTAACGGAGAGTACCTGCCATTTATTCCTCCTGCAAAATTACTCAGTGCCATCAGCTATACCATGCATCCAATTCAGGAGCATTCATTTTCTCTTCAACCTAAAATGGAAATGGAGTTATCTGCAATGCAGAATAGGTATTTGGCATTGAACAATACGGAAACGCCAACACAGGGTTATGTATTATTCAACACAGGTATATCTGCTACGATTCCATATTCTAAAAACCATACAGCACAACTATTGTTACAGGTGAATAATTTGTTAGATAAGGCTTATCAGTCTAATTTAAGCCGGCTAAAATATCTTGAACATTATCAACAATCACCTAATGGCCATTATGGTATTTATAATATGGGCAGGAATATCTGTGTAAAATGTGTACTCTCCTTTTAAGAGTGGCAGGATGGTTAATGCATACTACCCATGAAAAAAAAGAAGAGCTTTGACAGTGAATCAAAGCTCTTCTTTATATAATGTTTGCCTGTTGATTAAAGCGTAATATGAGTACTGGCTCCCCATTTAACAGATCCGTCTCCATTGTTATTCCATAAACACTCTCTAACAGTAAGTATTTTTTTATTTGAATCGATACTGATAAGCTCGAAAGATAACTGCGATTCATTTTTGGCCGATAATTTGCCTTTCATGGGAGAATCTACCCTTATACAATTTAAAGCAACATTATGTTCCGGCCCGCTCCATGTATAATACTCTGTGTGATTGTTGTGCCCATGAAAATAAGCTTTAATGTTTTGATGCTTTCGTAAAAAATCGGCCCAGGCTTTTTGTTCAATAACTGCCGCATCGTTTACCAGCATTCCATCTTTAAATACTTCTTCCATTAGATTCTCAAACCGGTCTGCTGCATTGATGGAATGATTGCCGTTTGGGTTTTTAAAGAAGCGTGCTTCCACATCAGGTATTGAATGTGCGAAAATCAATACCGGGGTTTTAGCTGGTATTTTCTCCAGGTCTTTTTCCATCCATACCCTTTCTGCACTATCCGGCCAGAGGTTGATGAACTGAAAATGAATACCATTAATATCTTTTGAATAATGTACTTTATCAACAGAATAATCAAAAGTATTTACTGTTTTAGGCATTGAGGGATGCATCATGCTATTATAGATACCAATATAAGCTGTAGCATCGGTAGTGGGCAGCATTTTCTTATGGTACCCTATAGCATTACTAACATCGTGATTGCCTGCCGTTAAATAGAGAGACGATGGCTGGCCATTGTTTTTCTGCAAATGCAATTGTTTAAAATAAACTTCTGAGAATTGTTGCCAGGATGTTGCTGCGCTTTGTATTCCTTCTTCCTGCCTGTTAGCAAGATCGCCGGTAATAATCACTGCCTCTATATATTTTATGGTTTCACCGGCAGCTACCAATGAATCTCCAGGCAGGGCTAATTGCGGCAAGCCGTTCATAGCCTTTGCCATTGATTCATTCACAACAGCCGCACTCACATTCTTTTGCCCTCTGAACTGCTCTTTTACCAAACCAAAATGAACATCTGATGTAAAGATGAAATGCTTTACATTCTCCTGCGCATAGCCACTTAAAGCAAAGCTGCACAATAAAACAAGCGCTATTTTTTTCATAATAACCATTCACACTGAATTTAAGTTTCCTGTATGGAAGATCCTATATATAATAAAATTAATGCTGATTACCTCTACCATTGCTTTGATAACATCCTATATCTTTTCCCGGAGGTGTAATTTCTGTTGCACCATATACTGGATCCACTATTACAGATGCAACAGGAGAAAATTTAGTATAGCCCACACCAATACAAGGAGATGTTGACTTTAATGCAAAATTGTAACTCCCTACTACAGATATATCTCTTAATTGCAACCCCGCGGGTAATGGAACAGGAGCATTAATAAACTGAGGATTATTGGCTCCATTTAATGATGCAGGAGCTGTATATACATCACCCACTTTCCATCCTGCCGGTAAATAAGTAGAAGGCTTGGGGACATCCGTTTCCTGCGGAAGGCTTATGGCTGTACTAACAGATAATGAAGGAATGAATTGACTGCATACAGAAGTTGAATCACCATAATACCAGTTATATCCGTACCTGATATTGGCTGTATCGGCAATTGGATTTTGCACAATACGTAACCCAAACTTGCAGTTAACAATTAAATTATTGTAGGCTAACCCCGCTGCACCCTGTTCGTAATTAATAGAGCCGCCGCGACCGGTAGCATTTCTTCTGTAACCGCAGTTTACAATTGTATTGTTATAACAATTTACAACCGTTGAAGGAACACCCGGTAATACATTGATGTTTGACATTTTAGGACCATTGGTTGCCATTCCAATACAAAGGTTGTACGCATAATCACCAACAGTTCCTGCTTTAGAATTCATGGCTTCCCCTCCGGTATAACCACATTTTTCAAATGTATTACGCATCACATGAATTTTTCCACCGTTAATACGAAAAGGATCATCTACACTTCCGTATACCCATGAATCTTCCAAAACAAATGTTCCTGCAGGGTTGGCAAAATATAACGGGTAAGGGCTTGCACCTCCGGTAAAGGTTTTCATCGCTGCGCTTATCGTTCCTCCGCCAAATTCAATATGTGTCCATTTAATGGCCATTAACGGGCAATTGGTTGCGCCGGTAATACCTGTCCACTGGCCTTTCAAGGCTGGGTCCAAATCCGGGTTAGCTCCTAACTGGTCTGTTTTAGTAACTCCTGGTTTTGTTAACCAAATGGGTTTGTCTTTTGTTCCCAAACATAATAAAACGCCTTGCACCCCTAAGCCTACCGGCGTACCACTTCCTTTAAAATTCACGGTTACGCCTTCCTGGATAATCAGGGTATCACCGGCGTTCACAAAAATATCTCCACAAACATTGTATGTTTTACCGGCCAGCATCGTGCCTTTAACCGATCCGCTTAAACAAGCCGTATCACTAATGGGAGCTACAATAGGTTTTACAGCCTGCGATAGGTCTTTACTATCCTGGCTCTTTGTACAGGATGATAATACAATAATTGCCGTAAGCACATTAAGTATTGAAACAATCTTTTTCATTTTTATCAATTGAGTTAGTTTTTAAAGTTTATATCTCAAGCCAAACAAATAAGAGATCTTATAATAATCTTTTTGAACAATAATCCTGTTATCGGGATCTGTTTGCAATGCTAAAGGCCTGGATCCGCTGGATGTTAAATATTTGTTGTACGATTGATGAAGCGACAATTCGTACGGAGCATTTGTAAGGTTATTGATCTTGCCAAAAACAGTCAATCCCTTAATAACTCTTTTTTCAAAAGAAAGATCCAATTGCGTTAAAGGAGATTGCCAATAGTTCAGTCCATAATACGGGCTAATAAACACAATTCTTTCTCCCGTATATACCAACGCTGCCTGGATATCTAATCCTATTTTAGGGTTCTTATACATTAATGACAGGTTACCGGTATGGTTGGATTGACCTTGTAATGGCCTTGTTTCAGATTTATAAGTCAATACACTTCCGCCAGTCTGCCCTCTGTCAGAATACAAAAGACTGTCTTTGCTAATGCGGGATTGTGTGTATGTATAGTTGGCAGAAACACCAAAGGCACCAAAATATTTTGTTACCACCGCTTCAAACCCATAATTGGTTGCCTTAGGGCTATTTGTTGGCATTAAATAAAGGCTATTTACATTGGGAGCAGGTTTAACAGTGCTGATTTCAATGGGATCTTGAATATTTTTATAGAACACTCCTAATAATACCTGATCGGCTGCTTTTGAATAATATTCGTAGCGCAGATCCAGGTTATCAGCCACAGAATGATTTAACATTGCCGGATTCCCCTGTTCTTTAAAAAATTCACCATCCGGTCCATCAGGAATCATTTCTGCAAAACCCGGTCTTGCCAATGCTCTGTAATAAGAGAATCGAAGCGTTTCATTTTTTGTCAGTGCATATTTTAATTGCATGCTTGGCAACAAATCGCCGTATTTAATCGTGCCTTCGCGTGCAGCAACGGCTGGAAGTAGCTGCGTTTCATAGTGTTGGTATGTATTTTCGTAGCGGAAGCCACCTAACGCTTCTAATGCTTTAGCTACCTGCCACCTGCCTTGTATATAGAATGCGCTAATGTTTTCGCGAAAAGTATAATTATTACCGCTCACAACCGGCTGGCCAGGATTGGGGGGATCATTATAAATAGCATTATTAATATTCGTATATAACTCACCCGATAGTGGAGTCAAAGTATAAGAATGATACAAATTGTCTCTTGTTTTACTCCTTATTAATGTTCCAAATTTCAAATCGAACACACTGTTTAAACGTTTCGTCATGTTGGCATATGCGGCATAATCCTGGTCGCTGTTATGTGACCAGATACGACTCATTTTTTGCAGTTTATCGCCTGACAAAGAGGTAGCAACAATTGGGTATTCATGAATGAATTGCGCCTGGTCAGGGATATGATTGTTGGCTATAGAGTATACCAGGCTCCAGTCAAACGTTGTTGTTGGGGTCAAATGATGAATGCCTTGTAAAGTATTGTTGTAAATGGACTGGTATTGCCAGGTACTTCTCTGCCAGTTATCCACCAATGAGTTCAATGCTACCGTATCCCAAACCATCCTGGTTTGGTAATCGTCTAAACGAACAAAAGTGGTAGTTAGTGAAAGTTTGTTATGTGCATTGATTTTATAATCCAGTTTGCCCGTTAATCCCAGTCTTTTGCTTTGTGTAGAGTATTTTCTTAATTGAAGATCTGAGAACAATGGTATATTATACAAACCGGGT
Organism: Sphingobacteriia bacterium; assembly: GCA_017304675.1. Taxonomy (GTDB): domain Bacteria; phylum Bacteroidota; class Bacteroidia; order Chitinophagales; family Chitinophagaceae; genus CW01. The sequence goes on from JAFKLS010000018.1 coordinate 65,590, forward strand.
TGAGAGGCCGGCAAAAAGAAATTAGAAGTAATGCCCTTATAAATGCTTTGATAACTTCCTGATAATATGAATCCAAATTTTTTATTTTTACCAAACCTATCCCCTATACTTAGCCCCAAAGTATTGCTAACCGGCGCATTTACATTGCTATAGTTTAAATGATTTACATTAAAATCTCTGAATGTAGCCTTATAACTGCTGCCCATTATTTCGGCAGGAGACAGTTTATTAATAGCAACAGTACTGAATTTGTTATACCTGTCGGTTAAGAAGGTTGTATTATAACCCAGAGAACCATTGGCCTGAAAGAGGAATTTGTTCGGTGCATCTTTCATCACCAGGTTAATGGTACCACCAATAGCATCTCCTTCCATAGAAGGCGTTAAACTTTTACTTACCTCCAATCTCTCTAAAAGTTCTGAAGGGAAAAGGTCAAGTGGGATAAATCTATTTTTATTGTCCGGGCTTGGTATTTTAATACCGTTAATAAGCGTATTGATATACCTTTTTTCCATTCCTCTTATAATCGGATAACGCCCTTCACCGGAATTACTTCTTTCAATAGTAACCCCGCTTACTCTTTGCAAAGCATTAGCCACTGTAATATCTGGCAGCAATTGTATTGTTTTTGCCGATAGTACATTTAGAATAGGGTCGGCTATTTTTTCAATCCTTCTGGCACCTATATCATCTCCTTTATGTGTTTTGGTTGAAACGGTAACAGATTCAATTTCCGCTGTTGAAGATTCAACTTTAAAACTAACAGATTTCACTTCCTCATCTGTAACAAGTGTAATGCTTTGCGGTTTAATTGTGTAACCTGCGTACACTATTTCAATGCTGTAAACGCCTTTGGGTACGTTTGGAAAATTGAAAGTACCATCCAGCTTTACAATGGTTTTAAATTTTGTATTGGCTAATTTTACCGTAGCCCCTACCAATGGTTCTCCGGTAAAAGCGTCTGTCACCTTCCCCTTAATAACGCCTGCAGAACAAATGTTTACAATAAGCGTTGCGAGAAGTGCGAAGAAGAAATTTCTACAATAAGCTTGCATATGGTTAAGTTGGTTTTAATTCTTGCTTAAGTGAATTTTAATCACTGCAAAACTATAAGTGCAACTCAACCATAGTTTTTGATGAGACCTGTATAAGCCTTATTTAATCTATCGGTAATAATAAAATAATAAAATAAAAACACACATATAACAATTATTTAATTTTCATGGATTGTTTTCGCCGGCAGCACAATAAATCAATACACAGCTATATGGCATTAGAAAACCCCGAAGTAAAATTGCTTCGAGGTTTCAGTTTTTTATCGATACAGGATTTTATAAAATAATACAGGTATTTTCAACAGGTATGTTGGATAGTAAAATTGTTATGGCATCAAAACATGATCAATTACATGTATTACACCATTACTTTGGTTAACATCTTTAATGGTTACAGTAGCTACACCACCTTTAGCATCCATAATCATTAAATTTTTTCCTTTCATCATTAAGGATAATTGTTCACCTTGTACTGTTTTTAATTCTGCTTTACCTTTTCCTTCCTTAATTAATTTCATAATTTCTGAAGATCCGTAGTTACCTGCCACAACATGATAAGTTAATACGGTAGTTAATGTTGCTTTGTTTTCAGGTTTAACTAAATTTTCAACAGTGCCTTTTGGCAACATATCAAATGCTGCATTGGTTGGTGCAAATACTGTGAAAGGGCCAGCGCTTTGTAAGGTCTCAACAAGTCCGGCTGCTTTTACAGCTGCCACTAATGTTGTATGGTCTTTACTGTTAACCGCATTGGCAACGATGTTTTTACTGGGATACATAGGAGCACCGCCAACTTCAACAGTTTTTTCCATGGCCATTTGTGCAAAAGAAACTTGTGCAAATAATGTAATAAATGCAGCAGTGAATAATCTAAAAACTTTTTTCATAATGTAGATTTTGATTTTGAATAATGATTGTTTCAAATACCTACGATGAATGAAAAAGTTTGGATTTAAAGATTTAAATTTTTTTAGATTTTTTGAGTGAAAGAGGAATCTAAGGAACTACAATTTTCCCATTACAACCATTTTCTCCATTGTTGGAGTTGGGCTGCCACCTTCTTTTTCTATGGTAATGGCAAACGCTTGTGCTTTGCCAAATGATTTCATTTTTTGAATATGATATCGTTTGTTTTTATCAGTGGTAATGATCATTCCGGCATCAACGGGTTTGCCATCTACAATAGCCCATAATTGAAATTGTTTACCCGAAGGAATAGCAGGCAGATTGCTGGGATCAACAAAAACATCTCCGGTATTTTTCACCCAAAATATTTTCGCAACAGCATCGGGCGTTTCGTTCATGCCTTTCAACATAACAGGTTCGCTGTACTTACTCTGTACAACATTCATATCATTCTTCATCATATCCATATTCGATCTTGCATCTGCCAATTCCTGTTGTGTTTGCTGAAGATTATTATTTAAAGAATTGTATTGTTGATAAAACATAATATTCAAAGTGCCGCTTGCAATAAACAATATAACAGATGCAGCTGCAACCCATTGCCAATAAGGTTTTATGCTTCTAACTTTATGGATTGATTCTGTTAATTCTATACTTTGAACATTTTGCTCCTCGCTATGAATAGAGGAAAATATTTTTTCTTTTACAGATGAAGAAGGTGTTATAGATTGTGCCTGTGCATAGGCTTCAATACTTTCTTCAATAGCGTTTAAAGCATCAGCAACAGCAGGATATTGCTTTTTCCATTGCAATACCTGGGCGTTCTCTTCTTCAGAAGTGAGACCTGCAACATAAAGTTCCAGTATACCAGATGATATGATTTCGTTTACATCCACTTAAGTCATCATTTTTTTAAGTTCAAGAATGGCATTTCTAATTCTTGTTTTTACAGTTCCTAAAGGTATGTTTAATAACTTGGCAATTTCATCTTGCGTATAGCCTTTAAAATAAGCCATATCAATTAAAATACGATACTCGGGTTTTAAGTTCATGATCTGTTTATCTATACCTATTGCATCTAATTTTTCAATCCCCGAATCCCTGCCCGATATATTAGTTACGGAATTTTCATCGCCTGAGATTTGAGATTGTTTTTTATAGCCTTTGCTGCGCATAATGTCTATAGTAAGATTTCGGGCTATTTGTAGCATCCAGGTAAACAATCTTCCCTTTGATTTATCGTAAGAACCGATGTTATTCCATATCTTAATAAATACTTCCTGCAAAATATCTTCTGCAAGGGCCTCATCTTCCACCATTTTAAAAACAACTCCATTCAATGCAGCTGCATAATTCTCATATAAATAAGAAAATGCAGTTTTGTTTTGCCGCTGCAAGAGTATCACCAATTCTTCTTCTGTATATTTTTTTTCGGATAACAAATTGAAACTGTTCTTCTGATAAAAATAGTTATTCTAACAATTAAGGGTTAAAAAAAATTTTTGGCTTTAAAAATCCAACACTATAAAAGCATCGTATGTAATGATAATAAAGCTAATTCTAAGAGATATGCCTACTTCAAAAACCAAAAAAATGCTTAGAGCAATGTATACCGTTGCTGTATTGCTGATATTAACATTGGCGATACATATTTATTATGTAACAAAAGACAGGGTTCCGGCTTCTTCGGTGATTGCAATGGCAAGGATTGACATTAAACAGAATATAGATGCTAAAGATGTTTCTACCATTACAGATTGGTTGTATAAACAAAAAGGTATTACACATGTGTTGGTTAATCCTGAAACAAAAATTGCCGTTTTTACTTTTTATCCTTCTATGGCGAATGCAGATACCATTGCAAACAATTTCGCCACAGCATTACATTATCCATCGCAAAGATTCAAACCTACCGAGCAACAATTACAAAGCGGATGCCCTGCCGGTTATACAAGTTCATCTTCCGTTACTAAATACTTCAAATTTCTATTTTAAATAAAAATCAAACTATGAAAAAATTATCTATCATTTTGGCAGCAACATTCTTTGCAGTATCCTTATTAAGCTTAAATGCTTGTAAAAAAACGAGCGATGCTGTAAAGCCAACTTTGTATGACTCTTTAGGAGGAACAACTTTAGTTGCAGACCCTACAGGTTCGGCGGGAACCACTATAGAAAAAGGCAGATTATTGATCAGATCTATTATTGACAGTACCATTTTTGTAATTGCAGGAGACACTGCCATAAATGGTCATTTTACAGTACTGCTATCTGAAGTGGGCAAAAACAATTATTCCGGTTTTATGGCCTTAAGCAAAAATCTTACCGATTTTGTTGCTGTTGCAACAGGAGCAAAAAACTTTACTTACGGGGGAAAATCTATGGTTGCAGCTCATGATCCGGCACAAAATGCTCGCATGAATATGAAAGCCGACAACAGTGATTTCAACGCATTTGAAAATGATTTAGTGAAAGGAGCCGCTAAAAATGGAGTTACTACGAGTAACCCAGCTTTAGTAAGTGTTGCTAACCTGGTTGAGTCGCTCAGATCAAAAGTAGTTCAGCAATAAGAATTACTAATTACTCCGTATTGTAGAGCCTCGGAATAAATATTATTCTTGAGGCTTTTTTAATTTAAATAAATGGTTCTTCTTATGGCAAAGCGGTATAAATCATTTCTATAGCTGACGTTAATCATCTTTTCAATGCTCATTTCATTACAGCTTGCAGCATTAATTTCATAAAACCTGTATTATGGAAGCTGTTAACGCATCTCTTACCCAAAACATTACAAGCAAACCAGCCCAACAAAAAGCCGTTGTAATGGACGGCAATGAAGCAGCCGTTTATATTGCTTACAAAACAAGCGAGGTCTGTGCCATTTATCCCATTACGCCTTCTTCTCCTATGGGAGAATTTGCCGATGAATGGAGCAGCGATTTAAAAACCAATATCTATGGAGAAGTGCCCAAGGTAATTGAAATGCAAAGTGAGGCCGGTGCTGCCGGCGCTATTCACGGCGCTTTACAGGGAGGAGCGCTGGCCTCTACTTTTACCTGCTCTCAAGGTTTATTGCTGATGATACCTAATATGTATAAAATAGCCGGAGAATTAACTCCTACTGTTTTTCATATTGCAGCAAGAGCATTGGCAACACATGCATTATCGATCTTTGGCGATCATAGTGATGTGATGGCTGTACGTTCAACCGGTTTTGCTATGTTGTTTGGTAATAGTCCGCAGCAGGCACACGATATGGCGATGATCTCTACTGCAGCCACTTTAAATTCAAGCATTCCGTTCTTAAATATTTTTGATGGTTTCCGTACTTCGCATGAATTGAATGAAGTAAAAATCATTCCTGATGAAGTAATCAAAGCGATGATCAATGATGAAGCAGTTGCCCGACACAGACAACGTGCATTAAATCCGGATGCTCCGTTCATTCGTGGTACTGCACAAAACCCTGATGTATTCTTTCAAAGCAGAGAAGCCGCAAACCAATACCATTGGAATGTTCCGCAACATGTAGAAACTGCTATGCAACAATTTGAACAATTAACTGGTCGCTCTTATAAATTATTCAATTATCATGGCCATCCTAAAGCAGAGAATATCATCATCATGATGGGTTCTGGCACAGGCGCAGTTCAAGAAACAGTTGATTACTTACAGCACCGCGATGAAAAAGTGGGTGTGCTGGAAATTCATCTATACAGACCGTTCTCTATAAATCATTTTATTAAAGTATTACCTGAAACAGTTAAGAACATTGCAGTATTAGATCGTTGCAAAGAAACCGGTGCGATAGGTGAACCATTGTATATGGATGTAATCAATGCTTTACATGCTTCATGGAATGGTGCCATGCCAACTGTGATCGGTGGCCGTTATGGCTTGGCTTCTAAAGAATTTAATCCGGCAATGGTGATAGCTATTTTTGATGAATTGAAAAAAGACAAACCAAAAAACAGTTTCACCATTGGTATTGATGATGATGTTACCCATACAAGTTTAGCATACAACAAAAATTTCAATTTAGAAGATCAGCATTTGTTCAGAGGATTGTTTTTTGGATTGGGTGCAGATGGTACTGTAAGCGCCAATAAAAACACCATTAAAATTATTGGTGATGTTACAGAGAATCATGTGCAAGGATATTTTGTGTACGATTCTAAAAAATCCGGTTCATTAACTGTATCGCATTTACGGTTCAGTTCAAAATCTATACAATCAACATATTTAATCAATTCAGCAAATTTCGTTGCCTGTCATCACTTTAATTATTTGGAGAAATATGATATTCTGAAAGATGCGCAACATGGTGCGACATTTTTATTGAACTCTCCATACCCAACAGAAGAATTATGGCATCATCTGCCTAAAAAAATTCAGGAAGAAATTATCGAGAAAGAGCTGAAACTCTACGCCATCAATGCTTCTAAAGTAGCGAAAGAAACAGGCATGGGTTCCAGAATCAATTCTATTTTACAAACATGCTTCTTTGCTATTTCTAATGTAATGCCGAAAGATGAAGCCATTACATATATTAAAAATGCCATTAAGAAAACATATGGCAGAAAAGGTGAAGAGGTTGTAAAGAAAAATTACAACGCAGTAGATAAAGCGCTGGAAAATTTAGCATTGATAGATTATTCAACTTTTGCGATCGGTAATAAAGAAATCAATCCGGCCATTTCCGGTGAAGCACCTGATTTTGTTCAAAAAGTTTTATCAAGAATTATTGCGGGTGAAGGTGATGAATTACCGGTGAGTGCTTTCCCTGCAGATGGGACTTATCCTTCAGGCACCACAAAATTTGAAAAAAGAAATATTGCAGATCAGGTTCCTGTTTGGGATCCTAGTTTATGTTCTCAATGTGGTAAATGTTTCTTTGTTTGTCCGCATGCAGCAATTCGTCCGAAAGTATATAACAGTGAATTGTTGAAAGATGCTCCTGATTTCTTCAAACATACAGCACCAATTGGTAAAGAATTTTTTAAAGATGCAGAAGCATATACTTTACAAGTTTCAGTAGAAGATTGTACAGGTTGTAACTTATGCGTTGAAGCTTGTCCGATAGAAAGTAAAACGCAAGTCGGCCATAAAGCCATCAACATGCAGGAAGTGCTACCATTGAAAGAAACAGAAAGTAAGAATTGGGATTTCTTCTTATCGCTTCCTGATTTAGATAGAGAAAGAGTGAATAGAAATACAGTAAAAGGTTCTCAATTCTATGAACCATTATTCGAATTCTCCGGTGCATGTAGTGGTTGTGGCGAAACACCTTACATTAAATTGTTAACGCAACTATTTGGTGATAGGATGTTGGTTGCGAATGCAACAGGTTGTTCATCCATTTTCGGTGGCAACTTACCAACAACTCCATGGACTAAAAACAATCAGGGTTTAGGACCGGCCTGGGCTAACTCATTGTTTGAAGACAACGCTGAATTTGGTTTAGGTATCAAACTGGCTACAGACATGAAACGTAATTATGCAGCTTCTTTATTGAAAGAATTGCGTGATGATGTTGGAACAGAATTAACAGACACTATTGTAAACAATCTTCAAACTACAGAAGGCGAATTAATCGTTCAACGCAAATATGTTCATCAATTAAAAAATATTTTAAGAACCATTAATAAACCGCAAGCGAAAGTGTTGTTGCAACTGGCAACATTCTTAGAACAAAAAAGTGTTTGGATCATTGGTGGTGATGGCTGGGCTTATGATATTGGTTTTAGCGGATTAGATCATGTGCTTTCTACCGGAGAAAACATTAACATACTTGTGTTGGATACAGAAGTGTATTCTAATACAGGCGGACAAAAATCAAAATCATCACCTTTAGGAGCCAGTGCTAAATTCTCTGTAAAAGGCAAGGCAACAGGAAAAAAAGACCTTGCCATGCAGGCCATTGCTCATGGAAGTGCTTATGTGGGAACCATTGCAATGGGCGCCAACGACATGCATGCGTTGAAAACAATTTTAGAGGCAGAAGCATTTCCTGGCCCGTCAATTATAATAGCTTATAGCCACTGTATTGCTCATGGTTACGATATGTGCCATGGGTTAGATCAACAAGACCTTGCCGTTAAATCTGGTTATTGGCCATTATTCAGATTTAATCCGACCAAACCACAAGGAAGCAGGTTTACAATTGATAGTAAAGAGCCTTCAGTTGAACTGAATGAATTCATGTATCATGAAAACAGGTTTGCCACCATTAAAAACAATTACCCTGAACAGGCAGATCATTTTCTTCACCTGGCGAATGAAGGTATACGCACAAGATGGGAAAGAATACAGGCTCTTAAAAGTTTATAGGCTAATATTCATACGTAATACTACAAACAAAAGCCGCCTGAAAATTCAGGCGGCTTTTAAATATTCAATGCAGAAGATTAATGTTTCTTCTTAGATTTTTTCAATTCATTTATCTCAGCTTTGGCTGCATCTAACTCCTTTTTAAGCTGAATAATATATAATGTATTCTCTTCAATTTTTTTCAGCAGCACCGCATTCATACTTCCCAATTCAATGCCATTTTTTACCACTTCGTCAGCAGAGGGCACATCAGGTAAATGATTGTGTGTTTTAATATAAGTTTCCAACTCGTTTATAGGCCTTAATGCATAAGTGGGTTTAAATACATTATCGTACCAATCGTCGGAGTTTTTAATGGCTACTTTTACTTTTTCAGTTAAAATACCTTGTTCAACAAATAATTTATACCCGTCTACCAGGTCGTTCACATCTCCAATCCTTACCCTTCCTTCGTAAGAATTGATAGACATATATTCCTGCTCATAATTACTACCCGGTGCTTTGAAGCAGAATTTGAATGTTTGGGGGGTATTCAGCGTTTTATCGCCAGACACTCTTGCCCCAACTGACCAGTAACTTACACTGCCGGGGCTACTGTTATCACCATTAGAAAACATAATGCTCGGTTCGTTCTGCCCGTTAGGAGACCATTCATTACTTAACTGCAATAAAAAATTTTTCTTCCTGGTGTCTCCGGCATTACGTTTTATTTCCAAAGCAGCTTGCGGGGCATTGGTGCCAATACCTACGTTGCCAATTAATGGGAAATGATTCTCGCTGTTAGGGAATAAAGTATCAATATACTGGTATACAATATTCTTTGAAGCGGGATTAATAGTAGGTGTATAAGCAGGAGTTTTAGAAGTACTGGTAACAGGTTTTTTGGCAGTACGTATAGTACCCGCAGGCCTTTGCTGTATCTGGGCAAACGACTGTACAAGTAGAAACTGAGCAAATAATACAACTAAAATCAGCTTTTTCATAAACGAACAATTAAATTAATCCCTCAAAAATAATATAATCTGTGTGTCTAAAGGTAAAATCAAACTTGTTTACGCCTTTAATGTTGTTGTTTTTGAGGATAATTGCCCTGTAATTGTTCTAAACGCTCATGCTCTTTCTCGTATGCTTTGATGATATGTTTTACTAATCTGTGGCGTACCACATCTTCTTCATTCAGTTCAACGTGGGCAATACCATCAATATTCTGCAGGATGCGGATGGCTTTCTCCAAACCGCTGTGTTGGTTTCTCGGAAGATCTATTTGTGTTGGATCACCGGTAATAATGGCTTTTGCATTAGCGCCAATACGTGTTAGGAACATTTTCAACTGCAGATCGTTGGTATTTTGCGATTCGTCTAAAATAATAAAGGCATTATCAAGTGTTCTGCCGCGCATATATGCCAACGGTGCAATTTCAATGGTCCTGGTGGTCATATAATAACCCAGTTTATCGGCAGGTATCATATCATCCAGGGCATCGTACAGGGGCCTCAAATAAGGGTCTATTTTTTCCTTTAAATCGCCTGGTAAAAAACCGAGGCTCTCGCCTGCTTCTACTGCAGGCCTGGTTAAAATAATCTTTTTTACCATTTTATTTTTCAGTGCCCTTACTGCCAATGCCACTGCTGTATACGTTTTACCTGTACCCGCCGGGCCAATGGCAAATACAATATCGTTCTTATCTGCAGCCTGCACCATTTTCTTTTGATTAGCCGTTCTTGCACGAACGGTTTTACCATTAGGGCCAAACACTAATATGTCGTTAGGGTTGCGGTCTACAAAATTGTCTACCGTTTCTGCATCATCACCCCCCAAAATCTGTTCAAAATAGTTTTCGCTTAAATGCCCGTTTCTTTCCAGGTATTGAATGATCAGCTCTATTTTTTCTTTGGCATTTTCTATTTGTTCAGGAGCGCCGCTTAGTTTTATTTGTGTGCCTCTTGATAAGATCTTTAGTAGCGGGAACTTCTTTTTAAGCAAATCTAATTTTCCATTGTTGGTGCCGAAAAACTCAATTGGGTTCACTGAGTCAAGGCTAATAATTGTGTCAGTCAAATCGGTTCGCTTTTAAGTTATTGAATACGGATATTTCGTTTTACTAACCTTCCAATCCAAATTTAATTTTTAATCACTGAAAAAACCTAACACAGTTTATACACAGGTGTGGATAGGAAAGAAAGTTGTTTTCATAAATAATAACTATCGGATCAGTTGAAACATATTAGGATAATCCGATATCAGTCCATCTACACCCATTTTTTTCAGTGATTGCATCGTTTCAATATCGTTCACTGTCCATGGAATGAGTTTCATTTTGTATTGCTTACATTCTTCAACCAATTCCGGTGTTACCTGTGTATATACGGGCGAATATATGGTTGGAATAAAACCCAAATCCCTCAACCTGTCTAACAAACTCTTGTACCCTGTTGGTTCGTATAAGTAAGATGTTTTTACTTTAGAATACTTTTTATTTACATACTGCAAAGTTCTGATATCAAATGATTGAATAATTACCCGTTGTTCTATTTTTTTTTCTTTTATAATCTGCATGATCAAGTCTACAAACTCTTTAGGTTCGGGGTGATAAACATTATCAGTTCTTACTTCACTTTTGGTTTCAATATTGTATTGCGGAGGAGGAATATGTTGCTCTTTGCAAAAGGCTTCCACGCTATCAATTACTTTACTCAATAAAGGTTTTATTGCCTGCATTTTTCTTTGCTGAGGGAACCTTGTATGAGGCTTCATACCTACATCATACTTTACTACCTCATCGTAATTCATCTGGTAAATATTGTATTGCTTTTCCTCGGCCTCTGTAATAAAACTGCCATCAGGTTTAGTGGTGATCTCGTGGTTAAAGAAGGGCTCGTGGCTGATCACTACCTGTTTGTCTTTAGATATTACGGCATCCATTTCTAAAGTAGTTACACCCAAACGTACCGCATTAATAAATGCGGGTATGGTATTTTCCGGCATCAGGCCTCTACAACCCCGGTGGCCTTCATAATCGAATGTATCTTTCTGCATCTGGTTTTTACCGAGCATGCTGCTGCATATAACAAATATTGCCACAGCTATCATGTATTTCTTCATATTAGAACGATTGGTCTTTTTGTTGTTGCATTTGTGTTGCAAGGTACTGTTGTTGCGCATCGCCTTCCTGTAAATGCCTGATTATATTTTCGTGATCGGTAAGATTTTTATTCTGGCTCATCTTAAATACATGATCTATAGTTGTAACTGCCACCTCAAAAGCAACAATTGCTTTCATATTGTTGGCAATATATTCTTCCTGCATATTGGCAACAGCAGCAGGCGAATCTTTGCTGCCTTCAAAATGGTCTGTTAACTTAACCAAAATATTGTATAGTTCTTGTTCATTTAAAAACCTTAACAGGCCTTTTGCATGTACAGCCTTGTAATTCCAGGTACTGGCAACATTGGGGTTGGCATACCATGAAGCGCTGATATAACTGTGCTCTCCGGTAAAAACAGCAAGCGCCAGCTTATTGTGTGTAAAGCAAAAAGTATGTTGCTGTTTACGCATCATATGGCCCAATAAAAAAACCTGGCCCTCTCGCAGCTCTATTAAAACAGGTATATGCGTTGCTACAGGATAACCATCTTCTCCAATACCACAAAGCATTATAAAAGGGTGTGCTTTCATAAAAGCAAGTACTTCTTCGTGGTTTGCAGCTTTAAAATAAGGAACATTATACATAATACTTTACTGTTGCTGGCTGAAATTACAAATTATCACTCACCATGTGCATATTCACTTAAATAATGATAGTGTGGCATTAATGCTCCTTTTGTGAGCATAGTTGCCCTATGTATAATATCGTTATTACCCTTTAACAAGTCTTCTAATACATATTTTATCAGTTGTTCTCCAAAATAGCGACTGGCATCTCTTGGTAATTCGTTAGGCAGGTTACCAACCGCCATTATATCTATACTACCAGGCAGGTATGGTGCCGTTTTTTGTTTTGTTTTTTTATCCACGCCGTATACGGGGTCTTCTATTTTCTGGTCGCCTAAATTAATGGGCACCGAGCCCAAAGCATCATCTGTAATATCTGCTATTGTTTGAATGGCGAAATGCTCATCAATATCTTCTTGCGCAAATAACCTGGGCATTTTGGTATCCCAGTATATGCCATTCATTAAAATATCGGTACATTTTGTATATGGCAAAAAACGGCTCCTGTACTCTTCCGGATGCTCATGAAAGTGTTCTCTTTTATAGGTCTTCAATTCTTTGTGCGTATATAGTTCTTGCCCTTTCAATTGCACATATACAGGATAATTGAATTTTCTTTCAAGGTATTCATCCGGCTCCACTTCGTGAATACCCAATAAATTCATAATCTCTAATATGCCATGCGCCACTCTTCCGCTACCGGTAACCGCTATTTTTATATTAGGTATTTTTAATCCGAAATAGGTATGAATCAGTTCACGGTAATCTTTTACTTTAAAAACCCTGTCCAGCCGGTACTCTCCGGTTCTGTTACCATAACACATTATGCCATTATGAGCCCCTACAATACCTGCAAAAAAACCAAAGCCTATAACACGTTGCCCATCTTCATGTTCTAAACACTCATAATCAATAAGCGTGATCTTTTTTTCCATCATACTTTTAAATAAAGCCCTGTTATATGGTTGCTTCTTTTTGGTATGCGAAAAAAACAAATACGTTTTTCCTTCCACCAATAAAGGTATTGGCACTTCTTTAATACCTAATAAGATATCGCAATCGGCCACGGTTTCCGCCACTTCAATACCCGCAGCCTCGTATTCGTCATTGGTAAAGCATCTTGTTTCAGAAGACTGAACCTTTATAGTAATATCAGGTATATGTTTAACCAGCCATTTACATTGTGCCGGTGTTAGCGCCACCCTGTTATCGGCAGGTATTTTTCCTTCTTTGATAAGGCCTATCTTCATACAAAAAGTAATTTTGCTTGCAATGTAAAATTTATTTGGATGAATTATTTTGAACTGTTTGAAATAAAAGAAACCCTGCTACCGGATATACGGCTGATAAAAACGAAGTTTTATGAATTGAGCAGAAAATATCATCCGGATTTTTTTACAGGTGCGGGAGAGGCCGAACAACAATTAGCCCTGGAAAAATCGGCCTTATTGAATAAGGCATTCAAAACATTCAGCAACAAACAGGAAACCATCAAATATGTATTACAACTAAAAGGATTGCTGGAAGAAGAAGAGAAATTTGCTTTGCCCAACGATTTTTTAATGGAAATGATGGAACTGAACGAACTGGTAATGGATGCTAAAATGGAAAACAACAGGGCTACTTTTGATGAGTTGCATAAAACAATACACAATATTGAAATAGATATTTATGAGCCTGTTAAAGAAATTGTGGAGCATAGTGAGAGCCATTTTCCTGCCAAAGAAGAATTGCTGCAAGTAAAAAAATATTATTACCAGCAGCAATACCTGCAACGGATGAAAAGCCTTCTTGAAAAATGATTCTTATCAACCTGCTTCTGTTTTAAAACCCAGCCTTGGTCATAATTTAAGCGGTTTTGTTATATTTCTTTTGCCAAAACCAACTAAGTTATGATTCATCCTTATCAATATGTTCCGGCAGAAGAAGCATTAGCTGTTATAAAAAGTAATCACAGGGTTTTTGTTCATGGCAGCGCCTGTACACCGCTGCATTTATTAAGAGAACTGGCCAAGCAATTTAACCGTTTAAATAATGTTGAAATGGTATTTATCACCGTGCAGGGCGACATTGTGGTAGACAGGCCGGAGTATGCCGATGCATTTCATATAAACTGTATGTTCGTTTCCAACTCGGTAAGAGAGGCGGTAAACAGCGGAAGGGCAGACTTTATCCCGGTTTTTTTAAGTGATATTCCTGATCTGTTTAAAAAAGGTATCCTCCCAATTGATGTGGCTTTGGTACAGGTTTCCCCACCGGATAAACATGGTTATTGTTCCCTTGGTGTTTCTGTTGATATTGCCCGCTCTGCAGTGAACACTGCGCAACATGTAATAGCACTTGTTAACCCATATATGCCCAGAACACATGGCGACGGACTGATTCATACAGACCGGTTCTCTAAAATGGTATACCATGCAGAGCCTTTACCGGAAATAGATTATGGTGCCAAAACGGGAGAAGAGGAAATGATTATAGGAAAAAATATTGCTGCGATGATTGATGACGGCAGTTGTATTCAAATGGGAATAGGCACCATACCTGATGCAGTTTTAAAATCTTTATACAGTCATAAAGACCTCGGTGTGCACACAGAAATGTGCAGTGATGGCATCATTGATCTTTTTGAAAAAGATATTATCAATAATAAATTTAAAAAGATACATCCTAACAAAACCGTTACCAGTTTTGCAATCGGCACACAAAAACTATACGATTATGTGAATGATAACCCTGCTTTTGCATTTCTTGATATTGATTACGTAAACGATCCTCATGTAATTAGAAGGAATAATAAAGTAGTAGCCATAAACAGTGCCATTGAAGTAGATATAACAGGGCAGGTTTGTGCCGATAGCATTGGCGCTTATCAATACAGCGGCATAGGTGGGCAAATGGATTTTATGCGTGGTGCCGCTCTGAGTGAAGGCGGCAAACCCATTATTGCACTTACCAGCAGAACCAAAAAAGGGGTGAGTAGAATTACTTCGGCTTTAAAAAACAGTGCCGGTGTTGTAACCACACGGGGCCATATTCATTATGTAGTAACAGAATATGGCGTAGCCAATTTATATGGGCAAAACCTCAGGCAACGGGCCAAAGCACTTATTTCTATTGCCCACCCAGACGATAGGGAGATGCTTACACACCAATGTTATGAGCGGTTTAAAATATTCTTCTGAGTTGCAGTAATAATATTTTTTGCCGTAAACGGCATATGTTATAATATTGCAGCCCCAAAGCCCAGATGGCGGAATTGGTAGACGCGCTAGACTCAAAATCTGGTTATCGCAAGGTAGTGCAGGTTCGATTCCTGTTCTGGGCACTGAATATGACCTCATAAAAAATTGATTTTCAATATTTTATGAGGTTTTTTCATACCCTGTGTGCCAAATACGTGCCCCCTTTTTCCCCTTATTTCCCCTGTTTTTGGCACGTAATTGGCACACAAAAAGGGTATTTCTGGCACACACTTTTTTGGTCTTACAAATTTCCGTTTTATGGACATTTCAATCATGCCAAGACCTTCAAGGAGTGGCGAAAAAATCTTCTATTCTCTCGAGTGGGGAAAGGAAGCAGGACAACGATCAGCAACAGGTATCTACACCTACGCAAAACCAAAAGATCAGATTCAGAAGAATCACAACAAAGAAGCATTGAACATTCTCAATGTGAAGAAATCACAGATGATACTCGACTTGCAATCGGTAGCTAACGGTCACCTTCCGCAGTACAAAATCAAAAAGAATTTTGTTGACTTTTTTGCAGATTTTGTAAAGAAGAACAAACGTGATGGAAACAGGAGTTTGCCCTGTTGCCTTTCCTTATTCAAAAAATTCATTGAACCGGATTTCAAAACTTATATCTCACCGGTTGATATCACAGAAAATTTCTGTGAACGTTTTCGCAGTTATTTACTCGACAATTTGAATGGTGAAACACCAGCCGATTATTTTATGCGCTTTAAACGTGTGATCAAAGCCGCAACTAAGCAGGGTTATTTCCTTGACAATCCTGCCGAAGATATAAAGATTAAAGGGCACCCTTCACAGATTAAAGAGGTATTGACTGCTGAGGAATACACCAAGCTGATGAATTCGTATTGCTCAAACCATGAAGTAAAAAAGGCCGCTGTAATGAGTATGTATACAGGTTTTAGGTGGTGCGATGTTGAACCGCTTCAGTGGTGGCAGATTAAAGAAAATACAATTGTAATCAGGAAACAAAGTAAGACCGGTGTTCCATTGGAAGTGCCATTGCATCCGGTTGTAAAAGCTATTATCGGAGAACGAAAGGCAGATGAAGAGAGAGTATTCGATTTACCAACTGCCGATGGTGCAAACAAGGTCCTGAAAAAATGGGTAAGTAAAGATGCAAAAATTAAGAAGCATATTACCTGGCACTGCCTGCGTCATACGGTTTCAGACATCTTGCAAGACAGCGGTGTGGATGTAGCAACGGTGGCTGCATTGTTAGGACAAACCAGCGCCAAGTATATACTATCAACTTATAAGAAAAGGGTACGGATTCGCCACACTACGGAAGCCATTAAACATTTACCCGTGTTGACTTAGATCCTTATTTTTTTGGCAGCCTCTTCAATTTTTGTGGGGGCTGCCGAAAGAATCAAATCAAGATCCTCCCTTTTGAAATATCCATTGGCATTTTTATAAATGCCGTACTGTTCACATTTACGTGCAAAGTGTGAATGCTCCAGGTTGCAATAGATCATTGCTTCACTTGGTTTAAGATAGGGCTTAAAGCAAAGTGCTACCGCTTTCATTACCGCCAATTCTTCACGCCTCATCATCTTATTTCACATTTATTGATTAAAATAAGTAAAGCCCGTTGCCGGGCTTTACTTGTGGCTTATCCCCGCTGACTGCCCTATCGCTGGCAGGTTGCTCTCCAGCATTGCCCGCTTCCTTTTCGGAGCAGTTATTTTACCTGCATATAAACGGCACTTCCTAACAGTGGATGATACGAAGGAAGGTATTCAATATAGCCATAGTTATGAAGGTCTTTAATGCACTTGTGGTAAGTTGTCCGTTTCACTTTTGCTGCAAGCATGATCTGCCTGCGGCTAACCTGCACAGGATTTTGAAATCCGTTAAGATGCCAATACTGGAACAAAGCCATATAAACACAGATATGAAGATGGGTAATTCTAGTATCTGTGGATGCAGCCAAACAAAACTCGTTCAGAATTGATAAACCAGACATATTTTTACTTTATCCTGCCGAACTACGGCTATAAGACCGATTTCGTTTTTCGTTACCGATTACTTTTTCTGCTGATCTTTCTTTACGGTACTCCTGTTTCTGTTCCTTCTTTTCTTCCTTGCCTTTAGCAAGCTGTTCCTGTTCTTTTTGCAAGCTTTTACCATAAGTGTGTTTCAGAGTAAACTTTTCCTGTTCTTTATTGTAGACCAGCTTCAGCTTTGCATCATATGGTTCATTTTGCTGGTTGCGTAACTGCTTATAAATGCTTTCGCCACTAAACAATTTATCAGCTTCCTGTAGCGTAATCCCTTTATCACGGTAAAAAGTGTGTTCTTTGGTTGTTCCATCTGAGGCTGTGAACTTTGCATCAAATGTGTTGAAGAAAGCACGATCGTTTTTTTCCGACCTTTTAAAATTGAGTACTGCTTCAGTATTACTATCGCCTTCTTTGGGCTGATGCAATCTGAATTCTTTACTGCCTGAAAGAAGTTGCTGTTCTAATTCGGGAAACAACTTTTCACTGAAGCCTAGTGACTGCAATTGCTTTTTTAAATACTCGAAATTTTCTGTGTCCATAACTTAGTTTTTACTATTATAAATTTTGTTACTCCTAATATTTATTGTTCTACCCAGGTAAAACAATCGACTGATTTACTTGATTGCCGAATACATCCCAGCCCTCATATTCATAATCTGGGAAGAACCCTTTACGGCTCCTCGCAAACAATTCAATGCGCGGCAGGTCACCATATATCTGAATAATACGATCACGTATTTCAGGTGGCTTTACTGAATGTTGACCTCTTTTAGAGATAAGCACCTGTTCAACATTGTTGGATATTCTTTTTAAAGGTTTACCCTTTGTGAATAACAATACAATTTCTGCGTTAGCACGCGTATAATGTCCCAAACCAACAAACAGCCTTTCTTGATATTTATATTTTTTTATCCATACAAAAGCAACTGTTTTATAAAAGAATCCCCAGGCAGAACCTAACGCAAACGCATCCAATAAACAAGGGAAAGTCGCCCACATCATTAACACACAACTATCTTGTGCAATAGCTGGTATGTTGAGCGATTTTAAATATTCGATTGACTGGGTTGGGTAATGTCGTTCTGCATTTCTTCCATTCTCCAATCCATTCTTGTATTTCCAGGGTGGATCAGCATAAATAATATTGTATTTCTTTACCTCACTTTCCATTCTGCACAATTTAAAATTGATATCAGCGATTCTATAACCCCCTTGCTTTTAAAACTTCTCGATGGTTTACTTTCAACAACAATGATCGCCCGCCGCCTTGTTCACCAACCTGTATTATTAATTGTTGGGTAGATGGAACAGTAAACGGTGTAAAGGCCAATACAAATAATTTCGACTGCTTTCCGTTCACCGCTCCTTTTTCAGTCGCATACATCGGAACGATTTCTGTTTCTTGTATGGCCGTTCTTTTAGATCGCTTTTTATCTGTCAGGAAGAAGCGGATAAAATCAGGATGGTAATCAATCAACGACTGGTTACGGATTTTGAGCGTGAACCACATTAATTGGTTATTGAGATAAATATTGCGTAGATATAAGCTGGCTTTCTGTTCTTTGGTATGACCGTTTAGGAACCTGCTCTTGCGCTCGATAATTTCCGCAACTGTACCAAATACTTTTTCATTGATCAGTTTGCCATTCAGGCTGGCTTGTTCAATACAATCCTTGCCAAAAGACAGGTTGAGTATAGCAGGCTCTGCGGCGTAATCCACCAGGAAAGAATACAGTTGCCCGTCAGCCGTAATCACAGACAGGTTGGTTGGTACAAAATCCTGTTGACCTGCCTTTAACTGCAGGATGTTTTCAACGCCTTTGGCTTTTTGAGCAAGCACGGCATCAGTTCCCCTGTCTACGCTTTTGATCGCATAAGGAAATACCAGGTTGCTGGTTTTCCAATAGCTTACTTCAATGCGATAGGGTTCAATACTTCTCGATGCTATTGTCTGAGCACTTGCTTCATAATAAAAGAATAGCATCATCATCATTGCTAACACACTTAACCTTTGCATACACTTGGATTTAAAAATTGATCGAATTATTGTTTGTTATTATTATCTTTTAGAAATAAGTGATACCCTTCTTTCAGTGTTACCTTAACCAGCTTCACTTTCTTGCTGAGTAGCGTTTTGACGGCATTGATCCCGGCAGTTGCTGCCTGCGTTCCAATGGAAGGATCAACACTCATCACACCCATGCTGCTGATACTTTCACCTGCTGATTGCTTGGCAACATCACGAGTGATAGCGCCCGGAACATTGATGCCTTCGTTACCATCTGCATCGTACACACTGAGGGATACAGGTAAAAGGTTGTTGCCACAACGAATACTACTGATAAGTATCTGCAATCGCTCTCCATTTAAGGAAGCATTGCCATATACGAATTGATTTTTCGGAACCAGCATTCCACGTAGATACATATCATTGAGCAGCCGCATTTTTACAGTAGCACCACTAACCAATGTTTGCGTTTCAGCTACGACCGCTGAAATAGCATTCTGTTCCTCCGACAAAACCGGCGCTTCATTCAGAGAATAAAATCCGTTACCAACGCTTGCTTGGATAACTGTATCTTTTTTTCGCCCACTCTTTAAAACAGTGATCACATCTGAATCGGGTATTCCGGTAACCAAATAAACCTGCCGCTTATTATTTTTAGATTGTTCACGTAATCTTCCCTTTACCCGCTCGGGATATTGTATATCCAGTAGCTTATCCATCATGCCATTTAATTGCTGCATTTCAGGATCAGGTGAACCGTCTTTCTGATTCATTGTTTGCATCAAATTCTGTAGCCTGTCCACATCTGTATTGTTTATGCTTGCATTGGAAGAAACGGAAGCAGCACTATACAGGCCTGGTAATGGTGTTTGTGGTTGATTGAGCACCGTTTTCAGTTCAGATAATTTCTGATTAATCTTTTCAACACCCGGATCATGGTAACCACTCATTCCTGTACCAACAGGCGAAGGATCATATAAAAGAGAATGTACATTAGTATCCATCCGTGCCGCCAGTCCGTCTCTGTAATACGGATCATTTTTCATCACTTCTTTCAGTTTGGCAGAATCCTGATCAGCATGAGCATAGTAATCCAGTTTGTTCCAGCTTTTATTGTCCTTCAACTTCGCATCAGGAAGCTGCATGTTAAATCCACTTTGCCCGGAAACTGCTTTTTGGGCTTTTGAATTTTCAGGAGCAAACAGGCCCACCGACCAAAACAGGGCAGTGAGAAACGGGAAAACAAGAATGGGTAACACCAGCAAGAATTTTCTTTTTTTGTCTGCCATCGTTATTTGATTCATCGTTTGCATACAGTTATTTTTTGAGTGAATAATATTGTTCAACGAATGTGATACTGTCGAATAATCCCGGATGCTCTTTTAGGAAGTGAGCGTAACGCGGATCACCATTGCGACGCAGACTGTCCAGCCAGGATTTAAAATGTGTGATGCGTGTAATGGCATTTTGTAAGGAGGTGTCCTGCGAGGGTACTATAGGAGAACTGACGGTTTTCGGAACGGTGATCGCGGTAACTTTCACCGGCGTATCTTTTTGCTGAAAGGAACGCAGGATAATGTACATGCTGGCTGAACTCCAATACAAGCAGAATACAACCAGCAGGAACATCATCTTTCTACGGCCTAACTTTGCCGCTCTTATATTTAACCAATTGGCAGAACGCCGTGCATACGCATTGATGCGCTCGCCTATTTTTTGCCAGAGCGGGGAAATAGTAAACCTGTCTGCTTTCTTTCCGAATAAATTGAACATAGTTTTTATTTTAACGGGATTCTGTTTTCAAATCCCTGTTTTCAATCATACTCCAACGTTCGATCAGGAAGCCATGCGGATTATTATCACTGCGGGAAACATTTCTTAAATACCCTTCCGTGATAAGGCTGCGCAATGAAACACTTGTAGCGCGTATGATCTTTTGCGTAGCATAACAGCGGAAATAGAAAGGATATTGATTCATATTAAGTGCGATACTATCTACTGTAATCTCCTGGCTGATATTACCGGCGATGATATTGGAATAATAGCCGTTCTCTTTCAAGTCCTGATACTGCCTTTTGGCAGAGCCATCGGCCAGGTACAAAGCTTTTGAAGTATTTGCCTGGATCACTTTATCATCAGGGTCCAGCGTAAAAAAACTGGTGTGAAAAGTTTTCACATGATCGCGTGCCTCTACAGGAATATTATCCTTGCGTTCACTGGCAAAAGCTTCCAAGGCTTTACCATTGGCCAGTACATATACTTTAGATTGTGTAATCGCTGCCAATTGGTAACTTTTGAAAATCACAAAACCGCATAACAATAAACAGCCCGCAACAATCACAATAGTAAAAGAGCGCATATATTGAAAAGCCGTATCAATATTTTTCATTTTTGTAAACATGGTAGTTGATTTTTATTAGCTGACCTGTCCGCCGGTTTTATCACCACGTAACTTATCATAGAGATAGTCACCCGCTTTTCCTACACCGTATCCGGCGTTTTCATAAAAGTTGCCTGACTTTCCATCAGAGGTTTTGTCCTTTGACCAATTTTCAATTGCACCTGCTCCATTAATTGCTCCGGTGGCAGCTGCAGTTACGGCAGTCATCCCCATATCACCGGCAGCCATTGCCATTCCTGTTGCTTTGCCGGTAAGCGCTTCACCCCCACCGACCCACAATACATTGTTAGCGATGGACGGCACTGTGAAATATCCAATGATACCGATGATCATAAAGATGAGATAACCCATATCTGTTGAGCTGAAAAATGTATCCCCTTGCGAAGCAATTTGGGAGAGGTCGAGGCTCAGCATATTTTCCTGTATCTTCCCGATCACCGCACCGAAAAGGTTGGCAATCGGCAGCCACAAAAAAATATTGATATAACGTGCCAGCCAATGACGCAGTGCATGATGAAACCCATCAAAGACGCTCAAGCCAAAAGACAAAGGGCCTAAAATGGCAAGAATGATAAGATTAAACGTTCGTATCGTGTTGATGCAAAGAGAAGCTGCGGAAAACAATACCTGCAACACTTCACTCATCCATTCCTTAATACTGTTACGGAAATTATACGAAGCTTTTGCCATCGCAAATTTGATGTCATTGCCAATACCTTCAAACAAACCTTCACTTGATGGGTCTTCACCCGGATGCGTGTATTTATACCATCGGTCGCGGTCACCGCTGCCATTTTCGCCCACATACATCTCGTACACATCAGTCTGTTTAACAGCTTCTTCTTTTTGTTTAAGTAATGCTGCAATTGCCTGATCGGAATTGGTAACCATTGATGAAGTCGCTGTAACGGTTGGTTGCATGACCCCGTTCAGCAGGCCAATAACAGCGGGAAAAATAAGGATCGCGAAACCGATCACAAAAGGCCGGAACAAAGGATAAAAATCTATGGACTCTGCATTTGTAAGGTGCCGCCATACACGAACCGCTATATACCAAAGCGCAGCAAAACCTGCAATTCCGCGACCTACGCCAATAAGTGAACTGCACAGCGGAATCATTTCGTTATACAACCGGTCAAGAACACCGTGCAACCCGTCAATATTAGAAGCCAACCCGCTTGTTTGCGCCATTGAATAAAGCGGCAGCAAGTTTGCAGCAGCAATCCACAAAAGAAGCCTACACTTTTTCATACTTCACATTTTCATTTTCACTTAATCATTCATCCAATCACTCAATACAAACCGTACAATCGCTTCAACCGTTTTGCATCATTTTCCTGTTTGAATCGTTGCAGGGAAAGAATTGCATTATTGTTATTGAACTGCCGTAGAAAGGAACACATATCCTGCATATCACTATATATCCGGTCAATGGACTGTAGCCTTTCTCCATCGCTCATGCGAAATTGCTTAGCTGTAATTATGGTCATGAGATCACCAATGTTTTTTAGCGACCTATCTAACAAATTGTTATACACCCTTCCCATATAAGTAATTTCATCGGGGCTGAAGCGGCCCTGTTGCTTGAAATTGTTATATGCAGACTGGTACTGTTTAAGCAAGTTCACCTGGTTGTTGATGATCTCCGGTATTTTCCAGTATTTACGTACCGAAGGATTGACCAGCCACAGGCCATCCAGGAATGCTTCATGCAGGCTGAAATTGCCCTGCGAAATATCCCGAATGGTAGAATAACCCTTTGACACTACCGCATACCCGGCTTTCATGTCCGACAAAATCTGTTTCATCTGCGTTAATTTCTGAACATCGAGAATCAATTGCTGCAATTCAAATGACTGCGCATTTGATCTGTGTAAAGCACAGAAGAGAAACAGGATAAGCATTGTTCTTTTCATATAATCTTCTTTTCAACTTTATCTTTTTTGTTTCCTTTCTCTTTCAGCAGCCGCTCTATTTCCTGCGTATCGGTTAGTCGCTTTTTCCTTTGTGCACAAAGTCTTTCAAATCCTTTTTCAAATTTCCGGGCATTTAGAAGTTGGCTTTTTACAATAGAATACATCTGTTCGAGCTGCTTTATTTTTTCTTCTTCAGAAATTTTCTGTTTGGGTGAAAGAAGATCTTTTACTTTTTCTATAAACTGGTTGCCTTGTTTGATTCGTTCACCAAATACAGCAGCGATATAACCATATTCTTTATCAGTAATCAATCCATTTTCTTTCACCGCTTTTGTGATCTGGTGGAATATGCCTGAAAGCTGCAACACACCATCCGCAATACCTGTCATCATCGTTCCTTTCTGCATAGCCTGGATTATTTTAGGTTATAGATTTTTTGTAAAACATTATCATCACTATGCGCTTTGGTAGCAGCAGCGCCCATTATCTTTACATCAGTAGCGAAACTTTGCGTGAACACATATTTATCAAGCATAGAATTGTAAACGCGGTCAATTCGTTCAATACGTTCAGCATCGGATAACTCGTATTGCCCCGAACTGGTAAGCATAATGAGCTCGGAAAGATCCTGAGTGCATTCATCCAGCAGGTTTGAGAAAACAGCATAGATATAGTTCATTTGCGAAACACTCAACCTACCGTAAGATGGTGCTCCTGAAACCAACTTATGGTAACACTGTACAATACTCACCTGCATGGCGACCACAGCTGCTATACGCCCATCTTTCGCAATTATTGGGTTAATAGTTTTCAGCGAACGGAAAAAAATATTGTGCAGATTAAATTCAATGCTTTTAATATTATTGATCGTTCCCAATCCTTCGGATGCAATGTGATAGCCTTTTCTCAAATAGCCTGTATATACCTGAAAGGCTGCGATCTGATCGGCTAGATATTTAAGCTGTGTTTTCTTTTGGCTGAACCATTCGGCAAAATTCTGTGCATGCCCAATGCAACCAACAAACACCAATACGATTATGAAGATTATTTTTTTCATGCTTGCTTATTTAATCCCATACATCCACTTAATCATTTGCGCATCGTTCTCGTCCTTAGCCCTTGATAAACTAAGTAGCGAGTTTTGAGTATTAAACCGGTGTAAATCGCTATAACTTTCATCTACCCTCATTGCCACCTGGTTAATCGTTTCCATTCTTTGCGCATCACTCATCTGCATGGAAAATGAACGGGTGGCTGTAAGCAATTGATTGATATTTTGTAAAGTGCCGTCCAGTATGCCACCATAAACCTTCGACATATAACTGATCTCCCCTGCTGTCAGGTGTGTATCATTACGTAGCAATCCCCAGGCATGATTATACTCGTTCACCAGTTGCGTTTGTCTGGCAATAATTTCCTTGATGCGGTGATAATCGGTAATAATTGTTTTTACCTGCCATAGCTCGTTATAAAAGTTGCCATACAAATCTTTTTGCTTTTGCACCCATCCGGCAATCTCATTCAAATGCAATTGGCTCATGGAATTTTCAACCACCTTTTGTGTGTTCTGCAACCATACCGTATTGTTTTGGAGACGCTGCACCTGCAGATCAATCGCCTTGATGACTTTAGTGATCGTCAACTTGATAAGATCACCAATGATAAACTGCGCCGCAGCTTTTCGGATTGGCAGCAAAGAAAGACTGAGAGCCATACATGATAAAACAAGTATCCTTTTCATGAATTTATTTTTATCTGATTTTATCGAATTTGCTTGCACCTATGTAAAGGCAATCACCGGCAGGTGAAAAAGAAAAAACCTTTCCTTTTCGCTGTTCAACCAGTTGTCTCGTATCCGTATGATAAAGTGCCGTCCATGCTTCTGAAACATTTTTTACTGATTGCAGCTTGCCATCCCTGACAGGTAAATAAGTAATGTGATGTTCGACTTTATAGGTTACTGCCTCATCCGTTAGAACAGTGATGAATAGTGTGTCATTCCCTCTTGCATATTCCTGGTCAAACGCGTGGACATATACACCCGGAATTTGTAAGGCAGCTTTTCTTTCAATAGAATGACAGCTATTCAACAACCCAAAAGCGATAAGTATCAGACCAGCAATTAAGAACGGATTTCTCATATGATTTGTTTTTGATCTTTAATAAGCATTTCAATCCCTATAGCCATGTCACCATACTTTTCTGCATACTCCATCACTTTCATTTTTTCCTTCTCTTCTGTGGTGTAGGTAAAGTATTCTTCCGGTGATAGTTCATTACGGTACACTTTCATCAGTTGACCGCCGAGATCAAGAAAGACTTCCCGGTATCTCTTGCCCGGCTCGTTATTCCTGTTCACAGATAACAGAATAGACTTTCCTTTATCCGACAAGCCCAATACAGCCTGCAATACATCAAACTTGTTCAGGAACTTGCGCATATCCATCAGTATCTTGATATCCGCATTATTGATGATGGCTTCCTTGATGATCGGTGATGAAATAAGATCATCAATTTCCTGTGTTACCACTGCTGCAATACCATTGAACTTTCGTACCGTTTTGAAAACGTATTTGATAAATTCCGCCATACCTGATTTGGCAATCGCTTTCCAGGCTTCTTCAATAACAAGAATTTTCCTGATGCCTTTTAGCTTACGCATCTTAGACACGAACAGTTCCATGATGATAAGTGTTACCACCGGGAAAAGAATCGGGTGGTCTTTGATATTATCCAATTCAAAAACAATAAACCTTTGATGAAGCAGGTCGAGGTTTTCAGTAGCATTCAACAGGTAATCAAATTCACCACCCTTGTAATAAGGCCGCAGCACGTACAGGAAATTATCTATATCAAAATCCTTGTCTTTGACCTTGTGCGTCTTCAACACCTGTACATATTCACGCTCCAGGTATTCGTAAAAACTATTAAAACAAGCGAAGCAATCAGGATTTGCGGCGATGTATTCATAGTAACCCTGTAAAGCATTCGATAAAGCTACATATTCGCTACGGTTAAAACTTTCGCTTTCCTGTTTCCACAGCGAAACAAGTAATGCCTTCAAGCTTTCTTTCTTTTCTGTATCAACAACCTCACCCGTTGGGAGGTAGAATGGATTGAACCGGATCGGTTTTGCTTCAGTGTAAGTAAAGTAATAACCGTTAACCAGTGAACACAACCCTTTATAGCTGCCGCCTATATCTACCGTAACACAATGTGTGCCCTGGTCATACAGTGATCGCAAAAGATGGTTGACTGCTACAGATTTACCGCCACCGGAACCACCGCACACAAATAAGTTGCGGTTGGTGATCGTTCCTTTTTCCATTGGCTCATCAAAGAGATCAACGTTGACCGGTCTGCCGGTCAACCGGTCTCCAAACCGGATGCCTTTGGCAGCGCTTTTATACACGCTGTCGCTGTTCAAAAAACAACTGGCCTGTTCCACAAAAGTTTGCACAGTGTGATCCCTCGGAATATCGGCCGCATTGCCCGGAATACCAGCCCAGTAAAGTTGCGGACCGGATACCGTTTCCTGTTTGGCAACTGCATCCATTTGCGCGAACGCCGCCATAACCTGGTCTAACTGTTCCTTTGCTTCCGAATCGTTCGCAGCAATAGTCATTACATTAAAATGTACCGAACACGGGCGTTTGCTATCCGATAGCATTTCATTTAAATATTCATTGGTCGCATGATGCGACAAAGCATTTTCACGCGAATACTTGGTAAGTGCATACAGCCTTTTGTTTTTCCGTTCAAGTCGTTGCCTTGTTTCATTTACATCGCCGAGAACGATATATTGATTATAAATATGATCGGCAGAAAGTAACATACCGGCATGAGCGGCATAGCCTACAGAGAAAGAAGTCTTATCTGTGCTATAGGCATCGTGACTGATCCGCGAGCTGCAATAAGCAGGGAAACTTTCACCGTCCGATAAAGTAAAAAATTGGCAGATATCATTACCCACTTTGATTTTATCATCAAAGGCGATATCCTTGATCAATAATTCTTTTTCAGAAGAAAGTTGAAAAAGATATTTTTCAATCCACCCTGCTTTTTGATGGTCGCTGCATAATTCACTGTTGAACAGTCTTTGTAACGGAACACCCGCCTCCTGCATCAATCGTTTAAACTGGCTTACCTGCATTTCCCATGTTTGCAATGCAATAAGTGAAATGGTTTGCCTGGGAACAATGGAACGTTGTAATAAACTGTTAAAGGCAGAACTGGCAACTCTTCGATTAGACGCTTGTAAAGTCAGGCTGATATAACAATCATGCTGGTAGTATTCCCTGCCATTGAAAAAACAGTTGCTGGCTTTACTTAAAAAAGACAACTCACCATCATCCTCACCATGAAACACTTTTTTTCGGAATATATCCTGTTGTAGAAAAATGGTTCCGTACGGCAACGACTTGATGGCCTTGATGCGCCCCTGGTTTAATGCCTCATACTCTTGGGCAGATCTTGTCAGTCCTTCAGGATAAAACGCTTTGAATACAACGGTAATGTCACCATTGCCAGACAAGATGCAATCATGCTCCACGCACAAACTCAATATTTCCTCAAATTTTCTTTGCATAACGCTTTTCTTGAATGGCAATGAATGACAGTAGGAATTTTACGGGCAGCCATTTTTCTCATCAAGCCATATTGCCCGTACTTGTTATTGAGGCGGTATACATACACAAACACAAAACCTCCAAGACCGGCAGCAATAGCAACACATATATAGGCATTGATACCGCAGATATACAACACGGCGAATAAGATCAACACAGCCACAAGCCCGCCGCCGAGATACCAGATATATTGTGCACGCAGCCCTTTAAACTCGATGCTGGCGTTAATGCCTTTATTGATATGGTAAACCATGTTTGACATACTATAACCCGAAGAAGGATTTTAAAATAGTAGCCACCACTACAAGGAACACACAGGAACCAAACCAGGCTGCGGCAGTACTACCCGTATCAGGGTGGCCATGTGACCATTTCTGATAAACACGTACAGCCCCAACTAATCCAAGAATGGCGCCGATGGCATACATCAGGTTGCAACCCGCATCGAAATAACTTTTCACTTTACTGGTGGCTTCATTGATGCCGGCATTACCATCAGGCGTTTGCGCTAGCACCATACATCTTATTGTTACAAGAATCAACAACAGTAATCCGATTTTC
This sequence comes from Sphingobacteriia bacterium, assembly GCA_017304675.1. Classification (GTDB taxonomy): domain Bacteria; phylum Bacteroidota; class Bacteroidia; order Chitinophagales; family Chitinophagaceae; genus CW01. The sequence continues at coordinate 94,368 of JAFKLS010000018.1, forward strand.
AAGCACTTCAGTTTCATACTTCACTTTTTATTTGAGAGAATAATAGTTTTATTAAAACTCCATCCCGTTACTCCTGTCCAACGCACTTGTTTTTCCTGCCTTCACAGGATGGAGCTATCATCACCGTCTTATGCGCATATTGCAGGCACACGTTTCTATTGTTAGCGATAAGACAGTAAAGAGTTGAATCATAATATTGCTAATTACGTCCAGCAAGCCAGCATTTCTTCCGCGCTGAAATGCAGTCCGCATTTATTTTCTGCCTCTATACAGATCAGGTGATTGATAGATGCCTGGTATGCTGAATTTTTAAGAGTAGAATATTTTTGCAGCAAACGATGAAGTGCATCTAATACCTGTTCCTTATCTGCTTTGTCAGTGTTCAGTTGCAAAAGCATCGCATTTAATTCATCCACCAGGTCATGCACCAAAGGAAACTGATCATTTGCATTTTGATTTGATTCAGGAATGGCTAAGGACTGGTCAAACAGGCTTGTTAGGTCCGGAGTTTGTTTAAAGGAATGCGCCTGTTTTGCAGGTTTTAATAATGTGTTTTTTTTAAAGAAAAACAGAAACCATACAGATATGTAGTAGAGTAACATAATACCCACACTGTAATACAGATAGATAGAAAAACTTAGATACATCAACATAACACTTGTTTTTTAGGTTCACAAAATCTTGGCTTGCATATCTTATAAGCAGTTGATGAATTGGTTTTCTTTGCTGATGTAAAGCTACGTCAGGTATAGAGGGAGCTGCTTGTACTATGACAACGAATAAAAATGAATTATTGATTTATTTTTATTGCAGGAAATTGATTGTTGTTTTTTTATAAGCATAAACCAACAATAAATAAAAAAACGCCCGCAAGCGTTTTCTTATTTATTGTTCAAATTCGTGTTTGCATCGGGAAAGATAGGCGGGCGTTAGTCCGAGATATCCTGCAAGATATTTATCCGGTATGCTTGCATCGAGATACCGCGGAAAATATTCCATCAACTTCTGATAACGCTGATCCTTACTATAGTGCATGATTAAGCGGTGCTTCTCTGCAATACAATAGTATTCCTGGCAGATCACACGGCCATTGATATTAAAATCTTTGAATTGTCCATAAATATCATTTAACTGATCATAGGTAATAGACCATACAACAGAATCTCGTATCGCTTCGATACATTGACCACTGTTCACTCGTTTAAAAAAACTTTCAACAGAGATCACAATATCACCCGGCATACTAAACCATGTGATGTATTCTTTGTCTTCGTGCATTTGATACATTTTAAGCAGGCCTGATTCCACCCAACTGATTTTATCGCAGCGATCACCCATTTTCAAAAGGCATTTATTGGCGAATATTTTTGTTGGCTTTAACCATTCTGTAATCAGTTGCTGAGCTTTGGCATCCAGTGGATGCACCATATTTAAAAAGTCTAATAGTGGTTTCATATCACGATTGTTGTATGCCAATTATTTTCTTTACCACAAATATTGAAATCATAACAAACAACACCAATGTCAGCAAAGGAGCCCCTTCCCGGAAAACGGATGCATTCATAAAATGCTGCGATGAAAAAAAGAAAACAAGCAACGATGCAACCATCAATATGAGGCCCGTCAACTGCAGATACCCTTTCGCCGGGATAAACAGGCTCACCAGGGTAACAACAATTGCTACCATGCCGATAAGGGCATAAGCATATGCTTCGAAAAAAGCATGGTATAGGAAGAAGATAAACGGGCCTCCGAAATAGGGACTGCCTACCAGCAGGAAGCAGAAACTAATGATCTGCATAAGAGGATGGGAAAGCCATTGAATGATTTTCATAAGGTGATTTTTTTAGATTAATTACAAGGCCCATGACTGCCGCCGCCATAAGCTTTATTACCATTGGTTTGAATATTAGATGCCCCTGCCATTTGCATATTCTGTAATTGATTGTATAAGCCCTGTGGCGTATTGCTGCCTCCCTGTATACCGAAACCGGGTATCTGGTATTTGGGAATGCTCAGGTTGCCTCCTGCTGCATTAAACACATTCAACGCAAAATCTGTGCAATTAAAACTGGCAACATTATAATCGAACGAACTGAAGGTTTGTACGGCATTCAACGCAGCCTGGAACTGTGAAGCACTTAAGGAAATCGTATAACGTGCATTGTATTCATGCCCTGCATCATCCGCCATCTTGGAAGCGATATTACCACCCGTTACCACTTTCCAGGAACTGTTGGGATAAAAACCAATATTCTGTTCAATAAGCCCTCCGTTACCCGATTTATACAGCTCAATATAAGTATGGCCGGGAGAAGCATCATTCCAGTTAAAGAATTGAGAAGGATCACTATCCACTGGTATATCGGTTGCAATGGTGATGGTGAAAGTGGAGCCGGCATCCGGTATGGTGCCGAAGCAGTTCAGGTATTTTTTAGTGTCGATGGCTGTTTTGGATTCAGGGTATTCCATATCTATGCGTATCGCAGCCGTAGTACTACCGCCGCCGCCATCACCCGGCATAAAATAATCCCCACCACCATAACCACCACCACCGCCTGAACCCAGCAGGGCTGTTAAACTGTACCATTGTGTCCAGCTGATACCGCCATCGTTGTAAATAGTAGCATATACAATTACTTCCGGCAATTCTCCCCCGTCTATTTCTGGTTCGGCAGCCTGCATCATGACAACAGAGTTGTTCACCTGAACCGGGCTGGACTGCTTTTGAAGATGGCCGTTCACAATGACCCTGCTGGTAAGCGCATTGCCCGATAAAGTGCGGTAATGGATTTGCCTGTTAAAAGAAAAAGAACCTGGTACAGCCTGTTCTATACAGACCTGCCTGCCTTGCTGAATATGGCCTGCAGCATCGGTTTGCACAATAACAAAATCGGTTGCGATGCTTTTGCCCCTGAACGGTATACGCAGGAAATGCAGGTGAGCACTATCAACATGGGTTTGTTTGGAGTGAAAGAAATCTAAGCTGGCATATTGTTCCGCAGGCAGGCTGTCTTTAAGTGCAACGCTAACCTGTTGCACATAGGGGTCGGAAACTAAATCAGGCAATTCATTTTTACGGCAGGCGGCAAACAGGATAGTTGTTGCAACCATTAATAGTGCTTTTTTCATAGTATTGATTATTTGGTTAAAAAACCGGCCTGTTTCCTAACACAACCAATACTGCCGAAGCAATCCATATGAACCGAGCTATAAGATGCAATCAAGAAATATGCCAGCGGAACAGCCAACAGCAATAGCAGCCCCAAAAATTGCACTTATCCGGGTTGATAACAGCAATAAAGTATTGTAAATTAATTTTTTAATATAAGATTTAATTTTTCTGTATTATTTTTCATAAAACGGAAAAATACCTTGACCAGCCCTTTTTTCCACATTGCAGCACCCGTTTTAGAATAGTAGGTTTATGCTGCGGGAGGTGAAAGGCCTGGCTGAACACTGTGAAAGAGGTACCCGGATCCTGTACAAGCTTATTGAACAAAAAATTGATATATGAATATATCCAAGCTCCCTGCTTTTGAAGCTTCCTTTGTAACAGATAAAACGGACAGCGAAGGCAAGCTATTTAAATTAACCTCCTCCACGGTATCCATGCCGGGCGATTCTTCAGGGCCATTGAATATCACTGTTTGCGAGCCTGCCAGCGGCGATAACAGTTTTTATTATACCACACCTCCTCCTGACCCCTCTGATGCAACAAAAAAACGTATCGTGTTACATTTTACGGAAGGCTACATCAAGGGTGATATCGCGGCGTTGACCACACCGGGCAATCATGTGTCCGTACCCTTTGTCATTGCAAGAGATGGCAGTATCTATAATTTATGGGCATCTAAATACTGGAGTTATCATTTGGGAAAAGGCTGTGTTGGAGGCAATAGTGTAATCAGTCCTTCCAGCATTGGTATTGAATTGTCCAATATAGGCCCGCTCACCCTTTCAGGAAGCTCGCTGCTGACAGGCAATGGAGATACCTACTGCAGCTTAAGCGATACAGATGATTATACAGCTTTGCCCGCACCATACAGGGGATATAGTTATTATGCCAGTTTTACGGAAGAGCAATACAAAAGCCTGATCACCCTGCTGCGTTTTTTAACTACCAAATACAGTATACCCCGGCGTTTTTTAGACGAGCCGGCCCGCTATAATCTTTTTGCAACGGATGCACTGGCCAAAGCAAGCACCGGGATTGTTTCCCATGTTAATTTCAGGGCACCGGGAGAAAAAGTGGATATCGGTCCTGCTTTCGACTGGAAACGGGTTATTGCTGCTGTAACTGCTTAATTTATTATTAAACAAAAAATACATGCAATTAAAATACTACCTGTTTTGTTGCTCCATGTTACCAGCCCTGTTGGGCATGGCGCAACAAGTAAAAGAAGCCGACAGTAAGGCTTTCAATGATTATTTTAAAAACAATGAGAAAAATTTCCGGCTCATCAAAACAATTGACAGCCTCTTTGAGCGGAACCTGCAATTGAAAAAAGAAAGCAATGAAAAACAGGCCCTGCTTTCCCAAAACGAGTACAACAATAAAACAAACCTGCAAAATTTTAATCTTTACCGCCTGTTGGTAAAGTCTGAAAAAGACAGCCTGAAAAACCTGGCAACAGATACCAGCGGCTGGGTAATGATTGCAGGGGGAACGGTAACGTTAAAATTAAATAGCCAGGTTAATTTTGAAAGACTCTCCGGATTGGTGAACGAAGATTTGCCAAAGCAGTTTCCGCTTTTCTTTGCTGCCGTTAACGAAGGGAAAATTCATGTGGAGCAAACCTTTTTTGTTAGGGACGGCTGCTGCGGGGCAGGCATGGATCTTCCCGCCTGGCCGGTACAACCCGTTGCTAACGTGGCCCAGAATGAGCTTATCAGCCTGTTCCGGCAGCAAAACAATTATTTTGATACACTTTTTGCGGTTAGTGAATGCGCAAGACGTTTCAGGCAATTATTCTATCAAAAAATGGCGACTTTCAGCTTTCCCCAACAGGTAGAGATGATGATCAAAATGCAAATTACATTCAAAACATTCTTACAGTCAACAGCAGGATGCAGCCTTTAAAACCATTATCGATGAAATACTTCTTATCCTTTTTTTTATTGTTTTGTTTCGCTTACTGTATGGCGCAATCAAAGACTAACCAGTTAAGCAGGGAAGACTCCCTGGCATTTGAAAAAGCCATGTCTGCCGCAACCACCCCGCCCATCAGTGTGGCTTATTCCAATACCTTGGAAAGCAAGGTAGATTCAACAACCAAAGCAATCATGCTAAAAACGGAAGCTGCTTATCATGAGTACATGTTCACCCAAAGAATGGCAATTTATAACTGGCAACTGGTTTCGGGAAAGATTTTGTTTTTTATAGTGGTTTTTATCGTTTTAACTGGCTTGTTTCTTTCTTACCTGCAGTTTAAGGCAAGTACAGCCTATATAGAACACCGTTTACAGGCTGCCAAAGAAAACCCGGGTATTGGTGCAGGAAACCTGGCAGACAATACAGTCCCTGCTTCAAAATTCGAGGTTTCAAAAGAAGGAATTAAAATAGACTCGGCTGTGATCGGCCTGGTAATCCTGGTGATCTCCATCGTCTTTTTCTTTTTGTACCTGCGTTATGTTTTCCCCATACAAAACCCCGCCAACTAAACAACCGGCCAACGTATAATCGTATGGTGAACAAAGGGTTTTTAGAAGCGGCCCCTTAATGATTGGCTCTATAATAAAACCACCCCTTGCGGGGTGGGTGCTCGGGTTCACAGGAACGCTGATGCAGCGGTCATGTTTACCACAAACGGCCGTCTGCGGCTATACCGGGCAATCATTTTGCGCATGCTTTGTAAATGTAAAGTGCAGGGTATAGACATACCCCGCCAAGTATAATGAGAAACTCCCTTGCAAACAGATGTTCTAACATGTCTTATGCTGCCTTTCCGACACACATCTTCCCGGTTATTGTAAAAGCCGGATAAGAAGAATCAAACCCGGGATGCTTTAACCATAAGCATGATATATAAGAACACGCTTTATTTTTTTAGAGGCGGTAGATACCGCCCCTGTTGTACTATTACAGCTGATTAAGGGGCTGAATAGCCTGTTTATTCTTCCGCAACAAGCAGTTCAATCCTGGCTAAGGAATGCAGCGGCCCGATTACCGGCAATTGCCGTAAAACATATGCCCGCTGTGAGCGGTTGAGCGGCAAAACCGTTTCATGAATATGCACAGCTTCGCTGCTTACCGTTGTAATTTTTTCCAGGTGTACGATATATGATTTATGGATTCTGATAAACCTGTCTTCGGGCAATACCTGCAGCCAGTTACGCAATGATAAGAGCACGAGGTAACTCTTGTCAGCAGTTACCAGCCTGCTGTAAGTGGCGCGGCTTTCTATATATAGAATATCATTCACCCGTATTTTTTCATAATATTTCCTGCCCGTCTTCAGAAAAAAGCAATCCGTTATTTTCATATACAAAAAATAATATTAATTCATCTCTTCCGTATTCCCGGCTTCTTTGTAAGAAGGGAGGCCGCTACACCTCCCGTTTTGAATCAGACAACCAACAGTTTTTTTAAACCAGGCAGATGTAGACACAACGCCTGTAATGGCTTTATGATAAAACCAACATGAGAATACTTTATCAAAGAGGGAGCAGGCCGTGTTTACCTGCCCCCGTTGGACCATCCTGTACTCACCAGGATAGTAATTTTTTGTTTTTCTCCCCCCTGGAAGAAGGGCGTGGAAACGCCCTTTGTTGAAACTAAACACTGCCCAAAGGGACAATTATGAGAAAAACTGCTATACTGTTTTGTGATACACTGCACGGCTTGTCCATTGCTGTGCGGTGTCCAGTTCATTTTTCCGTAAAACAAAGAGCGTTTCTCCTTCCATGTGGAAGGTATCCTGTACTGTATACTGCACCATGCCTTCAACCGTTGCTACGGTATATACCGTGTGCAGGGTGAAAGAATTCCATTTTACCTGCAGCCGGGCTTTGGCTGCCATGCCATGTATCGTCATCACAGCGCTGCTTTCTCCTGCAAAGGATACCATGTAAAGCGATGTTTCTTCATCGTTCCGGCAGTGCAGTTCCATATGCGCAGCATGCTGCTGTATGGTTATTTCTTCCGGCAGCGGGTTGGTGTGTAGTGCACCCTCCAGGTATTCATGTATCTTCCTTAACCAGCTGCCTGAAAAATTCAGCTCCATGCCTTATTGCTTTAGAAACATTCCAATATGCCCTGCTGATAAATAAGCACCTGCCTTAACCTCTTACTAAGTATAGGCTGGCAGCCACTTACCCTTAGTGTCTTGCATTTTACTTATCGACGATGACTTCAAACCGATCTGTACGCACAGGCAGGCACATTTCCTCGTTACACACCTGGTAAGTAATGCTGCCGGTAATGCTCGTTTTCACATGGGCTTTGAGTTTTACTTTTTGTATAAACTCCACCACGCCGCCGTACTGATATTGTATAATCCCCACTTCGTTATTACGATAAGTTTCCTTTTTTCCTTTTTCTACAGGCCTGCCATCTGCTATTACAAGGGGGTTAGTATTGAGTTTTATAACCGTAGGTTGTGCAATGGCTTCTTTGGGTTGCAGCTGTGCATAGATATGCCAGGGTTGATCTATAGTGGCAGTTATATGTATTTCACCTGTTTGATTGCCTGTTTTTACGAAACTGTAGGTCCAGCGGGCAGGATTTTTATCCTCCGCCTGTGCAGTAACATAACATAAGATGAGCAGGGCAATAATCGATTGCTTCATATGGCTTTTATTCTGTTATTCGTTTGCAATTTGCATGCATTGCTGCTAACCGGGATTATCAAAAGCAACAATTCACTTATCAAATCCGGCAAATTTCATTGGCTAATAATTATTCACCCTGATGACTTTCGGTGCATTGGTTCCGGTAGCGCCTATCTGACCTACCAATGCCAGCGTAACATTATTGAAATAAGGCATAATAGTGGTGCCGCTGGTGGTGAAGGAATAACTGGCAATAAGGGCGCCCGTACCCGCATCTCTTACCTGGAAAGTATAGCCGGTAGTGGCTTTTTGGCAAACATAGTTTTTGAAATTGCTGTTTGCTTTATACGCTATCCCTGCAAACTCATTGGTTGTGGTACTGGTAGAGAGCGTAATATTTACAGGGTTACTGTTATAACTTAAGTTAATGAATCTTACGCCGAATGTACTGTCTCCAACTGCATGCGGGGGTAGGGTTTCTTTTCTTAGTATTGTATCTACTGCACCTGTGTAGGTAGCATATATGATGGGGCTGCCGAAATAATTTACCTGTGCCGCGGCAACATTAACGCTGGCATTGACCACGTTTAAAGATACCAGTTGCGGTATAGGGCTATCTTTGCTGCAACTGCCAAATATTATTATTAGCACAGCAAGTAACACTGCATTTTTTACGCTGGTTATTTTTTTCATATAAATAAGTTTGATGGTTTAATTTTAATAATGGCATTGCCTTGCACGCAGGTTATTTTGCACCAATGCTTTTCAGGTAGGCTTCTATTTCAACTTGCCGTTGCTCATGGGCAAATGAAATGGGCGTTGTCCAATTATTGCCAAGAAGCATAGTGTTGTTTACAAAAGCTCCGTTTGCAATTAATTTTTTTACAATTTTGAGATTACCATTCCTTATGGCATGCATTAAAGGTGTCTCACTTTGGTAACGCCAAACAAGATTTGGGCTCGCATTGTTATCTAATAAATAGGTTACGAATTGATCCGCATTTAGTAGAACAGCGATATCTAAAAGTGTAGTTTTATATGGTTGATACCCAATGGTAATGGAATAAAATTCATTTATATTCAAAGCCGAAATCACCTTAGAAAGTAGGTCCATTCTCCCTTTACTAATCATTTCGGGTATGTTCATTTCATCATTGGTAGGTCTATCTACCGGATCTCTTAATACCAAGACTTGAAAATTTTTTGAACCTTGAATAATATCCATTCCAATCTCCTGTAAGACTTTTCTAACATCATTGAATGATGCAGTTCTCAAACAGCCATTGATCGATATATCCACTCCGCCAGTAATTCCAGTTTCGTTTATGACGGGATAACTTGTATTTATACATTCAAACCAATGAATGAACTGTCTTAAAGTCAAGTTTTTGGCCCTGAACGAATAATTGTTAATAATATTTTGGAAATAGGTTGAATCACCTTTAGAGGTCAATTTATCTTTTAAAGTGGTATCCAATAAAATTAGTCTCCAATAAGGCATTTTTCGAATTTCTAAACGAGCATCGTAACCAAAAGTCATTTTGAGATCTCTCTGCAAATACTCTTTAACTGCATCAATATTTCGGGCAATATTTTTAGGGACCAATAAACTATAAGCAAACATATTTTTCCCAGACAAATAATCAAACCCGAATGCAGATTTGTCTTTTATTTCCAATATTGGTTTAGGTATGGATTTTTCATATTTATCATCACTCCAAAACCAAGAATTAAGTGAATCAGTACCAGGTGTGCCAAAATATGCCAATTCATACAAAGCATTTAATGATACCCCAGTTATTTGATAACTTCCATACTTCCTGATTAATCCCTTATTCCATAATGTGTCCAAATTTGATCTAATAGGAATCTTGAATCCCATGTCTGGGTCAAACTTTGCGAGTAAGGACCTCGATATAAATTCACTGTCTATCCCACCATTGTTGTACATCAATAAAGGATTGGTTAAGTCAAAACTGAATCTTCTCATTTTTCCTTCAGGGTCTTCTATTGATGACCGATAATAGGATTTACTAAGTTTTGGCTGGTTGCCATTTAACAAGGAATCCAATTGGCTTTCAGATATCGAGTTTGTTACAGCTTTAACAATGCCCTTGTCATCGATTATTAAAATATGTGGCCCAGCATAGATGTCTAAACGTTGACACAATAGTGAATCAAAAGCATAGGGAAAAATTAGAGCTAATTTTTCTTTGTATTTTAGAAATTGAGGTTGTATTTCTCCTTCCCGATCCTCTACACCAATTTGTATGTAGTTTATGCGATTTTTTAGTTTTTGATAAAGTCGATTCATTTTCGGAAAACTCGCAATACAGCTTACACATGTCTTATTCCAAAAATCGAGTATCGTCCATTTGCCGTATAATTCTGAAATTGAAATCGACTGGCTTTTCTTTGATTCTTTAGAAGAAAAATTTGAAACATTCCTGATTACAAATTCCGGACAAAGTTCTCCAACGATTGGATAGCGTAAAGTATCGGAAGTCTGACAATTCACTGTATTTAACAGAAGCAAGGATATTACAGCTAAAATTGATTTTTTCATTTGCACTTGTTTTTAATATCCGGGATTCTGAGTTAAGTTAGGATCAGCAGTCAGCTCTGCTTGTGGAATGGGATACAATTGATAATTCGTATTCCAGGAGTTATTTCCTTTTAAAGGAGTAGCAACAGACATCACCGTATCAATTCGGCCAGTTCGTTTTAGAAACAACCACCTGTCTCCCCATTCGCTAAACAGCTCTATTCGACGCTCTTGTTCTATTGCACCTAATATCTGACTTTGACTGAGGCTTGCGGCAAGAGCAGGTAGACCTGCACGTGATCGAATTGTGTTTAAATCAGTAATAGCCTGGCTAAGCTTATTTTGATTAGCATAAGCTTCTGCACGAATTAAAAATAATTCTGCGTATCGAAGCATCATCACGTATTCAGAAACAGTTGTTGAATTTTGTACTCTGTACTTATATGGAAAATAATAAGTATTTGTGCCAACTGAAACTGATCCAACCCAATTCACTCTCCTTTTATCTCCAGATTCAAATGCTCCTAACAATGAACTACTCAGAGATACATATTGTGGGGTCGCTATAGCTATGAATTGGTTGCCCTCATATGTATTATAACTTGGATTAGTCGAAATTTGCCAAATAGCTTCGCTGCTATTTTTCGCCCAAACCTTAGTCAGGTCGGTTGTATTTAGGGAGTATACACCGGAAGAAATCACAGTAGTAGCGTATGCTTCTGCATTTGACCAGTCTTTTTGATAAATCAATACACGAGCAAGGAGTGAACGCGCTGCGGCCTTTGTCGGTCTCAATTTTTCGTTTGAAACTGTTACGCCATCGCCTGCGAGATAGTTAACATTTAACGAAGATTCTGCGTCTTTAAGATCCGATACTATTTGACTAAAAACTTGATCTTTTGAAGTTCTTGATGCTATAGAATTAATAGAATAATTCGTTGAAAGTATAAGTGGCAAATCACCATATAAATTTACTAGGTAAAAGTACAATAGGGCTCTTAGAAATTTAGCTTCGCCGTTTAATTGAGATTTAATAGGATTTGAAACGCCTGTTGATTGTTGAAGACCCTCGAGTAACGCATTAGCCTGGTATATATAATTATATGAGTTAGGCCAAAATTTAGTTCCAACATTCGTAGCATTTAAAGAATTTGTAAAAAAAGCTGTTTCAGTAATACCAGTAGAAAAATTATTAAATTCATCTGCAGAATAACCTGGATACAAAGAGACCTGACTTGTATAGTTGCCAGCCATTTTAGTATAGATGCTTGATATTGCTGCGATTGCAGTTGCATCGCTGTTATATACTGTTTCACTAAGCAAAACTGTTGGTGGAGGATCTATTGAAACAAGTTTTTTGCAACCTGTTAGCATAAGGCTAATACAAGGTATAATAATATATATACCATATCCCCCATTTTTAAGTTTAAAATATTCCAATCTATTTTTTGAAACCCTATGTATAGCTTTTAAAATCATATTAAGATAAGACATAAAATAAATTTTAAAGTGAAAGTTTGATCCCAGCTGCAATCACGGAAAGTATTGGAGATGCATTGCCAGTTTCTGGATCAAGGCCTTTATTGAAGGATGTTATAGTGAATAGGTTTTGGGCTGACACATAAAGCTTCATATTCTGTATGCCCCATTTTTGCGTCATCGATGGATTTAGCTGATAGCTGAGATAAATATTTTTCAACCTGATAAAAGAGCCATTACTATATCTCAGATCGCTACTTTGCATATAAGCAAATCCGTTAGAAACAAGAGAATTTGAATTGGTTACTTTTTGAACATTGGTTATTTGTCCGGGTGATCTCCATCTGTCTAAAACATAATCTAGTTGGTTCGTAGCAACCTGAATGGGAACTGTAAAAGGAGAGTTGAAATAGTTAGCTTGATTATCATGTCTGACAAATTGAATATTGAAATCCAAACTCCAAGATTTATAATTAAAAGAATTTTGGATACTGCCGAAAAATTGTTGAGAAGTGTTTACTATATATTTATAGTCATTAGGAAAAGTAATCTTACCGTCTTTATCAAGATCTTCAACAGTGTAGATCCCAGTTTGTGGATCAACACCGGTGTAATGAGTGTTCAATGAAATAAACATAGGTTGACCAACCACATAAGTAGATGTAAAAGAAGAATTTTCAAACCCAGGGTAGGCAACTAATTTATTTTTGGGAATAGAGATATGGAAAACCGACTCCCAGTTGAAATTTTTCGACTTAATATTTTTTGAGTTAACTTGAAATTCAAATCCATTATTTTGAATGGTTGCAGGTAGATTCTGAACAATTGAACTAAATCCGGTAATTGTAGGAAGTCCATTATTTAATAATTGATTGGATGATTGATTAGAATAATAATCACCCGATATTCTCAGCCGATCTTTATAAAATCCTAACTCAAGGCCTATCTCAAACTTGCTAGTCTTTTCCCAAGAAAGGTTTACATTTTGTAATCGTTGAGGCATAAGCGTGGAATATCCTTGATAAGGATACGAATAGGGGCCGTAAGTATCCAAAAATTGGTAATCTGCTATCTGATCGTTTCCAGTTGTGCCAATACTTGCCCGAATCTTTCCAAAGGTTAAAGGTCCAGAAGATCTTTTGAAAAAATTCTCATTGGAAAATATCCATGCAACTCCAATTGCGCCAAAGTTGGCAAATTGATTTCCCGTTCCAAATCTTGTAGAAGCATCTCTATCGGCCGTTATGTTAACTATATACCTTGAATCCCAATCATAGTTAATTCTGGCAAATGCACCGGCATGTTTATAGACAGAATAGGTCGAGTTAAGAAATGCAATTGTTGTTGCTGCCTGTGGATTTTCTATCAAGCCATCGGTTGAGAAAACAGTAGCTTTTAAAGCGTTCCCCGTATTCTTTTGAAAAATATAACTTCCACCAAATGATGCTTGAATTTTCGCTTTTCCAAATTGATGTACATAATCAATCTGCGGTTCAAATGATATGGATTTTCTTTTTAGCGTAGCAAAGCTTGAACTTGAACTGCTTCCTGAAGCAGGGTTTATTCCCGCCAAAGGAAAAATTTGGGTTTGATCCAATGTCTGGGTACTATAGCCAATATTAGATCTAAATTGCAAACCTGGCAATAACTCGTATGAAAAATTCAGGTTTGATGTAAGGTATTCTGTAATCCCTTTGCTCCAGTTTAAAATATATTGATAGGGATTTGCCCATGTGCTGTTCTGCCAGTTGAGACGACCAATAGAATCAAACAATGCTGGCGCTACTGGAGAAATGTTTATATATCTAGTAAGGTCATTCTGAGGCAACATGCTTAAGTCGTAACTGTACGATGAAGAGAGGTTGAGTTTAAACTTTTTATTAGGCGAAACATGACTTATGTTAGAATGTACACTATACCTAACATCATAAAAATTACCGGGAAATATGGTTGTCTCCCGATAGTAATTTCCACCTATCAAAAAAGTGGTATTTTCATTTCCCCCTGATACAGAAACCTGTGCGCTTGTAGTTTTTGATGAGCCGCCAATAAAATACTTCTGCCAATCTGTATATCTTGTTGTGTCCCATTGCCCAGTTAGATCGTATGCATTAGCAGGAAATACTGATACACCATCGTTTGCAAATGCTTCGTGTCTTAACGATAGAAACTGATCCTTATTTAAGAAGTGTAAAAGTTTATTCGCTTTTCCACTACCAGAAAACATATTTACATCTAAACGCGTTTTTCCTGCCTTCCCTTTCTTGGTTGTAATTAATATAACACCATTTGCCCCGCGTGAGCCGTAGATGGCAGTGGCATCTGCATCTTTCAACACTTCAACACTTTCTACATCTTGCGGGTTTATACTGTTCAAAGGGTTACTATTGATTCCAACTGTAATGGTCATTGAAAGATTGTCCATTGTAGCAGGGTTTATAGGCACCCCATCAACTAAATAAAGTGGATTTCTACCGCTGGATATAGTATTAATCCCCCTTAAATATGTAACTGCTGTACGACCAGGTAACCCAGTGGATGTTGTCATTTGCAAGCCTGGCACTAAAGATTCAAGAGCTGTTGAAATATTTCCTACAGGCTGCCTTTCAATCTGAGCAGCTTTAACCGTGCTGACACTTCCCGTATTCAATTTCTGCGTGGTGATATAATACCCTTTATTCACCACCACATCTTCCAGCACATTGGTTTTGGCTATGGCTGTAAACGCTAACTCCGTTCTGCCGTTCAATTTGGCTTCAATCGTTTCTATATTAATAGCCGTAACAATAATGGTCGCATTGGGTTCAATACCCTTCAATTCAAATTCTCCCTTATCATTGGTAGCCGTAGCTTTGGTGCTGCCTTTTACTTTTACGATAACACCGGCTAGGGGCTTGCCGTTCTCATCCCTTACCACACCATGCACATCAATGTTTTGCGGTGGCGCCACCGCTTCGGTGGCTTCCGGCTTTGGGCTGGCAGGTTTTTCTTTTACAGAAATAATCCTGCCTTCAATAATTTCATACGTGAGCGGCTGGTTTTTAAAAGCCAGTTGCAGCGCCTGCTCCACGCTGACGTTTTGCACCACGATATCTACAGGAAGAGATTTTTGGCGCAGCAGCTTCACGTCATAGAAAAGCTCGTAGCCACTTTGTTTCTTGATCGCTTGCAACACTTTCTCCAAGGGCGCTTTCTTTTCAGATAAGCTGACCTGGGCCAGGCTGCGCGCCGAGATTTGTAAGCACGCCATGAGTAAAAAAATACCAATCATTCGGGCTGACATAAGCAATTGCTTTTTGTTGATGCCGCCTAAGGCAGGGATGCCGCTTTGTTTCCGTCCACGGCACGGTTTGCCATGAGCATTAAATTCCATAGCTTTGGTTTGTTTGGGTTTACAATCAATGAGTTTCTTATCAGAACTTGGTTTTTGGGTTACCCGAACGCTGCCGTTACGTCTTCCACACGTAACGGTTTTGTTTGAGCTACCTTCGTCAAGGCTGCAGCGTTAGCGTCTTACGATCCACGTCCAGCCTGTATTTTATATGATTCACATCAAATAATTTTAAAAGAGCAGAGAGCTTCGCATGGCGCGAAATATCCACGTAAAAAGTCCGGTCCGGTAGCACGCCTTCCACCTTTATTTCCAGCCCATACCAGCGCTCCATAAAATGGATCAGTGTGCTCATATCTGCATCCCGGTAAAAAGTAAGTCCGTTCTTCCAGGCCACCACTTCTTCCATATCGGCGCCACACCTAACGATGATGGCTTGACGTTGTGAAAGACTCATGACCGCCTGCTGCCCGGGTTGCAACATACTTTCACCCGTGGACGCTTTACCGGATAGCTTCACGCGCCCCTCCAGCAAACTGGTGATCATTTGATCCTGGTCGCCGTAAGCATTGATATTAAAATGCGTGCCCAATACCTCCACAGTTTCCCCCAGGGCTTCCACCTTGAAGGGATGCGCCGCATCCTTTGCTACTTCAAAATAAGCCTGGCCGGTGATCACTACTTTTCTTTCCTTGCCCACAAAGGCGGAAGGAAAAACAATCGAACTGTTGGCATCCAACCATACTTCTGTCCCATCCGCCAGTACCAGCTGGTATTGCCCACCCCTCGGAGTCGTGATCGTATTAAATGCGACAGCCGCTGTCTGTTCATGAGCAGTTACGTCTAGCCGGCCCCGTTGGTTGCTAATTGTAGCCGCTGCATCCCGGTTCACAATACCCTGGGCAGTACTATCAAGTACAATGGTTTTACCATCGCTCGTTTTCAAAATCGCTCGATTCGTTCCGGCGTCAATGCTGTTCCCGTTACTCGCGATGGAGTAGCCATCCGCTTTCTTGACTACTTCCTGCTGCTTCCAATACCAGGCCCCGGCCAGGACAATCACCAATACCGCAGCCACCGAAGCATAGCGCAACCAGAGCCTGCGCACAGGCGCTTTGCCGCTGTAGGGTTGTGGAATGGATCGTTCAGCAGTCTGCCTCATGTGCTCTTCTAAAACGGCATCTCCTATATGGTTTTGCATCAGGTGCACCAGCACAGCCAATTCTTCTTCCGTGACCAGGTTGGCCACATAGCGGTCCAGCAGTAGCTGGTACTGCCGCTCAAAATTGTTGGTATGTAAATTCGGATCTGCCATAGTCTGCTATGTTTTCTGCTAGGATAGCGGATACTATAAGAAGACAACGCTCACTAAGGGCTAGGGTAGCAAAATCAAAAAAAAATTAAACAATGGGTAGTTGGAAGGGGCCAATAGCGGCAAAGAACAGCCCTAAGGAAATACCATATTCTTTAAACACTGCTGTTTTTAATTCTTTATGCGCAAAGACCATATGGTTTTTCACCGCGTTGCGGCTGATGCCTAATTCCTGGGCCACTTCCTCGTAGGACTGGTTCATCTCCCGGCAGCGTTTAAATATATCCCGCGTTCTCTCCGGCATTTGCAGCAATTGCTTTTCCAGGAAAGCCTGGTAATCCCGGGTCAGCACCCTGTCTTCTGTTGAAGAAGCCTGGACTGGTATATACTGTTCGAGCAGTTTGGAAAGAATGGCCTCGCTCCTGCCGGCTGCTTTTAAGGTATTGAAGGTCTGGTTACGGGCAATCGTAAAAAGCCAGGCCCCGAAATGTTCTACTTCGGTCAGCTTCTCCCTGCCATCCCATATTTTGATAAATACATCCTGGGCAATATCATCTGCGAGGAATGAAGACTTGACATACTGGGCAATAAAGCTCAACAAGGAAGGATAATAATGTTCAAACAAAACCGCGAAGGACTTGCTGTCTCCTTTGGCAATCTTTTGCAGGAGCATTGTTTCCGTATGGTTGCTTGTAATAGGCAAGGAATGGGGCCTTGTAGACGGTAAAGTAAGCACAAAGGCTGCAAACCGTAAATTAATATTTTGGAAAGCCGGGCGACCAGAAACAAAAACAATAAGCTAAACCCTAACCATAATAAACCGATACGGCTGCCCCTCTTATAGTTATATTCCCCTTGCTATTGTGGCAGCAGCATAAGGCTTTGGAGGCGAAGTAAAAGCACTCTTGCTTATTAAATCATGCACAGGTATTTATGGCACGCTTAAACAGGCCAGGCTATCTGCCGGCACCTGAATGAATGCAAAATCATGGGCCTTGAATATTCCGTTATTCTGCGGTTCATCCATATCATTTTTCTTGATTCTTTTGGGAAATGGCGGCACTGCTTTCCAGTCTTTGATCAGGTGACCGCTTATCGTTCCGGTAAAATTCAAATAATAAACAAAATACAAACTGCCTCCTGCAATCGCTACCGCAACGGGCGCAAAGGCGGATATTTTGTTCCCTTCAACCAGGTAGTCTCCGAAATCCCTTGATGTCAATTTTTTATAATAGTTACAGGTAAACACAGCGCTATCTTGATGTGTATAGGAACCGTGTACAACATGTACTTTATGGTTAGCGGTGAAGAGCAGCGGATCTACCGCGGTATATTTATTTCCCGGGTAGAGAGAATCGCTTATGTTGCTGTAATAACCATCCAGCCTCAGTTTGCCGGTTCCCTCCTGTTCTTGCTTATGGACACGCAGGTATGCAGGAGCAGGCAATTGTTTTCCGGGCCAGCAAGAGCCCAGGCTAATAGTGGACATAACAAAAATTACGCAATTACGAAAAGACATATTTCGAAGGGTTAAATGATCAGCGAAAGTAATCAGCATTGTTAGAGTGCACACAACAACTGTTTTCCGCTTTGATGTTAAAGGTAGGCAACACTCATGGAAATGGTTTAGAATTAACCAGGCAGGCTGCCTGCAAGTCGTTTCGGTTTCTTTTTTCCGTAAGTGGATAGCAATTTATTATACGCCTGTTCCAGCACCCTTAAGTAAAAACTTGATGATAAATTTACTACCATAGTGTATGAAATTGTGGTACCGCTCATAATTCTATCTGCTCACAGGCTTTAAGTGAATACATCAATGTATGCACTTAAAAATAAATCTCCGACTTATCATTAGTGCTTCCGCAATAGAAGCAGGTTGGAGCATTTTATATTCTGAAGACATGCAACATCATCTTTGCATCAATGATGTTTTTGACGATCTTAAATCCTTTTGTTTGAAACGGTTGGCATCGCCTGATTTTAATAAATTACCTGCATTGCTAAACCCTAACCATAACAAATCGATAATGGCTGGCCCTGCAGTTGTTGCCTCCATTGCTCCTGGTATTGCGAGGGAGACAAGCCCATATGGTTTTTAAAATCACGGGAAAAATTACTCAACTCTTCATAGCCTGTTGCCCAGGCCACTTCTTTCACCGCCCGCTTAGCTTGCAGCAGGTTGCAGGCTGCCTTCATCCGCTCCCGGATGATGTAGGCATGAATGGCGGTACCGTACCGTTGTTTAAAAACCTGCTTCAGGCTCGTTTCACAAACCCCAAAATGGCGGCAGAGGTTTTTAAGCAATAATTGTTCCTTACCCGTACAGCAATGTTGCCGGATATAAGCAGCAACATTGCCCGCGAGTTGGTGCTGTGCTAATGATATGTAACAAATGGAGTGCATTGCTTAAACTAACCCTAATAATTATTCACCCGTATTACTTTCGGTGCATTGCTTCCGGTAGCGCCTATCTGGCCTATTAATGCGAGTGTGCAATTAAAAAACCTCGGCATGGTGGTGGAAGTAAAAGCATAAGTAGCAATAATATTATTACCTGCATCCCTTACCTGGAAGGTATAACCGGCAGTGCTAAGTAAAGCTGTGTAATTCTTGAAAGCGGTAATCGTTTTATAACCAATGCCGCTGAATTCATTTACTGTGGCAGTGGCAGACAACGTAACATTTACAGGATTACTGTTATAACTTAAGTTAATGAACCTTACGCCGAAACTGCTGTCACTGAAGGGATGATAGGGTATGCTTTCTTTTCTCAATACCGTGTCAACCGCGGTTGACTGGCCTGATAAATACAGGGTATATACATCCCCCGCATTTGCAGTAAGGTTGCCACTGTAAATACTCTTGGTACTGTCTGCCTGGGCATTGATGCTTATATTGGTACTGCCGGCATTTACACTATATACCAGGTTGGCACCGTAGTTTACCAGGTTGCCGGTATAAGTAGCAAATGTTAGAGGAGCGCCGAAATAATTTACCTGTGCCGCCGCCACATTAATGCTGGCATTGACCACGTTTAAAGATACCAGTTGCGGTATAGGGCTATCCTTGCTGCAACTGCCAAATATTATTATTAGCACAGCAAGTAACACTGCATTTTTTACGCTGGTTATTTTTTTCATATAAATAAGTTTGATGGTTTAATTTTAATAATAGCATTGCCTTGCACACATATTATTTTGCGCCAATGCTTTTCAGGTAGGCTTCTATTTCAACTTGCCGTTGCTCGTTGGCAAATGAAATGGGCGTTGTCCAATTATTGCCAAGAAGCATAGTGTTGTTTACAAAAGCTCCGTTTGCAACCAATGCTTTTACTACTTTAAGATTTCCATTTTTTATCGCGTGCATTAACGGTGTTTCGCCTTGAGAACGAATTACAAGGTTAGGATTCGCACCATTATCCAACAAGAAGAGTACACTTTGTTCTATATTAAGTAAAGTAGCAAGATCTAGAAGGGTCATCATGCCATAGTCCTTGCCCCGCACTTTAGCGGAATAAAATTCATTAATATTTGCAGGAGAAAGCACGCCGGAAAGTAACTCTGTTTTACCCTCACTAACTATACCAGGTATGCTCATTTCAGTGCTGACAGGTTTTTCCATTGGATCCTTTATTACCAATACCTCGAAATTCTTTTCACCTGGAACAATATTCAGTCCATTTTTATGTAATGCGATTCTGACATCATCTAAAGCAGCAGTTTTAATACAACCATCAAATAAGATGTCCAACCCTCCATCGATACCTGTTTCGTTTATCACTGGATAGGTATTCTCAGTAAATGCAAACCAGTGAATAAACTGTCTTACAGGTAGGTTTTTAGCTTTGAAAGAGTACCCTTTAACAAGATCCTTGAAGTAAGTTGAATCACCCTTTGAGCTCAATTTATCTTTTACCGAAGGGTCTAACAAGGTTAATCTCCAATATGGCATTTTTCGAATTTCCAAATTAACCTCATAGCCAAAAGTCCTTTTAAGTTCGTTCTGTAACGATTCTTTTAACACAATCTGATTTTGGGAAAATTTTGCAGGGACTAATAAACTATAGGCAAAGAGGTTTTTATAGGTTGTTTGGTCGTAATTAAATATCGATTTATCTTCCATTTCTAATATTGGCCTCGGTATCGACTTTTCGTATTTTTCATCTTGCCAATACCATGAATTTGCTGAATCACGCCCAAGAGTTCCCCAATAAGCCAGCGCATAAAAGCTATACAATGAAAATCCCGCTATCTGGAGATTGGCATATTTGCTAAGTAATCCACTTTTTTTCGGCCAATTTAAGTAGTCTTGCTTTGCTCCTCCCATTTGCGGGTCAAATTTTGCCAATAGTGATCTTGATAGAAATTCGCTATCTGGTCCACCATTACCATACATTAACAAGGGGTTTGTCAAATCAAAATGTGTTTTACGTCTTTCTGCTTCGTTATATTGTGTAGACTGCCGGTAGTAACTTTTTAAAAGTTTAGGTTGCTTACCGGCTATCAAAGAATCTAATTGCCTTTCAGAAATAGCGGCGGTTACCGCTCTGACAATTCCTTTGTCATCAAGAATTACAATATGCGGGCCTGAGCTGATATCTAGCCGTTGGCATAATAATGAATCGAAGGCGTAAGGGAAGTTTAGATTTAATTTTTCCTTGTATTTTAAGAATTGAGGACGTATTTCCCCTTCCCGATCCTCCAATCCGACCTGAATATAATATATCCGATTTTTAAAGTGATGATACAATTGATTCATCTTTGGAAAACTTGCAACACAGCTTACACATTCCTTATTCCAGAAATCCAGGATTGCCCATTTACCACTCAACTTTGATATCGAAATTGAATGGTTATTGTCAAGTTTTTCAGAGAAAAAATTTGACAGGTTTCTGATTACAAACTCGGGGCATTGTTCGCCAACTTTTGGATAACGTAAAGTATCGGAAGTCTGACAATTCACTGTATTTAACAGAAGCAAGGATATTACAGCTAAAATTGATTTTTGCATTTGCACTTGTTTTTAATATCCGGGATTCTGAGTTAAGTTAGGATCAGCAGCCAGCTCTGTTTGTGGAATGGGATACAATTGATAATTCGTATTCCAGGAGTTATTTCCTTTTAAAGGAGTAGCAACAGACATCACCGCATCAATTCGGCCAGTTCGTTTTAAAAACAACCACCTGTCTCCCCATTCACTGAACAGTTCAATACGATGCTCTTGTTCAATTGCAGAAAGCACCTGAGCCTGCGATAAAGTCGGTGACAACGCCGGAAGCCCTGCCCTTGACCTGATAGAATTCAAATCAGTAATAGCTTGTGTAAGCTTATTTTGATTGGCATAAGCTTCTGCCCGAAGGAGAAACAATTCAGCATATCGGAATATCATCACATATTCAGAAACAGTTGTAGAATTCTGAACCCTGTATTTATAGGGGAAATAATAGGTTGTACCGGCAGCCGTAACTGTACCAACCCAGTTAAGGCGCCGTTTATCATTTGGTTCAAATGCATTCAGTAAGGAATTACTTAATCCGGCATATTGAGGTGTTGAGGTTGCAATAAAGTTGTTACCTTCAAAAGTATTGAAAGCAGGATTGGTTGAGATTTGCCAGATGGCCTCGGCACTATTCTTAGCCCATATCGTTGTAAGATCACTTGTAATCAAAGAAAACGTTCCCGTATTAATTACCGCTGATGCATAGCTTTCAGCGGATGCCCAATCATTCAAATACAGATATACACGGGCTAGTAAAGCACGCGCGGCAGCTTTTGTTGGACGGAGTTTCTCTGTCGTCAGACTGACTAAATCACCTGCCAGATAGCTCGTACTTAATAGAGATTCGGCATCTTTAAGGTCAGCCAATATTTGCTTGTAAACATCGGACTTGGGCATCCGGCCTGCAAGAGCATTAACGGTATAGTCTGTGGTAAGAATAAGCGGAATATCACCATAAAGACTAACCAGGTAGTAATGTAAAAAAGCCCTGATAAATTTCGCTTCACCGGTCAGCTGAGCACGTACAGCTGCAGACACGCCTGTATATTTTTGGAGCCCATCAAGAACTGCATTAGCCTGATAAATATAAGTATATGCTCCGTTCCACAGAGTAGCAACAGTTCCAGTCGTACTCAATAACCCGTTTGTATAAAATTGGACATTATTAGTATTGGTGGATGTATTCAGGAATTCATCAGCGGAATACCCTGGATATAGCGAAAAGGAAGATGTTTGATTGCTGGCAAATTTTGTGTAAATGCTCGAAAGTGCAGCAATTGCAGTTGCGTCATTATTATAAACACTTGCCGGTATTAATGTAGTAGGAGGTGGTTCTATATCAACAAATTTTTTACAACTTGTTATACAAAAGAATAGAAGAATCTGAATAGAAAAAGTTATAATATATTTGATTTTCATGATTACTGATTTAAAGTGAGACTTGAATTCCTCCGGCTAACACAGATACCACCGGTGTACTCCCTTTTGTTTCGGGGTCTAATCCTTTGTAAGAAGTTATTGTAAATAGATTCTGAGCCTGTAAATAAACCTTTAGACTTTGTAAACCCATTTTTTTCGAAGTTGCAGAACTTAGCTGGTAGGAAAGGTTAACATTACGCAGGCGAATAAACGAAGCGTCACTATAAGCTTGATCGCTACCGATGATATTGGAATAGGCAGTACTAGCCAATGTATTGGAATTCGACACCTTCTGCACTGTCGCGGATTGCCCTGGCACTGTCCATCGGTCCATTATGTAATCAAGCTGATTAGAAGCTGTAATTGGAAGGCCATAGCCATATGTATAGTAATTTTTTCCATTTTTCTGCCTGACGAATTGGAAACTTAGGCTTAACAGCCAGCCCTTATATTGAAAATCGTTTTGAAACGCCCCATAATACTGCTGCGAGGTATTGACCACAGTTTTATAATCATTGGGAAAAGTTATTTTTCCATCTTTATCATAATCTTGATAAGTATAAAGGCCCGTTTGTGGGTCAACACCCGTATAATGTAATAACTGTGTAGCAATAAAAGTGGATTGTCCTATAATGTAGGTACTTGCCAGTGATGATGTTGCCAATCCAGGGAATGCCAATAATTTTGTCCGTGGAATAGAAATATTAAAGGATGACTGCCACTGAAAATTTTTCTGGCGAATATTGACTGACTTAACTTGAAATTCTAATCCCGTATTCTGAATTTTTGCAGGCAGGTTTTCAATAATGGAATTGAAACCTGCTATAACCGGCAATGGGTAGTTCAATAGCTGATTAGACGATTGGTTGTTGTAATAATCAGCCGTTAACAGTAACCGATCTTTGAAAAATCCCAGGTCTATTCCAAGTTCGAATTTGTTGTTTTTTTCCCAGGTATAATCGGGGTTTAGTAACCGTTGTGGAAATATAGTACTATAAGACTGGTAGGGATATGCGTTAGTAGTATAAGTATCCAGGAACTGGTAATCCGGTATTTGGTCGTTACCAGTTGTGCCATAACTCACTCTCAACTTTCCAAAGCTTAATTGTTTAAATAATGGCTTAAAAAAATTTTCATTGGAAAACACCCAGCCAAAGCCGGCCGCCCCGAAGTTGGCAAACCGCTTGTTCGGCCCAAACCTGGTACTACCGTCTCGGTCTGCAGTTAAGTTGATTAAATATTTGGAATCCCATACATAGTTCAGGCGCGCAAAAGCGCCTATATATTTATACAATGAATACGTATTGGAGGAAATACTGATTGCGGAAGCCGCCTGGATGTTTTCGATCAATCCATCGTTTGGAAAACCAGTGCCTTTTATAGCGGTATAAGTTTGATTTTGGGAAATTAGATTACTACCGAGCAGCGCTGTTAATCTTCCCCTTCCAAGAATAGTAGAATAGCTTAGTTGTGGCTCCACTACCCATGATTTTCGTTTAGAATTGCCAAAAGTAGCGCTGGACAGCGTTGTGGTGGATGGATTAATCCCGATAATTGGATTAAGTTGCGATTGATCGAGATATTGAAAGCTGTAACCAAAATTTGATTTTATTTCCAACCCTTTGAATAATTCATAACTGATTGTAAAATTACTGCTCAAATAATCTGTTTTACCTTTACTTATGTTGTATACATTTGAATACGGATTTTGCCACGTACTGCTCTGCCAGTTCAGCTTTCCTGCCGAATCAAACAACGCTGGTGCTACAGGCGACAGATTGATGTATTTTACCAGGTCATTTTGTGGCAAAAAGCTATAGTCAAAGCTATATAAGGCGGCAAAGGAAATCCTTAGCTTCCTGTCTTTTGAAGAGTGGTCAACATTCAAATGAAAACCATACCGTTTATCATAAAAATCACCAATATATATAGTACTCTCACGGTAATAATTAGCACCAAACAGAAATGTCGTATTCTCAGTTCCGCCTGACAATGAAGCTTGAGCATTGATATAGTTAGACGTGTTCCCGATAAACACTTTTTGCCAGTCTGTGTACCTTGTGGTGTCCCATTTACCGTTCAGATCATAAGCATTGGCAGGTAGCGTAGTTACACCGTCGTTAGAAAATGCTTCACGCCTGAGGGAAAGGTATTGGTCTTTGTTTAAAAAATGTAATAAGCGAGTTGCTTTGCTCGCACCGGAGGTCACACCTGCATTCAGATGCACTTTCCCCATTTTACCCTTTTTAGTTGTTATCAAAACAACGCCGTTCGATCCTCTTGAACCATAGATAGCCGTAGCGCTTGCATCTTTTAATACCTCAACGCTTTCTATATCCTGAGGGTTAAGACTGTTCAATGGATTGCTGGTAACTCCGGCAGAAGATGAATTATCCAGGGGAGAAGGATTAATCGGAACTCCATCGACAAGGTACAAAGGGTTCCGGCCATTTGAAATGCTGTTTTGCCCCCTGAGTAATATGGTCATACCACGCCCGGGTATTCCTGAAGCCTGCGTAATCTGCATGCCGGGAACATTAGATTCCAGAGCACTTAAAATATTACCGACCGGCTGACGCTCTATATCTTCCGATTTAACTTTACTTACACTTTCCGTTGCGAGTCGTTTGGTTGTTTTACCATAAGCAATAACTACTGTTTCATCCAGCTCACTGGTTGATGCCTGCAATTTGATAGCAATAGATGACCGTTTATTAATTTTAAACTCTTGTGATTGATAACCCGTAAAGGAAATCACTACTATCTCATTCTCATCAACAGATTTAAGAGTCGCCTGTCCATTTTTATCTGTGCTAAACCCCTTGGTATTTCCTTTGACTCTAACAAAAGCGCCCTCTAATGGAAAGCCATCTGCATCTGTTACAACAATCGTTACATCGGTGGACGGCGGCAGCAATGTGAGGGGGGGCGCCTCGGCGTTTTTTGATTCAGGCTTTGGTTGCGGCCTTTCTTTGATCACGATGATCTTGTCAGTGATCTCGTAAGTGAAGGGTTGATCCAGGAAACACTTTACAAGCACTTCATGCAGTTCTTCCGCAGTAACATTCAGCGTGATCGTTTTGGCTTGGGCCGCAAAACGTGCATTGTAGACGTAGTCGTAATGCGTTTGCCGTTTGATCTCGCGCAGGACATTGTCCAGTTTCTCATTTTTGACCTTAAGCGTGACTGTCTGCGCTGCAAGTCGTGCAGAGGCTTGCCCTACGGTGAGGGCAAGAATCAGGGTGATGAGTTTGGCTACCATAAGCAGTTTTTTAAAACCTTGAACAATGGTGAAGCCCGATGCCCATGAATGCATAGTTTGGGTTTTGAAGTTTACAATAGTTTTGGTTAGCGCCCGTCAAGCCGCTTTGGTTTCTCAACTAGGATGTTGATAATATCGACAGGTGTTAGTCGCACCTGCTATTCCTAAAATTGGTTTATGGTGCCACATGCACCGTCCTCCCCTTGATCTCGAAATGCACGCCACCCGATAGTTCCATCGCTTTCAGCAGTGCAGACACAGGTTTGTTCCTGTCCACGCTGAACGTAAAACGTTCACGGATCGGGGCGTCTTGTACCACTTCAATATCATACCACACCGCTGCCTGTTTCATGATATCTTCCACACTGGTTGCCTGGAACACAAACTGCCCATTCTTCCACGCTGTCACGCCCTCCAGTTCCGGTTTGCTGATCCTTCCATTCTCATATTGCTCACCAGGCTGTATATCCGTTGCATTGACACGTAAGGCCCCATCGACCAGTGTAGTTTTGATTTGCTCTTTACTGTAGGCGTTCACGTTGAAGCTCGTGCCCAAGTCTTCGATCAATTCATTACCCGCTTTCAAAACCAGTGGGCTTTTAGCATCGTGTCGAACATCAAAAAACGCTTCCCCTGCCAGCAACTCTACTTCCCTTTTCCTGCCAGCCACATACGCCATGGGGTATTTTACACTACTGCCTGCATTCAGCCAGATCACCGAACCATCCACCAGCCGCACCGCAGTAGCCACCGATCCCTTGGGATTACTGAATATGTGATAGGGTATAATGCCATCTTTCAGCAAGGCCTCAGCATCCTTCACCTGGTAGACTACCGAGCCATCCGTGTTTTTGATGACCTCCAGACCGCCGTTGACTACCAATTTCTCTCCTGCCTTCACCTGGTCCACATACACTGTCTGGCCATCAGCAAGGGTGATCACCGCACGGCTCTTATTTGGTGCGGCGATATCTGTTTTGGCCACAACGGTGGGTTGTCCAGTTTTGTTGGTGATCAACTGCTTACCCACCAACACCATCACACCGATCACTACCGCTGCCGCTGCATATTTCCACCATCGGACAGGCCGGGGAACAAAACGGCTATAGTCGATCTCACTAGCCAGGATCTGTTTTTGCAGTTTTTCTTCTACCCTTGCCCAATTAACTCTGTCTGATGCCTTGGTGCCCCTTTCCCTCTCCCACAATTGTTTCAACTCTTCATCGATCAGGTCTTTCTCATCCAACCCCTTTACGAGTTCCCAGAACTCCAGTTGTTCAGCGGGGCTTAGCTCGTTACAGATATAACGTTCAAATAAAATCTTAAGTCGTACCGGATTTTCAGACATACCACACCTGTTTATGGGTTGTAATACTCTAAGACAGCACAACTCTTAAAAGGGTACCAATCAAAAAAGGTTTTTTTTCAAAAAAATAGCCAATACAATTAAATCACGACACCAAGATCTTCGGAATATGGATATTTTTCAGTATATTATAAATAGTAAAACAAATACAATGAGTAAGTACAATCACATGGATAACCTTGCAGAGCTGGAAGAAAAAGTACTGATCTATACGGGTTACGATTATACAAACAATGATCCCTATGGGCTGGCAGAGCAGTTTTTCCAGTTTTGCCAGCAAAACCTGTCTGAAGAGCAAGGAGATTACCAGATTCAGCCCGCCAGGTTCATGGTGGTAAACAAGGAAACCGTCAATGCCTGGGCAACCAGGCGTTATAATTACTATGTTGTAGGCATCAATATGGGTACCTTGACCACCCTACACCAGTTTTTTGTCCACCGGGGCGGAATATTTGATGTACCCGCAATGGCTGAATATATAACGCTGGAAAGCAAATTGGATACCACCCTTGATATCCTGATGTATCAGTCAGCTGTTCAGTTTACCTATTACCACGAGCTGGCGCACCTGATCCAGTATAGCCCGCTGCCCGGAACTGATGATTGCAGTGCACCCGATATCCAGCAAACTGAAGAGGCGTATGCAGTAGGTGCTGGGAAGGACGATCCTTATGAGCTGGAAAAGCATATAAGGGAATTTGACGCGGATCTTCTCGGCGCTCATTACATCTGCCTGCATGTATTGCAATATTGGGAAAAGCTGCCAGAGGCAGACAGAACACAAGCAAACCTTGAATTATTGTTATCTCTCGGAACATCCAGCATCTTCAGCTACTTTATTTTCCTTCTTAGAAAATATCCTGAAATGTACTACGCTGCTTTCGATCATCCACATCCGCTCATCAGGGTGCTATACATAATCGATATGTTCATTAAGACCACGCAGGAAAACGTGCCCGCTGGCATACAGATCAAATCGGAAAGTATCCTGCAACGCGCATTTAGCATAACACAACCTATGTTCACTTTTGGTGGCGGAGAAGACCAGGTCAAAAAGTATGCAGACTTATTTAAAGAAGAGAAACAAAAAATAGAGGCTTATGTAAATGATGTGTTGATACCAGAATCAAGAAAAACGCCCACGCTGGTGCTGGAACGAATGGCAGCAAAAAACGGACTGCATTAATTTGTACGCCTGGCAGGGATTTTTCCCTGCAAACCCCAGGTGATCCAAAGTTGTGCAAATGGACAGATGCTTGGTTCATTGGCACGCTCCCAGGGTGCATTCAGGCAATGATGATTGGTGATGTCCTGATCTGGTCGGTGACTGCAGAACTCATGCAGAGAGCAGCTTGTCTTTCCTTTTAATGCGTGGTACACTTCTGCAACAGCCATTAATTGATAAGGCATAATACCCTCGGGGTTTATCGTTTCGGGAGGAATAAAACCATATCCGCCCGCATCATTGGAAAGAAACGGCGTACCTAGAATACGAGATACCCACTCAAAGTCCTTGTTCAACATCCCATTTTCACCAACCAGGTACAGCATAAAATGAGGCAGCTCAAGCCGAAGCGTTCGCATAGAAGTAAACAGGTGATGCAACCACTGGCGATTCGGTTCAAAGATAGGTGATTGGAGTGCATCATCATATTGCATCAGTATCAATCTCACTACTTCGTCATAAAACTCGTGTGGATGAAAGGACCTGCCATTGCCTTCAAGCTGAAGGTCACGGAAAGAAAATTCGTAAACCTGCCCATAATTTTCCGGTATAAATTGTTGATCCCGCATTCTTTCCAGCGTTCGGAAAAAAAGTTGGGGAGGATTGGTAGCATGCAGGGCAACATCACAGAGCGCCACAACCAGCATGGGATCGTTTGCGATCACGGGATATTCTACCTGGCAGATCAGTTCAGCTATCACATAGGGAATATCTGGATGCTGTACCTCCGGGTAATATCGGGATTGAATGGCATGTGCCATATATTCTTTGATACAGCGCGTGCCGAATAAAAAACTTTTTTCTACCCGATCCTCCGTGTCGAGATAATGAACCCTATATTGGGCAACCTGGTATTGATTGCCATCCCTGTCAGTTGCAGGCGCATGTTCCAGTTCGTAGTAACGGTAAATGATCCTGTTTATTTCAACATCATCATCTCCGGCATACAATTCCTGTAACCGTAAATTGGATAACGTATTAAAAGCATCATTGAATAATACCGGAACTTCAAACTCCGCATGCTCGCTGTTCCGCACCGGGTGGATGATATCTTTAAGTGAATCGATGAATAAAAAACTGCGTATGATACCAAAAGGGGTTGAGATGTCCTGTAGAAAATGAACATACTCGTGCAAAAAAGTAGAGAACAATCTTCGATGTTGTTCCTCCTGTACAAATATGTTTAAGTTATCGATTGGTTCCTGTGTATGCAGATGAAGGCGTAAGAAGCGAGGTAAATAATAACCAAGCGTATCCAGTTCTATATCTTGATCCATATATTCCTTGTTTATTTGGTAAAGAACAGTATTGCCACCAGCAGTCCATGTTGTCCTTTTTGCGTTACCAGAAATTCCCTGATGGATTTCAGCGCTTCGGTCATGTGATTTTTCACGGTTTGCCGGGATAGTTGTAATGTTGACGCAATTTCGCTATGGTTCATTCCCTGTTCACGGGATAAAGTAAATACCAGTCGTCGCTGAGGAGAGAGTTGATCCAATGCTTCACGAAGGAATTGCTGGTATTCTTTTTCCGCAAGTACCTGCTCGGCAGGATTCTCTACATGCTCGGCCATGCCATAGGCCACCAGTTTTTGCAGGTGTTTCCTCCTGGCGGTCGTGGTCAAAAAATTAATGGCTTTGTTGCGCGCGATCCGGGCAAGAAAAGCATCAACGTTTTGTATTTGCGGGGCGAGTTCACGGCCATACCAAATTTTAAGAAACACATCCATCAGCAGCTCTTCAGCGATCTCCCTTGATTTGGTGATATCAAACAAATAGTCATACAGCTTAGCCCGGTGTCTTTCAAAAAGTATATTGAAAGCCGCCTGCTCACCCTGCGCGATTTGCTGCAGGAGTGCCGGATCAGCGTATGAATGATAGTTATGCAAAGCAGTGGATAGTTGTTGATAATCATGTTAAAAATAATCATTTGGCTGCTCAAACCACGATCCAATTTCTGCAAAAGGTGGTGGATCATATTATTCATAGGACACTTACTTATTCAAAAAGCAGGGCATAGACATACCCCGCCGCACATGAGAAAACGGTATTGTCATAGCCCCATTTGCCAATCCATACGCACCTTTGGACCAAATACCGCGCAGATCTGTCGGGTAATCATTTCTCTGGCTTCTCTGGGCAGGTCAGTATAGACCAGCTTCACTGTTGTTTGCTGGGGCGAAGCGGTGAGCAGATCACGAGTAGCATATGCCAGCGATGGGTGCTGTGCCATAGTAATAACCTGTCCCATGATATCCTGGTCAGCTTCTATGCTTAAACACAGGATGGCATTTTCATTCCAGCTAGCAGCAGCACCTTTGTTTGTAACAGGTTCACCATCGCCTGATGGCAGACCCAGCTTCACCCTGATAACGGTAAGCGAATAGGGTTTTAGCTCCACTGCCAGGGTGTGGGATAAAACAGGAATGCTTCCTTCCACTGGCGAAATAAGATTCGGTTGTGCAAGTGAATTTTCGGTTGTTGGATGACCTGATAACGTGATCACCCTGGCGGCTGCAGCAAGCACATTTCCGCCGATCCGGATACGACGACTACTGTTGCTGCCACCCGCATTCACTAGTTTACAGATCAGCTCACTGCTGCCTTCATCAATCACAGCCGATGCCCAGATGCTGTCTTGCCCCTGGATCGTTTTACCATTCAGTGTCATAGACACAACTTTGGTTCCTGCATTGACTGAGAAGAGCTGCTGCACATAGTAATTGGGCGTTTGATAAGACCCTGCATTATCAAACCAGATCAGATTCGGGGTCCACTGCCAGTCGTCCACGTGGGCGAACAAGGGGGCATAAGCTGCCATCGATACAATATCACAATTACGCTCAATGCCTATCATAAACGCGGTTTCTGCCAGTGCCGTGAGCAGATTGTTCTTGTTGTGTAAACTGCCGATCTTGTCGCTTTGCGCAGCATACTCGCCTACAAATATTTTAGGCCCGTGCCGGTCATAGCCGTCATAGCGATTGCTGTTCTGGAAGAACCAGTCTGGTGGGTTATAAAAATGCTCATCGATAATATCCGCATGTCGTGCACGCAGCACTGAATCCATATAGATAAACTGTGTTTGGCGTGGAGAATAGCCTGTTGCGTTGATCAGTCGGATCTCAGGATAACGTTTTTTGATCACTTGGGTAAACAGTGACAATCGCTCTGCATATTGTGGTCCCCAGTTCTCATTACCGATGCCGAGCATCCGCATACCAAATGGTTTGGGATGACCCAGCTTCGCGCGTTTCGCACCCCACCTGGTAGTAATGTCTCCGTTTGCAAATTCAATCAGGTCCAGTGCATCTTGTATATAGGGATCGAGTTCGCTGAGCGGCACCACTTCTGCTGCATCAAACTGGCAGGACATGCCGCAATTGAGAATGGGTACCGGTGTAGCGCCGATCTGCTCGCAGAGCTCAAAATATTCATAGAAACCTAGTCCAAAACTTTGAAAATAATCCGGTGTTTGCCTGAGCGCCACATCATCGTTCCAGATACTTTGCAGGAGCCGGCGGTTCTCCAGGGGACCAATCGTTTGTTTCCATTGGTACCGGTAATCCAAATTCTTGCCTTCCACAATGCACCCGCCTGGAAAACGCATGAACGAAGGATGAAGCGCCGCCAGTTTTTCAACAAGATCTTTTCTCAACCCGCCCGGCTTATGCCGCCAGGTATCGGCTGGAAACAAAGAAAGCCTGTCGATATCGATCTTTCCTTTGCCATAAAAATATAAAACCAGTTTTCCATGGTGCGCTGTATCAGAAGCGACTAGGTCAAGCGTCAGCGTCTGCCAGTCTCTGGCGATAGTAGTTTGCAGCGGCGATAACGCAATAGTATCACCTTTTGTATTCTGTAAAGAAACCTGAAGATGCACGCCGGCCTCAGGCTCACGGTAACGAAGGGTGAAATGATAGCGTAATCCCTTTTTAATCTCGATACCACCAAACCCTTCATTCACAATAGCGGCGCTATCGCCAGCCAAGGTCACGCTTAGGTATCTGGGATTATCTGGGTGGGCGTCGCGCTGGTTGACGACTACAAATACGCCGTCTTTGATTTTTGCAGGTAGCACCGACCAGGCCGTCATCGGTTTGGGGAAATCAAACGAATTATTTTTGATGAGTTCTGCATACAAACCACCATCGCCGGCACGATTGATATCCTCGTAAAAAATACCCCAGAGTGTGGCGGGAATTTTTGCAAGGATCTTACCGGGATCAACAACATAATCCTGTGCGTGTAGACAAGTGGCCTGTAAAAAAAACAGTACGTAGAAAAGCGTTTTTTGCATCGTTATCTTCTTTGTCTTGTGATCAACAGCCAGCAACCTCCTATCAATAGTATGACCGGCAATAGAACCAGGAATACAAAACGGATGATGGGTAACTCTTTAGACGTAATTGAAAACTTTGTATCATTGGTTTTTTCCCTGCCTGCGTCGATCGGGAGGGCGCTATTACTTAAGAACCGGAAAACGGCATCAAACACCTCACTATTGGGTTTAAAAGGGTTGAGCCCATTTCTTTGCTCGTCCAGAAAATCCGCATCCCCGGCTACGAGAATATGTTGTGATCTACCGGACTGTTGCCGTGAAAGTGCAACAAGCACAGGTGTCTGCATAATGGTATCGCCCAGCATTTTGTCAAATAAAAGATGTACTGAATTCACGCCTGCGGTATCCCGCCTGATCCAGTTTTTCCTCGGATCGGTTGTGAGTAAAGTTTGAACGGCAAAGCCTGCATTTTGTTTTGCGACCAGCGGTGCGGTTCCGGCCATCTCCAACGCAATACTATCCTGTTGCCAATGGCTCAGCCACTTGGAAAAAGAATCAACTTCAGGGGTAAATACTGCGTTCAGCAGATCGGGCGCAAATTCTTTGGATCCTTGCACCACAATCCCTTTTTGAAATTGAACCGGCAGCGATTGAAGCAATGGGTTTAAGATATCCTGTTGCCCAGGCTCTCCCAATACGAACAGGTTACCTCCTTTATCGACATAGCGTTGCACACGATCTAATTCGACAGCACTAAATGGCAAGCGTGGATCGGCAATCACCAATGCTGTGGTACCATCCGGCAAATCCTGCTTGGCAAGCGAGACGGTATCCACATCGAAGCCCTGGTTCACCAACGATTTACGCACCTGTAAAGCCGTGGCCATGTTACGGTACTGGGTCTCGCCGCCACGGTAAATACTTCTTTCCAAGTGACCGCTGGTAAAAAATATTTTAGGCGACGGCTCGATTAATCGTCGGAATGCTGCGATGACCTCTCGTTCATTAGGTGAGTGAAACGCATCATTGTAAAACCTCAGAAAACTGTACCTGCCGCCCGCACTGATTTCCCGAACCGTTCTGGCTTTTTCACTCAGTAGTCTGCCAATAGTATGCATAGAATCTGGTGGCAGAAAATCACGGATCTGCATGTTATTGACGTCGACCACCAACTCCGCTACTTCCTGCAAAGATTTTCCAGGATGTTGGCGGAAAATGGATGCATCGCTCAAAGTATCATAATAGTACACGTACTTAAACTCCATATCGGGACGAAACCGTGTGTACAACTGCCAGAAACGCTTGTCTTTGTTTCGCTGTTCAGGAACACCCCAGGATTTGAATAGGTCCTGATCCATGGCGTTAACGTACATGGTAACCGTTATAGGTCCGGGAATCGCTTTTAAAATTGTCTGGCTTTCTTGGGAAATGGTCAGCGACTGGTTAGCTGTCGTGTCCTTGTACAGGATGAGTGAAGGCTCTGTGCTGACAATACCTAACACGAGCGCACTTCCAATCAGGATAATGCTTCTGAGCAAACGTAAGGGCTGGCTTTTGGAATAACGCTGCGCCTGCAGGCGGTTGTAGCAGAGCCCTAAGAAAAGCACAATCACCAGCAGGAAATACAAAACATTTTTGCTGCTGATCAGGCCGAAATAAAAATCCACCGTGCGTCCCGATAAAGAAAGGAAATACGTGATACTGCGCATCCACCCATATTCCTGACCCACCTGGAGTAGGTAGCTTAAACCTGCTAATGTCACCAATGTGCTGATGGCAGCGACCACATGGTAGGATGTCAAAGACGACATAAACAAACCGATGGCAGCATACGCGCAGATCAGCAGGTAACAACCAAGCAGTGCGCACAATTGTTGTGCTATGGCCATATCCTGGATGATCAGGCTACCGGTTAGTACATAAGCGCCAAGCACCAGCACCAAAAGCAGGTTAAATGCCATCATCGCAAAGAATTTGCCCAGCACGATTTCCGCTACACTTACCGGTGAAGACAACAACAGTTTTATCGAGCCCGTGCTATATTCCCGCGCAAAAAGTCCCATGGTCAAAAGCGGCAGGTACAAATACAAACTTCCCTGCATGCTGGCAAAAAAGCCCAGCTCTGCATGATTGAATATCCAGAAGCCCAAAGCCTCTTGTGGAACACCCAGGTCCTGTGTTTGCAGTCGCCCTTTAAGCAGACCGGTAAAGACCACACCTGACTGAAAAGAGAATACAATCAGTACCAGCCAAGCAACAGGAGAATAAAACAGGCTGGCCAGTTCCAATTTCGCAATCCGGTATATTGCCTTCATTAGTTGTGTTTCGTTTTAGATAATTCATGAAATATTTCATCGGCCGATACACGGTCATAGCTGATTTCTACCAATCGCCAATTACGCTCCATACTGATAGCAACAATTTCTTCGGCGATGCGTGGACGATCTGCAAACTGGATTCGGTAGACCCCTTCTGCAACCACTATTGCAGACTGTACACCAAGAACTGATTGTAATACAATAGCCGGCGGAGCGTCCAGAAAATGTACCGTAAGACTGCGCGGGGTGATATAGTTGTTGAAGGCTTGCAGTGTATCGGAAAACACAACACGCCCTTGTTCGATCATCAGCACATCCTGACACGTAGCTTCGATCTCAGAGAGGATATGCGAGGAAAAAATCACAGCATGTTCCTGGCCGATATCTTTGATCAATTCGCGCACTTCCAGTATCTGGTTGGGATCAAGCCCATTAGTCGGCTCATCCAGTACTACCAGTTTGGGTTGGTGCAGGATCGCCTGCGCGATCCCTACACGCTGACGATAGCCACCGGATAGATTGCGGATCAGCCGATCGCTGAAATGCTTTACACCACAGCGAACCATGGCTACATCCACCAACTTGATCAAGTTAGATCGCTCAACGTCCTTAATATGCGCGCAATACACCAGGTATTCGCGAACAGTGAGATCCATATGCAGTGGAGCCTGTTGAGGAAGAAATCCTATTTTTCTTTTTACTGTTTCTGGATGTTTGCGGATATCCAGCCCGTCGACCAGCACGGTTCCTTTGGTTTGACTCAGCACGCCACAGAGGATATTCATCGTAGTGGATTTGCCTGCACCATTGGAACCCAATAAACCGAGTATGCCGGTTGACTTAATTGAAAAACCGATATTTTGTACCGCCCAACAGCGGCTATACCGGTGTGAGAGGTCGTTGACCTCCACAATACGGGTCTGCATAAAGATTCTGTTTAGAGGGTTAGTAGCCTTGGTTCTGCGTCATGTTGGGATTGGCCT
This sequence comes from Sphingobacteriia bacterium, assembly GCA_017304675.1. Lineage (GTDB taxonomy): Bacteria > Bacteroidota > Bacteroidia > Chitinophagales > Chitinophagaceae > CW01. The sequence goes on from JAFKLS010000018.1 coordinate 130,660, forward strand.
TCAGTTCGCCGAGCGGAATGGGATACAATTGCGCATTGGTATTCCAGCTGCCTCCTTTTTGTGCCGTGACAATTGTCATAACCGCATCCACTGTTCCACTGCGCTTCAAATCCAGCCATCGATGTCCCCATTCACTGAAGAGTTCCACTTGTTTTTCATGCAGGATAGCGGCAATAAGTGATGCCTTATCGGCTGCAGTGGTGTTGAGTAGGCCGGCACGATTGCGCACCGTATTTAGATCAGCTTGTGCACCGTTGACATTATTTTGTTGTGCCCTTGCCTCTGCGCGGATAAGATATTGTTCGCCCAGGCGCAGCACGATATTGAATTCTGTGACCGCTGCGCCAGTAGTATTGACTTTGTACTTATTGGCAAACCAGTAAGTAGTCGTGCTGGGTGTAACCTTACCCACCCACACATTTTTCCGGTTATCGGTTGCTTCAAAGCTATTGACCAGGGTACTGCTCAGATACAAGGGATTGGTGGTGGTATTGGGACCGGTAGAAGGCAGCACAAATCGAATGGCGTCGGGTGTGTTCTGACCCGCGACTACAGGCTGCAATTGCCAGATGGCTTCAGCGCTTGTACGCAGAAAAGCATTGGCAAGCGTAGGCAGGCTGAACTGCGTACTGCCGATCACAGTGGTAGCCTGCGCTTCTGCGTTCGCGTAGTCACCGATATACAGGTACACCCTCGCCAGTAGCGCAGTAGCCGCCCAACTGGTGGGTCTTACGCGGTCTGCGGTTGTTTTTAAAAGCGTTCCGTCGAGCCAGGTGGCGCTGAGTAAACTTTGCGCATCTTTCAGGTCATTGATGACCTGACTGTACACTTGCGCCTTCGGTGTCCTGGGCTGTACAGCACTAACGGTATAATCTGTGGTCAGCACCAGTGGCACATCACCGTAAAGGTTAACCAGGTAGAAATAACAAAGCGACCGGATAAATTTAGCTTCCCCAAGCAATTGTTTCTGCACAGCTGGCGTAAGTGTGCTAGCACCAGGCAATTTTTCAATGGCTGTGTTAGCCAGGAAGATTACAGGGTAAATGCCATTGTAAAAATGACTGCCTCCGAAATTGCCGCTATTGAGATTATTGGCATAGTAGAAAGGGAGACCAGCGCTGGTTACTGCACTATACAGGGTAAATTCATCTGAAGAGAGCCCGGTAAGAAAAGAAGTACCGGTAAGTTGTGCCCCATCAAGCGCAGCACTGCTCATATTGGTATAAATACCTGTAAGTACTGCTGCTGCTGAGTTATCGTTGGTGAAAATATTATCGCTGTTGATGCTGGTGACAGGGGCGGGTACTTCTGCCAGTTTGCGGCAGCCGGTTACCATACTTGTCAGCAGTATGCAAACTGCGATTCGTTTGAAAAATATATGGGTGGACATGATTGATAAGGTTTATGAACAAGGTTCAGGTTATAGACTAAGGTTGACACCCGCCGTGATCATCCGTAAAGGCGGTAGTGAGTTCACATTCAATGTCTCGGGATCTATCCCAATGTATTGGGTAATTGTCAGCAGATTTTGACCTTGCAGAAATACCCGCACAGATTGCATGTGGATCTTCCTGGTCCAGGTTGCCGGCAATGACCACGATAGCGACACATTTTTCAGACGTATATAAGAAGCATCCGCAAAACCACCATCACTCAATGAAGACGCATTGGTCCATTGGGCAGAGATCGAGGTATTAGAGCTTACTTTCTGAATACCCACATTATCACCCGCTTGTCGCCAGCGATCAAGAATGGATACCGGCTGGTTGACATTGACGCGACCCGGTCTGGCGCTGCCATAGTAATAGTTAAGGCCGTTTTGTTTGACAAACTGAAAGAAAACATCCAGCTGAAAGGATTTGTATTTTATTGTATTACCGAGTCCACCATAAAATTTGGGAGCAACGTCTGCGATCACGGTATTGTCTGTCAAAGCACTGGGCAAGGACGAAGTACCGCCGGCAGCAGTTGAAAACAAATACTGTCCTGACGTAGGATCGACACCAACCAGGTGAAACAGTTTGCGAATAGAAATTGATTCACCGACGACCAGCGAGGAAGCATAAGACGAACTACTAAGATTGGGAAAATCTATCAATTTGTTTTTCGGGAGGGTCAGGTTAGCATAAGTTGTCCAAATTAGATCTTTGGATTTGATGTTGGTAGTATTGACAGCCAACTCCCAGCCTGAGTTTTGAACGGTCGCAGGAAAGTTCTCGATGATATTAGACACCCCTGTTGCAAAAGGCAGTGTGTAAGGCAACAGTTGATTGGAAGAACGATTATGGAAATAACCCAGATCGATCACGATACGGTCTTTAAGCAAACCCAATTCAAATCCCGCACTGAATTTTCTGGTTTCCTCCCATTGCAAGTAAGGATTGGGTAACACATTCGTAAAATAACCAACCATACCCTGGTAGGGCACACCCGCAGCAGTGGGGAACCATTGGTTCAGGTAAGCATAATCAGCGATCTGGTCACTACCAGTAGTTCCATAACTCGCCCGCAGTTTACCATGACTTAAGAACCGCAGCTGATTTTTGATAAAGCCTTCTTCAGAGAACAACCACGCTGCACCCACTGAGCCAAAATTATGCGCCCTTGTTTCAGTACCAAACCTACTGCTGTAATCCCGTCTTCCGGTAAGGTTCAATAGGTATTTATCCGCCCAATTCAAATTCAGCCTGGTAAATGCCGCATTGTATTTGTATATACTGGCGGTTGAATAATCTGCTGTTACCGTTCCCGCAGACTTAATATCCTTCATCACATTATCGTTCAGATATCCTTGCCCCAGGAAAGCCTGCCCATTGCTGTTATTTTGCTGGATGGTCGCCCCGAGTAAGACTTCTCCTTTCAGCTTACCAAAGACTTTGCGATAAGTAACCTGGGGTTCGATGATCCAGGAACTGATATTGGTGGTGTTATAAAAGGCCCTCCTGACAGCAATGGGCCGATTCTCCGGTGCGGATGCGGTAAGCGGGATCTGCTGCGTCTCGTTGGACCAAAGATTGGTGTAGCCAAAACTGCTGCGGATATCGAGGCCTGGTATCAGCTTGTAACTGATTATGGCATTGGCGATCAGGTTAGTCGTTTTGTTTTGGTAGGTACTATTCAGTGCGGCGAGTGGATTGGCCCAGGTAGAAGTGCCGTTAGCATTCGGGGCCCAGTTCAGCGAGCCGTCCGAGTTGTACAGTGCAGGCGCATCGGGAGCAAGTGTCCTTGCAACAGTAGTAAGATCACCTGTCGGCAGGAGATTATTGTCCACTAAATAATTGCCCGATAATTCAACATGAAATCTTTGGTTAGCTGAACTGCTATTGATATTGAAATGCACCGCGCCTTTGTTGTCGGAAAAATTCCCCGGCATTACGGTTGTTTCACGATGATAGGTAGTGCCAATCAGGTATTGAATATTGTTGGTGCCACCCGATAGTGTCGCGTTAAGATCCGTTTGCTGACTCGTTCCGCCGATCAGTTCTTTTTGCCAGTCCGTGTACCGGGTGGTATCCCAGGTCCCATTGATATCGTAGTCGGTAGCTGCTTGAGCGAGCCCATCGTTTTTAAGCGCTTCCCTGCGCATTTGCAGGTATTGTTGGGTATTCAGCAGATCCAGTTTGTGACCTACCCGACCGATGCCATGACGAATATTGACATCCAACTTAGCAGCCCCGGCTACTCCTTTTTTGGTCGTAATGATGACAGCACCGTTGGCTGCTCTGGAACCATATATCGCGGTCGCATCAGCATCTTTGAGGACACTGATACTTTCAATATCTGCAGGATTGATATAGCTTAACGGATTGCCGTTCTGGTATTGACCTGTGTTTCCTGATGTACCCAGCTGGTTTCCATAATTGCGCAGCAATTGTGATATATAAGGAACGCCATCCACCACATATAATGGGTCATTCCCCGCCTGAATGCTGTTACGGCCGTCCACCTGGACCGAGATGCCAGAGCCGGGAAGGCCGTTGCTCTGAACGATATGGACACCCGGCAACCGGCCTTCAATACCGGAGAGCGGATTGGTGATCACCTGCTTTTGCAATTCTTCACCTTTCAGCGTAGCCACATTGCCGGTCTGCAGTCGCTTGCTGGTCCTGCTATAAGCTCCAATCTGCACTTCGTCGAGTATACTCACTTTGGTCTTCATGGTAAAAGCGAGTTCCGTTCTCCCCGTAAGTAGCACTTCATAGGTTTCCACATTCACGGCACTGAATACCAACGTGGCATTGTCAGGGATATTGGTTAAGGTAAACTCGCCGTTCTCATTGGTAAGTCCGATAGTCTTTCCTCCCTTAATAGCGATGGCTACACCAGCTATTGGTTCGCCATTCTCATTAATAATACGGCCGTGCACAGCAGGCGGAACCAACTCAGGAGCCTCTGCCGTGGTAACGATTGCTTTTTTCCGGAATACATTGATGTTTTTGTCCTTGATGGAAAAGCCAAGAGGCTGCGTAGCAAACAACTGGTTAAGCACCGTGAGCAAGGTTTCATGATGCACAGATAGGGTTACAGGTTTTGCTTCTTTAAGCAGGTCAACATCATAAAAGAAGACATAACCCGTTTGCTTCTTAATAGCCGAAAACACTTTGTCCAGCTGCGTTGCTTTTACATCCAGTGTAACCGTTTGGGAAAAGGTTCTGGCCGATAATTGCAGGCTGGCTGCGAAGAGTAAAATAGCTGTTAGTTTCATAACAAGCCGGGTTTGGTGAGGCAAAAGCTCATACAGAATTTTGCCAAAAGCAGTCAAAGTCATAGCTTTGGTTTGTTGGGTTTAACAATAGTGCGTCCGTCAAGCCGCTTTATGTGAGACTCAAACTCATAGCCGGGATGTTAGTCGCATCCTGGTTTTTTATTGAGTACAGTTTTTATTTTCATTCTGTTATTATCAGCTTTCTTCCTTCTATCCGCGCTTCCACCTTTTGCTCCTTCAGTATCGCCAATACACCAGCTAAGGACAAGTTGCGATGGATTTCACCACCGAATTGACGCCGTGGTATTTTTCCTTCGTATACGATCTCTACGCCATACCAGCGCCCCAGTTGCCTGAGTGCTGTCGCGAGATCAACAGCATTGCCAAAGGAGAATAAACCGTTTTTCCATGCAACCGCCTGGTCCGTATCTGCTTCCGCTACTGCTCCGTTAAAAAATGCCTGTCCGGGTTTGAGGGTTTTAACTTTGTCCTTTTCACTCACCCTTACCGATCCTTCAATCAGCGTAGTCCTGGTACCTGGTTCGTCCGGGTAGGCATTCACATTGAAAGCAGTACCGATATCCTCGATGGTCTGTGCACCCGCTTGAACCCTGAATGGTTGCGAAGCGTCGTGCTTTACTTCGAAATACACTTCCCCTGTGATCACGACCTCACGCAACTTACCAGTGAACCGTGTTGTGAAACTGATGCTGGACGAAGCATTGAGCCAGGCTTTGGTCTGGTCTGGCAACTCGATCAGCAAAGCGGGGCTGCCCACCGGGTTGCTCCAGTTATGCGTTTCGATCTTTTCGATATGGTCGCTGTAAACGATGAAATTGCCGTCATTTTTGGTAACACCGGTAGTAGCCTCGGCACCATTGGCGATATTATCCAGCACCACCCGTTGTTCCCCATTAATGGTCAGCGTAGCTTTGTTTTTTACAGGCGCGAGCACATCTGTGGTAACGGCTGTTACCTGCGGGGCGGGTTGTTTTTGGGAAACAAGGAACCAGATCGCAGAACAAGCCAGGACTAGTACGGCAGCCGCCGCCCACCGGTAACGCCCAAAATAAAGTACCCTGTAAACATGCGGGATAGACCGTTCCATATCGACCCGTTCACGGATCTGCGCATATAGCCGCTCTTTGAGCGCCTGCTCGTTTTGATCGTCGTTCCATTCAATGCTGGCCGGAAGCTGCTGGTTCGCCCATGCAAGTAAGGCCGCGTTTTCAGCCTCGGTAAGGGTACCCAGCAACTTTTTTTCCGCAAGTGCTGCTGCTTGTTCGGGGGTAAGAGAAGCCATAGATCAGTTCGCTTTACTATATAGAGGGGTAAAAAGTGACCAATGCATTACAACGGTCAAAAAAATATTTTCGCCAATCCTACGCCATTATTTGTGGAAACTAAATATCTTAGTAAGTTTACTGCTCGGTAATTAAACCTGCCGCAAGACATGAAACGTAAATTCTCTGCCAGTTCCAGGCTGATCAATGAACTTTTTACGCAATACCAAAGCACGTTTCTTGCATTCTGCGAACTCATTAATAACTGCATCCAGGCTGGGGCAAAAAACATCCGCATCAGCATAGATTACGCGAAAGAATCTGAACTGTTCCCGACATTGGTCAAAAAGATCGTTGTCAGGGATGATGGTCACGGTGTACATGAAAAACAGATCAACAGGAAAATATTGGACATCGGTGACTCGGATAAAAAAGGGGGTAAAGGCATTGGAAGGTTCGCCGCACTCCAGATTGGCGGTAAGGTTCACATTGAAACCGTTGGCTTTGATAATGAGAATGGCGGATTTTCCAAAATGACGATCCCGTTATTTGAGAATACGTTTAGTGCCAACGCCAAGATCAATGATCTTGAAATCGAGACCAAAGAATCTGTATTAAACGGCAAACACGAAACCTATTATCAGGTTACGATTGAAAACTTGTACGATGCAACCGTGACAGGTAAAAACGCTAAGCGGAGGATTTCAGAGAAATTACTGAAAGCCAATATTGCCAATTCCATTTTCGAGCGTTATCCCATTCCCATATTTACCAGATCGATTAATTTTTACATCAACGGCAAATACATTGAACCCAATGATTTTGTGATCGGCGAACCTGAAAAGCAAACGATTGATTTTACAGATAAGAAGGGGGACAATCATAACATCCAGTTTACCTTCATTAACCTCACATCCAATTTCGACCGCATCAAGATATTCCTGACCACAAAGAACGCAGGAATTGATACCATCGTAAGTGGTTTTGAATACGATGCCGAATGGCTTAGCCCCAAGATCGGAAGCTGGTTTGTCTACATACACATGGATGGTTTGCCCACCGATATGTACCGTAACCTTGACCTAGATGGCATGGATGATTCAGCCGCACTCTTTAAAGGGTTTGTAAAAGAAGTGCTGAATAATTTCTTCAAAGCGAAGAACAAGGAGTATGACGATTTTTCACAAAAACTGAAGAACGACGATTACTATCCCTACAAGGAAAAATCTAAAATAACATCGAAATCAAAAGTGGTTTTGTTCGATAAGCTTGCCTTCCTGGTAGAAGAAAAATACAGCCTGATCAACAACAACAACAAGCTGCGCGAGATCATTTACCCGCTGATCGATAAAACAATTTCAGGTGGCGAGTTGGATAACATTCTGAAAAAAATACTGCACCTCGAAAACAAATACATCAAGAAATTCAATGAACTGCTGGAACGTTCGGAAATGGAAGACATCATCGAGTTTTCTGAAAAAGTATCACAGAAAATGATTGATGTGGCGTTTCTCGAAAGGATTACGCTTGCCAAAATAAAAGACCATGTGCAGGAAAGAAAAGACCTGCACAAAGTGCTGGAAAAAATGCTCTGGATATTCGGGGAACGCTACCTAGAAAATACGAAACTCTTATCCGATACCAATCTCGAAAACAACCTAAAAGAGCTGCGAAAGCAAACCCTTGCTTACAAGGCTTCCGCATCGGACGATAACATCAATGAGGGAATCGACAAGAAACTGAAAACCATCACTGACCTTTTTCTATACAGCGAAAAAATCATTGACGAGAAAAAACGGGAAGTACTGATTGTGGAACTGAAAGCGCCCAAAGTGAAATTAAGTCCCAAAGAACTTGATCAGGTAATGGGCTATGCTAATGATATTGAAACCAAAGATTTCTTTTCAAACAACATTCATTTTCATATCGTGCTGATCGGTTCCAGTATCAGCGACAAAGCCCGTTTTCGGATCAAAGGCCAGCAAAAAGGAAAAGACGATCCCTATTACTTTTTTGAGAACGAAACAGGTAATATTCGTATATCCGTTATGAAATGGGCCGACCTGCTTGAAAACAACAAACGCAAGTTGAAATATATGTCGGCGCAGTTGAAGACAAAGGATATCTCGATACAGGAACGGATTGAGAAGGATTTCAGCGAAATTGAGTTTAAAAAAGTACGCTCATTCCTTCGTACAGTTTCGATCCAGGATTGATCCAGGTCTACAGCAGGAAAAAACTGTTCAGCGATGTTTTCAGTTTTTTTAGCGCACGGTGTTTCTGCGTTCGCACTGTATTGACGGAAAGATCCAATTCATCTGCTATCTGCTGGTCGCTTAAACCTTCTTCGCGGCTAAGGCGAAAGATCAGTTGGCATTGTTCAGGCAGTTCACTGACCGCCGCTTCCAGTTCTTTTTGTAGCGCCTCAAATTGCAGGTATTCCCTTGTCGAATCATCCGCTGTCTCCATTGGACTAAGATCGGTTGTTATTTCGTGTGATCGTTTGGCTTCGGCGAGTCGTTTAAAACAAGCGTATTGCAGCATCGCCGAAAGGTAAGACGCAACTGTTTTTTCAAACTTTATAGTAGCCGCTTTTTTCCAAAGGGTAACAAAAACATCCTGAACTACTTCTTCTGCCTCTACAGAACTGTTTAACAAGACTTTAGCCCGCGACAATAACCGTATCCAATAACGGTCATACAACTCCGCAAATGCGGCTTCCCCATCGGAAGCGATCAGGCGCACAAGCGTGCCATCGTCGTATGTACAGTAGGATTTCATGGGGGGATAATGAAGACCTTATCACCTGCTAAATGTAATTGAAAAATAATTATAAGTTAACAGTTGTTCGTTTAAAAGGCCGTTTATTGGCTTTAAACGCTGCTTTTGGTCTTATTTTGTCGCTATGACGATAACGCATTCCTTAAAAGATTTACGGCAGTACCACCGCGAGGCCAGTAACTTCTTCGCCGCAGAACTAACCATGCTCAAAGAAGTGCTTCCATTGATTACGGATGAAAAACAGGCAAAGATCAGCATATTGTTAATGAGCGCCGGGCAGACTGGCGCCGCGTTGCTGCAACTGGCAAGCCAGACGGATGTTTTTACAGATGAATCTACTATGCTCGCCCGTTCCTTCATAGAAAAACTGACCAACTTCTGTTATCTCTGCGTTTGTGATGAACAGGAATACAAACGGTTCTTGTTGCATCCTATCTACAAGCAATACCATTTGACCGGCAATATCAATTGGGAGGACAATATCGAAAACTATAATGCCTATATCAAAGAGAAGGAAAACGAACAGAAAAGATTAAAACAGATACCACTGGTACAGGAAGCATTGGCACTTTTTTCAGAAACTAAAAGCAATCTCAACTGGACGAAGAAAACCATCAGCGAACGCATAAAGGCCTTACAGGATTGGGGTAAAATGCTGGATGTGTTTTTCTTTATCAACAAGGATTACCTCTACTCCAAAGCATCCGAAGCATTACACGGCTCTTTATTCGGCTGCGGCTATGAATTGGGCTTTGACCACTATAAATACAATGAATCAGACCCGGAGTACATCGATAAAAAACTGTATCGTCAAAGCACCTCATTGTTGATTCACCTGGGTTTCCTGATCCACGAGACCTTTACTGTGCTGCAATACACCAATGCAATAACGGAGTTATGGGACTATTCTTACGAGAACAGGAACAATGCGTTCGGGTTGTTGTACCACGTGCTTGAAAAGAAAATGCCGGGTAAGAAAAAAGAATAAACAGGGATACATTTGAATAAAACAAATTCGCACATGATAATTGCTGTACTTTCTTTAACGGTCTCCGCTGCTGCTTTTTTCTTTACGGTTATGATCTACCGGAAACGGCGGACGTTTGAAAATGAGAATCATTTTTTCCAGTACAAACTGCAACAGTACGGGACGATCATTGAAACGGTATCGCAATTGCTGGAATTAATGCACAGGAATTTTTACGATTTACTCTATGAGGTGATAGACGGCCCGGATGATGAGGTCGTCAATGAGATACAGGAAGAGATTGATAAAAAGATGATGGAACTTCGCGTGATACTGCACAAAGGATGTGCATTTATCCCGCAGAAAATAATTGATGGGCTGGATGAACTCTATGACCACATCATAGATACACAGGCCTGCCTGGAAAAACAGGAACCCGGTAAAGCAGAACTGGAAAAAGCAATCGACAGGATTGATCCCTTAACGGATGAATTGGAAAATGTCATTAACGAAATGCGTAGCGACCTCGGCATCGAAAATATAGATATGCGGCTAAAGAAACGGGCTATATAAATAAGCTGCCTAATTCTATAAAAGTGGAACAACTCAAAACTGTGCTATGAGTAGCCTGTTAGGAATAGTATATTTATATTTCTTTTCTTTCACGATCAATTATTGTTATATGGGTTTATATGTTCAGTCATTGGATAGCCTGCCGAAGGATCAGCACAGGGACTACTATATCTACCTGCTGGATTATGGATGGGATGAACCATTGGGCGAGGCTCTTTTTAAAAATGTCGGCAGGATGGCCGAGATCGCCGAACAAAGCAACGCCGTGGTGATTCACAGCAGCAACCGGGTACATTTTGCCGACCAGGTACTCTCATGGCATCATGTCAATGGTGATAATGCCGAGCAACTGCTACCGGCAATACTCATCACCAACAGGAATCCACATGTTTTCAGGGAATGTTATTCAGAAATTACAGGCCCGGTAGAACAGGGATTAAAATTGGTACTGATCCCGCTAAGGAAATTTTGTAAAACCACAACGGAGGTTGCCGCACTGATCGAACGGTTGTTTGCAGACATACAAACCGGAAAGGAATTGGCTGCATTTCGAATCGGGAAAAAGGTAAGAAAAGGTGCACGAGCAATGGCCGATGCACTGGTGTTGGAACCTTCACAAAAAGATAAAAGCGTTACGCTGGAAGAGATCGTTGAATTTATCAAAGGAACAACAAAAACTTCCGGTCATACGACCTTATTGCCCAAAACGGTTCACCCGATACATTTCGAGGATTTCAGCGGCCAGCAGTTTGAATGGTTGACGTTTGCCTACCTGCAGAAAATAAAACAATGGGATTCCCTGCAATGGTTGGGGCAAACCGGCTATGACAAGGGAAGGGATATATGGGGCGTTTTTGGAAAAGAAACATATTGCTATCAATGCGCTAACTTTCAAAAACTGACGGCCAAAAAAGCGACGGATGATATAGATAAACTTCACAAACAGGGTAAGCTACCGGATTACTTTATCGTTGTTAGCGGCGGCACAGTAACACCCAAAACCAGGGACAGCATTGTGAACTATGGTGTTTCCAAGGGCTTCCGCAATGTAGAAGTATGGAGCGGCAGGGAACTCGAAGAAAAACTTCGGGTATCCGCGCCGAATATATTGCAGCGTTTCATCGAAGGGCAGGCATTCCCAGAAAACAAGGCAGTCGATACAGTTCAAAGGGACGAAGAAATTACACACCAGCTTTTTGAATGCTTTGACAGGCCTGCTTTTACCACTCATTTCCGACAGGAGGTTAACATACCTGATTTTGAAAAGGCCATTACAGATACCATCGAAGTATTGAATACCGGCGTACACCGTCTACGAGATGGCACTCTTATCAGGAGAATATCTTCCAGGCACAGCGTTTCAGACAATACATTGAAAAATAAACTCGCAGAACTGGCCCGGCAGGTGACCGGATTGCGGGATACTTTTGTGCAACTGAAACGGGCAAAGGAAATCAGACCCTGTGGCTGTGACCAGGACGATTGCCCTGTCTGGTTTTTTACTGATGATGCTGCCGAGCAGATGGATGGGCTTCGTCGAAACATATTTAAACAGTTAAGAGAAATCCATCCCAATTTTAACCTTAAATTCAATTGATCATGTTGTACCAGGATATTATTTCTGCGGTTGGCCTGATAGGCGTTGGTGCGATCTTGAAAAGTATTATCGACCTGCGACTTAAAAAACGCGAAGTGCAGAACCAGGCACAGCACGAGTTCAAAGACAAACGGTACAAGGTCATTGTTTTACTGGCCTATTCAATGCTTGACTTCGATAAAAACAAAGCTGAACTACACAAACACAGTCGCATGTTTGAAACTTCAGAACAGTTACTTGACGAATTAAAAGTGGAAAGAACTAACATGATCCTTTTCGCATCGGACAAAGTGATCCTCGCTATCAATCAGTTTATCCTATCTCCCGATGAAGACAATTTCCATATACTTGTCATTGCTATGCGAAAAGACCTGTACGGACTAAATACAAAACTGAATCCTGCAACTTTGAAATTTTAGGAACTGTATTGCCTTATTCCAATGCGTCAAATCACTGTCAATCTTTTTTTAGTTCTTTTTCCCACCTGTTACCCCAGCAAGGCAGTTTCGTTGCGTCGCACACTTATACGGCTGTTTCCCTAATCGGCTTTTTTGAGTATTAAGTTTTCAGTTTATCTTTTTTTTCATCATCATCTCGCCTATCCCTTATACTTCGCGAAGTTCTTGGCAGCCCGTGTAAAAAGCAAGGTCTGCAACTTCAACTGACGTTTCGTTTTGTCTTACGGTTTTTCAAAAAAATACGCCGCTTCCACAGCGGCTTTTTCGCTTTCGGCGGCATAAACCGTTACGCCTGACAGCTTCACTATTTATTCCACGGTCAAAAAATTCTTATTTGAAAAAACCTTGCTTTTTCCACTGCCTGCTTCAAGGCCGGGGTTGCTATGAAGGAAATGACGAGGCGTAAGCCGGTTGATTAATCATTAAAAACAAATTGTATGCAATCATTACAACGTTCACGACTGATGCGCATCTCGTGGCAGATTCAAAAGCGCAGGGGTAGCAGCCGTTCACAGGCACTTTTTGCGGCATGGGCAATTTTCTTAAACGAAGATATTACCGTATACTGCCTGGCACACAAACATCATGGTTTTTATCGTGGTGGATAACCGAACCGAAAGATTTTACCATGATAGCAATTTATCCGCAGATGTTTCAACAGGATTATATCGGTATATATGAAGAAAGTATTTACATAGAGGATAACAAAGTAACTACCTATAAACCAACATGGCAATCAGGACACACCGCCTTTGCCAACCAATGGTTACAGAATATCCGGCAGTAGGGATTTTTAAAATAGCGTGGTTATATTTTGAGGACGGCACTGCAACAGCGGTGCCGCTTTTCTTTTGCAATTACTCAAAAGAAAAGCTTGGCTTTTATTAACTGCTGTAACTTCATTTTTTCCTGTAAGGTAAAATATAACGCTCGGCTAAAAACTCGATTTCTTTCGCAATCACAAAATCATTTTTGGAGTAGTCGGCTGTGTAATCATAGATCTTTTTTTGCGCCAGGGCTTCCTCCAGTTTGCCATCGAAAAGCAGGGTGATGGAATCGCCATCGCCTAAATCCATCGGCACACCTTTCTTTACCTTCAGAAATAAATTTTCGGGACTGCCGCACAACGAACCCGGCAAATAAAGCCCACCCTCATACCGGAAGGCGCCGAATTTGTCTTCCAGCTTTATCCGCAAAAAGATCGGTGCGGACGATACATCCACAACATCTACAAACATGATTTTATCCGAGGAAAAAAAATCCTCCGGTGTTGTGATCAGCCGCAGTTTTGAAATCTGTACCATGTTATCGTTGTTGGTGTGTTCAAATATAAAATGTATTTGCCGCTCATTTATTTTTTGAAAGATTCAGGCGTTTTATTGTGTAAGTCCAGCCATAAACACAGGGTAAATCGTATCGAACACTAACAACAGATCGGTAGCCAGGTCTTCTTCAATGGCAAGCATTTCCTGTAAATTGGATTCGATCATCTGCTTAAACAACAGATCCCTTTGCTCTTTTGAAATCCCCTGGCCCGGCGTGGCATCTTCGATCTGATCCGAAGCTTCCAATAGCACAATATCCGAACGCAACGAACCTTCATGCGCGATCCTGTTTCGGATCGGCTTTACATTTTTCATCAGCTTGTCCAATTGCCGGATAATTTTCTTTACTGGGATATTATCCGTTTCCCGGGCTTTTACTCCCAGGTTCTTTTTAAAGGACAGGTCTTTTTTGATATTCCATTGATACACCTGGTTGATCAGGCTTAACACCAGATCGCTGTAAACCGTGATCCGCAAAAAATAGTTTTCTATATTGTAGCGGAGAAAATCAGCAGGCTTGACCGCTGATGAAAATTTATTGATTTGCGGATGCTGCTCAGCGACAAGTATTCTTGCTATCTGTAAAGTTTCAAACGATCTTTTGATGGCAACTACTTCGTGGTTGACATTGAAGATATATCTTTGTTTGGCCCCCTTGCGTGTTCCCTTGCCTACTTTTGCCAGTTCCTTCAATAGTACAATAAAGAAAACATGATCGTTGATATTCTTGTATTTAATAACATCCATTGCTTTTCATTTGAGTTTTACAAACCGGTTATCCATCCACTGGTAAATACATACGCGGTGAAAAGGGGTTGACAGCGCCACTCTTTTTTTAATATTGGTAAAATCATAACTGGAAGATTCATCCCACAGATTGGCAACCAGGAGCAGCCAGTTTTCATTGAAATGCTTTGCGTATTTTTTCAAAATGGTTTCCTTTTCCCGGATACGCTTGACAAGCGCATCGGGATCGATCCAGGCGAAAGCGAAACTCTGCTCGGTTGACCAATGCGTTTGTTTTTGGTTGGGCCATACGCTCACGGAACTGATCAGGCCGTCTGTAAATTCTTGTGTAAATGAAGGAAAACCCGTTGCGTTTTTTACATCGTTCTTTGTGTAAATATCGTCAACGATCGAGCAAATATTTTCTGCGTACCGGTCAATTTCATTTGCCCTGCATATAATATCTTCCGAAGCAAAACTAACATGAACGTGCAAGCCATCGGGGTATTTTCCACCTGCTTTTTCCCTTGCCTGTCTTACGATCTTTTCTTTCAGCGATTCCTTTTTCTTTAGTTCAGGATCGATAAGAGTCGTTACCTCCAATGATATTTTTTTACGGGGACTTTGCAGGATAAAATCAGGTGTTTCGCTTTGGGTAACCGCCATACCGGACAGTTCCTTTTGATTCAGCCCGATAAACGACTGCACCCATTTAAATTCCTGACGCTTTTTTTCACTTACAGCTTCCATATTCCTGCACTATTTTTTTGAAGATAGCATTAATATCCCTGTTCCTCATGGCTCAAAAAAACTCCGCCGTGACAACGTAAGCCTGACCGCAATGCGGACATCTTGACTGGCGTTTGATCTCGATCTAATTTTACTACTGCAAACCAACACGGCTACCATAGCTGTGAAGCGAAATGCGCCGGTCACTGCGCATGGCAAGGTGTACAATTGTCTGACAACAATCGAACCTTGCCCTTTACTCGGAACTCGTGGCGGGGAAAGTGGCAACGTGTAAACGTTGGATTTTAGTGAAAATGAAAAGTGAGTGAAGATGAGCCAGGAAAAACAACATTATACTAAGCGTGTAACCATCCGGTTTAAGCCGGAAGAATTTGAATCGGTAGAAAGCAAACGGAAAGCTACTACCTGCCAAAAGACAAGCGAATATATCCGTAAGCTGGCCCTCTCCCAGCCCGTTGTAGTTACTTACCGCAATCAAAGTGCCGACCAGTTACTGCACGAAATGGTACAGCTAAAAAATGAACTGAGCGCCATCGGTAACAACTTCAACCAGTCCGTTCACAAACTGCACACCCTTGACACCTTAGCAGAAATCAAAACCTGGGCATTGCTGAATGAGAACGCCAAACAAACCCTGTTTGCCAAAGTGGAACAGATCCGCCAGCGCATGACACAACTCTATGAATTATGGTCGCACAAATAACCACGCCTCATAGCATGAAGCGAGCTTTAAACTATAACGAAAAGAAAGTCCAAAAGGGGCAGGCTGAAGTGTTACACGCCGGTAATTTTCTGCAACTGCCACAAGAATTGAATTTCTATGATAAACTCCAGCGGTTTGAACAACAAATGGAATTGAACCACCGGGCAGAAACAAAGACCCTACACGTATCGCTGAATTTTCATCCATCTGAAACCACCAACCTCACAAAAGAAAAATTAACTGAACTGGCAAATGAGTATATGCGACGGATCGGTTTCGGCGATCAGCCTTACCTCGTCTACCAGCACCATGATGCAGGACACCCGCACCTGCATATTGTTACCACCACCATTCAGGAAAATGGCAAGCGCATACCAACACACGAATTAGGCCGCAAGGTATCTGCACCGGCGACAAGACAACTGGAAAAAGATCATGGATTGATAAGTGCCGCAAAACAGGAAAAGAAACTGGAGCTGCACCGGGAAAGGGCGGTCAATTCGGGTAAAGTAGAATACGGCAAATCAGATTCACGCCGCGCCATTACCAACGTACTTGATGTAGTAATTGACCGCTATAAATATAGATCCTTGGCAGAACTCAATGCCGTCCTCAAACTCTATAACGTGATGGCCGACCGGGGCAAGGAAGATAGCCGCACATTTAAGAACCGAGGCCTGTATTACCGCATCATAGATGGCAATGGCAACAAGATCGGCGTACCGATCAAAGCCAGTTCAATATACAGCAAACCAACGCTGGCTTACCTCGATGAAAAATTTACAGCGAATGAACTCAAAAGAACGCCCGATCTCAATCGCCTGAAAGCTGCGATTGATTTCACCCTACTTAAAAAACCTCGCAGCCTGGACGGGTTAGTGAAAGCATTGGAAAAAGAAAGGGTATCGGTAAGTGTTCGGCGTAGCAGCGATGGTAAAGTCTATGGGCTTACCTATATAGACCACCAGACCCGCGCTGTTTGTAACGGCAGCGACTTGGGCAAAGAATACGCGGCTAAAAGGATGCTCGAAAAGTTAGCCATCGGTCAGGTGAATGAACGCGCACCCGAACAGAAAAAAGAAAGAAAATTCACGCAGGCAAAACAGCAAACCCCGTCCGACAATCCAATAATGAAAGGGTTATCAAAGATGATCGAGCAGGTCATAGAGCCGGAAGAAACTGGCAGTTCGCTTGCCCAGGAACTGCGCGAAGAACTGAAACGAAAACGAAAAAGAAACCAACAATCCAATGAACAATAAAATAATCGAGTTATGAAACCTACCGGTGAAAATGAAATGGGATTGCGTAAAGTGATGGACTTAACGCGGATGATCGGGATCGTAGTATTGTTACTGCATTTTTATTTTAGCTGCTACGGCGCTTTTAAAGACTGGCACCTGACACATGCCATTGGCGACAGGCTATTACAGAACCTGGCGCGAACCGGGTTGTTTGACAACTTCCATAAATCCAAATTAATAACACTCGGGTTTGTGGCTTTGTCCTGGCTTGGCATACCGGGCAAAAAGGATGAAAAATTTAATTACCGCCTGGCACTGGCTTATCTGTTAACGGGTTTGCTTTTGTATTTTATCAGTGCGCTGGCACTAAACTTACAAATGCAGATCACTACTATAGCAGCGGCCTATATTGTGATCACATCTACAGGTTTTATTCTTTTCATTACCGGCGGTGCACTGCTCACCCGCATCCTGAAACTGAAATTGTCCGGTGATGTTTTCAACAAACAAAATGAAACCTTTCCGCAGGAAGAAAGACTGATCGAGAATGAGTATTCTGTAAACCTTCCCACACGCTACCGGCTGAAAAACAAAATCCGTTCAGGATGGATCAACCTCATCAATGGTTTTCGCGGGACGCTCATTATGGGACTGCCGGGAAGTGGTAAGACCCTGTTCTTAGTAGAGAACATCATTAAGCAGCAGATCAAAAAAGGTTATACGATGTTCGTGTATGATTACAAGTATCCTGACCTTACTACCATTGTTTACAATTACTGGCTGCAGTACAAAGACCACTACCCCGTTACGCCGGAATTTTATATTCTGAATTTCGATACGCCGGTTCATCGGTGCAACCCCCTGATGGTGGATAGCCTGGATGATATTACCGATGCCGCTGAATCCGCCCGAACGATCCTATTGGGGTTAAACCCCGCCTGGATCGAGAAGCAGGGCGATTTTTGGGTGGAATCCCCCATCAGTTTTTTAACCGCCGTGATCTGGTACTTGCGCAAACATGACCAGGGAAAATATTGCACCTTACCGCATGTAATCGAGCTGTTACAACAGCCTTACGATAAACTGTTTTCATTGCTGCGTACTGAGCCGGAAGTAGAAGCCCTGGTGAATCCTTTCGTTAAGGCATATTTAAGTGATGCAGCGCCACAACTCGAAGGACAGATGGCGGGTGTGACCATCAGCTTAGGAAAACTTTCTTCGCCAAAACTCTACTATGTTTTGTCCGGCAATGATTTTAACCTTGATATTGGCAATCCAATGCAGCCAAAGATTGTTTGCGCGGCCAATAACCCACGCAAAGCGCATATCTATGGTTCAGTGATCTCCCTGTATTTAACCGTGCTACAAAGGCTTGCTAATAAGCCTGGCAACCAAAAAAGTAGCTTGGTGCTGGAAGAATTTTCTTCCATTTTCTTTAACGGCATAGACAAGTTTTTGGCGGTTTGCCGTTCCTATATGGTAGCGATTACAATGATTATTCAGGATGCCAGTCAATTAAAGTTGCATTATGGAAAAGAGCAGGCCGAAGTGATCCTGAATATGGTCGGCAACATCATTTCCGGGCAGGTGACCGGTGATAGCGCCAAAGCCCTTTCAGACCGTTTCGGTAAGATCATGCAGGATCGGGAAAGCGTTGCCATTAACAGCAGCGATACTTCTATAACACGCTCCAAACAGCTTGATTTTGCGATCCCGCAGTCTACCATTGCGGCGCTTTCTTCCGGTGAAGTGGTGGGGATGGTAGCGGATAATCCTGATCAGCGCATCGAACTCAAAATGTTCCATGCTGAGTTTGTGCAGGATTTGGATTTAGTTAAGCAAGAGAGGCTGGCTTTTAAGCAAGTACCCAAAAGCAAAACCGATCAGCAAAAAATCATGGCAAACTACCTGCTGATCAAAAGAGAAATTAAAGACATAGTGGAAAATGAAATTGAAAGGATGGTAAATGACCCGGAATTAGCCGGAATGATCATTTCAAAATGACCATCATTTTCAAAAAATACCACTTTAGCTGAAAATTGGCATTTTTTTGAATTGTGTCCTATTGATATGCATTGTTTACATTTTTTGTGTGCTTATGATTCGTAAACACGCAAAAAATGTAAACAAGGAATTGGTTATTTTGAATAAATTATCGTAAGTAATTGATTATAAACAAATTAATACCAAACGAAGTCCTCAAATTGCCAATAAGTGTCTTTTCTTTGATTTAGGTTTTGGAAACTAATGAGAGGTTTTTATCAGAAAGGGTAAGCAAATGACGCAAAATAGGCGACATTTTGAAAGATCACATTTGCTGTTGACTACTGAATATAGGATTATTGGCAAAACTCTGGGCAGGATGAGATCACAGGACATCGTCAAGTACACCTCCATTAACAGGCTATTCTAATAATATTAGAAAACAGCAGTTACCCACGGGCATAAACTGGAGTATTTGATAATATATGAAAAACTTTGGTTTGAAAACATATGTAAATAACAATAATTTTGAACAGAATAGAAGTGAGTTGTTTGTTCAAAATCGAAAAAATCTGATGTTTTTGGTTTAAAATATTGTTAACTATACTACTTTTTCACTTTTAAGTGAAAAAATCATTAATTTGCAAATGTTCATTTATAAGTGAAATCAAAACTTGTCTATTTAGAAAGATTTTCCGGTCAAAAAGCATCAATCTACTCCGTTATGGAGCAGATTGATGATGTAACGGTTTCAGTAATAATTGATCGGTTTATTGATGACTATAAAATAAGATTTACAGAACAAGTTGTTGATGTAGGGCGTCGTTTAAAATCTATGGGGAGTGTTACTGGATGTACGCCTAACTTTTTTAAGGAAGATGAAGGATTGGCCCCTGATGATTTGGTTTGTGCTTTGTATGATGTACCTGATAAATATTTACGATTATACTGTATCCGCCTCAATGATAGTATAGTTATCGTGGGAAGTGGTGGCCCTAAAACGACAAGAACCTGGCAAGAGGACACCGTTTTGAAAAGAGAAGTAGATAAAATGATGGTTATATCCAAGATAGTCAGAACTAAATTACAAAATGGTGAGTTGCGTATTTCAGCAGCGGGATTAAGATTGGAAGGTGATCTTTTTATATCAAGAACATAAAGTATGAGCAAAGCAAAAAAAATAGAAGATTTCAATGATTCTTATAATAGTGATCTGATTGACGGGTTATTTGATAACATAACTCCAGAAGAACAAACGGATACGGATTATAAGATGAAACTGGCTGCCAAAATCTACGGTGCTTTAAAACGAAAAGGTTGGACACAAAGCCAGCTGGCTGGATCAATGGACAAACAGGTTTCTGTAATATCCAAATGGCTTAGCGGAACACATAATTTTACGATAGATACGTTAATTGCTATTCAACGAATATTGAACGTTCAATTACTTGATGTAGAAGAATATAAGGAAAAGAAAGTATTGGATGTCAAACTGACTATCTCATCAGAAACTTCCCATTTCAGCGATACAGAGTTGCATAGGTATATTCAGGAAGCAGGCGGCATGAGCGCAACGAGTATTAGTAAAACCCCGATATTAGAGAGCCAATGGTAGAAATAGAAAATTCGTTTAAAATCATCGCGGGGGAAATAATTGAATTCGATATCAAACCGCACTTGGATATTTCATTTTCCAATGATTTTTTATTGGCCTATGACATTGAACAGGAACAACAGCTTAATAAAGAAAAACGTTTGCTATTCTTTAATACATCAGTAGGCATCCGTAAAAAAGAAACAGGTGAATTACTTGTATCATTGAAGGCACTTACAGTTTTTGAAATTCGTGATTTTGAAAAAAATGTACAGCTAATAGAACCTAATCAATTTTCTTTGCCAAGGGAAATAAATACTTCAATGAGCAGGATTGCAGTAAGTGTAACAAGAGGATTATTATCGGGAAAATTAAAGGATACTTATTTGCCTCATGCAATACTTCCTTTGCTTCCTTTTGAATATTAAAAAACAGTTCTTTTTATTATTAAACCAAGTCCGAAAAAGTGACCTGATTTGTGCAGGTTCGATTCCCTGCCACGGAACACTAGAGAATTACGGCACGTACTTGGCACACAATACCTGTAAGATATTGACTATCATAAGAGATCGTGTTCCTGTTCTGGGCACAAACACTCAAGCAAAAAGACTCACCTTCCAGTGAGTCTTTTTGCTTTTACTATCTTCTATTATGTCGTAATAAACCCTTCCTACTGCATTAACCTATCTGCACCGATGTCATTGTCAAAGAGCCTCCAACAGCTTTGTCGTTAAAAAAAGAGACGGCTTCTTCTTTTTGAGATAACCCTAATGTATAGATTAAGGGTAAATAATGTTCCGGCGTTGGAATGGCCAGTGAAGCCTCATGCCCCAGCTGTTCATAACGAATCAAAGCATTGTAATGTTTTTGGCTTATCAATTGTTTAAATGTATTATTCATTTCAGATGCCCAATCGTATGCAAAACCAGGTTCATTCAGTTTATCCCATGCTACCATTCTTAAATTATGCACCATATTGCCGCTGCCTATTATCAATACTCCTTTTTTTCTGAGGTCATAAATCTCTTTAGCCAATTCGAAATGCCATTGAGCGTCTTTTGTATAGTCAATACTCAACTGCAAAACAGGAATATTGGCTAATGGATACATATGTTTAACAATAGACCATGCACCATGATCTAAACCCCAATCATGAGAAAGCCCCACATTTGTTGAGTGGATCATTTCGGCTGTTTCAGTTGCAAGCAACGGATTACCCGGAGCAGGGTACTGAACTTCGTACAATGCTTTAGGGAAGCCGCCAAAATCGTGTATGGTTGGCGGAAAATCCATAGCAGTTATATGTGTTCCCCTGGTAAACCAATGGGCGGATATTACCAATACCGCTTTGGGTACAACCAGTTGCTGCGCCATAACAGACCAGGTTTTACTAAACTCATTATCTTCTATACCGTTCATCGGAGACCCATGCCCTACAAACAGAACAGGCATTAACTGATCTTGCAGTGCCAATTCGTTTGTAAATTTCTTAAAGCTGTTGAAAGAATCTATAGCCATAACACACTTTTACTAAAATGAATTTTAAAACATAAAATTACTACAGAGTAAAAGGGGCTGTTGCACTTCATTTTTCGTTATCCGAAATAAATCAGGAAGTTTTACGGAAAGCAGGTATTTGAAAAGCGAATGTACTGCCCTCCCCAAAAGAGCTTTTTACGCCAATAGAGCCTCCTTGCGCTTCAATAAAGTCTTTTGAAATTGCCAGCCCTAAACCTGTTCCTGTTTGTGCCTGGCCCGGAACTTTAAAATACCTGTCGAATATTTTATGCAGGTATTTTTCCTCAATACCTTTTCCTTTATCTGTTACTGAAAAAATAATGAGCTCATTAACCTCTTTCACTTCCAGGTTAATAACAGATTGCTCAGGAGAAAATTTAATGGCATTGGTTAAAAGATTTACCAATACCCATGATGTTTTTTCTGCATCAACATTAATATCGTTCAATGGTTCATGAATATTGGTTTGAATATGAATTGCTTTTTGTTGTGCCTGAAAATGTACAGCTGCTAAAGCCTGCTCCGTAATAGAAGAAGGATTGGTGAGTTGTAGTTTGAGTTGAATATTGCCTGTTTCTACCTGCGATATATTCAGTAGCTCGCCGGTTATCTTTAATAATCTTTCGGCATCATCATTTATGCTTTTCAATAAATCTTTCTGATCTTCATTCAGCTTTCCAACCCTGTCATCGTTCAAAAGCTGGGAGCTCATTTTAATTGAGGCGATAGGTGTTTTTAATTCATGCGAAACAGTGGCAATAAAATTGGTTTTCGCTACATTCAATTCATGAAACAAGGTAACATTCTTTAGTACAATTACTTCGCCCAATACCGAATTATCTTTTTCAATAGATACCACTTCTTTAGAGAAATAACTTTCTTTATTGTCTGCATAGATCTTTAATTCCGTAGCTGTTTGCTGGTTCAGTAATGTTCTCATCAGATCATTATGCAGTGCAATATCTACAACATACTTACCAATACTTTCTGCTTCCTTTAAGCCCAATAGCTTTTCCGCAACGGCATTCATAAACAAAATATTGCGTTTAGCATCCAGTCCAATAATGCCATCTTTCATCTGGTTAATAATTGCTTCTATTCGCATTTTTTCCATCTGCAACTTGGCCAGGTTGCTATGTTCATATTCGTCTAATTTTATAGCCATCATATTAAAAGTGTCTATCAGTTCGCCGAATTCATCGTCTTGCTTCAGGTGAATGCGTGCACCATAATTTTTTCTACTGATCTCTTTAATGCCATCTGAAATGGCTGCAATGGGTTTTGCAATAATGGCTGGTATATTAAATACTGCCGTAAATGCTATTAATGTTAGAAAAGTGAAAATAATCATTAACCAGAAAGAAGCATCTTCTGCCGTTTGTTTGGCCACAGCATTTTTCCTGAGAATGGCTGCCTGGTTCAGTTCATTAATCTTCTGAATATTTTCTCGTATATCTTTATAATTGGTATCTGCCAGAGGGTTTAACTTCAACTGCTCAAAGCTTTTTCTTACTTCTGTTGTAGCATCCCCTTCACCCGGTTCTGTAATATTGTGTTCCTGTTTTTGCAGGTTTTTTTCTATGATGTCTATTGCTTGTTTGTTCTGCGGGAGGAGGTCTAAAGCATGGAGAATATTGTTATTGTAAACAAGGGTTTCGTAATTGTTTTTAATGATCTTGTCTGTATCGTTACTGATGCGATTGATATAAAAAATGCCCAATACGCCAAATACCAGTATCACTAAAAATAAAAACCCAAGGCTGTAATATAATTTGGTTTTAATACTCGTTTTCATGCTACGATAAAATTACAATGTCTATATCCGATGCAGAGAATTTGTTAAGCAGTTGGTTGAATACGGCTGTGTTTAAAATAATATTAAACAAATGCATATGCGGTTTGCCAATACAAACTGTGGTAATTTCTTTGGTTTCTGCAACAGCAAATATTTCTTTCGCAACATTGTTACCTTTTACTTTAATCACTTCTGCGCCGAGTTCTGTAGCCAGTTTAAAATTGTTAATTAAATGCCGTTGTGCAGCCAGCCCTATTTTATCGCCATCTTCTTTTGAAGTTTGCACATACAGCAAATACCATTTTGAACGGTAATAAGATGCAAGCCTTGCCGTTTTACGAATCACTTTTTTTGCATTTTCATAATTGCTGCTGATGCATGCAAGAAATTTTTCCTGCCGCAGGTGAACATTACGGGGTAATTCTGTTTCTATTTTTCTTTCTACCTGCGAGGCTACTTCTTTTAATGCCAACTCTCTTAGTTGTAATATTTTTTCCGGCTGAAAAAAATTTTTAAGTGCTATCTGAATCTTGTCAGCAGCATAAATTTTCCCTTCTTTTAAACGGGTAATGAGCTCATCGGCCGTAAGGTCTATGTTCACCACCTCATCTGCTTCCTGAATAATTTTATCGGGTATCCTTTCTGCAACATCAACACCTGTTATATCTCTAATATCATTATACAAACTTTCTATATGCTGTATATTCACTGCGCTGATTACATTAATGCCTGCATCCAATATTTCTATCACATCCTGCCAGCGCTTTTCATTCTTACTGCCTTCTATATTGGTATGTGCCAGTTCATCTACAATCACTACTTCAGGCCTTAATGCAATTACAGCCTGCACATCTAATTCTTCCAGTTCCTTGCCTTTATAAAATAATTTTCTACGGGGTATTATGGGTAATCCTTCCACCAGGCCCTGTGTTTCTTTTCGGTTATGTGTTTCTATATAACCAATCTTCACATCTACGCCATTTCTAAGAAGCGTATGCGCCTCTTGCAGCATCCTAAAGGTTTTACCCACACCGGCACTCATGCCAATATATACTTTAAATTTACCTCTACGGGATTTTCTGATCAGTTCTAAAAAGTGCTGTACATTTTGGTCTTTAGCAGATGTAGCCATTGTTTAAAAGTTATTGGGCATGTGCCTGCACATACCTGATCACAGAACCTACGGTAACCAGTTTTTCTGCTTCTTCATCGGGAATGGTAAGGTTAAACTGTTTTTCCAATTCCATTTGTAGTTCCAACACATCCAGTGAATCTACATTCAGGTCGTCTTTAAAGCTTGCTTCGTCTAATAACTGGCCTTCTTCTATGGCCAGCTTATCGGTCATTATTTGTTTAACCTTTTGTGTAACATTATGCATACTCAATTGTTTATTCAGGTGATGAATGATTGATATAATTTTCATGTACCAAACAATCAATCTGAAAGCAACATCCTATCTTTTACAGACAGAATGTTGTTGAACGAAGTTACACCGATACCACTGATTCCATAATCATTATGAATTAAATAATACTTTAAATCTATTTTACTGATGCCATTACTTTATGTTTCAACATTTAACTGTTGTTACATTCTAAATAATAATGCAAGAATGATACGTGTTTCAGATTTCACTAAATCCGGCCTCCAGCCCGCCGTTAACGGGGTTGTTGTATATCCGTCGGGAGAAGTAACGCCGCCATGCCCTGCGAAATAAGGAACACTTGAATTTCTGTTCACAATTTCAAAACGCAATGTGGTACTTTGATTAGGCATGTAATCGAAATTGGTAGATATATCCCAACCTGTAAAGGGGTCGCCCGGATTGGCCGTGAAAGGAAATGCTCCGGCGGTTTGTGTAGGGTTGTTGGGGTCGGGCAATGCACTGGCCTGGCCTGTTGGCAATAATACAAGATACCTTCCCGGATTGGTCATCCAGCCCCCACCAATGGTCCAGGCATATTTGTTGTTATTAAACCAAATCCTGTTATAGATCATTGAGCTGATAAAGTATTGTGCAGGGCCTTTTGCAGGGTTTTTATCATTAAATCCATTTACACCACCTCCTGTTTCAAAACCAATATCGAAGGTGTATGACAATGCTGCCTGGCTAATCCCTTTTGTTTTGGCTTTGCTTTTATAATACCTCGCCAACAAACTATTGTCTGAATGAAAGCGCTTTCTATCGGGTATGCCTCCTGCATCTGTACCAAAGTAATCGTTGGTGAGCACTTTAAAATTATCGCCAGGCATATATGTAAAGTTGAATCCAAGGCCCGGCATACTGTTAAATTTGCCATAGCTCTGCCAGCCATTAATAATCCAGGGCTCTAGCTTAATGTGTTTTGTTAAAAACAGTTGAACACGAATGCCGTTAAAAAACCAGGGGGTATTATCGGAAGTGAACGAGGCCTGATATTCCCAGTTCTCCGGCTGATAATAAGAATTCAATCCTATATAAGACATGAACAATCCTGCATCAATATTTACGCCATACCATTTATTAATGTGTACACCTGCATAAGCTTCACTAAGATAGCGATACACGTCTGCAAGATTATATTGCCCCCTGTAAGGGCTAAGATCATTTCGCGGAACAACTGTTGATCGCATGCCGAACTGTGTCATAATCCTGGCATGTGTATTTTGGTATGTAAAATCACCGCCTAAGTGTAGTGCAGACAATTGCAATTCATTACTTCTTGCTACTGCAGTAGAACCTACTGCAGTGTTGTCTATCGGGTTATTAAAAGAGTAATTATAATTTACATCCAGCAAAATGCTGGGTATAAAATATTTCCCTTTCCATACAACAGAGTCTCTTCTGTCGCTACCATTTTGCCAGGTTGCATCAATATTTTCGAAAGGTATTTTTTCTTTCTGTTTCAGCGAATCCTGAGCCATTCCTGCAAAAGAAATTGTTATGCCGGCAATAAAGCCTGAGATTATCTTTTTCATCCATTCATGTTTTATTGTGTTAATTATCATTTACAATTCAATACATAAAGCAGTAATAAAATGCTTGTTGCTATTAGCTGTTGTGTTGCCTTTATAAAAAACATCGTCTTTACTGGCATACATTCCATACTCTAAACGCCACACTATATTTTCGTTTATACGGTAATCGGCATTTACAGAATATCCAAACGTTCTAAAACCATTGTTGGTTGCCAAACGAATCATTACGCCATCATCGTCTGCATAATATTCACCCCGGGCAGCTAAACTGATTTTTTTATCTGCAACATATTTAACAATCGCTGCCGGTGTATACCAGGTATTATACTTATTGCTTCCTTTAGATTGTTGTTGAATACCTATATCGAATCCCAGCAATACATACCATTTGGATGAAAGTTGAAACTGACCATAAATATCCTGAAAATAGCGTTGTAGTTTTATGCTATCAGGCGTATCAGATCCCGCAAAAAAACTGTTGTTCAACAATACACTGTTATTTGGTTTATAAGTAAGCTGGTAGCCAAATGAGGTAGCATTATGGCCATCGGGCCTTTGCATATGTTGCCAGCCGTTTAATAACAATGCACTCAACAACCATTTACTGTTATTTGTTGTGTAAGATATTTTAGCGCCGCTTTCATAATAAGGCGAATTCTCGGCGGCCATACTTCTGGTAATGGTCCAGCAATCTTTACCCATAGCGCTTTCCCAGCCAATATGTGAACTGAAAATACCTGCATCTATCCAAAGGTCTCTCGTTTTCGATAGTTTAATGCCCACGTTGGCTTCAAGAATATTCTTGAATACACCTGGTTCGTTAGCAAGGTTTGCATTGGCATAAGTTCCGGCCATCATAGCAAAATTTGCCCTCGCTGCTTTTTGGGAGTATGATGCTTTGATCATACCAAGATTCAGCGCCACTTCGTTATGCCTGTTATACGCATAAACAAAGCCCGGTCTCTGATGATCTGCGGGATTTCCGAAATCATATAAATAATATACATCAATCATTCCGCTTACTGTAAAAGAAGATAAGGAAGAATCTTTTTGTCCATTCGCTACCGCCCATTGTACTAACAATGGCAATACCCATACTACTATTCTTTGCATGCCTGTTCTATTTTAGCTTATCCAGTGCAATATTTAATTGCAATACATTTAATTTTTCTATGCCATTCAACGATTTGTTTTTTTGGGATTGAATTAGCGCTTCTATTTTTTCGTTCGAAATATTTCTTGCCCTGGCAATCCGGTTCACCTGCACTAATGCACCTTGTAAAGTAATATCGGGATCTAACCCGCTACCGCTTGCCGTAACCAATTCAGAAGGAATGGCTTCTTTCTTTACGGTTGGATTGTGTACCAGGAAAGTATCAATCCGGTTTTGTACTTCTTTTAGGTATTCGGGATTGGAAGGACCTTTATTACTGCCGCCACTGCCTGCTGCATTATAATTAACCGCAGACGGCCTGCCATTAAAATATTTATCTTGTGTAAAGCTTTGCCCTTCTAAAGCATACCCTACGATTTTTCCGTTTACAGATACTGTTTCTCCTTCGCCATGGCCGGGAGATGCTTTGGCTATTACCCAAATGACCAATGGATATATTACTGAAAAGAATACCAAGCATATAGCTGTAAGTTTAATAGCCGGCAAAATATGTTGTTTCATAAAAATTAATTATTTGATTGAATTCTGTTTTATTAGTCGTTAACAGGATTATTCAGTTATTAAAACCAAATCCTTACCAGCATATCAATAAGTTTAATACCAAGGAAAGGCACCACTACCCCACCTAAACCATAAATCAAAAGATTTCGCCTTAACAATGCAGAAGCACCAATGGGTTTGTAAGCCACACCTCTTAATGCCAGTGGAATTAATAAAGGAATAATAATGGCATTAAAAATAACAGCAGAGAGAATGGCGCTTTCGGGGCTATGCAATTTCATAATGTTCATTCCCTGCAACGCCGGTACAGATGCAATGAACAATGCCGGTACAATGGCAAAATATTTGGCAACATCGTTTGCAATAGAAAAAGTAGTGAGTGTTCCTCTGGTCATTAACAACTGTTTTCCTATTTCAACTATTTCAATGAGTTTGGTGGGATCGTTATCCAGATCAACCATATTACCTGCTTCTTTTGCAGCCTGTGTTCCACTGTTCATGGCCACACCAACATCGGCCTGCGCTAACGCAGGTGCATCGTTGGTTCCATCACCCATCATGGCTACAAGCTTACCGCTCAATTGTTCTTTTTTTATGTAATTCATTTTGTCTTCAGGCTTTGCTTCAGCAATAAAATCGTCTACACCTGCTTTTTCTGCAATAAATTTTGCCGTTAACGGGTTATCACCGGTAACCATTACTGTTTTCACTCCCATTTTCCTTAGCCTGTCGAAACGTTCATGAATGTTGGGTTTAATAATATCCTGTAATTCTATAACACCTAACACATTGTTATTCTGGCTTACCACTAAAGGTGTTCCGCCGTTAGACGAAATGATCTTTACTCTTTCTGCGATGCTTTCAGGAAATATGTTACCCGCTCTGGTAACTATATTTTTAATGGCATCGTAAGCGCCTTTACGAATTTGTATGCCTGTGGCAAGATCTATACCACTGCTTCTTGTTTCGGCCGTAAATTCAATAAATACAGCATCTGAAGTATTGAATGCGGTTGTATTCACATTGGCAAGTTCAACAATCGATTTTCCTTCCGGAGTTTGATCTGCCAGTGAAGACAAAGCGCAGGCTTCTATAAATGTTTTTTCATCTATACCTTCTACAGGCCAGAAGTTGGTAGCTTTTCTGTTACCAATGGTAATGGTTCCTGTTTTATCGAGTAACAAAGTATCAATATCCCCGGCTGTTTCTACTGCTTTACCACTTTTGGTAATTACATTGGCACGCAAAGCCCTGTCCATCCCTGCAATACCTATAGCACTTAACAAGCCGCCAATAGTAGTTGGTATTAAACAAACAAATAAAGAAATAAAAGCAGCAATGGTAATGGGTGTATTGGCATAATCGCCAAAAGGTTTTAATGTAACACACACAATAATAAATACCAGTGTAAAGCCGGCTAATAAAATAGTTAAGGCAATTTCATTAGGTGTTTTCTGACGGGAAGCTCCTTCTACCAGTGCAATCATTTTGTCTAAGAAACTTTCACCCGGTTCTGTTGTAACACGAACTTTTATTTTATCTGACAATACTTTGGTTCCGCCTGTTACGGAACTTTTATCTCCACCAGCTTCCCTGATTACAGGAGCAGATTCTCCTGTAATGGCCGATTCATCTATCGTAGCAAGCCCTTCAATAATTTCGCCATCCATCGGAATAATATCTCCGGCCTCACATAAGAAGATATCTCCTTTATTTAATTGTGAAGAAGGAACAATCTTAATTTCTGAAGCAAAGATTTCTCCAACAATAATTTGTTTGGCAGGTGTTTCTTCTCTCGTTTTTCGGAGAGAGTTGGCCTGAGCTTTACCCCTTGCTTCGGCAATGGCTTCAGCAAAATTGGCAAACAGCAAGGTTATTAAAAGTATTATGGTTACAATGGCATTATATAACAGGCTTCCCTGAGATTTTTCGCCGGCAGCTATCCATATACATACAGCCAGCATTATTGCCGTACCAATTTCTACGGTAAACATAACCGGGTTGCGAAACAGGATAACAGGGTTTAATTTAACAAAAGACTGAGCTATTGCTTCTTTTACCAGTTCACGTTCAAAAAGTTTATTACTATTTTTCATAATTATTCTTAATATGTTATTTCAAACAATGCTTATTTATTTCATTCCAAAATATTCTGCAATAGGCCCCAGGGATAATGCGGGGAAAAAACTTAATGCTGCAATGATGAAGATTACGGCAAATACCATAATACCGAATGTGGCACTATCTGTTTTTAAAGTGCCGGGGCTTTCGGGTATAAATTTTTTCCCGGCTAAGATGCCGGCAATGGCCACAGGGCCTATGATTGGCAGAAACCTGGATAACAGCATAACCACTCCACAGGTAATATTCCACCAAAGCGTATTATCTCCCACGGAAGAACCGTTACCATACCCCAATCCCTCAAAACCGCTGCCATTATTAGCAGAAGAAGAAGTGTATTCGTATAACATTTCGCTGAACCCATGACTACCCGGATTATTGAGCCAGGCTGCATAAGCAGCAGGATTATGTGCATAAATGTACGATGCCAACGCCGTGCCCGTAAGTATTAGGAAAGGATGCAATAAAGCAATGATAGATGCTATCTTCATCTCTTTTGCTTCTATCTTTTTTCCCAAAAATTCAGGTGTTCTGCCCACCATTAAGCCACTGATGAAAACAGCTATAATAACGAATATGTAAAAATTAAGAAACCCAACACCACAACCTCCATAAAAACAGTTTACCATCATAGCAAGCAGCTGGTTCATTCCGCTGAGAGGCATAAAGCTATCGTGCATGGCATTAACACTTCCGGTAGAAATAACGGTGGTGGCAATACTCCAATATGCAGAAGCACCCGAGCCAATACGTACTTCCTTGCCTTCCATATTGCCGGATGATTGGCTAATACCCATTTTGCCAATAGCCGGATTGCCCTGCAACTCTGCCAATACAGTAGGAACAGTGAGTATTAAGAAACCGATGGTCATTACACCGAATATCATCCAGGAAAGTTTTCTTCTTTTAAGCATATAACCCATTGCAAAGAGCATTGCTACAGGAATAATCATCTGTGCAACCATTTCCACTATATTGGTAAAGTAATTGGGGTTCTCGAATGGATGGGCAGAATTGGCACCAAAGAATCCGCCGCCATTCGTTCCTAAATGCTTAATGGCTATAAAAGCAGCTGCCGGCCCCCTGCTTACCTGCATGGTATCGCCCTGTAAAGTAGTAATGGTGTCTTTACCGTTAAAGGTCATTGGTGCACCGTTAAAAGCAAGAATAATAGCAACCACTACTGCCAGTGGCAATAACACACGAGTACAGCTTCTTATAAAGAAGGAATAAAAATTGCCCAATTGTTCTGTTGTTCTTTCTTTCATGGCAACAAACACAACAGCAGCAGCCGCTATTCCTATGCCTGCACTTAAAAACTGCCACAACATAAGCACAAGCTGACCTAAATAAGATATACCCGATTCGCCGGAGTAGTGTTGCAGATTGGTATTACAAATAAAACTGATGGCCGTATTAAAAGCCAGATCGGGATTCATACCGGGATTTTTATCCGGGTTTAAAGGCAGCCAACCCATGTTCATTAAAATAAACATGCTCAGCAGAAACCAGATAAGGTTTAGTAACAGCATTACTCCGAGATGCTGTTTCCAGTTCATTTGTTTATTAGGGTTAATACCACTCAGTTTAAAAAAAAGGTTATCCAAAGGGTTCAAAAGAAAATCGAGCCGGGTGGGCTCATAATTAAATACTTTGCCTATATACCGCCCAAATGGTATTGCCAAAATAATGAGCAGTACAAACATTAAAATAATACCGGGTATCTCTGTAAACATTTCTGTGAGTTAAGATTTAAATAATATTATCAGTTTTTCGAATACTATATAAGCCATTGCTATAGCCAACAACCAGGCAAATACAATAAATACTATTGCTTTTGCTTTAGGCGGCTTCATGCATCAAAATTTTTCCGGCTTTACCAATACATAACAGAGGTAAATAAATACAAGGATTGCGATGATAAACAGGTAGATCATAAGTTTAAATTTTATCGAATATTTCAATTGATTTAAAAAACAGGGCAAAGCCTAACAGGCCGGCCAAAACAAGTAGAACAGTTAACATATGCTAATTAATTTAATAACGCTTTATATATACCAAACCCTGTTCCGAAAGAC
This sequence comes from Sphingobacteriia bacterium, assembly GCA_017304675.1. Lineage (GTDB taxonomy): Bacteria > Bacteroidota > Bacteroidia > Chitinophagales > Chitinophagaceae > CW01. The sequence continues at coordinate 163,492 of JAFKLS010000018.1, forward strand.
TCCAGACACAAAGTGTTTCTTTAAGAAAGCCTTAACAGGGAAGGGTTACAGCGCAAAATGAAAATAGGTGGCAGAAACGTTTATAAACAAAAGACCCTTCCATTTTGGAAGGGTCTTTTTTCATTTTGAAAAAATCAGTTCAATTTATATTCTTCAATTTTTCTGTATAAGGTAGTTAGGCCAATGTTTAGTAACCTCGCCGTTTCCGTTTTATTCCCGTTGGTATGGTTTAATACTCTTTGAATATGCAGTTTTTCTATGCTGGCAAGATCGAAGGCCGAAAGTGTATAATGTGTATCGTACTGTTGTATTTCGAACGGAAGATCTGTTTCCGTTATCTCATCGCCATCGGCCATAATTACAGCCCTTTCAATAATATTTTTCAGTTCCCTAATATTACCCTTCCAATCGAATACCATTAATTTCTCTTTGCTTTGTTTAGAAAGTTTTAAAGCTCTTTTATTCACTTTTGCCGCAAAAACTTCAGTAAAATGGTCTGCGATCAATAAAATATCTTTTCGTCTTTCTCTTAAGGCTGGCAAAGCAATAGTAAAAACATTTAATCTATAATAGAGGTCTTCTCTGAATTTACCTTCCTTAACACCTGCTCTAAGATCTCTGTTGGTGGCAGCAATAATTCTTACGTTAGCCCTTATTACTTTCGTATCTCCTACTTTAATGTATTCACCGTTTTCCAGGAAACGCAATAATTTGGCTTGTAACTCCACCTGCATTTCGCCTATCTCATCTAAAAAAAGGGTACCACCTGCTGCCTCTTCAATCAAACCTTTTTTATCTTTTATAGCTCCCGTAAATGCGCCTGCCTTATGGCCAAACACTTCGCTCTCCAGAATATCGTGTGCAACCGCACTACAGTTTAAGGCAACAAATGGTTTTGTATTCCTGTTACTGGCATTATGAATAGCCTGTGCAAAAACTTCTTTGCCGGTTCCTGTTTCTCCGAGCAATAGAACAGTTGTATCTGTAGGCGCTACTTTTTGTGCCAGTTGTATACAGGATTTTATTTCAGGAGAATCGCCAACAATGCTGCTGAAAGTGTATTGCCTTATCAGTTTCTTTTCCAATTCCTTTACCCTTTTTTGCAGGTGTATTTTTTCGGATGCCCTGCTGAGAAGAGGAATTAACTTATCGTTATCATCTCCTTTGGTAAGGTAATCGAAAGCGCCATTTTTCATAGCCTGTACCCCGTCTTTTATATTACCATACGCTGTTAAAAGAATAACTTCCAACAAAGGGAATTTATGTTTCGCCTCTTTTACAAAATCAATCCCATTGCCATCAGGTAGCTTAACATCGCATAGAACAATATCAATAGGTTCTTTTTCAAGTATTTTAAACCCTTGTTTTAAACTGCTGGCCTCAGTAACGGTATAATTTTCCAGCCTGATGATCCTTGAAATTAAGTTGCGTAATTTTTCTTCGTCGTCGATAATTAGAATATGAATAGACATGCTTTGTAATCTGATCAAGAAATTAAAGGTACATATTGGCCAAGTATACTTTATAAATAATTCAATTCACTAAGTTCTGAGGCTTTTAAAAAGTAGGAACAAAACCAATCACAAAATGGCTTCAGTATAATGCCTGTTTTTTGTATAACCATCTTTTCAAAAAGTAAAACAAATTAATTATCGCTTAAAATTATATATTATCTCATTCCTGCATAAAAAAAGAAAGGTTTTGCGTTAAAGTGGTCTCGGTTATTTTTTTGTAAAAAACAAACTTTATATACTTCATTTATTTAAGTTGAAAATCAGTCGTTTCTATCACAAAAAGAAATCTTGTTAAAAACAGCTTGTATTCAATCATGGAATAAGTTGATGGTTTTTGCCAACAATATCTTCATTTTTATTGTTTTTCACCCATTGGCAACAATACTTTATACTAATCAATTATTAATGGTTTTGAATATATTAAAATAGTAGTTATTTTTATTATAAATGCCTGTAGCATGGCTATAAAAAAAGAAAAACCAAAAAAGATACTTACTAAACAACTGCAGAAGCTTTATAACAATTCTGACAAACTGTTTTCACTTCTGGTGCAGAATATTACTGAATACGCCATTTTTGTTGTGGATACTACTGGCAGGATTTTAACCTGGAATGAAGGCGCAGGGCGTATTAAGGGGTATAAGGAGGAGGAAATTTTAGGCAAAAAACTGGACATATTCTATACTGCCGAAGACCGAAAAAAAGGGATTCCAAAAAAGAACCTGCTGATTACAAAAAATAAAACCAATTATCGTACAGAGGGATGGCGCATAAGAAAAAACGGGGAACTGTTTTGGGCAGATATTGCTTTTACCGCTTTATATGATAATACTGGTAAGTTATTTGGTTTTGCAAAGCTTACTAAAGACTGTACTGAAAGAAAGAGAGCACAAGAAAGAGAAGAAGAAAATGAAATAAAATTTGAAGCATTGTTTTATAATAGTGCTGTTTGCAAAATCATTACAGAGATCAATACAGGCCAGATTATAGAAACTAATGCGAGCTATTGCAGGTTTATAGGCTACTCTAAGGAAGAGCTTGTTGGCAAAACAGTTATGGATCTGAATATATGGGTAAACCCACTTCAGCGGGATGAAATAGTAAGGGAAACAGTGATAGAAAAAAAGATGAAACAATGGGAGTTACAGGTTAGGGCCAATTACAATACCATTAAATGGATATCTGCCAATTTTGATATTATTACACACCACAAAAAACCTTGCTTCCTTACAACTTTTACAGATATTACTGCGAGAAAAGAACTAGAACAAAAAATAAAAGAGCTTAATTCTGAAATTCAAAGCAGAATTGCCTACCAGTTAAAATTCAGCGACAATAAGTACCAAAATCTTATTAACCAGGCACCTGATGCCATTTTCATTTTTAACCAGAGCGGTTTATTTTTAGAAGCAAATTACAATACGGCAAAACTTTTAGGATATTCCAAAAGCGAGCTTCTAAACATGAATGTAAAAGATTGTATCCTGCATTCAGATGCAGCGCTCCTGCGATTTATATTCAACGAGCTTAGCTTATATAAAACCGTACGCTCTGAAATTACTTTCATTAATAAGAATAAAAATAAACTGAGTATTGATTTCAGTTGCAGAAAATTGAATAGTGATAGCTTTATGGCCGTAGCAAAAGACATTACCGACAAAAAGAAAACAGAAGAAAAATTAAGCCGATCGCACGAAGAATACCAGCGCCTTACCATGCACTTGCAAACGGTGAGAGAAGAAGAACGTCAATCTATAGCAAGAGAAATCCATGATGAATTAGGGCAGTATTTAACAGCAATAAGCTTTGATATAGGAAAACTAAAATCAAAAATACAAGATCAGCAAACCCAAGAGTTATTGCTACATGCACGCTTATTGCTACAAGACACTATTAATGCTGTTAGAAAAATAGCCTTTAGTTTAAGGCCATTGCTTATTGACGATCTGGGCCTGGTTGAAGCCATTAAATACCATGCAAGAGAGTTTGAAGAAAGAACAAATATACCCTGCCAGTTTAAAGATTTTACAAGCAACCATTACATCTCCAATAAAAATATCACTATTAGCTATTTCAGGGTATTTCAAGAAGCGCTTACCAATGTTACTCGTTACGCACAGGCTTCTAAAGTGGAAGCTTCCTTAAAATTGAATAAGAGCAGCCTGCTGCTTACCATTAAAGATAATGGGGTTGGCTTCGATACATCTCTCTTGCAACAAAAAAAATCTCTCGGCATTATTGGTATGCGGGAAAGGATGAGGCTGGTTAATGGCAATTTTAAATTAAATAGTAAACCAGGCTACGGAACACAGATTATTGTATCAACTCTTTTAGAAGCCTAAACTTTATAATATAAAAGCAAATGCCGGAGCGATATGCTCCGGCATTACTATTTAAGGGTTTGAAGTTTATTTTTCAAAAACGATCACCTGAAATGAACCCGGAATCATTTTAGGTCTTCCTTTTTCGCCTGCAGCCTGTGGCTCAAAATCTGCAGTGGGCATATATACTTTATGAGTGCTCTCGTCAACACAAATGGTTCTTGCACCTTTTTTACTGTTAACATTTTCCACTAACTCAAATTTCTCTTTTGAAACTTCTTTAATAACACTCATGGTTGCTGCTGCACCATTAGATGTAAATATTGTTTTCGTATTGCTATCAAATGCTACACCATCGCAACCATCGCCAATAGCAACTGTTGTTACCACTTTTCCGTTAGCAGCATCTACTACTACTAATTTTTTTTCACATCCGGCAAAAAGCCTTTTTGTTTTTACATCAATTGCCAATCCCGTTGGGCCTTCTGCATCTCCTAAGGCCCAATGTGCCACTACAGATTTTGTTTTAATATCAATAACCACTATCTCGTTCTTGTCTTCAATGTTCACAAACACTTTTCCTGCTTCATCGCTAACGGCAGTTTCGGGTTTTCCTCCAACAGGAATTGTAGCCACCACTTTATCCGTAGCTGCATCAATAATGGTAAGGTCTTTGCTTCTTCCATTACAAGTGATGATTGTTTTAGAGAATGGTTCATAGAAAATAGCATCCGGGTTTTCGCCTGTTGCAATTTGTGTTATTGCTGCATTTGTTTTTAAATCGAAAACGGTAACATTATTTATTCTCCCATTGCTGGTATAGCCCTTATTCAATTCATTAATAAAAGCAATGCCATGAACACCGGTAGTGTTTGAAACAACACCCAGAGAGTCGCCGGTATTTTTGTCTACAATATTTACCTGTGTTCCATGAGACAGGTATAATTTGTTTGACTGGGGGTTAACAGTAATGTAATCCCACCCGCCGCCACTGGCAACATGAAAGGTTTTGGTGAGTTTATATCCGCTTTGAGCAAAAGAGGAAACAGTTACAAAAGCTGTTACGGCCCCTAAGAAAAGGTTCTTTTTCATATTGTTTTAATTATTGGTTCGAATATAGAATTTCATTTTGTAGGAATTCTGAAGTTGGTTTATTCCGGTAATTTATGCCTGAACATAAGCCGCAACATACTGGGCAGTACAATTAATAATAAAGGCATGGCAATAATAAATCCGCCAATTACGGCTATGGCCAGTGGCTGATGCAATTGTGCTCCGGTTCCAATTCCCAATGCAATGGGCGACAAAGCGATGATGGCCCCCAGGGCAGTCATTAGTTTAGGCCGCAATCTTGTTGAAATTGAATAAATAATGGCGTCGTCTACATTCTTCGATATTCTCCAGGACTCTCTGAATTGAAGGAAGGTAAAAATGGCATTCTCCCCAATAATCCCAACAATCATTATCAATCCTGTATAACTGCCTACATTTAAGGGTGTGTGTGTAAAGTATAACCCTAAATAACTTCCGCTGATGCCAAGCAACGCAATGATTAAGATGGTAAATGCCACTCTGAAATGTTTGAATAAAAACAATATCACACCAAATACCAATAAGCTTGCAGTGATTAAAATGATTAATAACTCTTTGAATGATTGTTGTTGTTCTGCATAAGCACCGCCATATACAATAGCATAGCCTTCGGGCAAAGTAATTTTATCTGATACTTCTTTTTGAATATCGCGAATTACACTACCCAGGTCTCTGCCTTCCAGTCTTGCTGAAACAACTCCCATACTCTGCAAATCTTCTCTCTGAATTTCTGCATCTCCGCTATTGATCCGAACATTTGCTAACTGATTGATAGGTTTTAACTTCCCATTCGGTAAAAACACCAGTGTTTTATTAATATCCTCAACACTCAATGTTCTGCTGCCAGGATAAACCATTCTTATGTTGCTGAACTGCTCTTTATCGTAAACGCTACCTACCAGATTACCTTCCAAAGAAGCTTGCAACTGATATTGCAAATTTGCGGGTGTAATACCATATTGTGCCAATATGGTATTATTCGGTTCAATGTTAATAGAGGGGCCTGCAATTACAATCCCATCAAACACATCAGCCGTTCCTTCTACTTTAGAAACAACAGTTGCCACCTGCTTCGATAATATCTGCAGCTTCTTCTGGTCATTTCCAAAAATTTTTACTTCAATGGGCTGAACGCTGGTCATTAAATCTCCCAGCATATCACCAATCACCTGGCCAAAATCTATCCGCAATGCAGGTTGTGTACTTTCAACCCGTTTACGGATATCGCTGATCACTTCTTCAGTTGTTTTATCTCTTTTCTTTTTTAACTGGATTAAGTAATCGCCACGGTTAGGTTCTGTAATAAAAAAGCCCATTTGTGTTCCGGTTCTTCTGCTGTAAGCTTCTACCTCAGGAACCTTTACTAAAATTTTTTCTACTTCACGCAGCATCCTGTCTGTTTCTTCTAATGATGTTCCGGGAGGTGAATTATAATCCAACACAATACTGCCTTCATCCATTTCGGGTAAAAAACCTGTTTCCAGTTTTGGATAGATATAATAAACAGAATATGCCAGTGCTATAATGATAACGAAACTTAAATAAGGCCTTCTAATAAAAAAGCCAACCCAACGTTGTTGCTTAACCTGGTGCGATTTTATTTTTTTATTCTTTTGAACAGCATTCACAGATGCGTCTCTTGTAAATAATAAGTATAATACCGGCAACACTATCCATGTAACAAAGAATGAGCAAACCAGTGTAATGATCATTGTATTTGTCATTACTTTAAAATAAGCGCCGGCAACGCCGCTCATTAAAATAAAAGGAAGGAAAATAACAATGGTACTTAACGATGAGCCGATCATGGCAGGCAATAAATAATGAACAGCTTTCTTTATTAATGAGTTGGTTGGCTCCTCAGGATGTTCTTCATGTGTTCGATGAATTTGCTCTACTACTACAATTGCATCATCAATAATTAATCCTATTGCTGCAGCAATAGCACCTAATGTCATTATATTAAATGTTTGCCCGGTAGCATACAGGCAAATCAATGTTACACATAAAATAACCGGAATGGTAATTAAAATAACGGCGCTTGCTTTTAATGAACGCAGAAAAACAATAGCAACCAGAATGGCCAATGCCAACCCTATAAACAAGCTATCTGTTACACTTTTCACCGAGTCTTTTACAAAGTCTGCCTGCTCATAAAACGGAAGAATATTCACATCTTTCGGAACAATCTTTTTCAGCTCCTTCAGTTTTGCATCCATTTTATCACTCAATTCAACAAGATTGGCATTAGGTTGTTTAATCACTGCCAATAAAATTCCTTCATGGCCGTTTGCGTTAATCTTAATGTATTCTTTTGCTTCCTGTATCTGTACGCTGGCAACATCTTTCAACAATACAATTCTTTTACCGTCATTTTTAATCACCACATTCTCTAATTGGCTTTTAGAAACAACCTGTGCATCGGTAACTGTTAAATACAATAAGCGGTAATCTGATAAATAACCATTCGATTTTACAAAATTGGTTTGCGATAAGGATGTGTTGATATTATCGGGCGTAATTCCCAGCGTGCTCATCTTTTGAACATCTAATACCATCCAATATTCTTTTTGTTTTCCGCCGATGATTCTTATTTCCGAAACACCTTCTACCTGCGATAAAAATGGTTTAATAGTGTACATAGCCAACAACTTCATCTCAATGGGTGAACGTGTTTTGCTTTCTAACGAATAGCCGGTGATGGGAAGAATAGACGGGTTCATTCTTTCCACTGTAATATTTATGTCTGGCGGAAGTGTATTTCTTATTTCATTGATCTTAGATTCTATTCTTTGCAAACTGATATCGATATTGGTATTCCAGTCCATGAATGCAGAAATCTCGCAGCTTCCTCTGCTGGTTGTGCTGCGGATCATTTTCAAATCAGGAACTTTTTTTACTGCATTTTCCAGTTCGCGGGTTACCGTTATCATCATCTTTTTAACAGGTTGCTGGCCTGCATCTGCAATGATTTTTATTTTTGGAAAGGTGATTTCCGGAAATAATGAGGTTTGCATTTTACTGTATGCAAACAAGCCGCCCATAATAACAATGGCAACCAAAACCGTAACCGGGTTCTTATAGGTAGTGAAAAAATTTTTCATTCAAATGTTTTTATTATACAGATTGTATCGAATTACACGGATCTTTTTTTGATTAAAAACCCGTGTTATTGTTTTGTTACCACAACTTTTGCCGTGTCTGCCAATCCGTAATTACCCGTTAGTAAAATCTGATCTGTTGATTTCAATTTGGGTGAAACAATTTCTACCATTGTTTTTGTTTCAAGACCCTTTACTACAGGAACTTTTACAGCAGTAATGCTATCCGTCATTTTCATTACCCAAAACTCTGTTTGAATTTCATTCGACAACACAGCCTCTTTTGGCAGAGATGTAGTGTTCGATTTTTCTTTCTTTACCAAGCTCACTTTAGCAATTAGGTTTTCCGGAATTTGCTTTTCGGTATTTACATGAATTACATAACTCTGCGTTTGCGAAACAGCATCTACAGTGGGTAAAGCATTGGCTATTGTTCCGTTTAATAAACTGCCATCGGGCAACTTCAATTGCAATTGTTTGTTATTGGGCAAATAGGGTTTTAATTCATAAGGCAGATCTAATAAAAAAACAAAGCTTTTGGTATCTGTTATGGTGGCCAGTTGCTCTCCATCCTGAACATAATCGCCAGCCCTGTAATTTATTTGGGTAATATAACCTGTACCAGGAGATTTAATATGAAGCACACCTTCAAAATGTAAGCTGGTGTCTAATGCATTCACTGTATTTCCCAGGCTTTGCGACTCCTTCGTTTTAATTACAAACAGTTCCTCTCCTTTTACAACATATTTACCCATAAGTGCATTAGACATTTGCAGGTAACCATTGGCATTTGCCTTTACAAATGTTTTTAGCATAAAAGAGGAAACTGCATTTAATTCTACCGCATCGGTCATAGATCCCATCTGCGGAGAAGTGAGTGTAACGGGCGTTCCGGTAATCTCTACTTTTTCTTCAGCTCCTTCTTTCGGTGCAGCCTCTTGTTTATCCTGTTGTTTGCACGCAGCAAAACACAACAACAACAATGTGTATCGGGCATAGGTTCTGATGTATCTTGTCATAAAATTTATTTTCTGTTCCAGTAATTAATTTGATTTAAAATTTGCAGTTTGCCAATATTGTTCTGCGTAATAATATTTTTTGTGGTGAGATAATTGCCTATTGCCAAAATATAATCCGGCATATGTACATCGCCTGTTTCCAATAGCTTTTTGTTAGCTTCAATTAATGCCTCATTGTATTTCAATTGACTTTCTGCCTCATTAATTACCTGTTGTATTGCATTAAGCTGTTGATACAACTGTGCTACCTGTTGCTGGTATTGCACTTTAAAATAATCCCTGTACTGCTGTCGTGTTTTTTCTGCAATATTTAATTTATCGTATTGCATTCTTTTCTGCTTACCATCGTAAATAGGAACGGTTAACGTTATACCGGCACTTACTCCAAAATTTTTATACGCTTCCTCTGCAAATGTGGTAAGGTATCCTGCATCGGCATACAAATTCACTTTGGGTTTGTAATTAAAGGCAATTTGCGAAGCATTGTTTTTAATTTTCAAACTATCAATATTAAACTGCTGATAGAACACAGAGCCCTCGGCATCGGGCAGCGCTACTGTTTCAAACTCCGGCCTGGAAAGTACTGCCAATGAAGTGTCTCTGATGCCGCACAGGTAATTTAGCGCTGAAAGATCATTCTTATATTGTACACTTATCTGCGTAATTGTTAACTGTTGCTGCTTAATGGTTACCAGAAAACTCAGATAGTCGGTTTGCCGGTATACTCCTCTTTCTGCCAGGCGCTTCAATATCTGTTCTTCTTTTTGCAGCAAAACCTGAATTTGTTTATTGAATTCTATTTGCTGGGCATCTCCATATGCAATAATATACTGTGCAGCAATGGAACGTTTTAAATCCTGCTCCGTTATTTTGCCTGATACGGTGAGTGACTCGTTTAACAATCTAATGGCTTCTTCCTGGTTCGCCAGGTTTTCTTTACCTACTAATTTTTGTGTTGCAGTTACCAATTGACTAAAATTGGTTCCGTTAGTGATAGAGCCATCATAACCCCATCCTTTGTATGTGGGTGCATGTGTTAGCGTACCTATACCATTAACCTGCGGCTTATAGCCTGCCAGAATACGCATGCTATCTATTGCATTAGATAGCTTCTGGTTATTATAATCTTTTAGTAAAGGGCTATTACCGATGCCTGCACCAATATAGTCTTCTAATTTTTTTTCCTGTGCAAACAGGCCGGTATACAGCACCAGGAAAAACAGGAACGAAAAATACTTCATCATTATTTCCAATTAAAGTGAACAGAAAAAATATGTTGATTATTTGTAAACGAATAAGAAACGCTGAAACCTGCGGCCCTGGCAATTTCAAACACGATAGCCAACCCCAATCCAACACCTTCCTGGTTTGGCTGCGCTTTATAAAAGCGTTGAAATATTTTATCTTCTTCCAGGCTGCCGTTGGCAGCAGTATTTGTAACCACTAATTTTGTGCTGTTAAGCTCAACATTTACCATACCGCCTGCCGGCGTATATTTTATTGCATTGCTTAAAAAATTATTCAATAATATTTCTGCCAATTGCTGATGAAATAATAAAACAAGCGGCTCTATCTTCCTCCCTACATCAATTTTTCTTGAAAGGAACAATTCTTTTTTCTCTTCCAATTTCTGTTCAATAAGCTCCGAAATATTTACTTCTTCGTTCAGGGCAAATTGTGTATTCTCTAATTTTGTAAGTAACAATAAAGATTGGTTAAGCCTTGTGAGTTTTTGAATACTGTCTTCAATTCCTAAAATGTTTTTTATTGCCTCTTCTTTTAATTCAGACTGCTGAAGCAACATATCTGTTTTTGAACGAATCACTGCCAAAGGCGTTTGCATTTCGTGAGATGCATTTTCTGTAAATGCTTTCAATGCCAGGTAATCCGCTTCAATACGTTGCGTCATACTATTCAAACTTTCATTCAGCAGGTTAAATTCGTTAACCGAATTGCGGGGAAGCGATAACGATTGCTTGTCTTTTATCTCGTATTTTCTAATCTGGTCTACAGAATAATAGAAAGGCTGCCATAAACGGTTTATAATACTTCTGTTAATAAAAAAATTAAGTAATAATATTAATGCCACCATACCAATGGTAACAAGAATAACCAGCTTTAAAAGTATCTCCGTTTCTACTTCAGATTTGCTTACAGAAACTATGTAATACTGCTGGTTAATATTTAAAGAGAATAGTAGTTGCCTTGCAGTTTCCCATTCTTTTTCGCGCTCATTGTAATACCTGTAGTTCCCGATCTTTCTCTTTAAAAGAGGTTTGTCTGTAGGTGTAATGGTTACCCATTGGTGTTTGGTATTTTGAATATCCGGTAATTGATGGTGCACTTCTGCATACTCATGTATTTCCTGCTGTTCAGAATGTAATGTTTCATCTAATTGTTTAATCAGTATATACTGCAAAGCAAAATAAAAAGCCACGCTGCCAACAACAAAAATGAAGATGGTGGCCAGTACATTAATACGGTTATATTTTGCAAACAATTTCATTATAGTTGCATTTTATATCCTACGCCATATAAAGATTTAATAGGGTCTTCCATTCCTGCCTGCACAATTTTTTTTCTAAGGTTCTTTATATGTACATAAATAAAATCAAGATTGCCTGCCATATCCATATCATCGCCCCACAAATGTTCTGCAATAGCGTTTTTAGATAATACTTTATTCTTATTGGCAATAAAGAATAACAAAAGCTGGTATTCTTTTAAAGTGAGTTCCACCGGTTTGCTTTTAATTTTAACAGATTGGCCGGCTGTATCAATCTCCATATCGCCAACAGTCATTAAAGACCTGCCATTGAATTTTTTTCTCCTGATGATTGCTGCAATGCGCACACTTAGTTCTGAGAGATGAAAAGGCTTGGTAAGGTAATCGTCTGCCCCCAGTTGCAATCCTCCGATTTTATCGTCTAACGAATCTTTAGCGGAAATAATGATCACACCATCTGTTTTATTATTCTGTTTCAGATACTTCAACAACTGCAAACCAGAACCTCCCGGAAGCATGATATCCAAAACAATACAATCATACTCATACAACTCAATCTTTTCAACGGCCGCAGAATATTCCGTTACAAACTCGCATATATAGCCGCTTGCACTTAAAAAGGCAACAATGCTTTGATTTAAAGCCAATTCATCTTCTATGATCAGTAGTTTCAAATCTATTTATTACAGTACAAAATAGTGCATCAATTCTGTAGCAATCTTAAATTCTATTTAATTTTCTACAGGAATTTGCGGGCCATTATCTTCTTTCTCTTTTTTCACCTGCAGCTTGCCGAATTTATAACTAAAACTTATTCCAAAAGAACGCAATGGAACGTAGCGTATATTGGTTGATTGATAGTTTGCCGTACCTACGGTACTAAGCTGTTTTACATATTCGTTAAATGGATTGGTGGCTGTGAATCCAAAGCTTGCTTTTTTGTTCAGGAATTGCTTGCGCAAAGCGAAAGTATACGTTAGAAACTGGGGCTGCTTACCCTGAATATTGTTAAAGGGGGAATTATAATTTACAAAACATTCGGTAATAAAATCTTTTTGCAACTGGTAAGAAAGGTTTACGTTGGTACGAACACCAAAAGCATTTACAACATTTCCTCCGCTCAGATCGTTTACAATATGCCTGTTTGAAACAAAGGTGTTTATCCTGATGTTCCATTTATTCTGAACAGGAAGCGATAGAGAAACATTTATTCCACTGGTAAGCTCCTTACCAATATTCTTCCTGGTTGATACAGATACATTCTGATAAACAGAATCGCCGATCTGGTATTTCGGGTAAAAATCGGTGTATGGTTTTATATCATATGTATTATAACGTTCTACCCAAGAAATACTTAGATTACCTCCTTTGGCAAAGGATTTATTATACCCCAACTCAAAATTATTGCCCAGTTCAGGCATAAGCAATGGGTTACCTGCCGTAATATTATAGGGATCGCTGAGGTTTTTAAAGGGGTTGATCTCTCTGTAATCCGGGCGTTCTATCCTGTGTGTATATGCCAGTTTAATTGTTTGTTTATTGGCCATCTCGTGCAACAACATAACAGATGGCACCCAGCTATTGTAAACAGGTATGGCCGTATTGGGAAAGTCTATTTCTGTATTGGTATGTTCAAAACGAAGCCCGGTATTCACTTTCAAAAAATGAAGCAGGGTAAAATTTGCCGATACATATGCTGCATATATTTTCCTGTCATAATTCAGCTTATATGATTGGCTGCTATCGAATATAAAATTATTGTTTGCCGTATTCAGTACGTACACATCGGCTTCGCTAAAAATATGCTCACGAATATATTTTATGCCAGTTTCTATTGCCGCATCATTTTTTAAAGGCTGGCTGTAATCAATACTAAAGTTGAATTCATTATTTATTCCCGGGTTATGGCTAGTTGATCCTACAAATGGTGAGGACTGGGTTTTATAATTCTGAACCTGCGAATAATCGGATAAGTTCTGCCCCAGGCTCGTTATGGCAGAGATATTCAATTCCTGTTTTTCTTTATTGAATTTTCTTTTGTAGTTCACATTCCATCCTACCGTTTGAGACGAGGAACTGTTATGGGCATTTCTTACGGTAAATATGTTCCCCAACATATTATTATTAAAATCTGTTGTTTGCATCTGCTGATTCGTTGCACCTGAGCTGCTGTTATCAAAATGCATATAAGAGAATGCCCCAGTGATGCTTTCTTTTTTATTCATCGCCCAATCGAACCCTGCGCCTGTCTGGTAACCATGCCTTACAAAATCGCCATATCCATCCTGCAGAATACGCGTGCTTGTTTTTCCCATAGAATCTACAGACAATCTGTTTTGCGAGTTAAGTGTTCTTGAATTCAGTTGTGCATTACCACTGAAAAAAGCGTTCACGCCAAAATTGCGGTTCTTATAATTAAAATTAAATGCGCCGTTCTCTAATCTCGTTCCTGCAGAAAGGTTAACAGAGCCGTTAATGCCTTTTAAATTATTATCTTTTAAGATGATATTAATGATACCGCCGGTTCCTTCTGCATCGTATTTTGCGCCGGGGCTGGTAATTGCTTCAATGCTTTTTATCTGGCTTGCGGGAATGGCAGCCAGGGCATCTGCAATACTGTTACCAAAAGCTGTAGAAGGTTTTCCGTTAATGAGAAAACGTATGCTGGAGCTACCCAATAATTCAACATTCCCGTCTATATCTACCGATACTTGCGGAACTTTTTTTAATACATCTAATGCAACACCACCCTGCGAAGTAACATCGTTCGCAACATTGTATACGATCCTGTCAACTTTATTCTCAATCACTTTTGCTTTAGAATAAACCGTTACCTCCTGCAGGTTAGCGGCCTGCTTATTACTCAATAAAATATTACCCAGCATTATTTCAGAAGCAGCAATATTAATATTGAAAATATTTTTTGTTTTATAGCCAACAAAACCAACTTCAATGCGGTAGTTACCCAACATGATTTTATCAATAACAAAATGCCCTTTTACATTAGAAACAACACTTGCAAAAACTTTAGTGTCATCTTTCTTATAAAGATTAATAAAAGCATACTCCAGTGGTTTGCCGTTAGCGGAATCTATTACCTTACCGGTTAATTTGCCTTTTCCTTCTGCGGCAACCTGCGCTTGCACTTTATTAATTCCCACGAAAAAGATTAACATAAAAAAGCAGGCTCGCAGTAATACATCACATTTTTTATTCATCATCCATTACAATTTGATGCAAACTTAACCTCGCTTTTTAAAGACAATCTGAAGTATCTGCTATAAATGCAAATTATTTTGTATTGAATGGAGCGCCATTCCTTAATTCTTCGCTGGCCTTCTTTATCAGTATATCCCCTTTTTTCAGGTTACCGAATATTTCTACCCTGCCATCGCTCTGGCTACCGGTTTTAACATCAATCCATTCTAACTTATTATCAGAAACCCTGATAACAAAAACCTTTTCCTGTGAATTAACAATGGCCGATTTTGGAACGATAAAAACACTGTCTTTTCCTATCAATGGTATTTGTACATCGGCTGCCATTCGTGGCAATAGCTTTTTATCGGGATTCAGCACATCCATTTCAATTCTCTGGGAACGAAGCTTTGTATCTAAAGCCCCTGCAAACCTTTTGGTTAATGCACTAAATTTTAAACTGGGGTATGCATTCACCGTAAAAAGAACAGAATCGTTTTCATGTAAATAACTGGTATATGCTTCCGGCACAGCAACTGCAAGTCTAAGTTTTTTTTGTTCCTGCAAAACGAACATGGGAAATTCTGACCCTTTGCCAGAAGGGCCAACATAAGCACCCGGGTTTGCATTTCTTACACTGATCACTCCGTTAAAAGGTGCTCTTATTTCTAAATAATCTCTTGTATTCATTACTTGATTATAAGATGCTTTGGCTGCTTCTAATTGAGAATAGTCTGAATTTTTTTTGGCAAGTGCCAGGTCAAGTTCATTCGGTGCAATGGTTCCGGGGGTTTTACTTGTTTCTAACAATCTTTCATAATTGGCTTTACTGGCCAGGAACACTGCTTCCTGTGATTTAAGCCTGGAAGCTGCAGCCGATAGTTGCGAATTTAATTCAGGCGCTTCCATAACAGCCAATAACTGACCGGCAGCCACTTCAGAGCCCACATCAACATATATCTTTTTTACAAAACTGTTTTCTTTGGCATAAATATCCACCTGCTGAAAAGCAATCAGTTCACCCGGTACCTGCAAGGTTGCAGATAAAATACCTTTTTGTGCAACAAATGTTTCAGGCACCGGTACAGTTATAGCCTGTTTTGTTTCTGTTTTGTGTTGTGTTTCTCCGGTAGAAAAATGGCAGCTATATACACTACCTAACAATACCATACCGGCAATAGTGTAAATTGTTTTGCGGCCTGTCATCATAAGTTGTTTTGTATGAATCATAATATCATTCTTTATAAAAATCAGGTTAATGGGTTTGCTGGTGCAGCCCGGGTATATAATGTTTGCTGTCTTTATCTTCCGGATCGAGTGATACAGAAAGAATAGAAGTTTTAGCCTGTAGCCAGGAGAACACCATAGGTAACACAAAAAGGGTTGCCATGGTTGAAGCGATCAATCCGCCAATAACAGCCCTTCCTAAAGGAGAAGCCTGATCGCCTCCTTCTCCTAAGCCTGCAGCCATAGGTATCATACCTGCCACCATTGCAACTGTGGTCATCAATATAGGTCTTAAACGCAGAGCCGCCGCTTCTTTGGCCGATTCCAGAGCATTGTTGTTATGCAGCCTTAAATGTTCTGCATTGGTAATTAACAATACCGAGTTAGCAATAGATACACCTACCGACATAATAATACCCATATAAGACTGCAGGTTTAAAGTAGATCCTGTAAACAGTAACATGAGCAAAGAACCCAACACTACTGCCGGTATGGTAGTTAATATAACCAACGAAACTTTGAACGATTGAAAGTTGGCAGCCAGCATTAAAAAGATAACTACTATAGCAACTATTAATCCGGATTGCAGACTGTTTAATGTATCTGTTAACACTTCACTCAATCCCTTCAATTCAACATTTAGTCCTCTTGGTAGCGTACCTAAAGAAGTAATGGCAGACTGTACATCTTTTGCTGCTTCGCCCAGGTCTGTTTTGTTAAGGTTGGCCGTAACTGATAATATGGGCAATGCGCCTATATTATCGTTCTCGCCATATGTAGTATCTTTCTGAATAGTTGAAACATCTCCCAATACAGGCCTTTGCGTATTACTTAATACCGGTATTTCTCCAATACTGTTAATGCTCGACATTTTGTTTTCTGGAACTTCTACCTGTACACTGTATGCAAGATTCGTTTTCTCGTCTACCCATACATTTTTTTCTGTATATCTTGAAGAAGAAGTGGAAGCGATTAATGAACGCGAAATATCGTTAACATCAACACCAAGTTGTGCAGCTCTTGTTCTATCGATATTGATATTGATGGAAGGATATTTAACCGGTTGGCCCAACTGAACATCCCGCAGGTACTTTATTTGTTTCAGTTTTTCTATTAACTTATTGGCATACTCTTCATTTTGTTTTTTATTTCTTCCAGATACACGCACTTCTACCTGTGTGGGAGATCCCTGGCTTAAAATCTTATCGGTTAACTGAATGGGTTCAAAGGAAAGTTTGATATCCGGTTGTACCTGCAGCATCTTTTCTCTTATTTTTTCTTTCAGATCATCAATGTCTTCCTTATAATTTTCTGACAGTTGTACCTGCAGTACGGCTTCCTGTGGCCCACTCATAAAAAGATAAATGGGGCTTGTAGAGAATTGGCCGGGGTGTTGCCCAACAAATGCAGAAGACACTTTCACATTTTCTTTGCCCACAATATCATTCAGTACATCTAATGTTTTTAACAATACCGCTTCAGTACGTTCTATACGTGTTCCGTCGGGAGCACGAAGTCTTAGCTGAAACTGGCCGGAATTTACTTTGGGCAATACATCCCTTCCTATTGTATTTAACAGAAAAACAGCGCCGGCAATGGCCAGTATTAAATAAGCAAGCACAATGGGTTTCCGGTAAGGAGATATTCGCTCCAGAAAACGGATAAACCTTGTTCTGAATTTTTCAAACCTTGTTGCACTTTCGCCGGTGCGTTCTAACAATATCTTTTTTTGGTCCCAGGTATCGTCTTCAGATGCTGCAGGTAAGTGTGCTGCTGCAAACTCTTCTTCTTCCGTAAGCTTTCCTGTTGCATCGGATGATGGTTTGTGTTGATGTCCTTTCATTAACCAATTGGCCATTATAGGCACAAAAGTTTGCGCAAGGAAATAAGAAGTAATCATGGAAAAGGCAATAGCCAGTGCCAGCGGAAAGAACAATGCCCCCGGAATGCCTTTCATGGTTAAGGCCGGCGCAAAAACAGCAAGGATACAAAAAAGAATAAGCAGTTTGGGAAACGCTATTTCTTTACAGGCATCCCATATTGCCAATGCCTTAGGCTTACCCATTGCAAAATGCTGGTGTATATTTTCAATGGTTACTGTTGATTCATCTACCAATATACCAATAGCCAGCGAAAGGCCGCTAAGCGTCATGATATTGATGGTTTGATTGAATAAATAAAGAAACAGTACACCGGAAATAATGGAAGTGGGTATGGTAAGTATCACAATCAATGCGCCTCTTGCATCGCCAAGAAAGAGCAACACCATCAGTCCTGTAAGAATAGCACCGATAGCGCCTTCACTCATTAAACTTTTAACCGCATTGATCACGTATACACTCTGATCGAATTCATAAGACAACTTTACATCTTCCGGTAAAAGGCTCTGAAAGCGGGGGATTGCTTTTTTAAGATTCTGCACCACTTCCCATGTAGATGCATCGGCCGATTTGGTGATGGGCAGGTATACAGAGCGTTTACCATTTACCAACGCATAGCTGGTTGTAATATCTGCTCCATCTTCTACCGTTGCTATATCACGTAAATAAACATTGTCTACACCGCCTTTAAACACGGGAATGCTCTCAAAATCTTTAATTGTTTTTATGGTAGTATTGGAGGGCGTTATGTAATTATAATCTCCAATTCTTACATTACCGGAAGGAGATGTTTGATTGTTGATTCTGATGGCGTTTACAACCTGGTCTGGTGTTAAGTTATGAGCCCTGATTAATGCGGGGTCTACTTTTATAACTACTGTTCTAACATTACCACCAAAAGGCGCCGGAGAAATTAAACCGGGAATAGAAGTAAAGGATGAACGTACATATACATTGGCCAGGTCAACCAATTCGTTGTTTGATCTTGTAGCGCTGGTAAACACCAATTGCCCCACCGGTAAAGTTGATGCATCGAAACGGATAATGAAAGGTGGTTGCGAGCCAGGCGGAAAAATAGCCTGGGCCCTATTACATAATGCACTTACTTCAGAAGCAGCCTGCGCCATATTGGTTCCTTCGTAAAAGCTAAGCTTCATTAATGTTAAGCCCTGAATATTTTTTGTTTCAATACTTTTTACACCGGAAACATATAATAGAAGGTTTACATATTGCTTTCCGAAAAAAGCTTCCATCTGGTTGGGGGAGTACCCGCCAAAAGGGTGTGATATGTAAATAACCGGCAAGTTCAGATTAGGGAAAATGTCTACTTTAATATTTTTAACAGCATTAATTCCAAAAAAGAATAATCCTGCCACCAGCACTAAAACTGTTATCGGTTTTCTTAAAGCTAACCTTATCAACTTCATAACTAAACTTTATTAATTGGGTTTATTTCACTTGCTTTCTGAATAAATCTATATCGCCGGATGCAGCCGCTTTCAATAGTAAAGCCTGCCACACATTAATATATGCTATACATTTATCCGTTTCTGCTTTATTCAATGCATAAAGGGCCAGTTGCACCTCTACAATATTGGTAAGGCCGTTTTTAAACAGTACCGTTTTTTGCATAAAAGCATCTGCACTGGCTTTGTATTGTAAAGGCACTTCTTTCACACTTTCCAAACTATTCTGTATACGACTATCGGCAAGTAATAACTGATCTTTCAATTGAGTGGATATCAAATCATATTCGTTTCTATATGCTTCCGTAACAAATCTTTGTGCTTTTACCTGTTGCTTTATTTTGTAAGGGCTGGCTATATTCCATGCAACAGCAACGCCGGCCACATAATTATTCAACACAGGTTTAATACCATCAAAATAGTTTTTTGAATATGGATAATTATTGGCAGCATTATAGTTAGCACCAAAGCCAGAGCCCCTGGTTTGATAGATGCCGAAAAGGTTTAAGCCTGGCAGAATACTCTTCTTAAGATAATCTGCGGCAACAACACTTTCGTCAATCCGTGCCTGGTAAAACTTTACCTGTGGATTTTGTTCTACAGAGTAAGTGGTATTATACTCAGCAGGTATTTTTTCGAAAAAAGTGGAGTCGAGTGTGAATTGACCAGGCACCATATTGAGCAATTGCGCTAACTGATTGCTGAATTGATCTGTTATATTTTTTGCATCTATTAAAGAAAGTTTTGCTTTGGAAACCTCTGCATTGGCAATAGAAGAATCAACGCCTGCATTTAAGCCCGTTTTAGTTCTTGCCAGGATAACTTGTTGTACAGCAATTGCTCTTTGAAGATTTGCATCGGCATTCTGTACAAATTTTTGTGCTGCTAATAGATTAAGGTAAGCCCCTGCAATTTTTACCTGTTGCACAAAGATTTCCTGTTGCAGGCTGGCTGAATCTTTTTTCACTGCAGCCCCTGCCAGTTGAATGCGTGACCTGGTGCGACCGAAGGTGAAAAATTCCCAATTGGTATTAATAAGATACAAAGCGCCAAAAGCAGCATCCCAGTTTTGCGAAGTATTAACAGGCCCTGAAGAAGCTACCCCCAAACCCCCAAAACCCAATAAAGGGCCAAACTGTCCGTTAACTGTTCCATAATCTTGTTGAATGGAAGCAATAAGATTAGGCAGGTATTGGTTTTTTACATCTTGCACAAGCAATGTTGAAGCATTTAAATAACTACGCTTTGCCTGAATGCCCTGATAATTATTGATGCCTGTTTCCATTGCCTGAGAGAGTGTTAAAGATTTCTGACCAAATGAAAAAAAAGTGCCTGCAAGCAAACCAAATAATAAGATTGTTCTATTCAATTCCCTCCTACCAATAAAATACTCAGGTTTATTTTTTGTGAACCACATACTCAAATGATTTAAAAATCTTGATTTATCTAACAAAAAAATTCAGCAGAATTACTGAAAATTACAGAGTGCTGTTTTATTATTATTGTTATTTGCGAAAAATCAATTTCAAGCCGGTTAACGCATTCGCTGCAATTCAACACTACAAAAGCACGGCAGTTTGAAACAGCAAGATTCAATCAATAAACTACAAAAATCAAATAATGTAGGTATATAGAGTATAATTAAAGCTCTTTTTAATACAGAAGCAGGGTTTGTTTGCGCCTTATGCCATGTATTCAATTGCATTGAATGCTTTATTTTAGCATTCTTAAAAAGCAAGCTTTGCATCAATTTACTGTTAAATCCACTGGTAATATTTTATTTAACTGCGGCCGATTGTAATTTGGTATCATCTTTCATTATTTAAAACAACCATATGCAAAAAATCAGTTCAGAAACCAATGCACTCAATTGGTTTGAAATTCCTGCAGCAGATATATATCGTGCAAAAAAATTTTATGAAGCCATCCTGGATATTCAATTGGAAGAGCCAACAGAAATGATGGGAATGCACATGAGTTTCTTTCCTTATAACCCCATGAGCGGTAAAGTATCGGGCGGATTGGTACAAGGGCCTATGCACTCGCCTTCTATGGACGGATCTGTAATTTATCTGAATGCTAATCCTGCCATACAAGAAGTAATAGACAGGGTAGAAAATGCCGGTGGCAAAATATTAATGCCCAAAACACTTATTAATGAAGAAATAGGTTACATGGCATTTATTGCAGATACAGAAGGCAACAGAATAGCTTTACATGCAGGCAATTAAGTATTAAGTTATGCTTTAATTTACAAAAGTTTTACGCATTCATTATACATGCCAAAACAAACCGGCAGCTACGAAACAAATCTGTTCAGGCTGCCGGTATTTTTTAAGATATGTGCGGTGCTTATATTACATTACTTCTTCTTCAACAATAATTTTGTTGATACAAATTGATTAGCAGTATCTATAACAGCAGTTAGCTCATCCCATTTTGCTGCTTTTTCATTGGGGTTAGAATATTCTTTGTAAACATCAACTATTACTGTATTGTTTTCTATTGTAGCCTTAGCCGTAAATACGCCGGTATTGTTGTGCAGTGCGAAGTTAAGTTTATCTATACCTTCAGCAGTAAAGCCTTCAGGTATTGTAAATTTAATCGTGTTTTGGTAGCTTCTTGCACAAGGCATGTATACATCTACAGTTCTCTCTTTTTGATGGGCAGTTAATTTAAGTTGTGTTCCTATTAATTTTCCAATATCAATAATAAAATTGTTCCCCGCTTTTTTTACGAGCCCGTTAAGATCAAATTCTGAAGCATAAATGAATGCAGGTTTATCATGAAACCGGCCGGATTGCACTATTTGATTATTCTTTACATTTTCCGGCTTACTATCAAATTTGGATTGAATCTCTTCCTCAAAAAACCTGAGCTGTTCTTTTCTTGCTTTTGCAAAAGCATTTGTATACTCTTCTGCTAATTGTTTGCTCTTCCTGGATCCGTCTTGCAGATCTTTCAGGAATGTTTTCCTGTATCCTAAATTTTCTCTCTCTGCATTCAGTTCATCTTCATCAAATACATCGCCTAGGTTATAGGAAAATTTAGAACAAGCTACAATGTATTTTGACATAGGTTTTTTCTTACAAAGAATAGCATCAAGATTATGCAGGAAGAAGTTGTTTTTAGACATATAATAATTTCTTCTGTTGCTTACTTCTATTTCTTTTGCGTCTCTGTCTACCGCGAATTGTATTCACAGCATAAAAGCAGTAACTGATAATAGCTGTTGAGCACTAATCACATACATACAAAGTAGTATACAACAATATCGCTATAACTAATAATGGCATGTTAAACAATAATCATTAAAAAAAAATCTATTAGGTATACCTGTTTAATTGTGTAGCGTGCAAAGAAGATGTTAAGAAAAGGAGCTTAATAAAAAAGGCTGAAATATTTGTTATAAATATCTCAGCCTGAGTAGCGAGGAGCAGACTTGAACTGCCGACCTTCGGGTTATGAATCCGATGCTCTAACCAGCTGAGCTACCTCGCCAAAAAATCTTTTTCGATTTCGGGTTGCAAATATAGGGATAGAATCGGTTCTGAAAACTTAGTAAGCCAATAATTTAGCAATTCTGTTCTGTACTTTCTCTACTGTAGGCAGCATAGCAGCTTCGAGTACTGTATTTATTGGTACTGCAGGCAGGTTTAAAGCACCTATCACTTCTACTTTCGCATCTAAAAAATGATAGCAATTATTGGAAATGCGTAAAGACAATGCTTCTGCAAATGAATTATTTTGTTGCTCTTCACTCAACACAATTACTTTACCATGTTTGGTAACGCTCTCAAAAACCAGTTCTTCGTCTAAAGGATATAAAGTTCTCAGGTCTACCACTTCAACTTGCCCCGGGAATTTTTTTGCTGCGTTTTTGGCCCAATACACTCCCATTCCGTATGTGATAATGGTTACAGTTTCTCCTTTTTTAATTTTTTCCATCTCTGCCTGAAGTGTTATGGCTCCTTTTCCGAAAGGAAGTACATAATCACTGGAAGGTTCTATTGTTTTGGCATCTTCCGTACCGGGAACTTTACTCCAGTATAACCCTTTATGCTCCAGTATTACAACGGGGTTTGGGTCATAAAAAGCTGCTTTCATAATACCCTTCATGTCTGCCGCATTAGATGGATAAGCCACTTTAATCCCCTTTACAGTTAACAAAGTGCTCTCAATGCTGCCACTATGGTAAGGCCCGCCTCCGCCGTAAGCTCCTACAGGAACCCTTAACACCATTTGTACCGGAAACTTTCCGTTACTCAGGTAATTGGATTTTGATATTTCTGTTACCAACTGGTTAAATGCAGGATAAATATAATCTGCGAACTGTACCTCTACAATTGGTTTTAAACCCAATGCGCTCATACCAACTGTTGAACCTACAATATAAGCCTCCTGTATGGCGGTATTAAACACCCTGCTATCGCCAAACTTTTCTGCCAAGGTTGCTGTTTCTCTAAACACACCACCTAATCTTTTACCAACATCCTGGCCATATAAAACAGCTTCAGGGTGTGCATCCATAATTTCTTCAATGGCATGTAATGCCGCATCTACCATGATTATTTTTTCGCCACCCTTAGGTGTTCTTTGCCCTCTTTCCTCCTTTATAGGTGTAGGCGCAAACACGTTTGCTGCCACATCTGCCGCATCCGGCTCAGCAGCCTTAGAAGCTGTATCGAAAGTTTCCTGTATCTCTTTTAAAGAACTGTTTTCTACTTCGTTAATTTCATGTTCATTAAACCCTGCACCTGTTAACAATAACCTTAACTTAGGAATAGGATCGTACAAACCATGTTTTAAAAGGTCTTCCCTGTTTCTATAAAATTCTCTCCTTACACCGCTGGTATGATGCCCCAATAAAGGCACTTTGGCATGTACCAATACAGGTTTTCTTTCATTGCGGGCATAAGCAATTGCCTGACTCATGGCTTCATAACTCCTCATAAAATCGCTGCCATCACATTGCATTTTCTTTAACCCTTTAAATCCGTCGGCATATTCATAGGCATTCATAGCCCTTATCTCATCTGCACTGGCCGATATGCTCCACTGATTATCCTGCACCAGGTAAACAATGGGTAATTGCTTTAAAACAGCAAACTGAAAAGCCTCACTTACTTCACCTTCTGTAACACTGCCATCGCCCAAAGAACAAACCACTACCGGGTTTTCTCCATGCTCCCCTTTTTTTAACAAGGCAAGGTTATGTTGTTCTAAATATTGAATACCCTGGGCCAACCCTGTAGTGGGTATTGCCTGCATGCCGGTAGCGCTGCTTTGATGGATGATACCGGGTTTTCCGGCTGCTTTGTTGCTGGGATGGCAGTAGTAAGATCTGCCCCCGGAAAAAGGATCATCTTTTTTAGCAAGCAACTGCAGCATTAGTTCATAAGGGGTAAAGCCAGATGATAGCATAATACTATCATCCCTGTAATAAGGGCTTACCCAGTCGCACTCCAGTAATTGCATTCCGGTAGCTATTTGAATAGCTTCATGCCCACGAGATGTTGAGTGTACATACTTACAAACCTGGCGGTTTGCTTCATATGTATCGCACATAGCTTTGGCCGTTACCATCAGCTTATATGCCCTCATTAATGTATCTTTTGTTAGCATGATTTAACTATTCAATCAGTTATTTTATTTCTACTTCAAACATTTTTTCGTTCTCAAAAAAGCCTTCTAATACATCTCCCACAACGCATTCACCAACACCGGCAGGTGTTCCCGTAAAAACCATATCGCCAATATTGAGGGAGAAATAATTAGATATATGCGATACGAGGTAATCGAAAGAAAAGATCATATCGCTGCTATCACCTTTCTGAACAGTTTTCTTATTGTTGAGCAAAGAAAAATGGATAGGGTTTTTAAGCATTTCAGGTGTTAAAGGCAGCCATTTGCCTGCAATGGCAGAATTATCCCATGCTTTTGCCTTTTCCCAGGGCAATCCTTTTTTCTTCAGCTCTGCCTGCACATCCCTTGCTGTAAAATCTATACCAACAGTGATCTGATTGTAATATTTGCTTGCGTGTTTTTCAGGAATATATCTCCCGTTTTTGCTGATCTGTAAAACCAGCTCTAATTCATAGTGCAGCTCGTTAGAAAACTCCGGGTAATAAAAAGGAGTGTGAGTCTGTAATAAAGCACTTTTAGGCTTCATAAATATTACAGGCTCTTCCGGAACAGCGTTCCCCAATTCTTTTGCATGGTCGGCATAGTTTCTGCCAACACAAAATATTTTCATAGCTGTAGCATTAAATATTAATTAAGTAACCTGGTAACGATGGTGGCTAAGAATAGCCAGAATAATGTCTTAATGGATTACTTGAATTATATTTCCACTACCTATAAACTACGAAATGAGGTCTTTATTGTGTGAAGGATAAATTATTTACTGAATTCATGGTTTTTTCTATGCCTATAAAGGCAAAAGATTCAATAGCCTCTATACATTTTTCTATTTTTTTATGAACTACCGGCAGTTCCTCGTTCCACCAGTTGCCCAAAACAAACTGGGCCTGCATTCCTTTAGGATAATTATTGCCAATGCCAAATCTGAGTTTAGGATATTGATCTGTACCTAATGTTAATTGAATATCTTTTAGTCCGTTATGCCCGCCATCACTCCCGGATGGCCTTAAGCGGATTTTGCTCAGTGGTATGGCCAATTCGTCAACAATTGTTAAGGTGTTTTCCAGGGCTACTTTCTCTTTGTCCATCCAATATTTAAAAGCCTTACCACTTAAGTTCATGTAAGTGGTGGGTTTAATGCAAATAAACAACCTGCCTTTAATTTTTACTTCTGCCACATAAGCAAGGCGATCTGATTTAAATAAGCCTCCATGCTTTAAAGCAAATGCATCTACCACATCGAAGCCAATATTATGGCGGGTATGGCGGTATTCATCACCTATATTACCCAAACCAACAATCAGGTATTTATTCATAAGTATAAAAATATTGAATAGTCAAATGTTCCAAATAAAAAATCCCCCAACTACTGTTGAGGGATCAATCAACTGAAAACGTTGAATTATTTTTTTGCAGGAGTTGCTGCTGCAGCCTCTTCTTGTTTTAATTGTCTTGTCATTACTACAGATGCAACTGGAATGCGTGGAGAGTTAATCACTTCCATGTTTTCTGCATTTACATCTTCAACACGAATATTACCGTTAACAGCCAGGTTAGTGATATCTACCTCAATATTCTCTTTAAGGAATTTTGGTAATGTTTTCACTTTTAAAGATTTCATTTTGGTAACCAGCTTACCACCATCTTTTACCCCGATAGAGTTACCAACAAATTTTAATGGTAAGGTAGCGATTACTTTTTTGTCTTCAACCAGTTCCAGTAAATCAACGTGTATTAAAGAGTCATCAACTTTATCAAATTGCAAATCTTTTAAAATGCATTTGTACGTTTTTCCATCTACTTTAACCTCTGCCAATTGGAATTGAGAAGTGTATACTAAAGGCTTAAAAGCTTTTGCAGGAGCAGAAAAATTAACTTCTGTAGCACCCCCGTAAATTACACCTGGCACTGATTCCTGAGAGCGAAGTTCGCGGGTGGCTTTTTTGCCGAATTCGGTCCTCAGTTGTCCTTCGATTGTAACTGTTTTCATTTTTTATTTTTTTGGACGGCAAAAGTAAGGAAAAAGGTAGAAAAGATATACGGTTTGTTAAGCAAAAGGGTAAATAAAACTTTCAAAAAAGCAGCTCTTTACTGTATTCTTCTGTAAATACTGCTTCCGGATGCTTTATTTACCCCGCCGGAGTATATTGGAACAATAGTGTTTACCGTTTCAATTGAGAGTGAATGAATAAGCTTGTAATACTCTTATTCTCATAGGCATTACGTATTGCTATGGCGAATAAATCGGCCACAGAAATCACTTTTATTTTGGCGCTTTCCTGTTTTAGTGGAATGGTATCGCATACCACCAATTCTTCCAGAACGCTGTTTTCAATATTCTCATATGCTTTGCCGCTTAAAATCGGGTGTGTACATAAAGCCCTAACACTTTTTGCTCCTTTTTCTTTTAAAAGGCCTGCAGCTTTGGCAAGTGTGCCTCCGGTATCGCAAATATCATCAATCAAAATAATATCTCTACCTGCTACATCTCCAATTACCACCATACTGGCAATTTCGTTAGCTCTTTTCCTGTGTTTATCGCAAATCACCATTTCTGCATTAAAATAACTGGCAATTTCCCTTACCCTGTTGGTGCTGCCCACATCTGGCGCTGCAAATGTTAAATTAGCCAGCTTTAATTGTTCAATATAGGGAATGAAAATAGCGGAGCTGTCTAAATGATCAACCGGGATATCAAAAAAGGCCTGTATTTGCGGTGCATGCAAATCCATGGTAATAACCCTGTTGGCGCCAGCAGCTTCTAACAAAGTAGCCACCAGTTTACTGCCTATTGCTACACGGGGCTTATCTTTCCTGTCTTGGCGGGCAAAACCATAGTACGGCAGAACGGCAATAATCTTATAGGCACTTGCTCTTTTTGCCGCATCAATCATTAATAAAAGCTCCATTAAATTATCGGTAGGTGCAAAAGTGCTCTGAATGAGAAAAACATAATCTCCGCGGATACTTTCTAGGAAAATGGGCTGAAATTCTCCGTCGCTGAACTTTTGAACATTCACTTTACCGAGCGGTGCCCCAAAACGTTGGGCTATTTTTTCTGCCAGCTTTTGAGAGCCGGTGCCAGAAAAAATCTTAACTGAGGGATTCATCATATAATAAGAGTGTGGCGCGAAGATATAATGACCTTGCAAAATTTTAAAGCCTAAACAGATTTTAGGCAAAAAATAATCCTATTTGTATATTACATTAAATTTTTTAATAATGATAAAAATAAAGGATTGGCATACAGACGACCGGCCACGGGAAAAGATGCTCCTGAAAGGAGCAGAAGTTTTAAGCAATGCCGAATTACTGGCAATACTCATTAATCATGGAACCAGGGATAAAACAGCACTGGATCTTGCCAAAATGCTTTTAACTGCCTGCAACAATAACTGGACCGCTCTTAGCAGATTGTCTGTAAAAGAAATCCTGAGCCTGAAAATAAAAGGAATAGGGATTGTCAAAGCAGTAACCATTTCTGCTGCCTTGCAAATAGCCAACAGGCGTGATATGGATGTTTACGAGCCTTTCATCATTAAGGGAAGTGAGGATATTGCTTATTTTTTAAAAGCCAAATTTCAGTACCATTCCACCGAAACATTTGTTGTAGTTTATCTTAATGCAGGCAACAGGGTACTGCAGCATGAAATTATTAGTACTGGCGGCATTACCGGAACTATTGCCGACCCAAGGGTGATTCTTAAAAAAGCATTGGAGCAAAATGCTACCGCACTCATTCTTTCGCATAACCATCCAAGCGGCAGTTTAAAGCCGAGCCGGGCAGACGAAATGCTTACCATTAAAATAAGAGAAGCTGCTGCGCTTTTAGATATAAAAGTAATAGACCATATTATTGTTGGCCAGAGCGGCTATTTCAGTTTTGCTGATGCGGGATTACTGTAAACAAATAAGCGAATATGCAACATTGCGCCTGCACATTCGCCTGTTATCAATCTCGTTTCCTTTTACAGATACTATAAATTAAGCCTGTGCCACCGGGCCGCCAAAATTCATTGGAATTTCAATTTGTTCCAGGTCTTGTATACTGCCATTAGTCGCCTCATAACGTTCTATATTCTCAACCAGTGCTTTCATAAAACGTTTAGCATGCATAGGTGTTAGAATAATCCTGCTTTTTACTTTACTTTTTGGAGTTCCGGGCATTACATTCACAAAGTCTACCACAAATTCTGCATGGCTATGGGTAATAATGGCAAGATTAGCATATTCCCCCTCTGCCACTTCTTCAGATATCTCAATATTCAATTGGTTTTGCTGCTGTTCGCTCATAATGAAAATTTGCACAAAAGTAACAGATAGTTTGCATAGGCAAATCATCTTACCACACAATAACATTACTTTTGCGGCATGTTAGTACTCGATGGTAAAATTGCCTCTCATGCAATTAAAGAATCGCTCAAAACACAAGTGGCATCTATTGTACAATCTGGTAAAAGGGCACCGCATTTAGCAGCCATATTAGTAGGTAACAATGGTGCCAGCGAAACGTATGTAGCCAGTAAAGTTAAAAATTGTGCCGAAATAGGCTTCGAATCTACGCTTATACGCTTAGAGGCCAATGTTACGGAAGCAGTATTACTGGCAACCATTGAAGAATTAAATAATAATGATTTGATTGATGGCATACTGGTGCAATTGCCCTTGCCTAAACATATTAGTGAACAAAAAGTTATTGAAGCCATAAATCCCCATAAGGATGTTGATGGGTTTCATCCCACCAGTGCCGGGAAACTCGTGCAGGGTTTACCCACTTTTATACCGGCTACACCATATGGTATTGTTTTAATGTTAGAACATTTTAACATTACTACCAAAGGCAAACATGCTGTAATAATAGGCAGAAGCAATATTGTAGGCAGGCCTATGAGTATTTTATTAAGCAGTAACAGCCCTTTTGGTAACTGCACCGTTACCATTTGCCACAGCCATACGCCTAATTTAAAAGATATTTGTTTGCAGGGTGATATATTGGTGGCCGCATTAGGCAGGCCTGAATTTGTAACAGCGGATATGGTTAAAGACGGAGCTGTGGTAATTGATGTTGGTATCACCCGTGTAGAAGATGCATCGGCAAAAAAAGGTTTCAGGATAAAAGGCGATGTTGCCTATAACGAAGTGGCTCTTAAAGCCTCGGCCATTACCCCTGTTCCGGGAGGTGTAGGGTTAATGACTATTGCCGGATTACTAAAAAATACATTACAGGCTTATTTAAGCAATGAATAATACAACGGATATAAAGACCCTCAATACAAATTTACCTGTAATGGAAAGCTTTTACACTTTACAGGGTGAAGGCTTTTACCAGGGAAGGGCAGCTTATTTTATAAGGCTGGGAGGTTGCGATGTGGGCTGTATTTGGTGCGATGTAAAAGAAAGCTGGGATGCAGATAAACATCCAAAATTCAATATTCACGAAATTGTACAAAAAGCAATTGCAGATTGCCAGTTACAAATAACCCGTAACCCAAACCCGGTAAGCGGAAATTTAGTTGTTATTACCGGAGGCGAGCCCCTGCTTCATAACTTGAATGAACTTACACTTGCTTTGCAGAAAGCCGGTTTTGAAACCAATATTGAAACATCTGGTTCATCTCCCCTGAGCGGTTATTGGAATTGGATTTGCTTATCTCCAAAAAAATTCAAAGCACCTTTACCTGAAGTTGTTAAAGCTGCAAACGAGTTGAAAGTGGTTATTTTCAATAAACACGATTTTGAATGGGCAGAACAATATGCCGCACAGGTAAACGAACATTGTAAACTATACCTGCAGCCCGAATGGAATAAGAGAGAAATTGTTACGCCACTGATCATAGAATATATTAAGGAAAACCCAAAATGGGAATTGAGTATACAGATTCACAAATACATCAACGTTCCTTAAAAAAAAATTTAGAAAGTTTTAAAGCTTTTCAAAAGTTCATATTTGCAAGATTTGTCGAACTTGCCTGTATGAAGAAATTCATCATTCTATTCATTTGCATTGTTTCAAATAAAATCATTGCCCAATCTTATAACAGAGAGAACGTAAACACAAAGGCAATTAAACTTTATGAACAGGCTTTAGTACTGCTGAGTGATGGTGATACCAAAAACGCTATTCCTCTTTTAGAAAAAACCATTCAGTCAGATAATCAATACGTAGATGCTTATTTAAGTTTGGCAGGCGCTTACGGTGAATTGAAAAATTATACCAAGGCAATAGAATATTACGAAACAGCCAAACAGAAAGACAGTATTTATTTCAAACCATACACGCTTCCCTACTCTATAAACCTTGCCGGTATTGGAAAATTTGAGGAAGCTTTACAAAGTGTATCTCAATTCTTATCCATTAACGGGTTGAACGAAAAAAGTATTAAAGCTGCCAACTATAGAAAACGCTGTTATGAATTTGCAATTCAGTTTGCAAAAGAGCATCCGTTTCAAACAAACTTCAATCCGGTTAACCTGGGTGATAGTGTTAATACAGAAAAATCTGAATACTACCCCTCTTTGAGTATAGACGACAGCTTGCTGTTATTTACAAGAAGAGGAGAAGGTTTTAGGGAAGATTTTTTTCAAAGTATTCGTCATCATAACGGCCAATATTCAAAAGCTACGCTCATAGGAGGCGATATTAATAAAGAACCATATAAAGGAGGTATTACTATTTCTTCAGACGGAGACTGGCTCATTTTTGCTGGCAATTTCAGAAACGGTTTCGGTAATTTCGATCTTTATATCTCTTATTATACAGCGCAGGGATGGAGTGAACCCGAAAACCTGGGGCCTAACATTAATACAGAATACTGGGAGAGTTCTCCAAGTCTTAGCCCCGATAATCATATACTATATTTCAGTAGCAACAGGCCCGGCGGCAGCGGAGGAAAAGATTTGTACATGAGTGTTAGGCAACCCAACGGGAAATTTGGTCCTGCTCAGAATATGGGGCCTTCCCTTAACTCTATAGGAGACGAAACAGCACCTTATATTCATGCAGATAACCAAACATTATATTTCACTTCAGATGGCTTACCGGGTTACGGAGGAACAGATATTTTTATTTGCAGAAAAGATAGTTTAGGCCATTGGGGCAAGCCCGAAAATTTAGGCTATCCTATTAATACAATTGAGAACGAAGGAAGTATTGCTGTTGCAAGCAACGCCCGGTATGCTTATTTCGCCAGCGATAGAAGTGATAGCCGCGGAGGGCTTGATATTTATGAGTTTGATATGCCACAGAACCTTCGCCCTAAAAAAACACTGTTCATTAAAGGCTCTGTATTTGATGCCGTTACCGGAAAAAATTTACCCTGCAAAATTGAATTAATCAATAACAGTAACAGGCAAATATTAATGAGCATTCAAACAGACGAAGTGGGTAAATATTTTATTCCTTTACCGGTAGGCAACAACTACACTTTCAGCGTACAACGAAAAGGTTATTTGTATTATACGGATGTATTTGATGTTGTTAACAAATATGCCGACAGTAATTATCAAAAAGATATTGCCTTACAACCCATCCGTAAAAATGCTGTTCTTACATTCAGGAACATTCAATTCGAGTTGAATTCTTCCGAATTAAAACCGGTGAGTATTATTGAACTGAATAAGTTACTTGCTTTCTTACAGGAAAATCCTACCGTTAATATTCAATTGAGCGGGCATACCGATAATACAGGTATAGAAAGTCAGAACCTGATCCTCTCAACGGCAAGAGCAAAAGCCGTTGCACAATTCCTGGTTGATAAAGGCATAGATGCACATCGTTTAAAATACAAAGGGTTTGGCTCTTCTGTTCCTGTTGCAGATAATACTACTGAAGCAGGCAGAAGCAGGAACAGGAGAACTGAGTTTGTTGTATTGGATTTTTAATAAATCATAGAATAATTTTTCATAATTTCAAAAATTATGAAAAACGACCCGCTCTTTCATCTGGCTCTAACAAAAGTCCCTGGCATTGGAAATGTTCAGGCAAAATTATTGCTGGCCCATTTTGAAGGCGATGCAGAAGCAATTTTCAAAGCAAAAAAGAAGACAATAGCAACCGTAGAAGGAATAGGTGATGTTAAAGCCAAAGCCATTAAAGCTTTTGAAGATTTTAAAAGCTGTGAAGAAGAGATTGTTTTTTGTAATAAACACCACATACAAATTCTTTACACTAACCATAGTAATTATCCGCAACGCCTGCTACATTGTTACGATGCCCCAACAGTTTTATTTTATCGTGGCAATGCGGGGTTAAATACATCGAAGGTTGTTAGTATTATTGGTACAAGAACCAACTCAGATTATGGCAAACAGGTAACAGAACAACTCATAGCGCATTTTAAAGAGCAGAATATAACTGTTATAAGCGGCCTGGCATTTGGTATAGATGCCATTGCACATAAAGCTGCCCTAAAAAATAGCTTACCTACACTTGCAGTATTGGCTCATGGTATGCACACCATTTACCCCGTGCAACATAAATTGTTGGCAAAAGATATTTTACTATGCGGTGGATTACTTACAGAATTTTGCAATGGTGTTAAAGCAAGCAGGCATAATTTTCCTAAAAGAAACAGAATTGTAGCGGGGCTAAGCGATGCTACCATAGTTATTGAAACAGCAATAAAAGGAGGCAGCATGATCACTGCAGAACTGGCTTATCATTATAACAGAGATGTATTTGCAGTGCCGGGAAAATTAACTGATTATAAAAGCAGTGGTTGCCTGGCATTGATTAGACAAAACAAAGCTGTTCTATATACTTCTCCGGATGATTTTATGAGAGAGATGGGGTGGATAGATGCCCCTAAATTAAGAAAAGCCCAAAAAGAATTATTCATAGAAATTTCTGAAGAAGAACAGCGTATTGTTGAACTGCTTCAGAAAAAAGACAGCTTGCATATTGATGAGATTTATTTGCAAAGCGGCTTAAGCAGCAGTATCGTTGCCTCTTGCATTTTGAATTTAGAGTTGAACAACATTATTGCAACTTTACCCGGCAAACTTTATAAGTTAGTTTAACGTTAAAAGCAAGTGATTAACCATAAAGTTTAAACACCGGATTTTAAACTTTTTTGTACCTTTGCACATGGCAACAATAAAATCTTCCCGCACAAAATCTTCTATTCAAAGAAACTTTATTGATGGTTTAACTTTCGACGATGTACTGCTGGTTCCTGCATACAGTCAAATTTTACCGAGAGAAGTAAGTATCCGTTCTCAGCTTACCAGAAATATTACTTTAAATATTCCAATGCTTTCTGCAGCGATGGATACGGTTACAGAAGCCAACCTTGCCATTGCGCTGGCCCGCGAAGGTGGCTTGGGCATCTTACATAAAAATATGAGTATTGAAAAACAGGCAGAGCAGGTAAGAAAAGTAAAGAGAAGTGAAAGCGGCCTGATTATAGATCCCATTACACTTACTGCAGATGCCACAATAGAAGATGCCTTGCGTATAATGAAAGAAAACAAAATAGGAGGTATTCCTATTGTTGATGCAGGAAACAATCTCGTTGGTATTTTAACGAACAGAGACCTTCGTTTTGAAACAAATAACCTTAAAAAGAAAGTGCGTGAAGTGATGACAAGCGAAAAACTCATCACCGCACCCGAAGGAACAGACCTGAAGAAAGCAGAAAAGATATTGCAACAGTATAAAATTGAAAAACTGCCTGTAATTAATAAGCAGGGGAAATTAATTGGCCTGATTACATACAGAGACATCCTTCAATTAAAAAATTATCCTAATGCCGTAAAGGACGGGATGGGCAGGTTATTGGTGGGTGCAGCTTTGGGCATTACCAAAGACCTGATGGACAGGGCTGCCGCTTTACAACAGGTAGGTGTTGATGCCGTTACATTAGATAGTGCCCACGGACATAGTAAAGGTGTGATTGAAGCTTTAAAAGCATTGAGGAAAAATTTCAGGAAATTAGATATCATTGCCGGCAACGTTGGAACAGCAGCCGGAGCAAAAGCTTTGGCCGAAGCCGGTGCCAATTGCATTAAAGTAGGTATAGGGCCCGGCTCTATTTGCACCACCCGTATTGTAGCGGGAGCAGGTGTTCCGCAGTTAACAGCCATTATGGAAGCAGCCAATGCTTTGAAAGGGAAAAATGTACCATTGATTGCAGATGGCGGCATACGATATACCGGCGATATGGTAAAAGCACTGGCAGCAGGCGCCAATGTAGTGATGATGGGAAGTGTGTTTGCCGGAACGGAAGAGAGCCCCGGTGAAACCATTATCTACGAAGGAAGGAAATTTAAAGAATACCGTGGAATGGGAAGCATGGGAGCCATGAGCCAGGGAAGTGGCGACAGGTATTTTCAGGATGTGGAAGATGGCATTAAAAAATTTGTGCCCGAAGGTATTGAAGGTCGTGTTGCTTATAAAGGATACTTAAGCGAAGTGGTTTATCAGTTTGTGGGTGGATTAAGAGCAGGTATGGGTTATTGCGGTGCCCAAAATATTGCAGAACTGCAGAATGCCACTTTTGTAAAAATAACCAATGCCGGTATGAAAGAGAGCCATGCTCATGATATTGAAATAACCAAAGAAGCGCCAAATTATAGCCGTAAATAAAATACTGTAGTTTATATACAATACATAAAAGGCGATCATTAATGATCGCCTTTTATTTTATTTATTCAAGTGCATTGTTGTTCGCCGGTTTTATTGTGTACTAATTTCCTTTAAGCAGTTCTTTTATTTTGCAATATTCTTCCCATATTTCTTTTACAATTGCAGCAGCCGGTTTTATTGTGTTAATAATGGCACTCACTTGTCCAATTTCCAATTCGCCTTCTTCTAAATTTCCTTCAAACATTCCTTTTTTAGCCCTGCCTCTGCCTAACAAATTATTTAACGTTTCTGCATCTGCTCCTTGTGATTCTGCCTTTGCAATGTCTTCGTAAAATTTATTTTTCAATAACCGAACAGGAACCGTTTTTTTCATCATCAACATAGTATCGCCTTCTTGTGCTTTCACAATAGCTTCTTTAAAAGCAAGATGAGAAGAGGCTTCAGGTGTGCAAACAAATCTGCTTCCTATCTGAACAGCATCAGCACCCAATACCATAGCAGCAAGCATTTGCCTGCCGGTAGCTATACCGCCTGCTGCAATTACCGGAATAGATACAGCATTACATACCGCCGGAATTAATACCATAGTGGTGGTTTCTTCTCTCCCATTATGTCCGCCGGCTTCAAAGCCTTCGGCTACAACAGCATCGCATCCTGCTTCCTGTGCTTTTAAAGCAAATTTGCTGCTGCTAACAACATGCACCACTTTTATCCCTGCCTCTTTCAGAATTGTTGTCCATGTTTTAGGATTACCGGCACTTGTAAAAACAATAGGGGTTTTTTCTTCAATAATAATTTGAATGTGTTTTTCAATATCAGGATATAACAAAGGAAGATTGACTGCAAAAGGTTTTGTTGTTGCTTTTTTGCATTGCTGAATATGTTCTCGTAAAACATCTGGATACATACTTCCTGCACCAATAATACCTAAACCGCCTGCATTACTAACTGCACTGGCCAGCTTCCAGCCGCTTGCCCAAACCATGCCCGCCTGAATGATGGGATATTGTATATTGAAAAGTTGCGTGATTCGATTAGAAAACATAGATTGATTATTTGGCGATGTGTTGATTTGAAAATTAGCACAAACTTCTCAATCATTTTTAAATAACCGAATACAACAGCGCAGAAATTATTTATCCAAAATCTATCTCAGTATTGTCACCAATGTTTAAGCTGCGACTAAGCCCCGTAACAGAGGCATCACTTCCAATTAAAGAATTATCGATTACAACTTCATGCAAAGTTGTATAAGAACCGATAATACTATCTCTTACAATGGAGAAATTAATACTGGTATTGGCGCCGATAGACACGTGAGGTCCCACTATGGCATTTTTAAGCACACAGCCTGTACCTATACTTACCGGAGGTATGATGATTGAGTTTTCTGTTTTTACCGTTTCATGAATATATCCGCCAAATTTCTTCATTAAAATACCATTACTTTCTAGAAGCGTTTCTTTTTTACCGCAATCGAACCAGTTTTTCACTTTGAAAGACTGGAATTTTGCACCCCGTTTAATCATACAATCCAAAGCATCGGTTAAATTGTATTCTCCCTGTGTGGTTATATTTTGTACAAAGAGGTGATGCAAACATTCAAACAGAAAATGGGTCTCTTTTATTTTATATAATCCTACTAATGCCATATTGCTTTTAGGGATAGCGGGTTTTTCAACTACCTGTTCAATAAAGCCATCCTCTCCTATTGTAGCGATACCAAAATTTCGCGGATCATCTACTTTTTTAATACCCAGCATGCTGTAAGGGTTATTAATCACTTCCCTTACATCGTACTCACAAATCGTATCCCCCAATACAACAAATACTTCATCATAGCCAACAATATTTTTTGTTAACTCAATAGCATGGCCTGTTCCCTGGCGTTCATTTTGGTATACAAAATGTGTTTGCAGGTTAGGGTAGGTTTGTGTAACATACTCCTGTATTTTTTCGCCTAAATAACCAACAATAAAAATAAATTCGTTAATACCGGCTTCATGCAACTGATCAACAATAAAACTAAGAATCGTTTTACCGGCAATAGGTATTAATGCTTTAGGTTGGGTATATGTATGGGGTCTTAGTTTGGCTCCGGCTCCTGCAACGGGGATGATTGCTTTCATTATTAAGTCGCTTTTTTCATAAAAAAATTCCTTCTCAAAATGTACAAAACACACTTAGCGAGCCGTGAAAATAGTAAAATCTTTCACTTTAGCAAATGTTGTTCGTTATCCGGATGGTGATAAACAAATAATGTCAGGATGCATGTATCATTTATTTTTGCCAAAAATTTTTCATCATGCAAAAAGATACGCTGGTTTTTGATCTGATTAAACAGGAGTTGGAAAGACAAAGACGTGGTATTGAATTAATAGCTTCGGAAAACTTTACCTCTTTGCAGGTAATGCAGGCCATGGGTAATGTTATGACCAATAAATATGCAGAAGGTTACCCGGGAAGAAGGTATTATGGCGGTTGTGAAATTGTTGATCAGACAGAACAATTAGCCATTGATAGACTAAAGCATGTTTTTAATGTAGAATACGCCAATGTACAGCCTCATAGCGGCGCACAGGCAAATGCCTCGTTAATGTTGGCCATTTTGCAGCCGGGCGACCCCATTTTAGGTTTAGACCTCAGCATGGGCGGACACTTAACACATGGCAGTGCCGTTAATTTTAGCGGTAAATTATACCAGCCGCATTTTTATGGGGTGAAAAAAGAAACGGGGTTGATTGATTATGAAATGCTGGAAGAAAAAGCGAAAACAATAAAACCTAAACTTATTATTTGTGGCGCCAGTGCCTACAGCAGGGATATTGATTATGCGCGAATAAGAGCAGTTGCAGACGAAATAGGCGCTTTCGTAATGGCCGATATTGCACATCCGGCCGGATTAATTGCCAAAGGTTTATTAAGTTCTCCATTCAATCATTGCCATTTTGTTACCTCTACCACACATAAAACTTTACGCGGCCCTCGTGGTGGTGTGATTATGATGGGAAAAGATTTTGAAAATCCATTCGGGCTAAAAGATGTGAAAGGGAATATTCGCCTGATGAGCAATTTAATTGATATGGCTGTATTTCCCGGTACACAGGGCGGCCCTTTAGAACATGTAATTGCTGCAAAAGCAATTGCCTTTGGTGAAATATTAACCGACGAGTTTACAGATTATGCCAAACAGGTACAACACAATGCACAGGCAATGGCCAAAGCTTTTATAAACAGAGGCTATGAAATTATCAGTGGCGGAACAGATAATCATTTAATGTTGATAGACCTAAGGAATAAAAATATTAGTGGTAAGAAAGCGGAACAGGTTTTAGGACACGCCGATATTACTGCCAATAAAAACATGGTTCCCTTTGATGATAAGAGTGCTTTTGTAACATCGGGCATACGCTTTGGCGTTGCTGCTATTACTACACGGGGCATGAAAGAAGAGCACATGGAATTTGTGGTAAACGCCATTGATATTGCTTTAACAAATGCAGATAGTGAACAGGTTTTGGCAGATGTGAAAAAGCAGGTAAATAATTTTATGAGTCAATTTGTTTTATACCCGGAACTAGGATAATTTGATATTGATTGCTGAGGTTTAAAGATTATAACTGAAACTTATTAATAGTTTTAGATTTAACTTTAAACCTCAAACAGTAAAACTTTAAATGGTATGATACAACGCATACAATCTGTCTGGCTTCTATTAGCGGGCTCTTTAGGGCTTCTTTCTTTGAAATTTCCTTTCTTCAGCGGGCATCGCATAAACGATGCGGTTCCTAAACCCATAGTATTTGTATCTGGCACATATAATATCCTATTAATTGTTTTCACCACTACAGTTGCTATTACTTCTTTGTTCAGTATTTTCCTGTACAAGAACAGAGGACTACAATTAAGAGCAGCGATTGTTGCATTATTGGGATCAATCCTGAATATTGGATTATATTTTTGGCAAAAACAAGCTTTTGTTCAGGAAGAGAGCAGCATAAGCATAACCGCTCTTATTGCTTTTTTTGTACCCGTATTGCTGACACTGGCTATCCGTGGTATTTGGAAAGATGAAAAGCTGGTAAAAAGTGCAGATAGGTTAAGATAATTTGCAAGCTTATTAAACTTTCGTTTGTTTTTCCAATCTAAAATAGTTCATAAATTTCATTATGAATATTTTAACTGTATTGGCTGTAAGGAAAAATATTCCGAATCTATTAACCATTAGCAGGATTGCTCTTATTCCATTTATACTTCTATTTATTGTTAACAATTATTATAACCTGGCATTCTTTGTATTTCTGTATTGCGCCTTAACAGATTTTGCCGATGGCTATTTGGCAAGAAAAATGAAAGCACAATCTTCATTCGGGGCCATGGCAGATGCAATTGCAGATAAGCTTGTAATCCTTGTTCCCGGATGGTTTATTTTTTTTCACTCAAACCATCATCTTTCACTGGCTCTTTTAATCATTCTTACAGTAAGAGACTGCACAATTACCACTTTAAGATATTTGCACATTATTCCCTTGGGTTCAACTCCATCAAAAATCGCAAAAATTAAAACTTTTCTATTATACGTTTTAATTCTCTTCTATCTTTTTATTGCGGGTTTGCAGTGGAATGAATGGAATATTTTGCTTACTTATTTCATAAGAGGAGTTGAGATTATTATCAGTGCCTTAGCATTATTAAGTCTGCAAAAATATTTAACAACCACATAGGTTAAAAGTGTACACTAGTTTTACAAAGGATGGTCAAGATCATACAAAAAATAATCGGTTCGGCACTTTATACAGGTTATTCGCCTTTGTTTCCCGGAACAATATCTTCCTTATTGGTTCTTATAGCTTACCCTATTATTGGTAAGCTAAATATATTTTTCTTTGTTGGCGGAGTTATTTTTATTATACTGCTAGCTTTGTTTAGTTACCCTTTTTTTAAAAATAGCTATGGAGAAGATGCTCCTGCTTTTACTCTGGATGAAGTATTGGCAACCTATATTTTATTATGGTTGATTGAACCTTTAAAACTCAATTTAATAGCCGCCTTTATTTTGTGGCGATTGTTAGATATATTTAAACCATTAGGTATAAAAAAAGTCGATAACATAAAAAATATTTCTGGAGTTATGCTCGATGATATATTGGCTGTAGCATATACAATAGGAATAAGCGAACTAATTACCTTTGCCAATGATAAATTTCTCTTTTAAAAAAATTATTAATTCATTACTACTTTTTGCACTTGTATTAACATTCATATATTCATTTGTTCTATCATATAAAATAACACAGGAATCTATTGGATTAGATTTTGCGATTAGATTGAATGGTTTGAAAAGAATTATTAATAATGAAAACGGCTATTATATTTTACAGAAAAATGATACAATATTAACAAGATTAACTTCAACACCATTTTTGACAAGGCTGCATCAGCCACTTCTAAAAATATCTTATTGCGACTCTAGGCTAATATTCTGGGTTATTCAAAATATATTATTTGTATCTGCATTGATTTTATTATTTTTTTCATTTAAAGAAAAATTGAAAAAAAAACTAACCTATACAATGTTAACTGGAATTCTTTTTTCTTTATCAAATAATTGGTATATGCATATCGACAGAGGTCAGGTGTATATTCTTTTTGTGTTCCTTAGTTGCTTCATTTTTTTTATTCTAAAAAAATCAAAAAAAATAAATATAATATTGCCTTTGCTATTATTTTTCTTTCTTGTAAGGCCTATTTCTTTTGTCTATGCATTTTTGTTTAGAAAAAAATCTTCATTTAGCATAAGTTTAATCATTATTTGTTTCGCAGTACTCATAATAAACATATCCACAAACGAAAAATATAGCCAATGGATGTATTATTTTAAAAGCATGTCTATGTATGCTAAAGAAGTTCCAAATTCACTTCTCAAAAAAAAATTTGCAAAAATAAACGATGCTGTTTATCTGGATTCCAGCGATTGTTCAAAGGGTTTAAAGATTCATGAGAATTATAATTCAGGGTGTATACAAAGTGTTCAGCTTTATTTAGGAAAATTAAAAATCATAATTTCGCAATCTAGTTTTTTTACTTGTGCGATAATTATCCTATGGATTCTCTCATTAATTGCCGAAAGTAAAATCATTAAAGAAAATGACGTGAATAGAAAATTTCTATTAGTGTACATTTTGTATTTAATTACGGAGTTATTAATACCCGCGCCAAGATATGGTTACTATATAATTGAATGGCTACCCATTGGTTATATTATTTTCGCTAGTGGCAGAAAATATCAAATGGTACTTTTCGGCTTTGGAATAGGGCTAAATAATTATTTTATCGCTAGCCACTTTACTCACTATTTACATATGGTATATATATGTAGTAGTTGTTTGATGGCTACATCTGCCGTTTTCTATTTATCAGATTTTGAATATCCTTACATTTTAAGAAAAAATCATTCGAAAATATTCAATAAACATTAGTTTTTTATTTCTTTGAAAGTTGAATGTATGGTACATATTGTTGATTAAAAAAAGTTCGATTTTGTTCAGAAATATATGGTGGTGCATGATCTCCTACTATTAAAACTTTATCCCAAAATTTCTCTTTAGCAATCTTTGTTATAAAATAATCCACTTCATTAAAAACCCTTATAAGCTGGGGCCTTACAATTGCGTTATATTCCAGCACACTTTTAACAAAGGCAGTATTAGTATTTTGTAGTAAACTATCCTTTCTAAAATAAGGAAGATGTGTATTGACTGTTAACAGGTAGGCGAATACTTTAGAATATTTTGCAGATTCTTTGTTTAAAAAATCAAATGCCCGTTCATCATACACTCCGCTAAACGCACCATCTTTATCTGTTTCCGTAATGCCTCCTTTACGCTGCAATTCTTCTTTGAAGTAACTATTTTGAATACCTATATTTTTCCACCAAACATTTCTTTTAAACATGTATTTTGAGAATGAATGCACTCCAATTGTTAAGTAGCCTTGTTTTGCTTTCTTATCAAACAAAGAGGAGTCTGCATAACAAGAATGTTTATTTAAGTAATAATTATAAGCGCCAAGCTGATTCAAAAACTCCCGCAACTCGGCATTGGTAGTAGACCCATTAAATTCAGTAGAGTCGAAGTGGATTTTATAATTCGAGGTCAAAGCGCTATCGTATTTTTTAAAAAAATTGACATATGGAAACTGCTTCAATAGCCCCCAGGATTCAACAATAATAATTAGCTCTTTATTTGAGCTATCAGCTTTCACTCCTGTGCCTACAAAAAAATTTTGTGCTGCAGATCCCTGCTGAAAAAAAGTTTTAGGCTTTTCATCAGATACCATGTACATTTTCTCAAGATTATAAATAAACATTACCGATGAGCCGCAGATGTTTATTCTTGAAAATTTTTTATCGTTAAGCATATTAGTATTGGTTCCGTTCAAAACATCACTTCCGGTTAGCAGAGCCAGTATTATTATGCAATACACAAAAAAATTCATTGCAGAAACCTTACATATATATTGTTTATACACAACATACAGCATTGCGCCTAGAAAGGCTGCCACCAAAAGGGCGGAGATAATAATAAGGCCAAACGAATGGTGGAATTTTAAATACCGCAAATTTTGTAACGCTTCAATAGGGGTAAAATAAAATAAAGAGGACTGGTAAACCAATAGGTCGAAGGCAAACAGGAGAAGAAAAGATAACACATATAATACAAAAGGGAGCCTGAAAACAAGAAGCAGGAGTAAAATGTTATATTCAATGAGAAAAAGAGGTCTTTGTGTATTAAAATAAACAGAGAGAAAGTAAAGAAGTACATTTAATACATTGGCATATAGGAATACTACTAAAAATTCTTTTATAGGTTTATATGAAAAGATTGACATGATTTTTTCTAAGGTATAAAAAATAAGGTAGTCTGTGATTAGACTACCTTAGAATTGAATAGATTAAAAGTGTGCTTATTATATTGCTCCTTCTACCAATACTGTTACTTTATTATTTAATACTTCTACAAACCCTCCCTGTATGCTAAAATGCTCTAAAGCCGAACTTTTATCTTTTAATATCTTGATATTTCCTTTCCCTAAAGCACTTACCAATGGAGCATGTTTATCCAGTACTTCAAACAAACCCGTAATACCAGGTAATTGAACACCGTAAACCTCTCCGCTGAATAATTTTTTTTCAGGTGTTAATATTTCTACTGTCATAAGCCCCTGCCCCCAAAGGGGGATTTTATTGTAAAAAAACTTGATTGCGCATTACAAACCTTTCTCCCTTTTACAGGATGGTTTATCCGTTTGCCTGAGCCAGCATTTTCTTTCCTTTTTCTATAGCGTCTTCCAAAGTACCAACCAGGTTAAAAGCTGCTTCAGGATATTCGTCTACTTCACCGTCCATAATAGCATTGAAGGCACGAATCGTATCTTCAATATTAACAAATACACCTTTCAAACCTGTAAAGGCTTCAGCCACATGGAAAGGTTGAGATAAGAAACGTTGTACTTTACGAGCCCTTGCTACAGTCATTTTATCTTCATCACTCAATTCATCCATACCTAAAATCGCAATAATATCCTGTAGTTCTTTATACCGTTGTAAAATCATTTTTACTCTTTGGGCACAGTTATAATGCGCTTCTCCAACAATTGCCGGAGTTAAGATTCTTGAAGTAGAATCTAATGGATCTACTGCCGGATAGATACCTAAATCGGCAATCTTGCGGCTCAATACCGTTGTAGCATCTAAGTGAGCAAAAGTAGTTGCAGGAGCCGGATCTGTTAAATCATCCGCAGGTACATACACCGCTTGTACAGATGTGATTGAACCATTTTTGGTTGAAGTGATACGCTCTTGCATCAAT
This sequence comes from Sphingobacteriia bacterium, assembly GCA_017304675.1. Taxonomy (GTDB): domain Bacteria; phylum Bacteroidota; class Bacteroidia; order Chitinophagales; family Chitinophagaceae; genus CW01. The sequence continues at coordinate 207,914 of JAFKLS010000018.1, forward strand.
CCCATTTCAGTAGCCAAAGTTGGTTGATAACCTACGGCTGAAGGCATACGACCCAACAAGGCAGATACTTCAGAACCTGCCTGAGTGAAACGGAAGATATTATCTACGAAGAACAAAATGTCTTTTCCTTTTCCGGTTCCATCACCATCACGGAAATATTCGGCAATAGTTAATCCGGATAATGCCACACGAGCACGTGCACCCGGCGGTTCATTCATCTGGCCGAATACGAATGTTGCTTTAGAATCTTTCAATCCTTCCATATCCACTTTACTTAAATCCCATCCGCCTTCTTCCATGCTGTGTTTGAAAGCATCACCATATTTCATGATTCCTGCTTCAATCATTTCACGTAACAGGTCATTCCCTTCTCGGGTTCTCTCACCTACGCCAGCAAATACAGACAAACCACCGTATCCTTTTGCAATGTTATTAATCAATTCCTGAATCAATACTGTTTTACCAACACCGGCACCACCAAACAAACCAATCTTACCACCTTTGGCATAAGGTTCAATCAGGTCAATAACTTTAATACCGGTAAACAATACTTCAGAAGCAGTACTCAGATTTTCGAATGTTGGCGGCAATGCGTGAATAGGCCTGCCGTTTTCTTTATTTACCTGGGGCAAACCATCAATAGCATCACCGGTTACATTAAACAAACGACCGTTAATAGCATCACCTGTAGGCATTGCTATTGCTTTGCCGGTGTCTACCACTTCCATACCGCGAACAAGCCCTTCCGTTCCGTCCATGGCAATTGTACGAACACTGTCTTCACCTAAATGTTGTTGTACTTCCAATACCAGTTTATCTCCGTTTTCTTTCTTTAACTCTAACGCATTATAAATTTCTGGTAATGTTTTGCTGTCCGGAAAATGCACATCCACAACGGCACCAATAATTTGTTTAATCTTACCCTTATTAGCCATATATGTAGGTTTAAAATTTTCGCAAAGGTAAGGGTATGAGGCTTTCGAAAATCGCGAATTTTGCGAGATATTTTTTAAGGCCTCATCACCCGCCTTTTTCTATTCCACTTATAATAAATGTAGCCCTAAGGTTAAGTTTAACAAACTCATTACCAGATACTTTTTATTATATTTAGTATAATAAAACCCATATATGAGCATTCAGGAAACATTCAGAAAATATACAGCCACTTTAAAAGCCCGCCCCGGCAAGCGTATTTCATTAAAAAAGGATTTTAAGACAGATTATCCCAGGAAAATTTTTAAGGCAGCAAAGAAAGAAGGGGAATTGTTATTGCAAGAGGGTATAAAAAACCTGGCTAAGTTGCAGGATAAATTATATGCGCATGACCAATATAGTGTTTTGATTGTGTTACAAGCAATGGATGCTGCCGGAAAAGATGGCGCTATTAAACATGTAATGACCGGATTAAACCCTCAGGGTGTAAAAGTAACGAGCTTTAAAACACCGAGCAGCGAAGAGTTGGATCATGATTATTTATGGCGGCACTATAAAGCCTTGCCTTCCCGTGGTGAGATTGGTATATTTAATCGTTCACATTACGAAAATGTTTTAGTTACCAGGGTGCACCCAGAATTTATTTTAAATGAAAGCCTTCCCGGTGTGCAGTCTCTTAAAGATATAGACCATTCTTTTTGGGCAAATCGATATAAACAAATCAATCATTTTGAAAAAACACTTTATGAAAACGGAACAGTGATTTTAAAATTTTTTCTTCATGTGTCTAAGAAGGAGCAAAAAAAGAGGTTTTTAGAAAGAATTGAAGATCCTACAAAAAACTGGAAGTTTTCTGTAGCCGATATACAGGAGAGGATGCACTGGGATGCTTATCAGAAGGCTTATGAAGAAATGATTGCTGCAACTTCTACCGAGTATGCTCCCTGGTTCGTTCTGCCCGCAGATGATAAATGGTTTACTCGTATATGCCTGGCCGATATTGTGTACAAAGAATTTGAAAAATTAAACCTTACCTACCCGGAAGTTTCAGAAGAGCAAAAAAAGAAATTACAGGAAGCTAAACGAATATTATTAAAAGAGAAGGAATAGGTACATTTATTCAATTTCAACAATCATTTCTATTTCTACTGCCATATTCATTGGCAAAGCAGCCATACCTACAGCGGAACGGGCATGTTTTCCCTTTTCGCCAAACACTTCTACCAACAAATCAGAAAATCCATTAATTACTTTAGGTTGATCGTAAAAAGTATCAGCAGAGTTTACCATCCCTAAAACTTTTACTATTCTTTTCACTTTGTTCAGATCTCCTAAATAATCTTTTAAAACCGCCATTTGCACAAGAGCAGTTATACGGGCAGCTTCATAGCCCTGTTCCAGCGAAAGTTCTTTTCCAAGTTTTCCGGTAATATATTGTCCGTTCTTTTGCAATGGCCCTTTTCCTGACAGAAAAAGTAAATTACCGGTTCTTACTACATTCACATAATTAGCAACCGGTTTTGTAACCAGGGGAAATTCTATATTCTTCAATTTTAAATTCTCTTCGGGATTTTGAGCCTGAGAAAAGAAACAAATTCCCAAACATAGTATTGATAAAAAAAAGTTCTTCATTTTCTATAACATTGAAAACAGGAAAGCAGCTAAAGAGGCTCCAGCTATGGGGCCGAGAACAGGTACCCAGCTATAGCCCCAGTTACCCGATCCTTTGCCTTTAATTGGTAAAATGGTATACGCTATGCGTGGCCCTAAGTCTCTCGCCGGGTTAATAGCATAACCGGTAGGGCCACCCAAACTTAATCCTATGCCCAATACGATAAAAGAAACGGGCAAAGCTTTTAAAGCGCCAATGGCGCTTTCAGGAGCCGTTAATTTTAGTACGGCGAATAGTAATACAAACGTTGCAATAGCTTCGGTAATAAAGTTACCAACACTGTTTTTTATAGCAGGGGCTGTACAAAATACGGCAAGTTGTAAAGAGGGGTCTTCTGTTGCATTGAAATGATGGTAATAAGCCAGCCATACCAAAATGGCCCCTACAATTGCACCAACCATTTGAGCTGCAATATAAACAGGTACATCGGCCCAGGAGATTTTATGCAATATTGCCAGAGCAATAGTAACTGCGGGATTTAAATGAGAACCACTTTCTGCAGATGCAAAAACACCAACAAAAACAGCCATTGCCCAGCCCATAGTAATTACAATCCACCCGCTCCCGTTACCTTTTGTTTTATGTAAAACTACGTTGGCCACTACACCACAGCCCAACGTTATGAGCAGGGCCATACCAATTAATTCAGATAAAAAAATATTCATGCAAGCAATTTATAGTATCAATTTAAGAAAGTAAATATTGCCGGGCAAGTGTTTGAAAAGAAATAATTTGTTCTTCTCTCCACTCATCAGTTTGTACACGTTCTTTTTGTAACAATAATGCTACAACAGGAGCTGCTTCCATGGCAGCTTTGGCATCCAGGAACAATAAACGCATCCTTCTTGCCAGAATATCTTCAACGGTTAAGGCCATCCCTTTACGAATATGGTCTATCACCTCAGAACAGGTATATAAATATTCAGGATGAATTTTTTCAGCAGCATACAGCCCTTCACTTTTTACTGAATAATATTGTATCGGCAGATTACTTGTTATGCATTTCTTTTTAGGAAGTTTTGCAACAAAGGCTGCATTGTTAACTGCTTCTTCTGCCATTTTACGATAGGTGGTCCATTTACCGCCGGTAACAGTTACCAGCCTGCTTTTAGTAACAATGATTGTATGATCTCTAGATAAAAGTGATGTGCTTTTACCCGGCGATGAGCGTATTAATGGCCTAAGCCCTGCAAAAACACTCAACACATCTTTTTTTTGTATGGCCCGTGCATTATACTTATTAAAATGATGTATTAAAAAATCAACTTCGTCTTCCAATGCCTTCGGTTCTTCAATAATCCCGGCAACGGGTGTATCTGTAGTACCAATAACCACTTTATTATGCCATGGAACGGCAAATAAGACCCTGCCATCTTCGGTTTTAGGTATCATTAATGCATCTTGTTCAGGAAAGAATTTGCGATCAACAACCAAATGAATACCCTGTGAAGGCATAATGAGTTCGTTGGTATCGGCATCATCCATTTTTGCAATTGTACCTGCAAAAACGCCTGTAGCATTTATAACCGTTTTACAACGAACCGAATGTTTTTTACGGGAGATGGTATCTTCCAGCACAACATTGTCTATAATACCTTTATTTTTTTCAAATGCAATTACATTGCAATAGTTGAGCACACATGCGCCATGTGCAGCTGCAGTAAAAGCCAGGTCTACACATAACCTTGCATCATCAAACTGGCCATCGAAATACCGGATACCGCCAAATAATTTCTCCGGTTGTAGCGAAGGTATTTTATCGAGCACCTGTTTCTTAGACAATGTTTTTGATTTGCCAACACTTAATTTACCTGCCAGCAGATCGTATAAGGCCAAACCTGCGGTATAGTATATCTTCTCCCAAATACTAAATACAGGTACAATGAACGGTTGTATGGAAGTGATGTGTGGTGCATTTTTTAGTAACATCCCTCTTTCGCGCAGGGCTTCCGTCACTAATTTAAAATTACCTTGTGCCAGGTAACGCACTCCACCATGAATCAGTTTAGTAGAACGACTGGAAGTTCCTTTTCCAAAATCGAATCGCTCTGCCAGTAAAACCTTATATCCTCTTGTTGCCGCATCTATGGCAGTACCTAACCCGGTGGCTCCGCCTCCAACAATTACCATATCCCATGTTACAGTTTCAGCAAGTTGCTGCAACATTGCATTCCTGTTCATATAATAGTTTTATCCGGTTTATATTGACCAGCTAATGGTTGTGGCCACAGCCTTCTTCCAGCCATCTGTTAATACTGTTCTTTCTTTGCTGTTCATTAATGGTACAAATACATGCTCTTCTTGCCATTGTTGCTGAATATCTTCCTTACTTTCCCAATACCCAACTGCTAAGCCCGCAAGATAAGCGGCTCCAAGTGCAGTAGTTTCTGTAACTATTGGGCGAACAACCCTGCAATTCAATACATCACTCTGAAACTGCATGAGTAAATCGTTGGCTGTAGCACCACCATCTACCCTTAATTCTTTAATAAAAATTCCGGAATCTGTTTCCATTGCCTTTAATACATCCATGGTTTGGTAAGCAATACTTTCTAAAGCCGCCCTGGCAAAATGTGCCGCACTTGTTCCCCTTGTTATACCTGTTATGGTACCCCTTGCATGCTGGTTCCAGTAAGGCGCTCCCAAACCGGCAAAAGCAGGAACAATATACACACCATCATTACTCTTTACTTCTTTGGCCAATGATTCTATTTCGCCGGAACTGCGTATTATTTTTAATCCATCTCTCAACCATTGCACCACAGCACCGGCAATAAATACGCTTCCTTCTAACGCATATTCAGTAATATCATTGATTTTCCAGGCAACGGTAGTTAACAGATTGTTTGCCGAGGGAACCGCTTTTGTGCCGGTATTCATTAACATGAAACAACCCGTTCCATAAGTGTTCTTAACCATGCCGGGATGAATACACATTTGCCCGAACAGAGCAGCTTGCTGATCTCCTGCAATACCTGCCACCGGAATATTATGAGCCGTAAGAATATTCTGTGTTTCACCATATACCTCACTACTGCTTTTTACTTGCGGTAAAACAGAAGCCGGTATATTAAAAAGTTGCAGTAAGGTTTCATCCCACATCAGTGTATGAATATTGAATAACATGGTTCTCGATGCATTGCTTACATCTGTTGCGTGTGCCTTACCGTTGGTTAGTTTCCATAACAACCAGGTATCTATAGTTCCAAACAATAAATCTCCCTTCTCTGCTTTTGTTCTTGCTCCCTGAACATTGTCTAATATCCATTGCAGCTTGGTGGCAGAAAAATAAGCATCTATTACCAATCCTGTTTTTTGCTGAATAGTAGCAGCCATACCTTCCTTTTTTAAGCGGTCGCACATTGTTGCGGTTCTCCTGTCTTGCCAAACAATGGCGTTATATACCGGCAAGCCGGTTGTTTTATCCCACACCACAGTTGTTTCTCTTTGATTGGTAATACCTATGGCCGCAATATTTTTTACAGTTAACCCGGCTTTTGTAATGGCTTCTGCTGCAACACCAAGTTGTGTGCTCCAAATTTCATTAGCATCATGCTCTACCCAACCAGGTTGCGGAAAGATCTGTTGAAATTCTTTTTGCGCAATAGCAACTATATTACCGTTTTTGCCAAACACGATGGCCCGGCTGCTAGTTGTTCCCTGATCAAAAGCAAGAATATATTGGCTCATACAATCGTTTCATGGAAGATAAGTTTTTTATGCATGAAAAAATGAAGGCCACCCAAAAGGGTGGCCTTCATACAAATAAATCTATTACACTAAATTATCTTTGTTTTAACCAGGAAGCAGGATTGATGTATTGATTATTTCCATTCATAACCCTAAACTCTATTTCGCCACTTCCGCTTAAATCTGCAGCAGCTTTGCCCACAACCGTTCCGGCATTTACTTTTTGCCCCTTCGATACGGATACACCTGTAAGCTTATTGTAAACCGTGAAGTATTTACCGTGCTTTACCATTACTGCATCATCATCATCTAAAGGAATAATAGCTGCTACTTCGCCATCGGCAACGCATTTCACATTTGCACCAACCGGCACAGAAATAAAAATACCATCATTTACCACACGTATTTTATTTACCTGCTCTACACCAAACTCATGCGTTACTACTCCACCATTTACCGGCCAGGGTAAACGCCCTTTGTTGTTTTCAAAATTGATGGATTGGGTGAGCCCTTCAGGAGTAGATTCAAAAACATTATAACTTCTATTGCTGTTACCCATAGAAGCTACACCGGCATTCGGCTCATCGGAACGGATACCTGTTGAAGTTTTAGGATTGTTATTGACAGTTGGGTTATTAGAAGATGGTGCCGTTTTTTTAGCAGCTGCTTCAGCGGCGGCCTTTGCTTTTCTGTTTGCTTCGTCTATTTCTCTTTTAATGGCCGCAGCAATTGCTTTATTCAGATCCTGCCTTTGTTTGTCTCTTTTACGTAATTGTGCCTGCACATCTTTTTCCTGGTCTTTCAATTGTTGGATAACAGCTGCATTTTCTTTTTTGTCCTGTTCCAACGCTTTCAGTTGCACATTTTGTGTTACCAGTACTTGTTTTTTTTCGTTTTTAGTATTGTTGAGCGTTTCTACGGCCGATTGCAATAATTGTTGTGTTTTATTGATGGTTTCTACTTGTGTTTCGCGGTATTTACGATAACTTTTAAGATAAGTAAGCCTTGTAACAGCATCGTTAAAGTCTTTTGCAGAAAACAAAAAATTGAGGTACTCATAGCTACCTCTGTTTTTGTAAGCAAAAACAATACTTTTTGCATACTGTTGCTTTAACGTGTCCAACTCTTTTTTCAGGCGATAAATCTCTATTTCATCTGTATATAACTGATCATCTACCCTTCTAATCTCTTTATTAATGCTATTGATCAGTTGTTCTCTTTTACGGATCTTTGTTTGCACCACTGCCAACTGCTTGAGAGATTGCTTTTTATTTTTACTGATAGACTCCTGCAGTGCGTTAAGTTCATTAATCTCCTGCTCCAGTAATTTCTTTTGTTTTTGCAAATCTTCCCTTGTTGGCTGCTGTGCATGCAGTACCGAGATGAATAAGATGGCAAAAAAGGCGAATAAAATACTTTTTTTCATGGAAAGAGAATTAAACCCGATTGCTTAACGCTAAAGATGCATATAAATTATTTAGACTTGATATTTTTAGGGATGCTAAACGAATATTTTAACGGCTCATTAAAAGAAAAATCATTGAAATCAAGGTAAACATCCACTTTCGACCTTTCAGCTACCGACAGTTTCCTGTATGTGGCAAATTGAAAATTATTATACGCCTTATATGTACCAAAAGTGATATCGCAGGTCCTGTTGCGCATAATGTCTACATCATCGAGCTTACTATGCAAAACCGTAAAATTTGAATTATCCAGTGTTAACAAGTGCTTAAACATATCTCCAATCATAGATACCAATAACTTATCGCCGAAATTTTTGTAGCTCACAATATTACTGTCTATAAAAACGGGGTTGCCTACAATAATATCTTGTAATACTGAGAAACTAAAGGGGATTTGTGTTACTTCTTTTAAATAAGCTATTGTTCTTTTCTGTACATACCGTTCTCCCTTTAATTTTACAAGTGTAACACTATCTTTTGTAACCAAAACATTGGCAACATTGCCAAAAGGGGGGTAACTGATTTTAATGATCATCATGCTGTCTCTCATAAGGCTGATGTAAGCAGTTACCGCTTCCGATTCATTGGCGGTTTCATAATCAACTTTTACTTTGGCATTAAATGTTTGAAAGTCTATTTTATGAGTCATTACCTTGGCCATAATATCTTTAACAATAGCAACAGAATCAACGGCAGGTATTTCTTTAATCATTACAGCCTGAGCAGTATCTTTCTTAGCAATGGCTGTTTCAATGGTTTGCACTTTTTTAGTGCTGGAGCAAGCAACTGCAATAACTGCCCATATAAATATTAAAAAACTTTGACGCATAGATATTATTTTCCGGTGTGGCCAAATCCGCCTTCACCACGGTATGTATCACTAATTTCATTTACTTCTATCCATTCAACCTGATCTACTTTCTGGATGACCATTTGAGCAATTCTATCACCGTTATGAATAGTAAAAGGTTCATGTCCTAAATTGATAAGAATTATTTTTATCTCACCTCTGTAATCTGCATCAATTGTACCCGGTGAATTAAGACAGGTAATACCATATTTAATGGCCAGTCCGCTTCTCGGTCTTATCTGTGCTTCATAACCTGGCGCTAATTCTATAAATAAACCAGTTGGTATTAAAAGCCTTTGCATAGGTGCAATGGAAACAGGCTCTGGTATAAAAGCCATCACATCCATGCCCGAAGCGCCGGAAGTAGCATATTGAGGTAAGGGATTATTGGAAGAATTGATGATTTTAACAGTTGCCATAAAGGCCGAAGATAGGAAGTATACTTTTACAGCCCGTAAGAAAACCCTAAGTTTAGGTTAGATCCTGAAGATGAATAAGAAGGATAAACAAAAGAAGTGTGAGAAAAAGACAGAAAAAATTTAGTTGAATGAAGCCATTCATATAAAACACTAAATCCATATTGTTTCTGATCAAACAATTTATCGTTTAAAAAAGGGGGTTCGGGTTGTTGGTAATATTGCTCATCAATAGTATAAGGTCTTCCTTTCCGAATAAATTGCCACCATGAATTAAGTTTAAGCTTGGCGAAAGGTGTAAATTTCGCATATAAATATAACCTGTCGGCATTTTGCCCTATCCAATCACCCATTACATATGAGTTATTTGTATAAGTTTGAGCAGTTATAATATTATTGTATACCCCACCTCTAACTCTAGTATATTCTAAACCAGCAGATAAATATTTAAATAATAAGTCTGTTTTATTGACCCCTAAAGTATAAGCAATTTGGTTTCTACTTAATGTTTTACTAAATATTTTATCTAAGCGTATTTCATCAACAAATATTACCAAATATGCATGAAGGTTTTTAATCTGATTTCTTGAACTGATTTGACCAAAAAGTTGTCCATTTGAACCACCATGTAAGCTATAGCTGCTTACATACTGATCATATGCTTTAAAAAAGTTAAAAGGCATTAAATAGCCTAAATCAAATTTATCACTATAAACTATTGATTCACCTATAGAAAAAACTAAGCCTTTTTGTACCCTGAAGTTAAGTGAATGGTTCGCAATAAATTTTTTTATAAAAACTTCTCTATACCCATTTGAGGTATTATAAGAAGCATTTGAATCTACTACATCTGAGTTTAACCAACCATGGAAATAAGAAAAATTTAGCCATTTAAACGGGTCGTATGTAAGGTTAATATTTAAAAAAGATGGCGCTTTATTTGACAATACAATTTTGCCAGATTCCCCATACCCCCATTGCATGTTTTCTTTAGAAAAAGACAGCATACCATTTTTCCATTTATAGCTTAAGTTAAAATTAATATTACTATAATTTAAACTATTATTGTATCGACTGGTATTAATTACTCCTTGAGCTGGAGTAAACGTTTTTGCTATATCAACCGAATCTCCATTTTCAGTAATGTCCCTAAACAAAAAATTGAACCCTATGTTTTTAGAAAGATAACCATATATTCTTACACCTCCGAAATATTGCTTACTTAATTGTTTACCGGAATACACACTTATATTGCCCCCAAGAACAGGGTCAACAAATAGTTGAGTATTAATATTGTGAACTGAAACGAGTCTTGCTCTATTATATTTATCATATTTTAAAATACTAGCCCCATTCAGAGATATTTTTGATAATGAATCATTCAATACAATATCGGAAGCATACTCTTTAGAATAAAAAAATAATTCTTGTAATTCTTTAGCAGAAAGTGTACTCTTGTTTGATTCTATTTTCAATAATTGCTTTGCTATTTCCATTCTATCTAACGGCAAGATAAAATCATTTATTTCAATCATTCCTTTTTGAGCCATTCGATATATAAATCCATATACTTCATTGGTCGTCGGTTCATTTACCTGAGTTTTTCCCATATATGAAAAAAAAGTAAACAAAGAAAGAATACAAAATCTTGCGATACCTCTTGCTGGTAAATCAACCATTGTAAACATAGAGCTTATGAGTTAATAGGCATTTTGATCACCTTTAATCAATTTCCAAAACGTTAATAATACTATTTTCAAATCTAATTTGAAAGACCAATGCTGAATATACCAGATATCCAAATCAATTCTACGTTGCATAGCACCTATAGTTTGTGTCCCTCCTCTTGCACCATTAACTTGCGCCCAGCCAGTAATACCTGGTTTTACAAGATATCTTAATTTGTAATTTTCTATTGTATCCTCACACTCCTTATCTAAAGGTAATGGATGTGGCCTGGGTCCTACCAGAGACATTTCACCCATTAAAACATTCCAAATTTGAGGCAATTCATCCAAGCTGGTTTTACGAAGAAATTTTCCAAATAGAGTGACTCTAAAATCGTCAGGAGTAGCTTGAAGATACATACCATTATCACAAACATCCTGACTTGTATATACCATAGTTCTGAATTTATAGCAATTAATTATTTGACCATTGCAACCGGATCTTGACTGTATAAAAAAAACTGGCCCTTTAGAAGTAAGTCTTATCAGAATAGCAATTAGTGGGAATAGCCATGAAAAAACAAAGAATAAAAGCAAAAAGGCAAAAGAAAGATCTAACAATCTTTTTCTTGCACTATAATTGAGCTTCATTACTTTTTCCTGCAAGCCCTCCTGTATTGGCAATTGCTTTGTAATCTTCAAAAAGCCATAAGATTTAATATTTAAATTAGAAAGCGGAGGCATCAATTTTAATTTTATAATAAATCATAAAAGTAAGGTACTATATTTTTCATTTACTCATAAATTACCTTTTTGAAACCTGAATAAATTCAGTTCTAGGTTAAACCAAGTGTTTTTGTATTTCAAAAATCAGAAAAATTAAGTATTGTTCAGGCAACTTTATCCAACTTAACACTATTAGATTTTATAAAACAGCTCGCAATATTGACTGGCTATTTTATCCCAAGTATATATATCTGTTATTCTATCTCTGCTAACTTTTTTAAGAAAATCAAACTTTTCAGAAAGCGCTTCCTCTTTATCTATTAATTCAGTTAAACATCCCACTTTCTTAGAAAAATATACCCCATATTCATCATTTGAAAGCACTTCTCTTGAGAACACTGTATCAATTGCAATAATAGCACAGCCATATGCTAAAGCTTTTAAAAGTGTTGGATTTGTGCCCCCAAATTCATGACCATGAAAATACGCAAAGCTGTTATGATAAAGTTCGGCTAATTCTATTTGATCCCTAATGTATCCAGCAAAGAGAAGCCGCGGGTCATCATTTTTTTTTATTGTTTCAGCATATTCATCTTTATAAGGGACATCTCCAACGATAACTAATTTTTTAGTACTTTTCGACTTGATAAATTCTCTTACTATTAAATCAGCGTTATTATCCGGAATTAATCTTCCAACTATCAAATAATATTCATTTCGAATTAAATTCCATTTCTTAATGAGAGCTGCCCTTGAAGAATACCTGATGTTAGCTCCATATGCTACTACTATTGAGTCTGTTTTAAATACCTCCAAATACACTTTTCTCATTTCTTCAGCATCTGTAATAATAACATCCATCCACTTAGTCGCCATCTTGGAGCTAAAATAAAAAAATTTTGCTCCCAGTCCTTTCCATTTCGGCCTAAGCCACTCCAGCCCATCAACATTAATTGCCGTCTTTATTCTAAATACTTTTGTTATAACGCCAAATATTCCATTTGCTGAATTAACATAAAGCAAAACATCGTAACTACAAAAGACTGCATGAACTGTACATAGGAATGAGTTTGACAACTGACTCAGGCTTTTTGATTTTATACAGGGTACGTAATGCAAATTGACCCCGTTAACTTGTTTAGGGCATTCTTTAAACAAATGTTTGTGGCAATACACATGCACTTCTATACCCTGCTGCACCAGCCTTGGGGCTACTTCTGCAATGAATGTTTCATAACCACTATAAACGTGAGGATATCCACGAGACCCGATAATAGCTATTTTCATTTATTCACTTTCATATTTTTAATCACGTTTACTAATGTTTTCTTGACTACATCAATATCAAGTGAACTAAGTGGCTGTATCATTTGATGAGATTTTTTATACTTATATTTTGCCGATAAAAAAACATCTGATTTTAAAGCTATAGTATTGGGAGGTAGCCATGATTTTAAAGTATCAAAGCCATACAATCCAATCGTTTTCTTACCATATAAGCTCGCCAAATGCAACCAGCCAGAATCTGTACTAATCATTATATCGCTGCTCTTAATTATATTAGAAACTTGGATTAAATCTCCTTTAATCAAGTAAACATTATTAATATCTTCCGCAAGTAGGAATTTATCCCAAACGTCTTTATTATCTTCAGGCCTTAACAAAATGCTAATACAAATCTCCAAATTTTTTATACTACAAATAATCTCCTGAACTTTATCTATAGGAATTTCCCTATTGAAATCATTGGCACCATAAAAAAGAACTACTTGAGGAGGAAAATTAATACTTTCATTTAGAGTAGTATCCTGAACGCTTTTTATTTTTAACTTACTTAGTAGAAACTCCTTCTTCCGGTAAACATTAATTTTACTCTCATGCAAAAGACTGATTACATTTTTAAATGGATAAACAGTCTTTAAAAAAAGGCGATGCCTCAAATCGCACCTTACATCAACAACAATATCAGGCTCAAGACTTCTTAATTTAATAATATTCTGTTTAAAAAAAGAGAGACCATAACTACTTATTTTATACTTCTGTTTAAAAAATCTTGAAGTCCATGGAATACTAACTGGAAGATAATAATCAATAAATGTTTCAGTTCTTATCCAATTATCCCACTTAGGATTGTATGCTAAAGCTACTTTATAATTTGCTGTTTTTAAGTGTTTAGCAATTTCAACTGCAACAATTAAATCCCCAAAGTGCCATGGTTCAAAAAGTAAAATAGTTTTTGAGGTATTATTATCCACAGAAGTCAAATTAAATCCAAGTATGAAGCATGATAGAAGAATCTGATTTTTTGGTAAATATCGTTACAAAAAATATTGCAATCTTGAACAATAAAAGAAGGAGTTTTCCTAGTTTCATGCACTTTGCAGCAGTAAGTTGTCATAGCAATTTTTAAATTTATACTTCTTTATTAATTCAACAAGCCCCTAAAGGGTTTTACTTTCATTGCCTACTAAATATTTATTTTCATAATTTACAGGTATGCTTTTTTCATAAACCATTTTATCCAAATCGCTGTTTATATTGCCGGATTCAATAATTTTCTACTTATTTGAACATTATCTTTTTTTATAAGCCTATAAACAGGGTAGCCTATTCCAACGATAATCCATGGAAAAATCACTGCAGTTTGATTGGAAGTATAGCTTGCCATAAAAATGCCGATGCAGCAATACCTGACTATATATTGCATAGCCCGCATAAAATTTGAATCGGTTTTGACTAATGTATTCTTAACTGTCATAAATATAAAGGCTAACAATATTAGTATACCAATTAAGCCATAATCTGTTAGTATTTGCAAGAGCAGATTTCCAGTCCATCCTGTTCTAAACTCAAAATTAAAAATATCAAAAGAGCCATAAGTGCCATTACCAAGCCAAAAGAAACCCTTTTCTATCCAGTTATCCATTATCCTAGCCCAGATTATTATCCTTCCCTCACCAGTACCAACATCAGTTGAAACTATATTTAATATCTTATACTTTACAATTTCGATATTCAATACAAATGCCATGATAAAAATCAAAATAGCCAATATAGCAATTCCGAGAAAAACACTACCAATATTCTTCTTAAAACTCTTTGCATCTTTGACGCTATAAAGTATCAGGCAGAATAATCCTGAAAGCCAAACACCTCTTGTAAAACTTAACAATAGTCCTATAAGTGAAAGAATAACAGCATATACAATAGTTTTTTTATTTAAGCCTAAATACATTTTCTCTTTTAGTAAGATAAAGCTCATTATAAAAGTAATTAGCATATACCCTCCAAAAATATTGGGCTCAACCATAGTACCATATATACCAAAAGGTTCAAACTCATTTTCAACTAGATTCATTCCATACATTGGTATCCTGGAAAGATATGATGCAAAAAAGACAAGGATAAATATTACCTCTACATACAAACTGACTAAGATCCATTTTTTAACAAACAATATAATATCTGCTTCTTTCTTGATTATAAAATCAGGTAAAAAGTAAGAAAAAACGCAACTAAAATAACCGATTGTTTGAATGATGCTGTACTGTTTATCGGGCGAATAAAAGTAGGAAACAAGCAATGCATGTATAAAAAAGAAAAGTAGAACAAATCCAGGAACATCTTTTTGAAAGCTACCAGGCTTTAACACAGCCTTAATGAATAGGAAGTAAACAAGCAACAATACAGAACAGAGATTATCAATACGCATATTGACACCCAACTTTAACGAGAACCCATTAAACAGCAAAAAAAACGGGACACTAATTATAGCCAACCTTCGCATCGTATCGTAAATGTGCCGCTTAAAAAAATTATATATCAAGAAGTATAATCTAAAATATTTTTTAACTGATTGAACACGGCATCGACAGTTATGCCGCTCATACAATCTACTGTACCCAAGGGGCATTTTTTTTGTCCACATGGCGAACAGGATACGGCATGGACAAGCAGTTCTTCTGAAGCAATATATTTTCCGAAAGCTTTGTGGCCATCCGCACCATGTCTTAATACTATTACAGGAATGCCTGCTGCATTTGCAATATGTCTTACACCAGTATCTATTGTTACTAAAAGTGCAGCCTTTTTTAATATGAAATACAACATACTTAAATCCGTTTCCCCTACTACAGAATAAGATGTGAAACCAAGTTGTTTCATTATATGCTTAACAGGTTCAATATGCTGTTTTTGGCCAATGAACAATACTTTAAAATTGGGATACCCTTTATGTATAAGATTACAAAGTTCAATAAAGCTTTTGTGTGGCCACCAAAAATTATGCTGAGCGGCAACGTTCACTGTTATAAAACGTTCATTTAAATTAATGCCTTTTGATTGGAGCAAAAGATTTGATGCATTCTGTTGAAAAGAATCGGGGAAAAAAGAAGGGCGATTCTCAAATTTATCCGAAACAGGTATTTGAAACCAACTATTGATAAACGCGATTTTTTGAAGTGGTATAACAACTTCCTCTTTTTTGGGGATATATGCATAAGACAATAAATAATCCAAGCCTTTATGACCGAAACCAATACTTTTTACAATACCTGAACACCATATAGCAATATGGTCAAGATGATAAGAGGTGTTCCTGAAGTTTACCGCAATTGTAGCATGAGTTTTTTTTACAACTTTGATAAACTTAAAAAAAGATCTGATTAATTCACCAGTGTTCTTCCGCTTATCATTCTCATACCAATGTGGAGTATCAATAATAACAACCTCATTTATATTTGGATTATTTTCTAATGCGGCCGCACCTGATGCAGTACAAATACATATAACCTTGTGCTGCGGGAGCTTCTTTTTTGCAATTTCAATTGCATTTATTGAAGTAAGCATATCTCCTAAATGCCCCAACTCTATAAACAAAATTTTATTCGGTAATAATTTATTTTGTAATCTGAATAGTTTAGATAAATAAAAAAAAGGCTTAATAAAATTGTGAACAATAAGTATAAAATAATAATTCTTTTTGGAAACAAAATTTGTTTTATTCAACATTTCCCTTACACTTTTTAAACCTAAATTTAACTTACAACGCTGATGTAGTTATAGCTAAATTTCTATTATTAAAAAAAAACCACTGTTCAAAAAATATATTTGCATCACAACTTTCTTCAAATTTACAATTACCTTTTTTATAATGCTCACACATTTTAGACGTAACGATCATTGCCCCCCCATTTCCATTAGTATTTCCCCAATATTTATCTGTATGTCCAATGCGAGAACAAAATGGTGAAAAAGTCGCACTTCCAACTGCATTAGATATATGCAATGGGCCAGTTCCTGAACTAATGAACGTATCCATTTTTTTAATCACAGCAGACAATTGTCGTAAATTCAAGTGACCGGCAGATACCCATACTCTTGGTGATTGTATTATACTTTTATCCCATTTTAATATACTGTCTAATTCAAACTTGTTACCTGTAATAATAATATTGTAATTTGTTTCGTTCAGCATCCTACTTACGAAAACGGCATACTCTGAAAACGGAAAATTACAAGTATTTCCCATGCCTCCAGGATGCACTCCTATAACTTTATTATCATTCCCAAAAGCATTATTAATTAGTTTATCTGCTTCTATTAATTCATTTTCTGTTATGAAAATCTGAGGTTGAGTATATAATTTTTCGATTCTAAGATATCTTGCAAAATCTAGCCATACATCAATTATATGTCGCTCTTTAATAAGCAAATTACTTCTTAAACATGTATTACCTCCAATTCGTCCCCAAATACCTGCAGTCATTAATAGTTTCTTTTTTGCACCGGATACAGTGGCTACATATCCCATCTGTTTGGGTTTAGCAAAGGGTACAACAAGAAGATCATACTTTTTAGAGCGAATCCACTTTACAATTGCAAAATATTTTTTTGGAAACTCTTGTTGAATATCTTCTATTCCAAAACAATGATTTATATAGGGATTGTTTTCTAATACAGGCAAATGGTTTTTTCTTGCCAATACATCTACAATAAACCCGCTTTCAGCAAGTGTTCTAATTAATGGCGTTGTTAAAACTAAATCGCCAAGATGGTCTTGCCTAAATATTAAAACGTTTTGCATTTTAGAAATTAACATTTTTCTGCTATAATCACAGTTTCAAATCCCCAAAAACTCCATGTATCGGGATAATTTTTATTTTGTAACCTTGAAAGTGGCTCTTGTAACAATCCCTTTATAAAACCATATGGATACCGATATCTTTTTCTACTGAATATTATTTTTGCCCCGCATTTTTCTATTGTCTCAATTATAGTATTGTATTCTGGCAAATAATTGTGCGTTAGATCGTCATAAAAATTTAAGGTCCCCTTTCTACTTGGAAATTTTTTTGAGTCTTCAGTAGGAAAAGATAAATAAACCTTGCCGCCTTTTCGCAACGCAGCAATCATAGAAAGTAAAACAGCAAATGGTTCGTCTGTATGCTCTAAAGTATGAGATGCAATAACAGCATCAAAGTTGTTCCCTATCTCTCTAATTGAGTTTGCAAACTCTGACCTTCCCACATACATTATTTTAGTAGCGGACTTATAGTCAATTTCATCCATGTTATACTCAGCAATATCTAACCCATAATATTTTATATGAGGATTTATTCTTTTAT
Source organism: Sphingobacteriia bacterium (assembly GCA_017304675.1). Classification (GTDB taxonomy): domain Bacteria; phylum Bacteroidota; class Bacteroidia; order Chitinophagales; family Chitinophagaceae; genus CW01. The sequence continues at coordinate 225,960 of JAFKLS010000018.1, forward strand.
AAAAAGAAGGAGAGTGATTACCGCACCCAACATCCAAAATATTTGAATTTGGCTCCATTTCTAAAATGAAATTAATTTTTTTATGCCCAAAAATTAGTTGGTATATCTTATTCTTTTTTATATTCATAATAATTTAAATTAGGAATTAAATAGAAGTTCTTAAGAAAATATTCTTTCTAAAAATAAAAGGTATTGTTATTTCAAAATAAAATAAACATTTCTAAACTCATTATCTAAAACGGGTGTTGTCGGTTGCATATTTTCGTCAAAGGATTCAAACCCATATTTATAAAGTAAATCATAAACTTCTACAGGTGGAGTGCTACAGAATTTCAATGTATGGTCACATATTTCAATGCAAATTGAATAAATCGCCTTCGCTTTTAAAGTATTTTTATTCATCTGCAAAATTTTTTAATTTAAAACCATCCAGAACAATTTCATTATCCATTTTAGAGCTTGAGGAATTCAATTTTTTCCTTTTTCCTTCTAAGTACCTTTTGAAACATTCTGAAAGTAAAAATCACAAAGGCAGTAATTGAAATCGAATATTTTTCTTAGCAAGCCCAAATATTTCATAAAATAAATATAAAAGCTATCCTATTCTCTTTTTTAAAATTATAGAATATACAGGTTTGTATAAACAAATAAAAAAGGAGGATGAGGCTAGTAAAAAAGATAAATTGATAATTATTCTGTAACTAGGTCTATTATAGTTTTCAATTAGTCTTTTTTTCAAAGGTATTAACTCGCTTAAAAACCCATCTTTAGAGGAGTTTATGATGAAAAGTGGTATACTTTTTAATGCCCAAGAAGATTTAACTTTTCGTACATATCTTTGAGAGATTAACCCTTGATCAGCAGCGTCTTGATATAATCGCCCAGTATCTATATAAGCCCATTGCATAAATCTGCCTCTACCCCATTTTACTGGCATTCTTGCAGCAATGCTTTTTTCACCGATAAAAAGATAGTTACCGTTATAAAATTTGCAAATTCGTATGCCTAACTCCACATGAGCATTATCATACTTAAATGATATTTTGGAAATTTCTTTTTTTGCTAGTTCAGTATTGTATACTAATGTAGAGATGAAACCCAACCCAGCCATATTAAAAAACTTCATGCCATCATTAAAAAGATGGTTCTGTTTTGGCCAAAACTGTTTGTATATTTTTCTATAATCCGTATTTTCTCTAAAGGAATAATGTGCCAGATATAGAAGATTATAATCATTTTTTTTCAAGATCTCGTAAACATAATTAAAAACTCCTTCTGGCATTATATCATCGTCAGAAAACATCCAAGTATATTTTCCTGCAGACCTTTCTATGCTTCTTGCAAAATTACCATCAAAACCATAGTTAATATCATTTTTATAATAACGTATCGACAAACTACTATGTTTTTTTTTTAACATACTAACAATAGTCTCAGTAGCATCAGTACTAGCATTATCAGATATCACTATTTCTACATCATTGGGTAAATTATTGGCTTCTAAAGAATCTATCGTTTCACTTAGTGTTTTAAAACGATTATAAGTCATTACACATATAGAAAGGAATATATCTTTCATCATTAAAAAAATCGTTTTACAGTTTTAAGAATTTAAAGTTCTATTAAATCTTTTCAGCAAAATATAACAATAAGGAGTTGAGAAAAATAAAGTAAAGCAACTTGTTATAATACACAATATTTGAGCATTTGCATAATATGCACATAGAAGTACAATGATGCCCGTGAAAACAGCATTAATAATTGAATATGCTAGAAAAGGTTCTTTCTTAAATGACCGCATATATAACCCAACTGAAGTATTAAAATTCAGTGCTATATTAGAAATCATTAAAAAAAATAATGCTTCTACAGGTAAAAATCTTTCTCCAAACTGACTAAAATATTTTTTTACAATTAAAATTCCAATAAACACAAATACAGATGCTAGAGCTGTAACACTTACAGATAATACTGTGTTCTTTCTTACTAACTGTTTTAACTCATTTATTTTATTCAATTTTATGTATGAGCCATAACTAGGCGATTTGGTATTTAACCAAGCAAGCCCAATCACAATAGGTATATTGGCAATGCTCATACTCATCCCCATTTGTCCAGCTTCAATGGCTCCTCTGTATTTAAACAATGCAGGATTTATAACTTGTGACATTACATACCCACTAATCCAACTTAGCGCTATCTTCCACTGAACAGGAAAAACTTCTTTTCCCCATGATATTTGATGTATATTTTTATCTAAACTAAAAGAAAAAACTTGCTTCAATATTTGATTATACCTCACTTTAAGCCAAATAATAGCAATTATACATTGAGTAAATGCTACAGCCGTTGCTGCTAGAAGCCCCCCTTTGCTTAATAGCACTAACCAAATTGAAATACTAGCCAAAATGGATTGAATCATTTTCATCAATTGAATATCGGTCACTTTATTACAACCTTCCATAGCAGCTGTAAAAGCATATATAACCAAATTAATAGCACTAAAAAAAACTAATAAAACCCACGGCATTATATAATTTACTCCTACTGATTGGGATTTGAAAAAGAACAGCCCAGTAGGAGTAACAATGACAAAAAAAATAGCTACCATTACAATATACCATTTGATAGATTTTTTAATTAAAGAAAGAATTCTTTGTAATGCAACATCCTCTCCTGATAATATTTTATTTTCCCATTGCAGATGAGCGAATTCATGACTTGCGAATTGCGTAAGAATTGTACCCAACCCTAATTCAAGAAGAATAGATAACATGATAATATTATTGAAAGTATAATAAAATCCCTGCTCTACTTTACTTAAATATTTCCCGATAAAAAATAACGTTAAGGGTTGAGCTAGTAAAGATATTCCTCTACCAATCAATACATACGAAATTGCTCTATCTATGCCTATTCTTTTTGCTACTTTTTTTACGGCAAAGCTTATTCTTGTAGAATTAATTATAACTTGTATATTCATCGGATTTTAAATCCTTGATTTAAAAAATGGTTAATGGTTTTTAATAACCCTTCGTCTAAATTTGTAAAAATTATATCCTTTAAAAAAGAATATTCATTTTTTGAAGCAACTGCATACATAATTTCGCCTTGCCTTTGTTGTATAGCCCCAAAATTCAGTATAGTTGAAGTATTTGTATTACAGGCTAATTTCATAACCAAATTCTTAATAGACGTTGCTATTCCTGTCCCTACATCAATGTTGTTAAAACCGTAACTTACTTGCTCTTCATGTAAAATAAGAAGTTTAATAATTCTAGCAACGTCTTCTACATATATAAAATCTCTTATTTGTTCTCCATTTGTTAAGTTAAGAACATTATCTTTTTGTTCAGAAAGTTGTCTTATTATTGAAGGAATAAATTTATCTTCCCTATCTCTAGCTCCATACATATGAAATATTTTCAAATTCACAAACTTAACTCTTGAATTTGAAGCGACTTTTTCTCCCCATTGTCTGAACTGATGCTTTGATAATGTATAAAATTCCAGATTTTTATAAGACTGATAATAATCAGTAAAAAAAGAATCACAATTAATAAAATAATTTACTTTATGCTCAATTGCACTATGCAATAAGAATGAAGGCAAAAAAAAATTTACTTTCTGAACTTCGCAATAATTCTGTTGTTTGCCATACGTAGTTGCGGCATGTATTATAGCCTTAATATTTTTATTTTTTTTGTAAATTGATTTTACATTTTCTTCATTAAAGAGAATAAATTCAATATTTGATAATTTAGCTAAATGTGATATATCAGAGGAATTTCGAACAAGGGCGATTGTTTTGTAGTTACTGTCAGACAATTGTCTTGCAATGTAATATCCCAAGAAACCTGTTGCTCCTGTTAACAAAACTGTTTTCATTGATTAGATTTCATAAAGCCTTTAAGTATTTCTAGAATGTATTGATAATGACTTTCATTCAAACCCGGCCAAACTCCCAACCAAAAAGAATGATTCATTATAATATCTGAATTGGGCAACTCATCTATTTTTCGATGAGTTATATGGGTATATGCAGGTTGCCTGAGCATATTGCCTCCAAAAAATAATCTAGTGCCTATTTTATTTTGTTCCAAATAAGCCACCAATTTATTCCTGTTAATCGGGCTTCCTTTTCTTACGGTTAACATAAAGCCAAACCAACTGGGCTCACTATTTTCAGTAGCTTCTGGCAAAATGAAATGCTCTTCTAATTCTTTAAACATAGAACTCAATAAAGCATGATTTTTTTTCCTAGCAGTTACAAAAGTATCTGCCTTCGTCAACTGGCTTAAACCGATTGCAGCCTGCATATCTGTAACTTTTAAATTAAACCCGATATGTGAATAAGTATATTTATGGTCATAGCCCTCAGGCAATTGCCCTAACTGCCATTCATATCTTTTACCGCAGGTATTATCACAGCCCGTTGCACACCAACAATCCCTGCCCCAGTCCCTGAAGCTTTCGGTAATCTTTTTAAGCTCAGCATTATTTATCAAAACAGCACCACCCTCTCCCATAGTGATATGATGTGCGGGGTAAAAAGACACTGTAGCCAGATCTCCGAATGTCCCTGTTTTTTTCCCATTATATTTAGCTCCCAAACTATCACAATCATCTTCTACTATCCAAAGATTATATTTCTTCGCAATTTCCATCACTACTTTTAAATTAAAAGGATTACCCAAAGCATGAGCGATCATAATTGCTTTAGTTTTCGGGGAAATAGCTTTCTCTATATCTTCTACTTTGATATTATAAGTAGGGATATCAACATCTATAAATACCGGAACACAGCCAAATTGGATTAAAGGATTGATTGTGGTTGGAAAGCCTGCTGCAACAGTAATCACTTCATCCCCTGGTCGAATGGCTCTGTCACCCAATTTGGGAGAAGTTAATGCATAAAAGGCCAATAGATTAGCAGATGACCCTGAATTTACCAATAATGAAAATCTGCTTCCAAAATACTTAGCCAGTTCTTTTTCAAACTTATCACTAAATCTACCGGCAGTAAACCAGGCATCCATCATGGATTCAATTCCCCACAAAACATCATCTTCGTCTATTACTTTACCGGAAACAGGTATATAATCCACTCCAGGTTCAATTTTCTTGGTGATATTTTTTTTAAACCTATTTACTAAAGATTCTTTTAAAGAAGCTTCGCAAATGTTTTTAAACTCTAAGCCTTTGAAAATATCAATTTTTTTTTTCCATTACGTAAGTAATAAGTTTTGATAATACAATATATCTTCTAATATTAAAGTATCAGCATTTTTTCCATTATAAAAATCTTTATACCAATTCATAGTTCTTTCAATAGTTCGCGCAGCATTCATAATAGGTCTCCATCCAATTTCAGCCAAAACTTTATTTATATCAAGTTTTAATAATCCTGCCTCGTGTGGCTGATTCAAGTTCTTTTGAATTTCAAAACTTCCTTTTCCCCAACATTCAATTGCCAATTTTACCATTGACTCTACCGATAATGCATCTGACGCATTAGGTCCAAAATTATAAGCTTGAGAAAATCTAACTGGGTTCTCATTCAATTTAACTCCTAACAGTAAATAACCAAATAATGGCTCCATTACATGTTGCCATGGACGAACAGAGTTGGGGTTACGAATAATAACCTTTTCATCATTACCTAAAGCCCTTGCAATGTCTGGAAGCAACCTGTCTTTTGCCCAATCGCCACCACCAATTACATTTCCTGCCCTTGCAACAGCTATAGCTTTTTTATGAGACGAGTAATCCTTTATACTAAAAAATGAATTTCTATAAGAATCAATTACTAATTCAGCACAAGCTTTACTGGCACTATAGGGGTCATATCCACCTAATCTGTCATTTTCCCTATAAGGATATTCCCATTCATTATTGTGGTATACTTTATCAGTAGTAATCAGAACAACATTACACTTATTTTTTAGTTCTTTAACAGCATCCAATAAATAAGCAGTGCCAATAACATTTACTTCGAAAGTTTCCGCAGGAATTTCATATGATAATCTTACTAAGGGTTGTGCTGCTAAATGAAAAATATAGTCGGGTTGAAAATCTAATACTTCTTTTTTCAGTTTCACATTTTCTCTTAAATCTGCAATTACAGAGGTGCAAATGTTATTGCCGTCAATAAGGTTGAATAAAGCATTTTCTATTTGTGGTTCTAAAGCATAGCCTTTAATCTCAGCTCCCAGTAACTTTAGTATCTTAATGAGCCAAGCCCCTTTAAAACCGGTGTGGCCTGTTACAAATACTTTTTTGCCGATATAATTTTTGTTTAATATTTCAAACATAATCTACCATTTTTTCCATCTGGCATTTCCTGATTGCCACTCTTCTTCCAATTCAATTTTATCCCTTAATGTATCCATTGGCTTCCAAAATCCTGAATGCTTAAATGCGGTCATCTTACCATCGGAGGCAATACTTTCTAAAGGTCCTCTCTCCCAAATGGTAGCATCTCCGTTTAAGATATACTGAAATACTTCCGGCTCACAAACAAAAAAACCACCATTGATCCATGTTCCATCTCCTTTAGGTTTTTCAACGAAAGAATGAACAATATTCAACTCATCTATATTTAGCGCACCGAACTTTCCTGAAGGCTGCACCGCTGTTACAGTTACTAGTTTTTTTTGTTTCTGATGAAATACCACCAAATCTTCTACATTAATATCACTTACCCCATCACCATAAGTCAATAGAAAAGGCTCATTACCTACATGAGGCTGTATACGTTTAATCCTACCTCCAGTCATGGAATCCACTCCTGTATCAACCAATGTTATGTTCCAAGATTCAGCATGGCTATCATGTACTTTAACAGTATTATTTTTTAAATCGATAGTGACATCTGATTTGTGTAAAAAATAATTGGCAAAGTACTCTTTAATGATATACCCTTTATACCCTAAACAAATGATAAAATCATTGAATCCGTAATGAGAATAAATTTTCATAATATGCCATAAGATTGGCATGCCACCTATCTCTACCATGGGCTTTGGCTTTAAAGAAGTTTCTTCTGAAATTCTCGTACCTAAACCACCAGCCAATATCACAACTTTCATATTAGTTCTTTTTTATCAAGTATTCAAAAGAGAAAAATACTAAACCAAGCAAACATGAAATAAGTAATCCCAATAACAAACAAACTAGCCTTCCATTTTTACTAAGCACTAACGGAAACTCAGATTTATCCAACAACTGCATCACGGGCATCTGCTGGCTCAATAGTATTTTACTGGTTTCCAAATTTTTTACCACCTCTGCGTAAATCGTTCCTAAAACAGCTTTATCCCGGGCTGAAATTTCAGTGGCAACTAAGGCACTTTTCATAGCCGGGTTTACATTCAATACCTGGCTTTCTGCAACCTGGTAAGATTTATTGTTTAATAAAGCATATAAAGAATCAGCCCTTCTTTGCAGGCGGTTTACATTAGCCTGGGATGTGCCTGTTTTTAAATCGATATACAATTTTTTAGATTGTTCTATTACGCGTTCTGTAAGGTATTTGGAAAATCTTTCGTTCTTAGATGTTACAGAAACCCTGATTAAAGAAGCTTTTTTACGTACCCAATCTACAGATAAATAAGATTTTACAACTGCACTATAAATCACATTCAATACACTATCCTGCACCAGATTCATCTTCTGCGGATCGGTAATCTTTAAAAAGTTAACACCTCTTGTTCTTTCTTTTTTGTCCCAGGCTTTTTTTAATTTCGTAAATTCCAGGAAAAGGTCTGCCAAAGTTTGCTGGCCACTACTATCTACTTTACTCAACAATACTTTTTCTACAATATTTTTAGAAGGGATAATTTCCAGCAAATTATCTCCTGCAAACAAACTACTCGCCCCGCCACCAATATCAAACCCAAACTGAGAGGCTAATCCGGCTAGCCCACCCGCACCGGCGCTTTTTTCTTCCAATATAAATGTACAGGTAGCAGTATATTTAGGAGATTGCATATAATAGTAACCCAATCCTAATATCCCCCCAATGATACCTGTAATGAAAAAACTTACCCATTTCGTTTTTAAATAGGTCACAAAGGTTTTTATTTTTTGTGCCAGTTCCGTCAGGCTAATTTCATCAGAAGATGTTGTTGTAATATATTTCTCCTCCATTACTTATCGTCAGTTTAAAAAGATCTTATTAAATAGATGAGTGATACCGTTACGGCTGCTATTGAAGCAGCAGCGCTACCAATGGCCACCACTTCCTGTGTAGTGGTTCTTTTTACACGCAGCGGAACATACACTTCTGCACCAGGTGTAATTTTAGGATAATGCCTGAACCATAAAAAACTTTTGGTTGAACTGATTTCCCCATTCGGGTAAATTACATAAGATTTTTTGGTAGAAGCGGTATTTAAAAATCCGCCCGACTCATTCACCACATTTTTAAAACCCAGCCCTTGCCGGTATACTACTTTTTTAGGAACATATACTGCACCAAAAGTTTGCACCGTTGTAGGCACAACGGGTATACGTAAAATGTCGCCTTCCAGCAAACTGATATCATTTAAAGAATATGGTTTTTCTATCGCTTTTCCCAATCGGATGCCCACAATTTTCTGGCTTTTGGTGATTGAGTTAAGCAGGATGCCGTTTACACTGGCAGAGTCAGCTTTCAATGTCTGGTTCTTTGCGCTCTGAATCTTATCGTCAATCAATACAGCATCCAGCGAATCGGTAAAAGTGTTGCGAAGTAGCATGGCACCGTCAACATAAGCAGTGGGTTTAAATCCGCCGGCTCTTTTAATCAGATCTGTCAGGGTTTCAGATTTGTTTTCCAGCGTATACTCTCCGGGATACATTACTTCACCCTCAATTTTTACTTTAATCTGTTCTTTATAATTAGGGTTTTTTCTTACAGATACAATATCAAATGGCTCCAGTTTAAATTCCTTGCTAGAATTTTTATCAAAATTTTTATCGATATCAACTACCTGAATAATGGCATAATTATCTTTTTGTTTGGCACTGCCTGTATCTTTATTTCTTCTTGCTATTTCTATTTTACTGCCGGGGGCCGATTCTTTTAAACCGCCCGCCAATAATACCAAATCATTAACTCCCATCCCTTCTATAAAACTGTAATCACCCGGTTTATTTATTTCTCCATTTATGTTAACAATATTATTTTGTTTCAGCTCGAATATGCTAAATATCCTTACAGCATCTTCTTTTTGTAGTGTGATATTATTTTTGCCTTGTAAAATATCCGCAACATTAAAATCCATCATTTGTGGAATATAATTATCCGATCTTCTGCTGAGAATTGCCCTTGTTTGATAAGCTTCTTCTGTTATACCTGCAATAGCCAAAAGATCCTTTAATGTAGGATAGTTATCAGCTGAATATGCACCAGGATGGAAAACAGCCCCTTCAATCATTACTCTGTTTTTAAACCTGTTAGAAACATAATCGATATAACAGCTATCGCCTGATTGTAGTAAGAAGCGATTAAACTGGTCAGCAGAAACTGTTATAATTTCTTTTTGATTTTTACCGATACGTACTACCCTTACAAAATCTTTATATCCCAACTCATTAATTCCACCTCCAATAGTTAATAATTGTTGTAGTGTTTCCCCTTTCTTGGCCTCGTAAATTGCTTTACGCTTAATAGCCCCATTCAGGTAAACTCGCTCTTCATAAGGACTTACTCTTATAATATCTTCATCTTCCAAACGGGTATTTTTAGTAAGGTCGCCCTTCATTAAAAAATCATACAGATCGAATGTTGAAACTATTTTACCATTACGTACCAGTTCAATATTTCTATAGGAGCCTATTCTATTGGGGCCTCCTGAAACATACAAAGCATTGGCAATAGTTGCCAGGGATGACAAGGTATACGTTCCGGGTTGCCGAATCTCACCTACTAATGTAACTCTGATACTCCGTATTTGCCCCAAAGATATCTGAACAGCAGTTTTACCTGAAGCAATTTGCGGGTATATTTTTGCAAGTTGTGATTTGATTTTTTGCTGAGCATCCTCAAATGATAGCCCTGCTATCTTAACAGGACCTGAGTTAGGTATGCGGATTGTTCCTTCCGTAGATACTTTTAGCTTAAAATTAGCATCAGAATATCCATACAGGTCGATATTAATCTGATCCCCTGTACCAATAAGATAATTCCTGGGTGTAGGGATTTGTAAATTAGGCTCGAATGTTAGGTTGTCTTTGGTAAACAAATCTGAACCGAATATTCTCAATTCACCTGAAGAATAATAATCGTTAGAGGAAGGTTTTTTTATTGCAACACTTTTTCTAAAGTCCCCCGAATCACTCAAATTGTTTTTTGAACCTGCAGCATAGTTGCTTACATTCAGTCGTTGAATGCGTTGCTTCAATTTCTGAATTTGATCATCGCTCAAACCTTTTTGTTTTGCCTTCGCTTCTATATCTGCCTCACTCATGCCTGATCCATTGGCCATTCCTATGTATTGCATCAACTGCTCATCGGATAATTGATCAATATTAACGGGTAACTGCTGAGACTGAGCAATACCATTCTGCACCATGATTGCCAGTAATGCAATCGCTAACAATTTAAAAAAATTACACTTCATTTTTATAAGGTTTCTTGTCCGAACCAATTGGTAGTAGTAAAAATAAAACAAATACAAATGGGCTGGTAAAAGTGGCTTTTAGTCCACCAAAAAAATCACTCGACAAATAAAATTTTTTTCTAACCAGCATTTCAATCAATGCCCCTGTTAATAACACTATTAATAGCAACAAATATGATAGTGACCAGAGTTTTTTTTTCAACAGATTTTTATGAAAAGACCAAAACCCTATTGCAAAGATGATGACAATCCAAAGAAGATTCAACAAATGCCCCAGAATCCTTGGTAATTTCTGTTTCCAACCATTTTCAAAAGCAAACGCATAAAACAACCAGCAAACAACCACAATTAAAACCAGTCCTGCTATTTCTCTTTTACTAATGTTTGTTTTCACTTGCCACCAAATATTTTTGCTTTCTTAAATATAACATCCACAATCCAAAAATCGCTGCATATTCAGCCAGCTTAAACACATAATGATGAGCAATTTCTGTTACATAACTATGCTGAATATTCAACCAGGCTACACCAAAACACCTTAAAATATTTACTATATAAATAACAAGCACCCCAACAATTAGAAAATAAATAGTCCGGTAAATTTTTTCAGGGAAACAAAACAAGAAGCTTATATACAAAATATACAATTCAAGGGCATTACAGGGGTCTGCTATACCCAATACTTTTTTATTATCTTTAAAGATAATATCTGACTCAGTGGTTATTCTAAATATCGTATCCGTCATCACTTTACTTTGAATACCAAAAGTACTTTCCGGGTATTTCCATTTCAGTAATTGCATTGTTCCCCAACTTGTAGCATGGCGCAATTGTTTATCAGGAATATTGGCCGGATAAAGGATTAACATGTAAACAACTTTCCATACAATAAAAAAAACAAACGCCCTTTTAATAAACCGTTGTATGGTTTGGGGAATTTCCTGCCAGATAGATTTGATTTCGGTTAAAGGGTTAAACACTACTATATTTTGTAAATTAATGCATTAGCATAGGCAACCAAGCCTTCTTCCCGCCCTGCAAATCCCATTTTTTCTGTTGTAGTGGCTTTAATAGAAACAGCATCTGTTTCTATATGACAAATAGAAGCAATCACTGCTTTCATTTCGGCAACATAAGGTTTTATTTTAGGTAGTTCTAAGCATACTGTAGCATCAATATTACCTACTTTAAACCCGTTTTCTTCTATTAATACGATGCTTCTTTGTAAAAGAATTTTACTATCAATATCTTTAAATGCTGCGGAATTATCCGGAAAATGGGTTCCAATATCTCCCAGCGCTGCAGCCCCAAGTAAAGCATCGCAAATGGCATGTAATAAAACATCTGCATCACTATGCCCTAATGCTCCTTTAGTATGCGGTATTTTTATTCCTCCTAACCAAAAATCCCTTCCTTCAACTAATTGATGAAAGTCAATACCCAGCCCTATTCTAAAATTCATTATTTTTTATATTAATTACTTAGCTCCATCAAAATCAAAAGTAAGGCCCAGCCTAAGCGTGTTTGATAAAGGGTTTCTTGTTACTCCGCTGCCAGATGGTATAAGATAGGAAAAATTAACGCCCACCTGTTGATATTTGAAGCCCAATCCTGCAGAAAAATAGGGATTACGACCACTGCTTTTATCCTGATAAAAATATCCAGCCCTTACAGCAAATTGGTTATCGTACAAAAATTCGCCTCCTAAAGAAAACTGCATATCTGATAGCTGGTTGCTTCCATCATGAAAAGATTTTGTCCAGCTAGATACCACACTCATACTCCTGTAGTCTGCCAATAAAGCCGAATCTGTAGAAGCATTGCCTGTTGCCACAGGCGCAATAGGAACAAGTAATTTGTTTACATCTAACCCGAATGTTAGTTTACTATTAGCTTCTACCAACGCCGTGTATGAAATACCAAAGCCTAAATTAGCAGGAATAAAATCTTTTGCATTAGCATCTGTAGTATATCCTATTTTGCCTCCCAGATTAGAGAAAACCAATCCCCATCGTAATCCTCTTCCATTGTTGTCGGTTCCATCATAAAACATAGACACATCACCTGCCACAGTGCTACCGGCTTTGTACACCACACCACTATTATTCACATCTCCGCTTGCCAACGCAGAATTAATGTATCGTACAGCAACCCCCATCCCAAAATTGTCTGATAATTTTAAAGAATAACCAAGATCAATTCCAAATTCTCTGGGGCGGTAAGAACTTAATGTATTACCCGAGAAGTCTGTGAATTGTATATTACCCAGGTTAAAATAGCGAAGGTTACTGGTGATGGCCTGATTATCGTCGAGTTTATGGTAAAAAGACAGGTTGGCAAGATATACATCGTTCAAGCCAAGGTCTTTTAACCAAGAGGAATAATTTAGTCCTATTGCCGTATTATTAGTATTGAATGGAATTTTAGCCGCATTCCAAAAACCCGCATTTACGTCCGGTGCCGTAGCAATACCCAAATCAGACATTCCTCCTGCACGGGCATCAGGAGATATCCTCAAAAAAGGAACAGCTGTGGTTACAATATTCAGGTTTTGTTGTGCAGTAACAGGATTAATCTGTATGGCCGCCAAAAAAATAAAAGCAATAAAATAACCTTTGAAAATACTTTTCATACTACAAATTGAACTTAGGAGTCAGCAAAATGGTTGAGTAGAATTTAAATCATCAATATTTTTTATTGTATGAAAAGCGAACGTGTTGCTTTGGCAATTCCATTGATTGATTGCACAATGATACGATAAAAATACATACCCGGTTGTAATTTTCTTCCCCCACTATCCCTGCCATCCCAAACCAGATCAATATTCCTGGTGCCTGAACTTGTGCTATTTTTTTCTATAGTTTTTATAATCTTTCCTTGCAAATCAAAAAACAATACCTGAGTGTTCAAAGCATATCCTGGTTGATTATGTTCAAATGTAATGGTAGTGCTGTTAGAAAAGGGATTGGGGTAATTATATACATTACTAAGCGCCAGAGTGTCTTGGTCGGTAACCCAAAAATCAATACCTGCTTCGTTAGAATTATTCACTACATCCCACGCTTTGATGGTGATAGAATGCCTGCCAGGTTTTAACAATGGTAATTGATAAGTCACCGTTCCCTGCTGGTAGCTGTTTATAGCAGCCTTATAATAATCGTTAAGTACTATTTTATTCTGTTCATTTCCGTCTATCACTGCTGTAATATCATGCCCAATACCTATTCCGGTGGTATTGATACCTGAGGTGTCGAATAATTTTACCAGCAACAACGGGGTTTCATTGGTAAGCCCACCTGCTCTGAAATTGAAATCATTCAGGTAAATACGAATGTCCGGCCCAGCATTGTCTTGAATAGCAACATTGTTATTGCTTCCTATATTAATGGTATTTACGGCCCCGCTTGCATCTTCATTTAAACTATTGGCATAAAAGCTAAGTTTACCCTGCCCCACCGTATAATTAATGTCTTTAGGTACAACAAAGCTGAAAGAAAACTTTCCATTGGTAATTGTTGAAGCTCCTTTAAAAAGTATATTGTTTTGTGTACTGAATTGTGTAACAGGACTTGCAGGATTATTACCCAAAGTAGATTGCAATTGAGGTTTATCGAAAACAGTTGTTTGGGCCATGCCCGAAAATTGTGTTTGCAAAATGCCGCTTGCATTTACTATAGAGCCAGAAAAGGAGTATTTACTCAATGCTTTTAAAGTATCTCCCGGTTGCAGGGGCTTTGCATTGATAGAATCAATCTGAATAAAAAATTTTGGAAAAGATAACCTCATAGCCGGATCCCCCAACAAAGTAAACTTCCTGTTATTCACTGCATCTCCGGACGTTTGATAAGTAAAATTCTTGGCTTTTTTTACAGCTTCTCCCAATGTAAGATAATTCCCATTGGCATCTTTTGCAAAAGCTGCTTTGATATAATTGTCGTTAATAATGGTATTGCTAAAAGCAAAAACAGATCGGGTCGTAGTCATTAAAGCAATGGCTCCGGTAGAATCATTAAACAATAAACTTGAACCCAGGGAATTTTTAGTAGGATCGTCGAACGGGGCAAAATCACAGGTGGCCGTAATAAAAAGGGGTAATTTGGTACTATTCTTAAATTGCTTTACTTCCGGAAAGCCTAGAATAGCTTCGTCAGCTAATTGCTGGTATCCTCCATGACCACTATAATTGAATAAAAATGCTCCGTTTGATATCTTACTCACAATAGCCGCATTAACACCTGGGTACCTGGCTCCGCCTCCCCCACTCACAAGTGGGTAAGCATCCAGATACGTTTTAGTGACATTAAAAACAGGGTTTAATCCACTCAGATCAGACGATAATAATTCTGCATCGTTTAAATGCACATCATTATCCCTGTCATCCGCTACAAATATGCATTCGTTCTTCCAATCACCCAAACTTTTATTTAGGTGATAATACCTTATCTTACCACACATTATTTGTGCATCTTGCGCTGTTTTTACCGGTAGCCTACCTACACTGGTTTTCAAGGCTGCAGGAAGCGATGTTAAATTTACATTATCCCTGTCACCCAACAAACCGAAAAAATCGTCACTAACGTAGGTGTTTAAAGGATCTAGCGAGTTATCACTCTCATATGAAGGAACAAAATTTGTGTTACCTGATACCCTGTTTTTATAGTCGAAAGATGCTGCGCCAAATAAGGCCACGTATTTTGGCTGCTTTGCAGAATCAGTTCCTGCTTTATCGTAGTACATTTTAATAAAGTCTCTTATAGAAGAAGGGTCTGCTATTCCTGAAGCAAATTCGTTATAGATCTTATCTACCGTTACCACTTGTACTTTTTGCCCGTATTGTTGTATATGGAAGCCGGCCAGGTCATTCGCATAATCTATAAAGTTTTTATGTGTAATAATGAGAAAATCTACCGCAGCAGATTGATGCAGGTTTTGATTGTCTATTTTCCCTAGCCCAATTGGTACCAGCAGGCCATTGGTTGTGTTAAATGCCACATATTCGTGTAGAGAAGAAGCATCATTCACAAAATATCCTGCTCCCCCGGTAACATTTAATTTCATTTGTACAGGATTCACTATATCTGATACATCCCAAACATCTACTCCTGCCGGAGTGCCTGAAATAAGGAATTTTGCTGTATTGCCCGCTTGTACGGATGCCCAATCTCTAAAAAACAATTGAGTGGTGTTATTATTAAAAGCCAGTTGTTTTCTGCCAAAAACCTCAAACCAGTTTAGCCAGCCCTGGGCGTTGGCGTTTTGTGGTTTATACGTAATGGAAACAGTTAGCTGTTGCTGATTAACTGTAAACGCTTGCTGTTGCACAACAGGCGTAGCAAATAAATCAAAATAACTGCCGCTGATAGAGGGCGGAATTATTGTTTGAAGTAACTGACCGTTTACAGATACTTCAAAAGGGCTTGCAGTTACAATACTTCTGCCGATAAGGCTGGTATTTAATAGCAAGGGTTTTGTAATATCCCATCCTGAAAAATCAACAGCAAAGCTTCTTGTTAAAGCTGCTCCGGGATTAGTACTAAATTCCTCCCCATACCATTCCTTCCCGCTATTCAATAAATTTATTTTATCCTGCTCATAAAAGTACCTTTCGTTGTAGGCGGTAACAGTAATATTGGCATTTCCAACGGCGGACTGTTGATTAATTCTTTTTCCAACAGCCCGTATTGTTAAAAAATAGTATACCGTATCGGTATAGAGGTTCTTTTGGTGTACAAATTTCTGGTTCAGGCTGTCTTTTACCCACTTATCCGGGGAAGCACCATAAAAAAGAAAATAATCGTTTCCATTAAAAATGCCATCCCCTCCATCAAACATTTGTATTGCATTTTCCCGTAAATCGTCAGGCCTGATCAGAGCATTGTCTTCAGGCAACATCGCTCCGCCATTTCCGTACAACCTAATAGCAGCAGAGGATAAGTTGTTTGTATTTAGCCCCAAATTTGTTAAAAAAGCTACATCAATCTTATAAATCCCTTCTTTTACTACGCCAATCTTATACCAATTACCCGTAGCCAAAACCGAAGCAGCAGTATAAGTTCTGGCAGTTTGCCCTTTTATAAGCGGCACAGCTATAAAAAGTAAAGGAAATAATAAAACAAGACAGCGCTTCATTAAAGAATTTTATCTTTCATTTACAAACCTGTACAACAATTTTCTGTACTTTTAAATGCTCGTTAAAATTAAGGAGTATAAAAAACCATTCATGCAATAGTATGTATCTTTAACCAAATAAATTAAAATCCTCTATATTGCACGGCATAAAATTTACCCAAATTTTTTTTATTGTCAGAAACTAAATTACAAATCATGCAAGTGCTTACAGGCGTAAGGAATTGTTTTTTACTGATAGCAGCAGCAGGTTCAATAACCTCTTGCAGCTTGTTTCAGAAAAAACAGGAGAAATCAGCAGTAACCGGGTGGAACTATAATGATAAAACCATGGGTGGTTTTAATGTGCCCAAACCGAAAGATATTAAAGCCGCTCCGGGACTGGTTTTTGTACAAGGCGGCACATTTACCATGGGTGCTACACAGGAGGATGTGATGTATGACTGGAACAATACACCACGCCGGGTAACAGTGAATTCGTTTTTTATAGACAGAACCGAAGTTGCCAATGTGCACTATCGTGAATATTTGTATTGGATGGAAAATGTTTTTAGCGATCCCCAATACGAAAAAGTACTGGAAGCAGCCCGCCCAGATACGCTGGTTTGGCGTAGCGAGTTGGCATACAACGAACCTTATGTGGAAGCTTACTTCCGCCACCCTTCTTATAACTATTACCCTGTTGTAGGTGTTAGCTGGAAGCAAGCTAGTGATTTTTGTGTATGGCGCACAGACCGTGTAAACGAATGGGAGCTTATTAAAAAGGGTTACATTAATAAAAATAATGTTAAGACCGAACTGAATGGCGGTGGACAGGAAAACTTTAATACCAAAGCCTATTTTCTCGGAGAGTACCAGGTACAGCCCGGCAAAGTGGCTACCTCTAAAACCAACCCTTTAAAAGATGCACAGGGAAGGCCGAGAACCCAGGTAAAACAGGAAGATGGTATTACTTTTGGCGATTACCGTTTACCTACAGAAGCCGAATGGGAATATGCCGCTTATGGTTATGTGTTAGAGAATCCGCAAGCCAAACAAGGAAAAAAACGTGGAGAAGAGCTAATAGCCAATAAACAAATTTATGCATGGAAGAACGATGGATTTGATAATATACGTTCTACCAAACAGAGTTCTTACCAGGGCGCTTTTATGGCCAATTTTAAACGTGGTATTGGCGATAATATGGGTGTTGCCGGCGGATTGAACGATAATGCGGCTATACCTGCAGAAGTTACCTCTTTTGCACCCAATGGTTTTGGTATATATAATATGAGTGGTAACGTAAGTGAGTGGGTTGTAGATGTATATAGACCATTAACTAATATTGATGCCAGCGATTTTAATCCTGTTCGTGGTAATGTGTTTAAGAAAGTAGATATGAACAAAGGGCAGGGTAACTTAAGAGATAGTTTGGGCAGAATCATCATGGTACAGGAATCAGATTCTTCGTTACGTAACAGGAGAAACTATCAGCATGCTTATGCTATAGATTTTCTTGACGGTGATTCACTCAGCGGCGCCAGTTATGGTTATGGACTAACTACGCTAATTTCGGATAAATCCAGAGTAGTAAAAGGCGGAAGCTGGAACGATATGGCTTATTGGCTAAGCCCCGGCACCCGCAGATTTTTAGAAGAAGACCAAGCCAGCAGTACAATTGGTTTTCGTTGTGCCATGAACCATTATGGTTCTGCCGAAGGAACTTCAAAAAGTGCTAAAACAGGTAATTTCTTCCCTCCGAGAAGGGCAAAAAAATAAGGAAAGGTAAACACAGCAATCCCTTTTACGGGATCACAAAAAGGCCATTCGCTACCAAACGAATGGCTTTCTTGTTAATTGCCCTGCACAGGAAAATATCTGAGACATATCTGTGAAACATATTCTTCATCACACCTATTTTTGGATGTAAATCATCTATTCATGACCATAGAAGCATTGTATTCCATTTATAAAAAATTCCCATCTATTCAAACAGATACAAGAAAATTAAAAAAGGGGGATTTATTCTTTGCATTAAAAGGCCCTCATTTTAACGGCAATCAGTTTGCAGTACAAGCTATTGAGCAAGGTGCAGCATATTGTGTGATAGATGAAGAAACAAGCATACCGGATGATCGTTATATTTTAGTACAAGATGTGCTTACTACTTTACAGGAACTGGCAAAACATCATAGGCAGCAATTCACTATTCCATTTATTGCCATAACAGGAAGTAATGGTAAAACAACTACTAAAGAATTAATCAATGCTGTCCTGTCATCTCATTATAAAACCTATACCACACAGGGTAATTTAAATAACCATATCGGTGTACCCCTCACTTTACTGAGTGTTAGAGAAGATGCTGAAATGGCTGTAATTGAAATGGGCGCTAATCATCAGAAAGAAATTGCTTCTTACTGCTCATACACTTTGCCTACACATGGCATTATCACCAACTGCGGAAAAGCCCATTTAGAAGGCTTTGGCGGCATAGAAGGCGTAAGAAAAGGTAAAGGAGAATTATACGATTTTATCAGGGCGAACCACGGCACAGTTTTTTTGTACGATGATTATGATTATCTGCATGACATGAGTAAAGGCATTAATTCTATAGTCAGTTATGGTACACGCAATGGAGATGTTACCGGCAATGCCGTTATTTCCAATCACTCATTTTTATCTGTTGCACTCTCTAAAGGTGTAACAATAACTAACATCGAAACACAACTTGTAGGAACGTATAACCTTCCAAATGTGTTATGCGCTATTACAGTTGGCCAATATTTTAAGGTTCCAGAAACAAAAATAAAGCTGGCCATTGAACAGTATACTCCTTCCAACAGTCGATCGCAAATGATTGAGCAGGGAAGCAATAAAATTATTTTAGATGCTTACAACGCCAACCCATCCAGCATGCGGGCCGCTATAGAAAATTTTGCAGATATCCGCGCAGATAAAAAAGTATTGATGCTTGGCGGTATGATGGAGTTGGGAGAACAGAGTATTCAGGAGCATAAAAACATTGTTCAGTTAATTCAACAATATTCCTGGAGCCAGGTAGTTTTGGTGGGTGGCGATTATAAGTATGTTGATCATCCTTTTTTATTTTTTAATACTTCCGAAGAAGCCAGGCAATGGGTGCATGAACAGCACTTTGAAAACACCTGCCTGCTGGTAAAAGGCTCGAGAAGCATGCAAATGGAAAAAGTAATTGAATAATCATGGATAACACATACAGCATATTTACACAGCTGGAACCTGCATTGAGGGAAGAAATAGAAAAGTTTTCCATCATTAAAACATTAAAGGCAGGAGATACCCTAATAAGAACCGGCCAGTTCATTAAAAGCACCATGTTGGTTATAGAGGGCAAGATTAAAATATTCAGAGAAGGAGATAATGGTGAAGAGTTTCTATTATACTATCTACAGCCGGGAGAAGCCTGTGCCGTGTCTATGATTAGCGCATCGAAAACAGAAACCAGTAAAATTAAAGCAACCGCATTGGAAGATACCACTGTTTTAATGGTGCCTATTCAGCTAATGGATGAATGGATGACGAAATATAAAAGCTGGTATTATTTTGTGGTAGAAAGTTACAGAAGCAGGTTTGAAGAGTTACTTACATTAATAGATCATATTGCTTTCAGGAATATGGATGAGCGGTTATTCTTTTATTTACAAAAAGCTTCAGAAGTAAATCATTCAGATACAATTCATTTATCGCATCAGCAAATTGCAGATGAACTCAATTCATCCAGAGAAGTTATCTCCAGGTTATTAAAAAAAATGGAGCAAAAAGGATGGGTTTCTTTGCACAGAAATGTGATTACTTTATTAAAAAAAGATCCCCTGTAACATTTGTCACCAATTGTTTTGCGCCCAAAAGGCATTTTTACAAAAAAAATTATGGGACTATTTGATATTTTATTTGGTGCAAAACAGCCTGCTATCGGCTTTAAAGAATTAATAGCCAATGGAGCAATGATTGTTGATGTAAGAACACCACAGGAATTTGCTGACGGGCATATAAAAAATACTATAAACATACCGCTACAGGTTCTTTCGCAAAAAATAAATGAGTTGAAAAAAAAGAATACAATTATTATTACCGTATGCCAAAGTGGTGCCAGAAGCGGCATGGCCGTTTCGCAGTTAAAACAAGCAGGCATTGAAGCTTACAATGGTGGCGGATGGAGCAGCTTACATAAACAAATCAGTTAAAAGTATATATATGAAATGGTTAAGAAAGATTGACTGGGTTTGGTTTGTACGCAGTGCAATGGGAGTAATGTTTATTGCAGTAGGCATTGACCATGCAGATTGGATGCCAATTGTTTTTGGTGTTGTTTTTATTGCAACGGCCTCTTATGCTGCCTATTTTAAAACAGGTTGTGGCTACGATAAAAATTGTTACCTGCCAACAAATAAATCGCCACAAAAAAATAATATAGAATAATTTGAACACTAAGTAATTACTTTGCAAAAGAATTTAGTGTATGCCATTACAATATTTAAGGGCTGTATTAACCAATAAATGCCCAAGATGCAGAAAAGGATATTTATTCCAGACAAAAAACGCCTACGATTTAAAGAATAATGTTAAGATGAACGATCATTGCCCTGTTTGCGGCCAGCCTACAGAAATTGAAGTTGGTTTCTATTATGGTACAGGGTATGTGAGCTATGCATTATCCATCGCATTTTTGGTATCTACTTTTATAGCATGGAAAGTACTGATTGGTGTAAGTTTTGATATTAACGACAATAGAATATTTTATTGGCTGGGTACAGCTATTGCTTTATTGCTCATTTGCCAGCCGCTTATAATGCGTTTATCGCGTAGTTTATGGTTAAGCTGGTTTGTTAAGTACGATAAAGATTGGCAGAAACACAAACCCCAACATGCAGAAAGAGTAGTACCCGAGCAAATGGGTAATTGGTAAATCCTGGCGGAGAGGAAGGGATTCGAACCCTTGATACGTGTTACCGTATACACACTTTCCAGGCGTGCCTCTTCAACCACTCGAGCACCTCTCCTGATTTTGTATTGGGCTGCAAAAATAAAGGCTATTGGCTCAACATCCGAATAATTTTTCAGCATTACTGGTAGTACCCTTTTGCACCTCTTCTATAGAAATATTTTTAACACTGGCCAGTTGCTCTGCTATTATTTTTAAATAGACACTTTCATTTCGTTTCCCCCTGTAAGGCACGGGAGTTAAATAGGGTGCGTCTGTTTCTAAAACAAGGTGCTTAAGATCAATATGTTTTAGTGTTTCCGCTAACCCGGATTTTTTATAGGTAAGTACCCCGCCTATGCCTAATAAAAAACCCATATCAATAATTTTATGGGCAGTTTCCACATCATCGCCAAAACAATGAAATATGCCTCTAAGCCCTTTTCGGGCAAACGGCTGCACAGCTTCTATTGTTTCTTGCATGGCATTTCTTGTATGCACCACAATCGGCAATTTTCTTTCCATAGCCCATTGCATTTGTATATTAAATGCCTCGTATTGCTGCACAGAGAAAGCTGTATCCCAATAAAAATCCAACCCTATTTCGCCTATGGCAATAAATTTCCTTTGCTGAAGGTATTTTTCAACTATAACCAGTTCTTCTTTCCAATTATCTTTTACAGAGCATGGGTGTAGCCCCATCATTGCCCTGCAAACAGCCGGGTAACGGCTTTCGAGGGCCAGCATTTGTTCATGTGTTTCTGCATCTATGGCCGGTAATAATATTTTTTGAACACCATTTTCAACAGCACGTACTAAAACATCGTTAATGTCGTTATTAAAGTCGCTCGTATATAAATGGCTGTGCGTGTCTATAAGATACATTTAAAAAAAATTATACCGTAAAGAAATAAAATTATTCGCCTTCCGTTTAAATAATGTTAACCATCAAAAAGAAAAATACAATACATCTATAGCACAGGAAATATTTAAAGATTGTTTTCATAGGGTACGGATTAAAAACGGGCTGAGGTTTTCACCTCGGCCTTCATTTTTATAAAGACAGCGCATCAAAAACAAATTCTTTTTCTGTGAAATATTGCAATACTTTAGGTAAAGTGTACTGCATTCTTTCAAATGCTTTTTCGCTGTCATGAAAAACAACAATAGAGCCCTTTCCTGTATTTTTCACTACGTTCTGATAGCATTTCTCTTTTGGCAGGCGCGTATCAAAATCGCCACTCAGTACAGACCACATAATGATTTTAAAATCTTTTTTAATGGCCTGTATCTGCAAATCGCTTATTCTTCCATACGGCGGGCGGAACAGTTTTGAAGGAATAAATTGTTCAGCCAACGTAATATCTTTTACGTAATTGTAATTGTTGTTTTTCCAGCCGTTCAAATGGTTGAAGGTATGGTTGCCAATGGCATGCCCTTGTGCTGATATCTTCTCCATCATATTCGGGTGCTTCATGGCGTTGTTACCAATGCAAAAGAAAGTGGCCTTAGCACGATATTTTTCTAACTCATTCAATACAAAGGAGGTGATCTCTGGGTGAGGGCCATCGTCAAACGTAAGAAAGATCTTTTTTTCATCCGTTTTAACCTGCCATATACAATCCTTATAAAAACGTCTTATCCACCAGGGTGCAGTAACTAAATACATGCGGTAAAGTTACCTAATTACCATAAGCTATCAGGTGAAAAATCTTTCCCTGCCATTTATCTGCCTTGCCACTGCTTTGCAGCATTTTTTTCTGTGAGTCTTCGCTACCTAATAATTCATCGGCAAAATGCTCAATACTGTTTCTATGCAAAGAAGGTATGCCATCCTCTTCTTTAAGGGAATGTACAAACGAAAGAACCATGCCATCATAATTCTTTATGCAATACTCCGCCATACTGAATAATTCACAGGCAATAATTCTGTTCCCTGTAACGGCAATAAATCCGGAAAAAGTACTATCTGAATGTTTTAGTTTTTCAATAAAAAATGCTTTGTAAGCATCTTCTTCTTCCTGGTTCTTTTTTAATAAGCTTGCATAAGCAAAAGTTTCAGAAAGGGTTTTATTACCATTAAATTGTTCTGCTATTTCTTTCCATACTTCTGTTTGTCTATGCTCTATATCAATTTTTTTCTTTACCCCCATATCTGCAACAGAGTGGTAGTGAAAAGGTTTTTCTTTGTCATCCCATCTTCCTTTTTCAGCACAAAAAACAGAAAGGTATTGATCTTCTTTTTTTGGGGAAATAAATGTTGCTTCGCCGGTAATCCTGTCTTGCTTTCCGCCGGTTACTATTTCTCCGGCATTGATAAAAATTGTTTTCCCTGTTTTATTTTTTAACACCAAAACACTTACATCAGAGCCTTTATTAATTTTTATTTCTTTAATGGCACATTTCCCTGAGAGAAGGGCTTCCTTAAAAGAGATTATGTTCTTTGGAAGATCAGCATCGTTTACATGCAGGCCATCTCTTTTAAATTTAACGGGGATAAGTGATAGTTTACGAAATGTCCACAAAGAATCGTATTGAACAAACAGGTTCTGATAAGAAAACTGTGCACTTGTTTTTGTGTAAACCACAATCAACACAAGCAATATCCCTATTTTAAAAGTGGTTTTGCACATGTGCCGAATGTAAGTATTAAATTGTTAGTGTACTGTTAGTTTTCATTGCTTACTTCTAATACAATTACCCTATCCTCATCTTGCATATCATCATTACCCAGTACAATAGATGCATTTTTATTTTGTATAGCCACCTGCACCGGTTTTCCATTCTTTAACCAATATGCTCTACTGATTCTCGCATAAGGGAACTGCGGTAATTGAACACTGGTACTACCGCTCTGCAATACGTGCACATACATTTTATTTTGCGTTTGTGTTATGCAGCCCCATGACTGTGGTTTAATGTAACCACCTGTGGTACGATAGACAGATGTACCATATATTTTTAACCAGTTACCGATATAATGCAGCCTGTTGATAAATTCCGGCTGAATAGCCCCATTAGGCATAGGGCCTATGTTCAATAGAAAATTGGCTCCGTGGCCCGCAGCTTTCACCAAATAATCTATCAATTCTTTATTAGACTTATAAGTAGTATCTGTGATGTTGTACCCCCATGAATTATTAATGGTTTCACATGTTTCCAGGGGCAATGCAGATGGTTGCTGAAAACTAAGCCCGCCTTTATTTTCTCCCGGAAGGTCTTTTTCAAACATCTGGAAATCTTCACCCGCAAAAGGTTCTAAATGATGGTTATTGCCAATTAAACATTGTGGCTGCAGTTTATGTATTAAAGAATAAATTTCATCGTACCTCCAGTCAATCCTCGATGTTCTGTTTTGCTCCCCTTCCGGTGCAGTTTGGTCCCAATGGCCATCAAACCAAATGCCGGCAATGCTCCCATAATTTGTTAGCAGTTCTGTTAGCTGGTTTTTCATAAACTGCAAATAACTCGCATAATCTCCTTTCCCCTTTCTGCCTGATTTTTGTCCGGTTCTTCCTGTTTCAAACGGATAATCGTCCCTTCTCCAATCCAACAGGGAATAATAAAGGAAAAGTTTTATGCCTTGTTGATGGCATTCATCTGCAATCATTTTTACCACATCTTTTTTATATGGCGTATTCATGATATTGAAAACTGAATATTTTGTATTCCACATACTAAAACCATCGTGATGCCTTGTTATTAAAGTAATATATTGCATACCTGCATCTTTGGCAAGCTTCACCCATTCATGGGCATTAAAAGCAACAGGGTTAAAGAAATCCATCAGGTTGGTATAATTCTTCACAGTAATACCTCTGTTATTCATCACCCATTCTCCGCAACAGGGAATACTAAACACACCCCAATGAATAAACAATCCAAACCTGGCATCGGTAAACCATTGCCTCGCTTGCAGGTTTTCTTTTGTTGGCTGGTAATTAACTTGTGCCAATGAGAATAGGCTAATAATGAAACAGCTGGTAAAAGAGAGGATTATTATTTTCATACAACAATGTTGTGTTTTAAAATTAAGTGAAGATTTCTATATACATGCATACAACACAATCAGTTATTTTTGCCGTATGAGTACTAAAAAAGTGAGGGTTCGATTTGCACCATCTCCCACAGGCGGTTTGCATTTGGGTGGTGTAAGAACGGTTTTATACAATTATCTTTTCGCTAAACAGAATAATGGCGATTTTATTGTAAGAATTGAAGATACCGATCAAACAAGGTTTGTTGCCGGTGCTGAAGAATACATTTTTAAATGTTTAGAGTGGTGCGGGTTAACTCCTGATGAAAGCCCTTTGCATGGCGGCTCTTACGGCCCTTACAGGCAAAGTGAACGCAAAGAGAATTACAGGAAATATGCAGAAGAATTGGTTGAAAAAGGTTTTGCTTATTATGCTTTTGATACTGCTGAAGAATTAGAAGCCAAAAGAAAAGAGATTGCAAATTTTCAATACAGCCAACATACGCGTAGCAGCATGAAAAATTCTTTAACATTAAGTGCTGCAGCAGTAGAAACCTTATTGAACAACCATACACCGCATGTGATTAGAATTAAAATGCCGGAAAACGAACATATTTCTTTTACTGATATGATTCGTGGTGAAGTAAGCTTTAATTCTTCGCAGGTGGATGATAAGGTTTTATTGAAGGCAGATGGTATGCCCACCTATCATCTGGCAGTTGTGGTAGATGATCATTTAATGCAGATTTCTCATGCATTCAGAGGCGAAGAATGGCTGCCAAGCGCTCCTGTTCACATTTTATTATGGCAATATTTATTTGGATTGGAAAACATGCCGCAATGGGCGCATTTGCCTTTGATATTAAAACCGGATGGTAACGGAAAATTAAGCAAAAGGGATGGCGACAGGCTAGGCTTTCCTGTATTTGCGATGGACTGGACCGATCCTAAAACCAATGAAACAACCACAGGATTTAAAGAGAAGGGTTTTTTACCGGAAGCATTTGTAAACATGTTGGCCATGTTGGGCTGGAACGACGGGACTGATAAAGAGATTTTTCCTTTACAGGAATTGGTTGAAAAATTTTCGTTAGACCGCGTTCATAAGGGCGGCGCCAAGTTTGATTATGAAAAAGCAAAATGGTTCAACCATGAATGGATAAAAAAATTGCCTACTGCAAACCTTCAGTGGCAAGTAGCAGGCCTGTTAAAAGCAGGCGGTATACAGGTTAGCGATGAGCATGCTCTTGAAAAAGTAATTGCTATTACAAAAGAGCGCTGTACGTTTCTAAACGATTTTACAGAACAAGCTTCTTTCTTCTTCAAAAGGCCTGCAATAATTGATATTGATGCTGTGAGGCCAAAATGGAATGAACAAAAAAATTTGTTCTTTACTGAGCTTATTAGAACTTACAGGCTCACACAATTTTGGCAGGCTGCAGACCTTGAAAAAGATTTTAAAGAAATCGCTGCCGTGAATACGATAAAACCCGGTGAATTAATGTTGCCTTTAAGAATAATGCTGGTAGGCGGTAAGTTTGGCCCCGGTGTTTTTGAGATAGCCGAAATATTGGGTAAAGAAGAAACCGTTAGCAGAATAGAACATGTATTAAGCTTATTGGAGCATTAATTCTTAAACTACCTGTATAATACAAAAGCGGCTCAATCATTTTATAAACAGTTTTATAATTCGGCCACAGCATTTTATCTTTCGAAAATTTTTTTTTCATGAAACATAAAATGCTGCTGGTTTATATGCTGGCCATTGTAAAATTCATATTGCCTTTTATTTTACAAGAACCTTTCTACCAGCCGCATAGAGATGAGTTTTTATACCTGGCCCAGGGAAGTCATCTGGCTTGGGGCTTTTTAGAAGTACCTCCGTTGCTCAGTTTTTTTGCATGGCTTACACATTTGGCTGGAGATGGTTTTTTCTTCATCAAATTGTGGCCAAGCCTTTTCGGTGCATTTACATTTATTCTTACAGCCAGGCTCCTTATTAGTTTGGGCGGTAAAATGTTTGCCATTGTATTGGCATTTCTCCCGTTTATTTTTGGCTCTTACTTAAGAGTGCACTATTTATTTCAACCCAATTTTCTTGAAATATTTTTCTATACGTTAATTGCATTTAGCCTTGTAGAGTTTATTCAGACACAGCAAAACAAATGGCTATACCTGTTTGGCATAGCCTGCGGCCTGGGCATGATGAGTAAATATTCAGTGGCTTTCTTCATCATAGCAATAATAATTGGGCTTTTGGCTACGCCCGAAAGAAAAGTGTTTGGCAATAAACATTTCTGGTATGCATCGTTGCTTGCATTTGTTATTTTTCTTCCTAACCTTATATGGCAGTTCTTGCATAATTTCCCGGTAGCCCATCATATGGAAGAATTAAAACGTACGCAGTTACAATACATTAATCCTGTTGAATTCCTGCAAGACCAGATACTCATGAACCTTCCCTGTTTTTATTTGTGGTTAACCGGCCTGGTGGGGTTACTGTTATTAAAAAAAACAAAACAATATCGCTTTATAGCCATCGCTTATATTGTTGTTATTACCCTTTTGTTGTTGTTTCAGGGAAAAAATTATTATGCGTTGGGGTTATACCCTGTTTTGTTTGCGTTTGGTGGTTTCTTTTTAGAATTACTTACTGTTAAGAGAATACGTTTTATGCGGGTAGTGT
Organism: Sphingobacteriia bacterium; assembly: GCA_017304675.1. Taxonomy (GTDB): domain Bacteria; phylum Bacteroidota; class Bacteroidia; order Chitinophagales; family Chitinophagaceae; genus CW01. The sequence continues at coordinate 254,297 of JAFKLS010000018.1, forward strand.
TCATTATATTTTCTTTCTTTTCAGGCATATTCTTTATTCCGTTGGCTTTACCTGTATTCAAACCGGCAGAACTGGCCAATTTTTACAGGGATAAAAATTATGCAAAAACGGGTGCCTTAAAATGGGAAGACTTACAAAATCATTCGTTGCCACAAGATTTTGCCGATATGATTGGCTGGAAAGAAACTGCAAGGCAAACTGCAGAAGTATACAACAGTTTATCTGATACTGAAAAAAGCAAGACCATTATTAAATCTGATAATTACGGGCTTTGCGGTGCACTTAATTTTTATGGAAAAAAAATGGGCCTGCCCGAAGTATACAGCTATAATGGCTCTTTTATTCTCTGGATGCCTACAACCTACGATGTGTCTAATATAATTACCATTGGAGAAAATTTTCCTGATACCACCAGAGAAATCGTAAAGCAATTCAAGCATATTTCTATAGAAGGCCAATTGAAAGACTCGTTGGCAAGAGAAAATGGCATTAAAATTATTTTATGGAAAGGTTGCGATGCGGCTCTATTAAGCAGGTTTATTGAAGCCGAATTGGCCGATAGAAAAGCATTGTTTATAAGGAAATGATTTAACTATTTTTGTTCATTAAATACGATTGCATGAAGAACAGACCCGTTAGAGTACTAGTTGCCAAAGTTGGATTGGATGGACACGACAGAGGAGCCAAAGTAATTGCAACTGCTTTACGCGATGCAGGCATGGAAGTAATCTATACCGGATTGAGGCAAACCCCTGAAATGGTTGTGAATGCAGCCCTGCAGGAAGATGTGGATGCAATAGGTATTAGCATTCTTAGCGGGGCACACATGACGGTATTTCCGAAAGTGATTGCTCTCATGAAAGAAAAGGATATGAACGATGTTTTACTTACTGGTGGTGGCATTATTCCGGACGATGATATGCAGCAACTTAATAACCTTGGTGTAGGGAAATTATTTGCACCCGGAACAGCTACAACAGATATTGCAAACTATATTAAAGATTGGGTAAAAGAGAGAAGGAGTTTTTAATATCTATTTCTTCTTCCCGGATTCTTTCGCATATTTCAAAATAGCATCAATAGATTTTTGAGAAGGAGATAATGTTTTTCCTTTCAATTCTTCCAATTGTTTTTTAGAACGCTTCAGCATATTGACCTCTTTTTTGAGATCAATATCTTCTTTTAAAGCCTTGTCAATAGCAAGCTTTAATATAGGCGAAGCCTCTCCATACAGGTAAAGCATAATTTGCTCCTGGGTAAATTTCTGCATACTAAAATTTTGAAACTGCAATAGTAAATATACTGCTTTCGGAGGGTAAAAACGGTAGCTGCTTATTAAACGCAACTGAATATACTTTATTGTGGCAAACCTTATTTTTTAATAACCAGCGAATCTTCTACCAGGTAAATATCTTCGCCATCTTTCTTCATTTTGTAATGTTCACGGGCAAATTTTTCCAATGCCGCAGGATTATTTTGAAGGTCTGTTAATTCTTTTTGGGCTTTTTCTATTTCCTGTTGGTAATAATGCTTTGTATTTTCCAGTGCTTTTAATTTTTGTTTCTGCTCCCTTACATAAAAAAAATCACGTTGATCGAAAAAAAACATCCATACTACAAAAAGGGTTGTAGAAATGAAATATTTATTTGTAACAACTACAGCGATTTTTTTCATTACTCAAAAATAAAATGAACAGGCAATATATTTCCGATAAGGATTACTAACAGGTGTGAATATAAGCAATTGAACGACATACAATAAACAGGCCATAGCTGATAATTCGCCATGGCCCATATGTGTTAGAATACTATTGATATTATTTTGTAAACTTTAGTTTTTTGCCTGGGTAAATTCCTGTAGTGCCCAGTTGTTCTTCTATCCTGATCAATTGGTTGTATTTGGCAATACGGTCTGTACGGCTTGCAGAACCGGTTTTTATTTGCCCGCAATTCAATGCTACGGCTAAATCTGCAATGGTAACATCTTCTGTTTCCCCGCTTCTATGACTCATAATCGTATTGTACCCATGATGCTGTGCAAGTGTAACTGCATTAATGGTTTCGGTAACAGAGCCAATTTGGTTTACTTTAACCAGCAAAGCATTTCCTACTCCTTTATCAATTCCCTGTTGTAAGCGCTCTACATTGGTTACAAATAAATCGTCTCCAACCAATTGCACTTTCTCGCCAATTGTATCGGTTAAATTCTTCCAGCCTGTCCAGTCATCTTCAGCCATACCATCTTCAATAGAAACAATCGGGTATTTCTTTGCCCAGCTTTCCCAGTATTTCACCAATTGGTCGCTGCTCATTTCTTTACCATTGCTTTTATGGAAAACATATTTCTTTTTCTTGGCATCCCATAATTCGCTATTGGCTGCATCCATTGCAATCACTATTTGTGAACCTGCTTTATAACCGGCTGCAGTTATTGCTTCCAATACGGTTTCTATAGCTTCTTCATTGCTTTGAATGTTTGGGGCAAAGCCGCCTTCGTCTCCCACGTTGGTGCTATAGCCTCTTTTCTTTAAAACAGATTTCAACGCATGAAAAATTTCAACACCCCAACGCAATCCATCACTAAATGTTGTAGCACCAACAGGCATAATCATAAATTCCTGGAAGTCTATTTTATTGTCGGCATGTGCTCCTCCATTTAAAATATTCATCATTGGCACAGGCAATGTTTTAGCATTGGTTCCGCCAACATACCTGTATAAAGGCAGTCCTGCTTCTTCTGCAGCGGCTTTGGCTACAGCCATACTTACAGCAAGAATAGCATTAGCGCCTAACTTGCCTTTGTTGGGTGTTCCGTCAAGATCAATCATTACCTGATCTATTGCAGCCTGTTGGGCTATATCATAACCAACAATGGCATCTGCAATAATATCGTTTACATTTTTTACAGCTTTTAAAACACCTTTTCCAACATATTTCTTTTTATCATTATCGCGTAATTCTACCGCTTCGTGAATACCGGTACTGGCTCCGCTGGGTACAGCAGCGCGGCCAATGGCCCCATCGTCTGTTAAAACATCTACTTCAACAGTTGGGTTGCCGCGGCTATCTAAAATCTGGCGGGCATGAACTTCTACAATGTAACTCATGGTTGCTTGTTATTTAGTTAAAGGTTTTATTAAACGAGGGTAAATGTAATTATTCTGTTTGAATTGATAGTTGACGGAAAAGCTATCTAATGTTAGTTAGTTAATTGTCTGAAAACAGTTTCAAGGCTATTACCGTTTTGCCGAAGATTTTCTAAGCGGTCATCGGCCACTATATTTCCTTTATGAATAATGATTACCCGATCACAAATAGCTTCTACTTCCTGAAGAATGTGTGAAGAGAACAAAACAGTTTTATCTCTACCTTGTTCTTTAATTACATTTCTGATTTCAATGATCTGGTTGGGATCAAGACCACTTGTTGGTTCATCCAATATTAATACTTCGGGATGATGAATTAAAGCGGCGGCCAGCCCTACTCTTTGTTTATATCCCTTAGAAAGCTGCCCTATTTTTTTATGCTGTTCTGCCTGCAGGCCTGTTAATTCAACCGAGCCCGAAATTTGGGCCCTTAGGTTGGGCACCTGGTGCACTTTTGCTACAAATTCCAGGTATTCTTTCACATACATGTCATAATACAAAGCATTGCTTTCGGGTAAATATCCTATCTTTTTTTTAGCGGTGATTGAGTTTGTAAGTACATCCACGCCGCAAACACTGATAGCTCCTTCGTTGGGTAAAAGATAACCGGTAATCATTTTCAGTGTGGTGCTTTTACCTGCACCATTGGGGCCTAAAAAACCAACGATCTCTCCTTTCTGTATCTTAAAGGAAATATGATCTACTGCCTTTTGAACACCATACTGTTTCAATACATTCGACACTACAATAGACATGATTTATAAATTAAGGGGGGCAAAATACAATGAAAAAATGGAAGGGATTTGTTATTGTTCTAATTCATCTGAACGCTCCGGCAAATGATCGTATTCCCCTTTCAAGGCATAGTAACCAAAGAATAACAATCCAATACCAATAGGAATAAAGATGATGATAAAAACACCCCATTGGATTTTTGTATCAATACCCGGTTTTTTATTGATCTCGCTAATGGCCGTTTGTAATAAAAACCATATAGACAAGGGGCTAACAAGCATCCATACTATACCGGCATAACGTTTAAACATATTCATAAACTTATTTTTATACGGTTATTATAATTACTCGCTTACATTCAAATGCCTCTTATTGCTAATATACAATACACCTATAATCATACACAAAGCGGCAACTGATAAAGGATAGAACAATCCAACCAGTTTATCGTTCGTATAAATGGTCGTTAGCAATGTTGCAATAAAAGGTGTTAACCCGCCAAATACACCATTACCAATATGATAAGGCAAACTCATAGAAGTGTAGCGGATTTTTGTAGGAAACAATTCTACCAAAAATGCAGCTATTGGCCCATATACCATTGTTACATAAACAATGAGGATAAAAACAATAAAGACCATTTTCCAATACGTTGCACTGTTTAATGATTTTGATTGTGTTGTAATAGCCCGAAGTGTTTTTTGGCCTGCATTATGATACAAAGTGTCTGTTTTTACTTCATTAAGTTTTGTTTCATCTGCAAAAAAAGTAGTGATGGTTGTTTTTTTCAATGTGTCTTGCCCGTTAGGTAATAAAGTATAATTGGATTTGATCTGCTTAAGATCATATATCTCAATCTTGTTGCTGATATCGCTCAATTGTAATAGTTGATTGAATAAAAAACGATAACTTATTACGGCCAAAAACATTCCTGCTATCATAATCCATTTTCTGCCAATCTTATCGCTCCACCCACCAAATAAAACAAAGAAAGGCGTAGCAAACAAGATAGCCCATATCAAAATAGTTCTGGACTGATCAAAATCTATTTTACAAACATTTTCTATAAAAGACTGCGCGTAAAACTGCCCTGTATACCATACCACTCCCTGCCCCATTGTTGCGCCAAATAAAGCCAGCAGTACCATTTTAAAATTAGCTTTGTGCCCAAAACTTTCTTTAATAGGGTTAAGCGATGTTTTACCTTCTTCTTTAAGTTTTATAAATAATGGAGACTCGCTCATTTTCATCCTGATATAAATAGACACAAAAACCAGCACAATAGAAATAAGGAAAGGAATGCGCCAACCCCAATCATTGAATTTGGTGATTGACCTGGCAGCATCTTTATCCAATGCATGCCTGGTTAATAAAATAACACCAAGCGAAATAAATAAACCCAGTGTTGCCGTAGTTTGTATCCACGAAGTAAAATAACCCCTCCTGTTTGTAGGTGCATGTTCTGCTACATAAGTAGCGGCACCGCCATATTCTCCACCCAATGCCAGGCCCTGTATCAATCTTAACAATAAAACCAATAAAGGGGCCGCTACACCTATTGTATCATAATCCGGAATACAGCCAATGGCAAAAGTGCTTCCGCCCATTAATATAAGCGTTAACAAAAAAGTGTATTTTCTGCCGATCAAATCCCCTAATCTTCCAAACACAATTGCACCGAAAGGCCTAACAATAAAACCTGCCGCAAAAGTGGCCAGTGTAGAAAGCAATGCCGCAGTAGGGTTGGTTTTTGGAAAAAAATGCGTAGCAATAACAGTAGCCAGGCTTCCGAAAATGTAAAAATCGTACCATTCAATCAGGGTACCGAGAGAAGAAGCGCCAATAACCTTCCAGATATTTTTGGTTTCAGACAACATGCAAATGATTTTTATGTGTGCGGAAATTAAAGTTTTTTCTTTCAAATACCATCATGCCTTAAGGCATAATTAGCATGATTTTTTTAGCAGACTTTACTACATTCACGCCTCAAAATATTGCTATGTCGTACCCATATCAGATTAAATCCTTCGAAGAATATAAAAAAGCTTACCAAAAAAGTGTGGAAGACCCGGAATCTTTCTGGAGTGAGATTGCCGAAAATTTTGTTTGGAAGAAAAAATGGAACAGTGTATTGAACTGGAATTTTGAAGAACCCTGGGTGCAATGGTTTGAAGGCGCCAAACTGAACATTACTGAAAACTGTATAGACAGGCATTTAAAAGAGCTGGGTGAAAAACCGGCCATTATTTGGGAGCCCAACAATCCCGAAGAAAGAACAAGGATAGTAACCTACAACCGTTTACACAAACGTGTTTGCCAGGTTGCACAAATGTTAAAGAACAATGGTGTAAAGAAAGGAGACCGTGTTTGTATTTATATGGGAATGGTTCCGGAATTAGCCTATGCCATTTTAGGTTGCGCCAGAATTGGTGCTATTCATTCAGTGATTTTTGGCGGCTTCTCTGCACAAAGTATTGCAGACAGGTTATACGATGCCAATGCAGAATATATTATTACTTGCGATGGAGCCTATCGTGGCGAAAAAATAATTCCTCTGAAAAGTGTAATTGATGATGCATTGATTGGCAACAGGAGTATTAAAAGAGTAATTGTTTATACACGCACCAGAACAGCTGTTTCTATGTTAAAAGGAAGAGATGTATGGTGGGAAGATGAAATGCAATATGCAGAAGAGCAGGTTGAAAAAAACGGAATAGTTAGTTTTCCGGCGGAAACAATGGATGCAGAAGACCCGCTATTTATATTATATACTTCCGGTTCAACAGGTAAACCAAAAGGTGTAGTGCATTCAACCGCAGGTTATATGTTGTGGACCAATTATACTTTTATAAATGTATTTCAATACCGGCAGGGGCAGGTTCATTTCTGCACTGCAGATATAGGATGGATAACCGGCCATAGTTACATTGTATACGGCCCATTAAGTGCCGGCGGCACATCTGTAATGTTCGAAGGTGTACCCGCCTGGCCTAATGCCGGCAGGTTTTGGGAGATTGTTGATAAATACAAAGTAAACATACTGTATACAGCACCAACAGCAATTCGTTCTTTAATGGGTTTTGGGTTAGAGCCGCTGCAAGGCAAAGACCTTTCATCTTTAGAAGTATTGGGTACGGTAGGCGAACCCATCAATGAAGAAGCATGGCATTGGTACGATGAACATATCGGTAAGAAAAAATGCCCGATTGTAGATACATGGTGGCAAACTGAAACCGGTGGTTGTTTAATTTCGAATATGGCAGGTGTAACACCAGCCAAACCAAGCTGGGCAACATTACCCATGCCGGGCGTTCAACCGATTTTGGTTGATGAAAAAGGAAATGAAGTAACTGAAAAAGATGAGCACGGATTATTGAAAGGCAATCTATGTATTAAAGCGCCATGGCCTGCTATTTTAAGAACAACTTACGGAGATCATGAGCGTTGCAGAACCAATTATTTTTCTGCATATAAAGATCTTTATTTTACCGGAGACGGCGCTTTAAAAGATGAGAATGGTTTTTACCGCATTACCGGCAGAGTAGATGATGTATTGAATGTAAGCGGGCATCGTATAGGCACTGCTGAAGTTGAAAATGCCATTAACATGCATGCAGGAGTGGTGGAAAGTGCTGTGGTGGGTTATCCGCACGATATAAAAGGGCAGGGCATCTATGCTTTTGTAATTGATAACAATACGCATGGTGATGAAGAACTGACCAGAAAAGATATTTTACAAACCGTAAGCAGAATTATTGGCCCTATTGCCAAGCCAGATAAAATACAGTTTGTAAAAGGGCTGCCTAAAACAAGAAGTGGTAAAATAATGCGTAGAATATTGCGAAAGATAGCTGAGGGAGATTTATCGAATATCGGAGATACATCAACTTTATTGGATCCAACAGTTGTTGATGATATTAAAAACGGTAAACTATAACTCAATTGTTCAACAATAAAAAAAGCATCTCTTTGGAGATGCTTTTTTTATACATTTTCAGGCGCATTATTGCTCCATTAGTTTTTTCAATTTAGAAGAGATCAAAAATAAAATGATAGACGCTGCTCCTGCCATAAACACAAACAACATAAAGAAATCGTATAAGTTGCTCATATGGTATCCCAGGAAAGATGTTGTTTTACCGCCATCCGGGTATAAAGAACTTAATACACCCGCCAATTTATTACCAAAGGCATTGGCAGTAAACCAAACCGCCATTAACAAAGAAGAATATTTTAAAGGAGACAATTGGTTTACTAAAGATAAACCGATTGGTGATAAACATAATTCGCCGGCAGTATGCAAGGCATACATTCCTACTAACCAGATCATACTTACTTTAATGCCCGATTGAACGTCTTTTACACCGAATGCTATCCATAAATAACCTAATGCCAATAAAAATAAACCGAGTGCCATTTTAAATGGAGATTTCGGTTCTCTCTTTCCCAACTTTAACCAAAACCATGCAAAGAAAGGCGCAAACAATACAACAAAAGTTGAGTTTAATGATTGAAACCAGCTTGCCGGAACAGTAAAGAACCCGAGATCTCTTTGTGTTTGTTCCGATGCAAAAAATGTTAAAGATGCGCCTGCCTGTTCAAAAGCACCCCAGAAAAAGATTACGAAAAAACAGATGAGAAAAATAACCGCCACTTTTTCTTTTTCAATCTTGGTAAGCTTTTTATCAGAAAAAACAATTAAAGGAATACCAATAAAACAAGCGCTCAGTAAATAAAAAAGATAATTGTATTTGGCATCTAAATAAAATAAGCCGATAAAAATCAGGGCCAATACTGTCATTCCCAAAACCACAACAATAGGCGATAACAATGATTTTGGCGATTTTTCCGGCACTGTACCCAATTGTTTTCCTTCCGTATCAACAACATATTTTGCCTGAAATAGTTTTTGAACAATAACACTGATTACCATTCCTATTCCACCAACCAAAAAAGCCCACCTGAAATCGGCAGGGTTTCCGGTATCGCCAAACAAACCACACAGGAACGGGCCAAAAGCGCCACCAACATTAATTCCCATGTAAAAAATGGTATATGCCGCATCTTTTCTTTTATCGCCATGCGGGTACAACTGGCCAACTAATGAAGAAATATTCGGTTTAAAAAAACCGTTACCCGTAATCATCAATCCCAATCCGGAGAAAAATAAAACAGAAGATATTTGCGGTGATGATTGATATAAAGATCCGCATGCAAACAAAACCAATTCGCCAATGGCCATTACAATACCTCCTGTAATAATGGAACGGTTATTACCCCAATATTTATCGGCCATAAAACCACCAATTAATGGCGACAGATATACGAGGCTTAAATAACTGCCATACAGGTTAGAGGCAAAAGCATGATCAAACAACAAAGCCTTGGTCATGAATAATACCAAAATGGCCCGCATACCATAAAAATTAAAACGTTCCCACATTTCTGTAGCGAACAATACATACAAACCTTTCGGATGCTTTGCAGCGGGGGTTGTTTGAGCCATAAGCTTAGCTGTTTTTGTTTTCAATCGTTAAGCCGCCAAAATAAGCATTAATCAGCAATAAAAATTGGCAAATGCAATTTACTTTCGCAGCCAATTCGAACATCATGAACATTTTACTTCTTGGCAGCGGCGGACGCGAACATGCACTGGCATGGAAAATTGCACAGAGCTATCATTGCAACCAGTTATACATAGCTCCCGGCAATCCCGGTACCGCACAATGCGGAATAAATATCAATATCGGAATCACAGATTTTGAAAGCATTTATAATTTCTGTTTACAAAACAGCATTGATATTTTAGTGGTAGGGCCTGAAGAACCTTTAGTAAAAGGCATTTACGATTATATGGCCGAAACAGGTTGGAAAGGTTTTGTTGTTGGCCCAAGCAAAGAGGCAGCGCAGTTAGAGGGAAGCAAAGCATTCTCTAAAAAATTCATGCAACGTCACCATATACCTACCGCTGCCTATGCAGAGTTTACCAAAGAAAATTTTGAAGAAGGAAAACAATATATTGCTCAACATAGTTTACCGGTTGTTTTAAAAGCAGATGGTTTGGCCGCCGGAAAAGGTGTAGTGATCAGCAACACGCATGAAGACGCTTTAAGGGTTTTTGAAGAAATGATCATTCATCAGCAATTCGGCGAAGCGAGCAGTAAAGTGGTTATTGAGGAGTTTTTAAACGGTATTGAAGTGAGTGTTTTTGCATTAACCAATGGAAGAGATTATCAAATTATAGGCCATGCAAAAGATTATAAGCGCATTGGCGAAGGAGATACCGGCCTGAATACAGGAGGCATGGGCTGTGTTACGCCTGTTCCCTTTATGGATGAAGTATTTATGCAAAAAGTGGAAGAAAAAATTGTTAAGCCAACAGTTAACGGGTTGGCAAAAGAAAATCTTATTTACAATGGCTTTATCTTTTTTGGGTTGATGAATATTAACGGAGAGCCTTATGTAATTGAGTACAATTGCAGAATGGGTGATCCTGAAACAGAAGTGGTAATGCCAAGATTGTACACAGATATTGTAGGATTGTTTGCTGCAATGGATAATGGAACACTGGCAGATGCCAACATTAGCTATAATGAAGGAAGCTATGCAACAGTAATGGCAGTAAGTGGAGGCTACCCCGGCGAGTACAAAAAAGATTATGGAATTGAAGGTTTAACAAATACTGCCACTTACAAACATTCTATCGTATTCCATGCAGGAACAAAACAAAACGGGGATGAGATTGTAACCAATGGCGGAAGGGTGTTAACCGTTACGTCTCAAGGCAATAGCTTACAGGAAGCTGTTGCCACCTCAAAAGAAATACTACAACAAATATCTTTTGAAGGCATGTATTTTAGAAAAGACATTGGCTACGAGTTTGAATAAATTTTACTTTAGTCCGATTGTGTAAACGTTATAGATTGCCTGTGATAATATTTTACCCTTCTGTTATGACTTATTGCGGGCTGCCATTTAGGAGATTTTTTAATTACAGCGAGTGCAATATCATTAAACGGTTTAAAGAATGGTGTTACTATTTCTACATTTTCAATGTTACCATCCTCGTCAACCACAAAATCTACCGTTACGGCTGCAATGTCTGAATTAACAATTTGGTAATTGCTTGGAAAGAACAACTTTCTTTGCAAATATTTCGTCCAAGCACTAATACTTCCGTTAAACAAGGCCTCTCTATCCTTATTGTTTATGGTATCCACTGCATTACCATTTTCATCAGAATAAACTTTTGAAAGCAGATTGCCCTCAGCATCATATTTTTCGCGGGAAGCAACCGCTCCGTTTTTATGGTAAAATTGCCATGCTCCTACAAACTTATTTGCACGATTATAACGCCCTGCAGAAGCTAGCTGACCATTATCGTACCACGAAACATAGGTTGCATATTTTTCAGTAATGTCTACTGAATCTTTAATCGATCCATTCAGGTACCATGATTTGCAAATACCCACTTTTCCCCCTGAAATATATTCAGAAGAATCATTCATCATACCGTTTTCATAAAAACTTAACCACACTCCTTCCTTTTTGTTATTTACATATTTACCGTAAGATTTAAGCTTACCACTTGGATAAAAGAAATAAAAAAAGCCATCCTTAATTTTGCCGCCCGTATCGCTATACTTTCCCACCATTTGAACAGTTTTCTGTTCATTCAAAAAAAAGTCATTAACAACCCAACCGGAATCAGTATTCTGCATCATCGAAAAAAAGCGGGCATGTGCCAAATCACTTAACTTCCAGTTATAATCAAAAAACCTTTCAATTTTCTGTGTGTTTCCTGTAAATACATAAAAGCAAAACGATAACACTAAAAAAATGCGCATTGTTTATGAGTTTGGGCTCTCAAATATATTGAGCCTTAAATAAGCTATAAAAAATAAATTACATATTCCTTCTATACTGTCCACCCACTTCATATAAAGCATGGGTAATTTGCCCGAGCGAACAATATTTTACCGTTTCCATTAATTCATCAAATAAATTACCGTTATTGATAGCAACAAGTTTTAATGATTTTAATTTTTCTTCAACAATTGCTGCATTGCGTTGATGGAATGCTTTCAAATTATGAATCTGTTGTTCTTTTTCTTCTTTGGTTGAACGGATCACTTCATTCGGAACAACGGTTGGTGATCCTTTTTTATTGAGGAAAGTATTCACACCTACGATTGGCAATTCACCTGTATGTTTCAACATTTCATAATGCAAACTCTCTTCTTGAATTTTATTTCGTTGATACATTCTTTCCATTGCACCCAACACGCCACCACGTTCTGTAATTCTATCGAACTCCATCAAAACAGCTTCTTCAACCAAATCCGTTAATTCTTCCACAGCAAAACTTCCCTGAATAAAATTCTCTGTTTTTGCAGAACCTAATTCACGATTAATAATTAACTGAATGGCCATGGCTCTTCTCACACTTTCTTCTGTGGGTGTGGTGATGGCTTCGTCGTAAGCATTGGTATGAAGTGAATTACAATTATCATAAATCGCATACAAAGCCTGCAATGTTGTTCTGATATCATTAAAATCTATTTCCTGTGCATGCAAACTTCTTCCGCTGGTTTGAATATGATATTTCAATTTTTGCGAACGTTCATTGGCATTGTATTTCAGCTTCATAGCTTTAGCCCAGATTCTTCTGGCAACTCTTCCAATTACACTATACTCAGGATCCATTCCATTGCTGAAAAAGAAAGAAAGATTGGGTGCAAAATCATCAATATGCATTCCCCTGCTTAAATAATATTCTACATAAGTAAATCCATTGGCCAATGTAAACGCCAGTTGTGTAATGGGATTTGCACCTGCTTCTGCAATATGATACCCGCTGATGCTAACACTATAAAAATTCCTTACGTTATTATCTATAAAATACTGTTGCACATCGCCCATCAACTTCAATGCAAACTCGGTTGAAAATATACAGGTATTTTGCGCCTGATCTTCTTTTAAAATATCGGCCTGTACTGTTCCTCTTACCTGCAACAGTGCTTCCGCCTTTATTTTTTCGTATACATCTTTTGGCAACACTTCATCACCACTCAATCCTAATAATTTCAACCCTAATCCATTATTTCCTTCAGGCAATCTTTCAGGCGATGAAGGATTGTAATAAGTTGGTTTATTTTGGGCTTTGAATTTTGTTTCAATGAAACTATTCACCATTGACCATTGACCATTGTCTGTTATCCACTTCTCGCACAACTGATCAATTGCCGCATTTAAAAAGAAAGCCAAGATTATCGGAGCCGGTCCGTTAATGGTCATGCTTACAGAGGTTTTAGGATTGCATAAATCAAAACCGCTGTATAATTTTTTTGCATCATCAACTGTTGCCACACTAACGCCGCTGTTGCCCACCTTTCCATAAATATCGGGTCTGAAATCCGGGTCTTCGCCGTATAAAGTAACACTGTCAAATGCAGTACTTAAACGAATGGCAGGCTGACCGAGTGAAACATAATGAAAACGTTTATTGGTTCTTTCCGGGCCGCCTTCTCCTGCAAACATTCTTGTTGGATCTTCGCCTTCACGCTTCAATTCAAAAACGCCACTGGTGTAAGGAAATTCTCCGGGGATATTTTCCTGCAATTGCCATTTTAAAATATCACCCCAATCCTTATACTTTGGCAACACTACTTTCTTAATCTTCGAACCACTCAGCGAAGTAGTAACCATTTGTTGTTTAATGGTTTTATTTCTTACAACATATTCAAAATTATCCTTGCTATATTTTTCCTGTAAGGAGTTCCATCCAACAATTAATTTTTGATTATCGGAATGAAGTTGTGATTGAAGTTGCTGTTGTAACCCTGTCAGCACTTGTAAGTCTGACAGCGGTTGATTCAACATTTTTATCGTTCCATCCAGTTGATACAATTTACTTGCAACAGCACTTTGCTCATTCACCCATTTATCATAATTTCTATTGCCATCTGCTATCTCGCTTAAATAGCGAACACGTTTCGGAGGAATGATCTGCGATTTATTGGTTGTATCTTTTGTATGTGAATGATGTTCAATATTTCCAAAATCAACGCCGGTTTTTTCTTTGATAACATCAATAATTTTTTCAAACAATTCATTTACGCCTGCATCATTAAACTGTGCCGCAATGGTTCCAACAATTGGCAAGTCCTCATCTTTTGCAGTAAATAAATTATGATTTCGTTTGAATTGCTTTCTAACATCGTGCAATGCATCTAAAGCACCAGCCTTATCAAATTTATTAATGCAAACCACATCTGCATAATCTAACATGTTGATCTTCTCTAATTGAGATGCTGCGCCATATTCCGGCGTCATCACATACATGCTCACATCACAGTAATCTAAAATAGAAGCATCGCTTTGTCCAACACCTGCACTTTCTAAAATAATGAAATCGAATCCGGCAGATTTACAAATATTGATAGCATCTTGTACGTGTTTACTCAACGCAGTATTATCATCTCTTGTTGCAAGTGAACGCATATAAGCTCTCGGATGCGCAATGGCATTCATTCTAATCCTGTCGCCCAGCAAAGCACCGCCTGTTTTTTTCTTGGATGGGTCTACAGAAATAACGGCAATCGTTTTTGTTGCAAAAGCATTTAAATACCTGCGAACAATTTCATCTGTAACAGAGCTTTTTCCTGCGCCACCGGTTCCGGTAATTCCAAGAACAGGAATAGTGTTGATTTCCGGTTTCTGGTTTTCTATTTGATGAATGATCTCATCATACTTTTTTTCTGCTTCTGCCAAAGTAATGGCCCTTGCTATTTTCCTTACATCTTTCACTTCACCCAAACACATCGGCTTTTTATAATCGCCATTGCCGTTCAATGTATAATCGCACCGGGTAATTACATCTTCTATCATTCCTTCCAAACCCATCTGCCGGCCATCGTCCGGCGAATAAATTTTAGTAATGCCATATTGATGCAAAGCCCTTATTTCTTCCGGCAAAATGGTACCGCCGCCGCCGCCGAATATTTTAATATGTCCACAACCATTTTCGTCTAAAAGGTCTTTCATGTATTTAAAAAATTCAACATGCCCTCCCTGGTAAGAAGTGATGGCAATACCCTGCACATCTTCTTCAATAGCGGCTTCTACAATATCTTTAACACTTCTGTTATGCCCCAAATGAATGATCTCCGCACCTTTTGCCTGCATAATGCGGCGCATGATGTTAATGGCCGCATCGTGACCATCGAATAAACTGGCGGCTGTAATGATTCTTACTTTATTTTTAGGTTGATTAGTCATAGCTTGTTCTCAAACAACAAAAATAATGAATGAAACGAACAGTTGTTAGTTTTTATAAGAAACTGCATTTCACCGGAACCATTATTGCTGCTGTACTGATAATGGTTATGTTTTTATCTCTTACAATTATTTATTTTACGCCTTCAATCAAAGCAAACATGAAATTTTCGGCAATACTTCATCTACAAAACGGATATACTGTTATTGAACTGAAGGATAATCAGAACGGATGCACTGCACAGATCTATTCACTGGGTGCCATATTGAATGCTTTTTCTGTTCCCACCCATAGCGGAACGATTAATGTGATCAATGGTTTCGAATCGGTAGAAACAGCTAAGCAAACAATAGACTTGGCATTCCAGGGAGCCAAACTTTCCCCATTTGTATGCCGTATGCGCAAAGGAGAATATCATTTGAATAACAGATTATTTAAAGTTGAAAAATTTTACTTAGGCGAACATGCCATTCATGGTTTGTTGTTTGATGCAGCTTATGAAGTATTGAACACACATGCAGACGAACACAATGCATCGGTTGGGTTACGTTACCTGTACAAAGGAACCGATAAAGGTTATCCTTTCAGCTATGAAATACTGGTTAATTGGAAATTAGAAGCAAATAACCGTTTAAGCGTAAGAACAACAGTATTGCATCATAACCCGCAAGCCATTCCTTTTGCCGACGGATGGCATCCTTATTTTAACCTGGGTGATTCCATTAATCACTGCTCCCTGCAGTTTGATGCGGAACAACAATTAGAATTTGATAGTGATTTACTTCCCACAGGAAAAGCTATAGAAGATGCAAGGTTTAACAGGCCAACAACCATTGGCGATATTTTTTTAGACAATTGTTTTATATTAAACCAGCCGGGCAAATCGAAATGTGTTTTTCAAAACAACAATATACGGTTAACCATTCATCCTGATCAGCATTACCCCTATCTGCAGGTATATACTCCTCCTAACAGAAAAAGCATCGCTATAGAGAACCTGAGTGCTGCTCCCGATGCTTTTAATAATAAAATCGGGCTCTTATTATTAGAGCCCAATCATTCATATAGTTTTACAACAACGTATCAGCTAACTGCATTATAAGCTTAATACTGCTGTTACACTTATTTCAACATTCACGCCTTTAGGCAGGCCTTTCACTGCAACAGTTTCTCTTGCAGGGTAATCACCACTGAAATAAGAACCGTATATGGCGTTCACTTCGGTAAAAAGATTCATATCACTTAAAAAAATGGTGGTCTTCACCACATGATCAAAAGTAATATGCGCTTCATCTAAAATAGCTTTTATGTTTTTCATTACCTGGTGTGCTTCGTCCTGAACAGAGCCTTTTATTACTTCATTCGTAGAAGGATCAATGGCCACCTGCCCGCTTACAAATAACATGCTGTCTGTTTTTATTGCCTGGTTATAAGGGCCTATAGGTGCCGGAGCCTTATCGGTTTTAACTATTTGTTTAGCCATAATTGAAATTTAGAACACAAATAACTGCATTTTCTGATACCATGCAACCTATTTTTGCAATAATTGAATAATATGCGCGTATTGGTAAATGCTATAGAAGAACAAAGAAAAATCTTCTTATCAAAACCCTGGCCACAGGAAGTAGACATACATTGGTTTAACGGCATAATACAGGAAGCAGATGTGTATATAGATTGTTGTTTTGAGAATGCAGCATCACCGTTTGAGCCTATAACAGATAAGCTTGTTTTTGTGAATGATGTGATTGGAGAAACTAAAAAGCCCAATTTTATCCGATTCAACGGATGGAAAAGTTTTGCAGAAAGGCCTTTGTTAGAGATAGCTGCCGCAAACAAGCATTGGTTGTTTCTTGCAGAGCAGGCATTATTGCAAATGGGATGGAAATATATAACCGCCCCAGATGAACCGGGTTTTATTAGTGCAAGAACCGTTGCTATGATTGTGAATGAAGCTTATTTTGCACTGGAAGATGCGGTAAGCAGTAAAAACGAAATAGATACTGCTATGAAACTCGGTACCAACTATCCGTATGGCCCTTTTGAATGGAGCAGTATCATTGGGCTATCTAAAATAGCCCGGTTACTTCAACAATTAACGTTAAAAGATAAACGATATACCCCTTCAACCTTATTATTAAAAGAAGCGAATTTTATTTTATAACATGGCTTTGATTCTTAACATTGATACCGCTCTTGAAAATGCATCAGTTGTTTTAGCACAGGATGAAAATATATTAGCTATTGAAACAAATGCAGAACAAAAAAATCATGCTGCTTTTTTACAGCCGGCCATTCAGAACATGTGTAACACACTGCAAATTTCACTAAATGCGATTGATGCGGTTTCTGTGGTATATGGCCCCGGCAGTTATACAGGCCTCCGTGTAGCCATGGCCTCTGCAAAAGGTATTTGCTATGCTTTAAACAAACCCCTGATCACTATCAATACACTTGATCTGATGGCCTTTGGCGCTATCAGCACACAAACCAATGCAAGCAATTTTTTGTATTGCCCAATGATAGATGCAAGAAGAATGGAAGTATTCACCGCATTATATGATGCGGAATTAAACTATATAAAAGAGCCCTTCGCAGCAATTCTCGATAAAGACTTCTTATCTGAAACATTACGTTCAAACCGCATTGTTTTTTTCGGTAATGGTGCTCAAAAAATAGGCAGATTGTTTGATACATCTAATGCATACATCACTAACGACAATTACCTGCCGGAGCATTTAATTAAAATCTCATTAAATTATTTTCAACGTCAATGTTTTCAAAGCCTTGCCTACAGCGAGCCTTATTATTTAAAAGATTTTTATAGTACACAAAGAAATTAAATTCGACTATAAAAATATACAATTAAAAAATTAATTGTATACCTTTACCGACCCTATTTTGTTAACCCATAATCAGTGTTTATGTCAAAAGAACAGCACACGTTGACGCTCAACAACGGCAGGCCTTCAGTTAAAATAGATTTACTGAAGTCAAAAAAAGCAGCACTTGTTTTACGTGCGGTGAACCACAAGCTCCGTCAGCAGATTTTAAAACTGATCGACGAGCAAAAGAAAATGATCGTTACAGACATCTATGTAAAACTTCGCTTGGAACAATCCGTGGCTTCGCAACATTTGGCAATTCTTCGCAGAGCAGGATTGGTAATCACAACCCGTAACGGCAAATTCATTCATTATTCAGTGAATTATGCCTATTTAAACGAAGTGGTAAAATTCATTAATGATCTGTTAGATTAAACTACAATCACCAAACCTTAATAAAAAGCCCTGTTTCATACAGGGTTTTTTATTTTCCCCTTTTCAACAAAACTTTTCTGATCACTATCACAAGCCCGCAACAATAAGCTTGTATTTTTGCCAAAAAGCCGTATATGCATATTGAACAATTATACACAGGCTGTTTAAGTGAAGCTGCATATTATATTGAAAGCAATGGCGAAGCAGCAATAATAGACCCCCTCAGGGACATTGATGTGTACCTGGAGTTGGCCAACAGCAGAAAAACTACAATTAAATACATTTTCGAAACTCATTTTCACGCCGATTTTGTAAGTGGGCATTTAGACCTGGCTACAGCAACCGGCGCCACAATTGTATACGGCCCGGATACCATTACAAAACTTCCGGTACATATTGCTAAAGACGGGGAACAATTTTCTATCGGTAATCTTTCCATAGAAGTATTACATACACCCGGCCACACCTTGGAAAGTAGTTGTTATTTGTTAAGAAACAAAGAACACAAACCGCACGCCGTATTTACAGGAGATACCTTGTTTGTTGGAGATGTTGGCAGGCCCGATCTTGCTCAGAAAGGAGAGGAGCTTACCATGGAAGATCTTGCCGGAATGTTGTATGAAAGTTTACAAAACAAGATCGTTCCGTTGGCCGATGATGTAATCATGTACCCAGGCCATGGGGCTGGCAGCAGTTGCGGTAAAAATCTTGGCCCGGAAACATACAGCACCATTGGCGAACAAAAGCAAACAAACTATGCTTTGCAACAGCAAACCAAAGAAGCTTTTGTTAAAGCAGTAACAGAAGGTTTGGCTGCACCACCACAATATTTCCCTATCAATGCAAAAATTAATAAAGAAGGCTACGAAAGCCTGGATGCCGTTCTGGAAAAAGGTTTGCAAGCTTTGAGTGTGGAAGAATTCAAACAAAAAGCACTGAACCAAAACATGCTTATTATAGATACAAGACCTGCAGGCATTTTTACGCAAGGCTTTATTCCTACATCTGTTTTCATTGGTTTGGAAGGAAGGTTTGCAGAATGGGCAGGAAGTTTGTTACCGTTCGATAAAACATTTTTATTGGTTACGGAAGAAGGAAAGGAAAAAGAAACCATCATACGCTTAGCCCGTGTTGGTTTTGAAAATTTTGCCGGATATTTAAAAGGCGGTTATACAGCATGGAAAGAAGCAGGCGAAAGAACAGATATGATTATTGATGTGGAAGCCGATGAACTGGCCATGGATATTCCTTTCGATGAAAACCTGGTAGTGATAGATGTAAGAAAAGAAGCCGAGTTTGGCAGCGGACACTTAAAACAGGCAACCAACATTCCCCTGAACGACCTGGCAACAGACCCCGGCAGCATGGCTAATTTAGAAGATAATCAAAACATTTATGTGCATTGTGCCGGCGGCTACAGAAGCGTTATTGCAGCTTCCTTTATTAAACGCCAGGGCATCCATAATTTGAGAAATGTTTTGGGCGGTTGGAGCAAGATCAAAGAATTACCTGATAAATTTGATATTGAAAAAACAGCCGAGGTTTTGAACTAATCATTACTGAACTCTAATCGCCAAGTTTCGTGTCGACACGAAACTTGAAGCCTGAAATCGTCACTCCAAACCTGTCTGCCGATAAGCAGATTTAATTTGGAATCTCATAAAACACACTGAGAAATGTTGCTTCTGAAAATGAGGCAACATTTTTTATTAAAGAAACCCGATTTTTGCGGACTTAAAGAATTAAAAACTAAAATGAAAAATTTAAAAGGAGAAATCAATTTTTTACTTTTCATTTTTCACTTTTCACTTTAGCATATGGAATACAATTTTCAGAGAATTGAAGCAGATTGGCAAAGAAGATGGAAAGAAAACAAAGCATACAAAGTATCGAATGTTTCTACCAAACCTAAATATTATGTGTTGGATATGTTCCCGTATCCAAGTGGTGCAGGTTTGCATGTGGGCCATCCGTTGGGCTATATTGCCAGTGATATTTATGCACGGTATAAAAGGCTGAAAGGTTTTAATGTATTGCACCCAATGGGTTACGATGCGTTTGGTTTACCTGCAGAACAATATGCTATTGAACATGGCATTCATCCGGCGGTTTCTACAGAAAACAATATCAACAACTTCAGGAAACAATTGGATAAGATTGGCTTTTGTTATGATTGGGACAGAGAAGTAAAAACCTGCGATCCTCAATATTATAAATGGACACAATGGATCTTTTTACAATTATTCAATTCATATTTTAATCGCACAACGCAAAAGGCTGAAAGCATAACACAGTTGGTTGCTGCATTTGAAAAAGAAGGAAATGTGAACCATGAAATTCCTGATGCAAGCTTTCAACCTTCGGATTCAAAATTCAAAATTCAAAATTCAAAATTTACTTCTGCTGATTGGAAAGCCTTCGATGAAAAAACGCAGCAAGAAATTTTAATGCAATACCGCTTAGCGTTTTGTGGTTATGGTGAAGTGAATTGGTGCGAAGCATTGGGAACGGTTTTAGCAAATGATGAAGTGGTGAACGGTGTTAGTGAACGTGGCGGTCATCCGGTTGTGAAAAAGAAATTGCGTCAATGGTATTTAAGGATTACAGAATATGCCGATAGATTACTGCAAGGCTTGCAAACAGTGGATTTCAGCGAAGCGATGAAAGAAATGCAAACCAACTGGATCGGTAAAAGCACAGGTGCTGAAATTGAGTTCAAAGTCTATGGTTCATCGTCTATGGTCAATGGTCTGGTTGTTTACACCACTCGTCCCGATACCATTTTCGGAGTTGATTTTATGGTGATCGCTCCTGAACATGAATTGGTGGAAAGCATTACTTCTGCAGAACAAAAAGAAGCTGTTGAAGAATATATCACGTATGTAAAAAGCAGAAGCGATAGAGAACGCCAGGCGGAGAAAAAAATTACCGGCGTTTTTACTGGTGCTTATGCCATCAATCCTTTCAACCAAAAACAAATTCCCATCTGGATTTCTGAATATGTGTTGGCAGGTTATGGCACGGGAGCTATCATGGCTGTGCCTTGCGGTGACGAAAGAGATTTCAAATTCGCTAAACATTTCAATATTCCGATCACGAATATTATTGGTGCATATTTTAATGGTGAAGAAGCGAATGCAACGAAAGATGCTGTGTTGGAGAATAGCGATTTCTTGAATGGCGTTGTGATGAGAGATGCTATTGACATTGTGGTGAACAAATTAGAAGCAATGGGCATTGGCAAACGCAAGACCAATTTTAAAATGCGTGATGCCGCTTTCTCCCGCCAGCGTTATTGGGGAGAACCATTCCCGATTATTTGGAAAGATGGAATTGCATATCCACTTCCTGAAAGCGAATTACCACTTACACTTCCTGAAGTAAAAAATTATAGCCCCGGACCGGAAGGTGAAGGCCCGCTTGCAAATATTAATGAATGGGTAAATCAATACAATAATTTCAACACCCCTTTAGGGGCTGGGGGTTTATTGGAAACCAATACCATGCCCGGTTATGCAGGCAGCAGTTGGTATTTTTTGCGTTATATGGATAACGAAAATGAAACCGAATTTGCAAGCAGACAAGCAACAGATTATTGGAATCAGGTGGATGTGTATATTGGCGGAACGGAACATGCAGTGGGACATTTATTGTACAGCCGTATGTGGACGAAAGCCTTGTACGACTTAGGTTATATCAGTTTTGACGAACCATTTAAAAAATTGGTGAATCAGGGAATGATAACAGGAAATAGCAGATTCGTTTTTGGGATAAACTTAAATAATATTGGTACTAATTATCGAGGGAGAATTTTTGTTTCAAAACTTCATTATGAAAAACTATTATCAATTCAAGATAACATTATTGAAGCCACACAATACATCCAACAATATTTACCAGACTTCAAATATGAGATTAGGGAAAATTCCGAATTAAAAGTCACTAAACATCATGTTCATGTAGATATGGTTGATGGAATAGAACTTGATCTTGATAGATTTACTGAATGGATGGGTGGAGAACAGATATATTATATTTTAGAAGATGGAAAATATATCTGCGGTGCTGAAGTGGAGAAGATGAGTAAATCAAAATTCAACACGGTTAATCCTGACAGTCTATGTGAAAAATACGGTGCCGATACTTTCAGAATGTATGAAATGTTCTTAGGTCCGGTGGAGCAAAGCAAACCCTGGGATACCAAAGGCATTGAAGGGGTGCATCGGTTCCTGAAAAAATTATGGCGCCTATTTTTTGATGAAATAAAAGGTAAGGTTTGGAACGAAGCAAAAGCAACGGATGCCGAATTAAAAATCTTACACAAAGCCATTAAAAAAATTGAAGAAGATACAGAACGTTTTTCTTTCAATACAGTAGTGAGTGCATTCATGGTTGCGGTAAATGAATTGGTAGATGCAAAATGCAATAAAAGAGAAATCTTAGAACCGTTATTGATCATGCTCGTTCCTTATGCACCGCATATTGCAGAAGAATTATGGCATGCATTGGGCAACACCACAACAATTTTAGATGCAAGTTTCCCAACCTTCAATCCGCAATATCTGGTAGAAAGTTCAAAAGAATATCCGGTAAGTATTAATGGTAAACTCAGAACAAACATCAACATTGCATTAGATGCTACACAAGAACAGGTTGAACAAATTGTGTTGAGTAACGATGTTGTAAAAAAATGGGTGGAAGATAAACCTGTTAAAAAATTCATCTTCGTAAAAAACAAAATGGTGAATGTGGTGATATAGAAGTAGAAGGTGAGTTTAATAAAATATTATTCCACTTTTCCTCTGATAAAAAGTGGAGCAAAAAATCAAGACAAAAGGATATTCAGCGCCTTTTGTCTTTTTCTTTAATAAGCTACAGTGCATAGAAATATGAGCAGTAGAATGACTACTGTACAAGTTTCAGTAGTACCATAGGCCTTAAAGGTTGCAATACAATCATACCCTGGATCATGCACACACATGAAGCGGTCAGGCCTCTGGGCCATTTATGCTTATTTGAGAAAGGTAACACTGCAGTACTTTAAAGTAGGGAAATTTACTCCGGCCAAATAAAGTTATTTTTTTGAACCATTTGGTTGCTTTATATGTTTTAATGTTAAAACATATGAAACAATTTCTTTTATTAGCCGCATTCTGTTTTGCAAATATTTTACAGGCACAAAAAGTTGCTATCAAAGATTTCGCAAAAATCAATGGTGCTTGGAAAGGATCATTAACCTACCTGGATTATACCAGCGGAAAGCCTTTTACTATGCCGGCGAATATTACAGCTATTGTGCAAAACAGGTTCATTATTCTACAATATGATTATCCGCAAGAACCAAAAGCAAACGGGAACGACACCATCAACATCAACACAGAAGCCAACACGATTGATGATGCTTTGGTAACCCGTAGGCAATTGAACACAGACGGTTCATTACAGATTGAAACAGAAAAGAAAGGTAAAGACGGCAACGATCATAAAAATGCCATCATAAAACATATCTATGTGATAAGCGACACATTGTTTGTTAGCAGAAAGGAAGTGAAGTTTACGGGTGAAAAAAAATGGATACAACGAAACGAGTGGCGATTTCATCGCTAATCAAAAAAATTACCCTAATTATTTGCCGAGCCCTATCTTCATAGTTTTAAATCATTTTATTGCTATGCGAAAAATAATCGTTGCTGCCTCGGGGCTATTTTTCTTTTCCTGTGCATTTGCACAAAAAAAAGATTTTAACGATGCAGACCTAACTGCAGGAAAGATTCCGAACAACTTCTACAACAGTTTACCAAGGGTTGTAAAATGGATAGATGATGAACATGTTGTACTCAATCAGAAAATTCATCCGGATTCGGCAGTTAAAAATTATCTGTATGATATTAAAAAAGGAACCTACACCATCACTTCCTTGGGTACAGAAATAACAGGCGCCGGCAGAAGAGGCGGTTTTGGCCAGGAAAGCCCTGCAGCACTTTCAGGAAAAACTGTTTACACAAAAGATAATGATTTGTTTTTCTTTAATAACGGCGTAGAGAAAAGGTTAACCAACGATAAAGACGAAGAGAAAAATCCAACTTTTTCCCCAGACAGCAACTATGTTGCTTATACCAAGAACAACAACTTATATTCTATTAATTTAAATACAGGGAAAGAAACAAAATTAACAAGCGATGGCAGTGCCACCACATTGAACGGTTATGCAAGCTGGGTATATTTTGAAGAGATCTACGGAAGGCCAACACGTTATAGGGCTTTTTGGTGGAGCCCCGATAGCAAAACCATTGCTTATGCACATTTTGATGAAAGCATGGTGCCGATGTTCCCTATTTATAACAGCGATGGGCAACATGGATTTTTAGAAGAAACACGTTACCCGAAAGCAGGCGATAAGAACCCGGAAGTAAAAATTGGTTTTGTAAATGCCGAAGGAGGAAAGACTATTTGGGCAGATTTTAATGAGAAAGAAGACCAATATTTCGGATGGCCTTTCTGGCACAACAATCAATTATGGTTGCCATGGATGAACAGGAACCAGGATCATTTAACTATCTATGAAATCAACACAACAACAGGTTCAAAAAAAACGGTGTATGATGAAACACAAAAAACGTGGATTGATTTGGAAGACAGAGTTGGGGGCAGAATTAATTTCTTGGAAAACAATAAAGGCTTCATTGCACAAAGTGATAAATCAGGATGGAATCATTTGTATTTATACAATGCAGATGGCAGTTTTAAGAATGCTATCACTTCCGGTAAATATACAGTAACAGGCATCCGCTTCATTGATGAAAAAACAGAAACCATTTACTTCACGGCAAGAAGCAGGGAAAATACAGCCAGAACAGATCTGTACAGCGTTAAATTCAACGGAAGCAATTTAACAAGATTAACTTTTGGCGAATACAACCATAGCCTCATTAGCCTCTCTCCTACAGCAAAATATTTCATCACTACTTACAACAATGCACTTACACCAAGCAGAATAACGCTGGTTGACAGTAAAGGAAAAATTGTAAAAGAATTAGGCGATAGCAAAGGCAATGAAATGGATAATTACAATATGGCCAAAACAGAACTGATTAGAATTAAAAGTGATGATGGGTTATACGATTTACCGGCATTGGTTACCTGGCCTTTGAACTTTGATAAGAATAAAAAATATCCTATGCTCATCAGTATTTATGGCGGACCTAATGCAGGCACCGTTATGGATAACTGGAGTTGGAGCCCTAACAGGCAATTCTATGCAAAAGAAGGGTTAATACAGGTTGCTTTCGATCACCGTGCCAGCGGGCATTTTGGCAAAGAAGGCGTGAATTATATGTTTCAGAACCTAGGTTATTGGGAAATGCAGGACTATAAAGCCATGGCAAGATGGTTCATTAAAAACGGCGGAGCAGATTCAACCAAAATATGCATCACCGGTTTCAGCTACGGCGGGTATATGAGTTGCTATGCTTTAACCTACGGATCTGATGTGTTTACACATGGCATGGCCGGAGGAAGTGTTACAGATTGGCATTTGTACGATAGCCACTATACCGAACGTTATATGCGTTTGCCTAAAGACAACGAGCAGGGTTATGCAACCAGTAGCGTAATGAAATACGTTGATAAATACAAAGGCGTTTTACAAATTGTTCATGGTACTATGGACGATAATGTTCATATGCAAAACAGTATTCAGCTAATTGGTGCCCTGCAAGACAAGGGAAAAGATTTTGAATTTATGTTGTATCCCGGCGGAAGGCACGGCTGGCCTAATCTTCCGGCCAGAAACAATCATTTCGCAAACCTGAAAACAAAGTTCATTTATAAATATTTGTTAGAAAAACCGGTGCCAAAAGGCTTGTTGAAATAATGAATGTGAAAGGTGAATTGTGAAAAGTGAAATTTGTAATATAAAAATCCCAACAAAATTTGCTGGGATTTTTTTATTGTCATCCTGAACTTGATTCAGGATCTCATTAGAAAAGATTCCGAATAAAGTTCGGAATGACGAATACTTTCTATCCAAAATACTCTACAAAGATTCTTGGTGTTTCGTATAACTTAATGCAGTGTAATTGCACCTGCTCCGGCAAATGGGGAATCAACTCATTCCATATACCAACTGCCAGGTTTTCCGTACTGCACATTTTCCCTTTTAAAAAAGGAACATCCAGGTTAAGGTTTTTATGATCCAGTTTATCTGTTACATGTTCTTTAATAAGCCTGCTTAATTTCTTCACATCCATAATAAACCCGGTATCAGTATCAGGCTCGCCTTTCACCGTTACATACAGATCAAAATTATGCCCATGCCAGTTTTCATTGGCACACACCCCAAAAACAGCCTCATTCTTCTCCCTGCTCCAGTTGGGGTTAAATAATTTATGTGCAGCATTAAAATGTTCTACCCTTGTTAAATACACCATCGCTTCCATTCAATTTTAAGGGTGCAAATATAAACAGAGAAATTTTTTATGCCTAAAATCGTTAAAAAAACGACCTTCACAAGCCATGAAAGTAATTGTTACAGCAGCTACTACAGGCGAATGGATGCCTTCTTTCTTAGATATTGATTCTTTGTATACCCATAATAGCGATAGGTTGAAAGTGGTATTTCATCAAAGTGGTGTTGGTATGTTGTCTACGGCCGTTTCTGTAACAAGACTCATCTACGAAGAGAAACCAGACCTAATTATACAAGCCGGTATTGCCGGAACATATAACCCTAAAACCGCTTTAGGGAAAGTGTTTGTAGTGAATGAAGAAAATTTAGGAGACACTGGCGTGGAAGAAGAAAACAAATGGAAAGATATTTTTGATCTGAAATTGGAGAAAAGCAGCTATCATCCTTTTGAAAAAAGAAAATTACCCAACCAATGGTTAAAGAAATATAACCTGCTGAAATTGCCGGTAGCAAATGGAATTACGGTAAATGAAATATCTACAAACCCTGAAAGAATACAGCAACTGGTAAAAAAGTATAATGCAACACTAGAAAGCATGGAAGGTGCAGCACTACATTATGTGTGCAGGGAAATGAATGTGCCTTTTTTGCAGATTAGGAGTGTAAGTAATGTGGTAGGAGAAAGAGATAAAACAAACTGGCTCTTGAAGGAAAGTATTGAAAACTTAAATAAAACTTTGTTGTTACTGATCAACAAATTGTATAAGCTTAAATAACGCTAAATGCTTAAAGCAAAAGGCTCATACTTATAACTTTGTACTTAAAACTTACAACTTGAAATTTTCACTTGGTTTTTCCCCCTGCCCTAACGACACTTTTATCTTTGATGCTTTGGTAAACAAACTGATTGATACCGGAGGTTTGGATTTTGAAGTGTATTTGGAAGATGTGCAAACACTGAATGAGTGGGCATTGCAGGGAAAACTGGATTTTTCAAAGATCAGCTATGGTGTATTTCCCTTAATTGCACATTTATATAAAGTATTGAATAGCGGTGGCGCCTTAGGTAAGGGTGTTGGACCACTTCTAATTACAAAAAAAATAGACAATGAGCCATTTACAATGGACGGTAAAACCATTGCTATTCCCGGAGTAAATACAACGGCACATATGCTGTTTTCTTTAGCTTATCCTAATGCAAAAAATAAAGTGTTCAAAGTATTTCATGAAATTGAAGATGCTGTGTTAAATGAAGAAGTTGATTGCGGTGTAATCATTCATGAAAACAGATTTACGTATCAGCAAAAGGGTTTAAAAAAAGTTGTTGACCTGGGAGAATATTGGGAAGAAACCATTAAAGTGCCCACTCCGCTTGGTGGCATTGTTGTAAACAACCGTGTTGACGAGAAAATAAGTTTACAAGTTGATGCACTCATTCAGAAAAGCATCGCTTATGCATTTGAACATTATCAAACAGAATTGAGTGAATACATTAAATACTATGCACAGGAAATGAGTGAAGCTGTAATGCGGCAACACATTAATTTATACGTAAACGATTATTCAAAATACCTTGGAGAAGATGGAAGAAAAGCTGTTTTGAAATTGATGGAAGTATATCATCAAATACACAACACAAAACACGATTCAACTGAAAATATTTTTATTGATTAATTTCTCTTTATTAAGACCGACTAATACAGAGAAAAGGGTTTATCGCAGAGTTACACAGAAATTATATTCTTTTCAAAGCTTTAGCGTATACTTCCAAACAACGTTTTCTGGCATCTTCATGTTTTACAATAGGAACAGGATAATCGAAAGAATTTAATTCAGGCACCCATTTTTTTATGTAACGCAGATCTTTATCAAACTTTTCTGTTTGCAAAGTGGGATTAAACACTCTGAAATAAGGAGCCGCATCGCAACCGCTGCCTGCCGCCCATTGCCAGCCACCATTGTTCGCTGCAAAATCAAAGTCCAACAATTTTTTTGCAAAATACGCTTCCCCCCATCGCCAGTCAATCAACAAGTGTTTGGTAAGAAATGAAGCAACAATCATCCTCACTCTATTATGCATAAAACCAGTTGCGTTCAATTCTCTCATGCCTGCATCAACAATCGGGTAACCTGTATTTCCTTCACACCATTTTTGAAATTCTTTTTCATTATTGCGCCATATGATTAAATCATATTCTTTTTTGAATGATTGGTTTTTCTGAACATATGGAAAATGAAAGATGATCATCTGATAAAAATCTCTCCAGATCAGTTCATTTAAAAAACTTTCATTCAGTTCCAATGCTTTCTTTGCAAGTTCGCGTATACTAACCGTTCCAAAACGCAAATGCACACTTAACTGCGAAGTTCCTTTAATGGCAGGATAATCCCTTTGTTCTTTGTATTTTGAAATGATGGCTTCGTTCAATGCTTTAGCCGGAAAAATTGCTCCTGTTTTTATAAACCCAATTTCTTGAAGTAATGGAAGTGAAATTTCATCTTGCTTAAAAAAGTTGCTACCATATTTTTCTATAGGATACGCTTTTACATGAAATGGCTTGAGAGCGGCTTTCCATTTTTTACTGTAAGGAGTAAACACCGTATAAGGGTTCCCATCATCTTTCAGCACTTCATCTTTTTCAAAAATTACCTGATCCTTAAAGGAATGAAACTTCACTTCATATTGTTTCAACAATTCCGCAATTGCAGCATCTCTTTCTATTGCATACAATTCATAATCATGATTGGTAAAAACATTTTCAATTTCATAAGTAGAAAGCAATTGCTTAAAAGCATCTATTGGAGTAGCATGCAATACATGCAAACTACTATTCATCTTCACTAATTCACTTTGCATTTCTTCCAATGCAGCGTGTATGAATTGAACTCGTTTATCATTTTTATCTTCCAGTCTATCCAAAATAATCCTATCAAAAATAAAAACAGGGAGAACAGGCAGATTGCTTTTCAATGCATAATACAATGCAGCATTATCAGTTAGGCGAAGGTCTCTTCTAAACCACATGATGTTTACCCTGGGCTTCATTCAAATTATTTTTACCAATAACAGCTCAATTATAGAAAAGTTTAGTAAAGCAAAGGCTCTATTATTTTTTTAAAAAGATCAGATGCCACTTTATTGGTGTAATGAATACTTCCGAAGCTGCTTATCCATTTTATTCCGGCAATGGCATTTGTAAAAAAAATTTCATCGGCCTGCTCAATATCTGCTACCGATAGCTTGGTTTCTTCAACAATAAGATCACTTTTTTTCAATTGCTCAATTAAAAATCTTCGCATCACGCCATGCACACAACCTTCCGTTAAAGCAGGTGTTCTAATAGTATTCCCTTTCACTATAAAAACATTAGCAATCGTTGCATCTGTAATTCTACCAAACTGATTCAACAGCAAGGCATCATTCAATTTTTGTTCTTTTACCCAAACAGCCGCCATTGCATAACTTAAATAGTTATTGCATTTGATAGAAGAGAACTTATCGGCAACTTTTATAGCATCTTTATAAACATCAATCACCAATCCATTTTCATTCAACCGGTTGGCCGATTCACTCAAACCCCAAGTTTGAATACTGTAATTAGGGGGCGATTGTGGAATTTCATACAAACCGCCATTTCCTCTTGAAACCGTTAACCGTATCCTTGCGAGGCCTGCATGCTTGTTTTTTTGAGCAAGCTGTTGAATTTGCTCTATCAGTTTTACAGAATTGAAAAAATCTATTTTAACAAAGCGCATTCTTTGCAAAGAATTATTCAATCTCTCCAGGTGGTAATCCTGAAGCAGGATTTTCCCATTCTGCATTTTCATTGTTTCAAAACAACCTTCGCCATAACGAAAAGAGCGATCGTTCACCGAAACTGTTTTCTCATTTTCTAAAAACAGTTTTCCATTGTAATTAAAAAAACTTTGCTGCTCCATGTGTACAAAAGAAATAATTTTAATGAATGGAAACGAAAGATATTACCATTGCTTCGGTTATTGATGTTTTAGAGCAAACAGCACATCCCGTTCTGCAGGAAAGTTATGATAACTGCGGATTAATTACGGGGAATGCTTCATGGAAATGTACCGGTATTATTTGTACCCTGGATGCCACTGAAGCAGTTGTTAAAGAAGCCATCGAAAAAAAATGCAACTTAATTGTAGCACATCATCCGATTGTTTTTAGCGGATTAAAAAAAATCACAGGCAAACACTATGTGGAGAGAACCGTAATTAATGCCATTAAAAATGATATTGCCATTTATGCCATTCACACCAATTTAGATAATATTCATACCGGCGTTAATAAAATGATCGCTGATAAATTGGGATTGATAGAGCAAAAAATATTGGTGCCCAAACAACATCAATTGTTGAAATTATTTGTTTTTGTTCCGGTTGATCATTTGGAAAAATTGCAAGCCGCCATTTTTGAAGCCGGTGCCGGCCATATTGGTAATTATGCTGAATGCAGTTTCTCCGTTTCCGGCAACGGAACATTTAAGGCAATGAAAGGAACCAATCCTTTTGTTGGGGCAGTTGGGCAACGGCATACTGAACCGGAAGCCCGGCTGGAAGTTGTTTTTCCCACCTGGCTACAGCACAAAGTAGTACATGCCACGAAAATGGCCCATCCCTATGAAGAAGTGGCTTACGATATTATTCAGCTTGAAAATCAGCTTCAAACTACCGGGAGTGGCTTAATTGGCAAGCTTACGCAACCCCAAACCGAAAAAGCCTTTTTTCAATTCCTGCAACATCATTTTGGGTTGAAAATCATCAGGCATACCCCGTTTTTAAGTAAAAACATAGAAAAAGTGGCCATTTGTGGCGGGTCAGGCAGTTTTTTAATTCAGAAAGCCAAATCTGCCGGTGCAGACGTTTACATTACTTCAGACATAAAATACCATGAATTTTTTGAAGCCGACAGTCAATTAATCCTGGCAGACATTGGCCATTGGGAAACGGAGCAATTCACCCCCGATTTATTGGTTGAGCTTTTACGGTTAAAATTCCCTACTTTTGCCGTCCTTAAAAGCAGTGTAAATACAAATCCCGTTCAGTATTTTTTATAACGGGGTCTGCTACAAAACCGTAAATTGTACATCGTAAATTAAAACTTGAACATGGCAGCAGTTAAAGAATTTTCAGTAGAAGAAAAATTAGTTGGGTTAATTAAACTTCAGAAAATTGACAGCAAGCTGGATGAAATTGAAATCCTGAAAGGTGAATTACCAATGGAAGTAAACGACCTTGAAGATGAAATAACAGGTTTAAATAGCCGTAAAAACAGGATTGAAGAAGAGATTAACGGGGTTACCGAGTTTATTGAGGGAAAAAGAAATGCCATTAAAGAAAGTGAAGCGTTAATTAAAAAATACGAAAAACAAAGCAGCAACGTTAAAAACAGCCGCGAGTTTGAAGCCATAGAGAAAGAGATTGAGATGCAGAATTTGGAAATGAAACTGGCTGAAAAACATATTAAGGATGCCAATGAAGAAATGGCCGAGAAAGTAAAAGCGCTGGAAGTTGCAAAAAAACAGATTAGTACTAAAGAAGGTGTTTTAAATCATAAAAAAGGGGAATTGGAAAAAATCATCGTAGAAAACGAAAAAGAAGAGAAACACTTCAAAAAACTGAGCGATGATGCCAGGAAAGAAATTGATGAGCGTTTATTATACAGTTACGATCGCATTCGCAAAAGTTATAGAAATGGCTTATCCGTTGTACCGGTAGAAAGAGATGCCTGCGGCGGTTGTTTTAATGCTATCCCTCCTCAACGCCAGAGCGAGATAAGAATGCACAAAAAAGTGATTGTTTGCGAAAATTGCGGAAGGATTTTGGTTGACGCCGATTTGAACGACAGCATAGAAGTGAAATAAACCAGAAGAAAAACATAAATTATACAAAGGGCAATTCAATAATGATTGCCCTTTGTTATTTTCGATACACATGAAAAAAGCAGTCTTCATATTTTTTCTTTTTCTTCTTACAGTTTATGCAAAAGCCGCCGGCACCTTCGATTTTAACAATATCTGTCAACAGGCTTATACAGAAATAACAAAATTAAAATTTGGTGCTGCCAAACCGTTGCTGGCAAAAGCCCAACAACAGAACCCTGAAAACATCATTCCGCTTTATCTTGAGAATTATATTGACTTTTTTACGCTTTTTTTAAATGAGGACCCCGTTGAATATAAAAGGCTGAAACCTGTACTGGATAATAGGATTGATATTGTGAAAGAAGGCCCATCCTCTTCTCCTTTAAAACTTTATTGTTTAAGCATGTTATACATGCAAAAAAGCAGCCTGGAAATTAAATTTGGTGAAACATGGAGTGCCGCATGGGATATTAGAAGGTCTTACTTGCTTATTAAGGAAAACAGGAAGGCTTTTCCCGCATTTACACCAAATAATTTATTATACGGAGGAATAGAGGCAATTGTAGGCACAATTCCCCAAGGATATAAATGGCTGGCAGGTATTTTAGGGTTAAAGGGTTCCATAACAGAAGGTATGCAGTTGGTTAGAGATTTTGTATACAACCAGGATAACTGGGGGAGGCTCATGAATAACGAAAGTGTATTTGCCTATTGCTTCCTGCAATTTCACCTTGAAAATAAAAAAGCAGAAACCATTCAGTTCATTACAGCTAAAAAATTAGACCTTATAGACAACCATTTATTTGCATATATGGCTGCAAACCTCACCAAAAATTTTAAACAGCCCGATATTGCAAAAGAGATCATTCTCAATAGAAATAAATCGGTCGACTATTTGCAAACACCCGTATGGGATTTTGAGTTAGGATTTAATTATTTGTATCATTTAGATACCAAAGATGCCATTGTTCATTTTGAAAAGTATGTAAATACATTCAGAGGGAAGTTTTATATAAAAGATGTGTATCAAAAAATAAGCTGGGCTTACTACCTGCAAGGCAATATGCCTGCTGCGGAAATGGCAAGGAAAAATATTATAAACAAAGGCGGAACAATTGCAGATGCAGATAAACAGGCATTAAAAGAAGCCAGGAATAATGCTGAATGGCCTAATAACCTGTTGTTGAAAGTAAGATTACTGAACGATGGCGGCTATAACAAAGAAGCCCTGCAACTACTTATTGGCAAAACCATTAATCATTTTGACAGGGAAGAGGATAAAATAGAATTCGCCTACAGGGTTGGCCGCATTAACGATGATATGAACAAGTTTGATGAAGCCCTGTACTGGTATAATAAAACAATAGAATTAGGAGAAAGAAGGCCGGAATATTTTGCTGCAAGAGCCGCATTACAGGCTGGTATGATACAAGAAAGAAAAGGAGACAAACAAAAGGCCATTACATTTTATAAAAAATGCCTGGAAATGGAAGAAGAAGAATATAAAAATTCTATTGATCAAAAAGCAAAGGCCGGCATAGCCCGTTGTAAAGGGGAATAAACATTTTTTGAATTTAAAGGCCGGCAAATGGTGCAATTCGTAAATTCGCCCCGTCACTATGCTTTCAAAACTCCATATACAGAACTACGCCATAATAGATGAAATAGAGATTGCATTCTCTAATCAGTTAAACATTATTACAGGTGAAACCGGTGCGGGTAAAAGTATTTTAATGGGCGCATTGAATCTTATTCTGGGGGAACGGGCAGACAGTTCGGTACTTGTAAGCAAAGAAAAAAAATGCTTTATTGAAGGCACTTTTATTATTGGGAACAAAAACAAGGTTCTTTCTTTCCTGAAGGAAAATGAGTTTGATGTTGAACCCGATCTTGTATTACGCAGAGAAATTGCTGTAAACGGCAAATCGAGGGCTTTTATAAACGATACACCGGCCACTACACAACAACTAAAAACATTAGCGTCTTTGCTGGTTGACCTGCATCAGCAATTTGATGCATTGGAACTGGGAGAAGCCGATTTTCAAAGAAATATCATCGATGCTTTAGCCAATCATTTAGATGCAGTAACCAAATTTGGTATTACATATGCTCAATGGCAAAAAGCAAAAACAGAGCTGGCAGAGTTACTGGCAACCAAGACAAATTTTCAAAAAGAAGCAGATTATAATCGGTTTTTGTTTAATGAGCTGGATGAATTGAACTTACACGAAAACGAATTGGAGACATTAGAAGCAGAGCAGGAGTTGTTATTAAACAGCGAATCTATTAAAAGTACTCTTTCCCGAATTTATTTTGAATTAAAAGAAAATGAACAACCCATTGTTGGGCAGCTCAAACATTTTATCAATCAACTTAATCAATATTCGCAGGTACACTCCGGATTGCAGGCAATTGTTGAAAGGCTGCAATCTGCACAGATAGAACTACAAGACATTAGCTCGGAATTAAACAGCATTAATAATAACATTCTTTTTAACGAAGAAAGAATAGCATTTATTAACGAACGTACTTCTGCAGGTTATAAGCTATTAAAGAAACATGGTGTACAATCTACCAGCGAATTATTGGAAATTAAAGATACACTCTTTCAAAAATTAGAAGCTGTTTTGCATATTGATGAGGCTATTGCACAAAAAGAAACGCAGGTAAACTCTTTATTTGTTTTGCTGGGTAAAGAAGCTGAATTTATTTCTGCTGCCAGAAAAAAACAAGCTGCACCACTTGAAGAAAAGATAAACAATCTTCTGGCACAGGTAGGTATGCCTAATGCCAGGATTAAAGTAAGCATTAATAACTGTACAATAAATGAGTTTGGAAAAGATGAAATCGTTTTTTTATTTGATGCCAATAAAAGCAACCGATTTGAGCCTATAAGGAAAGTGGCCAGCGGCGGCGAATTAAGCAGGTTAATGCTTTGTATAAAATCGCTGGTAGCAGAAAAGATGGATTTACCAACCATGATCTTTGATGAAATAGATACCGGTATTAGCGGAGAAGCGGCTAAACAGGTAGGCATTATTATGAAAGATCTGGCAAGTAAAAGGCAAATCATTTGTATTACTCACCAGCCACAAATAGCAGGCAAGGCCAACGCTCATTATTTTGTTTTTAAGGAAATAAAGAACAATGCCATAAAAACCAATATTAAAATACTAACCGATGATGAGCGCATGATTACCATTGCCAAAATGCTCAGTGGAGAGCAGCCATCTGCAGCTGCGATAGAAAGCGCCAGGGAAATGATGAATTAAAAAACCGTTGCAACAGTTTGTTGCAACGGTTCATAAAAAAAATTAAACCTAATTACCAGCCTTTTTTAGCAACGCCATCTGCTACAGCCTGATTTGCTTTTGCTTCACTTAAAATAGCAGCCATTTTATTTCCTTTCCCATCATGACCGCTGGCCATATAACCGCCTTTTGCAGTTTTGGTAATCACTGCATCCTGCATAGGAACATTTTTCTCTTTTGTTTTTAAACAATATGCTTTAATCATTTTGCTTGTGTCCATAGTTGTTTTAATTAAACGTTATTAATAAAATGCAATACAATATATTCATTTTTTAGAACCGATATACACGCATACAGGGCAAACATATTAAATATCCAGTTTTGCGTATTTGGCATGTGTTTCAATAAATTCACGCCTGGGTGCCACTTCGTCTCCCATAAGCATACTAAATATCCTGTCTGCTTCAGCAGCACTTTCAATAGTTACTTGTTTCAATGTTCTTCTTGCCGGGTCCATGGTTGTTTCCCATAACTGGTCGGCATTCATTTCACCCAAACCTTTGTAACGTTGCGTTGTTACACTATCATCTTTTCCACCACCTATTTTTTCAATCAATGATTTTCTTTGTTCTTCATTATAGGCATATTCTGCTTCTTTTCCTTTCTTTACTAAATACAATGGGGGTTGTGCCAGATACACATAGCCCTGTTCTACCAATTCTTTCATATACCTGAAGATGAATGTAAGAATGAGTGTTGCAATGTGAGAGCCATCCACATCGGCATCGGTCATGATGATCAGTTTATGATAACGCAGCTTTGAAGTGTTTAACGCCTTGGGATCTTCGGGTGTTCCAATAGTTACACCCATAGCGGTGAAAATATTCCTGATCTCTTCGTTCTCATAGATCTTATGTTCCATTGCTTTTTCAACATTCAATATTTTACCACGCAACGGAAGGATAGCCTGGTAGCTTCTATCTCTGCCTTGTTTTGCAGTTCCACCGGCCGAATCACCCTCAACAAGGTATAACTCGCATCTTTCAGCATCGCGTTCACTACAATCGGCCAGTTTACCCGGCAAACCGCCACCGCTTAATACTGTTTTACGTTGTACCAGTTCTCTTGCTTTTTTGGCCGCCACCCTTGCCTGCGCCGCTAAAATAACTTTAGAGATCACATTTTTGCTTTCTTTAGGGTTTTCTTCCAAATATGCTTCTAATGCCCTGCCAACGGTTGTTTGAACAATACCACTCACCTCACTGTTACCGAGCTTTGTTTTTGTTTGTCCTTCAAACTGGGGTTCAGGTACTTTAACAGATATGATGGCACTTAAGCCTTCCCTGAAATCATCACCTTCCACTTCAACTTTTGCTTTCTCAAATAAACCTTCCTTATCACCATAACTTTTAAACACACGAGTTAAAGCTGTTCTGAAGCCACTTACGTGTGTACCGCCTTCTATGGTATTGATATTGTTTACGTAAGAGAAAATATGTTCTTTAAAATCGTCATTGTAAGTCATCGCTACTTCAACAGCAACATTGGTAGCTTCATCGTGCCCTTCAAAATACAGTGTCTTTGCAATTAAAGGATTACGGTTGCTTGTTTTATCCAACATTTCAACAAATTCTATAATCCCTCCTTCGCTGTAAAATGTTTTGCTATAATGCGAGCCATCTTCATTTTGCTCTCTCAGGTCGTTTAAAGTAATGCTAATCTTACGATTCAGGTATGACAGTTCTCTTAGCCTTCCTTCCAGGATATCTTTGTTATACGTGGTGGTTTGAAAAATAGAGTTATCTGGCCAAAAATGTTGTTTTGTACCTGTTTTATCAGTTGTTCCAATTTCTCTTACATCGTATAAAGGAATACCTATTTTATATTCCTGCTCAAAAATTTTCCCTTCCCTGCAAACAGTTGTATGCATATGCGTACTCAATGCATTCACGCAGCTAACCCCCACACCATGTAAGCCACCGCTTACTTTATAGGTATTTTTATCGAATTTACCACCGGCATGCAAAATGGTCATGGCCACTTGCAATGCACTAACTCCTTGTTTTTGGTTAATACCTGT
Source organism: Sphingobacteriia bacterium (assembly GCA_017304675.1). GTDB lineage: Bacteria > Bacteroidota > Bacteroidia > Chitinophagales > Chitinophagaceae > CW01. The sequence goes on from JAFKLS010000018.1 coordinate 292,338, forward strand.
AGGAATACCTCTTCCATCATCCTCTACCGATATTGAATTATCTTCATGAATGGTTACAACAATATTCTTACAATAACCGGCCAATGCTTCATCTATAGAGTTATCCACTACTTCGTATACTAAGTGGTGTAACCCTTTAACGCCAACATCGCCAATATACATGGCGGGTCTTTTTCTAACCGCTTCTAAACCTTCTAAAACCTGTATGGAATCTGCTCCATAATTGGGCTTTTGTTCTTCGCTCATAATACTTATCCTGCTTGAATTGTATTGAAATTGATATAGGGAGCGAATATAAGCAAAAACGGGCGCCGATAAAGCCTCGTTAGGGCTTAATTTTCCACCTAATGGTGTCTTTTTCATTTATTCCGGCATGCTCAATTCTTTACAATTTCATGACTTGGATTTTTCAACCCGACTTAGTATATTTGCATATACAAATGTTACAGACATTAGACATATTGAAAGCTGCGCATAAAAATGCAGGAATAGATCCGAGTATGGATTTACTGTTCAGCAAAGAACAAAACATTCCGGGATCTATTCAGTATAATATTAGCCGTTATTACGCACAGCATCCCTGGGTAGCGGAAGATACAGGTATGATGGTGTACCATTACGACGAGAGAAAACCGCATAAAAACTATCTTGAACTGAGATTTTGCATTGCAGGTAACCGGTATTGTGAAGATAAGGTTTGCGTGCATTGTGGCAGCCTGCCGCAAAGTTGCAACGGCCAACATCAAACGGTAGATACTTTTATATTTCATTTTACTTCTACTTTTCTGCACCAGTTCACCCACAATGTAAAGTTGAGTAACAGGAAAGATGAAGTACTTGCATTTAAACATCCGGCAGCATTCACTAAATTATTTCCCTTATGCAATAAGAAGAGAAATGTATTGGATTCTTTGCTAAACCATAGCTATACCGGTGCTTTGGAGAACATTTTTGTAAATGCAAAGATTCATGAGCTGTTATTATATAGTTTAGATTGTTTAGTAGATGAGAAAGAAGAAGGATTTATTTGCAAATTCTTGTCGGATGACAGAAGCAAAGAACAGATTTACCAGGCAAGAGATATTTTATTGCAACATATTGGAGATCCTATTACCATTAAAGAATTGAGCAGAAAAGTTGCCATGAATGAATGTTATTTGAAAAAAGGTTTCAAAGAAATATTCGGCACCACTATATTCGATTTTTATCAACAACAAAGAATGGAACACGCCAAATATTTGTTGTACGAAAAAGGTTTAAGCGTAACAGATGTTTCTGCACTATTAGGCTATTCATCTATCTCACACTTTTCAGCAGCATTTAAAAAACATACAGGTTTAAAACCTTGTGATTTACTTAAGTGAAAAGTCAAAAACAAAAAGTTTAGTTATTTACTTTTAGGTTTTCACTTTTCACCTTTGCCTTCTTATAGAATTTCTTTTAAAGAAGATGAAGTTGCTTCAATAGTTCTATCTAAATCTTCTTTTGTTAAAGCATTATTTAAGAACCAGCTTTCAAATGCAGAAGGTGGTAAATAAATTCCACGTTTCAACATGGCATGGAAATATTTGTTGAACAATTGATTGTTCGCTGCTGCAGCACTTGCAAAATCTGTAACAGGATTTTTACTGAAGTGAACACTTATCATAGAACCGAATTGATTGATAACATAATCAACACCTGATTCACTCAACACTTTATTCAATCCATCTTTTAAATAGATTGTTTTTTCTTCCAGCTCTTTATAAATATTCGGATTGTTTTTCAGAATATTCAATGTTGTATAACCGGCAATCATTGCAATGGGATTACCGCTCAATGTTCCAGCCTGATAAACATTGCCAACAGGTGCCACACATTCCATAATTTTTCTTTTACCCCCAAAAGCACCAACAGGTAAACCACCGCCAATTACTTTTCCGTAAGTCACTAAATCAGCATCAACATTTAATGTTTGTTGTGCTCCACCTTGAGACAAACGAAAGCCCGTCATCACTTCATCGAAAATGAAAACAATATTTTCTTCATCACAAATTTTTCTGATGCCTTCTAAAAATCCCGGAGCAGGCAAAATACAACCCATGTTTCCAGCAACAGGTTCAATAATAATTGCGGCGACTTCATTTTTATTTTCAGCAACTAATTTCTTTACAGCTTCTAAATCGTTGTAGGCACAAGTCAACGTATCATTTGCCACACCAGCGGTTACACCGGGAACAGTTTGAATATTGAATGTTGCCAAACCGCTTCCTGCTTTTACTAAAAAAGCATCGGCATGACCGTGATAACATCCTTCAAACTTGATGAATTTATTTTTTCCTGTATAACCACGTGCTACACGCAATGCACTCATACAAGCTTCTGTGCCACTGCTTACCATTCTGATCAAATCAACATTCGGACACATGCTGATGATTAATTCAGCCATTTCAATTTCCAATTCTGTTGGTGCACCATATGATGTTGAATGAAATGTTTGTTGCTGAATAGCTTTGATCACTTCATCATGAGCATGACCAAGAATCATCGGCCCCCATGATGCGATATAATCTATGTATTGATTGCCATCTGCATCATATAAATAAGCGCCTTTTGCTTTACTCATGAACAAAGGCGTTCCGCCCACACTTTTAAATGCACGAACCGGAGAATTTACGCCACCCGGAATAGATTGTTGTGCTCGGGAAAATAATTCTATACTCTTGTTAATACTCATTTTTGTGAATTGTCAATTGTGAATAGTGAATTCATTGTTTATTAATTAACCCTGTTAGTAGTTTAAAACATTTTACCATTTGAGTTTCTAATATCATCATATTGAAGTTGCTTAAATAATTTAAATCATTCGCAATATCAATAGCAGCATCTATCTCAATAAGAGAGCCTCTACTAATTTCAAAAAATCGCTTTCTTTCAGTTGCAGATTTTCTTGATGCTCCTTCAGCAATATTTAAGTGAACTGATAATGCAGCTCTCCTAATCTGAGAAATCATTCCGAATTTTTCATCATTTGGAAGACACTGAGTTAGCTTGTAACATTCCAAAACAAACAAACGTGAAGCTGTATAAATATCCAATCCTTGGTGATTAAGTTTTAAAAACATAGTAATAGTTTATGTAAAAAATAATTTATTCCATTCACTATTGACTATTCACAATTCACCTAATCAGCCTCACTGCATCTTTTGCAAAATAAGTTGCTATTAAATCTGCACCGGCACGTTTAATAGCAATCAATGATTCTAAGATTGCTTTGTCTTCATTTAGCCAACCCATTTTTGCCGCAGCTTTGATCATTGCATATTCACCGCTAATATTATATGCACTCACCGGAACATCAACAACATTTTTTACATCACGAATAATATCTAAATAAGCCATTGCAGGTTTTACCATTACAATATCCGCACCTTCTTCAATATCCATCAATGTTTCTTTTACGGCTTCCGTTCTGTTGGCATAATCCATCTGATACGTTTTCTTATCGCCAAAACCCGGAGCTGAATCCAATGCATCTCTGAACGGGCCATAAAAACACGATGCATATTTTGCACTATAACTCATAATGCCTGTTTTAGTAAAACCATTTTCTTCCAAACCTTGTCTGATAGCAGCAATTCTTCCATCCATCATATCGCTTGGTGCAACGAAATCTGCTCCTGCACGTGCATGGCTAACACTCATTTTTACCAATGCTTCCACTGTTTCATCATTCACAATTTCTCCGTCTTTCACAATTCCATCATGGCCATAAGAAGAATATGGATCTAATGCAACATCAGTCATAACAAGCATTTCAGGCACAGCATCTTTAATGGCTTTAATGCTTCTTTGCATTAAACCATTTTCATTCCAAGCCTCTAAACCTGTATTATCTTTTAATTCATCTTTACATTTAATGAAGATCAGGACACTTTTCAAACCCATGCTCCACAATTCCTTTACTTCTTTCACCGTAACATCTAAACTGTTACGATAATACCCCGGCATTGATGCAATTTCTGTTTTGACATTTTCTCCTTCATCAATAAATAACGGAACAATAAAATCGTTCGGTGATAAAGAAGTTTCAGCAACAAGTGAACGAATTGCTGATGATTGCCTTAATATTCTGTTTCTGCGTTGTAAATACATAAGTCAAAAGTTAAACGTGAAAAGTCAAAACTGTTTTGACTTTTTAATTTTGAATTTTTAATTATTAGCAACTATTAGATTTTTTTGCCCAATCTTCTTCGCTGATATTGATTAATGAAATCCATTCTCTCGGATGCAAACAAGCTTGCAACAACTTATCTTCTTCGCTTCCTGCTTCGGGTTGATAGTTGTATTCAAACCGAACTGTTGGCGGTAAACTCATTAAAATACTTTCTGTTCTTCCATTTGTTTTTAAACCGAAGATGGTTCCCCTGTCGTGAATCAAATTGAATTCAACATATCTTCCCCGTCTTATTTCCTGCCAGTATTTATGTTGTTCTGTGAATGAAGTATTTTTTCTTTTTTCTACAATTGGAATATAAGCATCAACAAATGCATTTCCGCAGGCCTTGCCGAAGTTGAACCAAAAGTTTAAATCATGCTTTTCGCTTGGTCTTTGATGATCGTAAAAAATTCCACCAATACCTCTTCGCTCGTTATTGCGATGTTTGTTTACAAAATAATCATCGCATTCTTTTTTAAACAGACCATAAAAGCTTTCATCAAATTGATCACAAACATTTTTATAAGTTTGATGAAAATGAATAGCATCCTCATCTATCAAATAATATGGTGTTAGATCTGTTCCGCCACCAAACCATCTATCAATCACTTTATCATTTTCATACAACTCAAAATATCTGTAATTGCAGTGAACCGTTGGCACAAAAGGATTTGAAGGATGAATCACCAAACTCAATCCGCATGCAAACCATTGCTCTCCATGCAACTTTAATTGATTACGCATGGCATCTGTAACATTCCCAAAAACAGTTGAAACATTTACACCGCCTTTTTCAAAAACATTTCCGTTGGCAATAACTCTTGTTCTTCCGCCACCGCCAGTACCATCTGAATGACGTTGCCATTCTTCTTCAAAGAATTTTGCTTTTCCATCAACAGCTTCTAATGCTGCACAAATTTTATCCTGCAATGAATAAATAAAATCTATCCATTCACCTCTAAATTCTTTCGTTTCAGTTTTAACCATGAATTAAAAATTCAAAATTAAAAAGTCAAAACAATTTTGACTTTTGCTTTTTTATTTTTGACTTACTTGAAATTCTTTAACTGTGTTTACAAAAGCCCTTGCATGATCTACCGGAACATTCGGTAAAATACCATGTCCCAAATTAGCAATATGCCTTGTACCTCCAAATGCCTGCAACATTTTCTTCACTTCTTTTTCAATAACAGGAATTGGTGATAATAATTTAGCAGGGTCGAAATTTCCTTGCAGGGTTATGTTGTTGCCTGCAAACTGTCTTGCTAATTGCGGCTCAATACACCAATCAATCCCCAAACCGGCAGCACCTGTTTCTGCCATTTCTTTTAAACTATACCAGGCACCTTTTGCAAAAACAATAACAGGCACTTCATCTTTCAATGCTGCAACAATTTGCCTGATATACTTCAACGAAATATTTTCAAAATCATCTTTACTCAACAATCCACCCCAACTATCAAATATTTGAACCGTATCTGCACCTGCAGCAACTTGCCCTTTCAAATAGGCAATGGTTGTATCGGTGATCATTTGTAACAATTGATGCGCCAACTCAGGTTGTGTGTAACAAAATGCTTTTGCTTCATCAAATGTTTTGCTTCCTTTTCCTTGCACCATGTAACACAACAAAGTCCACGGAGCACCCGCAAAACCAATTAATGGAACTCTTCCATTCAATTCCTGTTTAATTAATTTGATAGCATCAAACACATAACCTAATGTTTCATGAACATCAGGTACTCTTACACGATTCAAGTCTGCATTGGTTTTGATAGGATCAGGCAACACTGGGCCTTTACTTTCAATCAACTGAACTTCCAATCCCATTGCTAGCGGAACTACCAAAATATCTGAGAATAAAATAGCAGCATCTACACCAACGATATCTATAGGTTGAATAGTTATTTCGCATGCCAACTCTGGTGTTTGACATCTTTCAAAAAAACCATACTTCTCTCTCAACACCATATATTCCGGCAAATATCTTCCTGCCTGACGCATCATCCACACCGGAGTGCGTTCCGTTTTTTCTCCCCTCAATGTTCTTAATAAAAGATCGTTTTTTAAAGCACTCATGCTTGTGTTTTAGTGTGTTTAAAATATTGTATTGCTTGTTGTAATAATTTTTCTTTATCAGGAAATTCACTTATCACAATTTCATTTGCACAAAATTGTTTAACAGCATTCGCAGTTGTTTGTCCTATTGCAAAAACAATTGTTTCCTTCGCTAATTGATTGTTTACAAAAAAACTATTCACTGCACTCGGACTAAAAAATAAAACACCATTATAGGTTTTATTGATTTGATGATTTGATTGAATTGTTTCATACACAACCATTTCATCAACAGTAATATTATTGGCTCTTAATGTATCGGGCAACTCATCTCTTCTAATGTTCCCGCAGAAAAAAACAACTGAGTTTACTTTTTGTTGAATGACAGCCTTCGCTAATTCTAAAGCGTTGCTGCCACTAACCTGGATATCGTTTTCTGAAAAAAGTGAAAGCAATATTTTTTGTGTTGAAGCGCCCAAACAAAATATTCTCCACTCGGGTTTAAGATGGTTGTATTGTAAAACATTAACAACCGCTTCAGCAGCATTCATGCTTGTAAAAACAACAATATTGTTTTGTTTGGCTGCATGAATAATCTTTTGCTCCATTACATCATCAACTATATTTTTTGTTTCAATAAAAGAAGCAATATCTATTTGAAAATTATCGGGAATCGTTGATAAACTCTCATCAAGCGGCCTGGTAGATAATATGGAAATGCGATTATTTTCCATTCCTAATTTCCTCCACAATAGCAGCTCCGCCGTTTGCCAGCACTTCATCAGCAGCGAGCAACCCTGCATTCGTTTCAGTAATATCAAAAATTTTATCAGCCTCTATTTTTTGTTTTCCATCCAATGAAAAAATATTTCCTCTGAAATGAAGCTGATTATTTTTTATTTCCGCCAAAGCACTTATTGGTGTAGAACACCCACCCAATAATGTTTTCAAAAAATCTCTTTCTGCTTTTACACAAATGGCTGTTGCTTCATCATTCAACAACATACACTTTTCTTTTGCTGCATTATCTTCTTCCCTGCAAACAATCATAATAGCGCCTTGTGCAGGAGCAGGTAACATCCAATCTAATTCAATTGCATTTTCCGGACGAAGATTAATTCTCTCCAATCCTGCAGCCGCAAAAATGGCTCCATGCCAATTGCTTTCATCCACTTTTCTCAAACGTGTATTTACATTTCCACGTAAATTTTCAATTGTATGATTGGGATAACGATTTAACCATTGTGCTCTACGACGAATACTTGAAGTAGCGATCGTTAAAGGTGAATCATGAATGATGAATGGTGAATTTAATTTTTCATTGACTATTGACAATTGACCCTTTACAATCAAAAGGTCTCTAACATTTGCTCTCTTTAATACCGCAGCTTGTTGAATGCCCTGCGCTAATTGTGTTGGCACGTCTTTCATGGAATGAACGGCAATATCAATTCTTTTGCTGAGCAATGCTGCATCTAAAGTTTTGGTGAAAACACCTTGCACGCCCATTGCATACAATGGTGTTACCAGATCAATATCTCCATCACTTTTAATCAGTACTAATTCTGCGGCAATATTATGCTTAGCAAGTTGGTCTTTTACAAATGTAGCTTGCCAAACAGCCAACTGACTGTCTCTTGTACCTATTTTCAAAACTGTATTCATGCTAATATTATACGGCAGCAATATAATCGTTTATTGCTTCTATGTAAAAACATCCGGGTAAGTTATGCTGTTTCATTTTAACAGCCATATTGTTCACTACTTTTTGCACTTGTGCATGCTCTTCTTTAACATTTAGTTTTTGTGCATCAGAAATCGATTGAAACAAATTGCATTGCTGCATAGCTATCAATTTTTGTTTCACAGCTTTCAGTACCGGTACATTTTTGCGCATTACATTCCATTCGCAAAATTCATCCATATGCTGTTGAATGATGTTCTTTGCCTTAGGTATTTCTGCTTCTCTTTTTTGAAGTGTCTGATCATTTATTTTAGAGAGATCATCTACATTTACCAAAGTGCAGTTGTTTAAACTTTTGCAAGCCGGATCGATATTATGAGGAATCGACAGATCGATTAAAATATGGTGTTTATTAGGGTTTAAATGTGCTTTTGTAATAATAGGCTCAGGGGCATTGGTTGCTACGATTACAATATCTGCTTCTTTAACTTCTTCCTGCAAATTATTGGCATTTGCAAATTTGAGATTGAATAATTCGGCCAAATCTTTCGCTTTGTCTTCTGAACGATTGATAAGTGTAATGTCTCTCACATCTAAATAATCAACCAAATTTTTACAAGTATTTCTGCCAATTTTTCCTGTTCCCAATAACACAGCTTTTTTATGAGCAATATTGGTAACATTCTCTTTGAGAAATTGAATGGCAGCAAAAGAAACAGAAACAGTTCCGCTGCTTAATTCTGTATTTGTTTTAACAGCTTTGGAAGATTGCAGAACCGTATTGAACAATCTTTCCGTAAAAGCACCAATCATTCCCTCTTCTCTTGCAACCTTTACCGCTGTTTTAATTTGACCAACAATTTCATAATCACCCAATATTTGGGAGTCCAAACCGGCCGCAACATCAAACAAATGCTCAACAGCATGCATTCCCTGTTTAATGTAACATCTTTCCATCAACATTTCTGTGGTTCCCTTCGTTTCTCTACACAAGAGGTTTATCAAAACATCTGCATTGGAAGCCATCCCATAAATCTCGGTACGATTACAAGTACTAACAACAAAAAGTTCTTGCAGACCGATAGCTTTAGCTTTATGAAGAATAGATAAATATTGATCATTGGTTACCGCAAACAAACCCCTCACCGCTGCGTCTGTTTTGCGATAGTTAATTCCTGCTACAAAAAATTGTTGAATATTGTCGTTCATTTCAATCTAAGTGATAACGCCACAAAAATAACCTCGTAAAGCCGGATGAAAAGATGATAACGGTCAATACAATGTCATTTTTGTGTCATAATTCAAATTGATAAAAAGCTTCTAACAATTAATATTTTCAAAGCTTTTAAACATATACGATAAATTAGTTGTTCTGTATTTTTGTTTCTCATCATTTAAATAAATAAAATTGAAAAAAGGCATTATACTAATGAATCTCGGCTCACCGGATTCCACGGAAGTAAAAGATGTGAAAAAATATTTGAATGAATTTTTAATGGATAAGAGGGTGATTGATATGCCTTTTTTAAGCAGGCTATTACTGGTAAAAGGCATTATTGTTCCCTTCAGGGCGCCCAAATCAGCAGAAGCTTATAAGACCATTTGGTGGAAAGAAGGCTCCCCGTTAATTGTACTTACACAACAATTGCAAAAAGCAGTTCAGCAAAAAACGGAAGAGCCCATTGAAATTGCCATGCGTTACGGTAACCCAACACCGGAAGCTGCCTATGAAAATTTGTTAAAGAACCATCCTGATCTTGAGGAAGTAATTTTGTTCCCTTTGTATCCGCATTATGCCATGAGCAGTTACGAAACTGCCGTGGAGTATATGTACAAAGTGCTCAAGGATAAAAAATATGCTTTCAGCTTAAAAACAGTTCCGCCTTATTATGCCAATGAGCAATACATAAAATCTTTGGCAGCCAGTATTGAACCATACCTTTCTCAGGGTTTCGATAAAATTATATTGAGCTATCACGGGGTGCCGGAAAGGCATATTGTACAAAGCGATACAACCCATTGCCATTGTTTGAAAGTGAACGATTGCTGCAATATGCCATCTGCTGCTCATACACAATGCTACAGGCACCAAACCTTTGTTACTACCAAACTGGTTACAGAAGCATTGAATATTCCGGCAGATAAAGTTGAGCAATCATTCCAATCGAGATTAGGCAGAGACCCCTGGCTACAACCTTATACAGCAAAGCGTTTAAGCGAGTTGCCTAAAGAAGGTGTTAAAAAAATTGTTGTTGCCTGCCCCGCTTTTGTAAGTGATTGTTTAGAAACTTTAGAAGAAATAGCGGAAGCTGGCAAACATACTTTTTTAGAAGCCGGCGGTGAAAGTTTTACAATGGCGCCTTGCTTAAATACGAATGAAATGTGGGTGAATACTATTGTGCAATTAATAAATCAAGCGTAAAAATTCAAAAAAAGCTGAATTTTTTATTTTTTACTTTTAACTTTTGAATTTTATATCATGTACCTCTACCTAAAAGCATTACACATCATCTTCGTTGTAACCTGGTTTGCCGGTTTGTTCTATATGCCAAGATTGTTCATTTACAATACAGAAGCCAACGATAAACCCGAAGCTGAAAAAAAAGTGTTACAGGCTCAGTTTACCATTATGATGAAACGTTTATGGTATGGCATCACCTGGCCTTCAGCAATATTAACGCTTATACTGGGTATTGCTGTATTGGTAAACCTGCAATGGGATAAGATGATCTTTCAACCGGAATTCAGGTGGTTACTCATCAAACTAATATTTGTTGTTTTATTGTATATATACCACTTCACATTACATAAAATACTGGTGCAGGAAACCAGGGGCATTTTTAAATACAGCTCTCAGCAATTAAGAATTTGGAATGAAGCGGCAACGGTAATACTGATTGCCGTGGTGATGCTCGTAACCGTAAAACAGAGTATTAGCCTTGTATGGGGATTGGTTGGACTGATTGTTTTTATAGCAATACTAATGGCCGCTATTAATATTTATAAAAAAATGCGCAACAAATAAACTTGTCAATTACAACATAGGCCTTACTTTTACAGTATTATTGCTCGGGGTGCCTAACAAATCTGTTAAGCTGAGATTATACCCGAAACCTGATTTGGATAATGCCAACGGAGGGAATGCATCAAATAAAAAATTATTTAACAGCGCCATTTTCTTCGTGTATCGGAAAGTGGCGCTGTTATTTTTTTTATATGGCAAATATTGAAAAAAGGGAATATGGCTTAATCCCTAACCATTATCAGAACTGGCAGAACCGCCAGGAGTGGTTTTTTAACAGGGAAAATACCGATACTTACGAACAGTGGTATGAAGGCCGTTATAAGCGGGCAGAAATATGGCAGAAGAAAGTAATGGAGCAACTTGTATCGAAAGATAAACGCATTAAAACATTATTAGAGTTTGGCTGTGGCACCACACGTTTTACAAGATGGTGGAAAGAAATTGGTATTGAGGCTTCCGGCGGAGATATTTCACCACTCATGCTTTCACAGGCCATACAACTATTTGATGGCGATTTGGTAATGGCCGATGCACACCATATGCCCTTTAAAGACCACAGCTTCGATGCACTTGCATTCATTACTACTTTTGAATATTACAAAAACCCCGTAAATGTTATCAGGGAAGCAGCCCGTGTAGCCAAATATGGTATTGCCATGGGTATGATGAACAGAAATTCGCCCAAAGTTTTAAGAAGAAGAGTGCAACAAGCATTCGGCAAAAATCCTTTTTACGTTACCGCCACTTTTTATACCCCTCAAAAGCTTATAAACATTATTGATGAGGCATTGAAAGGAAGGAATTACAGTATTGAATGGACCTGCACAGGATTACCCAAATGGTTTCCTGTACAGCAATGGAGTATTCCTTATGGAGATTTCTTTGGCTTATATATTACCTTAAACGATTCTTTAAAATGAAAGAGCCGGGAAAAATAGATCAATCTTTTTTCGAGCACAATATTTTACAATATTGTGGTTTTAATAGAAATGAAGTAATAACAGGGCCGGGTTTTGGTATTGATGTGTCTGTTGTTGATCTGCACCACAATATGGCCATGGCGTTAACCAGCGATCCTTTATCTCTTATTCCCTCATTGGGTTTGGAAGAGTCTGCATGGTTATCTGTTCACCTAATGGCAAACGATATGGCCACTACCGGTTTTCAACCGATGTACGGGCAATTTGTTTTAAACCTGCCAGAATATTTTTCCAACGAAGATTTCAGTGTTTACTGGAACCATATTCATTGCTTCTGCAAAAGCATAGGCGTTGCCATAACAGGGGGACATACAGGCTTTATTCAAAACCAGCATTCAACTATTGCCGGCGGCGGAACATTTATAACGGTTGCACCAAAAGATCAAATTTTAACTTCCAATAAAGCCAGGCCTGGCAATATACTTATTGCTACAAAACAATGCGGTTTAACGGCTGTTTCCATCCTTGCAAAAAGTTTTCCCAACACTGTTCAGCAAAAGCTTGGAAAAGAAGTGTATGATAAGGCTTGCGATTTATTCCATCAAACAAGTTCTTTAAAAGATGCTTTAACAGCTAAAGGAAATACAGAAAACATCGGGGAAGTTACCGCTATGCATGATGTTACCGAAGGCGGTATTTTAGGTACAGCTTATGAATTAGCTGTAGCATCAGGCAATGGGCTTTTGCTATATAACAATGCCATACCGGTTGGAGATGTTCAGCAAGCTATAGCGCAATTGTTTTCTTTAGACCCAAGATATATTGTTGGCGCAGGTTCTATGCTTATTTGTGCAACCGAAGGAAGTGAACAGAATGTTCTGAACAGGTTAAAGGCTGAAAATATTGAAGCTACCATTATTGGTAAGCTTGTTAAAAAAGAGGAGGGACTGAAAATTATAGAAGATGATGAATTGAAAAATATTGTTTACCTGGAAAAAGACCCTTACTGGAATGCTTTTTTCGATGCATATAAAAGAGGTTGGAATTAATGAGCACTATTCATAAAATACAAAACGGTATTTACCTGGTAATCGATCCTTCTATGCCCTTGCCGCTGCTTTTACAAAAACTGGAAATTGTTTTACAGCAAGGGTTAAGCGCAGTTCAGATATGGGATAATTTCTGCAATACAGAAAATATAAGCACACTTATTTCTAGTATCTGTACAATTTGTAAACAATACAAAACACCTGTTTTAATTAACAACAAGTGGGAATTATTGAAGCAGTTTGATTTAGATGGCGTTCACTTTGATGTATTACCCAAAAACATTGTTTCTATTAAAGAACAAATAGGAAGGGAGTTCATCTGTGGTATTACCTGCAATAATAATATAGATGTTGTGCTGGAAGCCAACAGACAACAATTAAACTATGTTTCCTTTTGTTCAATGTTTCCATCTACAACAAGCAATAGTTGCGAATTGGTTTCTTTCGAAACCGTTCAAAAAGCAAGCGAACTGACTGATCTGCCTATCTTTTTAGCCGGAGGTATAAAGCCGGAAAAAATAGACCTGCTTCATGAATTGCACTATAATGGAATTGCAGTGGTGTCAGGTATTATGAGTGCAGAAAACCCGGTAGAAATCACAAAACAATATTTACAAAAAATTAAAGCACATTTATGACAACAAAAATCATTGATAAACTTTGTTGCCCGTTCGATAAAAACGATTTAGCCCTGCAAATCATTTCGCAGGATATTCATAACAATGTTAAAGAAGGCATATTAACCTGCAATCAGTGTAATCGATATTATCCTGTTGTATCGGGCATTCCCATTATGAACCCTGACGAATACAGGGAATTTAAATTAGAAATCCCCATGCTGGAAAAATGGCAGGAATATTTATCAAATAAATCATTCGATAATTTCAGAATTACCAGCAATCCTGATACGGGCAATGCTTTACCTGAAGCTTAATACTAAATAGCTTTACTAAATAAAGGTTTTGCAGAAACCATTTCTCTGCGAAGCAACTGTAAATCGAATGCCTTGCAGATATTTCTGATAAAATGCATTCCCAAAGCTGTAACTTTTACGCTTTCTTCATTCCATATCACCAGGCCGTCTGCCTCCAGCTTTACAAGTTCGGGGAAAGTAAATTCCTGCAAGAGTTGCATATGTTCAGGTTTAAATAAAGTGTACCCATTGCAACTGATATTAAGAATATATTTTTTGAAACTCAGATCTTCGCCTGTTAAGAAATATCCTTTTGTAACAGGTAACTCACCATTGCTAACTGCAGCATAATATTCGTGAATGGTTTTGTAATTCTGAGCAAATGCAATGCCTGCATCGCTTATACTCGATACCCCCAAACCAATAAGCATATTGGTTTGTTGTGTTGTATATCCCATAAAATTTCTGTGCAATTTTTCTTCTTCCCTTGCTTTAAACAATTCATCATTAGGCAGCGCAAAATGATCCATGCCAATATCTTTATATCCATTCTCCGTAAATAGTTTTTTACCAAGCTGGTATAATCGCATTTTTTCTTCCGGTGCAGGCAGGTCATTCTCATCAAAGAGGCGTTGCCCTCTGCTTGTCCAGGGCACATGGGCATAACTATAAAACGCAACACGGTCTGGCTTAAGCTCTATCGTTTTTAAAATAGTGTGTTCAATCCTGTTTATTGTTTGTAAAGGCAGGCCATAAATCAGGTCTATATTTACAGAAGTATAACCAACATCTCTTGCATCTTTAACAGCACGTTCAACATTCTCAAAGGGTTGAATTCTGTTGATTACCATTTGCACTTCTTTATTCAAATCCTGCACGCCATAGCTCACTCTTCTAAAGCCTAAATTGTACAAGGTTTGCAAATGCTCTTTCGTTGTATTATTGGGGTGGCCCTCAAAACTAAATTCATATTCCGGATGAATAGCCGCTTCAGCAAAAATAGCGTTGAGTAATCTCGTTAAATTGGCCGGAGAAAAAAAAGTGGGTGTTCCTCCTCCCAGGTGTAATTCTCTAATAACGGGCTTCTCTTTCATTAAAGAAAGATATAAATGCCATTCCTGTACCAACGCACCCATATATTCTTCTTCTACAGAATGGTTAGCAGTAATTTTTTTATTACACCCGCAATAAGTGCAAAGCGATTCGCAAAAAGGTAAATGCAGGTAGAGGCTTATTCCATCTTTCGTATTGTTTATTGTAAACTGCTGTTTAATAACATTTTCCCACTCATTCCTATCTATTGTTTCTTTCCAAAAGGGAACAGTAGGATAACTCGTATAACGAGGAACAGGAACATTATATTTTTGAAGTAAATCTATATTTACCTGCATAACAACTGGTTTAAGGCAAAACTATTCTACACAAAAAGTTTAAACATGACGATTATCAGCAATTCGGCTTAAATTGTCATGCCATTTTCATTTTTCTACCTTAATGTAATAATGTTATGATGATGCGTACCACTATTATCTTC
This sequence comes from Sphingobacteriia bacterium, assembly GCA_017304675.1. Classification (GTDB taxonomy): domain Bacteria; phylum Bacteroidota; class Bacteroidia; order Chitinophagales; family Chitinophagaceae; genus CW01. The sequence continues at coordinate 307,719 of JAFKLS010000018.1, forward strand.
ATTTTATTGGCAACTATTGTAACCGGTTGTAAGATGAAAGAGAAAGCAAACCTTATTATTCATCATGCAACAATTTATACAGTTGACAGTAGTTTTAGCAAGGCAGAGGCAATCGCTGTAAAAGATGGAAAAATAGTAGCCATTGGTGCGAATGATGATATTTTGAAGAAGTATAGTGCCAATGAAACCATTGATGCACAAGGAAAGTTTATTTATCCGGGATTGATAGATGCACATTCTCATTTTGTTGGCTATGCCAATAGTTTATTCGCGGCAGACCTGTACGATTCTAAAAGTTTTGAAGAAATAGTAGAGCGTTTACAAAAATTTGCCAAAACACATTCCCAGGAAAAATGGATTATTGGCAGAGGATGGGATCAAAATAAATTTCCGGGAAAACAATTTCCAACCAACGATCTGCTGAACAAAGCCTTCCCCGATAAACCAGTTTATTTAACAAGGGTTGACGGCCATGCGGCCATTGCCAATAACATTGCATTGAATATTGCCGGATTAAAACCAGGGCAGAAAATTAATGGTAGCGTTATTGAAACAGCGAATGGAAAACTAACCGGTTTATTGATAGACAATGCCACTCACCTCGTTGGCAGCCTTATTCCTGCTTTAACAAAACAAGATTATGCAAAACGTTTATGGCATGCCCAACAGAATTGCTTTGCTTATGGATTAACCACAGTTACAGACTGCGGCTTGAATTATAAAACAACACAGATCATCGACACGCTTCAACAGGAAAGTGCTATTAGCATGAGAGTATATGCTATGTTAAGCGATGACAAGGAAAACTTCGATTACATTCTTCCTAAAGGCCCTTACAAAACAGATAAACTTTACATAAGGGCATTTAAATTTTATGCAGACGGGGCCTTGGGTAGCCGAGGCGCCTGTTTATTACAGCCTTACTCCGATAAACCGGGATGGCAGGGTTTCTTATTAAGCACACCTGCTCATTTTGACAGTGCCGCACAAATGTTAGCCAATACAGATTTCCAGATGTGCACACATGCCATTGGCGATAGTGGGAACAGGATGATCTTACACATATACAATAAAGTACTGAAAGAAAAGAACGATAAACGTTGGAGAGTAGAGCATGCACAGATCATCAATCAAAAAGATTTTGACCTGTTTAAACAGGCATCTATTGTACCCAGTGTTCAGCCAACACATGCCACCAGCGATATGTATTGGGCAGAAGAAAGGTTGGGAAAAGAAAGGCTAAAAGGCGGTTACGCATTTAAACAATTGTTACAGGAGAATGGATGGCTGCCATTGGGAACAGATTTTCCGGTGGAAGACATTAACCCTTTTAAAACCTTTCTGGCTGCGGTTTTTAGAAAAGATGCCAAAGGCTTTCCCGATGCAGGTTTTCAAATGGAGAATGCATTAACCAAAGAACAAACTTTGCGGGGCATGACCATTTGGGCAGCCAAAGCATGCTTCTTAGAGAATGAAGTGGGCAGTTTGGAAAAAGGGAAAAAAGCAGATTTCTTTTTGGCAGATAAAGATTTGATGAAAGTTACAGAAAAAGATATTTTATCAATTAATGTTTCATCAACCTATCTCGGTGGAAAGAAAGTATTTGGTAAGTAATTTTCAACATTCTTAATCATTTTTTGTTATTGCATTTATGCCGATTGTTTCAATCCGAAATTTAACTAAGGAATTTAATAACATCATTGCAGTAAAAGATCTGTCATTTACTGTAAACAAAGGAGATGTTTATGGATTTCTCGGGCAAAATGGTGCAGGAAAAAGTACCACCATCAGAATGTTGCTTACATTAATTCAGCCAACGAGTGGCGATATTGAAGTGTTTGGTTTACAACTTTCAAGGCACAGAAAAGAAATTTTAAAAAATATCGGCGCCGTTATTGAGAAGCCTGATACTTATAAATATTTAAGTGCTTACGAAAATCTGAAACTGTTCGCAAAATTGAGTGGCATTAAACCATCGCATCAAAAGTTGATGGATCAGTTAGAAATGATCGGGTTAGCAGAAAGGGCTAACGATAAGGTGAAAACATTCTCGCAGGGCATGAAGCAAAGGCTGGGAATTGGTATTGCATTGGTGCATAACCCTCAATTAATTGTTTTAGACGAACCAACAAACGGGTTAGATCCTCAGGGTATTGCCGATATCAGGAATTTGATTTTATATTTAAGCAGGGAGTTACACAAAACATTAATTGTTTCATCTCATTTACTGAATGAGATAGAACAAATAGCAACAAGGGTTTTGATTATCGACAGAGGCAGAAAAATAATTGAAGAGAATGCCAATACTTTATTCGATCCGGCACAAACCATTGTACAAATTAAAACGGCAAATGATAAACAAACAATGGCATTGCTTCAGGATACCATCTGGAGCAGTTATTTGTGCAAAGAAAATAGTACAGAAGTGGTGTTGAGAATGAACAAAAAAAACATTCCTCAATTTATTCACTTTCTTGCTACACGGGATATTGAAATAGAATCTGTACAACCCAGGAATAACCTGGAAGATTATTTTTTACAAGTAACAGCAGGCAAACAACATGTTCACACTTTTAAGAATTGAGATATATAAGATCTTTTCAAAGCCAAGAACATATTTGGCCTTTGCTGCCATTACAGCGCTCATCTTAATTGTACAATTGGGGTTGAAAGTTGATGGCAATGAGTATGCAGCTTTCGTTTTGGCAGACCTGAGCAACACTTTACAAATAGATGGCAAAATCATTAACGGATACTTCGTTTGCTATGTAGTATTGCAATTATTACTGGTGCATGTTCCACTTCTGATTGCGCTCATTGCTGCAGATATGATTAGCGGCGAAGCCAATATGGGAACACTCCGGTTATTGGTTACAAAACCGGTTAGCAGAAGCGGACTCTTAATAGCTAAATTTCTTGCATCGGCAGTTTACACAATCATTCTCCTTATATGGATTGCAGTTCTTGCCTTATTTGTAAGCATGTATATTTTTGGAACAGACGATATGTTTTTATTAAAAAACAATTATGCTGTTCAGATTGAGAAGGCAGATATCTTCTGGCGCTATGCAGGTGCTTTCTTTTTTGCAACATTAGCCATGTTAACCGTTGCCGCCCTTGGCTTCTTCTTATCGCAGTTTGCCGATAATTCAATTGGGCCAATTGTAGCAACGATGAGTATTATAATTGTTTTTACCATTCTCAGCACCATGAGTATTCCTATATTCAACATTATTAAACCTTACCTTTTCACCACACATATGGTTGCCTGGAAAGAATTTTTTGATGTGAAGTTGAATGCAGATAATGAAACCATTGCCGGTAGTTTGCAGCGGGGAGATAAGATCATAAAATCGGCGGCAATACTTGTTCTGCATATTGTTTTATTTGTTGGAGCTTCAATATGGGTATTTAAAAAGAAAGATGTGCTTAGTTAATTATGAATTAGAAATTAAGAATTAATAATGAAGAAATATTGCTCAATACTACTTACACTTTTCACTTTTCATGTTTCATCTTTCACTTCAAAAGCGCAGGACATTAACCAACTGGTAGAGCAGGTTAAAAGTAAGCTGAATGTAGTGAACGATTATATTGCTGAAGGGAAAATGAAAACCGATATTGCTTTTATTAAAGCCCCTGTCGGAAAAATCAGGATCTATTTTAAAAAACCTGATAAATTTAAACTCAAGAGAGAAACAGGTATTTCTATTTTACCTAAGGGCGGCGTAACTATGAATATCGGTTCCCTTATGACCACAAACGATTTTACAATTATTCCTGCAGGAGATATGCTGGTAAATGGCATTAAAACAAAAGTGGTAAAACTATTACCACTAAATGAGAACAGCGATATTATTCTCACCACTTTGTATATTGATGAAGCAAACAGGCTTGTAAAAAAAGCTACCACTACCACTAAAGAAAATGGCACTTACGATATTGAGATGACCTACGGAAAATTTTCACAATACGGGCTACCCGATAAGCTTATTTTTAGCTTCAATACAAAAAATTATAAGATGCCAAAGGGGGTAACCCTTGAGTTTGAAGACAATGCCACACCTGAAGAAAAAGCCAACATGAAAAATAAAAAAGGTAAAGTGGAAATCACTTACTCCAATTACATCATCAACAAAGGCATTGATGATGCTGTATTTAAAAATTAAAACACGGCAACACTCCAGCTTCTTTCAAAAAGATTATTCGGCTGCAACGCATTAATACCTTCCTTTTCGTTTAATTGTTGTAAAGAATTTTCACTGTCGGCAATACCACACCAGGGCTCTATACAAACAAAATCGGCATCTTTGGCGCTCCATATACCCATATACGGAAAATGATGGTAGGCAACTGTTAGCCCATGTTTCGTTTTATTGGAGAGAATGGAAATAGAAGCAGATTTCAGATGTTTAAACACCAAAGCATCTTTATAAAACAGTTGTTTGTTCAGTTCAATTTTATCTGTGCCCTGAAAAAAGGGAACTGGATGCATTTTTATTAATCCATCACTTGTTAAAGGCCAAATACCTTCCGTTTCATTTTGATCAAACTGCAAAAACCAGTCATTAAACCCTGTGCCCGATGTTAAAGGCACTTTAAATGCCGGATGAGCCCCTACCGAAAAATACATTTCTTTCTCGTCAGTATTTTTCACAATGTAAGTAACAGATAATTTGTTTGCACTGAGTTTATATTCAACGTAAAATTCAAATTCGAACGGATAGTTCTTCCTGGTTGATTCGTCAGGTTTTAATAAAAATGTTAAGGCATCAGGTTCCTGCAAAACAACTTCAAAAATACTGTCTCTTGCAAAACCATGCCTATTTAACTGATAAGGATTATCGTTAAAAAAAAATGTATTGTTTTTCAATCCGCCTACTATCGGAAAAAGTACCGGGCTTTTCTTGGCCCAAAAATCAGGGTTTGCATCCCACAGATACTCTAATCTTGTTTCTTTGTTAAAGATACTTTGCAGTTCTGCCCCTTTATCTGCTATCTCAACTTTTACAATATTATTCTCTATTGCGAATAAAGCCATAAATCGTTATTAATTTTCTGATTCTTCCACTTTCTCATCTACCGCATTGGCTAATAGTTTAGCACTCATTTTCTTTAACCTGTTTTGCCTCACTTCAGCATACCCTTTTCTCCTGCGAACAATATCAATAGCTTCAAAAATAGCTGCCAGAAAAGAGGTAGCATCTGCTTTTCCTTTACCTGCAATATCAAAAGCAGTTCCATGATCCGGACTGGTTCTAACAACATCAAGCCCGGCAGTATAATTTACACCTTCGCCAATTGCAAGCGATTTAAAAGGAATCAACCCCTGATCATGGTACAATGCCAGTACAGCATCAAATTTTTCATGTTGCCCTCTCGCAAAAAAAGCGTCCGAGCTATATGGTCCAAATACCAATATGTTCTGTTTGGCTTCTTTGATAGCCGGTTTTATAATAGTTTGCTCTTCATTTCCCACCAATCCTTCATCTCCGGCATGAGGATTTAAACCCAATACGGCAATTCTTGGTTTATCAATCCCAAAATCTTTTTGCAGCGACTGATTAATTATCTGCAATTTTTGAATAATGTTTTCTTTGGTAATGTATTTACCAACTTCAGCTAAAGGCACATGCTCAGTTACCAGCCCAACGCGCATGTTTTCAGCTATCATTAACATTACAACATCGCTTGCTGCAAACACAGCTTTTAAATAAGGTGTGTGGCCACTAAAATTAAAACCGGGCGATTGAATATTTTTTTTATGAATAGGTGCCGTAACCAAAGCATCTACAGCACCCTGCTTCAAAGCATCTACAGCATGTTGTAGCGAAATCAGTGCGTACTTGCCGCCAGTTTCATTTAAAATACCGGGAGTAATTTGCACTTCTTCTTCCCAGCAATTATATACATTAACCTGTTTATGGCTTAGTTTAGATAAATCTTTAGTGCTGTTATATGAAAAATTAATATCAGGAAGGCTCTTCCGGTAAAAATTAATGCTCTTATTACTTGCAAAAATAACAGGTACACATATTTCTAATATTCTATGATCGGCAAGTGATTTAACAATCAATTCAAGCCCTATTCCATTCAGATCACCACAAGAAAAACCAACCACCGGTTTTTGCAATTCATTCATCATGCTGAAACTTTTGAAATGTGAAGATAACGAAAAGGAACTTGGCAAATGCCTACTTTTGCTGCAATGGAGTACACGCTAAAAAAATCATTGGGTCAACACTTTTTAAAAGATGAAAATATTTGCAGTAAAATTGTAGATGCTTTACAGATTGAGCAATACAATCGGCTGTTGGAAGTGGGTCCTGGTGGCGGAGCCTTAACCAAATATTTGCTTCAAATACCCGATATACATTTTAAAGCTGTGGAGTTAGATACGGAAAAAGTAAACTATCTGGAACAAACTTTTCCCGCAATACAAAATAAAATTATTCATGAAAATTTTTTGGAAATAGATGCTCCGTTTGCAGAGCCGTTTATTGTTATTGGCAATTTCCCTTATAACATTTCATCACAAATATTATTTAAAATATTGGATTGGAAGGAACAGGTGCCTGTAGTGATAGGTATGTTTCAGAAAGAAGTGGCACAGCGTGTAGCTGCCCGGCCACATTCAAAAGCATATGGTATTTTAAGTGTGCTGGTACAGGCCTATTATGAACCGGAATATTTATTCGATGTATCTCCAGGGTGTTTTAACCCACCCCCGAAAGTAATAAGCGGGGTAATTAAATTAAGAAAAAAAAATACAGGGTTACATGTAAGAAGTGAAAGAGATTTTTTTGTTTTGGTAAAAACTGCATTCAATCAAAGAAGAAAAATGTTGCGCAACGCTGTAAAAAATTTGTTTGAAGAAGCAGCCTTACAAAACGAGATGTTCACAAAAAGGGCAGAACAATTGTCGTTAGAAGATTTTGCAGCCTTAACCCATATAATGAAATAGAAGGTAATGAAAAAGAAAGTAATTATAACGGCCAGGTGTCACCCTTATTTAATTGAACAATTAGAGCAACAGGGGTTTTTAATCAATTATACACCGGGAATAACCTATACAGCATTACAAAAAGAAATTGTGGATGTTGAAGGGCTCGTAATTACCACCAAATTGAAAATTGATAAGCATATAATTGACCTGGCTCCAAATTTAAAATGGATAGGCCGCTTAGGCAGCGGCATGGAACATGTAGATGTGCCTTATGCAACATTAAAGGGCATCCGTTGTATATCCAGTCCCGAAGGCAATAGAAATGCGGTTGCAGAACATGCTCTTGGTTTGTTATTAAATCTTATGAACAAGATCAGTTGCAGTGCCCTGGAAATTAAACAGGGAGAATGGAGAAGAGATGCCAACCGCGGAGACGAACTTACCGGGAAAACAGTAGGTATCATTGGTTTTGGAAACACAGGCAGTGCATTTGCCAAATTACTCGCTTCTTTTAATGTAATAGTATTGGCTTACGATAAATATAAAAGCGGCTTTGCAAACGATTATACCAGGGAAGCCTCGTTAGAACAAATTGCCAGGTATGCCGATGTGGTAAGTTTTCACGTACCATTAACACCCGAAACATTCCATATGGCCAATGCTCCTTTCTTTAACTCACTGGAAAAAAAACCTTATTTTTTAAATACCTGCCGTGGTAAAGTTACCGACACAGATGCCCTGATTCAGGCATTAACAAAGGAAAAAATCAAGGCGGCCGGCTTAGATGTACTTGAAAACGAGCAACTGGATAGTTATACGCCTAATGAGCAGGAAAATCTCAGCTGGTTACTATCTCAACCTAATGTAATTATTACACCGCATATTGCCGGTTATAGCAACGAAGCATTTTATAAAATGAGTAAGGTTCTATTGGAAAAGCTGGAGTTATAGCGGGCAACAAGTTTTTTATTAATATTTCCTATATTTGTATTTACTGCAACGCTGCACACCTGTTGTGTGGCGTTGTATTTTTTTTTATCTCTTTTAAACAAAAGATTATGAGTGAATACGTTACCAAAGAGACCTTTGAAAAAATGAAGGATGAGCTTCACAAGATGAAGACCGTAGACCGCCCTGCCGCTTCCAAAGCTATTGCAGAGGCAAGAGAGAAAGGAGATTTGAAAGAAAATGCTGAATACGATGCGGCCAAAGAGGCTCAGGGGATCTTGGAAGCCAAGATCAAACAACTGGAAGGTGCTATAGCTACGGCTAAAATTGTAGATCCTTCTACAATTGATACGAGTAAAGTTGCTATTCTTACCAAAGTAACCATTACCAATATAGCCAATAAAAAAACAGTTACCTACCAGATAGTGGGCGAAAAAGAAGCTGATCTGAAATCAGGGAAAATATCTGCCTCCTCTCCAATAGGCAAAGGATTGCTGGGCAAAACAAAAGGAGATGTAGCCGAGGTGCAGGCACCTACAGGTGTTATTAAATTTAAAATAGAAGAAATCAATATTTAACAGCAAGCCCCGTTATCGGGGCTTTTTTATTATCCTTACTTTTAATTTGAAGCAATAAGCATAATAAGAAAATAGATTACTCCCATACAATACAAGCCAATTTTAAATGAATTCTGGTTTGTGTTCATTGCATCAGCTTTTATTTTAAAACGTATGCAAATCCTGTTTATTTTGCAATTGAAAAATTTTATGTATGACCCTATTCTCAAAAATCATTGCAGGAGAAATACCTTCCTATAAAATTGCAGAGAATGAAAAGTTTTATGCTTTTCTTGATATTTTCCCCGCCATGACCGGGCATACGCTGGTAGTTCCTAAAACAGAGGTAGACCGGATTTTTGATTTAAGTGAAGACTATCTGAAAGAGATACTTGTATTTGCACAGCCAATTGCCCAAGCCATACAAAAAGCATTTGATTATAACAGGGTGAATATACTTACCATTGGTTTTGAAGTGCCACATGCGCATATACACCTTTTACCAATGAATGGAATGCAAGATATGCATACGCTTACAGGTAAGCACAAAGCGGATGATGATGTATTGAAAAACGTGCAACAAAAAATCTTACAACAGCTTTAAAGAAGCAGCCTTTTTATTAGCCGCTATTTTACTCTTCCCGGATTTTTCTTAATAAAATCTTCCCAACCCTTTAATCCCTTTTGCTTAAACATAACAGAAGAAGTTTGATAATGATGGCAAAGGGCCACTGCCAATGCATCTGTAGCATCGTAACTATTAGGTTTGGCAGTTATTGCCAATATTTTTTGCAGCATTTGCCAAACTTGTTCTTTATCGGCATTGCCATTGCCTGTAATAGATTGTTTTATTTTTTTGGGCGAATATTCGGTAACGCTTAATTCTGCCTGCATGGCAGCAGCAATAGCAACTCCCTGAGCCCTTCCCAGCTTTAGCATACTTTGAATATTTTTTCCGAAGAAAGGTGCTTCAATGGCAAATGTTTGCGGTTTAAACTGTGTAATAAGTTCCGTAACCTTCGCATGAATGCGGCCCAGCCTATCGTAAATATCTTTATGTGCAGTAAGTTTAAGAGCATCCATTTCCAGTACTTTAATATCTGTGCCTTTTACCCGCAATAAGGCATACCCCATAACCTGGGTGCCCGGGTCAATCCCCAATATCACCGTTTCTTTTTGCATTGATGTGAAAATAGCTGTTTATTGAATATGTTTTTTATCTCGTGCTTTCATCCGTTCTTTGTAAACAAATAATGGCAACTGAAGAAATCCTTAAAAATATTCGTTAATTATATTGTTGGGCCTATTCTGTTTATCTGGTTGTTTTTTTCCATTTACCACCAGATCGTTCAACAAAAAAATATCCAACAATCTTTTCATGCTATTAGAACCTCATTCGGGCCGGTAGAATGGCTGATACTGGGTGCGGTTCTATTGTTAATGATCATTAATTGGGGCATAGAAGCCGTTAAATGGAGATATTTAATGCATGGCATACAGGAAATAAAATTTGGTACTGCTCTAAAAGCTGTTTTTACCGGGCAGGCTTTTGCTTTTAATACCATTAATAATGTAGGCGAATACCTGGGGCGAATATTGTTTTTAGGAGAAGGTAATCGGTTAAGAGCTATTTCCGTTACGGTAATTGGAAGTATCAGTCAATTGTTGGTAACCCTTATTTTTGGTTTTATCGGGTTGATATACCTCCAGTATTATTTATTGATGGATATTCATGCCACTATTGGTATAACGCATTTTTTAATGCGTGGATTTATCTGGATACTTCTTTTAATAATAATAGGTATAGGGTTGTTCTATTTTGCTATCGACCAGTTTGTGGCGTTGATAGATAAGTTACCCGTTTTGGCCAGGTTTAATTATTTTATTCAGAAAATTGAAGAGGTACACCCCAAACAATTAACAAGAATTTTACTTCTATCAACAGCAAGGTACTTTGTATTTGTTTTGCAATACCTGTTGTTGTTAACTGTTTTTAATGTAAAAGCGAATATTTTGCAACTTACAGGGCTTATTTGTGTTAAGTTTTTAATATTATCTATGTTGCCTACCATAGCGTTGGCCGAGTTAGGTTTAAGGGGTGAAATAAGTATTCAGCTGTTTGGAATTGTAAGCAATAATACTTTAGGCATCTTATTTGCAGCTACTGGCATCTGGGTAATTAATAAAGTGTTGCCTGCAGTTTTAGGAGGAATATTTATTTTAGGGGTAAGAATATTTAAGAACAAATAACGTGAAGAAAATTTTCATACTCATACTGGTTATTGCCGCTTGGTTTCCTTTAACAGCCAGCGAAGAATCTTGCAGCACCAGGAACTTCGCTTTCAAAGAGGGAGAAAATATTTTTTTCAATGTATACTATTCCGTTATTGGCCTTTATGTAAATGCAGGCTCTGCCAATTTCTCACTCTCATTAGAAAAATTAAACAACAAACCGGTGTATCATGTGGTAGGTAAAGGATCTTCTAACCCCAGTTACGATTGGATCTTTAAAGTAAGAGATACCTATGAGAGTTATTTTGACACAGCTACATTAAGGCCCTATAAATTTATACGGAATGTAGATGAAGGAGGGTTTAAGCTGAAAGAAGATGTAACTTTTAACCAGCAAACCAATACTGCTGTAACTACTAAAGGCACTTATTCTGTTACCAACTGTATACAGGATGTTTTAAGCGCCATTTATTATGCAAGAAACATAGATTACAGTAGTTACAAGCCCGAAGATAAGATACCCTTCGATATGTTTTTAGACAACGAGACTTACCATCTTTATATAAAATACCTGGGTAAAGAAGATATAAAAACCAAATATGGAAAGTTTCATGCCATTAAGTTCAAACCTCTGCTTATTAAAGGCACTATGTTTGAAGGTGGCGAGAAAATGGTAGTATGGGTAAGCGATGATGCCAATCACATACCGTTAAGGATAGAAAGCCCTATTGTAGTGGGTTCTGTTAAGGTAGATATGATGAGTTACAGCAATCTTAGATACCCTCTGTCTTCAATGATAGAAAAAAAGTAAACCAGTTTTATACTACCTCTTCCAACTTCAGAATGTCTTTATGCCGGATACCTTTTTCTGTTAAATGTACTGTACAGCACTCTATGAGAGGATCATGCTCAAAAAACAATACATAATTGTTTTCAAGAGCCTGCTGTAAAAAAATTTCTTTCTCATTCAACGTTGTTAAAGGAAACATATCGTATGCCATCACATACGGAATGGGAAGATGGGCAACCGCCGGTAACAGATCGGCTACATATACAATTGTTTTTCCTTTGTATTGTATTTTAGGCAGCATCATGCCCGTAGTATGTCCATCAACAAAAAGTACAGAAAGATTATCGGAAAACCTCGCTTCCTGAAGCAGGAATGGATTAACACCTACCCAACCTTCATGTTGGTGTGCTTTCGCTGGGTAATCAATAAATTTCAATTGCCCGCTTTCTTCAATTGGCAAGATATTTTCTTTAAGAAAAGATGCTTTTTCTCTTGCATTGGGCTCTGTTGCCGAAATCCAGTGTAATTCATTACTCCAAAACACGGCGTTCTTAAACGCGGGTACAAGCTTATCTCCTACTCTTTTAATGCTACCGCCGCAATGATCGAAATGAAGATGCGTTAAAATAACATCCGTAATATCGTTTTTAGAAAATCCTTTAGCCGCTAAAGATTTTTCGAGTGAATCGTTCCCATGTAAATGATAATGCCCGAAGAATTTTGCATCTTGTTTATTACCAATACCGTTATCAATCAAGATAAGCCTGTTACCATCTTCTATCAGCAGGCTTCTCATAGCCCAGCTACAGAGATTATTTTCATCGGCAGGATTTAATTTATTCCAAATGGTTTTCGGAACTACACCAAACATAGCGCCGCCATCTAATTTAAAATACCCTGTATTAATAGCATGCAACTTCATTTCGCTAATTTTTTCTGTTGCTGTAAAGTAAAGTATAAGAAAGCAAATCCAACCATAAAGAATATCATCAGCGCAATAATAGAATTGCGCATATTGCCCGTAAGCTGTTGAATGAATCCGAAGCTGAACATTCCTATTACAATTGCCACTTTTTCGGTAACATCATAAAAGCTGAAGAAAGATGCTGTATCCCTTGTTTCGGGCATCACTTTAGCATATGTAGAGCGGCTTAAAGATTGAATGCCACCCATTACCAACCCTACCAACCCTGCCAGTATATAAAATTGTAAATCGGTTGTAACAAAATACGCACAAATGCAAATACCTATCCATATAGCTACAACAAACATCAGTACTTTAAAATTACCAAACCTGTCGCTCAGCTGTGCCATAATATAAGCGCCGCCAATAGCCACAATTTGTATTAGCAAAATACAAATAATGAGTTTACTTGTTTCCATTTGCAATACCTGGCTGCCAAATAGTGTAGCAGCAAGCATTACCGTTTGTACGCCCATGCTATAAAAAAAGAAAGCAAATAAATATTTTTTTAACAGAGGAAGATGCATGGCCTGGTTCCAAACTTTTTTTAGCTCTTCAAATCCTTTGGTAAGCAGGTTTACATTTTTTTCACCTTCAACCAATGGAACACCATTGGGCAATCTTTTAAAAGTGATTTGGGCAAAACCCATCCACCATAATCCAACCAGCATAAAAGAAAGTTGTGCGGCAAAGCCATCGGTCATATTAAAAGGTTTCAGCAACACAAATACAAAGCAAACCAATTGAAGTATTACACTTCCTATATAGCCGTAAGCAAAGCCTTTTGCGCTTACATCGTCCTGATCTTTCTCTGCCGCTATTTCCGGCAGGTAAGAGTTATAAAATACAAGGCTGCCGCAATAACCTATAGCTGCCAGAATACAGCAGGTGATACCTAACGGCAGTGTATTTTCATTAAACCAGAATAAAATACAGCAGGCCAAGCCACCCAAGTAACAGAAAAATTTCATGAATGATTTCTTGTTGCCGCGGTAATCTGCCATTGAAGAAAGAATAGGAGAAATTAAAGCAATTACCAGGTAAGCAAATGCAATGGCATAATTATACAACGAAGCGCTTTCTATTTCTATGCCCAGGAAATGCACTTTATGCCCAACAACATTGCCCGTTTTATCTTTCAGTGTGGTGATGGCATCGTAATATGCCGGAAAAATAGTTGAAGTAACCACCAGGTTGTAAGCACTATTGGCCCAGTCGTAAAAAGCCCAACCGTTAATTACTTTCTTAGGAGCAGTTTCCATTGGCTAAATTGTAAGGTTAATGGATGGCAAATTTTAATTGAAGTTCTATATTACTCCTTTGGCAAGCAGCAACAATACAACAGCCCCCAATACAATTCTATACCAGCCAAATATTTTAAACCCGTGTTTTTGCACATACCCTATAAAGAACTTTACAGCAAGTAAAGCCACAATATAAGCTACTACGGCACCAATACCCAGTGTAACAAAATTATCTTTTACCAGTACTTCTTTATGGTCTTTGTATACATCCATAAAACTCTTGGCAGATGCTGCAAGCATTGTAGGCACTGCAAGAAAAAAAGAGAACTCTGCAGCAACACGTCGTGTAAGCTTTTGGCTCATGCCCCCAATAATAGTGGCGGCGCTTCTGCTTAAACCAGGCAACACAATGCTTAATACCTGAAAACAACCAATAACAAATGCTTTGGGGTAAGATATTTTTTCTTCAGTGTCTATACTGCTGTTTTTAAATAGTTGATCTATGAACAGCAAAACTACTCCTCCGCCAATCATAACATAAGCTATAAAATGCAGATCGGTTAAGGCTGCATCAATATGCTTTTTTAAGAAATAGCCGCCAATAAGTGCCGGAATTACAGCCACCACCAGTTTAATATAGAAACTGATGTGCTTAAAATCGAGGAACTTTTTATAGTAAATAGTAACAACGCTTAAAATAGCCGCCAATTGAATCACTACCTCAAACATATCTACAAATGGAGTGTTGGCAACACCTATTAAAGGGTTTGTAAATTTCATGTGTGCAGTAGAACTTACTGGTAAAAACTCTGTTAACCCTTCAACAATGGCAATAATAATTGATTGCAGAATATCCATAGTTTATTTTGTTTGGTGTAAAGAAACAAAAAAAGCGATGGTATTCATCGCTTAGTATCATTAAATAATTTGGTTCGTTAGCTAGTTTTTGATTTTTTAAAGATTGCATAAACTTCTACCAGCAAGCCCGCAATTATTAAAATAGGAGCCACTGTTACCCTTGTAGTGCTATAGACTACTTTATAATCGAAGGTGTTTGGATCTTGGTTTTTACCGCCGCTCATTAACAACATTCCAATAATAATAATCACAGCACCTATTACCATCCATAAATAATTCTCTTTAGTAAAAAGGGGTTGCAATAATTTTTGTTTTTTATCGCTCATGTTCAAGATTTAAGGTTTGCAATATAGGAAAAGTGTATGGTCTATAACCCATGGCAGGTGAAAAAAGGAAAAATTTAAGAATTACCTCTACAGCGCCGGCAAAAATGGGTTTGGCACCATCAATAAAGGTCATCTAATTTCATTTGTAAATACTTACGTACACTTCTATAGGTGCTGTAAACAGATATCCCTACCCCTATTACAATCATCCCGCCAAATAAAAGTAGGTTAAGGCTTGTATCGCGTATCAGTTTTAATTGCGGCACCTGGCTCTCTGCCCAGGTAATCATTACAAATAAAATGACTATGGCTATGCCTGCGCTGGTTAACCCGTTAAGAATTGCCTTAATGTTCATCGGCTTAGTAATAAATCCGCGGGTGGCGCCCACCATTTGCATGGTTTTAATAAGAAACCGGTTACTGAACATAGCCAGGCGTATAGTATTATCTATGCTGAAAATCACTATCAGGCACAATACAATGGCAATTACTAAAAAAGCCACGCCAAACTTAGAGGCTTTTTCGTTTAGGTTATTAACAAGATCCTTGGGATATTTTAGCTCCGTAATCTGGTTTCCGTAAGCTTGCATAATTTGCGACGATATCTTTTGCAGACTATCTCCATTTACATAATCGGATTTAGCATAAAAATCAATGCTTTCAGGTAAAGGATTTGCATCTAATATTTTAGCCCAATCATCACTATTGTCTTTATTCCATATTTGCTTGGCCGTTTCTTTATTAACATATTGAACATCTTTTGCATAGGGCTGATCGGCAATAAATTTCTGAATCTGGCTAATTGTGTCTTTATTGGCAGTACGCAGAAAAGCCTGCAACTTAATATCTTCTTTAAATGCTTTGCCGGCACGTTCAAAATTTAAAAAAAGCCAGCCCATAATACCCATAATCAATAATACAAGCGCCACCCCTACAATACTATAAATGTAGCTGGGTTTACTTCGTTTTAAAGACGCTTTTCCTTCAGATGCCATGATGCAAAAAGTTTAGTATAAAATGATGATCGCAAATGTAAACGTTATGCAATAATAGTACTCTTAACGCTCTAACAAGGCGCTTAGTATCTTTGCTGAAGAATTTTAACTACCCCGCAACTTATTTGTGAACTACCATTAATGGCACTTTTGCATGAAATGCAAGCATTTTGGTATGGCTTCTTTTAAAAACGGAATCAAATAAACCATGTTTCTTCGGTATCATTACAACCAGGTCTATGTTGTTTTCTTCTACAAACTGGTTAATCCCTCCAACAAAATCCGGGCTGTCTATCAGGTGAACGGAAGGTTGGTATTTTTCAAAAAAAGTTTCAAGCATCATATGCTCGTATTCGAAACTCTCTGTACGATTGCGGTCGTTATGGTCTACATTCAACACAAACAACTCTGCACTCGTTTCTTCCAATATTTTCCTAATAACATTAAAAGGTGTATTCTCAGCCACTTCCTTAAAATCTGAGGCAACAGCTATCTTTTTTATACTATGCGCTTTTGCCTGATTGGGCACAATAATAACAGGAGTGTGTATATGTTTGGCAACATTAATAGCATTACTGCCTATAAAATTTTCCTGAAAACTACCTTCGCCTGAAATACCCATAACAACAAGGTCTATGGATCTGCCGGCACAAAGGTTTTGCAAGCAATCTGGTAAAAAACCATATTCGCTTAACGTTTCTATCGCTATTTCTGCGGGCAGGTTTTGCCTCAGTTCTTCTGCGGCTCTCTTCAGATTTTCTTCTGCAGCTTCTTTTAGTTCATTTATATTAAACACATTCAGCGCAGGCACCATAGGGTCTCCGGTAACTATAGTACTGCTTACGTAAGCATGAAACAATATAATATGCTCTGTGCCGGTTTGTTTAGCCAATGTTGCAGCATATATACCGGCGTTTTCGGCAGTACGGGAAAAATCTGTGGGTACAAGAATGGTTTTCATAAAGCATTTTTTTGCAATGCTGAAGTTACAACAGTATAGAAATATAAACATGATAAGTATCAAGTTAATATGTTGCAAACAATAGCATAAGAGGGATTCAGGCTGGGGTTATACACCCCTGTTAATAATAAAATAACCGAAATATTACTATTTACTGTGTAACTTCAAAAAACCTCAAATTATGAGATGGAGAAAATTTAACGGCGAGGCTCTGAATCTTCCCATTAAAGATGCCGTGGCTCAAGCCATCAAACGCGAAAGCGAAAAGGGCGTAAAACTCAAAGTTTGTATTGGAACAGACAGCCAGGTAAAAGGTGAAGACACCGAGTTTGCCACTGTAATTGTTTTTTTGCGGGAACACAATGGCGGCTTCATGTACATTCACAACGAAAAAACCAAACAGAAGTACCACATTAAAGAAAGAATGCTGGTAGAAGTTGCCAAAAGCATTGAAATTGCATACGAGTTGTGCAACCTCTTTATTGAATTTGGCGTTGATATGGAAGTACATGCAGACATTAACACGAATCCGCATTTTAAAAGCAATGATGCTCTAAAAGAAGCCATGGGCTATATTTTGGGTATGGGCTTTGCTTTTAAAGCCAAACCCGAAGCATTTGCCAGCAGTTGCTGTGCAGATAAGGTTTGCAATTAGGCTAAGGTTAAACCAAGGATGAAACGCTAAAAGTATACGCTGTTCATTCAGCCTGCTATTGTTTACTCGCCACTGATCAGGTTTTCAGTACACTGCTGAATAAACTGTAGTACCTCTTCTCTTCCTGTTTTCTTTTCTGCACTGGTAATAAAAACCTGCGGAAGAAATTCCCATTCTTCTCTCATCTTGTCTAAGAATTGTTGTACATGCCTCTGTACAGCCCCGGGCTTTTCTTTATCTGCCTTGGTAAACACCAATACAAAAGGTACTTCCCATTGTCCCAGTTGACTTATAAAAGCCAGGTCATTTTTTTGGGGCTCATGGCGGGCATCTAACAATACAAAAACATTTACCAGATTCTCACGTTTACGCAAATAATTTTCTATCATTTGTTCCCATCTTCTTCGGGTACTTTGCGCAATTTTCGCATAACCATAACCCGGAAGATCTACCAGGTACCAGGCATTGTTTACAATAAAGTGATTGATCAGTTGCGTTTTACCCGGCTGGGAAGATGTTTTAGCCAGGCTTTGTTTGCTTACCAACATATTAATAAGCGATGATTTGCCCACATTGCTCCTGCCAATAAAGGCAAACTCCGGCTTATCGGGTTTGGGACACTTATCGTACGATGGTGATGATATTAAATATTGCGCCGATTTGATCTGCATTTGAATGGTTCTTTATTAATAACACTTACAAAACAAAATTAAGCTGAGCCTTCGGTAGTTTATGCATTGTTTGTTTTACAACGGTCATTTTCTTTTAGGCATTACAAGGCTGTCTGCCGGGTATTTTGCTTTTATAGAATCTCTTACTGCAGAACACCAGTTTATAAAAGCCAACTTTTCTTCCTGCGTTAAAATAGCGTTTTTATGTACCCATGTATAAGAAAGCAGGGGCATGTTTTTGTTTTTTACTTCTTCGGCACATTGCTGTATTTTCCTGTATTGCCTGGCAATGCTGTAAGCTGTAAATTCATCAAAGTTGAGGTGCCTTTTGCCGCTTACCACATGATCATTCAACCACCACGCCACCGGTTGAATATTGTTGTACCAAGGGTATACCGTATTGTTACTATGACAATCGTAACAAGCCTTCACTAAAATAGCCTGAATATTTTCAGGTATTTTATAAGAAGTGCCAATATGTTTTGGTGTTGCTTCGGAAGAGATATTTTTCTGAGGATGAAACAACTGAATAATTAACAGTAATGCCAATAAAGCCAGCCCGGCCAGTTTTAAAACTTTCATAATAACACAATTTAATCTATCGGTTAATCAACCATTAAAATATCACCGGTCATTTCTTTGGGTATGGTAATACCCATAGTATGCAGTATTGTTGGGGCTATATCGCCCAGTTTGCCGGGTTTAAGTTTTCCCTTCCAGTTATTGTCTATTACAAATAACGGAACCAGGTTTAAAGAATGTTGTGTATTGGGGCTGCCGTCTTCATTTATCATAAAATCGGCATTACCATGGTCGGCTGTTAGAAATATTGTGTACCCATGTGCAAGTGCCGCTTTAACTACTCTTTCAACACATTTATCAACTGTTTCCACTGCTTTTACAACTGCACTAAAAACACCTGTATGGCCAACCATATCGGCATTGGCATAGTTCAAGCAAATAAAATCTGCTGATTCTTTTTCTATTTCCGGCACCAGTTTATCTGTTATTTCAAGGGCGCTCATTTCTGGTTGCAGATCGTAAGTGGCCACTTTAGGCGAGGCTGCCAAAATTCTTGTTTCCCCTTCAAATTCTTTTTCTCTTCCACCACTAAAAAAGAAAGTAACGTGAGGATATTTTTCTGTTTCGGCAATGCGTATTTGTTTTTTGCCGGCTGAGGCCAGTACTTCTCCAAGCGTATTGTTAAGATTATCGTTTTCAAAAATTACATGCACATTGTTAAATGTCCTGTCATAATCCGTCATGGTAGTATAGTGCAGATCCATTTTATACATGTTTTGATCCGGATGATCTTCCTGTGTTAAAACATGTGTTATTTCCCGGCAACGGTCTGTTCTGAAATTAAAGCAGATAACGGCATCTCCACTTTTAATGGTAGACTGCCCGTTTTTGGCGGTGGTATTAATAATGGGTTTAATAAACTCATCTGTAATTTCGCCTGCATAAGAATCTTCAATAGCTTTTAAAATATCATCTGTTTCTGCTCCGGTACCATTCACCATTGCATCGTAAGCCAGTTTTACCCGTTCCCATCGTTTATCTCTGTCCATGGCATAATATCTTCCTGTAATGGTTGCTATTTGCCCGCCAGACTGTAACATATGTTCCTGTAAGTCTTTAATAAACCCAAGGCCACTTTTAGGATCACAATCACGTCCGTCAGTAAAAGCATGAACAAATACATTGGCC
This sequence comes from Sphingobacteriia bacterium, assembly GCA_017304675.1. Lineage (GTDB taxonomy): Bacteria > Bacteroidota > Bacteroidia > Chitinophagales > Chitinophagaceae > CW01. Next base: position 327,576 of record JAFKLS010000018.1, read on the forward strand.
AGTCCTTTCTCTTTGCATACATCAAGAATGGCTTTTAAATGATTAATATGGGAATGTACACCACCATCGCTTACCAACCCTATCAGGTGAAGTGCTTTATTATTAGTTTTTGCATAGTCTATCGATGCGAGCAACTCTTTATTAGCAGCAAATTCTCCGTTTCGTATGGCAACATTAATTCTTTGCAATTCCTGGTATACAATTCTTCCTGCACCAAGGTTCAGGTGCCCTACCTCACTATTGCCCATTTGGCCATCTGGCAATCCAACCGCTTCGCCACAGGTAACCAGCGTAGTATTAGGATATTTACTGTACAACGAATTAACAAAAGGCACATTGGCATTTTGAATAGCATCTGCCAGCTTTATTTTACCAAGGCCCCACCCATCCATAATTATTAAGATAGTTTTCTTGCTCATGCCGTAAAACTACTGTTTTTCACATAATACATAACATTGGTTTGGCGTTATGCCAACATTTGGCATATTTTTAGTTGCTCTTAAAGAGAATATTTACGTTATGAAAAAGATTTTATTGCTCGGAATTTTAAGCATCGGTTTTTTGGCCTTCATGGATCAAACCGATATCAGCGGCATTGTTGGGGCATTAAAAACAGGGAATGCACAACAATTAGCTAACTACCTCGACAGTTATATAGATCTTACCCTTCCGGGGAAAGAAGAGATTAAAAATATGGGCAAGAACCAGGCTACCATTACCTTAGACGCTTTTTTTCAGGAAAACGGTGTTAAAGGGTTTGAAGTAGTATCTCAAAGAGAAGCTGGCGCTACCATGTATATTGCGGGCCGTTTGCAAACGAAAACAAAAGGCCTGAATGCCACCATTATGTTAAAAAACAAAGATGGTAAACACCTTATCACTTCCATCAGGTTCAACTAATGTTTATTTAGCTTGTTGCATAAAAGAAAGGGCTTTGTAACGAAGCCCTTTTCTATTTTTGCGGAAAGAACAAATATGGATAGCCACTTTAACGAACAACTCGTATTACTAATCCGGGCGGCTTTACAGGAAGATATTGGCATTAGCGATTATAGTACACTCAGTTGCATAGATGCATCTGCAAAAGGAAAAGCCGTTTTAAAAATAAAGCAGGATGGAATTTTGGCAGGAATGGAAGTAGCTGAAAAAATTTTTGCAATAGTACAGGGCAACACTACGTTTACAGCATTGAAGAGAGACGGGGATACCATGCACTATGGCGAATCTGCTTTTGAAGTGATTGCCGATATACATACTATTCTAAAGTGTGAAAGACTTGTTTTAAACTGTATGCAACGCATGAGTGGTATTGCTACCCTTACCCAGAAATATACCTCTTTACTTAATGGCTATAATACTAAATTGCTGGATACACGGAAAACAACCCCCAACTTCAGGTTATTAGAAAAAGAAGCCGTTAAAATAGGCGGGGGAGTGAACCATCGTTTTGGTTTGTATGATATGATTATGCTGAAAGATAATCATATTGATTATTGCGGCGGCATTGAGCAGGCTATTGAAAAATCTTATCACTATGTTCAGGCCAACCGGCTCCATTTAAAAATAGAAGTAGAAACCCGGAACCTGGAAGATGTAAAAAAAGTTTGTGCTGCCGGCAAAGGGAAAGTATTCAGAATCATGTTAGACAATTTTTCTCCCGAACAGGTATCAGAGGCGTTGAACATTGTTCAAAAAGATTTTGAAACAGAGGCCAGTGGCGGTATCAATATCCACAATATTCAAAACTACGCTGCTACAGGTGTAGATTATATAAGTGTTGGGGGATTAATTCATCAGGCCCAAAGCCTGGATTTAAGTTTAAAAGCAGCAATCTTATAAATAATTATGAGTAAAAAACATCAGGCAGACAAAAACGGGTTTGTTTTTAGTACCGACCCTGGTTTTAAGTTTGAAGAAGAAGCCTTAACCCATCAGGAAACCCTGCCTCCTGCACAACAAAAACTAAAAGTAAGGATAGACAATAAACAACGTGCAGGAAAAACGGTAACTCTTGTTGAACATTTTACAGGCAGCCACACAGACGCAGAAATATTAGGTAAACAATTAAAGAATTACTGCGGCACCGGTGGAAGTGTTAAAGACCTGGAAATTCTTATACAGGGTGACCAGCGCGAAAAAGTAGTTCAATGGCTATTGAAAAACGGTTACAAGCAAACAAAAAAAATATAATGGAAGTAGATTTTATCAGGGAATATGCATTGTCTAAGCCTGATGTGGAAGAAAGCCTTCCCTTCGGGCCCGATGTATTGGTTTTTAAAGTAGCCGGCAAGGTGTTTTTACTATTGCCTTTGGATACCGATATACTTCAGTTTAACGTTAAATGCGATCCTGAAAAAGCTATTGAATTAAGGGAAACTTATGCCGGCATTATATTACCAGGCTATCATATGAACAAAAAACATTGGAATACCATTCTTGTAAATGGCAGTCTTTCTAAAAAATTATTGCTTAACTGTATAGACGATTCTTATGAACTGGTAAAGCCACGGAAAAAAAGAACACCCTAAACTTTATCTAAAACCACACATAAAAACACAACAAAGAACAATAAAATTTAGTTTTGGCACATGTGGATGATTTGCAAAAAAGAATGGAATGCCTTTTTCGGAAGCCTTACAGGCTATATTTCCATCATTATTTTTTTACTACTCAGCGGCTTGTTGTTTTTTGTTTTTCCCGATACAGGCTTGTTGTATTATGGGTATGCATCAATGAACAGTTTTTTTGTTAATATTCCATGGATACTGCTTTTTCTTATACCCACCATTACCATGCGCAGCCTGGCCGATGAATTCAGAACAGGAACATTTGAAGTTTTAAAAACACTGCCTCTTACCAACAAAGAAATAGTAAACGGCAAGTTTTGGGGCGCTTTATTCATAGTGGCACTGGCATTATTACCAACAGTATGTTATGCTTTTACCCTGCAACATTTAAGCTCCACCAATGGTATAGACTGGGGCAGCACCATAGGCAGTTATATTGGCCTGCTTTTTTTAAGTGCGGCATTTACCGCTGCAGGCATTTGTTGCAGCAGCTTTACCAATAACACAGTAGTAGCATTTGTTGCAGCAGCTTTTATTTGTTTTTTACTGTACAGCGGATTTGAAGCATTGAGCAGGTTACCTGTATTTAAAGGGCATTGGGATTATTATATAGAAATGCTTGGCATTAACTTTCATTACAAGAATATCAGCAGAGGTGTGGTAGATACAAGAGATGTTGTTTATTTTATATCGGTTTGCTGGCTTCTTCTTTTTATTACACAAAAAAATATCAGCAAAAAATAGAATGGGCTTTATTCAAAAAATAATGCAATCAAAATATTGGTGGGCCGGCATAGCAGCACTGTTATTGCTTGTGTTTATTATAAGCAATCAATGGTTTTACAAACTCGATCTTACCAAGGAAAAAAGATACACTTTAAGCAATTCTACCAAAAAAATGCTGGGCAGCTTAGAAAGCGAAGTAGAAGTGGAAGTGTTGCTGGACGGAGATCTCAGTGCAGGTTTCAGAAAATTGAAAATTGCCACTAAAGAATTGCTGGACGAATACAGAAGTTACAGCAACGGTAACTTGCATTTTGTTTTTCATAAACCGGGAGAAGGTTTAAACGATAGTGCTAAACTGAATTTGTACGATAGCCTTCTACGAATGGGTGTAAAGCCGTTTAACAACCAGATAAAAGAGAAAGATGGTGAAAGCAAAACAGAACGTTTAATATTTCCTTCGGCATTGGTGAAATACAATGGTAATATATTGCCTGTTGATTTAATGAGCGGCAAAAGCGGTATGGATGAAGAAAGCTCTCTTAACTATTCAGAAGCGTTGCTTGAATTTAAATTGGATGATGCTATTGATAAGCTCACCAAAAAAGAGTTTCCTGTTGTAGCTTATGCTTCCGGTAACGGAGAACCACTCAATCCAACAGTAAAAGACCTTTTTACCACACTTAGTAATAATTTTCGTTTTGGCGTGATAGACCTTAACAAGAATATTTTAAACGCAGATACCATTAAAACTTTATTAATTGTAAAGCCTTCCCTGGCCTTTACAGATCAGGAGAAAATAAAAATCGACCAATATATTATGCAGGGAGGTAAGGTAATCTGGTTGATTGATAAACTGGAAGCCTCTTTCGATAGCCTGCTGCGTTCTAAATCTGATTTTGTAGCTTTTGATAAAGGTTTGAATATAGACGATCAGCTTTTTAAATATGGTGTAAGAATAAATCCTGATCTGCTACAAGACCTCAATTGTGCCCGGCAACCATTGGTAGTAGGTGAAAGTGGCGGGAAACCCCAAATAGAAAGAGTGCCTTTTCCGTATTACCCTTTGCTAAGCGCCTCTGCCAATCATCCCATTTCAAAAAACCTTGACTTTGTACTAAGTGTTTTCCCATCATCAATAGATACCGTACAGGCCGACGGCATTCAGAAAACAATATTACTGGCCAGCGATACATTGAGCAGAACATTGGGTACACCGGCTATAGTTAGTTTAAGAAGTGTTGCCAGTGAAGAAGATCTGAGAACATTTAACAAAAGCAATGTACCTGTTGCTGTTTTATTGGAAGGTAAATTCCATTCACTCTATACCAATCGTTTAAGTAAAGAAGCAAAAGATACTATTGCACGTTTAACCGGTGTGCCTTTCATTGCGTCGGCAACGGTGCCTGCACAGCAAATCGTTATCAGTGATGCAGACCTCGTTACCAATGTTGTTACACAAAGCAACGGCGCATTGCCAATGGGCACGCAGCAATTTGAGAATTATCAGTTTGCTAATAAAGAGTTTTTGCTTAACTGTATTGATTATTTAACCGGTAATGCAGGCATTGTAGAAACAAGGAATAAAGATGTTACATTAAGGTTGTTAGATAAAACCAAAACAACATCTGAGAAAACGGTTTGGCAGGCCATAAATATTATTTTACCGATAGGTTTCATTCTTGCATTTGGCATGATTTTGCAGTTTAGAAGAAGGAAATACTTTGCTAAATAAGCTGCTTATATTTGTTAGAATTAATCTCCTATGCCTCATCAACAATTGGTTTACCTTGTATTCGGCTGTGTTTTAGTAATTGCACTTTTTTTTGATCTTGGCCTTCTTAGCAAGAAAGAAAAAAATATGACAATCACTGCTGCTCTTTGGCAAACACTGCTTTGGGTAAGCCTCGCTATGGGCTTCTTTGCTTTTTTGTGGGTAGAAGAAAGCAGGAAAACAGCTATAGAATACCTGAGTGCTTATTTAATGGAGTGGAGCTTAAGCATAGATAATGTATTCGTATTCGTTTTAATATTCTCTGCTTTTCAAATAAAACCGCAGTACTATCCGAGAGTTTTACTGGTAGGTGTTTTAATGGCCATTGTATTTAGAATTATGTTTATCACCATCGGGGTTCAACTGGTTGAACAATTCCACTGGATACTATACATTTTTGGCATATTCCTGGTGTACACAGGTATGCATATGTTTAAAGAAAATGACACAAAAGAATTCGATCCGCAACAAAATAAAGTATATCGGTTCCTGAACAGGTTTTTACCCATTACCCATTCCGACGGAGAGGGCAAGTATGTTATCTGGAAAAACGGGAAACCCCGTTATACTATTCTGTTTGTGGTGGTCATTATCCTTGCAACGGTAGATATAGTGTTTGCATTAGATTCTATTCCTGCAGTAATGGGTATATCCAGGGAAAGGCTCGTTATTTACACTTCTAATATTTTTGCAGTATTAGGATTACGCAGCTTGTTTTTCCTGCTTAAAGGAGCAGTAAATAAATTTCAATACCTGCAACAAGGCATTGCCATAGTATTAGTGGTTATCGGACTAAAAATGTTGGGTGAACATTTCATAGATCAATGGTTCAGCAAAAATGTTCAGGTAATAGGTTCACTTGCATTAATCGTTATATGCATCGGTGGATCCATGCTGCTTTCAACCATCAATACCCAAAAGCAGGCATCGTGAAATACCAGATAGAACATATTGCCGCAATAGTAAATGCAGATAGCAGTATTGTAAAAAATACGGCTATTGAATATTTGTTAACCGACAGCCGTAAAATAACCTTTCCCGCTACCTCTTTATTTTTTGCTTTACCTGGCCCCAGAAGAAAAGGAAGCAGCTTTATACAAGATGCTTATAACAGGGGGATAAAGAATTTTGTAATAGACGAGCAGGTAGAAACAGCATTGTTCAGCGATGCTAATTTTTTACAGGTTGAGAACAGCCTTACAGCCCTGCAAAAATTAGCGGCATACCATCGTTCACAATTTAATATTCCAATTGTTGCCATAACGGGAAGCAACGGCAAAACCATTGTGAAAGAATGGCTTAATCAAATGCTGCAACCGGATTATAGTATTGCCAGAAGTCCGAGAAGTTATAATTCGCAGATAGGTGTGCCACTCAGTATTTGGCAATTGAACACGCACCATACATTAGGCATTTTTGAGGCAGGCATTTCTACGGTTAACGAAATGCAGCAGCTTGCGGCCATTATTTCCCCAACCATTGGCATACTTACCAATATTGGCGATGCACATAACGAAGGGTTTAAAGATCAGGCAGAAAAACAACAGGAGAAATTAAAACTCTTTGAGCAGTGCAAAACACTTATTTACTGTAAAGACGAAATAGTATCTGCTATTCATGCACCACATGATTTAATCGGCTGGAGCAGAACACAACAGGCCGAACTGTTTGTTGAAAAAGAAACCATCAGCGGGCAGAAAACGGACATTGAATTAATCTTCCATACAATAAAATACCGCTTTACAGTTCCTTTTACTGATAAGGCGTCTATTAACAATAGCATCACTTGTATTGCGCTGATGCTGCATTTAAATTATGCCGAACAAACCATTAACGAAAGATTAGCTTTATTACAGCCTGTAGATATGCGCATGCAACTAAAAAAAGGTATTAATAATTGTTTTATACTGAACGATAGTTACAGCAATGATCTTGCCTCTTTGCATATTGCTTTAGATTATTTACAGCAACAGGCAGGAAAAAACAATACCATTGTAATTGTGTCCGATATTTTACAATCGGGTATTGCTGCAAGTAAACTATACAAACAAGTTGCGGAAGAGTTGATGCAAAGAAATATCAACCACTTCATTGGCATTGGCGAGCAGGTTTCCGCCTGTAAAGAACTGTTTAAAAATATTGCAGAAAGTACATTCTATACTCATACCGAACAATTTTTGCAAGACGCTTCTGCACACCAATTCAAAGATGCCTTTATTTTACTGAAAGGCGCAAGAAGGTTTGAGTTTGAAAAAATCAGCAAATGGCTTGAATTAAAAACACACCAGACTGTCTTAGAAATTAATCTGTCGGCCATTGCCAATAACTTAAAAGTATACCAGCAAATGCTCGCACCATCTACCAAAACCATGGCAATGGTAAAAGCATTCAGTTATGGCAGCGGTAGTGCAGAAGTGGCCAGGATATTACAATTCTGCAAAATTGATTACCTGGCAGTAGCTTATGCAGATGAGGGCATAGATCTGAGGAGAGCAGGCATTGGGTTACCCATTATGGTGATGAATGCCGATGCTGAAAGTTTTGATGCATTGGTTGAATACAGTCTGGAGCCTGAGATCTATTCATTCAACATGTATCATCAGTTTAATGAATACCTGTTGAAGCAGGGTATTCAATATTTTCCGGTTCATTTAAAAGTGAACACAGGTATGAATCGCTTGGGCTTTGAACCTTCTGAAGCGCATGCAATATGTTCGCTCATTAACGAGAGCAGGAAGATGAAAGTGCAGTCTGTTTTCAGCCACCTGGTGGCAAGCGAAGCAGCGGAACACGATGGCTTTACGCAACAACAAAACCTCCTGTTTCTTCAGTTTTGTAAAGAAGCAGAGAAAGTATTACAATACAATTTTATTAAACATATTTCTAATACTGCAGGCATAAGCAGGCATCCTTATTTACAATACGATATGGTTCGTTTAGGTATTGGCTTATATGGTGTTAACAGCTCTGCCAACAACCAGTTGCACTTAGAAACCGTAGCTACACTAAAAACCACAATTGCTCAAATAAGAAAAGTATTGAAAGGTAACAGTATAGGTTATAACAGAAAGGGCGTTGTGTTGCGCGACAGCCTCATAGCAACTATTAGAATAGGATATGCCGATGGTTTTAGCAGAAGCCTCGGCAACAATACAGGTGCTGTTTATATTAATAACCAGTTAGCTCCGGTAATAGGCAATGTATGTATGGATATGGCAATGGTAGATGTTACAGATATTGTTTGTGAAGTGGGCGATACCGTAGAGTTATTCGGTAAAAATTTACCCGTACAGCAAGTAGCCTTATGGGCAAATACTATTCCTTATGAAATCATGACTTCAGTTAGCCAAAGAGTGAAGAGGGTATATATAGAGGAGTAAAAATAAAAGCAGGAAATATTATAATTCCCTGCTTTCAGCTTTTTGGTATGATTCTTTTATTTTAGGCTGCCTGCATCAACTCTTGTGGGCGTTTCTTTTCCACTAACAATGCCTTTAGAACTGATGGCAATGGCTTTGATAATCTCTGTCATGTTATTCAAATCCAGTGTAGAAACTTCATCGCTTACTTTATGATAATTAGGTTCATTATCCATTTTGGAAGTAGAGATGGTATGCGCCGGAACGCCAAGCCTGGCAAGGGTTGCATTATCTGAACGATAAAAAAGGTTTTGTTCAGTATAAGGGTCGGGGTAAAACTTAAATTGAGAGCCTTCTAAATTCCCCTGTAAAATTTTACCCATATCCGTTTTTTCATACCCTGTAATGTATGCAGCATTTTTACCCCATTTACTTTCTGTACCAATCATTTCAATATTAAACATGGCCATTACCTGTGCGGGGTTAAATTGTTTTGAAAAATACTGAGCACCAAACCCGCCTATTTCTTCTGCCGTAAATGTGGTAAAGATCAAAGTGCGTTCGTTGTTATTCAATGCTTTAAAATACCTTGCCAATAGCATTACTGCTGTTGAGCCGGCAGCATCGTCGTTGGCACCATTATAAATAGAATCGTTGTTAACAGCTTTCCCAATACCTAAGTGATCGTAGTGCCCGGAGAAGATCACGTATTCATTGGGTTTAGATTTTCCCTGTAATACACCTACAACATTGTTCAGGGGTTTCTTAAATATTTTATTCACTAATTCAACAGAAAAACTATTGGCTTTTGTAACTCCAAAAACAAACACAATACTGTTTTCAGGTTGTTCAAATTTAGATTGCGGCCTGCTCTTCAGCCTTTTTACAAAACTGTTGAAAGAAGCATCAACCAGCACCAGCAAATTCTTTTTACTTGCCAGGGCTTCTGAATATTTTTTTCTGAAATCGTCTGTTGCAGAGATACTCATTACTTCTGTGTTTTTTTCAGAAAGCGATGTTTTCTCCTGAAATGAAACTGCAACAACAGCAGTATCAGCAATAAGTTGTTCGTCTATTTTTACAACAGCACTTGCATTCAAAGATTCGAACATGAAGAATTCCTGTTTGTAACTGTTCAGTCCTTTCCAATATTGCAAACCAGCTTTTTTAAATTCATCCTCAATAAATGCGGAGGCTTTAGCAATACCCGGTGTAAAAGTTTTACGCCCCTGCATTTCGTCTGAAGCCAGTACTTTTTCTATTCTTTCAACCTCTGCTACGTTGATAATTTTGTTGATGTCCTGAGCAAACGTTTTACCAGCAAAGAGAACGAGTGATACAATAAGAATTTTTTTCATGAATTGTAATTATAAAATGGTCAAATAAAAAGCCCCGTTTATTTCAGGGGCCGTAAGATATTATAAACTCATCATTTCTTTAAACTTCACTGTTTGCCGGCGGCTTACCTCAATTTTCTCACCTCCTTTTAACTCAACCAGTAACCCGCCATTAAAGTAAGGCTCAATTCTTTCAATCCACCTTAAGTTAATAATGTGTTTCCTGTTTGCTCTAAAAAACATGCGGTCGTCTAATCTTTCTTCCAGTGCATTCAGCGATTTTAAGATAAGTGGTTTATTACTTGCAAAGAAAACTTTGGCATAATTGCCAACACTTTCAAACAAACGTATTTCGCAAAGTTTTACAAACCAGCAACGCTCACCGTCTTTCACAAACACCTGGTCGTTCTCCGTTAGCGGACCTCTATTCAAGCCGTTTAAGCCTGCTTTTTCTTTTTCAAGTTCTATTTTTAATTTCTGAATCGCATCTCCCAAACGCTTCGGTTCTATAGGCTTTAGAAGGTAATCGAGCGCATTTACTTCAAATGCTTTTATAGCGTATTCATCGTAAGCGGTGGTAAAAATTACTTTTGGGGCTTTTTCCACTTCGGCTAAAAGATCGAAACCTGTTTTACCCGGCATTTGAATATCCAAAAAAATCAGTTCAGGATTGAAGGATTCTATTTTCTCAATTCCTTCATCTACATTGGCTGCTTCTTCAATTACCTCAATGTCGCCATAATCCTGCAATAGTTTTTTTAATTCGTTCCGGGCCAATCGTTCATCGTCTATGATAATCGTTTTGATTGACATGTTGCTTTATATTTATAAGTGATTCAATTAAATCAGCACAGGTATTGTTACTTTGGCTTCTACCATTCCATCGTTCAGGTTCTTTAGATTAAAGTTAGCCTGTTTACCATACAAGAGGTTTAACCTGTTATGGGTACTGGTAATGCCAAAACCGCCATCGCCACTGTTGCTCGTAATTGCACCGGTATTTCTCACAATCAGTTCATGGTTGTTCCCTACAAAATCCGAAATAATTTTCACAGTACCGCCATTAATTTGTTTGCTAATACCGTGCTTAATGGCATTTTCCACCAATGTTTGCAACATCATGGGTGGAAAGGGTTGATCTAAAGTGTCTTCATCTATATCATATTCCACAACCAGCCTGTCTTCGAATCTGATTTGTTCTAAAGCCAGGTAGTCTTTCACTATATTCAATTCGCGTTCAAAAGGGGCTGTTTCAATTTTTTCGGCCTGCATGCTGCTTCGCAAAATATTGCTCAATTCGGTAATAGCTGTTCTGGCCCTTCCCGGATTCTCGTCTACCAATGCCCTTATACTATTCAGTGCATTGAAAATAAAATGCGGGTTAATGTGTGATTTAATTGTTTTTAACTCCAATTCTTTAACAGTTGTTTCCAGCTTCATCTTATCTAACTGTTCCTGGCGGCTTTTCTCAATATAGTGGTAGCTAAAGTAAATAAGGTTCCATATCAGTAGATACAGGAAAGTGGTGGCAGAATTGCGCAAGGTTTTATTGAGCAGGGAGTAATTGCGCATCTGGTCTACTTCCCAATCAGATTTCATTGTTATGAAAATGGTGCAGAAAGAGTATAGTAAAGAAAACAGCAGCGAAATCAGTAAAACTGCAATAATCTGCTTTTGCAGGGAGGTTTTAATGATCTTTAGGTTAATCACCACCAACCGCATGATATGCGTAATTACAAAACCACAGATGGCATCTACGAAAAGAGATTGAAAGAAGAAAGGGTAGGGCTTTGTTCTGATAGCGAAATAAAAAAAAGTCCAAACCAGAATAAAAGTACTCCACCCCGTTAATTGACAGATCCAATAGGCAGATTTGTTTCTTCTCATAACCCGAATTTAGTTCTAATAACAAGCTTATGTTTAAGCTTATATGATTAGTGGCAAATTAACTTGCTGTTTGGTGAAAAACAACAAAATATTAGCTGAACAAAAGGTTTTTTTCGTTGTTAGTGGAGCTGAATCATTATTATTTAACTCGTATTTTTACAATATAAACCACGATTAATGGAAATAATGCCCGGGAAACTGCTTTCTAAGATTAATAGTCCTGCCGATTTAAAAAAGATCAATAAGGATGAATTACATAAGGTTTGCGATGAGTTGCGTCAATACATTATTGATGTGGTAAGTGTGCATGGCGGGCATTTTGCCGCCAGTCTTGGCGTTGTAGAGCTTACTGTGGCCCTGCATTATATTTACAATACACCTTACGATCAATTGGTTTGGGATGTTGGGCACCAGGCTTACGGGCATAAAATACTTACAGGCAGGCGAGATCGTTTTGTTACCAACAGAAAATACAATGGTATCAGTGGTTTTCCTAAACGCAGTGAAAGCGAATATGATACATTTGGTGTTGGCCATTCTTCTACTTCTATTTCCGCAGCTTTAGGCATGGCCATGGCAGCTAAATACAAAGGAGAAAACAGGAAATCTGTGGCTGTAATAGGCGATGGAAGCATGACTGCCGGAATGGCTTTTGAAGCATTGAACCATGCGGGTGTAGCCGATAGTGATTTATTGGTGATCCTGAACGATAATGGCATTGGCATAGATCCTAATGTAGGTGCATTAAAAGAATATTTAACTGATATTACCACTTCTCCCACCTATAATAAGGTAAGAGATGAAGTGTGGAATTTATTGGGCAAGCTGCCTGCCGGAAAAAACCTTAGCAGGGAAATTGCCAGCAAACTGGAAGCCGGCATGAAAGGTATGCTCAGTAAAAGCAGCAACCTTTTTGAAGCATTAAAATTCAGGTATTTCGGCCCGATAGATGGCCATAATATTACCAAGCTGGTTGATACCCTGCAAGACCTTAAAAATATTCCGGGCCCCAAACTGTTACATATTGTAACCGTGAAAGGAAAAGGATATGCACTGGCCGAAAAAGATCAAACCAAATGGCATGCACCGGGCTTGTTTGATAAAGTAACAGGAGAAATATTTAAAAAGAAATACGATACACCTCAACCTCCAAAATACCAAGACGTATTTGGGCACACGATAATTGAACTGGCCGAAGCCAATGATAAAATAATGGGTGTTACCCCGGCTATGCCCAGCGGATCTTCTTTAAAATTCATGATGGAAAAAATGCCACACAGGGCTTTTGATGTGGGCATTTGCGAACAACATGCCGTTACTTTAAGTGCAGGCCTTGCTACACAGGGTATGAAAGTGTTCTGCAATATTTATTCTTCTTTTATGCAAAGGGCATACGACCAGGTGGTGCATGATGTAGCTATTCAGAAATTACCGGTGGTTTTTTGTTTAGACAGAGCGGGTTTGGTTGGCGATGATGGCCCAACCCACCATGGTTGTTACGACATTGCTTATTTCCGCTGCATTCCTAATATGATCATTAGTGCGCCAATGAACGAAAGTGAGTTAAGGAACCTGATGTTCACGGCACAGCTTGATGAAAATAAATACCCTTTTGTAATCCGTTATCCCAGAGGTGAAGGTGTTATGGTTGATTGGAAAACATCTTTCCAGAAAATTGAAATAGGAAAAGGAAGAAAACTGAAAGATGGAGAAGGCTTGGCCATTTTATCTTTAGGCCATCCCGGAAATTTTGTACAGGCAGCATTGCGAGAATTGAAAACAGAAGGTATCAACCCGGCACATTACGATATACGTTTTGTAAAACCGATAGATGAGGATTTATTGCATGAGGTATTTAGCCGCTATAATAAAGTAATTACTGTTGAAGACGGAACTGTTGTTGGCGGATTTGGAAGTGCAGTTTTAGAATTTATGGCCCAACACAATTATAAAGCAACAGTGAAAATGCTGGGTATTCCCGACAGAATTGTTGAACATGGCAGCCCGAAAGAGCTGCATAAAGAATGCGCATATGATGCACAGGCAATTGCTACTGCTGCCCGATTAATGGTGAACGATGTTGTAAAAGTTTCTTCAGCAATTGCAGGTTAATCAATCGCTTTCTGTTCCGGGAATTGGCTTTGCAAAATTGTTAAAGGTATCATTCAAAAATATAGATGCTGAACCAGAATAACATAGTTTAAAATAAGAAAGCCACTCAATGAGTGGCTTTCTTATTTGTTTTTAATTCAATTGCGGATTAAAATCTGATGCAGGTTCATCATCCTCAATAATTGGCGGATTTTCTTCCATGGCTCTCTCCACTTCATTTCCGGCAAATTTGAGGTCTTCTTCCCTATTTTCATTCCACTCAATAATAAAATTGTTTCTCCCCTCACCTATCAACAGTTTCATAAATTTTTGTTGCGTTAATTCCAACAGCGATAAAAATAAAAATGTTGCATGTATCCTGTTCTCACAAATTTCAAAAACCTTTTCAAAAGAAACGGTTCTTTCTTTCTTCACAAATTCGGTCATATAATCCCGGCTGCCATCCATTGTATAGTTATAACGCACAACGGTATGTACCGGTTTGTTCTGGCGGTCGTGTACTCTTTGCATTACCTTTTCAAATGCTTTCATTAGTTTAAATAAGGTAATGGTTTGTATTTCGGTTCCTTCGCCTGCTTCTTCGCCAATTTCGTTTAATTCTTTTTGTAAATTGCCTCTGCGCATCATTAACATACGCGTAGCCTCCATTTCTGCCATCTGTACTGCGGCTTCCTTGAATTTTTTGTATTCGAGTATCTTATCTATCAACTCCTGGCGGGGGTCTATTTCATTGCCTTGCGCATCCAGTTCTTTTCTCGGCAACAACAGTTTTGCTTTAATACGCATTAAAGTAGAAACGAATAAAATAAATTCGCTGCTAAGCTCTATATTCAGTTTTTCCTGTTGATGAATATAGTCTAGAAAATCTTTAATGATTCTGGCAATGGGAATATTGTAAATATCCAATTCATCTCTTTCAATAAAAAACAGTAAAAGATCGAAAGGCCCTTCGAACTGGTCTAATTTAATCTGGTAAGAAGCAGTATTCACGCAATAGCTTTCTGCAAATAAAGTGAAAGCTATACTAAAACAACAGGATTAAACCTAATAGTTATCCACCAAAAAAATCCCGGCAAAAAGCCGGGATGCATATTTATTTTTTTAAAGAGTCTCTTATTTCCATCAGCAACTTATCTGTAGAAGATGGCTCTGGCGAGGCAGCAGGCGCTGTTTCTTCTTTCTTTTTCATGGAATTAATTCCCTTTATAACCATGAACACAGCAAAAGCCACAATAACAAAATCTATTACATTGGTTATAAAAGTGCCATATTTTACAGAAACTTCGGCCACTGCTTTGGTAATCATTTTGCCTGCAGCGTCTTTAACTTCCGGAACCGCATCTTTAAGAACAAATTTTTTGTCGTTAAAATCTATTCCACCCGTTAACATACCTATCAATGGCATGATAATGCCATCTACAAAAGACGAAACGATTTTACCAAAAGAGGCACCCATTACAAAAGCCACCGCAACATCTATAAGGTTACCCCGCATGGCAAATTCTTTAAATTCTTTGAGCATTCCCATAATTTGAAATTTTATTTTACTGAAAATAAAATTTTTCTTGCAAGAAAAGAAAATTTTTCATTGCATTTATCATGTGTACTGGCTTCCCAAAAAGCAAATCTTTATTTTTGGTTTTTAAACTATTATTTACCTGCATTGAACAAGAATTTTTTAAACTGGCTGCTTTTTATTGTATTATCTGTTATTTGGGGCAGTTCTTTTATTTTAATGAAAGAAGGCATGAAGGCGCTTAGCCCCTACCATGTAGCCACTTTAAGAATATTAAGCGCCGGTGTAGTATTGGTACCTTTTTCTGTAAAGGCATTTAAAAAAGTACCTGTTAACAAACTTGGGTTAACCGTATTATCGGGCCTTTTGGGCAGCTTTTTTCCCGCATATTTGTTTTGCCTTGCAGAAACGAAACTGAATAGTGCTTTGGCCGGTATTCTAAATGCCCTAACCCCGCTTTTTACCATTCTGGTAGGCTTTTTATTTTTTAAAATGCAAACAAGCATTAAAAAAATGGTTGGTATTGTTATTGGGTTTACAGGCCTGGTATTATTGTTTATAAGTAACGGCAGAATTGATCTTAATAATTTTTCTTACACTTTTTTAATTCTTATTGCCACTTTGTTATACGGCATTAATGTAAATATGGTGGGCAGGTTTTTAAAAGATATTGGTTCGTTTAATATTGTAACCGTTGCTTTTAGTTTACTAATTGTACCCTGTATGGTTATTTTATGGTTTACAGGATATTTCAGGTTAAGCTTGTTGCACAACGATACCTTGTTTTCCACTGCTGCCAGTGCCCTTTTAGGAATAATGGGAACGGCAGCCGCTTCTGTACTGTTTTATATGCTTTTAAAAAGGGCCGGGGCTCTTTTTGCTTCAACCGTTACGTATGGCATACCTTTTATTGCAGTTTTCTGGGGCGTAATTTATGGTGAACAAATTACAGTGAACCAATTACTGAGTTTATTGGTAATTCTTTTAGGCGTTTACCTGGCCAATAGCAATAAAAATCCCCTTTCAGTGCTTACTAAAAGGGGTATAAATAAAGATTGATCTCTAATAAATTAAACCGTCATCATTTCTTTTTCTTTAGCTGCAAGATGTTTATCTACCAACGCAATAAACTTATTGGTTAATTCCTGAATAGAGGCTTCAGCATCTTTAGAAGCATCTTCGCTTAACCCGTCTTTCTGCAATTTCTTAATATGTTCAATACTATCTCTCCTGATATTTCTTATAGCCACTTTTGAATGTTCGCCTTCTACACTTGCTTTTTTAAACAGTTCCTTTCTTCTTTCTTCTGTTAATGGTGGCAGAAATAAGCGTATCTGGTTACCATCATTTTGCGGGGTAATACCAATATTGGCAGCCATAATAGCACGCTCAATTGCAGCCAACATAGGTTTCTCCCAAGGCTGAATGCTAATGGTTTTTGCATCGAGCAGGGTTATATTGGCTACCTGGTTAATTTGTGTAGGAGCCCCGTAATATTCAACCATAATACCATCTAACATTGAAGGACTGGCTTTACCGGCCCTTATTTTTGTTAACTCATTTTCCAAATGTGCAATAGCTTTCTGCATATTGCTTTCCGTATCATCCATTATCAATGTAATATCTTCTGTCATAGGCTGTTTTTTGCAGCGGCAAAACTAATTAAATGATGATTATAATGAAAGAGGAATTCTGTACCCGGAACAAGGCAGCGCTGTTACTCATTCCCTGCAAATGACTGATAAAATATTTTTTTAACGAAACTTTCCTTTTCTTCCTCGTCTGATACCACTTTCATTTTAGGCTTGGGATGAGTTAAATACAAGGCATAAATACCTGCAAAAAAAGCCAGTATTTGAAGTACTATTACTTTAGTGGTGCCTAATGGCAGTGCCAGGTAGGTAAATATAATGAACAAGATAGCCGCAACAGATAAGGTTAAAGTAATACTTCTGTGCGACATACCCCTGTCGATAAGCCAGTGATGGATATGATTCCTGTCTGGAGAAAATGGCGAACGCCCATGAAATATTCTGATGGCAAATACCCTTAAAGTGTCCATTAATGGAATCAACAATATGCCAAATCCCATTGCCGGTGAAGAGAGGCTTGGAAGTATTTTAGAGTTTTCTGCCGTTTCAATAAACCGAATTACCAGTATAGAATTAATAAGCCCACTTAAAATAGATCCGGTATCTCCCATAAATATCTTAGCCGGCGGGAAATTATAAATAAGGAAAGAAGCCATGCTGGCAACAAAACAGAAAGACATAAGGCCGTAAAAGGTATCTCCATTCAGGTAAAAGAACATTCCGAAAACAGATGCGGAAACAATGCTGAGGCAGGCTGCCAAACCATCTATACCATCTATCAGGTTAAAAGCATTCATAATAACAATCATGGTAAACATCGTTAATAGAAAACTTACGTTGGGATCCATTATACCCAGGCTTAAAAACCCATGCATATTGCTAATAAGGATTTTTGCTTTAAAAATGAGCAATAAAGCAATTAGTACCTGGCCAATAAATTTTTTCATGGGTGTAATAACGAGAATATCATCTTTCACCCCTAAGAAAAAAACAATAATGAACGAAGCAAAAATGTACTGGGCATTGGCAGTAACCGTGCTAAGGTCTGCCACTACCAATAACGATAGTATAAACCCTGCGAAAATAGCGAGCCCGCCTAAAGAAGGAATAGGATCTACATGTATCTTTCTTTCTCCCGGATAATCATATAACTTCTTCATCCTGGCAATGTTAATGATTGCCGGA
Source organism: Sphingobacteriia bacterium (assembly GCA_017304675.1). Lineage (GTDB taxonomy): Bacteria > Bacteroidota > Bacteroidia > Chitinophagales > Chitinophagaceae > CW01. Next base: position 345,628 of record JAFKLS010000018.1, read on the forward strand.
ATAGAATAAAATGTAATACTAAACGCAAGAATTGCCCCCAAGATTAAACTTTCCATACAGTGGTTTTAAACTTTCAGTGGTATTGGGTGGTAGAGCTGATTGCAAGATAGGGTTATTTCTACAATTCCTCACCGCACTAACACAAACATAATTGTTCCTAAAACTGGATTTTTTAATAGAAACTTTTGTATTTACTTTCGCTGCCTGAAAATTGAAACATTTAACCATGTCGTCTACAACAGATTTAAAAAACATAGCTTCTCAGGTGAGAAGAGATATTGTTAGAATGGTACATGCAGTACAAAGCGGCCATCCTGGCGGGTCTCTGGGTTGTGCCGATTTTTTAACGGCACTTTATTTCCATTCAATGAAGCATGATACCCATTTTTCTATGGATGGTGTTGGAGAAGATCTGTTCTTTTTATCTAACGGTCATATTTCACCATTGTTTTACTCTGTTTTGGCAAGAGCAGGATATTTTGATACAAAAGAATTAGCCACTTTCAGAAAAATAAACTCCCGTTTACAGGGGCACCCAACCACACATGAAGGATTACCAGGGGTAAGAATGGCCAGTGGATCATTAGGACAAGGCTTAAGTGTTGCAGCAGGAGCAGCATTGGCAAAAAAATTAAACAACGACCCTCATTTAGTTTTCTCTTTAAGTGGAGATGGAGAATTGAACGAAGGTCAGAATTGGGAAGCAATCTTGTTTGCTGCCCATCATAAAATAGATAACCTAATCGCAACGATTGATTATAATGGTCAGCAGATTGACGGGCCAACGGTTAAAGTAATGAACCTGGGAGACCTGAATGCGAAGTTTACAGCTTTTGGATGGGAAGTATTAGAAATGGATGGTAATGATATGGACGATGTGATAGCTGTTTTAGATAAGGCAAAAGCCTTAACAGGTAAAGGCAAACCTATTTGTATTTTAATGAAAACGGCTATGGGTAAGGGTGTTGATTTTATGGAAGGAAGCCATGAATGGCATGGCATTGCCCCTAACGATGAACAATTAGCAAAAGCATTGGCACAATTACCCGAAACATTGGGTGATTATTAAAGTTGAGTATAAAACTGTTAATACAAAAGGGGAAGTGATGATTGCTTCTCCTTTTTAATTTAAAGGAATACACTTAGGCTGTTTATGGGAAAAATTAGAAAGTTCTAACTCTTTAAAGAATAAAACTGTGCGCTGGCTTTACGGGAAGGTATCCAGGAAGCTACAATGGTAATACAGAATACCGTTGCAAGTACCAGCACAAAATCACTCCACAATAATTTTACAGGATAATAATCAATGATAAAACTATCTCCCCCGAGTCTGATCAGCTTATACTTCACTTGTGCAATACAAACACCATAAGCAATAAGCATTCCTGCCAATGTGCCTATACCTGCCAGCAAAATGCCTTCATTTAAAAATATTGAACGTATCTTTTGTGTTGAAGCTCCCAATGCCTTTAGTACCGCAATATCTTTTTGCTTTTCAAGCACCATCATTGTTAAAGCTCCTATCATATTAAATGCAGCCACTACAAGTATTAAAGACAGGATAATGTAGATCACCCATTTTTCCGTAACCATCACTTTATATAAACTCAGGTTTTGTTCGTAACGGGATTGTACTTTATACCGGTGTTTGAAAAAAGCATCAATGTTTTTCTTAACCATATCGGTACCGGCAGCATCATCTAATTTTATTTCTATGGCCGAATACTCCGTATCCTGCAGGTTAAGCAGGTTCTTAACAAACGCCAGGTTGGTAAATACATATTTAGTATCAAAATCCTGTTGCACTAAAAAAGTACCAACCGGCTTAATATTGTAAGCAATAAGATTATTAAAAGCAATGAGATTGCCATCTTTTTTATCGGGGAAGTATAATTGAGCCGGATATCCTTCTCTTTCTACATCTAATGCAGCGGCATTTTCAATGCCGGCTCCCGCAACCATCTCCGGGTTTTGCGCATCTCCGGTACTAAACTGGCCTCTTAATATATGGTCTGTAATTTTATTGGTTAAAGTATATTGCTCATCTACTCCTTTTACAAAAACGATAGATTGATTTTGCCCGTTCACCAACAATGCCTTTTCTTCAGCAACCAGGCTAATGGCCTTTATGCCTTTCACTCCTTTTAAATCATGTAATTGTTGTGGTGTTACAAAAATGGTTTTGCCTGTATTGGCACTCACTTTTATATCTGTATAAAAATCGGCATATAAACTTTTAACCAGGTCTTCAAAACCATTGAATGCGCTTAATACAATAATTAGTGCTGCAGTACCAACCGTAATGGCTACTACACTTACCCATGCAATAATATTAATGGCATTAACAGATTTCTTAGATTTAAAATAACGCCAGGCAAATAGAAAGTTCAAAGCTTAAGGTTTAAAGTTTCAAGTATACTGCTTGGTAACTTTTATTCTTTTTTTGAATCGGTTGATTCTGATTTTATTTGTTTGAATAATTCTTCCATTTTAAAAACGTGCTCTAAAGTGTCATCTATATAGTAGTGAATTACCGGTATTCTTCTTAATTGGTGCTTCACTTTATCGGCTAGTAATTTTTTTATCTCCCATGCTTTATGATCAATGGTTTTCATTAAAGCGTTATGATCTTCTACTTTAAATAAGCTCAAATAAATACGTGCCTCCAGTAGATCGGGGGTTATTTTCACAGAAGCAATGGAGATCATTCCGCCATCAAACATATTCAATCCGAGTTTTCTGAATATGATATTTAATTCTTCCTGCAGTACTGCAGCAATTTGTTTTTGTCTTTTTCCTTCTTGCATAACCTTTACCTTTGTTCATTGTAAAATTAGCGTTAAAATAAGTAGCAGCAGGCAATTTGTTATAACGTTCACATCAATTTAGCGAAATGAAGAAATATGCAAGGCTCATTAAATATTTAGGCGAACACAAGACACGTATTGTACTATATTTTGTTTTTTCTGTTTTATCTATCATCTTTTCTTTAACTTCTTTTTCGGGCTTACCTGTTTTTTTAAACATAATCTTTAAAAAGGAGCAGGCACAACCAGTTAAACCCGAAAGTGTTTTTGAAGTTTTGAAGTATATTAATTACGAGTTAGGGCAATATATGCACCAATATGGCACTAAAGGGCCCATAATGGCGCTGGGGCTTATTTGCATCCTCATTATTATTTCCGTTTTCTTTAAAAATCTTTTCTACTACCTCTCTTTTTATGTACTCTCGCCCATTAAAATGTCTGTTATCACCAGGCTTAGGTCAGAAATTTATACCAAGCTTTTACAATTGCCCATCGGCTATTTTACCGACCAAAGAAAGGGCGATGTAATGAGCAGGATGACCAATGATATTGCCGAAATTGAGATTTCTGTTGTAGGTACCCTGGAAGGATTGATTAAAGACCCGCTCAATGTATTGGTAATTTTGGTAGCATTGGTTTGGATCAGCCCCTCATTATCCCTGTTTCTTTTCATATTTCTGCCTATTACCGGTTTTATTATCGGAAGAATCAGCAGAAGTTTAAAAAAACAATCTAGTATTTCAGCAACAAAATTGGGTGAGTTATTATCTGTACTGGAAGAAACCTTAACCGGTTTAAGGGTAATCAAAGCATTTAATGCTGAGAAAAACTTAAAAAACAAATTCTTCCTTACCAATAAACAACTCTTTCATATTAGAAACAGGATGCAGCAAAGAAGGGATCTGGCTTCTCCGCTAAGCGAATTCCTGGGAGTATTGGTACTGTGTGGTATTTTGTGGTTTGGCGGCCAGTTGGTTCTAACACATAATGCTTCTTTAGAAGCAGATGGCTTTATCATGTACATTATTCTTTTTTCTCAAATCATTCAACCCGCCAAATCATTATCTACTTCTTTTTATAATATGCAAAAAGGAAGTGCTGCCATTAGCAGGATAGAAGAAATTTTGCAGGCTCCCATTAAAGTAGATGAGAACGAAAAAGGAGAGCAGATCAGGTCTTTCAATCATGCCATAGAATTTAAAAATGTAAGCTTCAGTTATGAAGATAAAATAATCCTTAAAAACATTAACCTTACCATTCAGAAAGGCAAAACCATTGCACTGGTTGGAAGCAGCGGAGCCGGTAAAAGTACACTGGCCGATTTGGTTCCAAGGTTTCATGATGTTACAGATGGAGAATTATTGATTGATGGCAGGAATATTAAAAACTATTCCCTAACCAGTGTAAGAAATCTCATGGGCATTGTAACACAAGAACCTATTCTGTTTAATGATACCATTGCCAACAATATTGCTTTGGGGCAGGAATATGTGGATATGGAAAAAATTAAAGAAGCTGCCCATATTGCCAATGCGCACAATTACATTTCGCAAAAAGAAAATGGTTATGATACAAATATTGGCGACAGGGGCAGTAAATTGAGCGGCGGGGAAAGACAGCGATTAACCATAGCCAGAGCTGTATTAAAAAACCCTCCCATACTTATTTTAGATGAGGCCACTTCTTCTCTCGACACAGAGAGCGAAAGGCTGGTGCAGGATGCTATTAATAATATGATGCAAAACAGAACAAGTATTGTAATTGCACACCGGCTTTCAACCATTCGCCATGCAGATGAGATTATTGTACTACAAAAAGGAGAAATTGCAGAAAGGGGTACGCATGATGATCTGATTGCGCAAAACGGCATTTACAAAAAACTGGTAGATATGCAGGAAGTGAAATAACAAAGCTGCATCTTCCATTGTTTTTAAAACAGAAAAGAGGAAAGCACTTTGCTTTCCTCTTTTAATACATTGATATTAAAAACTAATGTTACAATTATTGTTCGTTAGAAGGTTTTACCAGCCCTAATTTAGCTTCTAAACTTAATGTAGCATGCGGTACGGCACGCAAGCGGGCCTTATCAATCAGTTTACCAGTTACCCTGCAAATACCGTAAGTTTTGCTTTCAATACGCATCAGGGCTTTTTCAAGGTGATCGATATAGGTAATCTGGCGGCTGGCCATTTGGCTTAGCTGCTCACGCTCCATGCTCATGCTCCCGTCTTCCATGGTCATATAACGGTTTTCACTTTCATCTCCTCCCATTTCATCTTTACGGGTAATCAATCCCTGTAAATATGCCAATTCTCTTTTGGCAGCATCCAACTTTCTGTTAATCAATTCTCTGAACTCGTTCAGTTCGGTATCGCTATACCTTACAATCGGTTCACCGTTTGTTTGGTATGATGTTTCTCTTTTTTCCATAGGTACATAGCCTGGTTTGTAAGGCACGCTTGTTTTTACAGATGTTTTAGGAACTTTTACTTCTTTTACCGGCTCTTCTTTTTTCTTTATCGGCAATTGTTTCATCGGAATAATAGTCGTTGCTTTTTCTACTCCTGCAGGTTTAGCTGGAATTTTGGGCAGTTTCACCGGCCTTGCAGGTTTAGCTGGTTTGGCTGGCTTAGCTGGTTTTTCAGTTTTTTCTTTAACAACCGGTTTAGGCTCAGGCTTTGCAACTGGCTTTGTTTCTTTTTTAACTTCCGGTTTGGTTACAACCTTTTTAGCAGCAGGTTTAACTGGCTTGGGCTCCGGTTTTTTAGCAGCAGGTTTAGCCGCTTTTTTAGCAACCGGTTTAGCAACTTTTTTAGGAGCTGGCTTAGGTGTTGCTTTTTTGGCAGCGGGTTTAGCCGCTTTTTTAGGAGCAGGTTTTACTACTTTTTTAGCTGCTGGCTTAGCTGCAGCTTTTTTAGCAGCGGGTTTAGCCGCTTTTTTAGGAGCAGGTTTCTTTGTTGCCATACTCAATTTCCTTTTTTAGTTACTGCCACTTTCAGCAGTGCTTCATTCACCTCAATCTCAATGCCGGCGGGCATTTCAGATACCCAATGAATGTCATCTGCTAAAATTTCGCCGCAAATATAGTTTTTAAATGTATTGATTGACGGCCTGATATTATCATTGTCAAGCAATTCTACGAATATACGGTCTGTTAATTCAAATCCGCTTTCTTTTCTGATATTTTGTACACGATTAATAAATTCCCTGGCATTTCCTTCCATTTGAAGGCTTTCGTTAATGGTAATATCCAGTGCTACGGTTAAACTGCCTTTTGAAGCCACGCTCCAGCCCGGAATATCTTCTGCGGCAATTTCAACATCAGATGTTGAAAGCTCAAAGCTTACAGTTGAAAGCTGCAAAACAAGTTTTCCATTTTGCTCCAATTCAGCTATGTGGTGTTGATTTAAGTTTGAAATAGCCGCCGCAGCTTCTTTCATGTTAGCGCCCAGCTTACTTCCCAATACTTTAAAATTGGCTTTTACTTTTTTCTTGATGATGCCTTCCGTTTCAGTAATGTATTCAACTTCCTTCACATTCACTTCAGCCTTGATTAAATCTTCCACTTTCTCCAACTGCAATTTCATTTGCGGATTGAGAACAGGTATTAGAATTCTTTGCAAAGGCTGACGAACTTTGATATTTGTTTTCTTACGAAGTGATAATACCAATGAAGAAGCATCTTGCGCCAATTGCATTCTTTCTTCCAAATCTGTATCAATCGCTGCTTCATTTGGTGTTGGATAGAAAACATGATGCACAGATTCTGCTTTATATTTTCCTGTAACAGCTTCTAAGTTTTTAAATATTGCATCGCTGAAGAATGGAGAAATCGGAGCAATTAATCTTACCACCGTTTCCAAACATTCATACAATGTTTGATAAGCAGCTATTTTATCTGCTTCATATTCACCTTTCCAAAATCTTCTTCTGCATAAACGAACATACCAATTGCTTAAATGTTCATCAACAAATTCTTCAATCAATCTTCCGGCCAATGTCGGTTCGTAATCATCCATTGCTTCATTACATTTTTTGATCAATGTATTGAGAGAGGATAAAATCCAGCGATCAATTTCAGGCCTTTCATTCAACGGAATATAATTCTGTTCAAATGCAAAGCCATCAACGTTTGCATACAATGCAAAGAATTGATAGGTATTGTATAATGTTCCGAAAAATTTACGTTGTACTTCCTGAATGCCTGCAATATCAAATTTCAAATTATCCCAAGGAGATGCATTAGTGATGAGATACCAACGTGTTGCATCTGCACCATATTTTTCAATGGTTTCAAACGGATTCACTACATTGCCCAAACGCTTACTCATTTTGTTTCCGTTCTTATCTAACACCAATCCATTCGATACAACCGTTTTGTATGCACGGCCATCCACTTTATCTGTCGGAAGATTTGCTTTTTGCAATTCTTCCATCACACTTTCTTTAATAAGTGAACCGATAGCATGCAACGTATAAAACCATCCACGTGTTTGATCCACCCCTTCAGCAATAAAATCTGCCGGATAATTTTGTGCGAACAATTCTTTATTCTCGAAAGGAAAATGTTGTTGTGCATAAGGCATGGCACCACTATCGAACCAAACATCTACCAAATCGGGAACACGTTTCATTGGTTTACCTTTCGGGCTTACCAAAATAATATCATCAACAAATGGTTTGTGTAAGTCTAAAATGCCATCATGTAAATAGTGTTTGTTTACATCTTCGCCCAATACTTCATTTGCCTTTCTTATTCCTTCATTTAATTCTGCTACACTACCAATACACATTTGTTCTTCACCATCTTCTGTTTTCCAAACCGGAAGCGGCGTTCCCCAATAGCGAGAACGACTCAAATTCCAATCCACCATATTCTCCAACCAATTACCAAATCTTCCTTCGCCCGTTGATTTCGGTTTCCAGTTAATGGTTTTATTCAACTCCACCATTCTGTCTTTCAATGCAGTGGTTTTAATGAACCATGCATCTAACGGATAATACAAAATAGGTTTATCCGTTCTCCAGCAATGCGGATAACTGTGTTCGTATTTTTCAACTTTAAAAGCCCTGTTTTCTTTTTTCAACTTCACGCAGATGTCTACATTCACATCTGCATAATCTTTTTCGTCTTTATAATTTTTTACATAACGATTGCTGAATTCACCCAAACCATCCACAAATTTTCCCTGCTTATCAACCATCGTTAAAATACCAATATCGTATTTCTTTCCAACTTTATAATCGTCTGCACCAAAAGCCGGGGCCGTATGCACAATACCCGTACCATCTTCCGTTGTAACAAAATCTCCAACCAAAACTTTAAAAGCATTTGGATTATCTGTTTTGTTGGCTTCGTAAGGCAATAATTGTTCGTAGCTACAACCTTCTATATCTGAACCTTTGAATTCTGCTAATATTTTCCAGGGAAGATTTTTTGATTGCCCATTATAACTATCAAAATCACCATTTTCATCTTCTGCTTTAAAATACTTGCCCAGTAAGGCTTTTGCAAGAATTACATTAACAGGGTTATGCAAATAGGGATTGAAAGTTTTCACCAACACATAATCAATATTGCCACCAACAGTTAATCCTAAGTTTGATGGAAGTGTCCACGGAGTGGTCGTCCATGCCAAGAAGAAGATATCTCCTTCAACATTATCAATTTTCAATTGTCCATTATCAATTGCCTTAAACATCGCAACAGCACTGGTATCTTTCACATCTTTATAAGTGCCGGGCTGATTTAACTCATGAGAAGATAAACCTGTTCCCGCAGCAGGAGAATAAGGTTGAATGCTTACACTCTCATACAACAATCCTTTATTGTACAATTGTTTCAAGATCCACCACAAGCTTTCGATGTAATTGTTTTCGAATGTGATATATGGATGATTCAAATCAACCCAATAACCCATTTTCTTGGTAATGTTATCCCACTCATTCTTATAACGCAATACTGCTTCTCTGCATTTCTTATTGTATTCTTCAACCGTAATTTTCTTACCAATATCTTCTTTCGTAATACCCAATTCTTTTTCAACACCTAATTCAACAGGCAAGCCATGCGTATCCCAACCGCCTTTTCTTTTCACCTGAAAACCTTGCATGGTTTTATAGCGACAAACCAAATCCTTCAATGTTCTTGAAATAACGTGGTGAATACCCGGCATACCATTGGCGCTTGGAGGCCCCTCGTAAAAAACAAAAGGCGTTGCACCTTCTCTCAAAGACACACTCTTTTCAAAGGCATCAGACGTATCCCAGCTTTCTAAAATTCCTTTTTCAATTGCGGGCAGGTTTAACCCGGAAAATTCGGCATATTTCTTACTCATAAAACTCCCGTTCTGTACGCATTTTTATAATGTTTGCGAAGGTAAGGATATGAAAACAGAAAACCGCTTCTTTTCAGCAAGGAAGCGGCTTTTAAACAATTTTAAGGGTTATTTTCCCACCTGCAAATAATCCTGAAGAGCCTTTACATAACTTTCAAAAGCCTCTATGCCTTTTTTAGTAATCTTACAGGTAGTATTGGGGTAATTATCTTTAAATTCTTTAATTACTTCTATATATCCTGCCTCCTTTAATTTTTGCACCTGCACGGAAAGATTGCCCGCAGTGGCATTGGTTTTTTCCCGGATGAACGTGAATTCAGCCTCTTTAACACCAATCAGCAGGCTAACCACCGCCAACCTTAGTTGAGAATGTAATATGGGATCTAATTCTTTAAACATTAGCAAGCCTCTGCTTTTTTATAACGACGATAAAGGATAATACCCGGAATTAACCAGCAAACAATACCCGAAATGCCTTGCAGAAGCAAATCGATTTTAAAAGGGGTGTATACAGAAATAAAGAACAATAAATATGTGATGAGCGCCCCAACGATCATTGGCTTGAATTTTTTGTTCAACCCGGTGATCATGGTAGGCATGGCATACAGCAACAGGTAAAGCGAAGAACCGCTAAGCACATTGGGTTTCAATTGTTCGATAGTGCCGTCTGCTTTTTTCTCGTACCAGGTAACTCCCAGGTTTTTTAAAATATCGGCGGTGGCATACCCAACAACATTCTGATAAAACGTTAACAGTAACACCGAGATTGCAAAAACAATCCATACACTGGCTAAAGAATCGGCCTCTAATCGCTTTGCATTTCTTTTCTTGGATTCTTTAATGGAAATAAATATTTGCGGAACAATGGCAATTGCTGTTAAAAGCCATATATCAAACCCGGGATCAATATTAAATTCTTTCAGAAGAAAGGAAGTAATACCGCAAAAGCCAATAACGCTACCCCATAGTAAAGAACTAATGCCGGTTTCTTTAAAATCCTGCTTGGCTTTCTGGATCATTTCTGTAATGATCCGCAGACTTTCCTGTTCTGTTAACACCTTATCCTGTTGCATAGTGATATGTTAAGCGTTATATTCTCTTTTAAATTTTGCACGAAGCAAATATCCGGGTATAATCCAGGCTATTGTCATGGCAACGGCAATAATCAGCAAATAATCAACCGGTTCTACATAAACGGCTACTAAAGCTAATATCCAGCACCCGAATGCTCCAATTTTTAATGGCGTAAATTTCATGGCAAAGCCACTTAAATAAGTTGGCACACCGTACAACATTAATACAAAAGGATATGCGGTTGCCCAAATATTTTGTTTTGAAATGATAAAAGAGGCCACAAACATACAAATGCCAAAGGTTGTCCAAACATTGGCAATCATATCGTCAACATAGGTTTTAACCCTTTTCTGTTTATTCTCTTTTATTAAGTAAATAACCTGATAAATCGTTACCGGCAGAATAATAAACCAAATTGCCTCTATGTGCTTAATGGCAGTTAGTTTAAACTTTAGAACCGAATACTGTATTAATGCGCAAAACAAAATCGTCCATCCCCAAAGAAGATAAAGAAATCCGTTTTCTACAGCACTTTGTTTTACCTCACGGATCATGCTTTCTATCAATGCAATGCTCTCTTCCGGCGAAAACTGTTTTTCCTGTTGCATACTATAAAATATTAAGGCAATAAAGATAACCGGGCTTATAAAAGAGCCGCTATCTTTCTATATCAGTTAATTATTTATTACAATCTGCAATAATAGCATCTACTGTTTCTTTTCCCCAGTTAGGGTGTAAGGGAGAAGCTGGTTTAAAACTGCCATACAGCTCCACAGCTTTCTGTGCCATTGGCCTCGCTGTATTGCAACCCCCGCCAAAACTTTCAGGAGTGTACTTTAAACCGATGGCCTGTAAAGTATAAGGCCTTGGATTGGTAGGATCTGTTTTCTTAGCACTTTCAATAGTACTACTCATTTCACCCATATACTTCATATAACGTGACTGGGGGTCTACCATTAGTTTTGCAGACAGGATAATATATTTAACACAGAAGATTTCGCTATTGGCGGGTGATAAAGCTGTTGCCTTATCCAGTAAAACCTGCGCATCATCGGATACTTTATCAGGGTCGCCTCCCATTTTTTGCTGCGCCATTCTTGCCTTTACCAATGCCGCATAATAATAAGGTAACCATTGTGTTTTTTCTGCATCGGCAATACGCTCAAATTTGGCTGCTGCTGCTGTATAAGCATTTTCATCTTTTGCTTCTGCAAATTGTTGCAGGGTGGCACCCATAGAACTAACATATTTGTCTGACTGGGCATTAACCGACAATTGATAGCCCATCATAGCAAACAACAGGAAAAAGATCTTTTTCATAAAGTGAATTTTTAAAGTTTAAAGAGATTGGTGTTTTAATGTTTGATATTCTTTTATAATAGAAAAATATTTGGTGAATACATAAGCTTCCATAAAAAACATGAACAAAAAAATTGCCAGCGAAAAGGCAGGCCATTTGGGCCAGAAATAAGCGTTTGTTCCATTACCAAAATACCAGGAGCCAAGGCAAAACAGCATAACAACTATATAAAACAACAAGCTGCGTTTAAACCAGATTCTTTTCCTGGCAATATGCAGTAAATGCGCATCGCCCAGTAATTCCAGGTACTTGTTCATAATTGATTGTTTTTATTTTTTAATTTATGAAACTCTTTCTCTTCCGAATAAATAGAAGCGTTCAGGTAAGCATCAAAGTATTGGCCAACCAGCCCTATTCCCCAGCCAAGCATTGGCCATATGGGCCAGAAATAAGAGTTTAACCCGGTAGTTACCAGCCAAATAAAAACAAGCAAGCCATTTATTAGTACATAAAGGGTGGCACTGTATTTAAAAGCCACTCTTTTCTTTGCCCTTCGCCACAATTCGTCATCTTTCACTTTACTCATCATTTCCTCTATCAGTTTCATGCTTTCCTGCGGATTAAACTCGGGTTTGTTTTCTGACATAAAATTGAGTTTATAGGTTATTGTTAATAGCATCCTGGCTCCTGTCTACACCCCAGCTTAAAAACACGCCCAAGAAAAAGAACTGAGGGGCAGGTGGTGTTACAGCCTGTTTAATACTTCCATTATGATTATAGTTATAACCATATATTAAATCGTTATGCAATACATTTGTAATACTTGCCACAATTACCATAGAAGTTTTTGCTTTGGGTTTGCCCAGATTGGGAAGATAGTTTAAACTAAAACTCAGGTTTGCATAAGGCTTGGTTGTTCCTTCTTCTTTTATCTCATACTTGCCCAAGATATTATTTTGCTGCATAAAATAATAGGGTCTTCCTGTTGCGTAAGTAAATGTAAAATTGAACCCTGTTTTCCAGTCTGTAACAAATTTTTTGGTTACAATACTGGCAGTATGTGCCGTAGCAAAATTGGGCTGTATTTGAGCAGGGTAGTTTAAATAATCTCTTTTTGTATCGAGATAAGAATAACTGATCCAATAGTCTAACCCTTTAAATGTTTTTTTATCTCTCCAGAAAAATTCAATGCCTTTGGCATAACCACTTCCATCGTTATTTACTGAAGGAAAAGTTTTAACCAGTTGGTCGTACTGTTTGTAATACGCTTCTACCCGAAAAGTATAATAACGATTCATTTTCTGGTAGTTGATGATATAGTGTGTTGCTTTGGTGTAATCAAGGCGCGTATTAACAGACAACTGCATGTTTTCTGGTTTTTGATAAAATATGCCATAAGCAGCACTCATTTGCGCATCTTTCCCTGTTTTGTATGCCAAAGATATTCTTGGTGCAAGGTTCGCTTTGTTTAAGAGCGATGAATATTCAAAACGGGCACCCAGTTTTGCAGCAAGGCCATTGGTAATGTATACATCAGACTCGCCAAAAAAAGAAGTAAAATTATCGGCCAGGGTTGTATTGTATAAACTACTCATTTTAAATTTTGTATCAACATTATTGTACCAGTATTCTCCTCCAAAACGTATGGCGCTGATGCCGCTCAGCCTTTTTTCAAAAACTGCTTTCAACTGAGACATTACCTGGCCACTGCTCAAATTAAAGTTAAGGCTATCAATATACCAATACCCGGTTTGTACAGGATTATGATTTCTATCTTGTATCTGCTGATTAATCATATCTCCATTGGTGCTGAATCCTGCACCCAGGTTCATTTTCCATCCTCTTCCCAAATTTTCTCTCCAGCTTAAATTGTTATACCAGTTATTGTTCTGCAGATCGAATGCATTGTTTAAAGCATTGCTGTCAATATTAGGCCTTCTCAAGCCTAAAGCTGAATGCGAAAAGGATGTGTAAAATTTAACCATGCCGCCGCTTTTTGTTTTAAACCTGAAATTACCTTCTGCACTATGTATTTCCGGTGCTTTATAATAATCGGGCAATTGTTTTACTACCAGGTAATATGGATAAACATTGGTATATCCATAGTTAAATCCATAAGAAGATTTTTTGTTTTTGGCAAGTTGCTGGGTACCGGCTCCCACAAAAACAGAAGAAATTGAAGCATCAACTTCTGAGCGTTCAGGTAGATCAATTGATTCCAGGATTAAAGCGGCAGACAATGCTTCTCCATATAAAGCAGAGTATCCTCCTGTTGAAAAAACCGTTCCTTTAAAAAGAAAAGGGGAAAACCGGCCTCTTTGTGCAATATCGGGCACACTGGTGTAATAGGGATTGTTTACCAATGTACCATCTATAAACTGTTTGGCTTCTGCACCGGTGCCACCTCTTACAAAAAGACCTTCCTGTTCACCCACCTGCTGTGCACCGGGCAATGTTTTAACTGCATTAGAAATATCACCCACCGCATTGGCAGTGGTAACAATATCCAAAGAACTTAAAACCGTTGCCGCCCTTTTTTTATCACCAGCTTCAAATGAACCAGCGGTAACAGTTACAGCTTTCAGTTCATTAATCTCTTCTTTCAAAATAAAATTAACAACTACCGGGTCTTTAGCCAGTGTTACTTTTTGTTCTACCACCTTGTACCCCATGCCTTTCGCTTCTAAAGAAAAATCGCCTTTCTCGTAAGATTTAAAAGAGAAACTGCCGGTGCTGTCTGAAATAGTGCCATCATAAGTTCCTTTTAAAGTAATACTTGCTCCTGCAATAATTCTGCCTTTATGATCTTTTACCGTACCTGCCACCTTTGTTTGTGCAAAAAGGGTAACGGCCACCATATTCAATACTATTGTTGTAATTATCTTTTTCATGCTTAATCCGATTCTTTAAACGAAAATAGATTAGTTTATAATATAAACCAAATTATTTTTTAGAGTTACTGTGCGAAAAATAAAAATGCCCCGATTATTTATTAATCGAGGCATTAGTTATAAAAATAACTCAACACTTGCTTATTTGTACTGAGGCATCAGCCCTTTTGCCAAATCAACCATTTTGGCAATGCTGGCATCATTAAGTTGTCCCTTTTTAAATTCTGCTAATACATCGGGCAATTTATTTTCCATTTCCAGCAAGAAATGTGCTTCAAATTCTTTCACCTGCTTAACTGAAACATCTCTTAATAATCCTTGCGTTCCCAGGTAAATAATAGCTACCTGTTTTTCTACTGTGAAAGGCGCGTATTGTGGTTGTTTTAGAATTTCTACGTTACGGGCACCTTTATCTAATACAAGTTTGGTAGCGGCATCAAGATCTCCACCGAACTTAGAGAAAGCTTCCATTTCACGGTAAAGTGCCTGGTCTAATTTTAAGGTACCGGCTACTTTTTTCATTGATTTGATCTGTGCATTACCACCCACACGGCTTACAGAGATACCTACGTTAATTGCCGGACGGATACCTGAGTTAAATAAGTTACCTTCCAGGAATATCTGTCCGTCTGTAATAGAGATAACGTTTGTAGGGATATATGCAGATACGTCGCCGGCCTGCGTTTCAATAATCGGCAACGCTGTTAAGCTACCGCCTCCTTTTACCAAATGTTTGATAGAATCTGGCAAGTCGTTCATGTTTTTAGCTACCTCATCATTCCCAATAACTTTTGCAGCACGCTCCAATAAACGGCTATGCAGGTAAAACACATCTCCCGGATAAGCCTCACGGCCCGGAGGACGACGCAACAACAAAGAAACCTCACGATAAGCTACCGCTTGTTTTGATAAATCATCATAAATAATCAATGCCGGGCGCCCGGTATCACGGAAAAATTCGCCGATAGCAGCACCCGCAAAAGGCGCATAGAATTGTAATGGAGCCGGATCGCTTGCAGAAGAAGATACGATAACCGTATAAGGCATTGCTCCGTTATCTTCCAATGTTTTCATTACACCTGCTACGGTAGATGATTTTTGCCCTACAGCCACATATATACAGTATACAGGGTTACCTGCATCGTAAAACTCTTTCTGGTTAATGATTGTATCTATGGCAATTGCTGTTTTTCCTGTTTGGCGGTCGCCAATGATCAGTTCACGCTGGCCACGACCAATAGGAATCATAGCATCAATAGCTTTGATACCTGTTTGTAATGGTTCCTTTACCGGCTCACGGTAAATTACACCCGGAGCTTTACGTTCAAGAGGCATGGAATACAACTCGCCGGCAATAGCACCTTTACCATCAATCGCTTCACCCAAAGTGTTAATAACACGGCCAAGCATTCCTTCACCAACTTTAATGGAAGCAATCTGCCCGGTACGGCGAACAGTAGCACCTTCTTTAATTTCTTTGCCTTCACCCATTAATACCACACCCACATTATCTTCTTCAAGGTTTAGTGCAATAGCACGTACTCCGTTTTCAAATTCCACCAGCTCGCCGGATTTTACGCCGGTTAAGCCATAAACACGTGCAATACCATCACCCACCTGCAATACAGTACCAACTTCTTCCAGTTCTGCTGCAGTATTGAAATTGCTCAATTGCTGGCGCAATATTGCTGAAATTTCATCCGGTTTTATCCCTACCATGATTTTGTTTTTTAAAAATTTGAAATCAGTTATCTCATTTTATGAACGTACATATTTTCTACAAACTGCTTACCAATTACCTGCAGTTCCCGGCGTATGCTTGCATCATACATCAGGTCATCGAATTTAGCCACAAAGCCTCCCAGGATAGAGCTATCGGTTTTTGTTTGTAATTCTATTTGCTTGCCTTGCAATTGTTTCAGGCTTTGCAATTTTACAGCCAGTTTATCTTTTACATCGGCATCTACATCAACGGCAGTAGTTAATTCTACAAGCTTAATGCCTTTGGCATTGCGATACATTTGAATAAACGCTTCCGAAATTTCTCTCAGACTCAATTCACGGCCTTTTTTAAATACCAGTCTGAAAAAAGAGAAAGTAAGGTCAGAAAGTTTTCCATTAAAAACGGAAGTGAAAACTTTCATTTTCTGGTTATCACTATATACCGGCGATAACATTACAGCATCGAATTCTGCCGTATTGGATGCGCTCAAAAATTCAATGTCCTTCACAACAGCCTCCAGTTGATTTCGTTCAACCGAAAGATCCATCAGTGCTTTGGCATATCGTTGTGCAATAATTGTATTTCGCATAGCCTCTTTTAAAAATTAGTTTTTGGATGCGGCACTTAACTCTTCAGCCGCTTTTAAAATATATTGCTCCTGGTTAGCTTTATCCGTTAATTCTTTGCGAATTACTTTTTCCGCAATCTCAATCACCATTTTACCAATACTGTTTTTAACATCGGTTAATGCTGCATTCTTTTGTTGAATGATATCTTGCTGTGCATCTGCCAAAATCTTATCGTATTCTGCCTTAGCTTTTTCTTTTGCTTCAGCAATCATTTTATCGCTCTGAAATTTGGCATCTTTTATTAACACAGCTCTTTCTTCACGGGCTTTTTGCAATAAAGTTTCGTTTTCATTTTTCAGTTGCGCCATTTCTGCTTTTACTTTTTCTGCAGAAGCAATAGCATCGGCAATACCTGTTTCCCTTTCTTTTAATGCTTTTAAAATGGGTTTCCAGGCAAATTTTTTCAAGATCAGGAACACGATCAAAAAAGCCAATAAAGTCCAAAAAATCAAACCAAAACCGGGAGTTAACAATTGCATATTTTAATGTTTCATAAGTTCTTAAATAACTGCATTCGCCGCCCTGTGCATTGAATGCAGTTGTGTAATTTCTCTTTCGAAAGAATTACTTGATGAAGATAGCTAACACAGATGCGATTACCGCAAACAAAGCAACACCCTCTACGAAAGCCGCAGTAAGGATCATGTTTGAACGGATATCGTTAGCTGCTTCTGGTTGACGAGCAATGCTCTCAACAGCACCTTTACCGATTTGACCGATACCGATACCAGCACCGATTGCAGCTAAACCTGCACCAATTGCAGCACCCATGTTTGAAATGCTACCATCTAACAAAATGTTCAATAACGACATAGTGTATGGTTTTTGTTTAAATAAAAATTTTAGTGGTGAGCTTCATGTACTTCATGATGCGGTTCTTCCATTGCTTGTCCTATGAACACAGCAGTAAGGTTTGTGAAAATGAAAGCCTGAATGAATGCCACCAATATTTCAATAAAATAAATAAAAATGGTAAATGCCATAGAAACCGGTGTAAAACCAATACCTGCACCAACACTCAATTTGGTGAAGATGAAGATCATCATTATTAAACAGGTGATGATCATATGGCCGGCCACCATGTTTGCGAACAAACGAATGATTAAGGCGAAAGGTTTTGTGAATACTCCTAAAAATTCTACGGGAATTAAAATCAACTTCACACCCAACGGTACTCCGGGAGGCCAGAAAATATGACCCCAAAAATGCTTGCTGGTGCTTAACAGGATAGCGATAAAACTAATTACACCCAGTACCAGGGTAAACGCAATATTACCGGTAATGTTTGCAGAGCCGGGCACTAATCCAAAAATGTTACAAATTAAAATGAAGAAGAAAACAGTAAGCAGGTAAGGCATGTATTTTTCATGCTTCGCACCTAAATTACTTACACCAACCTCATCTCTTATAAAAGTAATAACAGGCTCTATTGCATTCTGAAACCCACTTGGGGCTTTATTTCCGTTAACCTGGTATTTTTTAGCAACGTTAACCAGCAACACTACCAGTACTGCCAAAGCCAGGAGCATTTCAACAACATTTCTTGTCATTGAGAGGTCGTATACTTTTGCCGTTTCATCTACAGATCCGTCTTCTTTTACGGCAACGATATTGCCCTCTTCCAGTTTATATCCTTGGTATGCGGCATGGCCATGCTCAAATTTAGAGCTCATGAAAGCAGTAAAACCCCTTTGCGGAGAATAGATGATCACCGGCAAGGGAATAGATACCGAATGGCCGTTTAATTCTGCAAAATGGAAATCGTGATTATCCAGGATATGCTCCATAATCACTTCACCGGGATTAAAATCAGTTTCGCTTTTTGCTTCTTTAGAATCAGCAGTAGTGGTTTCGTGCTTTGTTTCATTATTTTCCTGCGCCATAGAAGGCATTGCCAAAAACAGGGCAAATGAGCCAAAAGCCGCTATCAGCAAAGATTTCATACGATTTAACCTCATCCTTTTCTCAGAATTTTGCCGCAAAGATAGGGGTATGCGCCCTAGAAACTGTAAAATACAGAACGAAAATTTCAATAATGCAAATTTGCTTAAGGCAGGGCAGGGGCTTTAAATTTTTCGAATTGTTTATCGTAGAGTTTTTTATAAAATCCTCCCTGTGCCAGCAGTTCGCTGTGCGAGCCGGTTTCCCTGATTTCTCCTTTGTCTAATACCACTATTGTATTCGCTTTCCGGATGGTGGATAGCCTGTGTGCAATGATAATAGAGGTTCTGCCAACAATCAGGGTCTCTATGGCTTTTTGTATCAATTGCTCACTTTCGGTGTCTATTGAAGAAGTGGCTTCGTCTAAAATCAGTATGCTTGGGTTAAACAGTAGGGCCCTGATAAAAGAGATGAGCTGGCGTTGCCCTAAACTTAAAGTGCTTCCCCTTTCCATCACTGCGTAATCGTAGCCTCCGGGTAATTGCATAATAAAATCGTGCATCCCGATCAGTTTAGAAGCTTCTATCACCTGTTCCCTGCTAATTAGTGGGTTTCTCAGGGTAATATTATCGTATATGCTTCCCGAGAAAAGAAAAACGTCTTGCAATACAACGGCTATGTTGTTACGCAAAGTAGCTACCGGCATATCTTCAATATTCAGCCCGTCAATTTTTATTACACCTTTCTGTATCTCATATAACCTGTTCAACAGGCTAATGATAGATGTTTTGCCGCTGCCCGTATGGCCCACAAGTGCCAGCGTTTCTCCGGCATGAATAGAAAAGCTAATGTTTTTCAATACATAATCCGGTTCGTTGTAGGCAAAGTATACATGCTCGAAAGAAACCTCGCCTCTGAATATGGTTTGACCATTGACCATTGACCATTGACTGTTTACTGTTTCTTTCAACACATCATCATTGTCCAGCACTTTAAACACTCTTTCGGCTGCAATCATTCCCATTTGCAATACGTTGAACTTATCGGCAATTACCCTCAATGGCCTGAAAATTTGATTGAGGTACATAATAAACGCTACAATCTTACCCGAAAAATGCATTTGCTGATTGGCAGGAAGCATTGCTTTATTGGCCACCCACCAAATAATAAACGCGGTGCTTATAGCCAGCACCAGCTCTACCACCGGAAAAAATATACTGTAAGCAAAAATGGCTTTTATGTTTGCATTGCGGTGTTCTCTATTAATTTTCTGAAATTTTTTAAATTCTTTTTCTTCAGTAGCAAATGCCTGCACAATCTGCATGCCCGTAATATGTTCCTGTACAAAAGCGTTTAATGCTGCTACAGCATTACGCACCTTAATAAAGCTTTTATTAACGCTTTCTTTAAAATAGTAAGTGGCAACAATGAGTATCGGGAAGGGGATCAGGGCTATGAGCGTAAGTCGCCAATCCATCCAAAACATAGTTCCCAGTGTAAATAAAATGGTGAGCAGGTCGGCAATAATGGGAATCAGCCCATCGCTGAAAATATCGTTAATACTTTCTATATCATTAATGGTTCTTGTTGTTAACGTACCGATAGGTGTTTTATCGAATTGGGAGAGGTTTAACCCGATGATTTTTTTAAAAGTGGTTACCCGCAGGTCTTTTACTACATTCTGCCCTAACGAGGCCGTAATAAAAGTAAAAAGAAACCGTACAATCGTTTCAATGATGAGGAATATGATCTGAAAAATAGTTACTGCCACAATAAAACTTCCGATATTGCCAATATCTGTATTCAGCAAAACCACTTCTATCCAATGCGGTACCGGCACAACTTTACCTGTTGCCTTATCAATGGTAATCTGAATAAGCAAGGGCCGTATCGGGGCAAAAAACGCCATTACAACAGCCAATAAAACACTTAAGTAAAAATATTTTTTATAAGGAGCTACAAACTGAAAAACTCTTTTCAGCAGAGAAAGATCAAAAACTTTTTTCTTTGTATTCTGACTCATGATTAGTTGCAAATGTAATAACTAAGCATCCCCTTTAGGTTTCCGATTATAGAAAAATCGGCCGCAGGAGTTCAGGCAAAAAAATAATCAACAGAATTCTTTTGTTAAATTCGTAGACTATGCAGAGTGAGCAAGAAACCATATTAACCGTACCCGTTGCAAAATATACGCTAAACGAAGAACAGGAAAGAAAAGAAATCATCAGGCAATACAGGGCTTTGCTTCGTGGCCTGAGGCCGAAACTAAAAAAAGGCGACAAAGAGCTGATACGCCATGCTTTTCAGATGGCTGCAGATGCGCATAAAAGTATGCGCCGGAAAAGTGGTGAGCCATACATCTTACACCCTTTGGCCGTAGCTATGATTTGTGTGGAAGAAATTGGCCTTGGCGTTAGAAGCACTATTTGCGCTTTACTGCACGATACGGTTGAAGATACGGATATTACACTGGAAGATATTGAACACGAGTTTGGAACAGAGATAGCTAAAATTGTGGATGGCCTTACCAAAATTTCCAATGTAATAGATACCAACTCTTCGCAACAGGCAGAAAATTTTAAAAAAATATTATTAACACTTACCGATGATCCGCGGGTGATATTGATAAAGCTGGCAGACAGGCTTCATAACATGCGAACGCTGGATCATATGAAAAGAGAGAAGCAATTAAAAATAGCCTCCGAAACCGTTTGGGTATATGCACCGCTGGCACACAGAATGGGCCTGTATGCCATTAAAACCGAAATGGAAGACCTGGCCATGAAATACATGGAGCCAGATGCTTACCGGGAAATTGCCCAAAAACTGGCAGAAACGAAAAGGGAAAGAACAAGATACATTAACGAATTTATTAAACCTATTAAGGAAAAACTTATACAATCTGATTTTGATTTTGAAATGTATGGCCGGCCCAAAAGCATCCATTCCATCTGGAATAAAATAATAAAGAAAGGGGTTTCTTTTGAAGAGGTATACGATCTTTTTGCCATTAGGGTAATACTTAATTCCCCTCCGGAAAAAGAAAAAGAAGATTGCTGGAAGGTTTACTCTATGATAACGGATGAATACCTGCCGTCTACAGAGCGGCTAAGAGACTGGTTAAGTAATCCGAAAAGTAATGGTTATGAAGCACTGCATACTACTGTTATGGGGCCACAGGGTAAATGGGTAGAAGTACAAATACGCTCTAAAAGAATGAACGAGATTGCAGAGAAAGGTCTTGCAGCACATTATAAATACAAAGAAGGGGGCAACGAAGAAGACAGGTTTGATAAATGGTTCTCACAAATAAGAGAAGTGCTGGCCACACCCGATTCTGACAGCGTTAATTTTTTACAGGATTTTAAAACCTCTTTTTTAGCAGAAGAGATTTATGTGTATACTCCGAAAGGCGATGTTAAAATGCTTCCTACAGGAAGCACAGCGCTTGATTTTGCCTTCTCTGTACACTCTGCCATTGGCAGTAAATGTATTGGCGCCAAAGTAAACCATAAACTTGTTCCGCTAAGCCATAAACTAAGAAGCGGAGACCAGATTGAAATCATCACCAGCAACAAACAAAGGCCAACGGAAGACTGGCTGAATTTTGTGGTAACAGCAAAGGCAAAAACAAAAATAAAAGACGCCTTACGTGAAGAAAAAAGAAAAGTAGCCGATGACGGTAAATATGTTTTACAGCGAAAATTAGAAGGCATGGGTGCCGCTTTTACTCCGGGTAATATTGAAGAGGTGATGCACTATTACAAACTCTCCTCCCAGTTGGATCTTTTATACCGGATAGCCGTAAAAACAATTGACCTGAAAGAGCTGAAAGATTTTCATGTGCTGGGCGACAGGCTGGAAGCTCCCAAACCAAAGATCATTCACCACGAAAACACAGACAACCTTCATCCTAAAGAGATGTCTAAGAAAGATGGGGAACTGATTATTTTTGGAGAAAGCAGCGATAAAATCGTTTACCAGCTTGCCAAATGCTGTAACCCCATACCAGGCGATACTGTTTTTGGTTTTGTAAGTACCGGTAAAGGGTTGGTGATCCACAGAACCAACTGCCCCAATGCAGCACAGCTTATGGCCAACTATGGGCATAGAATTGTAAAAACAAAATGGGCAAAGAACAATGAAATATCTTTCCTTACAGGTATAAAAATTATCGGGCTGGATGATGTGGGGGTAATTAATAAAATTACCAATATTATCAGTGGCGATATGAAGATTAATATTGCAGCACTCACCATTGAAAGTGGCAACGGGCTGTTTGAAGGAAAAGTAAAAGTATTCGTACACGATAAAGAAGAGCTGGAAGAATTATCCAACAAATTAAAAAAATTAGACGGCATTCAAAAAGTAGACCGGTTTGATGCAGAAGAAAATGGTTAAGAATAGGTAATTAATCTTTGAGATAGCATCTCAGATTAATAGTAGTTTTATTGTTTTCATTCACTACAACTGCACAATCCCATTTTTTATGGCATACATAACCAATCCTACTCTTGTTGTGATATTTAATTTTTTAAACAAAGCATCTCTATAACCATCCACTGTACGTTCGCTTACAAACATTTCTTTTGCAATTTGAGCATAGCTTTTTTCACTGCATGAGAGTTTTAAAAACTCTAATTCACGTTCGGAAAGATTCAACAACTTATTTACTTCATGGTGTTCATCCACCAGTGCATTTACACTGTTTAAAATTTTTCTGCTTACCAACTCATTATAAAAAAAACCTTTTGCCAATAGTTCACTGAATGCAAGTTTTAACTCTTCCGGATTGGCATCTTTTAAAACATATCCTTTTGCCCCACATTTAATCATTTTTATGATCGCCGCTTCAGAATCCATGGTACTCAAAGCCAAAATTTTTATTTCAGGATAGTTTTGTTTGACCCAATTAGCTGTTTCGTAGCCGTCCATTTCCGGCATATTAATATCTAATAATACGATGTGGGGAAGATCGTTTTCATTCAACTGTTTAATAAAGTCTTTGCCATTTTCTGCATCGAACAAAACAGTGTGGTTGGGAAATAAATTCACCAACATACACAATCCTTTTCTAAACATGGCATGATCATCAACAATTGCTATTTTAATCTCATTAAGCATATGGAACTGTTAAATATATTGTTGTACCTTTTTCTATGGCAGATTCAATTGTAGCCTCCCCCCCAATAAGCTTTGTACGCCTTATAATATTTTGCAAACCCAATCCTTTTTGTTTCATGAGTTCCGTATCAAACCCATATCCGTTATCTATAATATTTATTTGCATTTTTTCTGTTTCAAAGCAAATACGGATGGTAACTTGAGAAGCTCCTGAATGTTTTAATACGTTGTTCAAGGTTTCCTGAATAATTCTGAAAATGATCAATTTTTCATTACTATCCATTTTTTGCTGAATGCCTTCTATGTTTATAGAACAATGTATTGCTCTTGTTTTATTGATCCTGTCAGCTTCCTGTTGTATTGCCTGAATCAAATCCAATTGCTCAATACGGTCTGTACTTAAGCTCTTGGCAATATCTCTAAGATCATTCATAGCCCTGCTGATGTTCTCTTTACTATCGTTTAATATTTGAGGAACATTATCAATTTGTTGTTCCGCAATATTCAATTGCACTTTGGCAAGGCTTAATATCTGTCCAACATTATCATGTATCTCCTGGCTGATGGCATTAAATGTTTGTTCCTGAATTTCGAGTTGTGATTGAAGTGTTTGCTTTTCAAATTCTCGAATGAGTTGCTCTTTCTCTTCCTGCAACTTTCTTTTTCGTTTACTATAATAAAGTATGGCGAATAAAAAAACTATCCCGAATGCAATCAGAATTAAAGCAACTGCAACAATCAATAATATTAAATCCTGGTTAGATTGTAGCATAAATAAAATACATAAGAATACCCCCCATACATAATTACATTCAGTATTGGCATCACTATATTATACAAATGTTTGCCGAAAATGGTGATATTTTTAAAAATAATGAAATTGTATAACCCCAAAACAATTAAGCTGCCTAAAAAGAACAGCAAGGTTACACTCAAAATAATAAAATAAGGAAGTTGTGAACTTTTATGTTTATCATCTTCATCTATCAGTGCTATTTTAAGTATCGCAATCATTGAAAAAATGCTAAACACGATAGAAAGCAACATGAATGATTCATTGTTAAACTTTGCTCTCCCCTGTATAAAAAAATAATTGAGCAAAACAATTATTACAACCAACATTGCAATTCCCCAAAACACAATCTTTTTAACTTGTTGCCATTTCAGTATAGATTGCAACAATGGAAAATAAAATGCAGTACTTGCCAGCAAATAATAGTTTGCCAAATATCCAGATGTTCCTCCGACCACACTTAAATGATTTGTTTTAAGCTCTACAAAACAAACAAAAGCCAAAAAAGGAATAAACCCTAATAGTTTAAACTGCTTAAGCCCCCTGTAAAAAACAATAGCTAACAAGAGGCTTAAGATTTGGAAATAATGGTAATAAAGTAGTTGCATGTTCTAATGAGGTGATTATTTTTTTGAACCATCGGTTAATGGAGGTTCTAGTTGTCCGAGATCGAAAGCATCAGCTTCAGTATCAAGTAAAAAATTTTCATACTCTTTAGTAATAGTCGCTCTGTTTTTCCCGCAATAAGGAACTAAAAATACAGTAAGTCTATTGTCTTTTATTTTTGCTACATCATCACTAGTTGCCCCACTAAAAGTGTTGCCTTTATAAACACCAAACTCAACTTTTATATTATCACAATTAGTTTGAGCTAGGTCGTTATTTAGCCATTTTTTTAATAATTCCAAATCATACTGAACAGATTCTGTATAAGTAGACATAATTTCTACATCTCTGCAAGTAGAATATTTCACTACATAATTTGCGATACATGCTTTTACCCATTTTTTGTCAGGAATTTTTTTTGAAAACATCATAGTTGTTTTTTAAAGTTTAGAAATATGAATATTCCTCAATATTCAAAAAAAATCTGGTGTTTGCAAATGTGGCAAACACTATTTCTTTCTGAGGAAATCTCCCCTCCCAAAAACGGGATAAACCCCGTTGCCTTACCCACACTGCATTTCTAAGTTTACATCTTTAAAAACACCCGTAAGCCGAAAAGGGTATTATAGAGTAGGCAATAAAAATAAATATTATGAATACAGAACAAATCGTTGCTAACAGCAGCAACATCACCCTTACAAGCACAAATTCAAATCAGTTTTGTACTGTTTGGCCATCAGTAAAACAAGGATTACAATTATTGGTAGATCTTGTTAAAAATCCAATCGCAAAAGGAGCCATCACATTAGTTATTGCAGCAGGAGATGCAGTTAGCAAACAAATCTGTGGAGGCGTAACTCCCCAATAAAAAACAATAGATATGGCCTATCTATCACAAATTGATTACCACCAAAAAATAAATGTATGACTCCTACAATAATAAACGAAGAGAATCAAATCACTGACGATTTGCTTGAATACATAAACAATGAAGCTCATAAGCTTTCTTCAAAAGAACAGTTTGAAATTGACAATTATCTGGATAGTGAAGTATTAAATCCGGAAATACAGGGATATCTAAGAGACACATATCAAGGTTCTTCGGCAAGCTACCAAATGGCAACTTTGTCTTTGTCTTTTCACGAAAATCGTTTGTTGTTAGCGAATGATGCTGCTATGGGTGGATGGTTTGGAAATTTAAAAGAAACTGTTCGGAAAATTTTTTGCAAGATTATAAGTGCCATAGATATTACAGGAACAATTGATTGGAAGCAAATAATAAAAGCAGTTCTAATAGGACTAATCCCAGTGCTTGGCGGTGGGATTTATGTAACAATCATCACCCCTTTTTTAATCGCATTTATTGCAAAGCTATTAAAATATGGATTAGATGCCGTTTGCCCTGTTTAAATCTTACTACTAACAAAAATTTAGTATACAGTTAGTTCTAAAATTCTGCGGATCGAAAAGTTATGCCCTCGAGAATTTACAATTACCATTCCCTTTATTTAACACAAATCAAAACTTATGATTAGAAGGAATAAAACAACTGAGAGAATAATGATCGTAATAATATTATTTTTTTTCTCAACTATTAGAAGCTATTCTCAATCTAACAGCAATCAATGCAACTTAGATTGCGGTATTGATATTAATACCCTGCTGGCAATGAGATGTCCGGATGAAGATGCCGTTGCCAGAAAGAATAATCTTACTATATCTGAGATTAGTTTTAAAAACAATGATCAAACAATAGTCCTTGGAGGTGTGCACTGTGGCGACAAAGCTGCTGCATTATTAAAAAAATACCGAGATGAAGATAATAAAACCGCAAGGGAATTAAAAAGCCGGTATTGCTATGCATTACAAGGCTGGGAAAATATAAAAGATTGTGAACATGGTGGGCCTCCACCATGTTGCCCACATCCTTTATCTGATGGTATTTGGAGAAAAGTGTCTCCTGAAGAAGCGATACAAAATTTTAAAGCTCAGCAAGCTAAACTTTACGAGCAGAGGATGAAAGAAATAGCTGATTTGGTAAAACCCTGCCAGATAGCTGCTATACAAGAAAATAATCAGCAAAGAGAAAGCTATGCTAAAACTTTTAATACTGATTGGGAGGTTGTATCAAAAAACCTAATTCAGCTTTCTAAAACAAACCCTACAGAGGCTACCAAGCTTATTAATGAAGCTAATGTTATTCATAATGAGTTTCAGGTAGAACTAAATAAAAATATGCAGGCGAATATGCAAAACTTGAAAGACTTAACTGTAAAACTTAGAAAAATAGATGATGGAATAAATCTTGTAACAGCAAAACAAACACCGCCTAAGCAACAATTTAGTCAGGCAAATCTAAGTATACCAAATTCAAATACTAAGCAAAATATGGCTAACAATGAATTTGCCCAAAACAATCAAGCTCAAACTATTTCAACAGTTGATCTAAATAAACCATATTACGACAACGCTGCTGCGGTACAAAGAACATTAAATGCAAATGCACCCATCATGCAGTCTACAACAGATTTAATTGATAAATATTTAGTTGATAAAGCAAAGCTGGCAGAAAACCCCTTACTAGCTGCATCTTATGAATATTCAAAAAAAGCAGCATTGGCTTCTAACTATCAAGAGCAGAAAACATACAATATAACTTCTGGTGTATTAGGCTTAATGTCATTGGCTGGATCAAATAAAACAAAAAACACATTAAGTAAAGAAGAAGCCAAAGAGAAACAAAGTATAATGATGAAACAACTAAGACCTGAAAGGGCTCATTATATATATATCAATGCATGTGATTGATTCGATTTTAAACAGCATTCAAAATACTAATACAACAAAAGAGCTAGTGAATAAAATAGTGGTTTTAGATTTCTATTTGCAAATCTTACTTGTTTTAAAGAATATTTATGTTGAAGTTAACAGATATTCAGGATCGGTTGAAATCCCGGACTTTAAATTCTACTCCGAGAACAGAGTAGGTAGTTATGGAAATTTTACTTTGAATTATGATTCACTGAATCATAAAGATAAAAGAGAGTATTATTATTCTTATGCGTCTAATAATTTTCCTAAAGATTACTTTTCCTTTGGAAGAATGGCTAAAACAAAAATCGTACTATTAAATAAAAACAACCAACACCCATTATTAAAGTTATCTTATCCATTTAGAGGTAAAACAGAATCTTTGACTGAACTTTCTTCTTATTATGCCAATGCTGCAAATCATCTTGATTTTCAACATATAGACATTAATAACGCATATAAAGAGTTAGAGAAAATAAATAAATGTGTACTGTTAATTGACACTTTGGATGAAAAAACATTTAAAACCCAAATGACTTTTAGCAAAATGTATAATTCTCGTGATTTTTTATACCTGATTGGTGGCGATGCGATAAAGAAATTACATGCAATGATTTTGACTGCAGATATTGAAGGAGATTCTGCTATCAGTACAAAAAATACAGTTAAGCTTTCTACTGTAATGGATAAGTATCTCACCGCATATAAATGGTTTGCAGAAAATATTAAATGTGAGCGAGCTAAAGATTTAAATCATTTTCAATATCAGGTTTTGAACGGATTGTTTGATAATTTAACTACGGTTTTATTATTGTACATTAATGAAAGTAAAAAAGATGAACAAAGTTTACTAATGCAAAAAAAATATACAGAATCCTGCTTAAACTGTCTCCTTTCATATATACAATATTCCGCAACCTATTTTACATCAGAAAAAGATTACGATTATTCTTTAGTACAATATTATTAGCAAATAAAGGGATCATTATGCATAATTCTGTTATTTATATTTTTTACAATTAACAAACCTGTAAGCCGAAAAGGGTATTATAGAGTAGGTAAATTAAATAAAATAACGTTATGTATCAAGTAAAAACATTTACATGTAAAGGTTGCGGCGAAAGTTTTGATAGCTTAGAACAACGAGCAAATCAATGGCTGCATAGCAATAAAACAACTATAGAGAAAATAATATGTACATCGACTAATATGGCTCCAAGTACTAATCATAACGACGGTATGTTCATGGCAATTATAATAACATACAAGAAATGTGATTAATCCAAAACTGTTTTAAATCAAATTCTACATTCTTAAAACTCACCTCTCAACCTTTTATTCATTGTCATATTTTATTTCAATTCATGGAGCGATTCTTTTCCACGCCTTGGTTCGTGTCCGCACGAACCAAAACTGTTTTAAATCAAATTCTACATTCTTAAAGCTCACCTCTCAACCTTTTATTAGTTGTCATATTTTATTTCAATTCATGATTCGTGCGGACACGAACCATGACGGGGTGGATGCGCTATCAGCAGAAAAATCTGATTGTACCCGCCATGCAGCTTTTAACAGCGAAAGAAAAGACCATTTTACCATTGCTCTGTTCTTCTAAAACGTATACTGAAATCGCTTCCATATCTAATATCAGTATTAAAACAGTTGACCGGCACAGGGATGAAATTTTTAAAAAATTAAACGTACAATCCAGGCTAAATCTCGCTCTCTTCGCTATTAATAACGGTATCGTTGTGTAAGCGTTAATTGGCAAACAGTTGATTCAAAAAAACATACTGCTAATTACAACACAATGCACTTTTAAAGGCTGTAGTAACAATCACCCCCCTGCCCAGGTTAACATATATTACAATTGCACAATAACATAATACAATTGTATCAATTCAATTTTTATTAAGCTGCAATTCCAGAAGTTTTTGATACTTTTCTAACAATTCAAAATATTTTTCTCTCCACATATTTCTTTGCTCAATTGCCTGATCTAAAGTTTTTGGCAATTGGTTATTATTATATTGTGCTGAAGATTCAGTAGCAATATTACCTACAATTTCAGGGTGTTCATGTAAAAAATCATATTTCAAAATACTACCGTATTCAATCAGAATTTCCAACGATAAATCTTTATCAGCAACATGATTGTAGAAACTGGATCGACTATAACCGACTTTTTTCGTGATAAAAGTTATAGTTAATCCACTCTCCGCCACAGCTTTTTGTAACAACTCTCCCCTATGCAAATGATGTTTTTTATTGGTTTTCAAGAGGGTAAAGAAATTAACAATTGCGTATAAAAAAATTTACTAAAAATTTTAAAATTTTCATTTTTGTTTATATAATTGTACATTATTGTATAATTTTAAATAAATCGTATCAGTATGATTTACGAATAAGATATAACATTGAGCTAACCATATATCAATTCTCATTCTGAAATCTCGCAATTTTCAAAGCCGTGAGATGATACATGCAGAGTTCATGCTACGGGCTGTACCCCCTTATTGTGGCAGGGCTTTACGAGGGTCTCAGAGCAATAGGAGGGGTACCATGCTGATTTTTAAAATAAAAAATATGCGTTTAAACAGAGTAATAAATATTGTTCGCATCAACTAAAAAACTTGATTGATACATACTATCATATGCCTTATTTCAAAAAAATAAGGGCACTAACTAAAACACCAAACAATCTTAGCGTAAAGTATTCATCATGCACAATCTGCCAAAAAGCTTAAATACCTGGTATAAATGGCCCTGCAAACCCCTAGTTACCTACACAGCTCGCTGCTTATTAGTTTGTTGTTTGTTCTTGTAATAGTGGCGACTGTTAGGTAACACATTTCCAAAATTCTTTTTCATTATTAAACATATAGCAGGTTAAAAAATTTAACAACATAACGGCTACGTATGGTTATGTTGTTATAATAACCGGCATTTTTATTTTATATCCCCATTTTGCATCAGGCCAAAAGCATTTTTCTTTTTCCCTTCACCAACACTTACATTTGCGGCATCAATAAATATTTTTTATGGTTGACGTTATTCTTGGTTTGCAGTGGGGTGATGAAGGCAAAGGAAAAATTGTAGATTATTTTGCTCCCCACTACGATATCATTGCCCGTTTCCAGGGTGGCCCCAATGCCGGGCATACACTTTATGTAAACAATCAGAAAGTGGTGCTTCATCAAATACCTTCGGGTATTTTTCACCAAAACACCATCAATATTATCGGCAACGGTGTGGTATTAGATCCTGTTACTTTAAA
Source organism: Sphingobacteriia bacterium (assembly GCA_017304675.1). Taxonomy (GTDB): domain Bacteria; phylum Bacteroidota; class Bacteroidia; order Chitinophagales; family Chitinophagaceae; genus CW01. Next base: position 376,882 of record JAFKLS010000018.1, read on the forward strand.
AAAAGAGTGTGAGAAAGTGGCATCTTTCGGGATTGATGTAAAAAAGAATCTCTTCATTTCTGAAAGAACCAACCTTATTGTTCCAACACACAGGGCTTTAGATAAAGCCAGCGAAATGCAAAAAGGCGAAAGCAAAATCGGTTCAACCTTAAAAGGTATTGGCCCGGCTTATATGGATAAAACTGGCCGTAATGCTTTACGTGTTGGAGACCTGCTTAACAAAAATTTTACCACACAATACATTAAGCTTCGTTTGAAACACCAGAAGCTTCTGGATAATTTTCATTTCATAGAAGATATCACTGCCTGGGAAGAAGAGTTTTTTGAAGCCATAGAGTTTTTGCGTTCTTTCAATATTGTTAACGGAGAGTATTTTGTTAACAATAAAATAGCAGAAGGTAAAAAAGTACTGGCCGAGGGCGCCCAGGGAAGTATGCTGGATATTGATTTTGGCACTTTTCCCTTTGTTACCTCCTCCAATACTATCTCCGCAGGTGTGTGTACCGGTTTAGGTGTTTCTCCCAAACAAATTAATGATGTACTTGGTGTTACCAAAGCATATTGCACACGTGTTGGCGGGGGCCCGTTCCCTACAGAATTATTTGATGCCACAGGTGAGGAATTAAGAAAAATAGGCAACGAATTTGGAGCTACCACCGGAAGGCCGCGCCGTTGCGGATGGATTGACCTTGTGGCACTTAAATATGCCTGTATGATTAATGGCGTTACCAAAGTGGTGATGACCAAAGCCGATGTTCTGGACTCTTTTGATACATTGAACGTTTGTACCGCTTACGGCATTAACGGAGAAAATTACAATGAAGTTCCATACCAGATGGATAAAGTGGCTATTGAACCCGTTTATAAAGCACTTGCCGGCTGGCATACCGATTCAAGTATATTGAAGGATGCAGCATCTTTACCGGCAAACATGTCAAATTACATTGCATTTATCAATCAATTTATCGGTGCGCCGGTAAAATATGTTTCCAATGGCCCGGGCAGAGAACAAATCATCTCTTTGTAGTTTGATTTTTTCTCAAAAAAAAGTCTGAAAAAATTTTGTTACTATTTAATAACGTTGAAATTTTACGCACTAAAACCTTATTAGAACCATGGCAGCTAAATCTGATAAGCCAAAAAAAACAAGCACTCCGAAAGATACCGATGAGCCGGTAAAAAAAACATCGCCTAAATCCAAAAAGGAAATAGAGAAAGACGATGATGATGACGACATTGAAGATGATGACAATGTAAAGCCTGTAAAAAAAGGCAGTACAAAAACATCTAAAAAATCTGACGACGAGGAGGAAGATGACGATGATTTTGATGAAGTAGATGATTGGGATAAACCGGAGGAAGATGATGACTGGGATCCCGATTTTGATGAATTTGATATTCCAAAATCAAAAGGCAAAAAAAGTAGCGGCGGCGCCAAAAAGAAAGGCGACGAAGAGGATGATGATTTTAAACTGGAGGAAGATTTTAAGGAATTCGATCTTTTTGAAGATAAAGACGATTTTGATGATGACGATGATTTTTAAATTCACTCACTTTGAGTAAAAGAACTTCGGCAAGTTTTGCAATAAGCGATCCTAAAAAAATAAAACAACAAATGTTGAATTGGGCCAACCGATTCAACATTTGTTGTTTTTTAGATAACCACCAGTACAGCTCACCTTTTCATTCTATAGAATGCCTGTTGGCTGTAGGCGTACATCAATCCATTCATCCTGAAAACAACGCGCATTTGCGCCTGCTATTGCAACAACAGCAGGGCAACTGGTTATTCGGCCATGTTTCTTTCAATTATAAAGATCAGTTTTTCCCTTCTGCGGCAACCCGATTAAATCCAATAGGCTTTGCAGATATTTTTTTCTTTTGCCCGCAAACAGTATTAAGGCTGGAAACAGGTAACCTGGTTATTGAAAGCATTACTACTTCACCCGAAGCAATATTTGAATCTATTTGCAAAGAAGAAATACCAGTAAATACTGTTAACGCTAATAACCGTTTACAACCTGGTATAAGCAAAGAGAGCTATATACATGCCATTAAAAAATTAAAACAGCATATTCTCAGGGGAGATTGTTACGAGATTAATTTTTGTATGGAATTTTTCGGAGAAGGTTTGCTTAATCCTGTAGACACTTATTTTAAACTAACCGGCTTATCCCCTGTTCCCTTTGCAGCTTTCTATAAAAACAAGAACAGTTATTTATTGTGTGCAAGCCCTGAAAGATATGTGCAAAGAAAAGGCAGCCGTATTCTTTCCCAACCTATTAAAGGTACCGTTAAAAGAAACAAGACACAGCCTGCAGAAGATGAACTGTTGAAGAAGTATTTATATAATAGCCAAAAAGAGCGCAGCGAAAATGTAATGGTTGTAGATCTTGTAAGGAACGATCTTAGCAAAATATGTAAAGAAGGAACGGTGCATGTAGATGAACTGTTTGGTGTATATACTTTTCCGCAAGTGCATCAGCTTATTTCAACTATCAGCGGAGAGTTAAATGATGAAATGAATTTGGCAGATGTTTTAGAAGCTACATTTCCGATGGGGTCTATGACGGGTGCTCCCAAATTAAAAGTATTACAGTTAATTAACGAATACGAAATTACCACCCGGGGATTATTCAGTGGTTGTGTTGGCTATATTGCCCCTAATGGGGATTTCGATTTTAATGTAGTAATCAGGAGTATCTTGTATAATAGTGCTCGTGCCTATATTTCCTGCCAGGCAGGAAGTGGCATTACGTATAATAGCGATCCTGAAAAAGAATATGAGGAATGCCTGTTAAAAGCTTCAGCTATGATGCAGGTATTAGGCAGTGATAAATAAGCATGCATTGCAAAAACTACTTCACAAATACAATCTACACCTTGTGTTTTACGGCCATTATTATGTTACCTGCTTTCTAACAATGCTTTTATACTCAGCATTAATATCTCACGCTTCCTGGATTCGAATATTTTCATTTGCGAAATAGGCAGGCGAAGCATATATCTATTCCCCTCAGCTAACTCTTTATCAAACCCAGGATTCAGTTTATTAAACTCGGCTATATTTAGTATAACATAGTTGGCGAGGATTACAGAATTGTACCGGCCGCTGATCTCAGCGGTACTCGTATTGGCAAGTATTTCCTCAGAAAGTGTAAGGTTGTTTTTCTGGCTGGCAAGATATCCATTAATCTCTTCATCTGTCATAGTAGTAATACCGCCGTTGCCTTCAAAAAAATAATGTGTGGCAATAAATTTTTTAACATGTGTTCTGGTTTCATCTTTTAAATAATATTGAAGATTCCAGAAATTATTGCTGCCTGATTTTTCTATAGCCTGACGAACTCTTCCTGCACCGCCGTTGTAAGCTGCAATAACCAATAACCAGTTGCCAAATTCCTCATACAATTCTTTCATCAGTTTACAGGCAACATGAGTACTTGAATAGTAATCGGTTCGTTCATCATGCAATTTCCCTGTTCTTAATCCAAATCGTTTCGCTTCATAATCCATCAACTGCCAAGGCCCAACAGCACCTGCCCAAGATACCAGGTTCGATTGCAAATGGCTTTCAATTACACTCAGGTACTTCATCTCTTTAGGTATGCCGTATTGTGTAAGAATAAGGTCATACATATCAAAATATGGTTTGGCCCACCCCCGCATCCTGTCCATTTCTTTTCCCTGCTTTCGGTTAAATTCCTGCACGAAAGAAACTGCCTGCATATTGAGAGGTACTGCAGGAATATTTTTAAGAGAAGTACCCTGTTGCAGCAACCTGCTGAAACGTTCTTCTTTAGACAAAACAGAGTCGTTCAGGGTATCTATTGCCTCGGCAGCGGCTACCTGCAGCGCAATATGAACAATTGCCAGCAATAAAAAAAAGGCTTTATATTTTCTGCAAAAAAACATGTAAAAGAAAACTTACCTGCCTAATAATTTTCTACTAAAGGCAAGCAAATTTACTTCATCAAAATGAGAACTCATTACCTGTAGCCCGAAAGGCATACCATTACTATGTTTATATAGTGGTATGGATATGCCCGGTATACCTACAAGATTGGCAAAAACCGTATAAATATCTGCAAGGAATATTTCAACGGGGTCTGTAGAATGGTTACCAATCTCAAAGGCTGTTGAAGGTACTGTAGGGCCAATAAGCACATCGAAATCTTTAAATATTTCTGTTGTTTGTGTGTGTAATATTTTTCTAACCTGCTGTGCTTTTGTAAAATAAGCGTCGTAATAGCCTGCACTTAATACAAAAGTGCCCAGCATTATTCTTCGTTTTACTTCTTTGCCAAAGCCTTCGCTCCTGGTTGCTTTGTACATTTCTGTAAGATCAGTGAAATTTTTTTTGCTTCTGTAACCATAGCGTACACCATCGAACCGGGAAAGATTGCTTGAAGCCTCGGCCGTTGTTAAAACATAATAAGCCGGAACAATATATTTCAGTAAATTGAATGTAAGGGGTGTTACAATATGTCCTTCGGCTTTAAGCTGATCAATCTGCCGGAGTATATTCAATTTAATTTCCTTATCCAATGCGTCATGCTCGAGCATTTCTTTAAAATAAGCAATCCTGAATTTTTTGTTAACTGACAGTTCACCAATTTCATTCAGGTAATCCGGAACAGGCTTATCTGAAACCGTACTATCAAAATCATCCGCACCGGCAATGGTTTCTAAAACAAGGGTAACATCTTCCACCGAGTTACCAAAAATACCTATCTGGTCGAAAGATGAAGCATATGCGATTAATCCGTATCTCGATATTCTGCCATAACTTGGTTTAACACCTACCACACCACAAAAATCTGCCGGTTGGCGTACCGAGCCTCCGGTATCGCTTCCCAGGCTTATCATACAGGTATTGGCTTGCACCGCAACTGCCGAACCTCCTGAAGAGCCTCCGGGAACCAGTTTTTCATTCAGTGCATTTTTTACAACACCAAAGGCAGAATGCTCGTTAGCGCTACCCATAGCGAATTCATCACAATTATTCCTGCCAATAACAATTGCACCGGCATTCAGTAATTTTTCAACAGCAGTAGCGTTGTAAATAGAAACATAAGGTTCCAAAATTTTAGATGCAGCCGAAACTTTATGGCCTTTAAAACAAATAACATCTTTTAGCGATACCACCACTCCATGCAGTTTGCCAATAGGCTTGTTAAGATTACGTTCTTCATCTAAAGCAACAGCACGTTGCAAAGCTTCTTCTTCAAAAACTTCCAGATACGCATTCAAATGAGCCGTATCTTTTATTTTTTGCAGATAATGTTGTACGGCAAGCACACAACCGTTGGGGGTATTGGCTAAAAATGAATGATATTCTTTAATTGAGCTGAAAGAGAACAAATCTTATTTATTTAAAGTAGGTTAAGTTATTAATGATTTAATCCCATAATTGCTCTTCTTTGGCTTGTTTCTGCTCTACCTTTCTGCAAAGAAGAATACTTATTTCATATAGGATGATGATGGGAACACTGCAAATGATCTGACTAAGCATATCAGGCGGCGTTATAAAACCGGCTACCACCACTATGGTTAAATAAGCATACCGGCGAAATTTTTTTAATAAAGAGGCGCTTACCACCCCTACTTTAGCCAGGAAATATAAAACAAGCGGTAGTTGAAATGCAAGCCCTGATCCTAATGTTAAAGGCAATACCGTATTAAAATAGCTGGTGATCGTCCAAATGTTTTTAATCTTGGAATCTAAAGTGAAATTAGCAAAGAAATTAATGGTGTAAGGAGAGATAACAAAATATCCGAACAATACACCGATAAAAAACAACAAGGATACCCAGAAAATAACACCCCTTGTATTTCTAAGTTCATTTTTGGTTAAAGCAGGCTTAACAAATTTCCAGAACTGCAAGAACACATAAGGGAAGGCAACCACAAAGCCGCCGATAACAATAACATTCAAATAAACATCAAACTGACCAGATACGGTATTGCTCTGCATTTCAAGTTTAATCTCGTGCATGCATAAACTACTGCCCAGCTTTAAATAATTGCTGATGCGGCATAAAAAGGTATATGTAGGAAAATCTGATCTGGTAGGGCCCAGCAAAACTTTTTGAACAATAAAATTATTAAAAACAGCTACCGCAACAGCACCAATAGTAATTGCCACCACCGATTTGAATAAATGTGCCCGCAACACATCTAAATGCTCCACAAAGGTCATTTCGGCTTTGTCTCCGGTTGCCGTTTCTTTATTCTTGTTAAACAACATTAAACGTTATTTAGAAAAACTCAAACTTAAGTATAAAATAAAACCTCGCACAAAATTGCGAGGTTTTATTTTATAAAAAATCAATTATGCTTAAGATGTATGCGTAGTGTTGGAATCTTTGCCTGGCTGGTCGTTGATAGAATTTTCAATCTCTCTTTTCACATTATTCTTGGCATCGTTAAACTCTCTCATTCCTTTACCTAATCCTTTCATTAACTCAGGTATTTTTTTACCACCAAATAACAAAAGAACCACTAAGAAAATAAGTATCATATGCTCAATAGAGAGCGCCAATAATACCAGCAACGAATTAAACGAAAACATAAATCAGTATTTTAAACTAATAATAAGAAAATATCAGACCCGATTACACCGTAAAGGTAGTTGCTTTCTTTATTATTAGAATCTTTTTTCTTTAATTCTCGCACTTTTACCGCTTCTTTCTCTTAAGTAATACAACTTAGCGCGGCGTACTTTACCCGATTTGTTCAATACAATTGAGTCAATATTAGGCGAAAAGAAAGGAAATAAACGCTCTACGCCTATTCCGTCAGAAATTTTGCGTACAGTAAAACTTGCTGTATTACCGGTTCCCTGAAGTTTTACCACATCTCCGCGGAAACTTTGGATACGCTCTTTACCACCCTCAATGATTTTATAGTTAACGGTAATATTGTCTCCACTTTTGAATTTTGGAAACTCTTTTTTAGCAGTTAATTGCTCGTGAACAAATTTTACAGCCGCGTTCATAACATTAAATTTTACTTCCCGAAATTTTTCGGACGGCAAAAGTAAGGGAAATTTTTAGTTTTTGAAAGGTTTTGGAATCTTTTTTTACGACCCTATACCCGGGCGGGCTTTATTCTCAGCAGGATATTATTTATACCCTCCGGTATCCCTTCCTTTTAAAAGGCTGCTAAATAAAGAATTCTTCTAATGCTCAATTTCATAACTTTATAGCATAATATTATATTTGAAATAATAAATAAAAAAATTAGGATAATTAAAATACATACCTGTCTGTTTGTTAGTACTTTAAGCGGTAAATAAGTTTTAATATTGCCACTTCCGCTAAAATAAAGTAACAGACATAAAAATCTGAGGGTAGCTTGCAATGAACAGTATTAAATTCAATATCGAACAATTAAACCGACTGTTCCCCTTTTACTTCTTGGTCAATAGAAATTTAGAGATCGTATCGCATGGTAATTCCCTTAGCAAAATCATTCCCCTAAAAACCAGAGAATCATTACAGAAATACATTGATTTTAAAAGCCCGCTTCTGCCCGGGTACGGTTTTGAAGATCTGTTAGGCATTGCTAACCAGCCGGTATTGTTAGAAGCTGTTCATAACCGGAGTATTACCCTTCAGGGGCAGTTAGAATACCTCACTGAAGAGAACCAGGTACTCTTCATCGGTTCCCCTAATTTTAGTAATGAGCAGCAATTTGAAAGTACAGAGTTGAATTCAGGGGATTTCGCAGCTTTTGATGTTACGCCAAGTTTATTTAAGGCCCTTCAAACAAAAGACAATCTTACACAAAGGGTAAAAACCTTTTTGGGCACTATCAGAACCCAAAAAAATGAACTGAACAAACTATCATTGTTGGCAGAAGAAACTGTTAACGGTGTAATAATTACCGACAAGGAAGGTAGAATTGAATGGACCAATAAAGGATTTGAGAAAATAACCGGGTATACATTACAGGAAATAAAAGGGAAAAAGCCGGGCAGTTTTTTGCAAGGAGAAGAATCTGCAGCCATAACACAAGAATATTTGCGAACACAGATAAAAATGCTGCAACCCTTCATTTGCGAAATCATTAATTACAATAAGAATGGCAGTAAGTATTGGGTAAGGATTAATGGCCAGCCTATTTATGATAACAATGGCAACCATACCGGTTTTTTTGCAGTACAGGAAGATATTACACAGGAAAGGGAGGGTAAAATAAAACTCTTACACTATGAAGAGCGTTTTAGGATAGCCTTAGAGAAAATCGGCGATAATGTTTGGGTACACGACTATGAAACGGGGAAAACCGAGTTCTCGAAAAATAATACGGATTTTCTTGGTTACGACCTGTCAGATTCTGAAAACAATGCCGCCCTCTGGTGGAAATGTATACACGAAGATGATCGTTGGATGTTGGAACAAAATGATAAATCATATAGGAGCGGATCAATAGACCATCACAACCTGGAATACAGGATCATTCACAAATCAGGTAAAATAAAATGGGTGTTAGACCGTGGAATTGTATTTGAATATAAAAACAATGCCCCCACTAAAATTATCGGTACACATACAGATATTACGCAGTTAAAACAGTCAGAAGCGGCTTTTCAGGAGCAAAAGAAGTTTTACGAAACCATTCTTAACAATATACCGGCAGATATTGCGGTATTTGATACAGAACACCGCTATTTGTTTGTTAACCCGAGAGCCATTAAAAACAAGGAGGTACGCAACTGGATTATTGGAAAGAAAGACGAAGATTATATTAGTCTCCGAAACAAACCGAGGTATATACTGGCCGGAAGAAGGGCTTTATTTAATGAAGTGCATCAAACAAAAAAGTTACGCAGCTGGGAAGAAGAACTAATGAAGCCTGATGGCACAAAAGAATATATTCTTCGCAATATGTATCCGCATTTGAATGAAGATAAAGAAGTGGAATTGATTATCGGGTACGGCGTAGATATTACACAGCGCAAACGTTTTGAAGAACGCCTGCAACTTAGTGAGGCCAGGTATAAAAACCTTATAGATAATAGTCTTGCGTTAATTACAACCCATAATCTCGATGGTATATTAACCATGGTTAACCCCATGGTGTGCAAAGTATTTGGTTATAAGGAAAATGAAATAGTAGGTCATTCTCTTGCAGAATTTATGCCTCCATCCGATATTTCTAATTTACAGGCATCTTATCTTGATGTAATCAGGTCAAAAAAACAAGCCAATGGTGTATTCAGGCTCCTAAACAGGGGTGGCAACATTATTTACATACTATACAATAATTTTTTACTGGAAGAACCGGGCAAAGAACCCTACGTAATCAGTTATGCCGTTGATATTACCGACAGGATAAAAATTGAGAAAGAGCTTAAAATGGCCAAAAAAGAAACCGAAGATGCGGCCATAGCCAAAGAACGTTTCCTGGCAAATATGAGCCACGAAATAAGAACACCTATGAATGGCATTCTGGGCATAACCAGTTTTCTTGCCAAAACAGAGCTATCACTGAAACAAAGAGAATATATTAACCTTATCAGGGAGTCTACCGGCAATTTGCTGGTGATATTGAATGATGTGTTAGACCTGGAAAAAATCATTGCAGGCAAGCTTGATTTTGAGACAACGCCATTCAATTTGTCCGAAAAAATAAAAAGCGCCACAGAATCCTGCAGGTATAAAGCGGAGGAAAAAGAATTGCTGCTTGAGTTTAAAAGCCTGTTGCCCGAAAATCTCTTTGTAGAAGGAGACCCGCATAGGTTAAGCCAAATACTCTTAAACCTTATCAGCAACGCTGTTAAATTCACCGAAAAAGGGAGTATTACCGTTTCTGCCAAAGTAAACTGGGAAGAAAACGATAATATTGAAATTGGTTTTAGCATTACAGATACGGGTATTGGCATTGCAAAAGATAAACTGGTTCAGATATTCGATCCGTTTGTGCAGGCTAAAGCAGATATTTCCAGAAAATATGGCGGCACGGGTCTGGGACTCTCTATTTGCAAAAATCTTATAGAGATGCAAAAAGGATCTATTGAAGTAACGAGTGAAGAAAACAAAGGGTCTATCTTCAGTTTCAGTATACCGTACAAAAAAACAACGGAAAACGTTTTAGAAGAACAAATAGAAGTTAATCATGCCATCATGCAAAACAAAAGAATTTTAGTAGCAGAAGATGTTGAAATCAATCAATATGTAATGAAAAGCACATTAGATGCCTGGGGATGCATTACTACGATTGTGGAAAATGGCAAGCGGGCATTAGAAGAAGTAAAAAAACAAGATTTTGATATTGTATTGATGGATGTGCAAATGCCTGAAATGAATGGATTTGAGGCAACCCAAGCCATTAGAGGCCTATCGGATAAGCAAAAAGCAAGCCTACCTATTATTGCAGTAACCGCCAATTCTTTAGACGGCATCAGTGAACGCTATACCGAGTCTGGCATGAACGATTATATTCTTAAACCGTTTGAAGAGCACAGGCTGTTTGCTATTATGGAAAAATACCTGCCGGTTCAGGTAAGGCCGAGTTTTAAAAAGACTTCTTCAACAAGCAATAAATCTTTGTACGACACATCTTATTTAAATACTGTAAGTGGAGGTAACAAAGAATTTATTGTAAAAATGGCAGAAATATTTACCAGAACAGCACCGGTAACTTTTGCAGCCATGAAAAAAGCCAGAGCAATAAACGACTGGCAAGAATTATCGAGAGAAGCGCATAAATTAAAATCATCCATTAATTCAATGGGTATAGAAGGCGGGAAAGACCTTATTAAAACAATTGAAGAAAGGTGCAAAGACGAAAAAGAATTAGAAACAATAGATGAACTGATCGATGATTTTGAAAAAGTATTACAGGCAAGTATCGATCAATTAAAGAAAGATTATTTTAATACCTAAAAGATTAGAGAATGAGCTATAATGTTCTGCTGGTAGAAGACGATGATTTATCTTATGAACTGGTAAAAAGAAACCTCTCTTTTTTCCCCGAATTTGTTTTAGAGAAGAGAGCCTCTTCCGTTAGCGAAGCTGTAGATTTTGTTTGGAACAATACTGTTGATGTTGTTTTCCTTGACATAGAATTACCCGATGGGCGGGGTTTTGATGTAATACCTTATTTACCGGGCAATCCTGCCGTAATAGTGTTAACCGGTAACGAGCATTACGCTTTTACCGCTTTTGAAAACGGCGTATTGGATTTTTTAAAAAAACCTGTTACACCTGCCAGGTTTAAAGTAGCCATAGAAAAAATTCTTAACGCCCTTAAAAAGAACAACACGGGCAATGAAAACGAAAAACCTTTTCTCTTTGTAAAATCCAGCTTAAAACACATTAAGGTTAATATTCATGAACTGATGTATGCAGAAGCCGTTAATGACTATGCAAAGTTGCATTTAACCACCGGGAAAAACATACTCATCAATATTTCTTTGAAAGAGTTACTGCAAAAGCTTACCACACACCAGTTTATACAGGTACACCGTTCTTATATCGTTAACCTTGAACACATTGAGCTGATTGATGATGACACCATTATTATGAAGGGCTACCAGATTCCCATTGGCAAAACTTATAAGAGTGAAGTTTCTAAGTTTTTAAAATAACAAATAGTAAAAATTAAACCATACTCTATCATAAAGAAAGCCCGATGTAATTCATCGGGCTTTCTTTATGATTCAATTTCAATACTTATTATCTGGCAACATTTACAGCTCTTTTTTCTCTTATTACCGTTACTTTTATTTGACCGGGATAGGTCATTTCTGTTTGTATTTTCTGAGCAATCTCGAAGCTTAATTTATCACTATCACTGTCTCCCACCTTATCTGCTTCAACAATCACCCTCAACTCTCTGCCCGCTTGTATGGCATAAGCTTTTTCTACCCCCTGGTAATTCATGGCCAGTGTTTCAAGATCTTTTATTCTTTGCAAATACTGTTGCATGATTTCCCTTCTTGCACCAGGCCTTGCCCCACTGATCGCATCGCAGGCCTGAATAATTGGTGCAATAACATATTGCATTTCCATTTCATCGTGGTGTGCACCAATGGCATTTACCACTGCAGGATTTTCACCATATTTTTCAGCAAGTTTTGCTCCCAACAATGCATGGCTTAATTCAGTTTCTTCATCTGGCACTTTTCCAATATCATGCAATAGTCCGGCTCTTTTTGCCAGTTTCACATTCAATCCCAACTCTGCGGCCATAATAGCGCATAAATTGGCTGTTTCGCGGCTATGCATCAATAAATTTTGGCCATAAGATGAACGGAAACGCATTTTACCAACTATTCTTACCAGTTCTTTATGCAGCCCATGAATACCTAATTCAATTACAGTTCGTTCCCCTATTTCCATTACCTGCTCTTCTAACTGGCGGCGGGTTTTATCTACCACTTCTTCAATTCTTGCAGGGTGAATTCTTCCATCTGCAACCAAGCGCTGTAAACTTAAACGGGCAATTTCCCTTCTTAGAGGGTCGAAAGAAGAAAGCAATATTGCTTCCGGCGTATCATCTACAATTAAATCCACACCTGTTGCTGCTTCAATGGCCCTGATATTTCTGCCTTCGCGGCCTATAATCTGCCCTTTAACCTCATCACTTTCCAGGTTAAAAACAGTTACCGTATTTTCAATAGTCTGTTCTGCTGCAGTACGTTGAATGGTTTGTATAACAATTTTACGTGCTTCTTTATTGGCTTTTTGTTTGGCATCTTCAATAATTTCCTGTTGAAGTGCCAGCGCCTGTGTTTGTGCTTCCGCTTTTAAACTTTCTACCAATTGTGCTTTTGCCTCTTCTGCAGAAAGATTGGCAATTTTTTCTAAGCGCCTGATATGTTCTTCCTGGTGTTTTTCTAATTCTGTTCTTTTATGACTAACTACTTCTATCTGGCGATTAAGGTTTTCTTTGATGGCTTCATTTTCTTTGATCTGCTTATCTAACGAGGCTTCTTTCTGGTTAATGGAAATTTCTTTCTGTTTAATGCGGTTCTCAGCATCACTTATTCTCCTGTTTTTTTCAAGCACTTCCTTATCATGCTCGGCTTTTAACTGAACAAATTTTTCTTTGGCTTCTAACTGCTTTTCCTTTTTAAGTGTTTCAGCCCTTAGTTCAGCTTCTTTTAAAATTGTTTGTGCCTGTAATTCGGCTTCTTCAACTTGCTTTTGGGTGTTTTTGGCAAAAATAAATTTACCCGCTGCAATGCCTAAAAACAGTGCGGCAGCGCCAATAATTATGTATAGAACGGTTGGTTCCATGATTGTTTTTTGTTTTTAAATAATTCACAATATGCTTTTTCTGCTCACAATTCATTGATTAAGAACAGGAGTGTTAGCTGGCGAAGATAATTAAAATATAATGCGAAAAAAGCAGGGAGCTTTTAAGAAAGTGCTTTATCTACAATTTGTTCCAACATATTCAGCCGCTCTTTCAGGCTATGTTGCTCTAATAAGGCCGCACCACCCGATCTGTTTTGCTCGGTAACGAACCAGAATAAAGCCATACTTACATAATCCTGCATGTCTTTGCCTGCAAAGTTGTTTCTAAACTCTACAATCTTTTCGTTGATGAGCTTGGCACTTTTTCTAACAAGCTCTTCATCTTCCGGGCTTATTTTCAGCCTGTAAGTCCGGTCTGCTATCACTACATTAACAGGTATAAGTTCTGCCATTGATTATGCGGTATGCAATTGTTGTAAACAATGATCTATTTCCTTTAAATATCTGTCTATCTTTTTTTGAAAAGCTTTCCTGTCTTCCTCATTCCAGCTATTCGCTCCCACTTGTGCAGCATGCAGTTTTTGCTGTAGTTCTGCTATCTGCTGTACTTGTAGTTTCTCTTTTTCGGCTACTGATAAGAGTTCTTTTTTCAAAGCCTCATTCTCTTTTTGTAACAATTGCTGCCTTTGCAACAACTGCTGCAACTTTTGCTGAATCGTTTCAATTTGGGCAATAATATTGGCCATGAATATGAATCTTATTTTCTTATTTCTGCCTGAAGTTCTTTTTCAAAACCTATCATCAGTTTTTGCATCATACCGTCAATCTCTTTATCGGTAAGGGTTTTTTCTTCATCCAGGAAAATGAAATTAACAGCCATCGATTTTTTTTCTACCCCTAATTTATCGCTTTCAAACACATCAAACAAACGGGTGTTTTGCAGTTTATTCAATTTCTGTTTTTTAATGATTGCCTGAACTTGCTCATAAGTAACGGATCTTTCTACTACTATGGCCAAATCTCTTTCAACCGCCGGAAAACGTGGCACTTCTTTGTATACCAGTTTTTGCTTTTTCACAGTTTTTAATAAAGATTCAAATTGCAGGTCTATAAAGAAAACTGGCTGCTTAATACCAAAAACAGCAAGTGTTTTTTTACCCACCATGTGAACAGTTCCTATTTCTGTTTTGGCAGACATGATAGCAAATTTATCGGAGCCCTCCATTTGAGTAATGGCAATATCTGCCAGGCCAGACAATTGTAAAACAGATTGTGCGATTCCTTTAGCTGTATAAAAATCCTGTGCTTTACTTTTTTCATTCCAGCCTTCTTCGTGGTTGTGCCCTGTTATATAAAGGGCCAGGTGTTCTGTTTCCTGGTATTGACCAACAGCCGTGGCAGCATAGGTTTTGCCAAACTCAAAGAAGCGCAGGTTGTTATTTTTTCTGTTGATATTGTATGCAATGCTTTCCAGCCCTGTTTCTAACATAGAGGGGCGCATAACATTCAGTTCTTCGCTCAGGTTGTTGATCATTTTTACTGTTGACTGCAACACCTCTTCGTTATAATATGCGCTATTGGTTATAGAATTCGTAAATATTTCATTAAACCCAAGGCCTACTAAATAATTGGCGATTTTTTCTTTCAGTTTCTCTTTTAAAGAAAGCGTTTCAACAGAAGGTGTAATGGTAATGCTTGCAGGAATATCAATATTGTCCAACCCGTCTATACGAACAATTTCTTCCACAATATCGGCTGGTAAACCAATATCCGGTTTACTAAAGGGTACAGCTACCCATAATTCATCTATGCCTTCTTTTACTATCTCGAATCCTAAGGCGATCAATATTTTCTTAACTGTATCGGGATGATAATTTTTGCCACTCAGTTTTTTCAGGTAATGGTATTTAATAGCTACCTGTGTTTTTTCTTTGGGTGCAGGATAGTGGTCTATTACATCTGAAGCGATTTCACCTCCGGCCACTTCTTTAATCAACAATGCTGCCCGTTTTAATACGTTAATTGTATTGGATATATCAACCCCTTTCTCAAACCTTGCGGCAGCATCGGTTCTCAACCCGTGTTTTACAGATGTTTTGCGTATGCTTACAGAATTAAAACAGGCACTTTCCAAAAACAGGTTCACTGTAGAAGCTTTCACCCCACTGTGTAATCCGCCAAATACGCCACCTATGCACATGGGTTCTCCGGCACCGTTACAGATCATCAGGTCTTCACTGCTTAATTTTCTTTCTTTCTCATCAAGCGTAATAAAGGGTGTTCCCTCTTCCAGGTTTTTTACAATCACTTTATTGCCCTTTACTTCTTTCAGATCAAAGGCATGTAAAGGCTGGCCTGTTTCATGTAAGATAAAATTAGTTACATCCACCACATTATTAATGCTTCGAATGCCAATAGCACCCAACTTGTCTTTTAACCATTTGGGAGATTCTTTTACGGTAATATTGGTTAAAGTAATACCGCTATACCTGGGGCAGGCCACTGTATTTTCTACCACCACTTCTACCGGTACATGATGGTTATCTGGTTTAAACTGATTAACAAAAGGCAATTTAGGCCTGGCTTCTTTTTTATTATGATGGCTTAAATAAGCGCATACATCTCTTGCCACTCCCAAATGGCTCATAGCATCCATCCTGTTGGGGGTTAGGCCTATTTCAAAAATGTAATCGCTATAAGGTTTAAAGTAAGTTGCTGCAGGCAACCCTGTTACAGCATCTTCCGGCAATACCATAATGCCGGCATGATTACTGCTTAAGCCTATTTCATCTTCCGCACAGATCATTCCAAAACTTTCCACACCTCTAATTTTAGCCACTTTCATGGTTAAAGGCTCACCAGCAGTGGGGTAAATCGTTGTTCCAACAGTTGCCACTATTACTTTTTGCCCCTTTGCTACATTAGCTGCACCACATACTACCTGTAAAGGTTCAGGAGCACCCACATTTACCGTGGTAATTTTTAATTTATCTGCATTGGGGTGTTGCTCGCAAGTAAGTACTTCGCCAATCACCAATCCTTCCAATCCGCCCCTGATACTATCGTATTTTTCAAGGCTTTCCACTTCCAATCCTATAGAAGTTAAAATTTTGGAGAGTTTCTCGGGTTCTATGGTTTCGGGTAAATATTCACTTAACCAATTGTAACTGATCGTCATTATTTATGAGCTTATTCAACTGCAAATATAGCTTTTGTGTGCCGATTCATATATATAAAAATTATCAATATATCATTATACCGGTTATTAAAAAACTTTTTACAGTTACGCATTTATTTTATTCGGTTCAGTAAAAGCCTTAAAAATCTTTCTGCACACGAAGTGTGTATTTTTCTGTGAACTATGGCGAATAACTTTTGTAAATTGTGTATAAACCATATAATAGTTGTGAATAGGTGGTGTTTTGTTGTTCATGAACTTGTGAATTACTGTGGAAGAATAATGAAAGAAAAAAATTTTTAAGTAAGGATTTTCTGCTCCATATTCGTTCTCCTTTCTTTTTCGGTAACAATTTCTTAATAATGAAATCTGCCAGATAAAGGAGTACTGAAACAAATTGCTGAACCTGTTAACAGAGCCCAATTCGATGGAACTAACCAACCTGAATAGAGATAAGAAAAGAAGAAAAAGCAGTATAGACATTAGTACAATGGTTTATGGGAAAGTACCCCCACAGGCCAGAGAATTAGAAGAAGCTGTTTTAGGTGCCATTATGCTGGAAAAAAGCGCATTTGATAGTGTTACGGATGTGAACCTGAAACCGGAATGTTTTTATGTAGAAGCTCACCAGCTCATCTTTAAAGCCATGCAAGACATGCAATTGCGTGGTATACCAATTGACATTTTAACCGTAGTAGAAGAATTAAAAAAGAAAGAGCAGTTAGACCTGGTTGGAGGCCCTTATTATGTAACCAAGCTTACCAACACCGTTGTAAGTACAGCTAATATTGATGCACACGCAAGGATTATTTTACAAAAATTTATTCAACGAGAACTGATTCGCATTAGTGGTGAGATTATTGGCGACGCGTATGAAGACAGTACCGATGTTTTTGACCTGCTGGATGACAGCGAAACCAAAATGTTCAATATCACCAACAATTACCTGAAGAAAAATTTTGAAGATATTGGTAATGTATTGGCCAAAACAGTGAACAGGATTGATGAATTAAGAACCAAAGAAGAAGATGTAAGCGGTGTACCCAGTGGTTTTACAAGTTTAGACAGGATTACTTATGGCTGGCAGCCCACCGATCTGATTATTCTTGCGGCCCGCCCCTCAGTAGGTAAAACCGCTTTTGCCCTTAACCTTGCCCGCAACGCAGCTTTAAACCCCGTTAAACCCACTGCAGTAGGCTTTTTTAGCCTGGAAATGAGTGCCAGTCAGCTTGTACAACGTATTTTAAGTGCGGAAAGCGAGATCATGCTTGAAAAAATATCCCGCGGAAAATTAGAGGAGCACGAGTACAAACAACTGCATGCAAAAGGCATTAAACGATTAGAAACAGCACCCTTATATATTGATGATACGGCAGCGCTGAACATTTTTGAGTTCAGGGCAAAAGCAAGGCGATTGGTAAATAAACACAACGTAGGAATCATTATTATAGATTATTTGCAGCTTATGAGTGGCAGTGGAGACAGAAACAGTAACCGTGAGCAGGAAATAAGTACCATTTCAAGAAACCTGAAAGCGCTGGCCAAAGAATTAAATATCCCCATCATAGCACTTTCTCAGTTAAGCCGTGCCGTAGAAACACGTAAAGAAAGCAAGATGCCTCAACTGAGTGATTTGCGTGAATCAGGTGCTATTGAGCAGGATGCAGACATGGTAATGTTTATTTATCGCCCGGAATATTACGAGGTAATGAACAATGAAATGGGCGAAAGCACCAAAGGAGAAACACATATACGCATAGCCAAGCACCGTAATGGTAGTTTAGATACAATAAAATTGCGTGCTTTACTGCATATTCAAAAATTTGAAGAGTTTGATGATAACAACCCGAGCGATTTTATGGGTGGAGGAAACTGGAAGCCTATTGGCCCCACACCAGCACCCGGTGCAGGTGGCGGAGGCAATGAAGGAGGAAGGTTTTTTGTTCAGGGAAGCAAAATGAATTCAGGGAATTTTGATGAAGGCTTCGATGAGCAGGCTCCTTTCTAATGCAAGTATTTTTATTTCTTCTTCAAACTTTTCTTTAAAGAAAACATATACGCAACGGTAACACCGAATACTGAGTGCACCATATTGGTACTGCCGGAAGTGAATACTTTGCTAAAGCCCTTACTGTAAGTAGCCTGTAACTGCCAATGCTTGAAAGCAACCCCGCCAAATACATTATAACCCGCATCTATTGGTTTTACAGTGGTTTCAGTAGCCGAGCTATTGTTGGTAAATACTACCCTCTCATCAATAGGAGTTGTACTTCCGGAGGTTGATTGATAATATCCTTTTTCTGTACCCGAAAAACCTGCTGCCAGGTAAAAGCCTGCTCCAAGAAAGGGTTTTATACCATTCTTCGTTCTAAAAGAATATTTAAGATTAAGTGGTATTTGCAGGTAATTCAGTTTGGTAGTACTGGTAGTACCGCTCAATGCAAATTCGGTGGTTCCCCTAAAGCCTCCTTTACCAATATAATCGAGGCCTGATTGGAAAATAATTGATTTTGAAAGATTAGCCTCCATTTTAGCACCTACTAAAAAATTATTGATACCAGATACACTAATATAAGGGTTATGGCTTTTATCAATCAATCCGGAGTTTACATATCCGGCTTCTATTCCCAATGCAACCTGAGCACTGGATTGAATACTTATAACAGATAAAAAAACAACAGTAGTTACTGCAACAAACAGTCTTAATAGTTTACGCATAGTTCTCTCCCTTTCTTTGATGCTTGATGAAATATTTGATATCATTGCAAAGCACATTATTTTTTGAAAAGCAGAATGCAATCGTTTAGTTAAAGAACACAGGAAAAACTTTAAAAACGATTAAAACTTTAATTAATAACAAAATGCAGCTTCCTTTTTTCTTTGAAGCAGAACTTAATACCTCGCAAGCAGTATTCACCTTAAGCGAAGAAACAAGTAAACATTGCATACAGGTATTAAGAATGTATAAGGGAGAGCAGCTATATCTTACCAATGGAAAAGGGATACTTGCAAAAGCCATGGTACAGGAGCCGCATAAAAAAAATACGGTAGTAACAATAGAAGATATTCAAACTTTTGCAGCACCGGCAAAAAAAATAAGTGTTGGTATCTCTTTACTAAAAAACAGCAGCAGGCTGGAGTGGTTTTTGGAAAAAGCAACCGAGGTTGGTGTAACAGACATTATACCGCTGGTATGTAAAAGAACAGAGAGGCAACATTTCAGATTAGAAAGAATGAACGCTATTCTGATTGCTGCCATGTTACAAAGCGAACAAACATGGCTTCCTGTATTGCACGAACCTATAAACTTCGATAAAGCCATCAACTTAAATTATCATCACACAAAACTCATTGCGCATTGCTATCCCGGCACTAAGCCAAGCATTACCGGCTTTAATCACGAACCATCTGTTCGGATTTTTATCGGCCCTGAAGGAGATTTTACAGAAGAAGAAATAGCAGAAGCGTTGGCACATCATTTTCAACCGGTACATCTTGGTAATCATCGTTTAAGAACAGAAACAGCGGGTATTACTGCTGCTATTTTATTGAATCAATTTTAACGTATATTCAATAAGTAAATTAAGTGCATGAAAAACAAACTCGGCCGGTTTATATTTATCATTACCTTGTTAACCGGCTGCAATCTCATTCAACAAAAGAAACCATCAGCCGTAACAAGAGACACTACCATTACAGAAATCACTTCATTCAACACCATTTTTTTGGATAGTGCGGTTGTTGATCGTTTTATAGAAGATCATATTACTTATATTAATTTTAAAGAGCAATTCTTTGATTTTTATAAAGAAAGAAATTTTGAGTATGCGTGGTTTGACAGTACGGGCATAACAGAACAGGCCAATCATTTTATTAACCTGCTGAATAATAGTATTCTTACTTTGCAAGACAGTAGCCTGTACAATGCACAATTAATGGCCATTTACGATTCACTCATAAAAAAAGATATTAACCGGGTAACCATTAAAGAGAGAAACAATGCGGAGCTATTATTTACAGGGCAGTTTTTTATGTACGCTTCCAAAGTATATAAAGGCAGTGATATTAATGCCGCTGAATTGGGTTGGTTTATTCCAAGGAAGAAAATAGACCTAACCGCAGTACTGGATTCTACACTTAAAAATAAAATACAGGAAGACGAATTGTATTTTCCATTGAACAGCCAGTATAAAAAATTACAGAATTATCTTTCTAAATACATTGAGATTGATAAGAACCATAATTGGGGAGACACCATTGAGAAACCAAAAACAGTTTTGAAAAAAGGAATGGAAGATGAACGGGTTGCAATCATTAAACAAAAACTTTTTTTACTAGGTGATCTCCAGGTAACAGATTCCAGCAACATTTTTGACAGTACCCTAGTTAGTGCCGTAAAAAAATTTCAACGCAGGATGGGATTAACCATCGATGGAAATATTGGTTCTAAGATGATGGAAGAATTAAATATTCCTATTAAAGAAAGAATCAGTCAGCTACTGATCAATATGGAAAGAGCAAGATGGATGCCTGCCGATAAAGACACAAATTATATCCTGGTGAATATACCGGAATATAAAATGCATGTATACGATAGCGGTAAAAATGTGTTCGACATAAAAGTTATTGTTGGCACTGCCACTAATAGCACTGTTATTTTCACCGACAAGTTGAAGTATATTGTTTTTAGCCCCTATTGGAATGTACCTTCCAGTATTGTGCAAAAAGAAATTGTTCCGGCATTGAAAAAAAATCCAAACTACCTTGCAAAGAACAATATGGAAATAACCGGTAAAAGCGGAAGCTTACCAGTGGTTAGACAAAAACCGGGGCCGAACAATTCTTTGGGTTTAGTAAAGTTTTTATTCCCCAATTCCTTTAATATCTATTTTCACGATACACCCAATCATGATCTCTTTACTGCAACAAACAGAAGTTTCAGCCATGGCTGTATACGGTTGAGCGAACCAAAAAAGTTGGCTCAATATTTACTGCGAAACGATTCTGCCTGGACCAGTCAAAAAATTGATAGCTGTATGCACCTGCAAAAAGAAAAATGGATAACCCTCGATAAACCGATACCTGTATTCATCGTGTATTTTACTGCCTGGGTTGATAAAGACGGGAACCTGAATTTTAGAAAAGATATTTATGGACACGATGCAAAAATGAATGAGAAGCTGTTTGTAAAGAAATAATTAGGCAGCATTGGTTCTGTATCTCGCTTTTCTAAAGAACAACATTTCCGTAATAAAGATCAGCATTAAACTAATGCCTGTTGTAGCGCCCACTTTCCCGATGAAATAAACAAAATTTCCAAACTGCAGCCATTCTATCAACACCAAATAAAAATGATGAATGAATGTTAGCAACAATACATACAAACCATAAGGGGCCCAGCCCATACTTTTTATTGAAGGCTCGATATAGGTTTGCTCCGTAGTTTCCTGCGGAATTAAGATGTTGAGAATAAAAGGTCTTACATATGCAATAAGTACGCAACAGGCGGTATGCAAACCATACGAACCAAGAAAATAATCTAATACCATTCCATACAAGAACCCAACAATCAGCAATAAAAATCTGTTGATAGTAAAGGGTAACCAGAGTATAAATAAAAAATATAAATACGGTATAATAAATTGATGCAATGGCGGCACTTTGTTCAGCACAAAAAGTTGAACAGCTAAAAATAAAACAGCTCTGAATATATTTTTTACAGTACTACTCATTGCCTTTTAGTTTTATCCCTTCTAATTTAGATTGTTCTGCAAATTTGGTATTCTCCACAACATCTACATACTGGATGGTAAAAAAATTGGTTGCCGTCTTTACTTTTAGCGTGTAAAAATTAGAAGATGGGTCTGAACTGATGTGATCTACCGTACCAATCATAAGATGAGAAGGAAAATTAGCCGAGTATGTACTGGTTAATACTGTATCACCTTTCAATACTTTAGCAGCTTTAGAAATGTTTCGCATAACAAGATAATGAGGGTCTGTACCATCCCACTCAATACTCCCAAGGTTATTATCTTTTTTTAGCATGGCACTTACCCTGCTATTACGATGCAGTAAACTCATTACCCTGCAATAGTTATCGCTCACATCTATCACCACACCAACAATACCTTGCGGGCCCGTAACAGCCATCCCCTTTTTAACTCCCTGTTTCTCGCCTCTTTCCAGTGTAAGGTAATTGTTTTGAAAAACAACCGTATTACCCACTACCATTGCAGGCAGGTAAATATATTTTCTTGCTTTACGAACGGAATCCGTTAACAATGTATCGGTAACTATTTTCTGGGTTGAATCGGGAACAATAAAATTTTCTGTAAGCCGGTTTCTGAGAGCTGCATTTTCTGAGGCCAGTTGTTTATTAATTTCCTGTAAAGTAAAATAAGAATGAAACCCTGCATACTGCTGGTTTACCCTTCCTACAAATTCGTTGGCTTTCTCTGCAAAAAAAGCTTCATGCGTTTTACTGCTTTTACTAAGCATGATGATACATAATATTTGCAGCAGTAAAAAGCTGAGGAACGTAAAATAACGCCGTATAAAAAGGAAAATATTCTTCACGAAACAAGTTTCAAGTTACAGGTTGCAAGTTTCAGGGTTAACATTATGTTCTTGTACCATCCTGACACTTGTTCTTGTTGTTTTATCTCATAATAAATGGAAAGCGTTGATAATTCTTTAGAGCTAAGCCCGTACCACGTACCACACTTTTCAGCGGATCATCGGCCACATGAACCGGTAATTTAATTTTTGCACTCAATCTTTTATCCAACCCTCTCAACAAAGCGCCACCGCCTGTTAAATACAAGCCTCTTCTGTAAATGTCGGCAGCTAATTCGGGTGGGGTGGTTTCCAATGCTTTTAAAATGGCTTCTTCTATTTTAAAAATACTTTTATCCAAAGCTTCCGCAATTTCCTGATAGCTTACCATGATCTGTTTTGGGATACCCGTAACCAAATCTCTACCATTTACAGGTATATCATCCGGTGGATTATCCAAATCTTTCATAGCTGCACCAACATTAATCTTAATTTGTTCAGCAGTACGTTCACCAATTAATAAACTATGATAACGACGTAAAGCTTCCATAATATCTGCAGTAAATTCATCCCCTGCAATACGAATGGATTGATCACAAACAATACCGGCCAAAGCAATTACCGTAATACCTGTTGTACCACCACCAATATCAATAATCATATTGCCTACCGGTTCTTCCACATCAATACCAATACCCAAAGCCGCAGCCATTGGTTCATGAATCATATACACTTCTTTGGCACCGGCCTGTTCGGCACTATCACGTACGGCACGTTTTTCTACTTCGGTGATGGAAGAAGGGATGCAGATAACCATTCTCCAGCTTGGCGGGAACAATGGTTTTTTAGGATAAACCAGTTTAATAAGTTCACGGATCATTAATTCAGCGGCATTAAAATCGGCTATTACACCGTCTTTTAAAGGGCGAACCGTTCTGATGCTTTCGTGTGTTTTTTCGTGCATCAGCAAAGCTTTCTTTCCTACCGCCAAAACTTCTTTAGGATTGTTCCTGTTTAAAGCAACAATGCTCGGCTCGTTCACAACAATCTCATCATCATGTATAATCAGCGTGTTAGCTGTACCCAGATCCATCGCAATTTCCTGGGTTAAAAAATTAAAAAGTGCCATTTATTTCCGTTCAGAATGTTTTAAAATTTAAGTTGGGCAAAGGTGAATGAAATTACTTAAATTTTCAAACCTGAAGAACTAAGTTTTACAAGGATTATACCAGTTTTTAAAGATTTTTGGGAGAAAACCGCCCAAATCGGGCAAAAAGCCTTTGTTTTTACAGATTTCGCAATTCTCTAAATTGCAACAAATCTTTTAAAATGGAGTTTGGCAGAGTTACTGAAAACGAACTGAACCTTATTGATTTCGCGTTACCCCAAGATCCTGCTTTCAATAAAGCCGTTTTAACCGGCAAAAAAAACAAAAATGCCAGGGTATATATTGGCTGCGCCAAATGGGGAAGAACCGAATGGGTGGGCAAAATTTATCCTCTTAAAACAAAGGAAAAAGATTTTTTACAACACTATGTTCAACATTATAATTGTATTGAACTGAATGCAACACATTATAAAATTTATGGCGCTGCCGGAATTTCTAAATGGGCTGCTCATGCAAAAGGAAAAGATTTTTTATTCTGTCCGAAAATGTACCAGGGTGTTACACACAGAGGAAGTTTAAAAGGGAAAGATTTTATCACTTCAGAATTTTTAAGAGGCATCGTTGCATTTGAAGAACATCTCGGCCCTGTATTCGTTCAAGTGAGTGATAGTTTTTCTCCGAATAGAAAACAGGAGTTGTTCGATTTTTTATTATCACTTCCTAAAGACATGCAATTCTTTTTAGAAGTTCGTCACCCGAATTGGTTTTTGAAAGATGAAATACGAGAAGAATTATTTTCTTTTTTGAAAGAAAATAATGTAGGAATCGTGATAACAGACACTGCAGGAAGAAGAGAATGTTGTCACATGCATTTAACTGTTCCCAAAACATTTATCAGGTATGTTGGCAATAGTTTGCATGCAACAGATTATACAAGAATTGATGCATGGATTGAACGAATGAAATACTGGATGGATAAAGGTTTGAACGAATTGTATTTTTTCATGCACATGCACGATGAAGCAACATCGCCGGAGTTAACCGTTTATCTCGTTGATAAAATGAATGCTGAATGCAAATTGAATTTGATCAAGCCAACATTCATTGACAATAATCATTCTCAAGGAAAATTATTTTAATGCACTTCACACAACTCTTCCCAACGACTCGTATATTTTGGGCTACGAAACTCTTGTCGCATCTTCCAATCTCTCGTTGTTCCGCTTGATGCAAATTTTAAAATATCATTACGCTGACTAAAGTTGATATTGTCAATTGCACTCATCAGTAAACGTTCTTTATTCTTGTTTTCACTCACAAATAAATTTCCCTGCACAGAACTATCTTTCACAATATTACTCAACATCACTCCTGCTTTTTTATAGGTTGCACCCTGTTCAAACAAACGCTCCGCAATAGCAACTGCAGGTTTAATTAATTCATGTGTTAAAGACGTAGCAACAGGCAATGTTGTATAACTGCTAATGGTTGCACCGCGATGAAAAGAAGCATGATGCGATTCTTGTTTTTTAACAATGAATACCGAGATCATTTGCGCAGCACCATTTTGTCTGCGTAATTTTTCTGCTGCTCTCGATGCATAGGTGGCAACAGCTTCTTTAATAGCCGTAATATCCTGAACAGGTTCGCCAAACATTCTGGTGGTCATGATCATTTTCTTTTCAATCAATTCGTCTTCCATCATAATTCCTTCATAGCCTTTCAATTCTCTTATCAATCGCAAACCTGTTACACCACCTAAATTTCTTCTTGCCCACTCTTCATTCTTAATACTTAAATCGTATGCCGTAAAAACATTGAACCTATTTAACTTTAAAGCATATTGATAACCTACGCCCCATACATCTTCTATTTTTGTTTTGCGCAAAGCTTCTTCAATTTTCTTTTTTGTATCTAACACCATCACACAATTGGTGGCTGTTTTATTTTTCTTGGCCAATCTGTTGGCAGCTTTTGCCAAAACCTTTGTTGGCGCCACACCAACAGAAACTTTAATGCCCGTCCACATTTCCACGGTTTCTTTAATGTCATCAGCTACTTGTTGCATTTTTTCTTTGGGAATGAAATCGAGATTCAGAAAAGCTTCATCAACACTGTACACTTCCACATTATTTTTCCCGAACATGATTCGTAATGTTTCCATTACACGCCAACTAAGATCACCATACAAATTATAATTGGATGAAAAAGTGGCCACATTGAATTTTTCAATGATCGGCCTTGCTTTAAAAAATGGACCGGCCATTTCAACACCTAATGATTTTGCTTCATCACTCCGCGAAATAATGCATCCATCGTTATTGCTTAATACAACAACGGGTTTATGTTCCAACTCCGGGCGAAATAATCTTTCGCAGGAACAATAAAAACTATTACAATCTACAATGGCTTTCATACCCCCTAACCCCCTGAAGGGGGAATTTTGTTTTGAATGAATTGATTAGCTTCTTCTATTACTTTTTCAAAATTGTTTTGAACATCGGCATTGCAAAATCTCAGAAACAAAAATCCTTCTTTTTCAAGAAGGGATTGTCTTTCATCATCATGTAATACAACATCTTTTCTTTCGTGAATGTTACCATCAACTTCAATGATTAATTTCAACGCATGGCAATAAAAATCTGCTATATAAATTCCAAGTGGATGTTGCCTTCTGAACTTTAACCTAAATGGTTTTGTTCTCAAATAACCCCATAGTTTCATTTCGCTGTTTGTTAAATGATTTCTCAATTGCTTTGCATTTTGAAAAATCAGTGGCGACGCTTTTAAAAACATTTTCTTCTCCATAAAATTAATTTCCCCTTTAGGGGATTAAGGGGTTGGATGAATTACATACGTTACCACACCCCAGGCCTGGTATTGTGTAAACTCACCTAACTCAATATTGCTGTAACGTTTATTCTCTGCACATAAAAAACATTTATTAAAATCTTTCTGAAAACGCCTCACCAACAATTCTCCATTCACAGAAGCAATGATAATCTTCCCGTTAGCAGCTTTTAAACTTCTATCCACCACCAAAATATCTTTGGCATAAATACCAGCGCCAACCATCGCATCGCCATTCATTCTAAAGAAAAAAGTAGCTGGCTTGTTCTTAATGAGTTGCTCGTTCAGATCAATTCCTCTTTCCATAAAATCATCTGCTGCAGCGCCAAAGCCCGTGGCATTAGCTGTTTCAATTTGTTTTTGATTGAAATCTTTGCTGCCATGATAAGCAGCTCTGTAAAATGTTTCTTTCTCCATATACTTTAATTTTGTTTTGCTAAAATAATTAGTATTTTTATACCACAAAAATTAGCAAACAAAAAATTACACATATGCAATCAATTTTTTTAAACTGCGGTCAACACCACCGCCAATACAGAATTATTGCCGAATGCAGCGTTCAACAGCCTTTGGCATTAGCCGGTTTTTGTGCGGAAGAGCAGACAGAGAATTTAATATTTAAACATCTGCAAAACCTTTGCGTACAAAGCGATGGCAGCCTTAATAACACACACAATCTGTTGTACAATATGATGCAGCAATGGCAAAGCACATTTAATATTCCGGCATTGCAAATATTACAGCACGTTACCAACACAAACGAAAAATTGAAATCCGTTTGCCTGTATAAATCTGATGCAGGAGAAGAAGAAAAACTCATCAACAGGATTTTGTTGTAAGAACTCTATTTATAGTTGAACCGCCGTCAAGGTAAATAACCGTTGACGGGGTAATTAATAAAACCATGACGACGGTTGTAAACCTCGTCAGCGGTTATAATGGTATTAACGGTTATAAAATTATCGTTTATGCAAAACGAATACCTCCTCATCATTCAGCCTTCTGCAGATGTGCATGAAAAAATCATGCAACAGAAAAAATTGTTTGCCGAAAAATATGATTGTCCAACTGCCATACATAGCAAGCCACATATCACACTAATCAAATTCATGCAATGGAATATGAATGAAAACAGAATTATTCATCGCTTCAATAATATCATTCAAACTGCAAAGCCTTTTATGGTGTCACTGAAAAATTTTAGCAGTTTCCCTACACATACTATTTATGTGAATGTTGAAACGAAGAATGATATTGTTTCACTGGTTAAATCTCTAAGACCAGTTCAGGCATTTTTAAAATTCGACGATGAACACAAACCACATTACATCACAGAACCGCATATTACTATCGCCAGGAAATTAGCCCCATGGCAATACGAACAAGGTTGGTTGGAATATAGTAACCGAGAGTTTTCTGCACATTTTATAGTGAACAATATTGTGCTGCTGAGAAGAAATGAATCAACAAAAAAATATGTGGTGGCCGCAACTTTTTCTTTATTGAATAAACAAGAACAAAAGTTTGTTCAGGCAAATCTTTTCGCATGAAAAATATAGATGATAATCCCAATGCAAAACCTAAGCCTGCAACCAAAGAAGAAAATTATTTAAAAGGCAGAGGTGCACAGATCAATACACAAAACAGATTTTTAAAAACCACAAGAGCCAAAGAGCACATTGAGGCTATTGATGATTGGACGGAAGAAAACGAACATACTGTTTATTTAGAAGACCATGCAAAAAGTATTGTAAACAAAGTTGATAGTCCGGATGTGGGTATGTGGTACAGCATGAATCCTTATCAGGGTTGTGAACATGGTTGCATTTATTGTTATGCCCGGAATGCGCATGAATACTGGGGTTACAGTGCCGGACTGGATTTTGAAAGAAAGATCATTGTGAAAAAAAACGCTGCAGAATTGCTGCGTAAATTTTTAATGCATCCGAAATGGGAATGCAAACCGATTAGCTTAAGTGGTAATACAGATTGCTATCAACCGGCAGAAAAGAAATTTCGTTTAACAAGAAGCTTGCTGGAAGTGTGTAATGAATTCAACCAGCCAGTAGGAATGATCACTAAGAATGCAGGCATGTTGAGAGACAAAGATCTGTTGCAGGAAATGGCAAAGAAAAAACTCATCAGCATTTTAGTAAGCATCACTACTTTTAATGAAGATTTACGAAGAGTAATGGAACCACGAACCACAACAGCTACACAACGCTTACGCATTATTCAAGAATTGAGTGAAGCCGGTGTGAGAATGGGTGTGATGTTAGGACCAATGATTCCGGGATTGAATGAACACGAAATGCAAAGAATTATGAAAGAAGCCAGTGAGAATGGTGCAACATTTTCTGCTTATACTTTTATACGATTGAATGGTGCGATAAAAATCATGTTTCATGATTGGTTGTATAAAAACTTTCCCGACAGAGCCGATAAGGTTTGGCATTTGATTGAAACAGGACATGGCGGCAAAGTTAACGACAGCAGATATGGCGTTCGTATGCGAGGTGAAGGACCAATAAGTGATCTGGTTCGCCAGCAATTCATTAAGTATAATAAACTCTACAATTTAAATGCAGAAAGATGGGAACTGGATTGCAGCCAATTCAGAAGACCTGGTGAGCAAGGGAGTTTGTTCTAAATGAGTATTTTTTTATATTTTTAGATAACCCTTCAGTGAATGAAAATATTATTCATTCAAACTAAACAACTATGAATCAATTTGGAGGAAGTTGGACTGAAGCAAAAATGGAAATTGTCGTAAGCTATGCAAAAGCTTATTTGAAAATCATGAATAACCAATCTTGGGCTAAAACAATTTATTTCGATGGCTTTGCTGGTTCAGGCATTATTGATTCAGAAAAATCTGATGAAATTAAAAAAGGTACTGCTTTAAGAATTTTAGATTTAGATGATCCCTTAAGATTTGACATTTATTATTTTGTTGAATTAAATGACATTTACAAAAGCTCGTTAGAACAATTAATTAATAAGTTTTATTTTGGTCGAAATGCTCATGTTGTGCAAGCTGATTGCAACGAGAAGCTTTTAAAATTATCAGAATTCTTAAAAGAAAATAAAAACTATAGAGCTTTAACATTTATAGATCCTTATGGTATGTCAGTTGATTGGAATTCAATAAAGTCACTTGCTAATTTAGGTGTTGATTTATGGATATTAGTCCCAACAGGTATTGGCGTGGCTCGAATGTTAAAAAATAACGGAGATATTTCTGATGCTTGGTTTTCTAAACTTGAAAAATTTCTTGGCTTAACAAGAGAAGAAATAGTTAATCACTTTTATAAGAAACAGATTGTAAATACGTTATTTGGTGAGGAGTCTGTTACTATTAAAGAAGTAAATACTGTACAAAAAGTTGGCGATTTATATAAACAGCGACTAAATACTATTTTCAAGTTTACTTCCGATTCGTTTGTGATGAGAAATAGTACAAACTCAATCATGTATCATTTTATGATGGCAACTAATAATGCAAATGCACTTAAAATTGCAAACGACGTAATAAAACCTAATTATAAATTATAATGGCACAATCATCAATTGAGTGGACAGAAATGACCTGGAACCCAACTACTGGTTGCAATAAAATTTCTGCGGGCTGCAAAAATTGTTATGCAGAAGTGATGGCGAGGAGATTACAAGCAATGGGTATTGAAAAATACAAAGATGGCTTCGAACTTCGTATTCATGAAGATGCATTGCAAATTCCATTCACTTGGAAACATTCGAAAGTTGTTTTTGTAAATTCAATGAGTGATCTATTTCATAAGGATGTTCCATTTAAGTTCATTCAAAAAGTATTTGACGTAATGAACCAAACGCCGCAACATACTTATCAGGTTTTAACTAAACGAGCAGATAGATTATATGAATTGCACCATAAACTTAACTGGACTAACAATATCTGGATGGGCGTTTCTGTTGAGGATGAAAGAGTAAAAGACAGAATTGATTTTTTAAGATATACAGATGCTAAAATTAAATTCCTTTCTTGTGAACCTTTGATTGGCCCACTTCAAAATCTGGATTTAACAAATATTCACTGGGCAATTGTAGGAGGTGAAAGTGGAAGAAAAGCTAGACCCATGCAAGAATCTTGGGTCTGGGATATTAAACAACAATGTACAGAACAAGGCGTTGCTTTCTTTTTTAAGCAATGGGGTGGAATAAATAAGAAAAAGGCTGGAAGAATTTTAGGTGGAAGAACCTATGATGAAATGCCTGTGAAAATTTAATACAATAAAACCCGATTGCTCGGGCTTTATTTTTTATAATAGTTCTTTCACTCTTTCAATCACTCGTTGCAAATTACTCGCATCCTGACCACCGGCAGATGCTAAAGTTTTTTGTCCGCCACCACCACCTTTAATCAATGGTGCAATATGTTGTTTAATAATTGCTGGAGCCTCCAATTGTTTTTCTGCAACAACACTATCACTCAACATCACAGCTACATTAGGTTTGCCATTGATATTTGCAGCCAACACAACAACATAATCATTACCTAAATCATTTTTCAGATCGAAACACAATTTCTTTAAATAATCTGCATTGTTTACTTCAACAACTTTACCAATAAAGGCAACAGAAGCAATATTTTCTTTTTCCCTTAACAATTCCTGTTTTAAAGAATTCAACTGTTTTACTTCTAACCTTTCGACATATTTTTCCAGCTCTTGCTTTTCTAAAACAATTTTTTCAACTGCTTTTAAAGGATCTTTCGTTTTTAATAAGGTGGCCACTTCTTTTAAACTCATCAACTGATCGTACAAGAAATTGTATGCTGCAGAACCTGTGAGTGCTTCAATTCTTCTAACTCCGCTGGCAACAGCACTTTCAGCATTTATTTTAAACATACCGATCATCCCTGTATGCATCACGTGTGTACCACCGCACAACTCAACAGAATAATTCGGATCGATCGTTACCACACGAACAACATCACCATATTTTTCTCCAAACAATGCCATCGCCCCTAATTTCAATGCTTCTTCTTTCGGCATAGTGCGAATCACTACCGGAATATTTTCTCTGATCTTATCGTTCACCATTTTTTCAACAGCACGAATTTCTTCTTCCGTCATTTTAGCAAAATGAGAAAAGTCGAAACGCAATTCATGTTCGTTCACTAAACTTCCTTTTTGTGCCACATGTGTGCCCAACACCTTTCTCAATGCAGCATGCATTAAATGCGTTGCAGTATGATTGTACATGGTGTACAAACGTTTCTCCTGATCAACATTTGCAATAACAGTTCCATCAACCGTTGCAGGAAGTTTTTCTACGAAATGAATAACACTATCATTTTCTTTTTTGGTATCAACAACAGCAATTTTTTCATCACCGAATTGCAACCAGCCTCTATCACCAACCTGACCACCGCTTTCAGCATAGAAAGGCGTTTCGGATAAAACGATCTGATATTGTTCTTTGCCTTTTGCAGAAACTCTTCTGTATTTGGCAACAGTTGTTTCAATCATAAGATCGTTATAATCTTTTGGAGCAATGGGCTGAACATCATTCACTACTACCCAATCATCTGTATCGATTGCTGTGGCTACCCGTGAACGTGTTTTTTGTTGTTGAAGAGCATTATTAAAGCCAACCATATCTACAACTATTCCTTTTTCGCGAGCCATCAATTCTGTTAAGTCAATTGGAAAGCCAAAAGTATCATACAACTCAAAAGCAAAGTTTCCATCTATTTTTATTGGAGTAGTAGCATCTATAATAATACCTTGAGAACTTCTTGTAACACCATCTCGTAATCTATCGTCCGCATATTTTTCAAATCTTTGTATCCCACTTGCCAATGTTCTCAAAAACGCATCTTCTTCTTCCTTAATCACTTTCGTAACAAAATCTTGCTGTTTAATCAATTCAGGAAAAACATTTTCAAATTGTTTTGCAATCACCGGCAACAACTGATGCAACAACGGTTGTTTGTAATTAAGATAAGAATAATAATAACGAACCGCTCTTCTTAAAATTCTACGGATAACATAACCTGCTCCGGTATTGCTTGGCAACTGCCCATCAGCAATGGTAAAACTGATGGCACGAATATGATCTGCCAACACTCTGAATGCAATGGCTTCTTTGCTATCGCTGTAATCGTATTTTTTTGAAACGATATTTTCAATGGCTGTAATTGTTCCTGTGAAAACATCTGTATCATAATTAGATGTTTTGTTTTGAATCACACGAACCAAACGTTCAAATCCCATTCCGGTATCAACGTGTTTGGCAGGCAACTCTTCTAAGCTTCCATCTTTTTTTCTGTTGAACTGAATGAATACGTTATTCCATATTTCAATCACTTGCGGATGGTCGTTGTTCACCAACGTTTTTCCATCCACCATTCTTCTTTCTTCATCCGTTCTGCAATCAACATGTATTTCGGTACATGGTCCACAAGGACCGGTATCACCCATTTCCCAAAAATTATCTTTTTTCTTTCCCAATAAAATCCTGTCTTCACTAATTACTTTTTTCCATTCATTGTATGCTTCACTATCTTTCGGCAAACCTTCTTTTGCATCACCTTCAAAAATGGTAACATACAATCTGCTTTTATCTAGTTTCAACACTTCCGTTAATAATTCCCAACTCCATGCAATGGCTTCTGCTTTAAAATAATCGCCAAAGCTCCAGTTACCCAACATTTCAAACATGGTGTGGTGATACGTATCAACACCCACTTCTTCCAGATCATTGTGTTTACCACTTACACGCAAACATTTTTGTGTATCGGCCACACGTTTGTTTTCAGGATTTTTATTCCCTAAGAAATAATCTTTGAACTGATTCATCCCCGCATTGGTAAACAATAAAGTAGGATCATTCTTTACCACTATGGGGGCAGATGGCACAATATGATGTCCTTTACTTTTAAAGAAATCTAAAAAGGTTTGTCTAATCTCAGCACTCGTCATCATAATTCTTAAATCAGTTTTATGCTTTTATTTGCAGCGGTAATAATTTAGTTCAATACTTTTACAAAAGTGCCCAAAGGTAAGGCTGTAACTTCAAAAGTTTTACAGCCCTGCTGAAAGTGGCCCCGGATGGTATAAAAGAGGTTATGGTAGTTTAATAACCTGCCCTTAAACCACATGAACCAGAAAAGAATAAAATATTATTATAACACGCATACACTTAGGTACGAAAAGGTTGAAACGCCGCTTCGTATAAGGCTTTTGCAGGTATTTGGTTTTGTTGCCGCCTCCATTGTTACAGGAGTGATAATTGTGCTGATTGCTTTTAAATATGTAGACAGTCCCAAAGAAAAAATACTACGCCAGCAAAATGATGACCTCAGGGGAAATTATGCCCTGCTCGAAGACCGGCTTAAACAGCTGGAATTACAAATGGGTGAACTGGAAAACAGGGACAATACGGTTTACCGCTCTATTTTTGAATCGGAGCCCATACCCGACAGTGCCCGTGTAAAAGATATGGAGAAGAAAAAAGAGGTTCAACTGGTGCAAACAAAAGGGGAATCGGAACTGGTAAATGAAATAAGAGATCAGTT
The DNA here is from genome assembly GCA_017304675.1 of Sphingobacteriia bacterium. Lineage (GTDB taxonomy): Bacteria > Bacteroidota > Bacteroidia > Chitinophagales > Chitinophagaceae > CW01. The sequence continues at coordinate 411,351 of JAFKLS010000018.1, forward strand.
AAACGACCTTTCTTTACGAACGGCCTATCAAAGTGTGAGTTATAAAGAAATTGAAGGGATGGTGAAGAATAAGGAGAAATTGTTATTGGCCATTCCTGCTATTCAGCCGGTAAGCAATAAAGATCTTAACAGGATAGCCAGCGGTTTTGGCAACCGCATAGACCCTGTTTATAAAGTAAGAAAATTTCATGCAGGGCTGGATTTTACAGCACCTATAGGCACGCCGATTTATGCTACTGCAGATGGTACGGTAAAAGAAGCGGGGTTTAACACCGGGGGATATGGCAATGAAGTGGTCATTAACCATGGCTACGGATACCAAACCTTATACGGGCACATGTATCGCGTTAAAGCCAAACAGGGGCAAACGGTAAAACGAGGAGAAGTAATAGGTTACGTGGGTAACACCGGAAAGAGCACCGGCCCCCACTGCCATTATGAAGTACACAGAAATGGCGTTCCTGTAGACCCCATTTATTATTTTTACAACGATTTAACACCTGCCCAATTTGACAGGATTTTAAAATTGGCAGCGGCGGGAAACCAAAGTCTGGACTAAGGATTTATATTTAGAACAAAGTATCTATACTGCTTGTTATTGTTATTACAACAGTACTTAATTATTCTTTTACAACAATTATTTATGGAGCCTGCGGCAAAGGCATATTTACTAAGAATCATACATACCATTAGCCTTGGTTTATTATGGCTTGTTGTTAACTCTACAGCAGGTATTATGTATGGCTATGCTTTTCCTAAAGAAAAAATAGCTGCGGGCAATATTATTTTCTATTGCTGGTTTGCTGTTAGCTTTATTTGCTACCTATGGTTCGTTATCAGGCTTTGGAGCAAGCCTTTGGACTTTGAGGATAAACATTAATTTTTACCATCTAAAATAACGGGGGCCCCACTCTTGCCCATAATAATGGTTTTGGCATTGGGCGAGGTTGCTATTTCTTTCATGGCTTTTATTTGTTCATACTGCAATTGCTTATCTGTAAGGCCGCTACTAATAATACGCTGGTAATCTGCAATACCTTGCGCTTCTACACGTTTCCGTTCGGCCTCCTGCTTTTCTTTTTGCAGCACAAATTCCATTTTCTGTGCCTCCTGTTCTGCTTTAATTTTTTCTTCTATAGATGCTTTTACGCTGGTTGGCAGGGTTATATTCCTTACCAGGAGTTGTTCCAGCACCAGGCCCCTTTGTTTAAAGTTTACTTCTATGGTTTTAAATATTCTTGCCTGAAATTCATCGCGCTTGGTAGAATACAAATCAACTGCAGTATAATACACGGCATTATCCCTGATTTTTGTTCTGGTAACCGGGCGAACGATTTTATCTTTAAAATCGAAACCTATTTCTTTGGCAATACGGGGAGCTTCTACCGGTAAAACACGATACAAGACAGTAAGGTCTATGATCACTTCCAATCCATCTGCGGTTAATGCCCTAATAGCATCATCGCCTGTTTTATCTCCTTCATCATGTACACCACTCATGGTATAATTCTGTGTTTTTACATCAATGGTTTTTACTTCTACCAGTGGGTTAATAATATTAAGCCCACTGTTTAAAACATCATCCTGCACTTTGCCAAATAAAGATTTAACACCTATTTCCCCTGCATTTATCTGTTTAATACAGGAGGTTAAAAAACCCAACGCCACAATTATAAGCCCGATAGTTCTTACAACGGAAGCATAGGCAGGCAAAGGTGCATTCATTCGTTTTAAAGAATAGCTTAACAGAATAGCAAGTACACCAAGAATCATTAATATCATAAATATTGTTTTGAAAAAGTTTATACGCAAATAGTTTTAATATAAAAAAGGTCAACTGCTATGATCTACCACAATTTTCCATTCTCCATTAATTTTTTTGAAAAGCAAAGTATATACGCCATTGGCATTGCCAATGGTTCTGGTTAGAAAATATTTGCCAATTACAAAATAATATGTTGCCGAAAGTTTTTTTACCGAAACAATTTCGAACCTGAGTTTCCCCATCGAAGCAGTATCGGGATACCCTTTTTTATAATTGGTCAAGGCATTATTATACCCGTAAACAGGGCCATTCTTACCCATAAAAACAAGGCTATCATTTTCCCAATATCCTATCATAAACTTTTCCAAATTACCTTTATTCCATTCACTCACCTGTTCGTTAAGAATTCTAATAATTTGCTGCTCGCCTGTTTTTTGTGCTTTGGTAAAGGAAAAGGAAACAAGTAATACCCACAAAGCAATGAGTTTTTTCATGCCAAAATTTTCACCTAAGCTACACTAATTTTCAACCACTTTTTTAATGTTTACTTGTTGGGTTTTGTTGCCCTGATAATTTCTCTTTTACCGGGTGGGCCAGGAATTTTTTCAATGGTAAATCCGGCTGCTTTCATTGTTTTCTGTACAGTGCTTTTACTACAATAAGTTACTAAAATACCATTGGGAACAAGCCAGGAGTATAGTTGGGAAAACACAGCTTCCGTCCACAATTCCGGTTGTGCTGCCGGGGCAAAAGCATCGTAGTAAATCAGGGTAAATGGCAAATCGGTTGAAAAACCGAGCAACGATTGATTGGTTTTATGAAAGGAAAAATACCTGTTGAATACAATATCTGTATCCCATTTACTTTCATGTAGTTGCAAAATAATTTCTTTGCCTGCATAATTTAACAAGGTATATTCTTTTTCCTGAAGCGGAAATAATTCAATAGCGTTGTATTTTATTTTTTGTTGAAATTTATTTGCGGCTTCATAGGTAAGCATAGCATTGAGCCCTGTACCTAATCCCATCTCAAAAATATTAATGATTTCAAATTGCTTTAATTCAATCAATGGCAACAATCCTGTTTGAATAAAAATATGGCTGCTCTCCTGCACCGCCCCATGAATGCTGTGATAAGTAACATTCATCTCTGCTATTTCAATGGTTGGTGAACCATCTTTCGTTATCAAAATTTCCCTTTTCATCATGGCAAATTACTTAACTTGTTTGCATGAAACATATTGAACATTTACGGAAAGATAAAAAGCTTGCCAAAGCTTTGCACAATGAAGTTGTAGAATTAAAGCTCAGGAAAAATATTCCGCTTCGTTTAATGTCCAGTATTATGAGCCAACAGCTAAGTACAAAAGTGGCTCAGGTAATTTACAATCGTTTCATTCAATTGTATAATGGAAAAGAACCAAAGCCACAACAGGTTTTAGATACACAAGATGAAATTTTAAGATCCATTGGTTTATCTAATGCCAAAGTGAGTTATGTAAAAAATGTTGCAGCTTTTTGTTTAGAACACTCCATAACCGATAAAAAATTAGCTCAACTTTCTAACGAAGAAATTATTGAATTGCTTACTCAAATAAAAGGAGTTGGGCGTTGGACCGTAGAAATGTTACTCATGTTCAGCCTTGGAAGAGAGGATGTTTTTGCAACAGACGACCTTGGTATTCAAAATGCCATGATAAACTTATACAAACTCAATAGAACAGATAAAAAGCAGTTTAAAGCAACAATGGAACAGATAGCAGAAAAATGGAGACCATACAGAACTTATGCCTGCCTGTATTTATGGCAATGGAAAGACAATGCGCCTGTTACAAAAACAAAAAAGCCGACCAAATGATTGGCCGGCTTTAGCTCCTACCCTTCAAAGATTTTACCTGTGGTTTTTAATTTGATGTTCTGCCCTGTGTATAGGATGCTTTACACCATCTTGTTTTAAATCTTTTGCATCCTTATGAATGTCTCTCTTATCTGCATTAATATCTTTTTTATCGGCATTCAGGTCTTTCCTATCGTTCTGCATATCTTTTTTCAGCCCTTTAATTTCAGCAGAAGTAGCACTCGCTCCGGCCTTATTGCCGTTAGCAAGTTCTGCTTTTCTTTTAGCCTCCAAATCTTTTAATTGTGTTTTATCAGTGGCCAGGTCTTTTTTATCAGACTTGATATCCTTCCTGTCGGCATTTTTGTCCCTGATATCCTTACGAAGATCTTTCATGTCAGATTTCACATCACTAGATGTGGTGGTAGTTTGTGCATTTACGGCTGCATAAGTGCTAACCGCAATAAAAAGCATAAGTAATTTTTTCATGGCTTTGTTTTTACAATTTTTGAGAAAAATTTACAAGTATGATGTATTGTGAAAAGAAAAGTTTAAGTACTTGAGCTAGTTATTTTATTTTTAACAAACGAATAAGGTATAGCCACCCTTTAATTAAACTTTTTAACCTGAAATTTATCAGATAAAAACTAACTTACCTGCATGCATACTGACGACAAAGACTTGTTGTTTGAATTTAGACAACCTGCCACCAAGGAGCAAGCTTTTACCAAGATTATAAAAAAATACCAAGAAAAACTTTACTGGCATATAAGAAGAATGGTGATTGAACATGAAGATGCAGATGATGTGCTGCAAAACGTTTTTATAAAGATGTGGAAAGGGCTTGACAATTTTAGAGAAGACAGCAGGTTATATACCTGGCTTTACAGGATTGCCACTAACGAGTGCCTCACATTTATGGATCAGCAAAAAAGAAAAACGGCAGCTATTAGTTTATCGGATACAGAAGAAGCCCTAAGTAACAAGATAAAGGCAGATGAAAATTTTGATGCGCAGAAACTGGAATGGAAACTGCAATTGGCCATACAACAACTTCCGGAAAAACAAAGGATAGTATTTAATCTCAGGTATTATGATGAAATGCCTTACGAGGAAATGAGCCGGATTTTAGAAACCAGTGAAGGTGCTTTAAAAGCCAGCTATCATCATGCAGCTAAAAAAATTGAGGAATTTATAAGGAATAATTAAAAAAGGATTAAACTTTGCAACCCTCTGCAAGTCCAACAAAACGTAATGAGCAACAGCAAAGAAATATTAGTTGAAATTCAAGAAGTTGCACCTGTGCTTGCAGGCCTTCAGCAAAAGACCACCTACCAGGCCCCGAAAGATTATTTTAATACCCTTTCAGAAAAAATTTTGGAAAATATCGGAAGCGGATTACCTACAATAAAAAACCCGTTCTCTGTTCCCGACAACTATTTTCAATCCCTTAACATAAATGTTTTTCAAAAGATCAGGCAGGAAGAAGTAAAAGAAGAGTTGTTAAAGATAGCCCCGCTTCTTGCAACAATTCCTAAAACAAATGTGTTTACGGTTCCGTCACATTATTTTCAAAACCTGTTCTTTAAAAAGCCTGTTGCTGCCCCTGTATTCAACATTAAAAAAATCAGCCGTGTTATTAATTATGCAGCGGCGGCTGTTGTTGCGGGCATTTTGGTTACCGGCATTTTCATTGTTCGCCAGCCGGGTTCTTTTGACTTGAGTAAAGAAGCAAAAAAATATAGTGATGAAGAGTTGAATCTGTACTTAAACAATTCAACCCAACAGCATTCAAGCCTTTCAGCCGATTATGGTTTGAATCTTTTAAATGAACCCGCTAACTTAAAAGAAAATTTAAAATTTTATAGCGATGAAGAATTGGAGCGGTTTCTTGAAGAAAACGGAAACATTGAAGATTCCAGTTCAAAATCAATAGGAGGTATATAGGTATGAAAAAAATATTGGCAATCGTATTCAGTGTTGCTATTGTTGCAGTAACAGCAGCGCAGGCTCCACAAAACAATCCTGCAGTATTAGGCAATTTGCAAGGTTTGAAGATAGCATATATAACCAAGCACCTTAATCTTAGTTCGGATGAGGCGCAAAAATTCTGGCCTATCTATTATAACTACTCCGATGAGCTTAGAGATGTACGAAATAAAAACAAAGACAATGCTATTGCTTTAGACGAAAGCACTTTAGAAGTGAAAAAAAGATATTATGTAGAGCTTAAAAAAGTGTTGGGTGCCGACGAAAGGGTTAATAAGGTTTTTCTCATAGAAAGAGATTTTGCTGCCGAGGTAAAAAAGGAATTGGAAAAACGGCAACAATTAAAGAAGCAACAGCCTAAATAAAAAAAGATACTTAGCCCCCGTAATATACGGGGGTTTTTATATCGTGATAGAACAGGAATTTCCATTTTTCTTCGTTGCCCTGCAACCACCATTGTTGCCTTAACAACATACACTTTTTACCATCGTAATCATATTTGGCAATAAACTTACTTTTCATCTGTTGCAACTGAGGAGCATCGTCTGCTCCGAAAAAAACGATCTCATCATTTTCGCGAATCCAAAATACCTGATGAAAAGGGCTGTGTGCAGCAGTTACATGATAATGAATATATTCATCAATCACACCATCTCCGTTTAGCCAAATAACTTGCTTATTATCATGTAAAACAGATATTTCTTCGGGCATGTAAGAAGGAAACCCTTTGTCCATTGCAAATGCAAACTCCTGCTGCTGCACATAAAATACAGCATTGGGGAATGCCAGTTTATAATTTCCCAGTCTGTCTCGCTTACTGATACCACCGGCATGATCTTTATGCAAATGGCTCATCAGCACTTTAGAAACCTGTTCTGGCAAAATACCTGTTGCCTTAAGGTTTTGGTGAATCTGCAATTCTCCGTTAACTGAAAACCCCAAACCCGCATCTATTAATAAAATATCTTTATTTGTTATAACTACAAAAGGTTGCACTTCTACCAGCAAACTTCCAACAGGCCTTTCGTTCAAAATATCTTTTGATGTATCAAAGGGAACAAATATTTTGGTTTTATCTATTGTGAATGTTCCTTCAGATAATGGGATGATCTTCATCATACAAAATTGATAGTAAAAATGGAAGCGGGGAAACAGTTGTAAAAAAATTTCTTATCTCAACACCATCTGTCTGTCTGCATCCAATCTTATCAGGATAAAAATCAGAACCGTAAATGTGAGCAAAGAAGAACCACCGTAGCTAATTAATGGAAGTGGAATACCAATAATCGGGAATAAACCAATGGTCATACAAACATTCACCGTAATATGAAAGAATAAGATACTTGCAACACTATAAGCATATACGCGGCTAAATGTACTTCTTTGCCTTTCTGCAATTTTTACAATTCTGAAAAGCAGGAAAAGATATACTGCCAAAAAGGAGACACAGCCAATAAAGCCAAAAGCTTCTCCCCAGGAAGTGAATATAAAATCGGTAGGCTGTGCAGGAACATATTTACCTCTTGTTTGGGTTCCTTTTAAAAATCCTTTACCAAGTAACCCTCCTGATCCAATAGCTATTTTGCTTTGCCGCACATTATAATCGTCAGGCTTTTTTACAGGCTTATCGGGCCTTTTTCCTTTATGACGGTTCAATTCACAATCATAATCCTTACCAACCATGCTATAAATACGGGTACTCTGGTAACATTGAAAAACATTATTGAAAATATAAGGAACCGCAAATCGCTGCACTCCCACACAAACAAACCATACAGCAACAATAATAGTTAAGATAGATTTTTGCTTTTTAATCTGCTTTCGTAAAAAATAAATTGTAAGCACGGCAATAACGGTTAAAATTATGGCAAGCACATTTGGCTCTACTACCAATGTAGCCACCACGAGCACGCCAAAAGAAATACCTACAATAAGTAATCCGGGAGGCAGGCCTTCCCTGTACATTACAATAAAAAAAGAAAAATATACCAATGCCAGGCCTGTCTCATTCTGCAAGATAGAGAGTGCTGCAGGTGCCAATGCTATTATACCGCCAATTACCTGTGATTTTACTTTAGAGAAATCTGTTTCCTGCCTCGATAAATATTTTGCCAGGGCAAGGGCCGTAAAAATTTTACACAGCTCTGCCGGTTGTAAGTTAAAGCCTCCTCCCAATGGTATCCAGCTTTTAGAGCCATTAATGTTTTTTCCTATTACAAAAGTTGCCAACATTAGCACTATGCCAAAAGCATATAATAAGTTGGCGAATGCAGTAAACAATTTACTATCTGCCAGCAAAATAAACGATGCTGCTATAAAACAAACACCCGCAAAAATCACCTGTTTGCTGTAACTGGTTTTACCGCTTAAAAAAGAGCCAAGCCAATCTATGCCTGTTTTATACTCAGCCATAAAAATGCACAACACCCCAATGGCCAGCAACAATGCATAAAGCCACACCACAAGCCAATCTATACCTTGCGATACATTATTATTTCTACTCATAAAATATTATGCCTTGTTTTTCTTTTCTTATCGTCGTTGATTAGTACTGCCACATGTGCAACCGGTTTCTTTTTTGTAGAATCTTTTAATGGCCTTGGCTCCTGTTCAGGTTCTTCGTCATTATTCAGTTCAGAATTATCTTCAATTTTTTTCTGAATTTGCTGCATTTCTTTTACTTGCTTCAAAGAATCTCTTCTAGCCATTTCTGCTTTCATTTGTGCAGGTATAAGGTTTGTTTTGGAAATTTCCTCTGCCTTCTTTTTTCTTTCATCGCCAGCAATGGAATCACGTAAATATTTCTCAATCATCAGACTTGCAATAGGGGCTGCAGATTGTGCACCAAAACCTGCATTCTCACACATTACGGCAATAGCTATTCTTGGGTTATTGCGAGGTGCAAAAGCACCAAAAAAAGCGTGGTCTTTTTGCTTAATACCATGGCTATAGTTTTCAACCGTTCCGGTTTTACCGCATACTACAATACCGGGCACTTGGGCAGCAGCACCTGTACCAAATTCCATTACGCCCTGCATGCCATCGTGCACTGCTTCATACACACTATCAGAAATAGTTTCCAGCGCATGATGTTTTACTTTATACTGCTCTAACAATTCATATTCATCGCCACCTTCAATACTGTCTACCAAATGAGGGGTGTAGTACCAACCTTTATTGGCAATGGTTGCCATTACATTGGCCAATTGCACCAATGTTGTATTAACTTCTCCCTGGCCAATGGCATTGGATATAATGGTACATGAATTAAACTTTCCATACCTTTTTTGATAAAACTGCGAGGTAGGTATATTTCCTTTTTTCTCTGAAGGAAGGTCTACCCCAAGGCGATCTCCCAAACCAAAAGAATATGCATATTTATTAAAGATCCTTAGAGCGCTGTCGGCAGTGCCATACCTGTTTTGATCAAGTATTCTTTTATATACAGTTGCAAAATAAGTGTTGTCGCTATGCGCAATGGCTGTTCGTAAAGTAAAGGTTCCTTTATCTAAACATTTGGGCTTGCCATTGCCGCAGCCAGGAAAAAATCCGGCACAACTTACAGAAGTGTGGGTGGTAATTACACCTTCTGTTAGTCCAACAATACCCACTACTGTTTTAAAGGTTGAACCGGGAGAATAATAAGTACCCAGGCCTCTGTTGTTTAAAGGTGTTCTGGGATCTACAAGCAGTTCTGCAAAATGTTTTCGGCGCTGGTTTCCGGTTAAATAATTGGGATCGTAAGTAGGAGCACTCACCATACACAATATACCACCTGTTTTAGGATCGATAGCAACAATACTACCTACTTTATTTTGCATCAGTTTTTCTCCCAGTTGTTGTAATTCTACATCTACACTGGTGTAGAGATTTTTACCTGCAATGGCGGCAGTATCGTACATACCATTCTCATACGCTCCCTGTATCCTGCTCCTGTTATCTTTTATAAACCTCTGCACGCCCCGTTGCCCCATTAAAACTTTCTCGTAACTACGTTCAAGGCCTGTCATTCCTGCATAATCTCCCATTTCGTATCCCTCTTCTCTGTGTTTTCGCAAAAATCCGGTATCTACTTCCGCTATATAACCTAATAAATTGGCTGCTATACTGTAAGGGTATGTTCTTGCTTTTCTCTCGCTCAAAACAAAACCGGGAAATTTATACATGTTCTCATATAGCTTGGCATATAATTCAGGGGTAAGCAAAGGCTCAAATACACTTGGCCGAACTGCCGTATTCTTAAATACAATATCACGCATCCTTTTTCTATACTCTGCCGTATCAATACCCAGCAAATTGCATAATGCCAAAGTATCGGTACCTTTTGATTCTATAGGCGTTACGACCAGGTCGAACGAAATAGTATTTTGTAGCAGGGCTTTGCCTTTCTTATCGAAAATAATTCCCCTGTCGGGATAAACCACTTTCCTGAAAATTGCATTACTTTCTGCAGCCATTTTATATTTTGGAGAGAACAATTGTAAATGCACTAATTGTGCGGTAATTACAACAAATACCGCTGCAAATATGATTTGAATAACCCTACTACGACTTTGGTTAAATACAGACATATAATGATTGAAAACAAGTGAGTTGCAAGTAGCAGTACAAAATTGCTGATTGGAACAATACAGAGTTACTTTATGAATATATTTTTTATAAAAGGCTAATCTTTTTTTAACAATTCCGAAATGTTTCGTAATTAAATTTTTCCCTTTATATTTGATGTACTAAATTTTTCGTAATTAAAAAACACATTATGCATACCAAATTTTTAGCAGCCGCAGCCCTTTCGTTTATCATTTGCGCCAACATTAAAGCACAAGATAAAGTGCCGCCTCCTCCCCCCCCATCAACACCGGGAAATAACCTGGAAGAACAAATCATTATTAGGAAAAAGGGGAATAAAAAAGAGAAGATGGATATTCTTATTGATGGAGATAAGATTACTTTAAACGGTAAGCCAATAGATCAATTGAACGATAAAGACATAGAAATTATAAAAGGTAATGCTGATGCCATAAGGTTACACAGAAAACTAATGGCCCCTGGTAGCCCTATGATGCCGATGATGATAAAAAGCGATAAACCATTTTTGGGTGTTTCTATGGAAAAAGCAGAGAATGGGGTAAAAGTTACGGAAGTGTCTAAGGAGAGTGCTGCAGAGAAAGCAGGTATTAAAACCGGAGATATCATTACCAAGCTTGGCAATAATAAAATTATAACAGAAACAGACCTTCAAAAAGCAATTGCCACTTATAAGCCGGGCGACGAAGTAAATATTACTTTTTTACGAAATGGCAAGGAACAGAAAGCTACTGCCAAACTTCAGGCTAATAATAGCACGGAAACAAAAATATTCAGGTTTAACAATGATGATTTTAATTTTGATTTCGGGCCGCATTTTGAAGAAGATTTTATGGCAATGTCCAGAAAACCGAAACTTGGCTTAACCATACAGGATGTAGAAGAAGGAAGTGGTGTTAAAGTGATTGGTATTGATGAAAATTCTGTTGCAGCCAAATCAGGTTTACAAAAAGATGATGTGGTAACTAAAATAAACGATCAAGAGGTTAAGAACGTAGATGATCTCAGAGCTGCATTAAAAGATGTAAAGGAAGGAGACAGTTTTTCAATTGAATACAATAGAAAAGGAATTGCGGGCAAAACAAATATTAAATTCCCTAAAAAACTTAAAACAGCAAATTTATAAGAGGCGGTTTTATGGAAAATAAACAAAGGGGTTGTACTAATTGTACAGCCCCTTTGTCTTGAAATCCCTGTTCTCGGTTAAATAAAATACATTTGCCTTAATGAGCGAGGCAAATAAATACGAAGCAGTTATTGGCTTAGAAGTACATGCGCAATTATTAACGGCCAGTAAATTATTTTGTGGTGATAGTATCCGGTTTGGAGCATTACCCAATACGCATGTTAGCCCCATAACTTTGGCGCATCCTGGTACACTACCCAAAACCAATAAAAAAGCTGTTGAATATGCCATAAAAACGGGTATAGCCTGCCATTGCGAAATAGAGCGACAGAATTATTTTGCACGCAAGAATTACTTTTATGCCGATCTCCCAAAAGGTTACCAGATATCTCAGCATACAACCCCTATCTGTAAAGGCGGTTATATTACCATTCAAACTGCCAGCGGCAAAAAAAATATTCAGCTCAACAGAATACATATTGAAGAAGATGCGGGTAAAAGTATTCATGATATTTATGATGATACAACTTGCATTGATCTGAACAGGGCAGGAACACCGTTGATAGAAATTGTTACCGAACCCTGTATTGCATCGGGTGAAGAAGCATATCAATACATTTCGGAATTAAGGAAACTTGTTCGGTGGATTGAGGTATGTGATGGCAACATGGAGGAAGGCAGTTTACGCTGCGATGCTAATATTTCCATCAGGCTAAAAGGTGAAACAACATTGGGAACAAAGGTTGAAGTAAAGAACCTGAATTCAATCCGCAATGTAAAAAAAGCCATAGAATATGAAATTGAGAGAATGATTGAAATTGTTGAACGTGGCGGAAAAATTATTCAACAAACGAGAAGCTTCGATGCAGCTACAGATACCACTTTTGCTATAAGAGATAAAGAAGAAGCAAACGATTACAGGTATTTTGCCGACCCCGATTTAGCACCTTTCCATTTAACGGAAGCGTATATTCAATCAATCCGGTCAACCATTCCTGCACTGCCGCAAACATTGAAAGAAGAGCTTATACAAGATTACCAGTTAAGCGATTACGATGCCTCTTTACTTTGCGACGACAAATTGATTGTTCAATTTTTTTTGTCGTCAGCCAAACTCAGCAATAATTATAAGGCCATTGCCAATTGGATACTTGGCCCTATTAAACAATGGTTGAACGAGCATGGTACCGATTTTGAAACATTCCCTTTGTACCCCGCTACATTAACAAAACTGATTATGCTGATTGATGATGGCAAAATAAATTTCTCCGTTGCATCTTCAAAGCTTTTGCCAACATTAATTAAAACAAACCAGGACCCATTGGAATTAGCACAGTCGTTGAATATAATTCAGTCTGCCGATTCATCGGAAATAATGCATTGGGTGAACGAAGCAATTCTAAGCATGCCCGATAAAGTAAATGAATATAAAAAAGGAAAGAAAGGATTAATAGGTTTATTTGTTGGAGAAGTTAAAAAAATAAGTAAAGGGAAAGCAGATCCTAAACGGGTGACAGAGTTGTTACAGGAAAAATTAAAACAATAAATAATATTATATGAAAATGAAAAATATTTTTGCTCTCTTATTTGTTATCGTAGTAATTATATCCTGTGGTGAAAAAAAATATGGCGCTTTTACAGTTAGCGGCGTTATTGAACACCAAACAAATACTAAAATTAATTTGCAAGAACTGCCATTTAATGGAAGCCAACCCGTTGTTGTAGACTCTACTACAATTAACAAGAATGGCGAATTTATTTTGAGAGGAATGGCTAAAACAGAGGGCCTGTATATACTGAGCATAGATAATGGCCCATCCATACTGATAGTGAATGATAGCAAGAGTATCAGGATAAAGCTTGATGTTGACAATTATAAATCATACTCCAGTGAAGGATCACCGGCAACAAATATGTTACATCAGTTTTTAGATAATTACTCTCAGCAGTACACAACGCTTGTTCAAACATTTATGAGGATGGATTCCTTACAAAAAATAAATGCGGCAGATAGTGTTGTGAATGCATACCATAAACAAAGAGAAGAGGAATTAAAAAGTATTAATAATTATATTAACACTTTCTTAAAAAGTTGCACAAGTCCATCAGTTAGTTATTTTGTTTTAGGAAAAGCATTTAAAACCATGCAGCTGGAAGAATTGCAAAAAACTTCAGGCATTGTTGCAGAGAAATTTAAAGATAATCTTGCTTTGAATGATTTAAAGAAAAACATAGATAACCAAATAGCTAACGACCCCAAAAAAGCATGGATTAACAAACAGGCACCTGAAATTAATCTTGCTGACACGGCAGGTAAAATATTTGCTCTAAGTAATTTAAAAGGGAAGTATGTATTGGTTGATTTTTGGGCTAGCTGGTGCAAACCTTGCAGAGCAGAAAACCCAAATGTTGTAGCCGCGTATAAGAAGTATAAGAATAAGAACTTTACTATCTTAGGTGTTTCATTAGATAACGATAAAGAAGCATGGAAAGCAGCTATTGTTCAGGATAGCTTAACATGGCAGCATATAAGCGATCTTAAACAATGGGAAAGTTCAGTGGTAGCATCTTATAAATTGGAATCCATTCCTTTTAATGTTTTAGTAGACCCCTCAGGAAAAATCATTGCAGCAGCATTAAGAGGGAAAGAATTAGAAGAAAAATTAAATGAGGTTTTGAAATAAATCTTTCTTTTAAAAGATTTAATAGATTTTTATAACTCAACAAGTTCATAAAAAAAGGGGGTATAACCCCCTTTTTTACTTCATTTTAATTCCTTTATCATATCCACATCCTCTTATGGCAAAACATATACTTTCACACATTGTGGAATAATTGTACTACCATCATCCAAAGTTACCAGAAAGTAGAAAAATCTAGATAACAAAGCGCTGGATGCAGTAGGTAAAGGTACTGCAGCACCTGTAACTGTAGTATAATTTGCATATGTAGTAGTAAAAACCACAGAATTACCAGAACCTGGTATTGGTGTATTACTAAATACTCCTGTTGCAGTTGATTTTTGTACAACTGATGGTGCAGCACTACTCGTAGAAGTACCAACACGAGTTATTTCCTTTATAGTACGACCACTATTTGCAGGGATACTCAATTTTATTGTTATTGTACCTGTAGCATAAGACGATGATACAGTTGGTGCCAAAAACAAATCATATTGATTATCCACATTTACCGGTATGGTAGGTCTGTTATCACTGAAAGGTAGGAACCCATCTTTTTTACAACCAACAAGTGACACAAAAGAACATATTATCAAGAGCAGTTGGATTTTTTTGCTTTTATTCATAACAATGATTTTATTAGATAATAAATTGATTATTTATTGGCCCCACCAAACTTTCACATTTGTTTTAACCCTTGGATTAGGTTGGTTAGGATTAGAATTACCTTCTGTTGCTATATAAGGAAATCTTTTAGGAACACTTGTTGGATCATCACCCGCAGCATTTAGAGGTAATGTTAATACAGGGTATCCTGTTCTACGATAATCGTTGTAGCTTTCATACCCATTACCGGTCCAAGCAATGTATTTTTGGGTAATAATTTGTTTTAACTGATCATCTTGTGTTCCGGCTAAATTAACAACAGTTGGATTTGTAGTAAAATAATTATTAATCTCTGCATCCAACATACCAGCCAATTTCATGGATGCTTTAATTCCATTTTGATAATATGTGTTTGCATCACCAGTTGTACCTAAAACCAGTGCTGCTTCAGCTAAAATAAATTGTGTTTGGAAATTTGTTATCAACCTTGCGGGAGCTTCGCCAGTTGTTCCAACAACATACGTATTATATACTGACCTAGAAGCAGCAGTAGGAGCGGTAGTGTTATTCCCGTTGGTGTATGCTGTGAATACATTGTTAGGTTTGGTATAAAACTTAGCTAATCTAACAGTATCATTCAGTGAGCGCATTAGAGTTAAAAACCTACTACTCAAACATTCATTATTTTTAAATGAGCCTGAAATATCACGTACATAAGCTGGATTTTGATTACTAACTGATGAAGAAAAAGGAACGTTTAAATCTAATGAATTATCATTAATATACAAGTTGCCAGCTATTACAGAGTTAATTAAGCTCTTGGCAGTAGGCTTATCAACATTTGTAAGTTGAATTGCCAATTTCAATAACAAACTATTTGCTGCTCTTTTCCATTTTACCAAAGAACCACCGTAAACCAAATCATCAGATGATGGCGTTAAAACAGAAGCTTTATCTAAGTCAGCTAATCCTTCTTTCGTAAGGTCGATTAATCCCTGTATCCCTAATGCAGAATTCCCTTTGTAGATATCTTCTTGTTTATCAAATCTTGGTTGAGGATAAGTAAGCCCTTGGCCAGCTTGAGAGTAAGGAACATCTCCCCACAAATCAGTAGCCATAGCCATTATGTATGCTTTTTGTATTTTTGCTATCCCACTATATGCTGGACTAGTTGAATTAGTTTTACTAATTAATAGTACTAAATTATTTAAACAGCCATTGTAAATTTCATAGTTCCATTGGTTACCAAAACTACCATCCAAAGCGTATACGTCATAGGATTGCCATTGTGTTGGTATAGCTGCATTATATTGCATAATTAGACCGGTGGCCAGTCCTATTACATTTGCATTAGCCCAGCCAATACCCATACTCGTATTTGGCAATAATACATTAGGCGGAACATCTGTCGGTGAATTTGGATTACTATTAACATCCAAATATTTTTGGCAAGACGAAAAAAAAGTGGTCAGTACAATTGCAAAAAGACCTATTTTAATCTTATTCATAATTTTTTATTTTATACGTTATTAACCCAGTATTATAAAGAGATTTTTATGCTGCATCCCATATTTCTTGTATTAGGAGCACTTTGAAGTTCTAACCCTCTAATATTTCCAGCTCCCTGAGTATTAACTTCTGGGTCAATTAAACAGTTGGGGCTATAGTAGAATAGGTTTCTTCCAAATACTGTTAATTTTAGTCCTTTTATTATGTTGGTATTCTTCAATGGCAAATCATATGTAAGGCTTAACTCACGAAGTCTGAAAGTAGTAGCATCAAAAACAGCCATTTCACCACCGCCAATGCCACCTAAATTGCTCCAATATGTTTGAGCAGGTATTTGAATATAGTTAGACACATATTTACCTCCTCCAACAGAAACAACTCCTGGTAAAATATGTGCTTTATCTCTATCTACTCCAGTTTCATCCAAAGAACCATTGCTTCTTAACGTAGCAATTGTCCATGACAGCATTTGACCACCTTGTTTGTAATCAACTAAAAAGCTTAAAGTAAGATTCTTATAACGGAAAGTGTTGCCCAAACCAGCAGACCAATCTCTATTAGGATTAGCCACTACCTGGTTTGTAATAGATGTAGCAAAAGAACCAGTGGTTGAATCAATGAGATATTGACCATCTGGGCTTCTTGGAATTGTGCTACCTACAATTACACCATAAGGCTGTCCAACAACTACAGAAGGAGCAACCCCACCAAAATAGCTACCAGGTAAATTCATTTGTGTTACACCAGGGTAAAGCTCTTCTACTACGTTACGATTTTTTGCGAAATTCGCAGATATCGTCCATTGGAAATTTTTCGATTTTATTGGTGTACCACCAATAGTTAACTCAATACCTTTATTAGAAATCTTACCAACATTAATTGTACGCGAATCATATCCTGTTGAGGTAGGGATTGCTACGTCAATAATTTGATTGGTACTAAGTGTTTTATAAAATGTAACATCTAAAGTAAGTCTATCTTTCAAGAATCCTAAATTACCTCCAAATTCAATAGATGTAGAAAATTCAGGGGTTAAGTCAGGATTAGGCAATGTACTGCTAGCCCCAAAACCGGTAACTGTTCCATATGGGAAAGAAAATGAAGCAACATTATTTCCATATGACCATTTGCTGAATGAGTTTTCGAGCTTATAAGGCGCGGCATCGTTTCCAACTTTAGCATAAGAAGCCCTAATTTTTCCAAAATTTAAAATTTTCGAGTTAAGTTTTAAGGCTTCCGTAAAAATAAAGCTTCCACCATATGAATAGTATAAATAGCTATTATTCTTTTTAGGCAACGTAGAAGATTGATCAACTCGTAGTGTTAATTCTCCATTCAGATAATTCTTGTAACCTAAACTTAATTGTCCGAAATAACCTACCAGTCTTCTTTTTGATGAATATTCTCCTGAAGAAGAAAAGTTCGTACCGTTACTTACATTATAAAAATTGGGAATCGTTAAAGACAAAGCAGTTACAGTAGCATTTTGATACGTTCTCTGATTTATATTTTGACCCAATAACAAATTAGCATTTAAGCCTTTAAAGAGATTTGACTTTTTCATATTAATCAATAAATCTCCATTAAACTCTGATCTGAAAAAGATATCCTCGGTTACCCTTCCAGTGCCAGATGCCTGAGTAGAGCCAATAGCAACAATTCTCTTTCTCCTATCATTATAAGCATCTGCTCCTAACCTATAAGAGATATTCAACCAATTTGTAACATCATAAGAAATTTTCAAATTCCCAATAAATCTTATAAGATTACTGGTAATAGGATTTTCATAAGAAGCGAAATAAGGGTTATCTCTTCCAGAAACCCACCAATTATTAGACCCATCAAGATTTTTATAATTATCCTTATAATAAGCCAAATTAGTGCTTCTAGTAACTCCCCATAGTGCAAACATGGCACTATTACCACCATTACCTTGAGTTGTTCCTAATTGTAAAGTGTTATAAAAATTAACTCCACCTGAAATATTTAATTTATTGGTTAGCTGCGAACCAGCAGAAAATCCAACACTATTCTTTTTAAAGTTTGTATTAGGCATTATACCATTTGTAACACTAGATCCAAGATTAGCGCTAAAATAATTCTTCGTATCGCCGCCATTAATCAATAATGTATTATCAAAATTATTTCCAACATTAAAAAAGTCAATTAGGTTGGTTGAATATGGCTTATAATCAATAGTACTTCCAGCCGCGTAATTAATTCCATTTACATTGGTAGCTGCAGAAGTAATCAATCCGTTTGTTAATGTAGGTGTGGCACCAAATGCAGGCCCCCAAGAAGATGTGCTGGTGCTGCTGAATACACCACCGCTACCTTGTCCATATGAATTTTGAAGTTTTGGAAACCCATAAACTTTTTGTTGAGAGTAAGATGAACTGAAACTTATATCTACTCTTCCTTTCTGCCCAGACCCTTTTTTGGTAGTAATAACAATTGCACCGTTAGATGCTCTTGAACCATATAGAACGGCTGCTGCGGGGCCAGTTAAAACATTTATAGATTCAATGGTGCTAGGATTTAAATCCATTGCTCTGTTAGCTGGCTGGTTACCATAAAGTGTTCCAGCTGTTTGATCTAAATCATTACTGATTGGAATACCATCAACTACAAATAGAGGCTGGTTACTTCCATTTATAGATGACATACCCCTAAGAACAATATTAGTTGAAGCTCCTGCACTACCACTTGCACCCGTAATATCGGCACCAGCAACTTTTCCTTGTAATAAATTTAAGAGGCTATTATCACCCTTATTTTCTAAAGCTTCCGCTTTTATAGTTTGTGGGCTATACCCTAAGGTTTTTCTATCCTTAGAAATACCTAATGCAGTTACAACCACCTCATCTAGATTATTACTAGAAGATTTCAACGACACAGAGATGTCATTTTTTTGGTCAATTGCAATTTCTTTTGTTGTAAAGTTAGTAGCAACAACTATTAATGTTTTAGCTGTTGTTGATACCTTTAACGAAAATGTACCCTCCTTAGAAGTAAAGGTGCCTACAGTAGTACCCTTCACTAATATAGAGGCATCTGCAATAGGATTACCCTTCTCATCAATCACTTTACCTGTGATTGTTCGGGTCTGCGCTATCACATGAGTTAGTGCTATAAAAAAGCACAAGAGCAGCATTAAAATTTTTCTCATAACCTTTTTGTTTGTTTAGTTTTGAATAATAAACATGTTAGCTCATTTGCTTTGAGCTAACCAATCATGGCATTTCTCTACTATGCCAATATTTTTAATTTCTTTTTTGTGAATTCGCCCAAGGTGGGGGAGCGTTAAAATAAGGTTTAGTTTTTCTCATAAATGTTGTTTTATAGCTTGTTTAGTTTTTGGAAGCGGCAAAGTATTAAAAAAGTATTAAAAAAGTAAAAAAAATATTAAAAAATTAACTTTTGCAGGGAAG
Organism: Sphingobacteriia bacterium; assembly: GCA_017304675.1. Taxonomy (GTDB): domain Bacteria; phylum Bacteroidota; class Bacteroidia; order Chitinophagales; family Chitinophagaceae; genus CW01. The sequence continues at coordinate 430,881 of JAFKLS010000018.1, forward strand.
CAAAAATAAAAGCTAGCCGAATTGGCTAGCTTTTATTTTTAATACTAAGTATATATAATATACTAATAACCAGGGTTTGGAGAAAGAATACTACCGCTATTCAGTAGTTCCTGTTGAGGAATAGGCCACCTGCATTTATAACCACTAGTAGTAAGATTGGTTATATCAATCCCTATTAAGTCTAATCTTTGATACCTGCGTAAATCAAAAAATCTATGACCCTCGTGGGCCAACTCCACTCTTCTTTCATTTAAAATAGCCATTAAGATGTCAGCTTGGGTTATAGCAGCAGTATTGGTTAATCCTGCCCGATTACGAACTACGTTTAAATCAGCGGATGCCCCTATTGTATTTCCTTGCCTAGCCCGGGCTTCAGCTCTTATTAAATAAACTTCTGCAAGCCTAATTTGTGGTATATAATCATCCCCTGTAGCAACTCGTGTATATTTTAAAGTTTTTGCTGCAGGCGCCAATGCAACATCTGCTGCGGTAGTATAATTAACTCTTTTTCTAACATCACCTATTTCATGAGCATTGTTTAACCCGGTAGAAGCGGATATTTCATTTCTCCCACCCCTGCCAGTAGTAAAATAAAAGAAGGCAACAGAATTTTGATTTGTTGGGTCAAAAGGCAATGTCCATATGGTTTCCTGTTTTGGGCCTACATTACCATATAGTGATGCATAAGTTGGTAGAAGTGATTGCCCTGCAGTATTAATCACTGTAGTTGCGGAAGCTTCCGCGCCGGCCCAATTACCTCTATATAAATAAACACGCGATAAAAGCGCATTAGCAACTTTTTGATCAATGCGCCAGTTATAACTTGTATTTGCTGGATGACTTGACGGAAGATTTGCAATTACCTGTGCAGGGTCTAAGTCTGCTAATATCTGTAACCATACGCTGTCTTCTGAAGATCTTGCTATCGGAGCAGCATCATTAGGTGTTAATGTGGGTGCTGTTCTTATTGGAACACCCCATGATTTACCGCTTGCATCAGGGCCTTGGTTGTAACCTTTTTCATTTCCACCCCAATATCTTAATAAATTAAAGTAATGGTATGCCCGCAAAACTTTTGCCTCAGCAATCACCTGATTTTTATCTGTAAAAGTTGTGGCGTTATTAGCATTAGCCGCTGCAATTACAGTATTTACTCTATTAATAGCGGAGTATATTGTTGTCCACATATTTTGAACCTCAACATTTCCTGCTGATATCTGTCTATTATAAATTTCAGCGAAGCTTGGAAATGTTCCCACTTCTGTAATATTATCTGCATATAAATCTGCAAATATAAAATACCGTAAACCCATATAATTTGCACTTAACAACCCGTTATATGAGCCCAATAAGGCAGATCGTATACTGGCCGGGTCCGTTAATGAGGATGCACTGATACTATTCTGCGGCTGCTGATCTTCAACTACCTTTTTGCATCCTGTTAATGATATAATTGTAGCAGCCAATATAGTTATAATGATATATATTTTTTTCATAATTCGCATTTTGAAATTGATATTACAATGACACATTAAGACCGAAACTAATTACGCGAGGTTGTGGTACAGTTAAAAAGTCAGTTCCCGGAGCAGTTGATGTTTCTCCAAATGTGCTAATCTCCGGATCAAACCCGCTGTACTTTGTAAACGTTGCCAAATTTTGCGCTTGTATATAGAACTTCAGTGCTGAAATTTTCCATTTTGTTAATAATTTTTCTGGTATATAATATGCCAGAGTAACATTTTTTATCCTTAAATAAGATCCGTCTTCTAAAAACCTGGTTGAAGTTCTTCTGTTATTATTAGGATCTCCATAAACAGCACGAGGATAACGTATATCGTTTGTAGGATTAGTCGGTGTCCACCTGTTTAAGGTAGTGGCAAACTGCCCAAAAACACTATTCATTCCTTCTGCAAAAGCTCTAGTATTATTATATATCATGTTACCCACCTGGCATTGTAACAATGCGCTCAATTCAAAATTTTTGAATTTGAATGAGTTTGTAAACCCACCATAATATAAAGGCTGTGCATCGCCAATAATTGTTTGATCTGCAGATGTGATAGAAGTACCTCCTGCTAAGCTTTTGAATTTAATATCTCCGGGGCTCGTTAAGCTTGCTTGAAATGGAGCGGCAGCAATTTCAGATTGTGATTGAAATATTTTATCTGCAACATAGCCTCTAAAGCTTCCCAATGCATACCCTTCCTGTACCCAACTTGCAAAGCCAGCTGCAAAAGGCTGACCACTTAATTGTGTAACTCTATTATTATTCCAAGTAATATTTAATCCGGCATTCCAAATAAAGTTCTTCGATTTAATAATATTAGCATCAATATTTAATTCAATTCCTTTATTTGTGATCTGCCCTACGTTTGTTGCTACAGAAGTATATCCGGAATTAAGTGGCAACGGTCGGTTGAATAACAAATTATCTGTAACATTTTTATATAACTCTACGGTTATATTGATTTTCCTGAATAGTCCAATGTCTATTCCTATATTACCTGACTTTCTTGTTTCCCAACTCAAAGCAGGATTACCTAATTGATTTGGCGCCAATCCAGGCAACTGATTGATGTTATATCCCGGGGAAACAAGTGCAAGGGAAGCAAAATCGCCAAAGTTCCTATTTCCTGTAGTACCATAACTTGCTCTTATTTTCATAGTACTAACAGTGTTGGTAAAGCGTTTAAAAAAATTTTCTTCAGACACAACCCATCCGGTAGATACAGAATAAAAATTAGCATAACGATTACTAGATCCAAAGTTTGATGACCCATCTCTTCTAACACTAGAGCCCAATAAATAACGCCCTTTAAATGCATAATCTGCTCTTGCAAAGAGGCCCGTAAGGCCATTAGATGTAGCATTAGAACCTGCACCTGACTTTACCGCACCGGCATCTAATTGCCTGATAGTATTTCCGGGGAAATTAGTAGCAGAAGCATTAATGGTCTCGTAATTAAAAGTTTGAATTTCATAACCAGCCAACGCCGATAAACTGTGATTACCATTTTTATCTAACATCTTCTTGAAACTCAAAACATTACTCCAAAGCAATGTATAGTAATTGGTGTTTGCCTGATATGCATTACCATTAGTGCCCGCTCCTGAATTTGTAGTTGTGGGATAAAACTGACTTTCGCGAAGATTATTTCCACTAAAAGATACCGTTGATTTTAAAGAGAGCCAAGGCTTAATTTTATAATCGCCATAGAAACTGGTATTTAAGGTTGTTGTGTTGGCTTTGAATGTTGGTTCATAAGCTACCGCTAAAGGATTATCCACACTTGAGTTAGGGTCACGGCCATAAGTACCATCGGAGTTATATGCTGGAATATGAGACCCTAATAAAATGGCTGTACTAAATACTCCATATATACTATTGTCATTTACAATTCTGTTATTTTGAGAACGAGAAGCAGCAATGGTTCCTCCAACATTAAACGCGTTACTAACCTTATTATCAATACTTGCTCTTATGTTATATCTTTCGAAATCCGATCCAATAATTGTTGCATTTTGGTTTAAATAACTACCTGATAAATAAAATTTAGTTTTATCGTTACCGCCAGAAATATTTAAATCGTAGTTCTGAACAGGTGCGTTTCTAAAAACAAGATTTTGCCAGTTAGTACTTACTCCTTTAGCACTATCTGCAGCACCTAAACCAACTGCGCCAAGGCCATTCAATATTAAATTGTCTAACGACCCAAATGAAGGCACCAAGGACGAATACCTGTTGTAAATCTCCTCTCTTACCAAACCAATATACTGAGGGCCCGTTAATGGTGCTACCCTCTTCCAAGTAGATTGAATGCCGTATTGGCTATTAAGTGTAATTTTTGTTTTTTGATTAGCTCCCTTTTTAGTAGTTACAAGTACAACGCCATTATTTGCCCTAGAACCATAAAGAGAAGCTGCAGCAGCATCTTTCAAAACTTCAATAGATTCAATATCATTTGCATTCAATTCAGCAAGTAAGTTTAATCCTTGCCCCCCTGCTCCTGCAGTTTGCAAATTACCGGTAATTATAGGCACCCCATCTACAACCCATAGTGGTTGATTCCCGGCACTTAAAGATGATGCACCTCTGATTCGTATAGAAATACCACCACCTGGTAATCCTGACTGCGATGTTACCTGTACGCCTGGTGCCTGACCTTGCAAGGCTTGATCTGGTCCCACAACAGGAATATCCTGTAAAGTTGCACCACTAATTTTTGCCACAGAACCGGTTAGTTCTTTTTTCTTTTGCGTTCCATATGCTACAACCACTACTTCATCTAACCCAGAAGCAGCACTTGTTAACAAGACACTGTAACTTGTAGCATTGCCGATTGATATTTCTTTAGTTGAATAGTTTAAAGAAGAAACTACTAAAGTGTTTGATTTTGCCGGTACTGTAATAGAAAATTTTCCATCGGCATCAGTTGTTGTACCAAGTGTTGTGCCCTTTATTAAAACTGAGGCATTAACAACAGGGTTACCTTTTTCATCTGTTACTTTACCGGAAATACTCCGGTTTTGAGCGAGCAGCTGTGTAAAAAAACAGAACAGCGCTAACATCAGTGCTAGACTTTTTCTCATGATAGTTTAGTTTTAAAAATAATTACATCAAGAAAATGGGGATAATGTATTCTGATATGAACACATACACTGGTTTCATTTCTCTCAATGCGTTAGAATGGTTTTACTAAACTAACATGCAGTAAATGGATGAGATTTATGTGTAGGCAGTTTTAATCTTTCTTAAATTGTTTATTAATTATTTTTTAATTTTTAAACATTTTTATTAAGTATTTTTTAATCTTTTATACTCTTTTTCTGCACCAACCAATTATTAAATACACATGCCATATGTGTTTTTAAGATTTATCTTTTAACAACCATTTCATCAAAACAGGTAATAGCAAAAGGTTGGTAAGTGTTCCCATTATAAGCGTTAAAGAAGTGAGCCACCCTAAAGCATTTGTTCCACCAAAACTGCTGAAACAAAAAATAATGAAGCCGGCAATTAATACAAGTGAAGTATAAATGATACTAATGCCGGTATGTTTTATAGTAGCCACTAAAGTATTAGCAACCCTAAAGTTATAATGAGGTAATTCTTGCTTATAGTTGATTAAAAAACGAATCGTTACATCTATCACAATACCTAATGCAACACTGAACACAAGTACTGTTGATGGCCTTAATGCCACACCCAACCATCCCATCACACCTGCTGTAATAATTAAAGGGATAACATTAGGGATGAGTGAACACAATACAATTTTAATTGAGGGGAACAAGAAAAGCATGCACAATGCAATTAATACAAATGCCCAAATAATACTTTCTTTTAAGCCATTAATGATAAATGAAGATCCTTCCAAGAAAGTAACACTACTGCCTGTTAATGTAATTTTATAATTAGCAGTATCAAAAAGCTGGTTGGCTTTTTGCTGAACATCGTTTAAAAAAGAGGGTAGTCTTGCGCTTCCAATATCTTTCATATTTACACTTATCCTTGCAGTTTGATAAGTAGTGTCTATAAAGTTGGATAATAATTTTAATGCATTGTTATGTGGGTTTTTATTTTTTGGTTTCAGGTAGCCTCCCATCATTGCCATATCAATATCGGTTGGCACATCATAACTTAAAGTATCTCCATCAAAAAAAGATTGTTTGGCAAATTTTAGCCCTTCTGCTAAAGAAATAGGTTTTGCAGTTTCGTTTTTCGAGAACAGGTAAGCAGAAAATTCATCCATTGTTTTTAAGGGTTTGGTAGACCTCTTAAACCAAAGTTTTTTCCTGGCTTCAATTACAATTTCCAATGGCATTACTCCTTTAAAGTTTTGTTCAAACCATTTCAAATCAACATAAATCTTATCCTGCTTAGGAAGATCATCTACAATAAAGCCTTCTCCTTTTAACTTAAAAATTCCTGCTGCAGATACAACACAGGCTATAATAGTAATTGTCCAAACTGTTTTAGTATGCTGAAACACCCATCGTTCTACCTGCACCAATATTCGTTCCAGCAACTTATTGTCCAAATATTTTACATGTATTGCTGAAGGAGTAGGAAGATAACTCAGCACCGGTGGAATAAAAAACAGGGAGATGAAAAATAATGCCATGATATTGATTCCGCTAACCAATCCAAACTCTTTTAATAACTGGCTATGCGTAAATGCAAACACAATAAAACCGATAGCTGCAGCAATGTTGCAAAACAAAGTAACAATCCCCATTCTGCCTACCATTGTTATCAGCGCCTTTGTTTTATCGTTGGTTTCCCTGAAAGCAACATGATATTTATTTAAGAAGTAAATACAATTGGGCACACCAATAACTACTATTAAAGGCGGTATCATAGCAGTTAGCAGGGTTATCTTATACCCCAATAGTACCATTGTACCCATACTCCATACAACACCCATTCCTACTACCACTAAGCTAAGCAGCATTGCACTTAATGAGCGAAAGAATAAAAGCAATGTTATGGCCGACAGAATAAAAGATCCTATTAAAAACCAGTTCATCTCCTTTTTCAGCTTATCGCCTATAATGGTTCTTATATAAGGCAGCCCGCTTACATGCAATTGGGCTCCTGTTTCTTTTTCGAATTGTTCTAAGACAGTAGAAATATCATTTATCAGCCTGCTCCTGCTTTTACTGTTAATAGTGTCTTTGTTTACGGTAATTGCAAGCAAATAAGCACCCATATCTTTATTGTACAAAATACCATGGTAAAAAGGAAGATTAGTAAATACATGCCGGTCGCTATCAAGATTTTGCTGACTGGAGTAAGGTGAATGAAATATTTTTGCAGCCACAAACTGCTGGTTAATTGTATCTTTCTCAAGTTTTAATGCTGCAGGAACGCTTAATATTTCTTCTACATCTTTTACCTTTTTCAAGCTTCGGTGCAATGCATCAACCTTATTGAAAAAACGGTAATCAAAAAACCGCTCATCATTCATTCCAACTACTACCACGCTACCATCTGCTCCAAATTTTTTCAAAAATTTCTGATAATCTATATACTTGGCATTATCTGTAGGAATGGCTCTTGTAAAATCGTAGCTTAAAGTTATTTTACTGGCTTTCCAAATCATCAGTACATTAACGACAGCCAAAAAAAACAGGCAAACGACACGATTTTTAACAATATACTGTCCCAGTTTATACCACATAATTTATTTTTTTGAAGATATGCTTTGCAAATAAAAGAATAATTAAGTGGCAGTGAACGGGTTATTTATTTTGAATAGTAAAATATCTTCTTAAACCTAATACAGACAAATATCTTAATATGGGCAATATTAAAAGTTTAAATTACTTTTAACAGCCTTCATCTATGAAAAACCTGGTACTGTTCATACAGCTATCTATACTCCTTCTTTTTATGGGGAGAAGTGCATTGTTTGCACAATCAGGCTTTTGCCAAAGCAGTGCATTAAAACCTGTTTTTAAACAAGATTTCGGGCAAGCAGCAAGTTCAACATCAAAAACACAAGCGCCACCAGGATCAACAAATTATACATATGATAATGTTGGAACAGATGGGCACTATATTGTTACTCCAAGAGTAGAGAATGCCAACAAAAGCGACTGGACCAAAGGTGGGGATCATACAGGCAATACCAATGGCAACATGTTTCTGGTGAACGCAGGCGGCTCTAACAGTGTTTTTTTCAGAGACACTGCTTATAACCTATGCCAGGGTTCTAATTTCAATTTCACCGCATGGCTGGCCAATGCCAATACAAGCGCCACTCAAAGTATTTGCGGCAGTGGTTTGGTATATGCAAAAGTTACTTTTAATATTAAAGACCTTGCAGGCAATATTTTAAATACGGTTACCACGGGAAATTTGCCACTATCACCCGTAAATGGACCACCCAACTGGCAACAATATGGGTTTCAGTTTTCTTTGCCAACTGGGGTTACAACCGTGGTTTTTGAAATGGTTGATTTTTATGGAGGTGGTGCCCAATGTGGTAATGATTTAATGTTGGATGATATTTTATTTACAGCCTGTACTCCTCAAATAACAGCAAATATTGTTGGCAGTTCTACAGCCTGTGCCGGTTCTGCAGATTCTATTTTTTCTGTGCTCATCAACAACCCTTATGTGAATCCAGCTTATCAGTGGCAAATGAGTGCAGATGGAGGAACAACATGGACAAACATAGGATCGGGCGGTACGGGTTCTAACAAATATGTTTTCAATACAGTCAGTGCCCTAAATAGCGGAGTATACAGGGTGCTTGTGGGGCCCGATGCAACCAGCCTGAATTCCCAAACATGTGTGGCTGCCTCCAACGGCGTTCCTTTTACCGTTACACCTACCCCAAAGGTTTCTGTAACGAGTAACAGCCCGGTATGCACCCGTTCGGCAATAAGTCTTTCTGCTACGGCAAGTAGCGGAACCTTCCCTTATACATACGTGTGGTCTGGTCCTAATAATTTTTTCTCCTCGCAAGCAAACCCATCTAAAACAAATACTGTATTGGCAGATAGCGGTTATTATAAAATTGTCGTTTCAGATGTAAACGGGTGTAAAGATTCTGCTACTGCTAAAGTAACTATTATAGAAACTCCTGTTTTACAAGCTTTGCATACAAAAGATACAGTTTGCAACTATTCCCGAACCAATATTCAACTGAATAGTTCAATTGCCGGCAGTTATTATACATGGGCTTCTGCCCTCATACAGGGAAGTGCAATTGGCAATACCAATAATGCACTACCGGGTAATATTTCAATCATCACCGATTCGTTGATAAATACAGGTACCGGGCCGGCAAGAATAAGGTATATTATTAATGCAGTAACATTATCTGGTTGTACAAGCAATGCAGATACCGTTTATATTACCGTACAGCCATCTGTTACTCCTGCTCGGGCAGGAACAAACCAGGTATTATGTAACAGCAGCACAGCTGCACTTAGTGCCAATATTCCTTTATCGGGAAGCGGCACCTGGCAACAGCCTTCTTCAACAAGTACTGCAGTTATAACTTCCCCTGGTTCCAATACAACCACCATTACAGGTTTATTGCCCGATTCTAATTACAGTTTCGTATGGAAAATAACAGGTGCAGCAGGCTGCCCTATTTCTACCGATACGGTTAAAATAATAAACAGGCCTGCTATAACTGCAGCAAAAGCCGGTAACGATAGCGTTGTTTGTGATTATACCAGCGGTTTAAAAATGATTCCACTAAAAGCCAGCTCAAATCCTTCCAGGGGTTTTGAAACAGGAACATGGCGTTTAATTAAACAACCCGGTGGCGCTTTCATTGATAATATATATTCTCCTTCGGCAAATCTGTTCATTAATCAAACCGGTATTTATGTGCTTGAATGGAAGATAACAAACGATAATAACTGCACTCCCTCCGCCGATACCGTTCAATTCACCATAACACAAAAACCGGCAAGCGGAACTATTTCAAGTACTGCAACATCTGTTTGTATGCAGGGCCCTGCAACGTTCACCGCAGGTAACATTATTGGTTCCCTATTAAAATGGCAATACAAATCAGCCTCATTAACCAACAACATATGGAAAGACTCATTAACGAACACTACTACTTTTATATTGAACAATATGACCGATTCGCTGTTTGCCAGATTCATTGTTGCCTCAGTAAACAATGCATGCGCAGTTTATGATACTTCTGCCACTGCAATAGTTAAAGCAGATAATTTTACTATTGCCGGCACACTCAAAGGAGACTCATCAGTATGTTCTGCAGGCAATTCCGGTATGATGAAGATTGATAATTATGTTGGGAATGATATTCGTTGGGAACAATCGTTTGATAACCTGCATTGGAACAGTGTAGCCAATACAACAGATTCTCTCCGTTACACTAACTTAATCAATACTACTTATTTCAGGGCTTTTGTACAAAACGGTGCGTGTACAGGTTCATTTACCAATACTGTTATCATAAGTGTTGCAAGCCCTCCAAGCAAAGCAGCTGCCGGCAGCAACCGCACAGTTTGTATTCAGGATACCCTTCTGCTTAATGGAAATAATCCATCTACCGGAACCGGGACCTGGACACAATTAGAAGGCGATTCAGTGCATTTCAGTAATACGAATGCTTATAATACAGGTGTAAGCAATATTAAAGCCGGCACTTATTCTTTTAAGTGGACCATCAGTAATCTGGCATGCAATAGTTCTACCGATTCTGTGAAAATAGTAGTGAATGATAATGCCAGGGCCTCTTTCCATCTCACAACAAATTCCGTTTGTGAGAATACATTCCTCGATAGCAGTATGGTAAAAGTTAACTTAAATAATTTTAATAAAGCATACGAGTGGTACTTGAATGATACCCTTATTGGCAATTCCATTCAGTTCCCTTCAACATTAATGAAACAATATGCTGACACATGTGTTGTTTTGTTAAAAGCCATCAGCGCTTACGGCTGTAAAAATGATACAGCCCTGGCTGCAATACCTGTTTTGCATACAGCCAATACCGCTTTCACTATAAGCGATACGGTAGGATGCAGCCCATTATCCCTTCAATTTCATAATTCAACGGGCAATAGTAACAACTATACTTATCAGTGGGATCTTGGTAATCAGCAAATCTCTACACTTGTTCAACCGGCAGGCATTACATTAAGCGGTGCCGTTTCTGGGTTAGATACCATTTATCAGGTAAAATTAACAGCCCTTAATGCCTGTGGTAGTTTCAGCACAGGCAGGCAGGTGCTTGTAAAACAAAAGCCCCTCATTAATTTCAGCGCACAGCCCGTAACAGGATGTTCGCCATTAACTGTTTCTTTTAATAACAATTCTGTACGAACAGATGCTCAATATATTTTCAATAATGGAATGGGTGCTGACTCGCTTATAAGTAACATTTGCAATTTTAATCATACGTTCAATGCAGGGTATGCTACTGTTATCAATACAAAACTTACTGCTCATAATAGTTGCGGGACCGATAGTGTCTTACTTCCTGTACAAATAAAACCTAACCCAACAATTGTACTTATTGATGCAATTGATTCTGCAGTTTGTGGTAATACTGTTGCTTTCTTTAACCATTCTAAGAATGCTATGCAGTTTAGCTGGGATTTTGGAGATGGGCAACAATTGAACACATACACAACAACAGATACTATAAAACATACTTATACAAATTACGGCGCCTATAAAGTAGGTATACGTATTGTAAATGGCTGCTCCGATACAACAATTTTCAGGAAGGTTTATCTCTACCCAAAGCCAAAAGCTACATTTGTAGCAACAGCTCATCAATGCATTGGCGATACGGTGATGTTTAAAAATCAATCAGACAGCTCTTATTTCTTTACCTGGAGTTTTGGCAACGGCAATATTTCAAACACCTATAATACTTTTACAATCTATAAAAATGCCGGGCTATATTACCCGGAATTACTTGTTACCAAACAGTATGATTTAATTGTTTGTAAAGACAGTGCTACCATTCCCTTGCAGATAGTTGCACAACAACAAGGGCATTTTGTTACAGCAGACAGCATTGGCAGGTGCACTCCTTTCACTGCAACATTCATAGGTCAGAACAAAGCTTCCGTTAGCACTCAATGGACTTTTAGTGATGGGAGTAATGCTTTAGGCGATACAGTTCAGCATACTTATCACCGAAATGGAATTTACACAGTACGCATGATTGCAACAAATGCGGGCGGATGTACTTATATTGATTCTGCATTTGTTAAAGTAGCGGCGCCAACTGCAACAGTAAACATCAATAAAAATGCTGCTTGTGTAAACAGTAATATTTCGTTCAATATCAACGCAAGCAATACTGATACCGTTCTGTGGCATTTTGGAGATGGGGATACAGCAATCTCCAACAGTTATTCTATTGTACACGCATACAAAAATGCCGGGCTATATACCCCGGTAATTACCTTAAAAAACAACTATGGTTGCAATATTATTCAGCCGGTTTCCGATACAGTGATAATTGATGATAATAAAGCCAATTTTGGTATAGAATCTAAATATATGTGCGGAAGCACTGTATTTAATTTTATTGATTCAAGCAAAGCCTATTTCGGTATTAACAACTATTCATGGAGTATCAATAATAAAATAGTCGGTCATCAATCTGCCTATCAGCAAACCTTTACACAGGAAGGGATGTATTATGTTTCTTTAAAAACAACCAGCAAATACGGGTGTAAAGATTCTATTAAAGCAGATGTACCTGTTATTATTTACCAGGTACCCTCAGCTACTATAAATAGTATTGCAGATGCCTGTAAAACAGCTCTCGTAAATTTTGAATCGCAAATTCAATCAAGGGATTCTATTTTCTACAGGTTATGGGATCTTGGAAATGGCAACAATTCTAAAGATTCTGTGGTTACCGTTACTTATTACAATGCTGGTAGTTACAATGTTAAATTAACTGTTGCCACCGTTAATCTTTGTTACGATTCGGCATTTAAGGCATTAACCGTGCATCCGCAACCAACTATTTCCGTATCGGCCAATCAGCAGGTTTGCAGAGGCAATAATATTGTCATCAACGCCAATGGAGCAACAGGTTTTGTATGGAAAGATCAAAACAATGTTGTAATCTGTTCCAATTGCGATAGCATTACAGTAGCACCAACTGCAAACGCCACCTATGAGGTGATCGGGTACGATCAATGGGGTTGCAGCAATATAGCTTCTACCAGCATTAACGTAATTCAGCCGTTTACAATGAACACTTCTCTGAACGATAGTATTTGCGAGGGGGCTTCTCTAAAATTATTTGCTTCCGGAGCTGCAAGTTATCAATGGTATCCTGCAAATGGCCTTAGTTATACAGACCGGCCCGTTACGCAGGCCACTCCTCTGCAAACAACCACTTATCATGTTATTGGTAAAGATGCTTTTGGATGTTTTGCAGATACATCTGCCATTACAATTGTTGTTGGCAAACCTACACCTTTGAATATTGGCAGAGATACCATGCTTCTTTCAGGAACCATTTATCAATTCAATGCCTTAACAGGCAGGAATGATATTAAAAAGTGGGCGTGGGCCGGGGCTGATTTTAATTGTAATAACTGTGCAAACCCAACTGCAAAAATAATTGATGATGCTTGCATCAGTTGTACTGTTTACAATACATACGGATGCATTAGCACAGATACATTGTGTATTAAAACATTCTGTCCGCAGGCAGAAATTTTTGTACCGAATGCATTTACACCGGATGGAGACGGTATTAATGATAAACTGGTGCTGCAGGGTAAAGGCATAAAACTGGTAAAAAGCTTCAGGGTGTTTAACCGCTGGGGAGAAATGGTATTTGAAAGAACCAATTTTATGCCGGGTGACCCTGCTTATGGATGGGATGGATCTGTTCGTGGCAAACCAGCCTCGCCGGATGTATATGTATACATTGCAGAAGTAATCTGTGAGAAAGGGTATCCTGCATTATTTAAAGGCAATACAGCAATACTGAAATGATGAATACCCGTATACACATATTTGTTGTTGTTGTGTTAACTGGATTAGTTAGTATGAGCAAGGGCTTATTTGCACAAGACCTTACCTTTTCGCAGTTTTACGAACAGCCGTTGTTGCGTAACCCTGCCCTCTCGGGTATTTTTAAAGGCGACATTAGAATATCGGGAGCTTACAGAGATCAATGGAGTAGTGTTACCATTCCATTCAGAACAGGCGCCATGAGTATTGAATATAAAATTCCGGTTGGTGAACATAACGATGTATTTACGGTAGCATCGCAAATGAGCCTTGATGCCGCGGGAGATATTCGCCTTAAAAGAACACAGTTATTCCCTGCACTAAGTTTTCATAAATCGTTAAGTGATGAAAAAGACACTTACTTAAGTGTTGCTTTTATGGGAGGGCCTGTATTCAGCCAGTTCGATCCAACACAGGTAAAATTCGGAGACCAATATGTTAATGGCAATTACAATGCTTCTAACCCAACCGCACAAACCCTTCAATACAGCAGTTATCAGTATTGGGACGTTTCTACGGGTGTTTGTTTCAGCACCCAGTTTAACAATGGCGGCAGATGGTATGCCGGAGCTTCAGTAGCACATTTTAACAATCCCGTTATACGGTCTACCACCGGAAGCAGTGAAAGTTTCTTAACACCCAAATACAGCTTCAACATCGGCATCAACACTCCTGTTTCAGATATCAACAGAATCATTGCTTTTACAGATTATTTCTCTGAAAACGGCCACAGGCAACTACTTGGCGGGTTGCTCTATGGCTGGGATTTTCAAAAATATTATGAGAACGATCCTTTTACTTTTTATATAGGTAGCTTTATCAGGTGGGGAGATGCAATTATTCCCGTAGTGAAAATGGATTTCAACCATCTATCAATAGGAATCAGTTACGATGTTAATTATTCGAAACTAAGGGTTGCCTCTAACTGGAGGGGAGGCTTAGAGCTTACTGCGTCTTATTCCAATTTTTTAAAAATCAGAAATTCTACTTTAGATAAAGTTCGTTGTGTTGCGTTTTAATACAGATCGCTTTATCCTGCTTTTTACTTGTGTACCGTTTACGCTTTCATTAAATTCATTTTTGTACCATCCCAATCAGGAAAGAGTTTTCTATCATCGTGTAAGTTCAAATGCCTGTCTGCAACAGCGCTAAACACTGTTCTGAAATCGGTTGTAACCGGCAGGTCTCTTCCGTCTTCCAGATCAGACTTTGCAAGGCTTTTAATATTGTTGTATACTTTGCCACCCTGCACATCGTTACCCAAAACAAACAGGCAACTTGCTCTTCCATGATCTGTGCCTCCGGTTCCGTTTTGGTGGGCTGTTCTTCCAAATTCGGTCATAGTCATTACCGTAACATCGTCCTGGTAAGCATCTAGGTCTTTCCAAAAAGCAGCAATGCTGTCTCCAAAATCTTTCAGGTTTCTCCCCAAAGTTCCGTTGGCAGTGCCCTGGTTAAAATGGGTATCCCAGCCACCGCTTTCTGCAAAAGCCACTTCTAAACCAACATCCATTTTTATAAGTGTAGCAATTTGTTTTAATGCATTGCCCAAGGCAGAGTTGGGATACACTGCCCCGTTACTCGGCTGATAGTTTTTAATGTTATTGGCATTCAACATTTTCATGGCATCGAAACTCTCTTTACCTGTTTTATTTAAAATTTCAGAAGAAGTAACATCATATAACTCTTCGAACGATTTGCTGGTAATGTTCATAGCCAGCGGGTTCCCTTTCATTTGTAATGCAAACTCCTGTAAATTGTTAATTGCCAGTGTTTCATTATCGCCATAAAAACTCCTGGGCAGTGCACTTGTTAAACTTACTGCCCTGAAAGGAGATCCCGCATGCCCCATTAAGCCAACAACACGGTTAAGCCATCCTGATTCTGTTCCTTTATTAAAAGGGGTACCACTCTCCATGTAATCCTGCGCATCAAAATGACTGCGTGTATTATTAGGGCTTCCAACACCGTGCACAATAGCCAGCCTGCCTTCTTTGTAAAAGTTATTAAAGGCATTGAGGCCGGGGTGCAATCCAAACCTTCCGTCTAAATCAAACATACTGCCTTCTGTAGCGGCAGGGCTCATGTATAAAGTAGGCCTGAGCAGTTTTAAGTTAGGATCGGCATAAGGGCTAACTGCCATTAATCCATCCATTGCCCCGCGCTGAAATATGCATACCAATACTTTATTCTTTTTGTAAGGCATTATCAACTTTCTGTTATTAGCTGCCCGTGCAACAAATGCAGGTACTCCGCCTAAGCCTGCAGCAAATAAAGCCAAAGCCCCATTGCGCATAAAAGCTCTTCTGTTAACCATACTACTTAAATTTATTGTTGATGATTTTATTTTCTTTGAAATTCGGGTGAGCCTATAATGATACCTACAACCTGCGAAACAGCATTATTATTACCCTGTGCATACATTACATCAAACGGCCTGTTCTTCCGGCTTAATGCCGCTTTCTCTATTTTTTGTTCCTGCCTGGCATTATAATTGGCAGCCATATCACCACTATCTGTAATGGGAGCAGACTTACCTGCAGCACTTACTATTTTTTGTTCCACATTAGCGTCGGCCATTAAATTCATCAATCGCTTATTGTTTTCTTCATTGTTTCTTTCAGGCAACAAGATATTGCTATAAATATTCAATGCGGCTTCTGCACTTTCCGGTTCATGGTTATTATTTAAAGCGGGCAGGTTAACTAAAACACCCGGAATTTTTTGCGTGGCGAAAGCAAGGCCAAAATTCATTCTGTTAAGCAGGGAGCCTGTATTGATCCAGTAAGAAGCCCTGTCCGGGAAACCTGTTGGCGCCTGGTAATAATAAACCTTCTGCCCCATTCTTGTACACCAGTTAAATATTTGAAAAGGTTGTTGCACATCTGCATTGGTTGCCCTAATGCTGCTGATAGCTAACTCGAAAGGAGATTTTATTTTTTCTCTTAATGCATCTGCACTCCAAAATGCTTTATTGTTTACCATGGCAATCAATACCTGTTTGATATTTCCTTTTGATTTAAGGAATACTTCTGCCATTTCATTTATTAAAGTAGTGGAAGGTGTATCACAAACAAAGCGGGCTGCCAGTTTTTTACAAATAAATCTGGCTGTAGAAGGATGTTTAGACAACAGGTTTATCACTTCCAATCCTTCCCTATACCCTCCATTACCGGAGAAATTGTTGCCCAATATGGTTTTGGGAGATTCATCGTGTTTATTAGCCCTGAAAAGAAAATCTCCATCTACAACAAATCCCTGTTTTTCCATGTTCTGTATTTTTCCGGCATCGAATGTTTTTCGTGCAGGAGAATCTTTCATCAATGGTACAATACTCCAACCTGTTAATGCTCTTGCTACTTCGGTAACATCTTTCTGCGTATAGCCGCCATCCACGCCAAGTGTATGCAATTCCATTATTTCGCGAGCATAATTTTCATTAAGCCCCTGCGTTTTTCTTGCCTGGAGAAATTGTTTTACTAACTGATTGGCTTTGGAGTCATTCATCATGTCATCCGCTTTTTTTTGCACATTCTTTGCCAAAGCATTGTTTTGTTGTTTGCGTGACAATTCATTATCGTCGCTTACACTGCTTGAATTGTCTAAATATTCCAACATGGCAGGATGTTGTGCGGTTGCCAGCAATAAATTTTCAAAGCGCCCAACTACATTGGGCCTTATGGCATCCCTTTCATAAGAAATAATATAAGGAGCACATTGACTTTTAGTTAATGAAACATTGAAATGATTGAACCAGAAATCTGTCATCACTTCTTCTAACTGGTTATTGCTATATGCAGCCCTTATAATTTTTTGGTTGATGAGTTGCCGCTGGTATTCTTGCGGAAGTTTCAGGTTATTCTTTTGCATGAAATCTTTAATAACCTCTTTATATTCTGCTTTATTAAAATTAGAATCTGCAATATTTTTACCAGACTCCCTGAGTAGTTTTAATATTTGCCCCTGGTTTAAGAAAGTGTTTACAGCAGTTTCATTGCTCATGTCTAAGGCATCATAACCGGTTAACCTTTTTTTCACTTCGTCATCCGGCAGATTCATATCAAGTTGTTGCTGAAACCATTTTTCTATTCCCATATTCACTACAGCATCTACTTCGCCTGGTTTAGCACCAAAAGAAAAACGGTTTAACAAATGGGCCGCTGCCTGTTTTTCTGTAAGCCCCATTTTTTTATATGGGAACTTTAGCCTGAACTTGTTATTACTAGAATTTAACTGTACAAAAGCAGAGGTAGCCAAAAGAACAACCCCGATAATATTACAGATCAGAAATCTTTTCAATTTCATACAACAATTTTTCAGTAGTAAGATGGAAGAAAAACTTAAAAGTTTAAAAAGTTTTAAAATGTTCCGGGCTGTGTACAAAATACGCAACCCGCCTGCAGCCTTCTTCTGCCGGCAGCTTAAATATGTATTTATTTATTGAAAAGGCATTCCTTATCTTGCAAGTTGTATGGATAAGTTCATTGTTTCTGCACGCAAATACCGCCCTCAGAATTTTCATTCAGTTGTGGGCCAATCGCATATTACCACCACATTAAAAAATGCCATTGCACATAACCAACTGGCACATGCATTTTTGTTTTGCGGGCCTAGAGGCGTAGGCAAAACCACCTGTGCAAGAATTTTGGCAAAAACAATCAACTGTGAAAATCTGCAACCGGATGGTGAAGCCTGTGATACCTGCAATAGTTGTAAAAGCTTTAACGATGGTGCTTCTTTGAACATTCATGAGCTGGATGCAGCCAGTAACAATTCTGTAGACGATATCCGCTCCCTGGTAGAACAGGTGCGTTTTGCACCACAGGCAGGCAAATACAAAGTATATATAGTAGATGAGGTGCACATGCTGAGCACCAGCGCCTTCAACGCTTTTTTAAAAACACTGGAAGAACCGCCTTCTTATGCCATCTTCATCCTTGCCACTACCGAAAAGCATAAGATATTGCCAACCATTTTATCCCGTTGCCAGATATTTGATTTTAAAAGAATCACCACCAACGATACCGTTGAACATTTACAGGAAATTGCAGAGAAAGAAGAAATAAAAGCAGAGAAAGCGGCACTGCAGGTAATTGCTCAAAAAAGCGAAGGCTGTATGAGAGATGCTTTAAGCATACTTGATAAAATTGTGAGCTTTACCAACGGCGAATTAAATTATCAGAACACTTTAGAACACCTTAATATTTTAGATGAAGATTATTATTTTAAGTTATTAGACTATTTATTGCAGCAAGACCTTGCCAGTGCCATGTTGCTGTATGATGAGATCAATCGAAAAGGTTTTGAAGGAGATCTTGTATTGAATGGGTTTGCAGAGTTCATCAGGAACATTCTTGTAAGCAAAGATGCCAAAGCCGTTACACTGTTAGATGTGGTTGAAGGGATGGAAGGAAAATACAAAGCTGCTGCGGAAAAAACACAACTATCCTATCTTATCAGTGCCTTAAACATTTTAAATGAAGCAGAGTTAAGTTTTAAGATGGCCCGTAATAAAAGGTTGCATGTTGAGTTAACATTAATTAAACTAAATTTTTTACAGCAGGCAATAGATCTTACCTCCGGTGAAGGCAGCATCGTTAAAAAAAAACGACTTGAAGGAGCACTGGTAATGAAATTCAAGCAAATTGCTTCATTACAAACCAAGCCGGCACCAACGGGGTCCAAGTTGCTGATTGAGGAACCCAAAAAACAGAAAACAGAAAATAGCAAACAAGTAATAGAACCAGTAACTGTTAGCAGCAGCCAATTATCTTCTGCAAATATTTCAAATCAAACATCAAACAACCAGAAACTACAAACAAGGAACCAGAAACCTGTAACTGCCAATGGAACTAAAAAAAGTTTACTGGACGTTCTTCGCGAAAAAGCGGGCGATAAATATATTGTAGAGGAAATAAAAGAAGCTGAAACCCTTACCAGCGATAAACTAATACAATGCTGGAATGATTACATTCTTGAATTGGAAAAACAAGGCGGAAAACCTTCAACAGTGGCCACTTTCAGGCTGGCTAAAATTCAGATAACAGATGATATTTCTTTTGAGGTTCATGTAACAGGTTTTACAGCACAGAGATTTATAGAACAGGAAAAATTACTGTTGGCTGATTTTATTCATAAAGCATTTAATAACAGAGGCATCACTTTTCAAACAGTGGTAGAAGAAGGAGAAACAGAAGAAGTACCACAGCAGGTAGTATTGAACAGCCGCCAACGTTTTGAAAAGATTGCCGAGTTATATCCACTTGTAAAAGAATTAAAAGACAAATTGCGGTTAGAGTTAGACTATTGATAATATTGTATCATGCAAGAAGTATTTAAATACACCAATGGAGAAGTTACTGTTGTGTGGCAGCCTAAATTGTGTACTCACAGTAAAAACTGCTGGACCCATCTACGTTCTGTATTCGATCCTTTTGTGCGGCCGTGGATTAATATGGAAGGTGCCGGATCTGAACAGATCGTTCAGCAAGTGCAACAATGCCCCAGCGGTGCCTTAAGTATTTTAAAAGAAGAAAAACAATCGTTGTAATATGTATAAAGATCCCTGCAATTACTTGCAGGGATCTTTAGCTTTCACCATTAATTAATTTATTTGCAATTATCACTTACCCAAATACCATCTATCATTACTTTACAAACATTGGTAAGGTACTCGTAAGGATCACCATCAAATAAAACAAGATCGGCATCTTTTCCTTTTTCAATGCTTCCAACTCTTTTATCAATACCTAACAGTTTTGCCGGGTTTAACGTAATACACTTTAAACCTTCATCGTAAGGCAAGCCATAGGCAACAGCCAGAGCTGCTTCATAAATTAACACATGTGTTTTAGGAACATATCCTTCAAAACCTGTTTCAATACTTACAGGTATGCCTGCAGCAGTAAGTATGGCCGCACTTTCTCTTGTCATATTCACCATATCACCTCCATTACGTGCCATGGTTGCATGTAAAATTACTTCTGCCTTTACAGATTTTATTTCATCAATCAACTTATAAGCTTCTGCAGCACCATTAATCACCAATTTAAAATTGAACTCTTTGGCCAATCGTATGGCATTCATGATATCGTTAGAGCTGTTTACAGTAATCAATGCCTTTACTTCACCTTTTAATAGTTTGCTTAGTGCTTCATATTTTAAATCTGTTGCAGGATGTTTAGAACTGTCTTTATCATTTTGTTTTTGCATATAGGCCTGCGTTTTCAGTAACTCTGCTCTAATCATGGCAATCTGCTTTGCTTTGGTTCCGGGGCTTTGAAAATTACTTTGTACGGCAGTACCAATGGTCATGGCCAGCATTTCCATTGGTACAAGCGTTACATCATCCACTTTACCGGGTTTGGTTTTTACAATCATGGTTTGCCCGCTTACCAAAGCACCCACCCCATGCCCTGTATGCATGGTGGTAACTCCATAATCTCTTACGTATTTTACCAGTTTATCTTCGGGGTTATAAGCATCTACAGCTCTCAGCTCGGGTTGAATGGGAGAAGATTTTTCCAACTGGTCCTGATCTGTTGGAATATTTAAAGCACCGGAAAACCCTACAACACTTCTTGCATCTATAAAACCGGGAGTTACTACTTTGGCCTCAACAATTGTGTAATTTTTTGGAATAGAAACTTCTCTGTCTGTTCCCACATTCTCAATCTTTCCATCTTTTACCAATACAATTCCGTTCTTTATAGCAGCACCACTTACGGTGTATATGGTTCCTGCTTTAATAGCTGTTTGAGCTGATATGATGAAAGGTGCAAACAAAAAGCAGCTGAATAATTTATATGTTTTTTTCATTGAATAATTTTTGTGATGATTATTGATTACCGATTTCGTCATCATGATTATGGTATTCTTCCCTGTCTGTTGAATACACTTTATAACCGCCAACCAGAAATGCTTTGTCTTCAGGATTTTTAATATCATATCGTTTCTTTCCTTCCACCCAGGTTTGCTCCACCTTTGTGTAAACACTAAAAGGGTCTCCGGATAAAATAATGAAATCAGCATCTTTCCCTTTTTCCAATGAACCAATACGGGAAGAAAGATCCAGCATTTTTGCACCGTTAATGGTTAGGGCTTCTAATGCTTTTTCTTTACTCATTCCTGCTTTAACAGCCATCGCGGCATTGCGGATTAACAGCCGGGAGTCGGTAACGCCATCATCTGTATGAAATCCTGTTAATACGCCGGCATTAGACAAAGCCGCTCCGTTGGTTACAGAATAATCCATTGCTTCAAGTTTACCACCGGGAGATTCAATAACAATAATGGAACAAGGCACATTGGCTTTTGCAATTTGTTCATACACTTTCCATCCTTCACTTACATGATGCAACACCACTCTAAAACCAAACTCCTGGCTTAAACGAATAGCTGTTAAAATATCATTTTCTTTATGTGTATGAAAATGCACCACACGCTTCCCTTGCAACACTTCTACCAATGGTTCTAAACGTAAATCTCTTTCAGGAAGTTTGGATGAATCTTTCCCGGCCTTTTCAATTTTCTTTTTATACTCTTGCGCTTTTACAAAAAGATCTCTATCCATTGCAGCACTCTTTGCTCTTGTTCCCGGGAAACCGTTCGTGCCACGCATTGGATTGGTTCCATTCGCCATTTTCATTCCGCCAAAAACGCCTTTTTCATTCACTATAATTAAATCTTCCATCACTTTGGCTTCACGCATTTTTACATATACTGTTTGTCCGCTCATCAAATGCCCGCTACCAGGCATAATGTTTAATGTTGTTAATCCGCCTGCCAATGCTTTTTTAAATCCATCACTTGTTGGATTGATGGCATCGAATGCTCTTGTATCAGGATTCAATGCAGATGAATTATCGCCACCTTCCGGGCCACCGAGGTGTGAATGCGTATCTACTATCCCCGGCATTATTACTTTGCCTTTAGCATCCTGAACAATTGCATCTGCCGGAATTTTTAAAGATGCATCTCCAACAGCTATTATTTTGCCCTCCTGCACTATTAGTGTACCATTGGTAATAGGTTTACCTGCAATAGGATAAATAGTGCCCCCTTTAAAAGCAACAGGCTTTGTTTGAGCAAACAATACACTACCTGCTAACACAGATAATGAAAGCAGCCATAATTTTTTTCTCATGATGAAGTAAATTTTTGAAGAAGTATTAAGATAGATAGAAATATTGAATGTGCAAATTTGAAAATGTGCTAATGTTATTGCGAAGCAATCTATGTTATTAAAGTAATCTCCCTTCAAAACCTTAAATTACCTCGTTGTTTTATAAACTTCTCACAATGGCAGTAAACAAAACCCCCGACAACAATTATTATCGGGGGTTAGCATTTTAATTATAATATTCTTTACAAATATTTTTTGATCTCTGTAACCAGTTCACCTTTTGTAATGGGAATACCCATCATTTTATTATAAGCTTTTGCATCGATCAAAAATTCATCACGAAGAATTTTTATTAATTGTCCGTTATTGATCTCTGGAACAATTACCGTTTCAAAATTTTTCAGAATTTCTCCTAAATTTTTAGGGAACGGACGCAAATAACGAATGTGTGCATGACTTACTGAAGTGTGGCCTTGTGCCTGCAATTCCAAGATGGCGCTTTTAATAGCACCGTAAGTACTTCCCCAACCAACAACCAATACTTTCCCTTTTTCAGGGCCACTGTCCAAAGTTTGTAGCGGAATAAAATCTGCAATTTTATCAACTTTAGCCTGACGGGTTTTAATCATGTGTTGATGATTATCTGCATCATAACTAACCGCTCCGGTAATATCTTGTTTTTCCAAACCACCTATTCTATGCTCTAATCCTGCAGTTCCCGGAACAGCCCATGGGCGTACCAGTTTTTCATCTCGTTTATAAGGAAGGAATTTTTCTTCGCCTTCATCCAATCCTTTTTTAAAGTTTACTTCAATTGGCTTTAAATCTGCTGAAGTTGGGAATTTCCAAGGCTCTGCACCATTGGCAATATATCCATCACTTAATAAAACAATTGGCGTCATGTGTTGAACAGCAATTCTGCAAGCTTCAAAAGCAACATCGAAACAATCGCTTGGTGTAGAAGAGGCAATCACCGGCATAGGGCATTCGCCGTTTCTTCCATAATATGCTTGTAACAAATCGCTTTGTTCTGTTTTTGTTGGTAAACCAGTAGAGGGGCCACCACGCTGAATGTTAACAATCACTAATGGAATCTCCAACATTACCGCCAAACCCATCGCTTCTGTTTTTAAAGCCATACCGGGGCCGGATGTTGTTGTAATACCTAATGATCCTCCATAGCTTGCACCTATTGAAGAAGATATGGCCGCAATTTCATCTTCTGCCTGAAATGTTTTTACTCCGAATGATTTGTATTTACTTAATTCATGTAAAATATCTGAAGCAGGTGTAATAGGGTAACTTCCTAAAAACAATGGCAACCCGCTTTTTTCTGATGCTGCAATTAACCCATAAGATAACGCCTGGTTACCCATAATACTTCTGTATGTGCCCGAAGGTAATTTTGCTTTTTCTACCTTATATCTTGTGGTGAAAGTTTCTGTTGTATCACCATAGTTATATCCTGCCTGCAGTACTTTAATATTACTATCTAAAATAACTTTCTTTTTACCGAATTTCTCCGTTAAAAATTCTATGGTGTTATCAAGGTTTCTATTATACATCCAGTAAATCAATCCCAATACAAACATATTCTTTGCACGGTCTCTTTCTTTTACTCCCAGTTCTGAGAAGTCTTTTAACGCTTCACGTGTAAGTTTGGTTACATCTACTTTTGTTACACTGTACCCGTCGAGGCTGCCATCTTCCAATGGATTTATGCCATCAGGATAATTTGCAAGGCGAAGATTTTTAGAATCGAATCCATCAATATTGGCAATAATTTTACCCCCAGCCTTCAGGCTTTTAAGATTAGCCTTTAAAGCTGCAGCATTCATAGCTACCAAAACATCGCAAATATCGCCCGGAGTAAATACCCTGTTCGATGAAAAGTGAATTTGGAAACCACTCACACCTGCCAGCGTTCCCTGAGGTGCACGAATCTCTGCCGGAAAATCGGGAAATGTAGCCAGATCTATTCCCAGCAAAGCGGTGTTGTTTGTAAATTGTGTTCCTGTAAGTTGCATCCCGTCGCCGCTATCGCCGGCGAACTTGATAACTACGTCCTGAATCAGTTGTTCTTGAGCGCTCATTGAAAGAAATTAAAGTGAGCTAAGTTAAGGATATGCTTATTTTATTCCGCAACATATTTTTTATTTTCTATAATTTTTACATAGAATAAGATTAGGTACTTATTTTGCGCTTTGAATTTATTATGATTAAACAGTTATTATTTAAAGGCTTTTCTGCAAGCCTGTTGTTTTGGGTATGTTATGCCTGTTCCGATGCCACATCGAAAACAAAAACAATTGCAGATACTGCAGCATTGCACACCAACAATATTTTGCCGGCAGAAGTAAAAAATACGATTGACAGTAATCAAAAAGTTATTTACCTGACTTTTGATGATGGCCCGCAACACGGAACCATGGCTGTTGCAAGATTATGCCAACAACTACATATTAAAGCAAGCTTTTTTATGGTAGGCTCGCATGCGGAGCAAAAATCAGACGGGTTTAAAATCGTAGACTCCATTAAGAGGGCATATCCATTGCTATTGCTGGCTAATCACAGTTATTCGCATGCCTATTCCAAATACAGGTATTTTTACCAGCATCCACAAACCGCTTTTGACGATTTTATAAAAAATCAACAGTTACTGGCTGTGCCATACAAAATTATCCGCCTGCCCGGCAACAGTGCCTGGGTAACACAAAACCGCTTAAAAGCTTCCGACCTGGTAAAACCTGTGTGCAATTTATTAAACAATGCAGGGTATAATGTTACAGGATGGGATGTTGAATGGAGTTTTAATCATAAAACGGCCAATCCTGTACAATCGGCTGATAAAATGACAGGTATGATTGATTCTGCCTTTGCAAAAGATAAGGTTTTCACCAAAAATCACCTGGTATTATTGTCACACGATCGCATGTTTCGTTCGCCGCAATATTTAGATTCCTTGGCAAGATTTATTCAATTACTGCAAAAGAACAAAGATTATCGTTTTGAAACGATAGACCATTATCCTCAATTAAAACCCTTATAAGTTTACTTTCGAATTAGTGAATTACTGAACAGGCAGATTGATTTTCACTTTTCCTTTTTCCCAATCATATTTATATTTGGATAATTAAATTTTGTAATTATGGCTTTATTTCAATCAGGCAATCCAACTTTATCGGAAAAATTTTTTAATACAACGGCAACCCGCAATGCACAATTGCAGGGAGTAATGAGTGTTAGAGGTACCATTAATAAATTTGGGTTTTTAATGTTAATGGTAATAGGTGGTGCAGCTTATACCTGGCATTTGTATTACGAGCAAAATGCAGGGTTGATGTCTACATTTATGATTGTAGGCCTATTCGGGGGGCTGATTGCTGCCATTGCCATGTCTTTTAAACCTGTTTGGGCCCCTTACCTGGCGCCGGCATATGGTATTTTCGAAGGCTTATTTATAGGTGCATTATCTGCAGTGGTGAACGATATGTTCGCAAAAAAATATCCGGGCCTTGTATTAAATGCAGTAGGCTTAACCTTTGGTGTTTCACTGGCCATGTTCCTGCTCTACAATTTCAGGATAATTAAAGCAACAGAAAAGTTTAAAAGCGTTATTATTTCTGCAACTGTGGGTATTGCCATTTTTTATGGCATATGCATGTTGTTGCGCTTATTTGGTGTTCAGTTAGATTTTATGAACATTACTAACGGCGGAATGTTGGGCATAGGTATCAGTTTATTTGTTGTAGCTATTGCCGCCCTTAATCTTATTTTAGATTTCGATATGATTGAACGTGGTGCAGAGATGGGTGCTCCTAAATTTATGGAATGGTATGGCGCATTCGGGTTATTGGTAACTATTGTTTGGTTGTATATTGAAATATTAAAATTACTGGCCAGGTTGGCCAATAACAGGAACTAAGTTTTTTTATAGCATACAAAAAGCCGAACAGATTTGTTCGGCTTTTTTATTAAACTATCTTTATAGCTATTCTTCTTTGTTATGTACTTCGATAGAAAAAATTTAAACAATTCAGAACTCATCAATATTTACAAGTATTTGCTTCTTCCCCGAATGATCGAAGAAAAAATGTTGATATTACTTCGTCAGGGAAAAATCAGCAAATGGTTCAGCGGTATTGGTCAGGAAGCCATTGCAGTTGGCTCTACACTTGCATTACAGCAGGATGAATGGATTATGCCTTTGCACAGGAACCTTGGTGTATTCACCACAAGAAAAATGCCTTTGAGTAAACTGTTCATGCAATGGCAGGGTAACAAAGAAGGTTATAGTAAAGGCAGGGAAAGAAGTTTTCATTTTGGAAGTAAAGAACATTTTATCTGTGGAATGATTTCGCATCTTGGCCCGCAGTTAGCTGTGGCAGATGGTGTTGCTTTGGCCTATCAACTCAAACAGCAACAAAAAGTTTCTTTGGCTTTTACCGGTGATGGTGGAACCAGCGAAGGAGATTTTCATGAAGCATTGAATGTTGCAGCTGTTTGGAATTTACCTGTGATCTTCATTATTGAAAACAATGGTTATGGATTAAGCACTCCTGTAAATGAACAATATAAATGCGAATATTTAATTGATAAAGCAAAAGGTTATGGAATGGATGGTGTTCGTATTGATGGCAATGATATTTTAGCCGTTTACGATACCATAAAAGGTGTTAGAGACTATTGCATTCAACATCAAAAACCATATTTGATTGAATGCACCACTTTCAGAATGCGTGGACATGAAGAAGCCAGTGGCACCAAATATGTTCCGCAGGAATTGTTTGAAGAATGGAAACAGAAAGATCCGATAAGCAATTATGAAGAATGGTTATTGAATGAAAATATTTTATCTGCAAACGATATTGAAACAATTAGAAATGAGTTTAAACAATACATAGAGTCTGAATTATTAGAAGCCAATCAATCTAAGAAGTTTGAAGTAAACACGGAAGAAGAGTTGAATGATGTTTTTTCGAAACAGTCAATGGTCAACAGTCAATGGTCAATAGAAAATAGTTCCACGCACAATTCACCGTTCACTTTTCACGACCTCCGTTTTATCGATGCAATTAAGGAAGGTTTGCATCAATCCATGCAGCAACATGAGCATTTGATTTTAATGGGACAAGATATTGCTGAATATGGCGGTGCTTTTAAAATAACAGAAGGCTTCGTTCAAAAGTTTGGTAAACATCGTGTTCGTAACACACCTCTTTGTGAGAGTGCAATCATAGGATCTGCATTGGGCTTGAGTTTAGAAGGATTTAAAAGTGTGGTTGAAATGCAGTTCGCAGATTTTGTAAGTGTAGGCTTCAATCAAATCGTTAACAATCTTGCCAAGATTCATTATCGCTGGAATCAAAATGCAGATGTGGTTATTCGAATGCCAACAGGCGCCGGTGTTGGTGCAGGGCCATTTCATTCACAAAGTAATGAAGCATGGTTTACACATGTTGCAGGATTGAAAGTTGTTTATCCTTCCAATCCGAAAGATGCAAAAGGTTTATTGATTGCTGCGATCAATGATCCTAATCCCGTTTTGTATTTTGAACATAAGGCATTGTACAGAAGCATTAGTGGAGAAGTTCCCAATGAATATTATGAAATTGAAATTGGTAAAGCATTTTGTTTGCAGGAAGGTGATGACATCAGCATCATTACTTATGGGGCTGCTGTGCATTGGGCTTTGGAATATGCACAAGAACACAAAGAAATTTCATTTCATATTTTGGATTTAAGAACATTATCGCCTTTAGATTATGAAAGCATTAAAGCATCTGTTACAAAAACAGGAAAGGTTTTGATCTTGCATGAAGACAATTTAATAGGCGGTATTGGCGGTGAAATAAGTGCATGGATAAGCGAGCATTGTTTTGAATTGTTAGATGCTCCTGTTATTCGTTGCGCCAGTTTAGATACACCAATTCCATTCAACCCTATACTGGAAAATAATTTTCTTGCGAAAGCAAGATTGAATGATTGTATACAAAAATTGTTACAGTATTAATTTTATCAGCGTATGTATAAATATTTATCCGGCATTATTGTTTTACATCTATTGCCGTTGCTCTTTTTTGCTCAAATCAAAGATTATAAGCCTGCAGTTTTTGCAGATGACAACAGAGTTGAGAAAATAAAATCAACACAAAAGGTTGTAGGAAATATTTTAGCAGATTATGCAAAAGCAAATCATTTCCCCGGATATGCTTATGGTGTTGTTGTTGATGGCAATTTAGTGTATTCCGGAAGCAGTGGTTACACAGATATTGCCAAGAAAATTCCTGCCACAACAAAATCCATGTTTCGCATTGCTTCAATGAGTAAAAGTTTTACGGCAATGGCCATTTTAAAATTACGTGATGAAGGAAAATTGAAATTGGATGACCCCGCTTATTTATACATTCCTGAATTAAAAAATCAATCTTTAACAGCAGATGCACCTGTTATCACCATCAGGAATTTATTATCACACAGTGCAGGTTTTCCTGAGGATAATCCTTGGGGTGACAGACATTTGGCCGATACAGAACAAGAACTCATCAACATCATTAAAAAAGGTATTTCGTTTTCAACCACTACTTCTTTAAACTATGAATATAGCAATCTTGCTTTTTGTATGTTGGGATTAATCATTCACAAAGTGAGTGGGGAATATTATGCAGATTATATCAGGAAAAATATTTGGCAACCATTACACATGAATGCAGAATGGGAATACACAAAAGTGGATCCGAATTTATTAGCACATGGTTACAGATGGTTGAATGAAGATTGGAAAGAAGAAGCATTATTGCATGATGGAATTGGCGGAGCGATGGGTGGAATGATCACTTCCGTTGAATCATTCGCAAAATACGTTTCGTTTCATTTAAGTGCATGGCCGCCGAGAAATGATAAAGAAGATGGCCCTGTTAAAAGAAGCTCTGTGAGAGAAATGCATCAATTATGGACGTTCAATATTTTCAATCCGAATTATCAATTTCCTAACGGAAGAGCTTGTGGCATTGTTACGGGTTACGGTTACGGCTTAGGCATTACAAAAGATTGTGAAGGCAGAACTATGGTTGCACACAGTGGAGGTTTACCAGGCTTTGGAAGTAATTGGAGAATATTGCCTGACTATGGTATAGGTGTTATTTTGTTAGCTAATGTAACGTATGCACCAACGAGTTATATTAATCTTGCTGTATTAGATACAATTGTTCGAATGGCGAATCTACAACCACGCCAATTGCCTGCTTCTGTAATTTTAACACAAAGAAAAAATGAAATTGTGCAGTTACTTCCTGATTATGATCATGCAAAAACATCGGGCATTTTTGCCGAGAATTTTTTCTCTGACTATTTTGTTGATTCGCTGAAAAAAGAAGCCACTACTATTTTCAACGAAGTTGGAAAAATTAAAAAAGTAAATGAGGTGGTTCCGGAGAATCAATTACGGGGATATTTTATCATTGAATGCGATAAGGGAAATGTACAGGTCAATTTCACCTTAACACCCGAAGCTATTCCACTCATACAAGAATATCATATTAAACGTTTGAAATAGCTCGTTACTAACATCCATCATTTGCGCAAAGTGGTTTATTGATTTTTTCGTAAATTTGTATCACTTCAACGCTGTGCAGGCCATATTGAATTGATATTGTTTAACACTTAAAACAAACGGTATGGCAAACGATAAATTGAGAAATGCGTGTTTCAATGCTTTTGAAACCTTCAAAAAATTAGAAGATAGCAATTATGCTGAAATTCAATCTAAGCTTGAATTTGTTATTGGCAGCTATGATTTTGATAAAAACCCTGTTGGCCTGTACGAATTTGGAATTGTAGCAATACCAAAATTAAAAAAGGCAAAAGAAAAATACAGCAGAAAGGTTACCAAGAAAGTTATTGAAGAATTGGAGAAAGCAGTTAAAAAATAAAATTTAAACCCCGATAATTTTATAACAATTATCGGGGTTCTTTTTTTGAATTTATCTTATTCTCCCGGATGGTACGTTTTCTCTGCGTGTTTCAACACGTCTTCTTTATAATACAATACATCTTTAAAAATTCCATTCGCATACATTTCTCCCTGATCGAAAAAATGTTTTGAATGAACATCACCACTTTCGCCACCGGCCAGTAAAGATTTTGCTTTTATTTTTTTACCAAACTCAACTGCACAAATAAAACTATTACCATTTACGCCATACAATTTTTTTGTCCCCTGAAAACTTCTGCTGGTATAAGAACAAAGCTGTCCCCATTGAGAGGAAGTAAATCCAACAGGAATACTGGGTGCATTATCATCAAATTTGTTTTCGATATCGCTACTGATTCTTTGAAAACGATTAATGGTTCCCCACTCTATATTCCAGTTGCCATAACGTTGATTTAATGTTCTAATTGCAGCCGAAAATGTGTTCAACAACGTTTGTGCATTTGCATCGTTCGCAGCAAACCTTCTTGTTTTAGAAACCATATCTTCAAACTCATCAATACTTGCAGAAGCATTGATCACACTAAATATTTGAGAGCCCCAGAATATACCTAATGTTGTAGCAATAGATTTTTCACCTGAATGAAAATCCCACGCTTTCATCACTTCTATTGGTTCTTTTAACAATGTTTTCAAACTATCAACAGTTGTTATGTTGTATGCTTTTATCAAAGCCGGAACAGCAATCTCAAAAAAAGAAAGATTGGTATTATATCCTGCTTTAATGACTTTATCGATTGTATAATTTTTTTCTGCCGCCAAAACTTTCACAGCATTAATGCCTCTGAAGTTTTCTGCATCAGGCGCCATGTATCTTGGATAATTTTCTCTCTTCGGACTTTCATCTCCCGTTACACTGAATGGCGTTGAATTACAATTCTGCAACCATCCGTTTTTAGGATTAATGCTTTGTACAATTTCATTCACTGTATGCAAACCTTTCCATTCTGTTGCAACAGTTGTTCCGTTAACCGGTTTATTCCAATTTAAATTTTTATCCCTTACCGGAACAAAATTTCCATGCCAGTAAGCAATATTACCTTCAGCATCTGCATACACCGTATTGTTAGAAGTATTGGCACGCATATCCAACACTTTTTTAAATTCTGCAAATGAATTTGATTTTGTTCTCAGCCAACTTTGTTCTAAGCTGATGATAGAACGATTGAAAGATCTTACACTCAACCATTCACCATTTTTCTTTGCCATGATCGGGCCATGATGTGTGTACAACGCATTGAATGTTTTTGATTGAATGGTGTTATTTTGTTTGAATGAAACCGTAATTTTTTTTATTGAAATTTCTTTTTGCTGATGTTCATATTCGTAGAACCATTTATTATTTTGCTGAGAAATATTTTCAATATATGCATCTGAAACATCAACCTGACTCGATGTATGCATCCATCCGCAATGTTCGTTGAAACCCTGATACACAAAAAACTGCCCCCAGGTTACCGCACCATAAGTATTCAATCCTTCTTCACTTACCACATGCACTTCCGGCCTGAAATAAAATGTTACATGCGGATTGATGTACAGAATTGCATTTTTATTTTGTGTGATGGAAGGAGCAAATGCAAAACCATTAGAGCCGGTGAGTTTTTCATCTTCAGATATAATTTCGTCATTCCGAATTTGATTCGCAATCTTCAATTGGGATGCTGAATAATGCTTCGCATTTTCAGCATGACGAAAAGTTTGATTATTACTTACAAGAGCTCCTTCACTACCATATAAATTCTTTAAATCTTTATCATTTAGCCCTGCAGTTGAAATAGCTCCGATGCTGCCATCCGTCCACAACAAAGGATACCAAGGCTCAAAGTGATTTAACAATGCTGGTTTTGTTTGGGGATGTTTGTACAAATAATAATTCACGCCATCTGCAAAAGCATTGCATAATTTTTTCAACCAATCCGGCGCTGTTGCATAATCTTTTTTCGCATCGGCGGTATCAATGATCATTCTAATCAACAGATCATTGTACAAATCTTTTTCACCATTTACTTCTGCCAATCTTCCCAGTTTTTCAATATAATTCATCTCCACTCTTTTAAAATCATCCTCACATTGAGCATACAATAAACCAAATACCGCATCAGCATCTGTTTTACCGTAAATATGCGGAATACCCCAATTATCTCTGATGATCGTTACCGCTTGCGATTGCTTTTCGAGCCGTTTTATTTCTTCTTTAGTGAATTGTGCAAAAACCTGCAATGGAAGAAAAATTAGTAAAAATATCTTGTTCATATTTTTTATTCTTTTTCGAGATGATATTCTTTTTGAACGGTGTTCCTGAGATTTGTTGACATAGTTTTTATTTCCATGATTTCATTTCTAATACTGGAGCTAATTCCCTTAATTTCAGAAACACGGAATAGAAGCTTATTAAGAGCTTCTTTGTTACTTAAATCTATCCTTAAGTTATAGTTTGGTGTAACAATATTATCTGAACTATCTATTACCGCATGATAATCATTGGCACTCATAATAGAGGGCAATATCTGAAAGCCTGAGCCTTTAATTTCGTGAGCAATTTTTTGTAAATAAGATACTTCGTCTATGCTTTTATAGTAATCCGAAATTCCATCGGACACATTCTTGTGTTTTATCAGCCTGAAATCACCCGTGCTGTTTAATTGCGTGATGGTTCTATTTGTAATAAACAGTTCAATCCCTAATCCTCTTTCCAAATCACGAAACATTGTATAGATACTTTTTATTTCATTTTGATCCGGTGTTTTATTTAAAAGAACAAATAGAGAATCACTCTCCTTTATTTGTTTAGATAACCAGCGAATTAAAAAAGGCAGCTTTGCTTCATCTGTTTTTAAATCAGTATATAGCGATTCTGCGTAATGGTGCTCCTTTTCTTTGTTAACAAGGTTTTCCCGAATATTTTCTGCAATGAAACCCATGCTTACTGCTATAAATATCATTAAGCCTTCGAGTAAATATTCTTTGAATGATTTTTTTTCTACGTGCGGGTGATGATGTACTTCCATAATTTAAACAATTTAAGATTGAAAGTTTACTGTTTTAAATTACAATTAAGTTTCCATTTCCATCACAGGGGATTGCCTGCCAGAGAATACTCACCATTATCTGTTTAATTTCTCAATTCTTTTTTTCATTTGCTTTCAACACACGTAAAAAATTTCCTCCCAAAATTTTAGTAATGTCTTTCTTGCTATATCCTTTTTCCACTAATGCTTTTGTTATTAATGGATAAGTTGAAACATCATCTAACTGTTGCGGCGGAGATTCTATACCATCAAAATCTGAGCCCAATCCCACATAATCTACGCCAACCAATTTAATAATATACTCCATGTGTTCAATCAATAAACTTAGCGGCGCTCTCATGGCATTTACTTCATATTTATATTTATCAAACAAATATTGGTCTGCATAAAAATATTCTTTGCCACTTTTCATAATAGAGTCTCTTTCTTTTTTATGTTTTTCAGTAAACGCATCTTTGCGTTTCATAAAATTGCTATCCAGGAAACCGGAATAAAAATTCAGTTGAATAACGCCTCCATTTTTGGCAATGGCTTTTATTTGTTCATCATTTAAATTTCTTTGGTGCGGATTGAAATGATACACGCAACTGTGTGAAGCAACAACGGGTTTGGTAGTTGTTTGTATGGCATCCCAGAAAGTAGTTTCTCCAACATGGCTCACATCTACGATCATTCCCAATTCATTCATGCGTTTCACTACTTGTTTACCAAAATCAGTTAGGCCTTTGTGCGATAAGTCTTTTTTAAACCTTTCTTCAAAAGCGCTGCTGGCCCAATCTGTAGAATTATTCCACGTTAGTGTCATGTATCTTGCACCACGCTTATACAAGCTATCTAGCTTATTTAAATCGTCTTCAATCATATGCCCTCCTTCTACACCAAACATGGCAGCAATCTTATGCTGTTTTACTGCTTTGTATAATTCTCTTGTATTGGCAACTTTTACGATTTTATCAGGATTACGGGCAACAACTGCATCCAATGTGTCCATTTGCCTATTGGCATAGGCAAATGGATTTTTTTTATCTCCATCGCAAAAAACAGAAAATAACTGAACATCTAATCCACCTTGTTTCCATCGTGCAAGATCTGTATGTGTTTTGCCACGCAAATCTGAATCAATCATCAACCCATTGTCTGTCGATTTCATCAGAATATCATTATGCGTATCTACTACTATTGCCTGGTTATGTATTTTTTGATAAGATTGGGCGTTGATGTTAAAAGCAGAGAGCAGAAAGCTTAATGCAATAAAGTTTTTTTTCATTGATATTATGTTTTTTGCTATTCCAACCTTGATTTGGAATATCATTAGCAACAAAAGATGCTGCGTTAGTTCAGTATAACGAGTTTTTATTTTACAATTGTTTTCTCAATACAACGCCGCTCCTTGTTCCATTGTGTTGTTCGTTCTCAATAACCACTTGTCCGTTCACCAATACATACTTAAAACCGGTTGAGTATTGATGCGGCTTTTCGTAAGTTGAAAGATCTTTCACTTTCATTTCATCAAACACAACAATATCTGCAGCAAAACCTTCACGCAACAAGCCTCTGTCTTTTAATTGAAATTTTTGTGCAGGCAAACTTGTCATTCTTCTGATAGCTTCTTCTAAACTGAGCACATGTTCATCTCTTACATATTTACTCAACACTCTTGCATTGGTTCCATAACCACGAGGGTGTGGAGAACCTTGTCCGAATATTCTAATACTTGCATCACTTGCAAACATGTTGAAAGGATATTGCATAATACGTTTTACATCTTCATCACCCATTCCATGAAACACCATACTTGCACCACCTTGCTTAATCATTTCCATCACAGTATATGCTTCATCTTTTGCTGTATGTTTTTTGCCTTTCAATAAATTCACTTCTTCAATACTTTTTCCATTATAAGAAGTATCTGCTTTAAAATATGCCACAACAGGATAACTGAAATGTTTCAATTTTCTTTTAGCAAGTTTTCTTAGCATGATGTCTGCCACTTTTTTCTGAATAGCAGGATCGCTTAATCTTGCGTTAATAGAATCTTGCCCATCTGCCAGGGCCCAATCCGGCAAAAGGGTGCCAAGGTTGGTACTACTTGCTGTGTAAGGGTATTGATCTATTGTAACATCTAATCCTTCTTTACGTGCAGCTTCAATCATTGCAATGGTTTGAACACTTCTTCCCCAATTATTTTGTCCGCTACATTTAAAGTGTGAAATTTCAACAGGCATGTTGGCCACTCTTCCGATATGAATGGCTTCATCAATAGCTTGTGTTACGCTATCGCCTTCATCACGCATATGGCTGGCATATACGCCATTGTATTTTGAAGCCACTTTTGCAAGCCGCACTACTTCCTCTGTTTTACTGTATGTGCCCGGTATATAAATTAACCCAGTGCTAAAACCAACTGCCCCATCTTTCATTGCCTGTTCCACAATATTTTCCATTTTTTTCATTTCTTCTTCCGAAGGGTCTCTCATGGCTCTACCCATAACCGCTTTACGAACATCGTTATGGCCAATTAATGAAGCTAAATTAACAGAAAGCTTCAGGCTGTCTAACATTTTAAAATAAGCTGCCAGGTTTGTATTAGAGGAGCCGCAGTTACCGGTGATGACAGTAGTAACACCATCTAATAAAAAATTTTGCGCCAATGGGTTTTGTTTCTCATCGCCTTCGCAATGTGTATGCACATCAATAAAACCAGGAGCAACAATTAATCCTGTTGCATCAATTATTTTGTTGGCTGTATAATTCTGAAGATGACCAATAGCCAATATTTTTCCTCCTTTAACAGCAATATCTCCATAAAACCAACTGTTGCCTGTTCCATCTAAAATTTTGCCATTCTTAATTAATATATCTGCTTGCTGTGCTTGTGACAAAGAAGATAGAAGATAGAAAATAGAAGATAGAATAAGTCGCAGGAGGCCGTTATTTTTTTTCATAGTACGTTTTTACGTTTTAATCCGTCATTCCAAAAATTTGCAAAACGAATTGTGGGGTATCTTAATCAATAAGATGCTGAAAATGTGAAGCATTATTCAGCATGACAAGTTCTATATCATTTCTTCAATTTTCTTACAAAATAATCTGCTACAGCACCGTACACTTTTACAGCGTTGTGCCAGCTCATCCAGTGATGCGTATCATCAACAATCATCAACGTTTCGTAATCTACTTTTTGTTTTTCCAATCTTGCAATCAGGTCAACACTTTGATTGAATTGCACATTTCTGTCATCGTCTCCATGAATAATTAACACGGGAGATTTCCATGTATTGATAGATGAAACGGGAGAAGACTGCCAAGCCGTTTTTAAAGCCAGTTGATAATCCGGTGCTTTTTCATATTGATTATTGAACATGGAAACCATACTTGTAGTGCCTCTGTCAACCCAATTATGTACGCCATGTATATCTACACCAGCGGCAAAAATTTTAGAATCTTTTGCTAAGGCCATTGCTGTTAAAAAGCCACCATAGCTTCCACCATACACACCAATTTTAGATGCATCTACAAAACTTTGTTTTTGTAACCATTCTCCTGCAGTTTTAATGTCTAAATATTCTGAAGCGCCTGCCGTACCTGCATTTGCAGGTTGATGAAACTCGTAACCATAACCAATTCCCAACCGATAGTTAACAGACAATACAGCAAATCCCAAACTTGCCAAATACTGATTGCTTGCATAAGCATTACTGTAATAATCTGAATAATGCCAACCCAATAACATTTGTCTTGGCGGACCACCATGTATGTACACAATAGCAGGGATTTTTCCGGTTACATTTTTAGGCATGAATAAATCTGCATGCACTGTAACACCATCGCTTGATTTTAAAATAACTTGCTTCGGTGTTACCAATTGCTGTTGTGGAAATGAAGAAGGAATGAATTCTTCTCCGATCAATTTTATTTTTGAATCATTCAAACTCATGATTGCAGGCAATGGTGGCCTTTGTGCAGTAGCACTTAAAAAGGCAACAGTATTCTCATTTACCATTATAGGCGTCCACTCATTGCCATCACCGGGTGTTAATACCTGCATATCTGCTTTATCAACACTTACTTTAACGGCATGTCTTCTTTCAATATCCAGTGCATCTTTTCCTGCGTTGGCGCTGAATGTTAAATATTTTTTGTCTGCACTGAGCGAAATATGTTCACACATAAAATTGCCGGGAGTTAACAGTAAAATCTTACCGCCGCCGGAACTAATGGAATACAGGTGTGGCCATCCGTCTTCATAAGATAAAAAGGTAATGACATTGTTGGCTGCCCAATGCAAATTATATCCTCCATGTGTTGAAGGAACCGAACCTCTCAATGTTTTAGGTGCCTTATAAATAGTGGTAATATTATTAGAATATATATCAGCCACACAAATACTCCATGGCTGATGTTTGCGGGGCAGGATAGAATCAGGCATTCCACCGGAAGGAGGCCTTCTTACAAAAGCGATTTTACTGCCATCTTCATTCCATTGCGGAACTGCATCCCTGTTGAAAGATGGCGCAACCCATTGCAGATTGTTTTCACCAACCGTATAAATACCAATAATAGAATGGTCTGTTCTATTGGCAACAAATACCAACTT
This sequence comes from Sphingobacteriia bacterium, assembly GCA_017304675.1. Taxonomy (GTDB): domain Bacteria; phylum Bacteroidota; class Bacteroidia; order Chitinophagales; family Chitinophagaceae; genus CW01. Next base: position 469,125 of record JAFKLS010000018.1, read on the forward strand.
TTTACCATCTTCACTCCATTGCAAAGAATTTACATTACCCCTTGTTGTAAATAAATTTTTTGCCGGTGTACTTCCATCAATTGGTGCAACCCATGCCTGGTTATTTTTAATGAACACAACTGTTTTGTTATCGGGAGAAATCTGTGGAGCATCTCCTTCAGCTAAATATTTTACTGTGCCTCCTGCAAAGGGTACACTTGCTACCTGAACTTTAAATGCATTTAATTCAAACCCCGGATTTAAAGGAGAACCTGTTTCCCAATTCGCACCGTGATCTCCACCACGCACAAATACTACCCAATTGCCATCGTTAGAAATAGACACACTCGTAATTTCCTGCCCATCATCTTTTCCAAAATCTGTAATCCGTTTTGGCTTATAGTCCGGCGCTCCGGCAACATATATATTACGCTTACCCTGTTCGTCCATAGCCCAGGCCATTTTAGAATCTTTAAAAACAGTACACAATTCTGTTGGAAAAGGATAGCTTTTAAAATCAGAGAATTTTGTTTGGGCCAAAGATGTTAATGGCAGCCAAACAAACAAAAGCAATTTTTTCATATGTGAGGTTTGAATAAAGTGTGGAATTGAATGATACAACTCATACAATCGATCGGCCGTTCAAGATAATAAACTTATGTATCATTTGCACATTTACGCATTATCAAATGTGCAAATCCTGCACTCTATTGCATTTACAAAAAAAATGTATTATTTTTCAAGTCAACCATTTTCATCCCTAAAACAATAAACAATGAACACTAAAACTATTATTGCCGGTATAATAACCGGGATTCTCGGCTTTTTATTAGGCTGGCTCATTTTCGGCATTTTATTGATGGATTATTATTCACATCATACCATGCAGTATGCAGGCCTTATGAAAAACCCGCCTGAATTCTTATACATATTCATCGGCAGCCTTGCTTACGGGCTGCTAATGGCTTATATTTTTGTACTGGCTAACATTAATAATCTTTCTAAAGGGGCTGTTACCGGATTAATTATTACCGCTTTGATACAGATTAATATTGATTCTTTCATATTTGCAGAATATCACCTTATTGGCCGAATGGTGATACTTGTAGATGTTATAGTAAATGCCGTTTTCGGAACCATTTTAGGGGCTTTTTTGGGTTGGTGGCTGGGCCGCGGCTCCAAAAAAGCATAAATCGCCGTATTGGCTTCTTCATAATTTTGTAAAACCACCTTCAAAAAGGTGGTTTTTTGTTTCATATATAACTCATCATTCATAATTTATCATTTCTAAATCTTAACAGTTACTTTTGCCAACCTGAAAATTGTGCTATGATTGATAAGTTAGAAGCCATAAAAGCAAGGTTTGAACAAATTGGTGTTGCTTTAACCAATCCTGAGATCATCAATAATCAAAAGGAATTTGGGAAACTCAGTAAAGAATACCGCTCCCTGGAGAAAATTGTGCAGCCTTTCGATCAATATAAGAAAGTGTTAGAAGATTATCATTTTGCCAAAGAAAGCTTAAATGGTAATGATGAAGACATGAAAGAATTGGCCAAAATGGAATTACCGGAGCTTGAACTGAAAAAAGAAAGCCTGGAAAAAGAATTGACCAAATTATTGATACCGAAAGACCCGCAGGATGATAAGAATGCCATTTTAGAAATCAGGGCCGGAACAGGAGGCGATGAGGCCAGTTTATTTGCCGGAGACCTTTTAGGTATGTACCTGCGCTATTGCTCTAAAAAAGGCTGGAAGGCTGCCGTTGTTAGTGAAAGCGAAGGTACCGTTGGCGGTTACAAAGAAGTAGTAGTGGAAATAACCGGCGAAGATGTATACGGTACTTTAAAATTTGAGAGTGGTGTACACCGTGTACAACGTGTACCCAATACAGAAACACAAGGCAGAGTACATACCAGCGCTGCAACAGTAGCTGTAATTCCGGAAGCGGAAGAGGTAGATTTTGAGTTGAAGGAAAGTGATGTAAAAATGGAAACTGCCCGAAGTGGTGGAGCAGGCGGACAAAATGTAAACAAAGTAGAAACAAAAGTTTTCTTAACACACATTCCTACAGGTACTGTGGTGGTTTGCCAAACAGAAAGAACTCAGTTAGGCAACCGCGAAAAAGCCATGCAAATGTTGCGAACCAGATTATATGAAGAACAGGTACGCAAGCAGGAAGAAGAAATTGCCCGCCAAAGAAAAACATTGGTAAGCACCGGCGACAGAAGTGCCAAAATAAGAACTTATAACTGGCCACAGGGAAGGGTTACCGATCACAGAATAGGATTAACCTCGTACAATTTAGATGCGGTGATTAACGGAGATATCGATGAATTTATTGAGAGCCTGCAATTGGCAGAAAATGCAGAGAAAATGGCCAACCAAAAAGATTAATCTGCAGAGCAGTATTATACTATAATCCCCAACAGGTATTATGAAATGCCTGTTGGGGGATTTGCCTTTGTAAGCGTATATAAATTCGCTTTGCAAATTAGTTATTACCAATTGCTAAATCTTATTCCTACAACATAGGGCACTTGGTTAAGCCCTGTTTCTTCTCTATGTAAAGCATTTAAACTATAGCTGCCATATAATCGCACAGGCCCTAACCCTAGCTCTGTAATAGCTGCCAACCTCCATGGTTGTAACAACATATCTCCACGATATTTTTGCTTGCCCCTCTGATCGCTGATCTGCTTATTACGCCAGTCAATCAAATACCCGGCACTAATGCCTGCACTAAATGTAAATGCATTGTGTACATTGGGTTTTGGTGTTATGTTAATCATTAATGGTACGGTTATATATCCGGCATAAAGCTTGTCTTTCCTAAACCCAATACTGTCTTTAAACACCATTGGTTGTGGCGTACTTCTGTAACTGATATTTCTATCGTACCTGAAATTATACATTTCAAGCCCCATTCCGTATTTTAAATTCAATACATGGTGGGTAATATTCAGTTTTTGCATGAAGAACCATAAGTTAACGTTAGACGACTTTCCGCTGTTTAGTGTCATATCGGATTGAGTAATGGGCCCCGCAGGCGCATACGCTGTTTTTAAATAGCCCATTCCTTGCGCCTTGGAATAATCTGTATTATCAATCAGATTGGTAAATCCCAGATCGAAAATAAACCAGTTGGTGCTGAGAATATTTTGTTTTCGGCGATGAGATTTAAACCGTTCCTCAATAACGCGAACCGATACATCTTTCTCTTTTTTTAAAGAGGCATTATTCTCTTTACCTGTTTTTACAATCACGAAATTGCCCACCTGAATGGTGTCTGATGTTTTTGCGGTACTATCTGTTTGAGCGTGGCTAGCCAATACACATCCGCATATACCCAATGTTAATATCCATTGCTTCATAAAATACTATTTAGTTTTTCCTGAAAAATTACTTTGAATGACTGATAGGGAAACTGGCAATTGCCATACTTGCCTCCTCATTGTTCTTCGGTTTCGCAAAAATGCGGCCGGCCTTTTTAAGTAAGCCTTTAACCCTGTTTTTGTTTAATTCTAAATTACCTATATAAAGAGTGTTATCGTCATCATCATTGGTATCAATCTCCTTATAAACGGTTTGCTTTGTTAAGGTCTGTTGCTGATGATCTTCATGAGCAGCAATTGTTGCAGCTTGTACCGTTTTTGAATTACCTGCCGCAGTTTGTACTGTTTTTACAGGAGCATCTGTTGCTGCAACCAATGCATCGTTCTTTTGCAGGGCCTGTTGCGGTGTTGCAGATACAGGTTCGGACTGCCCCGGATTTAAATTGTTTAAACTGGCAACATCTACCGGACTATGATTATTTCTACTGCTTTTTTCTTTGCGTATCTCTTTTGCCGCAATAGGAGTTATCTCTTTATTGTTTGAATAGATATTACTTTCTGTTTGCCGGGAAGATGCCGGCGGCTGCAGTACTGAGCCTTTCAATATATCACGATCTTTGTTAGCAGTTACAGGCCCGGATATCCCCTGCGGATTTGTGAAATCGTTATGAACAGCTGGCCTTATGGTCCATACCAAAATAACCATACCGATTAAAATGGCTGCTATTGCCAGTTTCTTAAAAGAAAGATATACCACCCTTCTTTCTTCTTTTTTATAAAGTGATGTTTTATCCGGATGCAGTACTTGTTCCGGATACAATCTTGTTTGTTGTAAAGCAGTAAATACCTGCTGGTACTGCGGATGCTGCAATACAAACTTATTTACCTCTTCCTTTTCAACAGCATTTAATTCATTATCTACATATAATAAGAATTGTTCTTCATAATTGGCAGAATTAATTGCCGTTAATTCATTTTTCAACAATGCATCTTTAACTGAGAAAGATATCTGTTCTTGAGGCAGGATAGTTTGTTGTAATGCCAGCAGCTCTGCTTCCAAATCTGGCTGCTGTTTTATAAAAGCATCAACAGCATTTTTTTCGGCTGTAGTTAATTCACCATCAACATACAGTAGAAAATATTCTTCGTAATTATTTCTGTTGATATTCATTTATAAAACGTTTTCAGGTTTTACCAAATAATCCCTTAAAGTTAACCTGGCCCTGTGTAAATATACCTTTACCTGGCTTGCAGTTAACCCGGTAATTTTTCCTATCTCTTCATAATTATATCCTTCATAGTCTTTTAATAAAACCAGGCTTCTTTGGGTTTCGTTTAACTGGTGCAAAGCTTCCATTAATATTTTCTTACTGATACCATGTTGTTGAAACCCTATTTTTACTTCTTCTCTGAATTCTTCTTTTAAATGTATCCGTTTATTTTTCCGGATATGATCTATCATCTGGTTATAAGCGATCGTAAATAAATACGATTTACTCTTTTCCTGTTCTACCGCTTCCCTGTTACGCCACAGTTTTTCAAATGCAGTTTGAACAATATCTCTTGCATCTTCCTCATGCTTCAGGTTCTTAACTATAAACCTGTACACATTGTCGGCATATAAGTTTACACACTCATTGTATTGCTTTTCGGTCATAAACAGCGGAAGATGTAGTTATTTTTCTTAAAGGTTACCTATGTTATACGTATTTTTTGATTTTTTGTTACAAAAAGATAAAAAAAATCCCGCAAAGCGGGAATATTCAATAAAACCTATACTTTATTAATCTTTTAAAACTTATTGAGCGGGCCATGAAATATTGAAAAACCTTCCTCTTCATTTTTCTGGCAGCAACAATTGCGTTCGCAGGTTTTAGTGCCATAACAAGGCAGTGATTTTACGGAAGACCTGTATTGAACAAATGCCAATGCGCAAGAAGCAATAATAAGCACCAAAACCGTATCTGTATAATCTGAAAACTTTTTCATAAAAAACGAATCTTTGAAAGTAAAACGAAGGTAATATCAAAATGTTACCTCCTTTACAAAAAATAGTTAATTGATGTTAAATGAAGGGCGATGCTTTACACAACAAACTATATCCGTTTCCATATAAGTTTTGTGTACAGATAGAAATGAGGCAGAACATGGCGGCAATAGAACAATGCGTTTTAAATACTTCCATTCCTTGCATGTAGCATAAAAAAAGCCCTGTAAGGGCTCTCTTTTTATGCATTGATACTTTCTTTTTCCAGCACTTTCTTAATAACTGCAATTATTTTTTCTCCTTTCTCTTTCACCTGTTCTTCCGACCATAATAAACTAATGGAAGTTGAGATACAGCGGCTCATAATAGCATCGCTTACAGAGAAATCCTGTGTTTGCAGTTTTAAAAGAGCAGTTTTTTGTTCTTCATTCAGGTTATACAAAGTAGTTGCCTCTTTTAAATGTTGCCATTGCTTTATATAATGCCAGTTATTGGCATACCAGTAAAAATTACCCGCTACAATATTCTGCGCTTTTAATTCAGCAACAACAGCTTTCGTAATGTCTTCAGTTGGCAGAAACCAGCTTAAGAAAGTGCAGCTATCACCAGTTGCATCAGGTATTGTTCTGAAAGAAATTTCAGGCAACTGAGCCAAAATATTTTTTAACTGTGCATGATTCTTTTTTTGAATGGCCAGGAATGTGTCCAACTTTTTAATCTGCGCCAGCCCAACTGCTGCATGCAATTCGCTGATACGGAAATTATATCCGATAAATGGATGAAGATCGGCACCTCTATCAACTCCTTTATGATCGTGGCCATGATCCGTATAACCATCGCATTTTACATATACAGCTTCATCGTTGGTCATCACCACACCACCTTCTGCACAAGTGATTGTTTTTACAAAATCAAAGCTAAATGTTCCGGCATGCCCGATTGTTCCTAAAAATTTCCCTTTATAAGTTCCACCAATACTTTGGCAGGCATCTTCCAGTAATATTAAATTATGTTCGTCGCAAATGGCTTTCAATGCATCCATGTCTGCCATACTGCCGCACATATGCACAGGCATCACACATTTTGTTTTGCGGGTAATGGCATTTAATACAGCCTGCGGGTTCAGGGTCAGGCTTTCATCAACATCCACTAAAACAGGAATTGCTCCAATGCTTAGCACCGCTTCAAAACTGGCAACAAAAGTAAAGGAAGGCATAATCACTTCATCGCCTGCACCTATGCCCAGTGCCGCCATAGCAGTAGTTAAAGCACTTGTACCGCTGCTGGTTAATTGTGCATATTTACTTCCAAATGTTTTGCAGATCTCTTTTTCCAGTTCAATGCTTTTCCATATCCCTTTACGTGGGCCATCGAACCCGTAACGCATCAGGATACCTGTTTCCAGTACATCGCTTACTTCTTTTCTTTCTTCCTCGCCCCATAATTCAAATCCCGGCATATGATTAAGTTTAATGGTTAATGTTTGAAGTTTAACGTTGCAAAAGTATAGAAATATTGATTGAAGGAAATTTTTGTTGATGAACGATGTTGTTAAAATATACATTGTTTCTTTGTATTATGAAACCAATACTTATTTATTGTTATGACGCTTATTGCGGATGGTGTTACGGATTTAGCCCCGTTATTAAAACAATTGCAGAAGAATATGCCGATAAGTTAGATAACGAGGTATTGAGCGGCGGTATGATTATTGGCGAGCAACCCACTTCCATACAAACCATTGCCCCGGTTATTACAAGCCACTATAAACATGTAGAGGAATTAACAGGTATTAAATTTGGAGAAGACTTTTTATGGCATGCTTTTAACCCCGAAAAAAGTGATTGGTTTCTTAGTTCTGAAAAACCAGCCATTGCCCTCTGTGTGTTTAAAGAAATTTACCCTAACCAGCAAGTTGCATTTGCCAGCGATTTGCAATATGCTTTAAACTACGAAGGAAGAGACCTTACCGATGATGAGGCCTACAGGCATTTATTAGCCAAGTATGATATGAATGCGGATGATTTTTACACAAAACTTCATAGCAGTAAGTATAAAGAAAAAGCCTACTACGAATTTCAATTATGCAAGCAATTAAGGGTAACTGGCTTCCCTTGTGTGTTCATTCAAATATCCGATTCTAAACTCTACTTAATCAGCCGTGGATTTACCGATTACGACGCCATAAAAACAAGGATAGACAATGTGCTGAAAGAAATCGCCCAATAAATCGTATTAATATCAATTGCATTTCCCTTACTTTGCAGCCGTTAAAATTTGTATATGGAATACGGTAAATTGATCTCAGTATCCGGCTTCGGCGGACTGTTTGAATTAGTTAGCAGCAAAAATGATGGTGCCATTGTTCGTTCTTTAGATGATAACAGCACCAAATTTGTTAGTAGTAGAGTACATAATTTTTCTCATTTGGAAAGCATTGAAGTGTATACCATTCGCGAAAATGTAAACCTTGTAAACATTTTTCAGGCAATGGATAAAAGTGCAGAAGCTTTGCCTTCGGAAAAAGATGCTAAAGCCATAAAAAAATATTTTGAAAAAGTATATCCGGATATGGATTTTGAAAGGGTATACGATAGCGACCGTAAAAAAATGGTAAAATGGTTCAATATTTTAAAAGCGAATAATATTGATCCGCAACTTACCGAAATGCCGGAAGAAGAAGCCAATTAGGTCATAAAAAATAAAAAACCGCAAAAACCGTCAATCTTTCTGACGGTTTTTTTATTTAATAATTATCTTGTGTCTTTAAGATTATACTATGAGAAAGATTTTCTTGCCACTTGTATTTGTTCTATGCACAACTGCTTTATTCGGTCAGGATTTTTTTAAAGAAACCAAACAATCCAAGCATTGGGTAGATAGTGTTTTCAAAAAACTATCTAAAAAAGAACGCATTGCGCAGCTAATGATCGTAAGAGCACATAGTAATTTGGGGCAAGATCATATTGATCAGGTAATAAAACTTATTAAAGAGTATAAAGTTGGCGGATTGTGCTTTTTTCAAGGAGGGCCGGTTCGTCAAGCCAACTTAACCAACTATTATCAAAGCATTTCGCAAACACCTTTAATGATCTGCATTGATGGCGAATGGGGCTTGGGAATGCGCTTGGATAGTGTGATCAGTTTTCCCCGCCAGTTAATGATGGGAGCTTTACAAGATGCCACACTGGTGCGCCAATTTGGAAAAGTAGTGGGAGAACAATGCAGGAGAATGGGCATTCATGTAAACTATGCCCCCGATGTTGATGTAAATAATAATCCCGATAATCCTGTTATCAACGACAGAAGTTTTGGAGAAGACAAATACAAAGTTGCTTTGTATGGTATTGAATATATGAGAGGCATGCAGGAGCAAAATGTAATGGCTTGTGCCAAACATTTTCCGGGACATGGAGATGTGGCTGTTGATTCGCACAAGGATTTACCTGTTATCAATAAAACAAAAGCACAATTAGATTCATTAGAGCTCTACCCCTTCAAAGAACTCATTAAAGCAGGTGTGGGCAGTATTATGGTGGCGCATTTGTTTATTCCGGCCATTGATACAACTTCTAATCAGGCAACATCACTTTCATACAAAAACGTAACAGAATTATTGAAAAATGAAATGGGCTTTAAAGGCTTAACATTTACCGATGGGTTGGGTATGCAAGGCATCACCAAATTTTATCCTTCAGGGAAAGCTTCCCAGCAAGCCGTAATTGCAGGAAACGATATGCTATGCCTGCCTGAAGATGTGCCATTAGCCATTGACATGGTATTAGATGCCATGAAACATAAAGCCATTAAGAAAAAAGAATTGTATGCAAGGGTGAAAAAAATATTACTGGCGAAATACAATTTGGGGTTGAATCATATTCAACCAATCGAGACCAATCACCTGGTGCAGGATTTGAATGCCAATACTGTTGAACTGAAAAAGAAAATTGTTGAGCAATCCATCACATTATTAAGCAACAACAATACAACCTTATTACCGCTTACTCAAAACGGTGGAAAGAGAATTGCTTATGTTTCAATTGGCGCACCCAATGAAAATACGATTGCAGCAAGATTGAGAAAAGAATACAATGCAGATGTGTATTTGTTCGGCAGCAAAGCAAACATTGGCACACAGGTAATGGATGACCTGAATAAAGTAATTCCTACAGATAAATCAGACAGCGCAGGCGCCGAACAGCTTATCACCGGCATTAAAAATAAAAACTACGATGTAGTGATTGTGGGCCTGCATAATTTTAGCAGAAGACCGGCAAATAATTTCAGCATCAGTAAACCCTCCCTTTATTTGTTAAACAGTTTACAGGCACTTCCGCAAAGCATTAATATTGTTTTCGGTAATCCGTATGCAGCAAAAAATTTGTGTGGCGCCAATAATGTATTGGTTGCTTATGAAGATGATGATGTTATTCAAAATGCAGTGGCAGACTGGCTTGCAGGAAACATTCAGGCAAAAGGGAAATTACCTGTAACAGTTTGCAACAACTTTAAATTTGGCAGCGGCATTGTGTACAATAATTATTTTCCTGCAACAAATGTAAATGGCGTTAATTACGAAAAATTAAATGTAATTGATTCCATTGCCAACGATGCTATATTAAAAGGCGCTTTTCCCGGCTGTGTTGTATTAGCGGCAAAAGATGGAAAAGTGATTTACCACAAAGCATTTGGCCATACTTCTTATAACAGCAATCAGGAAATGAACAAAGACATGGTTTTTGATCTTGCTTCAGTTACCAAAGTTTCTGCAACAACAGTTTCCATCATGAAATTGTATGAGGAGGGAAAAGTTGATCTGGAAAAAACCATCGGTGATTATTTAAGCTGGACAAAAGGAACCGATAAAGCTCCCCTGAAAATAAAAGACATTTTATTGCACCAGGCAGGGTTAAAAGAATTCATTCCTTTCTATAAAGAAGTAATTGACACTGCAACCGGAGAGCCGAAATGGAACGTATTTTCTCCAATAAAAGATGCACAGCACCAGTTTAGGGCAGCAGAAAATTTATATGTGCGTAACGATTGGCAGGATACCCTCTACAAACGCATTTTACAAAGCAAATTATTGCCAGAACCCCATCACTATGTGTATAGTGATAACGATTTCATTTTCCTGGGTAAAATTGTGGAAGCCGTTAGTGGTAAGCCTCTGAACGAATATGCAAAGGAAAATTTTTATGCGCCTATGCAAATGACCACTACCACATTCAGGCCAAGAGAAGTAATGCCTCTCAACAATATTGTTCCAACAGAATTGGAAAAGCATTTCCGCAGGCAATTGATACAGGGAGATGTACACGATGAAGGCGCTGCCATGTTTGGCGGGGTGGCAGGCCATGCCGGATTATTCAGTAATGCATACGACCTTGCCCAGCTATACCAGATGCTTTTAAATGGCGGCGAGCTGAATGGGAAGCGTTATTTAAAAGAAGAAACCGTAAAGCTGTTTACCGCTTATCACAGTAATTTCAGCAGAAGAGGTTATGGTTTTGATAAACCGGAGAAAGACAATGCAAACAGAAAAGAACCTTATCCTTGCAAATCCGCATCGCCTGAAACCTTTGGTCACACAGGCTTTACCGGAACCTGCGTATGGGTAGATCCTAAGCAAAACCTGGTATACATATTTTTATCAAACAGGGTAAACCCCACCAGGGATAACAACAAGCTTGGCCAGTTAAATATTCGTCCGAAAATTCAGGAGGCTATTTATTCTGCCTTAAAATAATCGTTTTATCTTCAACGCATAAAACACTTATATGAAGAAGTATTTTATGCAGGGCATATGCTTATTGTTTTTGGCAGCCACTATTGTTTCCTGCTCTAATAAAAATATTAAAGAAGCAAAATACATTCCTAAAGAAGCCAGTTCTGTAATGATAACCGATGCTTCTTTATTAGCTAACAAACTGGATAACGGCAACATTTCACTCGACAGCCTGTTGAAAAAGGTTTTCAATACGGATTCGGCCTATATAAAAACAAAACCAAAGTTTGATAGCTTAAAAAATTGCGGTATAAATTGGAGGGATAAATTTTGTTTCTTCACTGAGCAACAAACATTTTCCGGCAAAGGCACGCTTAATTTTCTTAGCCTGCTGGTAAATATTACAGACTCCGCACAATTGCGTTCTTATATTCAAAGCATTGACAAGAGGGATACATTGATTGTTAAGAAAGATAAGAATTTCAGCTATTTTGAGTTTAACGATAACATAATGGTTTCCTGGAATAAAACCAATGCTATTGTTACTTTTCTTCAATATACACCATCTGCCAATGTAATTTCTTTAGACAACTCCACCATAAAAGTTCAAAACAAGGAGAGCATCAATAAAATAGATGAACTAAAAAAAGAAGTAAGCCGTTATTACGATTTAAAAGAGAAAGAGAGTATTGGTTCTGTTAAAATATTCACAGAAATGTTTACAGAAAAAGCCGATGGGTATCTATATAAAAGTACCACAGATATAATCAATGCATTAAGCGCATTGCCCATGCAGATACCTAAACTTGAGGAATTGTTACAAAACAATTATTCTGTTGCAACATTCAATTTTGATAATGGTAAAATTGTTGGGAAAACTAAAACATATACCAATGCTACATTAAGCGCCCTTCTTAAAAAATATGCCGGCCCAACCGTAAACCTTTCCATGATAGAACATTTCCCATCACAAAACATTGATGGCTTTTTTCTGGCAAGTTTTAATCCTGAAATATTCAATGGTATACTCAAAGAGCTTGAAGTGGAAAGTTTGGTAAACGGGTTTATAGAAAAGAATGGTTTTAATACCAACGACATCTATAAGTGTCTTAAAGGCGATATCGCCGTAGTGGTATCAGATTTTACGATGACTGCAGATCCGCGTAAAAAACCATCTGCCAAACTCATCATCAATGCACCTGTTGCAGATAAAATCAGCCTGAATAAGGTTTTAGATAAAGCTGTAGAAGCCGGCTTGCTGGCAAAAAAAGGCAACACTTATACCGAAAATAATTTGGCCCGGGAAATAGGATTGCTGGTACGTGCCGACGATAAGAATTTTACCATTGCCAGCGATTCTTTAACCTATCAGCAATATTTGGAAGGCATAGGAAAAGCAAAAATAGCCAATGATATCATAGTGAAAATAAAGGGTAAAGCTGTAGCCGGTTATATTGATATGCAACAAATATTCAATTCGTTCGACGACAACAGCAAAAGCGATGGCACTAAACAACTGATGGCACAGCTAAAAGCCACGTTCAAAGACATCATTTTTACCTCTGCAAACTTTAACGGCTCTGCAATTGAAGGTGAGTATGAAATAAGATTAAAAGATGAAAAACAAAACAGTCTGGCAACTCTACTAAAACTGATACCGAATATCAGTTCTCCGCTGAAACAACAGGAAACGGTAGAAGACATTAAAAACCTCTCTTTCTTAAAACTGATTTACCTGCCCGTTATAATCAGATAATTCATTACACATTGCCTCTTAAAGAGGCAATCTTTTTTATTTATGCAGCTTTCAATCAAGCATATTGTACCCATTCCACTTAAAGAGAAAACTACCATCAGTAATTCTGATGTGTGGAATAAAGAATGTACTTTTTCTTCCGGCGAATTTGTAAAAATAAAAGCATCCAGCGGCAGCGGAAAAACCACATTAGTACATATTCTTTATAAACTTAGAAACGATTTTAGTGGCAGTGTTCTATACAATCAGGAAGATATGCGGCAACTTACCGCAGAACAAATAGCACAGGCCAGGCAACAACATATAAGTATTGTATTTCAAGACCTGCGCTTGTTTCCTCAGCTCACCATACGTGAGAACATAGAACTGAAAAGGGTTTTACAAAAACCATTGTACGAAAGCAATATGATTGATACCATGGCAAACAGGCTGGGTATTGGCCATATATTGCAACAAAAAGCAATGCTATGCAGCTATGGAGAACAACAACGGGCAGCTATTATACGAGCACTGATACAACCTTTTGAAATATTACTGTTAGATGAACCTTTTAGTCATTTAGACCAGGCCAATAGCAATAACGCCGCAACGCTTATAGAAGAAGAATGTGCAAAAAGAAATGCCGGGTTTATTTTGACTGATTTGGATGATGACGACAGATTTAATTATACACGAAAATTGAATTTATAAATATTCATTCCGATATATCGGTCTGTACAAATAATCCGTTCATTTAATCAGCATTAATTTTTTGCAAAAAAGAAAAATGAATTCGATACTGAAAAAATTAATAAAAACAGCTGCCGGCAGAACCAAATTTATTTTTGCTGTACTGGGGTTATCCATTGCCATGCTTCTTATTTTGGCTGCAGTACAGTTACAGGAAAATTACAATAGCTTGCTGAATAGCAAAACAAACCAAGACAGCATTGCCAATTTTCTGGTTATAAACAAACAACTTACAAACAAAACCTATGGCAATACATTCATTTCAGGTGAAGATATTGCACACATTAGGCAACAACCTTTTACAGAAGACGTTGGCATACTTAAACCAAGCTTATTCAAGGCCTCTGTAGAGAGCTTCAGCAACAGGTTTCCTTTTAGCACCGATATTTCTTTTGAGAGTGTTCCTTCTTCTTTTATTGATGTACAAACAAAAGACTGGAACTGGGATGAACACAGCAATTACATTCCCATGATTGCACCCAATATGTTTCTTGATTTCTATAATTTTCAATTCTCATTCTCTCAAAACCTGCCGCAGCTTACACAGGAAAACGTGAAGATGATTGTGTTTAAAGTAAAGATAGAAACGCCAAACGGATACGCACTTTTTAATGGCCGGATTGTTGGCTTCAGCGATAGAATTACTTCTTTGCTTGTACCAGAAACTTTCATGAACTGGGCTAACAAACAATATGGGGGCAATATTAATACACAGCCATCCAGGATTGTTATTAAAACAAAAGACCCGGGAAACCCGCAGCTCGTTCAATTTTTAAAGGATAATGGCTATGCCACCGATGCAGATAAAACAAGATTCAGCAAGTACCGCCAAATTGTAAGCACAGTGGTAAATATTAGCTGGATTACAGGTGCCGTTCTACTCGTTTTCGCATTATTAATCTTCACTTTATTTATTCAGTTAACGATAGCGTCCTGTAAAAACGAAATTCAACAGTTAATTATATTGGGAGCATCCCCATACCAGTTAAAAAAATTCTTAGTGAAGCAATTCTTCCCGCAGAACATACTCATCATCCTTATTTCATTAATTGTTCTCAGCGGCATACAATACTGGTTATATGGCTTTTTATTGGCACAGCATATTTACATTAATATTTTTATTTCCTATAAAACAATCATAGTGGCTTTATTGGTGCTATTAATATTGTGGTTCACTAATTTTTATACCATCAGAAAGTATATTCAATCCTGATTGGTTTCTTAATTAAATTCGGGTATGCTTCGCTTTAAAAAAATAAACCTGTTCTTTTCTATTGCGGTTGTAAGTGTAACCATTAAGGGTTTCGCCCAACTGCCAATTGGCAATTGGCGGGAGCACCTTACTTATAAAAACACCATACAGGTAATTAAGGGAGATAAAATATACTGCGCTACTGCAACCAATTTTTTTTCAATAAATGCAAATGCAGAAGCTACTCATTATAGTAAGATAAACGGCTTATCTGAAACAGGTGTAAACGCCATTGGCTGGGACGATGCCACACAACAGGTTGTTGTGGCTTATAGTAACAGTAATATAGATATCGTAAAAAATGGCATTGTTAAAAACATTAATGATATTAAGCGCAGCACCATTGCAGCTAATAAAGCCATTTACCAGGTTTATTGCGCTAACGGATTGGCTTACTTAAGCACGGGGCTGGGTATTATTGTGGTTAACTGCAACCGTTACGAAATAAAAGACACCTGGGTTATTGGCAACAATGGCGCTTATATTAAAACAAATGGTTTTACTGCAAATAATACCAGCTATTTTGCAGCTACAGATCAAGGACTAAAAACCATTTCCATCACTTCAGGTAATCCTGCCAACTTCGCCAATTGGGCCAGCCTCAGCGGCAGCAATGGCTTAAGTTCGGGTGCCGTACAAAATGTGGTATTTTGTAACCAGCAAATCGTTGTTCAGAAAAATGACTCTCTTTTTATTTTAAATGGCAATACATGGAATTATTTATGGAATGAAACCGGCAGCAGCATTAATAATGTAAGTGTTTCAGGAAATAAATTACTGCTATGCCTGCAGAGTAACGGCATTTCCAAAGTTATTCAGCTTAATACTAACGGAACTGTTGAAAAGAGCATAACACAGCCAGGCCTTATTATTAATGCAAAAAACGCATTAGCAGATAACAATACCATTTGGGTAGCCGATTTTACAACAGGCTTATCTAATTTTTCCAACACGGTTCAATCCTATTCGCCTAACGGGCCTATGGGCATTGCAACAGGGCAGTTATTGTTTAACCAGGAAGATTTATATGTAGCAGCAGGCTCTGTAAACAATTTATGGCAATACCTGCTCAATAAAAATGGTATTTACACCTTCACTAACAATAGCTGGGATAATATTGGCTATTACAACAAACCTGTTTTGGATTCCGTATTGGATTTTATTACCCTCGCAAATGATCCTACTGACGGGAGTTTTTGGGCCGGTAGTTTTGGAGGAGGGCTGGTAAACATCAGCAGCAACAATATTAAAATATACAAGCAATACAACTCTTCTTTACAAACCCCTTCTTACGACCCTAAAAGTTGCAGGGTAAGCGGGCTGTCTTTTGACAACAACAATAATTTATGGATCTGTAATTATGGTGCAGCAAAAAATTTAAGTGTAAGAAAAGCGGATGGCAGTTTTAAATCGTTCACAATCCCTACGCCTACACCCGAAAATTCAATAGGCCCCATAGTTGCAGATGACTTTAATCAGCTCTGGATGATTCTTCCCAAATCAAATAGCGTGTATTGCTATAATTATGGCAGCAGTGTTGATGATACAAGCGACGACCGTTGGAAATTGTTTCAGCAAGGCGTAGGCCTTGGCAATTTACCCGGCAATACTGTTTTGTGCCTTGCAAAAGATAAAAACAGTTTTATATGGATAGGTACAGATAATGGCATTGCCATTGTTCAATGCACTGCAGATGCTTTCTCTCAAAATTGCGATGCCGTATGGCCGGTTGTAAAACAAGACCTATATGCAGGTTACCTGCTCATGAAAGAATGGGTACAGGCTATTGCCGTTGATGGTGCCAATAGAAAGTGGGTGGGCACTAAAAATGGGGTATGGCTTATTTCTGCAGAAGGCAATCAGGTAATTGCACACTTTAACACAGACAACTCTCCTCTATTAGACAATAATGTAAACAATATTGGTATTAATCCCGTAAGTGGCGAAGTGTTCTTTTCAACTGCTTTAGGTGTTTGCAGTTATAGAAGCACAGCAACAGAAGGTAGCAGTACTAACTCAAATGTACTGGTATTTCCCAATCCTGTTCCTCCGGGCTATAACGGTACTATTGCCATAAGAGGGCTGGTAGATAATGCGCTGGTGAAAATTGCAGAACCTAATGGCAGACTCGTTTTCCAAACAATGGCATTAGGTGGGCAGGCAGTTTGGAATGGCAGAAATTATAAAGGGGAAAAAATAGCGAGTGGGGTGTATTTGGTATTGGTTACAGATGATACCAATACCGAACACATGGCAACCAAGATCATTATTGTTAGTGGAAGATAGTGCTTATCAGTCATGCTGAAAAAGCGAAGCTTTATTCAGTATCTTACCAAATTAGATTCCGTATCAAGCCGGAATGACGGGAATCCTGAATACACTTTCTCTTTCTTTTAAGATAATTTTTTGTAAAACCGTACCCTTTACATACTGTTTTGCTGTAGTTTCCGTTTTAGAAAAAATGCCTGTATGAAGAAGATCTTGTTGTTCAGCATTTGTGCTACAGTTATTTTTTTATGCACTTCCTTTAAACGCCCTGTAGCCAACCCCGATGATTATTACATTGTAATCATCAAACACAATTATGAAATGAAGTTGTATGATGCCAATAACAATTGGCTGATTACCTACCCTGTTGTTTTCGGAAGTAAAGACATGGGTGATAAAATGTACCAGGGAGATAGAAGAACCCCAGAAGGCACCTTTCACATTGTTGCTAAAAAAGACCATCACAGATGGAATAAGTTCCTGGCACTCGATTACCCAAATGAAGAAAGTTACCAGAAATTTAACGAGAGAAAAGCACAGGGATTAATCCCGCAAAATGCACAAATAGGCGGCGATATTGGCATTCATGGCACCTGGCCACATGAAGAGTTTGCCGTAGATCAATACCAGAACTGGACACTCGGCTGCGTAAGCACTAAAAATGAATACATTACTGAGATGTATAATGCGCTTCCCGTTGGAACAAAAGTGATTATTAAGTATTAGATTCTATTGTACTTTTTTGTTTGTCCAAAAAAGGACACAGAAAAACGATATTCAACACGTTTTTCTGATTATGCCTTGATATTGCTTTTGTGCTGCTGAGACTTGTACAATAGTAATTCTACTGTTCAATTCTCTTTATTCAGTAGCTGAAGCATAAAAAAGGCCAAAAGGTGTTGAATATCCTTTTGGCTTGATTTTTTGATCCACTTTTGTATCCAAGACAAAAGTGTAAAAGAACTTAAATTTTCTCCGCTCCAAAATAAGGCTGCAACGCTTTTGGAATATTAATCCCGTTTTCTGTTTGATTGTTCTCTAACAATGCAGCATAGATTCTTGGCAATGCCAATGAACTTCCATTCAAGGAATGCGTTAACTGTGTTTTACCTTCATTGCTTTTATATCTGCATTTTAATCTGTTTGTTTGAAAGCCTTCAAAGTTGCTCACGCTGCTCACTTCCAGCCAACGTTGTTGTGCTGCGCTGTACACTTCAAAATCGTAGGTAAGTGCAGAAGCAAAACCCATATCTCCGCCACATAAACGCAAAACCCTGTAAGGCAGTTGCAGCGTGTTTAACAATGCTTCAACATGTGCCACCATTTCTTCCAAAACATCATAACTCTTTTGCGGCTCTACAATCTGAATGATCTCTATTTTTTCAAACTGATGTACACGATTCAATCCTCTCACATCTTTTCCAAAGCTTCCGGCCTCTCTTCTGAAACAAGGAGAGTAAGCTGTCATCTTAATCGGTAACTCATCTTCTTTCAAAATCGTATCTCTGTAAATATTGGTTACCGGAACTTCTGCCGTTGGAATTAAATAAAAACCATCTTCCGTTACATGATACATCTGCCCTTCTTTATCAGGTAACTGACCGGTGCCATAAGCACTCGCTTCATTCACCATGAAAGGTGGAATATATTCTGTATAACCTGCAGCAGTATTGAAGTTCAGGAAATATTCAATCATGGCGCGTTGCAACCTTGCACCTTTCCCTTTGTACAAAGGGAACCCGCTTCCGGTAATTTTTGAGCCCAATTCAAAATCAACCAAATCATATTCTTTAATCAAATCCCAATGTGGTTTTGCATTAGCAGAAAGATTGGGTTTTACACCACCTTCTTTTACAACAACATTTTCTTCAGGGGTTTTACCAACAGGAACAATATCTGCAGGAAGATTAGGCAACTGCACTAAAGTGTCGTGCAATTGTTTTTCAATATTAAGCAAAGAGTCATTAAAATCTGTAACCTGCAACTTGTATGCGGCAACATCATTTTTTAAACTTTCTGCTTCTTCCTTTTTGCCTTGCTTCATTAAATTGCCAATCTCTTTAGAAGCCGAATTTATTTTTGATTGAATGGAATCGAACGCTGCCTGTGTTTTTTTTCTCTCATCATCCAAAGCAATAATTGTATCAACCAGTTCCGGTTGTTTAAAATGTTTTACTGCTAATTTTTCTTTCGCCCATTGAGGATTGTTCCTCAAAACATTCACTTGTAACATAGAATCTCTATTTGCGGCAAAGATAGTTTCTGAGAGGGAATGAAATGCAATTAATACTTATCCATCACTCCCGATAAAAACTTCTCAATTCCTTTGCGAATATTACTTGCAGAAGATTGGTGTGCATTCACCATTACAGAAAAAATGTATTGTTTGCCTTTATTGGTGGTAATAAAGCCACTTAAAGCCACCACACCGTTCAAGGTTCCTGTTTTGGCATAAATTTTTCCGGAATAATTTTTATACAAGCCGGTTAATGTACCCTCGTTACCTGTTTGTAAAATGCCTGTTATTCTGTTCCAGCTAAAATCATTTTTCATTTTAGCCAATAATGTAACAAAGTCTTCAGGACTTATTAAATTATACCTGCTTAACCCACTGCCATCAGCCCAGCGTGGCTTTTGAGGAAAAGAAGCATAATCAGATTTTAATAAAGTGTCTATCACTTTTGCATCGCTCATTACCCCTAATAATTGCTGGCTTACCATTAATAATGTTTGTTCTGCAAAAAAATTATCACTCCTGTGCATCATTATTTTCAGCAGCGAATCAGTTGGCTGAGATTTAAATGAATGCCAGTGCCCGTTAGCCACTTCTGCATCCGTAAGCGTTAGCTCCTGGTGTAAGGTGTCGGATAACAATTCAACATTAAGATCATTAGAAGTGATGAAAGGAATATCTGTTGCAGCGAATGCAGATTTTCCTTTTTTCAGTTCAAAAATATTAGCATTCTCTTTTCTGCCTATTTGCACATTACTGCTACGGGTATCTGCTAACAGGTATAAGGAATCTTTAAAATTTTTAGGTATTACAATAACATTATTGCCTTTCTTTTCAAAGTGTACCACATTACCGTATACCGGCATAGCACTTCTTTCCGGCATATAATCTGCATCATAATCGTTCCATGCCCAGCCGCTACCATATTTTCTGCTTTGCCATGATGGTGAAACGATGGTAATATTGCCGCTGTTTTTTTTAAAAAAGTCTACAACAGGTTGTTGCTTAAAATCCGGGTGCAGCAATGTGGGATCTGCGGTAAACCTTACAGTATATTCATCACCGTCTTTTATATATTGAAAAGCGGTAATACTATCTCCTAAATATTTCATAGCAGCATAACAGGCTAAAAGCTTGGTATTGCTGGCAGGCACAAAATATTTGTTGCTTTGGTACTGGTAAGCGTATTTTCCTGCAGCTACATCGTACAAAGCAATACCGGTATGGGCAGCTGTAAAACTGTTATCGTTTAAAATATTTTGCCGGGCCTGTTTGCTGATCTTTTTTTCTACAGAGCAGGAACTGAATACTAAAGCAAATAGTAAAAAGCAGGAGCTACAGAGCGTATATATTCTATATTGGGTTTTGCCAGATCGCATACCGATTATTTTATGTGTTTATCGATTAACTGTACAATCAATAAGGCTTATCACTAATTTCAGTGCCTTAAAAAAATAGCAATGAAAGTACAACATCATTTATTAATTGCCGCTGTTTTATTTAGCAGTGTGGCAATGGCAAATGAAGGCAAGAAACCCATTAAAAAAACGCCACCCGAGAAGAAAAAATACATTGATAAGGCCAATATGGACCTTACTGTAAAACCCGGCGATAATTTTTACCAGTATGCCAATGGCGCCTGGGTAAAAAATAATCCTGTACCGGCTTCCAGAACACGTTGGGGAAGTTTTGACGAACTGCGCCAGGAAAGCTCTAAGCGTTTAAAAACATTATTGGAAGACGCCATGGCCACTGCCAACCGTGACAGGAAAACGCAGATCATCGGCGATTTTTATAAAAGCGGAATGGATAGCCTTGCTATTGAAGCAAAGGGCTATCAACCCATTAAAGCAGACCTGGAAAGAATAAACAACATAACAGCCTCTGCAGATATTTTGAATGAAGTAATCTCCCTGCGTACCAATGGCATGGGAAGTGCTTTATTTAGTATGAATGTTGGGCCAGACAGGAAAAATGTAATGGCTTATATCCCTTCTATTGGCCAGGGAGGCACCAGCCTGCCAGACAGAGATTACTATTTAAAAGATGATGCCCGCAGTACCAAAATCCGCGATGCCTATAAAGCGCATTTACAAAAAATGTTTTCCCTGGTAGGTGAAGATGCCGCCACTGCTGCTTTAAGTGCAGCTTCTGTTTTAAAAATTGAAACAGCACTTGCCAATGCACAATACAGTAGAATTGAAATGCGCGACCCCAATAAAACTTACCACAAATTTGCGGTGAGTGATTTAAGCGCCACCACCCCAAATATGAATTGGGCTTCTTTGTTAAAAGCCGCGAGGATTAATGGAGCAGACAGCGTACTGGCTGGCAATCCGGAATTCTTAAAGAAAGTAAATAATATGCTTACTGAAGTGCCTTTGAGCGACTGGAAAAGTTATTTAAGATGGAATGTTATAAGAAGCGCTGCTCCTTATCTAAGCCATGAATTTGTTGATGCTGATTTTGAGTTTACCAAAGTACAAACGGGCCAAAAAGTACCTACACCCCGCTGGGAAAAAATGAGTGGCATGATAGACAGAATGCTGGGAGACCTTATTGGCCAATTGTATGTAGAAAAGTATTTTAAGCCTGAAGCAAAAGCTTATATGGTTGAATTGGTAAATAACATGCAGGCAACATTTGCAGAACGTATTAAACGGCTGGATTGGATGACCGATGCCACCAAACAAAAAGCATTGGAAAAATTAAATGCTTTTGCAAAAAAAATAGCATACCCCGACAAATGGAGAGCTTATGAAGGTATTGAGATCTCTGCTGATAATTTTTACAAAAATGTTAGGGCCTGTAGCAAGTGGTTTTACAACTACAATGTAAATAAAATGGGTAAACCTGTTGACAGGACTGAATGGGGCATGACACCGCCAACCATTAATGCGCAGTACAGCCCAAGCAATAATGATATTACCTTCCCTGCAGGGATTTTACAATTCCCTTTCTTTGATTTTGGAGCTGATGATGCCGTTAATTATGGCGGCATAGCTGCTGTAATTGGCCATGAAATGACACATGGTTTTGATGATCAGGGCAGGCAATTTGATGCTGTTGGTAATTTAAAAGACTGGTGGCAAAAAGAAGATGCAGATAAATTTAAAACAAAGGCAGACGAAGTTGTAAAACAATATGATGCACTAACAGTACAGGACAGTATTCATGTGCAAGGCCGCTTAACATTAGGTGAGAACCTTGCAGATCTTGGTGGCCTGAGCATTGCTTATGAAGCATTCACCAAAACCAAACAGTTTAAAGAAGGTAAAAAGATTGATGGGTTTACACCACAACAACGCTTCTTTTTAAGTTGGGCACAGGTTTGGAGAAACAACACCTTGCCAGACACAGAAGCACAGTTAATTAAAACAGACCCTCATTCTCCCGGTATTCATAGAACCAATGCACCTGTTACCAATATAGATGCATGGTATGAAGCATTCGGTATTAAAGCCGGTGATAAGATGTATAAAGCCCCGGAGCAAAGAACACATATATGGTAATTGATGAGGTATTCATATAGAGTTAAAACCCCGACAGCACTTGAAATACTGTCGGGGTTTTATTATTTTCACCTATACACTTGCATACTTGTGCATTACATTTAATTTCTCTCTACCATTCTCATCCAGCGTTCAGGAATTTCGTTATGTGAAGCAATGATATAATCTGCTTTGCTGCAAGGGATCATTTTACCATCATGGGATTGCATCCACCATCTTCCAGTTTTTTTACTTTGAAGGAATACTGTATCTATTTCAGCAAAAGCAAGATGTATTTCGTTAAAATTACTCTTCTCATCCAAAACACTTTCCTGTTTGCCTTTATAAACGCCATCCATCAGGTACCAAATCATATGGGCTATTTGTTTTGCACTTAAACCATCCGTATCCTGTGTATGCAGGTAACCGTATATACCCACACTGCAGGGATTCGTACTCATACCTGCATATTGCATTAATGTACAAGCTTCTTCACCGGTAAAACCATTTGGTGTTAATTTATTTACGGGAGCATGAGCATGTTGTATGGCAGTAATATCAAAAGAAAAAATATTTGCATTGCGGATAGCAGGCTCCATCTCTTCTAAAGATTCTTTTACTTTTCCAACACGGTAACAATCGAACCTAAGTTTATCGATTGTTTCTAACATTTGCGGATGCACCAAATAACTTTGAAATCCGATATGATGATAGTGTTTAATGAAATTAGGCTCACCGGTTAATACCTGCATTAGAAATTTATCTGCCGGTAGTGCACTATTCATATCAAGGTCTATTTTGGCATCTACACATACGGCTTCGCAAATTATTTTCGATTCGGCATACGCTGCATACTGAGCCAGGGTAACATCGTGCGAAGCGCCAATAATGACCACTCTTTTTCCCATGGCAATCAGTTCACTCACTACAAATTTTATGGCAGCGTAAGTATCTGCAATGGCTGCTCCTGTTTTTACATTGCCAATATCAGCAATGGTTACATCTTTATGCCAGTGATATAAGTTGTAAAATGCTTTTCGTATTTCATTGGCAGAGCCGGCAGGTGCTTTTAAAAAACCGGCACCTCTTTGTTCATCGCAACCGATAATTACCACATCTGCATCTGCCACATCGGGAAAAACATCGTCGTATACTAACACATGTTTTCCAAGTTGGGTATCTCTAAACGATTCATCATCATTTATTGCATCAAGAGAAACAGGTTCTAAAAAATCTATAACAGTAGCTAAGCTCATACAAAACGCTTTGCAACAAACTTAGCAGAATTGTTTTTGAAAACTAAATGTTGCAGAACGTTGTTAATAAATCTATGGCAGGTAAAAAAGCTATTCACTTTGTGAACTTGTACCCAACCCCACGAACCGAATGAAAATGCCTGGGGCTGCGGCTGTCTTTCTCAAAATATTTTCTGAAGTTGAGGATAAAATTATCAATTGTTCTGGTAGTGGGATAAACGTTATAACCCCAAACTACCTGTAATATTTTTTCGCGGGTTACTACCTCCCCTTCATTTTCTATCAGTAGCTTTAGCAGCATATTTTCTTTCTTACTGATTTGAAGCGGGTTCCCGTCAACTGTTTTTATTTCCTGTGCTTTAAAATCTATAAAACAATTACCAAATGCATATGTATCGCCAACGGTTGATTTTACCTGAATACGCCTGTTTTTGTCAATCATTTTTTCTACACGTAACAATAATTCTTCAAGATTAAAAGGTTTGGTAAGATAATCGTCTGCCCCTTTTCTGAGGCCAGTAATTTTATCTCCACCGGTATTTTTTGCACTAAGAATTAAGATAGGCACATCGTTATTTTGCACCCGAACAGTTTCTGTAACGGCAAAGCCATCTATTTCGGGTAACATCACATCCAGAATAACAAGGTCGAAATATTCGTTGTTAATTGCCTTCAATGCTTCTGCTCCTGTGAATGCAGATACAACTTCATACCCTTCCAGTTCCAGGTTTAATTTCAATGCTTCGTGAAGATTTTCTTCATCTTCTACCAGCAGGATAATCCCTTTTTGTGATGCCATAATTAAATTGTTACTGTAAAAATAGTTCCCTTGGGATGGTTATTGCTTACCGAAATTTTACCATGATGTTTTTGTACAATGCGCTTACAGAGATATAAGCCCAGTCCGGTTCCTTTTGCCTTTCTTGTATTCTCATTACCCGAACGATAAAATTTTTCGAATATTTTTTTCTTTTCATTATCTGCAACTCCCTGCCCCTCATCTTTTACCAGCAATGTTATTTTCCCTTCATCGGCATGCTTTAATTCTACCACTACAGATGATTCTTTTGGAGAATATTTCAAAGCATTTTCTATAAGGTTATTTACCAGCATTTGCAGCCGCAGCAATTCTCCATTAATAAAAAAGTCTCCCTCTGTAATCAGTTCAATATTTCTGCCGGGGTATCTTATAGAAAAATCTTTTACAGATGCTGATACCAAGGAGGAGAAATTCACTTCATCCCAGTCTTGTTTATAATGCTCCGCATCTATTTGAGCTGCCAACAAAATATTGTTACACATTTGATTTAACCTATTGGCCTCAATAATGGTATTGGTAATTAACCTTTCTTTTGTAGCTTCTTCCAGTTTGCGTTTTTGCAATGTTTCAAGGTTTAATTGTGTAACGGCAATGGGCGTTTTCAATTCATGCGTAACAGCCATAATAAAATTTTGCTGCTGTTGCGATATAACCAATTGCCTCCTTACGCTTCTAAAAACAAATGCGGCGCCAATGATCATCAATAATAAAAAAGTAACCCCCTCTCCTATATATTGAGCGGTTTTGCGTTTACGTTCTTCTTCAATAACAGACACATTCTGTTCAAAAGCAATATCATCTCTTTTAAGTTCAGCCATCTTGTATGTTGCCATTGCATTGTTCTGCTTGTTTAATGCGATGAACCACCAGCCTAACGCCGCTACCATATAAATCAGCATCACCCAATATATAACGGTAACAACTTTTAGCTGATGTTTATGAAAGAAGCTCATTGTTTAAACTTTTCTAT
The DNA here is from genome assembly GCA_017304675.1 of Sphingobacteriia bacterium. Taxonomy (GTDB): domain Bacteria; phylum Bacteroidota; class Bacteroidia; order Chitinophagales; family Chitinophagaceae; genus CW01. The sequence continues at coordinate 494,929 of JAFKLS010000018.1, forward strand.
ACGGATGCCTGCATTTAACACATGCAGTAAGGGGTCTTCCCGCATTTCCTGACGGATAACAAAACTGTAGTTACCTTTTTTTAGAGGGATAGGTTGGGTATTGAATTTAATTCTGTGTTCAACAATATCATCTATAGAAGATCCGAACCATTTGGAGTTATCTGCAAGCGTAAATTCTCTCTTAATGGTAAAAGAAGAATCCGGCCCTATTACCTTTATGCTCAGCCAGATATTTTTATACCCGTACAAATCTTCATGGCGCAAAACCATCATCAAGTTATAAGGAGCAGATGTATCTTTTATAATAAAGTTGAACTTCGCAGAATCATTACTGCTCCAGGAATGCGTGGCAAAGGCTGTTGTTTTCTCATATACATCAAGTGTATTGCAGCCCGTTAATACAGCCACTATAAAAAATAAACCCAGGCAATATTGTGTAACAGGTATCCGAAGCCCCATCATCTTACAAAACATTTAAAATTTGTTCTTTAGCTTTTTCTAATTCATCTTTCATTAATACAACACATTTTTGAATTTCGGCATCATAGGCCTTGGAACCGGTAGTATTAATTTCTCTGCCGAATTCTTGCAGTATAAAAGATAATTTTTTACCCTTGCTTTTGTTCTTCTCGGTTAGTATTTGTTTAAAATAATCACAATGATTTTTTAGTCTGACCTGCTCTTCACTAATATCTATTTTTTCAATATAGTAAATCAATTCCTGCTCCAGCCTGTTGGTATCGTATTTGTCTTTACCAACATTTTCTTCTAAAACTTTCACCAGCCCTTCTTTAATTTTTTGCCTGCGCCTTGGCTCCAGGTCTACAATCATTGCCTGTTGTATTTCAATTTGCTGAAGCCGTTCCAGCAAGTCCGATTCTAATGATTTACCTTCTTCTAAACGGTGTTGGGAGAGTTGCATCAGTGCATTTTTTATTACTGCTTTCAACTGTTCCCATTCCTGTTCGTTTAATATTTCGGTTGAATTAACCACCACTTCCGGTAGTCTTAATACTGCAGATAGCAGATCATTTACCGGAGCATTAATTTCTTTGGCTGCTTCTGATACCGATTGGTAATATGCTTTCAACAAATCTGTATTCACTGCAACGGGTTTTGCAGCGCCGGATTGTTTAACCGATATGCTGCACTCTACGCTGCCTCTTTCCAGCTCTTCATTTAAAATACTTCTTATATCAAATTCATATGGTTTTAATAAAGCAGGTATTTGCAAACGCAAATCAAATTGTTTACCGTTTAACGATCTTACTTCTACTAAAAAAGTTTTATCGGCAATTGCCTGTTCGGCCCTTCCATAACCGGTCATTGAATACAGCATAATACTTATTATTAATGCAAAGTAAGAAATGTTTGGAATTAGCATTAAAAAAGAAAGGCCCCGTTTTGTACAAAGGCCTTTCATTAATAAACATCACTCTCAACAACTGCTCTTATTGAATACTATAAGTATAATATCCTGCATTACTCAGGTTTAAAGTAATTACATGGGTACCCGCAGTAATTGCCACATTCTTGCTGGCATCTCCTATATTATTACCCCCATAAGACAAAGTACCGATTGCAGAACCGCCGGCATCTCCTAAATTAATTGTCCAGTCATTATTAGCTCTAAATTTAAATTGATCACTTGCTGTAACAGTAATAGTTCCCGTCCACGTATTTGAAGATGCATTATAAGTCATTGGAATATCTGTGCTCCAATTACTGGCTGCAAAGCCTCCAATAATACTCCAGGTAGTTGCGGTAGCAGACCATACATTCGTTTTAGTATTTGCAGTTAAATAGTAATATCCTGCATTTGCAACATTTAAGTTGCCTGCGCTTCCATTATTGCTTAAACTGCCACCGCCTCCATCGCCATAGTTGGTGCCACTCCAAGAGGGAAGAGAAGTAAATTTAAAGCCTCCGGTTGTTGTAATATTTACGTAACCTTCGTAACTGCCATCGTTTTTAACAGATGCCAAAGATGGTGCTTTTGAGGGATCCCAACCTTGATAATCGCCCGGAACGAATAACAATCCGAAGACACCTATACCTCCCGCTGTAGAAGGCGTTACACTAAATTTTCCTTTTTGAAAATCTATTCTAATAACATACAATCCGGTAGCAGCAGGGGCCGGAATATTACTGCCGCCATTTGTATAGTATGCAAAATCTCCTCCGGCACTTAATCCGGGCAATGTACCATCTGCTACAGCATATTTTTGACTCCAATCTCCGTTTACAGGTAGCAGTAAGTATTGTTTCCCCCCTATTAAATAAAAGGTTCCCTGATAAGTTGTATTATCTAGTTTACTAAACTGTTGTGTGGGAACAGGAACAGGGTTATTCCAACCACCGGCTGTAGCATCACCTACCAGAAACAATTTACCAGAAGATGGTATAGCCACTTTTGGAGGAATCAAGTATGTTTTAAAATTAATCACTACAACATTTGAGTTTAACTGCTCATTATTGTTGGAGTAAGAAGAAATAATCTTCATATCAAGATTATAAGCCGTATTGTACGCGGCTCCAAAACTCAGTAAAATATTATTGATTTGCTTATTGGTGAAACTTGCAGATCTTGTTCCAATAACGGTTGTACTGATAGCTTTTGAAAAATTACGGCCCGAAGAATCTATCAACACAATGTATTTTACAGTTGAAGAATCTACAGAATAGTTAGGGCTACTCCAACTTAAGGTTAACGCTACTTTATCAGAATCAGCAACAGCAGGAGCTATTGTGGTAGAAGATGCAGATAAGGTTACAGCAGTGCCCGGTAAATATTGGGGCAGTGGCCCTACCTTCTTTTCGCAAGCAACCAAACCAATAACAGCTATTAAAAGTGCCATTGAAATGTTTAAAATATTTTTCATATCCTAATTATTTAGATTGTTAGGGTTATTGTTTTGTTACAGTAAATTTTCCTCTTTGAAAATCCACATCAATCTTATAGGTACCACTTGCTGAAGGCCCGGGGAAGTTATCACCGCCGGAAGTATAAAACTTGAAATCGCCACCGGCATTTAGCCCCGAAACGGTTTTATCTGGAACGGCATATTTTTGATTCCAATCTCCATTTACAGGTAAAAGCAGGTATTCTTGTCCACCAATTAATGGAACTGTGATTGTATACTGCGTATTGGATACCTTTGTAAATTGTTGGCTTGGCACAGGAACCGGATTATTCCAGCCGCCTGCAGTAGCGCTACCTACTAAAAACAACTGTCCTGATGCCGGTAGTTGAACCACCGGTGGAATAGAATATGGTTTTACTGAAAATTTTAAAACATTCGAAACCAGTTTTGTGGCCAGCACACCTCCAATTGTTGAGCTCACCCTTATTTCTATATTGTGATTATGAAGCGTGTCTAATTGCAACTGATTAAGTAAATACCCATTAAAAACAGATTGCGTAATAGACAGGCTCAAATCTTTGCTTACAGAAAGTACCTGGCGTTGCGGATTGGTAAAGTTTGCCCCCGATGTGTCTATCTCAATGGTATATGCAACATCTTGAGAACTAGTACCCGAAGCAAACTGATAGTTAGGGTTTGTCCAGGTAAGTGTTATTGCCTCATTATCTTTGTTTATATAGGCCAAAGGAATAGTTGTTGTTTTATCTGCTGTTAAAGTTGGAGCCGAACCTCCATTGAAAGTATCCATAGCCTGATCTTTTGAGCAGCTATTTAGTGCCATCAGGGCAATACTTATAAAAAACAGCTTTGAGAATAATGTTTTCATCATTTTTTTAATTTATGAATGATAAAGAATCAGGTTTAAATTAATAACCCGGATTTTGCTTCAAATTGGTATTGGCAGAAACATCTGCAGAAGGCAAAGGGAATAAAACACGAAACGCTCCAACAGATGTGCCATCTTTTACTCCGCCTTTCCATGGCCACAGATATGCTGATTCTACAAACTTGTTATAGCGAATCAGGTCTGTTCTTCTAAAGCCTTCCCAATATAGTTCCCGAGCCCTCTCATCTAAGATAAAATCAGTGGTTAATTGTGTAGGTAAAATATTACCGCTAACATTCCCATAGGCTCTTTGCCTGAGTGAATTGATATAACCAAGTGCAGTTACTGCATCTCCACCGGTGCCACCTCTTAATACTGCTTCTGCATAAATCAAATACATTTCGGCTAAGCGGAAAATAGGCATATCAATATCGCAGAATGTTTGGTTAGAACCCGGAGCACCAGTGGTTAAAATGTTAGGCGTTGTTGGTCTTCCTCGATTTACAAACTTATTAATCCCGATTCCGTCGGTAAAGACTGTAAGATCGTTGATATCTAAATTTTGGCCTGGTGTATAAAATTCAGCCCGCTGATCTTTAGCACCAGTCATATCAGGAAATAGGTTTACTAAGGATTTGGTAGTTCTATTACCAGCCCATGAATAGTCTAAAGCATAATCTCCTGCATTCATAGATCCTCCTAATGAGGAATGCGCAAGAAATGTTGTGCCACCATAACCCTGTGTTTTTAATCCATCATAGTTAATGGTTAAAATAAATTCGCTGGTATTTTTATTATTATCTGCACGCATTAACCACCTGTAATCATTCACTAATACATAGCCGGCGCTTATTACTTTACTGGCATACGTAACGGCATCAGTCCATCTTGCTGTACCTGTGTATACCTGGGCATTTAAATAAATGCGGGCTAATAGTGCCCAGGCGGCCGCCTGATCTGCCCTGCCGTATTCATTAGTTTTTGCTGCCACCAAAGAAGGTGCAATTGCCTTTAACTCGCTTTCTATATAGGTAAATAAATCTGCCCTGGCAATTTGCTTTGGTAAAAAAGTTCCTATGGCATCTTTCTCCGTAGCAAAAGGAACATTACCAAACAGATCCATTAAAATAGAATATTGATATGCTCTTAGGAACCGAGCTTCATATCTGTATTGTTTAATAGCATCAATATCACTTTGGGCAAATCCTTTTGAAGTAAGTGTTGCATCTGAAGATTGATTAATAAAATCGTTACACAAAGTAATCTGATAATAAGAACGATAATACAGCCCTTTTAAAATAGGGTTATCAGAAGTCCAGTTCATTTTATGTAAATCCGGTACACCGGGGTCTCCCCAGGCACAAACAGCTTCGTCGGTAGTTAATTCCTGAGCATTCCAATATAAACGGAAAAAATCGGATGTACCTTCATCTATCCCCTGTACATCGCCATCTCCTGAGGGGCCTGTATTACCAGTTAAAGCATAACTGCCATATAATTTTGCAAATGCCTGTTTATATCCGGCAGGCGTACTGTACACTACATCTGCTGTAATGCCATTGGTAGGCTTCAGATCCAGGTTCTTGGTACAAGAAGTTAAAATACCTGCAACAAGACCCGCAACTGCCATTTTCTTTAAAATATTATTTTTCATATAAATATTTTTATTGAATTATCGTTAAATTAAAAGTTGAGGCTTAAGTTGAGTGCATACACTCTGGGCCTTGGGTAGAAATTATTATCTATTCCACCATTGATTTCCGGATCTGCTCCTTTATATTTTGTTATAACAAATGCGTTTAATACATAAACACCAAGTCTAAGCGAAGCTTTATTATCTAATACTTTTCCAAAATCATAATTCACATTAATGTTATCCATTCGTAAAAAAGAGGCATTTTGTATATAATAGTCGGACAAATAGTAGGCTGACCCATTACCACTGAAATTTGTAAATAATACATCGGATGAACCATTAGCTAAATAATTCAACGGGTTTAAAATATTGCGGGCAGTGCCTGAACTCGATGCAACGTTGTTATACATATAATTTCCAATGCTGCCTCTCATTACAAATCCTGCACTCCATTTTTTATACGTAACATTTGAGTTTATGCCCAAATAGTAGGTTGGTTCCGGGCTTTTATACCTGTAAAGGTCTTTATCAGAAATAATACCGTCTCGGTTTCTGTCTGCAAACAAATTATCAATCGGTTTACCCGCTTTATCATACACTTGCTGGTATACATAAAATGCGTTTCTGCTATAGCCTACAGAGTTAATCTGAATAGTATTACCTGTACCACCAGATATACCTCCTGTTAAAACACCGGGATAATTAGGATCATCTGAAACTGTTAGTTTGGTTATTTTATTTTCGTTGTAGGTAATATTAAATCCTACATCCCAGATCAAATCTTTCTGATGTAATGGCGTTGTGTTTAAAGTAAACTCAAAGCCTTTATTTTCCATGCTGCCAATATTGGCAACTATCTGGTTAGAGAAGTTTGTTCCGGCAGGTTGGGTAATAAGGTTTAATAAATCAGTTGTTTTACGATTATATGCTTCCAGTGTACCACTAATTTTCCCATCTAATATGGCAAAATCAATAGCCGCATTATATGTTGCCGTTTGCTCCCATTTCCTGTTGGCATAATAACCTCCGGGGCGGTACATTTGATAAAACGTATTGCCTAACTGATACTGTGCTGTTGTATTACTTAGCCCGTAGTAGGAGATGTAATCATAATTGCCTATTCCATCTTGCTGCCCAGTTATACCATAGCTTAACCTGAGTTTTAATGAGCTGATTGTTTTATTTGCTTTCAGAAAACTTTCTTCTTTTATATTCCATGCCAATGCCAGAGAGGGGAAATTAGCCCAACGATAAGCAGGACTGAATCTTGAAGAACCATCTCTGCGGAAGGTTGCGGTTAAGTAATAACGGTTTTTAAATGTATAATTAGCCCTTGCATACCAGGAAAGTATCACGTTTCTTGGTTCATCGTACGGATACGTTGGATCAGAGTTTGGCCTCTTTGTACCATCTGCAGCATAATCTGCATAGTTATAATTAGTGGTTAGGTAATCGTTATACTCATATCCGCCTGTTATATCTATACGGCTTTGTAAAGACTTTAGTTCTTTTGCGTAATTCAGGTAAAACTGTAAGAATTCGTTTTTCTTTTTCTGTTGATACTGCGTATTGATACCTCCATGATAAACTGAATTTAAATCTTGAAATCTTTTATAATTGGAAGCTGCACTATCCGGAACATATACGTTACCTGAGCCTTCAGACATATCGTACATTAAATTGAGTTTTGCGTGCAGGTCTGGCAGGAAATGAACTTTATAATCTAATTGCACACTACCAACACTTCTTTTAGCAGTACCTGTATTGTTTCTTTCCATCAATAACCCTAAAGGATTTTTAGGCGACAACCCTTTTAATCCGGAAATAGAAGTCGGGTCAAGCCATTCCCAAAAGCCACCAAACCGGTTATTGCCGGAATAAATCGGTTGTGTGGGATCGAACATAACAGCAGCACCAATAGCTCCCTGATCTGCAAACCTGCTATTATTAATGCTTCCCAATACATTCAGGTTTACCGTTAAATGATTTTGAAAAAACTTTGGCGTAAGGTTAAAATTCAACGAAGTTCTTTGTAAGTTATCTGTTTTTAAAACACCATCCTGTGTTAAAAAGCCTGCAGATAAACGGTATGGCACATTTTTAAAAGATCCTGAAACACTAAGGTTATTATCTGAAGCCAATGCTGTTTGATAAATTTCTTTCTGCCAATCAGTATTGGCATTGCCTAATAAAGATTTTTGAGTTGTGTTACCAACTGCATTTACAAAAGCCCTCATTTGATCGGCGCTCAATACATCTATTTTTTTATACACGTTAGCAACAGAGAACTGAGTAGTAAAATTGAATTTAGGTTTACCGCTTTTCCCCTTTTTGGTAGTAACGATAATAACACCGTTTGAACCGCGGGCACCGTAAATGGCGGTTGCAGATGCGTCTTTCAACACATTCACTGATTCTATATCATTTGGATTGATTAAGGAAAGAGGGTTGGCCACACCAGAAATACCGCTGTTATCTAATGGCACACCATCAATAACAATCAAAGGATCATTACTGGCATTTAAAGAAGCACCACCACGGATACGAATAGTACTTCCTGCTCCCGGAGCACCACTATTAGAAGTTACTTGCACCCCGGCTACTTTTCCTGCAATCAATTGCTCAGGAGTACCTGTAACGCCTTTATTAAAATCTTTTTCTGTTAATTGAACTACAGATCCTGTAAGGTCTCTTTTTTTGGCAGTACCATAACCAATTACTACCACTTCATTTAATGATGTATTGGTTGCAATAAGCCCAATTTGAAAACTTGGAGCATCTGCATCAATTTCTTTCTGGGCATATCCTAAAGACATAATCACCAGCTTTGTTGTATTGGCAGGTATTTTTAATGAAAATGAACCATCTGCAGCCGTTACTGTTCCAATTTTGGTTCCTTTTACCAATACAGATGCCCCTGACAGTGGGCTTCCATCTTTAGTGTCGGTTACCCTTCCGGTAATCACTTTGTCTTGTGCCATAACCTGTACACTCAGAAAGAGTAGAGGTATTAGCACAGCAAGCCATCGTTTAACGTTCATAATTGTTGAGTTTTCTGGTTTAAAAAGAAATGTTTATTTATCCATTGAGCATTTAGTTGATATTATTTGCCAATGATGAATGTTGTTGCTTTTCGTTTTCCGTTTAAAGTCAGTTGCAATACATATACTCCGTTGCTTAATGCATTAATAGAAATACCTGTATTGCTTAAAGAGAGTGTGTAATTTCCTTTAGGCCTGAATCCGCTGAATAGTGTAACTATTTTTTTCCCATTAATATCATTAATGTCAATACCAACATTTCCGCTTTCAGGAAGGCTATATTGAATAAAAGCATTGCCTTGTACCGGATTGGGGTTAATACTAAGAGAGGCATTATCTAACAAATTAGCAGAAATAACTGCCGTAGTAACAGTATTATTCAAATTCTTATTAGTGTATACATAATACTCGCCTGGCTGAAGTGTAATATTTTCTGCATTACCGGTTGCAGTTTTTGTTGTACCTGTTAAATAACTATAATAAGTACCTGCCGTTGGAAAAGTAACAGTGCCAGTTTGTGCAGTAACATCAAAATTCGCAAGAACAACTATTTTTAAAGAATCGTCATTTACAATAAGAGATTTGAATAAACTATTGGCCGTATTCCATGTAACATTGTTTGAAGTAAATGTGGTAAAATATTTAGGATTGGTTTTTAATAGTATGAGTTTTTTGTAAATATTATAGAGATTGTTCCTGGCAGTATTATTATAGAAATCCCAGCGAATTGGCTTCGGTGTTAAGCGGCACGCACCGCTTGGGTCTACACTCAAATCAGTACATGTATTAATAGAATAATGGTATCCGAGTTCACCGAATTGCCATAACATTTTTGGCCCTGGCGTCATAGCCCAAAAAGCTGCTCCCATTTCACAACGCTTCAATGCAGTTATGGTATCTTTTATATTGTACGAGCCTGAAGCGTTTCCGTAAGTAACGTTTTTATACATCAATCGCTCCTCATCATGGCTTTCCTGGTAGCCTACCAAATAAGGATTGTTCCACCCTCTGCTGGTAGCACCAATAGTGGAAATATCTGAACCAGAATTATACCCCATTGTGGATTGGTTGTAGGAATAATTTCCATTCCCCCACAGCAGCATTCCATAATTTGATAGCTCCAGCTCTTCAGAATTGGCAGCAAAATGTTCCAGTATACAATAAGCATTGGGCGAAACATTTTGAATAGTATCGTAAATACGCTTCCAGATAGCTATTCTACTGGCATCATAAGCACTCCATGCATTTACATTTGTTGGATTATTTGTTTGTGTAAAGCCCTTAGATAAGTCCCATCTGAATCCATCTATCTTATAATTGCTGAGCCAATGCCGTACAATTCTTGCCACCAGGTCTTTTGTTGCCTGTGCTTCGTGATTAAAATCATTGCCAACACTATACGGATGCGTTGCCACAACGTTTAACCATGGATTATTTAGGGCAGGTCTGTTATTCGTTCCATCCCAATACATTTGTGCCAAGGGCGATGAATTGAATGTATGATTCATCACAATATCCATGATCACTGCAATTCCCTGACTATGACATGCATCAATAAATTGTTTGATGGCAGTTTCTGTTCCGTAAAATTTATCCGGAGCAAAATTGAAATTAGGATTATAGCCCCAGCTGTTGTTACCTTCAAACTCACTAAATGGCATTACTTCAATGGCATTCACTCCCAATCTTTTCAAATAAGAAAGTGTATCTTTTAATGTTTGAAAATTTTGGTTGGCAATAAAATCTCTGATCAATAATTCATAGATCACAAGATTTCTTTTATCTGGCCTTACAAAATTTGTGGTGGCACTGCTCCAACTATAAGCAGGTTTTGCAGTTTGCAATACACTAACAATACCTGTAGTTTTATTTGTGGGATATGCTTTTAAATTTGGATACGTTACAGAAGGGATAGAAGGGTCATTATCAGGATCCAATATTTTTTCACAATTGTAATCTGCTACTTTTAAAGCCCCATCAATAATATATTGATAGGCGTATTCTGCTCCGGGTGTTAGGCCTGTTAATCTTATCCAGAAACGATTTCCGTCCGGTGTTCTGTTCATTTGCCCGGAAGTAGTTTGTGTCCAGTTGTTAAAATCACCAATTACAGAAATTGAATTTTTTAACGGAGCATATAATACGAGTGTTACAGAAGTATCCCCACTTTCATAATTAATTCCATCTTTCATACCATTGGGCAATGGAAGAACATTGGTTCCTCCGGAAACAAAAAATGAAACTGTATCTCTTGATGTTGTTATACCATTCGATGCTTCTGCAATAATTTGTTGTGAACCTGCTGTTGTAATGGTTGGTGATGCCGTTATTTGTGTGGCAGAGGTTACAGTGTTTGCAACAGATCCGTTGAAATAAATTTTCAAATTACCTGATGCACTTGCATTGGCAGTAATAGAAACCGCATCGTTAACATTCTTAGAAATCGTTTCAGATGTTAATGTATAAGTTGGTTGCCTTAACGGATTATCAATTCTTGCATACAATCCATTATCATAAACCGGAACATACATATCGCTGCCATCAGCATTTGCTAGTTTTTTAGAACCATTTCCACTTCTGAACAGAATGGCAATTTTTAAAATCTTTTCAGAAGTATTCGTAATACCAAAGAATGTTCGTAAACCTCCGTTAATTGTAAATTTCCATTGATTGCCGGTTACAAAAACGGCCTGTGCTTGTGCATTGGTTGATCCCCATACACAGAATGCAGGAACATATTTCCAATCTGATTGAGATGCACTGAGATTTGTAATCACACCAATATGAATATAAACATCAGATGTTGGCGTATAGTCTTTCAATCCCTGATTTCCTTTTGTGGCATCGCATGTAATGGTAACCGCTGAAGATGATTCCTGAATAAAAGAGGGCGACCAACTTAATAGTTGTGCTTGTAAGCACACTGAAAAACACAATAAGCAAGCAGTAATAGCTATTCTCATATTGGCGGTTGAGGTTTGCAAACGTTTGTTTTAATGTGTACAAAAAACACATTATACTACAAATATGTGTATTTTGTACACAATAGAAAAATATTTTTAGCACTTTTAGCGCATTTTAAAGTGCACTAAAGATCAGCGGGTAATCTTTTGCGAAATCTGAAAATTGAACGAGCTAAAGATTAATGAGCTGCAAAAACCTGGTGAAATTTCCATTAGCGCTTACAACTTCATTATGTGTTTGGAGGCTATGAAGAAAAATAATACGGTTGTTTCTTATATCGGAAATATGAAAAGATGCTTCCTCTATACTAAGAAATGGCCAATGCCATCCTTTAAAACAAGCCTCCAGGTCTTTCGAGTTTTGTAACGTTCCGCCGTTATCCGTATAAATATTAATAAGCCTTGAAGAAGGATGCATTTTCAGGTACATGCTAAATTTTTCTGTTTGCCCATACAAAGCATCAAATAAAATAGTGCCTTTACAGGTATGGTGAGTATATAATAAAATATAGCTCATTACCCTGTAAGCACCGCTATGCCCTGCCAGTATCAGAGATGGTTTTGTAAACTGCCCTGTAATTAACCCCTTTTCTTTCAGAAAGAGGTTCAGTTCCTGCATATACCAATTAAACTCACCGGGTTGCTCCCATTTACCACCATAACTATCGGGTGCATTTTTTGCACTTTCCGGAAAAATAAAGATAGCATTCTGGTGTGCATCATAAAACTGCTGCTGTAACTGGTATTGCAGCAATGCTGTATCAATATTATTATTCCAGCCATGAAAGTAAAGCACCAGTACATAAGGCTTTGCTTTATTAAAATAATCGGGTACAAAAACATAAGTACTGCTATCGGCATAATGTTCGGCAGTAGCATACATCTTACCATCATAAACTCGCGGATGGTTATTTCTGAACGTATCGGGAAACATGGCATGCGTACTGTAAAACCGGAGAAACTTTCCTTTCTCATTCTGTGCCGAAGCCCCAAAACAGAAAAAAAACACCGTTAAACAAAAAACAATTTTCATGGTTTAGGAATGTGTTTAAAAATACTTGATTTTTTTTGAAGACATTTGCCACGTAACTTTTTATCATGCAACTCTATTGTAACTCATTAACTGAATATAAAAGATTAGCCACCAGAGAAGTAAAGATTGGCGATTTATTATTGGGCAATTTTCACCCCATACGTGTACAAACAATGGTAACAACAGATACGATGGATACCGTTGCCACGGTTGAACAAACCATTCGCTGTATTGAAGCAGGTGCAGAACTGGTTCGCATTACGGCACCCTCTAAAAAAGAAGCGGAGAATTTATTGCACATTAAAGAAGCACTGCGTAAAAGAGGCTATAACACCCCCTTGGTGGCAGATATTCACTTTACACCCAATGCCGCAGAAATTGCCGCAAGAATCGTTGAGAAAGTAAGGGTAAACCCGGGTAATTATGTTGATAAGAAAAAGTTTGAACAGATTGAATATACCAATGCAGAATATGCAGAGGAAATAGACCGTATTCAGGAAAAGTTTACACCGCTAATTAAAATATGCAAAGAACATGGAACCGCTATGCGTATCGGAACCAATCATGGTTCTTTAAGCGACAGAATTATGAGCCGATACGGCGATACGCCCATGGGCATGGTAGAGAGTGCCATGGAGTTTTTGCGCATTGCCCGTTATGAGAGTTTTCACAATATTGTGTTGAGTATGAAGGCAAGCAACCCTCAGGTGATGGTTCAAGCCTACCGTTTGCTCATACAACAAATGATGCATGAGTTTAACGAATGTTATCCTTTACATTTGGGCGTTACCGAAGCCGGTGATGGAGAAGACGGAAGGGTAAAAAGTGCTGCAGGCATCGGCACTTTGCTGGAAGATGGTATAGGAGATACTGTTCGTGTTAGTTTAACAGAAGATCCTGAATTAGAAATTCCTGTTTGCAGAGACCTGGTAAAAAGATATTCTGCCAACCCCAATACCCCTCAAACCAACGCCACTCCCACCATAGAAAAAATACCATATTCACCCTTTGAATATAAACGCAGAGAAACTTTTGCTGTTGGCAATATAGGTGGGCACCATGTACCGGTAGTTATTGCAGATTTAAGCAAAATAGAACAGCTTACACCCGCATCTTTAGAAAGTGTAGGATATAAATATGATGCCTCTTCTGATAAATGGAATATTAGCGATACGGCTGCAGATTATATTTTTACAGGTCACCAGGTTTTGCCTTTTGCATTGCCCGGAACCCTTAAAGTAATTGTATTCCCCGCCACATGGGCTCTTGCGCAAGACAAGGAAAAATATTTTCCCATTTTTGAAGCGGCGGGCTTTATACAGGCCGGGTACAAAAGCGATTCCCTCAATTTTGTAATGATGGATTGTTTTAGTGATAATACAAATATTAATGATTTTACCTATTTAAATGAATTGGCCAACAATCCATCCGTAGTACTGTGTCTTTCTTCACAAAGAATAAATGCTATGCAGGCAGTAAGAAGGATGTTGATGGAATTACTAAATCGCTCGGTTAACAATCCAGTTGTAATTATAACAGATAGTAACTGGCAAACACCAGACGAACACCTCATTCATTATGCCACCGAAGCAGGTGCCCTGTTATTAGATGGCTTCGGCGATGGTGTTTGTTTTGGCATGAGCAGGAAAAGCTATGAATTGGCAGTAACAGGTTATACACAAAATGCAAGCGGCAGAAATTATTTGCAGAATAACTCAACGGAACAATTCATTAACAATACTGCATTTTCTATTTTACAGGCAACCAGGACCCGTATTTCTAAAACAGAATATATTTCCTGCCCAAGTTGTGGCCGCACTTTGTTCGATTTACAGGAAACCACTGCTAAAATCCGTTCCAGAACACATCATTTAAAAGGCGTAAAAATTGCCATTATGGGATGTATTGTTAATGGCCCGGGAGAAATGGCCGATGCAGATTTTGGTTATGTTGGCAGTGGCATTGGCAAAATAACCCTATATAAAGGCAAGGAAATAGTAAAACGCAACATAGATAGTGATATTGCTGTAAATGAATTGATAGCGCTGTTAAAAGAACACGATGCATGGGTAGAGCCTTCGCAGGTTTCGATAAACGAAAATTGACATGCCGAAGCAATGCAGGCGGAGCGTAAAAGTTTATTTTTGCAATAGTAAATTTTTTGGTTATGATCAAAACAGGAAATCCGGTAATTAGTATTTATACGGAAATGACACCCAATCCGGAAACAATGAAATTTGTTGCCAACAAATTATTATATCCCGGAAAAAGTATCGATTTTCAGGACGAAAGCACTGCCGGGCCATCTCCCCTTGCAAAAGAATTGTTTAGTTTCCCTTTCATCAAAAGCGTATTCATTGCCAGCAATTTTGTAACGCTTACCAAAACAAGTAGTACAGAAGACTGGCAGGATGTGATCCCTACCATCAAACAATTCTTAAAAGATTACCTGGAAAATGGTGGAATAGTAGTTAATGAAGAAGAAATTGCAAAAGTAAAGCAAGAAGCCAGCAACACGGTGGCTGCAGACGATAATGATATTGTAAAACGGGTAAAAGAACTGCTGGAAAATTATGTAAAGCCTGCTGTGGAAATGGATGGCGGCGCCATACAGTTTAAAAGCTATAACGACGGAGTGGTAAATTTAATGTTACAGGGAAGTTGCAGTGGCTGCCCTTCTTCTATGATCACTTTAAAAGCCGGTATAGAAGGGATGATGAAAAGGATGATTCCCGAAGTAAAAGAAGTGGTTGCCGAAGCGGAATAATCAGTACTTAAAATCTTAAAAAAAGCCATCAAAGAATTTTTGATGGCTTTTTTATTGACTATGTTTTACATTTTCTTATGATGTTTCTCCGCCAAAATCAGATAACTTCATTTTATATATATTACTGCCTATGAGTGCCGGTAAACCCAAAAGAGAGTTCCTGTTCGTAAAATCGGATTATAAACTTATACGCATTAATTTAAACGAAGTATTGTACATGGCAGGATTGAGAGATTATACTCGCATTTTTTTAAAAGGCAAATCTGCCCCCTTAACCACATTACAAAACCTGAAAGAGTTTGAATTAAAGTTGCCGGAAGATGAATTTATAAGAGTGCATCGTTCTTATATTGTTTCCATCAGGCAGGTAGATACCATTACCAAAAGTGAAATCAGCATCAGTAACCACAGGATACCTATCGGGCATGCTTATAAGCCCAGCCTTGATAAAATGATAGAAAAAAACTCTTAGCAGGTTGTTGCTAAGAGTTTTTTTTATTTGATAATTTGTAAGCTATCTATTTCTCTTGGTGTAATAGCGGGAAGGTCCGTTTTTGCTTCTGTTATTTTTTTTACTACCAGTGCTCCTACTTTCTTCGCATCTTCTTCTGTTTTAAAAACAGAGTAGCCTTCAATACCCGGTATATTATCCTGCCGGATAAAAAGTTTGCCGTTTTTGTATACCTCATATCCCCATCCGGCATTCGTTTGAAAGGTCTTAAATTCAACATTCTGCGGAGCCGGCCTTAATCTGCTAATAGCAAAAGTGATCAATGCTATAACAAACAGATAGTATACCCAGTTTTTTTTAATCGTTTGCATTATAAGTATCTGCAGGGAAGAATTGATCTAAATCATCCAAATAATATGTGCTGTTTTTTCCTAAACCAACATAACCGCCACCTTTTACAGCAAATGCAATAGCGCCTTCGCGTTCAGCTCTTTCGTAAGTGGTTTTACGGGTCCATAAATCGGTAGCAAAATCGTATTCCCATGTTTTTTTGGTATAACCGGCATTCTGGCCACAAGTAATATAACCTTTAGGTACATTGTTATTGTTAATTACAAAACCTACAGCATTATAGCGTACAATATCTGTATAATCATCATCGTAGCTATCGCTGCTGGTATTGGAAATATCTCTTAACTGTTTCCATGGCGTAGTGGCATTAGAAGGATCGAATACCCAAAAATCGTTTACAGCCGTTCCATTATTTACACCGGTAACAATATAAGCTTTGTTGCTGTATACGAAAGCAACAGCGCCAGAACGTTTGGTACCGCCGTAACTAATTTGTTGTATCCAGCTATCGGTAGCAGGGTTATACTGCCAAATATCTTTGGTATAACCACCGTTGAAGCCTCCAAAAAGGTACCCGTAATTGCCAATTCCAAAGCCTGTAGCATTGTATCTTGCCCCGGTTCCTGCAGGTGCATTGGCAGGATCAGGAAGGCTTGCTTTCTGTACCCATTTATTAGTGGTTTGGCTGTATTGCCAGTTGTCTTGCAAACGGTTTACGCCATCGTAGCCGGTTGCTATATATGCATTGGTGCCTACTGTAAATGCAATAGCGCTATTACGGGCTACTCCCGGAAACTGTGCTTTTTGCATCCAGTAATTTTTTATAGGGTCGTAAGCCCAAACATCCTGGTAACGTATATTAGATGCATCAACCCCTGTAGCAATATAAGCAGTATCGCCTATTACAAAAGAAACGGCATAAGCTCTTGCATTACCATCACACTCGGCCCTTTTTACCCAGTTACCACTGCTGTCTGTAGGATCAGTGGTAGAAGGTTTTGTACAAGAAAAAATAAATAATACCAAACTAAGCGGTACAAACAGTAAGTACTTTACTTGCTTCATCGTTTTTAAAATTTTGCCCAAATTATTTGTATAGATTGTCTGAAAATCGTTAAAATGGATTTCCAGTTATGTTTTGCAGACGAATAAACATTATTTGTCTGCAAACATGATTCGCGAAGATAAGGGCAAACAACTAAACAAAAACAGAAGTTAAAATATTCTTGGTTTGAATGAAATTGTGGTGTACATAAATATATTTGCCGCAATTGCAATTTTGTAAAACAGCATTCACAGAACGAACGAAATATTTACGATGCGGAATTTTATTAACTACTGCTTACTATTATTAATCTTTGGCGGCCTGGTGTCGTGTAACAAAGTTGATAACACTTTTGGCTCCGAATACCTTAGTAACGACATTACTCAAATTATCAGGGTAGATTCGTTCAGGCCAAGTTTACAAACCATTTACACAGATTCATTTCCTACACAGGCTAAAGGTGTTAGTATGATAGGCGGCTATACCGACCCTATTCTTGGCAAGGTAAAAGCGCAAACTTTTTTAGAAGTAGCAGCCCCCGGTTATTCTGATATTTATGCCAATACATTGTACGATTCTATTACACTGATTTTAAAAGTAAAGAGATCTGCATTTTATGGTGATAGTACCAAGCCTTTGCATATTGATGTGAACAGACTGTTAGAAAACATCACTCCACCCAATAGCGGATTTAATATTTATAATGTTGACACGTTCCAGTACAGCCCTACTACACTTGGTTCTACAGATATAGTAGTAAGGCCTTATTCAACAGATACCATCGCCATTAAATTAAACGATGCTTTGGGTAAAGAGCTTTTTGGTATGCTGCAAAGAGGAAGCGACACTATTAAAACTGCAAGTGTTTTTCTGGACTATTTTAAAGGATTGCGACTCGGCTCTAACAATACCACTTCGCTTGTATTGAACTGCACAGACTCTGTAAAAATGCGGATTAACTACCGGAAAAACAGTGTGTATACCATTAGCCAGAAAGTAGATTTTATTTTAGGAAACAATTCGCACCATTTTATAAATGTACAGGCCGACAGAACCGGTACTCCGCTGGCAGGACTCGGCACTTCTTTTAAAGCAATAAACAGTAATTTAACCAATAATGCTGCTTATACGCAACCCGCAACAGGCATTACTGCTAAAATTACTTTCCCAAGCGTAAAAGATATTCAAAAGGCACCTAACTATGTAAAGCTCTTAAAAGCAATATTGTACATAAAGCCTGTTAAAAAAACATACGAAACAACCTTTCCATTACCACCTTCGTTAAGGTTATCTACCACAACCATTTTAAACTACCTGGGAAATGACTTGTATGCTTACGGTGCAAGTGGTACACCCGTTATCCAATATGGTAATTTGATGATAGATTATATAAATGGGGAGAACACTACCTATAGTTATGACATCTCCATTTACATAAAACAATTTCTTGCAGACCCAACAGTTAATTCTGAAACAGGCATATTGGTTGCTCCACCAAGCCCTGCTTATGAAACCGTTTTAAACAGACTGGTAATGGGCAATACGAATAACCTTAATGGCGCTATCAGTTTACAGCTTTATTACGCAACAATACAACCGTAACAAGAATGAAGAAAAGAACAGGCATATATATATTGGCATTAATAGGATTAGTGAATTATACAAAAGCTCAAAACAACAATTCTCCCTACTCAATTGTAGGTATTGGCGATATAGAACAAAGTTATTTTGACAGAACAACAGGCATGGCTAACACCGGATTGGCATTATCTTCTAACAGGTTTATGTTTACTGCCAACCCCGCCGCCAATGCTGCATTGGATTTTCATTATTTTTCCGTTGAAACGGCTGCCCGCTATAAAAACGTAAACTATTCCGGTACTCCGGTAACAAGTATATCAAGCAATTCATCTGACTTGCAAATGAGAAAACTGGTTATTGCAGTAAAACCAAAAAGTTTTTGGGCAACAAGTTTGGGTGTGCTTCCTTTCAGTACCATTAATTATTCCATGTACGGTTTTAAACCGGTGCTGGGAAGCAGTGTAACCATACCGGCATATTACCACGGAAGTGGCGGTGTGAATAATTTGTTTTTCACCAACAGTTTTCAAATAAACAAACATCTTTCAGTGGGTGTTCAATCATCCTGGTTATTTGGCAACATGAATGAAATAGAAACCGTTATTCCTACCTCGGCATTAGACAGCACCCTAATAACAACCAAATACATTACGGTTTCAAACCCTTACTTCAAGTTTGGCGCTCAATACAAAAGCAAGATCAATAAAAACTGGGTGGGTAGTATTGGTGCTACTTATTCGCACAATACAAATATTCAGGCATTACAAAGCATATCTGTAACAGACGGGAATTCTGTTTTAAAAAGCGATAACACTTATAAAGCTTCGGTAATGACCCTTCCTAAAATGTTTGCAGGTGGTATTGCTGCTACTTATAAAGACAAGTATACGTTCGTGGCCGATTACAGCTATCAGCCGTGGAGTGAGCTGAACAGTAAAGGCATTAACTATGTATTGGTGAACAGTAACAGGTTTTCATTTGGTACAGAGTATTCTAAGAAAGCAAGTTTTAGAGAATTCACCTATGAGAAATATTTTTTACAGGCCGGTGTATTTGTAAATGACTCTTATTTAAAAGTGAACGGAACACAAATAAAACAGGCTGGCGCAACAATAGGCGGAGGTATACAAACAGCCCGTGGTTTAGGAATGCAGGCAACACTTGAATTTGGCAGCAGGGGCACCATAAATAATTCTTTAATAAAAGAAAATTATACCCAGCTAACATTAACTTTAAGTTACAGAGACTTTTGGCGCTCGAGAAAACTGGTGCGTTATGATTAATGAAAACGATGGTAACCATTCATAATTTAAAAGAGAAGCGCAATGCTTCTCTTTTTATTTTTCAGTATTTTCATAGCATGAACAAATTACCCCTTTGTATTGTGTTGGCTTTATGTGTTTTTTCATTTTCAATACACGCCCAAAATCAAGAAAAAAACTACTGGCTGGCCTTATCCAAAGGTAAGTTACCTTCTTTAGCATACGGGCTTGGAGACGACCGGCTGGGCGGCGCCAAAATGGGTTATATAGATACCAATATTGTGTTGAAAGTAATTGATTCTATTGGCACATTATATCAGGTACAGCTTTCAAAGAACCATTCTGCATTTATAGAAAAGAATTTTGTACGCAAAGATTCTACCATTAGGGAGAAGCCTTTTTACCTAACCAATTCATGGATGGTAAAAGGAACAGATAGCTGTTACGATATTATAACCATTCAATTAGACGAAAAGCTTCCCTATAAATCGTGGATGGAAGTAAACCCTTCAAAAATTAAACTACAGCTATTTGGTGTACAGAGCAATACAAACTGGATTACCCAACTTCAGTCCTTAAAGGAAATAAAGAATATTTATTATAACCAGATTGAGGATGATGTGATTGAAGTAACGATTGACCTGAAACATAGCCAGCATTGGGGGTACAGTATTGGTTATGCAGGAAAAAAACTGGTAGTAAAAGTAAAAAGGCAACCTGAAAGCCTCTCATTGAAAAACCTTGTTATTGCTATTGATGCAGGCCATGGAGGTAATAACGCCGGCGCATCTGGAACCACAACAAAAGCCATAGAAAAGGAATACACTTTGCTGTTTGCAAAAGCAGTTGAAAAACAATTGAAGAAAGCAGGTGTTAAAACCATTATGACCCGAACCGCCGATACTAGTTTTGATATTAAAGACAGGATACTTTTTTTGCAGGAAAAAAATCCGGATGTACTTATTAGCCTGCACCTTAATTCTTCAGGAAATACTAATATTAATGGTAGCAGTACATATTACAAACATATCGGGTTCAGGGCGCTATCGCAAACCATTTTAAATCGTATGTTAGAAGCAAAGATGAATGAGTTTGGTAATGTTGGTAATTTCAATTTTACTTTAAACCAGCTAACAGATTTTGTAAATACCCTTTTAGAGATTGCTTTTTTAAGCAATGCCGATGATGAAAAAAAGATCATCAGCCCTAAATTTCATACCCTCGTAGCCAAGCAGGTTTATAAAGGTTTAAATGATTGGCTTACACAGGTTCAAAAACAAAAATAGATTACCTATAAAATAATAGAGGCTCAATAATATTGAGCCTCTATTATTTATAATACGGTACAAATGAATATGTTTATATTCAGCATCCGTTCAATACATCATTCAGTGTATCCATCTTTCAAAAAATTCATACGTACGTAACATTTGATCGATACGCTGCCGGTTATTGCCACTGCGTGTTATTTCATGTGTTGCACCCGGGTGACGAACATACTCAACCGGTCTTCCCAACACTTTTAAGCTTTTATATAACATTTCTCCTTGTATTACACCGGTTCTTAAATCGTTCTCCCCATGAAAAATAATATAAGGAGTGGTAATATTTTCAACATAGGTAATAGGGCTTTCATAGTCCAACAACTTCTTTACTTCAGGCTGCCATGGATAACCTCCAAAATAGTTAGGCACTAACCGCCAGGCATTTCCTTCTCCAAAAAAAGTACTCAAATCGTATACGCCTCTTTGAGAGCAGGCAGCTTTAAACCTGTGATCATGGCTAATAATCCAGCTAACAAGGTACCCTGCATAAGAGCCTCCAGTAATCAATAATTTAGAAGTATCGGCCCAACCTTCTGCAACTGTTTTATTTAATGCTGTTAATACATCACTTGTAGGGCCATCCCCCCAATCTTTTACATTACCTTTTAAGAAATCTACCCCATAGCCACCACTGCCTCGCGGATTAGAATATACTACACCATAACCTTGTGAGCAGAAGTATTGAAACTCGTGCCACATACTGGCTTCGCCAGGGCCCCACATAGCAGAAGGCCCACCGTGAATTTCTAACAAAAGAGGGTATTTTTTGCCTGCCTCATAATTGGCCGGTTTCATTACCCAATATTCAACAGTCATTCCTTTATCATTGATAAATATGTGTTTTTCAGGTTGAATAATATTTTTCTGTTGTACCCAACTGTTTAGTGATGTGATAGCAGAAAGATTTTTACCAGCAACATCACTTACATATAGTTCAGAGGGGTTATTTACATCATTCTTTGCAAAGTAGATTTTATTATTTTTCAGAGCAAAGCTGTTAATACCGCTGTTATAATCTGTTAATTGCTCCGTTTTTCTGGTTGCTACATCTGCCTTATACAAAACAGTTCCACCATTGCTTTGTGCGGTGAAATATAAATAGCGCTCATCTTCACTCCAGGTAAAACCTCCTTTGTTCCTGTCTAACACAATCTCTACTTTATCTTTCTCTGATCCGTTTAAAGGCATAATGGCAAGTGTAGGAACACTTACAAAACCTGTATTACCATAAGTGTAAGCCAGCCATTTGCCCGAAGGCGATAAACTGGCACTGCCATACGCCACTTCTTTTTTCCCCAGCAATACTGTTGCAGAATAATTGTTTAAGTTGATAGAATATACCTCACTTTCAAGAACCCTGTCTGGCATTACCTCATCGTCTACCCTTGCATCAACAATCAAACGGTTATTTTTCAAGTCTATCTGTGGATTGAAGAAACTTGCAAAACCGGAAGTTATGGCTTTAGCTGTGGCGCCTGCCTGTACCTCTGTTATAAACAGGTGCGAAAAACTATATTCATTAGAAGTGGTGGCTTCTTCCTGAAACTGTAGTTTGGTGAGCGCTTTCGCTTTTTTGTCTTTTTCGTTCTGTTCCAGGTAAGCCCTGATTTCATCCATACTGCCATCAGGGTTAGGTTTGGCCGTATTGGCTTTTAAATTGTTGTTAGCAACAAAACCCGGTTTTTCGCTATTCCATCTGGGTAATTCTTTTTTAGGATTTAGAACAGAATCTGTTAACAAATCTTTCAGCGAAACCGAGGAAGAGAAAATTATTTTTTTACCATCAGGGAACCATTTGGGCGAAGAAGCGCCATATTTTAACCTGGTGAGTTGGGCCGGTTCACCGCCATCCAGGTTTAATAAAAAGATCTGGCTTTTCCCTTCTGCTGCTCTTACAAAAGCAATTTGTTTTCCATCGGGGCTGAATGCCGGTTGAGAAGCCCCTTCCTTTGCAAAAGTAAGCTGGCGGGGCTTTTGAGAATCATCAGCCCAAGCCATCCATATCTGCGTAACATATTTATATTCCCATTTATTCTCTGTATCCGGCTCAATGCTCATAACTGTATAAGCTATTTTACTGCCATCACTATTCACCACAACATTACCAACGGTTTTAACATTCAGCAAGTCGGTAACTTTTATTTTTTCTCGTCCATTTTGAGCATAAACGCCAAAGGTCAGCAATAAAAAAGCCGAGGCCAGTACAGTTATTTTTTTCATAATCAGTATTTAGTATCCTCAAAATACAACAATCTGCATTTTCGGGAAGAGTAATTTGATGAGAAGATTGCCCGTTGCGGCTTAATTTTATCGGTTAAAACAACATATATGAGCCAGATAAATGAGTTTAATGAGTATCGTACCAGGATGAATGAAGTGATCTTAAGTAAAAACAATTTAGTGATGAAACGTTTATGGAACCTGGATACCAATACTTACGAAGACGGGGCTTTAGATAAGAGAACAAAAGAAATGCTGGGCCTGGTTGCCAGCATGGTTTTGCGTTGCGACGATTGTATTAAATACCACTTGGGCAAGTGCCATGAACTGGGAATAACCACAGAAGAAGTATATGAAATATTTGCAGTAGCTAATATTGTAGGCGGTACCATTGTTATTCCGCACACAAGGCGGGCCGCCGAATATTGGGAAGCATTAAGCAATAGCTAATTTGATGAGGGAAACGTTTGCGTTGATTATTTAACTTATATCAGATTTATGAAATTGTAAAACCCTTAATTTTAACCAAAGCTTTAAATTCGCTCAATTTTATATTAAAAGAATTGCTATGTCAACAGTTACAGCAGCACCATTAACAGCCAAAGATTTTGCCACAGATCAGGAAGTACGTTGGTGCCCCGGATGTGGAGATTACTCTATTTTAGCCCAGGTTCAAAAAGTAATGCCAACATTAGGCATTCCTAAAGAAAACATTGTGATTGTTTCAGGTATCGGATGCTCATCAAGGTTTCCTTATTATATGAATACTTTCGGTATGCACAGCATACACGGAAGGGCTACAGCCATTGCCAGCGGCTTAAAGGCGGCAAGGCCTGAACTGAGTGTTTGGATTGTAAGCGGTGATGGCGATAGTATGAGTATTGGAGGCAATCATACCATTCATTTGCTGCGCAGGAATTTTGATGTAAACATGCTGGTATTTAACAACCAGATATATGGTTTAACGAAAGGGCAGTATTCACCCACATCTGAAGTGGATAAAATAACCAAATCAACCCCTTTCGGCAGTATCGATCATCCATTTAATCCATTGGCACTGGCAATGGGTGCAGATGCCAGTTTTATCGCAAGAAGTATGGACCGCGATCCTAAACATTTACAACAAGTGCTAACAAGATCTGCACAACATAAAGGGTCTTCTTTTGTAGAGATCTATCAAAACTGTAACATTTTTAACGATGGTGCTTTTGAAATTTTTACAGAAAAAGGAACAAAGCAAGAAGAAGGTTTGTACTTGGAAAATGGCAAACCACTTGTGTTTGGCGCACAACAAAACAAAGGCATTAAAATAGACGGATTAAAACCTGTTGTAGTTGAATTGGGTAATGGTGTTAGCGTAGATGATCTTTGGATACATGATGAAAAAGATTTTTACAAAGCGCAAACACTAATAAGAATGTTTGATAACCCGATGCAGGATGGCAAACACTTTCCAAGACCGTTTGGCGTATTTTATGAAACAGACAGGCCTTGTTATGAAGAACAAATGGTATTACAAATTGAAGAGGTAGTAACCAGCAAGGGAAAAGGCAATTTAGATAAATTGTTGCGTGGCAAAGAGGTTTGGGAAATTGCTTAACAACAGCATTTAAATTCTATAAAACAAAAACTCCATTTGATACAGATGGGGTTTTTTTATTTTACTTATCAACCGCAAATGTTTTCTGAAAAATAACCAACCCACTTCTGCAATACATTTATTGTTCAATTTGTCATCATGAAAATCAAACTCATTATTATCATCTGCAGTTGGTGCTATTTCATTCAAACAAAAGCAGCGGAGATCAATATTCAATCACCCAATAAAATAATTCAAGTACACATTCAACAACAAAAAGATGGTTCTGTTTGGTATAGTGTAAGCAGAAAAAACAAAGCGGTTATTCTGCCTTCATCATTCAGCTTTACATTAACAGAGCCCAATGTTTTATTGCAGCAGTTCAATATAACATCAATCGATTCAAGTTCGGTAAACGAGAGCTGGCAGCCGGTTTGGGGCGAATTGAAAAATATTCAAAACAATTACAAGCAGCTTGCATTAACACTTACAGATAAAAACGGTTCTGGCATTATTATAAAATTAGTGTTCAGGGTTTTTGATGATGGTGCTGCTTTCCGGTATGAATTTCCTAAACAAAAAAATCTGGATTACTTTATTGTAAAAGATGAATTAACACAATTCAAATTAGCAGGTGATCATAAAACATTTTGGATTCCCGGAGATTTCGACAGCAATGAATATAGATACAATACAACTAAATTAACGGAAGTAGATGCATTGAAAGCTGTAAAAGACGAAACAGCTATCAGCACACAATTTCCGTTTAGTGAGAATGGTGTTCAAACTCCTTTGATGATGAAGAGCGATGATGGTTTATATATTAATATTCATGAAGCAGCATTATTGAACTATTCAGCCATGCAATTGGTAATAGATAAAAAAACACTTACGCTCACTTCGCAATTGGTGCCGGATGCAGTGGGCAACAAAGCTTATTTACACGCACCCGAAGTAACTCCGTGGAGAACCATTATTGTTAGCGATAAAGCAACAGATATTCTTGCTTCAAAAATGATTTTGAATTTGAACGAGCCATCAAAAATTAAAGATGTATCCTTTATTCAACCACAAAAATTTATAGGTGTTTGGTGGGAAATGTTCAACGGAAAATCTGCTTGGGACTCTGCTTCGGGAAAGCATGGTGCCACTACTGCCAACGTAAAAAAGTATATTGACTTTGCTGCAAAGCATGGTATTCATGGTGTTTTGGTGGAAGGATGGAACAGGGGTTGGGAAGATTGGTTTGGTAAGTGGAAAGAAAATGTTTTTGATTTTATTACACCTTACAGTGATTTTGATATTAATGAATTAACTGTTTATGCAAAAGCAAGAAATGTACAGATCATCGCACATCACGAAACATCCGGAGCTGCTACCAATTATGAAAGATATATGGATACGGCTTATCGTTTCATGATCGATCATCATCAAAATACAGTGAAGACAGGTTATGTAGGAAAAATTATTCCGCGAGGAGAGCATCATGATGGGCAATGGATGGTAAATCATTATACGAGAGTTGCGGAAAAAACAGCATCATATAAAATTATGTTAGATGCTCACGAGCCTGTTAGGCCAACAGGTTTATACAGAACATATCCAAACTGGATGGCTTGCGAAGCCGGACGTGGTACAGAATTCAACGGGTTTAGCCGAGGCAATTTGCCGGAACACGAAACTATTATGCCTTTTACAAGATGGATGGGTGGGCCGATGGATTATACGCCGGGTATTTTTCATATGAAGCTCACACAATTCGATCCGAATAAAAAAGAAATGGTACATACAACGCTAACAAAACAATTGGCCTTTTATGTGGTGATATTTAGTCCTATTCAAATGGCAGCCGATATGCCCGAAAATTATGAGGCGCATTTAGATGCATTTAAATTCATTGAAGATGTTGCCGTGAATTGGGATGACACAAAAATATTGGAAGCAGAACCCGGCGATTATGTAACCATTGCCCGTAAAGCAAAAGATAAAGATGATTGGTTTGTTGGAGGCATTACAGACGAGAACGGAAGAATATCTACCATTGATCTTGGTTTTTTAGATACCAATAAAAAATATGAAGCAACCATTTACAGAGATGCAGAGGATGCGCACTTTGATACAAACCCTGAAGTGTATGTGATTGAAAAGAAAACAGTAGATAGTAAAACCATTTTGAAAATAAAAGAAGCACCCGGTGGTGGTTATGCCATTCGTTTGCAGAAATTATAAAAAGATAAAGGCGCTGAAATTTCAGCGCCTTTATTATTCTTCGCCTTTAAAACCTTTTATTTTCACGGGTTGTTTCGATTTGCTCTGATGTGAAATTAATTCTTTGAGAACTGCAAAATGTTTTCAATGTCTCTGCTATTTCCTTTTACTTCTTTTTCAAGTTTGGCAAGCTGAACTAATATTTCTTTATGTGTTAATGCGTATTCTCGCATTTTTACAAATACCCTCACTATTCTAATGTTTACATCAATGGCTGTTTTACTATTTAAAATACATGACAACATTGTTACGCCTTGTTCAGTAAAACAAAATGGGACAGCTCCTCCAAAATAACTTTTAGATGGTATCACATTTTGTGACACCATTTTATCAATTTCTTTTGCATTCATTTCAAACATGAAATCTTTTGGAAAACGCTCGATGTTTCTTTTTACAGCTTGTTTTAAGGTTCGTGTTTCTAATCCATATAATTCTGCCAAATCTCTATCTAGCATGACTTTTTCATTTCGAACTTTGCCATTCCAACAAATTTAGTTTAATGAATATACGTAAAAAGGCGCTGAAAATTCAGCGCCTTTTATAATCATTTGCTAATCTGCACATTCATTTATTCATCAATTCTCTTACCATCCCAAGATCCATGCAAACATTAATGGTGCAACAATGGTTGCATCGCTTTCAACAATGAATTTTGGTGTATTGATGTCTAACTTACCCCAAGTAATTTTTTCATTAGGAACTGCACCACTATAAGAACCGTAGGATGTAGTACTATCGCTTATCTGGCAGAAATAACTCCAGAACGGAACATCATGCCACTCCAAATCCTGGTACATCATGGGCACTACACAAATAGGAAAATCTCCGGCAATACCACCACCAATTTGAAAGAAGCCAACACCTTTACCGGCACTGTTTGCTCTGTACCATTCGGTTAACCAAACCATATATTCAATACCACTTTTAACAGTGCTTGCTTTCAATTCGTTTTTAATAACATAAGAGGCAAAAATGTTTCCTGTGGTGCTGTCTTCCCAACCCGGAACAACAATGGGAATATTTTTTTCTGCAGCAGCCAATATCCAACTGTCTTTAGGATCTATCTCATAATATTGTTTCAGATCACCACTTAAAACAACCTTGTATAAAAATTCGTGCGGAAAATATCTTTCACCTTTTGCTTCAGCATCTTTCCATTGTTTCACCAAATGTTTTTGTAAACGGCGGAAAGCTTCTTCTTCGGGAATACAAGTATCCGTAACACGGTTATAATGATTCTCCAACAAATCCCACTCATCTTGTGGTGTAAGATCTCTGTAATTGGGTACTCTTTTATAGTGAGAATGGGCTACCAGGTTCATTACATCTTCCTCAAGATTGGCACCCGTACAGCTAATAATGTCTACTTTTCCCTGCCGGATCATTTCTGCTAAAGAAATACCTAATTCGGCCGTACTCATAGCACCCGCCAGGGTAACCATCATTTTACCCCCTTCCAATAAATGTTGTTCGTATCCTTTAGCGGCATCCATTAATGCTGCAGCATTAAAATGGCGATAATGATGCTGTATAAATTGAGAAACAGGACCTTTATTCATGATTTATTTGTTTATGGGCGCAAAAGTAATTTTTTTGGGGATTTTTTGGGCATTTACATGATAGAATAACGGGCAGGCCATTCAATTTATCTAATTAAGCATTATTTTGCATTCCCCATGCAAAGAAAAATTAGTGTTCTCATCCCCGTTCACAACGAAGAGGGCAATATCAGTGTTATCATAAATGCACTGGAAAAGGTGTTGGCACCTCTGCCCTATCTCTTCGAAGTGGTTTTTGTAGATGATGGCAGTACAGATGAAACACTGAAGGAGATTAAAGATATTTCCGAATCAAACAACAGGGTTTTCTATATCTCATTTTCTAAAAATTTCGGGCATCAGAATGCAATTAAAGCTGGGTTCGACTTTATCAGTGGCGATTGTGTGATCAGTATGGATGGAGATATGCAACATCCTCCATCGCTTATTCCGGAACTTATTCAAAAATGGGAAGAAGGGTACGATATTGTTTACACCATAAGAAAAGACCATAAAGAGATACCCATGCTTAAACGCCGCACTTCTGAAATGTTTTATAACGTGATGAACAGGCTGAGTGATATTGATATAGAGAGCGGCACAGCCGATTTCAGATTAATGGATAAAAGTGTGATTAATGTTGTACGAAATTTTAATGAAGCCGACCTGTTCTGGAGAGGCCTGGTAAAATGGATAGGATTCTCTCAAATAGGTATTGAATACGAGCCTGCCGAAAGAGTGAAGGGAAAATCTAAATACACTTTCAGAAAAATGTTACAGTTTGCTTTAAGAGGTATTACTTCTTTTAGTACCAAACCATTGGGAATTGCTATTTATCTGGGATTTGTATTTGCATTATTATCCCTGTTATACATTCCATACGTTTTCTATAGTATGTATTTTGGCCATACAGTTTCCGGCTGGACCTCCCTGATCGTTACTGTTGTATTCTTTGGCGGTTTACAATTAATGATTTTAGGGATACTTGGCGTTTATATTGGAAAGCTTTTTATGCAAAGCAAACAAAGACCTCATTATATAGTAAGAGAATCAAATTTGAAATAATCTAAGATATGACCACCCCCATACAGTCAAAATTTAGGTTAGAGAATTTTATATACAATAAAAATATCGCCCTGGCCCTTTGGTTTGGATTGGCGTTTATTGGAATTGTTTTAGAATTATCTCACGACACACCGCCTAATAACTACCTGATCTTTAAAGGTGTTTTTCAACACACCCTGCATCAAACAAACCTGTTTTTAGAATACCCTAAAGAATATTCAGACGTTAACCATTACGGACCAACCTTTAGCCTGATAATTGCTCCTTTTGCTATGCTACCAGATTATATTGGTTGCACTTTATGGGTTTTATTCAACGCCTTTTTTTTATATAAGGCCATACGCAGCCTTCCTATTAATGAGAAATACCAGAATGCAATTTTAATCCTCGCATCACACGAACTGTTGCTTTCCTCAGAATGGCAACAAAGTAATGCTATGATCTGCGCATGCATCATTCTCGGCTTCTCTTTCATTCAAAAAGGTAAAGATTTTATTGCCTTATTTTTTATTCTGCTGGCTACCTTCATAAAACTGTATGGTATTGTTGGGTTTGCCTTTTTCTTTTTCAGCAAAGACAAATTAAAGTTTATAATTTGGGCAGCAATTTGGAGTATTATATTGTTTGTTGCACCAATGCTTATTACCAAACCTTCTTTTATTGTTCAATCATATGCCGACTGGTACCATGAATTAGTTTTTAAAGCCGCTAAAAATGTTCGTTTGGATATTAATAACGATTACCAGGATATTTCTGTAATGGGTATGATCAGGCGCGTGTTAGGCTTTACGCATTTTAAAAATTATCTTATCACTATTCCGGCAGTTTGTATTTTCTTTTCGCAATATTTACAATGGAATTATTTTAAGGATATCCGTTTTAGGGTGTACCTTTTATGCCTGGTGCTCATCATGACCGTTATTTATACTACCAGTGCAGAATCGCCAACCTATATCATTGCTTTCCCCGCTGTGTGTATCTGGTACATGCTGCAGGCCAACAAAAAATGGATAAATATTGTTTTTATTTTTGCCTTATTGCTTACCAGCTTTTCATATTCAGACCTTTTTACACCTTATGTAAGAGATCATATTATCCGTCCTTATTCCTTAAAGGCTTTGCCTTGTTTCATTATATGGATCATTATTGTAGTGCAAATGTGGAAAAAACAATTTCTTAGTATTGATGAAAAAAAATTCACCACTGCTGTAAATGGCTAAAGAACAATTCATATTGTTAAGTTTCGATGTAGAGGAATTTGATATGCCTTTGGAATATGGGGTTAACATACCTTTTGAACAGCAATTGCAGATTGGGTATAGCGGATTGGAGAAAATAAAACCCATTATTAACACAGGTAAAACGCCTTCTACATTATTTACAACGGCCAACTATGCCATGCATTTTCCTGATCAGATAAAAGATTTGGCAATGCAACACGAAATTGCTTCACACACTTTTTATCATTCAAACTTTGCCGATGAACACCTGTTGCAATCAAAACAAAAACTGGAAGAAATAACCGGTAAACAAATAGAAGGCCTGCGTATGCCCAGAATGCGTAAGGTAGATTTGAATGAAGTAAAAAAGGCCGGCTATACCTACGATTCTTCCATTAACCCAACATGGCTGCCCGGAAGGTATAATAACCTGCATTTAAACAGAACATATTATTACGAAGAGCAGTTATTAAGAATTCCTGCCTCTGTTTCCCCAACGTTCAGGATACCGCTTTTTTGGCTATCGTTTAAAAATTTTCCGTATAGTTTCTTTAAAACAATTGCACTGCATACTTTACGAAAAGATGGTTATCTCTGTTTATATTTTCACCCTTGGGAATTTACGGATATTACACAAACAGGA
The DNA here is from genome assembly GCA_017304675.1 of Sphingobacteriia bacterium. GTDB lineage: Bacteria > Bacteroidota > Bacteroidia > Chitinophagales > Chitinophagaceae > CW01. Next base: position 526,667 of record JAFKLS010000018.1, read on the forward strand.
TTGCCGGCATATACACGGCGGGGTTGCAAAGAAGTTTTATTACAAAAGCTAGATCATTTAATTACAGCACTTTCCAAAGAAGGAACTTTTATAACCTCGCAACAATTTATACAACTAAAAAAGCTCTGATAAGAATACCAGAGCTAAACTCAACTTCTATTTATTGCTATCTATTACTGTTTTTCGCTTCTTTTAAACTCAGAAACGGTACCATACATATCTACTTTCAGTACAATGCTTTCTTTTTGGGTTGTAAAAGACACATAATATTCTTTCCCAGAATCAGCGGTAGTCATTTCAATGGCTTCTTTTAACTCATACGGAGGAAAAGGATATTTTTCTCCAATTACACGAAGTGCTTTCTTAGGCAGTTTGTTAAAATCAATCGCTTTAGATGTTGCTACCAATTCTCCGGCATTGTTATAAAAAGCCTCAATTTTTTCATCTTCCAAAACAAAAGTGGCTTTTACAAAATCTTTACCAACTTTCCAGCTAACATTTGTAGCATCAGAAAAATCTGTTCTGAATTGACTTAAAATTCTGTAAGACACGGTTTCATGTGCTGCGAAAGCACTTGTTGTAACGGCAATGGCAATAATTGCTGCCATAATTAATTTTTTCATACTGTTTAGTTTTAAATTTTATGGTTTTGATTTGTTTGTTTTGACTTTGACAGGTCAAAAATATTTATCTACAGAAGCTTAACGAAGCAGATTGTGATTAGTTACAGCCATTTTATGTGGATTGTGATGAGTGGTTTTAACATTTGTGTTAACTCTTGTTAACATTGGTTTGAAACGCTTTACAGAAAAGGATTACAAAAGATTTCTTAAAGAAATATTAAGGCCATTTTTTAAGTGATGAGGGTATTAATCATTTTTAACAACTGGATAAGTGGTAAATTGAGTCAACACTTTTACAATGAATTTCTTAGCACATGCATATCTTTCTTTTGGCAACGAAGATGTTCTTATTGGTAATATGATCAGCGATTTTGTAAAAGGGAAAGCAAAGGAAAATTACCCGGCATCTGTACAGAAAGGAATTATACTTCATAGAGATATTGATGTTTTTACAGATCAGCACGAGGCCACAAAAAACATGAAAAAAATATTTAAACCCGCAGTGGGCTTATATGCCGGTGTATTTACAGATATTGTTTATGATTTTTTTCTGGCCAACGATGAAGTGTCTTTTAAATCTGAAAACGAGTTGTACCTGTTTTCCCAGAATACATACAATGTATTGCAACGCAATTATAAAATATTGCCAGAAAAGTTTCAGCAACTACTGCCATTTATGCTTCAACAGAACTGGCTATACCATTACAGAACCACCGAAGGCATAGAAAAAAGCTTTAAAGGCATTTTCAGGAGGGCTGAATATTTAACTTATAACGAAGTTGCATTCAATATGTTTCTAAACAATCTCGATTATTTAAAAAATTGCTATTCCGTTTTTATGCCCCAAGTACATGCCCATACACAAAAAAGACTTACAGAATTATTAACCGAATAGCCTTTTATATTTGTAAAAAATAATTCACCATGAAGAAGATTCTTTTCGGCTTATTATTTACAGCTTTTACAGGTGCGGCAATAGCACAACAAAAACCAACTGATCTTGATAAAAGCCCGATGGATATGAGTTACTGGCCCAACAATTATCCTATATCTAAATTAAACGGAACTATAAAATCGGCCCCTGTTGCACGTATTATTTATAGCAGACCTCAAAAAAATGGCAGGATAATTTTCGATGGCATTGTAAAATACAATGAAATGTGGCGTTTGGGCGCTAATGAGGCCACAGAGATTGAGTTTTTTAACAAAGTAAAAATAGCTAATAAAGAAATAGCCAAGGGCAGGTATACACTGTATTGCATTCCCGCACAGGATAAATGGACCATTATTATGAGTTCTGATAATTATTGCTGGGGGAATTATGGTTACGACCCTAAAAAAGATATTTTAAGAACAGATATTAAAGTTGAAAAAAGCATTGACAACGTAGAAAATTTCACCATTTATTTTGATGAAACAAAAACAGGCGCTAACCTTATTTTTTTGTGGGACGATGTAAAAACGGTTCTACCGGTTACAAATATTGATACTGCTAAGAAGCAATAAACGGTGTCGTTTAATTCCAACAAAAAGCTCCGATTCTATGAATCGGAGCTTTTTCGTATAAATTGTTTTAAAAGAAATTTTACCTTGTAGAAGGCATATTCAATGGCGTATCACGCTTCAACATTTCTTCTTTATTAGCCATTACCCATGCGGTATAAAATACCAGTTGGGCTCTTTTTGCCATCAGATCAAAATTAATTTTATCAACTGTATCGGTTGGCTGATGGTAGTCTGCCAGCAACATACCATCGTAAAAAAACAATACCGGTACTCCTTTTCTGGCAAAGTTATAATGGTCGCTGCGGTAATAAATCTGGTTACGGTCTTTCGGGTCATCATATTTGTAATCCAGGGTAAGTTTGGTATGCTCATTATTCACAGCTTCGTTAATAATGGGTAATTCACTGCTTAATTTATCGTGACCAATCACATAAATATAATTCAGGGAATCTGCCGTTTTTCTTTCTGTATCTGTTCTTCCAACCATATCAATATTCAGGTCAACAGAAGTTTTGTCTAAAGAATAAATAGGGTGTTCAGAATAATATTGAGAGCCCCAAAGGCCTTTTTCTTCACCACTAACAGTCATAAACACCATTGTTCTGCGTGGTTTATCTTTTCCTTTTGTTTTAGAAAATGCTTCTGCCATCTGCATAACGGCAGTTGTACCGGAGCCATCATCATCAGCACCATAATAAATAACATCGCCACGTTTTCCCAGATGATCGTAATGCCCTGTTATGAACACATATTCATTTGCTTTATCTGTACCCGGCAGTACGGCAATAACATTACTGCTTTGCAAATCGGCCGTGGTTTTATCTAAACCAATCACAACCTCGGAAACATATTTTCCCTTGATTAATTCTTTTAACTGTGCCAGGCTTTGTTTTTGCATTCTGCCTGTTAAAGCTGTTGCCACATCTTCAGAAACGGTAATTACAGAAAAATTTGTATTTCCTGCAGGTTTAGTTAAATACATATTTCCTTTAAGCGGAGTAGCTGTTTTCCTGGGGAAATCTTTAGAAACAACGATAATACCGGCAGCTCCTTTATTTCTTGCAGCATTAATTTTTGCAAAAACTGATCCAGGGCTTGTTCTGGATGGAGCTGCTTTGGCCGCAGGGTGTGTTTCAGGCAAACCTTCTAATACCATTACCAGTTTTCCTTTAACATCTAACCCTTCATAATCGTTTATTTTATTGGCAGCATCATCTAATCCATAGCCAACAAATACAATATCGTTTAATTTTTGAGAACCGCTGCTCATGGTGCTGAAGGAGAATACATAGTCTTTATCCCACTCAAATTGTTTTCCATTTACAGAAAAGGTTTTGCTATTTACCTCATCCTGGTAAACCGGGTAATGCTGTTGATAGCTATCGCCATTACCAGGTTTTAAGCCCATACGCTTAAATTGTGCTTCAATATAAGCAGCCGCTTTTTTTTGTCCCGGGGTGGCTGTTTCCCTTCCTTCCATATCGGCACTGGCCAATATGGATAATTTTTCTTTTAACGCAGATGGCGTAATATAGCCTGCATACTTTTCTGCATTCTCTGTTTGTGCTGTTGCCATTATAGCCGGCAATAACAAAACAGGCACGAGTAGTTTTCTCATTGTAGTTTGTTATTTAAATAATTAACAGGAAATTTTGTTTACACGATTTTGGTGCCTTCCACCTTCAAATTCGGTGGTCATAAAAATATCAATCATTTCTAATGCCCATGGCAGGGCTACAAATCTTGCAGGGATACAAATAATATTGGCATTGTTGTGTTGGCGAATAAGCCGGGCTACATCTGTAGCAAAACTTAAGCCTGCCCGTATTTTTTGGTGTTTATTGGCAGTAATGCAAACGCCATTGGCGCTACCGCAAAATAAAATACCAAATGCGGCTTCGCCACTTTCTACACTCGATGCCACCGGATGGGCAATGTCCGGGTAATCCATAGAAGCTGTAGAATGTGTTCCGAAATCTTTCACGGTTATTCCTTTTTCTTCAAGCCATTTTTTTACTGCTTCCTTATATTCAAAGCCGGCATGATCTGCTCCTATGGCAACCGGTTTCAATAAATCAAAAACTGAGTTCATAATAAAAATTTAAGTATCACTGATTTAAATATTCTATAAGCGATTATAGGAAGCTCAACAACGGATTATTTAATTTTATTTGAGGATTTTCATTTTTACCAGGTCTATCCTTGTTTCGCTTACATTCAATACATCAAACTGGTAATTTTTGAGAATGATGGAATCTTTTGGTTTAGGGATAGCAGCATATTCATTAATAATGTACCCGCTTAATGTTTCCGATTCGTTTTCGGGAAAAGAGAGTTTATATTTTTCGTTCAGGTAATCCAATTCCAGCCTTCCACTGAAAATATACTCGTTCTCCGATAATTGTTTTTCTACCAATTCTTCCGTATCATATTCATCTTTTATTTCTCCGAATATCTCTTCCAACACATCTTCCATAGTAACAATGCCCGAGGTTCCGCCAAATTCATCTACCACCCACGCAATGCTTTTACGTTCTTTGGTAAATTTATTAATGAGGTCTGAAGCACTCATACTTTCAGGAACGGTAAAAATGGGCAATAATATTTCATTAATTGTTTGAGGGCTCTTAAATAAATCGAGTTGGTGGATGTAGCCTACAATACTATCTATATTCTGATCGTATACTACCAGTTTACTCATTTGTGTTTGAATGAAAAGCTGCTTGGCATCTTCAATCGGATCGTTAAGGTCAACAGATTCTATTTCTGTTCTCGGAATTAAAAACTGGCGCACTTTTACAGAAGGCAGGCTCAATGCATTTTCAAATAATTCTTTATTCAGTTCAGGATTATTCTCTTCCTGCTCTTTTGTTTGTTGAAAGAAATGTTCAAGATCAACCTTATTAAACACTTCGTCTTTATTTTTAATATTCACATTGAAAATGTATTTCAATATCCATTGTGCTATTCCCACAAAAGTTCCGGCCAATGGTTGTAATAAAGAATGAAAGAATTGTGCAATGGGAGCAAAGGCTGCTAATAGTGAATCGTTTTTTGCCCTGAAGATGGCTTTAGGAATAAACTCACCAAAAACCAGTACAAAACAGGTTGATAGAAAAGTATCAAATACCAGTTTCAGGTATTCATTATGAACATGAAAAGGGTTCCATGCCACTTTATTCAGTAATTCATCAAACAGCAATCCGTAAGCAACCAGCGAAATATTTACTCCAATTAAACAGGTGCCGATAAATTTTGCCTGATCGTCTAAAAAGCCTGATAAAATTTTGCCGCTCGATTTTCCCTGTTTGCGTTTTAATTCTATACTTAACCTGTTGGCACTAACAAATGCTATTTCGTACCCGGCAAAAAAACCAATAAGAATAAGCATCGCTATAATCCACAAGAAAGTTGAGAGTTCGCTCATAATACGAATGTAGTGAATGCATTTTGAATTTGCTACAAAACAAAGTACCCCGTAAAAACGGGGTACGTGCCGATAAAGCAACATGAGAAAATAACTACCGGCTCTATATGTTTAGCTTTCTCAAGCCTAATCTCTTTTCGTATACGAAGAAAGAATGTTTTTTGTTACAAATATTCAAAAAATACATGAATGGTTATTTAAAATCAACCGTACAATTCTGGCATTTTACCGATATGGTGGCGCCTTTGCCGGTACCCGCAGCAGCTGTGTAGCCGCTTTCGTTTACGTTTTCGTTAGAATTAGATTTATCAGGGTAAACCGAATTGTAAGAACCTTTTACTTCTACGTTGTAATTTTTTAGGTTTTTAAGCGGTAAGCGGAGGTCTGCATATTTGTTATCCATTTTTATTGCAGAAACATTGGCATCAATATTCCTGATCTTTACATCTGCATTAGTACCAGTAAGGTCTAAAGATTCAGTAAGTTTTGTAACCCTAAGATTACCGTAATTTTTCGATCCCTGCAGAGACCCTACTTCTTCAAATTCATACTCATCATTCGTGCTGTGAAAATTCAGTTTCTTAATAACGTCAATATCAACGGTAGCATATTTGGTATCCAAATCAAGGTCATCAGCGCTTTTAATAGAGCATCTTCCATTAATAAATTCAATCTCTGCTGTTTTAACAGTTCCAATATTAATATTGGCATATTTAGAACGAAGTATAAGATTATTAATATTGCCTAAATCGGCATTGCCGTTCGTAATATCCAGTTTAAGTTTATTAATATCTGAAGCAATATTAATGTCCGAATATTTGTTCTCAACATCCAGTTTACCTTCTTTAGGAAGGTAAATGGTGATTATCTTTTTAGCAGACTTAGAAGAAGTGCTTATGCTCCTCAAACTGCTGCTGGTTCCGTTGAAAACAAATGTTCTGTCTCCATCACTCCAGTTCCAGGGATAGGTTACCCCATTTAAAGTATAACTACCGCCGCTGGCAAATCCGGATTTTATTTTGAAAGAACTGGCAGTTGTTTTCACAACAATGTTTAGTTTTTCCAGCCAGTCTTCGTCTTTAATATTATTCCCATCTCCTTCAAAATATACAGTAGTGGTAATTTTTACTTTAGGTTGATCCCATGTTTTAATTTCCAGGTTACGGCTGCTATTTTCTATAATAATATCTGCATTCCTGGCTATATCGTAACTAACATTAATTTCTTTACTATTCAGGTTAGCATCTGGATTCATTTTTTTAGGTGCTGCTGCTTCACTAAAACTTCCTGCAGCGGTAACTGCTGGCTCTTTTGGCCTGCCGGCAGGCACCGGCATTTGCTGGGCTTTCGTTGCCACAAATGCGGAGGCTGTTATTAAAAACAATATCGGTTTGTTGAGATAATACATAATAGTGCTATTTAGATGTTTAGAAAAGATGTTTTAGTTATTTCAGAAACAGGATTGGTTTGCAAATACCGGCTATTGGTTTTATTTATTTCTGTTTGCAATTGTTTTAACACATTTAATTTTTGTTGGTATATGTTGATGAGCTGTTCTAACAATTCATCGGTTAAGCCGTGAGCAATAATTTGTTTTTTTATATCGCTCTCATCTTTTTCCATTTGTTTGAAGCGGAGAGTGAAATCTCTAAAATAAACCGGGCCTTCTGCATAAATAGGGGTAGCATTAATTTTAGAGCGTTGAAAATTAATGATGGTTACAAAGCTGTTCTGCAAAGAATGAAGTGTATTTTCTACCTCTTCATTATTGTGTAATGAATTATTTTTTTGCGCCACTTGTTTTTCCGTACCTGTTTTTTTAAGTGAATGCTTTAAAGGCTGCTCGGAAATTGCTTCTGCAACATCGTTATTATGTTGTGCATCTTGTTCCGATACGGGTGGCAAAACAGTTTCTTTTAAAGGTTGCCGTGCAAAGTTGTTTACAGTATCGGATTGTAATTTATGCTGCCTTGGGGCATTTAACCAGAAAATGCCTGCTGCCAGCAAAATACATGCAGCAGCTATCCACCGGATTGCTTTAATTGAAACGATTTTTGTGTCTTGTACAGAAAGCTCTTTCTGTATACCGGCCCAAACAGCATCAGACGGATGTTTGGTATCCAACGCTTGACGGTTGGATTGTATGTGTTCTTTTAGCTTATCCATTGATTGCAATTTGTGTGAGTAATTTTTCCTGCAGCAGTTTTCGTGCTCTTGCGTACTGGCTTTTACTGGTTCCTTCGGTAACGCCTAATTGGTCGGCTATTTCTTTATGGCTAAAATCCTCTACCGCATATAAAGTAAAAATTTGCCTGCAGCCTTCGGGTAACTGCTTAATGCATTCATTCAATTTTTCGAAATCAATATTCGTCCACCTGTCTTCTGCCGGCGCATCTGCTATTTCATCATGCTCCCAATGATCCCAATAAAATAGTTTTTTGCTATGTTGAATACAATGATTAATCACAATTCTTTTCAGCCATCCGCCAAACAACTGTTCATCTTTTAGTTGGTGCAGGTTTTTAAATGCTATCAAAAAACTTTCCTGTAAAACATCTTCCGCATCGGGCACCGTACCACACATTCTGTAGCATATGTTATACATAGCTTTACTGAATTGGTTATATAACGAAGCCATTGCCTGTACATCGCCTTTCTGTGCCTTTTGCACCACAGCCTTTAGTATGTATGTTGCTTTTTCCAAAAATGTTTACAGATATAAGAGTACAAGTTGGTAAAAAGGTTGGAAAGAAGCTGCATAAATATTTTTCTACAATAAAAAAGCGGCAAGACAACCTGCCGCTTTTTTATTATTGTTAAACGTTTTAAAATTCGGGCAGCCGGGGTTTGTTGTCCATAATATCATCAATACTTTTCATTACTTCTTCCGATAGCAGTGGCAACACATCTATTGCTTTTAAATTGTCGGCCAATTGTTCTTTTCTGGTAGCACCTAAAATAGCTGTTGTAACATTTGGGTTTTTAATCGCCCAGGCAATACTTAAAGATGCCAGTGAAATATTAAGGGCTTTGGCCAGAACTGCCAGTTGTTTTACTTTATCAATTTTCTCATTCATTACCCACCTGTCTCTCAACCATTCAAAACCTTCCATACCCAGGCGGCTTCCTTCCGGTATACCATCGTTATACTTACCACTTAACAAACCTGCAGCCAAAGGGCTCCAGATGGTTGTTCCCAGTCCTGCATTTTTAAATACTTCCAGGTATTCACCTTCCATTTTGTTTCTCTCAAATAAATTATATTGCGGTTGCTCTACCTGGGGGCCAATGAGCCTGTAGTCTTTGGCTACTCTGTGGGCTTCCATCAATTCAACGCCGCTCCATTCGCTTGTTCCCCAGTAAAGAATTTTACCCTGGTTAATTAATGTATTCATGGTTAATACCACCTCTTCTATCGGCACGTTTTTATCAGGGCGGTGGCAAAAGAAAATATCCAGGTAATCTGTCTGCAATCTTTGTAATGCTTCATGGCAGGCTTCGGTTAAATGTTTTCTGCTAAGCCCTGTTTGGTTGGGTTTATTCTCTTTACCCCTCCATCCAAAAAAAGCTTTCGAAGAAATGGTATAAGAAGTTCTGTCCCACCCTTTTTTCTTTAATACACGGCCCATCATTTTCTCGCTTTCTCCCAAAGCATATACTTCGGCATTATCAAAAAAGTTGATGCCATTATCGTATGCAATGCCCATTAATTCATCGGCTATGCCATCGTTTATTTGTTTATGAAAAGTAACCCAGCTTCCAAAGCTTAAAACACTTAGCTGAAGGCCTGTTCGGCCCATTTTCCTGTATTCCATATATTAATAAAATTTATTTTAATGTACTGTCGGGAACATACATAAAACTTTCTTCTCCGGTAAACTTCTTGCCCACATTTCTAAATACAATATTCTTAAGGTCCTGGTCACTCTCAAAACCAATTGCAATGATCTTTTGTCTTGGTGTGCTGTTCTGGCTCAGGATTACTTTTTTATCGGTATAATATTTTCCATTTGCCTGGTCCCAATGCAATTCACTTGTCCATAAAGTATCTCTTCTAACATTAAATGCTATAACACTATCTTTTAAAAGAAGTTTACTTTCCCCTTCATAATATTCTCCATAACGTGCAAATAATTCACTGTCGTGGTTTTTAAGGCTATCATAAAAATCAACATGCAGGGTTTGCGGGAAAATAATTCTTGGCGTATCGAACTGAAAACGCTGCATAAAAGGAGAGGTGAGCCTTGCCTTTAATTTTCCGCCATTGCTAAAAAAAATTTCGAGGGTCTTCGCTTCTTCAATACCTATTTTTTTACTATCCATCTCCTGCACTTTTTTTATATCGTTCTCGCAGGCGAAAAAACTGCCTATTGCCAAAAGGCATATTATTTTTTTTAAAACGGGAAAAGAAATCACATGCAATTATTGAAAGGCAAATATCTATGAAACTGTTCTAACAAAGTGCCAAATCTATTGATTATTACGTTCACTAATAGCCAATAGCCCTTTGTATAATAAAAACGGATCTGTATAAATGTGATTTTTTAAGTGAGGCCGGAAAAAATCCATATCCCCGCCGGTTAACGATATGGCCAGGTTGGCATACCTTTCTTTGTATGCATCAATAATACCATCTATTTCTTTAGACATACCCAAAATAACCCCGCTTTGCAGATTTGTATCGGTATCATATCCTACAAGGGGGAAATGGTGGATAGGTTTTACAAGAGGAAGCAATGCCGTTTGCTCATGCATAGCCCTGAAGCGCATTTGAAGGCCCGGAGAAATGCTGCCTCCTAAAAATTCGTGAAATACGTTAATGAAATTATAGGTAATGCATGTTCCTAATGCAATAGCAAGGTTATGCCTGCCGGGAAAAAGATCTACGGCTGCGGCACAAATAGCCAGCCTGTCTGCCCCAATGGTTTCAGGCTTACCAACAGGTGTGGCAAAAGGTATTTTGCTTTGATGGTTGAGTTTATGAAAGCGGGTTGCAGCCCCTAATAATTGTTCTACTTCTGCAGGGTGATTGATTACTGAAGACAAAATAGATTTCTGCGGCCTGTATTGCAGTATTAATTTTTGCAGGTGTGCCAAAATATCTTGTTCCAGCAAAATCACATCCACCAACAACCTTTCTTCAAAAACGGCGCATTTTAATCTGGTATTACCGAAATCTAAACAAAAAGTAACTGGCATTAGTTGATTTTAATCGTTTTCAAAATTAAAGCCTTTCAATTCTTTAAAATGCCCATTCAATTTAATTTTATGTTTCAGGTTCTCTGTTTCATCTAAAACAGATTGTGCTTTCTTAATATGCCTTTTCAAGTATTCTAATCGTTGTATTTCCTTCATTAGCCCCAACAGTTCGTACTCTTCTTCTAAACTCATACCCGCATGATGCGCAATATCGTAACTCAATAAATCTGCATCCGGTTTTTTAAAATCTTTTTGCACCTGCATTAGCATATGAAGCTGCCGGAGATTATTTACAACCTTTTGCATAGTGGTAATTTGTAGCTCCTCATTATTTTCGGGGTAGGTAACAATAGCGCCACTATATAATTTGTTAGGAATAGTTTTAACAACCTCCAATATTCTAAATACTTTAATACCGCTGGCTTTAATATCCATTTCGCCATTATCGTATCGTTTGGCTATTTCTTTTATGTTTACCAAAGTACCTAACTCGCCTACCTGGTTATTTATAACGGCAGGAATACCAAAAGGTTTTTGTTCTTGGCAACATTCGTCAATCAGTTGTTTATATCTTGGCTCAAATATGTGCAAGTGAAGGCTTTCACCGGGATATACAACAATGTTCAGCGGAAATATGGGAATAAAATTCGTCATTAGTTATATCTAAATCTTGTTCAAATAAAATGAAATTTTAGTGGTGCAGGAAATTTTATGTTCTTTTGTCTTTTTATTATGAAAATATCAGGATTTTCTTTTGTACGAAATGGCTTCGATTATGGTGTTCCTTTTTTAGAATCGCTTCAATCGATACTACCTGTTTGCGATGAATTTATAATGGTAGTGGGTAATTCTAATGATGGCACCCGTGAAGCAATAGAAGCACTTCAATCAAATAAAATAAAAATTATTGATACGGTTTGGGATATGAACCTGAAGAAAGGCGGGAAAATATTTGCTCAGCAAACCAATATTGGTATAGATGCCGCGAGTGGCAACTGGTGCTTTCATATACAGGCAGATGAAGTGATTCACGAAAACGACCTGCCGAAAATAAAACAAGCAATTGAACAGAATGATGATAACAAGAATGTAGACGGTTTTATTTTGCCTTTCCTGCATTTTTGGGGAGGTTATAATTATATAAGAAATACCAGGCGCATTCATAAACATGAAGTAAGAATTTTCAGAAATGGAATAGGTGTTCGTTCCTACAGGGATTCACAAGGTTTCAGGAAATTTTCTTCCATAAATAATTACAACAACGGAAAAGAGCCGGGCGAAAAATTACATGTAAAAAAAATTGATGCCCCCATCTTTCATTATAATGGAATAAGGCCACCCGCTGCATTTAGAAAAAAAGCAGAACAAATGGGTTTTTTTTACAAAACAGAAGAGCAAGTTGCACAGGAATTAGATGCCAAAAAATATGATTGGGATAATGTAGACCGCGTGGAACCATTTACTGGTAAGCACCCTGCCTTAATGCAACCAAAAGCAGATGCGCAGGACTGGACCTATATTTACAACCCTGCAAAAGCAGTTTGGAAAACAAAAGACAGGATTATGCAGCCGATTGAAGATATTCTTGGGTTTAAATTCGGCGAATACAGAAATTATAAATTGGTAAAATGAGCAAAGAAGTCAATTCGAGCCTTATTATATCAACATACAACTGGCCTCAAGCCTTACAACTATGCTTGTATAGCGTTATGCAACAATATATTCTTCCATCAGAAGTAATAATTGCCGATGATGGGTCAGGAGAAGAAACATTTGCAATAATTGAACATTTCAAGCCTAACTTCCCTGTTCCGCTTATTCATTGCTGGCACCATGATGATGGATTTAAATTGGCTCAAATACGCAATAAGGCTATGGCAATAGCGAAAGGAGAGTACATTATTCAAATAGATGGGGATATTATTTTACACCCCTTTTTTATTAAAGATCACTTACACATTGCTGAGGAGAACCATTTTGTAACAGGAAGCAGAATATTATTAAATGAAAAAACAACCCGCAGTTTATTTATTGAAAATAAAATAAACTATCATTTTCTACAACGTAAGGGAAAAAATTTTTTCAATCGCTTACGGTTTGTCTTTTTACAAGATCTTCTATCAAAAAGATATAAAACAAGAGGGAAACACTTATACGATGTTAAGGGATGCAATATGGCTTTTTGGAAAAAAGATATTATCAGAGTAAATGGCTACGATGAAAGTTTTACAGGATGGGGAAGAGAGGATAGTGATATTGCAATTCGGTTAATAAATGCCGGTGTACAAAAAAAGTTTTTGAAATTTGGAGGGATACAATACCATTTATATCATAAAGAAGCTGATAGAAATAGCCTTAACACAAACAATATGCGCATGGTTGCATCCGTAGAAAATAAAACAACCTCTGCCAAATTAGGCATAAAACAATATCTGTAAATAAGAATAGAATTTGTATGAATACACTTTCCGTTTGTATTATTACTTTAAACGAAGAAAAAAACATTGAACGTTGTTTGCAGAGCATAAAAAAAGTGGCAGATGAGATCATTGTAGTTGATTCGTTTTCTACCGACGGAACAGAGCTTATTTGCAGAAAATTTGGTGTACAGTTTATTCAGCAAAAGTTTTTAGGATACATAGAGCAAAAGAATTTTGCCTTGTTAAAGGCAACAAAAGATTTTGTCCTTAGCATTGATGCAGACGAAGCTTTATCAGAAAAACTTCAGCATTCTTTGTATGAAGAAAAAAGAAAAGGTTTCTCGGCTAATGCTTATATTATGAACCGTTGTACTAACTTTTGCGGGAAATGGATTAAACATGGCACGTGGTATCCTGATAAAAAAATTCGTTTGTTTAAAAATGGAGAGGCCGAATGGGGTGGTATTAATCCGCACGATAAAATTAACCTCAAACACAATATCAAACCACAGCCTTTAAATGGAGATTTATTACACTATAGTTACTCGAATATTGAAGATGTTATAAAACAAGGTAATAGTTTTACAACAATTCAGGCTGCCGCTATGAATAATAATAAAAGAAAAGCAAGAATTATTCATCTCTTCATTAATCCAACCGCTGCCTTTTTGCAAAATTATTTTTTCAAAAGAGGTTTCTTAGATGGAAAAGAAGGTTTTTTTATTGCTGCAAATGCCGCACACTTTACATTAGTTAAGTACTATAAATTGTTGATGCTCCAAAAAAAACATTAACGTTAATTTATTTAATATTGCCCTATGCTACAACAGCTTATTTCTCAATTGAAGCAAGGAGATGCTAAAACACTGGCCAGGGCAATTTCTTTGATTGAGAATAGCGTTTTTAATTATAAAGAACTTCAACAACTACAAGAATCAAATGCGGCAGTGATAGGCATAACAGGCCCGCCAGGTGCAGGGAAAAGCACATTGGTTGATGCACTGATAGAAGAGCTTGTTAACAATGAAAAAAAAGTGGGCGTACTTTGTATCGACCCATCCTCACCTTTTAATATGGGTGCTTTACTGGGAGACAGGATCAGAATGAACCAATGGTATAACCATCCCAATGTATTTATTCGCTCATTAGCCTCAAGAGGTAGTTTAGGAGGGTTGCATCCTTATATAATAGAAATAACAGATGTAATGAAGTCGGCTGGTTTCGATTATATTATAATAGAAACAGTTGGCGTTGGGCAAAGCGAGGTAGAAATAGCAGGGTTGGCCGATGTAACGGTTGTTGTTGTTGTTCCGGAAGCAGGCGATGAAATTCAAACCATGAAAGCAGGAATAATGGAGATAGCAGATATTTTTGTGGTGAATAAAGCCGACAGGCCTGATGCAGACCTCTTCGTAAAAAACCTGAGGTTAATGATGGCGCCAGCATTCAGCAACCATTCACAGCAAATTCCTATCATTAAAACCGTTGCAGCCGAAAAGAAGGGGTCAGGTGAATTGTTTGCAGCAATCACTTCATACCTGTTGCAAGCTACAACTTCTGATAAGAAATATTTTTTACTTGCTGAAAAGGCATTTCATCTTATTCAACAAAATAAAATGAAAGAGATTAGTAAAGAATTATTAGTAAAAAAAATCAAAGAAATAAGCCCTTTTAATTTGTATCAGTTCGTGCAAGGGTATTTATAATTTTTCGTCATTCCGTATCTTATTTAAAACAGAATAACAAAAATATTAATCAACACTTCTTTCGCTTCTCCACCAACGATAACCAATAAAGGCAATCAGGGCAAGTGGTGTAATCATCAAATAAACAATACCGCTATTCAATCCTTTTGCCGGCCCCTCTCCCAACTGTTCTGCTGTTTTAGTACAAATAGAACATTGAGCAAACGCAAAAACAGAAAAATAAAAAGTAAAAAATAGTAGCAACCCCGCTTTCAGTATCCTATTCATGCAACAAAGATACGCCCGATAAAACAGATAAAAAGCATTATCTTCCTTGTTCAACCTTTACCCATGCAACATAGAAGAAAGTTTCTACAACAGGTTGGATTCCTGGCAGGTGCTTTTTCTGCCAATAGCCTATTTAATCAATTACACGCTGCCGAAATAAGCTCTGCCAATAAAAAAGTAGCTCATCTTTCTGCCGGTGAGGTAGCGACTGATGAAGACTATTGGAGTATTATTCAACAGGCCTTTACCGTAAACCCCAGTATCATTAACCTTAATAACGGCGGTGTTAGCCCAAGTCCGCGTATTGTGCAAGAAGCGGTAGAACGATACAACAAATTATCTAATGAAGGGCCATCGTATTATATGTGGCGCATATTAGACATGGGGAGGGAGCCTTTGCGCCAAAAGCTCGGTGAGCTTGCGGGTTGCGATCCGGAAGAGTTAGCCATTAACAGAAACGCTACCGAGGCACTCAATACCATTATCTATGGTTTGGAATTAAAAGCCGGAGATGAAGTTATAGGCACTAAACAAGATTATCCCAATATGATTCAGGCATGGAAGCAAAGAGCTATGAGAGAAGGCATCGTATACAAACAGATCAGCTTTAATTTTCCGATAGAGAACGATGAAGATATTGTGAAAGGTTTTGAAAATGCTATTACTCCCAAAACAAAAATCATACACATAACTCATGTAATTAATTGGGTAGGACAGATATTGCCCGTAAAGAAAATTGCCGATATGGCTCATATGCATGGAATTGAAGTTGTATGCGACAGTGCTCATGGCTTCGGTTTGTTGAATTATAAAATACCCGATCTGGGGGTTGATTACTGGGGCACTTCATTGCACAAATTTTTAAGTGCACCCATTGGCAGTGGCTTACTATGGATAAAAAAAGATAAAATAGAAAAAATATGGCCGCTAACCTGTAACGATAACCCCAAAGGAAAAAATATAAGAAAGTTTGAAACATTGGGCACCAGAAGTTTTCCTATAGAACAGGGAATTGGAGAAGCAGTAAATTTTCACAATGCTATTGGTGGCGGCAGAAAAGAAGAACGTATCAGGTATTTAAAAAATTATTGGTGCGAAAGGGTAAAAGATATACCTAAAGTAAAACTGCACACTTCCTTAAAGCCACAATATGCCTGTGCTATTGGAGGTATTAGTATTGATGGGATGACTCCCGCAGAATTAGACAACGCCTTGTTTAACGATTATAAAATTCATACAGTAAGTATTGTTTGGGAGAACATAAGCTGTGTAAGAATAACACCCCATGTATATACAAAAATTCAGGATATGGATAAACTGGTAAAAGCCATTACTGAAATTGCCGGTAGAAAAAAAGGATAGTATTATACCTATTTTAAACCTGCATCTAAATCAGGAGTGCCGTTTTATTATGAACCATGCTTTTTTGTTTTACTATTGACCAACTGTTTCCATCATTTTAACATCAACTGATGAATAAATTTTGGGAAAGCGTATTGACTGGCTTTCTCTTTTTCTACCCAGGTAAACTTTTTTAACGTTACGGGTATGGTTGGTAAACTAATTTTTATCAATTGCCCTTTAATTTGCTGATGTGTTAATTGTTGCTTCTCTAAAGGGGAAATCAACTCCACCTTTGCTTTTTTTATTTGCAGCTGTTCCTGCAAAAAATGAAGCACCGATGCCTCATTCCAAAGTATAGTATCTTCTGTTTCCACCAGGTAAAACTCAAATAAGTTTTGCCAGATATCTTTTCTTGTTCGCTGCACTACCAGCCACCTGCCTGCGTGTTCAAATAAAAAATAATAAAACCACCTTTTTTTCTTTGTAAGCGTTTTTTCTTTAATGGGTAATTGTGCAACCAGCCCTTTATTAAAAGCGATACAATGCTTATTTAAAGGACAATGACTGCACATTGCATTTACCGGCTTGCATATAGTAGCTCCAAAATCCATGATTGCCTGGTTATATAAACCGGCCTGTTGCTTATCTAATACATCTTGGGCTAATACGGCAAAAATATTTTTTCCCTCCCTGCTGTCTATGGCAAGTTCTATTCCAAAAAATCTTGAAAGCACCCTGAAAACATTACCATCTACCACAGCATAGGGTTTATTAAATGCAAAAGAAGCAATGGCCGCAGCGGTGTAAGTGCCAACTCCTTTTAAGGAAAGAATTTCATCATAATCTTTAGGAAAAATGCCTTTGTATTCTTTTACAATTTTACGGGCAGTAAAAAGCAAATTTTTGCATCTGTTGTAATAACCTAATCCTTCCCATAGTTTAAAAACAGCTTCATCTTTTGCCCGGGCAAGATCTTCAATACCGGGATAACAACGAATGAACTTTTCATAATAAGCCAATCCCTGCTCTACTCTTGTTTGTTGCAAAATCACCTCACTCAGCCATATTTTATAGGGATCCTTCTCGCCCTTCCAGGGCATCCACCTTTTATTTTCGGTTTTGTGCCATTGCATGATAGCTTCCGTAAAGAGGCTTTTATTCTTCATTTGTACAAAAATATGGTCAGAATTACGTTAAATAAAGAAAGTTAATAGATAACCCTTTGTAATTCAAGAATTTTTATTTTATTTTTATAGCACATTTTTCATCCAACAATAAATATTGCCATGAGAAAAATTGATTTAGTAAATACCATATCAGAAAAAACAGGTATTCCCAAAATTGATGTACTGGTAACCATTGAAACTATGGTCTCAGAAATAAAAGGCAACCTCTTAAGAGGCGAAAACATTTATATCCGTGGTTTCGGGAGTTTTATCAATAAAAAGAGAGCTGCTAAAATTGGTAGAAATATTAAAACCAATACAGCATTGCATATTCCGGAACATTATATTCCGGCATTTAAACCCTCTCCGGAATTTGTAGAAGAAATAAAAAACAATTACAAACCTCAGTCTGAGTAATTTTGCGGAAAATTTAATTGTGAAGAAACAACAATTCTTATTGGTGGGTGGTGCACTTATATTGCTTGCAGGATTATTTTTTTTTGGAAAAACTACCGCCCCAGGAACACCAAAAACTTCTGACAATCAGGTAAACAATACTTCATCTGTTACCACAAAAGATTTATTAAACAAAGCCAAAACACATTTAACGCCCGATCAAAATGCCAGGGTAGCGGCATTGGAAAATGCTGTAACAAGAGGAGATGTAAAAGGAGACCAGATGCATGTATACCACCAACTGGCAAAGTTCTGGAAAGACTCTGCTCATGTATTTGAGCCTTACGCTTATTACACTGCTGAAGCAGCGAAGTTGGAAAATTCGGAAAAAAGCCTCACTTTTGCCGCCCAACTGATGGTAGATAACCTGCTATCGGAAAGCAACCCTGCCATGCAACAGTGGCTGGCGAGCCAGGGAAAAGATCTTTTAGAAAAGGCGTTACAAATCAATCCTAATAATGATTCCAGTAAAATAAGTCTGGGTGCATGTTACATGTTGGGAAATATTTCTGGTAGTCCTATGCAGGCTATTTTGCCGGTTAGAGAAATTGTTCAGAAAAACCCCGATAACCTGTATGCACAGATGATACTGGGGCTTGGAGGGAAAAAAAGCGGTCAATATGATAAGGCTATTGAACGCTTCAGCTATATTGTTTCTAAACAGCCCAATAATCTGGAGGCTATTTTTCAATTAGCTGAATGTTTTGACCTGAAAGGAGATAAAGCCGATGCTATTAAATGGTACACAATTGCTAAAGGAATGATTGGTAACGAACAGGTTCAAAAAGAAATTGAAAAAAGAATAAACGAACTAAAATAATTTTTTTAACAACAAAACTTGACAGCGTATGCCTTGTGGTAAGAAAAGAAAACGCCATAAAATTGCGACACATAAACGCAAAAAACGTTTAAGAAAAAATCGTCATAAGAAAAAGAATAAATAGATTCTGTGACCAATTGATTTCAAACAAAGTTCCGCTTATGGCGGAACTTTGTTAACGCTTAGCAGTGTTTGCCGCACCTACCTTATTTCTCGCTGCAACTTTACCTTTCCTTTCGCCTGGCAAATATTGAGTGGTGTTTTGAATGGCTCTGATTACTTGGAGCTGTGGTTTTGTATTTAAAAGTTGCAAAAAAAGTGAACAAAGAATTAATTATTAATGTAGCTCCTTCCGGTGTGGAAATTGCCTTGCTGGAAGACAAAAAACTAGTTGAGCTACACAACGAAAAAGCAGATGCTTCTTTCGCAGTAGGAGATTTGTACCTGGGAAAAGTAAAGAAACTAATACCCGGCCTCAATGCAGCATTTATAGATGTTGGATTTGAAAAGGATGCGTTTTTACATTACACAGACCTTTCTCCTTATGCCAGAAGTATTTTAAAATTTACGCAGCAGGCTATTAACGATAAAGATGGTAAGAATTTCGATTTTGATCAATTTCAGATAGAACCTGAAATTATTAAAACAGGAAAGATTAACGAAGTGTTGAATGGCAAGCCTAATATACTGGTACAAATTTTAAAGGAACCTATTGCCGCAAAAGGCCCGCGTTTGAGTTGCGAACTAAGTCTTCCGGGAAGGTTTGTAGTACTTACCCCTTTTAACGAGATTGTAGCTGTATCTAAAAAAATTCATTCTGCCGATGAGCGCAAAAGATTGCATAAAATAGTAGAGGCCATTCGCCCGAAAAATTTTGGTGTAATTGTACGCACTGCTGCAGAAGGCAAAACAACGGCAGAACTTCACCAGGATTTATTGGCACTTGTAGATAACTGGAAAGCCATTCAAACCAATTTACGCAGTGCCGTTCCTCCTGCAAAAATTATGAGTGAGCAGGATAAAACTACCAGTATTTTAAGAGACCTGCTTAACGAAGATTTTAATAAGGTAGTGGTAAACGATAAAAATATTTACAACGATACCAAAGCCTATATTCAAAAAATTGCACCTCATAAAGCAGATATAGTAACTTATTACAACAATGGCTCTCCTGTATTCGATTCTTATGGAATAACCAAACAGGTAAAAAGTTCTTTTGGCAAAACAGTAAATCTGCCAAGCGGCGCCTACCTGATTATTGAACATACGGAAGCTTTGCATGTAATTGATGTAAACAGCGGGTATAAAAGCGTAAGTAATAACCAGGAAGAAAATGCATTAGAAACAAATTTGGAAGCTGCTGCTGAAATTGCCCGCCAGCTTAGATTGAGAGATATAGGAGGTATTATTGTTATTGATTTCATAGACATGAAGTTGCCAGATAACAAAAGAAAACTGCAGGAAGCAATGGAAGAATTGATGAAGGCCGACCGATCTAAACATGCAGTGCTGCCCGTATCGAAATTTGGATTAATGCAAATTACCCGCCAGAGAATGAGGCCTGAGGTAAATATTACCACAACAGAAGTATGCCCGGCCTGTGGAGGCAGTGGAAAAATAGGCTCTACTTTATTACTGGAAGATGAAATAGAAAAACGCCTTCATTATCTTACAACACACTCGCATAAAAATCTATTGCTCATGGTGCACCCTATTGTTTACTCACATTTAACAAAGGGGATTTTTTCTTCCATTCTAAAAAAGTGGAAGCGCAAATACAAAATAAAGCTTCAAGTAGAAAAGAACAATAACTACCAGTTAATAGAGTTCAGGTTTTTTGATGAGCATGATGATGAGATAAAGTTTTAAATAATAAGAAACCCTGCTAAAGCAGGGTTTCTTATTATTTATTTTACCATGCTTTTGAATTTGCCGAATACTTTTTCGTTTATTTCACTGTTAACCGCATCGCCAATACTTTTCTTTTCAGATGCCGTTAAATGAAAATTTAAACTGGCATTGGCATCTTTTTCTGTAGGTATATATTGAAAACAAAGTTTTTCAAATAGCCCGTTAAACGAGTTCTGGAAATATGTTTGTTCATCTTGCTGGTAATAATCCTGTATCTTAAACCAATTGTATTGTAACATAAAAGCGGGCTTTGCAAAACTGCCTATGAAACTAGAGTTTTCGTATGGTTTCTGCCAGTCATCCTCGCTTCTGTCCCGTATCTGTATCAATATAACTTTAAGCGTATTTTCTTTAAACCAATCCTTAAATGTTTCTAAAAAACGAAATGTTGTTTCCATCCCAAAATTATCCCGTAACCCTGCATCCATTACATCTATAATAGGTTTTGTTGGCAGCCAAACATTGGGTAAAACATAGGGGAACGTAGCATTCATACGTAAAGCGGAGAGCACTTTAATATTACTTGCATTTTGTTTGTAGAAGAAAGAATTAAAGTCTACCGCATCTACAGTATGGCTGCTATTGCTTTTCATTAAAAACCTGGCAGGATGAGAAGCTATGATCATTTTCCTTGCATCACGTGAGATAACGGAGCTATAAAATATAAGAGGCACCGCAGCTTTTGATTCTGCAACACTATCATCCCTTACCGATCTGTTTAATAATCCTCCGGTATTCTCATTCAGTTTTTCTTCGAAAGCAAAGCCCCTGTCTTTTGCATACTGATACGGCCCAAGTACAAATTTTTGAATAGGCCCAACAATATCTCTTGTAACCATTGAAGAAAAAATAGGATTCAAAAGATCTTTTGAGATATTATTCACTGCAGCAACTGCATCTATAGCAATATGTTGTTCCTGCTTCTGTTGGTATAATGATCTATAATAGGCAGCGCCTAAAAGCCCTCCTGAAGATCCATTGATGAATAAAGTATGTTTAAAAAGGTTGCCATTCGTAATACTATCTAACTTAAGCAGTGTTTGCATTGTAAATGCGGCACTGCGTAAACCACCGCCACTTACATTAATAATATAAGCTACCGGTTTATCGTTTTCCTGTTTCTTTTTCCAGTTGTTCAATATTTTTATATAAGCCTGCTTATCTTCATTTATAAGGCTATCCGCAGCCAGGGCTTCTATTGTTTCCTTTGAATAAACGGGCCTTTCATCTTTGTGTTCATAATCTATTCCGTAAGCTTTATTCCTCGGGTCGATGATCTCTTTTTCATAAAAATAATTGATCATCGCATAAAGCACTAAAACAATAGGGATACTCCATGTTCTGAATAAAGAAGACAATGCGCCGATTAGACCAATAAATACTGAAAATAAAATTGTAATACTGGCAGCAGCCGGAATTTGAAAAAGTTTTGCATCGGATATGTATCCTATAACAATCAGGAATATAAAAGCAAGTATGATTGCAAGTACGGCAGAAATATTGTGCCTGTTAAAAATACTGTCTAAAAAATCCTGGCTATAATGCCTTACATCCCTTGGTTTTCTTAGATGAAGCCTGGCACTCAAAAACCAATCTACCCGCATCTCCTTCTTTTCTTTGGGAAGCGTTTTACTGGCAGCTAATTGTTTATACTGATCGTTGGCGGAAGTAATATTACCCGAAATGGTATAATAAATTGTTTTATCGGCTCCGAAAAAATAAAGAAAAGATATAAGAACAATAAGCAAAAAGCCGGCAAAAAAAGCTACTTGTAATAAAACAACTTCCGTAACAGAAAGCAACTGGTAGCTTAACGAATAGCCGGCACTCTTATACACATAAAACACCAGAAATATTATCGGGATAATGGCATTATTAATGCAAAATTTTAAAAAAGGCTGTGCTGTAGTGGCTAAAAATTTTACGTATTTGCTATGCAAGATAAAAGTGGCAATATTCCAACTCATAATAAAAACACCTACTGCCGCCCCTACAAATGCCATACTCAGTGTATTGGTACTATTAAAGTACTCCGGAGCCAGGAAAAGTGAATCCGCACCAAAATTCTTCATAAAATGACCGGCAAGTGTTGCAAATAAAATATACCAGAAAACAAGGAATACCTGGTTTCTTCTAAAATGCAACAAGAAAAGCTGTATAGGCAATGAAAACCACAGTCCTATAAAAAATTTTTTCATATAACTAACATCAAGGAGTTACCTGTTTACTCAAACGCTGCACTAACACTGCAATAAATAATAAACCAGTTGATTTTTATTGAAAAAAAACAGGGAGTTTATTTTTTTATTTTCAACAAGTATAAAGATGCAACAAAAGACAACAACAACAGCATTCCCGTAAGCTGGTGCAATAATGCAAACCACTCAAAAACGGAAAACTTGCCTGCAATAATTCCGGTACTGTTCACAACAGCCAAGATGCCTAAAACCACTTGTATAAGAACCAGAACGAATGGCCAGTTTTTTATTTTATTAAACACTCCTGAAGCTTTTGCTTTACGGGCTTTGTACCACCATATACCAACCAATATAAAGATAAGATATGCAAGATTTCTATGTATAAAATGAATGGCGAGCCTGTTAAAAAAAAGGCTATCGAAAAAACCATCCTGCATCATTGTTGTAGGAAAAAATTCACCGTTTATGGTAGGCCAGGTAGCGGCCGCCTGTGCAGCTTTAAGCCCTGCCATAAAAGCCCCATACATCAACTGAAAAGAAATCAGCACAACAATAAGAACAGCTAATTTTTTTAAAGGTGCATGCACCAATCTTTCTCCTGGCTTTACAATAATCATTAATCCAAATACCAGGGCATAACAAATTAATACCATGGCAGCCAGGAAATGAATAGCCAGTTTAATGTGGTTTACATATACATTCTCATCGTTCAGGCCGCTTTTTACCATAATCCAGCCTAACAAGCCCTGCACACCGCCTAAAAAAAACAAAATGACTAATGGATTGATCATCCATTTTTGAAAATATTTTTTTAGGATAAAATAAACGAATGGAATAAGGAACACAACACCAATTAACCGTGCCCATAAGCGATGAAACCACTCCCAGAAAAAAATGAATTTAAAATCTCCGAGTGTGAAATGATTGTTTATGTATTTATACTGTGCAATTTGCCGGTACTGCTCAAATACTTTTTGCCATTCGCTTTCACTCATCGGCGGCATAGCTCCCATTATCGGCTTCCATTCCGTAATAGACAGGCCCGAACCGGTTAAACGGGTAATGCCACCTAACAATACCTGAACAACAAGCATGCCTACTCCAATAAAAACCCAATTAGCAACTATTTTATCTGTGCGGTTACTATTCATACAAAAAAAGATAGGCAAATGTATAACAACACTTATTAAAAGAGTTTTAAGAATTACCTTAAAAAAGTGAAATTGCATCTGATGTTACAAACCTTTTACCAAAAACAACTAATTGAGGCGGGTTGTGATGAGGCCGGAAGAGGTTGCTATGCCGGCCCTGTTTTTGCGGCGGCTGTAATCTTACCTGAAGATTTTCATCATCCGCTATTAAACGATAGCAAGCAGGTAAAAGCTCCGCAACGATTGGAGCTGAGAAATTTTATAGAAACCCATGCCATTGCTTTTGCCGTAGCGATGGTAGATAATGATGAAATAGACAATATTAATATTTTAAAAGCATCTTATAAAGCCATGCACCTGGCAATTGATGATCTGAAAATAAAACCGGAATTGTTATTGATTGATGGCAACCGTTTCATTCCCTATAAAAAAATGCCATATGAATGCATTGTAAAAGGAGATGGAAAAATTGCCAGTATTGCAGCAGCCAGCATTTTAGCTAAAACATATAGGGATGAATTTATGATAAATCTGCACGAAGAATTTCCGGTGTATGATTGGAAACAAAACAAAGGATATGGAACAGAAAAACACAGAAAAGCCATTGAACGATTCGGGTTATGCAGGTATCACCGAAAGAGTTTTAACATCATCCCACAACAAATGAATTTGTTTTAGTTTTTCTTTTTGAGCAATAAATGAATATCTGTGGTTAAACCTATAGAAACATTGAACCCACGTATTTTGGGATAATTAGTAGGGTTACCCGAAAGAAAACTCATTTGAAAATCCATTTTAATTACTTTCCATTTTGCTGGAGCTAATTGAAAGGCCCAATAAGGTTCCCAATACACAAGATTATTAGACTGAATTTTATCTAAATAAAAAAAGTTCAACTCCTGTTCCGTATAATTGGTACTTCGTTGTTTATACTGCATTAAATATATCTTACCGCCGATTGAAAGTTTAAAGGTTTCGCCTGCTAAGAAATTAAAATATCCTTGCAAAAAATATTTTGTATTAGCATTTGTATAATTTCGGAAATAATTATGTGCAAAAGAATCTAAGCCCCTATCATCTATTACAAAATTTCCAAAAGCCATTCCTCCATAAATATTATAAGTAACAGTTTTCTTTTTATTTAATGGAATGAAGTAACCAATACCAAATTCAATATTTTGTCTCTTATAATTAATAACGGAGCTATCAAACAAATTAATCGAAGCAAGGTATTGAGGTATTGATGGATTGATAGGCGCAAGTGGATAATAACCATATATCTGGTTTTCTTTTTTGTAATTATAAGATGCCATTATCGCTACCTTATTTGTTAAAGCATAAGCTGCAGAAAGATTAAGGCCATCGGCTGTTTGTGTTCCATCGCCCGAATAATATCCAGTTATTTTTGCATTTCCTTTTTGTGTGAAGTAGTTAACATTGTTAGGCTGAGCTGCATTAGAGTGCCTATTTGCCCTTTGCAACGTGCAGGAGATAAAAAACAAACAAATTACGCAGCAGATTGGTTTCATGTTTTATTATTGAACAATAATTTCACTAATTCGCTGCACAATATTCATTACTTATAAAATTTTTAACAATTATTCTTCCCAAACACCCAACCCCTCACGAATAACTTCATACGGTTCTTTCGTACAATCAATAACGGTTGAAGGTATAATTCCGCCAATACCGCCATCCACCACAATATCTACCAGCTTTTCAAATTTGTTATAGATCAATTCGGGGTCTGTATATTCTTCTACCATTTCCCCCGGAAGCGAAGCCGATAATAACGGATGCTGTAATGCATGTAAAATAGTTCTTGCAATAACATTATCGGGCACCCTCAGCCCTATTGTATGTTTTTTATTCTGCAAAATTTTGGGTACTTCTTTACTGGCTGGTAAAATAAATGTATAAGCTCCCGGCAGATAACTTTTCAGTATCCTGTACAGTGGGGTAGAAATACTCTTAGTGTATTTACTTAAATCACTCAGGTCATAACAAATAAAAGATAATTGCGCCTTTGCTGGTTCAACTCCTTTAATCCTGCATATTTTCTCAATAGCTTTATGTTGAAAAATATCGCATCCTAAACCATAAATGGTATCTGTTGGATAGATAATAGTACCCCCATCGAGCAAGCACTCAATAATCATTTTAATATATCTCGGGTTAGGATCTATAGGATGTACCTGCAAAAACATATTTCAATATAGAGAAAAATAACGGATAGTTTTATAACATCTTTCATAATACCTGTGGGCAATTAATCTTTATTTTTGTGCCACTCAAAATATACTGATATGAACCTGAAACCTGTTGATATTGTTGAGAACATTTCGCCGGAACAATTCAAATCGGAATATTATCTTACACAAAAGCCATTGGTAATAAAAGGACTTTCCAAACAATGGCCGGCTTACAACAAATGGAACTGGCTTTTTTTTAAAGACCTGGTGGGTGATCAGAAAGTGGCTTTGTACAATAATGTAAAGAGCGATGCCTATACCCCTATTAATACGGCAGACGATTATAAAACCTTTGGTGAATATATTGATATGATCAGTGCCGGGCCTGCGGGATGGAGAATTTTTCTTTTCAACATATTTGATCATGCCCCCCAACTGATAGAAGATTTTACATGGCCTGATGAATTGATGAAAGGGTTTGTAAAGCGTTACCCCATGCTATTTACGGGTGGCGAAGGTTCTATTACACATATGCATTTTGATATTGACCTCAGTCATATCCTCCACACACAATTTTCGGGAAGAAAAAGGGTGTTATTGTTTCCATTTGAAGAGCAACATAAATTATATCGCAAACCTTTTGAGGTGCTAAGCATGGTAGATTTCAGCAATTACTACGATGCTGAAAAAAGTAAAGTGGATTATGATAAATTTCCTGCACTGAGAAAAGCTAATGGTTACGATATTGTGCTGGAACACGGTGATACCTTATTCATGCCTGCAGGCTATTGGCATCATATGGAATATTTAGATAGCGGATTTGCCATGAGTTTACGTGCCATGCAAAATTCTGTTGGTGGGAAGTTAAATGGTGTTTGGAATTTATTCGGCATGAGGAACATTGATACGCTGTTAAAGAAAACCGCCCCTAAGCCCTGGTACAATTGGAAACAGAAAAAAATATTTGAAGCAGCACAGAGAGAATTGGTGTGATAAGCTATTAAATTATTCTAACCCCCGACAGTCTTTTCAAGAGCTGTCGGGGGTTTATTTATTATCTCTTTCCTTCCATAAAACCCAATTGTTTTAGTATTCCTTTTAAAATATTGATGCGAATTTTTACTATATCGGCATCTTTTTTCCCCTCAACATTCAACACAAAGAAATAAGGATGTTTATTTTCTTCTATCCAGCCAACTATCCAGCCGATTGAGTTACCGTTTTCTTTAAAGCCCCATCCTGTTTTATACGCCAACTGATAGTTTGCCGTATTATCATGCAGCATTACATCCTTCACAGCTGTTTGCCAGCGTTTATCAAAAGGAAGCTGAGCGAAATATAATTTTTTAACCAGGCCTAATTGCTCATCAGATGTGATCTTTAAAGAATTGTTCAGCCAAAAACTGTCAATGGGACCGCCAATTTTTTTATTACCGTAATGCAAACTATCCAACCATTGTTGCATGGTATCTTTTCCAATTCTTCTCGCTACTTCCTGATAATATGGAACAGCAGAAACTTTAAATGCTTCTTCCATTGTTAAATCTTTGTTCCAATCTTCATTCCATCTTTTCACACCATCCCATTTAATGATCATTTTTTCATTCACAATTCTTCCTGTTTGTAACCCGATTAAAGAATTTACAATTTTGAAAGTAGATGCAGGCAAATACGCAGAATCTTTGTAGCGGGATAAATTATAAATAGTGAAGTTGGCAGAACCATTATCCAATATGGCGAAAGTTCCTGTTACCTGATTACTATCGAAATATTTTTTCAGGCTTTCATCAACTGTTACATTGTTGGGAGAGCAAGCGTGAATTGAAAAGTAAAAAGCAAAAAGTAGAAAATAGTAAACAAATTGCTTGCTTTTTATAAATCGATAACTCATAGTTTTAATTTTTAATTACACCCAACTCTTTACCAACTTTGGTAAACGCTGCAATGGCTTTATCTAAATGTTGTTGTTCATGTGCCGCACTTAACTGCACACGAATTCTTGCCAAACCTTTTGCTACAACAGGGTAGAAGAATCCAATTACATACACGCCTTCATCCAATAGTTTAGCTGCAAAGTTTTGTGCAACAATAGCATCGTACAACATAATGGGAACAATCGGGTGATCTCCTGGTTTAATATCGAAACCGGCTTCTGTCATTTTCGTTCTGAAATATTTTGTATTGTATTCCAATTTATCTCTCAACTCTGTTGTTGATGATAACATATCCAATACTGCAATGCTTGCGCCTACAATACTTGGTGCCACTGTGTTGGAGAATAAATAAGGGCGAGAACGCTGGCGCAGCATTTCAATAATTTCTTTCTTGCCGGAAGTAAATCCGCCACTGGCTCCACCCAATGCTTTTCCTAATGTTCCGGTGATGATATCAATTCTCCCCATTACATTTCTGTATTCATGTGTTCCTCTTCCTGTTTTTCCCAAAAAGCCGGAAGAATGGCATTCATCTATCATTACAATAGCATCATATTTATCTGCCAGATCACAGATTTTATCAAGTTGTGCAATCGTTCCATCCATACTAAAGCTTCCATCGGTAACAATAATTCTGCTGCGTAAGTTTTGTGTTTCTTTCAACTTTGCTTCCAGATCATCCATATTGTTGTGCTCGTATCTGTAACGTTGTGCTTTACACAAACGAACACCATCAATAATAGAAGCATGATTCAATGCATCAGAAATAATGGCATCCTGTTCGTTAAACAAAGGTTCAAACACACCACCATTTGCATCGAATGCTGCGGCATATAAAATAGTGTCTTCGGTTCCCAAAAATTGTGCAATTTTTTGTTCGAGTTCTTTATGAATATCCTGTGTGCCGCAAATGAAACGAACACTGCTCATGCCATAACCATGCGATTCAATTGCTTTGTGCGCCGCTTCAATAACTTTAGGATGAGAGGATAAACCCAAATAGTTATTAGCACAAAAGTTTAAAACAGTTTTTCCGTTCACAACAATCTCAGGGCCTTGTTCGCTGGTAATGATTCTTTCTCTTTTAAACAATCCTGCCGTTTCAATCTCGGCCAATTCACCTTTAATTCTTTGAACAAACTTTTCATTCATGTGACAGCGTATTGATATAATGATTAATTAATAGTTGATTACTTGTTCCTCAATAGATACAGGTATATCCCGCCATTCGTACTGCTGATTTCGCAACTGTGGTTCAAAGCCTGCTTCCTTAATGGCATTCTGCATAGACTTATAAGTAAACCTATGCGGAGCACCGGCGGCACTTACCACATTCTCTTCAATCATAATGCTTCCAAAATCGTTGGCGCCTGCATGTAAACAAATCTGTGCAGTTTGCTTACCAACAGTTAACCAGCTTGCCTGAATATTTTTAATGTTGGGCAGCATAATGCGGCTAATAGCAACCATACGAATATATTCTTCGGCAGTAATTAAATTATGTACGCCTCTAATCTTTGCAAGCAATGTATCTACATCCTGGAATGTCCACGAAATAAAGGCCAGGAAACCCTTTGCATCTGCAGGTTTCATAGATTGTACTTCACGTATCCTTGCAAGGTGTATGAATCTCTCTTCTATCGTTTCAACATGGCCAAACATCATGGTTGCAGAAGTAGTGATGTTTAATTTATGTGCTTCATGCATAATGGCCAACCATTCATCTGCACCGCATTTGCCTTTGCTGATCAATCTTCTTACTCTATCCACCAAAATCTCTGCACCTGCTCCCGGCAAAGAATCCAGCCCTGCTTCTTTTAAAGCGGTTAATACTTCTTTGTGTGTGGATTTTTCAAGTTTGGTAATATGTGCAACTTCGGGGGGGCCTAAAGCGTGAAGTTTAATGGTTGGAAACTCCTGTTTGATCTGACGGAAGATATTTGTATAAAAATCCAATCCCAATTCCGGATGATGGCCTCCCTGCAACAGCAATTGGTCTCCACCGTATTTAATGGTTTCAGAAATTTTCTTCCTGTAGGTATCCATGTCGGTAATGTAAGCTTCAGCATGCCCGGGAATTCTGTAAAAATTACAGAACTTACAGTTGGCAATACAAACATTGGTGGTATTAACGTTTCTATCAATCTGCCAGGTAACTTTTCCGTGAGGTACCTGTTTCTTTCTTAGCTCATCGGCCACAAACATTAACTCTGTGAGGGGCGCATGTTCAAATAAAAACATCCCTTCTTCTATACTCAGAAAATCAAAACCCAAGGCTTTTTGATACAGGTCGTTCAACTGCATAATGCTTCAATTTATAAGGCAACAAAGGTAGGGCTTAAGTGTTTTCGAGTTAACATTAAGTGTAACAGAACCCGTTTTTGTAGCCATTCTTCCTTTAAGCAATTCGTTCATGGAAAAATTATGCAAACGAATAAACATTTTTTGCGAAGCTTTAAAAATAAGCGTAACTTAAAGAGATAAGTATCTGCTGATGAGTAAAAGACTGCTATTTGCCATGCTGTTATTTTTCTTTATTGCAACAGCAAAAGCGCAGGAAGAATTTGTTTTGCCACATGCCAAAATGGTTACCAAATTTTCTTTCGTACAACTGAGCGGGGGAATTATTATTATTAGAGGTACGATAGACAATATACCCGATTCATTAAATTTTATTCTGGATACCGGAAGTGGCGGTATTTCTTTAGATTCTTCTACGGTAGAAGAATTTCATCTTCCCAAATATAAATCCGACAAAACCATTAGAGGCATTGCCGGTATGAAGACAGTGGAATTTACCAATCACCATGTTTTGCATTTACCGGGGCTGGCAACAGACAGCTTGGATTTTCATATCAATGACTATGATCTTTTATCCAGTGTTTATGGTTTGAAGATTGACGGTATTATAGGCTTTAGTTTCCTGCGTAGATTTGTAGTACGCATTGATTACGATAACCTGAAACTAGAAGTATATCGCCCCGGTTCTATTAAATACCCGAGAGGCGGTTATTTATTATCACCACAATTTTCAAGCCTGCCCATGCAGGAAGCATCCGTTAAAGACGAAAAAGCTGTTTTGTCAAAATTTATTTTCGATACAGGTGCAGGTCTGTGTTTCTTACTGTCGCAAGACTTTGTTGAAGACAGTAATTTCATCAGTAAAAAAAGAAAATATTTTGCCACACAGGCCGAAGGACTGGGAGGCAAAAAAACAATGAACCTTACCGTGTTAAAAGAAGTGACACTGGGGCCTTTTAAATTTAAAAAAATACCCGTTTACGTTTTTGATGATGCATATAATGTAACCGCTTACCCCATGCTTGGCGGCATTGTTGGCAACGATTTGCTTAGAAGGTTTAATATAATCTTAAATTATCCTGAACAGAAAATACACATAAAACCCAATAATCATTTTTTTGATCCCTTCGATTATTCCTATACAGGACTCGGCATTTATACAGTGAACGGAGAAGTAAAAGTGATTGATGTTGTTCCGGGATCGCCAGGCGAAAAAGCAGGCTTTAAACCCGACGATATCATTTTTGCCATTAACAATGCCGTTACTAAAAACATTCAGGTATTTAAAACAGTACTTCAAAATGCCGGTACCAAAGTAAAAGTTGTGGTGCTTCGCAATAATGAACCCATTTCCCTAACACTGGAAATAAAAAACATACTGAAGTGAGCAATACTTTAGAAACAGGTTTTATTTCTATTCTCCATTAGTTTGCTATTTTGCACCCTTATTTTTCAGCAATGATAGAATTTAACAGATTTGTTCTTGATAACGGTTTGCGTGTACTGGTACATGAAGACCACAGTACGCCTATGGCTGTTGTAAATGTGATGTACGATGTGGGGGCAAGAGACGAGCAGCCCAACAAAACAGGCTTTGCACATTTATTTGAACACTTAATGTTTGGCGGCAGTATTCATATTCCCGAATATGACGAGCCCCTGCAAAGAGCCGGTGGAGAAAACAATGCCTATACAACAAACGACCTGACCAATTATTATTGTACACTGCCCGCAGAAAACATTGAAACAGCTTTCTGGTTGGAAAGCGACAGGATGTTAAGCCTGGCATTCAGCGAAAAAAGTTTAGATGTTCAACGAAAAGTAGTTTGCGAAGAGTTTAAAGAGCATTATATTAACAAACCTTATGGCGATGTTTGGCACAAAATGCGTGCACTGGCTTATAAGGTTCACCCCTACCAATGGATGACCATAGGGAAAGAATTAAGCCATGTTGAAAATGCCAGCATTACCGATGTGAAAGATTTTTTCTTTAAACATTACCGCCCGGTAAATGCCATATTGGTTGTTGCAGGGAAAGTAAAAACAGATGATATAAAAAAATTAGCTGAAAAATGGTTCGGCAACATACCCATGGGCGAAAAATATAACCGTAATATTCCCCGGGAGCCTCTCCAGACCGAAGCAAGAAAATTAGAGATACACGCCAACGTTCCTTTTGATGCTTTTATTAAAACCTGGCATATGGGTGGAAGGCTGGAACAAAGTTATTATATAGCAGATCTTATTACCGAAGTACTGGGCGGCGGCGGCTCTTCCCGTTTATTTCAATCACTGGTAAAAGAAAAAAAATTATTCTCTAATGTTGATTGTTATCATTTCGGTACAGTAGAACCGGGCCTTTTGGCAATTGAAGGCAAACTGGTAAAAGGTATTTCCATGCAGGCTGCAGAAGAAGCCATTGCCGAGGAGATTCATAAAATCTGCAGTACCCTCATCTCTGAAAAAGAACTGCAAAAAATAAAGAACAAAACAGAAAGCGTTATTGCATTTGAAGACATGGCCGTTATGAGCCGTGCCAACAGCATTGCTTTTTACGAGTTATTGGGTAATGCTCAGCTTATAAATACCGAGCTGGAAAAATACAGGGAAATAACAGAACAAGATATTCTGCAATACAGCCTAACACTTTTTAAAGAAACAAACAGTAATACCATTCATTATTACAGTAACAATTAATTATGTTGAACAGAACCATAGAGCCAGCTATTACCGATGCAGTAGCGTTTAACCTGCAATTAAAGCCTTACGAGTATTATAAACTGGATAATGGCGTACCCGTTTATGTTGTTGATGCCGGCGCTCAGGATGTATTGATGCTTGAATTTGTTTTTGATGCAGGTAATAATTTTGAAGGAAAGAACATTGTGGCTGCCACCACAAATTTTATGTTAAAGAATGGCACCAAACAAAAAAATGCTTTTGCCATTAATGAACATTTTGAATTTTACGGCGCATATCTTAACAGGAACTGTTACAACGAAACCGCCACTGTAACACTTCATACACTGAGTAAATATTTACCAGAACTGCTACCCGTTATTGCCGAATTGTTTTCAGAGTGTACCTTTCCCGAAGAAGAGTTAAACATTTATAAGCAAAATCAAAAACAACGATTAGAGGTAAACCTGAAGAAGTGCGATTTTGTTGCCAACAGGTTGATAGATGAATATATCTATGGCCTGCACCATCCGTACGGAAAATATACTTCTACCATAGATTATGATGCCCTAACGAGAGAAGATCTTGAATCTTTTTACAAAGCGTATTACCTGCAAGGCAACTGCAAAATATTTATTGCAGGCAAATTGCCTTCTAACATTTTTGAAGCCCTTAACACTTATTTTGGCAGCCTCCCCTTTAATCAAAAAACAATACAGCCGGTTGCCCATTCAATTGAAGCTTCTATCGAAAAAAAATTCGAGATCATTAACGATGCAAATGGAGTTCAGGGTTCTGTAAGAATGGCAAGGCATTTTCCCAACAGGCACCACCCTGATTTTCCTAAGGTTCAGGTGCTGAACAATATATTCGGCGGCTTCTTCGGCTCAAGGTTAATGGCCAATATAAGAGAAGATAAAGGGTATACCTATGGCATTTATTCTTATTTGCAAAATCATGTACAGCAATCTGCCTGGATGATTAGTACGGAAGCCGGAAGGGATGTTTGCAAAGCAACTATTGAAGAAGTATATAAAGAAATGAAATTATTGCAGGAGGAGCCGGTTGATACAGATGAACTGCACCTTGTAAAAAATTATATGATGGGAAGTATACTGGCAGACCTTGACGGGCCTTTTCAGATTATGAACAGATGGAAGACCTATGTTTTAAACAACCTGAATGAAGATTATTTTTACAACAGCTTACAGGTTATTAAAACCGTTACTGCAGAAGAGTTACAATTATTGGCAAAAAAATACCTTAACCCCGAAGATTTTTACGAACTTGTAGTGATTTAATGCTATAACCATGATTAATTTTTTAGGCAAAACACTTGTTACTTCACTTGCTGTTTTAATCGCTTATTTTTTATTGAAAAATTTTGGCGTACATATAGATGGTACTTCAACAGCAATTCTTGTGGCATTGGTGTTGGGCTTGTTAAACAGTTTTGTAAAACCTTTGCTGATCATCTTAACCATACCTATTACCATCCTTACACTTGGTTTATTCTTACTTGTAATCAATATCCTCATTGTTAAATGGGCATCCGATATTGTTCCGGGTTTTAAAGTGGATGGATGGCTGGCCGCACTCTTATTTAGTTTTATAGTATCGCTGGTAACTTCTTTTATTGAAGGCCTCATCAAAACAAATCAACAACAGTAATAACTTATTAGCGGCCTTCCAGTGTGAATTTATAAATCACCGAATAAAGATCGTTGGGGTTAAACGGTTTAATTACAAAGCCATTCATTCCCATTTTCGATGCTTTTTCCTGTATCTCGTTTGAGATGGAGGCAGACAGGGCAATGATAGGCACTTCTGTATCAAACTTCCTGATTGCTTCCGTTGCAGAATAGCCATCCATTACAGGCATGTGAATATCCATTAAAATAATATCATATTTATTTGCTTTCGCTTTTTCAACTGCCACCTGCCCGTTCTCAGCGGTAGTAATTCTGGTATTCCATTTTTTTAGAAGTCCCTCACCCACCATAATATTAAATTCGGCATCTTCTACTAAAAGAACATTAATTCCTTTAAGGTCTTTCTGCTCAATATTAATAGTGCTCAATTCTTGCTTAGATATGGTATGGCTTCTTTTAAAAGTTAATTCAAAGAAAAAAGTAGACCCTTTCCCCTCTTCACTCTCTACGCCTATATTGCTATCTTGAAGGATCAATAATTTTCTTACAATAGCCAATCCTAATCCCGAACCACCAAATTCTCTTGTAATATGTGCATCGGCCTGTGTAAAGCTTTCAAAAATCTGTTTCTGCTTTTCTAAAGGAATACCAATACCCGTGTCCGACACAGCAAAGTTTAAAGTAACGTATTCGGGTGTTTGTTCTTTTAATGAAACCTGAATATTCACATTGCCTCTTCGTGTAAACTTATTGGCATTACCTACCAGGTTATTCAATACCTGTGCCAGCCTTACATCATCGCCTACTACATAAGAAGGTATATCATCATCAAAAGTAATTTTAATGGTATTCTGCCTTTCTTCAGCCCGTATTCTGTGAGAAGCTTTTATGTTTTTAAGGAATTGAATAATATCAATATCCTTTTCTGCAAAAACAATCTTTCCTTCTTCCAGTTTATTAAAATCAAGTACATCGTTTATGAGGCTAAGCAGGTTTTCAGAAGATATGTGCAGTACTCTTACCAATTCTCCCTGTTCTTTTGTTAGCTGTTCATCACGCAGTAATAGAATAGTGCCTATAATTGCATAAAGCGGTGTCCTGATCTCGTGGCTCATGATAGATAAGAACTCGCTTTTGGCTTTCACAGCTTTTTCTGCAACATCTATGGCTTGTTTCAGTTCTGCTTCCAGCGTTTTTGCCTTACTTATTTTATCTTGTAAATAAGAAATGGTTTGTATCAATCCGGCATCGCTGTTAAGCTCTATCAACGAATCAGGATCTAATTCTCTAATTGCCTGATTTAGTTTAAGAATAGATTGTGTGGTAATCTCGTTCTGATTCTGTAAATATTCGTTTGTTGCCTGGTATTCATTTTCACTTACTTCAAAAGCGTGGTCTGAAATACGTTTATCCCTCTCAAAAGTTATGTAGGTGCGATTAATGATATCTAAAAAATCTGCAACTACTTTATCTTTTAAATAATCAGGAGGCAATATTTTATTTATCTGGCTCTGAAGTGTTTTGTGGTAAGACATAGAATTAGAATACGATACTTAACTTTAAACCTCTGAGAAAGTTGTAATAGTCATTGTTTGATTGTGCAATTCGCAGTTAACATTTAAGTTAAACGGTGAAATTTCCCCGTAAGAATAAAATCCCGTAATGCTTGTATGATCACCTAATACTTTTTTAGCCGCTTCAACTTCTTCAAATGTTCTTTCCTGCAAAATTAGCTTTCTTCCAACACAACTGATTAAAATAGCCAGTTGATTTGTGTTTCCGGAATGATTTACCTGCTGGGTAAACTCCGCTGCAACGGAAGAAGCCTGTATTAATTTTTCAAAATTGGCTTTCATTAACCGAAGCTTGCTTCCTTCCGGTAAATTTCCGGCAAAAACCATGCTTTTGTTTTCTTCATTTATAGATAAAATCGTTCTCACCAGGTTTTTATCTGAATTGTTCACTTTGATAGACAGAGGAAATAGTAGTGCAGAGCCCGGCAGTTCATCTACATATGGGCCTAAATATTCTTTGTACAAATCCAGTGCATTGCTATTATCTATTTCATACAGAATGTTCTTGTGCGATTTGGTGATAACTCTCTCCCTTCCAAACTCGTCCCATCCGCCAAAAGATCCATGACCAACATTAATGTGTTTTCCGTAGAATCCTATGGCAATTACATTGCCCTCAGAAGCGGGTTCATTCAACCCTGTAAAAGTTTGGGTGAACCTTGCCGCATCTCCTGCCAGTCCGCCGGTTACAGGTACCTGCTTGGCTTTAAGCGTATTTAAACCACTTACCAATTCACTACCATTGATCTTTGTACCGTCAGATACAACAAAAATTGCAGCGAGTTCTTTTGCTTTATCGTTCAGCACTTTCGCCAGGTGTTCGCCTACCAGGTAGCTGTTCTCAAAATCTTTTACATTTACCGTAATGGCATGGATTGATGTTTTTTCGAACTGAACTGCCGTTACTACAACGGAATGGTCATGTACAGACTCTCCGATAATTTCTCCTGAGGTAGAAGATAAAACAATATTAGCGCCATTGTATTTTGATTGAAGATAGGTATAAACTGAGCTGTTGGAAATAAGCTCTGATGCCCCGAAAGCAAGAACAAGCTGTGCAGAAGAAGCATTAAAGCCTTCATCTGTTTTAAATTCGGACCATTCTTTGTTAAGGAAGCACAATTGTTGTGTTTTCATAGATTGCATTTAAGCGAAAAGGATAAAATGATTAACAAATTAAATAATTTAATCGCACGCCGCAAACTTTTCCACATTAAAACATCCTTTACTTTTTACAATCAAAAATAGCTGATAATA
This sequence comes from Sphingobacteriia bacterium, assembly GCA_017304675.1. Classification (GTDB taxonomy): domain Bacteria; phylum Bacteroidota; class Bacteroidia; order Chitinophagales; family Chitinophagaceae; genus CW01. Next base: position 564,450 of record JAFKLS010000018.1, read on the forward strand.
TCACAGGCGATACATGTGGGTATTGGTAAGTAGCCAACACAGAACCAATGCAAAGCATGACCGTTTTTACTTTCTCAGGGTGTTTTCTTCCAGGTTTTATAAGATACCTCCTGCACCGGGCCACTTGTTGGAACAGACCTAAGCGGCTCTACCACTTTAAAATATTGCTGCATTTGCATGGGCAATTGCTGATATAGTTTTGTTCCCTCGGTTTTCCATTGCATCATTTCATCGCTTACTTCTTTTATTTTTTTTGCAGGGTTACCAACAATAAGGCTCCTTCTTGCAAAATGTTCTTCTGCTTTTATAAAACTGAGGGCTCCAACAATGCACTCTTCTGCCAGCACAACATTATCCATTACAACTGCGTTCATCCCTATCAAACAGTTTTTACCAATGGTTGCACCGTGAATAATGGCTCCATGACCAATATGGGCACCTTCTTCTAAAACCACTGTAACACCGGGAAACATATGAATGGTGCAATTTTCCTGCACATTGCATCCATCTTTTATTATTATTTGGCCCCAATCTCCGCGTAATGCTGCTCCGGGGCCAATATAAACATCTTTACCAACGATCACATTTCCTGTAACCGCGGCCTGCGGATGCACAAAAGCACTTTCATGCACCACCGGAATATATTCTTTGAATTGATAAATCATTATACGGGCAAACAGATGGATTATAACTGCTTTGTAAAATTATTAGTTGGAGCGATTACTGTTTTCATTAGCTACTAAAGCTTTACCTGTTCTAAAACAGGTTCCTTTAAATAAAGCTACAAGTTCTTTCCGCTGATTAAAGATATTAATAGAATAAACGCCTGTGCTTTTTCCATTATGTACTTCTGTTGCAATAGCAGTTAATTCATCTCCAACATTTACGGCCTTTAAAAAATTAATATTCGTTTCCAATGCAACAGATAAATTGTTTCTGTTGTTACATGCAAAAGCAAAAGCACTATCTGCAAGGCTAAACGCAATACCGCCATGCACAATACCAAAGCCGTTCACCATTTCATTTCTTACCATCATTTTTATGGCAGAACATCCTTCTTCAATGGAAAGCACTTGAATACCCAGCCATTGAGAGAAAGCGTCTTTTTCCAACATAGAAGTAACAACTTCATTGGGTGTAGGCATATTCTTTATTTAATCTTCAATAAATGTTGTTCTTTTCTTTGTGGTGTTGATTGCATCAAACAATTTATCTACATCTTCCTGGCTATTAAATGCATTTAATGAGTAACGCAGGTAAACCGTATTATCCTGCCTCATTACAGGAATCTCAATCTTATGTTCATTAAACAGGTAATTTTTTAATTTCTCGGGCTCTTTTGTTTTAATTACTGCGCTGTAAAGCTGGGCAGTAAAATCAGTATTTATCGGAGCAACGGGTGTGGCCTGTAAGAGGTTGCATAACGGCATGGCATTGTCTCTGGTCATCTTTCTGTAGTGTTCGGCAACTTTCGGCCATTCGTGCTCTTGCATGAATTGAATTGCTTGTGGAATGGTAAGAAAAGCTGAAAAATCTCTTGTACCCTGCATCTGGTGATAGTCTATAAACTGCGAGTCTGACGGAAACAATGCATTGTATCCCCAGCTTACTACTAAAGGATCTAATGTTTGCTGCAATTCTTTTCTTGCATACAGGAAAGAGCTTCCTTTGGGTGTCATCATCCATTTATGGCAGGCTCCTGTATAAAAATCTGCATCCAGGTTTTTTAAGTCAACCGGTAACTGGCCCGGAGCATGGGCGCCATCTATAAACGTGCATATCCCTTTTTCCCTGGCAAGTTTGCAAATTTCTTCAACGGGAAATCTTAAAGCCGTTGTGCTGGTTAGGTGGCTTATGAAAATTAATTTTGTTTTTGTAGTAACCCCTTTAAAGAATTGTGTTATAAAATCTTCTTTATCCTGTAAAGGCAGACGGATAGGATGGCGTTTATAAACAGCGCCTTTTTTTTTGCAATAGTACTCCCAGGTTCTATCGCAGGCACCATATTCCAGGTCTGTGGCCAGTACTTCATCGCCTTCCTGTAAATTAAAACTTTTAGCAACAAGATTTACAGCGTAAGAAGGGTTAACTACATACACCAAATCATCATAATCACAATTTATAAAAGCGGCCAGGGCTTTTCTGGATTCAAGTAAATAACGGGGACCGTTAACAGTAATAAATTGAACAGACTCCTGCTCCAGCTCTAACTGGTATTGCTGGTATCTTTCAAATACCGGTTTAACACATGCACCGAAAGATCCGAAGTTTAAAAAAGTGATGTCTTTTCTAACCAAAAAAAAGGAAGCTAAATCTTGCATGAAGGTTATATTAGGATAAGAAATTATTGGCCTTTGAAGTTAGGCATTCTTTTTTCCAGAAAAGCATTTACGCCTTCAGTAAAATCTTCTGTAGCGGCCGCCTGTTGCTGCAATATATCTTCTAACTGCAATTGCTGCTCTATAGTATTCTTAAACGAAGCATTCAATGCTGCTTTAATATACCCTAATGCTTTGGTTGGCATTTGAGCCAATGTTGCGGCAATTTTTTTGCTTTCTTGCTCAAAGCTTTCATTCGAAAATATTTTATACAACATACCCATGTGCATTGCTTCTGTTGCAGAAATTTTATCGCCTAACATCATCAATGCGCTGGCTTTCTGCAAACCAATCAGTCTTGGCAAAGTGTATGTGCCGCCGCTATCGGGTATCAGTCCAATCTTACTAAAAGCCTGTATAAAAGAAGCCTGTTCGCTTGCCACAACAATATCGCAGGCCAATGCTATATTGGCCCCGGCACCGGCAGCAACTCCATTTACAGCCGCAACAACGGGTTTAGATATATTTCGTATTCGGGCAATGACAGGATTATACTGTTCACTCAAAATCTTTTGCATGCCGGGGCCATCGGGGCTAACCACTTCAGCTAAATCCTGCCCTGCACAAAACCCTTTACCTGCACCGGTTATATACACACAGCGTATTTGCGGCGAAGCAGCACACTCATCTAATCTATTTTGCAGTAAGAGGGCCATTTCTTTGTTAAAAGAATTGAGCTTATCTGGCCTGTTCAACAGAATGAAGGCAATATGGTTTTCTACATGAAAAAGAATGGTAGACATTATTAATGACATTTAAAATAATCAAACGGTTCTTTACAATCTTCGCACTTATATAATGCTTTACATGCCGTACTGCCAAATTGAGAAATCATTATTGTATGAAATGAATTACAGTGAGGGCATTGCACTGATTCTTCTTTCTGAAAAATTTCGGGCGTGCAAACGGCCTGTGTATGATTGGGTGGAGCAATTCCATATGCTTTCAGTTTTTGCCTGCCGGAATCAGATATCCAATCTGTTGTCCACGCGGGGAATAATCGCTGCTCAATAGAAAAATTTTTAATGTTGTTTTCCAGCAAAGAAAGCTGTATCGTCATTTTTATAACATCATGTGCAGGGCAACCGGAATAAGTAGGTGTTATGATGATTTTAACGAGATGATGTTCCTCAACGGACACAGCTCTTACAATTCCTAGATCAACAATAGATATAACCGGGATCTCGGGATCATTAATTGATCGGAGAATACCCCAAACAACTTCTTCTGCGCCCATTGAAGGCTGCGTATTATTAGAGGTATTTTGTTCTGTTGCTTTCATTATCATTTTTCATTCGCCTTTAAGAATTTAGCTGGCCTACCATTCACTATCAGGATATGTTCTTTGCATGTATTGCATTTCTGTTAATATGTAACCCAGGTACTCAGTATGCACTCCACTCTTACCCCCTTTCTGCATGAATACTTTTTCAGGTATTAATAGTGTTGCCTCATTCAGCACGGCTTTTGTTTTTGCATCCCATTGTTTATATATCCTATCTAACGGAATCTGCAAAGCCATTTCACTTTCAGAAGGTATGAACATTTCTCCTGTGTACATCCACAACGCATCAATTGCATTCAACATTCTTTGTTTACTTTCCTCTGTTCCATCACCCAAACGGATCACCCATTCACTGCTCCAGCGTACATGATAGGTTACTTCTTTTAAAGCTTTGGCAGCAATGGCTTTCAAACGTTCATCTTGGTATTGCTGCAACCATTCAAACAAGTACAACTGATAAGTTGAGAATAAAAATTGTTTTAAAATTGTTTGGCCCCAATCCCCATTCGGTTGCTCTGTTAACAAACAATTCTTAAATTCTCTCTCCGTTCTTAAATATGCCAAAGAATCTTCTGTTGCGTTATTGCCCGCCAGTTCCGCAGCATATTGGTATAAATATCTTGACTGACCAATAAGATCGAGAGAAATATTCGTAAGTGCAATATCCTGTTCCAAAATTGGCCCATGCCCACACCACTCTGCATTACGTTGCCCCATGATAAGTGCATTATCGGCAAGATGAAGAATATAATCAGTTAAATGTTTCATTGTATGATGATGTAAAAAAAATTCAAAACAAAAAGAAAATTATTGTTTTTGAATTTTATTTTTTGACTTGTTGTTACATATGCTTTATTGCATCGGGTAAGTTATAAAAAGTGGGATGGCGGTATACTTTATCATTCGAAGGTTCGTACAAATTTGCAGCATCATCAGGATTACTGGCATGTATATGTTTACTCTCTACCGCCCAAATGCTTATACCTTCCATACGCCTGGTGTATACATCTCTTGCATTTTCTATGGCCATAGCAGCATCTACGGCATGCAGGCTGCCTACATGCTTATGGTCTAAGCCCTGCCTGCTTCTAATAAATATTTCCCACAAAGGCCATTCCTGTTTATTGGTTTGTGGCGATGATATATCGGCAGCGCCGTGTTTGCTTTCGCCGTAATCGCCGTAATAAAATTTGTTTGTATACAACTTCATAACAAGAAATTTAAGCTGCTTTATGTGTTTGTTTTTTTTCAGAATAAGCCAATGCTGCATCTCTTACCCAAGCACCGTCTTCCCATGCCTTTATTCTTGCATGAAGCCTTTGTTTATTGCATGGCCCGTTTCCTGCAAGTACATTCCAGAATTCTTCCCAGTTAATTTTTCCAAAATCATACTGTTTTCTTTCTTCATTCCATTTCAAATCGGGGTCGGGTAAAGTCATTCCTAATATTTTTACCTGTTCAGCAATCATGTTAATGAACTTTTGTCTTAATTCATCATTACTGAAACGTTTTATTTTCCATCGCATGCTCTGTTCTGTATTGGGCGAGGCATCATCTGTTGGCCCAAACATCATAATAGAAGGCCACCACCAGCGATCAATTGCATCCTGGCACATGGCTTTTTGTGCCTCTGTTCCTTTAGACAGGGTTAATAATATTTCAAAGCCCTGGCGTTGATGAAAACTCTCTTCTTTACAGATCCTCACCATAGCTCTTGCATAAGGCCCGTAACTGGTTCTGCATAAAGGTACCTGGTTCATAATGGCAGCTCCATCCACAAGCCATCCAATGGCACCCATATCGGCCCAGGTTAAAGTTGGATAGTTGAATATGGAGGAATATTTTGCTTTACCTGTATGCAATTGGTTATACATTTCATCTCTTGAAATACCTAATGTTTCTGCTGCCGAATACAGGTACAGGCCGTGCCCTGCCTCATCCTGAACCTTTGCCAGCAAAATCGCTTTTCTTTTTAATGAAGGCGCCCTGGTAATCCAATTGCCTTCAGGTAACATGCCCACAATTTCACTATGAGCGTGTTGCGAAATCTGGCGAATTAAGGTTTGCCGGTATTTTTCCGGCATCCGGTCTTTCGGCTCTATTTTTATTTCATTGTCTATTTTTTGCTGGAACAGTTCTTCCCAAAACATACTATTCATAAAACGGACATATTTAGTAATTGTAAAATTACAGATTATACCAAAAAAGCTAACAATTGTTAGCTACTTAACATCGTAATCTACCACAACACTTTCTGTAAGTGGGTGAGATTGACAGGTAAGAATAAATCCTGCTGCAATTTCTTCCGGCTCAAGCCCGTAGTGCACATCCATTTTTACTTTGCCGGAAACCAGTTTTGCCTTGCATGTGCAACAAACGCCTCCTTTGCAGGCATAAGGTAAATCTGCACCCTGTTCTAAAGCAGCGTCTAAAATACTTTCGCTGTTGTGAGACAATTTAAAATCAAAACTTCTGCCGTCTAATTTAACGGTAATAGTGCTTTTAGTACTGTTATCTTCAATAATGTTATTTTCTGTTTTAATTTTTTGGCCCTTTGCCTCAAACAATTCTATGTGAACTTTTGCCTGTGGGTTTTGTTGTTGAACAAAAGCTTTCGCTTTCAACATCATTTCTTCCGGGCCGCAAATAAAGCATTCATCAATCTTTGTGTAATCAATCAGTTTAGAAAGTTCCTGCAATTTAGTATCATCTATTCTTCCCTGGTTAATGGCTGCATCGGTTCTTTCTTTACTTAAAACATGAATTAGCTGCACCCTTTCGAGGTATTTGTTTTTTAATGCTTCCAGTTGTTCTTTAAAAATAATGGAATGCCTTGTTCTGTTACCAAATACTAATGTAAAGCTGCTATCCGGTTCAACTGCCAGCGTTGTTGAAATGATTGATAAAACAGGCGTAATACCACTTCCTGCAGCAATTGCCAGGTAATTTTTTTTGTTAGAAGGTTCTAGTACGGAAAAAAATTTTCCCGAAGGTGGCATAACATCAATTATATCCCCTGCTTTTAATGCAGTATTTGCATAGGTAGAGAATACACCGCCTTCTACTTTCTTTACTGCAATTCGCCATTCGTTATTCAATGGTGATGAACACAGGGAATAATTTCTACGCACTTCCTCCCCGTGGATATTGGCTTTCAGTGTTAGATACTGACCTTGGGTATATTGAAATATTTCGTGTAAAGATGCCGGAATGTCAAACAATACAGACACACAATCTTTTGTTTCCTGTTCAACCGCCTTTACTGCAACAGGATAAAAATGTACCGCCATAAACAATCGTTATTTTCTTAAACCATCAATCATAATAGTAACCATATTTTCCTCCAATTCTTTTCCACTGATCTTTTGTTTGCTCCTATGCCAGCTTTCTATACCGCTAATAGCATGTAGCATTATTAAAACGGCAGTGGGGGCATCAATCTTCTTAATTTCCTTTCGCCTAATACCCTCTTCTATTAGTGCTGCAAATCTTTTTCTGTAGGCCCTTCGCTGTGTTTGCAGGTTAGAGAGATAAGGATTATCTAAGTGCTTCCATTCCCTATCGCTCACATATACTTCATCAAAATGATTCAACATCCCTTCAATATGATAACGTAGCAATTTTTCAATTTTGGCAATAGAAGTTGTTTTTTCGGCTTCAATCTCATCCAGCTTATGCATGTAACGATTGGCTACATCAAAACAAATAATGTTCAGCAGTTCATTTTTACTCTTAATATGGTTATACAAACTGGCAGCTTCCACACCTACAATATCTGCCAGTTCACGCATACTGGCAGCCTTAAACCCTTTTTCTTTAAAAAGGGCAGCCGCTTTTTCTATAATTACCTCTTTACGGCTGGCATTACTTTCTGTTTTTATCCTTCCCATAAAGCTAAAATACACTAACTAACGTTAGCATTTAAGAATATTTTCTTTTGTTAGCTTTTGAATAATGACCTGCAAAGCACCTGAACGGGGTTTTTCTCAACGGTAAAGGGTGTTTTTACCTTTTTACAGCGAACAAACTCAAAATACTTTTGAGCCATCTCAATGCAACACTTAATAAAGTGTTTTTCATTTTGGAAGTATATATGCGTACAACGGCGTTTTTTCAATCGCCGTTTTAGAATACAACAATAGATTACTCTATATATATTTTTCACTGATGGGGGTTTGCTTTCTCGAGAAAGCAAAACGGTGGCTGTCGAGCCACCGTTATTTTTTTATAATAACTATTAAAAATCAATTCCAACCCATTTTCTTTTGTTCTTCTCGTACTTATCGAAATTGAATTTATATAATTTTCCCGGCCTGTGCGGCACATCTTCTTCCATTTCGCCGGTATCAATCAACAGGTCCATAGATGCGAATTTTTTGCGAAAGTTCCTCCTGTCAAGGCTTACTCCTAAGATAGCTTCATACAGGTTTTGTAATTCTCTTAAAGAAAATTTATCAGGTAGCAAATTAAACCCTAAAGGGTGTTCCTGGATTCTTTTTTGCAGCCAGGCATGGCATGCTTCAATGATTTCTTTATGATCAAAAGCCATATTGGCTATACTATTGTAACTATGCCAATGCAATTCATTGTCAAGAATTTTCAGTTCGTGGTGCTGTATATTTAGCAAAGAACAATATGCCACTGTAATAACCCTTCCACCAGGATGGCGCTTAGGATTGCTAAACGTTCTCACCTGATCGAGGTATACATCACTCATTCCGGTACGCTCTTTTAAAATTCTGTAAGCAGCATCGTCTAATTCTTCATTGTCTTCGGCAAAATCGCCTAACAAACTCCATTTGCCTTTATATATCTGAATATCGCTCCGTATTAACAACACTTTCAGTTCATTTTCATCAAATCCAAAAATCACACAGTCAACCGTTATAGGCACCCTGGGATAGGAGTCAACGAGCTTATGAACATCTTTTATAAATAACCCTTCGTGGCTTTTAAGTTCGGCAAGTACAGCAGGCTCTTTTTTCATATTAGCAGATTCTCTTAATGAAGTTAATTTTTTTTAACCAGTTCTCTCCGATTTTAATACAACTTCTCTTTTACCGATTTTACAATTAATTTTATGCTTTAAGGCTATGATGAATACAGAATTTTCCGTTACAGAAGCGCAAAATGCAACAAATATTTTTCTGAAAAAAATTAATGAAGATTGCTCCAAAGAGATTGGGCAGCTTAGCAGCCTGTTGCGTTTTCATGAACATCGTTATTACGTATTGAATGATCCTATTATCAGCGATTATGAATACGATCAGTTGTATAAATTATTGGAACGGATTGAAAAGGAATACCCCCAACTCGTTACCAGCGATTCTCCAACACAAAGAGTAGGCAACAGTTTAAACGAGGGGTTTGAAACAGTGCAGCACTTGGTACCCATGTTAAGCCTGGATAATAGCTATAATGCTGAAGACCTCCTGGATTTTGACCGTAAAGCCCGTGAAGCAGGCAACCTGAGTATGATTGAATATTGTGTTGAACCAAAGTTTGATGGGGCCAGCATTTCGCTTATATATGAAAACGATTTTTTAGTGAGAGGTGTTACCAGGGGCGATGGTGTTGAAGGGGAAGACATTACCAACAATATTAAACAAATAAAATCCATACCGCTTTCGGCACCTTTTTCGGCATACGGCATACAGCAGATTGAAATAAGAGGAGAAATTATTATGACCAAAGCTTCGTTCAATAAATACAACGAATGGCTTCAATCACAAAATCTTCCAACGGTTGCTAATCCAAGAAATACGGCCAGCGGAAGTTTACGCATAAAAGACCCCAAAGAAGTTGCCAGAAGAAATTTAGATGCATTCTTATATCACATCAGTTATATTCAAAAGTCAAAAAACAAAAGTCAAAACCAAGAAGTTGAATACAACCAACGATTCACTTCTCATGCATCTCAACTCGAACTCTTATGGGAATGTGGCTTTCGTTCACCACAAAAAGAAAAAAGAGTATTGAAAGGAATTGATTCGGTGATAGATTATGTTGCAGAGTTTGAACAACACCGAGATGATCTTCCTTATGAAATTGACGGAATGGTGGTAAAGGTAAATGATCTTGCTACACAGGATTTATTGGGTATGACAAGCCATCACCCTCGTTGGGCCATTGCTTATAAATTTAAAGCAAGGCAAGCCACCACAAAATTATTGGCAGTAGAATTTCAAGTGGGAAGAACCGGTGCTGTTACGCCTGTTGCCAAATTGCAGCCTGTTTATTTAGGAGGTGTAACGGTGAGCAGCATTTCTATTCATAACGAAGATTATATTAAAGAGAAAGATTTAAAAATTGGTGATACGGTTTTAATTGAAAGGGCCGGAGATGTTATTCCGCAAATCGTTCAATCAATTGTAACAGCGAGAACAGGTGAAGAAAAAGAAATTGAGTTTCCTAAGGTTTGTCCGGTTTGTAATAGCGAATTATTTAAAGAAGAAGGCGAAGCTGTTTGGCGTTGCATTAATATTGAATGCGAAGCACAAGTAGTAGAAAAGATCATTCACTTTGTGAGCAAAGATGCAATGGATATAAAAAGTTTTGGTGAAGCCAATGTTCGCAAGTTTTATGAATTGAAATTGTTGAAAGATATTCCCGGAATTTATACATTGGATTATTCTCAAATTGCTGTACTGGAAGGGTTTGGAAAGAAATCTGTTGAAAAATTAAAAGAAGCCATAGAAGCCAGTAAGCAACAACCGCTCAACAGATTGATCTATGGTTTGGGCATTCGCTATGTTGGAGAAACAACGGCTAAAACGCTGGCAAATTCAGTAACACATTTATTAGAATTTCAGCATAAGAGTGAAGAAGAGCTACAACAATTAGAAGATGTTGGTGTGAAAGTTGCCAAAAGCATTCACCAGTTTTTCGGTAATAAGGAAAACATTCACATGCTTCAACAATTGGAATCTTTAGGATTGCAGTTGAAGAATGAAAAGAAAGAAGCCAATGTTGAAGGAGGGTTAAGCGGACAAACATTTTTATTTACCGGAACGCTCAACAAATTAAAACGCAGTGATGCCGAAGCCATTGTTGAAAGCAAAGGGGGAAGCATTGTTAGCGGAGTGAGCAGTAAATTAAATTATTTGGTTGTGGGAGAAGATGCCGGAAGCAAATTGGAAAAAGCTAAAAAGATAAATACTATTAGGATTATTACAGAAGATGAATTTTTAGAAATGGTGAAGTGATTATTACGGCGTCATTCTGAAAATGTGAAACATTATTCAGAATCTTTTGTCATGCTGAGCTTGTCCAAGCATCTTCTTTATTTAATTTTTCTACTCAAGCCGTGGGGCTTCGTCATTGCAACGCTGCTGCTGCGGTTTCTTTCGAGCAAGTTACACAAGCTCGAATCACGCCGTTGGCGTGACCGAAACCACAAAGACAGCTAATGCAATGACTGGTGTTAAATATGATATCCAATATTTTATACCAGGTCAATTTATTTATATTTCGTATGTTTAAATGTTATACGGCATGCGTTTGACAGAATCAATTCTACTATGAAGAAAATATTTATAGTTCCGTTTTTTCTATTTTTTATTTTTTCATGCAGTGACAAACGAGAAAAGATTGGCCAGAACATTTACATGAAAATAATTCAGTATCAAAAAAGTAAAGGACACTTACCTGACAAGTTAAATGACATCGGAATTGAAGAAAAAATGGAAGGACCGATTTATTATCAAAAACAGACAGACTCAACATTTATTATATACTATGGCAGAGAACTTGGAGAATCTATGGTCTTTGACCCTAAAACAAAAGAATGAAATTCAGACAGACAATAGCACTAAAGAAAAATATCTTTGCGAGGAGACTGAAAGTCGACGAAGCAATCTGATAAAATTATTCAATGATTGCTTCGCCATTCTGCGAACTTCTCACAATGACATAAAATAAAAAGCCTCGAAAAATTCTCGAAGCTTTTACTTATAACATAAAACTTATCACTTACAACTTTACTTAATCTCCAAAGCTTTCATGTAAGCCGCATCTGCTTCTGCACTTTTCAAGGGAGTTGTTCCGGCAAAAGCTTCCTGTTCAATAATAAAGTATTGCATACCATTATCCATTGCTGTTTTTAAAATAGACGGAAAATCTATGCTGCCTGTTCCAACAATACAAGAACCTTCTCCTGCATTGGCAGGGGGATTTTTCATCCTGTCTTTTACATGGCAAAGCCTGAATCTGTTCTTATACTTTTTAAACCACTCCTGTGGGTTTACACCTGCAACCACTACCCAGTAAATATCCATTTCAAAATCTACCAAATTTTTATCTGTGTTATCCATCATCACTGTTTGCGGTAATTGACCATCAATTGTTTTGAATGAATAATCATGATTATGATAAGCGAATCTAATACCGTTCTTTTTACAGATCTCACCACACTTATTAAATTCATCTGCAAATTTTTTAAACTCATCAATCGATTTCTGTGGGCCTTTCCAGGGACATATCAAATACTTCATTCCAATCTCTGCAGCTTGTGCAGCTTTTTGCTCAAAGTTTTTAGATATATCGCAATGGCTTGAAACAATGCTTGTTCCAATATCATCTAAATATTTTTTAAACTCTTTATGGGTTAAGCCCCAGAACATTCCATCCTTCCCTTCAAAACTTTCAATTTGTTTATAGCCGAAACCTGCAATTTGTTTCAATGTGTCTTTTGCATTAGCAGCCATTGCCTCTCTTACCGTCCACAATTGAATACCGAAAGCATTTACTTTTTTATTGAATAAACTATCGGGAATGATGGATGATAGATTTTTTACAGGAGTTGTAAATGTTAGAGCAGATAAACTGCTCATCTTTAAGAAATCCCTTCTTGAATTTGACATGATAAAGAATTATGAGTTATAAATGATGAATATGGATTACTTCATTTCTTATTTTCCATTTTCAACTTTCTATTTTAAGAAGTTGCCCAAGCTTTATCGCCTTTCTTATAATCGATACAACCATCAAACTTACCCGGAACGGCTACATAACGCAATGCCTGTTTGGCGCCTACTTCAGACGTGAAGAAGCCAGACAAGGTTAATTGTTTCATCATTGTGAAATAATGGTTCGGCTCAAACTCAAAAACCTTATTCCGCTCTTTTCCCGCTTTCTCTTTTTCTGCCTTTTCCTTTTCCCCTTTTTCTTTTTGAAATGCTTTAGCCTCTTTGTCTAATTCAATCAGCAAAGCTTTACGCTGCTCCGGTGAAGCTTTCATAAAATTCGTTTGGTGCATTTTATTGCATGCTTCATCTAATTGTTTTATACCGGCATAAAATGCTTTCTGGTCTTTCTCTGTATAGCAATCGTTCACCATCACTTTCATATAATCGCCAACTTTAGCATCTTTTGCGCCAGGTGTATTGGTTTTAGGCAAAATGGTTTCGGCTACTTCATTTAAAAAATCAATATCTTCCTGGGAGAAAGTTATGCCTTTTCCTGCTTCATTGTTTTTACAGCCGCTTAATAAAAACTCTCCACCTATTACCACACTTCCTGTTGCGAGTGCAATCATTTTTAAGAGTTCTCTTCTTTCCATGAGTTTAAAAATTATAAGTTATTAATGATGAGTTATGAGTGAAAGAATTTTATGATCATTCATCACCCATAATTCATAACTGATTAAAGATTTCCTTTTTTCAATTCTTCAACAGCATGGTTTGCAGCACGTGCTGTAAATGCCATGTAGGTTAATGAAGGATTAACACAGGAGGCACTTGCCATGAATGATCCATCCGTTACAAAAACATTGGGTGCATCCCATACCTGGTTCCATTTATTCAATACAGATGTTTTAGGATCTTTACCCATTCTTGCTGTTCCCATTTCATGAATGCCTCTTCCCGGAGTGCCATCTCCATCCCATTTATTCACGTTCTTAACACCTGCAGCTTCTAACATTTCGGCAGCATCGTTCATCATATCTTTTCTCATTTTCAATTCATTTTCCTTCAATTCACAATCTATTGCCAAAACATTCAATCCCCATTTATCTTTTTTGGTTTTATCTAAGGTTACTTTATTATCTGCATAAGGTAATATTTCGCCAAAACCGCCAATGCCCATCGTCCAGTTACCGGGCTCAGTTAGTGCATCTTTAAAATCTCCACCGATAGATAATTCTGCAATTTCTCTGCCCCATCCCTGCCTCGATCCACCACCCTGGTAACCAAAACCACGCAAATAATCTCTCTTATCTCCGAAAATATTTCTGAAGCGAGGGATGTACACACCGTTGGCTCTTCTGCCATAAGTATATTTATCTTCATAACCCTCCACCATACCACTTGCACCCACACCTAAATGATGGTCCATTAAATATTTACCCAATGCATCACTACTGCTGCCCAATCCTCCGGGCCATATATCGGTAGCTGAGTTCATTAATATCCAGGCAGAATTTAAAGTAGACGCATTTAAGAAAATGATCTTTGCTTTATACTCATAAGTTTTATTAGTTTCTGCATCCAACACCTCAACGCCTGTTGCTTTCTTGGTGTCTTTATCATATAGAATTTTTGTAACGATGCTCCACGGACGAAGCGTTAAGTTGCCTGTTTTTTGTGCAGCCGGTAATGTGGATGATTGTGTGCTGAAATAACCGCCGAAAGGACATCCCAACCAACATTTATTCCTGAACTGACATTCCGTTCTGTCTGCATGCGGTTCAGTAATATGCGCTACGCGGCCAATGATCATATGTCTTGAACCTTTATAATGCTCTTTGATTCTGGCAGCAACATCTTTTTCAACGCAAGTCATATCCATTGGTTTCAAGAACTGACCATCTGGTAAATGAGGTAAGCCTTCTTTGCTTCCACTGATGCCTGCAAATTTCTCTACATAATCATACCAGGGGGCAATTTCATTATATCGAACAGGCCAGTCTACACCAACGCCTTCTTTAGCATTGGCTTCAAAATCGTAATCGCTCCATCTATAAGTTTGGCGCCCCCATAATAAAGAACGGCCGCCTACATGATAGCCTCTGAACCAATCGAATCTTTTGATTTCTGTATAGGGCGAATCTTTATCGCTTGCCCACATATCAAGGTTGGTTTCATTTAAAGGATAATCCCTTTTCAATACAGGATAATCTTTAATCATCTCCTGTGTTCTGCCACCGCGATGAGGAAAATCCCATGCTTCCTTATTGGCATTTACATAGTCTTTAATATGTTCTATGTTTCTGCCTCTTTCGAGCATTAATACTTTTAACCCTTTTTCGGTTAATTCTTTGGCTGCCCAGCCACCGCTGATACCAGAGCCAATTACAATAGCATCATAAACATTTTCAGGCATAACGATTATTTATACAATGAACAAATACAATTAATAATGAACAACGAATAACGAACAATTAAAATAGCCTAACAATAATTGTTTATTGGATTATACATCACAAATTCTTATTGCTTCCCTCAACGAGTCTAATTTGTTTTGATATGTTGGCATGAACTCCTGCGCCACATATCCTTTATAACCCGTTTCAACAATTGCTTTCATCACGGCAGGATA
Source organism: Sphingobacteriia bacterium (assembly GCA_017304675.1). Classification (GTDB taxonomy): domain Bacteria; phylum Bacteroidota; class Bacteroidia; order Chitinophagales; family Chitinophagaceae; genus CW01. The sequence continues at coordinate 579,651 of JAFKLS010000018.1, forward strand.
ATACAATTCTTGTGTATCGTTAATCTCATGCCTGCCCGGTACACCACCCGTGTGATAGTGTGCAATGTATTGATGATAGGTTTTGATGTTTCGAATAATATCGCCTTCCTGAATTTGCATGTGATATATATCGAACAACAGCTTGAAATTTTCTGAACCGATACGTTTACACAATTCAGCTCCCCATTCCACACGATCGTTCATATAATCTTTGTGATCTATTTTACTGTTCAATAACTCCATCACCATAATCACTCCATGTTTTTCTGCAACAGGTAAAATTTTTTGCAAAGCATTCGTACAATGCTTCATGCCTGTTTCATCGTCCATTCCTTGCCTTTGCCCAGTAAAACAAATAAGGTTTTTATACCCGGCTTTTGCCATGATGGGAATTACTTCCAAATATTCTTTAATCAGGCTATCGTGATAAACAGGATTATTCAGTCCTTTGTTCAAATTATTATCGCCTGCCGTATAACACATAGAAGCATACACTCCGTGCTTTTGCATGGTTGGCCAATCTTTCGGGCCTGTTAAATCAATGGCATTGAATCCGATTTCTTTAACCGCTTCACACAATTGATCCAAAGTAAGATAACCGAATGTCCAACGGGAAACAGAATGATTGATATTTCCTTTCAATTTATTTTCTTGATGAGAAGAATGTTCAGCGGCATTACCAACAACCGGTAAAGCAGATGCTGCAGCAATACTTAGCGCACTACCTGCAATATTTTTAATTAAATTTCTTCTTGACTGGTTTTCCATACAACAGATTTATTTGGCAGCCTTTAATTTTTTCATGTACACATTCAATCCAATAAATGCTACTGTTAACACAACAGGTATTAGTAAAGTAACATTAATAATCTCAGGGCCCGCAGCTGTTTTTGCCTCGGCAAATGTTTTGGCCATTTCAGAACCTGCAGCTGCATTTGCATAATCAGATAAACTGCTTGCTGTTGGTAATTTTGCTGCCACCAGTTTATCATAATAACCTCCCATGAACATCATATAAATACTAACGGCAAACATTCCTGCGCCGCCCATTAAATTAATACCTACAGCCCCAGTTTTAGGTAAATTCTCGGAAACAAAACCCAACATGGTTGGCCAGAAATAACAAACGCCCATTCCAAAAACAACAGCTCCGACAAACAACATATTACCTGTTGAGTGACCAAGCAAATACAATCCCAATGAAGCTAATACAGTAGAGATCAGCAATACACCCTGCGGAGAAAACTTATGTACAACAGGTTCGGCAAAACCCCGGCCAATAACCATTACACCTGTTTCTATCGTTAAAAGAAGAATAGCGTTATCTGTAACATTTTTCAACAACACATCAATCCATTGTCCTGTAAATAGTTCTGTTATGGCAGTGCCAAACATGCAGATGATCATGAATATGAAAAGCGGATTACCTAAAGAACTGTACATTTCTGAAGTAGACACGCCGCTGGATACTCTTTCTGTTTGAGGAAAATCTAATTTTGAAAAAAGATAACCATACAATAAAGTTGGAATCAACATCACACCAACCTGTAACTGTATGCCTAATCCTATTTTATTAAACAGATAAACCAACAAAGTTCCAATTACAATTCCTCCCGGAAACCATAAATGGAAATGGTTCAGTTTTGTTGTTTTATTATCAGGGAATAAAGATGTTACCAAAGGATTACAAGCAGCTTCAACCGTTCCGTTGGCAATACCAATTAATAATGTTGAGATAAACAAACTCCAGTATCCTGTTGCAAAAACAGTTAACAATATTCCCGCCAGGTGAAAAAGAAAGGCCATTACCAGCAATTTCTTCATACCAATTATATCTACTACCATACCCCCGATAATCACAGCCAGAGGAAAGCCCCAAAATGCAGTGGCGGCAATGGTTCCAAGTTGTGAGGCATTTAAGTGAAAATCTATTCCCTGCTGATTTAAAACACCTGCCCTGATCCCGAATGACAATGAAGTAACTAACAAGGCAAGGCAACTGGCAACAAATAATTTATTGCGCTGAATAGTAGTTTGCATTTTTCTTTTGGTTTGGCTTTCGTTAGTGCTAAAGAGCTTTAAATGTAGTTTTTTATTTTTTAAAAACCATTTTGTCTGGGCACTTTTTTGACTAAAATCAAAACAAAAAAATATCAAACGTTTGCAAAAAATTAAACCCCATAATCTCATAATAATTACGAATTTTAAAACTTTAAAATGGTTGCTATGCATAGAAAATTAAGAATGGGAATGATCGGTGGCGGCAAAGATGCTTTTATTGGTGCCGTTCACAGAATTGCAGCACTGATGGATGGGCAGATAGAACTTGTATGTGGCGCTTTTAGCAGCAATGCAGAAAAGTCGAGGCAAAGTGGCGAAGCCCTGTTTTTACCAGCAGACAGGGTATATGCCAATTACGAGGAAATGATCTTGAAGGAAAAAGCACTGCCAGAAAATAGCAGGATTGATTTTGTGAGCATTGTAACCCCTAATCACATGCATTTTGCACCGGCAAAAATGGCTATGGAAAATGGTTTTAACGTGGTACTAGACAAACCCATTACTTTCTCGCTAACGGAGGCCAAAGAACTAAAAAAGATCATTGAGACCACCGGTGCTGTTTTCTGTTTAACACATACTTATACCGGCTATCCCATGATTAAAGAAGCAAGGCAATTGATTGCTTCCGGCAAACTGGGTGTAGTAAGAAAGATATATGTTGAGTACCCGCAAGGCTGGTTAAGTACTTTTTTGGAAAGCAGCGATCAAAAACAGGCAACATGGCGTACCGATCCTACCCGAAGCGGCATAGCGGGTTGTATGGGAGATATTGGTACGCATGCATTTAACATGGCAGAATATGTAAGTGGTTTAACAGTTACCAAAATATGTGCAGACCTGAATATTATAGTAAAAGGACGGCTGTTAGATGATGATGGGGCTATACTTCTAAAATTTAATAACGGTGCAAGCGGTGTATTAATAGCCACTCAAACAGCAGCAGGCGAAGAAAACAACATCAAAATAAGAGTGTATGGCGAAAAGGGCGGATTAGAATGGCAACAGGCAGATGCTAATAGTTTATTGTTAAAATGGCTGGATAAACCAACCGAAATATTAAGGGCCGGTACCGGATATGTAAGCACTTATGCAGCACATAATTCCAGAACACCGGCGGGGCACCCCGAAGGGTACCTCGAAGCATTTGCTAATCTATACAGGAATTTTGCCTTAACAGTAAGGGCAAAAGCAAACAATAAAATACCGCAAAAAGAATGGATGGATTTTCCGGGAGTGGAAGAAGGCATTCGTGGAATGGCCTTTATTGAAAACGTGGTGGCTTCATCTAAAAGCGATATTAAGTGGACAGATTTCTCCGTTTAAAAAAAACTGCATCTTAATTCAAAGAATATTATGACAACAATAAAAGGCCCCGCTATTTTTTTAGCACAATTTATGAGTGATGTTGCTCCATTCAATTCCTTATCATCTATCTGCCAATGGGCAGCAGGATTGGGTTTTAAAGGAGTACAAATACCAACCTGGGATAGCAGGTGCATCGATCTACAAAAAGCGGCAGAAAGTAAAACGTATGCCGATGAGATAAAAGGCATTGTTCAGGCAGCAGGGTTGGAAATAACAGAATTATCAACCCATTTACAAGGGCAGCTTGTTGCTGTTCATCCTGCGTACGATAGTTTGTTCGATGGCTTTGCTCCTGAAAATACGCGTGGCAATAGTAAAGCAAGAACGGAATGGGCCATACAGCAATTGAAATATGCTGCGAAAGCCTCTCAGCATTTAGGGTTAAATGCTCATGCCACTTTCAGTGGCTCATTATTATGGCATACGGTATATCCCTGGCCTCAACGACCTGAAGGTTTGGTAGAAACAGCTTTTACCGAGTTGGCTAAACGATGGTTACCCATTTTAAATGTGTTTGATGATTGCGGAACAGACCTCTGCTATGAAATTCACCCGGGAGAAGATTTGCATGATGGCATCACCTACGAAATGTTTTTAGAAAAAGTAAACCAACATAAACGGGCTTGTTTATTGTACGATCCATCACACTTTGTTTTACAATGTCTGGATTATAAAACTTACATCGATCATTATCATGAGAGAATTAAAATGTTTCATGTAAAAGATGCTGAATTTAACCCTACCGGTAAACAGGGTGTATACGGTGGTTACCAGAGCTGGATTAACAGGGCCGGAAGGTTTCGTTCGCTCGGCGATGGACAGGTTGATTTTAAATCTATCTTCAGCAAACTTGCTGCTTACGATTATAAAGGCTGGGCAGTATTGGAATGGGAATGTTGCATTAAACATCCTGAAGATGGCGCAAGAGAAGGTGCACAGTTTATTAAAGAACACATCATTCGGGTAACGGAAAAAGCATTCGATGATTTTGCAGGTACAGGTGCAAATGAGAATTTTAATAAAAAAATTTTAGGACTATAAATACTTTAGCAAACACAACTTTAATACACAATTATGAAAAAAATTTCTATTCTTTTGTCAGCAGCGGTAATCTTATATGCCTGTGGTGGTAGCAATAACAGCGAAACCAAAAAAGCAGATGTTCCTCAACCGGCAGCAAATAGCATTTCAGATAACCCAGACTACCAAAAAGGTTTGGCGCTTGTTGCAAAAAGCGATTGTTTAACCTGCCATAAAGTTGATGAAAAATTAACCGGCCCTGCCTACCGTGATGTTGCCAGTAAATACGCTGAAAAAGATGTTGCTATGCTTGCCGGCAAAATCATTAAAGGCGGAAGCGGTAACTGGGGCTCTATTCCCATGACACCACACCCAGCCATTTCGCAGGCCGATGCAGAACAAATGGTTAAATATATTTTGCTGCTAAAAAAATAATTCATCTTTCAAAAAGTCATCATGAAAAAAGTAATTCTCACTTTCGGCTTCATGCTTTTTGCTTTCAGCATTATGGCACAGAAAAAAGAGCAATGGATTTCTTTGTTCGATGGTAAGTCAACTCAGGGTTGGCATACTTACGGCAAACCAACAGCATCTGATCTTGCATGGAAAGTGCAGGATGGCACTCTATATTTAGATGCATCTCAAAAAACGGGAAGAGGAGATATCGTTACAGCTGAAGAATTCGAAAATTTCCATTTGAAACTCGAATGGAAAATATCTAAGAACGGCAATAGCGGTATCATGTTTCACGTACATGAAGACACTGCAATATATAAATACACTTTTCACACAGGGCCGGAAATGCAGGTACTGGATAATGAAGGCCACCCCGATGCAAAAATTAACAAACACAGGGCCGGAGACCTATATGATCTGATAGCCTGCTCAAAAGAAACTGTAAAGCCTGCAGGAGAATGGAATACGGCTGAGATTATTTGTAATAAAGGTAAACTGGAATTGCTTCTGAATGGAACAACTGTTGTTGCTACTACGCTGTGGACAGATGAATGGAAACAATTAGTGGCGAACAGCAAATTTAAAACAATGCCTGGTTTTGGCATCTTTAAGAGCGGGAGAATTGCACTGCAAGATCATGGCAATGAAGTCTGGTACAGAAATATTGTAATTAAGAAGTTATAATTTTTGCATTATAAGTTTTAAGTGAGTTGCTTCAAAAGAGCAACTCTTTTTTTATTTCCCATTTTCAAGTTTACATTTTCAATTGCCTCTATCTTAGCATTATGAATTTACACAGCGATGAATACTTCATGCAGCAAGCTTTAAAAGAAGCAGAGGAAGCTTTTGAGAAAGATGAAGTTCCGGTTGGTGCAGTAGTAGTCATTAATAATAAAATTATTTCAAGAGCACATAACCAGGTTGAACTATTAAATGATGCCACAGCACATGCAGAAATACTGGCACTAACCAGTGCTTTTGCACACTTAGGTGCCAAATATTTGCCTGAAGCAACTTTATATGTAACACTTGAGCCCTGCCTAATGTGTTGCGGAGCCATGTATTGGAGCAAAATAGGGCGTATTGTATATGCTGCAACAGACGATAAGAACGGGTACAGGAAGTTTACCGGCAACAGTCCGCTACACCCAAAAACAGAAATCGTAAAAGGTATATTAGAACAAGAAGCAGCTTTCTTGTTAAAATCTTTCTTCAAAAACAAACGCTAACCACTTGTTTTTCGACTTAAGAAAGAAATCACATTCTATCCTTTCATTTCAAACTTCATTCAATAAATTTGTTTTCTATTTTTTAAATCATTAAATCATAATAACTATGGCATTTACTTTACCAGCGTTACCCTATGCACACGAAGCATTAGAGCCGCATATTGATACAACAACCATGCAAATACATCATGGTAAACACCATCAGGCTTATGTAGACAATTTAAACAAAGCCATTGCCGGCACACCCAACGAGGGTAAATCTTTAGAAGAGCTGGTGCAACATGCCGGAAGTATTTCTGCTGCTGTTCGCAACAACGGCGGCGGCCATTGGAACCATACTTTTTTCTGGGAAAGCCTGGCACCCAATGCAGGTGGTGCTCCAAGCGGCACTTTGGCCGATGCCATTAATGCTGCATTTGGATCGTTCGATGCATTTAAAGAGAAGTTCGCAGCAGCCGGAATGACAAGATTTGGTAGTGGCTGGGCATGGCTTCTTGTAAAAGACGGCAAACTGGAAATAAGCTCCACACCTAATCAGGATAACCCATTAATGGATATTGCTGAAGTAAAAGGCACTCCCGTGTTGGGCGTAGATGTTTGGGAACATGCCTATTATTTAAAATACCAAAATAGAAGAGCCGATTATTTAGCTGCTTTTTGGAATGTGGTAAGTTGGAATAAAGTGGCCGAGCGTTTTGCCGCTGCAAAATAATTTTTATTGCAACGAATAACATATTTTTAAATCCTCCTTTTAAAAACAGGAGGATTTTTATTTAAAAACTTTCTATGAAATACGTATTCATTCTTCTTAGCGCAACAGTTGTTTTCGCTTCATGCTCATCAAACACAAAAAGAGTAAATGTTTTGTACAGGGGTAAGGCAGATATTAATGCTGCTGCCAATTCAGTTACTTTAAAAGATGGTGCCGGCAATGAAGAACAAATGGCTGAATTTTCTGGTAAAAGCATCAGCATTCAAAAAACAGATGGTTCAAAAACAGAAGCGGCATTAAACGAACCAGGCTTGTATATTTTAAATGGAAGGAATGACACCATTATTGGCAGCTACCAAAAATATTCAGACCCTAAAAAAACCTACGATACCATTAAACAGGATTTTATTAAACGCAGTATCGATTCTCTGAAACTGCTGGTTGAAGGCAAAAACATTAGCACTGCCAATAGGAATTTTTATATTCTTCCATACAGTGCACAAAAGATCACAGATAATGTAGATGCCTTACTGGTTACACCTTTCCATAGAATGACATCGGTAGAAAAAGTGGGAGATAAAGATCCAGAAGTATATCGCTTCTGGAGCATTAAAGAAATCAGGGAAACAATTGAAAAGCTGGCAAAAGATACGGTACACGTTAAAATATAATCGCCAGTTAGAGTTATAATAATAAAATGGAGTTGCATTTAATTAATGCAGCTCTTTTTATTAAAGAAACTTATGGAACAGGGTCGTGCCCGTGCCCTCCCCAGGGATGGCATTTAGCTATTCGTTTTACAGATAGCCACCCGCCTTTTAAAATCCCGTATTTTTTAATTGCTTCCAGGCTGTATTGGGAGCAGGTTGGCATGTATCGGCATTTAGGGCCTAATGCCGGCGATAATACATACTGATAAAATTTGATCAGCAGTATAAACGGGTAACTAATTATTTGCTGAAGGAATTTCACCAATTTTAGTTGATAGTTTTTGTAATGCTTTGTGCATAGTCGTTTTTAGCACATTAAACTCCGGTAAGGTTTTATCAAGATACAGTAAGAAAACACCTACGTATTTATGATTGCTCTTCGCAATTTGAATGAGTTCTTCTTTCTGAATACGGAATGCTTCTCTTAATAACCTTTTAATCCTGTTTCTGTCTGTTGCTTTCTTAAAATTTCTTCCACTAACGCCTACACCTGTTTTCACCGGAAAATCTAATGCTTCATCAGAAAACGTATAAAATACTTTTATAGGAAAAACAGTAAATGATCTTCCTTCTGCAAAAAGCTTATCAGTAAGTTTTCTGCTTTTTAATTTTTCTTTTTTATGGAAGGAAAATTGTTTCATTATTTATAAAGCTAAGTTTATTATTTCCGCTTTTGTCTTGATACAAAAGTGGAGCAAAAAATCAAGACGAAAAGATATTCAGCACTTTTTGTCTTTACCCTATTCTCAGCTTCTGTGCAAAGAGAACTGAGCAGAGAATTACTATTGCCCAAGTTTCAGTATTACAAAAGTTTAATCAAGGCACAATCGGAAAAACGTGCTGAATATCGTTTTTCCGTGTTCTTTTTTGGTACTTTTTTGAACAAGCAAAAAAGTACAATAGCTCTAAAACTAAAAAAGCTCCAAACAAGTTGGAGCTACTATCTTTATTAAAAGAGATTTTTATTTTAATCCTTTCTCGTCAGAAACAGTTAGTTTATGACGGCCTTTCGCTCTGCGGCTGGCCAATACTTTACGGCCATTGGCAGTTTGCATACGCTTACGGAAACCGTGAACAGTTTTACGACGACGTTTATGCGGTTGAAATGTACGTTTCATGATAAATTATTTTTACTAACCTTTTAAAAATTGTTTCAACTTCAACTGTGGCCACCATACCACCGTTTTGTGAAAGGACGGCAAAAGTAGGGTAAAATATTGGTTTTTTGAAGCAAAATGAGCAAGATTTTAAGAAACTAAGCTGAAAAGCCTTCTTTCTGCAGATCTATATGGTCAGACTGTACTTCAGATCCATAGAAAATTGCGGCTTTCGTATTGAAATCGTTCGTATCATCTGTTGTAAAAAAATGCACTTTACCTGTTTTGCTACAGAGATCATCCATTTCCGGGTGTCTTTCCAAATAATCCGCCAGCCCTTTTGCTACTATAGTGCCTTGCGAAATAATTTTAATGTCTACAGGCATATACTCATTTATTTTATGGAGCAATAAAGGGTAGTGCGTGCATGCCAAAATAACTGTATCAATTCTGGCACTTTGGTGTAATAGTGAATGAATATATTCTTTCACAAAAAAATCAGCTCCCTTACTTTCGTATTCATTGTTCTCAATAAGCGGCACCCACATAGGGCATGGCTGTTGAAAAACGGTAACACCCGGAAAGAGTTTTTCTATTTCAATAACATAAGAGTTAGACTGAACAGTGCCTGTGGTGGCTAAAATGCCTATATGCCCGGAATCTGTATAATTGCCCACTATTTCTGTTGTAGGCCTTATTACCCCCAACACTCTTTTATATTCAGGTAAAATGGTAAGGTTTTTTTGCTGAATGGTACGTAATGCTTTTGCCGAGGCTGTGTTGCAGGCAAGTATTACCAGCGAACATCCTTGTTTAAAAAACCATTGTACACATTGCCAGGTATACTGGTAAACCGTATCAAAACTACGGTTGCCGTAAGGCGCCCTTGCATTATCTCCCAGGTAAATAAAGTCGTAAGCGGGTAAAATATTTACAAATTCTTTCAATACGGTTAATCCGCCATAGCCGCTATCAAATACACCAATAGGCCCTTGTTTTTGTTGCATAAAAAACCGTGAACGATTTAATCATTCACGGTTTAAAAGTATAGTAAAAATTTTACTTAGTGTTTTACTGCAGGTTTGTTTACAGGAGCACCCAGTTGCAGCAGGTTTAATACCGCCTTTTAAAGCTTTAATTTTTGTATAAACATGTTACACTTATTGACATGTTAACTATGCTCGGTTTAACACTATTCAATTCTTGCATATACATAATATACTGTTTTACGTCCTGATTAGTGTTAAAATAATTTTAGAAGATACCTACTATTTTTTAAGAGACAGTTTAATATTATTTTAGTTTATTACCCAATCTATGTATTACCATAATGTGATTTAATATATAGTATAATGGGTTTACTAAAAAAACAATCAATAACATATTCAATTTTGCATACAAATAATATACTACTCAATTGTCTTAATAATTTGAGAGTTTTTAGCGCTTTAAATATTCTAAAAGGAAACCATCAAACAAATAAAATCCATTTGATGATTGTTTCGATTTTTTCCTCGTTATTAAAAATAAAGCTTAGCAAACAAGAGGTAAAGAGCTTTGTACCTATACAAACCAAAGCCATCATTTTTAATATTAAATCTTAAAAAAATGAAACAATTAACAAGAGACGAAATGAAAAAAATTATTGGTGGCGGCAACCAGGTAGTATTTTATTGCTGCGAATGTGAGCCTGTAGGCGATTGGTCCAACGCTTCACATTGCGCTGACAACGGGGTCTATCTTGATGGAGGGGAAATTGCTAAGTGTGTCGCTATCTGTGCCAATCAAACTGTTTAGCGATAGATTTGTATTGTAGATTTCAAAGTGGCTGTAGCTGGCTACAGCCACTTTGAAATTAAATAAACGTTTAACACAAGCAATAATTAGCAATTTATCCTATTATAAATTTGAACCTAACTAATACTTATCCAGTGTCTTTAGGTTATTAAATATTCTTTGCAAAAGAGATCGTTTTTGCGTTACAATATCCGCTTCAGCTGACAATCCAATAGTAGCGGTCAACTGCTTACGATAATTAGAGTTTAATTGCTGAGGCAATAATGCACTTGCAGCATATCCGCTGTCTGTTGGTATAGCAGATATATAATTCAATCTTCCTTCAATAAAACCATACTCCTGATAAGGAAAGGCATTAAGACGAAAAATCACCTTTTGATTCAGTTTCACTTTTCCAAAATTATTCTGCGGTATTAATAGTTCTGCATACATCTCTGTGTTCGAAGGTTTAATATAACAAACAGATTGACTAGGCAGTAACAATTGTTTTTCTTGTATAAATGAGGTAAACGAAACGATCCCCTGTGTTGGAGATACCAGTACATATTGCTGTTTCCAACCTTCAACCTGAGCCTTAAATGTATTCACTGCTTCAATAAATGTATTTTTCTGTTGAGCTATTTGATTCTCCAACTCTGCAATTTCTTTCTGTTTACTGTGTTGTTGACTTTCATTATCAATCAATGTAGAAGCAATTTGAGGGATGTTCAGTTTTTTATTGAGTAGCTTACTTTTCTCATTCCGTACATCTACAGGAGCCAATACTTTTTGCTTGCCTAACTGTTCATTAGCTGCATAAGTTTCGTTGTACAGTTGAAGGTCTTCTTCCTGCAAGTTTTTTTGCTCCATTAAATTATCATGATGCTTTTGCAGATAACTCTCATCTGTTCGCAGCATTGTTAACTTATGGTTATAGAACCCATCCGGCAAATACTGCTTATATAATAACCATGCCTGTACCAAGGTTTGATACGATTGTTGTAATTCGCCTAAAGAATTCGTGTTTTCAGCTGGGAACTGCAATACTGATATCTGATCATTTTTTGCTAACTGTTTTTGAAGAGATTCGATTTTCTTGTTAAGCAACAAAATCTTTTCATGCAAAGCTGTGCTTTCCATAAATCCGATAATTGTTCCCTCCTTTATGGTTTCACCCTCTTTAACAAACAGTTTAATCAACTTCCCTGCAACTCGGGTTTTGATTTCCTTAGGGGCACTGGTAGCATTTAATTTTGCCCGGGTTACAATTACATCCGGATATTGAATAAAATAAGCCAATATCAATATAATAAGCAATAGGAAGGCAATAAGAACTAATCCCCACTTAGCAATAAAACCTTGCTTATGAGAAATAATATCGTTAAATGAACTGCTCCTTTGTAAAAACATTGCTTCATCAGGCATACAACAATATTTTAATTTAATTACCTAACTCTAATTGATTTTTTACAAGTTCATAATATTTGCCCTGCAATCCTGATAACATTTTATGGGTACCCTGCTCTGTAATCATTCCATTTTCTAATACAATAATATTATCGGCATTTTTTACAGTGCTTAATCTATGTGCTACTACTACGACTGTTCTTCCTTCAAAAAATGTTTGCAGATTTTCTACAATTGCTTTTTCATTGTTGGCATCTAAAGCGTTGGTTGCTTCGTCAAAAAAAAGATATACAGGATTTTTATATACAGCTCTTGCAATGAATAGCCGCTGTTTTTGCCCTTGGCTTATCCCAACTCCATCTGTTCCCAATTTTGTATTGAACCCGTTGGGAAGGCTTTCAATAAAAGATAAAATATTGGCTATTTTACAGGCTTCAATTAATTTTTCATATTCAATATTTTCAAAACCAACTGCAATATTTTTAGCAATACTGTCATTAAAAATATAACCGTCCTGTAAAACGGCGCCACATTGTTTTCTCCAAAATGATGAACTGATGTATTTAAGATTCGTATTACCTATTTTAATGTCGCCATTATAACTATCATAAAATTGCAATAGCAGCTTTAATAATGTAGTCTTACCGCTACCGCTTGCACCTACAATGGCGGTAGTTTTTCCTTCAGGGATTATAATATTTATATTTTTTAATACCGGTTCATTTCCTGCCCCACTGTAAGTAAAAGAAAGATTTTGCAAAAAAATACTCTTATCGACTGGCAGTGCTTGTATATTCTGCAAACCATCTTCACTAACGGGTTCTTCATCATTTAACTGGTGAATTTCATTGATTCTCTCCAAACTGATTCTTGCATCTTGTGCTGTTTGCATAAAGCCTATAAACTGTTCAATAGGGCTGTTCAACTGCCCGATAATGTATTGTACTGCCAGCATAGCTCCCAATGTTAACTGACCTTGCACCACCAAATTAGCTACCAAAAAAGTAATGACTAAATTTTTGCCTTGATTAATTAATAAGGCACCTGACTGCTGTATTTGACTATAATTAAGGTTCTTAAAATTCAATTTAAAAATGCCGGACTGCAAACTTTCCCACTCCCATCTTTTTATTTGTTCTGCACCATGCAGTTTTATTTCCTGCATTCCCTGCACTAATTGCAGGGTTGCATTATTTTCTTTAGCTGATAAATGAAAAGTGGCATAATTTAACTTACGTCTTAATCGTAAAAATAGTCTAATCCATAAAAAATAAATTATACTGCCAATAGCAAACACAAAAAACAGCTGTACATTATAAAAAACCAATACAACCGAGAAAATGACAAAACTGAATACAGAGAAAAAAGTATTTAATGCACTACCTGTTAAAAAATTTTCAATGCGTTTGATATCGTTAATGCGTTGTAAGGTATCGCCGGTATGGTAACTGTCAAAATAACTGATAGGCAGTTTGGTAAGTTTTAACCAAAAGTCTGACAATAAAGAAAAATTTAATACAATAGAAATACCTAATAGTAATCTGGAGCGAATAAAATCAACAAAGGTTTGACTAAGCACTAAAAACAATTGTGCTACAAGTACAATAGTTATAAAAGAAATATTTTGAGTGGTAATACCGGTATCAACAATATTTTGTGTAAGAAAGGGCAATACCAATTGTAATAAGCTGCCCACCAATAAAGCAATAAATACCTGTACTATTTGCCATTTACTGTTTGTTAAATATCGAGTAACGGTACTGAAATTAAGTTTATTATTTTTCTCACCTTTTTGCTCAAAAAAATTAGCAGTTGGTTCTAATAATAAAGCAGTGCCTACAGCTTCGCCCTGTTCATTGGTAGTGCTTAACCAGTTTTGCTTGAACGCTTCAATTGAAATATTGAGTAATCCTTTTGCTGGGTCTGCTATGGTTATCTTTTTCAGCTTTTTTGATAGTAAATTACTTAAGAACCCTTTTTTTGCAGTTGAGGTTATTACTACAAAATGGTTTTGTTGCCAATGCAATATGGCAGGCAAGAAAGCTTCTTCTGTTAATTGTTGAAAAGTTAATTGTACACCCCTTGTTCTAAAGCCGATATGTTCTGCAGCCTCTGCAATACCTAATAAGCTAACCCCTTCTTTGCCGTAACCTGTTACATTTTTAATGGTTTGCGTAGTAAAATGCTTGCCATAGTATTGGGTTATCATGCGGAGGCAGGTGGGACCGCAATCCATGGCGTTGAGTTGTTTAAAGTAAGAAAACGACATTGATCAACTTACAATTTATTTAATAAAGCTTAACACTAAAATCAGCTATTAATGGGATATTTTATTAATCTCTCCTTATTCTTAAGACCTCTTCTTTAAGGAATATATCGATAAACTTGGATGAAAGCTCAAATAATTCTTAATATGATATTACTCTTTATTATTTAAGAAATTATTCAAATCAGTTGGTGAAATATTTTTGGCAATTATTTTTCCTGAACTATCTAATAAAAAATTTGTAGGGAATGAATTAACTCCAAGTAGCTTCAGGTGTTGTTCTTTAACATCTAAATATTGCAACCATTGCAAATCTAAATTTTTAATAGTTTGTATCCACAAAGCTCTTTTTTCTTCAGAATCAACAGAGATTCCAACTATTTGAAATTTTTTAGAACTATTTGTTGAATAAACTGCCTTGAGCTTACCAAATTGTTCAATACAAGGAGGGCATAAACTGAACCAAAAATCTACTAAAATATATTTATGATTAGATATTATATCATACAAATGTGTAGTTATATTTTGAGTACTCCTCATAACTAAATTTGGGAATTGATTACCAATTGTGGTATACCTATAATTATTGATTTTTTCTTTTAAAACTTTACCTGCTTTCGTAGAAATTAATGATGAAGTAAGATTGTTATAAATTGAATCTGCTTTTAACGTATAATTATTAGAAATCTGCTTTATCAGTAACCATAATGAAACATATGAATTTGGATTCTTCATAGTATACTGATGCAGAAATTCTTCATAATCTTTCGAACTTTTGAGAAGATTCAAATAATTGTAAAATTCATGTGAAATTTTATTATCTACTAAAGGATATTCGCGTGCAGAATCAATATTGCAAATAATGTGTTGGTTCGTAGGTTCAACAAAGAAAATGCTGGATATGTATTTCCATCTTTCATTCACTCTTACACCTATTTGAAAAGCATACGGATGAGATATCTTTCCATTTATTTCAAATTTCTGATTCTTAATATCTGTGGTTATGTCACGCAAATTTTCAGGATAATATGTAATATCTCCAACAGGCAACAATATTACTGTGCCACTATCAGCATTTATAGTTCCCTTTAAAATAAAAGTTTGATCGTTTTGGCCAATAATATCCACTACGAATAAAAAAAAAAGCAACATTTAATAATTTTATTTTTTTTATCATATTAATTTATAAAAGTGCATGGGGGTACCCCCATGCATGTTTGAATTATTACGCCTGTTCCTCATCAAGATGAGGTCCTTTGGATTCACAAAACGAATATTTTGTGCCTCCATTTGTGCATTTACAATGATTTTCCTCAGAACATGACAAGTCACTACATTCTAGAGGGCATTTAGCCCCGCCAGCAGCACCACCGCCAACAATCCTTTTTGCTTGTGCTCTGTTTAAAACAGTACCCAAGCTTGCAAATTTTTTGTTCATTTTTTTAATTTTAAATTGTTAATCAATATACCTGTAGCTTTTGGCATCAACAGGTTTTGGCTGTTTGGGAACCCAACTATGCACGGCTGGGTTGTAGGCAATCCAAACTATTTTTTACCTGTCGCCTATACAGATAAAATTTTTAGTTGGAAAGAATTTTCTCCAAATCTTCTAACGAAATATTAATTGATAATATCTTATACGCAGAATCTAATAAAAAATTAGTTGGGAAAAAGTGAATTCCTAAATCATGCACTGTTATCTGATTCAAATCCCATAACTGAAGCCAATTCATATTATTTTCAATTATAGCTTTTCTCATCTCACTTTGTTTTTCTTTTTTATCAATAGATACTGATACTATTTCAAGGCTTTTTGTAGAGTGATATTTTTTATATAACGTGCTTAAATGAGACATTTGAGCTAAACAGGGACTACATGAAGAATACCAAAAATCAACAAATATGTATTTATATTCATTTTTTTCAATTTTAGCAGTTTCATTAAATGAAAGCAGCGTATTTGGAAATAAAGAACCGATTGATAATTGTTTCCTGTTTGACAAAACTTTTTTACACGAAACTCCTATAAGTGATGATTTAACAGGTTCTTTAAAATATATTTCTTCATGGATTGTTTTAAATTTAAAACTCCTCCTATTTATTCTATCAAATAAATTCCAAGCTGCTACAAATGAGTTTTGATTATGAAGAGCATAATCATAAATTATACTATCTTTTGCAAGTTCATATTGTTCAAGAATTTTATCTTGTTCATTATTACTATCAGTATTATGGAGGTTTTGAAAATTATCAATCTTATTATTAATAGAATTTAAAGCCGGTAAATAATTTTCTTTATATTCATCCTGATAAATGGATAAATCTTCAATTTCAAATTTTTTATTTTTTTGAAAGATTGTAACAGTATTTTGTCCCGGACTAACGAAAAATGGCCCTGTAGCTATTTCTTCATTGTTTTCATTAACAAAAACGATTCTGAACATATGAACACATTGAATTTCACCATTAATGTTGTACGATTTTTCGTTGTTATATTTTTTTGAATCGTAAAGTTTAATTGAGCTATTTAATGCTGAGCTTAATCTAACATCTGAAGCTTTAATATTAATAAAGTTTATTTTGAGATAAAACGGTTTGTTTTGGGCTGCTAAGTTTTTGAAGACAATCAGTAACAACAACAAATAAAATTTTCTCACTTTTAAAAGTTTAAATACGATAATTAACAAACAGATGCTACTAATAGCATCTGTTTGGATAAAATTCTATTAAGACATACATGTTCCAGATCCGCCATCTTCTGTATAGCAGCCGCATTTTTTACCTTTTTTAGCACAATCAGAGTCTTTATTACACGAACCAGCACATTTGCTATCATCATCATCATCAAAACTTAACTCATCAGCTATTCCACCAACAACTTTTTTTGCTTGTTCTCTGCTTAATACAGTACCCAGGCTTGCAAATTTTTTGTTCATTTTTAAATTTTAAAAGTTAAATAATATTTGCCTGTAGCTTTTTTGCTTCAACAGGCTTTGGCAGTTTGGCAACCCTGTTGTGCACTGCAGGGTGTAGGCAGCCAAACCATTTTTTACCTGTTGCCTATTCAGATAAAAAATATGCTAAATCTCTTATGTTATACATATCGGGTAACTGATAGCCATTTATAAAAAAAGTAGGCGTAAATGCAATATCTGTCTGCTTGCACCACACCTCCATGGCTTTCAATTTTTCATCCTGCTGTTTTAATTCCCCATTCATTGGATACTTAGCCGCAAAAACATCATAATCTTTTTTGTCAGCCAAATACCAATCATCTAATGCTTTGGCTATTACTGCAGCATTTTCTTTAGCTGCAATAGCCATCAAATGTTTTACAGGCTTGCTTCTTTTATCGTCTTCATTAGCAGTTGCTGTAAAAATGATTTGCGCTTTAATATTAGTATTGTCTTGTATTATTTTTTCAATATCGGGATGTGCATTAGCACAAGGTCCGCAATAAGGGTTACACACCTTTATAAGAATATGTGTAGCATTAGGGTTGCCAATAGTAATCCCTAAGCCTGTAGCAGAAATCGTTATCTGCTTTTGTTTGTGCAATAAAGCTTCAAAAATGCGGGTATCATATTTTAAACGCATCAATTGCCTGCTTTTGCTTTTAGCTTCTTGTAATCGTATTAAAACAGGTTTTAACAAATACCAACCAATAACAGGCAAAACAAAAGCAAGAACAACTTGCGACGCTGGTTGCCAGCTAAAAAAAGTTATAGGAAAATAATTACCTGCGATAAATTGATTTGTACCAAAACTTATTATTAAAACGACTTGCACTGTTAAACATAACACACACCACTGTTTAGCCACCCTCCATTGATAATATACTGAAAATACTGTATAAGGTAAAGCACTAATATTCAACCAAAATAAAAGGGGATAACTAAACTGTACATCAGTATAAGCAGTAATCAGAAAGTATAATAAACTACCGCCGAAATAAAAAAAACCCATTTCACTCCAACTCAATTTCCCCAAAACCTTACTTGCCTTACTACTTAAAACTGCATCACAATTAGTTTTCGCAAAACCTGTACATATATTTTTCAGTACCGGGTTGTGTTTATCTATTTCATACCAAACTAATAAGCAACTTATCAATAAACCAGTTAACATCAGTATACCTGTGATAGCCAACCACCAAAGCACATTTACCGGCAACCTGGTATTTTTTATAAGTACACCAACAACCGCAAGTAAGCCTATTAATAATAAAGCAGGTGTTTTAAATTTGTCTACTCTCTCTTTCCATCGGTTCTTCGTAAAGTTGTCTTCTGCTGAGCGCTGTGTTTTCTCAGCAATTAATGCGGTATTATTCCATAATTTCAAAAATGCATTTGTTGATTTTGTAACCTTATTACCTTTTATATCGGCATAATGCACAACACCATTTTGTATGGCTGTTACGGTAATAAAAGGCTTACCCGTTTCTTTCAGAAGTGTAATGAAAGGTAAGGGTATGTCAACCAACTTCTCATTGGTTACACTTAAAGCCGCTACTTCCATTTTATAGTTTTTCTTTAAAACATCTGAGATACTTAGTAAACTGGGGTAATCCGGATGGTTATGTAATGCTTCATTTACGCCAAAAACTGTATGTTTTACATCCAATTGCTTCAGAAAACAAGCAACAGTATTCGTTAAATTATTTAATACATTAAAAATCATAAATTCAATAAAAAATGAAAATAATATTAAAATTTATTCAAAAAATAGTAGATATCTATATTTTTATAACCCGTTTTCTTCATATTTGTTCTAGCAACAGAAAGCAACCCCCCGCAACAAATATTTTTTAATTATGCAAACTGTTGTAATTGCAGACGATCATGCTTTGCATCGCAAAGCGTATAGGAATTATATTGAAAGCACCGGTAATTATGTTGTTATTGCTGAAGCTACAGATGGGTTACAATTATTATTCACATTACAACAACTAACTGCTTTACCGAATATAGCATTTATAGATTTAAAAATGCCAATAATAGATGGCATTGCTGCCATTGATATAATAAACTATTTATATCCCACAATAAAATGTGTAGGCTTTTCTCAATATACACAACCTAATATTATTGTAGATGTTTTAATGGCGGGAGCCAAAGGCTTTTTACAAAAGGGTTTTGAAGAGGAAATTGAAAATTTATATAATGCTTTACAAAAAGAAGAAATTTTCGTTACCAGCAATCAAAGAAATGCGTTACAGTTTTATAAAGAATGTTTCAAATGCAGCCAGGTTATCAATCCGGCAATTGGTACTTTAACAAAAAAAGAAATATTATTTCTAAAATTAATTGCAAATGGCCTTTCGTATGAAGATATTTCAAAATTATTATTTATATCAATAAGTACTTTAAATAATCATCAGGCAAATATTAAACATAAAACCGGCTTTGCAGATAAACAACAACAAACTTTATTTGCACAACAATCCGGGATAGCAAAAAGCCTAAGGTTTAACAATTAGCTTTTTCTTCAATCAGCCTTTGAAAACAAGTTTTTAACCTATTTATAAAAAATTATTGTAAACTTAAGTTTGCCCACACTCTAGCGTGTAAATACTTCCAAAAAGAAAGTTACCATAGCCGCTATCAAATACACCAATAGGCCCTTGTTTTTGCTGCATAAAAAAACCGTGAACGATTTAATCATTCACGGTTTAAAAGTATAGTAAAAATTTTACTTAGTGTTTTACTGCAGGTTTGTTTACAGGAGCACCAGTTGCAGCAGGTTTAATACCGCCTTTTAAAGCTTTAATCTGGTCTTCTACCTCTTTAGGTAAAGGTATTCTCATTTTATCTAATACGCGCAAGTTAAACTCCTGAGCTTGTGCCATATCAAAATACTCGAATACATCAGGTTTAAAGATATGTGTATACTTATGTTCAGCAATTACCTCTTGCATAGCAGCATACATTTTCTCTAAATACGGTTGTAAGAGATCGTTTTGTTTTTTCTGTAATAATTGGTTTTGATATTGCTGCCAGTTTACCAATTTAATTTTTAACTCATTTACTGCTTTTTCACGAATTTCTTTCAGAGCGGGTTTTTTAGACAGTTCTACAGAGTCTTTTTTCAGGGCACTGTCTTTTGCTAAAAATTCGCTGTAAGTATAATCGTATTCAGTTTTCAAAGAATCGTTTACGTATTTCTGTAAAAGTGTATCAATTTTTTGAATGCCGGGCATTAAGCTTAAAACAGCTTCTCTGTCGAACAAACCGATTTTCACTTGTGCATTGACATTGCTGAAGGAAGCAACACTAATAATAACTGCCAATGCTACTGCAACTTTTTTCATTGTTTGATTGATTTATAATTTAATATTTGTTTACTATATTTTAATTCCCAATTCTCTTAACACATCATCACTCTTGTCCAGCTTGGGGTCGGCAAATATAACGGTAATTCCCTCACTTTTATCTAAAACAAAATCGTATGCTCTTGCCACTGCAATTTTTTGAATAGCATTGTATACTTTGTCTTGTATTGGCTTTACCAGCCTTTGTCTTTCTTTAAACAGATCGCCTTCGTAACCAAAACGTTTTTTTTGCAGGTCTCTTACTTCCTTTTCCTTATTAAACAATTCTGTTTCCCTTTTCTTTTTCAACTCCTCACTCAGCATAAATTGCTCTGCATCATAATTCTTATACATCCTGTCTAACTCCACCTGTTTATCATCTATCTCTTTTTGCCATTGAGCACTGATCTGTTGAATTTTTTTATCGGCATCCTTATACTCCGGCATTTTATCTAAAATGTATTTCGTATCAATCACCGCGTAACGCTGCGCCTGCACGCCAAGTGCAGTAAGCAGAAAAAAGGCAGCAATAAATAATATTTTCTTCATACAAGGTATTTTATTAGAATATGGGCAATGTTTTTATTCGGGTTCGTAACCCAGCATAAAGGTAAACCTGCTCATGTCTTTTAAGCTTGCCCCCGGAGTATATCTATCCAGGCCAATCCCATAATCAAATCCTAATAATCCAAACATTGGTAAGAAGAAGCGCATACCAACGCCTACTGAACGCCTTAACTCAAAAGGATTATAGGTTTTAATATTATACCATCCATTGGCCGTTTCAAAGAAACCCAAAGCATAAATGGTGCTGCTCGGATTAAGGCTTAAAGGATATCTTAATTCAAGTGTATATTTATTAAAGATGGTGAAGAACTGGTTGGCACTTGACTGGTCTGGATTTACTTTTACATTAGAGCTGGTGTACACTGGGTACCCTCTGTGTGCAATGATATCGAAGCCAATAATTGCATACTGGTTACTCAACCCTGCATCACCCACCTGAAACCGCTCGAAAGGAGATATCTGAAGATCTGAATTGTATTTACCCAAAAAGCCCATTTTAGCGGCCACTTTTAATACAAGCATTTTATTGCGGTCTTCTCCATGCGGCTTTGTTAAAGGCACATACCACTCTCCCGTAAATTTCCATTTATGATACTCTACCCATGTGTACGGGTTTGATTTATCTACAAAGCTTTTATCAATTAAAGAATAAGGCGGTGTTAGTTGCAAGCTGGCAAGGAAATTAGAACCGCTGCTTGGGAACAATGGCTGGTTTACAGAATTTCTCTGCAACGCAACCCTGAAATTAAGATTATTGGAGTAACCATTATTAAATCCGGGAAGAGAAACCGGGCTAATATAATAATTTACTAATTTATACCTCGTATAACTTACGCCTGTTGAAATAGAAAAATAATCATCCGGCCATCTTAACTGATGCGACAGAAATACAGAGGCGCCAGTAGTTTTTAAATAAGATTTATCAGCCTGTGCAGATGAGATGGTACCTGTTCTCGGGTCGTATGCATTAGCATATTTGGTATCGTAAATAGATACAGACAACGAATTTCTTTTTTTGCCTCCAAACCATGGTTCTGTGAACGATGCATTATAGGAACGGAAAGCTTTACCATTACTTTGCACACGGAAACTCAATTTCTGGCCATCTCCCATGGGAATACCATTTGAAAACCCGTGCTTCATCAGGTTCTGTAAAGAGAAGTTGTTAAAGCTAACACCAAGTGTACCTGTTAAACCAATAGTTCCTCCCCAACCGGCACTCAGCTCCAATTGGTCTGAAGATTTTTCTTCTACCTGCCAGGTTACATCAACCGTTCCATCATCAGGATTCGGTACAACATTCGGGTTAATTTTTTCAGGATTAAAATAACTTAGTTGAGACAATTCACGTTGGGTACGGATTAAGTCGGTACGGCTGAATTTTTCGCCGGGCAATGTTCTCAATTCTCTGCGAATTACATAATCTTTTGTTTTCTCGTTGCCCGAAATTTTAATATTCTTCCAGGTAGCCTGTGGCCCTTCAATCATCCTTATTTCATAATCGATCGTATCGTTGTATACAGAGGTTTCCACCGGATCTGCCCTAAAGAACAAATAACCATCATCCATATATAATCCACTTATATCGCCACCTTCCGGTGCCCCTTTACCCAGTTTTTTATTAAGCGATTCCAGGTTATACACATCTCCTTTTCTAATACCCAAAATGGCTGTTAAAATAGAATCAGGATATTTTGTATTTCCCCTCCAGGAAATATTTCCAAAATAATATTTGTGGCCTTCATTTAAAATGATGTCAATATTCAGGGCGCCTTTCGAATTTTTGTAAACTGTATCTTTTTTAATCAAAGCGTCTCTGTAACCTAAGGAGTTATAGAACTCCATCAGTTTCTCTTTGTCTTCTGTATATTTTTTCTGGTTGAATTTGGCCGATGTAAATAGTTTTAACCTCAAATAAGGGTCTAACACCTTTTTGGTTTTGCTATACGTTAAGTATCCTTTATCTGCCAAATAATCTTGAAAAGTATATGGTTTTGGTGTAATAATACCGCCAGCATCGTTGGCAGGGTAAATAGTAATGCGGGTTTGCTCTTTCGTATTTTTTAATTGCCTTTTTAAAGTAGAGGCATCAACAGTGTTACCATCTAAATTAATGTTATTGATGCGTACTTTATTGCCCTTGTCTACAATGAATGTAAGCGAGAGTGAGTTACTAATGGAAGAATCCCTGATTTCTTCAATGGCTACTGTTGCGTTCTGAAAGCCTTTATCAAAATAATATTTTTTAATAGCTTCAACGGCAGAACGCTTCATGTTTTCTGTAATAACCCGCCCCTGTATCAATCCTGTTTTCCCATTCAGATCTTCTATTTCTCCTTTACGAATATTTTTTAGGTAGAATTTAGAAAGCCTTGGCCTTTCTGTAACTTCTATTTCAACATCTATTTTACTGGCTTTTAACCCTGTTAAATAGATTTTTACATCGTTAAAATAGTTCTGGCCCATTAACTTGTGGATACATTTGGAGAAATTATCTCCACCGGGTATCATTACATCATCTCCTACGGATAACCCGGAAATAGAAATCAATAAATTTTCATCAAAATACCTGTTACCGGTAACTTTAATAGAAGCTATCTTGTATTTCTTAGGCGTTTTCTGGTTAAAAATATTCACCAGGTCGGCATCAATAGAAGTAATGGTGGTGTCTGAAGTTTTTTCCTGAGCAAAGGCAGTTAGTCCAATCAGATTTATTAACAAAGCCAGAAATAAAATTTTGTACACTTTCTGCATCCGGTTGCGTATTTTTTATCTTTTGCGGTATTAAAACCGACAACTTATGAATTTTCGAATTAAGGAGGGCAAATTAAAGGGAATATTTAAAAGTCTTTGTTAAATAAAGCTTCCCGCTAAACTTGTTCTGCTTCATTTTTTACTTGTTTTCCGGTTTTTCCAAACCTTCTTTCCCTGTTTTGAAAATCAACAATGGCTTCATAAAGGTTCTCTTTCCTAAACTCCGGCCATCTGGTATTGGTAAAATATAATTCCGCATAAGCAAGTTGGTATAAAAGGAAATTACTGATCCTGTATTCTCCGCTGGTTCTTATCATCAGTTCGGGATCAGGGAATTTGCTGGTACTTAAATACTGTTGTAAAGTATCCTGATTAATAGAATGAGGGTTTATTTTGCCTTCGCTTACATCTATGGCAATATGTTTTACAGCATTAACCAGTTCCCAGCGGGAGCTGTAACTGAGAGCCATGATAAGGTTTAATCCTGTATTGGCTGCCGTTTGGTCTAAAGCTTCCTGTAATACGAGGTTAACTGCCGGAGGAAGCATATTTCTATCTCCAATTACATGCAATTGTATATTGTTTTTATTAAGCGTGGGCACTTCTTTATGAATAGTGTCAACCAATAAACTCATTAACCCGTCTACCTCCTGCTGTGGCCTGTCCCAATTCTCAGTGCTAAAAGCATATAATGTTAAGTATCCTACTCCCAGTTCTGCGCATCCTTCAACAATATTCCTAACGCTTTCTACACCATGAAAATGGCCGTAGAGCCTTTCCTGGCCTTGTTCTTCGGCCCACCTGCCATTGCCATCCATTATAATGGCAATATGTTTAGGCAGCCTTTTTGTATCAATATCGTTGATGGAGGGGTGCATGTATAGCAGCTATTTTGGCGCAAAAGTAAATAAAAGCAATGGTTTACCTATTGAAAACTTAATGTGTAGGGCACCTGTAGCTTTGTAAGTTAAAGGAAACACCTACGTGCAATGTTACAAATGCATCTTTTTGAGAGCTGGTTCCCCTTTGCCTGCCTTTAACACCAATAGGGGGGCCAGTTTCATAACTTCTGTCTTGCAAGAGATACCAGGTAGAGGGGTTGCCATTAGCATCTACTGGAGAAAACGCATCAGGGGCATAGTTTCCGCTTACATCATCCAAATAATCTGTGCTTGTAAAACGGTAACTTATTTCTGCAAAAACATTCATCCTTTCATTCAATGCCTTTTTTACACCCACAGTTAACGGAATACTCATTGCTATAGTACTGTAGGGTTTTAGATTGGGATATAAGGGGCTGCCCTGGCCTTCTGTGCCTAATGGCCTTAAATATACTTTTTCACCCCGCAGGTATGTATAGGGATCGAACGTGAATACGCCGATACCCAAACCCACATAAGGCGTAAAGCTATATTCAACAAAGCCGGGTATGAATTTAAAAAAATTGAAGAACCCGCTGGCTGAAACCTCCCAAACGTTGGTATTAAAACTAAGGTTTCTTCTTTGCTGTACAGGGTTGCTGCTATAACTGTCTGAATAGCCTAAGAAAGCATAATCGCCGGCAATTCTTAAAGAAATATAATTATTGAATTGTTTGTTGTAAAAAATGCCTGCTGCAAATTTGGGCCTGTTTATTTTGGCTTCATTATTTAAATCGCCAAAATAATGGCCTACCCCCACGCCAATTCCAAACTCCCCCTGATGTACAAATGCATCATACATTTGTGCTTTTAACAAGCCGGCAGTGAGCATTAATCCGCAAAACAACAATATTTTCCGCATGAATTTTCTATGAGTTGTAAATATAAAAGAAGATACCAATCTGCCTATTATTGTTGCGTTAAAGTTTTATATATGTTTTAAAGGCTGATAATCACATGCCCGGTTGCTTCAGCTGCCAGTTTTCTTTGGTCTTAGCATCGTCAACAATTTTCTTTACATCTGCCAGCAGTTTCTTAGCATCATAAACAATACCGTCTTTTATGGTATATAATACTCCCCCACTTCTTACAGCTTTTCCATCTTTTGCCAATTCAATAGCTCCCGTACCGTATAATACCTGTAAGTTTTTTAGGGGGTTAGCATTAACGATTATGATATCTGCCAGCTTGCCAACCTCAACACTGCCCAAGTCTTTTTCTGCACCCAAGGCCTGTGCGCCATATAAGGTAGCAGAACGGATTACTTCTAAAGGGTGAAAGCCCGCTTCTCTTAAAAGTTCCAGCTCTCTTATATATCCAAATCCATAGGTTTGGTAAATAAATCCATTATCACTTCCGGCAGTAACCCTGCCTCCGCGGTTTTTATATTCATTTACGAAAGTCATCCATAACCGGTAATTATTTTTCCATTCAACTTCTTGTTCTGTTCCCCAGTTAAACCAATAAGAGCCGTGGCTCGTTCCGGGCTGGTAAAACCTCCAAAGAGAAGGCAATGTATACAACTCATGCCATTCTGCCCTTCTTGCTCTTTGCAAATCTCTATTGGCATCATAAATATTGAATGTTGGGTCAAGCGTAAAATCTAAAGAGAGCAATTCATTCATCACTTTATTCCAATATTCTGAATAAGGCGGCGCAGCTTGTTTCCATAATTTACCTGCTTCTTCGAACCGGTTGAACTCGTTATTATAATTATAATCGAGAGGGTAATTCTGGATGGTTTTATCTGTAAATAAAGCTTCCGGCAAACCATACCAATGCTCCATACTGGTCATTCCGGCCCTGGCAGATTTAAGTACATTCCACCTTGCAACATCTGTTTGTGCATGATGGCAACAAGATCTTAACCCTAATTTTTTATTCTCTCTAATGGCTGCATCCATCACTTCGGGCGAAGCACCAAAAAATTTAATGCCATCTGCCCCATTCTTTGCATTCTGCTGTACCCATTCTCTCGCATCATCTGCCGTTACAATAGATTTTTTGCTGCCCTGCCCAAAAGCGGTATAAGCAAATATTCTTGGTGCCGTAATAGTATTGGAGGCACTCTTTTTCTTTTCATCGAGCACCCAATCCAAGCCATTGCCACAAGACGGATCTCTAATGGTAGTAATGCCGTGGGCCATCCATAATTTAAATACATATTCTGCAGGTGTGCCCTGTTCTGTACCACCAATATGGCCGTGCATATCTATAAATCCGGGCAAGGCATACATGCCCTCACAATTCAGCTCTTTACCACCCTCTTTCAATTTAGGCCTTGCTTCCGGGTTGATTGCTTTTATAGGAGAACCTACTGTTTTTATTTGAACAATTCGGTTATTCTCTACCACAATATCTACAGGGCCAAAAGGTGGTGCCCCTGTTCCGTTGATAAGGGTTACTCCGCGGATGATTAGTTGGCTAAACGGGCCTTCTCCTTCTTTTTTTTCCGGGGCTTTTTCAATCTGTGCAAATGCCAGCCTTGCCAAAAAAAGAGAGATTAAAACAAAAGCTATTTTTTTCATGTGTGAAGAATAGAATCAGTTAATTCATTTTCGGAAACATGAATATACAGCATATAAGAGAAGAAACTATAAATTGGTGATGGGCTTATATTTTGGAACCAGTGTTTTCATTACAAACCATGCAATCAGGTAAGCGATTGCGCAGATTGAAAATACAATGAAATAACCGGCTTCTTTTCCATGAAACCCTGCAAAAGCCATTTGAGTTTTATCGGCATGCTCAAACAACATACCCGAGCTTTTATTTATAATGAACGATCCCAAACCACCCGCCATTCCTCCAATACCTGTAATGGTGGCAATTGCTTTTTTAGGAAACATATCTCCAACAGTAGAGAAAATATTGGCCGACCATGATTGGTGAGCGGCGCCGGCAATACCAATAATAATTACAGGCAGCCAGGAACTAATACCACCCAAAGGCTGGGCCAGTAATACAATTAGCGGAACAAAGGCGAAAATGAACATGGCTTTCATTCTACCTTCGTACGGGTTCATTCCCTTTTTTTCTACTAAGAATGTTGGCAACCAACCGCCAATTATAGAAAATAAGGTAATCATATATAGTATGAATAAAGGGAAGGCGCTTTGTGTTGCATTCATTTTATAAATATCTTTCAGATAGGCGGGTGTCCAGAACAAATAGAACCACCAGACACCATCGGTCATAAATTTTCCGAATGCAAAGGCCCAGGTTTGTTTGTATTTAAAACATTCTGCAAAAGAGGTTTTTTGCTCAGCCTGGGTAGTTACAGAAGTAGAAACATCAGTAAGGATATCTTGTTGTATATAGGCAAGCTCCGCTTTATTTACTTTAGAATGCAGTTCGGGCTTCTTATACATTAATCCCCAAAAGAACATCCACAGAAATCCAATTGCACCGATAATTACAAAAGACATTTCCCATCCATATATTTTAGCAATAAAGGGGATGGAAACAGGTGCAGATAAAGCTCCTACTGTTGCCCCCGCATTAAAAATGCTGGTAGCCAGTGCCCTGTCTTTTTTGGGAAAATATTCTGCCGTTGATTTGATAGCAGCAGGAAAATTGCCGGCTTCACCCAAAGCCAATATAAACCGTGCAAAAATAAACAGGCTTACTGAGGTTGAAGTGATTACCGTTGCTTTATCAACTTTGGCAAGCGCTTCTTTAGCACCTTCAAAACCCAACCACCACTGATTGGTAAGAATACCTGATGTGGCAATGCCGCAAAAAGCATGCATACATGCGCCTGCAGACCAAATGCCAATAGCCCAAAGAAACCCTTTTTTGGTATCCATCCAATCTATAAACCTTCCTGCAAACAACATTGATACGGCATAAAAAATTGAGAACAATGCGGTAATGGTTCCATAATCGCTATCCGTCCAGTGAAATTCAGGAACCAGGTAATCTTTCCATGTTAAAGACAATACCTGCCTGTCTAAATAATTGATCGTGGTAGCAAAGAATAAAAGCGCACAAATTCTCCAGCGATAGCTGGTCATTGCTCCGCTTTCTTTTTGTATGGCTTCTGTTTGAGGTGTTAACGACATCGGATAGATTTTATAAGCAATTGAAAACTTGAACGTGTAGAAATAAATTTTACTTGCCCCTTACTTCTTTAATGGTTGCTAAAACTTCTTTGGTTAAGCTTTCAATCTTTGCATAATCCTTAGATTCAAGCAACGCTTTACTGATTAATTTACTGCCCATTCCTACAGCACATACGCCTGCTTTAAACCAAGCACCTATATTTTCTTTAGTAGTATCTACACCTCCTGTTGGCATAAACAACAAACCGGGAAATAGTTCTTTAACAGCACTCATAAAATCCGGACCCAATAAATTGCCCGGAAAAAGTTTTACAAATTTTGCTCCTAACTGTTCTGCTTTAATAATCTCTGTAGGAGTCATACACCCTGGTACCCAAAGCATATTGTTTTTATCTGCAACTGTTACAGCATCTTCTACCAAACCCGGGCTAATTAAATAATCTGCACCTGCATCTACAAAAGCCTGTGCAGCTTCCCTGTTCTTAATGGTGCCAACTCCCAAGTACATTCCTTTTAACTCTGTATCTATCAATTGGCGCATCGCTTTAAAATTTTGTAAAGCAGCTTCCCCTCTGTTGGTATACTCAACAGTTTTAACACCTGCTCTATATAGCGCTCTTAAAACCTCAAGAGTAACTTCTGTGTCTTTGTAAAAATATAAGGGTAAAATTCCTTGTTGAGGGATCAACTCTAAAATTTCCTGTTTCGTGCTCATATAGCTAAATTTTAAAAATAATTTTAATCGTTAATAACTTATTTAAACCTGCCCTTCAGAATATTAACCAATCGCTGTCATTCTGCTCAAATAAGCGTTTGAAGGTAAGCAGGTATGTGAATATTTTTTAAGAATCAAACAAAAATCCAATCAATTATTTACGATAACGTTTCCGTAACTTTTTAAATCCACAATGTCTTATTCAAATAATTTTGGTTACCGTTTTCAATCTACTTTAATTATAAAATCAACTAACGATCATGTCAAAAAAAGTTGTTACGCTCGGAGAAATCATGCTTCGCTTATCTACCCCCGATTTCAAGAGATTTGTTCAGGCAGATAGTTTTGATGTTACATATGGTGGTGGTGAAGCCAATGTTGCTGCAGCATTATGCAACTATGGTTTAAACGGAACATTTGTTACCAAAGTTCCCAATAACCCCATTGGACAAAGCGCTATTAATCATTTACGCCGTTACGGTGTAGATACTCAATTCATAGCCCGTGGCGGAGACCGCTTAGGTATTTACTTTTTAGAAACAGGCGCTTCTATGCGTGCCTCTCAAGTTGTATACGACAGAGCCGGCGCTTCTATTGCAGATGTAAACCCAAGTGAATTTGATTGGGATAAGATATTGGATGGTGCAGATTGGTTTCATACAACAGGTATTACACCTGCATTAAGCGATAAAGCTGCTGCATTAGCTTTAGCTGCATTAAAAGCCGCTAAAGCAAAAGGCATTACTACATCAATAGATTTAAACTACCGCAAAAAATTATGGAGTGTTGAAAAAGCAAGAACTGTAATGACTGAGCTTTGTAAATATGTAGATGTATGTATTGGCAATGAAGAAGATGCTGATACAACTTTAGGTTTTAAAGCTGCTCATACAGATGTTACTAAAGGAGAATTGAACTTAGATGGTTTTAAAGATGTATTTAAACAAATGAAAGAAAAATTCGGATTTAAATTCATCGCATCATCTTTACGTGAAAGCCATAGCGCCAGTGATAATGGCTGGAGTGCATTGGTATACGATGGCACTGAATTCTATCATACAAAAAAATACAATGTAAGGATTGTTGATAGAGTTGGAAGCGGAGACAGCTTTGCAAGTGGTTTAATTTACGGTTTGGTTACGGGTATGAAAATGGCCGATGCTGCCGAGTTTGGAGTAGCTGCCAGCGCATTGAAACATACCATTCCGGGAGATCTGAACCATGCTACTTTAAGTGAAGTGAAAGATTTGGTAAAAGGAGATGGCAGCGGAAGAGTTCAACGTTAATGAATTACCCCCAAAGTCCCTTTAACCACAAGGGATGCATATTCAGTCCGCTGCCATTTATTTGTCGGCGGATTTTTTATTCTTTCAACCCTAAAACAACATTTTATGATAGTAGATACCTTAACAAATATTGACAAATATGCAAGCATACATCCTTTGTTTGCACAAGCCATTGATTACATTAAGCAAACAGATTTAAATGCTGCAGAAATTGGCAAATATAATATTGCAGACGGATTAAAAGCTATTTATTCTGACAAGCCCGGTATTAGCGCAGAAGAAAGCAATGCCAAATTTGAGTGCCATAATAAAAACATAGATATACAAATCTGTATCAGAGGCAATGAAAAGATAGGATGGAAATCGAGAAATCTTTGTACACAGCAAAAAGGGGAATACAATACAGAAAAAGATGTGGTGTTTTATGCTGATGCCCCCGATATGTATCTACAAGTAAGCGATATGCAATTCTGTATTTTCTTTCCTGAAGATGTGCATAGCCCGATGATTGCTGTTGACGATAAACCTATTAAAAAATTGGTGATGAAAGTAAGAATATAAAATTCAGGATATACAAAAAGCAACTCAATGAGTTGCTTTTTACTTTAAAAGAATTCCCATTAATCATCATCCTGCCCTGAATTTAATTCAGGGTTGATTCGGGTTTTTTATAATTAAAGAGATTTTAAATTAAGTTTTAAACGAAGGAATAAAAATTTATTTCGCTTCCATTCTCTTAACAGTCAACACATCCTGTCCGGTACTGTCACCATGTTCCTGCAATTTTCCAAAGGCCGCTGCAGTGGCGTAGTCCAGCATTTCCTGTGGGGCATGGTTGTTATACAGGCCATAAATAAGCCCCGCCATAAAACAATCTCCACTACCGCTTCTGTCTATTACACCTTTACAGTTTAATTCTTGCGATATATATTGTTTTCCTCCTGTAAAAAGCGTAGTAAAATATCTTATATCATTAACTTCATTATCGAACCTGAATGTATTGGCAACCGTTTTGCATTTAGGGAATTTTTCCATTATCTCCCTGCTGGTTTGTTCGGCATGATCGGTATAGGCTAACCTGTTTTTTTTATCGTGAATATGTGCATCTATGCTTGTACCAATCAAAGTATGTGCGCTCCATATATTGCCCATCACCACGTCGCAATATTCAACCAACTGAGGCATTATTTCAATAGGTTGTTTGCCATATTTCCATAAGCGTGAACGATAATTCAGATCTATAGATACCGGTATTTTTTTTCGGCTGGCAGCTTCCACTGCTTCTAAACAAACATCGGCCACATTAGCATTCAGTGCCGGGCTAATAGCAGTGAAATTAAACCAGCATACATCTCTCAGTATTTTATCCCAATCGATCATTCCTCTTTTGAGTTGAGAGAAAGAAGAATTTTCCCTATCGTAAATAACACCGCTTTTTATATCTGCACCTTTTTCTAAAAAATAAACCCCTATTCTGTTTCCCGCATACACAATTGAAGATGTATATATGCCTTTATATTCTAAATAATCAACCACATGGCGACTCATAAAATTATCAGGCAAAGCGGTACAGTATTTTACAGGAACACCCCATGCAGCCAAAGCAGTTGCAGTATTGGCTTCTGCACCTCCCACATATAGTAACATAGGATGTTTAGCCAAAGCATCTGTTTCGGGAGCCGGTGATATACGCAGCAACAGTTCGCCGAAACAGAGTACTTTTTGCATAAGGGTTATTTTAATAAAGGTAATTTGCTTTCAACCGCTAACAATATAAAATGGTATGTGTCTTATCTCTTTAAAAAATGCTTCACCACTTTTTAGGTTATACTATTTTTGGCATACTAAGCGTTTTATTAACGCCCCATCCAGCCACCATCAACAGTAATAATAGTTCCATGTATATAGTTGGCTGCATTGGAGGCAAGGAAAATAGTAGCCCCTTTAAGATCGCTGGCTTCTCCCCATCTTCCTGCGGGTATTCTTGATAAAATAGATTTGCTCCTTTCTTCATCATTACGCAAAGCTTCCGTATTGTCTGTAGCAATATAGCCGGGAGCTATACCGTTTACATTCACTCCTTTACCTGCCCATTCGTTGGCCAATGCCTTTACCAGGCTGTTTAATGCCCCTTTACTGGCGGCATATCCGGGCACCATTATCCCACCTTGAAAACTCAGCAAAGAACAAGTGAAAATAATTTTACCGCTTCCCCTGGCAATCATATCTTTTCCTAATTCCCTTGCCAGTATAAAAGGCGCGTCTAAATTAATGTTGATCACTTTATCCCAATATTCATCAGGATGTTCAGCAGCCGGGGCCCGCATAATTGTTCCGGCATTGTTCACTAAAATATCAATAGTTGTGTTTTCTGATTTTAGTTTTTGAATGAAAGCATACAGGCTTTCTCTATTACTCATATCAGCCTGGTAAGCTTTAAAAGATTTTCCCAAAGCCTGAACATCGTTTTCAATATCACTTCCATGTAAAGGCATAGAAGAAGAAACCCCGATAATATTTGCACCGGCTTCAGCCAGGCCTAATGCCATCGATTTTCCTATTCCTTTATTACATCCGGTTACCAGTGCTGTTTTTCCTGCCAGTGAAAACATTTGTTGTATAGACATTTAGAAGATGAATTTAGTACTTAAAAAATTGGATTGATGTGAGTTTACAATATCATTGATCAATTGTTTATTGTTCTCGTTCAACTTGGTAGCCACTAATGAACGAATAGAGAATGAACGCAATGCATCTACAACAGACAAAGTTCCTTCCGCACTATCTTTTCTTCCTGTAAAAGGAAATGTATCCGGGCCACGCTGGCACTGGCAATTGAGATTAACCCTGCTTACCTGGTTTACCAATGGATCTATCAGTTGCGCAGTTTCTTCTGTATCGTTACTGAAAATACTTACCTGTTGGCCATGGGTAGAATCAATAAGATATTGAACCGGCTCTTCTATATCTGTGAAGCGAACTACAGGAATTACGGGCCCAAACTGCTCTTCCCTATACAGCTTCATTTTACTGTTAACAGGATACACAACCGCAGGATATACAAAAGATTCCGCAACAGTGCCACCATGCTCGTTCATTACTTTAGCGCCATTGGCAACAGCATCATCAATACATTCTTTTAAATAAGCAGGCTTATGTGCTTCGGGTAATGGCGTTAATGAAACACCTTTTTCCCAGGGCATACCGTATTTTAATCCTGCCACAGCTATATTTAACTGCTCTATAAATGCATCGGCAACAGACTGGTGAACAAAGATTATTTTTAAAGCTGTACACCTTTGGCCATTAAAAGACAGCGAACCCAATATTGTTTCGTTAACTGCAAGTTTTAAATCTGCCTTTTGTGTAATGATAGCTGCATTCTTTGCATCAAGGCCAAGTATTGCCCTCAACCTGTTTACTTTCGGATGCATTTTTTTCAACTGATCTGCTACTTTACTTGAACCGATCAATGTAAGCACATTTATTTTCCCTGATTCCATTAACGAAGGAATAATCGTATGGCCTCTTCCATAAATCGTATTTACCACTCCTTTCGGAAAAGACTCCTGAAAAGCTTTTAACAAAGGGTAATGCAATAAGGTTCCATGTTTAGGAGGTTTAAACAATAATGTATTGCCCATTATAATGGCAGGAATCAGTGTTGTAAACGTTTCGTTCAACGGATAATTAAACGGTCCCATACACAACACAACACCTAATGGCGAACGACGAATTTGTGCAACAATGCCCTGTTCAATTTCAAAGCGGGAAGATTGCCTGTCTATATCTTTCAGTGCATCAATGGTTGCATAAATATATTCAACAGTTCTATCAAACTCTTTCACTGAATCGGCGTAAGATTTCCCAATCTCCCACATAATCAGTTTCACCACTATATCTTTTTGCGCAATCATTTTGCGTGTAAATTCTTCCACACACTTTATTCTGTTGGCAACGTTCATAGTTGGCCATTCGCCTCTTCCATTATTATACGCCGTTACGGCAGCATCTAAAGCTTCTAATGCTTCCGTTTCTGTACAAACAGGGTAAGTGCCAATGATCTTTCGCTTTAAGCCTTCCGGCGTTTGAATACAAATAGGCGATAGAACGGTGTGTACATTGCCGTTCCATTCTTTCATTTCTCCATTACACAAATAACTGCGCTGATGAATTTCGTGTGGCAGATTGAATTCTGCCGGAATCTCATTTTCGGTCACAAACATTTTCAGCAGGTCTTCTTTAAAACTCATGTTGTTTAGGTTGATTTATAAAAAAAGCACGTGGTTATTTGCCTTGCAACTGGTGCCAGCCAAAATAATTACGTGCGTTGAAGTAGCAAATATCCTGAATTATTTTACCAATCCAGTTAATATCATTAGGTAATTCTCCATTTTCCATTTCTGTTCCCATCAGATTACACAATAATCTTCTGAAATACTCATGGCGGGGGAATGATAAGAAGCTTCTGGAATCTGTTAACATACCAACAAACTTGCTTAACAATCCCATATTGCTTAATGCATTCATCTGTTTGATCATTCCATCTTTTTGGTCTAAGAACCACCATGCACTTCCCCACTGAACTTTTCCTGCAACACTCCCATCATTAAAATTTCCGATCATCGTTGCCATCAATTCATTATCTGCAGGATTCAAATTATACAAAATGGTTTTTGCCAATTGATCGGTAGTATCGAGTTTATTCAAGAAGGTTGATAAGGCCCTTCCCTGGGAGAAATCTCCGATAGAATCCCAACCGGTATCAGGACCCAGTTTAGATAGCATCCTGGAATTGTTATTTCTCAATGCACCCAAATGATATTGTTGCACCCAGCCTTTCTCATGATCCCATTGCGCAAACCACAGCATCATGGCAGATTTAAATTTCAATCTTTCACTTAATTCCAATGTTTTGCCCGAACGTATTTTATTGAAAATGTTTTCTACTTCTGCTTGCGTAAAATCTTCTGCATATACCTGCTCTAATCCATGATCGCTTACACTGCATCCGTTTTCATGAAAAAAATCATGACGGCTTTTTAGTGCATCCATATAATCTTTCAATGAAGTAATATGCTTATCTGCAGCTTTTTCAATTCTTGCCACATAATTATTGAAGTTGGCAACATCATCTACATTCATGGCAGCATCCGGGCGAAATGCAGGCAGAATAGGAATTTCAAATCCATCATTTTTAATTTGCTGATGCATCAATAAATCATCTGCAGGATCATCTGTTGTACAAACCAACGCAACATTCATTTTGCGAAGAATATTTTTAACGGAATATTCTTTTGTTTTCAATTTGGCAGAGCATTCATCGTAAATCTTCTTTGCACTCGATGGGTTTAAAATTTCATGCACATCAAAATAACGTTGCAATTCCAGGTGTGTCCAATGATATAAAGGATTACGTAACGTATAAGGAACGGTTTCTGCCCATTTCAAAAATTTCTCTTCATCGCTGGCATTACCTGTACAGTATTTTTCTTCCACACCATTGGTACGCATAGCCCGCCATTTATAATGGTCTCCATACAACCAAATCTGGGTAAGGTTTTCAAAATTTTTATCTTCTGCAATTTGTTGTTGCGGCAAATGACAATGGTAATCTATAACAGACATTTGCTTCGCATACTCATGATATAGTTTTTCTGCAGTAGGGTTGGTTAGTAAAAAATTTTCGTCAATAAACTTTTTCATAATATCCACTTTAGTATTTCAATTAAACATTGTTGCGTCGCACACTGCAACGCTTTGTTCTTTACTCATCAAGCTACAATTCAAGGTTAAAAGCAAATGCAAAACGAAACGTTCAGGCTATTGCATTACGCTTTTAAAGGCTCACACCACGCTTCCACGGAATAAAGTCATCTTGATTTAACTGCACCGCTTTGGGCATTACTTCTCCGCTGGCTGCTTTAATACAATATTCTAAAATTTCTTCTCCCATCTGTTCAATGGTTTTATCTCCGCTAATCACGCTGCCGGTATCTATATCAATAATATCATTCATTCTCAAAGCCAATGCAGTATTGCTCGATACCTTTATGGTTGGACAAACCGGATTACCCGTTGGCGTTCCCAAACCTGTTGTAAATAAAATTAATGTAGCACCACTGGCTGCTTTACCTGTTGTTGCTTCCACATCGTTACCCGGCGTACACACCAAACTTAAACCCGCTTTGGTTACAGGTTCTGTATAATCCAACACATCTACAACCGGAGAAGTGCCGCCTTTTTTTGCAGCGCCATTACTTTTAATAGCATCGGTAATTAATCCATCACGAATATTTCCGGGAGAGGGATTCATGTGAAAACCGGAACCTACTTTAATAGCTGATTCCCCATAAGCCGTCATTAATTCAATAAATTTTTTTGCTGCTTTTTCTTCAATGGTTCTATCAATTAAATTTTGTTCCGCACCGCACAATTCCGGAAACTCTGCCAGCAATACTTTACCGCCCAATGCCACTAACAAATCGCTTGTATAGCCTACAGCAGGGTTTGCTGATATTCCGCTGAAACCATCGCTGCCACCACATTTCACTCCTAACACCAATTCACTTAATGGTGCAGGTTTTCTTTCTTGTTTGTTTATTTCAATTAATCCTTCAAATGTTTTTTTAATCGCATCACTAATGAGTTGCTCTTCGCTTTGTGATTGTTGTTGTTCAAATACCAATAACGGTTTGTTGAAGTTTGGATTTCTTTCTTGCAAGTCTTTTAAAAAATCTTGTGTCTGCAAATTCTGACAACCTAAACTTAAAACAGTTACACCGCCAACATTCGGATGATCTGCATAC
Source organism: Sphingobacteriia bacterium (assembly GCA_017304675.1). Taxonomy (GTDB): domain Bacteria; phylum Bacteroidota; class Bacteroidia; order Chitinophagales; family Chitinophagaceae; genus CW01. The sequence goes on from JAFKLS010000018.1 coordinate 617,175, forward strand.
GCTGCCAATAATTTACTCAGCACAGCAGCATCCTGGCGAATGCCCCCACAACCACCCTGGTGGTTTAAAAACTTAATACCATCAACATTTTTAAAAGGTCTTTCCTTTTTATTTTGATCGTTATTTGGAGAGAGATTGATGTTTGAAACATCTTCTCCTTTTTTATACGCTTCTAATAATTGATGCGTAAACGATTTATATTTTGGTGTAACTGCATAACCCAATTCGTTATGCAATGCTTCTCTAATAACATCTAAATTTCTGTTCTCACAAAAAACCGTTGGTACAAATAACCAGTAATTAGCCGTTCCAACTTTTCCATCTGCTCTATGATACCCATTAAAAGTTTTACCACTAAACTTTGAAATATCGGGTGGTTGCCATTGATAATGATATGGCCTGTATTCAAAAGGTTCTGCGGCATGTTTTAAATTCTCCGTACTCATCCTGCTTCCTCTCAAAACATCTGTTTGAATTTTTCCAACCAATACGCCATACATATATACTTCTTCTCCCGGCTTCATATTGTTCATATAAAATTTATGCTTGGCAGGAATATCTTCCACCAATACATAATCTTGTCCGCTGAAATGGATAGTTTCTCCTTTAGCAATGTTTTGCAAAGCCACTATCACATTATCTCTTTCGTGTATTTTTAAAACTTTACTTCTCATGTTGCTTTAAAACAATGTTGCAAGGGTTGTTTCAGCCCCTTTGGTGATCAATTGTTTCAGGTACGCTGCAACCACTCTCTCAAATTGTGGCAATGCCAGTAAGTTAGTACCCCATAATGATTCGTTGCTTAATACAGTATTAACCACTTCATCCGTATTGCCTGCTTTCCACAATTCATAAAAGTAAGGAGCAGAGGGGTCCTGAATTAAATATGATTCCTTATTATACTCGCCATAATATTTTCCGCCGTCTTCCTTCACCACTTTCATAAATAAAATATACGCAGCAAATCCAAGGGCAATTAATTTGGGTGCTTCGTGATGGTGCTCGTAATGTTTAATAATCAACGGAACATTACGCATTTTCATTTTATCGGTATAGTTCAGTGTTATACTGATCCATTTATGTTCTATATGCGGGTTGCGAAAACGATCTATTACATTCTTCGCAAACTCAAAAGCATCTAACCTGCTTATCTCAATACTTTCAATACAAGGCGCTAATTCGTGTACCATTAAATCGTGCACAAACAAACCCATTAACCTGTTGTTCATGGCTTGTTTCACTGTTTCAAATCCGGCTAAAAAGGCAAGGCCGCAACTTAATGTATGCGTACCATTTAACAGCCTCAGTTTTAACTCCCTGAATTTATTAATATTGGGCGCTATCACTACACCATTATCCGTTTTTGCAAAAGACAGCCTTTCTATAGAAACAGGATTAGAGGTTTCAATGGCCCATAAACTATATACTTCACTCATAATGGCTATTTCATCTTTATAGCCCGCAGCAGATTCAAAAGCAGATTGTATTTCTAAACTTGGCTTACCCGGCACAATACGGTCTACGAGGGAATTGCAAAAATCATTTGCAGTTTCAATCCATTCAACAAATGTATCTTCCAACTGCAGTTTGGCGGCCAACTGCAATACTATGAGTTTTAATTTGGTGCCATTATCAATAATCAATTCTGTTGGCACGATAGTAAAGCCGGCATCTTTGGCGCCATTAAATATTTTATACCTTTCGTATAAGAGTGCCAATAATTTTCCGGGAAAAGATGAAGGCGGATTATTATGTATAGAATCGTTTTCATCTAACACAATACCAACCTCCGTTGTATTGGAAATAATAACGTTTATTTCTTTATTAGCAGCACATTTTACTACTTCATTCCATTCAGTTTTGGCAGATAGCACCCTGCTTATTGAGGCATTTACAATATTTTCCTCTACCAGTGTTTCGCCTTTATACCCTTTTATTACATGTGTGAACAATCCATCTTGTTGTGTAAACTCATCGCTTCCGCCATTACCGGTAGATTTTACTACAACCACTCTTCCGTTGAAAGTATTTTGTTTATTGGCTTTATCAATAAAATAATCGGGTAACCCTCTTAATAAAACTCCGGTTCCAAATTGTAACACCCTTTCCGGTAAATTAAATACCAAAGACGTAGGTTTAATCACTACGTCGTCTTTAATCAATTCAATGTTTTTTTTATTCAGTTGCATATTATTCATTTAACAAAGGGTTCCATCTGTTGCCAAATAACCAGGATGTAGTTATCTGATCGTGTGATGGCTTGCCTTTCGCTGTTTCCAAATTATTTTTAAACCAACTGTAATCACCTGCTTTACGATGACAGTTGCTGTAATAAATTCTTTCACCCCATTGAATTACATTGGTTGTTGATACACGATAAATAGGTTTATCAGCCATATTATCTGCAAACAAACAATCTATCAGATAAAATTGCGCATCGCGATGATAACGTCCCAACATAAAACCATCATACCCTTTGAAAGAACAGTTTTTCAAAATGGTTTTTGAATCTTCATGCTTACTCCCATCGTGCCAAATACTTGCCGGCCCTGTGGTTGCAAAGAATGTGCAATTCTCTGCCCAGGCCCAGCCACGCGGACAATAAAAATCTACACCACCCCACATTTCGCAATCTTTAAAGTAAAACATACCATCATCTGTATTCCACGGGCTCACCGTATCTCCGCCAAAAGCTTTCAACACACAGTTAATCACTTTTAATCTTGTTGTTTGAAAAGAACGCAATGCCATTTGATGGCCATCTCTTCTGATGTTTTTTTTATGTGATGAATCTGCAGCGCAAGGAACAGTTATTTCACCTGAATGATCAAATCCAAAACTGTTTTGAAGTGTAAGATTTTTAAGTGTGATATCATTACCTCGCAAATTCAATGTAGCAACGCCCCAATCATCTGCATGTTCGCAACGCCATTCATCTCTTGCAATGCTATAAGTTAATACTACTGCATTTTTATCTTCACCTTCTAAAACAATATTGTGTTTCTCAATAAATATTTTCTCGTTGTAAATTCCTTTCTTGATAAAAAGAATTCTTGGCTTTGTAGCGGAGTCCGGTAAACTGTTAATGGCTTGTTGAATGGTTTTAAAATTTCCATTACCACTTGCATCAACAATTATTTTCTGTGCATCAGAAGAGCAAAAAGCTAAAAGCAAAAAGCTAAAAGCGATTATTTTCTTTATGTTGAAATAATATGTACTGATACTGTTCATCATTTATTTTTTGCTAACCATTCGGGGTATTCTTTTTCCAGTAAATCTTTCGGCCAAGTGCCATACCAACCATATCCCGTTCTTCTTTCATACTCTATATCTGCAACATTTTTTTTCTTGATGCCATCTCTTCCGCAGAAAAAAGGTTCGTTGTTTTCAATTTCATAAAACCTGGCCCAAACCGTGCTGTTGCTATCTTTTACCAAAACCCTATCATACCCTTTCGGAAATTTCGCATCGGGTGCATCTACATATTTATACCCAACAATTCTTACTTTATCAAACCAAGCAACAGCACTCTTAATAGCATTTTTAATTTCAGGTGTTGGATTTTGCAATCGCATTAAGAACAGCACAATACCAACACTTTCATTGCCGCTTAAAGAAGGCAACTCGTACGATCTTGCTTTTGCAGGTTCGTAATTCACCTCGTCGTATTGAGCACACCAGGCAGTTAAGTGGCCGTTTACTTTTATTTGTGTTTTAAGGATACATTCTATTCCTCTTTTCACTGCATCGTCTGCATTAGGAATAAATCTTGCATTGACCAATGCCATTTCATTATTGTGATGAATAATATCGTACAACAAATTCATCACATTGATCATGGCATTATCGTTATACGTTATTTCATGGCGATAAGAACTGAGATCCGGATAGAATTGCGGCCAGCCGCCATTCTTATATTGCGCCTTCAAAACATATTCTACACCGCGTTCTGCAGCCTCTAAATATTTTTTATTATTGGTTGTTTGATATGTTTTTAATAAATATCGAATTTCTTTAGTGGTTGCATCGTTATCTATGGTTGCATCATTTCTGTTCGATTCGTCGGCAATTATTGCCTTTTCTAATTCGCTGTATTGCCTGTTGTAAATAATTTTTTCTTCTTTATAATGTTTGGGCCAGCCGCCATAATTGCGTTGAAACATAAGCATATTGTCTGCCACCAAATCCTGTGCATCTATCATGCTAAAAGCAAAAAGCAAAGAGCTAAAAGCAATTATTTTTTTTATGCTGAAATAATATGTGCTGATACTGTTCATCATTTATTTCTTTGCATTTTTAATTTGTTCTGCACACCATTTAACGATATCTGTTGCGGCTTTAAAATTTTCAAATTCTATAGGAAGTTTCCTTCCGTCAACATATTCATTATATACCCAGGGGTCGCCCACTGCAAACACAACGCCTTTACCAATTTTGCTCACTGCCATCAATACATCGCCTTTATCGGTATACACTGCTTTTGCATTGCCGGATAATTTCAATGTTGAAATTTCTTTGAGGTAAATTTTCTTTGCAGTCTTCAAAACTTCATTCGGCTCTTTGATATACAATGCACCCATTTCGTATTGATTGTTCAACACAGGATTGCGACTGTCTTCATTAAAATGTATCCCAAATTTTTCTGCAAGTGTATTAAAGTGTTCAAACTCTGCATTGCCTTTATCGTTGTGCAGTAAAATCAATACACTGCCATTGTTCACCCATTTATATATTTCATCTGCATCTTTTGGTTGAACATAATTCGGTTTAGGATTATCGGCTACATTGTCTGCATCAACAATAATATAAACATCTGCGTTTTTTAAATTGTTTGTTGTTGGCGCATCGTATAAGGTTGATGTTGTAAAACCATGACTGTTAAAAATATTTCCAAACAAACTGAAACCACCGTTATCTTTTTCATCCCATTTATAATGCCAGCTTTTTTCTATACCACTTGCATCTTTCTTTTTTTCTGAATTGAAATAACTATCCAACACAACTGTTTTTCCTTTTGCAACATTCAATGTTGGAAGCATTTCCATTTCGGTGCTTGCCAATAAAAATGCTCCTATTCCTTTCGGATCGTTTACAATAACAGGCTCACTCATATAATAATCGAAACTGCCATCTCTGTAAGGGTTTCCGCCAAGTCCACTTACTTTCACTGTTCCGTATAAATTGATCTGATTATTTTCTTCTTTGATAAATTTTTTCACAATGCCATCATATCCTTTTTTAGCAATGGAAATTTTTTCTGAAGAAATATATCCATTGCGAACTGCTTTTGCAATGGCATATACAAACTGACAAGAAGCTGATGCTTCTTCGTAATTTTTTTCTTTTGTTGGTTCATCTAAAATATCCAACCACAAACCCGTTTGTTTGTTTTGTGTTTTTTCAACCGCAACAACCAAACGATTTAAAATATTAATGAGCTCTTTTCTTTTAGGATGTTCCTGCGGAAAATAATCCAATGCATCTACCAATGCATTTGCATACCAACCCATTGCTCTTGCCCAAACATGCGGAGATCGTCCGGTTACTTTATCAGCCCATTTTTGTTCTTTGCTTTCATCCCATGCATGGTAGAGCAATCCTGTTTTTTCATCTCTTACATGTTGCTCCATCCAAATGAATTGATTCGCTATATCGTTGAAAGCAGCAGTATCTTGTATAAGCATTGCACACTCTGCATAAAATGGTTCGCCCATATACAAACCATCTAACCACATTTGATACGGGTATATTTTTTTGTGCCAGAAGCCGCCCTCTTTTGTTCTAGGCTGATGGTGTAATTGCTCTCTTAATCGTGTTGCCGCTTTCCAATATTTTTCGTTACCGGTTACTCTGTATAAGGTTAAAAGTGATTTGCCATTGTTTACATTATCAATATTAAATTCATCTTGTTTGTATGTTTTAATATTTCCATCCTTATCAACAAAGAAATCAACTTGCTTTTGCATGTAAGCAAAATATTTTGCATCACCGGTTGCATACCAAACATTTTCAAAACCTTTCATAATAACGCCCATATCGTAAGTCCACTTTGCAGGTTTATTATCCAATGCAAAAGAGTCTTTCCAAGTATTCATCACCGTTGCGGCCATTTTTTCACTAAGCTTTTGTGCCGATATATTAATACTTGCAACTGTTCCTATTATGAAAAGGATTTTTTTCATCTTACTTCAATTCAATGTTTTTGTCTGTAGCACCTAAACTTGCTTCAGACTTTTGTTTTGCTTTTGAATAATCTGTGTCACTTAATTTAACGACCCCGTTTCTATCACCTTGCACTTGCAATAACAAAGCAGCATCTTTTGTGTAATTTATTTTTTGTATTTGAATAGCATCGCTGTTTAAAACATATGCAACAGGGTTTGTGTCTTTGCAGAATACTGTAACATTCTTTAATTGAATATTGCTTGCTTCCTGAATGTCTATGCCTTTATTTGATTGAATAATGGCATTGTTGATGAAAACATTTTTGATATGCATTTCAGGAATACCTCTTATGAAAAGAGCTTTCTCGGCACCATTACAAACAATATTGTTGATATAAAAATTCTGGAACTGCGGAGTAGCCTCCGTTACAGGCAATATTTCTACTTTAGGCAGCTCTCTTTTTTCTCCGGCCAAAGGCACTGGATCTTTGGCCATATAGTACATGTCGAATAAAACTGCTTCACCAATAATATCTTTCATATTAATGTTATCGCAATAAATTTTTTCTACAATACCACCCCGGCCACGAGCTGTTTTAAAGCGCAGTCCAATATCTGTTCCAATAAAAGTGCAGTTATATACAAACAAATTATTAGCCCCTCCGCTCATTTCGCTTCCAATCACAAACCCGCCATGCGCATGGTATACCGTATTGTTTCTGATGATACCGTTCATGGTTGGCAGGCCTCTTTTTCTACCTTCTTCATCTCTTCCGCTTTTAATGCAAATACCATCGTCGCCTACATCGAAAGTTGAATTTTCTATTATAAAGTTTTTACAACTCTCTATATCAATTCCATCCCCATTCTGTGCATACCAGGGATTTTTGGCGTATACATTTCTAACGATTAAATCTTCACACATCAAAGGATGCAAATTCCATGCAGGTGAGTTTTGAAATGTAATGCCTTCCAATAAAACTTTTTTACATGCGGTAAGCACTACCAGGTTAGGCCGTAGAAAGTCTTTATAGGCTTCTACATCCTGCAGGGTGATACCATTTGTTATAACACCCGGATTTTTTGTTTTGCTTCCGAGAAGGCTTTTTTCAGAGGGGTACCATGTTTTTTTATCATCACTTAATACCCCGCCACTATTTGTTTTGTTCTTCCATTGTGTTTCGGTTAGCTTATCCTTTTTAACCATTCGCCACGCATCGCCATTGCCATCAACAACTCCTGTTCCGGTAATAGCAATATTTTCTGCCATATAAGCACTGATGGGAGATTGATTTCTATACGCCGGTAACCCTTCCCAATTACCTTGTACCAGGGGATATTGATTAAAATCTGCAGTAAATTGAAGCAAAGCGTTTTTTGAAATATGAAGATTTACATTGCTTTTTAAAACGATCGGGCCGGTTAGCCAAAAACCGTTTGGTACCAATACCACTCCACCGCCTTTTTTAGAACAATTTTCTATGGCCGTGTTAATGGCCTTTGTATTTAGTGTAATACCATCTGCAACTGCGCCAAATTTTTCAATATTAAAAGTATCTTTCTTAAATGAGGTTGTTGTAACAACCGGCAACAATTTCATTTGTTGTTTAAACACCGTTGTTTGTGCCTGTACAACAGGCCCCAGCGCTATTAAAAGTAACGGTAGTAAGTAGTTATTTTTTTTCATTTGGCAACGATTATTAACCTTCTAAAATGCTATACAATGCTACCTCTATATTTTCTTTTTTCTGTTAGGTTCCGGCCTTTTATTTACGCAAACGATATCGATAACGTATGTTTAAAAATGCAGCGCAGAAAAGGGTTTTACTAATTACCCAATTCAGGTTTCCAATTACCTAAAATATTTTCGAGTGTATACTTCTTTACTTCTTCGTCTGTAAGTTGTTTGCTCCATTTTACTCTGGCATTTGCATTTGCACCCGGCCCAACACTTTTATATTCTGCATAACGGGCGGTAGCTTCGTTTGCAGGGTTTTTCCAGTTATTCCAGCCTTCGGGAATAATATGTTTATCCATCCAGCAATTAATATAAGTAACACTTGCTGTTGGGCTCCATGGCCTGCCTAAAGAAACTTTATTGATGGATGAATCTGCTGCTGTTAATTTACAATTGAAGAACACAAAACCGAACGGAATAATGCTGTTAGTTGAAGCTGCTGTAACGTGAGAATTTTTTTTGCTGTGGATATGGCAATTTTGAAACACCGCTGTTGCCGCACCAAAAATAAAATCGGTTGTACCTTCTATATAACAGTCTTTAAAATATTGTTTCACACCGCTTCCGCTTAAAAACAATACATCCTGAAAGCCAATCATAGCACAATTTTTAAAAGATGCTCTATTGCCTTCTACCCTTAGAGCCACTGCCTGCCCGGCGGTAAAGCCTGCATTGTTTTCGAAAGTGATATTTTCTGCGGAAAAATCATCTGCATACACAAAGAAAGAAGCGCATGTCCAGGTATTCAATGTATCACCATTCGGCAATCTAGTTCCTGCATGATTGTTATAAGTGATGATGGTATTGTTTTTATCTTCTCCAATTAAATGAATAAAATTTTTTCTTGCATCAACAATCACTCTTTCTTTGTACACTGCTTTTTTTATAAAAATGGTAACAGGTTTTTCATTGCCTGAAGGAACAGCATCGAGCGCTTCTTGCACTGTTTTATATTTTCCGCTTCCGTCTGCAGCAACAATGATTTTTTGTTGAGCCATTATATTTTTTGCACTGAGAAAAAATAATATCAACAAAAAACGTTTCATATTTTTTATTTAATGGTTGAACGAACGACTCTATTACTTAGATCGGGGATTTGTTTTTTTATTTCAGTTAAAACAATTTCCGCAATTTTTCTGGCACCTAATTCGCTGAAGTGTGTATTGTCTTTTCTTCCATTCGGGTAATTTGGGTGTTCCAAAGAATCTAAATGCATGAACAACAATTTAGATCTTTCATCGCCCCATTGTTGATAAAATTTTCTGCTCAGTTCATCCAAATCAATCAATAAAACATTTTCTTCTTTCGCTATTTCCCTTACCAATGGAGAATATATTTCGTGGGTTTGTTTAATATTTCCGGCATCATCAAAATACCTTCTGGAAACAGGTGTTAACAAAACTGGAATGGCTTTTTTATTCTTTGCGGTCTGTATAAATAGTTTCAGGTTGTTTTTGTATTCTTCGGGAGTTGTATAGCGATCAAGCTTCTCTTTAGCTTCATCATTATGTCCGAATTGAATAAACAAATAATCACCCTGTTTCATATTCTCAGCAACAGGCTGCCATAATTTTTCCGAAATAAAGGTTTTGGTGCTTCTGCCATTCTTTGCTCTATTCTCAATGTGTACGGTTGAATCGAAGAAGTAAGCAAATGGCATACCCCAACCTGTTTCCGGATATGCTTTTGTTTCTTTAACAGACATAGTGCTATCACCTATCATCCAGATCGTAATCTTATTATCAGGCACAATGAAGGCAAACAATAAGCAGCAATACGCAACCTGTAAACCCTTTTTTAACATAACAATTATTCTTTGAAAAAATTTCCCCGCTTTCAGGGCGGGGATTTCAGTATATGCACTTTATAAAAATTAATAATTCGGATTTTGAGTAAGATTGGGGTTGGCATCTCTTGCCGGTTGTGGTATGGGCAGCAGCTCAGACTTATTAGAAGTAAAGCCTGTGGCAAACCTTCCAAGTGGGGAAGATGTGCCGGTAGCTGTTATGGCCGAACTAACCCAGGTAACTTTTGTTGTTCCGCTTGGCGTTGATGTTGGCGCCGTTTTATAGAATGAGTTTGACCATGCATTTCCTGTAAGTGTGTTATCGTCTGAAGTACTATTTGTTTTAAAATACATGTTTGTTGGCAAGCCTGCATAAATGCCTGTTCCGGCTGCTAATGCTGTTAAAGCAGCTTTAGTGTTGCTAATGGTTTGGGCTATCAGGTTCCACCTGATCAGATCGAACTTCCTAATACCTTCTCCCCCCAATTCTAAAGAACGCTCTTTAACAATAGCCTGAAAAAACTGGTCTTTGGTTAACCCGCCAGGTAAGTCTATGGTAGATGTTGCAGTAATGCTTTTTCCATACCCTCTTCTGCGAACCATGTTAATAGTATTATAAGCAGCAGCATCTGGCCCGTTATTGATTTCATTTTCTGCTTCGGCAAACATTAACAGCACATCTGCGTAACGCAATATCTGCCATTTTAAACCCAAATACTGAATTGCATTTGTTGGAGCAATTGAAGGATTAGTGATCCAATCCCTTCTGTATTTACCATCTACAATTGCTGTAATGGCCTGCCCTGTTTTAGAAATGCCGTCGGCATTTACACTATATAAGCAGCAGGTAACATCTCTTCTAAGATCTGTTGAATCGAATAAATAGAAATAAGTAGGTAATATATTAATGCTTTTATTACCGTAGCCGTTTACAGAGGGGCCATTATAATACCCTAGTTTTGTATCAGCAGTACCGGTACCACCTACAGCACTTACCTGAAACATAAGCTCACCATCAGGATCGGCAGATGCACGCGCACAAACCTGATTTTTCCATAAAGCTTTAAAAGATGTATTCAGGTTATGCTGGCCTGAATTGATAATATCGTTGCATTCGTCTCTCGCAATTTGATAATAGGTGAGGTAATCACTGCTTCTTTCCATCTGGCTGGAGCTATTTCTTAAAGAGTAGCCCCCACGTGTTAGGGCAATTCTTGCACGCAAGCCTTTAACAGAACCTTTTGTAATTCTTTCATCCTGCGGATCTCCGATAGCACTTAACTCACCCCTCCATGGTACCAAGGCTGAAGCAGTTTTTAAGTCGGCCAATAACTGGTTATACAAAGAATCTCTGTTAATACGGCTTGGGAAAGGGTTTTGTTCTGCTATTGAAGAAGCAGGTTGGAAATTTGCAGGCAGGTCTCCCCAGTTCCTGATTGCTTCATAATAAAATTGTGCTCTTAAGGTTAACGCCTCTCCGTACATACGCTGCAATTGTTTGGCCTCTGAAGAAGAGCCATTGTACTGGGCCATTTTTGGGATATTGGCAATGCAAATATTGGCATACTCAATTCCGGTAAACAACTGAGAAAATGGGTTATTTAACTGAGCATTGCCCGATGTTGCCTGGTAGCGTGCTATATCTCTCCTGTCGTTATCACCGGCTCCTGTAGGACCCTGTGTTTCATCTGTATCTACCGTATAGTACAAACTAACGCGTATGCCATAACCCTGATCTCCTGTTAACTGGCTGTACACTGCTATAAGTGCCTGGTAGGCGGTAGCCTTACTGCTAAAAACGAAATTGGTGCCGTAAGCCGTAATGGGCTGCTCATCTAAATAATGCTTACAACCACTTAAGCCAACGGCCGTAGCCAGTATGATAAGGGAAGCGAATTTATAAACAAATACTTTTTTCATATTTACAAGCTTTTAAGTTCTATTGAAATGAAACGTTTAAACCAATAATGAACGACCTGCTTTTTGGATAGGCCGAATAATCCAATCCCGGGGTTGTGCCGCTGTTAGAACGAACGTTAACTTCAGGATCGTAACCCGAGTAACTTGTAAACACCGCCAGGTTGTTTACTGTACCATATACCCGCAATTTATTGATATGCATATTGGTTAAGGTTTTATTGCGAATTGAATAGCCTAAAGAAACATTGTTAATTCTTAAGAAAGAACCATCTTCTATAGCCCATGAATGCAAGTAAAATGCACCTGTGCTGGTTAATGGTCTCCATATTTTGGCATTGGCATTCAATGCGGTTAGGGCATTTGGGTCTGTTACCACCTGGCCTGTTCCGTCAATTGTTTTCCACCTGTCTTTCATAATGGCCAGTAAATTAGAGTTAGGGGTATAGCCATTTGTAAATTCTATTTTATTAGCATTGTAAATGCTGTTTCCGTAAACAAAATTTACAAAAATGCTAGCATCAAAATTTCCAAGAATAAATTGTTGATTTAAGCCGCCAACAAATTTCGGATTAGCATCTCCAATAATGGTTCTATCGTTATCAATATCTACTTTTCCGTCTCCATTCAAATCTTTCAATTTTAATGTACCGGGTTGTGGAGGGCCTGTTACAGTAGAACTGTTAACAACGTTAGATTTTAGGGTATAGGTTTTTGAAGCTGCATTGTAATCAAAATCCTCTACCTTATAAAAACCATCTGTTATCCAGCCCCACATAGCACCTACAGGCTGGCCAATCTTTACAATATAATCTGCCGGTTGCCCTGAAACGCCAGACCAGCCTTGCTGGAAATAAGAATTTTGGCCTTTTGCCAATCCTTCTACCCTGTTTTTATTAAAGGAAATATTGAAATTGGCATTCCAACTGAAATTTTTCTTTTGAACAATGCCTGCATTCAACTGAAATTCCCATCCTTTATTTGAAGTTGATCCTATATTCTGATATTGGGATGTGTACCCATAAGTTGGTGCAATCGGTGTATTTAACAGCAGGTTGGTGGTTGTATTGCTATAATAGTCTACAGCTAATGTAAGCCTGCTTTTCAATATAGTGATATCTAAGCCCACATTCCTGTTAACCGTAGTTTCCCATTGCAGGTTGGGGTTAATTAATCCTGCAGAAGTATAACCATAAACCAATTGCCCGTTCAGTCCATAATAGCTTTGGTTATTAAGGAAGGTGTTTATATACAAATAATCTGGAATTCTGTTATTACCCACTTCTCCATAACCCAAGCGCAACTTCATATCGTTAATGAAGCCGAACTTATCCATGAATTTCTCTTTTGAAATCCTCCATGCAAAAGAAGCAGAAGGGAAATATCCCCAACGAAGGTTAGATGCAAATTTTGATGAAGCATCTGCCCGCAGATTGGCTGAGAACAAATATTTCTTTTTATAAGCATAGTTTACCCTGCCAAAGAAAGAAAGGGATGTGAATTCTATCTTAGTATACTTAGGATACCCTGCAAAAATATTGGCCGTATTCTGTGTTTCAAAAGCTTTATCGGGGCTGGTCCATGTAGCATAGTCTCTAAAAACATTTTTAGAAGAATCTGCATTTAGCTTATAAGTCTCTTCTCCCACTACAATACTGATATCGTGTTTTTTCTTATATCCGTTCAGGGCATAAGTAAACACGTTAGAGTTGGTAAGTGTTTTTACTACGAATGTATCATTCTCTGCAATAGGCTTCTGCCCTCCTTTTTGGATAGAATAAGGTGTTATTGAATCACTGAATTGCCTATCGTTTACGTTATTGTAATCTATTCCCAATGTTGTTCTAAAAGAAAAGTTTTTAGCAATCTGGTAATTCACATACGCTGTCATGTTCATTGCATTGGTTGTTTTTTTCCGATATTCAGAGTTAGACAACTGAATGGGGTTAACCAATATCAATCCGTTACCTATGGAAGGGTCAATCAATGCGGGGTCTATTTGGCTTTCATCTAAACCAGGGGAAAGGAATGGCCTGTATTTAACAATATTTCTCAACCTGTTGTAAGAAGAACTTTTGTCATCTGAAGTGCCGGCGCCATAAACTGTTTGGTCTACTACCCTAACACTGAATCCCATTTTTAGTTTAGCATTCGCATTATGATCCAGTTTAAAAGAGACCAGGTTTCTTCTATAGGCTGAATTAAGAGCGATTGCCTTATCATCGTTATGCGTATAACTGAAGTTAAAAGTAGTTTTTTTGTTACCTCCATTAAACCCTACGTTATACATTTGAGAAAACCCTCTGTTACCCAATACTGCTTTTTGCCAGTCCTGATAAGGAACATTTTTATAAGCATTTAAAGTATCCCATGTAGTGCCATAACGTTTGGCAAAAGTTGCACTATCGGTAGATCCTGCACCGTAACCATAACCACCGGAGCTTGGCCTTGTTCTTTCATACTCCCACATTACAAAATCGTACGGGTTCATTACAGCCAGCTCTTTAGGCAATTGCTTCCACCCCAAAAAGCTATTGAATACAACATTCAGTTTTCCTGTTTTACCCGATTTGGTGGTAATAATTACTACTCCATTGGCACCACGTGCACCATAAATAGCAGTAGCGGCGGCATCTTTTAACACATCAATACTTTGAATATCCTGTGGAGATAAAAGGTTTAATGCATTTTCTACCTGTACCCCATCAACTATGTACAAAGGAGAATTATCCTGGCTAACAGAACCCCCGCCTCTTACACGGATCCTGATATTGGCATCCGGGGAACCTTCTGCTGTAGTAATTTGTACACCGGCAAGCCTTCCGGCTAAAGCTTCAGCTGCAGAGTTAACGGGTATATCTTTTAGGTCTTTGGCTGTTACAGAAGAAACAGAAGCCAATACATCTTTTTTCTTAACAGTTTGGTAACCGATCACTACCACATCATCTATTTGTTCAACGCTTCTTACCAGTTTTATATTTACGGCGTTACCTCCATCGGCAGTAACGGTTTGTGCGGTAAACCCGGTAGAGCTAATCATCAGCTCTACTTTTCCTACAGCAGATGTTTTGATAGAAAAAGCGCCGGAAGCATCTGTTTGAGCGCCAATTTTTGTGCCTTTAATTAAGATCGTTACCCCTTGCAGCGGAGCACCGGTTTCGTCTGTAATTTTTCCTTTAATGGTTTGAGTTGTTTGTGCTAATAATGCAAATACGTTCATCATCATTAACAACAAGAGCAGGAGCTTTTGTTTCATACAGCAAGCGTTTTGTTTTTAAACTGCGTAAAAGAAGCAGTTTTATTTATTTCAATCTGGCCACAAACTACTCAAGTTTATTGCATATGCTGAGAAGCAGCAAACGATTTATTTACGCAATCGTTGCCGATAACGTGTTCGTTTTTGAAATTCACTTATTACCAGGTACCCACTTCATTGTTTGATGCTTGTGGCGTTTTATGTAATTTTAAATTCCGTATGAAATTTGAAGCCACCACCATAAAAGATATAGCCAAAGCATTAGGATTATCAACTTCTACCGTTTCGCGAGCATTAAGAGACAGTTACGAGATTAGTGAAGAAACAAAAAAGCTTGTATTGGAATGTGCCGAAAAGCTTAACTACAGGCCCAACCCGATTGCTTTAAGCTTAAAAGAAAGAAGGAGCCGATCTATAGGTGTGGTAGTTTGCGAAATAGCCAATAACTTTTTCTCACAGATTATTAATGGTATAGAATCGGTTGCATATGAACGAGGCTATAATGTGATTATTGCACAAAGCCATGAATCTTACGAAAGAGAAATCATGGACCTTCAGTTTCTTGCCTCCCGTTCTGTAGACGGGTTGCTTATTTCTGTTTCTACAGAAACCAACGACACGGCTCATTTAAAATCTTTGCATGATAGGGGGCTACCCATTGTTTTCTTCGATAGGATATTAGAAGGATTGGAAACACATTCTGTAGGTGTTGATAATTTTAAAGGCGCATACGAAGCCACCGAACACTTAATAAAAAGCGGGTATAAACGCATTGCATGTTTAACCAACTCTGAATACTTGTCTATCTCTAATGAAAGACTTACCGGTTATAAAGAGGCCTTATTGAGTTATAAAATGAACGTAAAGGAAAATTACATACAACATTGCTTCTACGGCGGGATGATTTTTTCTGAAGTAGAAGAAGCCGTTAACAAGCTCTTTACACAAAAGCAAAAGCCAGATGCTATTTTTACCACCAGCGATAAATTAACTACCGGATGTTTAAAAACATTGCACAGAAGAGGTTTAAAAGTTCCGGCAGATATTGCACTGGTAGGCTTTTCTAATTCTGATATTGCGGAATTGTTACACCCTGCACTTACCGTTGTACGCCAACCGGCATACGAAATGGGCAGGGCTGCTACAGAGTTATTATTACAACAAATAGAAAGCAAGCGGCCCATTAAACAATTTGAGAAAAGAGTATTATTGCCGGAGCTCACCATCAGGCATTCCTCCACTCCAAAAATCAGTTGATCATATTTTACTTGCAGTTAACGCTTTGTTGGTTATTTTTCAGCAAATTTTTTTTATGATTCAAAATCATGAGATAGACTACCGCATTTTCGGAGAAGAAATGCAATATGTAGAAATAGAGTTAGACCCCAATGAAACAGCAATAGCAGAACCAGGCGCTTTTATGATGATGGAAGATGGCATTGCCATGGAAACAATGTTTGGCGATGGCAGCCAGCAGCAAGGCAGTGGCCTGCTTGGCAAACTTTTAAATGCCGGAAAAAGAGTATTGGTGGGCGAAAATTTATTTATGACGGCCTTTACCAATATAGGCTCCGGGAAAAAGCATGTTAGTTTTGCTTCTCCCTACCCCGGTAAAATTATCCCTCTTAATCTGCAAGAGCTAGGCAATAGGATTATTTGTCAGAAAGATGCCTTTTTATGTGCTGCCAAAGGAGTGAGTATTGGAATAGAATTTCAAAGAAAACTGGGCACAGGTTTATTTGGCGGGGAAGGGTTTATTATGGAAAAACTGGAAGGAGATGGCATGGCTTTTATGCATGCCAGCGGTTATGTGCAGCAGAAGCAATTGCAACCCGGTGAAATTTTAAAGATTGACACGGGTTGCATAGTAGGCTTTACTGCCGGAGTAGATTACGATATACAGTTTGTAGGAGGCATAAAAAATACTTTGTTCGGCGGAGAAGGTGTATTCTTTGCCACACTGCGGGGCCCCGGAGTAGTATGGATTCAGAGTTTACCCGTTAGCCGCCTTGCCGGAAGAATTTTGCGCTATGCTACGGTAAGTAAAAGAGAGGAAGGAAGCGTATTGGGAGGATTAGGCAGCTGGATTGATGGAGATAACCAATGGTAACCGACCAATACAAATAAACTATTTTGCAATCTTATTTCTCTATTCAGCAAGCCCGGTGTTCCGGGCTTGTTTTTATTTATTACCTCTACAGCATTTTTAACAGTAAATAAATGTGTGCTTACACCCCGGCCAAAAAATGTATATGTTTTGTTTGGCATGTACTTTTCTTTAAAGCGATACTTTATACAAATAAGAAAAAATATTTCTCTTTTTCCAACCTTTTACAGCCTGCCTACTCTTTAAGTAAAGTTTTAAAGAACTGTCAATAACAAATTTGTTTATGAGAAAACTATACAGCATTATAATCCTGCTATCTATTTATTCCTTTGCAAAAAGTCAAACAGGCAGTGTTGCCGGGCAAATAAGAGACAGTTCAAATAAAAAAATTTTGCCACTGGCAACCGCAACGGTATTCAAAACAAAAGACACCAGTATCGTTACTTACAGGCTTAGCGGGCCCGATGGGGAATTTAAAATACCCAATCTTCCTTTAGATATTCCATTAAGACTAATTATTACTTATTCAGGATACAATGCATTGCGTACAGATTTTACATTATCTGCCAATCATCCCACAAAAAGAATAGATTCTGCAATGTTATCTCCTACATCAAAACAGTTAGATGAAGTTATTGTGATTGCAGAGAGGCCTCCGGTGATTATTAAGAAAGACACTATTGAATTTAATGCCACTGCTTTTAAAACATTGCCCAATGCACTTGTAGAAGATCTGTTGAAAAAATTACCGGGTGTTATGGTAGATGCAGACGGCAACATTACTGTAAATGGCAAGCCTGTAAATAAAATATTGGTAGATGGCAAAAGTTTTTTTGGAGACGACCCCAAAATGGCTACACGAAATTTGCCTGCCAACCTGATAGATAAGGTACAGGTAACCGATGACAAAGAAGAATTAATGCGAAGAGGAGATGATAATATTAATGCTGTTGGCAAAGTGGTGAACATTACTTTTAAAAAGGGAGTTAAGAAAGGCTTATTTGGCAAAATATATGCCGGTGGCGGTACCAGCGGCCGGTATGAATCGGGTGGCATTATCAACACTTTTAGAGATACCTTACAATTAAGTATTTTAGGTTACGGTAATAACCTGAATAAAGTTGCCTTTAATTACGCAGATATAGCCCAAACAGGCGGGTTTAACAGAAGCTCCGATGTTTCTGGCAGCAGGAGCACGAGCATATGGACAAATAGTAACGGGGGAAGCGGAATGGTTATTAATGGCATTAGTTTTGGCGGTATGCAAGGTAGTGGTGGTATAGCAACCAGCAAAGGTGTTGGCTTTAATTTAAATCATGCTCCTAACTTAAAAAAATCGTTCTATGCTCAATACTTCTATGGTAATGTATTGAACGAAAAATTTACAGAAACAAGTACAGCCACTTATAATTCCGATACAGTTTTAACAAACGGAAGTACATTAAATAGCACAGCTAATACCAACGCACATAATATTGGCATAGGTATGCGTTTAAAGCCAGATTCTGTAACAAATATTGCTTTTACTGCCAATTACACAATAGGCCTTCTTACTGAAAACATGAACACGGGTGTTGCCGTTAATAATAATAAGCTGGGTGGTTTAAGTAATGGCAATGTTTTCCAGAACAATCACAACAATTCATACAACTACCAACATAGTTTTCTTTTTTACAGGCTATCAAAAACAAAAAAAGACAGGCGCTTCTCTTTTGCCAACAATTTCACGGTAAACAACAAGTTCAACAGTTACCTTACTAATTCAAACACACATTTTATTTATCCTTCTCCTTACGATAGTATATTACAGCAATTACGAAATGAAGGCCTGCCGCAAACAACAGCATTTACCTCAGTTGCTTATTCCGAGCCGATCACCAAAAAAATAATACTCAGGCTTAACAGTACGTATGAGTATTCGAAATTGAATAATTCAATCAATACTTATAACAAAGGGATTGCCAATGAATACGATAAGCTAAATGGTTTATTAAGCAATGAATTAAACAGAGAAACCAATAAACTAAATTTTAATCCCGGTATAGAATTCAAGTTTAAAAGTTTAACCGTAACCCCTGGCCTGAGCATGTTGTGGCAAACCGCCGATAATCATTTTACCACATTATCGCTTCCTATACAACAAAACATATTCAATGTACTGCCCCGCTTAAACATTCTATATAAGCAGGCATCTATAAGTTACAACAAGAGCATAAGCCTTCCCGCTTATACCTATTTAATGCCGGTAGCTAATAACACCAACCCTTATTATATTGTTAACAACAACCCCAATCTGGCTCCTACAGAATCTCATAACATTAATGCCAACTTGTACTTAAACAATACAAAAAAATTATTCAATATTTCATTTAACGGTGGCTTGGTGTTCAGTAATAATACAGTAGTACAGAGTATTAATGTTGATGATAAGGGTATTCAAACAACAACCCCTGTAAATGCCAATGGCAGTATTAATTCATGGATAAACTATAATTTGTATAAGCAATACAAATACAAAAATAATTTCAGTTTCTCATGGAATGCAGGCGCATGGCTTTCGTACAATAAAAGCAGGTTATTGTATAACGGAGATGAAAGCTGGCAGGAAATATACCAGGTTCAGCAATGGTATGGTACAAACTTTAATTTCAATGACAAGTTTGAATGGAACAACAGGTACGGACTGGGATACAATTTTTCCGCCTATACAAACAATTACTTCAAAAAACTCAACGTATCTAATTATTCCTTTTCTACAGAAATAATTATAAGATACCTGAAACATGTTATCCTGGAAAGCAAATTGGATTATTCCTATAACAGCAATATACCGGCAGGGTTTCCTAAGTCTTCTACCATATGGAATGCGGCCATTAATTTTATGATGTTGAAAGATGACCGTGGTGTTTTTAAATTAAGTGTCTTTGATATCTTAAACAAGAACAACTACGTTTATTCTTATGTAAACAGGAACATGATTATTTCAAGTTATGGTAATGCATTAAACACATATTTCATGGCTACTTTTACATATAATATACGTGCCATTGGCGCTAAAAAGCAGAAAGTGGGAGGCGAAAAATTGTTTAATTTTTAAACACTGTCTTTTTCCCTCTCTCAATAAATAATAAACTGAATCGTCCTTTAAAAGCCGCCAATTAAATTGGTGGCTTTTTCATTAATCCCATACACAACATTAATTTATCTTAGCACTACATAAATGCTAAAGCATTTTAACATTTGGTTTTGTGTAATAAAAAACGAAACCGCATCTTCTTATAAAATATGATTATGAAAAAAATTATCTTCTCTTTCATGTTAATGATCAGCTATGTATTTGCAATTGCGCAATCTAAAAATTTTATAGATCAGCCGAATATTGAAGTAACCGGTAAATACGATACGCTGATAACACCTAACGAAATCTATTTAAAGATCATTATCTCTGAAAAAGATAACAGAGGAAAAGTTTCTGTTGAACAACAGGAAAAAAACATGATAGAAGTTTTAAAAAAGCTGGATATCAATACAGAAAAAGACCTTTCGGTAAGTGACATGAGCAGCAATTTTAAATTTTATGTTTTAAAAAAGACAGATATCTTCACCAGTAAAGAGTACTCTTTAAAAGTTAAAGATGCAAAAATATTAAGCAGGGTTTTTGTAGCGCTTGAGGCAATAGGCATTTCTAATACCAGCATAGAAAAAGTAGCACACTCGGATTTTGATGCAATAGTGCTTGAAGCCAAAAGCAAAGCGGTTGAAAATGCAAAACAAAAGGCCTGGATACTGGTTAAGCCATTAAACCAAAGCATTGGTAACGCCATTCATATTACAGATTATGAAAACAATTATATGCCTTACAGGGCAGATGCGATGGTTTTAAAAGTAAGAGGATTAAATACTGCAAGTGAAGAAGCGGCCCCTGCCAACATAGATTTTGAAAAAATAAAGATCAGTGCTTCTGTAAATGTTACTTTTATATTGAAATAGCTTTATTTGAGTACGCTTGAAAATAGAATTTTACAGATAACACCTCTACCGGAAGATGTTAAAAAAACATTTTTAGGTAAATGGGAAAAATGGGCCATGCCCAAAGATCAGTTTTTGGTAAAAGAAAACGAAACAGCTAATTATATTTATTATATAGAAAAAGGCATTGCACGAATTTTTTATTATAAGAATGGAAAGGAGATAACAGAATGGATAGCAATGGACAATTCTTTTTTCCTTTCCATTATCTCTTTCTTTGAACGTACACCAAGTCGTTTACAAATTCATACCATTGAGCCCTCCGTTGTTTACGGAATCCATTACGACAATTTAATGAACCTTTGCAATGAAGAGCATTGCATTGAAAGATGGTTAAGAAAGGCATTAACTGGCTCTTTAATCCTTTCTCAATACAGAATGGATTCTATTCAATTCGAATCTGCCCAACAACGATATGAAAAGCTTTTAGAAAACAACCCTTCCATCATACAACGTGTACCCCTTTCATATATCGCATCTTTTTTAGGCATTACACAAGAAACACTCAGCCGCATTCGCAGTAATCTCTGATTCTTTTTTGATTATTATCAAATGGAAATTCAGTAAACACTTGCAATCTTTATAAGGCAAAAAATAGCCTGTATGAAAAAGATTGCCTTATTATTTATTACAACAATCCCTTTACTCTCTTTCTCGCAAAATACTACTGCCAAAGTAAAAGAGCTGGTATCTAAAATGAGTACCGAGGAAAAAATAAAACTGGTAGTGGGCATGGGTTTTAAAATGCCTTCTCCTCCTACCACCGGTAAAAAAGATACCGCCAAGGCAAAAGATTATGTAGGTATAAGCTTACCGCCTACCATGCAGGGAGATGGTGGAGATATTCCTGAAAAAGTTCCCGGTGCTGCCGGAAGAACACATGGTTTTGAGCAATTAAGCATTCCAAGTATAACGGTGGCCGACGGCCCGGCCGGTGTGAGAATTAATCCAACAAGAGCAAACAGTTCTCAAACATATTATGCAACTGCATGGCCTGTTGCTACTTTACTCGCCTCTACCTGGGATACGGCGCTCGTAAAAAAAGTAGGTGTTGCTTTTGGCAATGAAATTAAAGAGTATGGAGTGGATATTATTCTAGGGCCTGGCATGAACATTCATCGCAACCCTCTGGGGGGAAGAAATTTTGAGTATTATTCTGAAGACCCTGTTGTATCTGGCAATATTGCTGCTGCAATAGTTAAAGGTATTCAATCAAATGGCGTGGGTACCTCCATTAAACATTATGCAGCAAACAATCAGGAAACCAATAGAAATTCTGTGAATGTTATTGCAAGTGAAAGGGCATTGAGAGAAATTTATTTAAAAGGATTTGAAATAACAGTGAAACAGGCTCAGCCATGGACGGTAATGTCTTCTTATAATTATATTAACGGGCCTTTTGCATCTGAGAGTTACGAATTGCTTACCAATGTGCTTCGCAAAGAATGGGGCTTTAAAGGGTTTGTAATGACTGATTGGTTTGGGGGAAAAGATGCTGTTGCACAAATGAAAGCAGGTAACGATCTGCTGATGCCCGGAACATTGCTTCAACAAAAAGCAATAGCAGACGCTGTTAAAAACGGAGCATTGGATGAAAAAATATTGAATGAAAATTGTGAAAGGATTTTAAACATTGTGTTGCAAAGTCCAAGCTATAAAAAGTATAAATACTCAGATAAACCCAACCTGAAGGAGCATGCTCAAATTTCAAGAGATGCAGCTGCAGAAGGAATGATTCTATTAAAAAATAACGATGCATTGCCTTTGAAAAAAGCAATAACTGTTTCTTTGTTTGGCAATACTTCGTACAATTTTATTGCAGGCGGTACCGGAAGTGGTGATGTAAATAAAGCGTATACTGTTTCGTTATTGGAAGGATTGAAGAATGTAAACATCAATGTAAACGAAAGTTTGAAAAAAGAATATGAAGATTATATTGTTGAAGCTAAAAAGAAACAACCGCAAAAGAAATTTTTCTTCGATGTAATTCCACCAATTCCTGAATATTCATTAACTGCCTCAACAGTTCAGCAACAAGCAGCTTCTTCAGATATTGCCATTATTACCATTGGCAGGAATGCCGGCGAAGGAAGCGATAGAAAAGTAGAAAACGATTTTAATCTTTCCGCAGCAGAACAAGAACTTATTAAAACGGTAAGCAATGCTTTTCATGCTAAAAATAAAAAAGTAATTATTGTTTTAAACATTGGCGGTGTAATTGAAACATATAGCTGGAGAGACGATGCAGATGCTATTTTACTAAGTTGGCAGGGCGGAATAGAGGGTGGCAATGCCGTTGCAGAGATATTGAGTGGCAAAGTAAACCCTTCAGGAAAGTTAGCAACAAGTTTCCCCATTTCCTATAACGATGTTCCTTCTGCAAAAAATTTCCCGGGAAAAGATTTGCCTGGCGTTCAAAAATCCATGAACCCTATGATAGGCACACCTTCTGAAGTTATTTACGAAGAAGGTATTTATGTAGGCTATCGTTATTACAATAAGTTCAATGTAAAAACAGCTTATCCATTCGGCTATGGCTTATCCTACACCAATTTTAAATATTCAAATTTGAAATTAAGCAACAATAGTTTTTCAGATAAAATCACAGCAACAATAACAGTTACCAACACAGGAAAAGTTTCAGGTAAAGAAGTTGTTGAATTATATATTAGTGCTCCAACAAATAAATTAGATAAACCCAATGAAGAATTAAAAGCATTTGCCAAAACAAAATTATTAGCTGCGGGAGAAGCACAAACACTAACATTTACAATTACTGCAAAAGATTTAGCTTCATTCAATACTCAACAAGCTGCCTGGATTGCAGATGCAGGAACCTATACTTTAAAAGTTGCTGCCTCTGCAACAGATGTAAAACAATCTGCAACATTTAATCTAGCAAAAGATATTATTGTTGAAAAAGTTTCGCATCAATTGGTTCCTACAATCACCATCAATGAATTAAAATAGTTTCTTAATACAAACCTCCATAAAAAGCAGTTGCCCAGCAACTGCTTTTTATTTTATTTTCTGTAATCTTTCAGCGGCTTCTAATAATGTTTCTTCTTTTTTAGCGAAACAGAAACGCAGCACATGATTATCTTCTCCGTTCTTATAAAACACTGAAACAGGAATAGAAGCAACACCATATTCTTTCGTTAACCTAATGGCTAAATCTTTATCCGCTTCATTTGTAAAATCGTAACTATAACATTCAAAATAACTTCCGTGGGAGGGAATGCATGTAAACGGTGTTGCTTGCATTAACTTCCTGAAATAATCCCTTTTTTGCTGAATGAATGAACCCAATGTTTTATACGCTTCTTCGTTTTGTAAGTATTCTGCTAAGGCAACTTGTTTTGGTGTATCGCAACTGAAACAATTGAACTGATGCACTTTTCTGAATTCTTTCATCAACTCAGGAGAAGTAATACAATAGCCCAATTTCCATCCGGTACAGTGATAGGTTTTACCGAAAGAAAAACAAACAAAACTTCTCTCCAGCAAATCAGGATAACGCAGAATGGATTGATGTTGTAAATTATCAAAAATCAAATGTTCATAGACTTCATCACTTAAAATGAGAATATTTGTTCCGGCAACAATTTTTCTGAGTTGTTCAATATCGTTTTCGGTCAACACTGCACCTGTTGGATTATGCGGTGTATTGATCATAATCATTCTCGTATTCGCTGTAATGCTTTGCTGCACTTCATTCCATGGAATACTGTAATCAGGAAACTGCAAAGAAATTCTAACCGCTTTTGCTCCGTTTATTTCTATGTTAGGAATATAACTATCGTAGGCAGGTTCAAAAACAATAACTTCATCGCCTTTATTCAACACGGTTGTTAATGCAGTATAAATGGCATATGTGCCGCCGGGAGTAACTGTTATTTGCGCTTCAGGATTTATTTTGGTTTGATATAATTTCTCCACTTTTTCTGCAATGCGTTCCCGCAGCAATGGAAAACCATTCATGTGTGTGTACTGATTGAAGCCATTGTTCATGGCTTTGCTTACTAAGCCTGTTAACTCTTCACTCATCATGAAATCAGGAAAACCTTGCCCTAGATTAATGGCATTGTGTTCAACGGCCAAGGAACTCATTATAGTAAAAATGGTTGTGCCAACTTCCGGAAGCTTAGATTGAAACGAATTCATGGAAAATATTTAAATGAAAATACTTATTTAAACAAAAAGGGAGCAACAATGTTACTCCCTTTAATATGATGATACAAAATGTATTAACCCAAAGCAACTCTTTTGAAAGAGTTTACTTTTAAATCAGCATCAACGCTTTTCAAATATTCAGCAACAGATTTGCTACCGTCTTTAACGAAAGCTTGTGCCAATAATGTTTGTTCTTTGAAGAAAGCATTTAATTTACCTTCTGCAATTTTTCCTAACATTTCGTCTGTTTTGCCAGCCATTTTAGGATCAGCTTTCATTGTTTCAATAACGATTGCTCTTTCTCTTTCAATTGTTTCTGCAGGAACTGAATCTGCATCAACAGCAACCGGATTTAATGCAGCAATTTGCATAGCAACATCTTTACCGGCTTCAGCAGCTTCTTTATTCAATGCAACCAATACACCTAAACGGTAAGCGCCGTGAATATATGAAGCAACATAAGGAGCTTCTACTCTTTCGTATTTAGCAACACCGATTTTTTCGCCGATTGAAGCCAATTTATCGTTGATTAAATCTGCAACTTTAGCACCATTTACAGTTGCATTGTTTAACTCTTCCGTATTTTTTGCATCTGTTGCAACTGCTGCATCAGCAATGCTTTGAGCAAAAGCAACGAAGTCTGCATTTTTAGAAACGAAATCCGTTTCGCAGCTAATACAAACTACATATCCAATTTTATTATCGGCAGAAGTTCTTGCAATAACAACGCCTTCTTTCGCTTCACGATCACTTCTTTTTGCAGCAACTTTCTGACCTTGTTTACGTAACCAGTCGATAGCAGCTTCAAAATCTCCGTTTGTTTCTGTTAATGCTTTTCTGCAATCCATCATACCGGCGCCTGTTGCCTGACGTAATTTATTAATATCGGCAGCAGTGATAGCTACTGTACTCATAATTGAATTCTTTTATTGTTTAATGAAATTTTTCTTGTGTTGAATTTTGCAACACTGTACAAGTGTGCGACGCAACAATAGTTGATAAAAATTAATTGGCTGACTACCTAAATAATCAACCAATTAATCTGTTATATAAATGATCCTGGTTAGAATTATTTACCTGCTGGTCTGCGGCTGTTAGGCACCCTGCGTTTGGGAGCACCACCCTGGCCACCACCACTTGTATTATCTGAATTGCTACGTCCACCACGGCGACCACGACCACCTTCTGCCTGTGCCTCTTGTTCTAAGCGACGGGCTTTAGCTTCATTCTCATTGTTCGCATCTTCTTGTGAATCATCTTCATCTTTAGAAGCCTGACGCTCTGCCAACCCTTCGGCAATAGCTGCAGTGATATAGTTTGTGATGATAGCGATTGATTTTGTTGCATCATCGTTTGCAGGAATTGCGAAATCTACTTTGTTAGGATCGCAATTGGTATCTACCACACCAAATGTTGTGATACCTAAACGTTTTGCTTCTGCCAATGCAATGTGCTCATGGCCGATATCAACCAGGAACAAAGCTGCCGGTAAGCGGCTCAGTTGAGCAATACCACCTAACACTTTTTCCATTTTGTCTTTATCGCGGCTTAATGTTAAACGTTCTTTTTTAGTTAAGCTGTCTGCGCTGCCATCGTTCAACATTTTTTCAATGCTCTGCATTTTCTTAACGCTTTTACGAACAGTGTTGAAGTTGGTTAACATACCACCTAACCAACGTTCAGTTGCAAAAGGCATGTTTACTTTCTTAGCACAATCACTAACGATTTCTTTAGCTTGTTTTTTAGTGGCAACAAACATTATTTTTTTACCGCTTTTTGCAATTTGTTTCATTGCAGCAGCAGCCTCTTGTAAGCTGTCAACTGTTTTATTCAAATCGATGATATGAATACCTTTTTTCTCTGCAAAAATGTAAGGCAACATTTTTGGATTCCACTTCTTACGCAAGTGACCAAAATGTACACCTGCTTCGAGTAGTTGCTGTTGAAGTGAAGTATTATTTTCCATTGTATGAATTTGAAATTTGTAAAGTAAATTTTGTAATTGCAAAAATTAACGTTTGCTGAACTGGAAGCTTCTGCGTGCTTTTTTATGACCGAATTTCTTACGTTCAACACCACGAGGGTCACGTTTCAAATAACCGGCAGCTTTTAAAGCAGGGCGGAATTCAGGATTTACTTCCAATAAAGCACGGGCAATTGCCAGTTTGGTAGCTTCGGCCTGGCCTTTTAAACCACCACCTTGTGCATTTACAACTACATCGAACTTACCAGTTACTTCAGCAGTTTTTAAAGGTGCTTCTACTTGGTTTTGTAAATAAACCAATGGGAAGTATTCTTTATAGTCTTTATTATTTACAGTGATTTTACCATCTCCTTTGCTGAGGAACACACGTGTTACAGCTTCTTTACGACGGCCAACTGCATTTTTTTGTTTTTCCATTTATTTGAATTTGGAATGAATTGAATGTTGTTAAATTAGAATTTAAATTCTTTAGGTTGTTGTGCCCCATGAGGATGGTTGGCACCGGCATACACGAATAATTTTTTGATCATTTTACGGCCTAAACGGTTTTTAGGCAGCATACCTTTTACTGCTCTTTCAAGAACAACTTCAGGTCTGCGTTTCAACAAATCTTTCGCAATTTCTTCTTTTAATCCGCCAGGGTAACCACTAAAGTTTTGATACACTTTATCTTCTAATTTATTCCCGGTAAAAGTTACTTTTTCCGCATTAATAACAATTACAAAATCTCCGCAATCTACGTGTGGAGTGTAATAAGCTTTGTTCTTGCCGCGAAGAACAGCAGCAATCTTAGATGCAATACGTCCCACGGTTTGATTAGTACCGTCTACAACATACCAGTTGTGCTTAACGGTAGCCGCATTCGCATGCTTAGTAGTGAAATGTAATTTACTCATAGTCTTTTTCTTTTTAAATGAAGTTGACGCTATCCCGTCAACCGAATGCCCCAAATTTTGGGATGGCAAAGGTGCAGACAGGATACTTATTTTCCAAGAAATTGAGAAAGTATTTTACATTGAACATTCACAAAAGATTGATTTTCAATAAAATTTTTGACGTTATTTTTTCATGATGTATTCAAATACCTAAAAAACGGGCATTTTGAAATAGATTTTTCATTAAAATCAATACTGATTTACGTTTCTTCTTCTTAAACCAAAGTTGGCTATTTGCCAACTTTAGTTATCTTTGTTTCATCTCCATCGGAAAAATAATTCGTTATAAACGTTATGGAGATACTATACTTAAAAAAGCTTGCAGACTTTGCCCAAAAACATGCAAATGCAAGAAAAAGTTTAGCAGTTTGGCAAGAGACAACTCAAAAAGCCAATTGGACTAAAAAGCACGATGTGCTGATTGATTTTCCAAAAGCTAAAATGATTAAAAATAATAGGGCAAGATTTGAGATTGTACACAATTTGTATAGGCTAATTGCAGAAATAGACTATGAAAGCAAATTAGTTTTTATAAGATTCATCGGAACTCACAATGAATACGATAAAATAGATCCAACCACAATTTAACCATTCAATTATGGAAAAAAACTGGTCAATCATAGAAACAGAAACAGAGTACAACGAGGCGGTAAATAGGTTAGAAGAAATAAGGCAGGCTTCAAAAAATTCTGATCATTATAAAGAAAAAATGTTGCTGGTTTTACTAATAAGTGAATACGAAAAGAAAAACTATTCTCTTCCGGAATTAGACCCCATTGAGTTTATTAAAATACGAATGGAAGACTTTGGCTATAAAGCCTCTGACTTGGCAAAAGAATATGGAGATAAAGGAACTATTAGCAAAGTTTTAAATTATAAACAACCTTTGTCATTAACAATGATCAGGCGATTCAGCAAATTGCTGCGAATACCAAGTGATGCATTAATTAAAGAATACGAATTACAATAGATTTTGTCTTATCAAAAATTTAAAGCCGATTATTTATTTGATGGTTATCAGTTACTTGATAGCAATAGTGTTTTAATTACCAATGAACAGGGCATTGTTCAGGAGATTATTCACCAAGAAGATGCTGGAGATGATATTCAGCAATTTGAAGGAATGCTTTCCCCGGGTTTTATCAATTGCCATTGCCATTTGGAACTCAGCCACATGAGAGGATTAATTCCTGAAAAAACCGGATTGGTTGATTTTGTTTTTAAAGTAGTTACGGAAAGGCATCAATCAGAAGAACAAATTTTACAAGCCATTGCCCATGCCGAAGCAGAAATGGTTGATAACGGTATTGTAGCCGTTGGGGATATTTGCAACAACACATCAACCATTCATCAAAAACAAAAAAACAATCTTTATTATTATAATTTCATTGAAGTAAGTGGCTGGCTTCCTGAAATTGCAGAAACACGTTTTCTTAAAAGCAGTGAGTTTTATAATGTTTTCAGACAATTGACAATTGACAATTGTCAATTGTCAATTGCTCCTCACGCCCCATATTCTGTTTCAGAAAATTTGTGGCAATTATTAGAGCCAACCTTTGAAAATAAAACAACCACAATTCATAACCAGGAAACAGCTTTTGAAGATGATCTGTTCCTTACTAAAACTGGTGATTTCATCAGAATGTATGAAATGATGAAACTGGATAACAGTTTTTTCATGCCAACGGGGAAAAGCAGTTTACAATCTGTTTTTCACCATTTCAAAAAAGCGAAAAACACATTGCTTGTTCACAACACATTTATAAAAGAAGCAGATATTTCGTTTGTTAATTCTTTCAACCAAAATAATTCACAACAATTTTTTTACTGTTTATGCGTTAGAGCAAATAACTACATTGAGCATGCTAACCCTCCTGTAGGCCGGTTGTTTCCCTCAACCAATAATATAGTTATTGGTACAGACAGCCTTGCAAGCAACTGGAGTCTTAGCATTTTAGATGAGTTAAAAACAATCAGGCAAAATTTTCCGTTCGTACCTACACTGAATTTATTGCAATGGGCTACTATTAACGGAGCCAGGGCATTAAACATGCAACAGCAACTTGGCAGCTTCGAAAAAGGCAAACAGCCCGGCATTGTAAATATCAGGCATACGGAGAATGGAAATATTTCGCAACGATCAATTGCACAAACAGTAAAAAAAGTTATATGATCAAGTATGCTCCGGTTACTACTTTAATGAGTACTATTTTATTTGTTGCTATTAACTTCACTACCTCTAAGTTTCAAGATTTTAGCCGTAATGTGCACATAGGCTACCCTTTTACTTTTTTTAGTACAGAATCAGAGAGCATTATTGGCGCTACCAAACAATTCTCTGCTTTAAACTTAGGTGCAGATTTTTTGCTGGTGTTTGCGCTATGTGCAGCTGTGGTAAAGATATATTCCCTGGGAGCACGCCCTGCCAAGAAAGGGGCTTAAGATAAGATTGATTGAAGGATGGCATAGCTCTTCAGATCGCCAAAATCCTGTATATGCAAAGCTATATATTGCTGCAGAGATTGAATAAGCATCCTCCTGGCCTGTTGGTTAAGCTGCATTTTCTCTAACTCGTTAACGGCATTGATATTTAACAGTAAGGATACTGTTTCTGCCGCATCGTTCTGCATATAGAACGGGTGCGAGGGCAATTGTTCTACAAAAAGGCCTTCTTTTAAATCGAGTACAGGGGTTAATTCAGAATAGGTTCCCTGTATTTGAAAACCCAGCAACGCGCCTAATTGTAATATAAAAAATGGTGGAATATTTGCAACTGTTCTGGAAGGTGATTTGTCTATTGCCGTTAATACATCTTCCAGCAAGTAATAAAGTTCCGGGTTTGCTTCAGGCTGTTTAAGGCTGTGTTGAATGATTTCTGCGATATAAACCGCTACAGCATTTCTCACCACATCACAAAACAAATTCCGGTACACAACAGCCCATTGATATTCTTTAATGAATTGAAGATTTTTCAGTTCATTGTGATAAACCTCCATGTCTAAAATAGACGCTGTTTGAAAGAAGTTAGATTTTGTAGAACCTTTTTTTGAAGTTTGTCTAACACCTTTTACAATATAACTCTGTATACCAAATAATTCTGTGTAAACAGTAGTTATAATGCTGGTTTCACCATACTTTACTGTTCTTAAAACAATGCCTTTTGTTTTATGAATTTGCAAGAGATTTTTTAATTAGAGCTAATAACTGTGGTCAATGGACTATCGTCTATGGTCTTTTTACAATGCTCCCGTAAACTGTTGCAAGAAACGAACATCGTTTTGAGAATACAATCGAAGATCGTTTACACGGTA
The DNA here is from genome assembly GCA_017304675.1 of Sphingobacteriia bacterium. Taxonomy (GTDB): domain Bacteria; phylum Bacteroidota; class Bacteroidia; order Chitinophagales; family Chitinophagaceae; genus CW01. The sequence continues at coordinate 648,575 of JAFKLS010000018.1, forward strand.
TTTCAGTTGACAAATTCTTTCAACACCCATTCCAAATGCAAAGCCGGTATATTTATTGGGATCTATTCCAAAGTTTTCCAACACTTTCGGATGCACCATACCGCTCCCTAAAATTTCCACCCAGCCTGTATGTTTACAAACATTACAACCATCGCCGCCACAGATCAAACAACTGATATCCATTTCTGCACTTGGTTCTGTAAACGGAAAATACGATGGGCGAAAACGTACTTTGGTATCTTTTCCAAACATTTCCTGAACAAAGAAGTAAAGGGTTTGTTTTAAATCTGCAAAGCTCACATTTTCGTCTACATATAATCCTTCTACCTGGTGAAAGAAACAATGAGCTCTTGCACTAATGGTTTCGTTACGGTATACACGGCCAGGGCAAATAACGCGGATCGGCGGTTTTTGTTTTTCCATTATGCGAGCCTGTACGCTGCTGGTATGTGTACGTAATAACCAGGCAGGATCCTGGTTAATATAAAAAGTGTCCTGCATATCGCGTGCCGGATGGTCTTCCGGCAAATTCATAGCACCGAAGTTATGCCAGTCGTCTTCAATCTCAGGGCCTTCGGCCACAGCAAAGCCAAGGCGTTTGAATATAGATACAATTTCATTCCTTACAATACTTAACGGGTGCCTTGTGCCAACGGCAATAGGGGTTCCGGGCAGGCTCCAATCTAATCCGGGCTCATTACCTGTTGCAGATTCCTGCTCTCCTTGCGCTTTCAGTTTCTCGTATACCTCTTCTACAAAGAGTTTAAAATCGTTCAGGATTAATCCGAATTCTTTCTTCTTTTCATTAGGAACCTGTTTCATTTCGCCCATTACAGACTTCAACAATCCTTTCGTTCCTAAATATTTAATTCTGAAAGCCTCTACGGCTTCTGGCGTATTTGCAATAGTTTCTGCGATTTCCTGTTTATAGTTTTCTAATTGCTGTAACAACTGTTCCATGCGGCGAAGATAAAGATTTGCCCAAAACAGCCGTTAATCCCTACATTTGTTGTTCATTGAATTTTTTAGTGAATGGAATACAACACCGAGAGAAACTATTTAAGCATGCGTGAATATGGAAGGCATATTCAGAAAATGGTTGAATATGTTTTAACGATAGAAGATCGTGATAAACGCAATGAACAAGCCAGGGCCGTAATAGAATTAATGGGCTTTTTAAACCCGCATTTAAAAAATGTAGAAGATTTCAAACACATGCTTTGGGATCATTTATTCTTCATCAGCGATTTTAAACTGGATGTTGATAGCCCCTATCCTATACCGAGAAAGGAAACTTACAAAGCAAAACCCGAACCATTACCTTATCCCAAACGCAAACCCCGTTATTCACATTTAGGTAAAAACCTGGAACTGGTGATTGATAAGGCTATGCATGAGAATGATATTGAAAAGAAAAACGGTTTTGCCCATGCTATTGCTTATTATATGAAGCTGGCTTATAGCAACTGGCACAAAGAACTGGTACATGACGATGCGATAAGAAGCGAACTGGATAATATTACCGGCGGCGAGCTTGAATTCAGCAACACACCTTTTATTAAACACCGTAACCAGAATTTTGAAAGAGATGATTATGGAAGAAACAATCGCAGGCAAAATTTTGGAGGAAGAAATAATAACAACAATAGGAATAATGGTGGCGGAAGAAACAATAATAACAGGAATAACGGTGGCGGAAGGGATAGCAGGAACAATGGCGGCGGAAGAAACAATAATAACAGGAATTTTAAGAAAAGATATTAAAACGGCATTTTCAAAAAAAATTAAAGAGTCGCTTTGCGGCTCTTTTTTATTTTTACAATGTAACACCACAACCACATGAGTTCATTCGAGGTCATTGGCGGCAAAAAACTGAGTGGAGAAATAATTCCCCAGGGCGCCAAAAACGAAGCATTACAAATCTTATCTGCCGTACTGTTAACCAATCAAACAGTAACTATTCATAATATCCCCGATATTCTTGATGTAAACCTGCTTATAGAATTATTGGAGGACATGAATGTAACAGTAGAGAGACTAAACAGGCACTCCTGCAGGTTTACAGCCAGCGATGTAAACGTAGATTATCTTTCATCTGAAGCTTTCAGAAAAAAAGGAGGAAAGTTACGAGGCTCTGTAATGCTTGCAGGCCCCATGCTGGCACGTTTTAAAAAAGCCTATATACCCAAACCCGGTGGAGATAAGATTGGCAGAAGGAGATTAGATACGCATATTATTGGTTTTGAAAAATTGGGCGCTGTATATTCATACAATGAGCATGTAAACTGTTTTCAATTACAGGCCGAGCAATTAAAAGGAACTTATATGCTCCTCGATGAACCTTCTGTAACAGGCACCGCCAATATTTTAATGGCCGCTGTTCTGGCAGAGGGCATTACTACCATTTACAACGCAGCCTGCGAACCTTATATTCAGCAGTTATGCAAAATGCTGAACAGGATGGGTGCCCGAATTAACGGCATTGGAAGTAATTTATTAGTAATAGAAGGAGTGGCATCTCTTAACGGCACAGAACACCGCATGTTACCCGACATGATTGAAATAGGCAGTTTTATTGGGCTGGCGGCAATGACACAAAGCGAAATCACCATTAAAAATGCAGGCATTGAACACCTGGGGCTTATTCCCGAAAAATTTCGACAACTGGGTATTCAGTTCAATATACTGGGAGATGATATTCATATACCTGCACAGGAAGCATATGAAATACAAACTTTTTTAGATGGCGGCATACTCACCATTTACGATCATCCATGGCCGGGCTTTACTCCCGATTTATTAAGTATCGTCTTAGTGGTTGCAACACAAGCAAGAGGAAGTGTATTGGTTCATCAAAAAATGTTTGAAAGCAGATTGTTCTTTACTGATAAACTGATCGATATGGGTGCGCAGATTATTTTGTGTGATCCTCACAGAGCAACTGTTATTGGCCTGGGAAGAAAAACCAGTTTAAGAGGCATTACTATGAGCAGTCCTGATATTCGTGCAGGACAAGCTTTGTTAATTGCTGCGTTAAGTGCAGAAGGAAAAAGCATTATTCAAAATATTGAACAGATAGACAGAGGCTATCAATATATTGATGACCGGCTAAGAGGTATTGGTGCAGAAATTACCAGGATAGCATAATTTTTACAACATATACATAGCAATCCTTATGCTCATTCAAACCTTACAGGCTTTATTTAGCAGAGACCTTAACAGATTAAGGTTAGAAATAGAATTGTATAAGAATGAAAATAATTTATGGCTTATTGATGAACAGATTATTAACTCCGCCGGTAATCTATGCCTTCACCTGATAGGCAACCTGAATACTTATATTGGTGCAGAAATTGGCAAAACAAATTATGTTAGAAACAGGCCACTTGAATTTTCATTGAAGCATATTTCCAAAACAGATTTGTTGCAAAAGATTGATGACACGATTTCTGTTGTAAACAATTCTCTTGAAAAATTATCAGAAGAAGATCTGAAAAAAGAATACAGCATTTTAGTTTTTGAAGAAAAAACAACAACGGAATATTTTTTAGTGCATCTGGCAACACATCTTGCTTATCATCTCGGGCAAATTAATTATCACAGAAGGCTCTTAGATAAATAATCCTTAACAAGAAATAGAAAAATCCAGCTAATATTAGCTGGATTTTTCTATTCAGAAGCTGATATTTTTGAATCAGTATTTTGCCGGCTGGTTAGATTTAGGTGTTGCTTTTTTAATGAACTGCCTTAAATGTTCATTACTTGTTGCCAGGTCTTCTTTGCGCAAATACATCATATGGCCGCTCCTGTATCCTTCCCAGCTCATTCTGTCTTTAAACTTCCCGGAAGGGTCCATTTGCCAAATACTATATTTCGCATTAAAATAATCACAAACGCTGCCATCATAATAACCAGATTGAACCAATACATGCAGATATGGGTTCTCAGCCATTGCCTGTGCAAGGTTGTAGCCAGTTTTATCATTATTATTATCCCAGGGATATACCGAACCAAAAACGTTGTACTTTAAATCTGTTTTATAATTCAATTCATCCCGTAAATACATATTGATAGCCGGGGTGAAAGAATGTTCCCACGAAATTAATTCCGCATTGTAATCAGGGCCAATTCCTGCATCTTTTCTATCAATCCCCAAATAACGGGAATCTAACCGGCCAATGGTGTATCCCTTATCCCTTAATAGTTCTTTCCAGAAAAAATTACTCGGCACATCCAGGTTGTTTTGTAAAATGGCTTTTTCCGAAAGCCCTGAGTAACGGGCAATTTTTCCCACAAGTTCTTTTCTTTTAGCATCGCTCACGGCACCGCCCCAATGCATGGCCGGCAAATATTCATTTACCGCAAACTGTTCTACCTCCGGCAACAATTCGGTGAGGTCCTTTTTTTGAAGATCGGCCGGCAATGCTTTATGATACCAGGCTGTGGCAGCATAATACGGTAATCGTAAAGCAGCTGCAGACCTGCTGTCTTTTTCAATTCCCAACTCTGTTGGAGAAACCAATATCACGCCGTTTAAAAAAATCCATTGATTGTTCTGTAGCTCCAGAGATAACCCTGCAACCCTTGTTGTACCATAACTTTCCCCTATCAAGAATTTGGGAGAAGCCCAACGTTTATAGCGGCTAAGAAAAGTATTAATCCATTCAGCTAAATATTTAATATCGGCATTCACTCCAAAAAATTTGGAAGAGGGAGTAGCTTTATCCAAAATTCGGGAGAACCCTGTATTTACCGGGTCTATGTATACAATATCTGCAACGTCTAAAATACTGTTAGGGTTGTCCTTCATTCCATATGGCTGCACAGGATATCCCTCGTCGTCAATCTTCAGAATACGCGGACCGGTATAGCCTATTTGCATCCAAAGGGATGCGGAGCCTGGCCCACCATTGAAAGAAATAACCAAAGGCCTAGCATTTCTGTCAGACACATCAGACCTTTCATAATAAACATAAAAAATACTGGCAATAGGTTTACCGTCCTCATCCCAAACCGGAAGTGTACCGGTGCTGGTTTTATAGGGTACCCTTTGCCCCTTAATACTTACTTCGCCTTTTGTAACAGAAAGGCTTTCTGCAGCAGGATATCTTTTAAGCGCCTGGGATTTATCTTCCGCAGCCATTGTTTTAGGTGCTGAAGAAGAATCGGTTGATGGTTTCTGAGAAAATACATGCAATGCCATTACAGAAATGGTTACAAGCAATACCACTTTTTTCATAAGCAGTGTGTTATTAATATTATTTACAAATGGTTAAAGAACTGAAGTGTAAGCACATTCAGGCAATAAATTTAATGCTTTATTAAAACAAAACGATAAGTAAGGTTTACCAAGAAATCACCGGGTTAGCAATATCGCCTCGCATGTTCAAAAGAATGGCTGCCATATATATTGTTTTAAGAAGGCAAAACAGGCAGTATAAATAATAACTTCATATTATGCTTTTAATTGAAGGCTTAAGCTTCACTTTTCAATTAAATCTATCCATTCCTTTATGGTATCAATTAGTTGCTGCTCTTTTTGCTTTATATCATTCAAGTCTTTAAAATAAATCATTCGCCGACCATCGGTGTAATTACCTTCCAGAAGTTCTGTGTTTTTCTTAATATTCATGCCTGTAGGTAATACACACATGATTGTGTTTTTACGCAAGTTCATTACAAGAACATCGCGTTTATACTCTTTCGGGTTAAACTCTTTCATTTCTCCTGAATAATAGAAAGCGGGTGCATTCCATTTAATATGCTCCGCTATTTCTTCACTCACAGAGAGCATCACTTGCCTGAGGTATTCAACTTCCGGCTGAATATTTTCAGACAAATCCGCAATATATTGCGTTACCAGCTCACTATTGGAATATTTTGGTTTTGCCATACTTTATTCGAAGTTTATAATTGCAAAGAATAGCTGTATAACACAAGCGAACCGGTATACCGGTTCGCTACATATTTCTTTTTAACCCGTATCTTTTGCCCGTTCTTATTTTTCAGTAGGCTCCCATAATTCAATTTTGTTTCCTTCAACATCAAGAATATGAACGAATTTTCCGTATTCGTATGTTTCTATCTTATCTAATACCGTAACACCTTCTTTATTTAATTCTTCTACAAGTGCTTCTAAATTTTCTACACGGTAATTAATCATAAAATCCTTCGTTGACGGATCAAAATATTTTGTCTTTTCTGAAAAAGGACTCCACAAAGTATATCCTTTTTTTGCCGGGTCTTGCCCCTGCTCCCACTCAAACTTTACTCCATATTGATCTGTATTAAACCCAAGATGCGTTTTATACCATTGTTTTACTTTTTCAGGGTCTTTGCATTTGAAAAAAATGCCGCCAATACCTGTTACCTTTTTCATTGTTGCTTGTTTATTAGATTGTTTTGAAATTACAGCTTTAAATGCAAAGCCCAGGCAAAACGATGATGCAATGACTAAAACCGCTAATGATATCTTTTTCATTTGTTAGATATTTATGCAATGCACATTATTCGGAGTTCGAAATTATGCTGTTGAATTTAGCACAAAATTTCAATACAAGAAAGAGAGGTATTTTTGGTCATTCAGCTTAATACTTAAAAAATTATATGCAGGTATATTTATGCTGCAGCTAAAAACAAAATAAGTAATGCTGCAAAACCTATTGTTCCAAACCATATCCACTTTATCAGTTCCCGCTCGTCATCTTTTAAAAATAAATAACCGAAAAGTAATGCCAAAGGTCCAAAAAGCAGTCCTTTAAAAAACCAGCTTATTTTTTGAAAAACAGTGATATCATCTCCGTAGGCATAATGATTGAGCATTTTTTTTGCTTTACGCTGGGTCATCTTAAATGAAATTCGTTCTAAAAGCCCCATTTTTCTACCTGTTATTTTTTGATATTGATCCAATGTAAGGCCGGTGAATACTTTTAATTGATTGAGCCTTTGCTTGTCAGCTTGCGCTCTCATATTTTGTGCACTATCAACTTTATGTGTTCTTTCCATTGGCAAAGATGGTACAGCACCAAAACAAACAGGGGTTAGCAAGATAAAGAGTAAAAAAGGTAAAATAAAGATTGTTTTTCTCATGTTTTTGGTTGAGTTTAATGGTGAGTAATAAAAATATGATAATTAATATTTATAATCATTTTTTTATTTTTATGTCACAAATAACGAATCATGAGAAGAGTTATCAAAGAAATGAGAATCCACAATATCATTCCCTGTAAAATTGGTTTTAACCCCACAGAAGCCAGCGCTTTTTTAGACAACCCGCAACCAATTAAAAACAGTGTTACAGTAAGCCCCGATTTAGATATTTGAACACTGTAGTTACTGATTTTTTGCCCCAAAGGCACATATGTATTTAGAGCAACGGCCATAATAAATAGCCCGATAAAATAAGGTATTTTAATGTTACTCCCTTTTGATTTAAATAAAGTACCACTTAAAAGAGCTACAGGAATTATCCACAATGCTCTTACCAATTTTACTGTTGTTGCAATTTGTAATGCCTCATTTCCATATTTGCCGGCAGCGCCAACAACAGAGCTTGTATCGTGAATAGCAATGGCACACCACAACCCAAATTGAGATTGGGAAAGATGCAGTTGTTTCCCAACGAAAGGAAATGCAATAAGCGCAATAGAATTGAGAATAAAAATTGTTCCCAAAGCAATACTTATTTGCTTTTCTTCTGCTTTAATAACAGGTGCTATGGCAGCAATGGCACTACCTCCGCATATTGCAGTTCCTGTAGAAATGAGAAAAGATATTTTGTTGTTTAGCTTTAAAAATTTGCCAAATAAATAGCCGAAAACAAGTGTACCCAAAATAGAAACAGCCGCCAATAAAATACCTTCTTTCCCTGCCTTTAATGCTGTTCCTGCATTAATACCAAAACCTAAACCAACCACTGAAACCTTGAGTAATAGATGTGTTGCTTTATGATTAAGATGAAAATACGGATGTCCGACAAACTGTGCTATTATTATTCCTAAAATAAGGGCTAACGGTGGCGATGCAAAAGGCGATAAGCTGAAGATGAACATCAATATAAAAACTGCTTCCCGTGCTGTGATACTCCTGTCTAAGATTTTTTTTGTGTTTCTATGAATGCTCGTATTGTTTTTCATTACACTGTAAATTATTTCAGTGCAAAAGTCAACAACAGCAAGAAAGTGTGGAAATGACTATTTACAATACTCTATAACTTTAAGTTATTGTTTTGCATAAATTTTAGAAACAACTCTTTTAAATGATTTGTACCACCTTGCTGAGTAATTAAATAGAAATACCGCTCAATATTCAATTCTTTTATGTCTACTATCCTAAGTTCATTATTCTTTAATTCTTTGAACACAGAGTGAACGGACAGAAATGCAAAAGATTTTGAGTGAATCAGGTAAGACTTAATGCTCTCGCTGCTTTCCAGAGTTATTTCAACATTTAAGTTTGAGAATTTTATATTTTCTTTTTTTAAAGCGGCAACAACCACTTCTAAAGAGCCGGAGCCTTGTTCCCGTACAACCAACGGTAATTTTTGTAATTCACTTAAGGTAAGCGCTGATTTTTTGATTGCCGTATTCGCAACATTTGTGCAAAGCACTATTTCGTCTTTAATCAGCTGTGTATATTTTATATGCTGGCGTTTCGACTGCCCCTCCACAATGCCAAGATCAATTTTATTTTCTGTCAGCAAATTTTCAATATACTCAGTATTACCCTCTGTTAATTCAATATGAATGTCCTGAAATTTTTCTTTAAATAAAGCAAGGTATCCTGGCAGAACATATTGTGCAACGGTAGTGCTTGCACCCAATTTAATTGTGCCTTTCACATTTTCGTTTAACGCTGCCAAGTCAAATTCAATATCGCGATAAATATTAAAAATATCATCCGTGTATTTCAATAATGTGTTGCCGGCATGGGTTAGTTGTATCTTCGTTCCGTTCCGTTCAAACAACTTGCACTTATAAAAAGCTTCAATTTCCTGAATATGTTTTGTTACAGCAGGTTGCGTAATGAATAATTCATCTGCAGCTTTTGTAAAGTTGAGGCGTTTTGCTACCGTGTGAAATACTTTCAATCTAAAATCAAACATATTGGTCAATAAACCTGAAATTATGGAAAAAGTTGGTTAACAGAACGCCTTTAGCCAATAAGGAACTATCTACTATCAGACCAAGACATAAACTATTCTATGTAATTGATGATTTATATCACCAAAAAAAGGTTAACTGTTATTACTCAGGGGTAGTTGAATATAAAAAGTTGTGCCTTTCCCATCTTCGCTTTCTGCCCAAATTTTTCCTTTATGAGATTCAATAATCTGTTTGCAAACAGATAAGCCTAAACCAAAACTTCTTTCCCCTGCAGTACCTTTTCGTTTTAGTGTAGTGAAAGCATCAAAAATATGTTCGAGATGTTCTGCCGGTATTCCAATACCATTATCTTTTACGGCTATTATGGCAGTATTATGTTCTCTCTCTAACCGGATTTTTATATTGGAATTTGCCGGACTAAACTTGATTGCGTTATTAATTAAGTTGTTTAAGGCCCGCTCTGTTTTTTCAACATCAATATTGGTTGTAATAAGTTCATTCGGCAAGTCCAGTTCAATTATCTGTCTTTTCTCTTTAGCCTTAAATTGAAGCAGGGCGGCACTTTGCCTGATTATAGCAGTAAGGTTTGTGTTTTGCAGGTTCAGTGTTTCATTACCGGTATTGGAATGAAGTAATTCATTAATAAGCAATAAGGAATTGTTTGATGTTGATTCAATCATTTTAATTAATTCCTGACGTTGTTCTATTGCATGTTCTTCCGTTGTTAAAGCTTGTGCAATAGCAGCAATACCACTGATAGGGTTACGCAAATCATGGGCCACTACTCTTAAAATTCTGTCTTTGTCTTTATTGCTTTTTTCCAAAGCCTGCATAGCATAGCTTAGTTGATCTTTCTGTTCGTTAATTTCAAAATTTAATTTGGTGAGTGCTGCAACATTTTTCTTCGAATGTTTATAGTTTGTATATACCAAAATAACAATAACCAAAGCCATTAGGGCCAAAGCAAGTGTTATCCACAAATAAACTTTATTAAGCTGGTTATCTTTTTGCAGTAAGCTTATTTGCAATTGCTGTTCCTTATCTTTCAATTCTCGTGTAATATTCGTTTCAAGCGCTCCCTTTTTTACTTCTGCTATTGAATCTCGCATTGTAATAAAACTCCTGTAGTATTTTATTTCTTCGGCAGTATTTTTCATTTCATGATAATATGCTGCCATCATTTCCTTCCAGCCTAATTCTGCATCTGTATTGGGCAATGTATCCAGGCTTTTACGCAATGCAGCCATGGTTTGATACATATTTGCAAGCGACTTTTTTTGCCATTGTACTTTTGCCAATTGTTGTTGGCAAAGCTGCGCATCGCCATGTTCTGTACCTATAACTGTATTATTATAAATTGCCTGCTTATACAAAAGCTCTGCCGAATCCAGTTGGTTATTGGTTGCATAAATTTTTGCCAGGTTACCAAAAACAACTCCACTGCATGTAGCCGTTATTTGCCTGCTTAAAGAAGAATCGGCAATATAACGATATTCAGAATTTTTAATGTTGGCCAACGCTTTATTATAAAACAAAATAGCGCTATCGTATTTTTTTAATTTTGTATAGCATAACCCTATATCATCAAACAACTCTTGCGTTTTGCCTGTGCGCAAATAATATTCAGATTCCGGGCAGTTATCAATACAGGCAAGTGAAGAACTGAAATAAGTTATTGCCTGGTCATACAGTTGTTGCCTGTACAATACGTTGGCAATAGATTCTGTAATGCCCTGGCTACTGCAACTGTCTTTATACTTTTCAACAATAGTGTATGCCTTAAAATAATTGTCATAAGATTTTTGATAGTTATTCAGATTAAAATAAGCATTCCCTTTTTGAATAAAAGATGCTGCATGTTCTTCAGGAGAAATAATCTTATCTAAGTTATTTTTTTCAATTAATGTTATACAACTGTCTGCATAATTTAGAGAAAGATGATACTGTTGAAGATCTTTAAAGATCCATGTTTTAACAGACAGGTAATAATAAGTAGTCCATTTATCCTGTTTTCTTTTACTGTAATAAATAGAATCAAGCTTTGCAATTGCATTTTTAAAATCCCTTTTTTCCAGGTATGGCTTTATAATATTACTGCACTGGTTTCGTGTTTCAAGCTCGTTTTTTCTCTCTGCTTCAATATTTTGTTGAGTGCAGGAAAACAACTCCGCTATGAAAAAGGCAATTATAAAAAGGGGGTACTTAGTAAAACGGCGCATTATTGAATAAACAAGATGAAAGTAACGATAATTAATAATAAATACTCCATTTATATACCGTAACAGGAAATTTAGTTTGAAACTGCTATGTTTATTCAGGTTATTATAGAATATGGTATTAGCCTAACTGCTGTATAATTATAGTGGGAGTTTACTTTAGCATCGTCAGTGATCACTTTTTCATTTCAATTCAACTGTTGTGCAATTAGAAGTTAATAGCAGAATCAATACACTCATTACTAATTCTGATTGAAACTGGCCTTTAAACATCCATCCAATCAATTTTGGAAGCTCCTTACCGCCAGTAAACCAATGCTTCCTCCAGCAATACGAAAGATCAATAAGATTTTAAATAAAATATTCATGCTTTTAATTACAATTTATGCAGTAGAAGCCTTCTTGTTTTTTTGAGGTTTGCTTTAACAAAGCAACTGCTAATAAAAATAGCAGGTACACAAAAGGATAGCTATTTGAGATATTGTTCCATGATTTTCGGATACTTTCTTTTGTAATATCTTTTTACCAAATAAGTTATAAGCGGGGTTATTGGCGGAATAAGGTATGCGATGCCCGGGTTTACAAGAGAAAGAAGGCAAGCACAAATAAAAACTAAGGGAATTGTAAGAGACCTGGCTATATTATAATTGAGTATGGCTTTGCTTAGGTTTTTAGACAGATCGTATTTCGGATTGCCTATAACCTGCCAGAGCCGGAAAAAGAAGAAGCCTGCCATGCAGATGGTTAAGGTATAAATAGCCAAAGGCAATTTTAATGAGCTGTCATAGTATTCACTTAAGAATGCTGTGCTAAATGGCATCATCACTATAGGCAATAAGAACAATAGGTTACTCCAAAGAAGTTTACTGTTAGTATTTATCACATACGCAAAAAGTCTGTGGTGCCCGAGCCAGTATAATCCCACTACAAAGAAACTTACAAAAAAACCGATAAACTTGGGGGATGCTTGCACTAAGACATGCCAAAGCTCCTGATCAGATATTTCACCGGGATGGATCTCCGGTATTTTTATTTCGATTATCAACAAGGTAATGGCGATTGCAAAAACAGCATCACTAAACAATGCTATCCTTTCTAATTGGAAATTTTCCTTATGTTGGGTTTCTAATTCCATATTATACATAATTGTGTACAAACTATTATTTTCGGGACAATTGTTTGAAAATGGCTATTGTTAAAAACAGCATAGACATTCCAAGTCCTACCCATTTAAGCGTGCCTTTAAGGGCGACTAAACTGATGACCAAGACGACTAATCCTATGGTAGTATATACTGTAGTATTACGTTTACTCATTCTGATATTTCTTTGATGGTAAGTGAGCTTCTTATGGTCCGGGCAATCAAAATAATGAACAGTATAGGTATTACCGAAGATGAATGATACCAAGCTGATTGATTAATCCTGGAAAGTGCCACAGCCAATAAAACAACCGCAGTTATGCATAAGGCTATCATTGCCCTGTTTGAAAGATTATAAAATAGTTCTAAAGAGATGTTTTCAGCTATGGTATTTGACGGTACACCTGTGGAAACCTGCTTTTCTCCCATAAATCTTTTTACCCGCAACGCTTCGGGGTGATTGGTAGAAAGTACTGCTGTTTCCCCTGCCTTTAGTGATATGGAATTACCTTCAGCTGTTAAGATGGTAAGCTTCCCTAAAAAACGTATCGGTTGTTTTCTTCGCGTAATATTTATTGTTGTCATATTTATTAAATTATTTTTTCTCTTGCTTTACAATACCAAAACGGTTATTACGAAAATCAATAATCACTACGTTATCAAAAAAATAAGCGTTCCCTGTTGTTCCTGTTATACCTTCTCCTTTATTAAAATCGAGCAACCGTTGGTTTTCTGTGTACCAAGCTTTTTGTGGTGATAGTTTGAATTTTCCGAGATAAACAGCGGAACGAATAGGAGCTCCATAATAGCGTACTTTCTCTCCCCATGAGTTGACTTTTAAAGTATCAACCTTTGCATCAGGATCTACGGTACTTTCCCAAAATTGCTTGTTAGTGGATAGCGGAAAAATACTAGCTCCTGTATCGAACATAATCCAATGTACCTGTCCGTTAATGGTAAGGGGCAATTGAATGCGGTTATTCTTTACCTTGCAATTAACAAATACAGCTCTTGAAGACCAATATTTGGTAATTGTATCCAGCAAACACATTTTATGATTCGGATAATCGATGATCAGCACTTTATTCTTTGTAAAGTCTGCCCCAATAGTTCCGATATGCTTTTCTGATGAAGTAAACAATGAGTCCTTTGGAACTTCATCACCGTAGTTCTCAAAAAAAAGAGCATCCTTTGTTGTATAGTTGCCAATATGCAATGCTATTTTTTTGGATGGGTAAATCACTACGCCTGCATCAGATGTTCCAGGATGAAGTGTATCCAGCAAACTGTATAAAAAAGCTCGGCCTGGATAATAATTTTTTAAAGTATTGCCATATAAAACGGTTTCACTGGCCCCTAGGTCAAACTGGGCCATGAAATTCGCGTTTATGTTATCTATTTTTACTGGCAATAATATCGCCAGTTTATCGAAATACCTGCCACTAACAGAATCGCTGTACCATTTAAAAGAAAACCATTGGGGAGCATCCTTATGCACTAATTTACTTTTTTGGGCATTGGAGATTACGCAAACAAAGGAACATACGATTGATAAACAGATTGCCCTGGTTATTTTTATGGTTGATTTTTTATGTTTATCCATGGGAACTTATTCTACTTTTTATGATTTCTTTTAGTGCAGGTTCAATCGCCAGGGCATGCCCATGTCCAAATGTCACCATCACGCGGTCGTATTTATTCAAGGCAGCATCAATTTTTGAAAGGAGAACGCTATCCCTTGTCATTTTTGAAACCCTGCCAACAGCACAGTATTTGCAATTATCATTTACATAGTCGAAGGCTTCCAGGTCGAGATCTTTTGTATTGAACTTCCTTTTTGTTTCTTTTTCATATAGGGTTTTGAAATAGCTTAGGTCTGTTTCTTTGTCGGATAAAGGGAACCCGTTCTTAATAAAGTATCGGTGAATGATGCGGTTGAATACAGTATCAAAACTTTCATCTTTGTAGGCTCCGTAGTGATAGGGTATGGCGATGCGTTCCATTACATAATAAAGGAACAACTCTTCTTTCGGGAGTTTTCTGAGGGTTAATGCAAGCTCTGTTTTTGCATCCATATCACCATTCATCATTTTAATGCCTGATTTATCGGCATTGTATTTTAGCACACCGGTTTCTCCATCTCTTTTAAGGGCATCATTAAATGAAACGTAATGAATGCTGTCTGGTATTTGTCCGCCCTCATTAAAGGCAATCTGAGGTTTTACCTCGTCAAAATACTTTTCAATGATTTTGAACTGCGGATGGGTACTGTCCACATCATGTACACATCCAATAAAAACTACCCTTTTATTTTTTGCAGCAACATCTATTATATACGGGGTTTTTACTGTATCCATCATTTTACCAACCAGCACATAATCCCGTACAGGGTAGCCAGGCTTTGATACAGTGTTTTTTGTCTTGGGGCAGTGACAGGACAAAAAACTTATTACGCTTATCAAAAGCGATGCATTTTTCATATTTGTTAACTAAATCACAGCTACAAATAAAACTTTTTGATAAATAGGGTATTGTATGAATTGATAAATAGGGTTTATTTTTTGATGCAACCCATCGTTTATTTGATGAAAAATATTCCACGTTATTATATAGGATTTCTTTGTTGTTTTTACTTACATTGGTTGTTCTACCCATAGAGAATTTGAGTAAACTTGCACATTGATTAAGCATTTGATATGTGCCTAATGGATTGATAACTGAATGATAATTGTAAAAAAGTACAAACCTGTTTGGATAGCGATAATAACGCTCTTTTATCTGTGTCCATATAACGGGGTTGCACAAACAATTGAAACAGGCACCCCGCTTTACCGGCATTTTACCAATATTAATTCGGATTTACCCTCTAATGTAGTTTATAAAATTGTATCGGATCATTACGGCTATCTCTGGTTGGCAACGGAAAGAGGAATGGTGCGTTATGATGGCAGTTCTTTTCAGAAATACACTGCACCTGCAACAGATAACGAGTTTATACAGGTTTATAAATCCGCTGATAGCCTGTTGTGGTTATTTGGCTATTCCGGCAATTGCAGGCTTTTAAATTTGAATACGCATACTTTCACTTCTCCTTTACACGAGCCTAATACTCCCACCTATAAAAGCCCGGTTATATTAGCTTATAAAAGAGCAGATACCCTGGCCTTATACCGGGCAAACAGTATTTTCTCTCAAACGTTGCTCACTGATCCGAAACAATATTGGCTGAAGAGAAAGGAAACTTTCATCAGTGATCTGTTGTTAACATGGCGGATCTCAGATAATATAGATGGTATATCTACAAACGTATTAACCTCTTTATTTAAAAGCAAACCTTATGCTATACAAATAGCCGGAGATTTCCTAACACTCGGAAATAAGATATTTCAAAAAAAGCAAGGAGCATCTGCATCATTGTTATACGACGGTAACCGCGGAAAAGTTTTTAATAACATCAGCTCTTTCGCCAGGATCGGCAATGATCTGTATCTTGGGTTTGTAGAAGCACAGGAGCTATTGGTCATAAAGAACTTCTATGCGAGTAATAACCGTTCGCAACAAATCTCGTCAAAAATATTATCGGATATTCCCGTCACCAGTCTTTCAACAGACTATCAGGGTAACCTTTGGGTGGGTACACTGGGAAAAGGTGTCTATCTTTTTACTCCGGCCGATTTGGCATCCAGGCATTTAATCACTTCTTCAAAAGACAGCAAAGGATTAGATTACATTTCAGGTATCAGCCGTCTCGATAATGGTTTTCTTGCATTAGGACATGATAAGGATAAGGTCAGTATCCTATCTCATCAAAAAATGATGGAGATCTATGTTGACCGGCAACAATCATTAAATGAAATACGATCTGTTTACAAGGTAAAAAACAATTGGTTCTTTTTCGGCAACCAACGTAGTTATACAGCTAAAGGTGCCCAATTACCGGGAAAAATATTGCCGATGCCGATCAGCGCCCAAACTCCCTTTAAGGACGGAATAGCATTTGGCAGCAAGTATTACTTCACTACCAAAACTGCTTGTTTTATAATTAATGCAGACGGCAATATAAGCGTTGATGACAGATATACAGGTAATAATACCCTATCAATTGCTCCTTTCAATGATAGTACATGCTTTTATGGAACCAATGATGGCATTTATCGCAATAAAATAAAACAACCGGTACTTTCTTCTTTTCGCATTAATAAAATAAGGATCATAAACGGATACCTGGTAGTTTGCACACAACAAGGTGCATTTGTTATACCCATTAACAAGCAAGGAGAATTAGGAAATGCTGTTAAAATATCTGAACAGATTTGTTATGATGTGAAATCAGATAGTCAATATTGTTATTTTAGAACAGGTTCCGGGTTGGCGATGTTCAACCTTCATAACTGGAAATTATATAATGAAATTAACAGCAGGAAGTATGCTTATGCCATTACTGATTTTTTGATTGAGCGAGATACATTGATTTTTGCCACAGATAAGGGAATCGTGCAATTACCTAAAGCGTATATTACTTCCCTTAAAAATGCCATTGTTCCGAAGCTTTACATAGCCAGTTCGTTAACAGGATATGACCCGTCCAGGAATACCTCTGAAATCGTGTTTTCCGAAAAACTTTCTGCAACGCTAACCGTAAATGTGCTCGATTATTCTAACGAAGTAAGGGAAAATAGCTATCAAATAAATTATGATGGAGATGTTCTTAGCAATTGGCAGGTAATCAACAACGCTACAGTAGCACTCAATAATCTTAAGCCGGGAAAATATATGGTAACTGTTAAAACAGAAGGACGATATTCCGGAATACAAAGCAGTGCTGTTCATACGATCATTGTACGGCCGCTATGGTACCAGGAGCGCTGGGTACAAGCACTGGTGCTTGCTTTATTAGTACTTGCTATTTCATTTATCCTGTTCAGGCTATACCGCTTTCAATTGCATAAAGCCCGCAAGAAGATGAATGATCAACTCCGTATGAATGAACTGGAATCTAAAAATCTATTTGCCCAGCTTAAGCCTCATTTTATCTTTAATGTACTTACGCCACTCCAATCTTATTTTATAAATGGAGACGATATTGGAGGGCTTAAATATATTGACAACTATGCAAAACTGATGCGTGGTTTTTTACAGGAAAGCCGGGAAAGTTATATCAGTATAGCGAAAGAAGTTGATTTTCTAAACCATTATCTGTTTGTACAGCAAAGACGGTTCAACAACAGCTTCACATATTCATTTGAAATAGATCCGTTTTTGAATTGTTCAAAATATGCTATTCCAACTCTTTTATTACAACCAATCGTAGAAAACGCAATTGAACATGGGCTTAATAAGAATGGAAAAACAGATGGGGCTGTCTTAGTTAAAATAGACCTGGATGGCAATAAGATTAAAGTGTCTGTTATAGATAACGGAATAGGATTAAAGCCCGGTGAAACATTTCTTAAATCCAATCATGCAATCGAAATTATTAAAGAGCGGCTTGAGCTTATTCGGATAAAACATAAAACAGGAATGTTTCATATTCGTTCAAATGGCACGGCACCTGGTACAACTGTAATCCTTGAGCTTCCGCTCTTAACCACTCAACCATAAATTATGATATTAAAAGCTTTTATAGTAGATGATGAAGCAATGACAAGGGATACGCTTGCAGGGCTTATCAGAAAATTCTGTGCCGATGTCCATATTGTTGGGATGGCAGAAAATTATTCAACGGCCATAAAAGCCTTAAAGCAACATCAGGTAGATATTATTTTCATGGATATCAATCTTGGTAATCATACAGGTTTTGATGTGTTAGATGAGCTATTGTCTTACCAGGCAGCAGTTGTATTTGTCACTGCGTATGAAGAATTTGCGCTCAAGGCATTCAAGTATGCTGCTGTAAACTATCTCCTAAAACCAGTAAACCATCTTGAGCTCATCGAAACAATTGGCAGGATAAGACAATCAAAAGTTGATCTTGCCGCAATAGATACAATGGGAGAAAATTCTTATGAAAGAAGAAAAATTGCCATCTCAAATAAAAACAAGATAGAACTTGTTGCCATTAGCGATGTTGTTTATGTAGCCGCAGAAGGCAGTTATACGGTTCTGCATTTACAAAACAAGGAAAGCATCATGGTTTCAAAACACCTCAAACAAGTGGAAGATATGCTTGCTGCCTACCCGCAGTTTATTAGGGTACACCGTTCTTACATTGTTAATAAACGTTTTATTACCGCATTCAACAGGGCTGATAACGGTTATGTTGAAATGCAGCAGGGAGCCTCAATACCTGTAGGGAACAATTACAGGCAAGATGTATCGGGTTTGTTCGGGAATTAGTGTTTTAACACTTTCATCTTGTTTACCTTTCTTCCTTAAAAGTTTATTCCGGAGTTCCTCTAAATTAGAAACGGGGTACGCCTTATTTACACGTTGTTCCGTTTTAGCACTTATCTGCAATTATACCCGTTGAACCAAATGCTGTAAATCGGGATTATTCTTGATGCGCTCCATTTCGTTTTCAACAATGCTCATAAAAATTTATTTTATTTATTTGTAATATGTTTAGCATTGCTTAATAATTTCTGTAAAGGTTACAGTGCTGTTTAAACCCAAATACTAAAAACATTTTATTGCTAACCTAACACTTGTGAAATTATTAGGAATAACTCGCCCTATTTCTGTCAAATGCAATGAAGTGCGGCTGTCAAAGATTTCCGAACGCACAACTTATCAAAATGCATGCAGGAATTACAAGCTTATGGCTGCATCCGTTATATCCCTTCTTGCAACCATTAGTTTGGTAGCTGATACATTTAAAGAAGTGTGTTCGCTTTTCCAGATCACTAAACCTACTTTATACGACTGGATTAAGAAAGGAAAATTAAAGCCCATTCATGTAAGTTCAAGACCGTATTTTTTACTAAAGGATATACAGGAGTTGTTGCAAAGAAAATGACTATAATAGTACTCTGAAATATCAAAGGTTATTCAGTGCAAGAACAACCTTTTTCTTTTTTAAGGCCTGTTTAGGGCGTGATTTTGTGCAAATTGTTTAATAAGTGAAAAAAATGAGAAGATATATCGTTGAGAATTAAGGAAATAATTACATGAGACCCCCTGATTTTTTCCTATTTTTACACTAGTTCTTTACTTGATTTTACTGCGTTTGCACGTAGGTTTACGACGTGTTTTGTGCAAATTTTGTGCAAATTCCTTCCAAATGAAAAAAGCAGCTATGAATTTTCATCATAACTGCTTCATCTTCAATGTGGGCCCACCTGGGCTTGAACCAGGGACCCCCTGATTATGAGTGGAATCTGATATTTTCCACTGATTGTCTTACAGTTATATTGATTGTCAAAACAAAATAGATCTATTTTGTTTGTCCACTGATTGTCATTAATTATCATAAAACTTGGCGTGAAACTTGGCGTTCTTTAATAGGTTATGATCTAATCTTCTTCTTCGGGATAAATAAATTCACGTAAATAAACTCTATTTGATTTTAAATCATTTTTTAAGATCGCCATTGATGGCTCACCAGAACCTGTCAAGCCTATTTGATTTCTGAGATAAAAGTCATTTTTTATTTTTTCAACAATTTCAGAATATGAAGTAGACAAATACGGAGAAGCAATATATTTAAAAAATAGTGGTTCAAGAAGTGGGAAATTTTTTAGGCTATTCTCATAACAAAGTCTAACAATTAATGTGATAAACTCTTTTTCAAACAAAGTAATTTGATTTGGCTCTATCTTACTAACAATTGATTTTGTATAATCGATAGCTGCACGTGAAGGGTGAGATGATGTATATTCATTAATAACTAAAATAAGTTTTGAAAATTGATTAGCTTGTATATAATTAAAATAATAATCAAGCCATTTCATAGGAATAACAGTTCCAGACCAACTCGTATCATTTGACCAAAGAAGAAAAATATAATTTATAATATAGCCTTGCAGATCATTTGATAAAGTCCTTGTTTCAATTCTGAGTTCAGTTTCCATTAACCCATGTATTTCTTTATCATTTCCCCCAACAATAATTCTTCTAATTCTTTCCTCAAATTCATGTGCTATGAATGTTACCTCATCTAATTTACCAATCAAAGTATCAGGAATAAAGTTTTGAAAAATAATTATTTCAATTAAATTTTGTTGGGATAAGATTTTTATGTTGTTGTTATTCTCTATCAAACTTGGGAATTCTGCTGTTGCATCATTTGTATGTTCCATAGAATTTATAAATAGAACATAGTTTGCCTTCTTCTTTTCATCTCCACTGATTGAATTGAATGGAACTTTAAATGCTCTGAGACATTGTTGAGCAAACTGTTCAACATTATGTGTATTTACTTTTTCAGCTTTTGCTTGAACAATTACAAACTCGTGGTCATAGAGCAATGGAACGTGTCTGTAAAAAATTATGTCTTTACCATGTTCACCTGGGCCATGTGTAACTAATCGATACAAAATATATCCTGATAAATTTAATAATGGTATTATAACTTGTTCAATCAATTCATCTTCTGAAAGATTTGACAAGTAGTCTTTAATTAAAGATCTATTTGATGAAGTTGTTTTAATCATATTAATAGAAACATAAGTCATTCTTTTTTGATGACTTTAAGCCTAATAAAGTTATACTAATCAATTATATATTTTACATAATTGATTCATTTACCTCGGCAGTTGTCTCCATATCCATGCTTCCTAAATAATGCATGGTTACGATTGAATTGGAGTGGCCCAGCATTTCACTGATCTGATCATAGGACTTTCCAGCACGTTTTAGGGTAGTGGCATAGGTATCTCTGGCGGTCATAAGCTTCAAGGGAACTGAGAGTTTTAGTTTGCGGCTTATAACAGATAAATCCCGGTTAATTAGTTGCCGCATTTTATGGCTTTTGTTGTTGAAGGTCTGTTCTGTATAATCTTCTTTCAATTTCCCAAGAATAAATGGACTATCCTTTACACATATTTTATCCAAAACCTCCTGAACTTTTGGTGTAATTGGGGCTACAATCTCTTTTATATTGTTTCTGCGAGTGTTTTCGGTCTTCATTCTGAAAAAAACGAAATATCCACCTTGAATATTCGTCCACCTCATTCTGAGCAGGTCTGCGAAATTAATTCCATTGCATCTGTACAGGAACAACCAAATATCTCTTGCATATTCTTGTTGCGGTGTTTCAAAGTCTTTAAATTCTACCACTGATTTTGTCTCATGGTTCTTCATTACCAATTTCTTTGGAAAGAAGCTTTGGATGCTATATCCACCCTTGCCAAATGGATATTCATAAGATTTAGGTATCAGTTTGACCACCTTTGTAAAATAGTTGATGATACTTCTGAGGTCTGTTAGGTAAGAAATGACCGTTGGTATTGAACAACCTTCACCTCTCTTTTGAGTATCAAATTTAGCCAGCAGTTTTGGTGTTACATCTCCCACTGTAATATCTTTCTTGAAGGTTTCAAGCACATTCATGGTAGTATGGTAACGACCCTTTGTTTTTAATTTAATTCCTGTTCTGTGTTTGATATAATATTCAAACAAGTCTTTTAGTTTTAAGGTCTGTGGCAGTTCCAATTCAGTTTCTTCCTGATAGAACAACTTTCTAAACTTTTCCTTGCTGTATGGATTTAGTTCTGAATAGATCCGTTCACATTTGGTAATATAGCCGTCACAGGTTTCTCGGAAAGTAATACTTACCTCATCCTTTACCTTCTTTGTAAAGACCTGCTCATATTTTTTTTCGGTCATCTTAGCAACGTTCAAGTACATGACATCGTTACCATTAACAACCCGGACAGCAAGATTATACTTGTCGTCTTTCTGTTTGGTTCGTTTGTCTAATACTATCTTAAAAGTTGCCACTGCTATTATTTTTTACAATTTTGGTAATTGCGGTAAGTCACTATCCATTCTACCGCCGTTCTTAACCCACTTATCTATTAGTTCTCTTTCAAAGAGTGTTCTTGTACCCAACTTGATATGGGGTATTGAATTATTCCCAACCATCTTGTAGATGTAGGATTTGGAAAAGTGGATATACTCTCCCAGCATTTGAACACTTAAATACTTATTCTCTTTCATGATATTTTTATTTTCTTTTATTAAAATGGTAAAGAAAAAAAACATAATAATCAAGGGATACTTAAGGTATCTGCTAAATTAATAGCAGATACCGCTAACACTCGCTCGCATTACTTACATCGGAAATTCTCTTACCATTAATTCGTCTGGTATTGTTTGAATTTTATCAATTTGCTTGAAGAAATATGGAATATTTTTCTCTTTACAAGCATCTCTCATTTTTCTAGCCCAATCGGTGTTGAAGGGTCTTTTATGATGACCACTTTCACCACCTTCTATAACCCAATCAATACCAGTTAAATCAATTGCCGTTATATCATCCAATTGCGGCTCGATAGATAAAAATCTCTTTCCTTTTACCATCTTTAACTGCGAAACAAGCGTATCAAATGTTTTTTGATTCACCGGAGAGGTTCCATACATGATGTTGCTTGGCGGATTGTCAATCCATGCATCAGGAATGTATTTGTTGATATTACTTGGTCTCTTAGTTAAGAGCAGGAACATGAGATTTGGACTGTTAGGAACTACTTGTTCAAAGAAGTAATTGCGTAGGTGCAGTGTTGTTAATCCTTCAACCATATTACCATTAAACTCATTTATAACTTCACCATTAGAATCAACCAAAGGCATTGGTTTTTCAAATATGTCCATCATCGAACCCACAAAAACTCTGTGAATTGTATTTTCTGCTGCTGCTAACTTTTGGTATTTAACCAAATCCTGCCAAACAGATTTGATTGCTCTTCTTGGGTGATCGTTACCCCATATATTGTGTCCATACCTTTTTGATAGGGCTTCCGCATAGCAGTGATCACATCCTTCATGTACTTTGGTACAACCATGCCATAAATTAGCAGTGTGGTTCGTCCATTCTATTTTAGTAAACTGTGCCATTAATTGATTTTTTAAATATTTAGAAAGGTTGTTTTAGAAAGGAATTGAAATATTAATTTGGTGATGTTGTTTCCATCATTAAAACAACTGAAGCCCATTTTTTATAATCGATAAATTGAACCTTAGTTTTTTCAGGATGACCTTCGTAAAGTGTAAGAAATGCACCAATGGATTCACTTATATCCTTTTTTAATAAAATCTCAGCATCCGGAAAAGTGGCAATGATCTTCATGTCATAACCTCTATTGGAGTCAGGGTTTCTTTTTAGAATCTCAATAAGTTCGTTGGTGCAAAATATTCTTGCCACTTCAATATCATTAATTGCATGTACTCTGTTATAACAATCAATGAACAGTTCTCTACTATTGTCTATTCTAACGAATATATCAGGGGCATCATTTAATGCGATACCTACAAGAACACCTAATCGTCCTATGGTAGAACTATTTTCCTGAGTTTGCAGTGGATATTTTGAATATATATAGTCCATAATAAAAAATGCGGTTAACCTATACACCACAAGGTTTTGTTTGATTAAGCTGCAACCTTTTCAGATTGCTTTTTCTTAGCCTTGGGTTTACTTTCTTCTTTCGCCTCAGGCTTGCTACTGAACTCCTTGACTGCTTTATTCAGTGCTTTAGCTTCCTTATCAAAGGATGTTTCAGAAGGTGAGATACCAATGAACCTGCGATTCATCATTAGCGCCAACGATCCAATATCACTTTTCATGGAGATGTCCACGATAAGATCATCTTCCTTTGTCGCAACGAGTATTGGAATCAATGCAGCATAGTTTGGTGCTTCTTTCGCATCGAATTGAATACCCTTGTTAATGATGATATCAGAAATTGATTGCTCGCTTAAAAAATTGGAGCAGGATTTATAGGATTCACTTTCTCCAATTGTCCCTTCCTTTTTATTAAGGAAAGATGGAGGATTGAATACGCCATTTGCTTCTTTGCGATCCTTGACGAACCAAAGAATTTGAGTAACCGAATCAGATAGATTTTTACTCGCCTTCGCATCGGTCAACAGTTCTCCATCAGCAACAAAAAGGGTTTGTTTATAAACCAATCCCGTTTCCTCGGTAATTGCGCTGATAATATTAGCGGGTATCTGTAAAGAATATCCGTCATCATAATACTCTTGAGTGAATACATAAAGACTTCCACTCTTGGGTATCCTGTCTACCCACGGTCTAATAGGATCAACTGTTTTAAGCCCGTAAACCTTAGCTTCCTGATGAATCGTTCTCGGATAATGACTCTCTTTATTATTAACCGTTAAAACATACCGATCAGGATAGTAAAAGAGTGTCTGCACTGATTCTTTTTTAATCTGTGCCAGTATTTCCGCAGGTTCACCATGATGGATAACAGCCGTATTTCCTTTTGAATCAGGGATGAAAAATTCCCTCTTCTTCTCCTTTTCAACTTCTGCTTTAGCATTGATGATTTTCAATGCATCTTTTGGAGAGAGTTCCATTTGGACAACCTTATCGATAATCTCATCATGTCCACCAACCAACATCGCCTTCATAAATTCGCTGATAGATTTTACATCACATTTCTCCTCAAACAACCAGCGGCTCATTGGAAAACCATCGATGTCATTGGTAAGGATGAACTCAACGGATGCCAATGTTTCCTTATCACTGAACCTCTTTTTGGTTCGCTTGGCAATCTCATCATAACGGTCAAAGTACTTGCTTGAACGTTTACCCTGACGTTTTCCAAAAAGCGTGAACAAAAGGATATACAGATTACGCAGATCCTTCCATGTCATTTCACGGGAATTGTTCAATGCAATTCTGTTCTCTGGTGTAGCTTCCATATCGGTAACCACAACCTTAACTTTTTCAAAATCCATTTTGTCAGCTACCATAGTTCTGCGCATACCGTCAATTACGTATCCGTCTTTTGACAATATGATTGGATTGAGAATATCATTCTCTTGAATATCAGTCATTAAATCTTCTAACTGATTGATTTCAAAAATTTCAACTAACTCCGGTAGGAATTTCTCTTTTAATTCCTTCGGATTCATATATTTGTACTGCATATATACCTCCTTGTTTTTTTGTGAGGTTTATAAAATTGATTCTTGGGTGTTTGTAGCAGCAACTACAGCACCCTTTTTCTTTTTGGTGATTTGCACCGGTTGCGATCATGCACCGGGCTTCTGATTTTGATTGGCATCGGTATTTAGTTTTTGTTTAAAAATCCAGATCGTAAATTGGAAGTGGTTTTATAATGGTCAAACACTTCTGTCCAAACTTTGTATGTCATTTGTAAGACTTCATAACCATACCTTCCTTCCTGTAGCATTACTGCAAATGCAACAGGTTCATTTTTGTTCTCATTAAACCACTGAACACATGCATTGCTTGAAGCAATACTTAATAAGGCAGCATTAAAAAAGGAATGGTCAATTGGGGCGATTTCAGAAAGTACAAAAGCCATTATTCTAAACCAACCTTCCTGTTGAATCTTTAAATCTTTCACTTCTTTTATTTTATTGATTAATTCATACATTTCTTCTCGATCAGTTTCAAACATCACAGGCACTCTACTACCGTTCATCTTAATTAAATCAATAACTACTCCAACAGTATTGCTGTTAGGGTTACTAATTTTCCCAGCTCCATAGAAAGGTTCATTCATTCCATAGCGGTTAAATTGTGTAGTTTTGGAATGCTCAGAATTTTTTGACTGAGTATTCTTTGTTGTCTTGTGTGTTTTTTTACGCTGCTTCATTTTGTTTGTTTTTATTATTTAATAATGTTTCAAAACATTTGTCTCTGATAATGAGCCAATCGGCGAGGCTGCTCATTTCAACCTTAAAAGGCTCGTAATTTTCATCGTTTAGAGTTACTCTAAAACTTAGGGGTTGAAGACCATACCTGAGTTTGTGTTCTACGCATGGAAGACTGGTCAAATAATGCATACCGACAGTAAACATATACTCATCAAAAGGAGCTTCACTTTTAATCATATCCATGAGAACGGAATGATAATAGAGTGAAATCGCTGGATTTTCCAACACTCTTGATTTGTAAAAAAGAAGTGTGTCAAGGAATCTGTCCATATCTGTTTCATACTCAAGAATTGCATCATCTTTTAATAGCAGGTCAAAAAAGAATGTGATTCTCACCGGCATTTTCAAAAGTTGTTGTTTGGTGAAATCTCCAAACGATTTCTTTTCAGCAGCATTACTTTCTATAATAGCCGCTTCTTCCTTGCTTGGTTCACGATATGTTCTGTCTGAACCTGCTTGTTTTTGCTTTGCAGCCTCTCTTTCGAGTCTGCGTGCTGCTTTTGCAGCTTGTGAATTTTTCTTTGACATAGTTGTAGATTTTATTAATTATTAATGTTGTTGCAGTTTTAAAATCATTTGATTTTGTGATTATGATTTAAGTTCTTTCATTTGTTTTAATACGGAATAATCAACATGATAAATTGATACATCTAATAAAAATTCTTTATTAATGATCATCATAAATCCATGTGATTGATTTGGATAATATTTAAATGCATTTTTCGATGCATTGTGAGCAACCAAAAATTGAAGTGCAGTTAACCTAAATTCCTCTTGATTAGGAATGCCTTTTTCAATTAATTCAAAAAGGTGATTTCCTTTCTCCATTTTAAAAGCATCTAAATCCACTTTTGCGGATTGAATAGAATTGATAATTTCTATTCCCTTTTCAACCGTTTCGTCAAACTCGTAAGTATTTAACACTTCATCACTAAAGAAGATATTCAACTGTACCTTTACTTTTTTATTTGCGTATTTCACGCGTGTATCCAAAAACCCGAATTTGTCCAATTTGATTACCTTACTTTTTCTAATTATTTCATGTAAGTTTTCGTCCAGCCTTTTCTTATCTACAATTGCATTTTTATGGAGATCAACCCAATCAGAAAATTCAATATTATTGATTGTTGTTTTGTTTTCTCCATCTTCAAACACATCCATTTTGAAGGATAAATTCTCTTCAGGAAATGATTCCAACTGATTGATAACACTATCGTTTGTTATTAAGTAATTCAAAACCAGACCAAGAAAATCTTTAGGATTAACTGGACTATCGGGGTGCATCAACTGCTGAAAAATTTTTGAATACAAAGTATTTTTCAACTCGTTTTTTTGGCTATTACTTTTATAATTCTGTTTTTGTAATTCCTGATCAACTTTATCCCTAGAAATTGGTGTATTAAACCCGGCTAATATTCTACCTCTATAGTAAAAGTTTGCATGCAGCCCTACACATATTTTTTCCTTTGCTTGTTGTTTTTCACTGTTAGAAAAAAAGTTTTCTTGTAATGCAGAATTTTGAATTTGTGTGTTCATGATTTTTAGTTTTATTTTATTTATAATTGTAAATCCGATTTACTGTCTTACATTTTAGACTTTAAAAAAAGGGCTTTGTACCCTTTTAATTTTTTGGTTACAGGCCACCGAATGGAAATCCGCCACCTTTCGGTTTAGGTTTCACATGTCCCTTCTGTGGTTGATAAGGATTGGTTCTGAAAGAACCTTTCTTCTTTGTTTCTTCTTGACTTTGTTCTTCAATTCTTTCAGCTTCACCATCTGTTACAACTACTTCTTTAACGCTTACGCTTTTTTTTACGCCGGCAGGCACTCTGCGTTTATCCATCACCTCTTTCATTGCCTTTACTATTTGCCTCTCAGCTTCATCCATGAACTTTGAATCTCGTGATAATTCTTCAATTGGTCTACCTATCTCACTGGCTTTACCTAAGTAAACTCTGATTTCTGCCTTTACATTATCAGGATTATAAAAGGGTGCTCTTGCTATTATATAACTTGTTTCTGAACCACCTCTCTTCTGATTAATCATTCCCAGCTTTGTTACAGTTGCTAATGCACATCGTCCTTGAATTATTTCTGTTTCTAATTCACTCATCCTCGCTAAAAGCTCTTTCACTTTGGGGTCTTTGATTATCTTTTTATAATCTTCGCGTGCTTTCAGATAAGAAGAAAAAATCTGATTTCTCATTAGTGCAATCTCTGATTCACCCATCATCACCCTCATATCTATATTCTCCGAATCAGTAAAAATATCAAAAGCACTTTTACGATCCTTTGTTTCAACGATCTCAACTATCACTCCTTTTATTTGATTCTCTTTCATTTTATGATTTGAGGATGTAAAATTGTGTAAAATTTTTTATATCTGCAAATCTATTTTACGGTCTTACACATGATTTTAAAATAATATGCTGAAGGTCAGCACATTATATTCTAAAATATTTTTTGCCAATCATTTTTTTGGCTCTGTAGGGGCATATATCCCGGGGGCAGGGAAGTCCGGCAGGCAGGAGATGGCAGGTATCCCCTCTTATATATACATATATATGACACCCCCCATAGGGCTACAGAGTAGCGAAAAAATCCTGACAGAAATTTTTTGAGATTTTGGAAGTTGTCTGTTTTATAAAACTTAAATAATGCCTGTTGCTTTATCTGAAATATTATAAGAGACCCCAGTCTTGTATTCTTTTTAAGCATTCGGTCTTAGGTAACCGATCGTTAAATGATAAAAGATGCTCCATTTTTTTTATTGCAACTGCGTAATTTATTAATCCTTTTTCAAGCAATCTATCAAATAACCAAACAATACCATGAACAGTTAATTGTTTAGTTATACAAAATTTCCTCAATGCACCATCACCTGTAAGAACCTGTGCATCAATTTTTTTTGCTAAATAATAAACGGTTTTATCTTGAAATTCCAATGCTCTTGGGAAAGTCTCCGCTTGAATTTCTTCAATTTCATTAACTGTAAAATATGTGACATTTAATGAACGGGAATGAATAAAAACAGAAACCTGTTGTTGTTGGCTTTCATTTAATTGGTCAATAATTTCTGAACTTGTATGGATCTCCAATTCTGCCCCAAACAGGTATCCCAACATATCTAGTTTGATAAGGTCGATGAATATATTTGCATCTGTTACTGTAATAACCATTTCTCATCTAAGATTTCGCGGAAATCTCCAAGCTTTTGGTTATTTAATGATGCTGCTTTACTAGTCGATATTACTTCCTCAGCAACTGCACGAAAAATAAGTTGCAAGAATCGATCAGATTTTTCTCTCCCTTTATAAACTTCAAATTCTTTTTCTTTTATATGAAATTTATTATATCGTATCATAAAAAATTTATGATAGCTAGCACTAATAATTTCTAAACTAAATGCACGATACATAATTGCTGCCATAGAAATGCCATATTGACTAGCAATCATAATTAATTCATTAGTAAGTATCTTACTTCTTTTATTACCCAGGAAAGCTTCTAGTTTTTTTCCGGGCAACAAAAATGCACCTGCAAAAACATCACAAAATTTCTCATATATCTTTTCATCCAAATGATCTAGCTTAAGATATAAATGTGCCAGTTCGTGTAATGCAGTAAATCTAATTCGAGTCTGAGGAATACTTTGAGAAATATTCAAAACAATCACAGGTATTTTATTTTTTACTATAGTTGACATACCAGAAAAAGAGGTATCCGCATCAATAATAAAGACTTTAATACCATTTTCTTCCAGCATTTCAATAATATTAGGCAGTGGATCAGTTCCAAGTTTCCATTTTTCCCTTAACTCTTCAGCGGCTTTTTCTACTTCGCCAAAAGTTTCAACTTTTTTTAATTTTAAAGAAAAATTAAGTGGGCTATCAACACCTAGAATATCTTCTAGTTCCAGATATCTTTCTAAAAAGTCCACTGTTTGGGCGGTAATTTTATCCAATTCTTTAGCGGGTAAACTCTTAAGTTTCCTGAATTTAATATCATCTAATGAAACAGAATGCTGTCTAAAAAAATAATCCGCCCCAACATTTAATACTTTTGAAAGTATCGAAATAGTTTTGCTATCTGGTTTTACTTCTCCAGTTTCTAATCGGCTCAACGCTTGTTTGCTCAGAGAAATAGACAATTTATCAGAAAGATCCTGCAATGAATAACCATTCAATTTGCGGGCTGCTTTCATCCTTTCGGGAAAGTACTTCATAAGTATCTTTTTGTGCAGTTTGTAGTTCGGTTGTGTATTAGTTTATCAACGGTCGTGGACAAAAGTAATATTATTTTCCATTTTGTCCAAACTATTTTGTATATTTGTATTGGAAATAAAAAAGCTCAGTTGCCGTTGCACCGGTGACTGAGCCATAGGGAAATAAGTTTGCGACTTGAAACAGCTTTTACGCTGTAACACCCTATTTGAGGACACAAAATACACAGAAAATTCATCTGTGCAACTAAATCCTCCATTTTTTTCCAGTGCACGGGTAAGTTCATATTCCTCGCGAACCACCTGTAAAAGAGGGTCATCAGTTAAAACCTCATATTATGAGCACTGAGAATTTAAGACATGGTTCCCATGAGCCCCATCATGGAAAAGGCGTTCTTCAGTTTACAATCAATGGTAAAATCTATGATTGGCATGAACAATTCATTAAGGGAGAAAAATTAAAACATCTTGGTGGTATTGATCTAGAAACGCCGCTGTTTAGAATTAATGAAACCCCTTGGGAAGATGAATTAATTACTAATGAAAGGGTAATTGACCTTGCGCAGGCCGGCATTGAAAATTATGTTTCAAAACATAAGGAAGAACACAAAGTCATCCTTACAATTGAAACTGCTAATGGTAAATGGGAGCATGCTGCTTTTCATTCAAATCTAACTATTGCAGAACTGATAAGGAAGATCTGCAATAAGTTCAAATTTGCTGAAAACGGTAATTATCAATTAAAGGTTAAAGGAACTACTGCAGCTCTGGAAGGTAGCAGAACACTGCATAGTTAC
Source organism: Sphingobacteriia bacterium (assembly GCA_017304675.1). GTDB lineage: Bacteria > Bacteroidota > Bacteroidia > Chitinophagales > Chitinophagaceae > CW01. Next base: position 679,867 of record JAFKLS010000018.1, read on the forward strand.
CATTTTGAAGATTGTACCATTTTGGTTTTTACCGACTTGGGTACTGGTGCTTAAATAATGAATACTGAAATTTCATTGTTGACCGTTCAACAAGAAATCGAGGATGCAAATGAGTATTGCAAATCGCATAAAATTGATATTTCATTGTTTGATGAAATAAGTCAAAGGTTTACAGTACTCATGCGTTCTCTGGTTGACGATGAGCAATATATCATTCAATTTGGTTTTGACGACTACCCGGAAAAACCATATCTCATTGAATTTATTCATCCAGAAACTAAAGAAACTGGAAATCCAAATTGTTATCCGGCAGGAGTAGACAGTTTTTTCCATCCTAATGGATTTATCTGTCACCCATGTTCTAGAAAAGCTTATGCAGGGTACACAGGAGTGCATTCGGAATGGTCTATGCCATCCTGGAGAGAAAACGCAGGGGGATTGAAAAATTTATCAGGCATTATTGATTGTATTTTTTCAAGAATCTCAGACAAAACATATTATAAAGGAAGGAGGAAATAAAGATGTTTAAGAAAAAAAGAAGGTTGACCCCAAAAGATGACTTTTATTACAAAATTGCTGCAGATGTAGTTGAGTGGACTATCAGTATTCTTAGAGATTATGGAAACAATGGTGATGAAGGTCTTCTTTATTGGGCTGGAGCACCAACTTATAATAACACGTTCGTAATCGATATGGCAATAGCACCTCATGTTACATCTTCGAGATATGGTTTTCAAACAAATCATGAGGATAATGGAAATTATGTTGAGTGTTTAATGGATGCGGAAAGAATCCATTTCGCACAAGTGCATTCTCACCCAAGAACAATTGTAGATCATTCTTGGATTGATGATACTGAGACTGCATTTAAATCACAGAATCTTTTATCGATTGTTGTGCCTTCCTTCGGCGAAATAGGCATGGTTCCTCTTGAAATATGTGGTATACACAGATTTAATCAAGGAAAATTTTTCAGGTTAAGCAATAGATATATTAAAGAACATTTTGAAATAACAAATTCTATTACCCCTTTTTATAAAGATTTAAGATGATAACAAATAAAAATCAGTGGTATCAGAAACGAAATTTAAGGACGTCTAGTTTTATAGATGACTCTTCAGCCCTTGATAATTTTCATGTGGGTATAATCCTCCCAGAAAATATAAATGAAAACAGAATATTAAAGTTAACTGAACTTACTTTAAATATTTTATCAAGATGGTGTTCTAACATTTCAATTGACAACCCTTATCCCGAAATAAATGAACATCTTCTTAAATTATTGAAAATAAATGATCCTTACATTTCTGTAACATTCAATTCTATAAAATCATTCAAATCTCATATCAATGTTTTTATTTCACCAAGACAAATTACAGATATGGATCATGATTATATTTCTATTGACGGCAAAGGTTGGCTATCCTGTTGTTCATTTAATAAAACGACCTCTTTACCGGAAAGTAAATCACAAAATGATATTATAGGTATTTCCTTTGCTGCATGTTTGGTTAATGCAGAATTGTTCAGATATTCTATACATAAACCCTGCGTCCCATATACAAAATGGTATTCAGTTTGGAATCTTGAATGCTATGATTATCAACCTGTAAAAGATGATGGTCAGGATTGGGTTCAGTATGATTTAGGCAATATAAACTTGATAGGTTGTGGTGCTATTGGTTCAAGCTTTGTTTATCTTTTCCCTTTCACAGGTTTAAAAGCAAATTTTCTTTTGATTGATCCCGATCCGTTAGAAATACATAACACGAGCAGTTCACTTCTTTTCAGTGCTGATGCAGCAATTAAAGGAGAGCTAAAGGTTTTACAGAATAAACAATGGTTAAATCAATATGACATTAATGCAGAAATTTTTCCGCACTATTATAATAATTTAAGTAATAGTAATTGTGATTTGGTTTGCTGCTTTGCAAATGAAAAAGATATTTGGGCTTCATTACAAAATAATTATCCGCCACTGACTTTTCACGCAACAACTTCAAAAAATTGGAGTGTAAATATTGGTCGTCATATTCCCCTTATCGATGAATGTATTGCCTGTACTTTTAAAGACATAATTAAAACCGAATTTGTTCCAATTTGTGGTGGTGTGGAACTCCCTACAATCAATACAGAAACAGAAACACACACTGCGATCTTACCATATTTAGCACCTGTTGCAGCTGTAATATGTTTAGCACAAATAATTAAAACAGTCAGTGGTAAGATTGAAAAAGCAGGTGTCACTAATTTTAGTATGCTAACTCCAAATGGTTCCTTCATAGAAGACATTACAAAATTTGGCAATTGTACAATATGTGAAAGCCAAGAAGTTCTTTACAAAAAGAGCTTTGGTAAAAAAAGTAAATTTTGGGCGTTATCCCTTAGATAATCTATTATAATATTCCTATACTTCATATTTATACTGAAATATTTCACTTTCGCGGCTAGGCGAAAAGGTTGCATTTTGAAAATCACTCTGAGGTAAGCATAAAAAAACAATCCACCTTTTCGGCTGGGCTAAAAGGTGGTTGCTTTACAATAAAAAATGGAAAGGGATATTTAATCTATAATAAGACATTCAGGATACTTACTCTTGAAGTAATCAAATAAGGATTCCCGGATAATATCGGATTTCTGTCTGCGAGTGATGCTACATAATTTTTCTAATCTTCCTTTTTCAACCTTATCGATTCTAAGTCTTAAAAATTCATTTTTAGTTCTGGTTCTTTTAATCTTTTCCATGGCTGTCTTTATATATAAATACTTGGCCGTTGATGTAAATCGTAATACTTGCCATATTTTTTTTGCCACAATGGATTTTGATGTATTCCATAGTATTTATTAATAAATGGAATACATATGAATATCAACACATCGGGAATTACTTACAGCATAACTATTGACCCGACACAACAACAACATAAACCATCCAAGAAGCAAATGGGAATCATCACCAATCATTTAAACTTGGTAACCGGACTAACCATTAATGAATTCGCCACCTACTCAACTTCTCCTTATAGTTATTCTTGGAGCGGCGGATTATTTAATGGAAAGATTTGCAATGCGAATTGGTATCAACAATCTGTATTTGCTTTAGACTTTGATAAAGGATTAATTTCTATTGATGAAGCACTTAAAAGATTAAATGAATTGGAAATATTTCCTCAATTATGGTATAGTACATTTTCTGATAGCTCTGCTTTCAGAAAATTCAGAATAATATTCTTTGTTGATGAACCAGTAGAAAATGAAGCGTTAAGAAAATTGATTACGACATCACTTTTAGGATTATTTCCTGAGGCTGATAAGCAATGTAAAAATGCAGGAAGAATATTCCTCGGAGGAAAAGAAGCTCATGTTATAAATCAGCAGCCCATTCATTTAAAAAGATTAATAGATATTTTATCTATTGAGCTAATTGCTAAAGATGGCGGGCGAACAAGAAAGATTAATAATGCTCTTTTAGAATCCAGTATGAAAACTGGCACAAAACAGGCACTTCTATATAATAACTATAGAAATGTACATTCTGTGCCAGATTCTAATAATAAACTCACTACATCCATAGAAGGGGGCGAGGTCATTGATTTTGATGTAGCAAGACAAAGAGTAAAAATATTTGATGAATTTTTAAAAGGGAAATGGTTGCACCATGACCAGTTATTTGGGCTAGCCACAAATCTTTATTACATAAGGGGTGGAAGAAGCTTAATGAATACAACTATGAAATATTATAACGATCTAAATCAAACACATTACACCGAGAATAACTTCAATATCCTAACCTACTTGAAAAAGGTATCCTATCCACCCATTCCTATTCATTCATTTTCACCATATAAAGAGGATAATGACTTCCATGATTTAATTTCAGCTACCAAAGACCAAAGAGGACATATTGAACAGATTGAACCTATTGTAAGGATGTCGCTGGGCGAAGCAGAAACACTGTTTTTAGACCGCTTTACAGAAGTTATGGATGATTCTACCACGGATAAAATCCATCTGTTTATTCTTCCCACAGCAATCGGAAAGACCGAAGCAATATTATCAGCGAAAGCCACGATAGCCGCTCCCACCAACAGTTTGAAAGATGAGATTGGAAACAGAATGAAAGTAGAATATGTTACAACGCCGGATGCAGTTGTTTTTGAAAACAGTTCCATCAACAGAAAATTGGATTACTATTATTCCATTGGACTACCCAAAAAAGCAACAGCAGTTTTGTATGATGTTGTAAGTGAAAAGAACTCATGGAAATATTCTAATAACGATATTATTCAAGCCGATGAATATTTATCTAAATTAAAATCATCCTATTTTTCTACTAATACAATTCTTACTACTCATGCAAGAGCAATACACTCAGATTTTAGTCATGATACAATAATATTTGATGAAGATCCACTGACCTCACTCATAGATATAAAACAAGTTTCCATTTCTGATATTCAAAAATTAGATAACCAAACAAGATTAGATAATAATGATTTAAACAATATCATCAACTATTTGAAATCAACTATCCCATCAGAAATTACTGCAACGCCTTTATTCGCCGTTGACATTGATGCACTAGTTGATAAAGTAACCGTATCAAGCATTCAAACCAACATTTTTGATTTTTTCAATAGCTCCTACTTGATGAAGGATGAACAGAATTATGATGTTATACATTATGTGGTAAAAAGACAATTACCAAAGAATAAAAAAATAATTATTCTGTCTGCCACACTTCCCATTTACATCTACCAAAAACTTTATGGTGACAGGTTGAACGTAATCGACATCAGAGATGTTGAACAACAAGGTCAAATCATTCAATACACAAACCGTTCATGTTCTCGCAATTCATTGCAACGATATGTAAGTGATATCAGTCAAACTGTTGGGGATAAACCAGTAATTACTTTTAAGTCATTTCAGCATCATTTTAACAATCCGGTTGATGACATGTATTTTGGTAATTGCAGTGGGTATGACAATTTAAAAGGAAAAGATATTGCAGTAGTTGGTACACCACACAGAGATAATATTCAATACTTGCTTACCGCAAAAGTTTTGAGAATAGATTTCAAAACTATTGATACAACCATGAGTTTTCAGAAAATAGAATACAACGGATTTAAATTCAAATTCAATACTTACGACAATGAAGAACTCAGAAATATTCAACTTGCTTTTATTGAAAGCGATTTAATTCAGGCTGTTGGTAGAGCAAGAACATTAAGAACGGATGCAACAGTAGAAGTTTGTTCGAATTTTCCATTGAGGATGAGCAATCGGTTTATCTATTAACCTATGTGGCTAAAATATCTTCAATCGTAATTAATTATTATATTTAGTTACTCAAAATAATCTACTTTTTATGCCATTCATTCAACCACACAATAGAATTTACTATTACTGTTCTTTAGCTACTGCACTTGAATTTATTTTACCAAAATTTGAATTATTATTATCCCCAATAGAAAATACAAATGATCCAAGAGAAAACAAAAGCTTCTATTTTAAGCATCGAAATAATATCTATACTAGTCCAATCGATAATGACTTAATTAAACTAAACAGAGAAATTAGTGAAACTATAAGAGAAGGCTGCAAGGTTTTATGCTTTTGTCAAGATACTGATGTTTATTGGGGTTCTTTATTATCTAAGATGTGGGCACACTATGGCGGCAATCACAAAGGCGTATGCTTAGAAATTGACAAAACAGAGTTTATAAATGAAAATAAAACTGCTTATGATTTTGATTTGTTTAGGCCAATATCTTATTTTAAGTATAACCCCAATAAGCATCCAGAATATAAATTAATTGATCATACAACTATAAAAAATGGCGACAGAGAAAAATATTTAAAAGAAATATTTCGAAAAGAACATCTTAATTTTTTATTTTTTACAAAAAATATTGAATGGGAAAGTGAAACAGAGATTAGACTTTTACATTTTAGCAATAACTTTAATAACGAATACTGCTCGATTAGAAACAGTCTCAAAAACATTCACTTAGGAATAAACTTTCACAGTTCGTATATCCCTGCAATTCAGAACTTAATAGAAGGAATAAATATTGATATAAAAGTGCTTGAGTATGGTGATGTAGGATTAATGTTCAAAAATTTAGGTGATTAAAACAGACTAATTATCTGCTATTATGGAAAGCTTTTTTGATTTTTATGAATTACATAACTCCACTAATAAAATCCTGCCATTCAGGAGTAGTCCATCAATTAAAAGATGTAGGTTTTGTAATGAACAGTATCCTTCAGTCACATTCAACAATGTGCCACATTTAGTTCCCGAACTTTTTGGTCGAAATAATCTTACTTCGAATTTTGAATGCGATAAGTGTAATAAAAAATTTCAAAAATTTGAGAATGATACTGCGACGATGATTCAACATTATCTTGCTTTACTTAATATCAAAACAAAGAAAGGTACTCCAACTTTTCAATCAGTAAAAATTCCTTACGGAAATTCTACAATTTTAAAATCCATAAATAATAGTCGGAATCTCAACTTCGGAACCAATCTTAATGACTTTAATTATGATGAGCAAGAAAAATCATTAACGATAAAGTTTAGAACAAAAAAATTTCGGCCTTTCTCAGTGTATAAAATTTTTCTAAAAATGGGTTTATCTCTTTTAACAGAAGAAGAATTAAAAACAAACAGACATTACTTTGAATTCCTAAATTCAGAGGAGCCAATTATGAATGGTATGCAAATATGGACAATTCAGAGATACATGTTAAAAACTAAATTTCATTTAATACCTAATGTGAATTTATATAGAGCAAAAAAAACATTAATAAATAACACTGAATTTCCTGAATATGTTTTATTGATAAATTTTGCCAATATTATTTTTCAATTTTTTTTGCCGATTTCAATAAAAAATATAAATGAACACAATGATGAAAACAGATTGAATCTTGAACTATTCCCATCGTTTGTTCTTGATGATATAACAAGACTTAAAGAAATAGATATGTATAGTTTGGAACTAAATGAAACAAATAAAATTTCAATTACAGACAAAGTGATTTTATATTATGAAAAGAAGGAGACTTCACAATTAAATAAAAGCATTTAAAAAAGAGTAGATAAATTTTGGAAAGAATTTACTTTGATAAACAAATATTCAGTTACCTATTTAAAGGTACAGATCCTGTATATCAGAAATTCTTAAATGATTTATATTCTAACAAAAAAAATTTTCTTTACTGCTATTCGCATGGGCATTTGCTTGATTTAAAAAATGACCCAAGTGATATCAAATACAAAGAATTAGAATTCATTGAAACACTTGTTGGGGACAATTATTTGTCATATCACGCAGCAAACAAAACCACTTCTGCATATTTAGCAAAACCGCTCGAAGCATTTAAAGATGTTGAAATTGAAGAAGAACCCTTTTCACTTACTAATCTATTTGATAATATTGATTTGAGTTTAACTACGCCCGAAGAAAATGAGAAAATTGCTTTAGCAAAGGATGCCTTATTGAATCATAAGTTAGACTTTGGGTTTTTACAATCAGAAGTAATAGCAGGTGAACAAAATAAAATATTAAGCAAAGTTTTACCTTTTGGTAACTCTTCAATGACATTGGTTGAATGGTCTGAACACTTGATGGATTTTTTGAAATTAATGCAAGAAGATAAATCAGTCTATAAAGAATTAAGAATAATTGCTGATAAGTACATTAACAACAAAAAATACCCAATTGACATAAATGATATAGATTTTAATGACGACCTAAAAAATTCTGTGCTGCAAAAAACATTCATTGAATATGTAAATGGAAACTTAAATCCAAACGGGGGCAAAGAAATAACAAATTACGATTTCTTTATTAATGCATATTTTACGCTTGACCTTTTAGGAATTAGCAAAGAGCCATCAAAATCAGTAAAATTTAGAAGCTTGCTCAATGATGGATATCATAGCTATTATGGAGCTTTCTGCGATTATGTCGTATCCGGAGATAATGGATTTTTAAAAAAGACAAAAGCAATGTACAAGTTGCTAAACATTAAAACAAAAGTTTATCATATAGAAGAATTTATTGAATACTTTTATTTATTATCAAGAACAGAAAATGATTCAAAAACCTTTTTTGATCTTCTAATAAATGACATACAAAACGGATTGGTCATAAATTCAAGGCAAGCAATTACAAATGATAGATTCACCACTACGATTAAACCATTCCATAATTATTTCGGCTATTTTAACATGCTTGAGAATATCACAGAAAATAATAGAAATTATATATTTCTCTCAAGAAAGACAGAGAACTATTCCTATTTTAGTTTTTACAGAGAATATCAAGGAGTAATAAACAAGGCAGTGAAGTTATTTGGTATTGATAATAATTTAAAAGGAGAGTTTGAATGGGAAAAAGAAATAGATGAAATAAACAAAAAAACTTGGAAAGGGCGAACTTGGAATCTTGGTCATATCACATTAATAATTGAAATAAATAGCGGCACAGAAAAATTGAGTTTATTGATTCTATTTCCCGAAACACAAAAATAAAACTCACACTATGGCAGAATGCATTGAATGTGGAGAATACACAAAGTTTAATGGTGGCTTATGTATCAAGTGCTACCATAAAAAAAATCAAAAAACAGTAATAGAGACTGACGATTTTGATGACGAAGATGATCTCGGCGGTCTGACAGACAAGGAAAGAAAGTATCGATACGGCATGATAAAAGGACGTATCGCAGAAACTTTAATTCAAGAATTATTTTTAAGTCTTGGCTATAATGTATTCCGCTATGGTATGGAAAATACAATTCCGGGTATAATGGAATTATTGAAAGGTGTTCGCTCTGATGTTGCACAAGAAATAAGAAGAATGCCAGACTTTGTAATGCAGAACCCGAAAACAAAAGACGTTTATTTTGTCGAAGTAAAATTTAGATCAAGCGGTGAGTTTAAGATTAAAGACCTTCCAAAAAATTATCCTTACACCAATGCATACATAATACTGGTTTCCAAAAAACATATTAAATGTGTAACAGTATCGGAGTTGCTTGAGGGGAAAGAAATAACTCCAACTTCTCATAATTATTTAGGTAATAGGAAGGAATTCGACCTTGATAAAGATGTCATTATAGACTTCTGCAATTTCGCAATTCAGTTTTTTGAGAATGTTTAAATTACTTTTTATGGAAAGTGAATTTAAAAGTTTTGAATACTTTAAATCTTCGCTTATTGACCCTTTTTTTGAGTTAGAAGAAGTTCTATCTAATAAAACCCATCCTTGCTATACCAATTTACAATTTGATATTGACAATATCGACCCTGTAATACTCGAAAAATTTGTAGAAGAAAACAATATTGATAAGTTTTTGGATAGATATGAAGATAAGCATAGGGGTAGATGTAAATTCTATTTAATTGAGACAATTCAAAAAGAAATAGCTGAAAAAAGGCTTGAAATTTTAAGTGACACTTCAAATAAAACACTTCCTTATACTTCTGAAAACTTCAATGATATTAATATTTTAGAAAATAATCTTGTTTACACAAATCAGTTTTCATTATATAATAATGGATACAATTACAAAGATTACGTTTATAGCCTATCGCCTTCTACCAATGCATCTAACTCTAGTTATTGGATTTCATCTGTAATATCAAATTTAATCGAAGAAAGGGGTTTAAATTTTAAAATTCGTCTTGACCCATTTGTTGAAAAACACTGTTCTGATTATAGTCCGATGTTTTATAAGATGACAATCTATGGTCGAAAATTAGATTGGAATAGATTAAAAAATATTCAAGAAGATGAGCATGGGAGATGGATGAATGAAAATTTTATTTCAGGAACAGAGTGGACTGACTTTGTATGGCGACCAGAAAAAAATGAACTGCATTTCACTTGCGAAGAATTACCAAAAATTGAAGATTTGAAAATTCGCGGAAGCCGATATTTTCATGCAATATTTGACAAAGTAACTGGTTTGATAAAACACTGTGATGGGGCGATTAGAATTTATTCAAATGAAGAATTTAATAACAGATTAAAGTTTCATGTTCGCAATGCTGAAGTAAGAAAGATTGGCAAGCGAGTTAAAATATTTCAACTTGATGATTTTATTGACCAAAGCACATTCGGATTAATAGTTACGAATTTTATGGTTTGGAATCAAGATATTTTCGATTATTTCAATTAACAACTATATATATTTTGTCGTGATCTTCATTTATATTATTATCCTCAAATTTTTTAGCCTGCCCAATTTATATAATCTTTCAAATCCAAGTTAATATATATTCAAACCCAAATCTCCTCTGTAGTTGTAATACATTTTTGATTGGCATTTATCGGTGTATGGCACTGTCTCTTATTTGAAGTTTAACCCATTTTTTATCGTAAATAGTTTATGTGCTTCGTGTCTTTTTGTGGGAACGGTGATATTTATTATAAAGAGTAGAAATGAAAACAAATCGATTAAAATTAATTCTCACCGAGGCGCAAGTAAAGCAGCTGATGCAGGAAGTAATAACCGAAGCAAACACACAAAGACCATGAGTAAAGAATACCAAATCCCAGCCGAGGATAATCAGGTTGTATTTTACCTTGCCCCCGAAATTGGGAAAAAGCAAGACCATTTAAATCTAAAGTCAATCCTATTTGCGAGAAGAGTATTGGAGAAAATTATCAATGAATACAATATTCAACCAAATCAATCAATCGGATTCTGTACTGATATAAAAACAGCAGAAACAATTATGGCAGATTTAATTGAAGAGTATTTAAAATATTGGGGTGATAACATTCCATCATTTGAAGATGATATAGATTTTGATAACCCCTGCCAACCAATTTTAGATTTTCCCGGGGCTCTGTAGTCCGGTGATCTCCATCTATTTTGTCTGCCAAACAATAATTAGCTCTGAAGCTGCTGGCCCTGAAGGTTGGTTATCAGGGTTTCATGGATTTGCATCGTGTTGCCAAACAATTTTGCGATCAGCACCGGTAAAAAAGTAGCCTGTAGACCACATCTTATTTATTCTTCTTTTTTTCGAAAAATTCTTTCTTCGCAGTATTAACCATTAATTTCAAGTACCCATCGCAAATAGGAAGTTTGCTTTCATCAATAGATTGATGTGAATATTTTTTTAATTCATTTACTAACCATTGTCTTTCATTATTATCAACATAAGTTCTGAATTGGTAGTTAGTAATTTTATCGAAAGCAGAAAGAGTAATGGTTGTATTTTCTTTTATATTTTTTGCAGAAGGTACAATTTGGTCTTTAAAATTTCTTTTTTGATAATCATCTTTTACAGAAATAATTAATGAATCAAAATATTGAATTGATAAAGAATCTGGTAGATTTAACGTGTATCGGATAAAAATAATGTCGTTATACATTTTAAGATAGTCCGTATGTTTTTGCATTATAACGGATTCATATTCATTTATCCAAAATGACTGGTCTTGGTCAAATTCTTTAATAAAATTTTTAAACTTATCCATATTATTTTTTTGCTGATGATAGAAGATTGACATTGCAGCTGATAGACTATCCTTATTAACATGATTAATTTGACCATAATTATTTGTGATAGCCAAACCAAAAAGTATTAGGGGGATGAATAATTTTTTCATAAAATCTTAAAGTTATGTCTCCAATATAAATTAGGGTTTGTCTATTGAATAACTTATAGGAATGATGAATCCGAAAATTCCAAATGCTTCTCCCGTAGCACGCACATCCCACAGAATTGATTTTTCTATTTTAAGATTATAAAAACTGCAAACATAAAAATCAGTTCTTTTAACTGATTCTGCAATTACTGACCTTGCTATTCCTTCAGAAAGAGCCTTAGAGAATGCATCACTATCTTTTTGATTATTATTTTTAGACTGATTTTGATATATCTCAATGGCTTTATCTGTAAAATCTTTTGAATCTGGGTTTGTCTTAAATGCAATAAAAAGAATTATAACAATTATTATATACTTAATATATTTTGAAGAGTTGTTGTTATTATTTTCTTTTTTTTCAGGAATGGCTGAAGCAACGGAATTTAATGCAACTTTATTTTTATCATTCGGATACTTCTTTAGCCATAGTTCTACAAGTTTAGCATCTGTTAAATCATCATAATCTCCCGGATATTGTTTCCTTATTTCCTGAGCGAACTCAGATATAGAATATTGTGTTTGCATAGTATTATCTTATCCCAGCTCCGTCTTTGGGTTTTTTGGAAGTATCGTTTGTATTGGTGGGTATTGGTGCGTTAGTTTTGGGAATAAAATCCCATTGGTTTTCGTTGTTATCTCGAATTGTAACTTTGAATTCACCTATTGTCACAACTCCATTATTATCTGTAAATTCTACATCACCAATTGGAAGCCCATGATTGTATTTACTTTTAAGTTTTCCATCTTTAGTTGTTACTATGGCATTACCGTCTTCAAAACCGTCAACAAAATCTCCTTCATAAATTGAACCATCTTTATATATCTTCTTACCTTTCCCATTAAGTTTATCATCTAGCCAATCCCCTTCGTAACAAATTTTTCCATCATCATAAAGTAAAATTCCTTTCCCATTTCTCTTATCATCTTTCCAATCTCCTTCGTAATAAACACCATCTGCATATTGGTTTTTTCCTTTTCCATGCCTTTTATTATCTACCCAGTCGCCTTCGTAAAAACCACCACCATTGAAGTTTAGCTTACCCTTACCTTGCTGCTTATCCCAGTACCAATAACCCTCATAAATATCCCCATTTTCATATCTCATTTTTCCTTTTCCATGTATGCTTCCCTGAAACCAATGGCCCTCATAATTACGACCATCATAAAATTTCATTTTACCATATCCATGCAACGTTTGTGAAACCCAGTATCCTTCATAGACCGACCCATCAGCATCTTTCATTTTACCATAACCTTGTATAAAGCCATCCACAAAATCTCCTTCATATTCTTCAATTATGGTGCCTCCGGAATCTCCATTATAAAACACTTCTCTAAAATCTATATCTTCTCTCCCAAAATATTTTACTTTTCCTTTTCCTTGTCTTTTATCATCCACCCAATCTCCTTCATAAAAACCTCCTGAAATCCATTTTAAAATTCCTTTTCCATGTCTTTTGCCATCCACCCAATCTCCCTCATAAATGCGACCATCTTCATCTTTATCATCATCAGTATATTTCATTTTACCTTTCCCATGTCTGTTACCGTTAACCCAATTCCCTTCATAAGTAATTTCACCTTCGGTATTATAAGTTTTTCCAAATCCGCTATAAAGAATGAGCTCTTCAGAACAAAAGAACTTATTTAATATCTCGCCATTTTGATTTTGTACTTGAAATTTGAAAGTGTCTTCTTCAATTACATTAATAATCTGGAATGGTATATTTTCTGATTTTGTTTCACTTATAATCGTTACTAATTGATCTATTTTATATTCACACTGTTGTGCATTTTCTTCATTAATATTTGATTGTTCGATCTCGGCATCTGTATCTTTTTCAATCGTAATGTTATTGCGAGAAACATCTGTATCTGAATTAATTTTATGCCCACAATTAGAACAAAAGTTTGCATCTTCTTCAATTTGATTTCCGCAGTTAGAACAAAAGTGGCTCATTATAATAAATTTAATTTGGGTTAGTAGTGATAATAAATCTGTTTGCAGCTTATTGTTTATTCTGAAATAATTCCAATCAAATTCTCCAGTTACTACTTATTTATATAAGATGTAAAAAGTCTGTTATCAATGCCAAACAAGTTATACCTATTTTCTCAAATATCAACGTATCCGTTGATAGAAAATTTAATAGTTATGGCTACTGTTGTATATGGCCATCACCAAAAAAGATAAGGGTGAATTAAAGAATTTAGGTAGCAAGCTGAAATCTATAAGACTTGCTAAAGGCCTGACATTAAAGGAACTTGGCTATCTTATAGATAAAGACCCTCAATCAATCAGTAGGGTTGAAGTAGGTGACATTAACCCCACATATTTATACTTGTTAAAGTTGTGCGAAGGTTTGGAAGTTAAAATAAGAGACTTATTTGATTAGTATTGCATGTTGAATTTTTAGCAAACTTTATAATCATTACTGTGCTATTGAAATGCTAAAATTGGTTGATTAAGCAAATCTTAAACGGCGTTTAAAAAATGTAAAATCCAAAAAATTAACGCCCAGAAACACTTGTTTTTGTGCTAAAAATGCGCTAAAACCCTTATCAGTACTGTCTTATAAGCACTATTTCATATGCTTCAGGCGTAGTTTTAGGCTCTAAAATGAAAAAAATGGGTAAAATCGTCTCATACCTCCGGTGCAGTACCTCATACCAATTAGAAGGTCATTCTATCGATAACCAAAGATTGAAGATTAGGCAATATTGTGACCTGCATAATTTAGACCTCATTGAAGAAATCGTAGATGAAGGTGTTAGTGGTAAAACATCAAAGAGAGATGGTTATATAAAATTGATGAATATTGTTGAAAACAAAGGTTGCGATGGCGTGGTCGTTTATTCTCTATCGCGTTTTAGCCGCAATACTATGGACACTCTTTCATCGATTGAGTGCATGAATAAGAAAGGAATAACATTTCATAGTTTATCTGAAAGTATTGATACTTCCTCACCCAATGGCAGGTTCTTTTTAACTATTCTCAGTTCCCTTAGTCAGTTAGAGCGTGAGATAACGAGCCAGCGTGTTACCGATGTGTTGAAAGGTCTTAAAACAACCAATAAGCCCTATTCAAATGATTTGTATGGTTATGATAAGGTAGATGGAAGTTTGGTGAAGAATGAAGCCGAACAAAAGATGATTAGGAAGATTTTGAAAATGAACAAGCTTGGTTTTAGCCATACTGAAATTGCAAAATTGTTAAATGCAAAAGGATACAGAACAAAACGTGGTGGCAAGAAGTTCTATTACAGCACGGTTGAATATATTATAAAGTCAAAGAATACCATCAATTTATTTCAGTCACACAAAAAGGAATAGTCTATTAACAGGATTAGTTCATAAGGTTGGAATTTCGACATTAATTTTTAATAAAAAAATTACCGGAATTTCATAAATATTTAAAGACGATGTATTTACATTGGTTTCAATACCAATAAATTTGAATTGATTATTTATTAATACTCCTTTTAAATAGGCTGGCTTTATATTAGGAACTGTTATCGTCTTTGATAGAAAACTAAAAAATCCTTTATTATTTTTCCAAATTAAATTGTTCAAATAAACTCCACCAGTGCCATTATCATATCCACTTCGCCTACTATAAATTGTTTTCCATACTAAAAAGGGTCTAAAACAATATCTGGCCATCCATCATTATCAACATCAACAACGCTAAACTCCCGAAACTGCATATCAGTAAAAGCAAACTCTATTTTATTATTACTTGGGGGTAAAATTTCCTTGTCCATCGTTGATCCAAATTTCAATTCCATTAAAATTCGTACCCTCAGCTGCAATAGCTAAATCTAAATACCCTTTATTATTAAAGTCAGCAACTTTAATTGAAGTTGTACCTCTATCATTATTACTAAAAACTCCTATTGGGCGGGGATTCTTTACAATTTCATATTTTCCAGTAGTATTATCATAACTGTAAATTAAAATACTATACCTGTCCGATTGTTGTTGATAAAATGAATTAAATCCATAATCCGCTTTGATTATTTCGGGTCTTTTGTCGCCTAAAATATCAACTACTAAAACAGCACCAGCACCTTTATTTGAAGACCAATTTCCTTCATCAATTAGATTTCCTGCTTACATACATAACGATAACTTATTTGAAGAGCTATGTGATAGCATATCATTTAATAAGCTTTTTACAAGTAATGATCGGATTATGTATGTTGCTATTCCTGAGGAAGATAATTATATTGGAATTGCAGGCTTAAGACAAATAATTGGAGAAACAAGATTCAGACGAAATTTTCAATCAGATGAACCATACTGCTGCTCTGTATATTTTAGTAATCGGCAGATAGTAAAAGTAACTTTTTCATTTAGTAATTCAGGTAAGCTTATCGAATTTTACAGATAGAATTACGAGAACAAAAATGGCGTTATGGAAAATACGATTACTATTTATTACACAATAACTGATGTTGAAGAATATCTCGACGAAATGAAGTCTGTTAAAGATTTCAACGATACTATTCTTGAACCTAATCCTGAACGAAGCAAACTATATCAACTACAAAAGTTGTATCGGTTTTATACGTTTGTTATACCATGTAGAAAAGCCATAGAAGAGTTTAATTGCATTCTAAAAAGAGTAAACGATTTAAATCATGAAGACATAAGATGTTGGGTAAGCGAATACGTAATGTTTTTCAGACATAATATATTTGCTTTAGGTATAAGTTTCACTGATATTAATGGAGAATATAAAGAAAACTTTTTCCTGCCCCAACAGAATCTTTATATTGATCGACACTATTCATTCCGGTAATACAGTTTTGGCATTTGATGTATCCTCTTTATTTTGGCCAATATTATTTATAAGAGCATAAGCGGAAGATTGAGCCACCTAATCCAAAGGATTATTGTTACCATGAAGCTGACCCGAATGCACCATCGGATTTAGAAGTGGTAAAGAATATATTTAAGATGTAAAATAAATAAAAATTCATTTATATAATAATGTTTATTTCTCTTAAAACGCTCCTTCCCTTTTTACCCTTAATTGCTTAGGCTCAGTTATTTATATTGATTACCAGAAAAGTAATTAATATTTGAAAAGGCTACACATAAATCTAAGGTTATTATTTATTATTTATTTTATTGATAATTTTTTTTGTTATGTCATAAAAACATATTAGTTTTAATTCTATTCGGAGTTGAAAAATCCCCTATAATTATTGTTCAGTTTGAAATGATTCATATTAAATCATACTAGGTTACGTGTGCTTATGTGATTGAAATCGACTTGGTATAAAATATACTAAGTATCAAGTTGTACTTGCGTAACCTTAAAATATTATTACAGGTATGATAATAATGATAATAAAATAGTGATAATACTAATATGATAAATTAATTATATACATTTAATTATTGTAGGTAATTCTTTTTCTTCAATGAAAAAGTGATTTAGTATTTGGCTTTGGAGTGTTAATTATGCTTGGTATTATTGGGGTAATATTTAGCTATAGAAACAAAAAAGCAGTATAAATAAAATAAAACAGAGCAGATTGTAGTTCCAGATTCGGCGGCAACAAATAAAGTAGAAGATCAGACTAGTTGGACTTATTCTGAAAGTGTTGCAAAATGATTTCAGAGAAAAGGTATTATGCAATCTGTGCTTCAACAAATGAGGTGGAGTTTAATTTCCCATATCAAAGTGTTTCTACATTGATACTGACTCTTAGAAATCAAAATAAAAAAAATGAGTTAATGATTACTATCTCGAAAGGTCAAATAATGACAAGTGTGTTCGATGACAAATCTTGTCGCGTAAAATTCGATGATAATAAACCTATGAATTTTACTTATAGTTCGATAAGTGGCGGTAGTTAAAATATTGTGCTCATAGAAAATGCTTCAAAGTTTATAAATCTTTAGAAAAGTCTAAAAAGTAATTTTCAAAATAAAAATTTTTCAAGCAGGTAATAAACAATTTGCTTTTAATGTAGATAGGCAGAATTTGAGCAAAACATGAATAACAGAATCTTTTTAAACATATTCAGTAGCTACGAATTGCGGGGCATTACTCCTTAATTGACCCAAAGAAAAAGTAAAAAAGGACGTTGGTTGAAACGGTACAACCCGGAGCTTAGTTATTGACAGTCCGGCCAAAAGCGAAACTGAAAAACCTATTCACAGTAATGGGAACGTTATATTATGCGTTGATATAACTGTGTTGAATGCAACTATTTTAAACAATTTAAAAACAGTAAAATGGAAAATTTTTCAATCAAGACTCTTTCTGTTGATGAAATGGAAAAAGTTGAAGGTGGCATGTCTTGCTGGTTGGCAACTGTTCTTGCTATTGGAACCGCTGCAGTTGGTGGTGCTTCATGTACAACAGGAGTTGGTTGTGTTGGAGGTGTTATTGCTACTGCTTATGCTTATGACACATGGCTTACCGCTTGTGGATATCAGCAGAGTTAGATTAACGGTGGGGGATGTAGAAATACATACCCCACCTATTTTTAGGAAAAAGACCTGAAATCCTTGTGTTTCAAGTTTCTTTAGGTGTAAAATTTTAAATAAAAATGTATTTACAAATGATTCTAAAACATAGTAGAATTTTTAAACCCAGTTGGTTAAAAGTAAGTTTAATCCTGATTATTACTTACTTCTTTATTTATTATTTATACTATTCGAAGGTTTTAGACTACACTTTTATTGAAAAACTATTCTATTTTGCCCCAAAGAAACACATCATAAAAATTACTCATGATGCCCAAAAATATATTTGGGCGTTTCCAACAATAGTAGTCGTTTTCGTAGTGTTAAAGGTTGCTTTTCTTGCATTTATTTTATTAATGGGTAGCTTTATCAGTGAAAAAAAAGGAATTTCTTTCAAACTGATAATTTCAATTCTTTTTTTGTCGGAGTTTGTCTTTCTACTTAGAGATTTTTTGATAATTGGCACATCGCTATTAAGCCAAGATACGCATAAGCCCTTTATAGACATGTCACTCTCAATGGACAAACTGTTCAATTCTACCATTCTTTCATATCCAGGTGTCAATATTATATTGAAGTCTTTAAGTGTGTACCTGGTCGCTTATTTTTTTGTTATATCTTATATACTTTCGAAAGCTATTGGAAGTAAATTAAAAGATGCCCTACGTTTTACTTTAATTTATATGGGAACGGGGTATGTGATATGGATTATGCTCAATGCAGGAATTAACTTATACGTTTCCTACTAATTAATTATTAATATCTAACTGACCAACTAATAATTTGAAACATGAAGAAAAAGATTGGATTTACAGTTTTAATAACTCTTATTGTACTTTCCTTTTTTTTTGTTGCACGACTACAATACAGAATTTTTACTGTATCAACGAATCAAAAAGATAATACCAACAAATTTCCTGAATTGAATTACACTTCTATCGATGGGAAAAAAATAGACATATCTTTTTTTAAAAAATTACCAAAATTCAAACTGATTGTCATATTTAATTCTGATTGTGACCATTGTAAGTATCAAATAACCGAGTTGCTTAAAAATTCGGAGAAGCTTAATCGGTTGTTTATTTTTTTTATTTCTGCTGAACCAGTATCAACGTTAAAACAATTTGGAGAAAAAATAAATATCTCTTACTTCAAAAATATACTGATGCTGAATCTTGATTTTATTTCATTAACTAAGACATTTGACTGCTCGATAACGCCCATGCTCTATTTGTATAATGTTGACAACATTCTTGTCAGACAATATAAAGGAGAAACTCCATTGGACGTAATATTAAAAGATATCAACTAATGAAGTTATCCCGTAATATTAAATTCCCAACTTTACAGAAAGACCAGTCAGACTGTGGGGTGGCTTGCTTATCTGCTATAATTATATATCATGGTGGTTATGTTGAGTTAGAGAAACTCAGGGAATTGAGTGGCACGACAAGACAGGGAACAACGTTATTGGGGCTTTCTCAGGCAGCAAATAAAATAGGGCTTAAAAGTAGCGGACACGAAACAATACTAGAAAAGTTAAAAAGTATTGACTCTCCTTGTATCTTGCATACTATCATAGATAACAACTTCAATCATTATGTAGTTTGCTATGGATTTAAAAAGGGGCTTTTTTTAATCGGTGACCCCGCAAAGGGAATGGTTTATTTGTCAGAAAAAGAACTATCTGAAATATGGGTATCACGCATACTTTTAACTTTAACTAAAACCGTTTTTTTTAAAAAAGCAATGTCTGGAAGTCGGGGAAAAAGAAAGTGGTTGAAGCAATTGGTTTATGCCGACATTTCCATTTTACTTATAATAACACTTCTGGGATTGATCGTTTCTTTTTCGGGAATAATTATTTCCATTTTTTCGCAGCAATTAGTGGATCATATTCTGCCAAATGCAAATATCCATAAGCTAATAATTGGCTTAGTACTGGTATCTTTTATTCTTTTAGTAAGGAGCATAATTGGTTATTTACGAAACAGTTTATTAAATGTCCAAAGTAGGGAGTTCAACAACCGTTTGATCAATTACTTCTACAGCCGTTTGTTACTATTACCAAAAGGTTTCTTTAATAACCGAAAGGTTGGGGAACTTGTAGCCAGAATGGAGGATACTTCAAGGATTCAAATAGTATTGGCTTTTATTTTTGGAGATCTGATAAAAGATGTTTTGTTGACACTTGGTTCGATAAGCATCCTATTTTATTATTCCATGGAAGTAGGACTTCTTGCTACTTTATTCATTCCTGTTTTTTTTCTGATTGAAAAGTACTATCATAAAAAAATTATCTACCATCAATATGAAGTAATGAATTCGAATGCACGAAAGACCAGTAGTTATATAAATACCCTTTCAGGGATTGACACTGTGAAAATTCACAACAAAGAAGAGACTTTTGCAATTACAAACAAACTTGTTTACGGAATATTTCAGGATAAGGTTTTTCGATTAGGAAAAGTTGGCATAAGTCTTCAGTTGTTGGCAGATGTTGTTTCTGTTACACTCCTGATGGCTGTACTAAGCGAAAGTGCTTTTCTCGTCTTATCTAAAAATCTTCAATTGGGCGAGTTTATAGCTATAATTTCGATTACAGGAACAATGCTCCCTTCTATCGGAAATATAGCCTTTGCAGATACCAGAATTCAAGGTGCAAGGGTCGCATTTGAACGAATGTATGATTTTACTGGCTTAGATCCTGAATATCCAGAACAGAACCACCCAGACGGCAATAATAAATCCAATTCCCAGATCATCTTCAATTCTTTAGAATTCAAAGATGTAACGTTTCGTTTTCCAGGGCGAAAAGCAATCTTAAACAATATATCCTTTGAATTTAAATTTGGTGAAATCGTTTCATTAGTAGGTGAAAGTGGAAGCGGGAAAACCTGTCTTCTTAATCTTCTTCAACGGTTTTACGAGCCTGATGATGGTTTGATATTGGTCAACCAAATGCCAATGCAAAATATTCAAATATTCTTCTGGAGAAACACTCTTGGCGTTGTACAACAGGAGCCTAGTATATTCAATGGTTTTCTATTAGAGAACATCTGTCTAAGTTCAGAAACAGAAGACATCCATCTTGCTCATAAATTTTGCTCTGAATACGGATTTGACAAGTATTTCAATAAATTCCCCCAAGGATATAACACACCTCTAGGAGATGAGGGTCTAAATATATCCGGCGGTCAAAAACAATTAATAGCACTGGCGCGGGCACTTTACAAAAAACCCCAAGTACTCCTTCTTGATGAACCAACATCTTCAATGGATAAGAACCTAGAAGATTTTGTAATCAATTTGCTTCTGTACCTTAAAGGGCAGATGTCCATTTTTATCATAACTCATCGCATGACTATGACAAAATTTGCCGATAAGACATTTATACTTCAGGACGGGCATATTTATGAAAAAAATCTCGCAAACGAAATGAACACAAGTGTTGTTTAGAATCATGATTAAACAAAAAATCCTTTAATGCTAATAAAAAATTTTTTCCTTCATCAACTAAAAGCATTTATTAGAAATGAAAACTGGCGGCGCAATCTTATAGGCAAAATTATTTTAGCTATAGTAGCTGCCAATACAATTTTCATATTCTTTTTTTTTGGAATATTTATTCGTGAAATATTGCAAAAATTTGGAAACAATCTTGTAAAGACTTTTAATTCTACCATATTATTTTATATAGCTGCCGATTTATTTCTTAGATGTTTTTTTCAGACATTGCCAAATCTGCACGTCGCACCCTATTTGCGTCTTTGCATATCCCGTAAAAAAATAATATGGTTTTTACTTTTCAAAAGCTTTCTTAATTTATTCAATTTACTTCCTTGGCTTATTCTAATACCGGTAGCAGTTAGCATTATAACACCCACATACGGAATGTTAGCAGCTTTGTTATTTGTATCTGTCTTTATGCTTTTGCTCGTTTTAAATAATGCCATTGCAGTGCTGTATGGTTTATTAAGCAAAAGAAATATCACCTATATTGTATTTGTTTTGGCAATACCAGTTGCCTTATTCCTGCTAGAGCAGATAAATGTATCCATATATCATGCTTCACTTGTGTTCGGGAATTGGCTATTAACCGGAAATTTTATTCTTATCATTGTATTAGCAGCCCTCATTTTAGGAGCTCTAATGGTCATATTCCAAATTTTGAGCAATGAGCTTTACCTCGATGAATTAACTAACAATAAACATTTTCAATTTATTTCCGGAATTGCAGACTGGGATGGAGTTACACAAACTAGTGAAATTAGTCAGCTTATTTGGTTGGAAGTAAATTTATTATTGCGCAATAAACGAACACAGCAGCTTTTGTCCATGATCCCTATTTTTATTGGTTATTTCCTTTTCATGTTAACTAATGATCATGGAAAAAATCACCTTCTTATGTTATTTCTAATACCTTTGGCAATAAGCTTTGGCTCTTCAATGTATGGCCAGATGATTTTCAGTTGGGAAAGCGCCTATTTTGATATTCTTATGGTGTTAAAGATTAACTTTTCAAACTATATTAAAGCTAAATATTACATTATAGCAATCTTGTCATTACTTACTACTATATTATTCTATGTTGTTCTATTAATTACTAATAAGGTTGATTTATCAGTACTTCTTTCTTTCTTAGTTTTCAATCTAGGTGTCACACCATTTATAATATTACTCTTCGCTTGCTTTAACGATGGAAGAATTGACCTTAGTAGAAAGCAATATTTCAATTACCAAGGTTTAAAAGGGAGTCAGATGATCTTATCCATATTGCTTGTACTGCTGCCTGTTGGGATTTACAAATTATTCAATTTTCTTTTTGACGATTTTGTTGGGAAAATGATGTTAATAATTATTGGAGGCCTTTTTGTTCTCACTCATAATTGGTGGATAAAACAAATTATTGCAACCCTTTTTTTGAAACGTAAGTACAAAAATCTTTATGGCTATCGTAAACTGAGTATATAAACAAAGTAATTATGATCATTATTCAACAATTAGAAAAAAAATATAATAATCGTATTGTTTTAAGCATTCCAGAGCTTAAGATAGGTTCTGGAGAATTTTTAGGTATTGTGGGAAACAATGGTGCTGGGAAAACTACCTTGCTAAGATTGATGCTTGACCTGATAAAAGCGGATACTGGGATAATCTATTCGAAAAACGAGCCTATTTTCAACTCTGAAAAATGGAAAAGTTACACTGGGTCTTATTTGGATGATGGATTCCTGATTGATTTTCTTACACCCGAGGAATTTTTTCACTTTGTAGGCAACACATATAGTTTAAATAAAAAAATTGTAAATGAAAGAATCAAGAAGTTTGATTCTTTCTTTAACGGGGAAATTATTGGGAAGGAGAAAAAATTTATCCGTGATTTCTCGAAAGGAAATAAACAAAAAATAGGGATTTGTTCGGCTTTATTGTCCAACCCATCGGTATTAATTCTGGATGAGCCTTTTGATGGTCTTGACCCGACTTCTCAAATGACGCTTAAAAACATATTAACCAATTATAATAAAGCAAATAATGCTACAATCATACTTTCCAGTCACGACCTGAATTATGTTACAGAATTAAGCAAACGAATAGTACTTATTGAAAAGGGAATTATTATTCAAGATACAATAAATACAGAATCAACTTTAGTTGATTTGCAAAACTATTTCAATATGTCCAATGAATTGATTCAGGGGAATAACTATTAAGGAATCATTTCTTGTGTTGATATATATTTCGTTGACTTTTAAATGCCTCGAACTTCATTTTACTCTTTTTAATCTAAACATTACGATTATCTGCAAAAGTAAAAGAAATAAAAAAGAAAAAGGTATTTTGGTTTGTGCTGTTCTACCAGAATTAATAAGAAAAAGATTAATAACCAATGATATAACAGCTGTGATAGATAAAACAATGACGAAAATATAAATTACATTTTGAGCCCGTGTGCTTAACAACCTGTTCATCAATAATAGTACAATGAATAAGAAGAAAGCCAATATTCCCGAAGCTAAATATAAAAATTGCATAATCTGGAATTTACTTGTTAGTTCTTAATTTATAAAATTAATTTAAATATACGGAATACTATTTTGTAGCTTTTTTCGAAACAACTTTTTTAAAATGGAACACATGTATCAATGAGCTCCTCCTATATTTCGTAGCACCCTAAATTATAGAAACGGGGCTTTATTTTTATTAAAGAAGCGTTTCATTAATCAAAGTCCCATAAACTCAACATCGAAGGTTTTATATTACTATTTCAATGTGCAGCACCCTGTGCAGCAAAACCCAATTTACCTACACACTTACCTACACAAATTATCAACTATTCAATTGATTATCAATATATTTTACAACTATTAAAAGAATAGAAGTTTCCTAAACTTTAGATACAAGTTCGATTTTTGTCGGGACTTTTACAAATAATACAATATTAATTTTAGGAAACCACCACAAAAACTAATCACTAATAATTTTTCAAAAACTTGGCGAGAACTTGGCATAAATAAAAAACCACCTGCACATTTAATGGTGTAAGTGGTTAATTTTCAACGTGGGCCCACCTGGGCTTGAACCAGGGACCCCCTGATTATGAGTCAGGTGCTCTAACCAACTGAGCTATAGGCCCGAAGTTGAATACAGATTCAACTTTATATATTTCAAAATACGGTTACTTTTTGTGTTACACGTAATCCCAATCAACATTTCTTCCTCTTCTGCCAAAAGCCGTGCTTTTTTGCTTGGGGTCGCAAAAATATAGAAATCAGTCTATTTTCAATCAATAAAGGCATTATTTATTCTACATAGTCAGTGTTTCTTCTTATTGTTATTTTATCTTTTGCTAATTTTTAACCCTTTGTATGCCTTCTATTCTGTTATTTTGTTGCACTTACGTAAAAAGGTATTTTTTGCATACAAAACCAAACAATGAAGAAATCGATTTTATTCCTGCTGTTGACGGGCAGCTTATTGAGTTCTAAAGCACAACTGGGCCATTTATTTTCTAAAAAGAAAAAAGACAGTACCACACAGAAAACCATTAAACCGGTACAAACGATAGATAATAAGCCTGTGGTACCTGTTATTAACCTAAAAACGGTTGATGTGACCAAAAGGCCGGCTGATCATTTTATGATACAATACGGATACGATACCTGGCTGAATAAACCAGATAGTGTTGCCACCAAAGGTTTTAGCAGGCATTTTAATATGTATGCCATGATTGATAAGCCTTTCAAATCAGATCACCGGTATAGCCTGGCTTTCGGAGGCGGTATTGGTACCAGCAATATTTATTTCGACCACCGCTATGTAGATATTAAAGCAAACAGTACCAAGCTTCCCTTCCGCTCTGGTTTTAATGCCGATTCTGCCAACTTTAATAAATTTAAAGTAACCACCATTTACCTGGAATTACCAGTAGAATTAAGGTATTATTCAAAACCACAAGACCCTATGCATTCGTGGAAGGCTGCCATAGGAGCAAAAGCAGGGTTGTTGCTAAAAGCCTACAGTAAAGGAAAAGACCTGAGAACCAAGAATGGATTAAGCTATTATGGTGCCTCTTATATGATGAAGGAATACGACAAACAGTTCTTCAATGGCACCAAGCTGGCACTTACAGGCAGGGTAGGCTATGGCATCTTTTCATTAAATGCAGAATACAATGTATTAGGTGTTTTAAAAACGGGGGCAGGAGCCGATATGAATTTATTTCAAATTGGCTTAACGGTTAGCGGGCTGTAACTTTGTACAAAATATTTTTAAACCTCAACCTTATGTTGAGGTTTTTTTATTGCATTTATCTTTGACTTTAAAACAAATAATTTGATAGAAAAACAGCATAAAATTAAAAACGAAGAACGGGCAGTGCTGGTAGGCGTAATACAGAAAGAACAAACGGAAGAGCAGGTGCACGAGTATTTAGATGAGCTGGCTTTCCTGGCAGAAACCGCCGGCGCCCATGCCGTAAAAAGGTTTACTCAAAAATTACAGCATCCGGATAGTAAAACTTTTGTGGGTAAAGGTAAACTGGAAGAGATAAAAAATTATGTGGCCTCACGCAACATAGACCTGATCATTTTTGATGATGAACTTACCGGTTCCCAAATCATCAATATAGAAAAAGAGCTGAAAGTAAAAACAATAGACCGCAGCGACCTGATATTGGATATTTTTGCCCGCCGTGCCAGAACGGCACAGGCCAAAGTGCAGGTAGAGCTGGCACAATACCAGTACCTGCTTCCCAGGTTAAAGGGGATGTGGAAGCACCTTGAAAGACAAGGAGGGGGTATAGGTACCCGCGGGCCGGGCGAAACAGAAATAGAAACAGACCGCCGTATTGTAAAAGACAAAATTTCACTCCTCAGAAAAAAACTTTCTGAAATAGATAAGCAATCGTTTACCCAGCGTAAAGATCGTGGCGAGTTTATACGTGTTTCTCTTGTAGGCTATACAAATGTTGGGAAAAGCACTTTAATGAACCTGTTAAGCAAAAGCGAAGTATTTGCAGAAAATAAATTATTTGCTACACTGGATACCACTACCCGTAAAGTGGTATTTGAAAATACGCCGTTTCTGTTAAGTGATACGGTAGGTTTTATTAGAAAATTACCCCATCACCTGGTGGAAAGTTTTAAAAGCACTTTAGACGAAGTGAGGGAAGCCGATATCCTATTGCATGTGGTAGATATATCGCATCCGCAACATGAAGAACAGATAGGCACTGTAAACAAAACATTGCAAGACATCAATGCCTTTAACAAACCCATTCTTACAGTATTCAATAAAATTGACCTGTACGAGGAAAAAAATTTTGATGCCTGGCTGGAAGCAGATGTGAAAGTGGAGATATTAAGAGAACTCAGGGAAAAATGGGAGCACATTACCGAAGGTAATTGCGTGTTTGTATCTGCACTTGAAAAAACAAATATTGAAGCTCTAAGAAGCTTTATCTTATACAAAGTGCGCCATTTATACAAAATCAGGTATCCTTATAAAACAGTTCATTTCTAATGTCGGCAGTTAAGCACTATAAATGGTATAAAGTAGAAGAAGTAATCTATTGGCAACCTAATAACATGTGTATTGTTTCTGTAAATGGTAAAACGCTTACCCTGGCCAGACAGAATAATACTTTTTTTGCTTTTGCACATAAATGCCCGCATGCCAGTGGTATTATGGCTCAGGGGTTTTTAGATGCTGCCGGAAATGTGGTTTGCCCGTTACACCGTTACCGGTTTCATATGCAAACCGGCCGCAACGTATCTGGTGAGGGTTACTTTTTAAAAACATACCCTGTAGAAACGAAAGATGATGGCATTTATATAGGGATGGAAGAACAAAAATTTCTGGGGTTATTCTGATAAAAGTTTAAAAAAAGTTTGTTCACAAAAGAACAGCCCCCTATTTTTGCAGCCCCGAAAGGGGAAGGATTCCCGAATAGCTCAGTTGGTTAGAGCATCTGACTGTTAATCAGAGGGTCACTGGTTCAAGTCCAGTTTCGGGAGCCAAACTTGACAGCTCAACAGTTTTGTTGGGCTGTTTTATTTTATACTCCTTACCCATATTGCTTGTCAGGCTAAACACTTCATTCACTTTTTAGGTTCGATAACTTTTTCCATCGAAAACCAAATTCTCAGGGAATATCGAACCAACTATTGCAACAGGCTCTTAATCTTAATACACTAATGGCTAATGTGTAAGTATGAAATTGAAATAAATAACATATTAACTTGTTCATATTCAAATAAATATTTACTTTTAAGTTTCCCCTGTTTAGTCTAAGTCCCCATCAGTGAATAAATAAAATTCTTATTTCTTAGGCGCAATATTTATAATGTGACTGAGATGGCTATGCTTTGTATTAATGTTCGATTTACGCAACTGTCAATATAAAAAACGCAATTAATAGCATATGAAAATCAACCTATTATTTTTAACCTTATTAACACCACTTGCGTATATTTAGGTGTTAGGCGAAAAAAATGACACTCACTTTATCAAAAGAAGAACAAGAAAAGTTTTGCAATCAAGTAAATGCAATTCAAAATGCATTACTTGAATTTTTAAAATTTGCAAAAACTAACTTACAATCATACAATGGCTTGACAATTGAGTCTTATGACCAACACTTTCTTCAAATTTTTGCAAGATTTAGATTAAACACTGAAGGACTAATTTGTTTGTTAGACAATTTCAAAGAAGATTATCGGTTAAAAATTAGCTTGAACCTATTACTTCGTTCGATTTGCTCTGATATACTTACCGCTTTGTATTTATTGACATTTTATGACAAAAGTGACACAGAGAAAGTTGCACTAAACAATGAATTAAATGTTATTTCAGCAGAGTTTTTAAAATCAATAATCCCAACCATCGAAGAAGAACATGAAATTTTAGAATATTTTGGTGTTGATCAAAATATATCCCTCGATAAGAAAAAAGAATTTTTTAATCTTAAAGCAAAGAATCTTTTTGACGACTTTGGTAAAATAAAAACAAAAAAGAAAATTAGACAAACAACTTCTCAGCTTTTAAAAGAAGGACTAAATGACAATGGCTTTTTTCTGACAGAAAGTGAAAAATATAAAAGAATAAAAGAGAAGATAGGTAAAGACTTCGGTTATATTTTTATCGCATTTAAATATTATTCTCAATTTCAGCATTTTAACCTTTACGTTGGCAATTTGACAAATAATAAACCTTTTATGGACTTGTTCTTTATGTTTAATACAATTGACAATATGCTTTTAACAACAGAGCAAATTATGACAATTGTTATTTCTCCTAACTTAAACTTTCACCATGACTTGGCAGATATTCAAAAAAAACTAATCGACGAATTTCGCCTAACATAAGTGCTTACGCCATTGCTTGGCGACTGAACGCAGGTGAACAGAACAATTTTGCAAACAACATATCTTTTTTCAACTAAACAATAAAACACGCAACGGCGTAAGCACTCGAACGTTGGCTGCTATATTTTGAACACCCTAAACAACAAAACAGCTTTGACAAATGGAAGGAAAGAAAATTGACATAACCTCATCCGCAGTAGAAAAAGGAATTGATTTAGCAAAAAATTTTCTTGATAAATTAATTATTCCATCTGTTGAAGAAGCAGGACTCTTACTAAAAGAAAAGGTTACTTTCTGGAAATTTAAAAACCAGGTGAAGATGTTGAACAAAGCAAAATTGTATTGCGAAAAACATAACATCAATCCTAAGACAATTTCATTAAAACTTTTATGCCCGTTGTTAGACTATTCTGCATTGGAGGAAGATGAGGAACTACAAGACAAATGGGCTATTCTTTTGGCAAATATGGTTGACTCTGAACAAAACATTCAAAACCATGTCTTCCCTTACATATTAAGTCAAGTTTCTTCGAATGAATTTGCATTGTTGAATAATGTAAACAACGACAAAATCAAACGAAAAGCTGCATTAACTCAAGAACTTAAAATTTTTATCGAAACAAAGCAGGAAAACATAAAGCAATTAGAATTACAAATTGCAGAATTAAACGGGCAAATAAAAGAAAAGAAGGAAAGTGGGAAAAATAGGTTTGACAATTCTATTTGGGAATTGGAAAAGAAGAAAATGTCTTTGGAAAGAGAAGTAAAATCATTTAGTTCTAAGGAAAGTCTGCTAAATTGGAGGCTTCGTCAACCTGAAGAAGTTCCTACTGCAGATCTTAAAGACTTTGAGTTATCAAATCTTATTCGATTAGGTTTAGTAAAGTATATTCAAAAACCTTATGCCAATTCACAGACTTTAGAAATACCATATGACACAGACAGAGAAAGTTCCGGCTATCTGACTGTTGACTTAGATGTAGACATTGACGCAGATGAAGAATATATATTGACAGAGTTAGGAGAATTATTCGTTACTGCTTGTACAGAGAAAAAATAATACAGCAGCCAACATTGGTATTTGCAAAAGCTGGGCGGACGGAAGCTGTGTTTCTCCTTTTTGTTTTTCAATTTAGCTTCATAGCGGGCAGACGAATAACTATTTAGCTATGTGCAAATCATCAACTTTTAATTATAAATTTAGTTTCAGGTAGCCGGGCGGACGGAAATCTATTTCCCAGCCTTCGCAAATACCTGCTCGTTGCCTGCAATTTTAGTTAACATTACCACACAAATGAGACACATTATTTTACTGCTATTAGCGACTGTTAGTGTTATTACAATTTCATATTCGCAAAGTTATATTGACGCGACAAAAAAGACAGCAAAAGAAAGCTT
>JAFKLS010000021.1 GCA_017304675.1 Sphingobacteriia bacterium
GTTAAAGAATACAATCAAGATTTTGACTTTAAAAATTTATTACTTGAGCATAAAATTAGAATTGACTAAGCAGCAACCAACAAAGCATTTCAGCAAAGTCGGCGGACGATAACGCAATTGCTCATCTCCTTTTCGCTATTCAACTTTTTTGAATAATTTCAACAACATATTTCCAAATTCCGCCTCTGCTTAAATGCGAGAACGTTGGTGGTAATTAAATTGACAAAAAATCCTAATAATGGGCGATACATCAACAGAGTTTGAAGTAATAATTAAAAGAAATATCCCTTTTCTATCAAAGTCCATTTATTGGACATGGGCAGCAATTCTTGTAATATTATTTCTATTAAGTATGGTTTTTCTTCCGTCGACTCATCAATCATCCGAAATGAAAACAGTTTATTTTTTGCTTGCTGTCCCAAAGACAATACAATACATCATTAGTTATTTGTCAATAGGGTTTATAATTTTTTATATTCTGATGTTAATAACAAAACGATACGATAAAGCCATATTAACTTTTCAACCAGATAAAATTCAAATCTGTGGAAAAAATATTGACAGAGTTATTGAAATTTCTAATATTGAAAAAGTTTATTGTATGGACGCTCAAAAACTAAATGGAGACTCAAAGGAAAAACTAACAATTTATATTGAAGATAAAAATGAAATTGAGACAGCAATCAGACTTAAATACTATTTGCAGACAGACGATTTTATGAGTAACTTAATAAATTATGAAAATTTGAAACTTGATTTTTTTAATTTCGACATTGCCCCAAATGCTGAAAGAGAAGATTAACTACCACCAACAAAGCATTCAAGCAAAGTCGGCGGACGACAACGCAGTTGCTCATCTGCTTTTCGCTAATCAACTTTTTCAATAATTTCAACAACATATTTCCAACCTGCCTGCCGGCAGGCAGGATTCCGCCTCTGCTTAAATGCGGATTCGTTGGTGGTAATGCTGTTCAACCTCCTGAAAAATTTTAAATTCTTATATTTGGATTATGAATACAATACAAGTTGACATATTAAACCCAAAAGCAGGAAAACTTCTGCAAGATCTCGCTGACATGAACTTAATTGCAATTAAGGACACAGCAAGCGACAGTTTTTTGAAAGTTGTTGCTCAACTACGCAAAAAGGCTCAAAAAAATCCAATCACATTGGACGAAATAACAAAAGAAGTTGAACTTGTAAGAGCAAAGCGTTATGCCAAAGAAAAAAAATAGAGTTATTATTGACACCAATCTTTGGTTAAGTTTTTTGCTAACAAATGACTTTTCTAAACTTGACAAAATTTTTACGAATAAATCTGCTGTACTGATTTTTAGCCGACACTTACTAGACGAGTTTATAGAAGTAGCTCAAAGACCAAAATTTAAAAAATACTTCTCTTTGACTGATTTAGAACGATTGTTAGTCCAAATTAAAGAAGATGCTGAATTCATCGAAGTCGTAAGCAATGTTCAATTATGTCGTGACCCCAAAGATGACTTTTTGCTATCATTAGCAAAAGACGGCAAAGCGACTCATTTAATCACTGGTGACAAAGATTTGCTTGACATAAAAGTCGTTGGGAAAACAAAGATTATCACAATTGCGAATTACTTATCAAACGAATAAGCACTACCACCAACACAAGCATTTAAGCAAAGTCGGCGGACGACAACACAGTTACTCATCTCCTTTTCGCTGTTCAACTTTTTTGAATAATTTCAACAACATATTTTCAAATTCTGCCACAAAATGATAGATAATATAAAAATATTAGACACAAGAATACTTTCCAACAATTGGTATGTACTCAGGAAAATAACCTACGAATACACGAAAAAGAACGGCACAAAACTTACTCAAAGCAGAGAAGCCTACGACAGAGGTAATGGCGCCACAATTCTGCTCTACAATAAAAAGCAAAGAACTGTTATACTAACAAGGCAATTTCGCCTTCCTACATTTGTTAATGGTAATGAAACAGGAATGCTTATTGAATCTTGTGCAGGCCTGTTAGATAAGGACAATGCAGAAGATTGTATTAGAAGAGAAACGGAGGAAGAAACAGGTTATAAAATAACAGAAGTACGGAAAATTTTTGAGGCCTATATGTCGCCAGGATCGGTAACTGAAATTTTATATTTTTTTGTAGCCGAATATGCAAAAGAAATGAAAGTTACAGACGGCGGTGGAGTTGAACATGAGGAAGAGAATATTGAAGTATTAGAACTGAAAATTGATGAAGCAATGAAAATGATTGAAACTGGAGAAATAAAGGACGGAAAAACCATAATGCTTCTTCAATACATTAAGCTAAACAATATTTTATAAATTAAATGATTTGCAATGATGATTCTTATTGCAGGCCCTTACCGAGGGGGTACTAACGACGACCATACATTGATAAAAAAGAATTTAGATAAACTTGAATCAGTTGCTTTACCCTTGTTTCGCAAAGGGCATATTCCATTGATTGGAGAATGGGTAGCTTTACCTTTAATGCGCCTGGCAGGTTCAAAAGAAATAGGAGATAGTATATGGAACGAAATACAATATCCGGTAGCACATCTCCTTCTTGAAAAGTGCGACGCAGTTCTTCGTCTTGAAGGAGCATCAAAAGGAGCTGACAATGATGTTAGGATTGCAAAAGAGCGAGGTTTGAAAATTTATTATAGCTTGGACGAAGTTCCCGACTTAACAGAAAAATAAACCAAGCTAACACCGGTTTACAATAGTTAGGCTGTTAGTTAAAAATTTATTAATACAATCTAACTGTTTTTCCCCACAAGACGGATCTTTTGGATTTAGCGACACTACAATTATAATTACAGATTGTGCAAAACACGATTAAGTTTTGCCATTACCCTCTTCTGCCATATTCATTTTTTTTGGGATCTACTTTTATTTATCGGTGGATTGCGAAGAATCAAATTGACTGCAGAAAATAATCAGGAGTTGCTACTTAAAAAAATTAAATAATCATCTAATCAAAGCCAATTAACTGTAGTAGTTTTTTAAATTCACATACAAACATAAATACATTGTTGTAATAGATGTTAAAGTTCGTTTGCGCAAGGAAAATATAGCTTAAACATTAACTGTTCGCCACATTATCTTAACCCTTTGTATTAATCATACCGGGTAATATATTGTATATACTCACAAAACTGAAAGATTGAACACATTACCCATTTTGAAAAACATGGTATAATATCATTCATTAAATAAAAGAGGCAATACGTTTTACCAACTCATCCGGATCAATTGATTTAATAAGGTATCCCTGCGCACCCATTTTAAGCCCGCTTTCCACTTCCTGTTCGCTGGCGTAGGCTGATAAAAAAAGGAAGGTTATCCCAGACACCCGGGGATCGCCTTTAATAGCCTTCAATACTTCATAGCCGTTCATCCCTGGCATACTGGCATCACAAAGAATAAGATCTGGTTGTTCTTCCCTTGCAACCATAATACCGTTCTCTCCATTAGAAACAGCGATAACTTCAAGGCCATATATTTCAAGCATTTCTTTAATATTTTCAAGAATAATAGGGTTATCATCTATCAATAATACTTTAGCCATAATATTTCTTTATATCGTACGTGCCCTTTTAAATGTGGAAGAAACAATATTATTATTGCTTACTGAAGCAGTAATATTATTGTATATTACAAGAACATTGTTTCTATTCTTAATAAATTATTTTATTAACCAGCGTTATTGTGAAGGTTGTTCCAACGTTTTCTTTGCTTACAAAATCAATAGTTCCTCCCAATAATTCAACATAATGCTTTACTATATATAGGCCTAGCCCCGTACCAAAAATATTATTGGCGTTACTAGCCCTAAAAAATTTCTCGAACAAATGTTTCTGTTGTTGTTCGGGAATACCAATCCCCTTGTCTTCTACCTTAATAATAGTTTTGCCAGCAATTGTATTAACAGAAATATTTACATCTTTATCTGAATACTTCAGAGCATTTGATAATAAATTCAGCATCAGGTTATGTAATATTTGTTTGTCTAATACCACATGTACACTGCCTAAATTGGTATAATGAATAAATTGCCCTTCTTTTCGCATACTATCTACCTCTGTAATAACATCGCGTAAAAAGCCTCCCAACTCAAAATACTCAGTAGTTGTTGATACTTTACCATGTTGCAATTTATCAACCGATAAAAAATCATTCAAAAGATTAATAAGGTTATTGGCAGAAGCTTTGATTCGCAGCAAATGTTTTTCCTGCTGGTTTTGCTGGTTAGCTTTTGAATACTTTTCTGCCAGCGTAGCACTTGATAGTATAGCGCTTAATGGTGTTTGCAGCTCATGAGAAGCCATAGATACAAAAGTGCTTTTCATTTCGTTCGATGCAATTTCTTTGTTAAGCGATTCAAGCAACTCTTTTGTTCTTTCTTTTACTTTCTCTTCTAAAGTGCTTCGGAAATTAACATTTTCAATTGCCACTGCTGTAACATCGGCCAAAGCCTGTAAAATATTCACTTCTGCGATAGTTGGTTGATGATAAGCAGCCCAGTAATTCCCAATAGCTCCCAGGGGTTGTAATGTTCTTATAGGCACAATTGCCAAGCTTTTAACAAAAGTTTTCCCATATATTTCTTTCAGTATGCGATCGTCTTTATTGATATCTGGTACTACGGCAGGCTTTTTATTCAACATTACCCAGCCGCTAACACATATCTCCATTGGAAACCGGCTCCCTTTCCACAAAGGAGCTATAGCATCTTCATCTGCATAGTAGCAGAGATTTTCATCTTTTAAAACGAAAGTTGCGCCATCTGCACCGGTTAATTCTCTTGCCACAGTGCGAACAATTTGCATTACTTCCTGTATATCTACTGCAAGCGATAATTGTTGTACAGTATTTACCAGCCTTGTTAGGTTCAACAAATCAGAATTGGAATGAGGTGCCATTGATTACTGTTTTATAAAAGCAATTCAATAGAATGTTACTGTTTATTCTAATTGCTTTACAAAACAGTTAACATGTTATGAAAATAAGCAAAAAAATACATATTTAAATATTACTTTAAAAGTTAGCGGTATTATTTAATACCCGAAGGAGAAAACGCTTTATATTCAGCGCCTTCTCTATCTATTGTGCAGTAGTTATTATATGCAAGTCAGGGGCTTGGGGCCAGGTGTTATTAATAAAAGTTACTAAAAGGAGAATACAAAAAATTAATCACCAATATTCATCTTACACAAATCACTTCACGTTAAACCACAATCGTTCTTATTTTAAAAGAGGTTATTTATGTAACGCTATCATAAATTTATACAGGGTAAATATGCTTAATAATACTACCATACTACCAACAGCAATAAACATGGGCTTTACAGGGAATTTACCTACACATTTTGCTGCTATTGGCCCGGCAATGACTCCCCCAAGTATCAACCCCATGATATCGGCAATGGAAATATGTTTTAGTAATATAAAGAAAGTAATGGAGCTGGACAGTACTACAAAAAATTCGGCAAGGCATACAGAACCAATAACATAGCGAATGTTTTTCCTTTTTGCAATCAGTGTGCTGGTTACCAGCGTTCCCCAGCCACCGCCGGCAAATGCATCTAAGAATCCACCCACAGTTGCCAGCCACCCTGCTTTTTTAACTTTCTCACCATTACTTTTTTTCTTGAAAGCTTTACGAATAATATAAATACCTAAGTAGGCCGTATAAAAAGCAAGCGGCAATCTTACCCATTTAGAATAATTCTGTCCGTAATAAGCAAGACATGCACCCAACACTGCTCCGATAACACCGGGAACAGCTAATGTTTTAAATAATTTTTTATTGATGTTTCCGAAACGATGATGACTGTACCCCGTTACACCACTTGAGAAAACCCTTGCCGTATGAACACGGCTACTTACAATAGCAGGGTTAACCCCTATGGCCAATAAGAAAGTAGTGGAGATGGTTCCGTAACCCATACCCATAGAGCCATCTACCATCTGTGCAAGAAAGCCGGTGAGCAACATTAATAAGAATGTATTGGTATCTATATAACCTGGAATGGTTTTTAAAGATTCGCCAATGCTTTTAAAATCGATGATTGCCGAAAGGGCGCTGCCTAAGAGAATAAAGCAAAAAGCAAACAAGCAGAGCTTTACAATTTTTTGCCATTTCTTCTCCTTTACTTCATAAAATTCTTTAAGGTTGGCTTGTTTGGCAACCAGTATCTCTGTTAAATGATTTAGTTTCCTAACTTTTTCGGAAAAACCCCCTTGCAGTCCGCTTCTTATTTTTTCTACATTGGCAAGTACATTATCTATTTCATCGGGTAACATTTCATGCAATACCTGCTTAATTCTTTTAGCAATGGTTGGGCTTTTCCCGTTGGTAGAAATGGCAATCTTCAGATTACCCTTTTGTACCACACTTCCCAAATAAAAATCACAAAGATCAGGCTTGTCTGCAACATTTATCAGCAGCCCTTTTTGCTTAGCGATACTCCTAAGTTGTTCAGCAAACTCAAGGTCATTCACTGCAGCAATAACCAGCTCCACTGTTCTTAAGTCATCTTCCTCGAATTTTTTTTGATGAAGAGATATTTTAGGATAAGCAGCCGCAAAGGCAACTACTTCTTCAGAAATTTCTTTCGCTACTAACTTAACAGAAGTTTCCGGAGCATTACCAACAACAGACTTTAATTTTTCTAATGCAACAGAACCTCCGCCAACAATTAAGAGGCGAAGGTTCTCTAATTTAAGAAATACGGGAAATAAGTGATTGTTCTCTTTCAAATGGGCTAGTATTATCCTACAAATTTAATAGATTAACGAACACAAAATGTTTCGTATAGAATATTTAAATGATTAGGATAAGTTATTTAAGAGGGTTCCAAATGTCTAAACTAAGGGCAACATAATACAGTGCACCTAATGTTGGCCCTCCGGCATACTGAATATATCTTTTATTAAAAATATCTGTTCCGCCTATTTTAATATTTGCTTTATGTTGGGGTACTTTGAAAGATACTTGCGCATCAACTGTATGAATGGCAGGAACATTTCCGGTAACAAGGGGACTTTCCCACAAAAAAGCTTGTTGCCATTTATATATAATATTGAATCCAATATTCTTAAACAGCTCCCTGTTACTTAAGGAAATGTTTCCTGACCATTCGGGTGTGTTGAAGCCTGTAACAAAAATATCACCGGTATTTCCACCATCCATTTTATTGTAATTAATATTTAAACCTCCGGCAAATTTTTTATAAAACGTATATGTAATTCCTAAAGCCGATCCGTGGTTATAGTATGTATTTTTAGCATTTGTATATACTCTATAACGGTCCTGCCCATTGCTGGCAGCCGTTGTAGAAGTAGCAACAGTTGCATCCCTGTTCCTATCTAACATAGCTAAAACAGCCGCATCACTTCCCACAGTAACTCCTTTAGGCACATATACCTGTACCTGCCCTAAAAAACCATCATATATGTTAGCATAAACATCAAAATCAATCACCAGTTTATTATTCAGTAATACACTTTTGTATCCCACTTCAAAAGAGCTTATTTTCTCCGGGCGTGCATCGGGCAAATTGGCTACTACCAGTAAATTCCTGTTGGCAAGTGCTGCCGCGTCAGTATTTCCCTGAGCACTCACTACTGCATTAAAATTTACAACAGATGCCTGTGTATAACTATTATCTAAATAACCCAACCCGTTATTAATATAGGCCAGGCTCCCCACCCTCCTAACCCTTCCGTTATTTACAAAAGACAATGCTTCGAACAATGAAGGGAAACGATACCCTAACTGATAAGTAAGCCTGAAATTATGGTGTTCATTCACTGTATACACTGCTGCTAAACGAGGAGTATAAACAGCCTTAAATTCAGGATTATAATCCCAACGTAAGGATGCGAAGAGTTTTAAGCGTTCATCAAATAAGGTTTTAGTGGCCTGTGCAAATGCGCCAAATTTTTTATAATATACATTGTTTCCAAAGCTGCCATCAGCCAATGGTTTATTGCGCTCGGCAATAGGGCGTGTAAAATCAACAAAATTATTCCCGTCTGGTATTACTTCGTAAACACGTGCATCTCCACCAACCAAAAGGTCGAAAAGTTTTGTATAAGAAGATAAATCCCATTGTGCTTCGGTATGGTATAGCCTACTTCTTTGTATTAAAGCTGCACCACCGGTTACCGGCGCATCTGGTATTGCGGAAGATTTAATATCCCAGTTATTGATAGATGTGATGACGCTTTTAAGGGAATCAAAAAGTTTGGTGCCCGGTTCGGCTCTTCCTGCATCAGCCTGCGCTCTTGCATATTGTGTGGCAGCCGGCAAATTGTTATCATTCAATCCTCCATTGGCCGAGCCATACGCAACCAGCGCATTTTTATATTTTGTTCCCCAGCTTGCAGGTGTTTTTGTATCGGTAGCACCTCCGGTATATAAATCCATATTATCTGCCAGCGGCTTTACATTAAAAGAATTGCCCGTATTCTCTATGGATACATAACTTCTCACCAGGTAATTTTTTCCTTTAAGTTCCAGCGAATGATTTTGTACCACCACATTGCTTAATTGTATTTTATTCCCTCTTTGAAAAACTCCATCCATTCTCCCTACCCTGTAAGCATAAGAGATTTCTGTTTTTTTATTGAGCCTGTAATGAAGCGAAGCATCAAATTTTGCATTCTCTACCTTAGGACTAACAAGATCTATTTCCCAATACCCTGTTCTGGTAACCCGTAATGTTTGATTGGCCGCATTATTAATGGTAAGCCCAGAGATAGATACAGTATTGCTTCCGGCCAAAGCATCATCACCATATTTATTCCATCCGTCAAACGCAATATTGTTAGCTCCGTTTAGTGAAGGAAAAGCGGGATTGGCAGATGGCAGGTTATTAGGGTTCTGATCTAAGCGGGTATTAGACCGCCAGTCGATTCCCGTAAAATAACTTGCATTTATTTTAAAGGCAAATTTATTATTAACTGCTTTCGCATAACGAATGGCAGTTTCAGATAAAGGGGCAGCCGGATGATCAACATTATCTACATGATTAATACCTGTTCGCTGGTAAATGCTTAAGCCCTGATTGGTAAATGGATTTTTGGTGATAAGATTGGCCAGCCCGTTAATAGCATTCATACCATATAAAGCAGAAGCTGCTCCCGGCGTAATTTCTATGCTGGCAATATCCAATTCAGTTGGGCCAATAGCATTACCCAGTGGCACGCCTAAAGTAGCTGCCTGCATATCAATCCCATCTACCAACTGCATAAACCTGAAATTATTGGGTATATTAAACCCTCTTGTATTAGGTACTTTAAACGTAATGCTGCTGGTTGTCATTTGTACACCTTTCACATTTTCCAACGCATCATAAAATGTAGGTGCTGGTGTTTCCTTAAGGGTTCTTATATCCAGTTTTTGAATGGCTACCGGAGATCTCAGAATACTTTCAGGCACCCTTGAAGCGGTAACCACAACAGCATTCTCATACACGTCTTGCGCATTTAATTTAATAGCAAGCGTATTTGTTTTATCGCTCACAACAAATTCCTGTTTCTTATAACCAACATAACTAACCGTTAAAGTAACAGGCAGGTTTTGCGCAACTTTTAATTGAAAAAAACCACTATCGTTTGTAACTACACCTTTAGCGGTTCCCTTCACTTTCACAGCAGCTCCAACTAAAGGTTGACTATTGGTTGAGTCGAATATTCTGCCAGATATCAAATGGCTTTCTTGTGTAAAAGCGGGAATATATAAAACAAATAAAAGCAGGTTGAATGAAATGAATGATTTCATCAGTCTATTATTTTAGTAGATTAATAAATTAAAAAAAATATACTTTAGTCCACGTAAGGGCAACACATTCGGCTATTACAGCAAGAAAAGAAATTCACGATTTGTTTTTTAAGAGAGGAACGTAATAAATACGTGAAAGGCAGTTTTACAACTTTGGTTTGTTTATTCATACAATACAATTCGGGCACGAAGATATATAATCCTACTAATTAAGTAGACTTTTTTATAAAAAAAATTTCTTCGCTAAAAATTGTCTATTTAATCAGTAGGGTTTATTTTCGCATTTCCTACTATTCAGGTAGGGTTTATTACACACTGGGTTTATTGTTTCACTTTAGCTTTAACAACATGCAAAGTTTTCGAACGGAGTTAGAAAATCCACTCGTAGAAAAGGACATCATTGAACTTGAAAAAAAAATCAGCGAGTTTAAAGAGGGCAAGATTGCAGAAGAAAAATTTCGCAGCCTGCGGCTTGCCAGGGGTGTATACGGCCAGCGCCAACAGGGCGTTCAAATGGTGCGTATAAAATTACCTTATGGTAAAATGACCCTTGCACAATGGAGAAGAATTGCAGATGTATCAGACGAATACTCAACAGGCAATTTGCACTTAACTACACGCCAAGATGTACAAATACATTTTGTAAGTTTAGACAGAACACCACAGTTGTGGGCTGAATTGGAAAAAGATGATGTTACTATAAGAGAAGCCTGTGGTAATACGGTAAGAAATGTTACAGCATCGGACACAGCAGGCATAGACCCCGATGAACCTTTTGATGTTACTCCCTATGCCCATGCAGTTTTCGAATACTTTTTGCGTAAACCTTTTTGCCAGGAAATGGGTAGAAAATTTAAAATAGCATTTTCATCATCAGAAAAAGATACGGCGCTCACTTATATGCACGATATGGGTGCCATTCCACGCATTAAAGAAGTAAATGGAAAAAAGATCAGGGGTTTTAAGGTATTGATAGGCGGTGGCCTGGGTGCACAGCCGCACTTAGCAATAACTACTCATGATTTTTTAGAAGAAGATCTGCTCATACCATATTTGGAAGCAGTTTTAAGAGTATTTGATAGACATGGTGAAAGAAACAGCCGCCATAAAGCAAGAATTAAATTTTTAATTCAACAAATAGGTATTGATGCATTCAATGAATTGGTTGCTGCTGAACAAAAAGCAGTAAGCATTAAAACTTTCAAAGTTGATACTTCTAAATTTGAGAATGTTGTTTTAGGAAATGGAATTGCGCCTAAAAAAATTTCAATCCACAATCAATTCAAATATGAATTGTGGAAGAACACGAATGTTCAACCACAAAAGCAACAAGGATACAACATTGTTTATGTCCGTGTGCCAAATGGAAATATTGGTTCTCACACTAGCAGAAGGCTTATTGAAAAACTGAAAGATGTTATTGCCGACGATGTAAGAGTAACCATTAATCAGGGTTTGCAGTTTAGATATGTGTTACCGGAAAATTTAGAATACATCTATTCTGTTTTAGAGGAAGAAGGGTTAGCTGCAGCCGGTTTTGGAAGTACTGCAGACATTACTTCCTGCCCCGGAACAGATACCTGTAACCTGGGTATCTCAAGCAGTACGGGATTAAGCAGGGTATTATCTGCTTTAATTGAAGAGGAGTATCCTGAATATTTATACAACAAAGAGGTAAACATAAAAATAAGTGGTTGTATGAATTCCTGCGGGCAGCATGGAATGGCAACAATTGGTTTTCATGGAAGTTCTATGAAAGCGAAAGGGCAGGTATTGCCTGCATTGCAGGTATTAATTGGCGGTGCCACATTGGGCGGCGGTAGTGGAAGAATAGCAGATAAGGTAATTAAAGTACCCAGCAAACGCGGGCCGGATGTTATAAGAACTTTATTGAACGATTTTAAAAACAATGCAGACAGTGCGGAAAACTTTTTCGCATATACACAAAGAGTTGGCGAAAGATATTTTTATGATATTCTGAAACCATTAACCAATCTTGAAACATTGCAGGCAGAAGATTTTATAGACTGGGGCCAGCAAGAAAAATTTGCCACTGCCATTGGTGTTGGAGAATGTGCCGGTGTAATGATAGATCTGGTAGCTACTTTATTTTTAGAAGCAGAAGAAAAAATTGATCTTGCACAAGAAAGTTTTGCAAACAAAGCATGGGCCG
This sequence comes from Sphingobacteriia bacterium, assembly GCA_017304675.1. GTDB lineage: Bacteria > Bacteroidota > Bacteroidia > Chitinophagales > Chitinophagaceae > CW01. Next base: position 11,976 of record JAFKLS010000021.1, read on the forward strand.
ATTCTATTTATCATGCATACGCTTCATTTGTTCATTCAGCAAAAGCATTGTTATTGCAACAAGGTGTTCATTGTAATACCCAATCAGGTATTTTGAAAGATTTTGATATACACTTTACACAGAAGGGTTTGTACAATCAGAAAGAAAACTTTAAAGACTTTGTATTGCAGATCAATCAAAACGAGCCTTCTGAAAATTTCGCAACACAATATTTACCTGAAGCAAAAGCATTTGTTGAATATGCAAAACAATTCAGAGAAGAATTAGTAGCAGCTGAGAAATAACTTAGGTTTTTGTTTTTGTACTTGAAAGGTGCTGAAAAATACAGCACCTTTTTATTTTCATCTTTAATCTTTTGATGTACAGTTAAACATCCAGTTAACGCCATACTTATCTGTACAACTTCCAAAATAGGCTCCCCAAAACATATCGGCCAATGGCATGGTAATATTGCCACCTTTAGACAATGCTTCGAATATCCTGTTTGTTTCAACTCTTGTTTCTAACTCAACAGAAATATGCATATTATTTCCTGTTGTAACTGTAAAACCCATTTCTTTAGGCGCATCCGTTGCCATTAGTATATGATTACCGGTAATGGGCAATTCAACATGCAATACCATTTTCTTCACGTTTTCTGCAACAGGAGGATGACCTGTACTTGCAGGAATATCACCAAACCTTTGAATACCGCTTCCTATAAATTCTGTTCCAAAAACCGATTTATAAAAATTCATGGCTTCTTCAGTATTGCCGGGAAAATTCAGGTAAGTCGCTACCCTTGCTTTATTGCCCGTTTTATTCTGAATCCATAGCGTAACTTGTTGTTGAATATATTGATCGAGGTTTTGGTGTGCCATTGCAAAACCTTGCTCAAAGCCCATTTCAACAATTTGCTTCAACTGCTCTTCTGAAGTAAAACTGATCTCAACATCTACCCTTGTTCCATTCTCAACAGCAGTGAAAACTGTTTTCCATTCATTGGAAGGCAGACTGTTATTTATATTTCCATCTTCATCACAAAAGCAATCTTTACCAGTAAAAAAATCGTTCCGCACTATTTTAATATAATCAACCCTGCACCAATGTGTTTCATTACCTGGCCCCATCATCCCATATAGCCAATGGCCACCTTCTGTAAAATTCATGGATTTGGTTTTGGTTGTCCATGGTTTCGGGGCCCACCATCTATCTAGAATATCTTTATCGGTCCAGGCTTCCCACACTACTTCCAATGGTGCATTGAAAGTCCTGTTCACCAATATTTTTTTCCGCAGCAGGTCTTTCTCATAATTGGTTTGCAAAATCGTTGTCATAGTGATTATTTTTTTGTAACAAATAATTTTCCAGTTTTTCAATATTCTGTTGCAGGCCTTCGTCTGCTTTAAACGTTTTCACTACTACTTCAAATTCTTTAACCGTATCAAACAACATATGCCATTGCAATAAAGTTGTCTCTCCTTGTGCTTCAAATTCAACCGTAGTTGTAAAATTTGGATTGAAGTGGCGGAAAACAATTCTCTGATGTGGAACAATTTCTTTAAAAACACTTTTGTTAGGATAATTTCTTCCATCAGGGCCGTGCATGGTAAGCAACCATTCACTTCCTTCCACCATTTCCATTTTATGAATGGTTGTAGAAAATCCATTTGGCCCCCACCAATTTTGAATATGTTCAGGGTTTGTCCAAACTTCCCATACCAGTTCAATAGGTGCATTAAATATTCTGGAAATTTTTAATTCTCTATCGGAGCTATTATTTTTTTCGTTTTGCATTTTTATTTTCTTTTTGAATGTTAGCCAAGTATTTATCCAGGTTATCAAAACGATCTTCCCATACTTTGCGAAAAGGTTCTATCCAGTCAGCTATTTCTTTCAGTTTCCTTGCTTCAGCCTGATAATAAATCTCTCTTCCAACTTGCTTGCTGCTTAAAACACCGCATTCCTGCAATACTTTTATATGCTTTGAAACCGCTTGCCTTGTGGTATCGAATTCTTCCGCCAATGCATTTGGTGTCATGGCTTGTAACATGATTAAACTTAGAATGGCTCTGCGTGTAGGATCTGCGATGGCCTGAAAAATATCTCTTCTCATATTTACGCAACTAATTGGTTGCAAATATATATGCAACTATTCAGTTGCGCAAATTTATTTTGAAAAAAAACAAAAAATAAAAAGAGAGCCTTTAAGCTCTCTCTTTTTTCTGTTTTACTTTATTGTTTGAAGAAGTATTTAATTGGGCAACCGGCCTGAAATAGTACTCATCGCTTACGCTATTTTGCAGCCATGCAAATTGTTCGTGCAGCGCAACCACTCTACCGATAATGATTAATGAAGGTGATAAGAATTTTTTTCCAGCAAGAATAGAATCATACTCAGCAAAACTGCTTATATGTACTTTTTGCAAGGGAGTGGTAGCCTGCTCAACCACTGCAATTTTTTTCTCATTGCTAATGTTATATAGTTTCAATTTTTCTACAACCAATGGCAAAGTTTCAGAGCTCATATAAAAAACAAGGGTATCGTTAGTATCGGACAACTCTCTCCAGTATTCGTCTGTAACCACATCTGATTTATAATAAGTAAGTAAGCGAACTGCTGTAGCATAACCCCTTGCAGTTAAAGGAATGCCTGTATGTGCGGCTGCCCCCAAAGCTGCAGTAACTCCCGGAATAATTTCATAAGGAATGTTACGGGCAACCAAAACCTCTAATTCATCTAAAATATTGGAGAAGATGGAAACATCACCCCCTTTTAACCGAACAACCAGTTTTCCCTGCTCTGCATATTGAATTAATAAATGATTAATCGTTTCCTGCGGTGTTGAAGCACCAAGCCTGCATTGTTTCCCAACATAAACAACTTCAGTTGATTCGTTAACATAATTGCGCAAAATATCGTCACTAACAAGCCTGTCAGTTAATACAACATCTGCCTGTTGTAAATATTTTGCAGCTTTTACCGTAATAAGATCGGGGTCGCCACAACCCGCCCCTGCCAGAATTACTTTTCCGTTAGCCTGCCCCATGTTAGTCTATTTAATTTATAGATTATTTATGCAAAAAAATTATTGTATCATACAAGCCCCAACTGTAACAAAACTTGTTTCATCAATTAAAATGGCACCGCCATTGGTTCTTAATGTTTCATACTTATCGAACGTTATTGGCGAAGCTGTTTTAATAGTAGCTTTTACCACATCGTTTAATAGCGCTTCTTCCGGGGAATACTTTTTTTCTAAAGTGTTTACATCAATAGCATATTCCATTTCTTTCACTATGCTCTTTACAACTTTACTATTTATCTGTAATAAATATTTATTCCCTTCCCTCAATGGCTTTTTATCCATCCAGTTCAGTAATACTTCAAATTCTTGTTCTACTTGCGGGAGATGATCTTTTAAAACAATCATGTCTCCTCTGCTGATATCAATATCATCCTCCAAATGCAATACAATACTTTGAGGGGCGAATGCCTCCTGTACTTCTTTGCCTCCCGATTCTATTGCTTTGATCTTACTTTCAAGCCCCAAAGGCAATATGATTACCTCATCTCCTTTTTTATAAATACCACTGCTAATTCTTCCTGCATAACCTCTGTAATCGTGTAATGCTTCTGTTTGCGGGCGAATAACATATTGCACAGAGAATCTTGCTTTTTCAAGATCAACATCATTTTGCACTTCAACTCTTTCTAAAATTTCCAGTAGGCTTTTCCCATCATACCACGAAAAATTCCCGGAAACTTCTACCACATTCTCCCCTGTTAAAGCGCTTAACGGAATATATTGTACATCTTTAAGCCCTAACGATGTGGCTACTTTTGAATAATCAATTACAATATTGTTATACACATCCTGCGAGTAATTCACAAGATCCATTTTGTTAACAGCAACAATTACGTGCGGTATATTTAATAAAGAAGCAATGATGCTGTGTCGGCGGGTTTGTTCTACCACACCATTTCTTGCATCTATTAGTATAACGATGAGATCACTATTACTTGCCCCGGTAACCATGTTGCGTGTGTACTGTATATGGCCCGGTGCATCTGCTATGATAAATTTTCTTTGTGGTGTAGAGAAGTATTTATACGCCACATCAATGGTAATGCCCTGTTCCCGTTCAGCACGCAAACCATCCGTTAACAAAGCAAGATCTATTTCGCCTTCTTCTTTATTCTTACTTTGTTTTTCTATCGCTTCCAGTTGATCGATCATAATACTTTTACTATCGTACAATAAACGACCAATTAAAGTGCTTTTACCATCATCAACGCTTCCTGCAGTTATAAATCTTAAAATATCCATAATACGTAAAAAGTTAAAAGTCAAAAACTAAAAGCGATTCAATACTTTTTAATTTGAAATTTTGGATTAGAAGTATCCATTCTTTTTTCTGTCTTCCATTGCAGCTTCGCTTACCTTGTCGTCTATCCTTGTTTCGCCACGCTCACTGGTTTTTGTTGCAATAATTTCATTGATAATATCATCAATATTGCCTGCATTAGACTCTACGGCAGCAGTACAAGTCATATCACCAACTGTTCTATAACGCACTTTTTTTATGCTCACTTTATCATTCTCCTCCAATTGAATAAATTCACTTGTTGCCACTAATTGTCCTTGATACTCCAACACTTCCCTTTCATGCGAGAAATAAATAGAAGGCAGATCTATTTTTTCTCTTCGTATATAATTCCATATGTCTAATTCCGTCCAATTACTAATGGGAAATACACGAACATTTTCACCTTTATGAATTTTACCGTTGTATATATTCCACAATTCGGGTCTTTGCAGTTTGGGATTCCATTGACCGAATTCATCTCTTACAGAAAAAATCCTTTCCTTAGCTCTTGCCTTTTCTTCATCACGCCTTGCTCCGCCAATACAGCAATCAAAACCAAATTCTTCAATTGTATCTAACAGCGTAAATGTTTGCAACGCATTTCTGCTGGCAAATTTTCCTTTGGGTTCTGTTAATCCTTTTGCTTTAATCGTATCTTCTACTTTTCTAACGATCAGTTTCTCTCCGATAAGATCAGCCAACCGGTCTCTAAAATCTAATGCCTCCTGAAAATTGTGGCCTGTATCTATATGCACTAACGGAAACGGAAATTTTCCCGGGCGAAAAGCTTTCAAGGCCAAATGCACCAGTGTTATAGAATCTTTACCGCCACTGAAAAGCAATGCCGGTTTTTCAAATTGTCCGGCCACTTCGCGGAAAATGTGAATAGATTCACTCTCTAACTGATCCAAATAATCTAACCTGTATTTACTGCTCATAATTTTTTGTTTTTGCTAAAAAGCATTTTGCAATAAGCATTCTGCTCTAAGCTTGTTTCTCATGTAAGCCACATTCTTTTTTCCCTGCATCTTCCCACCACCATCGTCCGGCCCTGAAATCTTCTCCTTCTTTTATTGCTCTTGTGCAAGGTGCACAGCCAATACTTACAAAACCTTTATCGTGCAAAGGGTTATAAGGTATTTTATGTTGATGAACATACCGAATGGTTTGCTCTGTGCTCCAATTAAGCAATGGATTGTATTTAATAATGTGATTCACATTATCCCATTCAAATAGTTGCAAATCCTGCCTTGCATGAGAATGCTCAGCCCTGAGACCTGTAATCCAAATCCTGTTTCCCTGCAAAGCCCTTTTTAAGGGTTCTACTTTTCGTATAAAACAACATTGCTTTCTATTCTCAACATTTTCATAAAAACTGTTTGGCCCTTTTTGCCATACAAATTCTTCCAGGCTTTCTGCATCAGGATAATAGCCTTTAATGGATGTTTGATAAAACTCATTAGTTCTGCTCCAAACAGAATATGTTTCTGCAAACAACCTGCCGGTATCTAAGGTAAATATACTAACCGGTAATTGGTGTGATAGGATTTCATGAGTGATTACCTGATCTTCATAACTAAAACTTGTAGAAAAAACAACACTGCCGGGGTGACCCTGAATTAGAGACAATAAGGTTTCCCTAATTGTTAAGTTCTCTGTTGCTTTGATAAGTTGTTGTATTTGTTCTGCCTCGTTGTTTTCCATAATAAAGTTTATAAATCTATAAAAAGCGGAGTTGTTTGTGCAACATTACATACAACATAACTTTATGGGAAAACGAATATTCATTTGTCTACTTAATTTATAGGCAAATATAGTCTATAAATTGTATCGACAAATAAAATTTGAATAAATTATTCAAACCTGTCAGGGTTAAAGGCTTTGATATCCATTGACATTTTTTGACTATCCAGAATTTCACTCACCAGTTTGCCGGTAGCTGCTCCAAGGCTTAACCCCAGCATAGAATGACCTGTAGCAAGGATAAGATTATCGTATTGCTTAACCTTACCAATATAAGGCAGTCCATCTGCACTGCAAGGCCTAAAACCATACCATATTTTATTGCTCAGGGGCTGGGGAATATTGAAGTCAGGATAAAAGCGTTTCACTGCATTTAACAGGCCGGTTACCCTGTTTATACGAGGCGGTGTTTTGGTAGCAGTAATTTCCATAGTGCCGCCAAAACGTGTTTTATTACCGTCCATCGGCGTTAAAGCTACTCTTCCTTCTACCAGAACAGCCGGATAATTTATCCTGTACCGTTCGTCTTCTACCGTAACAGAATATCCCCTACCAGGCATTAAAGGGATCCTGAGATTTAATTTAGCGGCCAGTTCTCTGCTCCAAGAACCTGTTGCCATTATTACCGCTTCAGTATTGTAACTATTTAAAGTAGTATGGATTGTTGAAACAGCCCGGTTGCTTTTTTCAAATCCAACTACTTCTTCATTAATACAAAATTGTACCCCCGCACTTTTGAGATAGGAGAGCATTTGTTGCATCAGCTTATTTGGATAGAGGTGCGCATCACATTTAAAATGAACAGCACCTAATGCATTGATGGTTGTTTGTGGCTCTAACGCCTGCAGTTCTTCTTTGTTCAGGAGAAGTGTATCCTTCAACCCCAATTGAATAGCTTTTTGCTGAACATGATGTGCATGGGCTGCACCTTGCTCTGTTTGAAAAATTTCCAACAAACCTTTTTGTTCATAAGCAAAGGAAAACTGCGGAAGTTTTGCCCATTCTTCATACAAGCTTTTACTAAGAATAGCTATATCTCGCAAAGGGATAGCAGATTTTTCAACATGTGCTTGTGTGGCACTTTTCATAAACTTCAATCCCCAATCAATTAAACTTTTATCAACCCTTGGTTGAACATAAAATGGACTGGAAGAATTGAACATCCATTTTAATCCTTGCCAAACTATACCCGGAGTTGCCAACGGAACAAAGTGGCTTGGGCAAACATAGCCTGCATTACCATAAGAGCAGTTGTCGCTGATATCTGTTTTATCAATCACAGTTACTTCATGGCCATTCTGATGCAAATAATATGCACTGCTTAACCCAATAATACCGCCTCCTATAACAACTACTTTCATTATTCAAATAATTTTATAATGCTATTTTCATTTTTTCTTCGGCTACATTAAAACCCAATTGCTTTACACGGTCTTTCTCAGGCGACTTGTTTTTTAGCAAAGGATTAGTATGATTAAAATGAGTAAAATAGATTTTCGATTTTTCTGCCGCCGACAGTCCCGAAAACTTTCGGATGCTTTCTTCTACAAAAGGATGTGGTACTTCATTCATATTCCTTCCGGGCAATTCTCCGTTTTGATAAAATGTTCCATCAATAAAAGCAAAGTCAACTTTTTCAATTTCATCAACAATATTTTTATTCCATTTTTCCCATTTATCAATATCGGGAATGAATAATACTTTTTTCTTTTTACTTTGAACAATGTACCCCACTGTTTCAGAATATTCGTCTCTGTGCGGAACCAGCAAAGGCTTTACTGAAAAATTTTTATTGATGGCAACCATGCTGTCATTTACAAGCGGGTGTATTTCTATATTTTTCAGATGCACCAACTGATTCCAGGGCCCATTTGTTTCTAAAAAATTTTTCATTCTTGGCATTGCATAAACAGGAACAGATTTTGTATTCATTGCTTCCCTACCCAAATACATCAGCCCCGTATAATGACCCATATGAGCATGTGTTAGAAAAATACCTGTTGGCGAATATTGGTTTTTATTTTGTAAAGATGATTGAAGCATTTGCAGTTGCTCGGTAATATTAGGTGTTGCATCAAACAACCAATATTCATTTGTTTCGTTATCCACCAGCGCCAAACAGGAAACATATTTTTTTGTTTCCTTACCACTCCAATAATCTGCACAACATTGTTTGGTGCAACCAATCTGAGGATAGCCTGCATCTTGTGCAATACCGAGCACTTCTATAAATTGTTGAGCCGTTGATGGATTATTTTCTTTTTTATTGAAAGAAAATATCAAAAAAGAAAGTGTAACTAAAAATATTCCGATAAAAATTTTCATACTCAATCATCATGTAAAACGGCTAATAAATTTCAAATACACCAAAATCACTTTCCATACAAAATACTTCTATTGACTGCAAATGCTTAATCAGGATCTCTTCAAGGAAGCTATTTCTTTGATTACCTGTTTTCATTAAAACAATTTTTGGAGGAAATCCTTTGCTATTAGACAAATCAACAAAGTCCTCATCATTTGTAACAATGACAAAATTATTATTCAGGCAAAAGTTCCAGATATCAATATCTTTTGCAGGTGAAGCTAATTCACAATTATCTACATGCAAACAATCTTCTAAGAGAGGTTTCAACTTATGAACAAGTCGCCATGAAATATTTGCATCTAAAAGAAGTTTCATTTAAGCAGCCACCATTTTAATCATAGCTTCCCTGTTTGCAGCAAAAGTCAATGCAGCTTGAATATGTTCAATTGTAAGAGAAGGATAATTATCAAGAATTTCTTCATTACTCATGCCTGATGCCAACCATTGCAAAATATCAGCTATAGCAATTCTAGTTCCTTTTATACAAGGTTTACCAAAACGAATTTCTGGATTAATTGAAATATAGCTTGCCAATGTATTCATACAAAGAATTTGTATAAAGTTAAAGTAATTATTTTAGTTACTAAATCACCTGAAATCCGTAAGCATACGGATCATCGTTTTTATCAATAGAAATAATATTGTGGCCATACACTTTTGCCCAACCTTCTATGCTTGGTCTGATAGCAGGTTTTTCATCAATCATCAACTCTTCTTCAATTCTTCCTGTAAATGTAGAACCGATGATACTTTCATGAACAAACAGATCACCTTTGTTTAATTTTCCTTTTGCATACCATTGTGCCATACGTGCTGAAGTGCCCGTGCCACAGGGGCTGCGATCAATCGCTTTATCTCCGTAAAACACTGCATTGCGTGCAGTAGAGTTTTCATTCAGCACCGCTCCTGTCCACAGCACATGCGTGCAAGTATGAATGGTTGGATTCTCCGGATGAATGAATTCATATTTTTCATTGATGTTTTTTCTCAGTGCTCTTGCCCACGCAATTAACTTGTCTGCGCTATAATGTTCAAGTCCTTTGAAATTTTTCTGAACATCAACAATTGCATAAAAATTTCCACCATAAGCCACATCAAACACCAATTCACCCAATTCCGGACAATCGGCAGTTAATTCTGTTGAATGCAAAAAAGATGGGACATTGGTAAGGGTTACAGATTTTACTTTATTTCCTTCCTCTTCATATTTTATATTGATCAAACCTGCAGGCGCTTCCATTTTTACAACACCTTTTGTTTTTGGCTTGATCAAACCTTCTTCAATTGCAATCGTAATGGTTCCGATTGTGCCATGACCACACATAGGCAAGCAACCGCTTGTTTCAATAAACAAAACAGCAACATCGTTTTCAACATTATGTGGCGGATATAAAATACTTCCGCTCATCATATCATGTCCACGCGGTTCAAACATCAAACCTTTTCTTATCCAATCGTATTCTTTTAAAAAATGCTGACGTTTTTCACTCATATCATTTCCATACAATACAGGGCCACCCTGTTTTACAAGCCTTACAGGGTTACCGCAGGTATGTGCATCTATACAATGAAAAATATGTTTTGAATGTTCATTCATGCTAATCATTTTTTACAGTAACACCTACCATACTGTCGGCTGTTCCATAATATAAAAACCATTTGGCTTTGAAGAAAACCAATCCTTCTATAAAAGTGGTGCCTGCTTTGTATTGACCTTTTATTTCATGAGGCAAATCGGGTTTCATAAAATAATAATCACAACGATCTATTAATGCGGAAGGATCATTCACATCAAACAAAGCTTGTCCGGCACAATAAGTTGCTTTAGGCAATGATGGATCAGCATCATCACTCTCGGCATTCTTTCCATTATACATCAATACAATCCCTTTGTTTGTAATAATTGCCGGCGGGCCTGGTTCTACTACCTGGCTATCGAATTTATTTTTTCTTGATTGAAGAACCGGCAGCAACTCTTTTTTATGATCTACTACCGGTGTCCAGTTAATTAAGTCGGTTGATGTGGCCAGATACACCGGGCCTTCTCCCCAATACATCCAATATTTTCCGTTGATCTTTGCTGCCGTAATTTTTCCGTTTTTAAATTGTGTTACAACGGAACCGGATTTACTCCATGTGTTTAAAAATTTTCCATCATATGCTTTTAAAAATGCAGGGCCTTGTTTTTGCCAATGCACTAAATCTTTCGAAGTAGCAACACTTAGCCTTGCAAGATCTCTGTTCCAACTGGTGTATAATAAAATATAATCTCCATTTTCTGTTTCCACAATTCTCGGATCTTCACAACCGCCGGGAAAATCGTATTGCATAAATTCGCTGCTATCAGGATATAAGACAGGTACTGGATATTTCTTAAAATGAATACCATCTTCACTTTCAGCCAAACCAATTCTGGAAGTTCGCATACCGATTCCTACACCCGGAACATCTTCAGCCCTGAATAAGATATACACTTTATCGTTTCTAACAATTGCTGCAGGATTAAATACGTCAGCTTTTTGCCACTGTATCTGTTGCCGTTGTACAGGGCAAAAAAAAGTGAAGGATGAATCTGCCTGCATTATCGGGTTTTCTACCGGTTTTGTAAAACCGAGCAACTGCCAGTTGCTCTCTTTTTGTTGTGCAAAAAGTTTAACATTGAAGCACAAGATCAATAGAAACCACTTAGTAACCTGATGTAAGGAAGTTCTGTACATTTGAGATAACGAATTGCTATTGATATGGAAACTTACGGAAAAATCTTATTGGTTGCCATGCCAATCTTCTTACTTTTGGTATTGGGCGAAAAATTGTACGGATATATCACGGGAAAAGATACCGTGAAAAATATGGATATGATATCCAGTTTAAGCTCGGGTATTACCAATGTTACAAAAGATGTATTAGGGTTGGGTGTTTCTATTTTATCGTATAGCTGGATGGAGCAGCATTGGGCTATTGTGCATATTCAATCTTCCTTGTTAATTTATTTCATACCATTTCTGGCGTTAGATTTTTCAGGCTATTGGGTTCACAGGATTGCACACACTTACAATTTTTTTTGGAACAACCATATCATTCATCACAGCAGTGAAGAGTTTAATCTTGCCTGTGCATTACGGCAAAGTGTTGCCGTTTTTGTTAGAATATTCGCTTTCTTATTATTGCCGGCAGCATTGCTGGGTGTTGATCCTAAAGTGATTGCTTTTGTTGCGCCGTTGCACTTGTTTGCACAATTCTGGTATCATACGCAGCACATTAACAAGATGGGATTTTTGGAAAATATTATTGTAACACCATCGCATCACAGAGTGCACCATGCCATTAATAAAGAATACATCGATAAAAACTATTCGCAGATATTAATTATATGGGATAAGATTTTCGGAACATTTCAGGAAGAATTAGATAATGTTCCTGCGGTCTACGGAATTACAAGGCCTGTTCAAACCTGGAACCCGATTAAAATTAATTTTAAACACATGTGGTTGCTGATGAAAGACGCATGGAGAACAAAAAGTTTGAAAGATAAATTCAGAATATGGTTAATGCCAACGGGATGGAGACCGGCTGATGTTGCAGAAAAATATCCTGTTTATAAAATTGAAGATGAATACCATTACGAAAAATACAATCCAAAATCTTCGTTGGCAGTGAATGTTTGGAGTTGGATACAAATTTTATCTGCATTGCTTTTCATTACTTATTTATTTGGAAATATTGCTAAGATCAATGCATTGAACAGTTGGTATATTTATGAATACGGTTTGTTTATATTCTTTGCCGTATATGCTTACACAGAGTTGATGGATAGAAATGCTTATGCTTTTGTTTGGGAAACATTGAAAAATATTCTAGGTGTTTATTTTATACTGAACACCGGAGATTGGTTTGGTATTAGTTCCATTAACCCCATTATCAATCAAATCATACTTGCATACTTTGTTCTTTCAACAGTTGTAGTTGCATGGCTTTGTTTTCAAATAAATAGAGAAGATAAACAAGTTGCGTTGGCATAAATAATTACGGAATAGCATTCTTCGTAAACTCATTATTTACGATTCGCCAGATGTTTAGCGGATTCGCATTTTTCAATTCATCAGGCAATAACTCATCCGGCCAGTTTTGAAAGGAGATCGGTCTTACAAAACGTTTGATAGCATCCGGACCAACAGCAGAAAATCTGCTATCTGTTGTTGCAGGAAACGGTCCGCCGTGTTGCATACTGTAACAAACTTCCACTCCTGTTGGTACTCCGTTTAAAATAATTCTACCGCAAATATTTTTAATGGATTGAATTAAAGAATCGTTTTGTTGTATCTCATCTATTGTTCCGATAATAGTTGAAGTGAGTTGCCCTTCTAAATGTTCCGCAATCAAATTCATTTCACTCATATCATCACATTGCACAACCAATGAATAAGGCCCAAATACTTCCTGATGCAACACTGTATTCTTTAAAAAAGTTTTTGCTGAAACAGTAGCAATAGTTGGGTTTCCGCTGATACCATCATTTATCAATTCACTTTCATTCACCAATACAACATCATTTTGTTGTAATGCTTTTGTTTTCTTTTCCTGGTATGCTCTTGCAATACCTTCATGCAACATTTTTGCTGATTGTGTAGAATGAATTGCTTTTCCCAATTCATCAATAAACAAATTCAATACATCACTTTTCAATCCAATGATCAATCCCGGATTGGTACAAAATTGCCCAACGCCTAATGTTATGGATGCTGCATATTGTTGCGCAATTTCTTTTGCAGATGAACTTAATTTTTCATTCAATAAAAAAACCGGATTAATGCTTCCCATTTCTGCAAAAACAGGAATCGGTTCTTTACGTTGGTTGGCCCAATCGAACAATTGTTTGCCACCAATAAATGAACCGGTAAAGCCGACTGCTTTTATATATTCATTGGTGACCAATGCTTTACCAACTTCAAAAGAAGCGCCATACACGTGCTGAAAAATATTAGCAGGTAAATTATTGTTTACAACCGCTTTATCAATTGCTTTTGCAACAATGGTTGAAGTTTTTGCATGAGCAGGATGCGCTTTTACAATGACCGAACAACCTGCAGCCAAAGCAGAAGCAGTATCTCCGCCTGCTGTTGAATATGCAAATGGAAAATTGCTGGAACCAAATACCACAACAGGCCCTAAGCCAATCATCATTTTTCTGATATCGGGTTTCGGCGGATTTTTATTGGGATCTGCCGTATCAATTCTTGCTTCAATGGCTTCCCCTTTTTCGCAAGCAGCAGCATAGCTTGTTAACTGAAAAATAGTTCTTGCTCTTTCACCTCTCAATCTTACTTCAGGCAAATTGGTTTCCTGCATGGCAGTTTGAATGAGTTCATCACCACATGCTTCCAATTCAACAGCAATGCTTCGCATTAAATCTGCTCTTTGCTTTAAAGAAGTATTTCTATAAATCTTAAACGCTTCAAAAGATTGTTGTGCAACAATTTTTATTGCTTCCAATGAATGATCTGCAAACATGAATTACAATTAAATGTTGATGGAGAGATAATCGGGCAAAGCTGGTCGGCTTGCAATGCCATCATTAATAATTTTCAAAATTCTTTTTCTTTCTTCACCTTCCAACACCAAACGTGGTGCTCTTACCAACTCACTGCCAATACCGTTTTGCGCTTCTGCTAGTTTAATATATTGAACAAGTTTGGGATGAATATCTAATTCCAGCAAAGGCAAAAACCAGCGATGAATTTTCAATGCTTCTGCAATTTTTCCTGCTTTCACCAATGTATAAATAGCAACTGTTTCTCTCGGAAAAGCACATACCAAACCCGCCACCCAACCATCTGCACCCATCACCAATTCTTCCATTGCAATGGTATCTACTCCACATAAAATTTTATAGCGATCTCCAAATTTATTTTTCAATCTGGTAACATTGGTAACATCTCTTGTTGATTCTTTGATGGCTGTAATGTTTGGTGAAGAAGTTAATGCATCGAACATATCTAAGGTTACTTCAATTTTATAATCGACAGGATTGTTGTAAATCATAATCGGCAAATCTGTTGATGCTGCAATTGTTTTGAAGTAAGTAACCGTTTCATTATCGTCTGCTTTGTAACGCATGGGTGGCAGCAACATTAAACCATCTGCTCCCCATTCTTTTGCAAGCTTCGCTTGCTTCAATGCTTCGTTGGTAGAGCCTTCTGCAATATTGAGAACAACAGGAATTTTTCCATTGATTTTTTCTACCGCAAATTTGATGAGCTTTTCTTTTTCAGTAACAGTAAGCACACTGGCCTCTCCCAGGGTTCCGCCAAGTACCACGCCGTTAATACCTGCAGCAAGCTGTGCCGAAAGGTTTTTTTCAAAAAGGCTCAGGTCAAGCTGGTCTTTTTCATTGAATTTGGTTGTGAGTGCAGGCATTACGCCTTTCCATTCAAATGGCATAAAAGATATTTTGGCAATTAAAGTACACAATAATTGCCATGTTCGTACAACACAATTTGGTCTTGCTTAACTAAGAAAAGAAAATATTTTTTTTAACAGATTATCAGGCCTGGAGGGTACAATTCTGGGGATTTCATTAAAGGCCTGGATATCGCCAGCCACAGTCCAGTCCGATAGGCCTTTGAACCATAATTTATCTGTTGTTTTTATACCTATCGATTTTAATTTTTCGAAGGTAAAAGGCCCGGTGATTATTTTATCTCGCTTCAGTATGTATATAGGTTCCATAGGGGAATACACTTTTTCGTAGGAATGGATAATGATTTTATGTTTAATAGCCGCAGTTAAAGTAAGAACAGAAACGATATCTATTTTAACAACTCCAACGATTTAAGTACCGCATTATCTCTATTGTTCAATACTTCCAAATAGCCTTTCATATCCCAAATTTTAAAAGCGATCATTGGTTTTACAAACCATTCTACAGCTTTTTTATCTGCATCGTTAAGGTACAATGAATCTTTTTTGGCAATTTGTAGTAATTGCCGCCATTCTTCATTAGTAATATTAAAGTCCTGGCTGAAGTGCTCAACCGACTTAAAATTGCTAAACGCTGTTTTATGATTCTTATAAACCAATAAAGTGGCCCTGTTAATGAAGTTTCTCTGCCGATCGTTTGGAGAGCGGTATTTATAACTGAAATCGGTTGTATCTATTGGAACAAAAACATCTGGTGTAATACCTCCACCACCGTATACGGCTTTCCCTGATGGTGTTTTAAATGTAGGCCCTCCCGGTTTTGAAGTATCGGGCTTTAATACTTCGCCATCGTGAAAGCGGTTCATCAGTTCCTCCTGGTATTTTTCTTTTCCGCCGGAATAGGGTTTTTGAATGTTTCGGCCTAAAGGGGTGTAGTACCTTGCAACAGTTAACCTTATAGCACCGCCATTATTCAGGGGAAATTGCTGTTGCACCAGGCCTTTTCCAAAAGTTCTTCTGCCAACAATGGTAGCCCTGTCCCAATCCTGCAAAGCCCCGCTTAATACTTCACTGGCAGATGCAGAAAATTCGTTTACAAGTACTACCAATTTTCCTTTTTCAAAGAGGCCTTCTTTTCTACAATGGTATTCCATTTTTTCTGAATGATCTCCCTGCGTATACACTATCAGTTTATTATCATCTAAAAACTCATCGGCTATTTTAACCGCCTGTTGCAATAAACCGCCACCATTGTTCCTGAGGTCTAACACCATTTTTTTCATACCCTGTTTCTGCAATTTTTCCAGTTGTTGCATAAACTCTTCGTAAGTTCTTTCAGAAAATTTTGTTAGCCTTATATAACCGGTTTCAGGTGCTATCATATAAGCCACATCTGCAGAGGGCACAGGTATGGTGCCTCTTGTAACAACAATGTTTTGAATGTTATGGTCTCTTTGCAAAGTAATCTTTACCTGTGAGCCTGCAGGGCCTCTAAGATTTTTTTTGATTGTTTCAGGCAACAGCTTTTTACCTGTTAACAATACAGTGTCGTTCACCTTAATAATCTGGTCGTCTGGTTTTAATCCGGCTTTTGCTGCAGGGCCTTCAGGGATTATTTTGGTAAGGTTAATGGTATCATCAATAATTTCGTATTCAACACCAATTCCCTGAAAATTTCCCATCAGATCTTCGCTCACATCTGCAACATCTGCGGGGGATATATAAACTGAGTGAGGGTCTAAATGTGCCAGAACCATATTGATTGCCAAATCATTCAGTGTATCGAGGTTAACAGCATCAACATACTTGTTTTTAACCAAATCAAGTACTTCCTGCACATCATCTCTTCTATTCATTTTTAAAAACCCCTGGCTGCTGCCTGTTTGTTCTTTTATTTTATAGCCTATCATCATCCCAACAACCATTACTATTGCAAATAAAAGCGGCAGCCATACCTGTAATTTTTTACTTCCCATATTGAATACTTTTGCCAACTACTTTAAAACGCGAATATCTGTAATAAAGTTATTGTTCAAATATTTTATGTTGTGAGCAGTTTTTATCAGGTTTTAACGGTTTAATATTTTTAATATTGCAGTATGATACAGTTAATTGCCGATAGCGGTGCCACAAAATGCGAGTGGTGTCTTATTAATAATGGAAAGAAGAAAAGGATCTTTACCGCGGGGATCAGCCCTTATTTTTTATCTGCAAAAGAAATTGTTCAGCTTTTACAAAAAGAACTGATGCCTAAGCTCAAGCAGGTTACGGTAAATCAAATTCACTATTACGGCACCGGCTTAAGCAATCATAACAATGTAAAAATCATTAAATCGGCGCTAAAAAAATTATTCCCATCTGCAAAGATCGATGCCAATACAGATTTGCTGGCAGCAGCAAGAGCCCTGTGCGGGAACGATAAAGGCATAGCCTGCATTTTAGGAACTGGCTCCAACTCTTGTTACTATAACGGTAAAAAAATTGTAAAGAACAGCCCTGGTTTAGGATATATACTGGGAGACGAGGGTAGCGGCTCTTATTTAGGTAAAAAAGTGGTACAGCATTTTTTGTATAACACTTTTGATGAAGAATTGCAGAACCAGTTTCTTAAAAATTTCAATACCAATACCATTGAAATTTTGGAAAATGTTTACACCAAACCCCTTGCCAACAGGTACCTTGCTTCTTTTACCATATTCCTGGCAGAGAACAGGGGCCACTATATGATTGAAAACATTATTGAAGACGGACTAAACGACTTTTTCTTTAATCATCTATATAAATACAGGGAAACCTGGACACAGCCCATCAATTTTGTTGGCAGTGTAGCCTATGGATTTAAAGATGTATTGAAGGAGCTTTGTAACACATACGAACTAGAACTAGGAAAAGTATTACAGAAACCTATGGACGGCCTGATAGCCTACCATACTTAAACCAACAGTATGCAGCATTTTCAAAAGATTACAGAGCAAACATCCAACTACAGGCATTTAGAAAAGATGAGTATAGAAGAAATTCTCATCAACATTAATGCAGAAGACAAACTGGTTCCCCTGGCCGTTGAAAAGGCCATTCCCCAGATTGAAAAATTAGCATCGGCAATCAGTGATAAAATGCTTGCCGGAGGGAGATTGTTTTATATTGGTGCCGGAACCAGCGGCAGGCTGGGCATACTAGATGCCAGCGAATGCCCCCCCACCTATGGTGTTCCCTACGGCCTTGTAATAGGTATTATTGCCGGCGGAGAGAAAGCCATTACACAGGCGGTTGAATTTGCAGAAGACAATAAAGAAGAGGGATGGAAAGATCTTGAAAAACACTTTGTAAGCGACAAAGATGTAGTGATTGGCCTTGCTGCCAGCGGCACCACTCCTTATGTAATAGGCGCATTGGAAGAATGCCAGAAAAGAGGCATTATTACAGGCAGTATTTCCTGCAACCCTCATTCACCTGTTAGCAGGGTGGCCGATTATCCTGTAGAAGTAGTGGTAGGGCCTGAATTCGTTACGGGTAGTACCCGAATGAAAAGTGGCACAGCCCAAAAACTGGTATTGAACATGATCAGCACATCTGTTATGATTCAATTAGGCCGTGTTGAAGACAATAAAATGGTAAACATGCAACTTACCAATATAAAATTGGTAGACCGTGGTGTTAAAATGGTAATGGAAAAATTACAGCTTAACAATTACGAAACTGCAAAAGATCTTTTAGTGAAACATGGCAGCGTAAAGAAAGCGGTGGAAGCAGTTAAACAAAATGGCAATGCATGATATAGAACCATTTTACAATTGGCGCCACATTTATATTGCGGAAGAAGACAGGCGTTCTCCTTTCTTTGGACGGGCATACAGTGAATTTGAATTTTCTCAAACAGTATATAACTATTATATACATCCGCAGTGGGACGATTTTGGAAGCAGAACACTTTATCTGAAGATCATTTATGTAGATTATGAATTGCATTTTGCCATTATTGAAATGATTGGCGAATGGAACGATGCTATTGAAAATGATATTATGACCCTGAAAAGAGAAGTAATTGAAAAGCTTTTTGATGAAAAAATTTTTAAATTCATTCTAATAACCGAGAATATTTTAAACTTTCACAGCGGAGATAAAGATTATTATGAAGAATGGTATGAGGAAGTAAGCGATGAAAGTGGCTGGATAATTGCCTTAAACATGCCATCGCAAACCCAATATGATTTTAAGAAAAAGAAACTGCACTACCTGATTGAATTGATGGATATTCCGGAATGGCGTACTTATAAGCCCTATCATCTTTTTAAAAAGATAGACGATGCTTTAGTTAACAGGCTTGCTTAACACAAGTTTCCCTTTTTAAAAGTTATTATAATGCAGAATCCCCGCTAAACAACGGGGATTCTTTTCATTTGTCAGAGCAATCGAAGAGACCAAACCACTTCAATACGGCCTTGAAGCATATTAAACCAACTAAACTAAATTCTTGGTGCGGCAGCAAGTATTTCGGCGCTTACTCCCGTTTCATATTTTTCAAAGTTTTTTACAAATTGTTTTGCCAGTTCTTTCGCAGCAGCATCGTAAGCACTTCTGTCGGCCCAGGTAAATCTCGGATGCAGCATGTTTAACGGAACATTCGGGCAACGCTTAGGCATCCATACACCAAAAACAGGATGCGCTTCCAGTTCCACGTTATCCATATTCCCGTTCAGTACAGCAGTAATCATGGCCCTTGTATATTTCAGTTTAATTCTTTCGCCAACACCATAACAACCACCGCTCCATCCGGTGTTAATCATCCATACATTCACATCATTTTCTTTTATTTTTTCACCTAACATCTTAGCATATTCTCCCGGATGCAAAGGTAAAAATGGAGCTCCGAAACAGGCACTGAATGTAGCTTTAGGTTCTGTTACGCCTGCTTCCGTACCTGCAACTCTTGCCGTATAGCCACTTATAAACTGGTACATGGCTTGCCCGGGAGTTAACTTACTAATAGGCGGTAATACGCCATAAGCATCGCATGTTAAAAAGAAAATGTTTTTAGGAATGCCGCCAATACTTGGCTGTAAGGCATTGTTTATATAGTGAAGGGGGTAACTTACTCTTGTATTTTCTGTGATAGATTTATTGGAAAAATCAATGTTATTAGTGTTTGCATAAAACCCAACATTCTCTACCAATGCACCCGGCCTTATGGCATGAAAGATATCGGGTTCTTTTTCTTCGCTAAGGTCTATACATTTGGCGTAACATCCTCCTTCAAAATTAAATACGTTGTCATTAGTCCAGCCATGCTCATCATCGCCTATCAGCTTGCGGTTGGGGTCTGCGCTTAAAGTGGTTTTACCGGTTCCGCTCAATCCAAAAAAAACTGCTACATCGCCTTCCTCACCAACATTAGCGCTGCAATGCATACTTAATACTTGCCTGTCGTGCGGAAGAATAAAATTCAGAACAGTGAAAATCCCTTTTTTCATTTCACCAGTATAACCTGTTCCGCCAATTAAAATGGTTTTATGCGTAAAAGAGATAATTGCAAAATTATGTTGGCGAACACCATCGGTGGCCGGGTCTGCTTTAAAACCCGGCGCCTGAATAATGTGCCAGTCTGGCTCAAAACCATCCAGTTCTTCTTCGCAGGGGCGAAGAAACATGTTATAGGCAAAAAGATTGCTCCAGGCATTCTCATTTATAACACGAATATTAAGCCTGTATTCTGAAGAGGCACAGGCATAAGCATCCCTTACCCATATTTCTTCTTTATTACCAAGATAATCCAACATCTTGCTACGTAATTGGAAGAAATATTTTTCATCAATGGGAATGTTAAAATTATTCCAATGAACCGATTTTTCTGTAATGGCATCTTTTACAGTGAATTTATCCTGTGGACTTCGGCCTGTGAATTCACCTGTATTAATGCAAAGTGCTCCGGTATCGTTTAAAACTCCTTGCTTTCTGGTAATCGTTTGCTCGGTAAGCTCTTCGGGAGATAGCTGATAATGAATATTCGGAAGGCTCTTAAAACCAAGCTGATACAGTTTTTCAGAAGAAATGGATACCATTGTGTGTTGAACTGGCATAGGCTAACAATCATTAGTTTATTCAACAAAGGTAAAGGGCCAGTTTAAACTAACAAACGTTTGTGTATATATTACACGTAACAATGGTTTTTTAGGTACATTTTATTAACACCAAACAGTACATTTGCCGAAATTTAGTTTATTGTTTTACAACTGTACTTATGAGCATTACAGCAACCGCCAAACCGCTTCATTCAGGGGATATTGATTTTTTAAAAAATCTTGTAGGAGATAAATATGTTTTTACAGATGAAGCATCTTTAATTCAATATAGCCACGACGAAACAGAGCATCTCTCTTACCTGCCCAATGTTGTGGTAAAACCAGGTACAACAGAAGAAATAGCGGCTATAATGAAATACTGTAATGCCCATATTATACCGGTTACGCCAAGGGGTGGCGGTACGGGATTAAGTGGTGGTGCACTGCCCCATTTAGGCGGCGTTCTATTAAGTACAGAAAGATTAAATAAAATCATTGAGATTGATGAAAGAAACCTGCAAGTAATTACAGAACCCGGTGTAATTACAGAAATATTACAGGAAGCCGTAAAGGAAAAAGGATTGTTTTACCCACCAGACCCAAGCAGCAAAGGCTCCTGTTTTATAGGCGGCAATATTGCCGAAAACAGCGGCGGACCCAAAGCAGTTAAATATGGTGTTGTTAAAGATTATGTGCTAAACCTGCAATTGGTGTTGCCAACCGGCGAAATTATCTGGACAGGCGCCAATGTTTTAAAAAATTCCACAGGCTATAATCTTACACAATTGGTTGTAGGCAGTGAAGGTACTTTAGGAATTGTTACTAAAATTGTTCTAAAGCTTATACCCCTTCCCAAATACGATTTATTAATGCTGGTGCCTTTTGCTAACCTGGAAAAAGCAAGCGAAGCTGTAAGCTCTATTTTCAGGGCAGGGTTTGTACCAAGTGCTTTAGAGCTGGTAGAGATAGACGCATTGAAAATTGTGAGCACCATGGTAGACAGCCATGCCGTACCGGTAAACGATGCAATAGCCGCTCATTTAATTATTGAGGTGGATGGCAATAACCAGGAAGTTTTAATGAATGAAATGGAAGCCATTAGCGAACTATTGATGCAATACGATGCCGGTGAAATATTTTTTGCGGATGATGCACAACAAAAAGCCGAATTATGGAAACTAAGGCGCCGGGCTGCAGAAGCTGTAAAAAGTAACGGCTATACAATTGAGGAAGATACCGTTGTTCCGAGAGCTGAATTGCCTAAACTGATAAAAGCCGTAAAACAGTTAGGCGCAGAACATGGTTTTCATGCAGTATGTTATGGGCATGCCGGAGATGGTAATTTACATATACGCATTAACCATCCTACCATTAAAAACAGTTATGGCAACGAAGAAATGACTACCATTTTGCGAAAGCTGTTTGAAATAGTTCATGGGCTGGGCGGTATTATCAGCGGCGAACATGGTATAGGCCTGATACAGAAAAGCTATATGGATATTGTATTTGATGCGGTTAGCTTAAACATTATGCGAAATATAAAAAAAGCGTTCGACCCCAACAATATTTTAAACCCGGGTAAAATCTTCGACCTTAATTGATTTAATAAAAGTTAAATCTTGCATACAGTACACAATGCCGATGGTAATATCGTCCGATCATACCTTTATCTAATATATTTGATGTATGAAAAAATTTGCTTTTTGCCTTTTTATTATACTATCAGTTACAGCAAATGCACAAATGGGTTACTACCGGCCACAGCAGCCGGAACAAACCAATACGTCGCTGCCAGATAACAGGTGGTTCATTGGCAGTGGACTGGGTTTAGGTATTGGATTTAGTGCAAATAGCCTGGCCATTGGAGCCAACCCCGAAGTTGGGTATACCGTTTCACAGTTAATTGATGTAGGAATGTCTTTCAACATCAACTATTATAAATATGGCAATATCGATGGCTATAATACGCAACAAAAAAGTTTTAACTATGGCGTAGGCGCATTTGCAAGAATATATCCTTTTGATGGTTTTTTTCTACAGGCTTTGCCTGAATATAACTGGATTAATACGAAACTGGATTATACCAGTGGCAGTTCTGTTAAATACCATCAGGGTGCTGCCAGCTTGCTGGTAGGTGTTGGTTTTGGCAGGAGAATTATTGGGCAATCTTCTTTTTATACCGCCATTATGGTAGATGTAGGAAGCGAAATACAATCTCCTTACAAAAATTATGATGGGTCTATTATTCCCGTTTTAAGAACCGGTTTTAATTTTTATCTGGGTTCAAGAAAGAAATAATTTCTTTAGGATCGTTAATAACAAATATCCTTTCCATCCAGTTTTCATATAAAAATTCATTCTCAAACATTTGCTCCATATGAGCTATCAAATGCCGGTAATACTGAGATGTGTTTATGATAAGCACTTTCTTTTCATGAATCTTTAAAGTATTCCAGGTAATCATTTCAAACAGTTCATCCAGGGTTCCGTTACCGCCAGGCAATATAATTGCAAAGTCGGCCAGTTCATACATTAACTTTTTTCTGGAGTGCATATCTTCAACTATTCTCAAATCTGTAATACCTGTATGTTGTTGTTCCCAGTTTACCAATACTTTAGGTATTACACCAATTACTTTACCTCCTTTTTCAAGTGCTGCATTTGCAACTGTTCCCATAAGTCCAACCTTTCCGCCGCCGTATACTAACTGAATATTTTGCTCTGCCAGTATCCATCCTATTTCTTTAGCATGCTGTGAAAACAACTCATTCTTGCCATGTTTGCTTCCACAAAATACTGCTGCATTTTTGTACATATAACATCTTGTTTTGTGCAATATTAGCAAATAAAGAAGCCCTGAAGCGTTATCCTATTATTATACTTATGTCTTTCTGTTTAATGTTTCATTGCAAAATCATTTATCTTCCGCCTTTAATAAAAAAACGCATATGTCTCCATTGGTTTTATTTGCTTTCGTGTTAGCATATTTTGCAGTTTTATTAACTGTTGCGTGGTATACAGGCAGAAACAGTAATAATGATTCTTTTTTTATAGGCAATCGTAATAGCAATTGGGTATTGGTGGCATTTGGCATGTTAGGAACATCTCTTAGCGGTGTAACATTTGTAAGCGTTCCCGGAGCAGTTGCGCATGATGGATTTGCTTATTTTCAAGTGGCAATCGGTTATGTTATTGGCTATATTGCCATTGCATACATCCTGTTGCCCTTATACTATAAGCTTAACCTCACTTCTATTTACCATTATTTAGAAACGAAGCTCGGCTTTCAATCATACAAAACCGGTGCTTCTTTTTTCATTTTATCGAGGGTATTGGGCGCAACGGCAAGGCTTTACCTTGTGGTTAAAATTTTGCAGGATGCCATCCTGGAAAGCTTTCATGTTCCCTTCTGGGCAACAACACTCATCATTTTATTAATGATACTGTTATATACTTACGAAGGGGGCGTTAAAACCATTGTGTATACTGATACTTTGCAAACCAGTTGTATGCTCATCGGGCTAATTATTTGTGTGATTTATATATTGAACAACCTGCATATGGGCTTTACAGAAAGTTTACAGGCAATGGATAGCAAGGGCTACTCGAAAATATTTTTTACAGACCCCAACAGCAAACTCTTTTTCGTTAAACAAATTATTGCAGGTGCTTTTGTTACCGTTACCATGACCGGCATGGACCAGGAAATGATGCAAAAAAACATTTCGGTAAAAACCCTTAAAGATTCTCAGAAAAACGTAGTAAGCATGGGCGTTTCTTTAATGCTTGTTATCCTGATATTTCTTTTCCTGGGAGGCTTACTATATTTATATGCCGCCCAAATAAATGTAGCATCAAACGGAGACAAGATATTCCCTGAAATAGCGCTGCATTATATGCCGCCTGCAGTATCTGTTATTTTCATTATTGCTTTAATCTCTGCATTATTCCCCAGTGCAGATGGAGCCATTACCGCTTTAACCTCTTCTTTCTGTATAGACATTCTGGGTATCCAGCGCAGAAAAGATTTATCTGATGAACAAAGAAAAAAAATCCGTCAAAGAGTACATTTAAGTTTTGCATTGATCTTTCTCCTGTTTGTAATGATTTACAAATGGGTAAATAATCCCAGCATGATCGGTGTTATACTAAAAGTGGCTTCTTATACTTATGGCCCCATCTTAGGGCTCTTTACTTTCGGTATTGTAATGAAAAGAAAGGTTAAAGATAAACTGGTGCCTTTTATATGCATTGCAGCGCCTGTTTTATGTTATGCGGTAGATGCAAACCAGAAAAAGATATTCGGCACTTACGAAATAGGGTTGGAATTATTAATCATTAACGGTCTGATAACTTTTATCGGTTTATTATTAGTTTCAAAACCATCTGCAAAAGCTTAATTTTGCAAAATGGATTTGGTTAACCCTTTAGCAGAACAATATGCCGCCACTTTAACTACTCCCGACGATGGCTTGTTGCAAAGCATTCAGCAGGAAACACTAGAACACCATGCACACTCGCATATGCTCAGCAGCCCGGTTCAGGGTAAATTATTGGCTTTTATAAGTGGCTTGCTTCAGCCAAAATACATTTTAGAGATTGGCACTTTTACAGGGTACAGCGCTTTATGTTTAGCCCAGGGTTTAACAGATACAGGCCAATTGCACACCCTGGAATTAAGAGAGGAGGATGCTCAAACGGCGAGGTCTTATTTCAATAAGTCTATCTACAAAAACAACATACACCTGCATACAGGAGATGCTGCTGAAATTATACCAAGCCTCCCCTATAGTTGGGACTTGGTATTTATTGATGCCGATAAAATCAGTTACGAGAAATACTATGAACTGGTATTACCACGTTTATCTGATAGCGGATTGATCATTGCAGATAATGTTTTATTTCATGGCCAGGTATTGGAAGCAACTATTAAAAACAAGAATGCACAGGCCATTGATGCTTTTAACAGGAAGGTAGCCGCAGATATTAGAACCGAACAAGTGATGCTAACGGTTAGAGACGGATTACTATTCATTAAAAAGAGAAAGTAACAGGATGAAAAAGCTGATTTTAATTATTGGTTTTTGTTGCTCACTGAAAGTGCAGGCACAACAGGGAAAAGGCTATATTTATATTAACAGGTATAAAGATATTGCCATTGCTGAGATGCAGCGCACAGGTGTTCCGGCTGCCATTACACTTGCTCAGGGAATATTAGAATCACAATATGGGGAAAGTGAGTTGTGCAAGAAAAGCAACAACCATTTTGGTATTAAATGCAAAACGGAATGGAACGGAGAAAAAACCTATCATGATGATGATGTGAAACATGAATGTTTTAGAGTATACCCGAATGCTGAAGCCTCTTTTAAAGATCATTCTGATTTTTTAAAAAACAGGCCTTATTATACATCTTTGTTTGAATTAAGCCCTACAGATGTTGAAGGATGGTGTTTTGGCCTTAAAAAGGCCGGATATGCAACTGAAAAAGACTATCCTCAAAAATTATTGAAAATCATTAACGATTATAATTTAAGTCAGTATAATTATACAGCAAACACTTTAACACAAACAGGGTCTTTAACAGAAAACACTTCAGGTAGCTCGGCCGCAGCCGGTAACCAATATACACAGCATGCCATTTTTGAATCGGCTAATTCAAAGAAAGCAGTTATTGCCGATAATAGTGTAGCCATTGCTACTTCGGGAACACCTGCAAATGGTATAAACAATTATCCTGATGGTGTTTTTACCATCAACCATACCAAGGTCATTTATGCCAAAGCAGGCACTTCACTGTTATTACTGGCCAATCAATTCGATCTTCCATTGATCAAACTATTCGAGTTTAATGATATGGAAGATATAGCGGTGCTGCCTGCCGACAAACTCATCTTTATAGAAAAAAAATTAAAAAAAGGTGCCAGCGATTTTCATATTGTAATAAAAGGAGAATCGCTTTATGATATTTCTCAAAAAGAAGGAGTACGGTTAGAAAACCTTCTTTCTTTTAATAACATCACCAGAGATATGCAGCCAATACCGGGCGAAAAAATCTACCTGCGCTACAGTGCGCCTGTTACTCCAAAAACGGTAAACAAAGAAAATGCTATCTTGGGGGGCAAATAATTTACAATGCAGCCAGTACAAATATTAGATAAATCGTTCGTTCCGTTCATTTCAGAAGCCACCATTATTAATAAAATAAAAATACTGGCAGCAGAGATAAATAAAGAATACAATGGTAAAAAGCCTTTATTCATTGCTATTTTGAACGGATCGTTCATGTTTGCTTCAGACCTTTTTAAAGAATTATCTATAGATGCAGAGATATGTTTTATTAAACTTGCATCGTACAAAGGCACACAATCAACCGGGCATGTAATTACTTCTATTGGCTTAGATGCCAATATTACCGGAAGGCATATTATTATTGTTGAAGATATTATTGATACAGGCAAAACCATGCATGAATTTCTGCCGCAAATAGTAAACCAACAGCCAGCCTCTTTAAAAATAGCGGTATTACTGCATAAGCCAGAAGCTACGGTACATAATCTTACAATAGATTATTGTTGTTTTTCCATACCCAACAAATTTGTAGTGGGTTATGGGTTAGATTACGATGGTTATGGTCGCAACATCAGAGAAATATATCAATTACACCAAGATTAAGATGAGTGAACAGGGGGTTGGTTATCAGAAAAACTAACAGGGCCGAAGCATAGCTTAATGGCTTATTTAGATAACAACTTTTTCTTTTCTAGCGTGAAAATAAACTTGCTTGCCATATTACTGGTTCTATGCCATTGTGCAGGGGCTCAATATTATTTGCGTGGAGAAGTGCAGGACGAAAAAGGGAAGCCGCTGGAAAGTGCCAAGATCCGCATCCAGTCAAAAGGCACTTATCTTTTTTTCAGCGGCGCAAACGGTTTATTCGGCATACCTGTTTCTATGGCAAAAGATTCCATTACTGTTTCATACGATGGCTATGAAATTTTAAAGAAAGAAATTGATTGCAGGGTATTCCAAACAATTGTATTAAAAATATTACCCTCTACCGCCACGGTAATGCAAAAAAGGCTTGCCTCACGAACAACCAACCTTTCAACAGAAGATAACAATAATTTCTTTACAGCATTAGGAGAAAGTTATAGCAGTTATATTGAAAATAAGTTTGTTGAAACAGGTACCTATCCTGAAACAGGATTCTCTTTAAATATAGACAGGGCCTCTTATAGTAATATGCGCAGGTTTATCAACAACCAGTTGATCGTTCCTGCAGATGCAGTAAGAATAGAAGAAATGCTGAATTACTTCGATCTTAAGAATCCTGATCTGCAAAACAATTACCGGGAATTTATTTGCGAAACTTTTATGAGTAATTGTCCATGGAATGCCAAAACCAAATTATTCAACATCAATATCACAGCTCCCAGGCTTAACCTGGACAGTGTTGCTCCCGCAAGTTTTACTTTTTTGATTGATGTATCAGGCTCAATGGACAGACCCAACCGTTTACCGTTACTGCAATCTGCTTTTAAATTGCTTGTTGAAAACTTAAGGACTAAAGACACCGTAAGCATTGTTACATATGGTGGCGGTGTGCACATTGCATTGGCCCCTACCGATGGTTCTAATAAAAATAAGATTATTGGAGTGATTGATTCGCTCTATGCCGACGGCGATACACCCGGAGAAAACGCCATAAGAACAGCATACGATATAGCCAGGCATAGTTTTATAAAAAACGGGAATAACAGGGTGATACTGGCTACAGACGGCGATTTTAATGTTGGCCAAACAAGCGATAAAGACCTGGAAGACCTGATTGCATTTCAAAAACAATCAGGTATATATTTAACCTGTTTGGGAGTGGGCATGGGTAATTACAAAGACAGTAAACTGGAAGCACTGGCAAAAAAAGGTAATGGCAACTTCGCTTATTTAGATAATATTGATGAGGCTGAAAAAGTATTAGTAAAAGAGTTTACTAAAACCATGTATTCCGTTGCGAACGATGCTTATTTAAATGTAAAATTCAATAATGAAGTAGTTAAGAAGTATCGCTTAATCGGTTTCGATAACAAAAAAGGGGCGTTAAACGATTCTACCAGCAGCATTTCGGGCGGTGAAATAGGAAGCGGGCATAATACCACCGCCATTTTTGAAATAGAATTACAGGAAGAAATTACAAATGATACGGCTGCTATAGCGTTGTTAAAATTAAACTATAAAAAACCTGAATCTAAACAGGTTGTTGTAAAAGAGTGGCCATCTATTATCAGGCAAAGCCAATTAAACAAAGTGCCCAATCGTATTCTTTTTGCAAATGCCATTGCTATGGCCGGCCAAATATTTAAACAATCTGCTTTCACTAAGAATTATACGTTTAACGATGTACTGAAAATTGCTGAAAAAACAGTAGACCCGTTTAATGCTCAGCAATCAGAATTTTTATTGATTTTACAAAAAGCCGAAAAGATCTATAACAACAGGAACAATAAGAAAAAACGCAAAAGCGATTAGTAGCTTTCAGCAGTTATCTTTGCGGCATGCATTATATTTCTGCCGAAGGTTTAACAAAAAGTTTTGGGGTAACACCATTATTTCAGGATATTTCATTTCATATTAATGAAGGAGATAAAATTGCCTTAATTGCCAGAAATGGTGTTGGAAAGTCTACACTGTTAAAAATTCTTTCAGGAGCAGATACACCAGATGAAGGTAAGCTATGGATAAACAAAGAAGTTACAGTGGCATTATTTGAGCAAGACCCCAGGTTTGAAGAAACAAAAACTGTTGCAGAAAATATATTTCACATCAACCATCCTGTCATTAAAGTTATCAGCGAGTACGAAAAAGCTATAGAAGATAACCAAACAGAAGCATTAACAGGCATACTGGCCAAAATGGACGAATTAAATGCCTGGCAGTTTGAAGCAAAAGTAAAAGAGATATTAGGTAAATTAAATATTCATCAGCTCCAACAAAACATCCATTCTCTTAGCGGCGGCCAGCGCAAAAGAGTAGCCCTTGCCAAAACATTAATAGATATAGGCTTCGAGCACAAACATACATTGTTAATGATGGATGAACCCACCAACCATTTAGATGTTGAGATGATAGAATGGTTAGAAAGTTTTTTGAATCAGGAAAATGTTACTCTATTGCTTGTTACGCACGATCGGTATTTTTTAGATGCCGTTTGCGAAGAAATTTGGGAATTGGAAAGAAGCAATATGTATGTATACCAGGGAGATTACGAAAATTATGTTGAAAAGAAAGCGGCCAGAATTGAAAGCGAGCAAGCCAGCATAGACAAAGCAAAGAATGAGTATAGAAAAGAACTGGAGTGGATGCGCAAACAGCCTAAGGCAAGAACTACCAAAAGCAAAGCACGACAGGATAATTTTTATGAAATAGAAACAAAGGCTAAACAAAAAATTCAGGATCAGCAATTGCAGTTGCAAATGAAAATGAGCAGGCTTGGCGGCAAAATTGTTGAGATGAAGAAAGTATATAAAAATTATGGAGAGAAATCGATTTTAAAAGGCTTCGATTACACGTTCAGCAAAGGGGAGAGAATTGGTGTTATTGGAAAAAACGGTGTTGGAAAATCTACTTTTTTAAACATCCTTCAAGGGCTGGAAAATGCTGATAGCGGTAAAATAAATATAGGAGACACTGTTGTATTTGGCAATTTCTCACAACAAGGATTGGTAATAAAAGAAAATATGCGGGTAATTGAATATGTAAAAACATTTGCAGAAAATTTTCCGCTGGCAAAAGGTGGCAGTTTAAGTGCCGCACAGTTTTTAGAGCTTTTTCTTTTCTCTCCGGAAAAACAGTATACTTATTTACACTCCTTAAGCGGCGGTGAAAAGAAACGTTTACAGTTGTTAACCATTCTTTTCAAAAACCCGAACTTTTTAATTCTTGATGAGCCTACCAACGATTTAGATTTACCAACCCTCGCTGTGCTTGAAAGATTTTTAGAAGAATATGCCGGATGTGTATTGATTGTTAGTCACGACAGGTATTTTATGGATAGGCTGGTAGATCATTTATTTGTATTTGAGGGAGATGGAATAGTAAAAGATTTTCCGGGCAACTATACCCAATACAGGATTGAACAAAAGGAAGAAGCAAAAAAATTACAAGCAGCCAGTTTCAAACTGCAGGAAAAAGAAACTACTAGCAATTTGCAGGCCTTGCCAGGTAATAAGAAAGCCGGCTTTAAAGAAAAGAGGGAGTTTGAAATGCTTGAAAAAGAAATTCCGGCATTGGAAACGGAAAGAGAACAATTAACAAATGAATTGAGTAATCCAGATCTTGCATATGAAAATATTGAGCGTATCAGTAAAAGGCTAAATGAAATAGCCGGCGAGCTGGAATTAAAAGAAATGCGATGGCTGGAATTAAGTGAAATGATGTAAACTGGAGACTGCCACTTGTTTAAAAAAGCAGAATAAGCAATGCCAGTGCCAACACAATTACGATGAAAATAAATATTCTCAAAAACAGTTTTACTTTCGTTCGTTGGGGGTGGCAATCTTTTTCAGGGTAAAATTTTATGGTGATTCTCTGGCCCATACATTTCTATTATTTCAGGTTAATACTCTTTTTGTTTTAGCAGTACACATGTTTCATTATGAGTTGTATAGTAGCCATGGTCATAACAAAAGTAACTATTCCCCCCGTTTTCAGACTGGCTCATATTTGTAAAAAAATGAAAATTGAATCCTTTTTGCAGCATTACCATTTTAGAAACGCTGCTAACATTCCTGCTTGAAAACTCTTCCAGTATCTTTCTATTCTTAATCAGAATAGAATTAACATTTTTTACAAATAAATTTTTACCGTTATTTGTTTGGTTATTAAAAGCAACCCTGCAATTATCTGAACAAAACTTCTTATCGCTCCTCCCCTTTATTGCTTTAGAACACATTAGGCAATTTTTGGCATCCATAATACAATATTATTTTTTAAAAGTTGAATAAGGTTGAAGCTATGCTCTAAACGAATATAAACGAATAAAAACGAATATAATATTTATATCCTGCAAATTAATATTATTTTAATCTCATATTTTAATTTACCTAAACCTTAAACTATGGAATCGAATTTACTTTCTATTGCCCAGCAATTTTCTGGGCTTCCAATGGATGCCTTAATTGGCGGGCCTTTAAATGCAGCTGCAACCGCTAATGCCTCTATGGCCATGACCCAGACTAAATTTATGTTAGACACTTGTTTCACACAAGTTAAAGTAGATGAAGTTAAAGAATCTGGTACCAAAGGGCAGTCTGGTTATGTTGCCCCTGCTGCTGCTTATACAAATTATAAGCCTATAATGATTGTAATGTCATTAACAAGAGGTGTTATTACACCGGGAACAAGTGCAAAACCTGCAGTAGGTACACAAGGGCAGTCTGGTTATCAGCCCCCAGTTGATGCCGTGCCTACAAAAATAGACCAGATGGTTACTTCTTTTAACCTGCCCCTTCTTACCATTATACCGCTCAATTCCTTAGCGGTAGAAACAGTAGATATTAATTTTGAGATGGAAGTAAAATCTTCTTTTGCCGAAGATCAAACAGAAGAAAAAACAAAAGAAGTAAAAGCCGCTGTTGAATTTGAAGCAAAATTCAGCGCAGGGCCATTCTCCGTTTCAGTGAAAGGAAATGCAAGCTACGACCAAAAAGATTCTTCTACACATAACACACATTACGAAAAGAGCAATTCTGCCAAATACACCGTAAATGTACATGCCGGCCAATTGCCTTTACCAAAGGGTGTTAACATTATCATTGAAGCATTTGCAAAATCAATTGAGCCTATTACCGTTCCTAAAGTAGCTTAATAACGGGCTAATACACAAGTTCTACTAATACTGATAACCGGGTTGATGCAAACAATTCGGTTATCAGTATTGGCATAAAAAAAATCATATGGCAGATACTGAACAATCCAACACCAATAACGATACAAAATCGTTTAAACCCGATTTTAAGTCTGAAATAAATATAGAATCAATCATCAGTGCACCTTTAGTCGCTGCCTCAAAAGCAAACGTAGAAATGTTGAAAGGGCAAACAAGAGCAATAATTGATAATTGCTTTACGAAAGTGAAGAGAAATAACGGACCCGACAAGCAAAGCGACCCTACTGCTAAAAACGATACAAAAGATGAAGGTGATAACAGTGACAGCGATTATATATACGAACCGATAATGATCAACCTTACCTTAAAGAGAACTTTTTTACATGAAGAAACAAATAAGCAAGGCGAAAAAATTACAGAGCTGAGAGAGTCAGGGTTAACATTTGCTGTTCCGGTCATTTGCCTGATGCCTATTAATTCTCTTGCCATAGATAAAGTGAATGTGGATTTTGATATGGAAATAACATCAGTAACATCATGGCATAACGAAAAAGGAATTATAACAAGGCAGGCGCAATTAAACGGTAAAATATCAAACAGTACAAACAGCAACGATAACAGGCATTATAAAAATAAGTCTACCAGTTCATTAAGAGTAAATATCAATGCCGGCCAATTGCCTTTACCAACAGGTGTATTAACAATATTAGACTTGTATGTGAAAAATATTCAACCGCAAAGTATTCAACCACAAAAACCAGTTAAACCATAATTCTATGTTTAGTTCAGACCAAACAATTCCCTGCCCCGTATGTAACTCAAAAATCCCATTCGACACCAAACAATTATTAATGGGCATACAGTTTTCCTGCCCCAATTGCCAGGCATCAATTGGCCTTTCCCAGGAAAGCAAACCCATTGTAGAAGAAACCATGCAAAAGTTTAATGAGCTAAAATCGGATATGGGCAAGCAAAAGAATATAAATTAAACAATTATACATGCAGGTTCCATTTGTATATAAGTTTTTGAAAGGATTGGAAGTAATATTCAATAAGGTATGTTATACCATTGCTTCAAAAAAATCTTCTTCTAAAAACAAGCGATTAACCGGCACATTTAGCCAGGTAAACAATAGTTCCAAATACATTTCATTTAAACATGATACAAAAAGGAATGATATTACAATTGAACCTAATGAGGCCTATACACAAGAGAACCTGGCATTGTTAAGCCAGTATTTAGCCAACGAAGAAATAGAACAGGCAAAAAAAACATACAGATCTAAACTAAGTATCACTTCAAACACCAACCTGCAAGGGTTAACAACACTAAAAGAAATCCTCCAAAGAGAAATTAATCGTTTATAACATAAATAATGTAAACATATGATCAGTTTTAAACAATTTGTTAATGCAATACATGATGCCATCATGAATGCAAGCGATACTTTGATGCAAAAGAACCAGGGCTTACTAGACAAATATTTTGATACAAAAACCATAAAGAATGCTACAAACAGCGAAACCACGTATTTAACCCCTAAAATAGTTACACTTGAATATCCGATGGTTACTCCCCCGCCTACTGCTCCAAAAGCACAGCAGATAGGAGATATGAGTGATACGGAAAAAAACAGTGTTACAAAAGATGAATATGTAAGCGGTACAGAAGATTTTAAAATTCAGGTTCCGCTTATAACAATGGTTCCGCTCTCTATGCCTCAAATTGAAAAAGCCACTTTAACTGCCGATTTTTTAATACAGATAGTTGATGGCGAATTGCAATTAGATTTCCCAAGCAGCAGCGCCATGGCCACAACAAAAGGTTTATTTAAAAAAGCCAAATCAACAAAAGGCAAATTAGAAATAACCATTACCCCTCACGAACCTTCTGAAGGACTGAAAATGATTGTTGATGCTTATGAAGCAACACTTAAAAGACAAATACCTTAAATATACCATTTAAGAATATTCAAAATAAACATGACCTTTTTTGTTCAACCATTATCTAACGCCGACTCTGTACTTGGCGCAAAATGTTTTGCATATGCTACGCTAAATGCCTTAAGGCAAAAAGATATTAACTTAACAGGGATTTCAACACAACAGGATGCAAACGACTGGATAAAAGCCCGCTTTTCGTACCAAGATGGTGGTGGCTCAGCAGCAGTATTAAGAGCTTTATATCCAGACCGCGAAAACAATGCTTATTACATAGCCGAAACAAGTACGAGCGGGTTAATGTCAAAAGCACTTTCTGCAAACACTAAAAACTGCCCGGCAATAATAGGGGTTGAAGTGGGCACTTCTAAAAGCAAACACTGGGTATATATGACAGGTATGGGTGATGGAGGCAAATCTATCCTTGCCGAAGATCAACAAAATACCGACAGGGGTACCTTAACTTTTGTAAAAGACTCAACAGATAAAAAGATAAAGGCTACAGCCGGAAGTGTAGTATATATAATAACGAAAATGGAAGTATTTCTTTTACAGCCAGCCAAACTCTCAAAAGGAACACCACATAAAAAATCTGCCAAAAAAAAGGAGGAAGCTAAAAGCTGATCAATTCCACATCAAAAATCAACGTGCAATTGGGTCCTATTTGGGCGCTCACCTGCCTGTTACCATAAGCCAAATGTGGTGGGATAAAAAACCTGAACTTACTGCCGGCCTGCATTAACTGTAACCCTTCCGTCCATCCCTTAATTACCATATTTAACGGAAAGGTTGCAGGCTTGTTCCGCTGCACGCTGCTATCGAAAACAGTTCCGTCAATCAATGTACCATGATAATGGCAGGTTACATTACTTAATGCTGTAGGCCTGGCACCACTGCCTTCTGTTAAAATTTCATATTGCAGGCCGCTTGGCAATTCCACAACTCCTGATTTGGTTTTATTAGCTGCCAGAAAATCTATCCCCGCCTTTAAATTGGCAGTTGCTTTTTCATTTTTTATTTGAAATAATTTCTCAGCAATTCCCATAATAATTATCGTAATGAATTAATGTTCAGCGTTTTTATTAATACCCATCTACCTTTCTTCCACTCAGCACTTTTGTTTTTTTATCTGCTTTGTCTACATCGCTTTGTTTAATAGCAAGCCTCACTTCAGCCACACTGTTACAAGTGCCACAGGTAGCCCTGTAAACCTGCTTATCGTACAATACATCTGCCCCGCCATCTTTCCAATTTGTTCCCGCAAAAACATAATTTTCAGGGTACACCGAATTTCGACTGTTAATGAATTTAAAAATATTCAGGCTTCCTCTTTCAAAACTAATCCTAAGCCCGTCTGTATCCACAGAATCAACAACACAGGGTGTATATTGGGGTATTACAATCTCATTCACTGTTTTACCGCTCATAAATTTTACTACTCCCGCGGTTACCGAAGCACTGGTTTGGTCTAAATAACGGCTTAGAACAATTTGCTGGTCTACGAAAAATTGTACTTTTCTTATATCAATATTATAGGCCCTTAATTTATAAAATAACTCCCTGGTAAAAGGGACATACACATCTGGCTCCGCAGGCGGTGGCGGAGGTGTTGTGTCTACCTTTACAACAGGCTTTTGAGGCTTTTTGTGGTAACACGATATAAAGCTTAAAGAAAAAACAATACTCAAAATCAATAACAAATATTTCATCGGCATTAAATTTCTAAGATTAAAAATAAGAAGAATTTGCAGTATAGCTAACAATGTTTGCTGGCGTTTATTATACCTTCAAACAAGAAACCAATTATTCATAGTAAATCTTTATGTTATGCTTATACAAAAACAGTTGGGGAGCCAGGGTATAACGGCTTCTAATATGGGATTAGGCTGCATGGGCATGAGTGAATTTTATGGCAATACTAATGATGCCGAAAGTTTAAATGTACTGGCACATGCATTACACCAAGGATTAAATTTTTGGGATACGGCAGATATGTATGGGCCTTATACAAATGAACTGTTATTAGCCAAAGCATTGAAAGGGAAAAGGGAAAGTGTAACCCTGGCAACGAAATTTGGCATTGTTAGAAATTTAGAAAACCCGCAGGTAAGAGGTTTGAATGGAAAACCTGAGTATGTGATACAAGCCTGCGAAGGAAGTTTAAAAAGGCTGCAAACAGATTATATTGATTTGTATTATTTACATCGGAAAGATCCCGATACACCTATAGAAGAAACTGTTGGAGCAATGGCACAATTGGTAAAGCAGGGCAAGATAAGGGGTATTGGATTAAGCGAGGTTTCTGCCGAAACACTAAGAAAAGCCCATGCCGTATACCCTATTACAGCCGTGCAAAGTGAATATTCTTTATGGACAAGAGACCCCGAAGAAGAAATATTGGCAACATGCAATGAGCTGGGTATTGCCTTTGTAGCTTATAGCCCTTTAGGCAGAGGTTTTCTTACAGGCCAGATTAAAAAGTTAGATGATGTTGCAGATGGAGATTACAGACGGTTTTCTCCAAGGTTTCAGGGAGACAATTTTGAGAAAAACTTACAATTGGTAAGTAAAATAGAAACTATGGCTACTGCAAAAAACTGTACGGCTGCGCAGCTGGCCTTAGCATGGGTTATGGCTCAGGGAGAAAATATTTTTCCTATTCCCGGAACCAAAAAATTAAAATATTTAGAAGAAAATATTGGTGCAGCGAACATATATCTCTCTATTCACGAACTGGAGCAGTTAAATGATTTCTTTCATAAAAATATCGCTGCGGGTACGCGGTATCCGGAAACGATGATGCAATCTTTGAACGGCTAATTAGGGAAATGGGCAGGCTAATATTTATATTAAAAATTAAATTATGTATTTGATTTATAGGATACTACCTGTTATTTTGTATTAATTTAATAAAAAAATTGTTTTTTCTTTAAGTTTTAAGTTTTTTTGTAGGAATAAATCTAAAAAAGTATGTCTCTTCGTTTTCAAGCAATCAGCAATCTCACCAATGAACCGGAAGGAACATTAGGCGTTCATTCCCAAAAAATAACAGCCATTTTTGGGGAAAACGTCTTCACCTTAAAAACCGCCCGTCAGTTTTTAAGTGATGAAGGCTACAAAAGTTTAGTAGCCAGTATTAAAAACGGTAAAAAAATTGACCGAACCGTGGCCAGTCAAATTGCCAATGGTATTAAAGCCTGGGCAGAAAGCAAAGGCGTAACACATTTTACACACTGGTTTCAACCTTTAACAGGTACAACTGCTGAGAAACACGATAGCTTTTTTACAATCAAGAGCGATGGCACTGCCATTGAAGAATTTGATGGTTCTGCATTAATACAACAAGAACCCGATGCGTCTTCCTTCCCTAACGGAGGCTTACGCGCTACATTTGAAGCAAGAGGCTATACGGCATGGGACCCCTCTTCTCCTGCATTCATTATGGAAATTGGTAACGGTAAAACATTGTGTATTCCTACTATTTTCATTTCATATACCGGAGAAAGCCTAGATTATAAAGCTCCGTTATTAAAAGCTTTGGAATCTTTAAATGAATCTGCAGTAGCAGTTTGTAATTATTTCGACAGAAACATTACAAGGGTAACAGCTACTTTAGGATGGGAGCAGGAATATTTTGTAATTGATGAAAGCCTTGCCAATGCCCGTCCGGACATTGTACAATGCGGAAGAACTGTTTTTGGTGCAGCGCCTGCTAAAGGCCAGCAACTGGAAGACCATTATTTTGGCTCTATACCGGAAAGAGTATATGCCTTTATGAGAGATTTTGAAACTGAATGTTACAAATTGGGCATCCCTTTAAAAACACGCCATAATGAAGTAGCCCCTTCACAATTTGAAGTGGCTCCCATTTTTGAAGAAGTAAGTGTTGCAGTAGACCATAATTCATTGTTAATGGACATTATGGACCGTGTTGCACGTCGCCATAAATTAAGGGTATTGCTTCATGAAAAACCATTTGCAGGTATTAATGGCAGTGGCAAGCACAATAACTGGAGTATGGCTACCGATACCGGTGTTAATTTATTGAGCCCCGGAAAAACACCCAAAACCAATTTAATGTTCTTAACATTTTTTGTGAATACCATTAAAGCTGTTCACGATTATGCCGATGTGTTAAGATCTGCTATTGCATCTGCAGGTAACGATCATCGTTTAGGCGCAAATGAGGCGCCACCGGCTATCATTTCAGTTTTTGTAGGCCAATATTTATCAAAAGTGCTGAATGAGATTGAACAAAGGGTTGGCGATAAATTTGATGAGCAGGATGAAGCAATCCTGAAATTAGACATTCACCGCTCCATTCCGGAATTACTTTTAGATAATACAGACCGAAACAGAACTTCTCCCTTTGCTTTTACAGGCAATAAGTTCGAATTCCGTGCAGTAGGGTCTACTGCCAACTGTGCCAGCCCGATGACCGTGTTGAATGTGATTATGGCCGAAACATTAAAACAGTTTAAGAATGAAGTTGACGGCTTAATTGCTAAAGGCGAGAAAAAAGAGATTGCCATTATGCAGGTTATACAAAAATATATTGTTGATAGTAAAAAAGTATTGTTTGAAGGAGATGGTTACAGTGAGGCATGGCATAAAGAAGCAGAAAAAAGAGGTTTACCCAATATACCCACTACCCCTTTAGCATTAGATGCAATGATCTCGGATAAAGCCAAAAAATTATTTGAAAGCAATCGTGTGTATACCCATGTAGAATTAGAGGCAAGGCATGAGATTGAATTGGAAAAATATATCAAGAAAGTTCAAATAGAGGCCAGGGTTATGGGAGATCTTGCATTAAATCATGTAATTCCTGCAGCTATTGCCTATCAGAATGATTTATTAGCCAATATTAATAGTTTTAAATCTGCCGGCTCACCGGAAAGTGCTTATAAAGCCCAGTTAGCAATTTTAACCGATGTAAGCAAACACATACAGGCAGTATATGAAAAAGTGGATGCTTTGGTAGAAGCCAGAAAAATTGCCAATGCAATTGAGAATACAAGAACGAAAGCAATTGCTTATTGTTCGCAGGTGAAAGAAAAATTCTTTGATGATATTCGCTACCATGTAGATAAACTTGAGCATTTGGTAAATGATGAAGACTGGACCCTGCCAAAGTACCGTGAAATGCTATTGTTAAGATAATATTACGTTAGAGCAAGCAACCAAAACCATACGCCACCTAAATACGGTGGCGTATCTGTTTACATCCGCTTGCGCATCATTTCTACCGATAATAATATTGGTTAAATTATATTCTTTCTATATTCAGCATTCAAAATCAATCAGTATGAAAAAAGTATTATCACTCTTAACCATTCTATTTTTTGCCGGAGCTACTCATGTTATAGCGCAGCCTCCCGGTGGTGGGCAAATGGATCCTGCACAACGTTTGGCCATGATGAAAGAAAGATATAAATCACTTGGATTAAATGATGTTCAGGTTGATTCTGTTATTGCCATTACCAATGATTTTCGCCCCAAGCAAATGGAAGTATTCAGAGATCAGAATTTAAGCCAGGAAGATAAAATGTCTAAAATGAAAGAACTGGCTACAGCAAGAGATAAAAGATTAGATGCAGCATTACCTAAAGATCTTGCACAAAAAGTAAAAGATGCTTTAGCGCAACAGGCACAAAGAATGCAGGGCGGAGGAAGACAAGGAGGAAATAATTAGGATATTAATCCTTTCAACCACTAAACCCTACCCCAAAGTAAACCATTCGATAAATTCGAATGGTTTTTTGTTTAATGAAAGTCATCTTCATTCAACTCCTCATCATCATTGAATCCTATATTGCTAAGGTTCATCATACTTCCCATCAGGTCTTTAAATTCAATTCTGCCTTCAATAATTTTTTTACTGATGAGTGAGTAGGCAGATAATCCATATAATACCAACTCCATCAGCAATGCATTCTCTTTGTTGCTGGCCGTATGATAATGTTTTTTTACAAGCTCGTACAAACCATCTACCTTATACAACGCCTCTATTTTCGCTTCATCATTCATATCTATAAATAAGTCCAGATGGTTTCCTGCATCAAACCAGCGAATAACCTGTTTATACGGATGCTCTTCTTTTTCATTTCTTTCATCGGCAGATCTTTTACCGGTTGTTTTTTTCTTTTTCTGAAGATCAGGATTCGGAAAATACTGAATGAAAATATTTCTAATGGCCTTGTCAATCAAATTCAATGCTACCTGGTAAGGGCCTTCCTGTTCACCTTCATATACCAATTCTATTTTCCCGGTTAAGGCTGGCACCACTCCTGCAAGGTCGCTTACCCAAACCTGTGTTTGTTTTATATTGTGTATAATGGCCCTTCGTTCTGCACCGCTAACCAGGTTTTCAAATGCAGCAATGGTAAGCCTTGCACTAATGCCGCTTTTCTTATCTACATATTCATTATTCCTTGCCTCAAATG
Source organism: Sphingobacteriia bacterium (assembly GCA_017304675.1). Taxonomy (GTDB): domain Bacteria; phylum Bacteroidota; class Bacteroidia; order Chitinophagales; family Chitinophagaceae; genus CW01. Next base: position 53,187 of record JAFKLS010000021.1, read on the forward strand.
CTATTTGTTCTACCAGTCGTTTCATTAAATCGCTTACAACCACTTTTTCTTTTTGCTCTTCCGGCACATTAGCTTCTTGCTCGGTAATAGCTAAAGAGTGCTCAATGGTTTTTGGATAATGTGTAAGTATCTGGCTTTGTATTCTATCTTTCAGAGGCGTTACAATACTCCCTCTATTGGTATAATCTTCAGGGTTGGCAGTAAATACAAACAGAATATCTAAAGGTATTCTTAATTTAAACCCCCGTATCTGAATGTCGCCTTCTTCTAAAATATTAAATAAAGCCACCTGGATACGTGCCTGAAGATCGGGCAATTCGTTAATTACAAAAATACTTCTGTTGCTTCTTGGGATAATGCCATAATGAATTACTTCCTCATCGGCAAAACTGAGTTTTAAATTTGCCGCTTTAATAGGGTCTATATCACCAATCAGGTCGGCAACACTTACATCTGGTGTTGCCAGTTTTTCGCCATAACGTTCTGTTCTATTCACCCAATGAATAGGCGTTTCATCACCATGTTGTGCAATTAAATTTTTGGCATATTTACTTAATGGGTGAAAAGGATCATCATTCACTTCGCTGCCGGCAACAATGGGGATATATTCGTCTAACAATTCTGTCATCTTTCTAGCCATTCTTGTTTTTGCCTGCCCCCGCAACCCCAGGAATAAAATATTATGCCGAGACAATAAAGCCCTTTCCGTATCCGGTATCACGGTATCTTCATACCCTACAATACCTGCAAAAGGATTTTCTTTTGAGCGAATTCTATCAATCAGATTTTTTCGTACTTCGTCTTTAACAGATAAAGGTTTGTAACCGCTTTTCTTTAAATCACCTAAGGTTTTTATATTGTGAATATTCATAATTTTTAAAAAGGTTAGCTTGAAATTCTTGTATTCTATCTTCTATTTTTTCTAATACACCGACTTCCTCTTTCCGCTTTCAAAATCTCTGAAAACAAATGCGCCTAACTTATCAAGGCTCGCAAAAAAAGCTTTCCCATGATTCATTTCAGTAAATTCATGCACAAATTTTTGCAAATAAGGATCTGAAGCTATCATAAATGTTGTAATAGGAATTTTCAGTTTCTTACATTGAGCAGCAAGATTAATACATCGGTTGACAACTTTTCTATCCAGGCCAAAGCTATTTTTATAAAAGCGTCCACCGATCTTTAAACAAGTTGGCTTGCCATCCGTAATCATAAAGATCTGTTTATTGGAATTTTTTCTTCTGCGCAAGATATCCATAGCCAGTTCTAATCCTGCTACCGTATTGGTATGATAAGGCCCTACTTGCAAATAAGGGAGATCTTTAATCTCAATTTGCCAGGCATCGTTCCCAAATACAACAATATCCAATGTGTCTTTAGGATACCTTGTAGTGATCAGCTCGCTCAAAGCCATGGCTACTTTCTTAGCAGGTGTAATCCTGTCTTCACCATACAAGATCATTGAGTGAGAAATATCAATCATTAATACGGTAGATGTTTGAGCTTTAAAGTCTGTTTCTCTTATGTGTAAATCATCTTCCTGTAAATGAAAATTTTCTACCCCATGGTTAATTTGTGCATTACGGATGCTTTCTGTAAAATCTATTTGCTCCAGCATATCACCAAATTGAAACGGCCTTGTATCGGGATTTACCTCATCTCCATTGCCTTGCTTAAATGTTTGGTGATTGCCCTGTTTCGTTTTCTTGAGTTTACCGAAAATTTCTTCAAGGCTTTTTTTACGAATGGTTTGTTCACTTTTTCCGGTAATATTCACAGAACCGTTAGCAGGGTTTTCCTGTAAATATCCGTTTTGTTTCAGGTCTTCAATAAAATCTCCCATACCATAGTCGTCATCTGGCCGGTATTGTTTATCTAATTCATTCATCCAACTTAAAGCCTCACTTGCGTCGCCATTAGTATATGCGAGCAGTTGCATGAAAATATCAAGCATCTGCTCAAATTTTGATTTGGCATTTTCGTTGGGATTAAATTGTATGAAACGGTGACCAATCATTCTACTAAGTTAATTTATCTATTCTTACTTTCTTTTACCTTGATGCAAAAGGAAGTGCCAAATAAAAATCAAGACAAAAAGATATTCAGCATTTTTTGTTGTTCCACATTACTCAGCTTTTGCACAAAGAGATATGAGCAATAGAATTATTACCACACAATTCACAGTAGCACAAAAGCTAAATCAAGGCGTGTGAACGGATGTACTGTATTATCATTCGTTCTTAAATTTTTTAGTACTTTTTCTTTTAAGAGAAAAAGTACATTGGTTTTTATAAAGTTGCAACAAAAAATGCCCCGTCTTGTACGGGGCATTTTCGATATCAGTAATTTCAACTGTTATTTTTTTGTTGAGTCTTTAGGTTGGTTTCCACCGCTTAGCTTTTCAACTGGTTTAGGCACAGGTATATTATTGGTGTATATCTGTTCCATTTGCTGAATGCCTTGCAGGTAACTTTCTGCTGCACGTTTTTCATCAGACATATTTTCAGCATCTCTTCCACTTAAAGCATTATAGTATTTAACCTGTTGTTGCAAATCTTTTTTAACAGACTCTGCTACTTTTTTAGCCAGTGTTGTATCTCCAGCCCTGTAACAAGCATCAAGGAAAACCAGTGATACCCTGTTATGCATGTTGCCTCGGCTAACCATACCGTAAGGATAGTTATCCTGGTCAATAGATTTGTCTGCTTTTTCCAATACTTCTCTTGCTTCTTCTTTTCTTCCTTTGTCTGCAAGGTATCTTCCTAAATCGGCATAAGCTGTACGAATACTTTGTAAATGGCGCCTGTTTTCTTCATCGTAATAAACGCCTTTTATATTGGCATTGCCAAAACCAAATTTATTCATTACCACATCTTTCATCCAATCTGCATTCACATCATCATTCTCAACCGGAGCAAACCGGTAGCTCAGGCCATCTCTGCGTACAAATTTTCCAAATCCGAGTTCACCAAAATCTCCGGTAAAATAAATCGGCCTTTTCCAGTTATTGGCAGCAATTATATTCAGTACTGCCAGGTCGTTTTTCATCAATCCATATTTAGGTATCTCAAAGCGAACCTCGCTAACAACGCTGTCTTTTGCTGTAACTGTGCCATTCTTAAGAACAAATTCTTTATCAACCGGTATTGCTACTTTTTTCACAGGGAAAGTATTGATTGTTTCACCACCACCCCTGTCTTGCATTTTATCCGGATCATCACTTCCTACATAATTCTTCATCATATCGTACAGGTTATAGTAGCGATCATCGGGAATATTTGGTTTAGGCTGATACACGATGTAATCTCTTTTGCGACCCTCAATCTGATCGGGAGACCAGATTACATCAATCGGTGCACTTTCATTCACTTTATAACGTAACTGGTTAATATACCAGTCAATTCCCAATAAACTATAATTGATTACACGAACATCTCTTCTTATACCTTCCACTTCCTGTGCATACCATAAAGGATAAGTATCGTTATCGCCAAAAGAGAATAGGATAGCATTTGGGGCACAACTTTCCAGGTAATCTTTGGCCAGGTCTCTTGCCAACACTTTTTTACTTCTGTCATGATCATCCCATTCCTGCTGGGCCATTAAAACAGGAACTGCCAACAAACAAATTGCTGTGGCCAGTGCTGCTGCAGTGGTTTGACTCATTTTTTTCTGAAGCCATTCAATCACTTTCATTACTCCAATGCCAATCCATATAGCAAATGCGTAGAAAGATCCAACATATGCGTAATCACGTTCACGTGGCTGATTGCCCGCCTGGTTAAGATATAACACAATAGCCAGCCCGGAAAAGAAGAACAATAGGCCATTTACCAGGGTATCGTCTCCACGTTTTTTATAATGATAGAACAAACCGATCATTCCTAAAATAAACGGCAGCATAAACATGGTGTTATGTGCTTTGTTGTTCTTAAGGCTGTCTGGCATGGCACTTTGCGGGCCATACAATAGGTTATCTATTACAGGTATACCGCTAATCCAGTTACCATCTCTAACATTGCCAAGGAAAACACCCTGTATATCGTTTTGTTTACCGCTGAAGTTCCACATGAAGTAGCGGAAATACATCCAATAAACCTGGTATTGTGCAAAAAAGCGAACATTATCTATTTGATTAGGCCTTCTTCCCTCTTCCGTATCGTATTTTTCACGGCCATCTTTATCTCTTACTTTATTAATACCTAAAAAGCTTGCGTAATAATCTGCATGGTACTGATCGTTACTGGCATCCCAAACACGGGGTAATACCATTTTATCTTCAGGAGCATACACATAATGCCCTTCCTTACCAATAACAATATATTTGTCTTTCCCTTTCTGATACCTTACTGCACCCTGTTTATAGTCAATAGGATCTGCCGTAAATTTTTGACCGTACAATAATGGAAAATCTCCATATTGATCCCGACCAAGGTAACCAACTAAACTGATAGGATTATCTACATTATACATATCTACCGCAGGATCTGCATTACTGCGGATCATTGTGGTTAAATAGGTGCTATATCCAATAAGCATAAAAGCAAATGCCCATAGTGCAAGACGTATATATGCCCATCCTTTTTTGTTGGCATATCGCAAGCCAAGCCAAATAAGAATTGCGAGTAACACAAAAAAGAAAGTAAAACCGCTAAAGAATGGCAGTCCGAAATTATTTCTGAACAGGATATCAAACTTTCCGGCACCTGCAATGGAATATTGAATCACTGCTATCTGAACAACGCCTGTAAGCAAACATCCTAACACAAAGAAAATATAGATACCACCATAATAATCTTTTCTCTCTTTATAAAACCTTTCCACCGCAAACAATAATCCAATAGCAATAGCAGTACCAATAATCATAAGGCCGGCCATGGTGCCATCCATACTAATACCACGTTCTTCATTTGCCTCACCGGCAGCTCCAATTAAAGCTCCTATAAAAGCAAGTATACCGCCAACAATCATTAATCGTAAAAACCATTTGCGTATAAGGGCGTAATTGAAGTGTTCGCGTTTTTTAAAATAGTACACCATTACTATGGCAGGTATGTTTAATAAACATAACAGGTGCACCCCAATTGATAAACCTATAAGGAAGAAAATAAATACCAGCCACCTGTCTGCCCCGGGTTCATCGGCCACATTCTCCCATTTTAAGATAGACCAAAATACGATAGCACTGAAGAAAGAGCTCATAGCATATACCTCGCCTTCTACAGCGCTGAACCAGAATGAATCACTAAAAGTATAAGCCAAAGCACCTATAGCACCGGCCCCCATAATGGCAATAGCCTGTGGGGTAGTCATGCTTCCATTCACACTCACTTTTGCAATTTTTCTGGCAAAATGAGTAATGGTCCAGAATAAAAATAAAATGGTGAAACCACTGCATAAGGCGCTCATGATATTTACGGCCTTGGCAGCATTCATAGGATTATCTCCAAATAAAATAATAAAAAATCTTCCCAGCATTACAAATAAGGGAGCTCCCGGCGGATGCGGGATTTGCAACTTATAACAGCTACTCACAAATTCGCCGCAATCCCAAAAACTACCGCCTGCTTCGGCAGTGAGAATGTATACGGCACAAGCAATTAGTCCAACAATCCAACCTACAAGGTTATTCGTCTTTTTAAAATTCATGGTTTTGGCTTTTAGAGCGTGGCAAACATAACAAATTAGGCATTAGGTTTTAATATTAAAAGCCTAAGAAAACCAGTATTTGTTTTTTTAACAAAATTCTAAATTGTATATTAACGCACCTTAAACAAAATAATACCAAACCAAAATGACCATTTCTGCACCAGCCGTTAAGCAACGTATTAACAGTATTGATGTTTTACGTGGCATAGTGATGATTATTATGGCGTTAGACCATATACGCGATTATTTGCATATACATGGTGCAGACGAAGACCCTACAAATATTACCACTACTACTCCTGCTTTATTTTTTACACGATTTATTACACATTATTGTGCTCCAATATTTGTTTTCCTGTCGGGCACATCCATTTACCTGCAAGCCCTTCGAAAATCCAAAAAAGAATTATCCGTTTTTTTATTAAAAAGAGGGTTATGGCTTATGCTGGCAGAAATAGTAATTGTAAACTTATTAATGACTTTTAACCCTTTATACAACTTTCTTATACTGCAGGTAATTTGGGTTATAGGGTTATCTATGGTGTTGATGGCCGCTATTGTTTTTTTACCTTTTAGAGTTATCTTCTGGCTGGCAATAGTAATGGTGTTTACTCATAATTGGTTCGATAGGTTTTCTTATCCCAATCCCTTTCAGGTACCTTTCTGGTACGGATTGTTACACCAGCAATCTTTCTTTCAATATAACAAAACACATTTTGCAGGCGTTATGTACCCTTTAATTCCATGGGTGGGGGTAATGATGTTGGGTTACTGTCTTGGAGCCTGGTATCAACCAAACGCCAATGCTTTAAAACGGCAAAAAAAACTTTTGTATTTAGGCATTGCTGTCATTGTTTTTTTTATTGTTTTAAGATATGGGAATGTTTACGGAGACCCAAGCAAATGGAGCTTTCAGCCTAAAGGCACCATCTTTACCATTATTTCGTTTATTAATGTTGCCAAATATCCGCCATCACTATTGTATTTGTGTATTACACTTGGCCCGGCGCTGGTAATGCTTTCTTTATTGGAACGAACCAGGGCTGGCTGGACAAATATTGTGAGTGTATATGGCAGGGTTCCATTCTATTATTACCTCTGGCACTTTTTTTTAGCACACCTTATTACCGTAATTTTCTTTTTTGCATCAGGCAAGGGCACAAAAGATATTATTGACGTAAACGTACCTTTCCTGTTCAGGCCCCAGCATTGGGGGTTTCCCTTATGGGTGATTTATCTGGTATGGATGGGATTGATTATTGTGCTCTACCCGATATGCAAACGCTACGACAATTATAAGATGAACAATAAAAAATGGTGGTTGAGTTATTTGTAAAGATCATTTCAGCATTCCCTTAATTTCATTCAGCTTCATTAATGCTTCAACAGGTGTTAATCGGTTAATATCAATTTCTGTTAACAACTTCCTGATATCATCAAATGTTTGGGAATGTGCATCGAAAATAGAGAGCTGCATTTTCGATCCACTAATATTTTTAACAACCTCACTCAATTTTTCATTTTTCACTTTTAATTTTTCGCTTCCTTCTGCCTCTCTGCTATCTTCCAACTGCTTCAAAATTTCATTTGCCCTATCGATCAAACTCGGCGGCATTCCTGCCATCTTCGCAACATGAATACCAAAACTGTGAGTACTTCCTCCTGCTGCTAATTTTCGTAAAAAAATAATTTTATTGCCAACTTCCTTATTCGTTACATGATAATTTTTTACTCGCGGTAGTTTTTCTTCCAGCTCATTCAACTCATGATAATGTGTTGCGAATAATGTTTTGGGTGTGAAAGAGGATTGATGCAAGAACTCCACAATACTCCATGCAATGGAAATGCCATCGTAAGTAGATGTTCCTCTTCCAATTTCATCCAACAATATCAGGCTACGTTTTGAAATATTATTGATGATACTTGCCGTTTCATTCATCTCTACCATGAAAGTGCTTTCTCCGCCACTTAAATTATCGCTGGCACCAACTCTTGTAAAGATTTTGTCTGTTAACGGAATCTTCGCAAACGCAGACGGAACAAAGCTTCCCATATGCGCCATTAAAGTATTGAGTGCAGTCTGACGAAGAATAGCGCTTTTACCACTCATGTTCGGACCGGTTAGAATAATGATTTGCTGCGAATCATTATCCAGTACAATATCGTTGGCTACATATACTTCGCCAACAGGGAGGGATATTTCAATAACAGGATGGCGGGAATCTTTCAACTCCAGTTCAAAACCTTCGTGCAGTTGCGGTTTTTTATAGTTATACTTCAGTGCATTTTCTGCAAAGCATAGCAAACAATCTAAATTGGCAATAATATTTCCATTCGTTTGAATGGGTTGAATATAGTCCTGCAAAGCATTAAGCAATGCATCATACAAACCCAGTTCAATAGTCATTATTTTATCTTCTGCACCGGTAATTTTTTCTTCGTACTCTTTTAATTCAGGCGTGATATACCTTTCTGCATTGGCCAGTGTTTGTTTGCGAATCCAATCTGAAGGAACCTTGTTTTTATGAATGTTGGTTACTTCCAGATAATAACCAAAAACATTATTGAATGAAATTTTTAAAGAACTGATCCCTGTTTTCTCCGCTTCTCTTTGCTGAATATTGATGAGATAATCTTTACCGCCACTCGCAATTTTTCTTAGCTCGTCTAATTCTGCATGAATGCCTTCTTTAATTACACCGCCTTTATTGGCAGCCACAGGAGGCGTTTCCACAATTTCATTTTGTATTTTTTGAAGAATGATTGAACATGTGTTCAATCCATCAGCCAAACGTTTGATGTAATTATTGGGAAGTGATGAACAGATGTTTTTGATAAGTTGCGTTTGCTGTAACCCCTTCGCCAGCAACATCACTTCCCGTGGGTTGATCTTCTTCATCGGAATCTTACTCACCAACCTTTCAATATCGCCGCATTGTTTAATGAATTGTATCAACTGATTTCGTGCATCTGCTTCTTTAATGAATATCTCAACAGCCTCTAATCGTTCATTGATTTTATTGATGTCTTTCAAAGGCAATACAGTCCAGCGTTTCATTAATCTTGCACCCATCGGACTCACTGTATGATCAATCACTTTCAACAAACTGTTCCCCTCACCGCCACCGCTGCTGATGATCTCTAAATTGCGAATGGTAAACCTGTCCATCCACAAAAAATCATCACGCTCTATTCTTTGAACAGAGGTTATATGTTGCAAATTAGGGTGCTCTGTTTCTTTAAGATAGTACAACACTGCGCCTGCCGCAACAATGCCACTGTGCATATTCTCAACACCATACCCTTTCAAAGAATGTGTTTGAAAATGTTTTAGTAAACTTTCCGTTGCAAAGGCTTCTTCAAACACCCAGCTTTCCAGAGTGTAGGTATAAAACTTCGTTCCGAATAATTCTTTGAATTGTTTCTGATGACTGCGTTGAAAAATAACCTCAGAAGGTTTTAAACTCTGTAACAATTTATCAATGTATTCATCATCACCTTCAGCCACAAAGAATTCACCTGTAGAAATATCCAGAAAAGCCACCCCCAATATTTTTTCGCCAAAATGAACAGCAGCTAAAAAATTATTGCTGTTATGTTCCAACAACTTATCATTCATGGCCACACCCGGCGTAATCATTTCGGTAACCCCCCGCTTAACAATGCCTTTTACCTGTTTAGGATCTTCTAACTGATCGCAAACAGCTACCCGGTAACCTGCTTTTACCAGTTTATGCAGGTAGGTATCTAAAGCGTGGTGTGGAAAGCCTGCCAGTTCTAATGAAGAAGCGGCTCCATTATTTCTTTTGGTTAAAGTGATTCCCAAAACAGCAGAGGCTTTAATGGCATCTTCACCAAATGTTTCGTAAAAATCTCCTACCCTGAACAATAAAATTGCATCGGGGTATTTTTGTTTGATAGCCCTGTGTTGCTGCATTAAAGGTGTATCTGCACTACTCTTTGCCATGGGCAACAAATATAATTGAAGCCCCCTAACCCCTTGAAGGGGGAATTAAGATTGTGGACAAATAATTACTGTTTTTTTGAGGTTGTTGGCGAGAAATCTACACGCTTACGGTCATTCCAAAATCTATTTGGAATCTTATAATAAGAGTTGAAATTCTGGATAATGCTTCACATTTTCAGGATGACGTATTGAGTTATCGGCATTACAAATTTCAAAACATCATCCATACAAATTATATTTGAGTTGATTAAAGCCAACATATGAAAAAACACCTGCTGCCTGGAATTTGCACAATTATCTCCATAGTTTTTACATCATCTGCTTTTTGTCAAAATGAAAAAGTGGAAACCAATATCAAGAAGCTCATGGAGCAATACAAGATAGTGGGTGTTTCTACTGTAGTTGTTAAGCATAACAAAATAGTGTATACGCATTCTTTCGGAATGAAAGATGTTGAACATAATATTCCTTTAAGTGATAGTGATATTTTCAGAATTGCTTCCATTTCAAAATCTTTTTCAGCAACATCTATCATGCAACTGGTAGATGCCGGTAAGCTTTCATTGAACGATGATGTAAGCAACCTGATAGGGTTCACTGTTCGCAATCCGAAATATCCGGATATTCCCATCACTTTAAAAATGTTGTTATCTCACACATCAAGTGTGAATGACAGTCAGGGTTATTTTAGTTTCGATGCTATTAATCCTTCTAAGAATCCTGATTACGCAAAATGTTATAACAATTATGCTCCGGGTAAAGGATATCAATATTGCAATTTGAATTTTAATATGGTTGGAGCAATCATTGAAAAAGCTTCAGGTGAACGTTTTGATGTATATGTAAAAAATCATGTTTTACAACCTTTGCATGTGTATGGCGGCTATTGCGTGGATTCACTAAATAAAGACCTCTTTGTAACATTATACGATTTCGATTCAACCCAACAAAAATTTGTTCCACAACCCATGGCATATAATCCGCGAAGTGACGACATTAAAAATTACCGGTTCGGTTACAGCACTCCTGTTTTTTCACCAACAGGTGGCATGAAAATTTCTGCAACAGGTTTAGCCAAAATCATGATGATGCATATGAATCATGGCAAATATGATGGCGTGAGCATTATGTCTTCAAAAAATTCCAAGCTAATGCAAAAGAAAATTTCGGAAGAAGAGGGATATGCTCTTGCCATGATGAACGTGGAGAATATGATTAATGGGCAGCAGCTTACCGGACATACAGGTGTTGCTTATGGTTTATACAGTGCCATGTTCTTCAACAGAAAAAAACATTATGGTATTGTGGCCATCATCAATGGCTGTGATGGCAAATACGATAAAGGTTTCAATGCAGCCGTAAAAGCTGTTGTGAATAGTTTGTATGAAGATGTGGTGCAATAGCAGTAAATATTTTTAAAGAGTATTCATGGAAGGAAAGACCCCAACTTTTGCTCGATAGTAAAAGGCCCGTAAGGTTTCAAAAAATCTTGCGGGCCTACAATTACACTTATTTTATTATCACTTAAAATCCCATTCCACCGGCCGGCCTTGGTTTTGGTAATTCTTTACGCGGTAATTTTTCAGCACGTTGAGATGCATTGTAAACAAAAGCCGCTACCACAGTTGCTATTTGTTTTAAATCCGCTTCGCTTAAATGATCGTACACATCCATATTGCTATGGTGTGTTCTGGTATCATATTCCATCGGATCTTGAATGAATTGAAAACCCGGCAAACCAACACCATCGAAAGCTTGATGGTCTGTTCCACCTGTATTGCTAATGGTAATAGTGCCATCGGTAATATCCTTTAAAGGCGCAAACCACTGAGCAAAAATATCTTTACATGCAACATTGCCCTGCAAATAAATGCCTCTTATTTTTCCTGTTCCGTTATCGATATTAAAATAAGAGGAGAATTTTTCGTGTTGCGGTAGCAATTGCATCGTTGCCGGATCGGCAAATGTTTTCTTTACATAGCCCCTGCTGCCTAACAATCCTTCTTCTTCTCCACCCCATAAACCAATACGAATGGTTCTTTTGTTTTGAATACCCAATGTTTTTAAAATCCTTATGGCTTCCATCATTACAGCACTACCGGCAGCATTATCTGTTGCACCTGTTCCTGTATGCCAACTGTCTAAATGCGCACCAATCATTACAATCTCATCTTTAAGCTTAGGATCCGTTCCCGGAATTTCAGCAATCACATTGTATCCCTGCAAATCGTTACTATAAAATTTAGATTGTACATCTATATCCATTTTTAGAGGGCTTCCTGCTTTAACCAAACGCAATATGGTATTATAATCTTCTATGCCTACCACCATATCTAAAAAGTTTTCAGGGTCGGTTCCTTTATATCCACCGCCTCCTTGCGTAAACAAAGTACCATCGTGAAAACGGGTGCTGCTACTCAATATGGCTATTGCGCCTTCTGTTTTGGCCATATCTTTCAGCAGTGTTGCAGTTCGCTGTTGTGCATTGCGTTGTTGAAACATTCTGCGCGTGGCTGCCGTATCGCCATTCTGTTGCCTTGGAGCCTGTGGTTGTGCGTTGCTCATTCTTAAAAGATCTGAATCGGCATAACGATGTGCGTCTGCTTTAAAGCTTTGCTGGTAGGTATCTAACTTATCTATGATAATGATTTTACCTTTTAATTTACCTGCATATTGACTAAGTGTAACCGAATCTTTTATATCTACAGCTATTACCTCTGCCGTTTTTAACCCGTTTGTGCCGCTTGTCCATGCTTTAGGATAAGCCTGTATCGGTTTATAATAAGGCGCATTGATAGCGAGGTAAGATTTTTGTAATTCCCAGCCTTTTCCAAATTCACCCCAAGGATCCAGCTTCGCATTTTTCAGTCCCCAACCTGCCAGTTTATCTTTTGCATAATTCGCAGCTTTAAAATAACCGGGAGAGTTTGTTAACCGGTTACCGGCCATATCTGTTAAATGAAAAACGATATCCATTACCTGCGAATGTTTTAATCCTTCTTCTTTTATTTTCTCAATGGTAGCAGCGTCAATGGTCTCCGTTTGTGCATGAAGTTGCATGGCGGCCGACAACAACAATGCAAACACGAAAGTGATTTTTCTCATAAGTTGATTGTTTGAAGTAAGCAAGAAAGGTAGAAAGAATAGATTGAACACTATAAAAAATTCGGCAAACCTGCACTACAATTCCACCGGCATAACTTTACCTTTGCCCCATGCGAAAATTAAGCATGGACGAACTGGGCAGAAAATCTGTAGTAGAATTTAAGCAGGCCGAAAAAAACAAGGTTATTGTGGTGCTTGATAATATTCGCAGCATGCACAATGTAGGCAGTGTTTTTAGAACTTCAGATGCTTTTTTAATTGAAGCAATTTGCTTGTGCGGCTACACGCCACAACCACCACACAGGGATATTCATAAAACAGCTTTGGGCGCTACTGAAACAGTAGATTGGCTATATTTTGAGCAAACCAAAGATGCAGTTATTGCCCTAAAACAAAAAGGCTATAAGGTGTATGCTATTGAACAGGTTGAGAACAGCATACCTTTGCCTGATTTTAGCACACAGCCAACAGATAATATTGCTGTAGTTTTTGGTAATGAAGTAGAAGGTGTTAACACCGGCATATTACCTCTTTGCGATGGCTGCATAGAAATACCGCAGTTAGGCATGAAACATTCATTGAATATATCTGTAGCTGCAGGAATTGTTTTATGGAAACTTGTTGAACCTAAATTAAAATTGATCACCAGATAATATGAGTACTGTAAAAAATTATTTAAGCCTTGTAAAGTTCTCTCATACCATTTTTGCAATGCCCTTTGCATTGATCGGGTTCTTTTTAGGTGCCAGTCAACCCACATTTTATAACCTGCAACATTTGGCATTAATATTTGTATTGGTTATTGTTTGCATGGTGTCTGCCCGAAGTGCTGCAATGGCTTTTAACAGGTATTTAGACAGGCATTTCGACGCCAGGAATCCCCGAACAGCCATCCGCGAAATTCCGAAAGGAATTATTTCTGCAGAAAGTGCACTAAGGTTTGTTATCCTTTCTTCATTAATTTTTATAACTGCCACTTATTTCATTAATAGCATCTGCTTCTACCTATCACCCGTAGCATTATTTGTTATTTTATTTTACAGCTACACCAAACGTTTTACCCCTTTATGTCATTTGGTATTGGGTTTAGGTTTATCATTGGCCCCAATAGGAGCGTATTTGGCAGTAACAGGTGTTTTCAATATGGTTCCAATTTTGTTTTCGTTAGCAGTAATCTTTTGGGTGAGTGGTTTTGATGTGATCTATGCCTTACAGGATGTAGAGTTCGATCAATCACAACAATTATATTCCATACCCTCAGTATTCGGCAAATCAAAAGCATTAAAGGTATCTGAGCTATTACATGTGCTTAGTGCTGCCTGTGTAATTACTGTGGGCATTTATGCGCATTTTCACTTTTTTTACTGGATAGGTATTGCCGTATTTGTGGGCATGTTACTTTATCAGCATTCACTGGTAAAACCGGATGACCTGAGTAAAGTGAATATTGCATTCATGACTGCTAACGGAATTGCCAGCGTAGTATTTGCTTTATTTGTGATCACAGATATTTTTTTAAGTTAGGAACACAAAAGATTAACAACACAATATTTCATAAAACTTATCGCAGTGGCTCGTATTCTTTGTATTGATTATGGCGGGAAAAGAACAGGACTTGCAGTTACAGATCCTTTACAGATCATTGCATCGGCCCTTACAACTGTAGATACGAAACACCTGATCTCTTACTTAAAAGAATATTTTCGCCTGGAGGTTGTAGAATTGATCCTGATTGGAGAGCCCTATAACCTTGATGGATCGTCAACACACGCAACAAATTTGGTTCACCGGTTTATACAACAATTAAAAAAAGAATTCCCTTCCACACCCATTAAAACGCTGGACGAAACATTCAGCTCTAAAATGGCAAGCAGGGCCATGGTTGAAATGGGTATGAAGAAAAAAGACAGGAGGGTAAAAGGTAATGTAGATAAAATAGCTGCTACCATTATGCTTCAGGAATATTTGGAAAACCGCTAATACACGGCGATTTGCTGCTTAATTACATTGCCGTTATTTTTGCACTTTATTTTAAAAAAGTAATTCATGATTTATCCTATTGTGGCGTATGGTGCACAGGTATTAAGAAAAAAAGCAAGAGATATAGATACAGATTACCCGGGGCTGCATCAGTTAATTGAAGATATGTGGGAAACCATGTACGCCAGTAACGGCGTAGGGCTTGCTGCTCCACAAATTAATAAAGACATACGGCTCTTTGTAATTGACAGCGCACAGATATTTGAACACCAGGAAGATGAGGATAAGGGTAAATACACAGACGAGCCTGGAACAAAAAAAGTATTCATCAATGCAAGCATTGTAGAACTGAAAGGAGATGAGTGGCCTTACAACGAAGGATGCCTGAGCATACCCAAAATAAGAGAAGATATTATGAGGCCGGAAACTGTAACCTTAAAGTATATGGATGAAAGTTTTACAGAACGAACAGATACTTTTAGTGGATTAACAGCAAGAATTATTCAGCATGAATACGACCATATTGAAGGAAAACTTTTTATAGATTACCTGAAGCCGCTTAGAAAAAAATTACTGGCCAGTAAATTAACAGATATTAGTAAAGGCAAAACAAAAGTAGACTATAAAATGACCTTCATTAAATGAAAAACCTGACTGTTATTTTTTGTTTATTGTTCTTTTTCAAGGACCTGAACGCACAAGATTCTCTTAAACAAAAAAAAGACACTATCGTTTATGGGTCAGCAGGTGCTATTACATTACCCAATGTAATGGTGAGGAATAATTTTGATTATATAAAAGTATTGCAGCAAATAAAAGAAGATACCACATTCTATAAAGCTTTCAGGAACCTGAGAATATTGAATTATTCATCTTACAACGATATTAAGATGATGGATAAAAAGGGCAGCATCAAAGCTTCTCTGTATGGCAAAACAAAACAAATAAGAAGCAATGGTTGCAGAACCATGCAGGTGTTAGAAGAACAAACAACAGGAGATTTTTATACAAGCAGGCACAACTATAATTATTTAACGGCTGAACTATATGCCAGTCTCTTTTTTACCGATGGCTATATTTGTGGTGAGAATAATATTGTAAAAGGGAAACAAGCGTCAACCGCCAATACATCGGGCATCAGCAAACACAAAGAACAACTTAAGACCTTGTTTTTTAATCCGGGTAAAAAAATTCCCGGTATTCCTTTTATTGGAGACAAGCTAGACCTGTACGATGAGCATGCAAGAAAATATTATGATTATAAATTAGACATTGAAGAATACAACGGAACACTCTGCTATATTTTTAGCATATTGCCTAAAGAAGATTTAAGCAATGCCAAACAAAACGATATTGTGGTAGATGCTATGGTTACCCGTTTCGATATGCAAAGCCTGCAAGTACTTACCAGAACTTATTCTTTAAGTTATAAAGCCGGTGTTTATGATTTTGATGTAACAATGGAAGTGGAAATGATGAAGTTTGATGATTTATACGTGCCAAGAGTATTGCGTTACAGAGGCAATTGGGATGTTATATTTAAGAAAAGAGAAAGAGGCATTTTTACAGCTACGTTATTTGATTTTAAAAAAGAATAAAAGCCATAGAATTTATGGCTTTTATAAGGAGTGTTTTATTGGGCTTTCACAGGCTTTCTAAAAAATTATGAATATCATTAACCGTTTTTTTATCCGGCACTATTTTAAAAATATTGGTGCCGGCAGCTATTGTTTCGTCTCTTGTTCCCAAATAAAGTTGTTTATCTATTAGTGATATGGTAACAAAAGTAACCCTTGCGCCAATTGGTATTTTAGTGCAATAAAAAGTTTTATTGCTATTATCCGAAGCCATGCGGATTACTGTTTTTGTATCTTTCAATACTACATACGAAATCGTGTTTTTATTGGTAAAATTCAACGAATTAAATCCAATATTAGCTGCAGTAGTGCCAGCAGAAGTATCTATATATTTTAACCCACCAATCCAGTGTGTAGTATTGGTAATAAGCTCATAACCTTTTACATTGGTACTCCCCGGCTGAAAAGATGGATGGATATTGCCCCCGGTGCTTGGCATCCAGTTCATCAGTGTATCTACATTCCTGGAAGCATATCCTTCAAAAAAAGCCATTTTACTGTTTGCATTGGCATCTTTCCACGAAATGGTATAGCTTATACCCGGAGGCATAGCAATTTCCTGACCCGCTTTATTCGTTAGTTGAATATAAAAACAATAAGAAGCTTCCAATGGTTTTTCAATGTTTTTAGTATGGGCCAGCACCCTTATAAAATCTCCCCTTTTCTTCAAAATTAAAATAGCCGCTTTTACCATAGAACTGCCGCCGCTGCCATTACACATTGGCGGAAAATTAACCTGCAGGTTATCGTTATTGCTGCAAGCAATACTTTTGCCGGTAGAGCAATCAAAAGAATCCACTACAAAACTCAGTGTATCAATCACCCCTGCAATAGAATCCAGTATACCTGTATTTGTTCCTCCCCCTGCCCACGAAGTGTCGTTAATATTAAGATTAGCGTAAGGAACAAAACTGCTCGAAAAGTCTTTGCTGCACGATAATGCAACAAACACAACAAAGACTATAACAATGCACAGTTTTTTCATTCACTTACTTTTTTAATGCTATATCAGATACGCTTTTCTTTAATAATGATGCTTTACATAATTTAATTTAAACCTAATGCCCGCCTGTACTCCTATTGTATTAAACTTTTGGCTAAAGCCGGCAGCGCTATTAATACTGGAGATACCATACTTAAAATAAGGCTCAATAAAAGCATCTGTTCTTTCATCAATATTCCTGATCACACTTACACTTCCTAAAATACTTACTCCAACAGTTTTTTTATAATATGCATTGCTGCCTTTGGATTGAACCGGCGTTACAGTTAAGCTCGTATCCAGTGTATACCCGCTGTACCAGCTTGCTATGTTCAATGCCACGCCACCATTTACTGCAAACTTCCATTTATCTTTCGGATCGCCAAATTCATAACCTGCTGTAAGTGGTATTTCTATATTTCTGTAATGATTAATGTTTTTTGTAATTCTATATCCTATCTGAGTAACCGAAGTTGTATCACTGATTGTAGTATCGCCTTGTGGCCTGCTAATTGTTCTCGTAACAATCACAGTAGTGGTTTTTCTTTCATTTTCTGTTTTTAAAGCAAGTTGCTCATTTAGTTGAGAGTATTGCACGCCTCCTTTCATTACTATATGGTCTCCGATTCTTTTACTGATGCGAATGCCTGCAGAAAAGCCTACCCGCATAGATTCTGCGCTATCTTTCAATTGCAGGTAAGTAGCGCTAAGCCCCCCGGTGTTAGAGATCATTTTCATTGAATAATCTGCCGATAAATATGGTTCTACAAACCAATCAATTTGCCTGCTGTTAGGGCAGGGTACCAAATCGGGGTGTGAACCATTAAACAGGCTTGCCGCATTGAATTGCTGAAGGTATTTACTGTAATTTAGAGTATACAGTTCAGCCGGCAGCAAGGTTGTAGTAACTTCTTGTTCGCCCACATCGCTAATGCCTTCTCTATTGATTTCTATTCCGGAGTTGAATGCATGGTCATATATTGTGTTCTGCTTTTCTGTGTTTGTGTTCTGTAAGAGATAATCGTTTTCCCTTTTTATTATTGTTTCCTTCAAGTTTAGCGGAGTGCCTTTTGCCGGAAGAATAGTATTGTAATTTTGATTATAAGGTGTTATATAGTTACTGCCTGTAGCATCTTTGCGTGTGTCTTCTTTGATTGAATTTTGCACTTGGTTTTTATTGTCACTATTTTCAGAGTGATTGTTTTCTTTCAATATTCCCCCGTAACCTTTTTCGTTTACGATTGTACTGTTTTGCAGCTGCGCTTTCTTATTTTGAACAACTGCATAGGTTGTTACCAGCAATCCAATCAAGCAGGCTGCAATAAGTGCTGCCGCATTTTTACTAAACCAATTACCCGCAGTGGTTGTAAATGAGTTATTAATAATACGGTACCATAAATTCTGGGGAACCGAAGAAGCATAATCTGTTAGCCTTTCTCTGAATAAAAGATCTGTTTCTCTTTCAGCAACCATTTTGTCCCATAGCCCTGCAGGAATAGCAGATTCATGATCAATAAGTGCATCTTTAATATAATGATCCAGTGTTCTTTTAGCAGTAATACCATCAAAAGTATTTCCAGGCACTGCAGATTCGTACTGCTCAAGATTGTCTTTTATATAGCTGTCGAGTGTTTGCTTAGCAGCAATTTTATCGAATGTATTTTCAGGTACTGAAGATTCGTATTGTTCAAGTTTATCTTTAATGAAAGGGTCTACAACAGTTTCCTCAATAACTTTTTCCCATGTTCCTGGCGGGATGGGTGAAGAAAAGTTTTGCAACTTGTCCTTAAAAAAATCATCGAGTAAATTTTCGTTCATTATTACACAGCTATTTTCTGCAATGCAACAATTTGCTGTTGCAGCATTTTCCGGGCTTTTACCAATTGGCTTCTACTTGTGCTTGGCTGAATGTTTAGTTCTTTTGCTATTTCCTCATGGCTGTAACCTTCAATTACATTAAGGTTAAACACAATGCGGTATCCATCGGGCAATGCATTAATCAGTTTAAGCAAATCTTCTTCCCCCAAATGTGCATAGGCCGAAGCATCTAATGCAGGAGCAGTGCTGCCGGTATCTTTCATTTCTGCAAAATGTAATTTCTTTTTTTGCAGTTGTTTTAAACAAACATTCACCATAATTCTGCGCATCCACCCTTCAAAAGAGCCTTCAAATTTAAACTGGTGCATGTTATTAAAAATACGTACAAACCCATCCTGAAGCATATCTTCCGCTTCCATTGCATCATTGGCATATCTCAGGCATACAGTCATAAACTTACCTGCAAATTGCTCAAAAAGCATTCGCTGGCAACTCTGCTCCTGCCTGATACAGCCTTTAATTATTTCTGTTTCTGTCAATCGGGTTTATTTGAGGTATAACAATGATACTGTAGCAGTATGCTTTGCTGCCTGTTACAAAACAAATTTCAGGCCTGTCTTTTATAATTTAAAGCAGCAGAAATTGTTGTTGTATATGGTCTACCACTTTTAGCATATCGCCTGTTTCTTCAAATACTTTCAATTGCCTGTCGGCCCCTGTACCATTCTCCAGAATAGTTTTTACGTACTCTACGGCATGCCTGCTCCCAAGATCGTCTACCACATCATCTACAAAGTCTAATAATTCTTCCAAAAGCTGCTTTGCCGAAACCTCCATTTCTTTTCCAAAATCAATTAAACTACCCTCTATTCCGTAACGGCTGGCCCTCCATTTATTTTCGTTGAGAAGGGCTTTGGGGTAGATCATAAAATTCAGGTTTTGACTTTTCAGTTTGTATAATTTGGCACAGATGGCCTGAAACAATGCCGCTATGGCAATAGTTTCCTGAATTTTCATGGGCACATCACATATCCTGAATTCTACTGTATTGAAAAACGGATGTACCCGGAGATCCCACCATATTTTTTTTGCATTATCTATGCAATTGGTTTTAATGAGCAGGTTCACATAATTTTCGTATGCTTCGATACTTTCAAAAAAATCGGGGATGCCGGTTCTTGGAAATTTATCGAACACTTTTGTTCTGTATGATTTATAGCCTGTTTTTCTGCCAATCCAAAAAGGTGAATTGGTGCTTAAAGCATATACATGTGGTAAAAAATACCGGGCACTGTTAGCTATGTGTATGGCCATCCTCCTGTCTTCCATGCCCACATGTACATGAAGTCCAAAAATTAAATTACTCCTTGCTGCTTCCTGTAACTCATTTACAATTTGGTGGTAACGCACATGATCGGTAATTAACTGATCGTGCCAGTGGCTAAAAGGGTGTGTACCCGAAGCACCTACTCCCAAACCTAATTCTCCGGCTATTTGTGCAATATTGCCTCTCAGAAAAGCTACATCTTTAAATACTTCATCAATATTCTGGCAAATATCTGTTCCCACTTCTACCACAGCCTGGTGCATTTCTGCTTTTACTTTATCTTTTAAAATTTTTTGCCCTTCAACTACGATTTTTTGCTCATGGCTTATCAGTTCCCTTGTTACAGGATCGAGTACCATATACTCTTCTTCAACGCCTAATGTAAAAAAGTGATAATTCAGGTTGGCCATATGAATAAGTTATGAGCAGGCAGGTTAAATGTTATGCATATTTAGCCCGGCTTCAGAAAATAATTGTGTTTAAAATAGTTGTTTGCGTACTACGCTTCTTTTAATGTATTCTCCCCAGGTAAGGTTGTCTTTAGAAGCATCTTGCTGCAGGGCTTTTTCAATGGCATAATTGGCAGCGGTTTCTACCACCCATGCAAAGTTTTCTTCTCCCACACTGCCTCTGTCTGCATCAGGTGCAGGATTACAAAAGTCAATTGCATAAGGCACGTCATTCTTTACAGCCAGTTCTACCGTATTGAAATCGTAACCTAAATATTGGTTAATCCTCAATACAATCTCTTCCATTTGCTTAAGTCTTTGCGGTGTTGGAGAAAAGTCTGCCACGTAACGCAAATGATGCGGGTTACGAGGCTCATACGGCATAATGCGTACATGCTTACCGCCAATGCAATAACACCTATAATATTCTTCAAAAACAATTTCTTCCTGCAACAACATTACCAATTGACCTGTTTCCTGGTGTTTCTCAAAAAACTCATCAATCGTATTCAGTTTGTACACATTCTTCCATCCGCCTCCGGCAAAAGGTTTCATATATGCCGGAAACCCCACATAATTAAAAATATTTTCCCAATCTAATGGATATGCAAGATTGGCGAAAGAAGCTTCAGAAGTATCGTCGGGTAACTCTCTCGAGGGCAGGATAACCGTTTTCGGAACCGGCACATTTATTTTGGTAGCCAAACAATTATTGAAAAATTTTTCATCTGCACTCCACCAAAAAGGGTTATTAATCACTGCGGTTCCGCAAAGCGCCGCATTTTTTAAATAAGCCCTGTAGAAAGGAACATCCTGGCTAATTCTATCTACAATTACCGCATATTCAGTAGCTTCTCCCTGCATTACTTTATCTATACGTACAGATTCTGCTATTACTCCTTCTATATTTTTGGCATTAATACGTTCAATAAAAGCCTCTGGAAAAGTTCTCTCTTTACCATGTAGTATTCCAATTTTTTTCATAATCACCTTCTTTAAGATTTACGATTCTACAATTTAGTGAAAACATATCAATACCGAGCGGGGTAACTATTTTTTTAATGCTGTTTAAAAATAGTTACTCGCAGGTATCTGCTATTCAGCTATATTTATCGCATGCCTGAAATCGTAACTGAAACAATCTTGCACCCTATTGCTATAGAACAACATGTACTCTTTTCCAACTACCTTGAAAGGGAGGTTTTAGTTGATACTTACCTTACCCATAAAGAATTGCCTGCAGAACAATTGAGTTTATTATTGGTTAACGATGGACAGGATCTTGCCACCATGCAGTTTGAAAATATCCTGGAGGAGCTTACTGAAAAAAACACCATTGCTCCATTGTTATGCATAGGTATTTATTGCGGAGAGGAAAGAAAAAGGGAATATGGAACAGCTTATAGTGCAGATTATAAAGGGAGAGGCGATAAAGCCGGCCTTTATACAAAATTTATTTTTGATGAACTGATGCCTTATATCAGAAAAAAATTTCACGCGCCTTCATTTAAAGAAAAATCTTTTGCAGGCTTTTCTTTAGGCGCATTAAGCGCTTTGGATATTGTTTGGAATCATGCATCAGAATTTACCAAAGTAGCCATTTTCAGCGGAAGTTTATGGTGGAGAAGAAAAGGTTATGATGATGGATACGATGATGAACAAGACAGGCTGATGCATTTACAGGTTAGAAAAGGCTCATTCAATCCATGGCTGCGCTTTTTTATTCAATGTGGTACATTAGATGAGTTGGCAGACAGAAACAACAATGGCGTAATTGATAGTATTGATGATGCTATGGATCTGATTGTTGAACTGAAGGCAAAAGGTTATACAGAACAACATATCCAATACCTGGAAATTGAAGAGGGCAAGCACGATGTTGCTACCTGGCGTAAAGCTTTCCCTTATTTTTTACAGTGGGCTTATCCAAAATAAAGAGGTAGGATATTTGAAACATCCCACCTCTAATTTTCATGGTATAGAAGTATTACTATGCAAGCAACATTTGTTGAGTTAGTTGAAGATATACCTGAAACCTATCTGTATCTGGTATACATCATTAATTGTTTTTGATTTTAAAAATGCATCTCTCAATAATATGGTTTGCCCTGTTGCAGGATCTATTTGTGTTGCCATTTTATAAGTTGGTTGCCCTGCTCCGTTTCTTCCTGTATACGTTAAAGGAGAAACTCCGGTATTTAAATAGTTAACACCCCAACTATTATTAATCATATTACCTGCGTTAAAAATATCGATCCTGAACCTAAAAGTATTTTTCTTGCCGGCAATCTTAACATTCAGATCTTGTTCTGCACTTAAATCGAATCTTGTTAACCAGGGATAGGCCCCACCATTTCTTTCAGCATACATTCCTTTTCTTTTAGATAGGTAAGGATGATTATTAATATATGTATCAAAAGCCGCTTGCTGTTGTGCGGGAGTAAATGTTATGCCGCTTGCTGTAAATTGGCTGAAGGTTAAATCAGATGCCTGTTTTGGAACAAAGATCAGGTCGTTAATCTGCCCATCACCATTCATATCATTACCGTAAACGTAAGATATTTTGCTTCCGCTGGCAGAAACCATACCCAATGTAAATGTGGTAGCTCCTGCAATACCTTTACCGTATTCAATTCTATAACTAACGGTTCCTACTATTCTATGGCGCAGGTCGTTATCAGATAATGCCAGGTCTAAATAATTAACTCCATTTACACTTGGCGTGTTGGCATTAACCGTACTTGCAACAAAAGAAACATCTTTGGCCTTACCATAGGTGTACCCTATCATTCCACCCCAGGCTTTTGTAATAGGCTTTTCTAATTTAGCTGTTATGGTGTAGGAGCTTCCTTTATTGGTATTGGTTAAAACATATGCATCACCAATCTGAGAATTAACAAATCGTGCATTGGTTGCTGCAGAACCAGACAAATCTAATGCCGGGTAAGTTGGCCTTGTATCTACGCCTGAGAAGTTGCCGTTTGCCTGTGTTAAATTGGCATCTACATAATACAATGCATTAATACTTTTATTATAAATAAATTCTGCAGTTGCCACAATACCTCCCCAGGGTAATACCTGGTCTATTGCCAAATCTGTTTTCCATATCTGTGGGAATTTAAGATTGGGATCGTTAACATTCAGGTTATAACCTGAGAGTTTTGTAATATCTGTGGTAGCTGGGGTATATTTTGTGGGGTCTAAAGTGAAAGGATAATTCAATGCAGTATTTCCGGTAGCATTCACCAGCCCAATATTCACACCATTATTTCCCAACTGGTTTGAAATAAGTACATAAGGCATACGCGATAAGAAAATACCCGTTCCACCTCTAACCTGTGTTTTTTTATTGCCGAATACATCCCAGTTAAAACCAAATCTCGGAGAAAAATACATTCTTGCCTTAGGCATGGTAGCAGTATTAATGGCAACCGAACTGCCGTCTGGATTTCTGAATGTTAATGATGCAACAACAGGATTGTAGTAATCTTTGGCTGTATTAGGAAATGATATATAATCTAATCTGCCGCCAGCCGTTACTTTAAGGTTTTTACTGGCCTGGTATTCGTCTTGAAAATAGGCGCTGGAAGTATTTACTTTTAATGTTTGCCATGGAAGCTGGCCATTAGGCAATAAAGTGTACCTGTAATTAAACCTGTTGATTGGAACCGGCGACGTGGTTAAATTAGGATTGGCTTTATATGCCAGTACGGCTGTTTTAAAATCTGCAATAGAATTAAATACCCATACACCATTAGAAGCATAAAAGAATAAATTATTAGACACAAAATTTTCATAAGATAAACCGGCAGTAAAAGTGTGTTTACCAGAAAACCAGGTAAAGTTGTTGGTTATATTAAATGTAGAATAATTCAGTTTGTTATTAGGCGTAAAAGGATCAAACCCAACTGATGTATAGGTTGTTCCGTTATTAAGTATATCTATTGTTGGGAAAACAGCAGTTCGGTATTTTCTATCCTCTATTTGCTTGTTATAGGTTACAATAAATTTATTGGTGAACCTTCCCTTAAAGTTTGAATTCAGCTCTCCTACTATAGATCTTGTATTATCGAGAATAATATACCCTGTATTCTGGCCCGAAATAGCTGTAGATAAATTATTCCTGTTACCATTTCCTGCGGTATTGCCACTGCTGCTATTACTGATTAATTGATCTGCCTGCGAATCGTGATGAGAGTAACGAACAGTTAGTTTATGTACATCATTTATATTATAATCAATCCTGGCAAGGTATTTTTTGCTGGTGGTAACATTGTTATAATTATCAATGGCTCCCATATCCCAGCCTAAATTACTCTGCATAAAATTTTTTAAATCGGCTAAGGAATCGTAACTGGTTCTGGATACATTGCCTGTTGCACCTGCCTTGCTTGTTTGCCAGGATAATGCCGGAGAAGTACCATCTACAAATTCACCATTAACAAAGAAAAATAATTTGTTTTTGATGATGGGACCGCCCAGTCTAAAACCTCTTGATTTATTATCGAAAGATGTTTTGGTAAAAGTGGTACCATCAGCTTTGCTACCGGCAAGATTTTGGTTATTAAAAAAATAAAAGACCGATCCTGAAAAGTCATTTGTACCCGAACGGGTAACGGCATTAATGGCAGCACCTGCAAAACCAGACTGCCTTACATCGAATGGCGCCACATTCACCTGCACTTCATCTAATGCATCTAATGAAATGGCAGTAGAACCTGTACGGCCTCCCGCCTGTGCCTGGCTGCCTAAGCCAAATCCGTTATTAAATGCAGACCCATCGATAGTAAAATTATTAAAGCGGCTATCCTGCCCTGCGAAAGACTGCCCATTACTGTAAGGGTTATATTTGGTAATATCATTTACAGTTCTGCCAATAGTGGGTATTCTATTAATTGCTTCGCGGCCAAAAGTGCTGGAAGCACCTGTTCGTTTGGTGCTGATTAAATTGTTTCTTGAAGCAGAGGTAACCACTACTTCTTTTAATTCTCTTGTAGTGCCCGTTAAAGTAAAATCTACGTTAGCTGAATTACCCAATGATGCAATGATATCATCAACAGATTTAGAATCGTATCCTGCATAAGATACTGTAATCTTATAAGGGCCGCCAACACGAATATTTGGTAAAATATACCGGCCATCTGTACGACTGGCCGTAACATATTTAGTTCCGCTGGGTAAATGTATAGCGGTAATGCTGGCGCCTGTTAAAGGCTTGTTATCTGCAACAATTCTTCCACTAATCTCAGATGTTGTTTGCTGAGCGGACACAATTGTTATGTTCCAAAATAACAATAAAAGAAAGGTAAGTAGTTGCTTGCTCATATTTGTGCTAGTTTTTGTATGCGGAAGCAAATATCTTTTAACAATTCTTTCGCACCTGTTGCAGGGCATTAAATAATCCTTAACAAATAGCTGATTATCAATTCTTTAATCGTTTTTTAATTAATTAATAAAAATGCGATAACAATAGGTTTGCCCTAGGGTTTATAGCCGGTTTTTTCATTAAAAAAGCCTTATTCCTTTAAAGGAATAAGGCTTTTTTAATGAAAGGCTTATTTAAAGTTTATTGAATTAGAAACTGTATTTAAGACCTATTTGAGAACTCCATCTTGATGTAAAATCAGAAACAGAATAAGGTCTGAACTGATCTTTAACATTAGTAAAATTATTGATGTTAAATTGGAATGCTGGAGTATTCTTTGTAGGTGCAGTAACAGCAGCGCCATCTCTTTTCTGTGCACCAGATGTAACTACAGAGAATAGTGAGTAAGAGTAGGTAAAGAATCCGTCACCATTACCATAAGACCATCCCCATTCTTTATTAAATAAGTTACCAATATTTAATACATCAACAAACAATTGCAGTTTATGCTTGCCAAGCATGAAATCTTGGGCTAATCTAAAATCAAAATGGTTTTCCCAAGGTAAATGATCATCATTCCTTTTAGAATTTTTTCCCATATTGTTTTTGATATATGAATTCGCATTAGCAAATGCTAAGAAATCTGCCCATTGTTGAGATGCCGTTTTTCCGTTAGAAATGTCAACAAGATTGGCTTCAGAAAAATTAGAGGGTATATACGCTAAAGTTGTTGCTCCTGTAGTACCACCTATACCATAGTCACCTAATATATTGCTTCCAAGTACATATGATAATCTTTGCCCGCTTTGCCCTGTATAGATTAAGCTAATAGTCGTAGCGAAGTTTTTACCATACTTAAATTGTTTATTAATAAAACCAACCACTCTTGAACCTAAATAATAATTAGAAAATGCAAGATCTGGTTTATTTAAACCATTAGTTACCAATGGAGCTCTCCAGTTCGATTGTGCGACTGAAGAGGTTAAATCGTTCGCAGAAGTTGCATAGCCATAAGTATATGCCAATGAACCTGACCAACCTTTATACAATGGTTTTTGAAGTTGTACAGTGATATTAAACGCATCACCCATATTTGTATTCCTTAGTTTAAGAACATTACCATAAGTTGTATTGGTGTATTTTGACCAATATGGTCTTGTTTGCGAACCAATCTGTACAGTAGCATCACCATTATCGCTGATATTTAGATTCGTATAATCAGCATTGTTTAAAGTTTTTGTATATACTAATTCTAATGATCCAATAAATCCACCAAAAGAATTATCGAATTTCTTATCAAATGCCAAGTTTGTTCTGAAAACCTGTGGATATTTGAAGTTTTTGTCTATCACATTAATAACAGCACCAGCATTAGAATACGAAGAAGGGATAAAAGCTCCCAAATGTGGATCGCTAGGGTTATAATTGAATTTTATGCCATTAGCAGTTATTTGAGCCGCTGTGTAACTTAAGTTTTGAGAAAATACGCCGGTATTAGCAATTTGGTTGGATATCCAAACAAATGGTATACGACCAGTAAATATACCTGCACCACCTCTGATAACTATTTTACCATCACCATCAACATCATAATTAAATCCTACTCTTGGAGATAAAAGAATTCTCTTTGCCGGTGTTACATCAGTAGCAACATCATAAGAAGCAAATGCAGTGTTAAATGCAGTATTTGCAGCCGGTACGCTGGATATAACAGGTAAATCAGCCCTTATACCATAAGTTAATTTAAAATTTTTAGCCGCTTGCCATACATCTTGTGCATACACGCTAAACTGAGCGGCACTCAAAACTGCCGGTGCTTTATCTGAAGGATCTGAACTGGTTGAGAATCCAACAGAATAACCGGTCATACCAGTATTATTGAGAAAATTATTAATGTTATTAGTAGAATTATTTCCGGCATTATAGGTATAAGCACCATAAAATCCTTGTAAGAAAAAGTTAGTGCTTTTAAAGAATTCATTATTAGTACCAAATGTTAAAGTATGCTTGTTTAAATACAAGCTGAAGTTATCAGTAATTGTATAAAAATCCTGATTTAATCCGTTAACTGCTGACGAAAAGTCTGAACCAATGCTGTAAGATATATTTGCAGCAGCAGCCGGGTTGTAATTAGTTATACTAATATTAGGGAAAGCACTTGTTGTTCTTTTTTCTCTCATGAAAGTACCTGTAATACGAAGCATATTAGATGCTTTAGAAGAGAAAGTGCTGTTAAGCTCTAATACAACAGAATTGGCTTTACTATCAAATCCATAGCCTGAATTCGAGAAAATTGCTGAAGTAGCGGAACGGCTTAATAAATCCTGATGGCCATCCACATGATTGTAACGGAAAGCCAATTTATGTTTATCGCTAATGTTCCAATCTAACCTTCCAAAAAAAGAAGTAGAGTAGTTCTTATTATTAATTGCACCGAAAGTACCCGGATCATATTTATACGGGCTATTAATCAGAAAATTTCTAATTGCAGTTAAGGTATCAGCATTTACTTTAGAACCAGAACCTGTCACAGTAGGGTCGTAAGCTAAAGGCACAGATTTATCAAACTTTTCAATATTGGCATAGAAGAACAATTTATTTTTAATAATTGGTCCTCCTAAACTTGCACCAAATGTTTGATTGGTAAAACTTCCATAATCATTACGGGTAATAGTAGAGTTATATTGAACACTCTTACCAACATAGTTTTGATTTTGATATTGGCCATATATTGTACCATGAAATGTATTTGTACCACTTTTCGTAACAGCATTAATACCACCACCAGTAAATCCACCTTGAGTCACATCGTATGGAGACAGTACTAATTGTATTTCCTGAATCGCTTCAATTGAAATGGGATTCAAGTTTGCCTGACCACCATTTGCTCCATTAGAAGCCAATCCAAATCCATCAGAAGCATTCGCTCCATCAATTGCAAATTGGTTATAGCGATTATTTTGACCCGCAAATGAAATACCAGTCGTATTTCCATTCGGTCCGTTATTACCTACTTTTACTTGAGGCATTAATCTTGCGAAGTCTTGAATACTTCTATTAACTGAAGGGAGCGATTGAATAACTCTGTTAGAGATATTCATTGAAGTTCCTCCATTTTTTTGACTAGCTGGAGCCTTTGTTGTTGAAGTAACAACCACGTTGCTTAAATTGGCTTCTGTGCTTTCTAAGGTTAAACCAACAGTAAATGGTTCACCCAACTGCAAATAAACATCTCCAATTGATCCTGTTTTGTATCCAACATAAGAAACCTTTATTTCATAAGGCCCGCCAACCCTTAAAGCAGGAAGATTTATAGTACCACCTTTTTTACTGGTAGTCTGATAAATTGATCCTGAAGGCAAATGGGTAGCCTTAATAACTGCACCTTCCAAAAATTCTCCCTTTTGGTTTTTAACGGTACCGTTAATACTACTGGTTGTAACTTGTGCCATTGCTAATGCCGGCAACACAATTAAAAGGCAAATTGTCCAGATGAGCTTATTTCTCAGCATACAATTAGGTTTAGTTTTTTGGCAAAGAAAGCAATTAATCCGTTTCAAATAACAACATAATGTTAACAAATTGAGTTTTTTTGTAAAAACACACTGTTTTACTTATATTTTATCGAATCTGAGAAAATAACAGGCTATTGAAACTATTCAGGCCCCAGCAATTTATCTTTGCCCCCTAATTAATATTCTACCGCAATGCTTAATAAGATAGAGGAAGGAATTGAAGCCATAAAGAAAGGCGAAATGGTAATTGTTGTTGATGATGAAGATCGTGAAAATGAGGGGGATTTTATTATTGCAGCCCGTTTTGCAACGCCCGAAGCCATTAATTTTATGAGCAAGGAAGGAAGGGGGCTTATTTGTGCCGCCCTTACCGAAGAGAGATGCACCCAGCTTGAACTGCATTCAATGGTTCAATCTAACACATCCCTCCATGAAACAGCTTTCACTGTTTCTGTTGACCTGATTAGCCCTGAAACAACCACCGGTATATCTGCTCAAGACAGATCTAAAACCATTTTGGCATTAATAGACCCTAATATAAAACCAGGCGATCTCGGTCGTCCCGGTCATATTTTCCCTCTAAAAGCCAAAAATGGAGGTGTTTTACGAAGAGCAGGGCACACAGAAGCCACGGTTGACCTGGCCAGGCTTGCTGGCCTGGAGGCTGCAGGAGCCCTGGTTGAGGTGATGAATGAAGATGGTTCTATGGCCAGATTGCCACAGCTGCTGGAAATTGCTAAAAAGTTTGACCTGAAAATCATTTCTATTAAAGATCTCATAGAGTATCGTTTGCAAAAAGACTCTTTGATAGAGGAAATAGTACGGGTTGAAATGCCCACCAAATATGGGCACTTTAAACTGGTGGCTTTTAAAGAAAAAATATCTGGCGGAGAACATTTGGCCTTAATTAAAGGCGAATGGCAAAAAGATGAGCCGGTTCTTACAAGGGTTCACAGCAGTTGTTTTACCGGCGATATTTTGGGTAGTTTCCGTTGCGATTGCGGTGAACAATTGCATGCTGCCATGCAAATGGTTCAGCAAGAGGGTAAAGGAGTTATATTGTACATGAACCAGGAAGGAAGGGGTATTGGATTGATGAATAAATTAAAAGCCTACCAGCTTCAGGAAAAGGGAATGGATACCGTAGAAGCCAACCTACAGTTGGGTTTTGGAATGGATGAGAGAGATTATGGTGTTGGTGCTCAAATGTTAAGACATTTAAATGTTACCCAGTTAAAACTGATGAGCAATAATCCACGTAAAAGAGCCGCATTAAAAGGTTATGGCTTGGAAATTGTTGAAGTAGTACCTATTGAGATAAAGCCTAATCCTTTCAATGAAAAATATCTACAAACAAAAAGAGATAAATTAGGGCATGAAATTCTGAAGGATAGAGACTAACAACTGCTGGTTACTGGTTACAAGAAAAAACCTGTAACCAGTAATTGTTAACAAATTTTCATTTCTTCAATTTTATACTCCAAATAAAAATAAACTCTGCAACAACTTCATTGTTTTCGTTAAAACCTTTTGAAGTGCATTCTAAAACCTGCCCCTCTCCTGTTGCATAAGCCTCGTCTATGGCTTGCTTAATTTTCAGCCCATCATTGCAGGTAAACCTAATTCGCCCTACTGCTTTTTTATGAAAAGAGGCCTTCAGGCCCGTAATCAACATACTTACCCCTGGTGTTTTACCATAAATATTGCCGAAACACAATACACCTGTACTTAATTCTGCCGCCATGCTTAATACAGCGAAATAAATTGACCGGAACGGGTTTTTATTAAGCCATTTATAATATACTTCTACCACCGCACCTTCCTGTTCAAGACTTACTACCTTCAGGCCGGCTACTAATGCCATGGGCAGTTTACTAAATAAAAAAGATTTATACTTAATAGGGTTTTTTATCAGTTCCTTAAAATTTTCAAAAAAACTCATGGCTTGTTTATTTAGTTTAAAAACTGATTGAATATAAAGATTTGTTGTTAATATAATTTTTAAAAAACGTTACCCTCATTCTTTTATATTTATCAAAATATTTTCTATGAAGCAATTGAGTCTCCTGTGTTATGCTTTATTTGCTCTGGCAGTAACCCATGCACAAAATACAGACAGCACTAAAAAAAGCAAGTACGATCCTCATGTACTTTTCAATCCATTATTTTATCCCTCTTACGGAAATGAATACAGAGGGGCAAATGGCGAGCCGGGCCCCGCTTACTGGCAAAACAAGGCAGATTATGCTATTACCGCCAGTTTAGAAGAAGCAACACACCAGGTAAAAGGATCTGTTACCATTACTTACAAAAACAATAGCCCGTTTTCGTTGCCTTATTTATGGCTTCAGTTAGATGAAAACCTATACGATCTTTCTTCAAGAGGCCAGGCAAAAATGCCTGCCACTGGCCGCAGCCGCTATGGCGATGCAAAGAGTACTTTTGATGGAGGCTACCAGATACAATCTGTAAAAGTAGTGGGCACCAATGGTACCAAAGATGCCAACTATCTAATTAACGATACCCGTATGCAGGTAAGGTTGGCCGATGCAGTAAATGCAAAAGGCGGAACAGTTAAATTAAAGATAGATTATACTTATACCGTTCCTGAATATGGCAGTGATAGAACCGGTATTTTAAAAACCAAGAATGGCGAAATTTTTGCCATTGCTCAATGGTATCCGAGAATGTGCGTTTTTGATGATGTACAAGGCTGGAATACTTTGCCTTACCTGGGTGCTAGTGAGTTTTATTTGGAATATGGTGATTTTGAAGTGAGTTTAACAGTACCCTCTTCTCACATTGTAGTTGCATCCGGCGAATTATTAAACCCGCAGGATGTATTAACAGCAACCCAATTAAAGAGATTGAATGATGCAAAGCAAAGCGATAAAACCATTATGATCAGGTCAGAGGAGGAAGTAACTGATGCAGCATCCCGTCCACAACAAGCCACCTGTACATGGAAATATAAGATAACCAATGCAAGAGATTTCTCGTGGGCATCTTCAAAAAGCTTTATATGGGATGCAGCAAAAATTAATTTACCAAGTGGCAAAAAAAGCCTTGCTATGAGCGTATACCCTGTTGAAAGTGCCGGTAAAGATGCATGGAGCAGGGCAACAGAGTACACTAAAGGAAGTATAGAAAATTACAGCAGGCGCTGGTTCGAATTTCCTTACCCATGCGCTTCTAATGTAGCAGCCAATATTGGAGGAATGGAGTACCCCGGAATTGTTTTCTGCGGATGGAAGGATAAAAATGCCAGTTTATTTGGTGTTACCGATCATGAATTCGGTCATACCTGGTTCCCCATGATCGTGGGAAGCAATGAAAGAAAGTTCGGATGGATGGATGAAGGCTTCAACACCTTTATTAATACATTAGCTTCTTACGACTTTAATAATGGTGAATACAAAGAGAGAAAAACAGATTGGCATGGCATGTCGAAGTACTTATTTAGTGCTTCTGCAGAATCTATCATGAATACACCGGATGCCATGAAAGAAAACAATATTGGTATTTGCCTGTACCTGAAGCCCGGTTACGGATTAACACTGCTAAGAACCCAGATACTTGATTCAAACCGGTTTGATTATGCTTTTAGAAAATATATAAACGACTGGAAATATAAACATCCCACTCCATGGGATTTTTTCAGGGCTATGGAAAATGCCGCAGGAGAAGATCTTGCCTGGTTCTGGAGAGGTTTTTTCTTTGAAACATTCAAGTTAGATCAGGGTATTAGTAAAGTTGAATACGTAAATAACGATGCCAAAAATGGAGCTGTTATTACTATTGACAACTGGGAACAACTGGCTATGCCCGTTACCATTGAATATACTACCGTAAGCGGAAAAACAGAAAGAAAAAAATTACCTGTTGAAATATGGCAGAGCACCTCCAGCTGGAAGGTTCGTTTAAATACCACAGAAGAATTATCGAAAGTGGTGATTGATCCCGATAAAATGTTGCCGGATATTAATGAAGCTAACAATACCTGGAAAGCAAATTAATTTACCCAAAAGCTCACTTTAATAAGTGAGCTTTTATTTTTTTATCTATGAAAACAATTCTAACAATTGCAATATTATCATTTTCGGTTACTGTTGCATTGGCACAGCCTGAAACAGACGCAATTAAACAAACAGTGAGCAACCTTTTTATTGCCATGAAAACAGGTGACAGCGCCTTATTAAGGTCTTGTTTTACAGATACTGCTATTCTGCAAACGATCCTGGTGCAAGATCATCAAACAATAATACGGAATGAAACAGTTACCCAGTTTGCTCATACTGTTTCCCGATTACCCAAAGGCGCAGCAGACGAGCGGATTGTTTTTGGCAATATTCAGCAGGAAGCTTCGCTGGCTACGGTTTGGGCTCCTTACCGGTTTTATTTTCAAAACATTTTCAGTCACTGCGGTGTAGATCATTTCGTGCTTATAAAAAGCGAAAACAAATGGAAAATACAGTACCTTATAGATACCAGGAGAAAAACCGACTGTGATGCACCGTAACTTACCTACTGCAAAAGGAGGTTTTAGTTTATTTTTTTTCTTTCTTTTCCTTTATTGTATCGGTATAACCATTAAAAGAAATTGGCTGCCTGCTATTGAAATTAACACTCAAATAAGCGCTGCCATTATCGTATACAGATAGCCGCATATCTCTCACATCAGTTGTATTTACATTGGGTTTAATTACAATTTCATCAGACCCTTTCTTGCCTTTAGAAATTGTATAGGAAAAATCGGTCATTTCAAAATCAAGCGGGCCGGCTGTTTGCCCTATATTAGCGCTGTAGGCTCGGCCAATATAAGGCAGGTAAACGGTTATTTTATCTTTTGTTATTTTCATTTCATAGTACCCGTTTACCATTCTGCTACTCATGCTCTGTGGTAAAACGGTTCTTGGCACAAAAACAAAACGTTGTGCATCAATAGAACCTTTCAAAGGATTGGCTTTTTGGTTTTCCTGGCCTGTGGCAGCTATAATGGTTAAGATCAGTAACTGCACTATTAAGAATATTTTTTTCATAACGAAAAGATTTTTATAACCAATATTAAACAATTACTTTGCCAAAGCACCACATGTTCTAAGTTAGCAAAATACTAATTATAAAATACCTACCTTTACCCCGTTAATTTTTGAGTTTATCAGCATTTTGTAATTGAACGAATTTATCTGCTACGCATTTTCTGCTAATAGTTAGTCTTCTTTACTTGGCCGTTTTCTCAAGTATTTTTTATTCAAATTCATGTACACATGAACATTTATGTTTCAAACTTAAGTTTTAATGTAGAAGATGACGACTTAAGAGGTTTTTTTGAAAGCTACGGAGATGTAGCTTCTGCAAAAGTTATTATGGACAAATTCACCAACCGCAGCCGTGGTTTTGGATTTGTTGAAATGAGTGACGATGAAGCCGCAAGAAAGGCAATTGCCGAATTGAATGGTGGATTGGTTGAGGGTCGTGCCATTAATGTAATGGAAGCAAGACCTCGTGAAGACAAGCCGGCACAGAAACGCTCTTTCAGCAAGAGTAATAACCGTTGGTAAAAACAACCGCATTAAAAAAAGCCTCAGCAATTGCTGAGGCTTTTTTGTTTTATTCGTTTCTGAACACTACTACTCCATCAAATACATCCACCAATACTTTTTTGGTTTTATCAATATCGCCTGAAAGAATTTTTTTACTTAATTGATTTACGATTTCTTTTTGAATCAAACGTTTCAGTGGCCTTGCACCGAATTGAGGATCGTAACCATTCTCAGCCAAATATTCTAATAAGTAATCACTATATGCCAGTTCAATTCCATTTTCAGCCACCAGTTTCTTCAAATGATTTAGCTGAATATGAATAATGCCCTTTATCTCACTCTTCATTAATGGCTGGAACATGATCACTTCATCAATTCTATTCAAAAATTCCGGGCGAATCGTTTGCTTCAGCAAATTCAATACTTCCACTTTTGTTTTTTCTACAACAGCATCTTTATTCTTTTCATTCACATTTTCAAAAGCATCCTGAATTACCTGACTTCCCATATTGCTGGTCATGATTATAATGGTGTTTTTGAAATTCACCACACGGCCTTTATTATCTGTTAATCTTCCATCATCCAATACTTGTAATAGAACATTGAAAACATCGGGATGCGCTTTTTCTATTTCATCTAACAACACTACTGAGTAAGGTTTTCTGCGAACAGCTTCCGTTAATTGTCCGCCTTCATCGTAACCCACATAACCCGGAGGAGCACCCACTAATCTTGATACGGTGTGCTTTTCCTGGTATTCACTCATGTCAATTCTCGTCATCATGGTTTCGTCATCAAATAAAAATTCTGCCAAGGCTTTTGCCAATTCTGTTTTACCAACACCCGTTGTTCCCAGGAAAATAAAACTACCAATTGGTTTTTTCGGATCTTGCAATCCAGCCCTGCTTCTGCGAATAGCATCTGCAACAGCCGTGATAGCTTCATCCTGACCAACCACTCTTTCATGCAAATGCTCTTCAAGATTCAATAATTTTTCTTTATCACTTTGCAGCATTTTAGTAACCGGAATGCCTGTTGCTTTGGCAATATTCTCAGCAATATCTTCCGCATCCACTTCTTCTTTCATTAAACGTTTATCATTTAACTCAGTAAGTTTTGCGGTAAGGTCAACAATATTTTTTTCTTCCTCTTTAATTTTTCCATACCGTATTTCTGCCACTTTTCCATAATCGCCATTACGTTCAGCCTGCTCTGCCTGTAATTTTAATTGCTCAATATTTGCCTTTGCATTTTGTATTTTATCTACCAATTCTTTTTCCTGTTTCCATTTTGCTTTGAATGTATCTCTCTCAACAATAAGATTAGCAATATCTGTATTCAGCTCTTTCAATTTCACTTCATCATCTTCACGTTTAATGGCTTCCCGTTCAATTTCCAACTGACGGATTTGTCTTTCCAAAGTATCCAGTTCTTCCGGCATAGAATTCATTTCCAACCTTAGTTTAGCAGCGCTTTCATCAATCAGGTCAATTGCTTTATCCGGAAGAAATCTATCGGTTATATATCGGTTCGATAACTCAACTGCTGCAATAATGGCTTCATCTTTTATACGAACATGATGGTGTGTTTCATACCGGTCTTTCAATCCTCGAAGAATTGAAATAGCATCTTCAACCGTTGGTTCATCAATCATTACTTTTTGGAAACGACGCTCCAGTGCTTTATCCTTCTCAAAATATTTTTGATACTCATTCAATGTTGTTGCACCAATGGCTCTCAGTTCTCCACGCGCTAATGCAGGTTTTAAAATATTGGCTGCATCCATAGCACCTTCGCCGCCGCCGGCTCCTACCAGTGTATGAATTTCATCTATAAACAAAATGATTTCGCCATCACTTTCGCTCACTTCTTTTACAACAGCTTTCAACCGTTCTTCAAATTCACCTTTGTATTTTGCACCGGCAATGAGTTGGCCCATATCCAATGCATAAATAATTTTATTTTTTAAATTATCCGGCACATCACCATTTACAATACGCATGGCCAGGCCTTCTGCAATAGCAGTTTTACCCACACCGGGCTCACCAACGAGAATGGGGTTATTTTTTGAACGGCGGGAAAGGATATGCAGCGTTCTTCTAATCTCTTCATCGCGGCCAATAACAGGGTCTAATTTTCCATTACGGGCCATTTCGTTCAAATTCTTTGCATACTTCTGCAATGAATTGTATTGCTGAGACTGTGTTTGCGATTTAATGGAATCGCCTTTTCTCAAATCTTTTATTGCTGCTACCAGTCCTTTTTCTGTTAAGCCTGCATCTTTCAAAATTTTACCTGCATCATCGTTTACAGACAATAACCCAAGTAATAAATGCTCAACACTCACAAACTCGTCTTTAAACTGTTTAATAGAAGCATTTGCTTTCAACAATGCATTATTCAAATCTCTTGAAATACTTTGTGCCGGTTCTCCATTATTTGTTTTCGGAAGTTTTTGAATCGTTTCATTCAATTTATTTTCAACAAACGAAATATTCACATCATTCTTCTTCAGCAAATATTCAATGGGGCTATCGGCATCTTGCAATAATGCTTTCAGCAAATGGTTCGTTTCAATATTGGGGTTACCATTATTAAAAGCTTCCTGCTGTGCTGCCTGGATAGATTCCTGTGCTTTTATGGTGTAATTATTCAAATTCATTTTATCCTCCTGTCTATTTAGAATGATTTTAAGTTTTTATTATTTAAAATTGCCCAATAATCTTATGTTATTTTATGACAACCGTTAGCGAAACCGCAAAAACCATTCATTTCGAATCTACCGAAAAAAACAATGAAACTATGTCATTCAGGTTAAAGATATTATGCATCAAAGTCAGTACCATTCTACTTTTCCTGTTATTTTTTCAGGTTACGTTCAGCCAGGATTATGATTTTTCTGAAGTAGATAAAAAGATGGACAGGTATAAGAAAGAATTAGGCAATAATGTTGAGATGATGATTTTGAAGGGCGATAAAATTATTTACGACAAACATTGGGGAGATATGGATAAAAGAATGGTTGTACCTATTGCCAGTTGCAGCAAATGGCTTACCGCTGCTATTGTAATGATACTGGCAGATGAGGGAAAAATATCTTTAGACGATAAAGTTTCAAAATACATTCCTGATTTTACAAAATATGGCAAAGGCTATATTACCGTTAGGCATTGTTTAAGCCATCAAACAGGCATTCAGCAGGAGCCTGTTAAATTATTAAGCATATTACAGCGTAAAAAATTTGCCAATTTAGAAGAAGAGGTAAAAGATTATATTGAAAAGAAAGATATTGATTTCAATCCCGGAACCGGGTTTGCCTACGGTAATGTTGGATTAAACATTGCAGGAAGAATCTGTGAAATTGTTACTAAAAAGAATTTTCAGCAATTG
The DNA here is from genome assembly GCA_017304675.1 of Sphingobacteriia bacterium. Taxonomy (GTDB): domain Bacteria; phylum Bacteroidota; class Bacteroidia; order Chitinophagales; family Chitinophagaceae; genus CW01. The sequence goes on from JAFKLS010000021.1 coordinate 91,914, forward strand.
GCACTTGAAAAACTCTTTAGGCCATTAGGCATGCGTGCTACCACTTTTGCGAATGAGGATTTCAGCGTGGCACCCAACCCGTCTGGTGGCGCTAAAAGCAATGCTGAAGATTATATGAATTTCTTATCGATGATATTGAACAAAGGTATGTTTAAAGGTAAACGTATTTTAAGTGAAGCGGCTATAGCCGAAATGCAAAAAGAACAAATAACGCCAAACATGATTAAATACACTCCAAAAGTTGCAGAGGGGTATACTTACGGCCTGGGGGAATGGATACAGGAAAAGGATGCCAGTGGCAATGCTGTTGTAGTTTCTTCTCCCGGTTTATTCGGAACCTGGCCTATGATAGATAAGTGCAGGGAATATGCCTGTATCTTCATGGTGAAAACATTGTTGGGAGAAGGTAAAAGAAATATTTACCTTGATGTAAAAAGCAGCATTGATGCTGTTATTGCTAACAATTGCAAATAACACAAGAAATGAATATGGCAGATTTAGTAAATTATTTAATCATCATTGCCAAATCGGTTACTGTATATGTTTTTATTATTGTGGCCATCAGGCTATTCGGCAAGAAAGAGCTGGCTCAATTATCTGTAATAGATCTTGTTTTTATCCTGCTTATTAGTAACAGTGTACAAAATGCAATGGTTGGCCCAGACAATAGTTTATTGGGAGGTATTGCCGCTGCATTGGGTTTGTTCATCTGCAATTATATTTTCAAATTCTTATTAAGGGATTCGAAAAAGTTCAACCACCTGATACAGGGAGAAAAAATTATTCTGGCAGTAGGTGGCAATATACAGGCAGAAGGCTTAAAAAAAGCCCTGATGTCTGAGGAAGAGGTGGAAATGGCCGTAAGGGAACATGGAATAAATTCTGTAAAGGAAGCAGACCTCGTAATACTGGAAGTAGATGGCAACATCACGGTTTTATCAAAAGACTATACACACAAAACCGTTAAAAGAAGAAAGAAGCCACAGTTAGCACATAACCCCTAACAATGGCTTCTATTGCTTATTCTTGTTTTACAAAAACTATTTTGCTTTTATCGGCTTTGTGCATTGTATCGTAAAAACGGGCAAAACTTTCATACTCAGAAGAAGGAAATTCGCCCTGGTACGCTTCATGCATCCTGTACACTTTAATAACATCATCCTTAACCGAAAAATTGATCTGGTATTTACCAAACTTGGTTGCGGCTTCTACATCTTTGGGCATGGCTTCAACAATATACCCACCGGGTATTTTAATTGAAATGGAATCAATATCCCTGTAAGCATACCTGATTCGGAAGCCGAATTTCCTGGGTTTATCGTTTGCTTTTTTTCCTGCTATTTCAAAAATATTGGGCGCCACAAAAAAACGTTTGCCGGTAACAGAAGCATAATTAGAAGCGTTGATCTTTAAATATTCATCAATAGCTGGTATGCGTCCTTTGGTTTCGCGGTATTCTATGGCAGAAACTTTGTAAGTGGGAAGGCTGAGTTTTGTATTTAAGTACTTTTCCTTTTCTTCTTTAGTTGCTCCATGCATTAATCCGTGCTGCAGCTCTTGTTGTTCGCCGGTGAAAAGTGTTTTAACTTCCATATCAATATCACCTTCCGTATTAATCTGTGCATCAATATGCCTTATCAGCAAGTTATCGTTAACCTTATAATTGGGTGTGGTTACAACATGCCCGCCATCTTCGGCTATCAATAATGCTTTACGGTTGCTGGTAAAAGAGCCCAAATACCCGGGGCTGGCAGTTTGGCTGGTACACTCTAACCATATGGTGTCTTTATTATTCGGTACACAGGCTATAACATGGTTAAAATAGTTTGATGGAAAATCTTCCTCCAGGCCCTTATAGCCGGCACCAGACATAATTAAAACATAATAGGCCGGTATGTTTATTTCTTTTAAAAGACTTACCATGTAATTGCTTAATGCCTTACAATCACCATATTTTTTTTCTGCAACATATTTGGCTTCAAATGGCTGCCATCCGCCAATGCCTAATTGAATGCTGATGTATCTTGAATTTTTCTGGAGGTATTGGTACAATAATGTTACTTTATCTTCTATAGCCGGTACATGATCTACCAATTTATGAATATCTTGTTTTACATTGATCGGTAATTCATCTCTATTAGCCTTTAACTGGTTCATGTACTTTCCGAGATCGAGCCATGTTTCCATAGAGCCTTTATAACCGCCAAATTCAAATTCGTTAGGCGCCAGGTAAACAAATGGGGTTATTTCATGAAGAGGTGGTTGAAATGGCTCAAAGGCAAATGCTTTTTTATTGCTTATTTCCCAGGTATAAACGATGGTTTTATTAGAGTTTATTTTGGGCTCTTTATCGTAATTAAACTGCTTATACCTGAATTTGTACTCTAACGGAGTTTCAACTACAAGCCTGCTTTGTTGTACAGAAATATTTTCATCATCTACAGGTGCCCATCTTGGCAAAAAAGCCAATCCATCCAGCAATTCTTCTTCTTCAAATTCAACTGTATAAGGATATGATCTGTTGAAAAAAGAGAACCTTTTCAAGCGGGCATCGCTAATCAGGCTTTCATCATCCTTCATGGCCAGGTCTGATACCTCTTTTTTCTTGATAGACTTCAATAGTTTTCCATTTGCATCAAAAAGTTTTCCGGAGATATCTGTTATCGTATGAAATTTATCATAATAATTCTCATAACGCACTACATTATCGCCCGACTCATTCAATACAGTATAGGCAACCGTGTGTTTTACTATTGCTTTACCAATACTTTTAATGGTAATGTATGTTTCTTCAAACCTTTTAACCGCATTGGCATTCTCTTTTAAAGAATCAGGGATTAAGGAAACAGCATAATTCTGAGCCACGGAAACAAACGGAAAACAAATAAACGACACCAAAAATTTCTTCATATTATTTTACTTTCTTAAAAACAATTTGTTCAGCTTCTTTTTTCACCACGAAACCAAAAAAATTACGCAGGGTTTCATAATCATCCGGGGAAAAATTAGCTTTATTAATCTGTAATTTGCATCGTAACTGAATAGATTGATTATTCGCAACAACCAGGTATTCAAACATACCATCTTCATCATTTAATTTTACCCTTGCAGATTTTGGTAATTCATCCACCTTATATCCTTTAGGTATATCCATATTAAGGATATACAGTTCATTAATAGCATAAGGCATTTCAACAGGATAATTTCTTTCAGCGTTTTTAAATGGATTTTCCTTCCATGCTTCTGTAAACAATGGTGTAAAATAAACCAGGTCTTCATCGTTGAAATCAATAGTAAACTCGTATTTCACGCCAATGGGAAAATCATATTGTTTCAAAGAGTCTAATGCGTAATTTTCTATTTTAAGAGGGGCAGAATAAGATTTTTCAATTTTTTTAAAGAACTCGTCCTGCTTTAATTCTGGCAATTTTTCCCTAAGTTCTAAAGATTCATAATAACCTAAAATAGAATTGAATGCCCCTTCTATTTTTCCCTGTTCATTATTAACAATAAATACGGTAGTCCTTTTTTCCTCTAAAAGCGAATCTGTGTGTAAAGGCACCAAATATGGCACATCGGCCACCATTCTTCCTGAACCATTATAGCACTGAACAGGCAGTTTGCCAAACCCAAGTTTATTATTGGAAGCATCTAATAAATACACGGAAGAATCTATTTCCAACTTACAAATAACATAGTTATATTGATTAAGCAGTGCCATGCTTTCGTACACGAAACCATTGTCTCTCGTACTTAAAATTACCGGAGTTACTTTAAAGCCCTGCGATTGCAGCATGGTAGTTAGCAGCAGGTTAATATCTGCACATTACCCGTTTTGTTTTGAACAACTTTTTTTAGTGTACTCGATGTATACAAAGCATCATGATCGTTACAACTGTAATTGTCCCTAACATAAGTATATATTTTTTTAGCAGCTTCTAACCCACCTGCACCCGCAGAAGATTTCTTTACTTCCTCACGAACCCAGCTGCTTTCTCCTGAAAGCTGTAAGCCAAACTCTTCATCTTTCAACAAATCTTTGGTAACTTCTCCCCATGGTTTCATAATATTACGGGTATAGCTATCCGAATATTTAATGCTGTGCAATTGAAAATCAATCTTTGAAAAATAGTTGCCGGGGTTGGAAGTATACACTTCTGTTTTAAAAGCCGGTATATCTTTTAAAGCCCACAAGCCCCATTTGGCATCGCCACTGATATTTACAATATCATTAGATTCGTAGGCGGTTTTACTTGGAATTAAAATAGAATAGCGTTGAAAAGTAGTTCTGCTGCTATCTACTGTATATTTTTGAATAATCCCTTTTCTTAAAACAACATAGTTAAACATGGGTGGAATCGTTACCTGGTATTCACTCCAGAGAACAGGGTATTTATCCTGAAATGCCCATGACCGGAGATACCGGTAGTACGGTGACTTTATGGTGTACGTATATTCTATAATACTTCCCTCTTTTAAATTAGTGAGTGCAAATTTTTTGTAATTAATTTCTCTGGTATATTTTTCTGTAAACAAAGCAGACTTATCAATTTTAGACTGTACAACCTGGCCATTTTCCAAATTATAGGTTGCAGCCTGAAAATCTTCAAATTGTTCTTCATTAGAGAAACTCGCTCCTTTATAAACACGAACACTAACAGTAGCAAGGTCAAAAGCTGTTTTTTTCTTTATCAGAATCCTTTTATGCCTTTTATAAATAAGTGTAAAGTCACCACGGTTATTTCCTTCAAAGTGTGTAGAGCCTACATCGCTTAATACAACTGCGGCATCATCTTCTGTTACTACGGGCGAGTTAATTTTAAAGCTTTCTTCTTTAACATCTCCAAATTTAATTTTACTGATATTCTGAGCGTTGCTTACTTTACAAAGTATAAGCACAGCATATAGTAGTATTGCTTTTTTCATAAAATTCATATAAGCAGTTAATTTGCAATTAAAATAAAAGAAAAAATATATTTTAAAAAAATAATTAAAAATTATATTTGACACTCTTTGCCAACCATAGTCAATTTATTAAACAGGAAGCATATAAACTTGGCTTCGATTATTGCGGTATTGCCAAAGCTGAGTATTTAAATGAAGATGCCAAACGGCTTGAACAATGGCTCAATAAAGGGTTCAACGGATCTATGCATTACATGGAAAATTATTTTGATCTTAGGGTTGATCCGCAAAAAATAGTACCCGGTGCCAAAAGCGTAATTACAGTTTTAAAGAATTATTATCCTTCACAGCAACAAAACATCAATACTCCCAAAATTTCAAAATATGCATGGGGCAAAGATTATCATGAAGTGATAAAGCAGAAGCTGAACGAGCTTACACATTTAATGAAACAAGAATTGGGCAATATTCATGGAAGAGGTTTTGTAGACAGCGCTCCTGTTTTAGAAAGGGCATGGGCCAACAAAAGCGGGCTTGGCTGGATAGGCAGAAACGGCAATCTCATTACTAAACAAAGCGGTTCTTATTTTTTTATTGCCACTTTAATTGTTGATATTGAACTGAAGTATGATGATGCTTTTGCCAAGGATTATTGCGGCTCCTGCTCTAAGTGTATAGATCATTGCCCAACGGAAGCCATTCTTCCCAACAAAGTAATTGATGGCAGTAAATGTATTTCCTATTTCACCATAGAACTGAAAGATGAATTATTGCCCCAAAACATGAAAGGCAAATTTGATAACTGGATGTTTGGATGCGATGTATGTATGGATGTTTGCCCCTGGAACAGGTTTGCAACACCTAATACAGAACTTTCTTTTACGCCAATTCCGGAAATATTAAATTTAACAACAGACGAATGGTTATCTCTTAAAGAAGATATGTTTAAAGAAATATTCAGGCACTCCCCTTTAAAAAGAAGCAAATGGAAAGGTATACAGCGAAACCTTAAATTCATTCAATCATGATTCGGTTTCAAACCATCATTAAAAAATTTGAACAGCAGGGCGAAAAAACAGGCTGGACTTATATTGAAATCCCTGCAACATTAGCAGGGCAATTACTTCCCGGTAATAAAAAAAGTTTTCGTGTAAAAGGCAAACTAGACAATTACGGGCTAAATGCAGTTGCATTATTGCCTATGGGAGAAGGTAATTTTATTATGCCATTGAATGCCGTTACCAGGAAAGCCATCAAAAAAAGAAAAGGCGATACCATTGTTGTTCAGCTTGAAGTGGACAAAAAAGGATATGAATTAAACAGGGAATTTATACATTGTTTAGAAGACGAGCCACAGGCCTACGATTTTTTTAAAACATTGCCGGGAAGCCATCAAAAATATTTCAGCAAGTGGATAGATAGTGCCAAAACAGCGGAAACTCAAACCAAAAGAATAGCCATGGCCATTAATGCATTGTGTAAGAAATGGGGATATGCTGAAATGATAAGGGCTAATAAGAAAACAGAATAAATAGATAAAGTTTATACGGCAGATAAGGTTTGAGTAGAAAATAGGTAATAATATTGCAGGCTTTTATTTCTTATTTGATAATTCATACCTCTTATAATGACCTTAGTTGAACGAGACCGTAAAGTAATCTGGCATCCCTTCACACAACAGAAAAATATGCTTCCGCCCATACCCGTTGCAAAAGCAAAAGGGAGTTTGTTGTTTGACGCTGATGGCCGTGAATATATTGATGCCATTAGCAGTTGGTGGGTAAACTTACATGGGCACGCACACCCCCATATTGCCGAAAAGATTTACCAGCAGGCCTTACAATTAGAGCAAGTAATTTTTGCAGGGTTTACCCATGAACCTGCCGTGCAGCTTGCAGAAAAACTTTTGCGCATTTTACCGGAAAATATTTCCAGGATTTTCTACAGCGATAATGGCAGTACCTCCACAGAGGTAGCACTAAAAATGGCTATTCAATACTGGTGGAATAAAAAAGAAAATGAACAGAGCCCTTCAAGAACAAAAATCCTTGCATTTAACAACGCTTATCATGGAGATACTTTTGGAGCAATGAGTGTGAGTGACAGAAGTGTATTTACACTTGCTTTTCATAATTTATTATTTGAAGTGATCTTTATTGATACCCCTACGCAAGACAATATTATTTCTATTAAAAACACCATTCAACAACATGGGCAGCAAATAGCTGCTTTTATTTATGAGCCCCTGGTGCAAGGTGCAGGTGGTATTAATATGTACGATGCAGTGCTGCTGAATGAAGTTATAAATACTGCCAGGCAATACAACATTATTTGTATTGCAGACGAAGTAATGACCGGCTTTGGCAGAACCGGTAAACTTTTTGCAAGTGAGTACCTGTACGAAAAACCAGATATTGTTTGTTTAAGCAAAGGGCTAACCGGAGGTACCATGGCACTTGGAGTAACAGCATGTTCTAATACCATATATAATGCTTATGTTACCAGTAACAAACTGAAAACTTTTTTTCACGGGCACTCATTCACAGCCAACCCGCTGGCCTGCACAGCAGCTTTGGCAAGTTTAGACCTGTTGTTAACTACAGATTGCCTGAAAAAAATTGAATGGATATGTAAGATGAACCATACTTATTCTGCACAACTAAAACAAGAGAAAACGAATATAAAAAATGTAAGGGTACTTGGAACCATTCTTGCGTTTGAAGTATTAGAAGGTGCAGATGAATATTTGAACAATATTTCAACCATAATAACACAAAAAGCTTTAGAGCAGGGTGTATATATTAGGCCACTTGGCAATACTGTTTATATAATGCCCCCTTATTGTATAACGGAAAGCGAGTTACAAAAAGTTTATCGGTTTATGTTGCAGATATAAAAAAAGCGGAGTAGAAACTCCGCCTCGATTGTAACACTAAACAACTAAAACGCCTATTGAAAAAATTTAAAATGCAGGATCTGCCGGTGTATTAGGGTTATTATCGCGTTCTTTAAAAGGATAAGGAAACAAATTTCTTTTCCTTTCACTCGTGGGTCTTCCAAAACGTCTCATATCTTCTAATTTTAACCCACTCATAAATAGTTCAATACATCTATTACGATAAATTTGGTCTAATAGCTGTGTTTGAGATAGCCCACTCAATGCCGTTTGATTAGCACCTATTCCAAACAAATCTGAAGAGCTCGTTTTTGTAACAACTTTATTTAATTCATTCAATCCATTAGGTAAATCGTTTTGACGGGTGTATGCCTCGGCTTTTATCAATATGATTTCACTTGGAAGATAAACGGGTATAGCAGTAGAAGCAGTCGCACCAAATCCATTCACTCTAAACCGTGGTGCTATTGTTGAATTGATTGAAGTATAAAAAGCGATCCTGCCGTCTACGGGTGAAATCACAGATGGTGCTAGACTTGGAGGTAATCCAAAAGTAGAGTCAATTGGCTGGAATACGTTATTAGTTGAGGTAGCCGTTTCAAAAATCGGATTGAGGCTTACAGCATCAAAATTAAATGTGCTTTTCTTAGTTAAGTCAACCGCATTGGCCGCTGTCAATGCTAATACGTTATTACCTGAAAAAATTGCGAACCTTGCTTTTACTGCCTGCAATGAATTAACAATATCAATACCACCGGGAATGTTTGCAAGAAATGAAGTACTAACAGGATTAGTGCTAATAATACTTAATGCATTATCAATTATTGCAATAGCATTCGTGTAACCTTGCATACGATCAATAAAACTCACATTGCTTCCAACACCATTTGGTACTTTTTCCCAAAACATACTCATGCTTCCCATGGCTAGTGCTTTCATTAGACTAGCATAACCAATTAATCCGCTTGCGTAGCTTTTATCAGACAAGTTTGCAGCAGCAGCTATTACATTATTAGCATCGTAAATAATTTTATTTGCATTAGACCAAATATTGGCAATAATAGTATTAGTTCCATCTAAAGTGCCACCTCCAACACTTAATTGGTATTCTGCAGTATTACCGGCATTTAGCAATATCAACTCATTAGTTACAAAACCATTAGCTGTAACAATATTATAAATTGAGCCTGCCCTGGTAAGTGCATATAATCGCTGCAAACTAACTGCTACGCCAGTCATGCCCGATGCAGAGCTAAATACCTGATCAGCTGTTGCTGCATTGGGGTTAGTATAATCTTTTTTACATCCTGTAATAATCAATGTGCCAATCAGCCCTATTGAAAAAATGATTTTTTTTATAGTGTATTTCATATACTAAAAAAATTTTAATGGTTTAAAACTTAGCTCTCAATGCAAGGGTATAAGTGCGTGGAATTGGCACGGAACCAAAATCAATTCCTCTTAAAATAGTACTTTGGCCACCTGCATTTACTTCGGGATCATACCCTTTATAGCTATCCCAAGAAATTAGATTTCTTCCGCTAAAGCTTACAGACAAATCATCGAAAGCCTTTGTTTTACCAATAGAGTAAGTTAAAGCCATCTCTCTTAGTTTTGTAAATGCTCCATTATCAATTCTCCATTGCTCAATTGCATAAACACCCGCTATATAGCCTCTGGGTAATATGCCTAAATCTTCCTGCTCTGCGACCTTTCCATTACCAACACCCTGCCTTGTTCTAAAGTCTGCATTAAATACATCTACCCCACTAACAATATCTAATTGTATATGCAACGACCATTTTTTATAAGTAAAATCATTTGCTATTGTTGCAGTATGTTTCGGATTAGGGTCGCCTATTATTTTTCTTAGCGTTGTTCCTGTTGGTAATCCTGAGCCATCCCTTTGCGGAGTATAGCTCAACACACTATTTTGTATACCTTTTTCTATTTGAGGAATACCGGAAGAGTTTTTTACTAAAGCACCGTTTGCATCTGTTGCAAAGAAAGTTCCATAAAATACCCCTATAGGCTGTCCTTCTATAATTGCAACCGGCGCCCCTGCATTTGTGCTCAATAATGTTAAAGCCTGGCCAATACTTACTGCTTTATTTCTGTTTTGATTGTAAATAGCATTGATGTTCCATGTAAAATTTTTATTATTTACTGGAGAGCCTCCAATCATTAATTCGAACCCTTTGTTTTCTAATGAACCGAAATTGTCTAATAAACTAGAAAAGCCATTGGTAGGTGCTATTTGCCTATTGATTAACAAATCCTGTACTTTCTTATTATATACATTAAAAGAAAATGTAAGTCTGTTCTTTAAAAAAGCCAGATCAGCACCAAATTCAAATTCCTTTTGCCTTTCAGGCTTTACGTTAGTATTAGCTAATCCAGAGCTTGAGCTAAGCGAAGTTCTTCCTACATAAGAATTAGAGGTATATGTATTAAAGCGGTCATATGCACCAATTCCGGTTAAATTCCCACTTTCACCATAAGCAATACGTAACTTCATTAAATCCCACCATTTGTCTACATGTAATTTTTGCCAAAATTCGGTTGACGATAACACGTAACTGCCGCTGGCTTTATAATAAGTTTGATTCCGTTGATTTGAGCCAAAGACAGAAGAGCCATCTACCCTAACTGCCCCGGTAACAAAGAAGTAGTTTTTGAATTTAAAATTTTGTTGAATATAAGCACCAGAAACAGCTAACTCGCTTCTTACATCTGCTCCCGGCAATACTGTACTAGCTCCATTTACTGTTTGTACAAAAGGAGCCAGCCCTCTTCCTTGCAACAAAGAGTATATATTTCTTTCATATTGTTGAGAAAATCCAACCTGCGTAGTGCTTGCCCAGTCTCTATTAATGATAACATTATAGGTAGCATTAATATCGTTATTAATGCCGAAAAAATTATTATTTCCCTGGCTTGCATATCCATTTAATGTTGGATCTAGCGACAAACCACCGCCCCAAAAAGCTGTGTTAACATTATATGCAAAAGGAGGAATATAAGTAGCACCATTTTGAGCATAATTGTCAATTCCTAATTGATAATCGATGGTGAAATTCTTAAAAGGCTTGGCTTTAAGGCCAAGGCCAGTAATAACCCTGCTTGTTAATTGTTGTTGTTTAATATCCTCAATTACCGAAACGGGATTCACACGGCCTCTTTCACCAACAGCTTGAATATTACCTAATGCATCTCTTTGCCATATATTATGAAAATTACCAATAATTGTTACAGAATTCATAGGTGAGAAGAAAGAGTTGCCATCTGGCTTTTCATTTGATTTGCTGTTAATATAATTCAGACTTAAATTGGCAGTTAACCATTTATTCAATACCTGATCAACATTTGCTCTAAAAGAATAACGTTGAAAATCTGTATTTTTTACAATCCCTTGATTGTAGAAATAAGAACCAGATAAATAGTATTTCGTTTTTTCGTTTCCGCCAGATATAGATATATTGTTATCTGTTCCAACGCCAGTTCTAAAAATATAATCCTGATAATCGTATCTAGTTACAGCAGTCGTATTAGTTAATGATGGTGTGAGAATATCCTGTGTTTGAGCACCAGGGCCATCGGTTGGGCCGCCAAACTTAACAGGGGCTTGATTCACTTCTATTTTCTTTCTTAGCTGATTAACGCTAATTCCTGTTGTGAAATTAATAACAGGCTTACCGCTTTTACCCTTTTTAGTAAATATTTGAACAACGCCTGCATTAGCCCGGCTACCATAAATGGCCGCGGCGGCTGCGCCATTTAGTACTTCTATCCTTTCTATGTCTGCAGGGTTAATATCTGCCAGCCTGTTTTGCCCAACAGATCCGACAAAATTAGATCCATCATAAGAATTTTCAGTATTGGTAACTCTGTTTGTTGCATTATTAATTATAATCCCGTCGATAATATATAATGGTTCAGATGAAGAATTAACGGTACTAATGCCCCGTAATCTCACTGATATCCCTCCCGCCGGATCACCATTGTTTTGAACGATCTGCGCCCCAGGCGTCTTACCCTGTAATGCAGATAATACATTTGTTGCGCCACCTTTCGTTAATTCTTCGGCTTTTACGCTACTGATATAACTCCCCAATTGCCTTCTCGTAGTTCCTGCAGAGGTGCCAGTAACCACAACCTCATCTAATTTATTGGCAGATTCTGTAATTGTTGCATCTATTGAGTAAGCAACATCACTTGTTATTGTTATGTTTTTTTCGGAGGTTTTAAAATTTAGCCCAGCAAAAATTAAAACATAATTACCCGGTTTCAGATTTACACTAAATGAATATATCCCTGCATTATCCGTTACAGTTCCTAATTTAGTACCTTTCACCATTACAGAGATTGCATCTACACCACCTCCGGATTGATCAGTAACTTTCCCGCTTATCTTTACTTGCGAAAAAGTGATTGCTGTAGTGAAGAAAAAACATAAAAGCAGCATAACCTGTCTCCATTTTTTTCTTAGACTCTTGTTTTTAATCATAGTAGCAGTTTTTTCGTTAAAAATTACAATACCTGAATGCCATGTCTCGCAAATGACATTAATTTTTCATCGGTTGGATCCAGTTCGGTTACTAGCGTATCTATTTTATCAATAGAGCATATATTTATTTTTTGTATTGTATTTACTTTTTCAGCGATGGTTAGCACTACTGTTTTTTGAGAAGCATCAATCATTGCTTTTTTAACCTGTACCACATCCCAGTCATTATCTGTTAACCCGTTATTAATATCTATGGCATTTGTTCCCAATAAACACAGATCGGCCCTAATTTGAGTAATACGGCTCACAGTATCGCCCCCAACAGATATTTGCGAGTTTTTAGATATTTTATCTCCTATAAAGATCACTTCAATCTTGGGATGCTGGGTATATTCATATGCCGCCTGAATACTTCCGGTAAAAAATGTTGCAGATAAATTTTCAGGTAGCATACGGGCCAGCTCAACAATGGTGGTGCCACCTCCTGTTAATACAAACATTCCATCTTGTATCAGCGGAATTACTTTTTGCGCCACAGCCTTTTTGTTTTCAACTTTGTACACATCTGTTCTTAAAAAAGATTTGTGGAAAGATTTGGAAAGGGCGCCTCCATGCACTTTAATCAGTTTGCCGCCATCGGCCAGTTCATTCAAATCCCGGCGAATCGTATCTTCCGATACACTAATAGCTGTGCTCAGATCTGATAAAAGCACCCGATTGTGTAAATTTATTTGGTGAAGGATAAAAGCTTGGCGCTCGGTTTTCAGCATAAAGCAGCAATTGTTTGTGCTAAAGTTTGCAAAAAAATTTAATTTACAAAATAAAAATGCATAAAAATGCATAAAAATAAACTTAAAAATTAAATTAGTTGGCATGAAACAGCAAATAGAGAAATTATATGCAATTTCCTGCAAAGCAGAAAAAGTCATAATAGGCCTAATGAGCGGCACGTCTTTAGACGGTTTAGATATTGCCGTTTGCACATGTACCAATGCAGGGCCAGCTACCAAATTAAAGGTTACTCATTTTACAACTGTAGCTTATAACACTCAATTTAAGAATGCCATTCTTTCTGTATTCAGCAAAAAAGAGGTGAATCTTGAGCAGGTATGCTTATTGAATAAATGGGTGGCAGTTACACATGCAGAAATGATTAATACCGCTTTAAAAACCTGGGGCATTGCAAAAGAAGAGATAGACCTGATTGCATCGCACGGGCAAACCATTTATCATGCCCCCCTTTTATTACACGGGCAAGATAGATATGGCAATGCTACTTTGCAAATTGGCGATGGCGATCAATTGGCTGTAAGAACAGGTATTATTACACTGAGCGATTTCAGGCAAAAACATATTGCTGTTGGCGGGGAAGGTGCGCCACTTGCTGTTTACGGAGATTATCTTCTCTTTAGCAAACCCAATGAAAACAGGATAATGCTTAATATCGGGGGCATTGCTAATTTCACTTTTTTACCCGGCACATTAGATGTAGCAAAAGTGTTTAGCACAGATACAGGGCCTGGAAATGGAATGATGGATATGTTGGTGCAGCGAGAATTGTCCGGAATACATTTTGATATTGATGGAAAAATAGCTGCCCGGGGGAACATTCAGCCTACCTTATTAAAAGCACTGAAGGATAATTCATTTTTCCTAAAAGCCTTTCCCAAAACAATCGGGCCCGAACTATTTAATTTGCACTATTTGGAAAATGCAAAAAAAATGTCTTCAACCGAAAACATAAGCTTAGAAGATACACTGGCTACTTTAAACAGATTTACTGCCGAAACAATTATTGATGCTATTCATACCTGTACCATGCAAAACACATATAACATTTATGCAAGTGGAGGGGGCATGCATAATCCTGTTTTAATGAGGCATTTGAAAGAAGGACTGAAACATTGCACCTTCAAAAACATTAACGATCTGCATGTTAATCCTGATGCCAAAGAAGCAGTATTGTTTGCCGTGTTGGCCAACGAATGCATCAGTGGTGAAAGATTATCATCCGGCAATAGCATGATGCCTTCTGTGAGTATGGGAAAGATCAGCTTCCCCTTATAAACAAATTTGTTTTTCTATACAGTCTTTAAGATGAGACAGGTTTTTTTCCATCATAACACCCAATATCTTATCATTCATCATAGAAGCAAATTTTTCCCATGGGTACCAATGGAGGTACTGTACAAATTGCCAGTGTAAGGTTACCTGCCTGTTTTCTTTATTGGCTGAAGGTATTATTTGAAGCATAGATTGCATTACCCTGCCATTGCTACCTACCCATGTTGCAAATGCTGCCTTGTTTTGTATACTATCTATCGTTACCCCGGTTTTGTTTAACTGCGCTCTTAATGGTGAGTATATTATAACAGAGGAATCTTTCATTCCTTCCACCCAAAATTTCCATTTTTGCAAATTTGCAGTATAGCTTAGTACAGAGTCTTCCGTTCCATTAATATCAATAGCTCTTGACACCACAACTGTTGAAGGAAATAAAAGAGATACAGCAGTTACAACAGCAAATAGAACAACTATGCTTAATACAGTAAATCGGATCAGTTTCATAAAATTTATTCCCACTTAAAAGTTTTAACGGCTATGGCATATACAATAATGCCCCATATCATTAACACACCAATTTCTTTCCAGCAACTTACCAGGCTGGCGCCTTCAAAAGCAATATTTCGCATAGCGGTATTAAAGTGCGTAAGGGGCAAAATTTTACATAAGGGTTGTAACCAGGAAGGGAATGCCTCAATTGAGAAGAATGTACCGGCTAATAAAAATTGAGGCAGGGTAATAATATTGGCAAGAGGCGGAATAGTGCTTTCGCTTTTGGCAAGGCCACTTACAATAAAGCCAAATCCCATGAATACTACCAACGCTATAAAGCTTAATACCAATATTTCAGCAAAGGTTATAAGGCCATGCACTAATGTAAACTTAAAAGCTAATGTACCAATACCAACTATAATAATTGCTGTTAACAATTGAAATAATACCCTGCTGATAGCCTCGCCTGTAATAATATAACCCCGTTTAATGGGCGTTGCAAAAAAACGTTTCAATACAAGTTGCTGCCGAAGATTAAAAAATAAAAACGCCACCCCGAAAACACCTGAACTCAATAAAGAAAATCCAAGCTGACCGGGTAAAATAAAGTCGATTGTTCTGTATATTCTTCCGGGTATTTTTTCTATATCATTGCTTATAACGGCTATCGTTGCATTTTCAGGAAACATATTTTTATTAATACCTGAAATAACAGATTGTATTATTTGGCGAAGTACACTTATGTTTTGCGGGCTCACTGCCTCAGAACTCTTGATACTTATATTATATGGTGCCGAAGGATTGTTTGTTTTAGAAATGGTGAGTATGGCGGTAATACGCCCTTTTTCCAGGTCTTCTTTCACCTCATTCTCCGGTTTGTTAATAAATTTTAGCCCCGGAATATTTTTAACAGCACCATAAACAGGATTAAGCGTATCTGATTGTTTATCTAAAAAAACTTTTAAATTAATCCCACCGCCTTCTCCACCCAAAAATCCAAATACCAAAATAAAGATCAACGGAAAACCGATACTGAAAACTACTGCCGATGGGCTGCGGAAAATAGCTCTTAAGCTACCTTTGCTAACTGCCAACATTGCCTTAAACTGATTGTATTGTGTTTTCATTATAAATAAGGTTGCGGCAAAAATATCGTTTATCCGAACAAACCATACGAATGATTCAAAGAAAAAAATTATGAAATTAAGACATTTGTCGTACATTAGAGTAACATTTGGCAGAAATGGCAAAAATTAGCAAACATAAAAAATACATTCAGTCAGAAAATTCTACTCCAAAGTTGGAAGAGCCGATGATTACGTATCAATCTGTTATGAAAATTCCAAGCGTAGAAGAATTTACGTATAAAAAATTTCAGAAAATCGCCAATAAAGTGCCATTCACACAAAAAGAATGGGCAAGTATTTTGCATTTATCAGAAAGAACTTTACAACGTTACGCTAAAGGCAATTCCTCTTTTGAAGGCATTTACGTAGATAGAATTTTACAAATAGAGCAACTCATTAATCTTGGTTTAGAAACTTTTAAAACTGCCCAAGATTTATACAATTGGTTGAAAAAAGATAAATATGTTTTTGGCCAATTGCTAAATTTTTCTTCTTTAGAATCAACTCACGGCATCATTGAAGTAACCAATGAAATTGGCAGAATTCTTTATGGAGTTTACATATGATACTTTACAGATTTGCTTCAAAACATTATAGTAACCCTATCAACGGCGAAGGTGCAAGGCTTTGGGGAGGAAGATGGAATGCTGCCGGAACACCAGCTGTTTACTGCAGCGGAACCATTTCTTTATCGCTATTAGAGCTACTAATTCATAGCCTGAATTATGATACACTTTTAGAACACAACTTAATTGTGATAGATGTTCCTATTAAAAACATTCATAAAATTCAAATAACACAATTAAAAAACGATTGGCAGAATGATGTTCATTATAGTCGTTTTATAGGTAATGAATTTCTCAAGCAGCAATCTTCGCTTTTATTACAAGTACCTTCTGCAATTATTCCGGAGGAAAGCAATTTTATCATCAATCCCAAACACAAAGATTTCAATAAAGTAAAACTGAGTGAAGTGAAATCTTTTACTTTTGATAAAAGGCTTTTCAAATAAACATGCACACAGCTTATATTTTACTTGGCGGCAATATTGGCGATAGAAAACAACACTTAGAAAATGCAAAACAGCATATTCTATTCTATTGCGGTACAATTACACAGCAATCCTCCATTTATCAAACAGCGGCCTGGGGCGTGACAGACCAGCCTGATTTTTACAATCAGGTAATTGTAATAGATACTCTTTTAGCACCTGAAGCATTGATGCAGTCTTTATTGAAAATTGAACAAATAATGGGAAGGGTGCGTTCGCAAAAAATGGGGCCCAGGATTATTGACCTGGATATTTTATTGATTGATGATTTGATTATGGAAACAGATATACTCAGTTTGCCTCATCCTGCCATGACAAAAAGAAGATTTGTACTGGAACCTCTTTCAGAGATTAGCCCCAATAAAATACACCCTGTTGAAAAAAAATCAATTGCCCTGTTATTACTGGAATGCAGGGATGATTTAAATGTGCAAAAAATTTATACCAAACATTAATAGAGGCTATTACTTTTGAGCGCCTAATGAAATATCATTTTATTACTGTTGAAGGAAATATTGGCGCAGGTAAAACCACGCTAACCCATTTACTTGCCAAACATTATAATGCAAGGATTATTTTAGAAGAATTTGCAGATAACCCTTTTCTTCCCAAGTTTTACGAAAACCCGCAGCAATATGCTTTCCCGCTGGAGCTTTTCTTTATGGCCGAAAGGTATAAACAACTAAAAGAAATGATTCACACGAAAGATTTGTTTCAGAATGTAACCATTTCAGATTATTTATTTACCAAGTGCCTGCTCTTTGCAAAAGTTAATTTGCCGGAAGAAGAATTCAGGCTATATCAAAAATTATTCGACATTATTAATCAGCAGTTGGTATTTCCTGATATTTTAATATACCTGCATGCCCCAATTAATAAATTGCAAAACAATATCAGGAAACGAAACAGGGTTTATGAACAAAATATTCCAGATGAATATTTATTCAACCTTCAGGAAACATATACCAGCTACATTAAGCAGCATAATATTAAAACCATTTTTATAGATGCAAGCAATGCAGATTTTTTAGGGAATGAAAAGCATTTCAAAGTAATTTTAGATGCACTGGAGAAAGATTATGATGATGGCCAGCATTATTTCACACTGCCCTAAACATAGTAACAATCAATGTCGCAAACAACTACCCAACAGCTTACCGATCCTTTTGCTTCAATAAAAATTCCTGAATACAGAAACTTAATGATGGGCAGGTTCCTGTTCATTATGGGCTTAAGAATGATGGGCACACTGGCAGGCTGGTGGGTATACGAATTAACCAATGCCCCCTTTGCTATTGGAATTATAGGTTTATCTGAGGTGGTTCCGGCAGTTTCTCTGGCTTTGTATGCAGGACATGTAATTGATAAAAGTGAAAAACGAAGCCTTTTATTACGAGGTGTGGGTGCTTATTTTTTAGCAGCACTGATGTTGTTATTACTTTCAACAGGGAAAGCAACCCTACACTTATCAAATTATCAGATTGCTTTTGGAGTTTATGCCATTATTTTTTGTACAGGCATTATCCGATCATTCACCGGCCCCGTTTTCGGAACAGTAATTGCGGCCATTGTACCAAGAACATTATTACAGAATGCCACTACCTGGAGCCAGGGAGTTTGGTTAAGCGCCTCTGTTACAGGGCATGCTTTGGGCGGTATTTTAATAGGCAACTTCGGCATTACAAGTACACTTATTATTATTTCTTCGCTGGTAATACTGGGCTTTATATGTATGTTTCAAATAAAACATAAACCACCTGTTGCAACTATAACAGAGAAAAAAACATGGGAAAGTGTTAAAGAAGGACTTCGGTTTGTTTTAAAAACAAAAGAGATATTAGGCGCCCTAACATTAGATCTTTTTGCCGTACTTTTTGGTGGTGCCGTAGCCATGATACCTGTTTTTGCAAAAGATATTCTTAATGTTGGCGCTAAAGGGTTTGGTTGGCTAAATGCTGCATCAGACATAGGTTCAATTATTATCATTATTACGTTAACCTTATTCCCATTACGCAAAAAACAAGGCAGAACATTATTGTTTGCTGTAGCAGGTTTTGGCCTGTGCATTATTACTTTTGCTTTATCAAGATCGTTCCTGTTATCGTTCTGTGCTTTGCTTTTAAGTGGCATTGTTGATGGCATAAGCGTAGTGGTAAGAGGCACCATACTACAATTAAATACTCCGGACACCATGCGAGGAAGGGTGATGAGTGTGAACTCCATGTTCATTAACTCCAGCAATGAGCTTGGACAGTTTGAAAGCGGTGTGGCTGCCAAATTAATGGGCGTAATACCTTCCGTTGTTTTTGGAGGGAGTATGACCCTATTGGTAGTAATTGTTACCTGGTTTAAAGCACCTACATTAAGGAAAATGCAGTATTAAATCAATTTTTCAAGCACATAATATACTGCCGGGCAAAAAGTTGCGTTTTTAAGGGTAATAGCCGGCCTTTTTAACAGCACATCTTCATTCGTATAGGGGAAACGTTCACAATCACCAGGTCTTTGTTCATAAATACTGCAAAAATTATCTGCACCCAAAAAGGGGCATGGTACAGACTTTACTACATAGTCACCATCTTCATCCAATTTCAAATAAGTATCAATAAATACACTCTCTTTCATTTTCAAGTGTTTGCTGATACGTTTTATATCTGGCGTTTTAAATCTGGGAGAATAGTTTTTACAGCAGGCAGCACACTGCAGGCAGTCTATTTTTGAGAAAGCCTCTTCATGCAGGTTAGGCAATTGTTTTAAAACCTTATTTTTATCGGCCTTTTGTAAAAACTGTTTATACTTTTTTTGATGCTCTTCAGTTTTCTTCGCCCAGTTTATCAATACCTTGTCTGTCATAATACTAAATTAACCAGTTATTAATTGAAATAAATTGGTTTTTAAAACATCTTGCAGCCTATGTTTCATTTAGCAAAAGAACAAATAGTTATTTTACTCTCCACGCCTTTTTATATTCTTATCATTGGCGGAGAATTATTATTGTCGCATTTACAACATAAAAAGAAGTATACTGTAAAAGATACAGCAACCAATATTTATTTCATGCTACTGAATGCCGGAATAGATTTGGCATTCAGGGCTTTTTATCTTGGAGTATTTGCCTATTGCTTCTCTTTAAAACTGGTAAACTGGCAAAATCCTTTTTTATATTGGATATGCCTGTTTATTGCCGAAGATTTTCTGTATTATTGGCTACATCGTTTAGACCATGAGATCCGGTTTTTTTGGGCTACACATGTTACGCACCATTCTTCTACTAAAATGAATTTTACGGTAGGCTTCCGCTCCTCTGTATTGCAGCCGCTATATCGCTTTATTTATTTTTTACCGCTGCCTTTGTTGGGTTTCCAGTCTTTAGATATCCTGTTTGTATATTCAGCCACCCAAATCTGGGGCATTTTTGTGCATACTGAGTATATTCATAAAATGGGTTGGCTGGAATATTTTCTGGTAACCCCCTCCCATCACCGGGTGCATCATGGCAGTAACCCCAAATACCTTGACAAAAACATGGGAATGTTCCTCATTATATGGGATAAAATGTTTGGCACTTTTCAAAAAGAATTATCACCACAGGAATACCAACCCATTCAATATGGATTAACTAAAAACCCAGAAAACCTAAATCCGGTTACTGTTATTTTTCATGAGTGGATGCAGCTTTTTAAAGATGCCTGTCAACCCAATATCACTTTCAGGCAACGATGGATGTATATTTTTGGTCCTCCCGGCTACAGCCATAACGGCAGTAGGCATACCAGCAGGCAGCTAAGGGAAATAGAAAACAAAGGGTATTAAAAAATTTGCACAGCTTATTACCAGCCTGAATAAAGCGTTTTTTATCAGGCCGTATGCATGTACATTTGCGGCGGCTAAGAAAACAGGTAGTAATGGTTACTGATGATGGATATAATTGTTTTCCGGCATCATGCACCGCTTGCTATCAGCTTCTCCCCCCTATAAACTATAAAATATTTCTAAATGAGTTTATTTGAACAACAACACAGAGAATTTCAAGAAAGACACATTGGACCTAATGAAACGGATGCGCAGCAAATGTTAAAAACCATTGGCGTAAAAAGTTTAAATGAATTGATTGATAAAACAGTTCCACCGGCCATTCGTTTACAAAAGGATTTGAATATTCCTCCTGCCATTAGTGAGTTTGAATATTTAAATGAATTGAAAACTGTTGCTGCCAAAAACAAGTTATTCAAAACATATATTGGTCAGGGTTATTACAACACCATTACACCAAGCGTTATTCTTCGGAACGTTTTTGAAAATCCGGGCTGGTATACCCAGTATACTCCCTATCAGGCAGAAATATCGCAAGGCCGTTTAGAAAGCCTCCTTAATTTTCAAACCATGGTGGCAGGCCTTACAGCACTGCCTTTAGCCAATGCTTCATTATTAGACGAAGCAACTGCAGCAGCAGAAGCCATGGCCATGTTGTTTCATCATGGAGATACAGAGAAAAAGAAAAAATTCTTTGTTGATGAAGCCATCTTCCCTCAAACAAAAGATTTACTTGTTACAAGAGCTAATCCAATAAATATTGAATTGGTTTTTGGTAATTATAAAAATGCTTTGTTGGATGATACCTACTTCGGTGCCATCATTCAATATCCAAACAACTTAGGCAATATTGAAGACTACAGAGGTTTTATTGCCAATGTTCATGCTGTTGGTGGTTATGTGGTAATGGCTACAGATTTATTGGCTTTAACCTTATTAACGCCACCCGGAGAATTAGGTGCTGATGTTGCAATCGGCTCTGCACAACGTTTAGGCGTGCCTTTGGGTTACGGCGGACCACATGCTGCTTTCTTTGCAACAAAAGATGATTTTAAACGTGGTATGCCGGGAAGAATCATCGGTGTAAGTATAGATGCTCAGGGCAACCGTGCATTGCGTATGGCTTTGCAAACAAGAGAACAACATATTAAACGGGAAAAAGCAACTTCAAATATTTGTACTGCACAAGCGTTGCTGGCAAACATGGCTGCAATGTATGCGGTATATCACGGAGCAGAAGGATTGAAAAATATTGCTTCAAGAGTTGCTATGCTTACACAGGTTTTAAGTGAAGCATTGGTTGATTTAGGTTTTGAAGTAATTACAAAAAATGTTTTCGACACCATTACTGTTAAAACAAATGCTGCCGCGATAAAAGCAATTGCGGAAAAACATGAAGTGAATTTCAGAATGATTGATGAAAGCCATATCGGTATTTCTTTGGATGAAACCACTTCACAAAAAGATGTGTTGGATATTGTTTACATCTTCGCTGAAAGTGTAGGAAAAGATGAAGCTGAGATTGAATTCAACAGCGATGATGAATTGGAATTGATTCCTTCTTATGCAAAAAGAACTTCTGTTTATTTAACGCATCCTGTGTTCAACACACATCACAGCGAAAGCCAAATGATGCGTTACATAAAACAATTAGAGAATAAAGATCTTTCGCTTAACACCAGCATGATCACTTTAGGAAGCTGTACCATGAAATTGAATGCCGCTTCTGAAATGATTCCGGTGAGCTGGCCTGAGTTTTCACAAATGCATCCATTTGTTCCTGCAGAACAAGCATTGGGTTACAAACAAATCACTGATGAGCTAAGTAATTATTTATGTGAGATCACAGGTTTTGATGCTTGCAGTTTGCAACCGAACAGTGGTGCACAAGGTGAATATGCAGGATTGTTAACCATTATGGCTTATCACAAAGCCAACAACAATGCACACAGAAATGTAGTGTTGATACCGATTTCTGCACACGGCACAAACCCTGCCAGTGCAGTAATGGCGGGCATGAAAGTAGTGGTGGTAAAAAGCAATGAAGACGGAACCATTGATGTTGCAGATTTAAAAGCAAAAGCAGAGCAACATAAAGATAATCTTGGTGCATTGATGGTTACTTATCCTTCTACTTTTGGTGTGTTTGAGGAAAGTATTGTAGAAATTTGTGAGATCGTTCATGCATTTGGCGGACAAGTGTACATGGATGGCGCTAACATGAATGCACAAGTAGGTTTAACATCTCCTGCTAATATCGGAGCAGATGTTTGTCACTTGAACTTGCATAAAACATTCGCTATTCCACATGGTGGTGGTGGCCCGGGCATGGGACCAATTTGCGTAAAAGAACATTTGGCTAAACATCTACCTGGTCATATTACACTGAACGGAAAGAATGCAGTTTCTGCTGCACCATTTGGTTCTGCATCTATTTTATTAATCAGTTACGGGTATATTAAAATGTTGGGTAACGATGGTGTTCGTATGGCTACAGAATATGCAATACTCAATGCCAATTATATGAAGGCAAGATTGGAAAAACATTACAAAGTATTGTTCACAGGCACCAACGGTTTTGCAGCACATGAATTTATTGTAGATCTACGTCCATTCAAACAAAGTGCAGGTATTGAAGCGGAAGATGTTGCAAAACGTTTGATTGATTACGGCTTCCATGCACCAACCATGAGTTTCCCTGTTCCGGGCACCATTATGATTGAACCAACTGAAAGTGAAGACAAAGCTGAGTTAGACAGGTTCTGCGATGCGTTGATTTCTATTCATGAAGAAATAAAGGTGATTGAAGAAGGCAAAGCAGATAAAACAGATAATGCCCTGAAAAATGCACCGCATACCCAAGCTGTTGTTTGCGCTGATGAATGGAATCATAAATACACTCGTCAAGAAGCAGGCTTCCCATTATATTATGTTTCGCAAAATAAATTCTGGCCAAGTGTTGCGAGGGTAAACAATACACATGGTGATAGGAATTTGATTTGTACCTGCGAGCCAATTGAATCGTATATGGATGAAGTGCAATAAAATAATACATAACCGGTACTCTTATAATAAAGCCCTGCAAATTGCGGGGCTTTTGTTTTGATGCAAATAATTATATTCGGAAAACAATTTACCAACCATGAGAAAATTTTTCAGCTTTATCGGTTTAGTTGCTTTCATACTGCTCATCATTATTGTTATAAAAGCAGTAACGATAACACCATGGCCACATCAGAAAGCAGATGCGTTGATAGCTTTGCCCGATTCTGCTATCAGCCATTTCAGCAAAGCTGTGCAGATTGCAACCATTTCGCCTGAAGACACTACTCACATTGATAGCATTCATTTCAATGCATTCAGAAATTTTTTAGAACAATCTTATCCGCTCATTCATCAAAAATTAAATAGAACAATTGTAGCGGGTTATAGTTATGTGTTTGAATGGAAAGGAACAGACACTACTTTGCAACCCATTATTTTAATGGGGCATTACGATGTGGTTCCTGTGGAAGAAAGTGCTGTAAAACTCTGGACTGCCAAGCCTTTTGGCGGAGAAGTAAAAGATAGCGCTATTTGGGGAAGAGGGAGTATTGATGATAAGTCAAGCGTAATTCCCATTCTTGAAGCAACAGAAAATTTGTTGAAGCAAGGCTATACTCCTAAACGAACAGTATTATTGTGTTTTGGCCATAATGAAGAATCAACCGGCACAGGTGCTATGGCCATTGTTCGTTATTTAAAATCAAAAAAAGTTCGTGCACAAATGGTAGTAGATGAAGGCGGCGAAATTTCTACCGATAAAATAAAGGGAGTGAAAAGGCCTGTTGCATTTATTGGCGTGGCAGAAAAAGGATATTTAACAATGGAGTTATCTGTTGAGAAAAAAGGAGGACACTCTTCCATTCCGGATAATGAAACAGCGATTGATATTTTAACGAAAGCATTGTTTAAACTTCGTAAGCAACACATGCCTGATACATTTACTCCAACTGTAGAAGAATTCTTAGACAGAACCAGCGGTTCATCAACAGATTTTTTAAACAAGATGGCATTAAGCAATCGTTGGTTATTTGGGGGTGTTGTTAAAAAAATAATGAGTGAAAGTGCAGAAGGTGCTGCCATGTTGCACACAACCATTGTTCCCACCATTGTTGAAAGTGGTGTAAGAGAAAATGTTGTTCCCACTAATGCCAAAGCCATCGTGAATAGCAGAGTATTAACCGGTGAAACAACAAAAGATGTTATTGATTTTATTACCAAAACAATTGATGATAACAGGGTAAAGATTAAGATCTCCGGCGACTTTAATACAGAGCCTTCTGCAGCTACTCCTTTTACTTCTGATGCATTTAAAAGAATTGAAACGGCTGTTTATAAAATTGAAGACGATGTAATACCCGTTCCTTTTTTAATGTTGGGAGCAACAGACAGCAGAGTGTACAGGGAAATAAGTGATGGTGTAGTGAATTTTACGCCGGTTGTAGATAGTAAAGGTTATCATGGCATTGATGAAAGATTACCAATAAAAGATTATCAGAAAGCCATTTCATTCTATACTTTGATTTTGAAAGAAGCACAGAAATAAAATAATTCATTCAAACAAAAAGTCCGATACATTTTATATCGGACTTTTTCTTATCAACTTTTTTCTTCCCACACTTTTATTAATTCAACAATTGTTTTAACAGCCAATTGCATATCCTGCACACTTACCCATTCGTGTTTGCTGTGAATGGCCTGCATGCCGGTAAAAATATTCGGGCAAGGCAATCCCATAAAACTCAATCGGCTTCCATCTGTTCCACCACGTATCGGTTCGTTCACCGGCTCCAAGCCAACACGTTTATATGCTTCCAATGCGAATGCTGTTACTTGCGGATATTTAACCAATACTTCTTTCATGTTTCTATATTGCTCTTTCACCTTCATTTCATAATTCGCCCCAGAGTAATGTTGCATGACTTGTTCAACAATATTTTTCAAAACAGTTTCATGTTCTGCAAGTTTATTCGTTTCAAAATCACGAATAATACATTCAATCGTTGCTTTTTCCGCAACACCGTTTACATGAACAGGATGTATAAAACCTTGACGGTGCGAAGTTGTTTCAGGACTTAATTCTTTGGGCAGTGCTGCTAATATTTCTCCTGCAATTTTCAGTGCATTCACCAACGTATCTTTTGCATAACCGGGGTGTGCAATTACACCATTAATAATAATCTCCACTCCATCTGCACTAAACGTTTCATCTTCAAAAGTTCCTGCCTCGCCACCATCTAATGTGTATGCAAAATCAGCCCCTAATTTTTCCAGATCAACTTTCTCTGTGCCTCTCCCCACTTCCTCATCAGGTGTAAATAAAATTTTAATAGCACCATGTTTTATTTCGGGATGTTGCATTAAATAATTCGCCATATCCATGATGATAGCAACACCGGCTTTATCATCTGCACCCAATAATGTATTACCACTCGCCGTAATAATATCATCCCCCTTCTTTTGCAACAAATAAGGATATTTTGTTGGAGAGATTATTTGAGTAATATCATCCGGCAATACAATATCGGTTCCGTTATAATGCTTATGCAGCAAAGGTTTTACATTCGTTCCACTACAGTCTGGTGCTGTATCAATATGACTGCAAAAACAAATTACCGGAACATTTCTATTGGTGTTTGAGGGAATGGTTGCGTACACATAACCATACTCATCTGCGTGAGCATCTGCAATGCCCATCTGCTTTAATTCGTTTGCAAGAATGTTCGATAATTTTTTTTGTTTTTCTGAAGAAGGGAAAGCAGTATTATGCGGATCACTTTGTGTATCTACCTGCACATAACGCATCAGCCTGTCTGCAACAGTGTATTCATAATTCATGTTTCAAAGAAACGAAAAAGCTTAAAGCAGAAGGCAAGGAAAATTGTTATGAAAAGCCTTTAGCAGTAGGCGTTCAACTTTAAGCTACTATTGCATTTTCGAAAACCATTTTATATTTTGGAAATGAATTAAAACCTTAAACATGAAAAAAACAGTTATGGGGGCTATTGTTGGCGGCCTGCTCATTTTTATCTGGCAAACACTTTCCTGGACCGTTTTACATTTACATGAGCCTTCTCAGCAATACCACCCCAAGCAAGACACTATCTTATCTTTTCTCAGTGCCAATATTGAAAAAGAAGGCGGTTATCTTATGCCTACCGTACCCATGAATACCCCTATGGCTGAGGCTCAGAAAATGGGCGAAAAAATGCAGGGTAAACCATGGGTGCAGGTGCAATACCACAAAACATTTGATATTGACGGTAAAGCGATGATTAATAACATGGTACGTGGCCTGCTGGCCAATATCATCATGGTAGCCCTTCTTATCTGGGTATTCTCTAAAATGGGTAAGCAAAGCTTTTTTACAACCCTAATAGCCACTTTATTAATTGGCGTTATCGTTTTTACCAACGCACCCTACACTTCGCACATATGGTATCCTATGTTCGATATTAAAGCTCATTTAACGGACGCATTATTGAGTTGGGGCTTATGCGGAATTTGGTTAGGCTGGTGGCTTAACAGAGGCAAATAACGCGTAGAAAAAATATCAACTTCACTTCAATTAAAAAGAGTATCTGCATTGTGCAGATACTCTTTTTAAAGTTTTATTAAGTTATACCTTCATTCCATTAAGGCATAATAATCAGGCTGCCGCCATCTATTTCTACCATTTCAATATCAAAGATCAGTTCTTTGCCTGCCAATGGATGATTGGCATCTAAAACAACTGTATCGTCTTTTACTTCTATAATGGTAACCTGAAAAACATGCCCCTGCCCGTTATTCATATTTAACTGCTGCCCAATTTCAGGAACAAGATCTGCCGGGAATCTGTCTTTCGGAAATTCAATAACCATTTCAGGATTTATTTCTCCATATGCTTCTGCTGCAGGTATCTGAATTGTTTTTTTCTCACCAAGGCTCATCCCTAGAACACCACTGTCAAACCCGGCAATCATCATACCGGCCCCCACTTCAAATGCCAACGGTTCACGGCCGGCAGATGAATCGAACGTGGTTCCATCCGTTAACCTTCCGTGATAATGTACTTTTACTTTATCACCTTTCTTTACTTGTTGCATAATTTTAAATTGAACAGCAAAGAACACCATTTACAAGAACATCTGCAATTAATTTTTATCTTTCGCTTTTAAGTAAATCTCATGAAATCAATTTTATTGTTTGCAGCTTGTTATTGTTTAGCATTTACCAGTTTATTCTCTCAAAAAGTATCTAAAGAAATCCTTCCGGCAGCCTATAGAACAGAAGTGTATCTTCCTTTACTGCAAGGAAAACGTGTGGCTATTTTTGCCAACCACACAGCTACTATTGGTAAAACACATCTTGTAGACAGCCTTCAAAAACTGGGAGTAAAAATTGTAATTGCATTTGGCCCTGAACACGGATTTAGAGGAACTGCAGATGCCGGAGAAAAAGTAGACAATTATACAGATGCTGCCACCGGCATTCCTGTAGTTTCATTATATGGTAAAAAACGCAAACCCAGTGCTGAAGATTTAAAAGATGTTGATGTAATGTTACTCGATATTCAGGATGTTGGCACCCGTTTTTATACTTTTATTTCTTCGGTGCAGGAATTTATGGAATCTGCCTTCGAAAACAGTAAACCGCTGATTATACTGGACAGGCCTAACCCCAATGGCTTTTATGTTGATGGTCCTGTTTTAGATACTGCCTATAAAAGTTTTATTGGCATGCAGCCCATACCTGTTGTTTACGGAATGACCATTGGTGAATATGCCAGAATGATTGCAGGGGAACAATGGTTAAGCAGTAAAGCTGCCAACGAAAAATACCAATATTATTTACGTGCAAAAAAAACGGAAGACACCGTTTTTCATTTCATGGTGATTAAGTGCACCAACTACACCCATAAAAGTTTATATGAGTTACCGGTAAAACCATCTCCCAACCTGCCAGATATGGCAAGTGTATACTGGTATGCCAGCAATTGTTTTTTTGAAGGAACCATTTTAAGCGAAGGCCGCGGAACAGCACATCCATTCTGCATTTTTGGGCACCCGCTATTACCTAAAAAACTATATGCCTTTACACCGGTTGCCATGGATGGTGCAAAAGAACCCAAATTAAAAGATCAGTTATGTTATGGATGGAATGTATATGGCACTAACGAAGCTGTGCTGAAAAAAATAAACAGGCAGGTACAAGTGGGGCAGCTTTTAGAAGCGTATGCTTTATATCCGGCGAAAGACAGTTTCTTTCTTAAACCTAAAACCGACAAGCCTACCAATTATTTTTTTAACAAACTTGCCGGCAACAGCGATTTAATGGAACAAATAAAGGCCGGGAAAACAGAAAAAGAAATAAGGGCCAGCTGGCAGCCTAAACTGGATGCTTTTAAGAAAATAAGAAAAAAGTATTTACTGTACGAGGATTTTGAATAAGCATTTAACTTTTGGAAAGTTCTTAAACTTTTTAAAAGTTTGCACTATGAAGGATGATATTAAAAAAGATTTACGGATTGTGTTTATGGGCACACCTGAATTTGCCGTTGCTTCTTTAGATGCTTTGGTGCAGGCAGGTTACCAGATTGTTGGTGTAGTTACCGCACCCGATAAGCCGGCTGGCAGGGGTATGAAACTAACGGAAAGTGCTATAAAGAAATATGCTGTTGAAAAAAACTTACCCATTTTACAGCCGGAAAAATTAAAGAATGAAATTTTTATTCAGGAATTAAAAAAACTGAATGCTGATATACAGGTGGTAGTTGCATTCAGGATGTTACCCGAAATAGTGTGGAATATGCCTCCAATGGGTACTATTAATGTACATGGATCTTTATTGCCACAATATCGCGGAGCAGCCCCCATTAATTGGGCCGTAATGAATGGAGAGAAGGAAACAGGTGTAACCACTTTTAAATTGAAACAGGAGATTGATACCGGCAATATTTTATTGCAAAAAAGTTTCGCTATAGAAGAAGATGAAACCGCAGGCGAAGTGCATGACAGGATGAAAGTGATTGGTGCAGCATTACTGGTTGAAACAATTAAGGGTATAGCAAATGGCAGTTTAAAAGAAACAGAACAAAAGAATTCGGATACATTAAAACATGCTCCCAAAATTTTTACTGAAACCTGTAAGATTGATTGGAGTAAATCTGTTAATGAAATACACAACCTTATCAGGGGCTTATCTCCATTTCCGGGTGCTTTCAGTTTTTTGCATAATAAGATGTTGAAGATTTATAAAAGCAAAAAAGAAAAAATAAATCATTCTGTAACAATTGGGGAAGTATTGAGCGATGGAAAAACTTTTTTGAAATTTTCCTGTAAGGATGGATTTATCCATGCAACCGAAATACAACTTGAAGGCAAGAAAAAAATGCTGGTTGAAGATTTCCTGAGGGGGTATAAAATATTGGCTGAATAAAACAATATCAACTAAACCGTATTTAATAGCAAAGAGGATCTCATTTATTATAAACTCCTCTTTGCCATTTTGTTTCTAACGAGTAAGCTCTTATCAATAATTCACAACAACAGTAAACTTAGCATCGCTAATACCTAATTCTGCAGCAGCAGAATTACTTAGGCGCAACAATAATCCATTATCTTCTTTCACTTCCGGCAAAGGGCCCAAAATTTTTGCATAAACAGATTTATTATTGACTGTAATTTTTACTATTGAATTAATATCGATATTATTCATCAACACATAATATTTTTTATCTCCCCAACCACTGGCAGATTTAAATGTACCTGCCGTGCCAGATGTTTCCTGTGTGCCTTTTTTATACTGTGTAGCAAAAAAACCGCCTGCAGGTATAGCAATAACCGGCTCCTCATTTACGGAAGCAGTTTTTTTGGTATCGCTGCCATAATCGGGTTTGCCGGGCATATACGTTTTTTCTTCGGGCCTTTTATTATCTACTGCAGGTGGTGGAGTATCTGCAGATATGGGAGATTTAACGTCATTATTTTTTGCGGCAGTTGCAACCTGTTTCTGCACAGTGTCTGTGTTCACCTGCTTTTTTTCAGCAGCTGGTGTTTGAACTGGCCTTGCCTGTTGACCGGCTACTACAGGTGTAATACCCACAACCAGTACCTGTCCTGTTTTAATGCCGCTTTCGTAAATCCCATTCCACTGTTTTAACTGATCTACCGGCACTTTATATTTTTTACCAATACTGTACAAAGTTTCTCCTTTAGCTACTGTATGCGTAACATTTGCTGTACTTGCCTGTACAGCTGCGGTAGACTGTGTTTTGTTGGCTGGTGCAGCAGGTGCTGCTGCAGTTGGCTGTATGACGCTGACAGCAGCTTCCTGCTGTTTGGAAGGTATTTTTATTTTCTGACCTATTTTTAAAACACTTTTACTGTTCATGCCATTTAACCTCATGATATTACCAACAGTAGTATGGTATTGCTTTGCCAGACCGGAAAGTGTTTCTTTTTGTTTAATAGTATGTACAAGATAATCTGGTTGTTGCGCAGATGCATGTATACTAAAAACAGCAGCCAATACAACCGTTAAAAAAGATAAACGCATAATATTTAGTTTCACTCAGGTAAAATTACTGTTTTAAAATTCTCCATTCATTGGGATAATAGTTATTGATACGATTGGGTAAAACTTTTACCCACCCGAGGTTTAATCCACAAAAAACTACAATATTCCATCCTTTATCGCAAGGCAACGCAATATCTTTTCTACGCAAATATTCCAACGCAGTTGGCCTATCTACTTCCACTTTAGGCAAACCCTTTGTATCGAGCAAACTCAATGCCAGTTCATGAGACGGGATGATATCTTTGCCTTTAATAGTGCCTATCTCTACACCCGCTTTTTTGATGTATAAATATTTCAGTAATTGCTCAAGAAACATTTTCCATTCTTCACTAATAAGCCTGAAATAGTCTCCCTGTTTAAAGAGGAAATACCCGGGATGATATGTATAAAAAGAATGAAGTTTTTCGGTTTCTGGTTTACTTGCTTTCACCAAAGGCTTATGTAATAAATAATCATGATTAGCAGGTTTGTTTTTCCTGAAAACTGTAACAAAAAACCCTTCTCCTGCTAACTGATCTGGCCAGAAACGGTAGCCATAATTCTGTTTGGCTGAAACAGATTCCACAACGCCCCATTCAGCTTCTAATGTTACTTGTACAGTAGTCAGGTTAAATTTTTCTGCCATAAAATCAGCTATCATCTCATTCTCTTCTTCAGAATAAGAGCAGGTTGAATAAATCAGCATTCCGCCCTCATTCAAGCTATCCATAGCATCTTCTACTATCCGTTGCTGCCGCATATTGCAAAGTGCCACATTATGTTCACTCCATTCATTAACAGCATTAATATCTTTTCTAAACATACCGCTGCCGCTGCAAGGAGCATCAATCACTAATACATCAAAAAAGTTTTTCAATGCACTAAAGTCTTTCGGGTCGTTATTGGTAATAATTGTATTAGGGCTTCCCCACTTGGTTAAATTCTCAGACAAAACATTTACCCTGCTTTTAATCAATTCATTACTCACTACTAACCCATCTTCAAAAAAAGTAGCCAGTAAAGTAGATTTGCCTCCCGGAGCCGCACAAAGGTCTAATACTTTTTTACCAGCACCCTGTATTACTGTTTGCTGCAAAATATGATACAGAAACATGCTGCTTGCTTCCTGCACATAATATGCTCCGCCATGAAATAGAGGGTCTAATGTAAAAGACGGCCGCTCTTTTAAATAATAACCATAAGTGCACCAGGGAACCTGAGCCTGCAACCTATTTTCTGCTATACATTGCTCATTCCATTTTTGGGGATTGATACGAATAGAGGTTACCTGTTTACCCGATTGATGCAGTGCCAGAAAATCTTTTTCGGAAAAGCCTTTTGTATGCTGAATGGATTGTATGAACGAAAGGGGCAGTTGCACAAATAAAATTGATTGTGTTTAAAAGCGTACTGTAAAATGTTGTTTTATTTTAAATTCTTTTCTGAACAGAACAATCCCTATAAAAAAAAGATCTATGGTTGCTGTAACAGCTTCATGCTGCTGTACCCATTGCCATGCTTTTTCCATTTCACTGCTCCAGTGAATATCGTCTAAAATCATCATTCCATACTCATTCATTTTGGGAAGCATCTCTAAAAAATAGCGGATTGTTGGTTCGTACCGATGGTTCCCATCTATATACACCACATCTAATTGCCTGATAGTTGAAAGGAATGGAAGAAGTGTTTCATCAAAATTGCCCCTGATAATTTCTATATTATTTAAACCAAGCTGTTGAAAGTTTTTTTCTGCTAAAGCAGCCACAGCTTCTGCCCCTTCAAATGTAAAAACCTTCCCTTCTTTATTGGCCATAGCAAAATAAGCCGTGGAAATACCCAAAGAAGTGCCTAGCTCTACAACAGATTTGTATTGATAATGCTGTACTATCTTAAAAAAGAGTTGCCCGAATTTTTTGGGTTTTAAAGAAGAGGATGCTATTTTTTTTACTGTTCTTTCACTCGTAGAACTTATTCTTGAACCGGCACCATAATCTTGCAGTTTTAAAACAGTTTTATCTGCACGAAAGGTTTCTCTTTTCTGTTCTATTGTATTGAAGTATTGCACCGAACTACGATTGTTCAGTACTTTCTCTATAAAATCATACACAAAAGGAGAATGAACACCATGCCCCTTTCCGTTCATGGCAGAAAAAAAATACCGGATATATTTTACACCTAATTGAAAAGGATTATACATGTTTTATTCTTTGAGAAGGCAATTGATGATTTAGCCAAAGAAATGCATATAAGGCTACCATTAAACTGAAATAGTTAAGCGTTTTTACAAGGAAATCTACAGAAAAAACGTTGAAAGAAAAGTAATAGTCATTCATCCACAACAAAACAAATATGCCAAGAGAAAGTGTAATGCTGGTTTCCATTTTTTTTACCAGGAATAAAGCTGAAATAAGTACAATCAGTATTATTCTTATCTCAAAAAAACCAATAGTGTAATGATAATTTGTGGTTGGAGAGAAATGGCGTATAAATTTTACCAGGTGGTATATTCTTGATAATAAAGTAACCGTGTACAACAGTAGCCCGTAGTTTAAAACAGCCAGTACATTTTTGGCAAGTGTTCTATTTTTCACGAACAATAATAATACAACAGGAAGTAATAGCTGGTAAGCTGTTGCGTTAAAATACATCATCACTATTTTCTTTTCCAGAGTTGAAAACTGTAATTGTAAGCATGTTTAGCATCGGCCATATGGTTTTCTGCATATACCTGGTACCATAACCTTTCATCAATTTCAGGAAAGAAAGTATCTGCTTCCAACAGTGCATCTACTTTGGTTATGTAAATTTTCTGGGCATGCTTAAAAGCCTGCCGGTACAACTCACCACCGCCAATAACAAATACTTCATTATATTGATGCTCCTTGGCTGTTTGTAAAGCTCCATCGAGCGATGGGGCTACAATAGCCTGAGAATATTGCAGGTTTTTGTTCCTTGATACAACAATATTTAATCGTCCCGGCAAAGGCTTACCGCCTAAAGATTCAAATGTTTTGCGCCCCATGATTACGGGAGATGCCCAGGTTGTGTTTTTAAAAAATTTAAGATCGTTGGGCAAACGCCATAACAATTGGTTGTTAAAGCCTATTCCGTTATTATTGGCAACGGCTGCTATTAAAGAAATAATCATACGCAAATTTATACCGCTACCGGTGCTTTTATGGCTGGATGGCTCTGATAATTTTCCAGTTTAAAATCTTCGTAGGTAAATTGAAAGATGTCCTTTACATCAGCATTCAGATTCATCTGCGGCAGAGGATACGGAACCCTGCTTAACTGTAATTCGGCCTGTTTAATATGATTATTATATAAGTGAACATCACCAAAACTATGCACAAAATCGCCGGGTTCTAAACCGCAAACCTGTGCTACCATTAAAGTTAATAAAGCATAAGAAGCTATGTTGAACGGAACACCTAAAAACACATCGGCACTACGCTGGTATAACTGGCAACTCAATTTATTATTGGCCACATAAAACTGAAAAATAGTATGGCAGGGCATAAGAGCCATTTTAGGTAAATCGGCTACATTCCAGGCACTTATAATCAATCTTCGGCTATCGGGGGTTTTCTTAATCTGGTTAATCACCTCCGTAATCTGGTCTATCACCATTCCATCTTTCCCTTCCCAGCTTCTCCACTGTTTTCCATAAACCGGCCCCAAATTTCCTTCTTCATCGGCCCATTCATCCCAAATACTTACCCCGTTTTCTTTTAAATAGTGAATATTGGTATCTCCTTTCAGGAACCATAAAAGTTCATAAATAATACTTTTCAAATGCAGTTTTTTGGTAGTTACCAAAGGGAATCCTTCTCCCAGGTTAAAACGCATCTGGTAACCGAAACAACTTAGCGTACCGGTTCCGGTACGGTCTGTTTTAGGTGTTCCGTTATCTAATATATGTTGTAATAAGGCTTGATATTGCTGCATTACTGCAAGTTAGCCATACCAGCTACACAAGCCAAAATACTATTTCCCTGCTGGGGATTGATTGTTAATTTCAAATTTATTGGTACAGATACTACAAAGCATAAATATTGTACTACAAAAATATATCTCTGAACTACCTTATTTTATGAAAATTAATAATTAATTTAACCAAACAAAAAGTTATATGTAAATACTTAACCGGCTCAAAAACCGTTTTAGAATTACAAAACAGTCCCCATGAAAAACCCCTCTTCATCACTGAATACCAGGTATAATGGTGTGCTTGCAATAAGCATATTTATTATAAGTGGTGTTTTATTATATAAGCTATTGGATATTAATAATTATTATTTGCTAATAGTATTAACACTACTGCTCGGTGGTTTTTCTTTGTATGTTATTCCCAATAAAAAACAGGGCTTTAGCCGGCACAGGTTTAAAACCAAAAGAGGTAAAATGTTACTGGCCGACCAGATATTATCTCAAAGCAAAGACGCTATCATTACTACAGATTTTGATTTAAACATTACATCTTGGAATAAGGGAGCAGAGTATTTATATGGTTTTACTGAAACAGAAATAACAGGAAAACAGATCCTAAACATTATTCCATCTAACTACTCACAAGACCAATTGAAAGATATTTGGAAAGAGTTAAAACAAAAAGGTTCCTGGAAAAATGTTGTGATACAGCAAACCAAAAGAAAAGAGACCATAACTGTATTACTTTCCATTTCTGTTTTAAAAAACAATCACGATAAGATTACAGGCTTTATAGGTGTATGCAGCGATATTACTAACCAAATAAGGGCAGAAGAGAGGGCCGAGCAATTCTCGTATATGATTGAATCTTCTAACGATGCCATGATTTTATTTGATGAGAATCTAATTATTTCTTATTGGAACAAAGGAGCAGAAAGACTGTACGGTTATAGTAAAGAAGAAAGCCTGAACAGGATATTCGGAGAATTTCTTGCCAAACAATATACTTCTGTTTTATTGAAAGAGACATTAAAAAAAATAACGAAAAGGGGCTATTGGAAAACGGAAGACATACACTATCACAAAAACGGCCACCCGATTAATGTATTTGTTTCATTCACTCCTTATATTACCAATGAAAAAAATCGTATATACATTGCGGTAATCACCGATATTACCGAACAAAAAAATGCAGAGCAGAAACTCATCAACTACAATCAAACCCTTGAAAAAGAAGTTGAAGAAAAAACTGCTCAGATGAGAGAAATTTTCGACAGGGTTGATTGGGGTTTTATTGCCCTTGATAAATCGGGTAATATTCTTTTTATTAATCCCAAAGCCTCCGAGATCATCAAACAAAAACCTTCTGATGTTTTGAATAAAAACACCTGGATGGTTTTTGATATCAAAGAGCAAAGCGCTTTTTATCAAACCTATCTTAAAGCTGTATACAGCCAGAAGACAGAATATGCCGAATATTTTTCAGATCTATTAAAAAGATGGATGGCTGCCTATATTTTCCCTTCCAAAACAGGTGTATCGATTTATTTCAGGGACATTACCGAACGAAAGAAAATGCAGGATGAGATTATCAGGATCAACAACGAATTAAGGCATCTTACAGAATACCAGGATAAAGCCATTGAAGAAGAAAGAAAAAGAGTAGCGGGGGAATTACATGATGAACTTGGGCAACTGATTACATCTATCAAACTTGATGCAGACTGGTTAAACAGAACTATAACAGAAGAAAGGACCGAAGAAAAACAGAAACTGAAAGACATTATTGAATTAACTTCTATTACTGCTAAAAAAGTAAGAACAATAGCACAATCTTTGCGGCCAAGTATATTGGATGATATGGGATTAATTCCCGCTATTGAATGGCAACTGGTAGAATTTAAAAAGAGATCGGGTATAGATGTAAAGTTTGAAAACAGTATTGGCGATATGGCTTTCCCCGAAAAAATCAGTATCAATTTATTCAGAGTTTTACAGGAATCTCTCACCAATATCATTCGCCATTCTGGTGCCACACAGGTTCATTGCAGCATTGTTATTAATAATAGTAGTTTGATTATGAGTATTTCCGACAATGGAAAAGGGTTTAACAAAGATGACAAAAAAAACACATTTGGTTTATTGGGAATGCGGGAAAGAATCAAATCAATTGGGGGGAAATTTATATTGAAAACAGCTTTGGGGGAAGGAACTTTAGAGACTTTTGTAATACCTTTAACCCCTTAATAGCCTAAAACCTTTAAACTATGAATATTGCTATTGCTGATGATCACTTTGTTGTGAGAAAAGGCCTGATAAGCATATTAACAGATGCTTACCCTTTTGCACAAATTGATGAAGCCGGAGATACTGCGGAGTTGATCAAACTAATCAGCAAAAACAGATATGATATAATTATAACTGATTTGTCTATGCCCGGCAGATCAGGTGTGGAAATGGTTAAACAAATAAAAGAAATCACTCCCAAAACACCTTTGCTTGTATTAAGCAACCATCCGCCGGAACAATTTGCTGTACGTACTATAAGGGCTGGCGCAAACTCTTACCTAACAAAAGAAAGCGCTTACGATGAACTGGTAAAAGCCGTAGAAACTTTATTAAGCGGCAAAAAATTTATCACACCCGACATTGCCAATTTACTGGCAGATGCTTTTTCCGGAGACAATACAGAAAACCCAACCGAAATATTATCTGATAGGGAATTTGAAGTTTTAAAATTATTGGCACAAGGCAAAACAATTTCTGAAATGGCAGAAATGCTATCATTAAGTGTCAATACCATTAGTACTTACAGGGCAAGAATTTTGGAAAAATTACAACTGCATTCTACCGCCGATCTTATTAAATATGCATTAGAAAAAAAGCTGGCATAAGAAAAAACAGGTTAAAACATTCTAAAAAACCCTTATTAATAGTATTTAGTAAGGGTTTTTTATTTTATATACCAGGGGAAAATCACGTTACACAGTAGTTAAATTTCTACAATAAGTAATCTCTTCTATGCCACAATAATGATAGACTTTACTATCGTTCAACAATTGTAACAGTAAGAACTTTACGTTAGAAAAT
Source organism: Sphingobacteriia bacterium (assembly GCA_017304675.1). Lineage (GTDB taxonomy): Bacteria > Bacteroidota > Bacteroidia > Chitinophagales > Chitinophagaceae > CW01. The sequence goes on from JAFKLS010000021.1 coordinate 130,373, forward strand.
TCCTGAAAGGGAATAGTTGAAATCCAAAGTCCTAATATCTGTAAACACAAGCCCGGTTTTTAAAATGCAGTCCTATGATTAACCAAATGCATAAAACCCGGTTACGAGAATAAACAACGGTGCAACCTTAACCCGTTGTTTATTCTCCGGTGTTTTCCAGACAACTTTTTCTGGTGCGATTGGATTTCACTCCTTAAATCCAAAATCCTTTAAACCATGAAAAAGTTCTTATTACTTAACACACTTGCTTTCTTACTAAGCATTACAAGCTCCAAAGCACAATACGCTTACACAGGCAACTCTACTGATAAAAATAGCGGCAACAGTGTATATGGTATTACTTTATGTGGAGCAGAGTTTGGTGAAAATAATTTGCCCGGAGTTCTCAACAGGCATTATACCTACCCTAATCCTTCCGAAATAAATTATTTTACTTCTAAAGGCGCTAAGATTATACAACTTCCATTTAAATGGGAACGCTTACAACGTACACTTGGCGGTAATCTTGATGAGGCCGAGCTAAAACTCATTTCTAAATTTGTAGACGATTGTGCTACCAGGGGTGCTATGGTTATATTGGTAATGCAAAATTTTGGCCGTTATAAGATAGATAACCAGGAATTAATTTTAGGCAGCAAAGAGTTACCTAATTATTATTACTACGATGTTTGGAAAAAAATAGCTGCTGCTTTAAAAAACAAGCCTAATATTTATGCATTTAATATCATGAACGAGCCTCATGGCATGGGTTTTAACAAATGGTATTTATCTGCGCAAACAGCCATTAATGCCATCAGAGAATCAAACACAAAATCTGCAATAATAGTTGATGGAGACAATTATGCTTCACCTGAAAATTGGGTTAGATACAGTGATTACCTGAAATTTTTAAAAGATCCTTCAGATAATATTATGTACAGTGCACATTGTTATTTTGACGAAGACAGATCTGGCAGATATTTAAAACCTTATGAACTAAGCGGAGTGAATGAAATGACAGGCGTTGAAAGGATTAAACCATTTATTAACTGGTGCAAGGCAAATAATAAAAAAGCATTCGTTGGTGAATTTGGCATACCTAAAAATGATGAACGCTGGTTAGTGGTTCTGGAAAATATGTTAAGTTATCTGGCAGATAACAACATAGGCGGTTGTTATTGGGCTGCCGGCCCCTGGTGGAAAAACTATTCATTATCAATTGAACCTGTTAACAACCAGGATCAACCACAAATGAATATTTATGCAAAATATTTGAATGTAGGATTCTTTAACAATACAGCGGGCATCAACAACAATTTAAAATCTAAAAGCGCAACTGCTGCTAAATAATAAAATAAACGGATTCAATTATTATTATAGAGGATATTTAATTTATACAATTAATTTACACGGTTTGTAGTAATACAGCTACAACTAATGAGAGTATTGTACTGCTATAATATTACATATATGTCTATGGCAGGCATAAAAAACCTAAGATACTTTTGTATTGTAAATCCTATATCCTTTAGAAGGCCAAACAAATTCAATATCTCTTAAAACTTAAACAAACAAAAACGCATAAACCGCAATATCCTGAATACTGAAAAACCCGGATCACTCCAAACTTATGAAACCAGAATGGGAAGATATGGCAGTTGGTTTTTTATTTAATCTTCCCTTTTTAGTTTAATCCTAAAAATTAAAAACATGACACACTTCCTATTCAGACTATTGCCGCTTTGGTTACCGAGCTTCCTTACAACAAATTTTATTTCTGAACCAAACAGATTTTATTGTTTTAGCAATCTCAATTTTGCTACATTAGCTCGCTAACCTAAGACATGAATGCCAGTAATTTAGAACATTACCTACCCGGTTTTGCCATAGAATTAGATGCTCAAGCCAACATTCTTCAAACATGGCCAAACAATAATTTCATAGTTTCTTCTAACAAAAGAAGAAAGAAAAGTTTCGTTTCTTATATACACCAAAAACAAAGAGACACTTTTAAACTTTTCTTTGAGCTTTTGCTTACAAAGAACAAAAAATCTGTGAAAGTTATTCAACTCAGATTGGTAAATAGCAACAAAGAAGAAAAATGGTTTACACTTGAGTTAAAGAAAAAAAGTGCAGCCGGCTGTATCCTCAGTGCTACAGAATATAAGCCAGAGGCAAATGAGCCCTTGCCTATTAGCCAACTGCACAAATTAAATTCGTTTAAGCGTTTTATAGAAAACCTTCCCTTTCCTTTTGCCAGTTGTACTGCCAATTTCGATCTTACATTCGTTAACAAAAAATTTAAAGAAGTTTTTGGCTATGAGTTGGAAGAGATTAAAAAATATAAAAACTGGTTCAGCCTCTTTAAATGGGATTATCCGGGGCAGGAAGATGAACATGATGAAGCGTTTTATACTGCTTTATCCAGGTTTAAAGAAAACCCAAATAGCAAACCTGTTCTTCTACAAAGGCAATTGGTAGTAAAAGATAAAACAGTAAGGAACGTAGATATTCATTTCAATATTTTGAACGATGAAATATTCGGGATATTGGAAGATGTTACTGAAAAGAAAAAGATTGAACAGGAATTAATTAAAAGCCACGATAAGTTCAGGAATATTGCAGAACATATTCCTATGCCGCTTATTACGGCCAATCTTGATCTTTCCATCAATTTTGTTAACCAGAAATTTATTGAGTTTACCGGCCTTAGTTTAAAAGAAGTGCAGTCTTTTGAAGATTGGCATAAATACCTAATACTAAGCAAACCGGAAGACAAAGCAAAAAATTTGAAAGAATACCATGCCTTGTTAAAAAAATATGAACAAAACCGCAATATGGTATTCCCGGTTTTACGTAAAAAGTTTAAAACACAAAAAGGCGATATAAAGGATGTGCACCTTAATTTTTCAATTTTCGACAACCAGATTTACTGTATCTTAGAAGATGTAACCAGTTTAAAAAATACCGAACGGGAATTAAAAAACTCGCAGCACCAATTAAGAGCACTCACCTCCTATCTGCAAAAAATTAGAGAAGAAGAAAGAAAGTTTATTGCCAGGGAAATTCACGATGAGCTTGGGCAATTAATTACAGCTTTAAAAATTGATATTGGTTTTACTAAAAAGAAGGTTGAGAAAGCTATGCCGGAAATAGGCGAAAGGCTGAATGAAACAATGCAGCTGGCTGATAAGCTTATTAAATCTGTTAGAAGAATATCAACATCACTCAGGCCAAGTTTATTAGATGAAATAGGCTTAATGGCCGCAATTGAATGGGAATGCAAACAACTAAAACTGAAGTACGGGCTTGGATACAATTTTAAAACAGACGATCAGGAAATAGAACTAAAACCGGAGCAAAAATCTAACCTGTTCAGGATTTTCCAGGAAGCAACAACGAACATTGTAAGGCATTCAAATGCAACACATATAAAAGTGTGCCTGCAAAAAGAAAATGGCAGAATATTTCTTTTAATAGCCGATAACGGCAAAGGGTTTGATTTACATAAAAAATCGAGCACATTAGGAATATTGGGCATTAAAGAAAGAGTACATTCTTTGAAAGGAGATTTCGATATACACTCAACCCTTGGAAAAGGCACAGAAATAACCATAAAATTACCGGTTTAAGATAAAGAAGAAGTTATGAACATTTTAATTGGAGACGATCACAGCGTAGTTAGAAAAGGGCTACGGGCTATTTTAAAAGATTCATTCCATGATGCTTTTATAGAAGAAGCTACAGATGGAGTAGACATTATAAAAAAAGCCATTGAAAAAAACTGGGATATCATTATCTCCGATATTTCTATGCCGCACAAAACCGGCCTGGAAGTTTTGAAAGAAATAAAATATATAAGCCCCAGAACACCTGTTTTAATATTAAGCGTACATTCTCCCGACCAATATGCAGTAAGATGCCTTAAAGCAGGCGCTGCCGGTTATTTAACCAAAGAAAGTGCACCTGAAGAACTGGTAAAAGCGGTTAAACATATTTTAGCCGGCAGAAAATATATCAGCTCCGAAGTTGCAGAACTTTTGGTAGACCATCATTCATTGGAAACAGATGGTAACCTGCACGATTCATTATCTGATAGGGAGTTTGAAGTATTAAAACTCATAGCATCGGGTAAAACCATTTCAGAAATTGCCGAGCATCTTGTATTAAGTATTAATACCATTAGCACTTACAGGGGAAGAATATTAGAGAAAATGAAAATGCGCACCAATGCCGAACTAACCAAATATGCGGTTACCAATAATCTTATCTAAACGATAGGTGCAGGTAACCCATAATATAAAAGGCAATAACATGGTTATTGCCTTTTATAATTCAGTATTACATTTTTCTTCGGAGTAATTCTTTTTTTATCAATGCCAGCTCTCTTCCGGTTTGACCGGCAACACTGGTATTCTCCTGAGCCCTTCGCATTAAATAAGGGATAACGTCTTTAATAGGTCCAAATGGAAGGTATTTACTTACGCTGCACCCTTCTTTAGCCAGGTTAAAAGTAATGTTATCGCTCATACCGTAAAGCTGAGAGAAGTGCACATGAGGATGGTTCAAAGGCAAGCCATTATTTTTTAATAGTTGAACCGCTTTTAAATTGCTTGCCTCATTATGACTTGCAACAATAATGGCTATTTTGTCTAAATGTTCTATACAGTAAGCTGTGGCAGTATCAAAGTCTTCATCTGTTGCTGCTTTATCAGCCTGAATAGGCGATGCATAGCCTTTTTGAGATGCCCTTGCCCTTTCTTTTTCCATATAAGCTCCACGCACAAGCTTCATACCTAAAATAAAGTTTTCTTGTATTGCAATTCTGTGAGACATTTTTAAGAATTCCAGCCTATCGTGCCTGTATAGTTGAATAGTGTTATAAACAATGGCCCTTTCTTTATTAAAAACAGCCATCATTTCCGTTGTTAACCTGTCAATCGGGTCTTGAATCCAACTTTCTTCAGCATCTATTAATACTCCAATATTTTTTTCAGCAGCCACCTCGCATATCCTGTACATCCTATCCCGTACACGATCCCATTCGTCCATCTCCATTTCGTGGTCATGTATACCGCTTCTTAGTCTTGGCGCCTCATCTAATGTTTGTAACAAGCCAAATCTTGCCAGGCCGGTTATTTTTACGCTGATGAAAGGTATATTATGCCGGGTTGCGGCGTATTCAATTACCTTAATAAACTGTTCGGTAGCATACTCAAAATCTACTTCACTTTCTTTACCTTCTACTCCGTAATCTAAAATAACCTGAACGCCATATTTACCTAATAAATCGCCTATTAAAGCCGTTTCTTCCAGCGTTTCACCTCCTACAAATTGTTTGAAGATGGTACTCCTCACAATTTTATTTATTAAAGGCAGCTTACCTCTTATTAATAAAGGCGTAAGCCTGGTGCCTACAGGTACAAAAAGGGGATATCCCATTGTAGAAAATAAAAACCTGGATTGCTTTAATTCCTTATCGCTCTTATAGGCAAAAGCCGTTGCTGTATCATCAAAAGAAATGCTCATACTAACGCTTGTTCGTGACACGAATATCGGATGCAAAAGGAAATTAAAAAAATGCATTTTATTATGAATCAATAAAAAAGCGCTATGCAAAAAATTGCATAACGCTTCGCTAATAAAAGCAGGGGGTTAGCTACAGTTTTATATTCAGAGAGAGCATACAATTGGTTGCGGCCATAGGGAAATAACTGTTCTCCGTACTTAAGGCTCCATTTGAAATGTATGAATAAGTGTATCCGTTGGGTTCATATTTTCTGTTAAACAGGTTGTTTACCTGCAAAATAATATCCGCCTGTTTAATCGTATTCCCCCTCAATGTCCAGTTTAACCGGGCATCTTGTGTATAAAATGCACTCAAAGATCTTTGATTGTTTTGGGCATTATCCATGTACTGCTTGCTCACATATTTTCCTGTTACTGCCAACACAAGGTTCTTTACAGGCAAAATATTCAATGTTATACCACTGATGATATTGGGTGAAAATGAAATGTCGGTATGGGTATGTTTTACAGCGTTTTGAAGGCCGTTATCATAATTATCAATATACTCAGTATACTCTTTAATCTTGTTTCTGCTAAAAGTAATGTTTCCTGCAGCATTGAGCCAGCTTGCAAAATTGTAGCCCGCCTGTAATTCTAACCCCAATCTATAGCTGTTCGGCACATTGGTTCTAGTGTAAGCACCTACATCATTAATCTGGCCGGTTAGTACCAGCTGATTTTTGTACTGCATATAATAGAGGTTTGCGCCCCAAAAGCCATGAACAAAACGTTGCTCCGCCCCTAACTCAAAATCGTTCAGGTATTCTGCCTGCGGCTGGTTGGCAAGGCTTGCCTGAAAATCATCACGGTTGGGTTCTTTGCGGCCCATAGCATAACTAAAATAGGCCTGGTAGGTTCCTTTTGTATAAGTGATTCCCGCTTTTGGATTAATAAAATGAAAGTCTCTTGCCACATTTAAGCCGGCAGCACCTTCAAAACCTGTCATTCTATGGTAAACACTCCTGTATTGTATATCGGCAAAGGTTTTCCATTCGTTATTTAATTGATGCTGCCATTTTATATACATATTCTCATCGGTTTTAAGTGCAGGATATTTATAGTACTGATAGTTATCTGTAACCCCTCCATTTTTGGCCCAAAGGATGTTACCAAAATGGGAGCCGTCGTATCTTGTCCATCCGCCTCCGATATTTACTTCATCTTTGGCATGTTTGTATTGTAAAGAAGCTATCTGGCCATAAAAATAATTATCCAGCCATCTGTCCCTTATCAGGTCTGTTTTGGTAATTACCGTACTTCCTGCAACAACATTTGGTAAACCATAATCATTATATAACTGATCTGCTTTATATTCTTCGTAATACCCCCTTCCATAAGTTAAGAAGTTGGAAATATTCAAACTCCATTTTTGATTGAATGCATGGTTAATAAAGAGCTGATAATGATCTTGCTGATAATTATCGGTTTGATTCCCATAAGGCGTTCCGGCCTTTTCTGTACCTGCAGGATTATATGTTCTGTCTGTTGCCAGTAAATAATCGGGTACACCATACCAGGCCTGATAAGTTTTTTCTTTTCCTGAAAAAATATTAAAGCGAACCGAAGTTTTATCGTTAATATAAGCGGTACTAATAGCAAAAGATTTCAGATCAGACCAAGCTCGGTCTATATACCCATCGCTACTAACCCTGCTTAGCCTGGCATCTACCGTAAAATGCCCGTTTATAAGGCCGGTACCGGCTTTAATGGTATTCTTCCATGTATTAAAAGAGCCGAAGCTATTATTAATTTCTGCATAAGGCTTTTCATTAAACTCGTTGGTGAGCAAGTTAATGGTTGCCCCTAAAGCACCGGTACCATTGGAAGAAGTGCCTACACCACGCTGTATTTGGATGGAGTTTACGGAAGAAGTAAAATCAGGCAGGTCAACAAAATAGGTACCATGGCTCTCAGCATCATTATACGGTATGCCATTGAGTGTAACATTTATACGTGTGGCATCAGACCCCCGGATATGCAGATAAGTATAGCCAACTCCATTACCGGCATCTGAGCTTACAAATACAGAAGGAGTTTGATTTAGAAGCATGGGCAAATCCTGGCCTGTATTTGTTTTCTCTATTTCTTCTTTTGAAATATTTGTTTTTGCAAAAGGCATTTTATTACCAGCCCTTACAGATTTCACTTCTAAAGGTTGCAAAAACAAGGCGATACTTTTTAGGGTAATCACTAATTCGCCGGAAGATAATGCATCCGGAATCATTTCATAGGCTTCATAGCCAAGACTTTTAACTAAAACAGGAGTTTTTGCCGGCATAATGGTTAGTTGCACTTTACCATCATCATCAGTAATAGCCTGTACATTGCCATACTTAACAACAGCCCCGGCAACAGGCTGTTTCGATACACCATCAATAATTTTGATGTGAATTGTTTTTTTGGATGTTTGTGCAATAACAAACATCATCATTAACAACATAGCGGTTGTTCCCAAAAGCTTTTTCATCTTTCTTCATTTTTTTTCGTTAATAAATTTTGGGAACAGGGATAATGCTGTGAGAAGAAACGAATAAAACAGATACGCCTTCCCTTCGCAGGAATTACCCTGTTCAGGTTCTACGGGTATTATCTCAGCTTTTTAAAGCACCCCGAGGAATTGTGCCGCAAATGTAATGGCAAAGTTTTTAGTTTACTGTAACTTTTTTTACATTCATCCGTTACTCTAAAAAATAAATCATGAAACAAACACTCTTTATTCTGTGTTTTATGTTAGGTTTTACAGCAATTAAAAGCCAGGAAACCAAAAATTTGATCTATGATACAAAAGCCGAAAAAAGGGATGTTGAAAGTTTTAATGCTATTGAAGTAGGCAGCGCCATTACATTGTATATATCTCAAGGCAACACCACCGGCGTAGCTGTTAGTGTAGATGGGGATAGTAACGATAAACTGAAGACAGAAGTAAGGAATGGCACTTTAAAAATATTTGTATCAAACGGGTTTTGGAATAAATGGAATTGGGGAAATAGCGTAAAGTTAAAGGCTTATGTAACCATTAAGGATCTTGCGAAATTAAATGTAAGCGGAGCCAGCAGAACCATATTAACAGATAAAATCTCAGTTACCGACCTTAAGGTTACCCTGAGTGGGGCCAGTTCTTTAAAAGGAGATATTGCCGCCTCTAATTTGCTGCTCGATCTGAGCGGAGCATCTACCGCCACCATTGGTGGCAATACCCACAATTTAGATGTGAGAGCCAGCGGAGCCAGCAATTTAAAAGCCTATGCTTTGGAAAGTTCATCCTGCTCGGCAGAAGCCAGTGGCGCATCAGACATCAAGATAACAGTGCTGAAGGAATTTAATAAGATAGAAGCCAGCGGGGCATCGTCTATACGCTATAAAGGAGAAGCCATCATTAAAAATTTCGAGTCCAGCGGAGCATCTTCCATTAAAAAAGATTCGAAATAATTTAAAAATATTTGGGAGATAACTTTCGTACCCCTACTTTTGCTGCCCGATAATAAACCGCGAGGTAGAGCAGCGGTAGCTCGTCGGGCTCATAAGGTTGAGAATAAAAAAACATAATTTAATAGAACTCTTTATAGATAACCACTTTGGAAAATTCAAAGTGGTTTTTTTATGTCCGCGCTAGAACTTGGCGCTAGAATTTTATCCAAATATTTTCACTTTTAAAGCAGCTAATTCAAGAGCTGTTAAAACATCAGGAGCAAGATAGTGGTCACGTAAAACTTTACTTCCACCAGCAGTTGAAATTTTGCTTGTTTCATTCCCCATAATATGATTTGTCCAAGTAAGATATGTTTTGCGTAAATGTTTAAGTGTTACTTCTTTTTCAATTCCCGCACCGATACGATAATGAGTAAAAGCATCAGTTAATTTTTCCATTAGCGTACTAATTGTAAATTCATTTTTCGGGTCAATTAATTTTTCATCTAAACCCATTTTCTCATTCATTCCCATTTCAATTAATAACTTTTCAAAGTCTGCAGTTACCGGAGCCAATAAGGGTACATCAACCTGTTTCTTTTGTATTCTTTCTACTTTTAAATTTCTGATATAGAAAAACTTTACACCCTGTTCTGAAATATACATATCAGACCATTTAAGATTTAAAACTTCTTCCCGACGGCCACCCACAAATAAAAATATTTTGAAAGCATTTTTTAGCCAAGGATAGTACATGTTATCTTTTCTTCCTGCTTTGGTTGTCTGTTTTAAAGGTGTATAATTATCAACGGCAGTTAAGATGGCATCAAATTCTTCTTTACTTAGGATATCAATATTTTTTTTGGGGACATGAAGCCTTATACATTCTTTAAAATAGTTCTTCATAATGATGTCCTCAGTATTGATGAGAAAATCAATGAAGGTTTTCAATGATTGGATGGCTTTATTAATTGTTACGGCCTTATATTTTTCAACCAGTAAGCCATAATAATACGAAACATCATTTCTATTTATTTCATTGGGTCTAATCCACTTAACATGTCTGTTGGTCTTAATGGATTCATTAAACATCTTGCAATAACCTATAACTTCATTTTTGTGCTTATTGCTTACTTTTTTATGTAAATGTTGGTATTGCGAATTTCCACTTAGGTAGGTATCATACTTTAAAATCGATTCTGCTAATGTGTAATCATTTCCTTCTCCTGAAATTTCTGAATTTACTTTTTGGACATCTTTATTCTTTTTGAATTCGAGAGATTCGATTACTGCATCATCATAATTATCAGCAACCAACATTTTACTTCTATGATGACCTGTTATGGGGTCAATAAAATTGGCACGATAACACCAGTACTCATAATGATTGCAACCGGTATTATTTTGTCTGCATTTCTTGCACCAGATTTTTATACCATTCCTAATATGTCTTGGGAGTTTTAATTTTTTCATTTCATCATCTCATCTAATAGTCTTTTTTGAAATTCAGTTTTGGGTATAACTCGTGTTGATGGGGGAGTTGTTTCATTCGTTAATTCAATCATCAACATTTCATACAACTGCTGATTATTTCCACAAACCGTTTGCACTCTTAGTTTCCAATCCTTAGTATATTTTCTTTTGTAGTTGGAAGCAAGAGGAAGTAATAATTGTGTTTCAACGTCTATGGCGAACACATATTTTCTGGTGTCTTTGTGTATTGTGATATTATTTCGCATTAGCCACTCTTCAATTGCACTTCTTCCAATTTTGTTTATTCTTTTTCCAACATCTGAGATACTTAATTTAATATCATGATTTCTTTCAAAACTTTTCATCTAACCATAACCCTTATTCTCAATTATTTTTAAAAGGGTAGAGAATTATTATCTTATAAAATATAATCAAAAAAAGCTGCAATTCAAAATCAGTTGAAGTATTTTTCTGGAAGTTAAAACACAAAAAGACTAGCAAGAGCCAGTCTTAAATTAAATCGAATTTTAAATTGTATGATTTAATTTTTATTAATAGGATTTGAAAGAAATTTTTCTGCAACTTTTAGTGTTTCAGGTGTAGTTCCTTTTAGTTTTTTTAAAGTTTCTGTCGTAACACCTTTATTTAATAATTCTTTATGTCCCTTACGAATTAATTGTCTTTTGGCTCTTTCATTGACTTTGGCTTTTTCTTCATCATAATCTCCAAACCATGTGCCCCTATAATTATATCCATTTCTACCTGAGCATTTATTCCATGAGCTAATATGATTATGACGATAATGCGTAATTAAGTTGGCAAAATACAATGTTGGTTTATCATTTAAAAAAACTGTTTCTAAAAAATCGGATTGTTCGATTTCACTTTTACATAATGGACAATCCATTCTTTCTCTTCTTGCTTTTTTTTCTTCTTCCATTCTGATTCTTTCTTCTTTTTCTTGCTGCATTCTTTTTTTGACATCCTCGTCAATTAAATCATAATCGATATGTAGAATTCTTTTACAAGAAGGACATTCGACAAATTGATTTGGGTCATTCCCTTTTGTTTTGAAATGGTCATAACATCCAACCAATGACATCCATTCTTCTTCTGTTGCTTCATGATCGCAAAATTTGCAGTATTCAATTGCCATAAATTTATTTGTTCAGTTTGACCCCTGTCCTCGGGTTTAATTATTAATATTTTTGATTTAATTTTTATTTTGAACTTCTTCAACAATATTTTTTCCAACAAAATACATTGCTGCTGTAAATGGTTTTAATAACAAACTGATTCCATGTTGTTTCTTTTGTATCCAATTGAATAAATAATATGTGTATTCATACAGGGATACGAATTGTTTATGTGTTATATCTGAACAAACCATAACTCCGTATCCAGGCTCTTGGTTTGTATTTCTAAGTTTTAAATAGTCATTAATTATTGTCCCATCATAATTGAACTCCAGTATTAGATGTAAGCCGTTAGCGTCGCTGTAGTATGTTTTCACACCATGTAAGTCATCGACTATTTTTTCTAAATCGGGTATAAAAATTTCTCTTTTCATTTTTTTTTGTTTTTTTAAATGATAAACTTTTAAATTTTTAATTCAAAAATTTGAATGCTACCAAATTGCTAACTGATTTGATTTATCTCTTTCCAGGACTTTCCATTTATTATTCGATAAATCACAGAGGCTGAAACGCCGTACTCTTTTGCCAGTCTTTTTTTACCATAAACATGAGGATTGTATTTTAACCTTATGTCTCTTACCTGTTCTATTGTTAGTTTGCATTGCCTGTTGCAAACATTATTGTATTTGCGTAATTGCTCAGGTTGTTTTCCTTTATAGATTGATTTATGCAAATCAGATAAATCTTGAAATGACCATAACTGTTTGTCAGTTTTGTTAGCGTAAGGAGCTTCCTGAATTTTTAGAAGCTCCTGTTGTATTAATTCTCGGTTCATGGGTTTAGTGTTTAAGAAAATCAATTCTCCAGACGGTTTCATAAGTTTCGGGGAACATATTCATTGTTGTAATCATTTTTTCAATAACTCGGACTGAACGTTCTTTTAAGTTGCTCCAATGATGCCACATGAAATCGAGTATGATAACTTTGATTACTTCATCAATAAACTCACCGTTGATGATATCATTGTTTAAAACGATGTCGGCCATCCATCCCCAATGTTCTCCTTGAGTTAATTCAAAGTCACCGACTTTGCATCTGCTTCTGATAGCGTTTCTGTGAGCGAGTAGTATTGCTTTACTCTTACTTTTCTTACGAGCTTCTGCCACTTCATCATCAAATGGTAATTGAAAATTGGAAGTAAAAATGAAGCGCATATTGTTTGTTGGAACTACAAAACCCATCTTACCTTCTTCTCTGAAATTTTCAATGGCAGCTCTTTGAACATCGCTGAGATTTGACCACTGACTAGTCAGCGATTTTTCATACACGAACTTTTTATCGGTATCAAGAATTTTCTTCATCGTATTACAATTTGGTTCGTTTTTGAATATCTCATCGCAATCATCAACATGAATGATAATAGGCTCCATTTCTGGATTGAGATAATTGATTACTGCTAACTGAATTCCAAAAGCGAATAGTGAAGTGTTGCCGGTAACGAGAAATGATTGTATGTCTGATGATTTTAATTGTTCTGTAACGGTAAATGTTTTACCAAGACCGGGTGGAGAGTAAATATATAAGTTACTGTACTTCTCTTGCGAATGTGCATTGATGATGTTTGATATAAGTAAATTCATCCATTCTCTTTTTGCTTTACCTGCTTTGATGGCTTCAGTTTGTATGTAACTCAAATCAATGTTTTGAGTTGATATAATATTTTCCATATTTTATTTTTTAATTGATTAAATAATTAAGCTGCAATTTTGATTGAACTATCTTGTTTTGAACTTAAATGATGCTCACATCTTTGAACTGAAATATCGTAGTACTCTTTTTCTTTTTCAATACCAATGAATTTGAAACCTTCCATTATGCTGGCTTTTCCAGTTGTACCACTCCCAAAATATATATCCAAACAAACTCCATTTTTTGGGGTGATTAATCTTATTAAGTATTGCATTAAAAGAGTGGGCTTGACCGTTGGGTGAGTGTTATTTACAATATCTAAGTCTTTATCCTTTTTTGATGCTTTAGGGCAATAGAAAAACTTTGAGGCACCAGATTTTATATTATCTTTTGTTCCTGCGGAGATATAATTGTTTTTTCCACCACCATAGGAACCATAGCCGCTTGTTTTGGTTATTGGCCAATGTCCCGTATTCACTAATCCTGATTGATTATCTAAAAGATTGGCCGCATATTCATCTAAAAATAAATTAGCAGGAAATCTTCCATGAGATGTTTCATTTACAATTATAGAATCTGCATTTATGAGATTATTATCTTCATTTTTAGATATTATCGCATGATCATCTATCCTACAATCTTCAATATTTATTGCACCTGTACCCCATTTTAAAACATTTGCAGAAACCGTTCCTTCGCTCAAAGGTTTTCTCGCTAATACTATTGGTTCATGTGCTGGTTTTAATGATGTCCCTTGTCCATTACCAATATCATGAGATTTTGGAAAACCCTGGCCAAAAACCCACATCAATTGATCTCGAATTTCAAAACCGGAAGCCTCAATGTTAGAAGTCATTTTATGATATGTTCTTGGACTACCAAATGATAATAGATGACCGCCGGGTTTTAAAACTCTCATACATTCATCCCAAACATTTTTTTGAGGAATTGTAACATCCCATTCTTTGTTTAACATTGAAAGCCCATAAGGAGGATCTGTAACTATTGAATCAATTGAGTTATCCGGTAATGTTTTCAATACATCGATATTGTCTTCATTAAAGATGATGGAGCCATCATTAAATTCATGTTTTTCGAATACTCTGGTGGGTTGAAATATTTCTTTAATTTTTGAAAATGAAACATTGTCAAAATCTGCAACACTTTGTTCTAACATTTCACAACCAATATTGAAGTATTTTTTTGAAAGCTCTCCTGAGAGAGCTTTTCTGTTCAATAAACAAGTCATTCTGCCAACCACATTTGTTCCTGAGAAAGGGTCTAATACAACATCACCTTCATCGGTTGTCATTAAGATTGGAACTACGGGTAAAACAGGCGACATTATCGCTGGGTGTGCTTCCTGACAAATTTTATATACATCATGATTTTTACCTGTCTTTGCGAAGATGATTTCTCTGATTTGTTGTTCTTGCAGATGTGTATATATTTTTTTATATGGTTTAGAAAGCGATTTATTATTATCCCATACTTTACCATCTTTATCTACATCTTTCGCTCCATTACTTATCTCTACTTTTTCTGTGCCATCAGAATAGGTGAGAAGATTGTATTTTGCTTTCTTTGGATTAACCACGAACCATAAAATGTATTCGACATTATTAATTGGTCTTTTTACATTTTCATTTTGAGGTTTTGGATTTGCTTTCGACCATACGATTTTGTCTTTATAAATCAATCCTGTAATTCTTTCAATTGTTTCTTTCAATAATTCAGGAATACCAAGACCAATACCATCATCGTATGTCTCACCCACATTAATCATCACATTGGAAGAATCTTTTAGTAATGGAATTAATGAAAGAAAATAATTGGCGATACGTTCGCAGAATTCATATTTACTTTCTTCGTGACCAATTTGATTTAAGTCACCATTCTCATAATTTCTTAAAAGATAGTAAGGGATAGAAGTAAATATTGTATCAACGGTTTTGATTAAGCTATCTATATTGCCTAATTCAATGCAATCAATATGATATGATTTTGCTTTCTCAGGAATTACGAAAGTGTCTTGATACTTATTTTCGAAAAAGTGTCTGTCTTTGATAAACTTATTGATATCAGTTATTGAGATTTCACCTTTAAGTAGTTTATCGGTATAACCATAATTATTGGTAATATCAATGTCTTTCCATTTTGATATATATTCAAAAGTTGGTTCTACATTGAATTTGTTTTGAACAATTTGTTTCATCAAAAAATTATCTTCAAAATCTTTTTCGATAATTGTTTCAACCATTTTGATTAAATCGCCTTTCCAGCGATAACCAACAGCAACTTCAATATTTTTTTCACGATTGTAAGGTTCGCCATTCTTGGTTTTGCATCCTTGTTTTTTTGGGTAGAGTTTATAATATGCTTTTACTTCACTCACTTCATCACCCGGTGTTTTTTTGCGATACTGATTAAATAACATGCGTAGATAAACACTGGGTTCATCAGGATGTACTACAGCATAAGCTTCAGTAGAGCCTAAATTTTGAATGGCAGCAACTCTGCGATAACCATCAAGAATAACACCTGATTCGGTGATGTGAATCGGACTTTTCTGTCCATGTGCTTTAATTGATGCAGTTAATTCATCAATTGATTGTTGTTGGTAGAATTCTTTCAATTCTACATTTTCTTTTAAAGTGTCGATAGACACTGTTTTAAATGATTGTTTCATTTTATTTGAATTTAAATTTTACTAATTTTCCATGTTATTATTTACCAATGATTTTAAAGCAAAAAAATATCTTACCTGATAAGGTAAACCCTTTTAGCCTTTAATCCATATTTATATTTACCAATGATTTTTAATCAAAAAAAATGCATTTCTATAATGCAGATTGTGCCCACTTATCATTTTTATACTGATAAAAATCTTCGATAAATTCTTTCATTAATTCATGTGTATGTACCAGTTCTTTTTTTAATTTCTCTGGATCATTACCTAATGAATTTATATCAGCATCTTGTAAATACAACTCCATATCTTCTAATGCGATACTTGCCAGCCAACTCAATTCGGGAACTGCATCCATTCTACGATTTCTTCTATCTTCTTCAATTTGAAAATTATATTCGGGAATCTTTATTTTACTTAACAGTTTTTCTATCACTTTTCTTTTAGCACTTTGAATAAAGTCTTTATCTGATTCAATTTTTTCTTTTAGTTTTTCAAGATTTGTTTCCTCAGATTTTCCCATGAATACAACAACATTTTTTACTTTTCCCTTTTCATCTATAAAACCAACATTTGCGTTTATATAGATAGCATCGTTAGCTCTTTTTTCAGTATAGGCATTTAAGTATATTGTTGGATTTAAAATTCGATATAATCTTTCCCTGGTTATGTAAAGCCTGTTTATTTTAACTAAATCAGCTTTACGTTTATTGAATTGATAATCCAACTCTTTTTCAATTTCCTGATAATATCCAAGTAAATCATGTAAATCGAATTCTCTTACATTATTCCAAACCTGTTGGTCGGTCTCCGGTTTATCATCGATTGCAGCAATTGCTTTCTCGATAATGGTAAGACTCAGAATTCTTGATTTTTTTGGTTTAGCTATCATTATTTATTCTTTGATGACACAAAGCTAGGAAACTTTTCCATTCCATGCAAATATTTTTTTGGAAGTAATAAAATTCTTCTTTTTTCAATCAGATTGCCATTATGCCAAACAAAGTAAATAGGTCTTCAGATCCCGGGATACTTCAGACGAGTATAATTGTTTAGGGGGCGGGAGGGCGGCAGGGGGAAGTCTGAATCCCCTCTTATATATAGGGGGCTGGTATTAAAAAAGAGGGGGTCAGATATTAAAGCGAAATTTTTGCCGAAAAAATCCTTATTTGAATAATTATTTATAAAAACGAAAAAAAATCTGGAAAAAAATTTTTAGAAAATTTCAAAAGTCACTTCACTTAATTAAAACTAACGTGTATTGTTTATTTAAGTGAAGGAAATAAAATTATTAATGAACCCTCTTCAGAGTAACTGTCCTTCACCAGTGAAAAGTTGGGGGTTTTGATTTGAAAATGAAAACAATAAATGAAATTGAAACAATTGGACATTTAACTGGTATGACTTACACAATCACCATCGACCCAACATCACAGCAACATAAACCAACCAAGAAACAAATGGGGAAAATTACCAATCATTTAAACTTGGTAACTGGTCTTACGATAAATGAGTTCGCCACTTACTCAACTACTCCTTATAGTTACTCATGGAGCGGAGGATTATTTAATGGAAAGATTTGTAATGCGAATTGGTATCAACAATCAGTATTTGCACTGGATTTTGATAAAGGGTTAATAACAATTGATGATGCACTTAAAAGATTAAATGAATTGGAAATATTTCCTCAGTTATGGTATAGCACTTTTTCGGATAGCCCCAGATTAAGAAAGTTTAGAATAATATTCTTTGTTGATGAAGCAGTAGAAAATGAAGCAGTAAGAGAATTGATTTCAACATCACTTTTGCGTTTATTCCCAGAAGCTGATAAACAATGTAAAAATGCATGTAGAATATTTCTTGGCGGAAAAGAAGCCCATGTATTAAACCAGCAGCCTATTCAACTCAAAAGACTGGTAGATATTTTATGCATCAATATAATAGCAAAAGACTCTGGGAAGACCAGGAAGATTCCAGCTAATTTTTCTATATATAAATCCAGTACCAATTCTGTCTCAAAACAGGCACTTCTATATAATAACTATAGAAATGTACATTCTGGGACAAGTTCAACAACAATCACTACATCCATAGAAGGGGGCGAGGTTATTGATTTTGATGTAGCAAGACAACGAATTAAAATATTTGATGAATTTTTAAAAGGAGAATGGTTGCACCATGATGAACTTTTTGGACTGGCAACAAACCTCTATTATGTAAGAGGTGGAAAAAAATTAATGAAAGAAACAATGGAGCATTATAATCAATCAGGTAAAACACATTATACAGATAATAACTTCAATATCCTAACCTACTTGAAAAAAGTATCCTATCCACCCATTCCTATCCATTCATTCTCGCCATATAAAGAGGACGATGATTTACATGATTTGATTTCAGCTACCAAAGACCAACGGGGTCATATAGAACAGATTGAACCAATTGTAAGAATGTCGCTGGGCGAAGCAGAAACACTGTTTTTAGACCGCTTTCGGGAAGTAATGGATGATTGTAATACTGATAAAATACATCTGTTTATTCTACCCACAGCCATTGGAAAGACGGAAAGGATACTATCAGCGAAAGCCACGATATCCGCTCCCACAAACAGTTTGAAGGATGAAATTGGAAATAGAATGCAAGTAGAATATGTCACCACGCCGGATGCAGTTGTTTTTGAAAACAGTTCCATCAACAGAAAATTAGAGTATTACTATTCCATTGGATTACCCAAGAAAGCAACGGCTGTTTTGTATGATGTTATTAGTGAAAAGAACTCTTGGAAATATTCGACCAACGATATTATTCAAGCCGATGAGTATTTATCTAAATTAAAATCATCTTATTATTCTACTAATACAATTCTTACTACTCATGCAAGAGCAATACATTCTGATTTTAATCACGATACAATAATATTCGATGAAGATCCACTGAACTCACTTATAGATATAAAACAAGTATCAATTAGCGATATTCAAAAATTGGACAATCAAACAAGATTAAATAACAATGATTTAAACAATATCATTAACTATCTTAAATCAACAAATCCTTCAGAAATAATTTCAACTCCTTTATTCGCCGTTGATATTGATGCATTAGTTGATAAGGTTACAGTATCAACAATTCAAACCAACATTTTTGATTTTTTCAATAGCTCGTACTTGATGAAGGATGAACTGAATTATGATGTTATACATTATGTGGTGAAGCGGCAACTACCTAAGAATAAAAAAATAATCATTCTTTCTGCAACTCTTCCCATTTACATCTACCGAAAACTATATGGCGATAGATTGAATGTAATTGATATCAGAGATGTTGAACAACAGGGTCAAATTGTTCAATACACAAACCGTTCATGTTCTCGAAATTCATTGCAACGCTATGTAAGTGATATTAATAAAACTGTTGGAGATAAACCAGTAATTACATTTAAATCATTCCAACATCATTTTAAAAATCCGGTTGATGAAATGTATTTTGGGAATTGCAGTGGGTATGACAATTTAAAAGGAAAAGATATTGCAGTAGTTGGCACACCACACCGAGATAATATTCAATACTTATTAACTGCAAAAGTTTTGGGAATTGATTTTAAAACAATAGATACAACAATGAGTTTTCAGAAAATAGAATACAATGGATTTAAATTCAAATTCAATACCTACGACAATGAAGAACTCAGAAATATTCAACTTGCTTTCATTGAAAGCGATTTAATTCAGGCTGTTGGCAGGGCGAGAACATTAAGAACGAATGCAACTGTAGATGTGTATTCTAACTTCCCTTTGAGGATTAGCAATCAGATCATTTATTAGTTTCAACTTTTCCCTTAAATAGGAAAAGTGATTTCAGGTACTAGTGAATATTTTTTGAAATAAAATTGAATTACCTTCTTAGGTACCCCCATTCATAAGTGACATTTCCCGGAAATCGGAAAAGTAAAAATAGATGTGAATGGGTGAAATCAATAAACTTAAATGATCTTTGAAAGATGTAATGTATTCGTAAGAAAATTATATTTACTTTTCGTATAGTAAGGCTAAGTATAAATTTGCAGATTAACTCAATAATAAAATATGGTTATTAAAATCATTATCTTCCATTGGAATAAAATTAAGAGGAACTAAAAATCACCTAATTATATTATTAGTTTGATAGTATTGTTTAATCTTAAAACTTTTAAAAATATTCGAATGAAAGTTTTTCTAAAAAGATTTTTTTTGTATTTTATATTTTTGTCCTTTAGCAGCTGTAATGGTCAAGAGGTAACTCAGAAAAGTAAATATTTGAGTTTAATTAATACAATAAAATTTTCTGATATTAAGGGCCGTATTGATCATTTCACTTATGATTTGCAGAACGGGAAAATATATATAGCAGCATTAGGGAATAATACGGTTGAAGAAATAGATATCAAAAATTTTACAAGGACTCACACTATCCAAAATTTTTCTGAACCCCAAGGAATTGTGTATCTACCTAAAAAGAGATGTATTGCAGTTGCAAATGGCGCAAATGGTAAATGTGATTTTATCAGTACAAAATCTTATGATAAAATAAAATCTATACAATTAGATGATAATGCTGATAATATCAGATACGATTCATTAAACGAAAAAATATATGTAGGTTTTGGCAATGGTGGAATAGCCATAATAGATGCCGATACTTTTGATTTAATAAATACTATTCCTTTAGTTGCGCATCCTGAATCTTTTCAAATTGAATATTCTACAAATAAAATGTATGTTAATATTCCTGATAAGAAAATGATAGCAGTAATAGACCTAATAAAAAACAAAGTGGTTGAACAAAGGTTAGTCGAAGAAGCTAGTTCTAATTTTCCTATGAGTATAAATCAAGATTCACATTTGTTATTTATTGGCTGTAGAAACCCTTCCAAATTGTTAATACAAGATTCCTATACAGGCAAATCAAAAACGTCAATACCGATAAGCAGCGATGTTGATGATATTTTTTTTGACAAAGTAAGAAAAAGATTATATATAAGTTGTGGGGAAGGTAGTGTTAATATAATTGAACAAAAAAATATCAATGAATATTCATTACTTGAAAAGATGATTACTCATTCAGGCAGCAGAACTTCTTTATTTATTCCAGAATTCAATTATTTTATTGTTGCTTCCCCATCAAAAATTAATAGAGATGCTCAATTGTTAATTTATAAAACAAATTAGTTTTTTAAAATTCTTAAACTATTATGAAATGGATAACTAGGGAACGACCAAAAATTGACCGAATAGCTTGTCCTTGGTTAATTAAAAAATTTGTAGATAAGAAAGCAGAGTTTATTTATGCGCCTTATGACTTAGTAATCTCAAAAGCCAAGGAATCAAATGCTATTCCGTTTGATATCCCGAATGTTGAATATACTCATTACGAACATTACTGCACATTTGATTATATAATCAAAAAACATAGAATTAATGATAAAGCAATAAATATAATTGCAGACATAGTTAGAGGTGCAGATACAGACCATTATGAAATTGCAGATGAAGCAGCAGGGTTAATGGCAATTTCATCTGGGTTGTCTTATAATATTACAGACGATTATAAACTACTTGAATATGGGATGATTATTTATGATGCTTTATATAGTTGGGCAAAAAATTTATATAAACAAAAACATTTACAAAATAGTCCCTTTGAAGAATTGCTTCATGAAGTCTATCAAAAATATCTGAAAGGTAGTAACTATAAAAAAACTCCGAATTGGGTAAAGGAGTTAAAGGTGATTATTCAAGATCAGATTGATGCTCAAATTTTTGCTCTTGACCTTAAAAAAGTATCATCAGAATTAGCATTAAACCCTTCTTATTTGTCACGTGAATTTTCTAAATATTTTAATGATTTAAATTTTGGGGAGTTTATTAGAAATAAAAGAATTGAAAAAGCAATAGAATTAATGCATAATAATAAACTTTCATTAACAGAAATTGCATACCTCACAGGCTTTTCAGACCAAAGCCATTTCAACAGAATATTCAAGCAATACAAGGGGCAAAATCCTTCTTTATTCAGAAAAAATATTCTAAAAGGTAAATCAAATACAAAAGGTAAATAGTGTTCAAGTTTATATCAGTGTTTACTTTCTAATTTTGTCGAAATATCATTGTGCAAAAATTGAAACATCCATATCGTAAAATACTCATCTCTTTGTTTTTACTGATTGTCAGTAATCGGGCAATATCGCAAACTACAGATACATTAATAACACTAAAAGATGCTTTGCAAATGGCAGAGCAGCGGTATCATTTATTAAAGTCAAAGCAATACGAAATAAGTGCTGCTCAAAAAAATGTTGATGTAGTAAAATACAATAGCACTATGCCTTCACTTGATGCTTCTTATCAGGCAAATATTGCTACTTCAAATAATGCAACGGGTATGTTTTATCCGTCTGGCGTTTTGCCTATAAGCGGTCCACCTTCGGCAAGCAATAATTACAGCCCTGCAACAGGAAGCATTGCTGCATTATTGCTGAATTGGGAAGCCATAAATTTTGGACAACGAAGTTCTAAAATAAATGTAGCAGTTGCAGAAGCCGGAACAAAAGAAGCTGAGTACAAGGAAAATTTATTTCGACATAAAATAAATACGCTTAGCACTTACTTAGATGTATTGTTGGAATACGATTACCTGAAAATTTATAAAAGCAATATTGAGAGAACAAATGTAAATCTTGAACAAAGCCGTGTACTTACCAACAGTGGCATCAAACCCGGAGTAGATACCGCTTTATTTTTATCTGAACAGTCAAAAGCAAAAATTGACTGGATGAATACTCAAAAACAATTACAGGTGTATCAACTATTGCTTGCACAGTTAATTGTTACCGATGCTTTGCCTGTACCTTCTGACACTGCTTTTTTAAAGAAACTACCCGCCACTATTTTTGCAAATGATACTTCTTTTAAAAATAATCCCGCCATTCAATTTGCCCAAAGCCAATATCAGTTAAGTAAATCAAAAGAGTTATTCATTAAAAAATCTTATTTGCCTAAACTTAATTTGTGGGGTACAACATTTGGGCGTGGTTCTGGATTTCAGCCTGATGGCAGTATTAAAACTTTTGATGGCCTTGTCATCAATCGCTTTAATTATGGTGCAGGTGTACAACTTAGTTTTCCAATAATGAAGTTGGGCGAAACTAAAGGGCAATTACAGCAACAAAACTTTTTATCGGCTGCTGTACAAGAAAAAATAAACGATACCAAAGCAGCCTTACAAACACAGCAGCAAATAGCAAATGCTACATATGCCAATAGCGTAGCCATTGCTAAAGAAACACAGCAGCAATTAAAATCTGCACAATACGCTTTTTCTGCTATGCAAATTCGTTACAATACAGGCTTGGTAAATTTTGCCGACCTAATTCAATCGCAATACAATTTATTAAAAGCAGAGTTAGACAATAAAAAAGCGTATTGGGATGTATGGAAAGCCTTGCTTTTGCAGGCAGCAATTCAAGGAGATGAAACAATATTTACCCATGCCATTCAATAAATATAATGATAAAGCTCATTCAATTTGCACTTCGTAAACCTATAACCATCATCGTTTTCGTTTTGGGTATCGTTGTATTTTCAATATTAGCAATTCGCAAATCTTCTATTGATATTTTCCCCACTATTAATGCCCCCACTATTTATGTGGCTCAAACCTATGGCGGTTTATCACCACAACAAATGGAAGGGTATGTTACTTCGTATTACGAATATCATTTCCTATACATCACAGGTATTAAAAATGTAGAAAGCAAATCCATTCAAGGATTGAGTTTGATAAAACTGCAATTTCACGATGGAACAAATATGGCAGCAGCAATGGCAGAAGTAATTTCTTACGTAAACCGTGCCCGTTCATTTATGCCGCCCGGTACATTGCCGCCATTTGTAATGAGATACGATGCAGGTTCTGTTCCCATTGGGCAATTAGTTTTCAGAAGTGAAACAAAATCGTTGAATGAAATACAGGATTTAGCGTTATTTAAAGTACGCCCAATGTTTGCTGCATTGTCAGGCGTATCTGCACCACCGCCTTTTGGTGGCAACCAAAAAACAATCGTTATCAAAGCCGACCCCGAGCGGTTAAGAAGTTATAATCTCACTGCCGATGAAGTAGTTGTTGCCATTGCAAAAAACAATACCATTCTTCCTGCAGGCAATATTCGTGCAGCCGATAAAACTATTATTACACCGTCAAACAGTGTGGTGGATGACTTTAAAGAATTAGAAAATATAGCCATAAAAAATGTAGATGGTACAGCAGTTTTTGTAAGAGATGTGGCAAATGTGGTAAACGGTGCAGATGTTGCCACAGGCTACGCATTGGTAAATGGAAAACGAACTGTTTATATTCCTGTTACTAAAAGAGCCGATGCGTCAACTTGGGATGTAGTACAATCCATAAAAAAAGCATTGCCCGATATGCAGGCTGCTATACCCGATGATATTAAAGTTTCCTATGAGTTTGACCAATCGGGTTACGTTAGCAATTCTCTGCAAAGTGTTTTATTTGAAGGGTTGCTGGGTGCATTGCTTACAGGCTTAATGGTATTGCTCTTTTTAAAAGATATAAGAAGTGCAGCTATTATCATTATCAATATTCCTTTAGCATTATTGGCAGCATTGGTGGCATTATATCTATGTGGGCAAACCATCAACATTATGACGTTAGGCGGGTTGGCGCTAGCAGTAGGTATTTTGGTAGATGAATCCACCGTTACTATTGAAAACATACATCATCATCTTGAATTGGGTAAATCAGTTCCCGTTGCAGTTTGGGATGCTTGTAAAGAAATAGCATTGCCCAAATTATTAATCCTTTTAAGCATATTGGCTGTGTTTGTGCCTGCCCTGTTTATGACAGGCGTGCCAAAATCAATGTTTATGCCGCTGTCATTGGCAGTTGGTTTTGCTATGATCGCTTCGTTTCTTTTATCACAAACCTTAGTACCTGTTTTATCAAATTGGTTTATAAAAAAGAATTTTACCAATACGGGTAAGGATAATTTAAAAAACATCAAGAGCCGTTTGTCTAACAGCATTCAAAAACTAAGCAATGCAAAAGCAGTTTTAGTTCCAATTGTATTACTTGCATTGTTGCTACTTGCGTGGGTTGGGTACAAACAAAGCGGCACAGAAATATTTCCTAAAGTAGATGCAGGGCAAATGCAAGTGCGTTTGCGTATGCCAGCAGGTACGAGAATTGAACGAACTGAAGATGCTACAAAAAAAGTATTATCATTGATTGATAGCCTTGCAGGAAAAACCAATGTGTCTATCACTTCTGCATACATAGGATTGCACGGGCAATCTTATGCTATCAATCCCATTTTTCTATACACTAGTGGTCCGCACGAAGCAGTTGTAAAAGTAAATCTTACAAAAAATTCTGGTATCAGCCTTGAACAGCTAAAAGAGCAGTTACGGCTAATAGTAAATAAAAGTATTCCTGATTTATCATTATCATTCGAACCTGCCGATTTAGTTGACCAAGTTATGAGCCTCGGCACAAACAATCCGATTGAAGTTGTTGTGCAAGGAAAAAACCTTGCCCAAAGCAGAGAGATAGCTGATAAACTAAAAGCATCGCTTACTAAAATTAGCTATTTGCGAGATGTGCAAATTGCACAGCCGTTAGATTATCCAACTATTCAAATTAATTACGACCGTACACGAATGGGGCAAATGAATGTTTCTGTTGAGCAGGCGGGTAAATCAGTATCAGATGCAACATCATCAAGCCGCTTAACACAACCTGTGTATTGGTTAGATAAAGCATCGGGTAATGCTTATCAGGTACAAGTGGAATATCCGCAAATGCAAATGAACAGTGCTGAACAAGTAGAGCAAGTCCCTGTGGCAAAAGCTAATGATATGTCCATCAATTTGCGAGACATTGCAGAACTGAAAAAAGGAAATTCTATTGGCGAATATGACCGCATCAATCAGCAACGATTTATTACCATTACTGCAAATATTGATAAACAAGATTTAGGAACAGCAGTAAGCGATGTAAACAAAAGCATCAAACAATTAGGCGAATTGCCCACAGGTGTAAAAGTGTATTTGCGTGGGCAATCAGATATGCTTACACAAACAATAGGAGAGTTGTCTATTGGTTTACTATTGGCAGTGTTTGTAATACTGCTAATGCTTGCAGCATTCTTTCAATCCTTCAAATTGTCTTTAACAGTTTTAGGTGTTTTACCTGGTGTGTTGGTAGGTTCTATCTTATTGATATGGATTACAGGAAACACGTTAAACATTCAATCTTTTATGGGTTGTATTATGGCGTTGGGTGTTGCCATTGCCAATGCTATTTTATTAATATCAAACGCAGAAGCAATAAGAGCCGAACAAAATAATAATGTATCGAAGATTGGAGCTAAAGCAGCTTCCAATCGTTTTCGCCCTATTGTAATGACCAGCCTTGCCATGATAGCTGGCATGATACCAATGGCAATTGGCATTAGCGAAGGCGGCAAACAAATGGCCCCTTTGGCTATTGCAGTAATTGGCGGTTTGTTATTCAGCACATTTATGAGTTTGTTTTTTATTCCGATGATGTATGATTTAGTTATCGGCAATAAAAAATCAAAAACTGTTTCTCTATTTCCTGATGATATAAATACAAACGAATGATAACAACAAGATTTAAAAATATAACTAGAATGAAATTATTTGTACCACTTTGTGCATTGGCGTTTATTGCATCTTGCAGCAATAATAAACAACAGCAAAGTTCTAAAACGCAGGAAATAAAAATTGATACCATTAATGCATTTTTATTAAAAGTTGATTCTGCACAAAAAACAATTTCATTGCCTGGCAATTTATTGCCTAACGAAAAAGTACAGGTACGGGCAAAAGTGCAGGGCTACATCAGCAGTATAAAAGTAGATATTGGTTCAAAAGTGAGTAAGGGGCATGTGTTAGCTTTAATAGATGCCCCTGAGATTAATACAAGATTACAGGAATTAAAAGCAAAAGAAAAAGCATCATATTCACATTATCAATCCAGTAAAGATTACTACAACCGCATCAGCACAGCTTCTAAACAAGACGGCGTAATTGCTGCTTCTGAATTAGAAAAAACAAAAAATCAAATGCTTGCTGATGAAGCAGAGTATAACGCTGCACAGTTTGCCGTTTCATCATATAAACAAATTGGAAATTATCTGGCAATAGTTGCACCTTACAGTGGCATTATTACCAAAAGAAATATAAATGTTGGTTCATTTGTAGGTAACGCAAACGAAGCTCCCTTGTTTGAAATTGAAGATAATAAACTGCTTCGCCTGCAAGTACCCGTGCCTGAAATTTATACCAATGCCATTTTATTAAAGAATAAAGGAGAATTAACTACAAAGTCTTTCCCTGACAAAAAATTCAGTGCAACATTGGTACGAAAATCGGGCAGCATCGACAATGCTACAAGAAGTGAAGTCTGGGAATTTGAAATACCCAATCCCAATAGCGAATTAAAAGCCGGCAGTTATGCAGATGTCAAACTGCACTTTTTAAGAACACAACCTTCCTTAGTTGTTCCAGTTTCAGCAGTTGTAAGTACTTTAGAAAGAAGATTTGTAATTAAAATAAATAATGGTGTTACTAAATGGGTTGATGTGAGAAGTGGTTTTACCATGAATGACAAACAAGAAATTTTTGGAGAACTAAACGCAGGAGATACACTTGTTTTGAAAGGAAATGAGGAATTGAAAGCAGATAAAAAAGTATTTATTATGGTTGGGAAATAACTGCTGATTAATATTTGCCTCATGCCATAATTAAAATCAATATAATGAACAGAAAAGAATTTTTAAAATCAGGAACATTAGCTGGAGCAGCAACTTTGCTTTCTGCAAATAATGCTTTTGCTCAAAACTTAACAAATAACAATATTGATAAATTAGTAGACACGAACGGCAATTTTGTACAACAACCACTTCCATATGCTGAAAGTTTTTTAGAACCATATATGGATGCTGAAACATTGCATTTACATTACACATTTCATCATGGTGGCGCTACTAAAGCAGCCAATAACGACTTGAAAAAAATACATGAAGCTGTTGATACGAACAATTTCGAAACTGTAGATTATTGGACAAAAAAACTTTCGTATCATCTTTCATCTCATATTTTACACTCTATCTTTTGGACAAATCTTTCAAACAAAACAACCACTCCAAAAAATGATTTATTAAAACGCATTGAAAAAGATTTTGGTAGCTATGATAAACTGAAATCTTATCTCGCAGCAACATCAAAAAATGTAGATGGCAACGGGTGGGGCATTTTAAGCTATCAGCCATATACAGACAAACTAACCATTTTGCAATGTGAAAACCATGAGAAACTAACTCAATGGGGAGTTATTCCATTGCTTGTGATAGATGTTTGGGAGCATTCTTACTATCTTAAATATAAAAATAAACGAGCAGATTTTGTTGATGCCTTATTTAACATCATTAATTGGGATAATGCAGAACAAAGACTTGATGATGCGGTGAAACTAACAAAATGAATTTTAAATATAATTCAGAAAGTATTCAGAATTTTGTATGATTTTTACAAGGATTTGATTTAACAGTTATGAAATATTTGATGTTAGCAATTGGTATTCTATGCTTTTCAATTTCATCTTATTCGCAAAAAGCAACTTTTAATACAGCAAGTAAAATCATTGGAAAGGTATTGGATTCATCTTCCCATTTGCCAATTGAATATGCAACAATAACTTTGTATCGCTCTGGAAATAGCAAGGCTTTAAATGGAACAACTTCGGATACAAGCGGAAAATTTGTACTTAATAAAGTTTCTCCCGGGAATTACGATATCAGTATTGCATTTGTAGGCTTTAAAACAATAACACTGAAAAATATTATTGTAGGTAATAAGAACGAAACAATTAATCTAAACCAAATTTTTATTGAAAGAAAAGCCACTACACTACAATCGGTTGAAGTTACTGCTCGAGCTAAACTGGTAGAAAATAAAATTGACAAATTAATTTTCAATGCAGAAAAAGATATCACATCGCAAACAGGTGTAGCTACAGATATTCTTAAAAAAGTTCCGCAGGTTTCAGTTGATGTTGATGGAAATGTAGAGTTGCAGGGAAATTCAAGTATTCTCTTCCTAATTAATGGTAAACCTTCCACAATTTTCGGAAGTAATATCACGGATGTTTTGCAAGCTATTCCTGCTAATCAAATAAAAAGTATTGAAGTAATAACCAATCCCGGTGCTAAATACGATGCTCAGGGGACAGGAGGCATTATCAATATTATTTTAAAACACAACACTATACAAGGAGTCAACGGCAATGTTTCTTTAACAGTCGGAACAATTGTACAAAACGGCTCTGTTAATATTAATGCGCGAAAGAGTAAATTCGGGATTAATGCTTTTGCAAATGGTAATGCAAGAATTGTAACAACAACACCTTATACTTTTAGCCGTATTTCAAGTGATTCAATACACAACAAAGCTATTTTACAACAAGATGGTAACAGTGATTTTACGAGGCACGGGTTTCAAAGTGGGATTGGATTTGACTGGAGTGTTGATGATAAGAACAGTATTTCCGGCTCAATGGGTTATCACAATTTTGGGAACAAGTCTAATGGTTTGAAAAATCAGATTGAGCAAATTCAAGATGCAACCGGAGCAATTATTTCAAAGACAAATTCAATAAATGATGCTGCTAATTCATTTAGCCAATACTCGTTAGATCCAAGCATCAACTATAAACGTAATTTTAAGAATAAAGAACAATCACTTGAAATAGCAGCTGATGGAAGTTTTGGAAATAATCAAACCATTGCAAGAAATGACCAATATTTACAACCAATAGATTCGTTAATCTACGGCACAAGGAATACCAATCCAGCTAAAGAAAACGAATACGAAGTAAAAACAGATTATACGCAGCCACTAACTAAAAAAACGACTTTAGGGTTAGGAGGAAAATTCAGCGGATATGATATTTCTAGTACAGCCAATTCTCTGGTTTGGGATGCAAATACAAAATCTTATTTATATAATGCAGCTTTTTCAAATGATTTGAATTATCATCAAAAAGTCTATGCCATTTATGGCGAATTAAATTTTCCTTTCGGAAAATTATTTGAAGCAAGATTAGGTGGACGATACGAACGTACCCACATAAATGCCTTCTATGCAAATGCTAAACAAAGCATTCAAAATGACTATAACACATTAATTCCGTCCATTTTTCTTTTGAAAAAAATTGACGAAAAGCAAACACTCAAATTGAGTTTTACTATAAGAATCAACCGCCCTGATTATTCAGATTTGAATCCGTATATAAATGCTAGTGACCCCAAAAATATCACAACTGGTAATCCATATTTACAACCTGAAGTATGGGATCGTTATGAGGCTTCATATAACAATGATTTGGGTAAAATCGGTTCATTTATGGTAACACTTTTCTATAGGCAAAGTAATGGTGATATTCAACCATTCATTGTTTATTATCCATCAATTAAGGTTGGAGATTCTACATACACTAATGTTGCCGTTACAACAAGAAAAAATATTGGGATTGAAGAAAATATGGGTATCAATCTTTTCTTTGATCTGCACTTAACTGAAAAGCTTAGTTTAAGGTCTAATATTATTACATTCTATAGACAAACTATTAATCAGGTAGACTCAGGATTTAATTCAAATACTACGATATATCGCTTTACTGCAAATGCCTCTTACAAATTTTCGGATAATCTTGTGGCAGAATTTTTCGGAAACTATAATTCGCCTCACCATGAGGCACAAGGGTTCTATCCGTCTTTTACATCTTACAGTGTAGCCATTAGAAAACAGTTTTGGAATAAGAACGGAAGTATCGCATTAACTGCAAATAACTTCTTCGATAAATATGTAGATCAGCAAACAAATCTTTATGGCCCTGGATTTATGACCAATAGCCTGCGTAGTGTTCCTTATCGTTCTATTGGTATAAATTTTACATGGAAATTCGGGAAATCAGTTATAAAAAAAGAAAAGCCGGAGGAACATAATATAGACCTCAGTACACCACAGCAATAATATAAAACAGTTCGTTATTCAGTGCTAATTTCTCTAAAACACCCATAAAACAAGGCAATTTCATTTTGTGTATCGCCATACCAGATTATAATTATTTTGTATAATACAATATTGACAATCAATAAGTGAGGTAACTTGGAATTCACAGGTGAGGGGAATTAGATAGTCATACGTGAAGACAAAATTTGAAATGAATACTTATTTACTGTCTCGCGCTTAATAAATTTAAGCATAAATGATGGAAATACTCGCTGAATTTAATTATAGGTATAGATTTATTTGAAACTTTACATTTATAAAATATTCTGTGTTATAAAAAATTTCTTTAGAAAGCATTAATACATTTGCAACCTTTAATAATAAGGCTTGTTGAAAAAATATTTATTATCTATCTTTTTAATTCCTGTATTTGTTTCAGCACAAAACAAGTACAAAGCATTTATACATAACAGTAAAAATGAACCGCTTGTCGCTACATCAGTATCTATCCATAAACTTGCTATTACAATTCTTTCAGATTCATCGGGTTTAATAGTTATCCAAAATATTCCCAATGGAAAATTCGAGTTGTCATTTTCTTATGTAGGTTATACTAAAAAAAATATCGAGATCAGTTTTCCGCTTAAGGATACCACTGCTGCTGATATCGTATTGGAAAATGAGCATGCTGAATTACAGGGAGTAACGGTGGTGAGTAGTACCAGAAGTAACAGAAATATTGAAATCATCCCAACAAGAATCGAAGCTATCACACATGAGGAACTGGATGAAAAGTCTTCTATGAAACCTGGAGACATACGCATGTTATTAAATGAAAGTACGGGTATCACGACACAACAAACCTCTGCAGTAAGCGGTACTGCCAATTTGAGGATTCAGGGATTGGATGGAACTTATACGCAACTATTAAAAGACGGTATGCCTTTGTACAATGGATTCAGTGGAGGATTAAGTATAATGCAAATCCCGCCACTTGATTTGAAACAGGTTGAATTTATCAAAGGTTCTGCTTCTACTTTATATGGTGGAGGTGCTATTGCAGGCTTGGTAAACCTCATTAGCAAAACACCAACACCGCAAAAAGAACTTTCTTTTTTATTGAATGGCAATTCAGCTAAGGGGTTTGATGCAAGTGGGTTCTATGCTCAAAAATTTGCAAAATTCGGGACAACTATTTTTGGTGCTTATAATTATAATAATGCTTACGATCCGGCTAATATCGGCTTATCGGCTATCCCTAAAATCGATCGTTTTACACTCAACCCTAAATTATTTTTTTATCCTAATTCTAAAACCAATGGATTTGTAGGTGTTAACATGAGTTTTGAAAATAGGTATGGAGGTGATATGAAGGTATTAAATGGAAATGCAGATTCTGTGCATCAGTATTTCGAAAAAAATATCTCTAAAAGAATATCCACTCAATTCAGCATAGATCATAAATTAAGTAGCACAGATAGAATTCAATTTAAAAACAGTATTGGCTTTTTTAATAGAAATATTACTCAAACTACTTCTGCTTTTTTTGCACAGGAAATACTTTCTTTTACAGAGTTTAATTATGTGCATCAAAGTAAGAAATCTGAGTGGATTGCTGGGTTAAATATGTGGACTGATAATTTAACACCACGAGATACATCCACTTTAACTTATCAATTAAATACTATTGGAGCATTTGTTCAGAACACTTACAAACCTTGTCGATGGCTTTTTATTGAAAGCGGGTTAAGAGTAGATAAAAACAATCCTGCAACAATCGATAAATTAAAAGGAATCTTTTTTTTGCCAAGAATGAATCTTTTATTCAATATCAATAATAATTGGAAAAGTCGTTTAGGTTTTGGCTTGGGTTATAAAATGCCATCCCCATTTAATGAAGATGCAGAAGAAAAAGGGTACCAAAATATAGCTCCCATTAATATCAGTAATTTAAAAGCAGAGCAGAGTTATGGATTACATGCAGATGTAACTTATAAGAAGAAGGTCGATGAATTTTTTGTAAGCATTAATCAATTGGTGTTTTATACACAAATCAATAATCCTTTGATTTTGAGCGGAAATAATTTTGTGAATGCAAATGGATATATCAATTCAACAGGAGCTGAAACCAATATCAGGTTGTCAATCGATGAACTGAATTTTTATATCGGCTATACTTATGCAGATGTAAAACAACATTTCAATAATACCGTTACACAACAAACATTGTCACCCAAGAACAGAGTGAATTTTGATGTTACCTATGAGATTGAAAATAAATTTCGTATTGGGTTTGAAGCATTCTATACAGATAAACAATTATTAAGTGATGGTAAAACTGGTAAGGATTATTTGATAATCGGTTTTTTGATACAAAAAATGTGGAAGAAAATGAGTGTTTTCATCAACGTGGAAAATCTCACAGACCAAAGACAAACTAAATGGGATAGCATATTTACTGGAAG
The DNA here is from genome assembly GCA_017304675.1 of Sphingobacteriia bacterium. GTDB lineage: Bacteria > Bacteroidota > Bacteroidia > Chitinophagales > Chitinophagaceae > CW01. Next base: position 163,875 of record JAFKLS010000021.1, read on the forward strand.
TATCACACATCCTAAATTTAGAGATATTTATGCTCCTTTAGATGGTATCGTTATAAATTCAGGGATTAAAATTAATTTTTAATATAATTTTATTTCATTACTAATTTCTCTAAAACATTAAATAAAATAAGGCGATTTCATTTTCGAATTATTAGAAAATGGGATTTATTCCTAAAAGGTTACAATGTTCATTATAGACTGCAAAAAGTGCTTAGTGGTAAAGTCTGTATCGGAAAATAAATATTTCACCGTTAAATATTTTTTGTCGTAAAACAAGTATATGTTTTTTTAGTGCCAAACAAGTTTTTGTTCTTAAGGACCTGTAGGTACAATCCTTGATGGGATTGGTTTAAACTCAAATTTTACCGGTGATAATCCTTTAATCTTGTCTGGCACAACCTATTTCAGGGACTGACCTTTTTTTTAAATGATGTGACTTTTTTTTAAAAAGTAATTTTTGAAATATTTATTGATATGAAATCAAAAGGAATAACCATCATATTAAGTGAGCAACAAGTCAGAAAATTGATGGCACTCGTAATAAGAGAAAAAGAAAACAAAAGACCATGATTGAAAAATATAAACTCCCAGCAGCAGAAGAAGAAATGGTGTTTTACCTAAGTCCTGAAATCGGTAAAAGAAAAGACAATATAAACTCTGATGCGAAATTTTATGTCAGAAAATTACTTGAAAAAATCATCAATGAATACAATATCAATCTCAATCAGAATATCGGGTTCGTTGGCGACATTGATACCATTGAGTATATCCTGGTAGAAATAATTGAGGGGTACAAAAAATATTGGGGATTTATTGATATTGATTTTAATAACCCGATGCCAAACAATTAATAATGCATCTGTAGCAATTTGCTGAAGATTAAAAATCAACAATTTATTAATTGGAATGTTGTGCCAGACAATTTTTGGATCGATCCCTGGTAAAAAGTGGTCTATAGACAACATCTTCTTTTACTTCTAACTCAACTCAAACAATGCTAACGACTGGGAAGTTTCAAAATTTGTGTAACGTAGGGTTGTAGAAATGTTTGAATGGCCAATTAACCGTGAAACTTTCACCAAGCTCAAATGGTCTCCATTTTCGAACCCTTTTTTGATAGAACCAACAACCCACGACTTTCTTAATAGGTGACTGGAACAATTTCCGATGTATTTAACCTTGTATTCCTTCATAATACCTTTAAGAATCCTGTTAAAGGTCTGAACACACATATGTTCCATTCCTTTACCTTTTTGAGAGGATAGTATGAAATGTGTTGGTTCGGGTTTCAACACTTCTATTATACAATCCAATACTTCTTTCAGTTTGGTACTCATCACGAGTATTCTTTCCTTGTTCGTTTTCTTTTCAACACGTACAAACCTTTCACCTACTTGTAAATCCATTAAATCTTCCCAACGAAGAGATAAGTTATCTATAACTCGCATACCAAGACGCACACCGATGGATACCATGAGAAGGTCTCTTGCTTTGGTAATTGTCTTTTGAGATTGAAAATCTCGCAGTAGTCGAGATTCAAGATTTACGACCGTATCCCAGTCAAGTGAGTAAGTTGTGGTTTTTTGATTTTTCATTTTATCTGATTTTAGCATGAAATAATTGTCATGGCTAAAATATTCAGATCGTTCAAAATTGCCGCCTAAATGAACATTATTTAGATCAACTTTAGCGCTCCTATTCTAAAGCGTTGAAAATCAGTAGAGAGAGAAAAATTAAATGCACACTTATATCTATAAGTGAACATTATTGGAATTTCTTTAAATAAAAAGTGCGGTGGAAAATATTCACCACACTTTTAAACTTAATTATTTAATATAAATACTATTCGAAATCCTCTTGTTGATTTTGATCAATCAATTTTGTAAAAAGAGTTGCGAATTGTCCAACTAACTTATCCCATTCAAGGGTTTGTTCAGGAGTTATGTCGCCACTATTAATTTTCATCTCAGCATAAATCTGAGATAAAAGAGTTTCAACTACATTATCAATTCTGGCTTGAATTATTTCTTTTTCCATAAGTTAAAATTAGTCTTTAATCAATTGAGGAACATTCATTTTTCTTACTTCACGAATAAACAACGACCAAACAAATCCACGTGCATCAGCTTCAGAACTAAAAAAAACTTCAGGTCTAACTAAATCATGTGGGTCAGTATCCTTTTAATTATTCAATATTTGTTGATACTCAGGTTTAATTACTTTTTCGATTTCTTCAAGATAGAATAAGTAATTTCTTGTGAAGTTTATAGCATCCATAAAATTTTATTACTTAGCTAATATACAGATTAACTAATAGCTAAATTGATTACTCATTTAGACTTCCTCTTATATCCTCGAGTGGATATATATAAATTGGCTTCTTGCTGTATTTCTTCATAGGTCTTAACCTTATGTTCTCTAATCCATTCTTCTAAATCCTTTGTAGGCTCCCCATTTTCAGTACGATTCAAAAGTAGACTTATTGGTTTTAATTTTTAAAGATGAATGGTCGCAGTGAAGCGAAGGCGTAGCCGAAGCGTAACGCAGACCATTCATGTTGTTATTTTTTTCTCGATACATCTTGGGGGATAATCCTCCAAGTGCATCATGTGGTCTTTGATTATTATAATCATCTATCCAGTCAGCTGTAATTTCTCTAACATCTTCAATGCTATCAAATAAATATGCATCTAACACAGATTCTCTGTATGATTTATTAAAGCGTTCAATATATGCATTTTGCATTGGCTTACCCGGTTGTATATACTTGAACTCTATATCATTTGCCTTACTCCATTGCTGCATCAATTTAGCAACAAACTCAGGGCCATTGTCCATTCTTATTTTTTGAGGTTTACCATAACGATTCATTAAATGCTTGAGTACCCATATTACCCGACTACTCTTTAATGAATAATCTGTTTCAACAAATAAGACTTCTCGATTATAATCATCAATTACATTGAATGAACGAAACTTAGTTCCATTACTTAATGCATCAGTCATAAAATCAATGCTCCATGTTTGTGTAAAACAGTAAGGCACCTGTAATGGTTCTTTTACTCTTGCAGGAAGTCGTTTCTTTACTTTGCGTCTCAATGGTAGTTTCATCTCCTTGTATATGCGATGTAATCTCTTATGATTAACAACAGTTCCATTATTACGGATACGATGATAGCATTTCCAAAATCCTTCCAACGGATGGTCTTTACTTAATAATTCTAATCTTGCTATCATATCTGTATCATTTTTGATAGAACGATAATGTAAACTGCTTTTACTCATTCGTAATAGGCGACACGCCTTGCTGATGTCTTTGGGTCGCTCATTTTGTATCTCAAAAATGATACGTCGCTTATCGCAAGGCTTTATAGCTTTTTTTCTATAATGTATTTGGCGGTATCTAATTCCATGGCAAGATTGGCATACATCCTTTTAAGCTTTGCATTTTCTTCTTCTAATTCTTTGACTCGCTTCAGCTCACTGGCTTCCATTCCACCATAACGCTGACGCCACTTATAAAAACATGCTTTACTGACTCCATATTCTCTTGTAATTTCTTCAACTGATTTGCCATTATCAAATTCTTTTAAAATACTGGCAATCTGATGGGGACTAAATTGACTCTTTTTCATATCTATGTTTTAAAGTTAAACTTTTATTTTGTCTACTTTTAAAACATACTGTTTTTGGGGGAGCTTACACCTTTCGTTTAAAATAAATCCTTTTTTTCATCTTGAAATGAGGGATTGTTCTATCTGAGGTCATTTTGTAAATTGTAGACTTAGCCAAATGTAAAAACTCTGATGTTTGATTAATGGTAAAAATTTCATTATCAGGTTTAGTGTTTGTATCTGGGGGGATTCCATTACTTTTTTGATTTCGAATAAGTGATTCAAGTGTATTCAACTTTTCGAGGATTAATTCAAATGGATTTTCCATACAATAACATAAATCACTTTAAATTCATCTATTCAAATTATTTTGACTATTGACTTTATTTGAAATTGGAACTGAAATTGGAGTTGCAATAAGTTTATAAATTGGAGAATAAATATCAATCTCTTGTATTGGTGTTTCAAGAGAAATTAACAACGAATATCTTGCTTTTTCTTTCCATTTTTCCAAATACTTTCTTTCCTTCCACCAGCCAATAACAGGATAAATTGCAATAAAATTACAGGTTGATATTTCAGCGGCTGTAGCTTCCCAAATATCGGAGTGTACTGAGCCAAGATTTCTAAGATTGGCGCCTATCAGCCATCTATCACTGTTATTGTTTGTTTCAATAATTTCGTCTTCATCTCGCAACGCTAAATTTACCCTTGCTAAAAACTCTTCTTCGGTATCTGTAGGAGTGTTTACCTCAAACCTAAATCCAAAAGACTGATATCTGTATCGATCTTTCCAGCCAACTTCTCCTGGAGCTGGTTCGATAAAATATGAAAGGGTTATTCTGAATTTTACTTTTGTTTCTCCAAGACCTAATAATAATTCTTTTGGCCATGGTAATTTGTAAAAATGCATATCCTTTGCGATAACTCTTCCATCTTCATTTATCGTAAACGGCTTTATCTCTTCTTCAGAAATCAATGTAAATGAGCTTTGAGTATTTTGTATAGCTTTATTTAAGTTAGGAACCCCATACCCGCAAATTCTCATAAGATTTGAGATTGCTGATTTCTTAGTTAAATCTATTGAAAATTGATTTATTAACGCATTTGTCCATTCTGCTGAATGAATAATTAAACCACGAACAGTTTCAGGCCATGCCTGAGGATAATAAGAAAGAATTTTTGCGCACATCCAAGCTCCATATGCAGTAGCAGCGCTAGTACCCCAAAACGCATCAAATTGAGTATTAGATGGTCTCTTTGAAGTTGATAAAATTGAATAATCATCAATTGTTCCAACAATACTATTATCTGGGGCCTTTAATATGTTTCCACCTTCCAAAACAATATCTGGCTTTAATGGCCATTTTTTTCTTTCCCAATTGGTAGATGTTGAACTATACGGAGAAAGTTCTCCAACATCTGCTATTGGATTATGCCCATTATAAGAACCGTCAGTAATGATTGTTTTATCTGTTACAGCTCCAATAGTTAGAGCATTCCAGGATTGAGCAGGATCTTCAACAGAGATTGAAATATTACTATTAGGATAATTTTGAAACTCGACTTCATCTCTAACGTTACCGGCAGACAAAATCATTAATCTTTTTTTTCCATCAAATGATCCGAATGAAATTTGGTCTATCGTTGAAGACCAAGATGTAGGTCTTCCTCTAAAAATTTTTTCTTCAGATGTAACAGCCATTGCAAAAAGTTGAGTTCGATCTGGTGCAGCTATTTCAGATCGGCTAACTCCTTGAAATGTTATTGCTCCATATAATTCCTTGTCGTTTTCACCTGTAGGCGGTAAAACCTTTACTGAACTTATTTTATGATTTACTTCAAATTTCTCTTGCGATTCCAATATAAGTTGTAAATCTCCATAGGTTGCAATTCCAGCCATCAGTGTCCCATGTCCATCATGGTCATTAACTCCCCAAGTAGGATTGACTGAATGTCTATCACTATTATGTAAAACTGGATTAAGTAACTGGTGTCCATTATTTATACCGGTGTCTAAAACACATATTCCTATGTCATGAGCGAAAACGAATGATGTTCTCTGTAAAAGATCTTCAACCCATTGAACCTGATCAACATTACTTTCATTGAGCCAAAATTTCGCAGTTTCTTTTAGCAACTTTATTTCTGCAATAAAATCACATTGGTTTATTAGTTCAACAATTTGATCACGATTCGCCCTAATTAGATATACAATTCGTTCAGGAAACTTTAATATTTGAGTACTGATTTGTATGTCGATTATTTCACAACTGGTCTGTATACTTTGATTTAGAATTTCGAAATTATCCCCAAGATAAAACCATATTTCACACCATTGAGGTTCATTTTCTGGAATTAAATCAGGTTTATCTGTCCATAAAGACAATATGTTTGCAAGCGAAATATATTCTATACTCTGAACAAGTGGGGCATTTTTTGGGTTTCCAGCTTTCGTGTTTTTGAACTTATAATCAATGATTTTTTTTCTAAAAATTTGCTCCTCATTTTGAGGAACAAATAAAACTGCTTTAATTGTTGTGTTTTCAGGAGTATCACCGTTCGTTTTTATATTTAATAACCGGACATTTTTATTTAAATCTTCAAGACTTTTTGTAATTAAGTCATATCCTTCTTTTCCGGTAAATTCCCAATATGAACCTCCCCTTAAAGGTAGCTGATTTTCTTGCCTCTCATTTCTAAATTGAATGTTAGCATTTTCAGCATTAAGATAATCAAGAATTAACTTATCACTGTGTAGATCTCTATTTCGCTCGGGAATATTATCAGAACTAAAGCCTTGTCTTGGCTGATAATTATATTCAATAGCTAAATTAGTAAGAAATAGATGTGGATTATTATCAGCCATGTTCATTCAAAATTAATTTCCTAAATAAACACTTCTCTTAATCTCCAAAAATTTCATGAGCTTATTCTTTTCAATTTTGTTTTTATTATGAAGAATAGCATCCTTAATTGCATCCTCACATACAGACGTAATTTCAGCATGACTTAGCCCCAAAGCTATTTTAGTAATTGGCTCAAGTTTAAAAGTTGGTTTAAAAATTGAAAGTTTATTTGTTATAAGTTTTAGTATTTCAATTTCATTAGGGATATTATATCTTATTATATCATCAAATCTTCTAAACAATGCCTGATCCAATAATGATATGTTATTAGTTGCAGCAAGGATTAAACTTTCAGATTTATCATTTTCTATGAAATGGAGAAAAGAATTCAAAACTCGTCTCATTTCACCGACATCATTATCTTTTGCTCTTTCACCTCCAATTGTATCAAATTCATCAAAAAAATAAACCCCTTTTTTTTCTTCAATCAATTCAAATATCTGCCTTAGTTTATTTCCAGTCTCACCCATAAACTTAGTTACTAGTTTATCCATCAAAATAATATAGAGTGGTAATTTTAATTCTTGAGCTATTACAGAGGCTGTCATTGTTTTTCCAGTCCCGGGTGAACCAGCCATCATAATTTTACGGCGATTTTTCATTCCATACTTGCCTAGCTTATCGCTTTGTTTGTATTCAAGTAATATTCTTTCAATTTTATCTGAAATTTCTGATGTAACTATCAATTCAACTTTTCGAACTTGTGGGACTATTTCAAGAATTAAATCTCCAAAATCGTTTAAAAAGGGTTTAAGTTTTACTACTTTACTTAACTTACTTTTATCTATTAAATCTCGAATCTCAAATGCAAATTCAGTATGTCCTTGTTTAGCTTCGATTGCAGCAATTTGTAAAGCCAATGTAATGAACCGATTTTGGTCATTTTCAATATGGGCTTTAATAAGACTCTTTATTTGCTCTGCATTGGCCATTTAACAGTTAATTGTAGAAAAAAAATATTATACTTTCTGAGTTCAAATATAATTGATACATGAACACTAAAATAACGATTATATTTCCACTAAATTATGTTCCCGATTTTAAAGTGTGAAATATGTTTACAAAGATTGAAATAGGATGAACTTTAGTTTTGATTTCAGTCCAAATTTGCAAATATTCTTACACTGATAGCAAAAACAGTAGCTGACCCTTGATATTTCTCTCAAAGTAGATACGTTAGTATTCTAAAATATAAAGGTAATACCTGTATACTCTGAGGGGTTCAAACAAATGAGATTGTTTAGGATTGGAATAAATTCAACCATCGCTCTCAAAACAAAATTCTTATTCATAATTACATGAGTGAAGATGCAAAAATTTATTTTTAAACCCTAAGTACTCAAATCATTTTTTACAATAAAAACCTATTTATTAATTAAAAATTTCTTGCGCTAGAAAGTTGAAATAAAGTCTATAAAAAATATAGTTCTGCGCTAGAAATAAAAATGTAAGATTAATTTGAAATAAAATTGGATGGTATTAACACCGGGCTTACATTTGCAGCCCAAACATCGCGAGGTAGAGCAGCGGTAGCTCGTCGGGCTCATAACCCGAAGGTCGGAAGTTCGATCCTTCCCCTCGCAACAAAACAAAAGCCTCATCAGAGGCTTTTGTTATTTTTATACAATAATCTCCTATTTTGAAAGCTGGATTTGTAAATATCTTCGGAAAGCCTAATGCCGGTAAAAGCACTTTATTAAATGCGTTGCTGGGAGAAAAGCTGGCTATTGTTTCGCCTAAAGTACAAACTACCAGGCATCGTATTAAAGGCTTTCTTACAAAGCCCGAAGCGTACCAGATCATTTTCTCCGACACACCCGGTATCATTGAAACAAAATACAGGCTGCATGAAAAAATGATGGCCGCTGTTAAAAGCGCACTGGAGGATGCAGATATTGCATTACTGATTATTGATGTGAACGACGATTTTGAAGAGGCTGATAAGCTATTAGAATCACTGTCCTTAAAAGTACCCTCAATACTTGTTTTAAACAAAATTGATGAAGCCAGAAATGGCAGGATTGCCGAAGCCGAACACTATTTTACAGGTAAATCCTATTTTACAAAAATGGTTAAGGTTTCTGCATTACATAAACATCACTTACAAAAATTGCTCAAAGCTATTATTGAGTTGTTGCCGGAAGGCTTCCCGTTTTATAATGAAGACGATCTGAGTGATCTGCCTACAAAGTTTTTTGTAAGTGAAATCATCAGAGAAAAAGTTTATGAATTGTTTGAAGATGAGATCCCCTATCATGTAGCCGTTATCGTAAACGAATTCAAGGAAAAAGAAACACTGGTTAAAATACAGGCAGACATAGTGGTACAGCGGGAAACACAAAAGGCTATTATTATAGGCGATAAAGGTAAAATGATCAAACAAATTGGTATATTAGCAAGAAGAGACATTGAAAACTTTGTTCAACATAAAATATTTTTAGAACTGTTCGTAAAAGTAAAACCGCATTGGAGAGACAATGAGTTACAATTGAGAGAATATGGTTACTGATAACCCCATTCCATTGAATGAGATTATTTTTTAACTTAGGGATAATAAAATAATCTGCATGAACTACATTTTACCTTTTATAGCATTATTTATTTTCAATACTATTTTTTCCCAACCTACCATTACAGTAGCAGCTCCAGGAGAATCTGGTAGTTATGGTTCAATCAGGTATAATGATGATGCTGCGTTGCTTGCCAAACAGAAGAATGTCACCCTATCCTATGCAGATATATTAGGGTCACCTTTTTGGGAAAGGGATTGGAATCCAGCAATTCTCGTATTAGCGAATAATACAGCAGTAAAAGTGGAAAAAGCAAAGCTCAATTTATATACTGGGGAGATTCATTTTATGAATGCAAAAAACATAGAAATGACTGCCGATAAAAAAGATATTGTGAAAGCAATCTTTTTTAAAAACAGTGATACAACTAAAGTTTTGGGAACTTTTGAGTTACAACTTGATATTATTAAATCTTCAGACATCTGCTATTACAGAGTTTTAAATAAAGGCGAAACTAAGTTATTAGAACAAAAAACAGCTTACATCAAACAAGGAGATTATAATGCTCTAACAGGTAAAAATGATCAGAGTTTTTTTACGAAAACAAGCTATGCAGTTTTGCACAACAATAATCTTTCTTATTTGCCCTCTCTTAATCAGCCAAACATTATATCTATCTTATCGCCAACACCTGAAATGATCGAATGGATAAAGCTTAATAAATATAAATTAAGGACTGAATCGGAAGTTGTTTCATTTTTAAATTATTATAACTCAGTAAAAAAATAGCCCTAAAACTTACATTCACTTAAATTTGCCAACTTTTGTGAACAAAACAATATCGCTCCAATTAAAGCAAGAATATGAGTTATACAGTAGCCATTGTTGGGAGGCCCAATGTAGGGAAAAGTACTTTTTTTAATAGACTGTTGGAAAAAAGGAAAGCAATTGTTGATGATATCAGCGGCGTAACAAGAGATCGCCAATATGGTGTTACCGACTGGAACGGGAAAACTTTTAACGTAATAGACACCGGCGGATTTGTGCCTGATAGTGAAGATATCTTTGAAAAAGAAATTCGCAAACAGGTTAAAATAGCCATAGACGAAGCCAATGCCCTGATATTTATGGTAGATGTTGTTACCGGCATTACAGATTTGGATGAAAGCATGAGCGATTTGCTGCGCAGATCTTCTAAGCCCGTTTACCTGGTAGTAAATAAAGTAGATAACCCCGAACGGCAACTGGATGCTACAGAATTTTATTCTTTAGGATTTGAAACAATTTACCCCGTAAGCAGCATCAGCGGCAGCGGAACCGGTGAGCTATTGGATGCTGTTGCCTCTGCCATTACAGAAGAAGATGCGGCCTTTACTATAGAAGAGAACCAACTTCCCAAATTTGCCATTATAGGCCAGCCCAATGTAGGTAAGTCTTCTTTGTTAAATGCGCTGATTGGAAAAGAGCGAACTATTGTTAGCGATATTGCAGGAACCACAAGAGATACTATTCATACTCATTATAACCTTTTTCAGAAAGAGTTTATTTTAATTGATACCGCAGGACTGAGAAAAAAAACAAAAGAAAAAGACGACCTTGAATTTTATTCAGTTATCAGGGCTATTAAGGCTATGGATGAAGCAGATGTTTGCCTCCTGGTAATAGATGCAGAGAAAGGAATAACAGCTCAAGATGTTAATATTTTCAGCCTTGCTGCCCGTAAAGGAAAAGGTATTGCTGTTTTTGTAAACAAATGGGACTTAGTGCTCAATAAACAAACCAATACTGCTAAAGAATATGAGCAGCAGCTGAAACAGAAACTCGCCCCTTTTACAGATGTGCCGGTAATATTCATTTCGGCAAAAGAAAAAACGAGGATTTTTAAAGTAGTGGAAACGGCTTTGGAGGTTTATGATAACAAGCAAAGGAAGGTGAGTACTTCTAAGCTGAATGAAGTAATGTTAAAAGCCGTAGAAAGCTATCATGCTCCTGTTGTAAGAGGGCATACAGTTAAAATAAAGTATGTAACGCAATTACCCACCCCCGTTCCGTCATTTGCCTTTTTTACCAATTTCCCAGACGATATTAAGCAGCCTTATAAGAATTACCTGGAAAACCAGCTACGTACTGAGTTTAATTTTAAGGGAGTTCCACTAAGGATCTTTTTCAGGAAAAAATAATCGGTAAAAATAAATCGGTAATTCTTGCATAAATAAAACCGCCGCCTATCTTTGCGGCAAATTTTTAAAAACAAAAAACAAGTACAATGAAAAAAGTATTAGCATTATTAGCTATCGCTGGTTTTGTAGCATGTAACAGCGGCGAAAACAAACCTGCCACAACTGATTCTCCAAAAGCTACAGTAGATACTGCTGCTAAAGCTGTAGATACTGCTGCTAAAGCCGTAGATACTGCTGCTAAAGCAACTGTAGACACTGCTGCTAAAAAGTAATTCAGAGTACAAGTTCTCTAATATTACTTCTTGCAAGAAGTTCCCGCCAGTAAATAACTGGCGGGATTTTTTTATACAAACAATTTAATTACATCATTTATTGTTGTAGTACAGCCGGTTAAATTAACCAATTTCTCAATTACAGCCTCTACCAGAGCATCCGGGCAGCTGGCTCCACTGGTCATTAAAATTTTAATACTGTCTTTTTCAGGAAGATAATTGTTTACAATGCGTATTTCTTTCGTGCGCCAGTTACAATGAATAATATTTTGTGCATCTACTATTTTATCGGCGCTATCAATAAAATAAGTCGGCAATTTGGCCTCACATAATTCTACCAAATGAGAAGTGTTGCTGCTATTGTAACCACCAACCACAATGGCAAGGTCGGCAGCAGTTGTCAACATGCCACCAACCGCTGTTTGATTGTCGTTAGTAGCATAGCATAATGTGTCTCGCGTATCGGCAAACCTTTCATGTACATCGGTATCTATTAGCTTGTAATGTTCTTTAACAACATTTTTTAAATAATCTGCAATAGCCTGTGTATCGGTTGCCAGCTGGGTGGTTTGGTTTACTACACCAAAACGCTGTAAGTCTTTATGTATATCGAACCCTTCTGAATAACGGCCATGAAATTCCACGTAAAAACTATCAGCACTTTTTTCAGCAGTAATATATTTTGCCAATTCAACAGCCTCTTTCATATCGTTTACAACAACTGTAGGGGTATGCAAAGAAGCGTGAGAAAAAGTGGCTCTCGTTTCTTCGTGCTTCGGCTTGCCATGCACTACTATACTATACCCTTTTTGAGCAATTTGTTCGCTCCTGTTCCATACTTTTTCTACGAAAGGACAAGTAGTATTGTATTTCTCAACATTAATACCCTTTGCCTTTAACAGCTTTTCAATTTCCAGGGTAGTGCCAAAAGCAGGGATTAATACAACATCCTCCTGTGTTAATGATTCAAACGGTATGATTTGTTTACCATAAGTATCTTGCAAAAACTGAACCCCTCTTTCAGTTAAGTCTTTATTCACTTGCGGGTTATGAATCATTTCACTTAACAGATAAATCCTTTTCCCTTCATGTTCTTCAATGGTTCTAAAAGCAATCTCAATTGCATTTTCTACACCATAACAAAAACCAAAATGCCGGGCCAGGTAAATTTGTAGTTTCCCGAAGTCCAACAAAGTAGGCGTGAAATCTTTCTTTAGTTTATCATTCTCCTTTCTTTTGTTTTTAATAGACGAAATAAGGCTGCTTCTATAAATATTCGGGATGGTAAATTGTTTCATGCGTTTATTATAACAGTTGCAAATGTACAAACTTAGGTTTACGGCAACGATTACGTAAAAAAACCAATTACACCTATTCAATCTGATTAATTTTAGTGATAAATGATTGTTTCATGAAAAAACTTTTGGTCATCCCCTTCCTGCTTTTTTCTTACTCATTATCGGCACAAGAAAGAACAATGGAAAACTATCTTACTGCAGCTCCCTTTGCCATGCCTTTGTTACAAGCGCCTTCCTTCCCCATAAAAAAATTCTGCATCAGCGATTTTGGTGCGGTGAGCGATGGTAAAACCCTTTGCACACAAGCTTTTTCCAATGCCATTGATGCCTGTGTAAAAGCAGGTGGAGGAACAGTAATGGTACCACAAGGAATTTGGTTAACCGGGCCTATTGAGTTAAAAAGCAATGTGCATCTTGTTGTTGAAAAGGGCGGCCTCATCCAATTTACAAAAGACCGTACCCAGTATCCCATTATCAAAGCCGGTAATTCTACCAACAATTATACCCCTGCTTCGCCCATTTATGCATACGATGCTAAAAATATTGCGATTACTGGTGAAGGTATTATTGATGGGGCTGGTGATAGCTGGCGCCCTGTTAAAAAAGAAAAAACAACTGCCCAGCAATGGGCCGATCTGTTAAGATCCGGAGGAACAGTAAGTAATGATGGTAAAATCTGGTGGCCCAGCAAAGAGGCAATGAATGGTGAAGCTTATTTAAAGAATACCAAACCTAAAAATCCTGAAGAATATATACCGGCAAGAGATTACCTAAGGCCTTATATGGTGTACTTTGTTCGTTGTGAAAATATTTTACTGGAAAATATAACGCTTCGCAACTCTCCTAAATTTGTTTTTTATCCTAACCGCTGTACCAATCTCATCATGAAGAAAGTGAATGTTTTTAATGAATGGTGGGCACAGAATGGCGATGGTATTGATATAAGCGCCTGCAAAAATGTAGTGATTTATAAATGCAACGTAAATGCAGGAGATGATGGCATTTGTATGAAAAGTAGTGGCGGAAAAGATTACAATAAAGCTGAATTAGAGAATATTGTTATTGCAGGCTGCACTGTTTTAAGGGCGCATGGAGGCTTTGTTATTGGCAGTAATACAGATGGTGGCATGAATAATATTTATGTAACAGATTGTAATTTTCTTGGAACAGATATTGGCATACGTGTAAAAAGTAATGCAGGAAGAGGTGGATTGGTACACAATATTTACGTTGATAATATTACCATGAAAAACATTAAGAACGAAGCAATATTATTCAGTAGTTATTATGAAGACATGCCTGCCGGTAAGGAATTGAAAGACCCCACTACAGCAGCTAAAGATAAAGTTCCGGAGTTTACTAATTTTTACATCAAAAACATTAAATGCGTTGGTGCCAAACAAGCTGTGAATATTATCGGCTTATCAGAAATGCCTGTTCACGATATTTACCTGGAAAATATATCTATCAGTGCAGACAAGGGCTTTATTGCAACAGAAGCAAAAAATATATTAATGAAAAATGTTGAGATCAATTCATCAAAACCATTATACAGCGCAACAAAAAGCAGTAATATTCTTTTGGATGGAAAAGTGATTTTTTAAAAATTAATCAAGCCAACAATTTGTTCTAAATACAGTTGATCGATTTCATCAAATTCATTTAGTGAACTACTATCAACATCAAGCACAGCAACCACTTCGTTGTTTTTAATAACGGGAACAACGATTTCGCTTTTAGATAAGCTGCTGCAGGCAATATGCCCCGGAAATTGTTCTACATCAGGAACAATTAATGTTTGGGCCTCTGCCCAACTCGTTCCGCAAACCCCTTTGCCTTTGCGAATACGGGTACAGGCAACAGGGCCTTGAAAAGGGCCTAAAACCAATTCATCTTTTTTTACTAAATAAAAACCGATCCAAAACCAATTGAATTGTTCTTTCAATGCTCCGCAAATATTGGCCAGGTTGGCTATTAAGTCTGTTTCTCCCTCCAGCAAACCTTTTATCTGCGGAATAAGGTTTTGATATTGTTCTTCTTTATTTCCTATTGAAATGTGTAAGTCTTCTGCCATACTGCGAAGATAGATATTCGATGAAAAATAAAACCCTGACAGCTTTTTTAAAGACTGACAGGGTTAATAAGATTCTGAATCAAGTTCAGCATGACGAAAGTTTATTTGCTCAACTTAGCTTGTAAGTTTTTATCTAAAGCATCTAAAAATTCTTCAGTGTACAAATAATGTTCACCATGATTTACTTTGTTGCCATAGATACAAACAGCTAAGTCTTTTGTCATTTTACCACTTTCAACAGTTTCAATACAAACTTGTTCTAAAGCCTGGCAGAAATTAATCAACTCCTGGTTGCCATCTAATTTTCCGCGGAACTCTAAACCTCTAGTCCACGCAAAGATGGATGCGATGGGATTAGTGGAAGTTGGTTTCCCTTTTTGATGCTCGCGATAGTGGCGTGTAACTGTTCCGTGTGCAGCTTCAGCTTCCATTACTTTACCATCCGGAGTAACTAAAGTTGAAGTCATTAAACCTAAGCTGCCAAAGCCTTGTGCCACTGTATCGCTTTGTACATCGCCATCATAATTTTTACAAGCCCAAACAAAATTTCCGTTCCATTTTAATGCAGAGGCCACCATATCATCAATCAAACGATGTTCGTAGGTAATACCGGCAGCATCAAACTGTGCTTTAAATTCGTTCTGGTAGATATCTTCAAAAATATCTTTAAATCTACCGTCATATTTTTTTAAGATGGTATTTTTAGTTGAAAGATATAAAGGCCATTTCTTCTGTAATGCAGTGTTGAAGCAGCTTCTTGCAAAACCTTTGATGCTTTCATCTGTATTATACATTGCCAACGCAACACCATCTCCTTTAAAGTTGAACACTTCATGTTCAATTACTTTTCCATCTTCGCCTTCGAACTTGATGGTTAATTTTCCTTTTCCTTTTGTAACAAAATCTGTTGCACGGTATTGATCGCCGAATGCATGACGACCGATACAAATGGGTGCAGTCCAGTTGGGAACTAAACGAGGAACATTTTTACAAACAATCGGCTCACGGAAAACAGTACCATCTAAAATATTACGGATGGTTCCGTTGGGTGATTTCCACATTTGTTTTAGTTTAAATTCTTCTACACGGGCTTCATCAGGCGTAATAGTGGCACATTTAATACCAACACCGTATTGTTTAATGGCATTGGCGGCATCAATAGTTACCTGGTCGTTGGTTTCATCGCGGTACTCCATGCCCAAGTCGTAATATTTGATATCAACATCTAAATAAGGAAGGATCAATTTGTCTTTAATGAATTTCCAGATAATCCTGGTCATCTCATCACCATCCAGTTCTACAACCGGATTAGCTACTTTAATTTTAGTTGCCATATTTACTTTTTAAGTGGTAAAAAATGAAAGCAAATGTAAGGGATAAGTTTTTTGAAAGAAAAGACACCTTACTCCATCGTTTGCGTAGAACAGAAAAGCCCCGGTGGCTGAAGTGAGTGACACAACAGGCGATGCCATTTGCACAACAGCCCGTAAAACATTTATCTTCGCAAAAATTTTTTTATGGATGGTAAAAGAGCAAGTGAGAGTTTTTCTGTAATGAAAGAGCTGGTATTACCCAATGATACCAATGGTTTTGGCAACCTGATGGGGGGCCGTTTAATGTATTGGATGGATATTGCCGCCAGTATGGCTGCCATGAAACATTGCAATGCTCCCTGCATGACAGCAAGTGTAGATAATTTGAGTTTTAAAAACCCCATTAAACTGGGCAATATTGTGAGTATTGAGGCAAGGGTAACAAGGGCTTTTAACACCAGTATGGAAATTCATTTAAAAGTGATTGGTGAAGACACACTGCATCAATACCAATACGAGAGCAACGAAGCTTATTTTACTTTTGTGGCTTTAGATCCTAACCGAAAGCCAAGGCCTGTACCGGCTTTAATACCAGAAACCCCTGAAGAAATTGCTTTATACGATGGCGCTTTAAGAAGAAGGCAGTTAAGATTAATACTGGCCGGAAAGTTAAAACCAGACGATGCAAATGAGTTGAAAGCTTTATTTGTTCCCAATAAATAAATCGCGTTGCAGCCATTGTTTACACAATGGCTTTTTTGTGTGTTAATCAATAGCAATCGTAGCGGCTCTTTTCTACCTTGTCTTTTGGTTTAATGTGAATGCCTATGTAACCGCCGCCTCTTAACTGATCGGCCTTTCCTAATAGCCAGCCTACATTATGAAGGCCAAATATCAGTGGCCCGAATTTAAAACCACAGCCAACCCATATATTTTTCTCTGCATAGTAACTAACAGGCAAATAGATTCCTATGTTTTTTTTCTCCCATCTTGGTGTAAGGGTTAGTACGCTAAGCTCTCTTGTATTGGCCCGTGTGTAAGGATTTACTGCATAAAAATTAACATTGCCTGATGCATTGATAAAGAAATGATGGCCTAAATTTCTGTCAACCGATATTGTTAGCCTGGTGGGTGCATTGATGTTGAAATTATTCTTAACCGTATCGTACCGGGAAAATAAAGTAATCAAGGAATCAGTAAAGCCCTGTAATGTGTGAATGGAATTGAATTTGTTTTGAAGTGTATAATTTGTTTGACCGGTTTTTAAGACAGGGTTGGCATATGCCCTGCCATTGGGCTGGTAAATGCTTTTGCCTATGTCCATAATGCTTACCCCGATTTTCCAGTCATAATTAGATGAATTGATCGCCTCGTCATCGTAAGGCATTCTTTTCTTCAACAATATTTCAAAACCAATACTTATGTTAAGCGAAGATTTAGTGTCTTTTACAAATGCTTTTATGTTAGACAAACCATCTTTGGTGCTATCATAATTATCGTAATTCTGAGAATAATAAGAAGAAAGATTGGCTCCTGTAAGGGTTTGATAATATTGATTACCCGGTAAACTTGTTTCCTGAAAACTGAATTGTGTTAATTGGCTTGAGATGCCCGACAGATTTTTCATGTACCCGAGAGTAATTCCCGCAGCAATAATCTGGTGCTCATCTTTCTTAATTATTTTAGAAAGTGCAAGATCAAATTGCAACCATCCGCTGCTGGCAGCTATACCCGAAACAGGTCCTACATCTTTGTTTATATGCAGAAAGGAGTTAATATTAGAAACAGAGTCTGCATAATTTACATTGGTTGTTTTTATATGACTGTAGAGGCGGCCGCGCAGTCCAAATGCCAAAGCTGTAGTTTCATTAATCTTATAACGTGCATTCAACAAATTAAGATCGAAAATATTGTGAACGGCGCGAGGCATGGTTCCGTTGGTGAAATTGTACTTCAGTGTGTCGGTAATACTGAACAATCCGCTAATATCAAAAGCCCGATTGATAATAGTTGTTTGCGTTGAAAGCACATTAACATCCCATTTGTATGGTGCATTTACCAAACTGGCCGGATTGGTATACAAAGAAAAAATACCTGCATAAGAAGATCCATTGTATACATGGTAGCTTTGCGTTTTTGCTGTTGTAAACTGAAAAAAAATGCTTACAGAAACAATTATCTTGTACAGGCTTTTCATGAATGTTTTAGGAGGGTATATAATGATAAGGGAGCCTGTGTATTAAGCTCCCGTAACTACTTATTAAACTCTTCCGGGATATACTTTTAAAGCGGCTTCCAGGCAATCCATTGATGCATTAATAGCAGTTGTATTCAACACATAGGCCAGCCTTACCTCCTGCTTACCAAGGCCCGGTGTTCCGTAAAAACCCGTTGCAGGTGCCAGCATTACGGTTTGGTTATTGTGAGAAAAATGTTCTAAAAGCCACTGACAAAAATTATCAGCATCATCAATAGGCAATTGTGCTATAGCATAAAAAGCCCCCCCGGGATTAGGACAGAAAACACCATCCATTGCATTTAACCTGCTCACCAGTACATCTCTCCTGTTTTTATACTCTGCTTTAGTTGTATCAAAATAATCAGACGGCAAATCACATGCAGCTTCACCTGCAATTTGGGCAAAAGAAGGCGGGCTTAATCTTGCCTGCGCAAATTTCATAACTGCATTGATCAATTCATTATTCTTCGTTACAAAAGCCCCAATCCTTCCACCGCATGCACTATAGCGTTTGCTGATGGTATCCATCAATACTACATGGTTATCTACCCCTTGCAAATGCATGGCGCTGAATTGCTTCCCTTCATATGTAAACTCTCTGTATGCTTCGTCTGCAAATAAATACAGGTTATGTTTCAGAATAAGTTCTTTCAGCTTCAGCATTTCTGCTTCGCTGTAATTATATCCTGTAGGATTATTAGGGTTACAAATAACAATTGCCTTTGTTCTCGGGGTAATCTTCTTTTCAAATTCTTCTATTGGCGGCAATGCAAAACCATCTTTTATATAAGAAGTTACCGGAACCACATTCACTCCTGCTTCTATAGCAAACCCGTTATAATTTGCATAAAAAGGTTCAGGAATAATCACTTCATCGCCTGCATCCAAACAAGCCATGAATCCGAATAAAATGGCTTCACTACCACCGGTGGTAACAATGATCTGTTGATGATTTACATGAATGCCAACTGAAGCATAATAATCAACCAGTTTTTTTCTGTAGCTTTCATTTCCTGCACTATGGCTATATTCTAATACTTTAAAATCGCTGTGGCGTACGGCATCTAACACCATTTTTGGCGTTTCAATATCCGGCTGCCCAATATTTAAATGATATACAGTAATTCCTTTCTTTTTTGCAGTTTCTGCGTAAGGAACCAATTTTCTTATAGGAGAAGAAGGCATTTGTATACCCCTTTTGCTTATTTGTAACATGGCGCAAAGATAATTGTGTACACAAAATAAAAGCCACACAATGATGTGCGGCTTTTATTTTTATAGATGCATTGTTGTTCTTATTTGGATTTGGCAATCACTTCTCCCTCAATCGTTAATACCGTAGGTGCATCAACTCCCGCAAACTTAACATTTACATGTTTTGTAAAAACACCTGACATAGCTGCATTATAGGTTATTTTTATCTTACCATCTTTGCCTTTTGCTATGGGTTCTTTTGGATACTCAGGCGTAGTACAACCACACTCTGCAGTAGCTGTTTCAATAATTAAAGGTTTGGCAGTATTATTTTTAAAACTAAACAGGTAAGTAACAGGTGTTCCCTGTTTTATTTTACCGAAAGAATGTTTTGTAATAGAAAAGGTACCTTGCGCAAAAGAGCCAATAGTAGCCATTGTTGCCAAAACAAATAGAAATAATAGTTTTTTCATGATTGGTTATTTTATTTAATTAATTACTGTTGGGTTTAACCGTACCGGTTGCCCCGTTAGATGCAGGAGCATTGGCATCTTGGGTAAACGTTTCTCCTTTAAAAGTAACCTGCTTGCTAAAGCTGTTGTTATTAAAATAAATATCGGCATACTTGTTAAATGTACCCATTGTGCCACCATTAAACCCAAGTGTGATGCTTATTTCCTGGCCAGGCGCCATTTTTTTTCCTGGTTCATATTTAGGTGTTGTACAGCCGCAACCTACTTTAATATTATCTATCCAAACAGAATCGCTGCTGATATTTTTAATAGTTACAGTATACTCAACCGGTTTACCAAAGGGAATTTTACCAAAATCGTAGACATCATTCTTAAAAGCAAGTATTTTGGTAATATCTTTTACTTCGCTTGTTTGTGCTTCTGCGGCTCCAAAACAAAAAACCGCTGCCATCATCAACAAATATTTTTTCATACTATTAAAATTAAAGCATAAAAATATTCATTCTTTGGTTATAAAACTGTTTTGTTTGAAAAACAATTACAACTTAACTATACGCATAACCCTATCGTTTTATTGCCAGCTTTTATGGTTATACATCCATTATTCTGCCATTTTATTATCCGCAACAATTTCCACAAAAAAAAATGGTCATTCTTTAATGATTGCGCAACAATTATTTTTGTTGCATGGAACAAACTATTACCTTGGCATATAAAGACGATATGCTTAGTTACGAAGGATTTAAAAGTCAGGTGCTTGAGGACTACAGGGTTGCAATCGTTAGTCGCGAAGCAAGTTTAATTGGCCGCCGCGAAGTACTGACCGGCAAGGCCAAATTTGGCATTTTTGGAGATGGGAAGGAAGTGGCGCAGATTGCCATGGCCAAATTCTTTCGTGCTGGCGATTATAGGGCCGGTTATTATAGAGACCAAACATTTATGTTCTCTACCGGGCTGGCCAGTGTAGAACAGTTTTTTTCACAATTATATGCCGATCCGGATGTTCGTAACGAACCATTCAGCGCCGGAAGGCAAATGGTTTCTCATTTTGCCACCAGGTTTGTAGATGAGAATGGTAATTGGTTAGACCTTGCCAACAGAAAGAATATTACCTCAGATATGGCTCCTACTGCTTCGCAAATGCCCCGGGCCGTAGGGTTGGCTCTTGCCTCTAAACTATTCAGGCATACCCCGCAATTGCACGGTTTTGATCATTTAAGCCATGGCGGAAGCGAGATCTGTTTTTGTACCATTGGCGATGCCTCTACGAGCGAAGGTCATTTTTGGGAATCGGTAAATGCAGCAGCCGTACAACAGATACCGCTGGCTATTTTTGTTTGGGATGATGGCTATGGAATTTCCGTTCCCAAAAAATATCAAACAGCCAAAAGTTCTATTTCGAAAGCCTTGAAAGGAATGCAGAAAGAAGAAGGCACCAACGGCATTAATATTTACCGCGTAAAAGGATGGGATTATGCCGGCATGTGTGAAGTATTTGAATCGGCTTTGCATAAAATGCGTGAAACGCATATACCGGCCGTTTTTCATGTAGAAGAGATTACCCAGCCACAAGGACATAGTACCAGCGGTAGCCATGAAAGATATAAAGACCCGAAGCGTTTGGAATGGGAACGTGAATTGGATTGTATTAAAAAATTTAAAGAATGGATTGTTGGCAACAATATTGCTACAGCAGACGAGCTTGCAGAGGTAGAGATAGCCGCTAAAGAATTTGCCAAAGAATCTAAACAAAAAGCGTGGGAAAAATTCTTAACACCTATTAAACACCAGGTAGAAGAAGCCGCAGCACTGGTAAGCGGCATGATGGTAAACAATATTGAAACTTACAACCATTTACAACAATTGGTAACAGAGCTCCGCTCTAATGTAGAACCGCTGAGAAGAGATATTCTCAGAACATTATCATTAGCTATGGAAGCTGCGCAGGACTCTCCTTCACTGGGCAGCATAAAGAATTATTACAAATCGTTACTGGAAGAAAGTAGAAAACTGCACAACACTTATTTATACAACCAGGGCCCTAAGAGTGCATTAAAAGTGCCGGAAGTAAAACCATTAATTCCGTTCGATGCACAACATATTAATGCTTATGAGGTACTGAATAAATATTTCGATGCACTATTCACCCACCATCCTTTGGTATTTGCTTTTGGTGAAGACGTTGGTTTTATTGGCGATGTGAACCAGGGTTTTGCCGGCCTTCAGCAAAAACACGGTGAGAACAGGATTTTTGATACCGGTATTAGAGAACTAACCATTATGGGGCAGGCCATAGGAATGGCCTTACGTGGTTTAAGGCCTATTGCCGAAATTCAATATCTCGATTATTTGCTTTATGGTTTACAACCTTTAAGCGACGATGCCTCCACCACACATTTTAGAACACACGGGCAACAAAGTTGTCCTGTGATTATTAGAACAAGGGGGCACAGGTTAGAAGGTATATGGCATAGCGGAAGCCCGATGGGCATGATTATTAATTCGTTACGGGGCATGCATATTTGTGTTCCCAGAAATATGGTTCAGGCAGTAGGTATGTACAATACTTTATTGCAGAGCAACGATCCTGCTTTGATGATTGAATGTTTGAATGGCTATCGTTTAAAAGAAAAACTACCTGCCAACCTTTTGGAATTTACAGTACCATTGGGCGTACCGGAAATCATTAAAGAGGGAAGCGATATTACGATTGTATCGTATGGTTCAACCTTAAGGGTTATCCAGGAAGCAGTTGACCGTTTAGAAAAACTGAATATAAGTTGCGAAATAATAGATGTGCAAACTTTATTGCCTTTCGATATTCATCATACAATCCTTCAATCCCTGCAAAAAACCAATAGAATTGTTTTTATAGATGAAGATGTGCCCGGTGGCGCAGCTGCTTATATGTACAATAAGGTTATGGAAGAACAGGGCGGTTATAAATGGGTGGATGTATCGCCACGAACCATTACAGCCCAGGCACACAGACCTGCTTATGGCAGCGATGGTGACTATTTCAGCAAACCCAATACAGAAGATATTATTTCTGTGATCATGGAAATGGTAAGCGAATAATTATTTTTTGCATAAAACTTTAGTTCAAAAAGAAAGCCCCGTTTAGGGGCTATTCTTATTGATAGTGTTTGTACCGTTTACAATATCTGCCACATAAACAAGCATTTCTTTTTGCATATTGCGTTTATATAGCGAAGCCATTCTGCCTGTTATATTGTCTATTGCATCTTTGTGCATTAAACTAATTATACAACCTCCAAACCCTCCGCCCATCATACGGGCGCCTAATATTTCTTTATATCCTAAACATTCATTTACCAAAAAATCCAACTCCTGGCAACTCACTTCATATTGCCGGCTCAAGCCATTATGCGTGGCATACATTTCCCGGCCAAATTCAGCAAGCTTTCCTTCATTCAACAAAGTGCATGCATTTAAAACCCGTTCTATTTCTTCAACAATGAATGTACAACGCTTTTTAACAGTTATATCCGTAATGCAGTCATTTACCATATTTAAAGTGGCATCTCGTAAAGATTGTATGGAGGGATATTTTTGTTTAATAAGATTGATACCTATCTCACACTCTTTCCTCCTTGTATTGTATTCTGAAGAAGCCAGGCTGTGTTTCACCTGTGTATCCAGTAGTACAATTTTAAAATCGCCCAGTACAACGGGGAAGTATTCATAATCCAATGAACGGCAATCCAGCCTTATGGCATGGTTTTCTTTTCCCATCATACTGGCAAACATGTCCATAATTCCACATTGCAGTCCTACAAAATTATTTTCTGCTGCTTGGGCCAATTGTACCATCTCTTGTTTAGTCAATCCAAGGTTAAATACTTCGTTCAATGCAAATACCATTGCACACTCATATGCTGCTGAAGAAGACAGGCCAGCACCCACCGGAATATTGCCGCTAATAATAGCACTAAAGCCTTTTATGCTATGGTTTGCTTTTTGCAATTCACTTACCACTCCCAATGCATAATCAGGCCAGTGCAGGGTGGATTGATGAATTTCAGAAAGAGATGTCCGATAGGTTTGCTGATTATTTATTGAAATCAATTCAATAAGCTCATCGTTTCTTTCTTCTATTTCAACAGTAACATATTTATTAATGGCTGCGGGTAATACAAAACCCAGATTGTAATCGGTATGCTCTCCTATCAGGTTAATCCTGCCGGGAGATTGAACGGTAATTTTTCGGTTGCTCACAAGAATAATTTAAGAGAATTTATTTGTCCATTGCATGCATCAGGTGGTGTTTCCCTTTTAGCATATATTCTTTGCTTTGCTCAATGGCGTGCATAACTTCCTGCAATATTTCGTCTACACCTGCGCTGTAATCTATTACCATCGGTTCTTTAAAACGTACACTGAGTAAAGAGCCCCTCTTTTTAAAATTGAGCCCTTTTTTTGTAAATGCCCGCCAAAACCCGTTAATAACAATAGGAACAACTACTGGCTTATTGGCTTTAATAATATGAGCCGTTCCTTTTCTGCCCGGGGCAAAAGGTTTAGTAGTTCCCTGAGGAAAAGAGATTACCCAGCTTTTTTGTAAGGCCTTATCAATTTTAATGGTATCACCCATATCCAATTCACGTTTCACTTCTTTACCTTCAGACCGCCAGGTTCTTTTAATGGTAACAGCACCTGCCAGCTTAAATAATCTGCTTATCCAGTTACCGTTCATGGTTTCTTCGGCAGCCACAAAATACAAATTAGTAAAGGGGTTTAATAAATAATAAGGCACTCCAAGCCTGTTTTGTTTACGCCATTTTACTGCACAAAAAATATGGATGAAGGTAATTACATCTGCAAAATAGGTTTGGTGGTTGCTTACAAATAAAACATTTTTCCTGGGTAGTTTTTTTAAATGCTCCGTACCCTCAATTTTTATTTTATTAATGATGGCCAAACCGGGGTAAGTAATAACACCTACTACTCCATAAATAAAAGAACGAACAATTCTTAAGTGTTTTAACCTTTCAGTTAAATTCATTGGGTTGTGTTTAATGACAGCAATCTTTTGCAATATAGTTAAAGTGCCTGAAAACAATCTTCTCTAAATACTGATGCATAAGTGCTTATTGCCAATACATTTGCAACGCAAAATAAAGAGAGATGGAATTAAATACGGTAATTTTTGATATTGATGGATTATTGATAGATAGTGAACCCCTATGGGAAGAAGCCACCAAAGAGGTTTTTGAAAAAGAAGGCCTGGCTATTACTCATGAGCAATATGTTAGCTCAACAGGCTTGCGTACAAAGGAGTTTGTAGATTATTGGTTACGGTATTTAAATGCGATGCATTTAAATCATACGCAGATAGAAGCAGAAATTGTAGATCTTGTTTTGCAAAAGATAAAGTATAAAGGATGTATAATGCCCGGTGTTCCATATATTTTTGATTTTTTCAGGAACCAGAAATTCAAAATAGGGTTGGCAACTTCTTCTCCTCAGTCATTAATAGACCTGGTTATTGAAATGGCCGGTTTGCAAAACACCATTCAGTGTACAGCATCTGCAGAGCACCTGAGTTATGGCAAGCCGCATCCGCAGGTTTATTTAAATTGTGCAGCCAAACTACAATCAAACCCTTTGCAATGCCTTTGTTTTGAAGACTCATTCAATGGTATGATTGCTGCAAAAGCAGCGAGGATGAAATGCGTGGTAGTACCGCATCATCATCAAATAAAATCAGGAAAATTTGGTGCGGCGGATATGCTTCTGAGTTCTTTGCAAAACTTTAATGCTTTACACCTGGAAAAATTAAACTTGCAATAACGATAACACTTATTAAAGTGTAAATAGTGTGCTTGCAGAATAGAAAATATATCTATTATTTACTTTAATCATCAACAAACGGCCGTTTGTCGCCTAATCTCCATTTACCTGCTTTCTGTCTTACTGTAGCTGGCTCTTGTCTTAAATAAAAAAAATCGCTTGCGGCGAATGATAGTTTTACATCGTTAACAATTAATCATTCATCACAATAAAATTTTTAATTATGAAAAAGATAATCGCCACTACAGTAATTATACTGTCTTTCATTTCCGTAACATCATTTGCACAAGACACAGAAGAAGCAACGTCAACATTACTGCGTACTCCTCATTGGACATCTAACAAAGGGTACTGGGTTATAAAAAGCACCCTCAGTGCGCCAACCGAGCAAACAGTTTTATTTTATAACAATAATCACATATTGGTATTTGAACAAACTGTGAGCGGTAAAATTCTTAACATAAACAAAAGAAGAGTTAAAAAGCAATTAGAAAAAACACTGGATGCATCTGTTATTGCATGGGAAAACAAAAGAGACAGTATGCAAAGCAATTTAGTGTATACTAAATAAGCATACAATTAGGTAAACTCCCCTGTTCCTTTCCAGGAACGGGGCTTTATCGATAAAGAACTTTTGTCTTCTAATACCGTTATTATGGCGATTTTTCAATAGAAGCCATTGAATAGTGATGCCCGCTGCTTATTTTTAAGCAAATGAATATGCAAAAAAATCCTTTTATATTCTCTAATCAATGGAAATACCGCCTTACACGCCATATAGCATTTTGGCTTTTTTGGGCATTTTTTCAGGGTATTTTATACGCATCTACCCCTGCCACCATGCATCAGGGCTTTGTAAAAAACCTGCCTGCCGCAATGGTAGATTCGTTTATTTATTTGATTGTTCATATTTTTTTCGCATACTCATTAATGTATTTTGTTATTCCGAAGTTATTGCTAAAACAGAAATACTGGCTTACCGGCATTTTTGTATCGGTAATTATTGTTACAACTGCAGTTGTATCGGCATTGCTTACAAAATATGCAATTACGCCTTTAAGAATTTCTGTTTGGGGAAGCGCATACCAATATACATCTGTAAAAGTATATAACGATGATTTTTACAAATCTCTGCTGGCAGGTTTAAGAGGCGGGCTAACTATTGGCGGTATGGCCGCTGCTATTAAACTAATGAAACATTGGTATATAGAGGAGCAACGCAACCTTCAATTGCAAAAAGAAAATATAGAATCGCAGTTGCAGCTATTAAAAGCACAGGTGCATCCCCATTTTTTATTCAATACTTTAAACAATATTTATTCCTATACACAAAAGACCTCGCCCATAGCAGCTAAAATGGTATCCGGACTTTCAGACATGCTTCGCTTTATATTATATGAGGCCAATCAATCGTTCGTACCCCTATCCAAAGAATTAAGAATGGTTCAGGATTATATTAACTTGGAACAAATAAGGTATGGTAATAAATTAGAAATTCACATCAACTTACCCGAAGAAACATACAATTTACATATTGCTCCTTTATTGTTGCTTCCACTGGTAGAAAACTGCTTTAAACATGGCGCCAGCAATATCCTGGAGAACCCATGGATCAATCTTGATATAACCTTAACGCAAAATAAAATGCAGATGAAATTGATTAATGGGAAACCTACAACACCAAAAGATAATACCAAAAACCATGGAATAGGTATAAGCAATGTTGAAAAAAGATTGATGTTATTATACCCGCACAAACACGAATTTATGGTTACCAATGATATAGACGTTTTTATCGTAAACCTGAAAGTGGAGCTGGAGCAAAGAAAAAATGAAGAGATAGAACCTCTTATTGCTGAAAAATCATTTGAAAAAGTTTATGCCTGAAAACAATACCATAAAATGCCTGATTGTTGATGACGAACCTCCTGCAAGAGAAATTATTCGCCGGTATATAGAGCAAACACCAATGCTGGAACTGGCGGGCGAATGCGCTAATGCCATTCAGGCTTTTACTGTTTTGCAGCAACAATCGATAGACCTGGTATTTTTAGATATCAGAATGCCTCAGTTAAGTGGTAATGATTTTTTAAAAACATTAAATCACCCGCCGAAAATAATTTTTACCACGGCCTTTTCAGAATATGCTTTAGAAAGCTACGAGTTAGATGCCGTTGATTATTTAATGAAACCAATTCCTTTCAACCGCTTCTTAAAAGCAGTTAACAAAGCATACCAGCAAACGGTTATTAAAAACGATGCAGGCATTCTCGTGAATGAAGAGAAGAAAACAGATTCATTTGTGTATTTCAGGGCCGATAGGAAAATGGTGAAAGTAACCTTACAAGACATTCTGTATATTGAAAGCATGAAAGATTATATTAAAGTATTTACAAAGAGTGGAACCATCATCACCAAACAATCTATCAGTTCAGTAGAAGCCATGTTGCCCGAAAAAGAATTTATCAGAACGCACCGTTCATTCATTGTATCTACCAGGCACATTAAATCTTTCACAACAGAACTCATAGAAGTACACAACACAGAAATACCAATAGGCAAACTATTTAGAAATGAAGTAATGAAAAGCCTTGGCTAAACGAATAACAATTGAACATAATGAGCATATACGAATAAAATAAATTTTAAGGGCTTAAGGCATTGAGTAATTTTGATATTTGTGGCCATTATAGATAATGCAATGCAATATTTTCATTGTATTTCATTCTTTACAAGTTTTTAATTCATTGATAATCAACATAATTTCACAATAGCCTATTTGTAGCTTTTTATTGTACGTTTAAAACCCCTACTTTTGCAGCCCCAAATCTGTTTTGGCAGATTCTGCTTTGATACGATTTCAAAGCTGCCCATTGGGATAAAACCAATTTAAAACACAGGTAATGAACAGTTACGAATTAATGGTGATTTTCACTCCTGTACTTTCTGAAGAAGAATTTAAAGCCGTTCAGAAAAAGTACACAGATTACATCACCGAGCATGGCGGTACTATTGTACACAGTAATCCATGGGGTTTAAAATCTCTTGCTTACCCTATCAACAAAAAAACAACAGGTATTTACTGGGTGGTAGAGTACACTTCTCCTTCAGAATTGAATGAGAAAATGAAAATTCAGTTATTGCGTGATGAGCAACAAATGCGCTTCATGTTCACCAAACTGGATAAATATGCAGTTGAATACAATGCCAAAAAAAGAAATGGCGAATTTGCTAACCCTAAATTACAGGAGGCTTAATCATGGCAAAAAATGAAATTAAATACTTAACTGCCATTAAGCAGGAAAAACCCAAAAAGAAATTCTGCCGTTTTAAAAAATATGGCATTAAATACGTTGATTATAAAGACATCGAATTCCTTAAAAAATTTGTAAATGAGCAAGGAAAAATGTTACCTCGCCGTTTAAGTGGAAACTCTTTAAAATACCAACGTAAAGTTTCTGATGCTGTAAAAAAAGCCCGTCAAATGGCTTTATTACCGTACGTAACAGATTTATTGAAATAAACAATATTAGTAACCATTCCCTAATTCCCTTGCAGAATAGCAGGAAGACAGTCACAATCTTAGATTGGGCTCTGGGAACTAAATAAAAAGATTATGCAAATCATTTTAATACAAGACGTAGATAACTTAGGTGGCAAGAACGAGGTGGTAACTGTAAAAAACGGTTATGCCCGTAATTACCTTATCCCTCAAAAATTCGCGCTTGAAGCAAGCCCTTCTAACCTGAAACAACTTCAGGAAAAGTTAAAAGTTCAAGCTAAGAAAGAAGCTGCTATGTTGGCTGAGATCAACAAAGTGGTTGAAGTATTGAAATCATCTCCTGTTAAAGTAGGCGCTAAAACCGGTACAACCGGCAAAATCTTCGGTAGCGTTACTTCATTGCAAATTGCACGTGCTATTCGCGACCAAAAAGGTTATGAAATTGACCGTAAGAGAATCAGTATTGTTGATGAAGTGAAAGAATTAGGCACGTTTAAAGCTTCAATTGATTTTGGCAACGGAAACGTAACAGAGATTGAATTTGAAGTGATTGGAGAATAAATTTTTCTCTATAAAAGGAAATAGTTAAAAGCCCCGGTTAATCCGGGGCTTTTAACATTTAGGCGTTTTTTTCAAAAAAAACTTGTTTTTTTCATAAAAAAGTTATCTTCGTTGAGTCCAATGACCGTTCTCAAGGCCTAGGGGGTTTCAAAAAAAAGTAAATGCTTCAGGGTTTTTGGTTACTTACATTGGTTTTTTATTTCTCATTTAATTAAAAAAACATGAACATTTACGTTGGAAACTTAAGCTGGACAATGACCAGTGAAGACTTACAAGAATTATTCGCTCCTTATGGCGAAATTACTTCTGCAAAAATCGTTACAGACAAATTCAAGAACAACCGTAGCAAAGGTTTCGGTTTTGTTGAAATGGCCGATGACGAAGCAGCAAAAGCAGCTATCGCAGCTTTACATGATTCAGACATTCAAGGTCGTAAAATCGTTGTAAACGAAAGCCAACCTCGTCCAGAAGGCGAAAGAAAACCAGGCGGTTTCAAAAAATCTTTCGGCGGTGGCGGTGGTAGCCGTGGTGGATTTGGCGGCGGTGGCAACCGTGGTGGTTTTGGTGGCGGTGGTCGCGATCGTGGAAACGGTGGCGGTGGCTACAATAGATACTAATCTACACTTGTTGTAAAACCATATCAAGTCTCGATTCGATTAAATTCGGATCGGGATTTTTTTATTATGGAATGATGAACAGATTTATGCAGCTGAAGTGTGCGACGCAACGAAGATGAGTAAAGTTTCTGCTGCTAAGTTCATTGATAAATAATCCGTTTTCTTTTACTGTTATATTACCTTTGCCACGAAATTTTTTTACATGAGTAAAGTTAAAATTGGCCTTGTACAAATGAGTTGTACGGCCGATAAAAATGCGAATCTTTTAAAAGCAATAGAAAAAACAAAAGAGGCTGCAAAAAAAGGCGCGCAGATAGTTTGCCTGCAGGAATTGTTTACCTCTTTGTATTTCTGCGATGTAGAAGATTACGAACATTTTAAACTGGCAGAAAGTATTCCAGGCCCATCAACAGATGCTTTGAGTGCTGTTGCAAAAGAATTGGGCGTTGTAATTATTGCTTCCTTATTTGAGAAAAGAGCTCAGGGGCTTTATCATAATACAACTGCCGTTATAGATGCGGATGGATCTTATTTAGGAAAATATCGTAAGATGCATATTCCGGATGATCCTGCCTATTTTGAAAAATTTTATTTCACTCCGGGTGATCTTGGATATAAAGTTTTTAAAACAAAATTTGCAAACATTGGTGTGCTGATTTGTTGGGATCAATGGTATCCTGAAGCTGCAAGAATTACCAGTTTAATGGGCGCAGAAATTTTATTTTATCCAACTGCAATTGGTTGGGCAACTTCACAAGACGATGCAACCAATATTGAACAATATAATGCTTGGCAAACTATTCAACGCAGTCATGCAGTAGCCAATGGTGTGCATGTGGTAAGCGTGAATAGAGTTGGTTTTGAGCAAAATGGTGCCATGCAATTCTGGGGTGGAAGCTTTGTGAGCAACCCTTTTGGAACTTTATTGTACAAAGCTTCACACGATGAAGAAGAAACTACGGTTGTTGAAATTGATACAGATAAAACAGACAGTTACAGAACCCACTGGCCGTTTATGCGTGACAGAAGAATAGATTCTTATCAACCGATTACCAAAAGATTTATTGATGAGTAGTAGTTCGTAAGATGAAAAGCCAGAAAGTTCGAAAGAATAATATTTCGTTGCTATTATTTTCCTACTAACTTTCTGACTTCCAACTTCCTGACTTTCCAAAAAACAATTATGTCCTTTAAATTTGAAAAATTAATTGTTTGGCAAAAAGCAATAGAATTATCTTCTTTTGTTCATATTGTAACACAAAAATTTCCCAAAGAAGAATTATTTATTCTAACATCGCAAATAAAAAGAGCTGCAGATTCTGTTGCATTAAATATTGCTGAAGGTTCTACCGGCCAATCAAACACTGAATTTAAAAGATTTCTATCAATCGCTTTGCGTTCAAATATTGAAGTTGTTAGCTGTATCTATATAGCACAAAAAAAATATTATTTCACAAGAAGACTTTGATCAAATATATAAAATGTGTGAAGAGATTTTGGTAATGCTAAACGGTTTAATAAAATCATTAAAATAATTCAATGAAAATATTTTCTCCTGACTTCCCGTCTTCCGGACTTTCAGACTTCTCAACTCCTAAACAACTCGGATTTTTCTTTCCAGCCGAATGGCATCAACATACTTCAACCTGGTTAAGCTGGCCTCATAAAGAAGCAAGCTGGCCCGGTAAAATTGAAACGATTTACAAACCTTACAGCCAGTTTATTAAAGCTGTAACCGAAGGTGAAAAAGTAAACATCAATGTTGCTAATGAAACCATGAAACTATTTGCTGCAAAGCATTTGGAGGCTAACGGCGTTGATCTGAATAAAATTGAATTTCATTTTCATCCAACGAATGATGCATGGTGCAGAGATCATGGCCCTGCATTTTTAATTAATCCAACAGAAAAGAAAAAACTAATTGTTGACTGGGGCTATAATGCTTGGGGAGATAAATATCCTCCTTATGATTTGGATGACGTTATTCCAACTTTGATTGGGAAAAAATTAAATTTACCGGTTTATCATCCGGGAATTGTAATGGAAGGAGGTTCTGTTGAATTTAATGGAGAAGGAACATTGTTAACATCAACAGCCTGTTTGTTGAATAAGAATCGTAATCCCCATTTGAATCAATCACAGATTGAAGAATATCTTATTAACTATTATGGCGTTGATCAAATTCTTTGGGTTGATGAAGGAATTGTTGGCGATGATACGGATGGCCATATTGATGATACCGTTCGTTTTGTAAATGCAGATACAGTTGTAACCGTTATTGAAGAAAATAAAAGCGATGATAACTATGCATTGTTGCAACATAATTTAAAACAATTGCAACAAATGCGTTTATTGAATGGCAAACAATTGAACATTGTTGAATTACCAATGCCCGGTGAAGTTATTTGGGAAGATCAACGTTTGCCTGCATCTTATGCAAATTTTTATATTTCCAATGCTGCTGTGGTTGTACCAACTTACAGAGATAAGAATGATGATAAAGCATTGCAGATTCTTCAATCTGTTTTTACAGATAGAAAAGTAATTGGCATAGATTCTACAGATGTAATTTGGGGGTTGGGAAGTTGGCATTGTTTAAGTCAGCAGGAGCCTGCTATTTAAAAATGTTTTGATACTTTTATTGAAATGTTAAGTGCATGATACAATTTTCATCACCGATTGCCGGTTGTATGCGTTGGGGAAAATGGGGCGCTAATTTTTCAACAACAGAATATTTAAATATGATTGAAGTGTGTATGCAACATGGCATCACTTCATTCGATCACGCAGATATTTATGGTGATTACACTACGGAAGAAGAATTTGGAAACGCTTTGAAACTAAGACCGGAATTGCGTTTGCAAATACAATTAATTTCAAAATGCGGCATACAGATGGTTACATCAAACAAAAGCCATCAAATAAAATCTTATAATACTTCCAAAAAACATATTATCCAGTCAACAGAAAACTCTTTAAAGAATTTTGGAACAGATTATCTGGACGTATTATTAATTCATAGGCCAGACCCTTTATTACATCCTGAAGAAGTAGCCGATGCAATTGCGCATTTAAAACAACAAGGGAAAATAAAACATTTCGGCGTTTCTAATTTTTTGCCGCACCAGGTGAATGTACTGAACAAGTTTGTGAAAATTGAATATAACCAAATAGAGATTTCAATTTTAAGATTGAACAGCTTCTTAGATGGTTCATTAGATAATTGCATGGAGCATAATATTATTCCGATGGCATGGGCTCCGTTAGGCGGCGGCATTTTAAATGATGATGCCCACCCAAGATTTAGAAGTATTACCACAATTGCTGCAGAGCTTGCAGAGAAGTACGGTTCAGGCATTAATGAGATTTTGGTTGCCTTTTTAACAGCGCATCCTTCTAAGATTATTCCTATTGTAGGCACTACCAAATTAGAAAGATTGCTGCAAGCAAAACAAGCAACTACAATTCAATTAGCGAGGGAAGATTGGTTTAAATTATGGATAGCATCAACCGGGGAAGATGTTCCTTAAAGCAATGACTAATAAAAAAGCCGAAAAATATTTTTCAGCTTTTTTATTGGGAGGGCGATAGCACTAATCATCATTATCTTTTTTCTTTTTGTTGGCTACTTTTACAAATGCCGCACGGGCTGGTGCAGGTGCTTGAATACCTTTTAAACCCATCCATAAAATATTATTAAACACGAGGTCTGGTACATTATCTTCTTTACTAAAGTCTAATTTTTCACTCATGGTACTAGCAGTTGATTTTTTCTGCACTACTTCATTTAGATCTACATTAGAAGGGAGATGATTAAAAGAGGAGAAATCTGCATTGTCCGTAAAGCTTTTCCACATTGGTCTTGCAGCAGCATCATATTGTGTCATTGGAGGAAGGCCCAGTATTAATTCTATCGTTCTCAGCATAGAGGATGTTGAGTACATGGAATGATCAATATAATTTCTTTTTACATAAGGACTAATAACATAGGCAGTTGTTCTATGAGCATCTACATGGTCTGGCCCGTTTTGTGCATCATCTTCTATAATAAATACGGCGCTCTCTTTCCAGATAGCAGAATGACTTAAATAGTCTACAAACATGCCAACCGCTAAATCATTATCTGCAACATGCGCATAGGGTGTTGGTTTATTTAACTTCAACCCTTCAGTATGATCGTTGCCGAACCGAACTGTATTAAACCTTGGCACAGCATTCACCATTACTAAAGAATCAAATTCTCTTCTCCATTGATAAAACCTTGTTGTATCCCGTACTCCTAAGTCCCAACCGGTATAGTAGGGGCAAAGATGATCTTTTAAAACATCAATATTGGCCCTTCCTTTTTCTGTAAATTCACCATAAGTTCTATAACTGATATTTCCTCTTTTACAAAGATCCCATATAAACCCGTTTTTATTGTTGGCAATTGGTCGTAAACCTTCAGCATCATAACTGCCCCCTCTTCCACCATAACTGGAAGGCCAGGTTTTTTCCAGATAATCTGTAGCATAAGCACCCATACTCCAGTTATGACCATCTGCACTTACTTCCGCATCACAATAAAAGTTATCAAGCAATACAAAATTCTTTACAATCGAATGCTGATTAGGCGTATACTTTTCACCAAACAAAAGCAGGCTGGTATCTCCATTACCCCCTTTAACATCACTTAATACCTGGTCAAAGGTTCTATTCTCTTTAATAATATAAAACACATATTTAATAGGCGATTTATCTCCTACTCTAAAAGGTATTGGGTTACCTTCTTCTCCCTCTGTTACCAGTTCTTTATTTTTTGAGTAAGGTGTATTTTTATATACTTGCTGCGAGAAAATGCTTAATTGTTTTTCACCTGGTTCATCAATAATACTTAATGTTCCTTTAAAAAGGCCGGCTATATATTGTACATCTGTGGGCTTTTTTAAATCCCCCTGTTGATAATTAACTGCTTGTTTTGGCTTATATGGCCCTGGCCCGTTAGGGTTTGCAAAAGAACTTAAGCCTTTGCCATTAGTTACGTATAGTTTATGCCCAATAGCTTTAACATTAGTAGGATACCATCCTGTAGGGATAAAGCCTTTAGATTTGCTTCTCCCCGGTATTGAAACATCAAATACAGCGAGGCAATTATTATCTGCATTGGCTACATATAATAATTTTTCATCACTACTTAAAGCAAGGCCATTAGTAGTAGATCCGCTTGGTGCATCAGGGTATAAGGCTGCATTGAGTGTTTCAATAACTTTTTGCTGCAGCACGTCGATAATAGAAACAGAATTATCATTGGCATTTGCTACAAAAAGATATTTATTGTTTTTAGATAGTAGTATCTCGTTTGGATGATCACCAACATTAATTTCCGCTACTATCTTGTTTTGTTCTGTGTTATAATAAAGTACCTTATTAGCACCCCATATCGATATAAATAAATATTTTCTATCTTTTGAAAGCTGACATGCATATGCTTCAGCACCCAGGCTTACTGTTTGTAGAATCTGTTTGTTTGTAAGGTCAATTATATATAAGGTGTTATTCTCTTTCGTAACTACAAAAAGTTTTTGGCTTGTGTCATCAACTTCAATCCCCGTAGGCGATATTTTATTGGGCCATTTTTTGCCAAGTATAATCGAGTCTTTCAAAATGAGTTTTTCATGTTCAATTGCATATTGCAATATCCAGTTATCATGTCCACCGCTTGCATATAAGAATTTATCGTTGTTTGCAAATTTTAGCCCATACCAACTTTTTGGGATTGTTATTTGTGAAAGTATTTTTTCAGAAGCGATGTCTATCAATTGAATTGATTGTGTACTCTGTCCGTTATTGGTAACAGCTATCCATTTCTTAGAATTTGAAATGGCCATATTCAAAGGCAAATCATCGAGGGCGATTTGTTTACCAACCGGTGTTAAACTCCAGCCGTTAGGTAATGCAACTTTTTTTTGTTCTAATTCAAAAAGTGATTGTGAAAAGGATTGGTCGGATAGAAATAATAATAAACAAAGAGAAACAGTTTTTCGCATGATGGAGTTTTTGTAAAACTAATATAAAGCGATTGAAAGTTAAGTTATCAAACTATGAAAGGGGCCTTGAAGGCGGACTAATATGGGATTTGGTGGTGTATGGGCAAAAAAAACCGCCTCAGAGTTATTAAACAATGAGGCGGTATAATAAATATGGCAGCTACCTACTCTCCCAGGATTGAACCAAGTACCA
>JAFKLS010000015.1 GCA_017304675.1 Sphingobacteriia bacterium
CTTGTTCAGCATATGTTTTTCCAAGTATAACTCGATCATTTTTTGTTTGCCCACAAGCTGTTAAGGCTAATGTAATAAATGTCAAAAAGAAAAATGATTTGATATATGTCATTGATAATTTTCAGAGTGTCGCACCATTACTGCCAACGTTCGAGTATTTGCGAAGGCAGGGAATTCATTTGTTGTCCAGCCTGGTACAAATGCTCATTTGAAAATATGTTGTTGAAGTTAAGAACTAAAGTTGAACATTGAACGTCGAGCCCGAACCGCTGCTGATGCTTGTACATAGCTGATGTTACAATGTCCAGCCCTGCTTTTGCAAATACTTTTGTTGGTGGCAGGCTTTCGGCTATATTTGTATTGTAAGGACATTCATATTTCAATTAATCAAAGAATGAGTGACTTGTTTGCTCAGATGAATTGTAGTTAGAAATCGAGAGTGTCCTTATTCTTTTCTAAACGGTTCGTATACCGAGTGAAAGAAAACTTGGTCATTAATTTTGTTGTTGGGATGAATTTTATCAAACGTTTTTACTCGTCGAAGTACTACCTGAACAATTGCACTTTGTCGAAAATTAAAATGCACATTAGCTCTCAAGGTTAAAAAGTCTACTTTTTTTATAAATCTTTGACTTTCTCTGAATAGTCCCATTTTTACTTTAGTAAAATTTGACACTTTCTCACAAATTGTTTTAGAGACACCTAATAATATAATCGAATTAAAAATTCGCATTTTCCTTCGATTTAATCGTGTGATGTGTTTCCATCCACTTCTTGTATACTTTATCTCTCCTAATATTGGGCTAATTGTTGGAAGGTAAAACATTCCACTGCCGCTTAAATTTGAATAAACTTCTTTTGCTGTTTTTTTAAAGTCGTAAAGAGCTAAGAAATTAAAATGATGATTTTTTGTATTAATATTTATCAGTTCTTTTGTTGCAAAAAGTTCTTTCCCAAGTTTTTTTATACGATTAAATGATGTTTGGTCGAAAACTTTAGATTTGTCAACCACTACCATGTAGCCATTGTTGTCAAATGAATTTTTATCGTTTAAATCAGCCCACCAACACTTTCTAGTCTCTAAGTCTACGAAAACTAATATAACAGGACCAACAAAATTTGACCAAACTTGTTTCTTTTTGTTTAGTGCTTCTTCTGTACTGAAATTAACGCCAAACTTACTTTTGTCTTTTAATGTTACATAGTAAGAATTTGAACCTTTATTGGGAATATTGCTGACTGTTTTTATTTGGAGACCAACGAGATTACCGGTTTCAACATATTCTTCGCACAAGGTCAATTTGTTTTTGATAACTTTTTTAATCTTAACCTTTTTTCTAAGCCTTATAAAACCGTCAATTCCTGTGTCTGTGTCGCCGTCAATAGGTTGAAACAAATGCCCTCCGTCAAGAATTATAGAATGTGTGTGAACGACTCCTTTTTTACCTATTGCTTGTGTGTCGATTTTTCTTGCCATTTTATTATAGGCTTTTTTTCTTCATATTGGTTTTGCGGATATTATTTACATAGTTAGTATATGGCGTTCTGTCTGCACCTGAATCTATTTCTGCAATTGCTTTTTCTAGGATGTGATTTGGTGCGTCAATTTTATTTAAGAATACGGGAATGCCTGTTACAGATTGATGACCCTCATACTTTGTTTTTCTACGACTTAATTTAAATCCACCTTCTATAACAGTGTCTAAAATCTCTTGAACTACTTTTCCGAAATCTATTTGTGCTGAAAATGTCAAGTCATCAACATATCTTGTATAAGTTATATCGTATCTGTTACAGAGTTTTAGCAAAGCGAAATCTGTTTGAATAAATACCAAATTTGCAAGTGCTGTACTCGTAGGACTTCCTTGTGGCAATTCATTTTTTCTAGTCGTCAAAGTCGTTAGCCAGTGGGATATATGTGTTGAATAGCCCAGGCTTAAAAAAGTCTCATAAACTCTACGCATAGAAATATTGGGGTAAAACTCCTGCAGGTCTGTTTCAAAAATATATTTCTTTCCCTGATGTTGTTTTGCATTTGTAATGTTGCTTCTCCCTTTTACTCCACCATGTACACAATCCGGAAACTTAACTTTGTCTAATACATTCCTTTTAATACGCTTTTGTACCACTTTCAAAAAAGTCGAAGGATTTCTAAAAGTTCTTTGCTTTACTGTTCCGTCTAAATATTTTTTTGGATTCCCTTTACTGTCTAGCTTGTTTTCAGTCCATTCTTTATAGTTTGAATCAATTGTCGAGAGTAACTTCGTCATTTCTGTACGGGTAAAACCGAGTAAATGACAAAGCTTTTTAAATTCATAAGCCTTATATCGGTCGCTTTTAGACAGAGAAGAATTCATTAACCAAGGATTTTACAGAAGGGCTAACAATTTGGAACGCTTTCCTTTTGCCTGGCTGCACATCATCCTCGGTCATCGAAAGAAAAAATAGAATTGGAAGAGGAACATCTAAGTTTTCGCTAATTGATTTTAAAGTTGAAAGATTGGGTTCTTTCAAATTACTTTCAATTTGAGATAGATAAGTTTGAGTAATACCACAAGAGAGAGCAAACTCAGATTGAGTTTGACCTCTTTGCTTTCTAATGTTTTTTATTATGTTGCCTAAGTCCATTGTAAAAAGAAAATTAAGGAGTGTTCGGATTACTGGTTCGGCATTTCAGTTTCATCTAAGCCTTTAATAGCGAAAAGTTTAATTATGAGAAAAACAACAGCATTGATTTCTTGACGAATTTGCTCATTTGTTTTTCCCTTTTTTCTTTTCAGGCTTTGAAGTCTTGTTACTGCCTCATCTACGACTTTTACGTCTGTTTCCGAAAGAGAACACTGGCTCTTTGTGATAGAAGCAATACTATCGATTGCGCTATCAATGATTCGATTTTGTTTTAATCTGCTCATATATTTTGTTTTTAAAGACAACACCATTATTGTCCTGCGTAAGCAAATAATGGTTATATGAACAGTTAGGTGCTAATACCCTAAATGCGTAGACAATGTTCTCATACACCCTCTTAAAATTCCTGCGTATTAAAATAATCAATACAGCTAATAACAACTTCATAGCTAATCACCTTATACCCAGACATAATGCACAAGGCGTTACGGCGAGAGGGATAGAATGCTGCTGTTAGTTTACCTGTTAAGGTTTGCCCTTTCGGACAGTCATGGGGAACTCCACTTAAGGAAAAGCATCGAATCAAGCCTCAAAGAACTATCTGAATGCAAATATAGGGGATATTACTGACAGTTAATAAAAATGGCAAAAATATTTTTATTTTTTTTCGGGGCAGCGCTACGGTTCCATTAGGGTGTGTCAATAAGCTTGCCACCAACGTTCTCGCATTTGTGTTTGTGGCGGAATTTGAAAAACATCTGCTGGAAAAGTGCCGATTAAAAATACAAATGTTGATAATAAAATTTATTGATCAATTTATAACGT
This sequence comes from Sphingobacteriia bacterium, assembly GCA_017304675.1. Taxonomy (GTDB): domain Bacteria; phylum Bacteroidota; class Bacteroidia; order Chitinophagales; family Chitinophagaceae; genus CW01. The sequence continues at coordinate 3,454 of JAFKLS010000015.1, forward strand.
CAGGCTGGAACTAAAGCCAAATGATGCAATTAGTTGACGATTGCGTTACAGTCCGCCGACATAATACAAATGCACTTGTTGCCTGCATGTTTTTATTTTTCCATTTTTCCGTTTTTAATTGTTTTTTTATATTCTTCAACAGTCATTTCGCTACGAAATATTTCGAAAGA
>JAFKLS010000012.1 GCA_017304675.1 Sphingobacteriia bacterium
TTCGCTTATCATCATCAGTTTCCACTGACCGAACGCAGATGGACAGCAGAAATAAACATCAACTTTTGTACATTTATCAGCAACAGTTCGGGGCTTGACAGAACATGGAATACCGCTACTGCACAAAGCCCTGTACGTTAGCACCAATTGCAAATGAAAATAGAAGAGCTAAAAAATATTACTTCAGATTTTGTTGAGATAAGTCAACTACTTGAAAAAAGAAACAAACTATTTTCGGAAACAAATAAAGTAAGACGAAAATTAAAATCAAAAATTAATAAATACAAATTCCTTGTTGACTTAGTTGACACTGACTCAAATGGTGGCAGATTGGTGAACGCAGTTGTTCAATTATTCAAATCTATCGGCTTCTCCAATATTGAAAATGTTGACAAAAAATATAACGATGAGGACATTAGGCTTTGGTTAGATGACTTGCTAATAATTTTTGAAATAACAGGTATTGACACTGCAAATCCAAAAGACGATAAGGCTTATAGAATTTCTAAACATATTCCAATTAGACAAAAGCAGAATCCTAATTTAAAAGTCTTTGGTGTTTTTATTGTAAATCACGACAATAAAAAGCATTTCAAAAAAAGAGAGAAGAAACCATTTAGAAAGAACTTAATTGAAATAGCCAAAGAACATAAATATACTTTGACAACAACTGTTGATATTTTTAATGCATTTATAAAAATCAAAAAAGATTCTTTAACCAAAGATGATTTTATCAAATGCCTTTGCATGACAGGGGAACTTAAAATATTGGGAGCTTGATAAAAGTCCGAACAACAAACTTGACAGTTTTAAGTAGCTGAGTATCCGAGAGAGTCGGACTAAGTTTGAGTATAGAACTTATCACAAGAAAATGATACTTAATCTATGCAAGAGACAAATATCAAGTTCTCTTTTTAAGCAACTGGTGCTAACAGAGCATTTGCGTTAATGCGGTGCGACAAAATAAGCAATGAACATTTTATCTTTAATGAACAAAACAATTTCTTCAACAATATAATTTCAAATACCGCAACAACGCAAATGCGTGAACGTTAGCACCAATTTTAATTATGTCAATACTTTTTGGATTTAGTGATGAATCAGGAGACTATAAGCAAGAAAGAAATGAGAAATTCAATCAAAAGACTCCATATTATGTCAGAGCGACTTTGCTAATCAATGCGAGTGACTGGAAAGAATTATATAATCGATTCCACTATATTAAAAAAAAATATAAACTTCCATCAAAAGAAATTAAATGGTCATATTTATGGTCTCTCAGAAGTCATTTTAAAAAAAATGAAACTATTCATGAAAAAGAGCCATATTATTTCCTAAAAGATTATGATTACCATGTATTAATCAATTATGTCGAAGAATGTTTAGCAATACTTAATAAAATTGACAGTACAGAAGTAATATTCACTGTAACATCAAATAAATCAAATAATAAGTTTTCCATAGAAAATTTATATAAAATGCATATAACCTCATTACTGCAAAGAGTAGAATATGGACTTAATGGTAAAACAAACGGATTTGCTACTCTATTTTTTGACCCAGTAGACGACAAAAGAAGTAAGTTATTACGTGACACTTATTTTGATATTTATTGTAACGGCGACTTTGTAAAACAATACAATCATATCAAGGATAGTTTAAATTTTGAATTTTCTCATCATAGTGTTGGCATTCAAATGGCAGATTATATAGCTGGTTGTTTCATTGGATTCTTAAAACAATATGACAAAAGCGTAGATATATTTAAAAAAACAATTTTACCCAAAGTGCGTAAACATAAAGGCAAATTACTAGGAATTGGTATTTCAGAAGTACCAACAAATTCTAATATTAGAAATGAGTTAAACGATATTATCAAAAAAACTGGTGCTAACATAGGCATTTAAGCAAAGTCGGCGGACGACAACGCAAGTACTCATCTCCTTTTCGCTATTCAACTTTTTCAATTAATTTCAACAACATATTTCTAAATTCCGCCTCTGCTTAAATGCGGATACATTGGTGGCAACCTTTAATTAATATCATGGAAATCGACATTAATCAAAAAGAAATTTCAATTGGAGATAAATATCAAATCTTTATTGACGGTTCTCAAACCTATTCAGCTACTAGACAACTTTTTCAACTTCTCCCAGAAATAAATTTATTTAGTTTTGAAAGTGAAAGACCGAGAATGAAAATTAACAAACTATTCTCGTGGCCAAATGCAAAATATAATATCACAAGGTGGGACAATAATATTTTAGAATTTAGGACAAAATCGTTTTGGAAATATCAATATCAATGTCAATGCGGGACTGATTTTTATGAAATATATGGGCATCTTGGAAGAAAGTTTTCGATATTTAAAAATGACATACAGATTGCTTGGTGGGACAAGAAAGCAGTGTCCTGGTTTGCAGGTGACAATTACAAAATAATTGCAGAAAACAATTGCGATAAAGATTTAGTTATTTCTTTCTGCATAATAATTGATAATTTTTATAATGACAATCATGATGGGAACATGGTAAATTTTGATTTTGGAAATTTAGGTTTTAATTTAAAAAAATTTGACCACGACTGGCAACCTAAATCGTAATTCTTAATTGGCTACTACCAACATAAGCATTTAGCGTTATTGCGGTTGGACGACAATGCAAGCGATGAACATTTTATCTTTATTGAACTAAACAATTAATTGAATAACATAATTTCAAATACCGCAACAACGCAAATGCGGGAACGTTGTGTGCAAATAACTAAGTACCCTATATGAAAAGATTTTTGATTGTTTTTTTCTTGACACTTACAAACCATTTTGGTTTTTGTCAACAATATTCAATTCAGACAAAAGATGTTACAAACAAACAATTTTATGTTGACATTGAC
>JAFKLS010000010.1 GCA_017304675.1 Sphingobacteriia bacterium
CCCGTTGCCAAACCCAACACACAATCAAGCCCCTTTTGTTGTTTCTCCCGGATGAGTTCTGCCACTTGCTGCGCCACATAAGCTGAACCTTTTTGCACATTCGAAAAAACCTGTACGGCAACCTTCTCTAAACTGTCACTTAAATCAATAGGTATCATTGTATTAATGTATTTATTATAAGGTGTTACAAACTTACAATAAGCAATTATGTTTTATATCAATCCATGCAAACGTTTGTCTTTATTCAGGTGGTAACGGTAGTTTAAATATTACAATATGTTATCGCTTAATAACAGTTAATTGTTTTAGTAGACACTTATTCAACACTCATTAACCATTCATCATAAATAGTGCAACTCATCATTGTAAATTGCAAATCATCACAAACATGTGTGTATACAATTATTGTTATTATAGGTTTGCACCACTTCTTTAAAACATACAACATATATAATATATAAAAAGAAGTGTTTTTTTAAATACACAAAAGTCAATTAGCATCATCATGTTACAATTAGCACAACAGAATGGAAAAGTTTTTAGCAGAACAGTATGTTTACTTACAACAATGTTATTTTTATCGCTTTTCCTAAAAGCACAAACAATGGAAAAAGATTCTACACAAGCGCCCCCTCCTATTCAAAAGAATCAGAAAGGCAAAACGGTTTTATTCCCTGCATTCTCGTATGCTCCTGAAACCAGTGTGGCACTTGGTATTGCAGGCATGCATTTTTATAAATCATCTGCTAACGCAAAATTATCGCAAGTTAACTGCAACCTGCTGTACACTTTCAATAACCAGTTTATTAATGAAGCAGGCTTACTTCATTATACAAAAGAGAACAACTATTTACTGAAAGCAACCATAGGCATAAATAAGTATCCAGAAAATTTCTATGGCGTTGGTAATAAAACGAATGAAACGACAACAGAGCAGGTTACATACAATTCTTTTAAATCAGAATTTGCATTCTTAAAAAAAATAAAGAAAGATATTTATATCGGTGCGAGGTATAATTATGCCAACTACTATCATATAACTTCCGACAAAAAAGTAAACTCCTGCCTTGATACGGTTACAGGCAATTCAGGCAGCATTAATTCAGGATTAGGTATAGCTTTTATTTTTGATTCAAGAGACAATTACACCAATACTACCAAAGGCTGGTTGCTTGCCTTGGATGGAACATGGAATAACTTATGCTTTGGCGCCGATCACAATTATTTTGCGATGAATGCTGACCTTAGAAAATTTAAGCAATTACATTCAGGAGCAGTATTGGCATTACAGGGCGTATTGAACATTAAAGAAGGAGCAGTGCCTTTCACGCAACTATCTTACCTGGGAGGAAGCAATATGATGAGAGGGTTTTATGCAGGGCGGTATAGAGACAAGAATCTTCTGGCATTTCAGGCAGAATACAGAAGAAAGTTAATTGGCAAGTGGGGATGTGTTTTATTTGCAGGTGCAGGAAAAGTAAGCAATGAAATAGAAGAGCTAAACCTGCATGAGCTGCAACACTCTCTGGGCTTTGGTTTTAGAAGATCTATTACCAAAAACAATAAAGTTAACCTAAGGATTGATGTAGGCTATGGCAACGGAAACAGTAATTTTTACATTAACATTGCTGAAGCATTTTAATAAGCAGTTACAGCACTATTTTATAATCATTGAAATGGGTATATGTTAAACATATACCCATTTCAATGATTTACACTAACAATAAAAATATCATCCTTTTAACAGGTATGCTATTTGGCCTATATGATAAATATCGTGCTGCATAATGCCGTATAATAATTCCCTGAAACTGTATGTTCTTTCTTTTACTTCCCTATCCAAAACATTGTCCTGCAAACAATTTAAATAAGAAAGTAACTGCTCCTGTGTTTTTCTAAAACCATGTACTGCATTTTGCCAATCGGCATCACTTGCAGCAGGCTGGTTACGCCAGTTATGGTGTTCAAAAAACTCAAGCGCCCCTTCATTGGACAACCTGCTAATAACAAATAACCTCCAATTGATCATATGCAACAGAAGCTCGTAAATGCTATGCCCTTTCTTTCCCCTTTCATTATAAGCCTTTAGCTGTTCTACTTTGTTTAATACAGATACTATACTATCTCCATGCCACGGTGTTCCTTCATAAATATCAATACACCTATTCTTAATAGATACAATCTCCCTATTCAATGTTTATGTTTTTTTTGATAATGTATAAAAATAAGTACAACCCATATAGTGACATTCAGTAATAGTACAAACGGTTTAAAAATATTACAGTTAGTTGTTTAACCGGCAAGATGCATTATTTTTTATTTATATTCTTTGGGTATGTATGAAATAAAAGATGAGCTGTTAATACACAGCTCATCTTTATTAATTGTAAGATTATTATTAACCGATTATTTTTTACCCAAAACAAACCTGGTTGGATTGTACTGCACACCATCACCATCAATTGACAGTACATATACACCGGCACTGGTGGTTTTACCCATATCTACCGTTATCTTGTTGTCTCCCACTATCGCTTTTACCTGTTGCGTTACCGCTACTTTGCCTGTGCTCACTTCCAGTACCCG
>JAFKLS010000003.1 GCA_017304675.1 Sphingobacteriia bacterium
AATTGGTGCTAACGTACAGGGCTTTGTGCAGTAGCGGTATTCCATGTTCTGTCAAGCCCCGAACTGTTGCTGATAAATGTACAAAAGTTGATGTTTATTTCTGCTGTCCATCTGCGTTCGGTCAGTGGAAACTGATGATGATAAGCGAACAAAAAGCTGATGTTACATTTCGTCAGCCGCTATTGTACAAAGCTTCCTGTTAGCCGAATTCTACCAGTATATAAAGAAACTCTGCTTATCTTGGAATGAGAGTGTACTCCTGCGTAATATTAGGATTTCCATTACCAGTACTTGCGATGATATTCCACTTCATTGTGTCTGCTGTCAGCTTTGTTACTTCCAATTTTTCATATGCACCGATTACCCAATTCTCTGTAAAGGTTATAAACAAACTATCAGACTTTGGTAAGCTCCAAACACCTCTGATATTTTGTTGTGAATAACAGGCTGGGTTACCAATATAATTAAATGAGCTGTCACTCTTGAAACTAAATGTTGCAGCATCTTCACAATAGCTTGTCGAAATAGTACCGTATTGGCTTGCTGGTTTCACTGTCATAATTTTAAAAATCTTCCAGTCTTTAACAAGGTTTGCTCTCATTGCAGCGAGTTTCTGTTGCTCAAGTTCAAGCTTTTGTCTTTGGAGTTCTTCGGGAGATAATTCTTTTTTACAACTGAAAAAAGCAAGTAGAAGGAGAGGGAAAAAGTAGATTTGTTTCATGGTTTTGATTTATTGAACACAAATTAAAGAGAGCTCAGTTAATACAACGTTATAGTTATAACAACTGCGTCTTCGAGATTTCGGCTAACGAGCAGAAGCGGAATTTGGAAATATATCGTGTCAATTTATTGTTGCTGTTGAAATTTGCACTTTGCTCAGCACTTGCTGTCTGTCCGCCGACTTAACGCAAATGCTTTGTTGCACGCCGTTTTATAATAGCGGCTTGTTGTCCTTAAATTTTATGGTCTAATATTTTTTTTATTACAATAGAAAGAATACAAAATTGCTATAACTCCAATAAGTGCCATTCCAATTCCTGACGTTTTTGATAAATCCCCATTGCTTCCAAAAATATCAAAAGTTATGAGCAAGCCTAAAATTAAAATACAAATTGCCCAAATTAAAAATCCATGTCTTTTAATAATTGTCAAATATTTTATGAATTGTGTCATTTGTCAGTATTTTGATTTTTGAAAAAATTACGAGTAACTATTATTTCGGTTATTGTCGCAATTGTAATTAAGAGAAAAAGCATTAAATTTTTTGATTTAAATACTGACTCGTTAAAAAATTTAGGCATTGCTAAAGTCATGAGAATAACGCCTGTCAGCCAAACTACATTTGTCAAAATCATTTGTCTTTTTGTAGGGTTACTAACCCAAGCTGAATTTTTTGTCATAATATTTTGACTTAATTGTTAGTTTAAAATTATGGCGTGCAACGAACAGGGCTTGGCGTTTCTGGTGGGATTAGAAAAGTGTCAGCTCGGAACTGGTGTTGATATTTTAATGTTTGTTGAAGTTAAGAACTAAAGTTGATTAGCGTACTGTCGAGCTGGAACAAAAGCACAATAGCGAACAAAAGATGAAGTGTGTACTGTCGCCCCACCATAACGCCAAACCATATGTTGGCTGCAGTATTTATAAATGTTGATGAATTTTAGTAAAGTCAGGAAATAAGTAATCCTTGTTGATTCCCATTTTATTAAGTTTTTCCCTAATTTCAGGAATTAACTTCTTGTATATATTCATACAATATCCTATTTTGATTGGAATTTTACTTGTTATTTTGTCGCTTAAATTTGATTCATTTTTAAGCTCATTCACAATTAAATTGTATTTCACTTCTAATGGGCAAAATGGATGATGATTGTAGTAAAATACTCCTTCTTGATTAATGATGTTTGCATTGTTATTTAATTTTAGTTTTCCATCTTCATTGCTTAATAAATATAAACCGATAGAATTAGACAACTTTTTATAAGGAATACTATTTAAGTCTAAGTTATAAAATCTGAAAAAGCCGTGAAAAAGTTCGTGAATTATTGTCGGTTTATAAATTCGATAAATCGAAATAAAGTCATCAAGAGGTTTGTCGCTATTATTTTTGACAGACCCATTATGATCAGATATTGCAAAATATAGTGCAACAAATGGATTACGTGTAAAATCGATTAAAGGGGTCGGAATATTATAGTGTTGCATAAAACTTAGATATGCAATAGTATTATCTTCCAATATTCCATTAGCTTGGAAAAATTTCTCCACTAATCCATTTTGCCATAGTTTAAGTTTTGAAATGTTATCTAGAATAAATTGTTCATAGTTTGAAAAATATTCTGTTTCATTGAGTTTCAGATATTTTTTCTGTTTAATATATTCTCTTTGAGAAGAATTGAAAATAAAATATTTTGCTTCACTTAATCCTCTATAAATAAATGGTGTATTTGGACTTTTAGATTCAGTTTCAAGTAATTCAAATAGTTTGTCAACACTTTCCCAAATTATTTTGTCTCCAGAAAAGAAGTACTTTCCTTTTGTGTCAAAATTGGGATAATTAATTATGATTTTTTCCATATTGCAGCCAACGTTCGGGGCTTGGCGATGGCGTGGCTGCTGCGTTTCGTCACGCTTGAACTGAAGCCAAATATAGTGATGTTGTTGATGAATATTAAAAATGTTGAATAGCGTTCTGTCGAGCCCGTGACGAAAGGAAAATAGTAGTACAAATGCTGA